>NZ_STFF01000003.1 GCF_004834005.1 Niastella caeni
GAGCAGCCAGAGATAAGAAAAGTGAATGTTTCACTAGTTTTCTTCCTGCAGTAAGCAAAAAGTCGATCAAAGCAATAAAGGAGAAAGTAAAGGCCTGTCATGCACTTAAAACAACGACTGTCAATTTAGTAGAAATAGCGAATGAACTGAATCCAAAAATAAGAGGATGGTTCAATAGCTATGGCAAGTTTTATCCGTCCGAGCTCAAACTCAGGCTAAGGTATATAAACCATCGGCTGATGTTATGGGCTCGTAGAAAATTCAAAAGGTTTAAAAGGAGATCATGGCTGGCAGCAGACTGGTTAAAAGCAGTAGCTACGAAAGAGCCACTACTATTTGAACACTGGATGCAAGGTGTGATTCCCTAATGTTTGACAATGAAAAGCCGTATGAAGCGAGAGCTTCACGTACGGTTTTGTGAGAGGTTTGGACTGAAATGTCCTTATCTACTCGACCCGTGCCAGTGCAGAAAATGCCTAACAAATAAAACCAGGAAATAATTGTTTGAAGGAGGGGTGCCAGCACTCCCCTACTCCAACCGGGCTAACCTAAGTTGTATTTGCGCTAACCGGTGATAACCGCTCTTTTTTTGCTTAGTAGCTAAAAAAAGAGTGGTTTGAAAAATAGATTTCGGCTTTGAATAGCGTATAATGGTGGGGAAATAATGTTACCTGCAAGCTTAAAACGATGCAACCTAACAATTCAAGATTGACAAAGATCGCACAATTGGAAGCTCTGATTAACATTGACAAAGCTGACCATAAGCGTAAAGACATTGCACAACTTTTTTTAAATGCTGCAACAGACTGGGACACTTTCAATCAAACTGACATATCAGATTTTGTAAAAGAATTGAAACTGCACTTTGGTTCCCCTTTGACAAAAGAGAAAATCACAAATAAGCCTCTTGACAATGCCTGGCGACATGAGGCAGGCAGTTCAATTTTTCAAATGCTTGACTTATCAGAGCGTTTTTATCTTCAAAGTGACTTTGACAAAATACTAAGCGATGTTCTTTTCCATTATGAACAGCAAATGCAAAGCATTGACTTTATTGCTGAACTTAAATATTTGACAACCGAGGAAGGCGGTCGACAGACACCTGTATTTTCCGGATATAGACCACAAGTAAAGTTTGACTTTGATGAAATACAAACATCGGGACAGCAAACATTCTTAAACAAAGATACCGTTTATCCTGGTGACACAGTCGAAGCATCAATCAGAATTATATCGGTTGAACATTTTGAACATACATTGACAGAAGGAATGACATTTGAGTTTAGAGAAGGGTCAAAAGTTATTGGCACAGGAATAATAATTGACATCTTAAACGACAGACTGGTAAAAACCAGCAGGTAAATTACCTGCAAAGCTGTGACGCAACTCCAAAACAATAAGACACAAAATATAAAATGAAATTACCTGACTTTGACCAAAATGGTAAACTCCCAAGCGGAATCCATATTTGCTCTGGAAAAGAGTTTATTGACAGATTTTGCTCAACTGAAAACAGGCGACAATTTACAAAACCAATCAGCGACATATTAGACTTTGCGAAAGAAAGATATGCTGTTCATGTATTTGTTGGTGGTTCATTTATTAGTAACAAGGAAAAACCTAATGACATTGACTGTGTGATGGTTTTTCAGCAGGACAAATATATCCCATCGCATACAGAAACAGTATCAATTGCAGGGTTACGTTTTGACATTCTATATGCTTCAATGGAAAGTCGCAACTTGATTGACTCTTTCATCAAATTATTTTCATCAGGAAGGCTAGCAAACGAGAATATTGGGGTTGTTCAAATTGACCTTTACGACAACAATGATAAATGGGAAATAAAACATCAGCCTGATGAAAATTCATTTGAAATAATTAAGCGTGTTTACAACGACAGAAGCTTAATAGATATTAATGAAAAAGCAGGAATTTTAGTAAGTATTCACGGACTACTTAGTAGAGCAGAATGGAATATGGACATCGCTCCAATTTCAAGCAGCCAAGGATGGATTTTTGCTCCTTACATTTACGAAACAAATAGACCAGACTTATTATTTAGCAAGGACAAAAGAGCTAAAGTTGTAGATGACTTTAGGGAATGGGTTTATGATATTCAACAAAGGTATGATAGCAATGTTTCTATAATTGCTCATTCATTTGGAACTTATATAATTGGAGCATACTTAACTGGTTTTGACGAAGGAGAATGCCCACCTGTTTGTTTCAACAGCATTATACTAACAGGCTCGATTTTACATTCTGACTTTGACTGGGAAAAATATAGGGGACTTAGTGTTGGGAGTGTTTACAATATGATCGCTCCTAATGACGAATTTGTAAAATATATGCCAGAAACAGAATTGAAAAAATATATTGGAATGAGTCCTTTATTTGGTAAAGCTGGAGTTGACGGATTTTCAAATAAAACCTCGATGTTGACACAAAGCAAAAACACAATATTCTCTCACACTAATACAATTAAACGGGACATAATTGAGACAAAATGGATGCCATTTTTAAATGCTAATAAGAATGCAATGCAAATAGAGATGTATGAATATTTCAGAAGAAAAAAGACAAATAGCAATTACATTATCAAATAAACAGCAGGCTGAAAGAAGCTCAACAGGTAACAGCACATTTGCAATAAGCGGGGTTTCGTGCTCTGCAGACAGTTTTGTTGTAGTCGAAAGTTTTGAGCTCCGAATAAACAGCGAAATTGCCTGATCGTTAACTGCAACGACAATATATATCAACCATGGGAAAAAGCATCAGAGACGATTTCGACAAACTGTTGGACTACTGCATTCCGATGGCGGTTTCAAAAGCCCACCCGCAAATCCTGAAATCGTAAGCAGCAATTTTAACTTACACCCAGTCCCTACGATATATAAACATGAATCAATTTGTAAACCAGTTTGGCGACGCCATTAAAAGTTATTGGGAGACCGCCTCTGAAGGCCTAAAACAACAATTAATAAAGGACATACTTCAGTATGCTAATACCAATCCCCAAACTTTTAAGCGAGACTTGGAGAAAGTTCAATTTGACAATAAGCTTACGCCGTTAGCCGTTGTTTTAGAAGCATTGTCAAAAGAAACTGACACTTGGGGGCAGTTTTATGTTGACACATTAGATGCAATATTTGAGCAAGCAAAAATTGCCAATAAACCACAGGACATTTTGAGCTGCCTCATGGAGTTTGCCTACATAGAAAAAGACCATAGACCTTTTGTTCAAAGTATTGTTGACCGTCTTCATAAAGAAACAGACTCGGATAACCTTGCGTCAAAACTTGCAGCGATTTGGACACTGCCAGCTTATTTGGCAAACCCATCAGTTAGAAATAAGTCTTTAATTGTAGACTCTTTACAACAGAAGTTGTATGACAAGAATTGGAAAGTTAGATATGTTGCCTATAAATCGTTAAGCTTTGAGAATATGTTGCCAATTGGACACAAGCTTTCAATTGGCGACCAGATAAGAAAAGTGGTTTTTGGTGAACCGCCTATGATATAACGACAATAAAACTGATGCATACATGAGGTTTGTTGCTATATCGGGGCGACACTTAAAACTCCGGCTATTTGCGGGCATCAGCAGCAGTTCCAGCTTGAAGAATAAAACCAAACCTTTAGTTCTTATATTCGACAACAAAATAAATCCGATCAGTGGCTCCGGGCTGGACGAGAAATGAATGCCGCCACAGACCTTAACAGTGACACATTTACTATCATATATTGTTGACAATTTAGAACGACACAACCTAAAACACGAGGTTCATCGATTTGACTCCGGTGCAATTATGATTGACATATGGATTAATGGCAACTTTTATGTTATACAAATAGATGATAATTTAATTGGACAAAGTTTAGTAACAGAAGATACAACACCTTTCGATATTATTCCAGACATATCATTTTCTGACGAGATCCTATTCAAAAGTGAATTCGTAAAAATTCTTCCTCAAGAACAATCAACAACAAAGAAAACGTTGGTAATTGACGGAAATAATTTTACAACATTAGAAGAATTTTATACGGAAGTTGATAAAGTACTGACAAAGAATCTCAATTGGAACACAGGGCATAATTTAGACGCTTTTAATGATTTATTGAGAGGAGGATTTGGGGTCCACGAATACAATGAACCGGTGAAACTAATTTGGGAAAATTCAAATAAAAGTAAGGTCGACCTAAACCAGTGAGGAGAAGGAGACGTCCTCTATAATATTTTAGTGTCTATTATAAAAGGCCATGAACACATTGAATTTGTCGAAAACTAACGACTTCTTCTAACTTCAGCCAACCATTATTTCTTACGGCTTGAAACAGTATTACATTCAATATCACAACACTGAAAACATGGGTTACTTGCCAGACACGGAAAGTAGCAATGTTGACGAGGTTGCATTTACAACAACTATCAGAGGCGATTTCAGTTTCTTTACACGTAAGCAATCGGTAGAAAAGGCAATTGGCGATTATTGCTTTCTTATCGTAGGTACAGGCAAGAAAATTAAACGGTATTATTTATGGTCTTTTTTCCTAATTGAAGTAGTAGAAAAAGACGCAGACTTTTTTTATGCTTACGGGACCGGCTTCCATTTCGAGCACCCCATTCTTCTCAACGGATTACCCTACTTTAATGACTTCAAAAACTTTTGTGGCAATTTTGGATTGGGTTTTCAAAATATTACCAACCATGAATTTTGTAACACTCTTACTACTTTTGCCGTCAATATCAATCTTTCGCCAGACACTTCACGACATGTAGAGACTGAAAAAAACCTTATGACTGCTCTTGCTGCATTAAATGAACAAATGCGGCAAGTAGAGCCAGAGAAACGAATAAAAGAGATTGAATTAACATTACGCAAAGACCGAAGAATTGTGACCCTGCTCAAAAAGGCAGCGAATTTCAAATGCCAGTTTCCCAACTGCAATTCGGAAATAAAAACTAAGGCAGGTATAAATTATGTTGAAGTAGCTCATGTGATAGCTGTAAATAAAGGCGGACAAAGCGTTTTAGGTAATCTTCTTGTTTTATGCCCTAATCACCACAAGGAATTTGACTACGGCGACTTAAAAATCGTTGAGCAGATGCTTGACAGGTTGAGCGGCTCACTGAATGGAAAAGACTTTAAAATTGAGGTAATTAAAACGAACTACAATACATAACAAGGTGTAGCCAAAAGCGGGGCCGACGCATTACTATTTGACTGACGCCAATTTAATTCTATTGAACGGCACTGCTGAAATCACCGCTTTCGGTAATACCCAAACCGAACCATCAGCAAAATGAACAACACAGCAATACATAAACAAGAACTTTTGGACAACGGCTTTTCAGTCGTTGAGAATATCTATTCAATTGACGAAGTAGAAAATATTTTAACAGCAATCAACAATGCAGACACTTCAAAAGACACATTTAGAAAGTCGTCAGACCTGTTTGCAATCAGACAATTTTTTAAAGAGTTGCCCAACACTTTTGACCTGATTTTTAATAACAAATTAAAACTAGTAATTAAGGAAATATTGGGCGACAACTTCTTTGTGGTTAAAAGTATTTATTTCGATAAGCCAGAAACTTCAAATTGGTATGTTTCATATCATCAAGACCTGACAATTTCTGTTGACAACCACCCACAGAAATTTTAGAAAACATTACGACAATTAGAATACATCTTGACGACACAGACGAAAACAATGGCGCTTTGAGAGTTGTTCCAAAATCACACTTAAAGAAAATTTATAGGCCAGAGACGATTAATTGGGACAAAGAAACTGAAACAACTTGTTGTGTTAAACAAGGTGGACTTATGCTAATGAAACCATTGACATTACATAGCTCCAGCAGGACCACTAACAACAAAAAAAGACGAGTGATACATATAGAACTTTCGAACGTTGAATTGCCGAAAGAACTGAAATGGGCCGAACGAATAAACCTGACAGACCTGCCGCTAACATGCGGTTAGTGGTAACCCAAAAGACCACAACTAAACAACCTAACGCCTTGACAAAAAAGAGAAAATGGATAAAACGTAGCCTTTGGACTATAACGACTATTTTCATTCTGATGAATGTTGTTGCAGTTTTCCATTCTTACAAATTCACACACTTTGCAAACAGTACAACAGAAAAGACAAAAGACCCTAAAACACTTTCAACAGGGCAGAAAATAAAAACTTTGATCTTTGGTGTCAGCAATCCAAGACCAGAAAACAAAACTGTTCCCACAAGGGACTACGAACCAATAAAACTTAAAAGCAATAGAGAAATTGAATGTTGGAGAATTAAGACAAACAACTCAAAAGGGACAGTAATTCTTTTTCACGGCTTCGGCGGCAACAAATCATCAATGCTTGACAAAGCAGAAATTTTTCTTGAACTTGGCTACAACACATTCCTGGTTGACTTTATGGGTTCAGGTGGTTCTGAAGGTAACCAGACAACCATTGGATGTTTAGAAGCAGAGCAGGTAAAAACCTGTTTTGACTACCTGATTGAAAAAGGTGAACAAAACCTTTTCTTATTTGGGACTTCTATGGGGTCAGTTGCGATAATGAAAGCGATTAGTGACTTTAACATTAAACCAAAAGGAATAATAATTGAATGCCCTTTTGGCTCAATGTATAAAACAGTTTGTGCAAGGTTCAGGACAATGAATGCACCCACTTTTCCAATGGCAGGACTTTTGGTTTTTTGGGGCGGTCTACAAAACGGTTTTTGGGCATTTGGACACAACCCGACAGCATACGCCAGAAATATACATTGCCCAACACTTTTGCTTTATGGTGCAAAGGACGAGAAAGTTAGCAGAGAAGAAACTGACAATATTTTCAATAATTTAGCCGGACAGAAAAAACTGAAGATCTATCAAAAAGCAGGACACGAAAACTACCTGACAAAATATAAACAGGAATGGACACAGGATATACAACAGTTTTTGACGACAGAATAAGAAGGTGACTTTGACAAACAAAAAGGGATAATTTCGCGACAAATGTTTGACTTCCGATTAAAAGTATTCTATACCGTTGCCAGGCGACTGAATTTTACAAAAGCTGCGGAAGAGTTATTTATAACGCAACCCGCAGTAACCAAGCACATCCACGAAATAGAAACTTACTATAAGACCCGGCTATTTCAACGGAACGGTACTAAAATCAAACTGACATCGGCCGGAACTGCTTTGCTGGAACATGCCGAACAGTTGTTTGATATTTACCGGAATATAGAATTTGACCTGGCTGCTATCAATGAAAATGTAAAAGGAACTATCAGGATAGGCGCCAGCACTACCGTTGCCCAATATGTATTACCGAAATATTTAGCTTCCTTCAAACAAAAATTTCCCGACACTAAAATTGAATTGACTGCCAACAATACCGAGCATATTGAAAACGCCCTCATCGCCAATAAAATTGATTTTGGTATTATTGAAGGGCAATCCAAACGACCACAGCTCAAGTATACCACATTCCTTAAAGATGAAATGGTACTGTGCACCAGAACGGGTAATCCGGTCATTAAAAAGCAATCCATTTCACTGGCATCGTTAAAAGAATTGCCATTGCTCATAAGAGAGCAAGGTTCCGGTTCGCAGGAAGTGATAGCCACAGCGTTAAAAAAAGCGGGCATTAAAGTGTCACAACTAAAAATTGAGATGGTGCTGGATAGTACGGAGAGCATTAAGTCGTACCTGTCAAGCTCAGATTGCTTCGCATTTCTTTCTGTACACTCTATTTTAAAAGAATTGAAAAGTAATGAGCTGACCATAATCGATATAAAAGACCTGAGCATAGAACGGTCATTCTACTTTGTTATACAGCAGGGCGACAAGCATCACCTGTCTGAGCTGTTTATTAAATTCATTTCGGCTGATAACTTTAAGTTATAGCACATTAAATCAAGTCATTTCTCTTTACTTCAACCGTTTTTAATCTTTGCGCCTGGAATAATTACCAGCGCAAAATGGAAACGGACAATATTACCCGGAAAGAAGAACGGAATTTTTTAGACAAAAGCCTCGCCCGAACGACGTTCAGCCCGGCGGGCATCACTACCCGCGAGTTGATCTTTTTACTGGCGCTTGTCTTTTGCATCTCCCCGCTAATCTCCCCTCCCCTTGCATTATTAATTGGGTTAGTAATTGCACAATTCATTGGGCATCCTTACATGCATTTAAATCATAAGGTCTCGCATATTTTATTGCAGATCTCCGTAGTAGGATTAGGCTTCAGGATGAATGTTTCCACAGCCCTGCAGGCAGGAAAAGAAGGAATGCTGATCACCATCGCTTCTATTGCCGGCACCCTGGTCATCGGTTATTTAATTGGATTTGTTTTTAAAACAAACAACAAAACATCGTACCTCATTGCTGCGGGAACGGCGATTTGTGGCGGCAGCGCCATTGCTGCGATCTCACCGGTTATAAAAGCAGAAGAAAAACAGATCAGCGTGGCGTTAGGCACTACGTTTATTCTAAATGCAATTGCCCTGGTCTTATTTCCTATCATTGGCTATAAGTTCCAGTTGAGTCAAACCCAATTTGGACTTTGGTGCGCCATTGCCATACACGATACCAGTTCAGTAGTGGGTGCTGCTGGTAAATATGGGAACGAAGCATTGGAAGTGGCCGCCACAATAAAACTGGCCAGGGCGTTATGGATTGTGCCGGTTGCTTTTTTCAGTACGTTGATCTTTAAAAACAAAGGCGCAACCATTAAAATACCTTATTTTATTGGTCTTTTTGTAGTGGCAATATGCCTGAACACGTACGTCCCCGCTATCCAGCAATACCATAACCACATCGTCGGCATATCAAAATCGGTATTGACGGTAACGCTTTTCTTAATCGGTTGCGGCCTCTCTGGTAAAACGGTCAGGTCGGTAGGATTAAAACCCATACTACAGGGGTTGATTTTGTGGTTGATCATTTCCTACGCTACCTTATTAACTATTCTTTATTGGTGATCTATTTTTTCCATTAAGCTTTTGTGTTATTTTGGTGCGATGAAAAAGTTAGTCGCTCTTATTTTCGGTCTGGCCACGCTCCTACCCCTGGCCAATGTAGCCCAGGGAACAATAAAAGTTACAGATCTTGATAAAAGCAAAATACCTGCTGGCATAAAGTACTTGGGTAAACTAAAGAACGCTATTCGGTGGACGGATAAGCTGGGCGATAATATTCTGGTTACCTCAGAAACCGGCATTCATAACAACCCAAAATTCAAACATGAAAATGATGGCTCTGATGTAGAATTGTATGCCGGTCATTATCTCGTTGGTGATTCCCTGCAATTAACGTGGAAAGTGTATGATTTCATAAGTGACTGTATGGTTGACCTTGAAGCCAGTTTCATTAAAAATACATTACAGGTAACAGACCTCAATAATGATGGAGTTGGTGAAGTGTGGCTCATGTATAAAACCGTTTGCCATGGTGATGTAAGTCCGTTAACAATGAAAATAATCATGTATGAAGGAGCACAAAAGTTCGCCATGCGGGGACATAATAAAGTGAGGGTGTCTGCTACTAAGTTTAATGGCGGCGATTATAAGTTTGACGAGGCGTTTAATGCCGGTCCAAAAGCATTCAGGGATTTTGCATTACAGCTTTGGAATAAAAATATTATGCAGGTGTGGGAGTGATATAAGTTGTAGCTGCAAAACCTTTAAATTGGCATACAAAATTCTATAAAGCATTCCCTAAAAAATTATTATGAGCAAGTACACTTTACCGCATTTTGAACCCATTGATCTGGCAAACCTGGAAGAATATTATGATACAGAAATAGAATTTAATGGAGAAGAAGTTGATATTGACCTGAATTTTGGGACCAAGACGATTGCCCCCCAACGAATGGACCTGGTAAAAAAGTTTTTGGAGAACCTGAAGGATTACGACAGTAAGAACAGGAAATATATAGAACAGGATTTTGCTGACGAGGATGGCGATACGGTTAAGACCTATGTTGAACATCACCTGGAAGAAATTGACAAGGATGACCTGGCTGAACTGGTTGATTTCAACAATAAATCCATTGCGCCTGCGCAGCAATTAATAAAAGCCCTCCGGCTTGTGAGGGTAGGTTTTTATCCTGATGGAGAAGAAGATCAGTTTGCCATTTTTGATTACTCCATAGGGCGCGATCTGACAGACTACCTGGTAGTTATTTTTACAGATGAAAATGGAGAAATGGATTATATAACGATGGAAAGTTAACCTACTTCCCCATCGCATACTTTATACCACCCCATAAATGTTCCTGGAACAAAGGATCGGCATAGGACTCTTCGGTATGACCTAATGCTGTATAAAATGCGCGACCGCCATCAAAATTATGATACCAGCTCATGGGATGATTGGCGCCATTAGATCCTCCGCTATACGAAGTTTCGTCTATTGAAATGAGCACATGCAGGTCGCTTTGAATATCTTTGAAATTATACCATTCATCGGTACGTTTCCAGGGGCGGGGTAAATGTTTCGTAGCTATATTGGTACTGTCATTGATGATCAGCACCGCCTCCTGAATTTTAGGATGTTTTACAAAATAGGCGCCTACCAGTTTACCAAACCAGGGCCATCCGTATTCGGTATCGGAGGCAGCATGCACACCTGCAAAACCGCCGCCTGCCTTAATGTATTGCTGAAATGCGTTTTGCTGCTCATCGTTCAGCACATCACCGGTTGTATTTAAAAAGATCACGGCGGCATATTTCTTCAAATTGCCAGCTACGAACTTTGTTGAATCGGTAGTGGTATCTACAGTAAAATTATATTTCAAGCCCAATTGCTGAATGGTCTTTATACCAACGTCAATCGATTTGTGATGATAGCCGGCTGTTTTTGAAAATACCAGTATGCTGTCTTTTTTACCGTTATCTACCGTGCATGACAGCGTAATAAGAGCGGTTAATACAATGATCAATTGGCAGGCTACTATCGTCTTCTTCATGATATTATTATTTTTTACATGCTTGTACTGGTGCTGAAAGATAGCAAAATTAAGGCACAAGGCACAAGAAGCAAGGCGCAAAAGCTTCTACCTTGAACCTTGTGTCTTGAATTTTATCCCAGAAAGGGGAAAGTCGGAAAAGCCCTGAAGAAGGTTGCATTGGCTGCTAACTTCTTCCAAACTCCCGACTTTCTGCATAGCCGACTTACGCTTAATTCCTCCGCGTCTGCGAACTATAGGTGCTTTCAAATATTTTATCGGCGTTGCCTGCTTCAAATCCTTCCCGGCGATGTATACGCTGCACCTGGTCTTTCGGCAAATGCGCAAATTGCGGCAAAATGCGTCTTTCGGCAAATTCTATATACGACCCTGAGATCCGGTGTACCTCGCCGCCTGCAAATTGAGCGTCGATCATTTCCGCTACGGTTGAGCTTTGTGACAACCCGCCATCCGGACTGGTCTTGATCTTTCCGCCCGCATTGTTCAACTTAAATCCATTGCGCTCCAAAAAGGTATTGAACTCCGCTACGGTATTGTAGCCTTCTTTGAGGTTATGTACACTTATAGTAAAATGATTGAGGTAATACCGGTTGTAGATCACCCACGCCGCATATTCGCTCTGCGCGCCCAATGCTTCAAAATCATGCCAGGTAGGCAAACGCCACAACCCGCTGTGCAGGAACTGGTCTACCGCCGCGGCATCATCGAGATCCAATTGACTAACCGGATCGGCCGTAACTTCATTGGTATAGCTGGTGATAATCTGCTGCACTTCGGGCGACAGGTCCTTTACCCGCAGCTCGCTGATAAATATGCGCGGGTAATGGGGAGATGGTGGCGCATACCAATATGCGTCGAGCTTCTTTTCGGGGAAATGATAGTAATCTCTTTTCTGGTATCCGTAGTGCAAAAAGATCTTTTCAAGCGATTGAATGCCCAGGTGCGGTACGCCCATTGTGCGAAATGCAATATGATCATTTTCAATATCAGCCGCCTGCTGTATGATATTCTCCTTTATCATGGCGTTGATAATCCCCGATACATCGGGCACCCGGTCACGATAGCGACTCATTAAACCATTTAAAACGTTGTCTAGTATTGTTGACATGCTTTGTCGTTTATTAAAATCTGTTTATGGTTTGTGGTTTGTGGTACTTTTATTCGAGAGGATCTAAATTATTCCGGCTTCGCGAATTTCAGGTATTTACCATTGACACTTCAAGGTTCGCTTTTCTGCTTGCACCTTGTAACCTGGAACCTACCTCCTGCCTTTTCAACCCTACTCGCTACTCGCCACTTACTACTCGCTTTTCCCGTACAAACTTCCATTCTTCGTCTTCAAAAACTTCTCAAACGAAATTTCTTCCTGCTTAATAAATCCCTTTTGCGGCAACTCTTTATTGGCTACCATTTCCACTACGGCGGCTACCGATGCGGCGGTTGTCCAGGAAATAGCGCGCCACTCTTTGCCATTGATGGTTATCGGGTGATATGCCTGGTAGAATTCTTCCCGCGCCAGCTCCTGCCCTTTCCAACCTTCCACTACGGCATACACATATACAACATCTTCCCGTACCGGTGGTTTGGCTTCCGTTAATATTTGTTCAGTTAAGGCCCGCTTATCTTTCAAAATCAGTTCATATAATAAAAAACGCATCAGGCGGGCATGCCCCGGATACCGGATGGTTTTGTAGTTCAGCGTATCTACTTTACCTTCCAGCGTTTCGCATAAAGTGCCTAATCCGCCGCTGGTGCTGAAGGCTTCAAACTCCTGCCCTTCTATATTGATCTGCTCTATACCATCCAAAGACGGTACCATTTTTCGAATACCATTGTGGATCACTTCGGCGTCGTTGATGTATTCATTGATCACCCCGGCCGGCGACCAGGTAAAGGAATAAGCCATCAATCCATTCGGAAAGCGTGGTAAAGCGCCTACCCGCAATTCTACATCACGCAATTTGGTAAAGCGATGGCACAGGTCGGCGCCCACGATCCCAATAAACCCGGGGGCCAGGCCGCATTGAGGCGCCATTACGCCTTTTGAGGTTTCGGCCATTTTGCGTATAGCGCTGGTAGTGGGTACGTCTTCGGTGAGGTCGAAATAATGAATGCCGGTTTTATAGGCCGCTTCCGCTACCGGTAAATTGAGGTTGTAAGGCAGGCACGATACTACGCCATCCTGTTTCGATAATAACTCTTCCAGGAACTTAGCGTCAGTAATATCTCCGGTAACTACTTTAAATGGCAGGTTCTCAGGCGCTTTCTGATCAACTCCGGTAACAGTAAAGATATCATTCAACAAAGTGGCTACCAGCGAACCCACCTTGCCCAGTCCGATAACGGCAATATGTTTCATAACTTTTTTTAGTTAAAGAATAAATAATAATGCAATTAATTAACCAGCCTCGCTTACGCGTTGAAGCTCATTGGTTAATTAAAAATACAGCAATAAATCTGGATTGAAATATGTACGGGAGACATGCGCACTATGGCACATTAGCGCATGCACTTCGCAGAAATGCGAGGTAGGAGTAGAATATTTTTACATTGTCATTCACGATGCGAATGTATTCAAAGATGGCGAATTTACAAATCCCCATACATTTTTTTCAGGCCGGTCTTAATATAATCCGGCAGGTTCATTTGTGCGGCTACTCTTTTAAAGAATGTTGGGTCACCGGCTACGGTGAGTGCATCGAGTTGAATAGGCACCAGCACTTCGGGCGTTATTTCCATGGGCGCTTGCTTTTTAAACGGCAGTCCGTATTTGGCCATGGGGTCAAAGTGCGGACGAACGGCTTCGCCTTCATCTTCATTATGGTCAAGCACCAACACCCATTCCGGTTCGGCATTTGCCTCGGGCCTGGCTTTCAACGGCACCAGGAACCGGTTCCCCTGCTTATCTAACATCCCGCGTAAGGGCAACGACCGGGTGGCCAGTTTCCTGATATTGAGCAGGCCATCTTTCATTCGCCGGGTGGCTTGTGATAAAGTAAGTTCGCCTACCACGGGATCCTGCGTTATTTGTTTTAGGTTGAATAGTTTTGGTTTCTTGCTGATCGTTTTGGGCTCTGTGCCGCTGCTGCCGAATTTCCGCATCAGGGTGGCATCGCCAAATCGCGGGGTTCCATTAATTACCACCAGCGCTATGCTTTTTTCAGAAGCGTTTAAGATGGTTTTATACGGATCATTCCCCTGCCCTTTTATAACCACCAGGTCAGCCCGCTTGCCTTTTTCCAATGTTCCCAATTCCTTATCCCATTTAATTATGCGGGCGGCGTTTTTGGTAGCCATTGCAATCAATTCATAATCGTTGAACAGTTTGCCGTTGGCATCGCTGTAGAGTTTGGCCACCTTCAATTCGCCCAGCAGGTTCTTACTGCCACTGGGCGACCAGTCGCTTCCCAATGCAATGGTGATACCGCTTTCCTTAGCGCTTTTTATATCGGCTGTTTGTCCGTATAACAACAGGTTGCTAAAGGGCGACCATACCATGGAAGCGCCTTTTTGTTTCATGATGGCAAAGTCCTGCGCTTGCAGGGCCACGCAATGAATTCCGGCAAGCGAAGGCCCAATGGCCCAATCGGTTTCGCTGAATTTCAGGTTTTCAAAATGCCTGCGGGCCGATGCATTCGTTCCTTCGCTCAGGTGCAACAGTAAGCAGGTGCTTTTTTGCAATTGCCTTGAAAACTTTTCTGCATCGCGGGCCGTGATATCGGGAATATGTGCATCTACATCAGGGAGATTGATATCGCCGCTTTCTTCCACATTGCGCACGATGCCACGGTAATATTTTTTAATGCCCGCATTGCTGAAGAGCATAATGCCTTGCGAAGTGGTTACGCCGCCGGCCAGGCATTTACATTCTACATACCGTACAATGGCTTCTACATATCCTTTTGTTTTTCCCAATAAGTTCATGGGATAACTGATCCGTTGTTTATATGGGTCAATGCCGCTCCATTGCGACCGGTTCTCATATCGCTTAGGCACCTCCCACATGGGCAGGCAGTTATAACTTAAATGATTGTGTAGTTCTATAAATCCGGGAAAGATGGTGCCTTTTGTTTTGTACACCGGGTAATTGGCCAGTGTGTCCGGAACCGGTTTGCCATCAGGGATGATGGCTTCTATTCGGGCAGCGTTTACGTAAATGGTGCCTTTGGTAATTTCGTTTGGGCCGGCCATGGTTACAATGGTGCCGTGTAACCCGTAGTGGGCGCTTTCCAGCGGGTCTATCGGTGATTTCTTTTTAGCCATGTTAATTGAATTTGGGGGCTTTCCATTCAAGGGTGTGTCGGTCATCGGGCGAAGGCCTGCTAACACTGTTCATACCACGCTTTTTTCTAAAGAAGGCATCGTTCCCAAACCAGTCGGGTAAACCAAAGGGCAGATCAATGCGCGGAATGGCGGCATAATCCTGCTCTGCAAACTTTTCTCCATACAATGGCAGGCTGGTAGATGCGCCTTCGTCGGGTGTTATAATCTGGCGTAATTCATTAATTACCCGGTTCCAGTCGGTCAGCATTTTCTTTTCACCGGCCGCACCACCCGAGTGATAACTGGGGTGATATGTTTCAAAGACCGGGATGTTGCCTTTGGTGTTCCATAACGCCACTGCTTTTTGGGCAACCGCACCAAACGCTACTACCGCCTGCAGCGAGGGCTTCTTTAGCATGTTGAACAGCTTGTTGCGCCAGGCGGTCAGTTCGGGCTGGCTTAACAGTTTTATACCATCGCCGAGGTGGCTGGGAAATAAGGCAAAGGCGAACCCATTCAGGCAAACGTACGATTGGGTAAGGCCTATTTTATGTAGAAATCCCTGTACGCGCTGGCCGGCATTGCCTACCAGGTTGCGACCGGCTATCCGTTCGGTAGGGCCGGGATCGGAAGCAATGCAAATGATCTTTGCGCTTCCATCGAGACGGCCACGATAAAATACCGGGCCCCAGTCGTACCAGAAATGTTCTTTGTAAGCATCATGATCGGGTAAGGCCGCAAAGTGTTTGGCAAACGCAGCGCCGGGGCCTTTGTCGAATTGGATCATATCTGATGGTTTAATAGTGAATGAATCAGTTGCCGGTTTCCTAATGGTTACCGGTTTCCGGTTCCCAGGGCTTAATGCGGAAAGCTGCTTTTTAGACAACCTACTAATTATTCGAGCGCTGGTAACAGGCAACTGGTACCCGGTAACAGGTAACTGGTAACTTACTTAGTTCATCAACAGAGAAGGTTAGTTGGGTGGGAACTCAATAGATTAAAGCTACTAACTCTAAAGCTTCGACACAAACGTAGTTTTACTGATTTTAATTTGCTAAACCCGGAATGCTAAACCTATATCAGCGAACCCTTTTTGCTTTTTGCGTTCTGCGTTCGGCTTTAAGCGTTAAAAGGTATAACGGTCCAATTCTTTTAAAGCTCTTTTTGCAGAGGCCTCTTTCCACCAGCCAGCTTCCTTATATTTCCTGCTAAGTATATCGGCCAGTTCATTTTTGCTATACTGTTTACTTTTCTTCACGGTTGGCGGGGCTATTGTCGATTCGTCGAGACTGGCCAATTCAATCTTTGTAGCAAACCAGGTAGTGAAATAGCGTGGAATGGCCAGTCCCAGGATCATGCCCGGCAAACCTGAAAAGAATTCGGGTCCGCCTTGCGGAATGATCTCCGGGCAATAAAACGCTACTACATATACACTGTCGTGAATAATGCCGATGGCTTTGCGGCATTCAAAGCCGGCAATCTTCCTGATCTCATTGCCTATCTTCCATTTTATCGGGCGCACACTGTCTTCAATGATGTATGCTTCGTTGATGAATGTTTGTTTTGCAATCGTCTTCCGGGTATCGAGATCGGAATACACACTGTTGTCATTAGGGTGTGATGTAAGCGTTCCTTTGCGGCCGGGCAAATATAATAACTGGTTATTGGAGAACACCAGTTCCCGGTACAGAATATCAAATTCCGGCAGGCTGGCAATCCAATTGCTGCGGGCCCGGTCGGCATCTGTATAGATCTTTTTATTATCCTTTCTGATCTCATATTCAATTTTGCCACGGGTAATAAAATCCTGCGCCTGTGTATTTTCTGAAATTATTAGCCAGCAAAAACTTATAAGCAGTAACTGTTTCATACTTAATTATTTTATACTTTTTGAAAAGTTCCAGGTCATGGTCAACAGCCAGTAACGTTTAATCACCAGGCGGTTCGATTCAGATACATTGCTGCCGTATACATATCGACGGTATCCATTATTGTTATTAAGGAGATCGTTTACCGAGAATTTTACCAGCGCCTGGTCGTTCTTCAGAAATTTCTTTTGTATAAAGGCATTCCATTGAATGTTATTAATCCTGGAATTAAAAGAAGCGTTCTTAGGCTGAAAATTGAAGCTGCAATCGCTGGTTACTTCCATGTGCCACGGTAAGTATATGGTTGCATCTACCTCGTGGTTATGGGAAATGCTTTGCGTGTTGGCGCGGCCGGGAATATCAGACCAGCCAAATATATTACTTATGGTGCCTTTATAACTGGTATTCATTACATTCTTCCAGTCATGCGTGAGCGAAAACGTAGCATTTAAATTAGCGCTTTCATTCTTTATTTTTTGATCATTCTGAATGGTATAATAACCATTTTTACTGGCGGAAAAATTTATCGCCGGTTTCAGGTTGTACTTTTTGTATTGCCAGCTATAATTAATATTACTGTATATATATGGAATACTATTGAGGTTGATATATTGGCTGGTGGTGCGGTTCTGTGCATCGGTAAATATTCTGGAGGCAACGCTGTTGGCGGTATAATTGAAATTAACATTTGCATTCAGGGACTTACCTTGTACCCAGTTTGCTTTATAAAAATACAGGTGACCGCTGTGCCTGAAACCCGGTTGCAGATCGGGGTTACCTATTTGCGAATGCAGCCTGTTGCTGCTTCTTCGCAAGGGTTGCAGTTGTTCAACCGTTGGCTGCACGGTTTCTCCTTTATACGAAAAGTTAAGTGTAAGCCCTTGTTTGGGCTTGAAGTTAAAGGTGGCCTGTGGTGCGAAATTGGTAAAGCGGCGGGTATGTTGGTCGTGCAGATCATTATTTGTTTGTGTAAACCCGGTAAAAAAAACATTACCACCCAGTGTGGCTGTTGCCTTTTTCATGATGTATACCAGCGAGCCGCCGGTTATATGGGTGGTGGCGTTAAAGGTATAATCATTGCTAAGCGTATCTACCCGCTCGGTAAATTTATCATTTACATTGTTCAACGTATTAAAAGTATTGCCCGAGACATTGTTTTTCCAGCCATATTCCACTGCCAACCGCCATGATTTACCCAGTTGTTCAGTGTAACTCATTTTAGCCGCATACGTTTCCTGCGAGTTAATGCTTTTTTGCACCTGGTTCAGCGTATCGGCGTTCCGGTAAACACCCGAGGTTGGGTCAAAATAATTATTGGCGGAATAGTTATAGGCATCCCCCGATTTGTTATTGTATTCCTGCTGAACCGCCAGAGACAGTGTTCTGCCTTCCTTTCTGAACTTACGCTGGTATTGAATATTGCTGCCGAACCTTTTATTGCTGAAATCGTTCTGGCTTGTATGTTCACTGTTGTTTACCTGGATACCTTTTTGATTCGTTGATCCGGAAAAGCTGGCTCGGCTTTCGCTGGTGTTACCAAAGTTGCCATTGGCCGATACTTTGATAACCGTGAACGTATCGAGTTTAAAAGTAAAACTGCTGCTGGCCTTTTGCATAAAGCTGTACGTCTTTTCCTGGCTTTCGCTTGCATTGGAAAAAGAAGTACCATCAGGCAAAACACTTAAATAGTTGTTGTTCTGCCAGCCGGTTGCATTGATCTGTTTAACCCGATAATTACCGACCAGTTTCTGTTTATCGTAATTCCATTTTTCTGAATAATGCGCCCCGCCCGATTGTACCGATGGCAAACCATTGCCACGATAATTCTCCCCTTCCCAATCGCTGTTCGAGCGAATCATGATGCCGCCGGTGCCATCGTCAATGATCTCATAGTCCTGCGTTACATATTTGCTCATTTCATTATAAGACAGATCCTGCTTACCGGTTTTTGATGACAACCCGAATACAGACATTTTCCGGGTGCCATCGAACAGGGCGCCCATGGCTTCGTGGTGGTAATAGTTTTGGCCATCGCTGCCGGCAGATAATTTGCCGAAATAGCCGTTCTTGCGGTTCTTCTTTAATTTCAGGTTAACGGTTTTGGTGCGGGTGCCATCATCGATGCCGGTAAACTTCGACTTTTCGCTTTTATCATCATACAACTGTACTTTGTCTACTGCATCCGCCTGCAGGTAACGCGCTGCCAATGCCGGATCGTCGGAAAAAAATTCATCACCGTCTACTAAAAGCTTTTCTACCACTTGCCCCTGCGCGATGATCTTTCCATTTTTTTCTACCTGAAAACCCGGCAGGCGTTTAAACAGCTCTTCTACATTGGCACCGGGCTTCACCGCAAAGCTATCAGCCGTGTATTCCAGTGTATCGCCACGCATTCGTATCGGCAAGCCTGCCCGTACTATAACTTCCTGTAACAGGTCGGCCTTGTTGACCATATGAATGGTTTGCAGGTCTATATGGGAAGTATCGGTAATGGTTATCTCCTGCAGATGATCGGCCATTTTCGGATAGGACACCATCAGGGTGTACCGGCCCGGTGGTATGCTGGTGAGCTCAAAATTACCGCCTCTATTGGTGCGCACCGATTGATACAACGTGGAATCTGCCAGGTTAATTAATGCAACGATGGAGTAATGGAGATTTATATGTTCTGCGGTATCTGCTATCTTGCCTTTGATGGTATTCCCCGGTTGCCCGGGCTTTTGAGCAAATACAGGCAGGCAAAAGAAAAAACATAGCACTGCAAGCAGCATCGTTTTGGTAGTCGGCCATACTGGGTGTGTCATGGGTTACTATTGGGCTGTTCCAAAAATATGGTTCTGCCTGATGTTTCACAACCCGTACGCCTACCGGTTATCAGAAATAGATTTTTCTTAACTTATCAGCAAATTATCCTATGCAAGGATAATAATTGTATACAAGACAAGAATGCTCAACGCCTAATGCATAACGCTTAACGCAAAATACCAAAAAAATCAGGATATCTGCAGATTAGCGTTTAGCATTCCGCGTTTGGCGTTTTAATCATCATTTCCTTTACTTTCAAAAAAACTGAACACAGCCTTATTAGAAGTGGGCGCTCCGTTTGATGTAGCATACATAGCGTACATGCAACCTACAAATCCACCCGCTGTTTGAGTGCTCAGAAAACTGGCATCTACTCCATCTTTCAGTAAACGCCATTGATTGCTGCTTTTTTCTGCATAGTAAAAAGCGTATTTATGTCCGTTGACCTGTATTTTCAATTGCAGCGGCAGCTGATTGCTTGTTTGTATTTTTTGCGATACCAGCAATTGCGGCTGGCCGCCTGTTGCACCAGGGCCTTTGTATAATTGCACAATAGGCTGGTTATTGTCGACCGACTGGCAAAGGAAGTAATAATGCAGTTCATTCTGAAAAACCAGCAAACCGGCCTTTTCCTGTTGACTGGCAGGGTTAAACGATAAAGTAGTGGTGGCAAACCCTCTTACATGCGATTGCCTGAAACCAATAAATGCCGGATTACTTTTATCAGCAACGGTAACCGGCTTAAGCTGCAACGTAAGCAAACCGGTTACGCTGTTAATATGATACCAGGGCTCGCGCACGGTACGCAGGAACTGATACCGGTTGTTTAGGGCCGTGCTTTTAAAATTATCCTTGAAATGAAAATCACTGCTATAGGGCAATGGATTTTGGGCAACAGCTCCCACAACGCTTACTTTACCTGGCACAGGTTCACTGCCGGAAAGGATCACCGGCCAGCCATCTTTCCACTCCACCGGCGCCATAAAGGTTTCGCGACCGGTGTTGTAATGCGCTGTGGCATATGGCCGGCAACCCAGGAATACGGCATACCAATTACCATCGGCAGCGGTCACCAGGTCGGCATGGCCGGTTGAGGTAACGGGCCGTTTTCTATTGGCGTCTAAATGCCGCTGGGTTAAAATGGGATTGCCTTTGTAAGATTCGTAAGGTCCTTCCACTTTCTTGCTTCTGAATACTACGGCGGAATGATCAAAGCCGGTGCCCCCTTCGGCGCATAACAGGTAATAGTATCCGCTGTATTTATAAATATGGGGTCCTTCTATCCAGATTGGTTTTTTGCTAATATCGGTACCACCATTGATCAGTAATTTTTCCTCCCCCTTTGTTTGCAGCGTGCTTAGGTCTATTTCGTGCATCCTGATGGTGCGGTGGCCTTCATATAAAGGCTTATTATCCGGCGCTACACTATTGTAAACGATGTACGCTTTTCCATTATCATCAAAAAATAGCGATGGGTCAATACCATTGACAGCCGGTAAGTAAACCGGATTACTCCATGCGCTTTTAGGGTTCTTTGTAGTTATGATGAAGTTGCCGCCTTTATCAACGTGGGTACAGGTGATGTAATACGTGCCCTTATAAAAGCGGATAGAAGGCGCATACAATCCGCGCGATACCCCTGCCCCATCGAGGTCCAGTTGTTCAGGCCGGTCCATGGCAAAACCCAATTGCTCCCAATTTACCAGGTCGGTGCTGTGAAATACCGGCAAACCAGGATAATAGGCAAAAGTGGAATTGACCATATAATAATCATTGCCCACGCGGCAAATGGATGGATCGGGATAGAAGCCGGCTAATACCGGGTTGCTGATCTTTGCTGTCTGTGCTATGGTGCATTGGCAGAAGATGACCAGGCAGGCGATCGTTTGATAAACTTGTTTTTTCATTTGGAGTGAGTCGTTGGATGCCAAAAATACAAAAGAAGTAGGAAGTAAGAGGTAAGAGGTAAGAAGTAGGAAATACGAGAAAAAAGATGGCAATGAGGCTATCCATTTTGCGGGTATTGGTCTCCTGTGCATCGTTCAGGAACAGTTCCCAGGCATGTGCCCTGTTTTTGAACCTTACAATTATTTTTAATACAAAATATCCGCTATGTGGTTTTTGTAAAAAAATTAAAATACCCGTGCCACGGTTCTAAACCGTGACACGGGTAAACATTCATTTTATGAAAATCAATTAGCGCAACCAGAGGATCTTGCCATACTTTGTAGGCTTGTATTGCTGTGTTGCTTCATCAAAATAATAAGTGCAGATAGAAAAGTGATCCCATTCACAAATGTAATCGTAGCCTTCAATCCCGGCAGGATAATAATTATCGCCGTACTTGTAATATTGAGGCACCGCGGTCTTTGGCGCTTTTGAAGAAGCGATAGCTGCAACAGCGGCGATGATAATTGCGGAGGCATGCAGGATAATAGTTTTTTTTCTCATAGAAAGATTATTAAGGTTTTATAATAATCTAAATGTACGGAAATAACCCATATGCACAATCGCATTTATAAATCTTTGTATTTAGCTTTTTTTAGCAACCTGAAGCAGGCGCCTTCTGCTTCCGGGTTATCGGCCAACAGCGGCTGCAGCCTGTTCCAGCGGGTAATTATTTTATTACTATCCCTGCTTAAACTAAACAACACTTCCCCCTGCTTAAAATCCTCCGAACCGTCGAGATACTTGTTATACATCACGTCTACTCTGGAAGAATCACCTGAAAGTGTAGTCAACAATTTGATATAGGTTGTTAACCCGGTTATTTCCAACGTTCCCCAGCAGGTATCATTTTGTTGCGTAACCGATAACTCCCATTGCATGATCTTGTTAATGCCTGTAGCCGTAGGTACCGGGTCTTCGTGAAAAGTATAATCCCCTACCCAATCAGAACAATGAATGAATGTATTGGTTTTTGAACAGGAGAACAGAATGAACAGAAACAATGGTACAGCTACAATTTTTTTCATAGAGTCAGTTTCTCTTTTGGTTACCGGATGCCAGTTCCTGAGTTATTAAGTTATTGGGTTATTGAGTTAATGAACTTAATAACTGGTCATCTGAGGTTATTGATAAAGGGGCAAAATTTTCCGATGGTTGGGTGGGGTAATTACAAATGCTGATTAATTATAATAGAAGCATTGTATGGTTATGCCGGCAATTTCATTATTTCTCCGTTACCCGCTCCTGATTTTTCGGCGTTGTGGAAAAATTAAGGGACCAATGGCCGGATACCTTCGATTTTCAGCAGCGCTGTTTTAGCCCTTAAATGTTTTATGTGCAACATATGACAATCCGTTGTACATCATAACGGAAACGTTTCCGTAAATAAACCGAAGTTTATATATGAAATTAACTTAAAATTACTGTCTTGCTTATACACCTATAACAAATCAAATTGCTATGCCTACAGCCAAACTAACGATTGCCGTATTGGTGATGTTTTGGTCTACTGTTGCCTTTGCACAAAACAAAACCTTCACCGGTAAGGTTACCAATCTGCAACGCGCCCCTATTGCAGGGGCCTCCGTTCAAATCAAGAATAGTGAAGTTACCACGGCCACTGCCAACGATGGCAGTTTTACCATTTCAGCACCCGGCGATAAAGTGGTGCTCGTATTTTCCTCCATTGGTTTTGAAAAGAAGGAAGTGTTGGCCACAGCCGGCGTTCCGGTCGACATTCAGTTGAGAGAAGAAGTACAGGTTTTTTCAGATGTGGTGGTGGTTGGGTATGGCACCCAGCGCAAAAACGAACTGACTGGCTCTGTTGCTTCTATCCGCAACGAAAAGCTGCGCGAAATGCCCGTCGTAAGTGTTGAGCAGGCTGTTTCGGGTCGACTGGCCGGCGTACAGGTACAACAAACTTCCGGTCAGCCGGGCGCAGGCATCAGCGTACGCGTGCGCGGGGTATCGTCCATTGCCGGCGGTAATGAACCGCTGTACGTTATTGACGGTTTGCCGCAGTTCAATGATGATGTACGCGGCGCGAATGGACTGGCTACCATCAATCCATCCGACATTGAATCTATTGAAGTATTAAAAGATGCCTCTGCAACGGCCATTTACGGTTCACGCGGCGCTAATGGCGTGGTAATGGTCACTACGCGTACTGGCCGGGCCGGGCAAGCGCGTATTATTTTTGAAAGCTCTGCCGGCATGCAACAGGTGCGCAAAAAGCTGGAGCTGATGAATGCCGACGAGTATGTTGATTTTGCCAAACGCTATTACACCAATTCCGGACAGGCTTTACCGGCCGACCTTGCTGCCTGGACGCCCGGCGTTAGTACCGACTGGCAGGATGAAGTGTTTCGCACTGCATTACTTACCAATAACAACTTAAGTATCTCCGGAGGCAACGATAAAACCCGCTATTACATTTCTACCGGTTTTACCAGTCAGCAGGGTATCGTTCGCAACAGCGGTTACAAACGCGGTTCGCTTCGGCTGAATATCGATAGCAGGTTGAATGATCGCTTTTCCATTCAATCGCGCATGACCGTTTCCCGCGCCAAACAAAATGGCTTCTCCCCTTCTGTTGGTGATAATACGCGCAACTTTGGTAAATCAGGTATCGGTTCCGTGATGCGTGCCGTGAGTACCGTTCCGGTAAGAAATGCCGGTGGAACGTATTCAGATGTTACGCCCTTTACCTTTAATGGTATCGATGCCGAGAACCCGGTAGCCATGGCCGATGAAGTACTTGATCAGAATACCACTACGCGTATTCAGGGAGGTGTTGATTTTAAAACCATCATCATAAAAGGGTTGACCAATACAACCCGGTTGTCTGCCGATTTCTATCATATCCGTCGCGACCTGTATTTCCCACGCATCTTACCGCGCCTGGGAAACAATATCGGGTCGGCGGAACTGGGCAATTATGATAAAACCTCTTTGCTGGCTGAAGATTTTCTCGAATATAAATACAATTTCTCTCAGCTATCATACATCGAAGCCATTGGCGGGGTTTCTTTTCAGAAGGAAAGGCTTAACACGATCGACCTCGCAGCATCCGGCTTCGGCACCGATCAGTTGAAGAACTATAATTTCAACTCAGCCAACTCAGTAAGCAAACCCAATACTAACGTAGTAGAAAATACGATCCTGAGCGCCTTTGGCCGCGTACGGTTGAATTTGAAAGATAAATACATGTTCGCCGCCAGTATTCGTCGCGATGGCGCTTCTGTATTTGCCGAGAATAACAAATACGGGGTGTTCCCTTCTTTGTCTGCCGCCTGGCGTATTTCGGAGGAACCCTTTTTGCAGAAAGTTATCTGGGTATCGAGCCTGAAACTGCGGGCCAGTTGGGGACAAGCGGGTAACCCGGCCATCAGACCCTATCAATCATTATTGTTGGGACAAACCGTGAATACCGGTCAGGGCGCCGGCACCGGTTTGGCGGTGGGATTAGCGCCTACCTTTCCCAATCCTAATTTGAAATGGGAAACCACTACGCAAACCGATGTCGGTTTTGACGCCGGTTTCATGAATGAGAAATATCGCATCACGTTCGACTATTACGTTAAAAAAACCACCGATCTGCTGGCGCTGGTGCAATTACCACCAAGTGCCGGTGTAGGCGCGGGTATTGGCTCAGGCCCTGGCCAGATCATTGACAACGTAGGCGAAGTGGAGAACAAAGGTTGGGAATTAACATTGGGAGCGAATATTCTGAACACCAGCGACTGGACCATCGCAGTTGATGTAAACCTGTCGCAGAACAAGAACAAGATACTCAAAACAAAAGACGGCAAAGATATTCCCACCATTGCCGGCGGGAACGATGCCTCCGGTTCTAACAGTATTATTCGCGTGGGCCAGCCCCTCTCTGCCTTCTATGGACCTAAATTCATTGGCATGGATAAGGACGGCGTGGCTTTGTATGAAAACCTGAACGGTGATAAAGATGCCACCGGCCGCGACCTCATCAATGCCCTGGACAACCAGATCATCGGCAGCCCCTACCCCGATCTGTATTATGGCATCAACCCAACGATCCGGTATAAACGATTCACATTATCATCTGTATGGGCCGGCGTAAGCGGTTCAAAGATCAACAATGCCGCATTGTTCGATATGACCGTACCTTCTCCGGTGGGCCAGTACAACAAGTTAAGAGCTGTGAATGATTTTTATCCCACGCCCAGCCTTACGGTGAGTAACTACCATTTCCGTAGTGACCGGTATATGGAAAACGGTTCGTTCTTCAGGTTGCGCAACATCAGGCTGGATTACAACATTGACCTGAAAAGCAAAACGATCAGGAACCTGAATGTGTATGTGAGCGCGCAGAACCTGCTTACTATTACCGATTACTCAGGGTACGATCCCGAAGTGAACACCTTTAATGGAAATGATCGCAGGCAGGGTGTAGATCTGGGTGCGTATCCCGCAGCTAAAACTTACAATGTTGGTTTAGGTATAACTTTTTAGACAAAGGTCAAGTTCATTAGTTATTGAGTTCGTAAGTTCTTGAGTTTGTAAGTAGTCGCGAGTTAAAAACTGAATAACTCAATAACTGAATACTGGCTTTAAAAAAATAAATGCTTGAAATATGAAACTTAAGATATTTTATATACTGCTAGCTGTCACTATAATGACAAGTTGCAAAAAACTGCTGGAAGAAGAACCCAAGGCGACTGCTACCCTGGGCGACCTGGACGCTACCACACTCGATCAAACCGTTATTGGAGTGTATGAACCCATGACCCGCAGCCGCGGACGTTTGTGGGAATCAACTGTTGGGTTGGGATTGGAATTGATGAGCGAGTACGCCGATGGCGGATCGAGCCAGTTGAACTGGAGCAATTACAATAACCTGATGAACCTGCCCAACAACTTTGCGCAGTCGTGGACAACCTTGTATGAAGCCATTGGCCGTGCCAATAACCTCATCGCAAACCTGAATAGAAACACTACGCTCAGCGATGCAGTGAAAAAGAAAGCGTATGGCGAAGCGTATTTCGTTCGTGGCTATTGCTATTATTTTGCCGTGCGTGTATGGGGGAAAGTGCCTTTGCGATTGCAACCCATTGTAAATGCCAATGATGTGGCGCTGGCCTTATCGCCGGTGAACGTCATTTACGACTCCGTTATCAAGGACATGCAATTTGCCGAAACCGCGTTGCCGAATACGACATCTGCACCCGGCAGGGCCACTGCCGGCGCTGCCAAAACGGCCCTGGCTGATATTTACTTAACATTGGGTCAATTTCAGAATGCCCGCGACAAGGCTAAAGAGGTAATGGATAATAAAGCTACATATGGGTACGACCTGGAGCCTTCGCTGGCAACCGTATACTCGCCCACGTTAGCCACTAATAAAGAAGATGTGTTCTCCCTGAAGTTCTCGCAGGTGGTTGACAAAGGCGCGTTCATGGCTTCCTATTGGGCCGATTCAAAAGCCAAAGCAGCCGGATACTCTGTAAGCGGCAATAAATTCGGCGGTATTATTTCGCTGGCCCCATTGATCAGGGACTGGGATGCGAATGACCTGCGAAAAAAATTCAGCACGTACAGCACCTATTTGATCAATGGTGTGGTAACGGCGGCTGAAGTAGAAAAAGATATTTACGAATTGCGGATGGGTAAATACAAAGATCCCGATGCGCCGATCGATACCGGAAATGGCAACGACTTTTATTTATATCGTTTTGCCGATGTGCTGTTGATCTTTGCAGAAGCGGAGAATAAAGTAAACGGACCAACTGCAGCAGCGTATAATGCCATCAACCAGGTACGCCGCCGGGCTTATGGCGTTCCAACCAATACACCCAATGCCACAGCCGACCTGACCGCAGGATTAAGCCAGACTGCTTTTGACGATATGGTATTCCGTGAAAGAGGTTATGAATTTATTGGCGAAGACAAACGCTGGTTCGATATGGTGCGCACCAACCGGGTGGCGCAAATGATCAACGGTGTAAATTCAGTAATAAAATTCCCAAATCGTAAACCAGTGCCAACTAAACTGGTATTTGGCTTACCTGATGTGGAATTGCAGAATAATCCTTTGGCCAAATAAGTAAGATCTTATTGAAAATGTAACCTGTGTGATTATAAGATTGTGAAATAGCGAGTAGTAAGTAGCGAGTAGCGAGTAGGAAATGTAAATAATAATTTTGAGCTATGAATATACAGCCCTACTAGCCACTTACTACTTGCTACTAGCTTTATAGCGGAACTTCCATTACCAGAATGATCGCATCATTCGAAAGCGCCTCCATTTCTATTTCGTCCGCTTCCCACAAGGCAAGGCCATCACGGGCATGAAGCAAACGGTATTGTACTTCAAAGGCGCCTTCAATAACAAATACAAAAACACCGTTATCGGGGTTGCTCAGTTTATAAATAGCTTCTTCGCGCCCTGCAAATTTTCCAATCGAATAGTTGAATTGTGTATCAGTGGCTGGTATGGGAACCAGTTGATTCTTATTATTAATGATATCGAAAGGAATTGCCTGCGGAATATTACCAGGTTCACCCGAAGATCTGTAAAACCAGATCTGCAAAAAATTGACCAGTTCAGACTCGTAGGGATTTGATATTTGTATAACAGAATCCTTTGGCGTTGCATACACCTGGCATTCACCGGCCTCGATAACTGTTGAATTACCGTGGTTATCAGAATATGCAATAGCACCAACTAACGGAACCAACAACACTTCAGAATCAGCTTCTACGGTCATTGAGATCTTTTGACCACCGGCCAGGGTATCATCATTCAGAACGTATAAAGGGCCAAAAGGGGTTTTATGTTCATTGCGGAATTGCCCAAAATTGAACATGTTGTAACTCCTGAACCACTCTATTTCGTTGTGGCCGCGTTCATCAGCCAGGAATATCTTTCCCTTATTCTGTTGTATCATATAGCTCCGGTTTTTAATGAATAAATGCTCACAAAAGGGTTGCGGCTGTTTTTTTTACCACTAGGCAGATACGTTAATCGTATGCGTGAGTGTATATCCGCCCGACAAACTTCCGCTAACTACTGCAGTTTCAAGTGCTGCCGTATCATCACTAAATACATTATCCGATGCGTTATATGTATAGCCCGACATTCCTTTTGTATAACCATAGGAAGAACCTGTGGTATTTACCAATGTAACGGCGCTGCTGCTGCCTTCAGGGAAAGCTATTTGCGTAACCAGCAAAGAAGTGCCTGATGAATTATATACGTGCACATGAATGTGTGTGGCGCGGCTTGTATACCAACCGGGGAAAATAGAGGTAAAAGTTACCAATCCGTTTGAATCAGTGACCTGCCTTCCTCTCAAAAAGTGATTGCTAGTATAGTCTACCGTTTGCATGCTGGTTCCGCCATATTCGCTATAATACCCATCTTTATCACAATGCCAGATGTCGACCAGGGCGCCTGACAATGCTGCGCAACTGCTATTCTTATTCTTTATATAAATTTTGATGGTGAACGCTACGCCGGTTCTGTCGCCAACAATATTCGATCTTACTAAAGAACCGGGCGTTTTGGTTGGGAAAGGCCCTTCGGTTTCTGTAGGTGATACAGTACAGGTAGTTGAACTGTTACCGCCGGTAGTGGTTGTACCGGAAGTATCGGTAGTATCAGAACCTGAGGTGTCTTTTTTGCAGGCATTGGCCAAAGGCGCAATCGCGGCAAGCCCTAAGGCAGCTAATCCGTTTTTCAAAAAAAGTTTTCTTTCCATAATAATTGATTTAGTTGATGCAGCCCTTCGGCAGGCAGGGCTCGTTTATGAATGTCTGACCGAATTTCTCTGTAAAGTTTAAACGATAATCCCGCCAGAATGGCTGTTCCTCGGTGAAAATGGAAATTGTGTCGATGAATTAGGGTAGCCGGTCGTATCTTCGCCCCGCCATGTCGCTGTTTATTGCATCGCTGAATTCAGGAAGTAATGGGAACTGCTATTATGTGGGGAATAACCACGAAGCCATCCTGGTGGATGCAGGTATTTCGTGCCGGGAAACGGAACGACGCATGAGCCGGCTGGGTTTGTCGATGCAAACGGTAAAAGCCATTTTTGTCTCACACGAACACAGCGACCACATCAACGGCATACCGGTATTGGCAAAAAAGTATCAGTTGCCTGTATATATAACCGATTCCACGCTGTATCACGGTCGTTTAACCATACAGAAGGAGCAGGTATTTGGGTTCAAACCATATGAACCCGTGCGCATTGGCAACCTGGCCATTCAGGCCTTTCCCAAAAAACACGATGCCGCCGAACCGCATAGTTTTATCGTGAACGGCAACAATGTGAACATCGGCATCTTCACCGATATCGGATCGCCTTGCGATCATGTTCTCCTGCATTTCAAGCAATGCCATGCTGCTTTTCTGGAAGCCAATTATGATGAAGAGATGTTGGAAAAAGGCAGCTACCCACGGCATTTAAAGAACCGCATTCGCGGTGGTCACGGACATCTTTCCAACAAACAGGCGCTGGAAGTATTTACCAAACACAAGCCGGCGCATATGAGCCACCTGTTTCTTTCTCACCTGTCAAAAGACAATAACTCGCCGCAACTGGTGCAGCAAATGTTCAATGAGCATGCAGGCCATACGCAGATCATTGTAGCTTCCCGTTTCGAAGAAACCGCCGTTTACCAGGTACATGCCACCGAAAATACAGCACCGGTTACGCTCCCGAAAAAAGAAGATCCTTTCTTACGAACAAATCCAGTGTACACACAATTGCGTCTATGGTAAGAAGCTGGAATAAGGAAATGAAAAATGAAGAGCAGAGAAATGAGAAAGGAAGAATATTGAATGTAAAGCTTAGTTAAAGGAGCATGTATCCTCCTGGCGTGGCGGATCATGCTCCTTTTTGGAAATCGTTATTTTTTCTTCTTTAATTGCTTAACCTCTTGTTGAAGCGCTTCTAATTTTTTGTTTTGTTCAATCACGTATAAAGTCAGCTCTTCAATCTTTTTTAATAAGGTAGCCTGGTTGTCACCAAGATTGAGTCCATCTGTTTCTACTTCTTTTGCAGAAGGCACATCGGGTAAATGGTGATGTTGTTGAATATACTTTTCAACATCAGATAAAGAACGCAACTGGTAACCGGCATCAAAAACGTAATCGGCCCAGCCTGCTTGGGTCACTTTTACTTTTTTGGAATAGATCTCACCGTTAACAGCCAGTTTAGCTTGCGGATTAGTGGTGCCGATCCCTACATTACCATCATCTCTGATTGTGAACATATTTTCAGCGCTGCTATTTTGAATTTTTACTGAATAAGTTGAAGACGTAGCGCCCGAACCTTTAACATTTAACATAGCGCCCAGACTGGTGTTGCTTGCAGATGAAGCGATGGTAAACCCATACCCGGCATTGGCATGCGCATGTAAGCCGCCACCGGCAACCAATCCAAACCCAACACCATTGGAAGCCCAGATCATACTACTATAACCGTTGATCTGGTTAGTGTATTTAATGCCGCCGTCTCCTGCCGAAGCGGGAAGAATATGCAATGTGGCAGCGGGACTTACAGTTCCAATGCCAATACTACCATCATCCCTGATGGTGAACAGGTCTGCCGCGTTGCTGTTTTGAACCCTTACTGTATAAGATGAAGCCGTAGCACCTGAACCCTTAACGTTTAACATTCCGCCAAGGCTTGTATTGTTTGATGACGTACCAATGGTGAACCCATAGCCGGCATTGGCATGCGCATGTAAACCGCCACCCGAAACCAGTCCAAACCCAACACCATTGGAAGCCCAGATCATACTACTATAACCGTTGATCTGGTTAGTATATTTAATGCCGCCGTCTCCTGCCGAAGCGGGAAGAATATGCAATGTGGCAGCCGGAGAAGTTGTTCCAATACCTACATTACCGCTGGTGGGGAAGGTATTGGTTTGCGCAAAGATGTGAACGAAAGAGAATCCCAACAAAGGAATAATGCATAAAAAACGCTTTCTCATATTTGTGTTTTGGTATTTAAGGGTTACACACGAATGTATGATTACCCGGGTATATTAAATATACTCATTCGTCTTTTTTGATAAGTGTGTAGTTTTAGCCAATAGACGTGTAGAAAATGGAGAAAATCGTGCAGGTGAATTCCTTGAAAAATTGTCGTTTTTGTCGGTGGTGAAAAAAAGCGCCTCCTTCATAAGCCGGTGGCATTGTCATAATTCGCAGAAATATTCTTTGTGGATGTACTTTTTGACGTAAAAAAGGGAAGATTTCTTTTTACCTGGTAAAATTTAATGTTCGCAGGGTGAATACCAAAAAATCAGCTGGCATGTCAGCAATGCTGAATTTTCACCCCAAAAGAGCATAATTTCTAAAGAAGGATCAGTTTTTATCGCAATAATGAGCTAATAAGGCGGAAAATAAACATAACTAATTTTTACTTATATAATATCCTGAATGTTATATTGTTAATGAAATTATAAAACTATAATAGCTGTCCAGGCGTTATAAGTGTAAAGACTAACAATCCTTAGTTTTGCGCGAGCAATCCGATGAAAAAGTTTTTGGTGACCATATTAGCCCTCGTTTATCTGACAAGTACCTTTGGTGCTACGTTGCGGCTGGATTGTTGCCCGGAAAAACTGGTTAGCATTGGTCTGGGTATCTCAACCCGGGATAACCAATGGGGAGAGGACAATAAAGGCAATTGCAAAGACGATCACAAGCAAACGAAACTGGGACATGAACAGAAGCGAAGCGATGCCAAGATCAGGGTTGCGAAAATTGTTCCGGCATCCATAAGCACTGATTTTCCTGAATATTCATTTCAGGCCGTATCTACATTAACAGAAGCGTACCCTGTTAATAATGCGCCTCCACAACAGGCGAATATTGCACTATTTATTCTTCATTGCGTTCACCGGCTGTAATCGTCTCTCCTACCCCCATGATTTCTTTTGGGGTCTGATTTGCCAATACTTTACAATTATTACTGAACACTATTCATTAAAGGGATAGCCATAGACCTATTCCTACGGCTTTAACTTATAGCACATAAACATTTAAAATATAAGATCATGAGAACGATTTTTATGGCATTATCATTTGTGGTATCCGGAATGGCGTTAAATGCCCAGAGCGGTGTATATCTTACTCAGACAGATTTTGAGAACAACAGACTTACTTATGCCACAAATGCAGTATCAGACGAAACTAAAATACGGTTCAATGAATTTATTGAAAAGCCATTTATAATTGTAAAGCACAATGGAGAAAAGATCCACCTTTTCAAGGATGAGATCTATGCCTATAAGAATAAGAACAACATTGTACGCACCTGGAACTTTACGCCTTACTATTTTTTAGAGAAAGGACATGTATGGATCTATTATAAAGATGTGTACACATCCCAACCCAAGGGAACACAACGGGTACGGAAGTATTTTTATTCAACACACGGCAAGGGTGAAATATTACCATTGACTGTACATAACCTGAAGAGATCATTTCCGAACAATAACCTGTTCCATCTTCATCTGGATGCGCAGTTCCGCAGCGATGCAGAACTGGCCCATTACGACAATTTCGCCAATATGCGCAAGGTGAATTATCTGTTAGAGAAAACCACCACTGCGCTAACAAAGAAATAGATGAAAAACCGAGGATAGATTGTGTGCATTTTATTAGTGCAACGAAAAAAGCCCGCAGCGAGAGTTGTGGGCTTTTTTAATTTTGCTCAACATAAAACAATGGTCCCGATTCAGGCAAGCAATGATTCATTGCAGGCTACTTCTGTGCATTTCAACTCAGCAATGATCCGGCACACGTTTAGCAACCGATTTTATAAGAAATACCCAACAAAAACAGCCAAAGAGCGTAGCTCCCTGGCCGTTTTAACTTATAGAAGAACCAACTAATTAACTTTTAGCCCTATCAACAGATCAATGCTTGTTCATTTTGGAAAATTCGGGTCTGCTTTCACCTCTATGATCTGCTGCGTATGCCTGTTACTGTGGGCGGCAATGAACAAGATCATCTGATAACTGTCTACCATGCCAAAAGGCAAGGCAGTTACATGGTTGCGCAGGTCTGCTTCGGTAGATTTTACGTAGTCAATCAACTTGTCCCGGTTCTTTTTAAATGATTCCAGCGCTTCGTCGGTATCCTTAAAGGGTATGTTTTCCGGCATCAGTTTTTCCATGGTCTTTATTTTCATACTGCGGTCTTCGACCTTTTGCACCAACTGTTCATCAGTTACTTTGATCTCACTGCGCTTATCCGGATTGGCCGTGGCCTTTATAGCGCTTTCCGTCATTTGCCAAAGCGCTTCTTCACTCTTGGCAATATGCTTCACGCATTCTTCAATGCTCCATCGATCCGGCGCCGGCTTAAATTTTAGCTGGGCTTCCGTTAATCCTTTTACCTGATCTTTTACTCCCTTCTCCGTTTCCTTTAATAATTTGGCCGCATAGCTTCTTTCTTTTTTTGAAATAGGATCAACAGCCAGGAAGGAAAGCATCAATACTGCTGATGCCATCAGAAAAACTTTTTTCATATGCAATGCTTTAATGGTGAACAAAACAGGGTACTGTTTCTATAGAGCGGGACACCGTGAAGAAGCTGCTAAATTAAGAATATTTTTAATAAGTAAACAGATGATTAAAACCCATCAAAACAATCCCTGCCTCACTTATCCAATATTAACTAATACATATCGGCAATTAGCTTGTTAGCACAAACGAAACGGTTCTTATTGTCAATGAAAATAAAATGTAGTAGTATTTACACATTTTCAATTGTGTGCATTTTTACATTAACTAAATATTTATATTTGTCTAGCCAGCCATATGAACTACAAGGTATTTGATGATGCGATACTCTTAAAGTTGCTTAAAGCAGGTGATGGATCTGCTTTGGAAGAAATTTATGTCCGCTATAGTGAAATGGTCTTTCTCGCCGCACTTAAAAAAATAAAATCAAAAGCCATCGCTGAAGAACTCGTGCAAAACCTTTTCATAAGTCTATGGGTTAAGCGCGAAACCGCCCAGATCCAACATCTACAATCTTACCTGCAATCTGCCATTCGCTACCAGGTTATCGATTACATCCGTTCTCAGATCATCCGTGACCGGTATTATCAGTCGGCCAAAGAGCAAATGAATGTGCAGGAGAATTTATCTGAATCCAGGCTGCTGATGCACGAACTTTCTATCGCCATCGATAATACCATCAAAAAGCTGCCGCAGAAAACGCAGGAAATATTTCGCCTGAGCCGGTATGAAAAGCGTTCTACCAAAGAGATAGCCCAGCATATGAACCTCTCTGAAAAAGCAGTGGAATACCATGTAACGCAATCGCTTAAGTTTATGCGCCTGCACCTGAAAGACTTCATCATCGTAGAATTATTCCTGTTGAACCTTTGATGCTATGAATTACAATAAATCGTTATCCCAGAGCTGGTTATTAATAGTACTAACCGCCTGTTTAGCAAGCTGTGCTTCCAACAAAACCCAACCGGATGCTATTTCCAACATTCATTATCCCGAACCTATGCCGGATTCCCTACCAATTATTTTCTTACCGGGCATTGTATCAAAAGATACTTTGGACTTCAATTCGGCCTTTTCTAATGATGGCAGCACCTTTTACTTTGCCCGTTCCCGTAACCGAAAGTATGTGATCCTTGAAACTTCTTACAAGGATCACAAATGGCAGGAAGCTGCCATCAGCCCTTTGTTCGATACCCTGTACTCCAATGCCGATCCGTTTATTGCTGCCGACAGCGCACTTTATTTTATCTCGAACCGGCCAAAAGACAAAAACGACACTACCGACGATTATGATATTTACCGCATGGTAAAACAGGGTAACACCTATGCCGGACCAGAATATCTCACCGGCGTCAATAGCGACAGTACCGAATATTACGTCTCTGTTTCCCGCTCAGGAAATATTTATTTTTCCTCTTACAGAGATGGTAACCTGGATCTTTATATGAGTAAAAGAACAAAGAATGGTTATGATCAACCCATTAACCTGGGTGTTACCATTAATTCAGCATATGATGAACATGATCCGCTGATAGCGCCGGATGAATCGTTCCTGGTTTTTACTTCCAGCCGGCCCGGTGGTTTGGGCCAGGCCGATCTGTATATTACGCATAAAACGAACGGTCAATGGGGCAACCCTACCAATATGGGCAGTATTATCAATACAAAAACCTATGAATACTGTCCGAACCTCTCTCCCGATGGTAAATATTTCTTTTATAGCAGTGAATTTCAGGTGAAATGGGTTGGCAGCGAAGTGTTGAGGAAGAAGGGCTAGTAGCTAGTAGTAAATAGCCAGTAGGCCAGAGCATTACAGCACAAAGGAAACATTAGTTACAAATACTTTTATTATTTAAAATCTGCCCCAGAAGAATCCCTACTCGCTACTAGCTAATCACTACTCGCTTTTTTTATCTTCTATTTAGGGTCTCCTTATTTTCAACCGACTTATAAATAACCCTGCCTTTTGTGCAGGGTCAAACACAACTACATGAATCGAAAGGCTTTTTATCATTTGCTGAAACGGTATGTAGAGAACGATTGCTCTGAGGAAGAAAGAAAACTGGTTGAACAATGGTATGAATTATTGGGCGATGATGAAGGTGTTGACCCTACCCTTCCGCCACAGGAAATTAAAGAAACCCTCGAACGTCTTTGGCCCAAAATTCAACACCAGACAGTGCTTGCCGAAACCGGGCCGGCTGTTTCCCGGCCGGCAAAGATCATCCCGGTATGGGTACGCTGGCTAAGCGCCGCTGTAATTGCCGGCGGCATCATCTCGGCAACCTGGTGGCTGGTGGCTAATAAAGATGAAACAGTATCGCACCAGGTAATTGCGGGGCTGAACCAGGTGAAGAATGAAACGCTGTTCAACGATACCGTGCATTTGCCCGACGGCTCACAAGTGATCCTGGAACCGAAGGCTATTGTGCGTTTCAGCGATCATTTTTCAGGCCCTAAACGGGAAGTATACCTGGAAGGTAACGCCTTTTTTAAAGTGACGCGGAACCCGAAATCGCCTTTCTATGTATACAGCAACAACATCGTTACACAGGTATTGGGCACCAGCTTTTTTGTAAAGACCAACTCGCTTACAAAAAATGTGGAAGTAGCCGTACAAACCGGTAAAGTGGCGGTATACGAATACGGAAAAGAAACGGTGCAGGAAAGACGTAATGACGAATCAAGCGGCGTGATCCTGAAACCCAATCAGAAAGTAATTTATAGCGGGGCTGACCATCACTTCAGAACAACATTGGTGGAAATTCCATTGCCGGTGGTAGTAAATAAAAATGCAGAAGAAAAAGTTACGGAATTGAATTTTGTTTTTGACGAAGCGCCTATGACCCGGGTATTAAATTACCTGGAACAGGCCTACCATATTGAAATGGTGATGGAAAATGAAAGCCTCGCGAAGTGCCTTTTTTCCGGTGATATAAAAGGCCAGGATCTGTACGACCAACTTGAAATTATTTGCGAATCGATACAGGCAACCTATGAGATCCGCGGCACGCGCATTCTCATCAAAGGTTCCGGCTGTGAATAACGCTGGCAATAATGATCTTCGATTTTGAGGATCGACATTAAATTCAGGTTCAAGTTTTGCTATATATAATCAAGCATTTTAAAAACATCCAAAACGATTGTCGCATGAGAGAAAACCGATTCATCACTTAGCCCCGCATCCGGGCATACACTTCACATACCATATTGAATAATGTTCAATGATGTAATTATACTTCCGGTAAATACCGGGAACAGGTAACTATTGCCCATTAACTATTGACATTGACTACAACAATCTATTTATGAAAAAGAAACGATTGGTTGCAATGACCGCTATTGCCATCCGGATAGGATTTGTACAGGCGTTGCTCGTCCTTTTTTTTAACACCTACGCTTATTATAATGCCGCGGAAGCGCAAGGCATCCTCGACAAAGTAGTATCGGTATCTGTTGATAAAGGACAATTAAAAGATGTATTCATCCTGCTAAAAAATCAAACAGGCGCCCGTTTTGTGTATAGTTCAAAAACTATTGAAGCCGGCCGCAAAGTATCTATCAGGGCCAGCCAGAAAAAACTGGGCGAGGTACTGGAAGAATTGCTCTCACCTTTTGGCATCACGTTTAAGTTAGTAAAGGATCGCATTATATTATATAGGTTGTCATCCACCGCTACCCTGGCTGATCCGCCCGGCATCAATGAATTTACCGTAAAAGTAGAAACCGCCAACCTGCAGGAAGTAAAGGGACAGGTAACGGATGATAAAGGTGTTCCGCTGCCGGGTGTAAGCATTATCGTAAAGGGCACAACAACCGGTACCAATACCGATGGTAATGGAAATTTTACCATCAATGTACCGGAGGATAAGACCATTCTCGTTATTTCGTCAGTTGGCTTTACAACCCAGGAAGTAAACATTGCCGGCAAAACCTCTGTAACCGTTGCTTTGGTTCCCGGCAATACGGGTCAACTGGGTGAAATTGTTGTGGTGGGTTATGGTACGCAAAAGAAAGTGACCGTTACCGGTGCGGTTGCCCAGGTGAAAGGAACTGAACTGGCCAAATCGCCTTCGGTGAACTTATCAAACGCATTGGCGGGACGACTGCCTGGCGTTACGGCCATTCAATCGAGCGGCGAACCGGGTTACGATGGTTCTACCATTCGTGTTCGCGGTTCCAATACGCCTAATAACTCCGGCGCTTTAATCGTAATTGATGGTGTGCCCGATAGAGCTGGCGGATTAGAACGCTTAAATCCGGCAGATATCGAAAGCATGTCGATCCTGAAAGATGCAGCCGCTGCCATTTATGGTTCGCGCGCTGCTAATGGCGTTATTCTCATTACCACCAAACGTGGTAAAACAGGCAAGCCGCAATTGTTGTATGATTTCAACCAGGGCTGGTCGCAACCAACGCGCATTCCTAAAATGTCTAACGCGGTGGAATATGCCACCATCATCAATGAACTAACGCTGTTCAACCTGCCTGCTGACCAATGGGCTGCTGCGTCAACTGCCTTTAAACAAAATGGAACGTATACCCGCACCGATAATGGCCTGAAAGTAGATGCGCCTTACTCTCCTGCCGACATCACCAAATTCAATGATGGTTCCGATCCCTGGGGGCATCCTAATACAGATTGGTTCAAGACTACCTTGAAGAACTGGTCGCCCCAGTCGAGCCATAATGTGCAATTATCGGGAGGAACCGACAATGTAAAATACCTCGCCTCCCTGGGTTATGAGAACCAGGATGGTTATTATAAAAATTCGGCAACCGGTTACAAGCAATACGATATGCGCCTGAACCTCGATGCCAAAGTGAATAAATACGTGAATACCCAGTTGGGGTTAACTGCCCGCGAAGAGTTCCGCTTCTTCCCAACTGTAGGCGCGCAACCCATTTTTCGAATGCTCATGCGCGGTAAGCCTACCGAGCAGGAAGTATGGCCCAACGGTTTACCAGGGCCGGATATCGAGAACGGACAGAACCCCATCGTGATCACCACCAATGAAACCGGTTATGATAAAGACCGGCGCGATTATTTTCAAACCAATGGCAGAATAGACCTGCAGGTGCCGTTTGTAGAAGGTTTGAAGATCTCCGGTTTTGCAGCGCTCGATAAATACTTCCGCCGCACCAAACGCTGGGAAACGCCCTGGTACCTGTACTTCTGGGATAAGGTAAGCTATGAAGCCGATGGCGTTACGCCCAAGCTGACCAGATCAGTTCGTTCTACGTTTACTGATCCGCGGTTGACCGAATCGCAGGAAGACCAGTTGAACATCAACCTGAGCGGTTTCATCAATTACGACAGAACATTCGGTGCGCACACGGTGAACCTGATGGCAGCCGTAACGCGCGAAACCATCGAAAACCAGAACTTCAATGCCTTCCGCCGCAATTATATTTCCCCGGCTATCGACCAATTGTTCGCCGGTGGCGATCCGCAGAAAGATAACAATGGTGGCGCCTATAACCGGGCGCGCTTAAGTTATTTCGGTCGCGCGAATTACAACTACCAGGAAAAATACATGGCGGAATTCCTGTGGCGGTATGATGGTTCTTATATATTCCCTGAAAATTCCCGCTTTGGTTTCTTCCCCGGTATCTTACTCGGCTGGCGCTTATCGGAAGAGAAATTCTTTCAGAAGGTTTCCTTCATCAACAACCTGAAGCTACGCGCTTCGTGGGGACAAATGGGTAACGACAACATCCTTTTCGGTGGCGTGTTGCAGGAATACCGGTATTTATCAACCTATGGCTTTAACACTTATGTAGTGGGTAACAACGTAGTGAAAACGTTGACCGAAACCGGCGTGCCCAACCCTGGTTACACCTGGGAAGTGGCCAACAACTCCAACATCGGCCTGGAAGGTTCCGCGCTGCACAGCAAGCTCACATTCGAAATAGATGTGTTCAATAATATTCGCACCAAAATTCTCATGCAGAACTCTGCGGTGGTGCCCGCTTCGGCCGGTATTACGTTGCCGCCTGAAAATTTGGGAAAGGTCAGGAACAAAGGATTTGAATTCAACATAGGGTATCATGATCATATTGGCGATTTTCAGTACAGCGTAAGCGTGAATGGTGGTTATGCCAAAAATGAAATCATCAATCTACCCGAAACGCCGGGATTGAAACCACATCAATTATCAAAGGGTCATACGTTTGGTACCGACGGCCCCGCCTTCCTGGTATATGAATATGATGGAGTGTTTGTTGACCAGGATGATATCAATAAAAATACGATCGACTACAGTGCTGCTACCGGCAAACTATTACCAGGCGATATGAAGATCAGGGACGCAGACGGTAATGGAAAAATCGATGCAGACGACCGGGTACGGCTCGATAAAAACCGCGACCCCCTGTTTACCGGCGGCGCCAACATCAACCTGCAATACAAGAATTTCGATTGCACCATCCTTTTCCAGGGTGCTACCGGTGGATTGTTGTTCATTGGTACTGAATCGGGCACCATTGGCAACTACCTGAAATATTCATACGATAATCGCTGGACCGTGGAAAATCCAAGCAGTGTTGATCCGCGCCTGGTTAACCGGGGCAATACCTATTATGCCGGCGGCGCTTTTGGCTTCAATACGTATTGGTTGCGCAAGAGCAATTACCTGCGGTTGAAGAACGTTGAAATTGGCTACAACCTGCCCAGCCAGCTCGGACAAAAAGCAGGTATCAGCAATCTTCGATTATATGTAAATGGTATAAACCTGATCACGTTCGATAAAATGAAGATCTGGGACCCTGAATCAACCAGTGGCAGCGGCCAGTATTATCCGCAATCAAGAATTATAAATGTAGGCGCCAGAGTATCATTCTAACAAAACAAAAATATTAATAGATGAAAAAGATCCTGTTTTGTGTGCTCATTGTATCGATCGCGGGAGCTTGCAAACGCGATTTCCTTAATACAAAACCGCTGGATAAAGTATCATCGGCAGATGCCTGGAAAGACGGTGCGCTGGCAGAAGCTTTTATCACCGGTATTTATGCAGGTCTCGGACAAGGTGGCTTTGATGAACAAATGCTCGCCTCTTTGTCTGACGAAGCGGTATTTACCCATCCCAGCCGGGGTATCAATATCATTAACGAGGGAACGCTGAACCCTTCTAACCTTGGTTGGGTGAATGTGAATTACCGCTGGGGTAAAGATGGCAGCAACAACGATATGTATGCCAAGATCAGGCAAACGAACCTGGCCCTGGAAAATTTACGCATTGCTACGTTCAATGATAAGCCGCTCAATGACCGCCTGCAAGGTGAATCGCATTTTATGCGCGCCTTCTTTTATCATCAGTTGGTAAGATATTATGGCGGGGTGCCAATCATCGACAGATCGTATGGCCTTGGTGAAGATTACAGCGTAAGCCGTAATACCTGGGAAGAATGCGTAAACTTCATTGTAAAGGAATGCGATAGCGCCATTCTGCTGCTGAAAGGCAAAACCATGGCGCCAGGAAGGGCCAGCGACCTGGGGGCAATGGCCTTGAAATCGCGTATGCTGTTATACGCCGCCAGTGACCTGCACGATATGCCAACCGCCAAATCAACATCAACGCTCATCAATGGCTTTTCAAAACCGGAGCTGCTGGGTTATGTAAGCGGTGATCGTACAGCCAGGTGGACAGCCGCCAAAAACGCCGCGAAAGCAGTGATGGATGCAGCCTCCACATTGGGATATAAACTGAACCTAACCGCACCGGTAACAGCCGCAGAAGGCAAAAAGAATTACATTTCCTTAGCCATGGGCGGTGGCAGCAAAAGCGGTGATGTAGATAAAGTGGCAGAAAGCGAGATCCTGTTTGGCCGTTACTGGACAGCCGCCAAAGATGAATATGCCGGTATGTATGTGGGCCTAACCAATGGTCCCAACGGCTATCACAACTGGGCCGGCAATACCCCGGTACAACAGTTGGTAGATGATTATGAAATGATGGATGGTACTTCATTCGACTGGAGCAATACCACGCATAAAGCGCAACCATATATAAATCGTGATCCGCGTTTCTATGCGAGCATCCTGTATGATGGCGCCGACTGGAAACCGCGGGATAAGATCTCAGGTAATGTTGACCCGGCCAACCAGATACAAACCGGTAAATACGACCAGGGTGGCGGCACCTTTTTACCAGGGCTCGATACCCGACAAAGTTCTATTGAGAACTGGAATGGCAGCTGGACCGGCTATTACATGCGGAAGTTTATTGATCCTGATCCCAACATAGTTGATAATACAACCCGGCAAACCATTCCCTGGCCTTTCTTCAGGTATACCGAGGTAGTGATGAATTATATAGAAGCGTGTATTGAATTGGGAGAGTTTACCGAAGCGCGCAATTGGTTGAACAAAATACGTTTCCGGGCAGGTATGCCGGCGGTAACTGAAACCGGCGCTGCATTGAAAGACCGGTACCGGAAAGAGCGGCGAATTGAACTGGCCTATGAAGATCAACGCTATCACGATTGCCGCCGTTGGATGATAGCGCCCACTACCCTGGGCAGAAAACTGAAGTATATAGATGTGGTGGGAACATTGAAACCAGGCGCTACGCCGCCATCGCCGTACAAACGTGATGAAACCAGGTACAATTACACCTATACACCATTAGAAGTGAATTCGCAGGAGAACCGGAAATGGGACGATAAAATGTATTTCAGGCCCATTACGCTCGATGAAATGAATACAAATTCGAAGTTGGTACAGAATCCGGGATATAATTAGGAAATTATATCCAACGTGTAAGATACGCATGGGCTTATTAAAATATATTAAGCCATAGTTGTGTATCTTACACGTCATTCAATAACTCATTGCATGATTGCTAATACGCCAAAACTTTTAACCGCAGGCATCCTGTGCCTGTTTCTAGCCTGTTCTATCAAAGATACCCATGAACAACCAGCGGCCCACCCCCTGTTCACTTTACTATCCACCGACAGCACGCACGTTACTTTCAATAATACATTAACGGAAGGGTTAAACACGAATGTGTTAATGTATGAGTACTTCTATAATGGCGGTGGGGTTGCAACCGGCGATTTGAATGGGGATGGGTTAGCTGATATTTATTTTTCCGCCAACATGGGCGACAATCAACTCTACCTTAATAAAGGTGCACTCCATTTTGAAGATATAACTGCTGCGGCAGGCGTAACCGGCCGCCCAGGCCCCTGGAAAACAGGCGTTACCATGGCCGATGTTAATGGAGATGGATTGCTTGACATCTACCTGTGTTATTCAGGCAAGCTGCGCGGCGAAAAAAGGATCAACCAGTTATTTATTAATACAGGCAATGATCAGAAAGGCTATCCGCATTTCAGTGAACAGGCGCAACAATACGGCCTGGCAGATTCCTGCTATAGCACACAAGCATATTTTTTTGATTCAGACCGTGATGGCGACCTGGATGCCTTGTTACTCAATCACAATCCCAAAGCGCTGGCAGTGCTCGATGAAGCCAGTACCGCCGCCATCCTGCAAAAAGATGATCCGGAAATTGGCATCAGGTTATTTCGCAACGACAACAACCATTTTACCGATGTTACCAAAAAAGCCGGGATCGTCAGTTCTTCTTTAACGTATGGCCTCGGTGCCGGTATTGCCGATATCAATGGCGATGGCTGGCCCGATATGTACATCTCTAACGACTATGCTGTGCCTGATTACCTGTACATCAATAACCACGATGGCACCTTTACCGATCAACTGCAAAAAAGCCTTGGTCACAACAGTCAGTTCTCTATGGGCAACGACATTGCCGATATCAACAACGATGCGCTGCCCGATATTTATACCTTGGATATGTTGCCCGAAGACAACCGCCGGCAGAAATTATTGTTTGCACCCGATAATTATGAAAAATTCGAATTGAATATCCGCACCGGTTTTTATTACCAGTATATGCGGAATATGTTGCAGTTGAATGTTGGAGGGGGCCGGGGGGAGGCCGGGCCTTTATTTAGCGAGATCGGCCAGGTGGCCGGCGTTTCCAATACCGACTGGAGCTGGGCGCCGTTGCTGGCCGATTATGACAATGATGGCTGGAAAGACCTGATGGTAACCAATGGTTACCTGCGCGATTTCACGAACCTTGATTTCATCAAATACATGAACGACTATTTGCAAAGCAAAGGTCGTTTGCAGCGCGAACAGGTGCTGGAACTCGTTCACCAGATGCCTTCATCGGATGTGACCAACTACCTTTTTTCGAATAATAAAAATTGCACGTTCAGTAATGTTTCTGCCCAATGGGGCTTCAATAAACCTACTAACAGCAATGGCGCAGCCTATGCCGACCTGGACAATGATGGCGACCTGGACCTTGTGATCAATAACATTAACCAGGCGGCTTCTGTTTACCGTAATGAAAGCCGTCAGCAAACCGGTTCGCATTTTGTGCAGATAAAGCTGAAAGGACTGCAAGGTAATACACAAGGTTTGGGCGCTAAAGTGATCTGTTACAGCAAAGCCGGACAGCAATACATAGAACAGATGCCTACGAGAGGTTATTTGTCTACAGTGTCGGAAACGCTGCACTTCGGTTTGGGAACCCAAACAAGCATTGACTCCATACGCATAATTTGGCTAAGCGGTAAACAACAAATGTTGCAAAATGTAAAATCCGACCAGTTGTTGGTGGTAGATGAAAAAGAAGCGAAGGACAATTATAAGATACAGCCAGCATCCCCTGCCCTGTTTACAGAAACAAATGCGCCTTTACCCTATAAAGCGCCGGTAACCGCCATAAACGACTTTAAACGACAACCCCTGCTGGTAAACTCGCTCTCCTTTTCGGGGCCCTGCCTGGTGAAAGGCGATGTGAACGGGGATGGACTGGATGACATTTATGCCGGAGGCGGAAGCGGTCAGGCGGCAGCGTTGTACCTGCAACAAAAAGATGGGCGCTTTATACAAAAGCCGCAACCCGGTTTTGAAGCCGATGCAAAAAGTGAAGATGCCGATGCTGCGATAGTTGATGTGAATGGAGATGGCTACAAAGATCTTTATGTGGTCAGCGGCGGCTATCATAATTATACACCCGGCGATGCCCTGTTGCAAGACCGGTTATACCTCAATGACGGCAAAGCCAATTTTACCAAAAGCAACAATGCTTTGCCCACCATGCTCGTAAGTAAAAGTTGTGTGCGGGTAAATGATATCAACAACGATGGTCACCCCGATCTGTTTGTTGGTGGCCGCGTAATTCCGGGCCGCTATCCCGAAACGCCGGAAAGCTTTATGCTCATCAACGATGGCAAGGGACATTTTACCAATCAGATCACTGCCATAGCGCCGACCCTGCAAAAAGCCGGCATGGTCACCGACGCGCTATGGATAGATATGAATAACGATACTAAAAAAGACCTCATTGTTGTGGGCGAATGGATGCCGGTAATGGTATGCATTAACGCCAATAACAAATTGCAGGACCAAACAAAAAACTATTTCAGCAACACCTACAGCGGCTGGTGGAATAAAATAACAACCGGTGATTTCAATAAAGACGGTCATCCCGATCTTGTGATCGGCAACCTGGGATTGAACACCCAATGCCACGTCAGTGATAAGGAACCTGCCGACATGTACTTCAAAGATTTCGACGACAATGGCGCCATTGATCCCGTGTTTTGTTTTTACATCCAGGGAAAATCGTATCCCTATTGCACCCGCGATGAATTGCTCGACCAGATAAGCATGATGCGAACGCGCTTTACCGATTATAAAGGGTATGCTGACCTCACACTTAAGGAAATTTTTACCGAAGAAGAATTGAAAGGCGCCGGGCATTTGCAGGCGAACTATTTGCAAACAGCGTATTTTGAAAGCAACGCATCGGGAAAACTACAACTGAGATCATTGCCCATACAGGCGCAGTATACCCCCGTGTATACCATTACTGCACTCGATTACAATAAAGATGGCCACGAAGACCTGCTCTTATGTGGCAATATGAATCAGGCAAGGTTACGTGCCGGTAAATACGACGCCAACTATGGCTTGTTGTTGCAGGGCGATGGCAAAGGCGGGTTTACAAATGTTGATCAACGCCAATCGGGATTTTTTATTAAAGGAGATGTGCGTTGTGTGCTGCCCATTAATAATTTGCTGATATTTGGCATCAACCAACAACCCGTAAAAGCGTATACTTTATCAAAAACGAGAAAGCCTGATGAAAAGTAGTATTCATAAAACCATTTACCTTATACCACTGCTTATGATTGGAATGGCCGGTTGTAAAACCCGTACGCAGGAACCGCCTGCGTTAACACCCGCCGTCATCAGCCAGGCAATTACGCAAATGACGGAGGTAATGATCCATGATATCACCAATCCACCATTGGCTGCGCGATTCTTTTCGTATGCCTGTTTAGCGGGTTATGAAGTGATAGCGCAAAATAATCCTGCTTTCAAATCAATGCATGGCGTGCTCAACGAATACCCTGAGCTTAAAAGATCAGACAGCATAAAACAGTACGATGTGCCGTTAAGCGCTGTGCTGGCCATCTTGCATACGGCGCAAAAAATGCAACCCACCGGTAAATCGTTGGTGGCATTTGAACAACGGTTTATTGATTCATGTCGCCTGTTGGGGTATGATGATGAGCTCATCAACAATTCAAAACGCTACGCCACGGCTATCAGCAAAAAGATCCTGGCATACGCCAAGGCCGATCGCTATAATAAGATCAGTAATTACACCCGGTACACACCGGTTGATAAAGAAGGTAGCTGGTATCCTACCCCACCGGCTTACCTGCCTGCGGTAGAACCGTATTTCAACACGGTGCGCACCTTTGCGTTGGATTCCTGTTCACAATTTATACCGCCGCCACCGGTTGCTTTTTCAACCGGTAAAAAGACAGCCTTCTACAAACTGCTATTACAAAATTATAATGATGGAAAGCCAGTGTCGGAGGAACAACGCGTTATTGCGGCTTTTTGGGATTGTAACCCATTTGCCATCCAGGACGGCGGCCACCTTATAACGAGCCGGAAGAAAATTTCACCGGGGGCGCATTGGCTGGGCATCACCGGTATAGCCTGTGAAAAAGCCGGTAAGCGTTTTGAAGAAACCATGCAGATCTATACCTGGGTTTCAGTGGGCTTAATGGATGCATTTATTTCTTGCTGGGATGAAAAATTCCGCAGTAACCGCATTCGCCCGGAGACGGCTATTCGCAAATACATCGATCCGCAATGGACGCCCATATTACAAACGCCGCCGTTTCCCGAATACCTGAGCGGCCATTCGGTTATCTCCTCCTGTTCTGCTACCATTCTTACTCATTTCTTTGGTGACCAATTTTCTTACACTGATGATGTGGAAGTGGCATATGGGTTACCGGCGCGTCGGTACAATTCCTTTCAACATGCAGCGCAGGAAGCAGCCATCAGCCGATTTTACGGCGGCATTCACTTTATGGATGCTATAGATAACGGATTGATAGTAGGGAAAAAAGTGGGTGATTGGGTAGTCAAGAAGATATAAGTTGCATTTTAGCGAGTAGTAAGTGGCGAGTAGCGAGTGGGTTTTCCTACTCGCCACTTACTACTAACTACTAGCTAGCTAACAGCTACTTTAATAACCACCTTCTTCACATACGCCGCCTTATCAATCATAATATTAGGCATATGCAGATCATGCGGGAAGAAAATTGCGAACATACCTTGTTGCAGTATGGAGAAGAAGGAAGGCTTCTCTGCGAACAACATATAATCAGCATCCGCATCATACGCTTTGGAAGGCGTTTGTTGTTGCAGGAGGTCATGACCAATGCGTTCAGCGCCAGTAAAGATATATTGAATGTCGGTATACTTTTTATGCGATTCCATTTGCTCACGCTCGGGCGCAACGGTGTCGTATTCATTCACGATGGCAAATAAATTCTTACCATCCAACTCATACTTCCCTTTTTCTACTTTGGAAAAATCAGTTTGTGCGAGGTATTCAAATGCTTTCCTGAACAGCGGGCCCTGGTTATAATACAAATGGGCATTTGACAGCAAATCGATGATCATCGGGTATATATATGTTTTATTGCGGCAGCAAGATACGGAAAAAGCCCCCTACCTCAACAACGTCACCATCCCTTTCTGGGTAACAAATCCGCAAATGGTAGCCGCCCTTATAACATAAGCGTACCCACCTGCCGCCAATGGTTTTCCATTCAATGTACCGTCCCAGCACCGGGCTGTATTGTTGGTTTCAAACACCATTTGTCCCCAGCGATTATATACCGAAAACTGTACGATGGTGGCATTGCCCCATCTGCGAATGCCAAAACAATCATTCTTCCCATCGCCATTGGGCGTAAAGGCATTGGGGACAACGAACCGCGGCACGCCGTCTTTCGACAGGTTTACGGTTACGGTGGCAGTTGACGAACAGCCGTATTGGTTAGTGCCTTTTACTACAAACAGGGTTGTACTGTCTATACTGACTTCCGGATTGGCAACAGCCGGATAATTGAGCAATTCAACCGGCGACCAGGTATAGCTTACTGCGCCGGTTGCAGTTAGCCGGGCAGTAGGCAAATTGCAATTGACGTCATTCGATTTTTGAGCAACTATCACCGGTAAGGGATTCACCACAATACGTGTAGTCATAGTGGTATCAACGCTGCAGGCATTATCTTTAATGTAAACACTGTAGGTAGTGGTTGCATCCGGTGCTGTAAATGGTTCAGCGGCCAAAGCATCGCTCATCAGGGCGGCCGGGCTCCAGGTGTATTCATCGCCACCCGATGCACGTAATTGAATTTGCTGTCCACTGCAGATCGATTGATTGGCGGACACTTTGAATGCCGGTGCATACAGGGAGATGGCTACAGAATCTTCAACCGAACATTTACTATCATTAGTTACGATTACTTTATACACCTGGTTTTTTGTTAATGTGGCAACCGGGTTGGCAACAGCCGGATCATTAAGGCCGGTTACAGGCGACCAGCTATAAGTTGTTCCACCTGTTGCATGCAATGGGATACTCGCTACCGGGGTGGCGCACACGCTTGTATCGTTCGAAATCGTTACAATAGGACCGGGCTGTATGGTAATTGTTTTTGATATACTGTCGGTACATTGGTTTATGTCCCATATTTTCAGCTTTACGATATAGTTTGCCGCAGTAGCATAACTATGTGTTGTATTTTGCGTTCCGGCAGTGGTGTTGTCGCCAAAAAACCATTGCCAGTTGCTTACCGGGTTCGTATTTACAAAACCAAATCCACCAAAGCCATGTTCCCTGCAATTGATCAGGCTGTCCTGTATTCTCACCGAATCAATATTCTTTTTGAACGGCACTGTTGATTGGGCGATGGCAAAGGAATTAATGACAATGCCGTTGATTCCCGGAGTTGAACCATACGCGTCGTTTCCATTATTGGTGTTTACACCGTTCATTCCGCCGGAAATGGCCACATTATATAGTGGCCAGGTAACCGCCTGCGGCAAAGCGATAAAACCGCCGCCCCCACCACCGCCGGAGCCATGCCGCCTGTTGTTTATGCTTACATGATCGGCGCCGTTGCCGCCTTTCACCTCCACGGTAACTGCATTTGTAATTGTTTGAATATCCGTTACAATGGTTCCGCCTGCGCCGCCACCGCTCATTCCATCAACACAGAGGCCGCCGGAACAGGCATATGCATTTTCACCATTTGCTTTTATGAAGTGGGAATTACCGGCTAGTGAATTAGCCCTGATAATAATAATTCCACCGCCGCTGCCCGAAGGAAATTCCATTAAATCGTTTCCATTGCCCATGCCTCCGCTGCCACCCATAAAAAGCTTATTCAGGGCAGCGCTGTTTTGTAATGGTTTACCACCTCTTCCACCAACAAATTCCGTCGTATTTCCGCAACCTTCCCATTGTTGTCCGCCATTGCCACCACCACCGGCATTGGAGCCGCCGCCACCACCGGCATTATGCCCGTTACCGCCTCCTCCGCCATTCGACGGGGCTCCTCTTCCAAAATTTTTTGAGGCAGAAAGCGCATGGATACCTTCTCCTTTTTCACCGCCCTGGTTAGTATTGCCGGGGTAATACCATTGTGTTTCATTGCAGGTAAAGCTCCTGCTGTTCAGCGGATATGTTCTTCTGAAGCCATTATTGCTTACATCTATATCTGCCTGTAAAGTGAGGGCATTCTGAACGGTAAAGGCCAGTACACCGCCTGATGCGCCATCCCAGGGTTTGCAGGTAAGTGTTGAAGTAACTGTTACATTATTATATGAGGGCACCCGAACCAATTGCACTTTACCTGCCGGAATATCGTATTTCCGTAACAGGGCATTCTTAAGTGTTATCAGGTTACCGGTTTTAGCTGCGATGAAATTGTATTCATAGTTGCCTGCATTTCTATAATCGGTAATTGTGCCAAATGAGGCTGTATTAGAAGAATCAATAACTGCACCTTTCATTTGAATAAGCAGAACGGTATCGCCTGTATTGAAACGCGACGCATCTGTTACCTCGAGGGTATTATTGCAAAGATGAGATTGAATAACCGGTGCATAGTCATTAATTGTTCCCCCAATCTGCGAAAAGGCTACAGGCTGTGAAAAAATGAAGACGCAAACAATCAGTAAGGGTATTAATTTGTACATGGGAACCGGGTCGGGAATAAAAATTACCAGACGAATATAATGAAAATAATAAGACCTGTCAGTGCTTACCCGACAGGTCTTATTATTTATCGTTTTGTCTTTATTTTAAAAGAAGATCTGGTACTGCAACACCACGCTGTTCTTTCTGGAACCATTTACTATTCCGGTGGTTGTGACTTCATAGGTTGGCCGGTTCTGCCAGTCGAGCGTAAACTTCGATTTATGACCATTGATCAAACAGTTGATGCCGGCATTGTACACATGCATTTGCTTATCCTGCAACTGATCAAACCGGGCGGCAGTGAATGTAGCATACGGCATGAAGCGGGCTTTGCTTTTCAAAAAGTTCTCGGGTAACAGGTATCCAAGCTGCGTATAAACAACCTGGCCGGTGCCAAACATTGGATAGGCATTGCCAAAAGTAGGTCCCTGGCCAACTAAAACAGTACGAGGTAAAACTGATCTGCCATTGGCCGGGTTCATAGAACCATTATAACGCAGGTAATTAGTGCCATAGTCGGTATTGAAAAATCCGGCATAGGCCGAGATCGCATCCTGTTTGCTGCTCAACGGCATGTCGAGAAAACTTTCTACTGCAAATAATTTCATATCCTGGTAAATGGTGTCGCCTACATTTCCAGATTTCCACATAGCGTCTTTTTGAAATATGCCACCTATGGCAATATTGAAGATCTTCTTCTTGCCCAGGTACGTACCCGTCATATAAGGCGTGGTGTGATTTTCATGATCAAAGAACTGGTACATCAAATAGGCCTGTGGTTGTAACGTATGCCCCACGCCGGCAAAAGTTGAGTAAACCCTGTTCGGTGTAACAGTCGACACATCAATACCCGATGAAGTAATGGGAAAAGGATCGCTCAGGATGAACCGGTAATCGAATTTACCAACCTGGCCCCGGGCATAAATGCTCAGTTTACGGCTGAACTCATCTGTTTGATCAACGGTTGACTGCGCAAACACCGGCACATCCATGGTCATAATGCTGCTAACGCTGGGTTGTGAGAACCGCGATAAACCATTGGCAATGGTAAGACCGCCACCTACTTTCAACTGGTTGCCTTTTGACACTTTGTATTCACACAAGGCGTCATGAAAAAAGGCCGCCAGTTTCCGGTTAGAACCTATATTGAACTGACTGTTGAAATTGTTCATGCCAAATTGAAAATAGATAAATACTTTATCTGTCAATTGTCCAAATGCCTGGATCCTGGTCCGGCGCAGACCAATATCAAACGAATTGTCTGTTAGTTTGTTTTCAACCGTTGTATATGGGTTATTCTCATTGAACCGTACCCAGGTCTGGTTCATTACAGTGAATTGAAAATAATGGCTTCCGCTTTCATTCAGGTTGAACTTCAGCGCATCTTTCTCCGGAGCTTGTGCAGGCGCTGGCGCTGCTGGTGAGGTAGATGTTCCCCCGGTTTCACCCGGTTGCTGGGCATTTGAATACAGTGATAACAAGAGGCAAAACACTATACATGTTGTTCTCATGGTAAGACTTTTGGTTTGTTTTCGGTTCGCGAATATAATAACGGAAACCGAAACCATGCCATGCTTCCAGCTTAAGTATGGTTATTCAATAGTTAATGAGAAAAATGCATATATTGGGGAAACACAAATCAGGAAGAAGAATATTAGTAATGGGCAAACAATCGAGCCACCCAATAAGGACCTGGGCGTGGTCATTTAGCGCAGCATTCGATAGAGGCGGAACAAAAGTAACTATTATTTTATTGAAATCATAATTTCTGAATTTCCGACACTACCGTCATTTCGCGATCGCAAAACCGGATGTTTTTGAAGCTTGTCTTGTCCTCCAGGTGAATAACGTATATTAGCGGCTTTAAAAGTTGCTCAATTTCTTCTACCAACAGGATGTTATAATCGAAATAAACCGATCTTACCTGTGCGCGCAGGTCCCTATCCATTTTGGCTTCATCGTACTGCCGTATGGTATGCAACCACTTGCCTTTCTTATCATAGGTCACCAGGTACAACACGCCGTTTTCAGTAAACCGGGCCCGGTACCCGTCTTTTATTTGATACCAGGCTTCATTATCAACATGCTGCCAGGTGCTTTTAAAATTCCTGACTGCTTTGATGGGAATATGCCGGAAATCGGCCATGGTGTTGTGGGGAGAAGAGGCGGGCTCATTCGCCAGAGCTGCTACATTTTTGTAATCCTGTTTTTTCATGTCAGGCTGGGCATGCGCCAACATAGTGGTAATAAAGAATACGCTACAGGCAACCAGGGGTACAAACAAATTTTTCATGTTGATTCAAAGGGTTAACACAGCAACAATCGATAGCAGGGCTTTTTTTAATGGTGCAACATGAGCTTATGACGAAATAGATACTAAGGAAGGAATAATGCAATGTTAACAGCTAAGAGGATGTCAGCAAGATACAAAACAATTTTTATGCCTGCAATTTTTTAAGCGTACTACCCACAATTAAAAGAGTCCCGCCAACGGCAGGACTCTGGTAGTGTTTATCTTAGGTGAGCTTCTTTATTTTCCTACTTTCAGTTCTACTTTTTGTACATCGGTTGAATTGCGGCCTACCATACATTCAAAGATACCATCTTCTACGACATATTGCATCTCGGCATTCCAATAAGCCAGCTTGCTGGCATCGATGGTAAAGGTAACCGTTTTGGTTTGTCCGGGCTCAAGGGTAATGCGCGCAAAATCTTTCAACTCCTTCACAGGTCTGGTTACACTGCTTATTTTTTGACGAATATACAATTGTACAATTTCATCGCCCTTCATGCTGCCCGTATTGGTAACGTCTACTTCAACAGTACCATACACTTCAGGAATTGAAGTCAAAGGCATGGATGCCAGTCCGGTCTTTTTAGTTGCAGTAGTTGTTGGCATTATCAGGCGGGGTTTTGAATAATTATAAGTCGTATAACTTAAGCCATGCCCGAAGGGGAACAAGGGCTTTTTTTCTTCTGCTACATAGTCAAAGAACCGCGCGCTGGGTTTATGGTTATAGAAAACAGGCACTTGTCCGGTTGATTTGGGATAGGTGATCGTAAGCTTTCCCGATGGATTGGCATCGCCAAACAGGATGTTAGCAAAAGCATTACCGGCTTCTTCGCCCATAAACCAGCCGTCTACAATAGCCGGTACATTCTGAACCACCCAGGGTATGGCCAACGGACGGCCATGCATTAAATAAACCACTACTGGTTTACCGGTGGCAACAATGGCTTTCACCAGTTCTTCCTGCTGGCTTTGCAAACGCAGATCGGCCATATCGCCAAAGTGATTGGGTCCCCAGGCCTCGCGCGACAATTGCTCGTTCTCCCCTATGGCTACCACTGCCACATCTGCCTGCTGTGCGGTCTTCACTGCTTCATCGATCAACTGCGCATTTTCTTCTTTTGAAGGAAAGATAATGGTATCGATGTACTGGTAATTGTTCTGGCTGATGGAATCGCCATTTACAGTAATGCGGCAACCTTTTGCATACAACACTTCCGCACCTTGTGCTTTATTCTTTATGCCTTCGAGCAACGAAACATTTTTGTTCGGCAAACCTGAATAATCGCCCAGGAAGTTTACGGCTGCCATGGGCCCTACTATTGCTATCTTTTTGTATTGATCTTTCTTAAGCGGCAACAGGTTACCAGTTGCAGTTCCAAATGGCGCATTCTTCAAAAGTACCATTGACTCTTCGGCAATTTTCAATGCCAGTTGACGGCCTTCGGTATTCGCTGCATTTTGTTTGGCCAGTTCCAGGTCAATAGGTTGCGTTTGTTCAAACAGGCCCAGCCTGAATTTCAGTTCCAGTATTTTGGCTACGGCGCTGTCAAGCTCTTTTGTACTGATCTTGTTTTCTTTTACCAACGCGCCCAGGTGGCGGTAATTAACGCCATAAGGCAGGTCGGTAGTTACGCCGGCATTGAATGCTTTAAGCGCCGCCGCTTTTTGATCAACCGCTATATAATGTTTATTCCACAACTGATCGATCCCGAACCAGTCGCTTACCACAATGCCATTATAACTCCATTCTTTGCGCAGTACATCTTTCAGCAACCATTTATTGGCGTGGGAAGGCATACCATCTATTTCATTATAAGAAGCCATGATACCGGCGGGGTTGGCATATTTAACACAGAGGCGGAACGGTTCCATATGCGCTTCGCGGATAACACGTACAGAATAGTTGGCGGGCGCCTGGTTGGTGCCACTCTCCGACTGGCCGTGTCCGGAGAAATGCTTTAGGGTGGCCGCTACATGATCGGGAGCAATTACGCCATTGTTGCTGCCCTGGAAACCTTTTACGATAGCGCTGCCCAGCATACCGCATAAATAAGGATCTTCTCCCAGCGTTTCACCGGTACGCCCCCAGCGCGGGTCGCGGCATACATCCACTACAGGCGCCAGCACCATACTGGTTCCCCGTACACGTGCCTGTTTGGCGGCGTGGGTGTATATTTTCTCCAACAGGTTCATATCCCAGGAGCAGGATAAACCAATGCCATGCGGGAACACATCAACCTGGCGCTGTACCAGTCCGTGGTGGGCCTCATCTATAAAGATGATGGGAATGCCAAGCCTGGTTTTCGTACGTAAATATTCCTGCAAGCGGTTGCGGGCGGCAATGGTTACTTCCATGGTTTCGTCAAAAGCCGGGTTAATCATGCCCATGCCATTCTTGTACAGGGAATCTAATTTGGGCGTATTATTAAATAATTTATCATCCAGTTTGGGCCGGCCGGCGTGCATGGTTTGCAACTGGGCCACTTTTTCTTCCAGCGTCATGCGGGAGAGCAGATCAGCTACCCGTTTGGCTACGGGTTGTTTAGGATCTTTGTAAGCAGGTTGTTGCGCATAAGAAAAGCTATGGCAACAAAAAAGACAGGAAACGACAAGCGTAACAAATTTCATTTTCAACAGTTAATTTATTAGATAAGCAAATGGTCATGTCGCCTCATACTTTCGCGTGAATATGAGACCTAACAAACGGGTTCGAATGAAATTTGGTTGGGGGATTGCTTAGAAGAGCCTGAAGGTAGGAAAAAAAATGAAATTGGCTGAAACTGTATCCGATATGTCAATCTCCCATAATATTATATAGGTTCTGCGCTTTTTGTATACATGCAATCAGCACATTGTTTGAATATTTGTCAACATATTCACCCAGAATTTGATGTTTTTTCATTTTTAACCTCACTATTAGAAAAAACACACATAAAACCCTTATAATCTGACTATATTTTAAGAATTTTGCAACTTGATTTAAATTATATAAAATGAGCAAAACCCCCGCTGCATTATTCGACAAAGTATGGGATTCGCATGTGGTCAGGCATATAGAAGATGGCCCCGATGTGTTGTTTATTGACCGGCATTTTATTCATGAGGTGACCAGCCCGGTAGCATTTTTGGGCCTGGAAAGCCGGGGATTGAAAGTGATGTTCCCCGAGAAAACCTTTGCAACAGCCGATCATAACACCCCCACCATTAACCAGCACTTGCCCGTTCAGGACGCATTATCTGCCAATCAGTTGAAGGCCCTGGAAAGCAATTCGGCTAAATATGGTATTTCACACTGGGGACTGGGCAATCCTAAAAATGGTATTGTGCACGTTGTGGGTCCCGAAAACGGTATTACCCTTCCGGGTATGACCATCGTTTGCGGCGATTCGCATACTTCTACCCATGGTGCATTTGGCGCTATTGCATTTGGTATCGGTACTTCTGAAGTTGAGATGGTACTTTCTTCCCAATGTATTATGCAGCCCCGCCCCAAGAAAATGCGCATTAACGTAAACGGCAAGCTGGGTAAAGGCATTACGCCCAAAGACGTGGTGCTGTTTATTATTTCAAGACTCACCGCTGCCGGTGCAACCGGTTATTTCGTAGAATTTGCCGGTGATGTTTTTGAGAACATGAGCATGGAAGGTAGGATGACCGTTTGTAATATGAGTATTGAAATGGGCGCCCGTGGTGGGATGATCGCTCCTGATGAAACCACATTCGCCTATATTAAAGGCCGCGAAAAAGCGCCCAAAGGCGAAGCCTGGGATAAAGCGTTGGCTTTCTGGAAATCGCTGAAAACCGAAGAAGGCGCTTTCTTTGATAAAGAACATACTTTCAGCGCTTCCGAAATTGAACCCATGATCACCTACGGAACCAATCCGGGTATGGGTATTGGCATTACCAAACGCATTCCTAGTGCAGAACAAATTGGCAGCGGCCAGGCCAGCTTCGACAAATCGTTAGCCTATATGGATTTCCATGAAGAAGAAAGCATGCTGGGCAAGAAAGTTGATTATGTGTTCATTGGTAGTTGCACCAACGGCCGTATTGAAGATTTCCGCGCGTTTGCTTCTGTGATAAAAGGCCGTAAAAAAGCCGATCATGTTACAGCCTGGATAGTGCCCGGTTCGCACATCGTTGAACAGCAAATTAAAGAAGAAGGCATTCTGGATATTCTTACAGAAGCCGGCTTCCAGTTGCGTCAACCCGGTTGTTCAGCCTGTCTGGCGATGAATGATGACAAGATCCCCGCCGGCAAATACGCTGTGAGCACCAGCAACCGCAACTTTGAAGGTCGTCAGGGTCCCGGCGCAAGAACCATGCTGGCCAGTCCGCTGGTAGCGGCTGCAGCTGCGGTCACAGGATTTGTTACCGATCCGAGAGAGTTGATCTAAATGCAGTTTCTAGTTTTTGGTTTATAGTTTATGGTTCATTATTGCCGCACTCGCGGAGTGATTGAAGCCTTCCGGTCGTTTGAACGGGAACAACCAGAAACTAAAAACAATAAACCAGAAACAGTAACTACAAACCACAAACAACAAACGACAAACAGAACAATGGCTTACGATAAATTTACAGTACTAAAGAGCACCGCGGTACCTATGCCTATCGAGAACGTAGATACCGATCAGATCATTCCGGCCCGTTTCTTAAAAGCCACCGAGCGCAAAGGATTTGGCGATAACCTGTTTCGCGACTGGCGCTTTGAAGGTGACGGCACGCCTAAAAAAGATTTTGTACTGAACAATCCCATTTACACCGGTAAAATACTGGTAGGTGGTAAAAACTTCGGAAGTGGAAGTAGCCGTGAGCACGCCGCCTGGGCCATCTACGATTATGGATTCCGTTGCGTAGTGAGCAGCTTTTTTGCCGATATCTTCAAGAACAATTCATTGAACATTGGCATATTACCGGTACAGGTAAGCGAATCGTTCCTCGATCAGATATTCAAAGCAATAGAAGCCAATCCCAAAACGGAGCTGGAAGTAAACCTGGCCGAGCAAAAGATCTCCATCGTTGGCGGTGCATCAGAATCATTTGAGATCAATGGCTACAAGAAGCACAATATGATGAATGGCTTCGATGATATCGATTTTCTGCAAAGCCTGAAATCTGATATCCAGTCATTCGCAGTAAATAGCATCTATTAGAAATTAAAAATTAATAATGAGGAATAAGAAATGAAAAAGTAAAAGCCCGGAGTTTTACTTTTTCATTTTTAATTTTTAATTCCTCATTCCTCATTTAGTATGTCTAGTGACCAGCGACGCATAGAGATTATGGATACCACACTCCGCGATGGTGAACAAACCAGCGGCGTGTCGTTCTCCCCTACCGAAAAGCTAACGATTGCCCAACTGCTTTTAACAGAAGTAAAAGTTGACCGCATTGAAATTGCATCGGCGCGTGTAAGTGAAGGTGAATTGGCCGCCGTAAAAGCCATTACCAAATGGGCAAAGGCCAATGGTTTATTAAACCGGGTAGAGGTGCTCACCTTTGTCGATGGCGATGTGTCTATTCAATGGATGCAGCAGGCCGGCGCCAAAGTGATGAACCTGCTTACCAAAGGCTCGCTCAACCACCTCACCCACCAGTTAAAGAAAAAACCCGAGCAACATTTTGCTGAAGTAGCGGAAGTGATCAGCCTGGCCAGGAAAAAAGGACTGGAAAGCAACGTATACCTCGAAGACTGGAGCAATGGTATGCGCCACTCGCGGGAGTACGTATTTCAATATCTCGATTTTCTGCAAAAGCTGCCGATCAAACGCGTCATGTTACCCGACACCCTGGGTGTACTTACCCCCTCGGAAGTAAAAGAATACATTTCGGCTATTGTAGAACGCTATCCCAATACACATTTTGATTTTCATGCACATAATGATTACGACCTGGGCACTGCCAATGTACTGGAAGGCGTAAAAGCCGGCGCGCATGGCATTCATCTTACCATTAATGGTATGGGAGAAAGAGCGGGTAACGCGCCTCTTGCCAGTGCGGTTGCCGTGCTGAACGATTTTTTACCGGAAGTAAAAACTTCGGTGGCAGAAGCATCGCTGTACCGCGTAAGCAAGCTGGTAGAAACCTTTTCGGGTTTCCGCATACCGGTTAACAAACCGGTGGTGGGCGAAAACGTGTTCACGCAAACAGCGGGCATCCATGCCGATGGCGATAAAAAGAACAAATTATATTTCAGCGACCTGATGCCGGAGCGTTTTGGCCGCCAGCGCAAGTATGCACTCGGCAAAACCAGCGGCAAGGCCAATATTGAAAATAACCTGGCGCAATTGGGTATTCAGTTAAGTGAGCCCGATCTGAAAAAGGTAACGCAGCGCATTATTGAACTGGGCGACAAGAAGGAAGTGGTTACACAGGCCGATCTGCCGTATATCATTTCCGATGTGATCGACAGCAAGAACATTGAAGAAAAAGTACGGATCGATAATTACGTACTCACCCATACCAAAAGCCTCCATCCTTCGGCAACACTGAAGATCTCGATCAACGGCGAATTACATGAAGAGCATGCGCAAGGCGACGGACAATACGATGCCTTTATGAATGCGCTGAAGAAAGTATATAAAAAGTTGAAACAGGACCTGCCTGTGTTAACGGATTATGCAGTGCGTATTCCGCCCGGGGGCAAAACAGATGCCTTGTGCGAGACCGTTATTACCTGGAAAAGCGCTAACGGGAAAGAATTCAAGACCCGCGGGCTGGATAGCGATCAAACGGTTGCAGCGATAAAGGCGACGCAGAAGATGTTGAATCTTATTTAAGGGATAGAGGGAACGAGGCATAAAGGCATAGAGGCAACGGGGGAATACATTTTAATGAGGATTGCGAGTGGGCTAACATTTTTAACCCAAACTTGCAAGCATGACAAACGTAAGAACTTATAGAGATTTGATTGTTTTGCAAAAGTCAATGATATTAGTTACTGACATTTATTCAGCCTCAAAGTCATTTCCAACAGATGAATTATATTCGCTACGAGCCAGTTACGGCGATGTGCAATATCAATCCCAAGCAACATTGCCGAGGGTTATGGAAGAAATTCTACAGCCGATTATAAGCGTTTTTTACAAATTGCTACAGGTTCTTTATTTGAATTGCAAACACAAATTGAAATTGCAGCTAACCTGAAGTATCTTGCAGCAGAAAAATTCAATGCTTTGTTTAATGAAGCAAAGGAAATTGAATATATGTTGATAGCTTTAATAAAAAAAATTTAAGAGTAAAAGGATAAATAAGACAGGCTGTGGCTTATTGTATTTCCTTTATGCCTTTATGCCTTGTTGCCTTTATGCCTTTAAAAATTAAAATATGGCAAATAAAAGAATCTTAATTGTACCTGGAGATGGAATAGGCCAGGAAGTTACCGCAGTTGGTAAAAAAGTTTTAGATAAGATCGCTGCAAAATTCGGACACACATTTACATACGACGAAGCATTGATCGGTCACGTGGCCATTGAAGCAACTGGAAATCCCCTGCCGGATGAGTCACTTGAGAAAATGCGCAAATCAGATGCCGTGTTGTTTGGCGCTGTAGGGCATCCCAAGTACGATAACGACCCGTCTGCCAAAGTACGTCCTGAACAAGGACTGCTGAAAATGCGTAAAGAACTGGGCTTGTATGCCAACTTACGTCCCATTAAATTATTCGATGAATTGTTGGGTGCATCCAGCATTAAACCCGAAATATTAAAAGGCGCCGACATCTTATTCTTCCGCGAGCTTACCGGTGATATTTATTTTGGTGAGAAAGGCAGAAAGAACAATGGCGATACCGCTTACGATGTTGCTGAATACAGCCGTTACGAAGTAGAACGCATTGCCCGCAAAGCATTTGAAGCTGCCCGTACCAGAAGAAAGAAATTATGCTCTGTAGATAAAGCCAATGTAATTGAAACCAGCCGCCTGTGGCGCGAAGTGATCCAGAAAGTAGCAAAGGATTACCCCGATGTAGAAGTGGAGCATCAGTTTGTAGATGCTACGGCTATGCTGCTGATAAAAGATCCCCGTCGATTTGATGTGGTGGTAACCGCCAACCTGTTTGGTGATATCCTTACCGACGAAGCATCGCAAATTGCAGGCTCAATGGGTATGCTGGCATCAGCTTCAGTTGGCGATGGAACAGGCGTATACGAACCCATTCACGGTTCAGCGCATGATATTACCGGTAAGGGCGTAGCCAATCCGCTGGCATCTATATTATCAGCCGCATTGTTGCTGGATATTTCATTTGGCATGAAAGCCGAATCAGAAGCGGTTATCAGTGCAGTAGATAAAGTGTTGAAAGCAGGTTTCCGCACCCGCGATATCGCCGATGCACAAACTCTGGCCAACAAAATATTAGGTACAGACGCGATTGGCGAAGAAGTGTTGAAGTTTTTGTAATTCGTCTTAGGACGTAATATAATTAAAGGGTCTTCTTTGCAGGAGACCCTTTAATTATATTACGTCGTATGATATTGATTAATAAATTGAGCAGAAAGCCCGCTATCGCAGGGCTAAAAATCTTCTATTACGGTGTACTTGGATACATTCTTCTGCCAATGTTAAAATCGAGGATAATTTTCAACCTTTATAAATTGCACCTTCACCTTTTTATTCTTTACATTCTTAAGCAGTACAGACTTTTCGAGCTTTCTTTTTCTATTGTCATAATTAAACCCATCCTTGAAGGCTAAGTCTGGCATTTGAAATACGATATTTTCTTTCTTGAGATAAGCAGACAGTTCTCCGCCATCTCCATCCAGGAATATTAACCCATCGTATTTATTGACCAATTGTTCAAATGTACTGCCAACCTTTATGCTATCTGCAGTATAAAATTTAGGTGAATTAGTTGTGATACTGATCGCATTTTTTTTGTCAGGATCTGCTTCTATTGATATAAAATGATTTTTATTCAGGTATAACGTATTGCGATCTTTTTACAGGGTAAGCAAATTGTGCTAAATAAGTTAAGCGGTGACTAGTATACTGTTGGCGTTTGTGTTAATCTCAATAATAAAAACAGGCGGTTACATGATGGCAGTATGTAGCGAAGGCAACAAAATAGAGTTTTCTAAATTCTATGCTCTATGCCTTTTTGCCTCCTATCCTTGCCCTTTTTACCTCTTTGCCTTCGTCTAAACGCCAAATAAGCTAATCATTCTGGTAGAATGAGGTAATTACGTAATTTATATCTCTTTAATTTAGGTGATCCTTTACCACAGGAGCTTGTCCATATGAAGAATTTAAAAAAACAACTGCAACAGGGCGCCACGCTGCATGGCTGCTGGCTGAATTTAGGCAGTTCGGTAACTGCAGAGATTGTAGGATTATCAGGATTCGACTGGGTGCTGATAGACCTTGAGCATGGCGCGGGAACCGAAAAGGATGTTTATCATCAATTACAGGCGTTGGAACATACACCGGCCGCTGCTGTGGTACGCATCGAAAGCTCTCAGCGGCAACGAATACATCGCATACTCGATATGGGCGCTGAAGGCATTATGTGCCCCCGCATTACCAATACAGCAGAAGCGGCTGCTGTAGCCAGCGGATTGCATTATCCGCCCGATGGCACCCGCGGTGTTGCCAAAATGGTTCGGGCCACCGCATTCGGACAAAATTTTCAAAACTACTATCAACAGGCAAAGGAAAATATAGTTGGCATTGTTCAGATAGAAACTACCGAAGTGCTTGACCACCTCGATGAAATTGCCGCCCTGGATGGCATTGATGTTTTATTTATTGGCCCTGCCGATTTAACCATGGCCCTCGGCATCTTTGGCCAGTTCGATCATCCGCTGTTCATCGATGCGGTAAAGGCAACAGTGAATGCCACCAATAAGGCTGGCAAGGCAACGGGCATATTATTCTTTAATCCTGCCGAATATGCCCGCTACAACAGCATGGGCATACGCATGATCGCCTGTGGCGCCGACGCCACCTTTGTAGCCGATGCCGCCCGCAACATGGCCAATACATTACAAACAATGAGAAGCTCAGGAAAAACCGGCCTGTCATGATGTTATTCATTACAGAACCTGCCGTTATATTATTTGTCGGTATCATCATAGTAGCCGGTGGCATCATCTGGCTAAAACTGCAACCGTTCCTTGCCCTTTTACTGGGGGCGCTGGTGGTTGCTATTATGACACCCGCTTCGGCAGTTGAGCAATACGCATTATCGAAAGGCGCTACGGTGGCATCAGCCCTTCAACAAGCGAACCGGAGCGCCGGTGAAAGAGTGGCGCTGGAGTTTGGCAATACCTGTTCAAAAATAGGCATCATCATAGCCATGGCAGCCATTATCGGAAAATGTTTGCTGGAAAGTGGCGGCGCAGAACGCATTGTACGATCGGTTTTACGGCTTACTGGTTTAAAAAAAGCGCCGGTAGCATTTATAATAAGCAGTTTTTTTGTGGGCATTCCCGTGTTCTTTGATGCCGTTATCTTACTCATGACGCCGCTGGGGAAAACGATCAGCATACGCATGGGGAAAAATTACCTGCTGTTCATTCTTGCCATCGCCGGCGGCGCAGCTATGGCCAACTCACTGGTGCCACCGGCCCCGGGGCCTTTGTTCCTTGCAGGCGAAATGCATATTGCCATGGGCACCATGATGATCGCCGGCATTATACTGGGACTTTTTACCATTACAGCAGGTTATTATTACGCCGTGTGGGTAAACAAAAAATGGCCCGTTGAAGTAAGGGATTCAATCGATGCAAAACTGGAAGATATCAGGTCGGTTTCGTTACAGGAAACAAAACAGCTTCCGCCCCTATGGCTGTCGTTATTGCCGCTGCTGATACCATTGGTGTTTATCTGCGCCGATACAGCACTGCACTCAATACACGGCGGCAAAACCGCCACGGTATCTTCTTCGTTGTTTGTACAAAAACTGGCAGCAGTAATAAAATTCCTGGGCGACAGAAATATTGCCCTTGTCATTGGAGCGCTCATAGCATTATTAATTCTGAGGGTACACAAAAAAGAAAGCAGGGCCGGTTTAAGCGCATTTGTTCAGGGAGCCGTAATCAGCGCGGGCGGCATTATACTGATCATTGCAGCCGGCGGCGCGTTCGGCGGTATGCTGCAGCAAACGGGCATCAGCCAGCGCATTGCCCTGTGGACAAAAGATTATCAGATGGCATTGATACCGATGGCGTTTTTTATTACCGCCATTGTGCGCACAGCGCAGGGATCGGCCACGGTGGCACTGATAACAGCATCAGGCATTTTATCTGGATTAACACATAATACGGATCTGCCTTATCATCCATTGTACTTAGGGCTGGCCATTGGCTGTGGATCGAAATTAATACCATGGATGAATGATGCCGGGTTCTGGCTCATCTGTAAAATGAGCAACCTTACCGAAAGAGAAACATTAAGAGCATTTGCACCTATGCTGCTGGTGATGGGACTTGCGGGATTGATCCTTATTATGATTGCAGCTAAGTTGTTGCCATTGGTTTAATATGGAATAGCAAATGTGCAATGATGAATGTAGAAGGTGTTTTTTTCTTCAACATTCGAGATTCAACATTCAATACCCGACATTTATTAGAGGGTTTGGAAGAAATTTTAAAATTTAAAGTGAAGCATCAATATGGAAAAGATTGGATTCATTGGATTAGGCATCATGGGTAAGCCCATGGCATTGCACCTGGTAAAAGCAGGTTATCCTGTATGTGTATTGCAAAAAAGTAAAGCCGCTGCAGAACTGGTTGAAGCAGGCGCCAGGGTATTGGCTACCGGTAAGGCCATAGCGCAGGAATGTGACATTATTATCACCATGCTGCCCGATTCGCCCGAAGTACTGGAAGTAGTTACCGGGCAGGAAGGAATATTGGAAGGCGTAAAGGCCGGGAGTTTGTTTATCGACATGAGCACCATTGCGCCGTCGGCCGCCAAAGAAGTTTTTCAGTTGTTACAATCAAAAAGCGTTGAAGCGCTGGATGCCCCCGTATCGGGCGGACAGGTAGGCGCTACAGCAGCTTCTCTTTCTATAATGGTGGGCGGTACCGCCGCTGCTTTTGAGCGGGCCCTGCCCCTGTTCAAAGCAATGGGAAAGAATATTGTGCACATCGGAGAAGCAGGCGCCGGACAAATGACAAAAGCCTGCAACCAGATGATCGTGGGCATGACCATAAATGCCGTGGCCGAAGCCTTTGCCCTGGCGAAAAAAGCAGGCGTTGATCTGGAGAAAATGCGTGAAGTGCTGCTGGGTGGTTTTGCGCAAAGCCGCATACTCGATTTACATGGTAAAAGGATCATTGAAGAAAACTTTACGCCCGGCTTCAAAATAAAACTGCATCGAAAAGATATGAATATCGCGCTGCAGGCCGGAAAAGATTTTTCGGTTCCGTTATATGGCACTGCACAGGTTAGTGCGCATATGGATGCATTGATAGCACAGGGCAAAGGCGAATGGGACCACAGCGCTATTGCCTGGCTCATACAACAGTTGTCGGGAATACAATAGTTACCAGGGGCCTGGAAACCGGTAACCGGTAACGGCCTATCGCCACCCGATTAGAATCATTAAATCCAACTCTTAGTTTATACCTTCATATGAAAATAAAAAATGCCCCCCGCATCAGGGAAATGATCGTAACGCCAATAGCTATTACAGATCCACCCTTATTGAATGCAGCAGGCTTACACGCGCCTTATGCATTGCGCACCATTGTTGAACTGATCACTGATGATAATATTTCGGGCGTAAGTGAAATTCCGGGTAATATAAGCATCAACGAGGCCCTTGAATCGGCCCGTCCTTTAATAATAGGACAATCGCCCATACAGCTAAACAGCATTGGCCGCGAGCTGGAGAATTATTTCGGCAAAGAAACTGCCGCGCAACGCGGCGATACGCCCTGGGACCAGCGAAAGCTGGTGCATATTTTCAGCGCTATTGAAGTGGCCTGCCTCGATATCATAGGAAAAATTACCGGCCTGCCGGTGGTTGACCTGCTGGGTGGCAAGATGCGCGACCGTGTTCCCTTTGCGGCCTATCTTTTTTATAAGTACGAAGGCGCCGGCGGTGAATTGGGATTTAACATCGATGAAGAGGCCACGGGATGGAGCGCCGCCCGTCAGGCTAAAGCGCTGGACCCCGAAGGAATTGTACAACAGGCAAAAGCCATGTGTAATGAATTCGGTTTCCGTTCTATTAAATTAAAAGGCGGTGTATTTGAACCGGCCCGGGAAACAGCCGCCATATTTGCCTTACGCGAAGCCTTTGGCGCGCATATTCCATTACGTATTGACCCAAATGCTTTGTGGACGGTTGAAACTTCTATCCAATACGGCCGTAAAATGGAAGGCATCATCGAATACCTTGAAGATCCTACGAGAGGTCAGAAAAATATGTCGCTTGTACGGCAGGCGCTTAAAACACCGCTGGCGACTAATATGTGCACCACCTCCTTCGACGATATACCGGCCAGTGTTGCTATAGGCGCCGAAGATATTATTCTCAGCGATCATCATTTCTGGGGCGGGTTACGGTCCTCTATGGAATTATCAAAAATATGCGGCACGTTCGGGCGGCGTCTTTCCATGCATTCAAACAGCCACCTGGGCATATCGCTGGCGGCTATGGTTCACCTGGGAGCCGCCCTGCCCCATTTGCCCTACGACCTCGATACGCATTATCCCTGGCAGTCGGATGAGGTGATCAGTGCGGGCCGTTTTGCCTTTGAAGACGGCGCCGTTGCTGTTCCTTCAGCACCCGGTTTAGGCGTAGAGCTTGATAAAAAGGCGCTGGTACGACTTCATGAAAATTATAAAAAATGCGGATTAACCAAACGCGATGATGAAATAGAAATGCAAAAAGTAGTGCCGGGCTGGAAGTTTGAAGCAGTGCGGTGGTAAAATTAATTGTCAAAAATATTGCCGGATACCCAGATACCCGCTGCAAATATCAGGTACAGCCGTTTGAGCGAAGAAGTACTGAAATCTTTAACCCGCAAACACGTTAACTATGGGGCCGCTATACCAATGGCCCCATTTTTATTAATAACCGGTAAGAACATCTACACTTATATTGCCAATAATCAACAAACCACTGAATTAAAATAACCTGTATATTATTTTCATTACAATTATTAAGGTTGCATAATTAATAAGTGTTATAAAATATATAGAACGGCTATAAAATACTACTAAATGGTAATGTATAGTCATCGAAATTGTGTGTAATATTGCCTGTTATATTACCAACCAAGCATTCCCGTTCATTCCCGTTTAATCTATTGTATCCAACAAAAGTGTGTTGCAATACCTGAGGGGTATCCATTTATATTATATCTGGGTGTTACTACCTTAAAAGAAAAGAACAATTTATGGATGACAATCAATTCCTTACTCCTGCTGAAAACGGGCAGCCATTTTCATTCAAAGATGTTTTTAATGAGTTATATCCCTGGCTATGCTTTTATGCCCAATCGCTGGTATCAAGCAAAGATGAAGCGCAGGATATTGTGGCAGAATGTTTTGCCAAATTATATGGCAAAATGGATGCGTTCAAAAGCAAGGGCGATATAAAAAACTATCTAGTTGCCATTATAAAAAATGCCTGTATCTCTTATTTAAGAAAGCAGAAAACAAAGATCAAGTACGATAATTACCTGAAATACATTCAGCCGTTTTCTGAAGACAATATGGAGCTACCTGCTTATGAAGCGGAAATCATCCAAAAACTCTACCTGGAAATAGACAAATTGCCCGAAAAAATGAAACAAGTATTTAAACTCACTTACCTGGAACGGATACCCAGAGATGAAGTGGCCAGGTTATTAAATATTTCGCCCAATACAGTAAAGGGGCATAATGCAAGGGCTATGGAATTATTGCGCATCGCATTCAAAGACAAAGACTTAATCATTTTACTCATTATTATTTCCTGTAAAATTTTTAAAAATTAAAGCGGTATTTACACCACCGCTATTTTTTTTTAAAAAAAGGGTAGTACAAAAAGTAATTGAATGCGTTCCTTCTTAAAAGTAAGTATATGTGAAGCCAGTTTGCGGGGTGCCGTAAAATTTATACTTACAGCAAATGCAAAGCTGAGCAATTATGTCCATAGACCAGAACACCATACCACATTTAATATATCAACATATTCAAGGGGAATTAACCGAAAATGAGCAAATCGTTTTGAATGAATGGCTTACCAGGCCTGAAAACAGGGAGTTTTTCGACAACATGACCGATTCTGCATATCAGAACGAAGCCCTTGCAAAAATGCATGCTCATGTGATGGATCTGGAAAATGGAAGAGAACTTGTAAATGAAAAAATAAAACGTAATCAAAAAACAAAACGCCTTTGGACAGGGGTAACTATCGCAACAATCGCAGCTTCCATATTGATCGTACTTTCTTTTGCACTTTATTTCTGGTTTAATGATGAGAAGGGATCTGGGAAAACAGCAACTATACATGAAAACCAGGATCAACTGCAAACTGATATTGCGCCAGGTTCCTCAAAAGCTACGCTAACCCTGGCCGATGGACGACAGATCGTATTGGATAGCATGGCCCCTGGACAAATAGCCCAACAAGGCGGAACTGATATAATTAACAATGCCGATGGGCAACTGGTATATAATGTTACTAATCGTACAAATACAGGGGATGATATTCTTTATAATACCCTCAAAACGGAAAATGGGCAAACTTACCGTGTTGTATTGCCCGATGAAAGCCAGGTTTGGCTGAATGCAGCATCTTCCATTAATTACCCGGTTTCCTTCAGTAATAAGGAACGACGGGTGAAGATCAGAGGAGAAGCTTTCTTTGAAATTAAGCCGCTGGCACAAAATCAGGGAGAGAAAGTGCCATTTTTAGTAACAGTTGAAGACTCTGCAGGCAATACCAGTGAAGAAGTTGAAGTGCTCGGCACTCAATTCAATATAAACGCGTATAAAGATGAAAAGAACATTACCACTACTTTATTAGAAGGTAAAGTAAGAATTAAGAATGGAAAGAACGTAGTTCTTAGCGAGCCCGGGCAGCAGGGTGTATTGTGGAAAGCAACCGGAGATATTGATATTGCCAGGGAGGTTAATATAGACAAGGTAGTGGCCTGGAAAAAGAACTATTTCTATTTTGACCGTGACAGCCTGGCAACTGTGATAAAGCAGATAGCCCGGTGGTACGATGTTTATTTCGTAATTGATAAACGACTATCCGATAAAACATTCAGTGGAAGGATCATGCGCAATATGCCATTGTCAAAGATCCTGGAAAAAGTGGAAATGACCAGCGGTGTGAAATTTGACATTTATGAAGGAAAAAGAAGTTTTACGATAAGTCCTAAGCCTTAAACATTCGTTCTTCCATTCCGGTTATAGCAGTCTGCCAACCGTCTGGCTTTTAAAGGCGAAAGCCAGGACTGTTTTCGCCGGAATTTATTAAGAAAGATGTGACTTGCAATTATACTAATCAGAACCTATCCGGGTAACCTATCCGGAATATGTTATTATTTCTCTGCACCCAATTGAACACGGGGAACTGTATTTAAATGGGATTGCACAGGGAAGGAAGTGAATTAGGCGATATTTCATTGTAGAGCTATTGACTTACTATCCTCCTCTCCCCCATCTGCAGGCTAATAATTTATTCCTACGCGCCTAAATGTCGATCATTAACCTTTACCATTAACCTTAAGTTTCACGACGGCAAATGTATGTAACTGGCTGCCGTTGCGTTTCCTGCCATTGTGCAGGCCAAGCATAGCTCCATTGCGCGTGCAATACAAACCATGCTATGCAAACGCAGCAATAGCAGCAACATTTTTTATCCACTTACCAGGAGGGAGTGGAATAGTTTAACATGTATTTGACCGTTCGAAGAGGGTTAACCCACCTTTGACACCTGCCTATATTGATCGCCTCCGGTATGCCTACCGGCTAACTAACCTTATACTAAAACAGTATCCTGATTTTCTAAAAAGTCAATTAAACGATTATGAAAGCAATTTTAATCTGTTTAACATTAAGTGCATGGTATTCGGTATGTTATTCGCAAACGGACAAAACTGTAACGTTTGATGAAAAGAATGTCACAATTAAAAAGATAATTACAATTATCTGGCAACAAACCGAGATCCCGGTATTTTACAGTGATGCGGACATTGAAAATGCCAGTCCAATTACCATGAAGGTAACAAAGATGCCAATAAAACAATTGATGGATTCAATCTGCCGCAATCAGCCTTTCAAATATGATATCTCCGACAATCTCATTACTCTTTATAAAGCAGAGCGCATTACTAATAAAGATAGTAGTAAAAAGGCACCGGAAAAAATCCCCATTAGCGGAAAGATAACTGATCAGAATGGGATGGCGCTCGCAGGCGCAAGTATTATGATCAAGGGCACTACTCAGGGAACAACAGCAGATGATTACGGATATTTTACTATTAAGGTTGTTGACGAGAATGCAGAATTAGAAATCAGTTTTGTAGGTTATGAAAAGCAAACGATAAAAATTAAAGAGCATGGCTATTATATAGAATGTCAATTGTATGGAACTCCGGCAGGTTTTGCCGACCTAACAGTAATTGCCAATAGCGGTTACCAAAAAATACCTAAAGAAAGAGCTACAGGATCGTTTAGCATTATCAGTAACGAGTCACAAAATAAAAGTGTGAATGGCGATATCAATGACTTATTGCGTAATAAAGCAAGCGGACTCGACTTTCAACCCAATGCAACAAATCAGTCGAAAAAAGTATCGTTCAATATCAGGGGGCAAAGCACGATCCTTTCCTCCCGATCGCCCGAGTTGGCTAAAGATGGCTTCCCATATGATGGCGATATTAGAAATATTAATCCAGACGACATTGATTACGTTACTGTAATGAAGGATGCCGCAGCTTCATCTATTTGGGGTGCTATTTCTGCAAACGGAGTTATCAACCTCAGTACGAAAAGATCAAAGAGAAATGACCCCCTGCGTACAGAGCTTAACATAAATACCACAATTGGAGAAAAGTATAATGCATTTAATGACCCAAACTATATGGGGGCCAGCGATTATTTGAACGTAGAACAGTTTTTATTCAGGAACAAGCATTATGATGCCACGTTAACAAATACAACCACCAGGCCGGCCACTACACCAGGCGTAGACATATTTGCCAAACGGCGGGCTGGTATTATTGATGCCGCAGATTCTGCCCGGCAAATAGATGCGTTATCAGCCAATGATATTCGCAGGGATCTAAATAAATATTATTTCCAGCAAAGTGTGAATCAGCAATATTCATTAACGGTAAGCCGCGGTGGTCCCAAAGGCGCTATCAGTTTTTTGGCTGGTTGGAAAAAAAGCAACAGTCCACTCACCCGTAACAGCTACGAACGATTTAATATCGGCTTCAATAATGTATTTTATCCAATCGAAAAGCTGGAGATGCAAACCAGCTTCTTCCTTACCGATAGCAAATCATCCAACCACAATGGCGGTATCAGCTCAGTTACTATGCATAACCGCAAAATATATCCGTATGCACGGCTGGCAGACGATGACGGAAACCCGGCCGTGGTAGCGCGTGAAATTTCGCAAAGATATAAAGACACTACAAAGGCTGCCCTGGATTGGAATTATCGTCCTTTACAGGACCTGCGTTCAGCCAATAATATCACCCGCCTGAACGATATCCTGTTCAATTTTGGCGCCCAATATTATTTGTACAAAGGACTGCGTATTGAAGGAAAACTGCAGGTAGAAAAGCAGCTGACCAACACCAGGAACCTGCAATCGGAAGACCTTTACTTTACCCGGGATCTGATCAATAAGTATTTCAACCCATTGGCAACCGGTGATAAAAAGTATGGCATTCCCCGCGGTTCAATTTTCGATGAAATCAATGCGAACCTGTTAAGTATCCGTTCAAGATTCCAGATCAATATTGACACCAGTTTTGGCAAACATACTATAGCGGCTATAATCGGTAGCGAAACCGGTAGTGTTACCAATACAGAGGTCATTAAACGATTTTATGGATACAGTACCAATAAAAATACGAATAGCGGCAACCTCGATTATAAGACCCCGCTTCCCATTTTCCAGAATTTGCGGCCCAAAAGCACTATACCTAATATTGACGATTCGAAAACAACCAGAGATGAAACGATCTCTTATTTCATGAACGCCTCCTATTCCTATGCCGGCAGGTATATAATTTCTGCAAGCAGCCGGATCGATCAGGCTAATTTTTTCGGCAGTGCATTCAATAATAAAAATGTTTTGCTGGGCTCAGTAGGTATGGCCTGGAAGATCAGTGAAGAAGATTTTTACAGTATATACTGGCTGCGCGACCTTAAGTTGCGCGCAACTTATGGCTCCGGCGGAAATGCAAACCGGAATGTTCCGGCCATTTTAAGTGTTGACCTGTTACCGGTTAATGCGCTTGGCCTGGGATCGGCCGCTATCAACAACCCTAACAACCCTTACCTGGGCTGGGAAAGATCGAACACCCTGAATGTGGCCATTGACTTTGCTTCCCTTAATCACCGGGTAACAGGCGCCATTGAGTATTACGCAAAAAAAGCAGACAACCTGATGGAAATGCGCCAGGTAGCTCCCAGTGCCGGTTTGGCCGGACAAGGCATGCGTGGATTTCTGGCCAATGGCGCAGGAATGATTAACCGGGGGGCAGAAGTAGAGATCAATGCCAAGATCCTGAATGGCAATTTCAAATGGACCACCAGGCTGATCTATAATTACAATACCAACAAAATAACGCATTACAGCGATACATTCCCCGGCGCTACCATTGCAAAATCGGGCGGCGGATCAAGTGGTAACATAACGCCGGTAGTTGGTAAACCGTTGCATTATATCTATAGTTATCCCTGGGCCGGGCTCGATCCGAATGATGGCGATCCCCGCGGCATAGCCGATAATAAGATCAGTAAAGATTATACATTGTTAAACAACCTGCCTATTGACAAATTAGTAGCGCATGGCCCTGCCCTGCCAACATCGACCGGTGTTATTGCCAATACGTTTACTTATAAAAAAAGAGTAACGTTGTTATTCAACATCGCCTACCGCCTGGGTTATTATTTCAGAGCACCCTCTCTTTCTTATTACGCTTTATTCAATACAGGCCACATGCATAAGGATTATGCAAAAAGATGGAAAGAAAGCGGCGATGAATTAACTACCCAGGTGCCCTCAATGAAATATGTTACCAATACAGCGCGGGATGCTTTTTATACCAACGCCGCCATTAATGTTCATAAAGCGGATAATATTCGATTACAGGATATCAAGATCACGTATGAGTTCAATAAAACGGAATGGCGCCATATACCCGCAACCACTATCCGGCTGTACTTCTATGTAAACAACGTTGCATTACTATGGAAAGCAAATAAACTGGGGCTCGATCCGGATTTTATTTCCGGCTATGCAACCCCTCGAAGCTATACCATTGGAATTAAGGCTGATTTTAAATAATAAAACACGCATCTATATGAAGAAAATTGTTTTGCTCATTTATTCTGCGTTAGGGTTACTGGCTTGTAAAAAAGATAAACTCAATACCAAACCCGATTCAACACAGATCATCCCGGAAACGATTGCCTATTACCAGATGTTGCTCGACAATCAGAATTACTTTAATTACACTACTTTTCTGGCAGAGACAGGATCTGACAACTATTATGCAACCGAAAATGCATGGACAAACTTTAACGCCGTTTGCAAATATTCTTATATATGGGCCCAGGACCCTTTTGAAGGCGGCACTGTTAACGACTGGAATTTGAGCTATACCACCATTTACTATGCCAACACAGTGCTGGAAGGAATTAACCGCCTTGGAGCTGAAAAGGGTTCACCGGCAGGTTTACGGGCAACAGGCGAAGCCTATTTTCATCGGGCGCATGCTTTCTTTCAATTAGCGCAATTATTCTGTAAAGTGTATGATCCTGCTACAGCAAAAACCGACCTGGGCATTCCATTACGAAAAAGATCAGATGTTACGCTGGGTATAGCCCGTTCAACGGTTCAGGAAACTTACGACCAGATCATTGCCGATCTGTTGGAGGCCGAAAAATTATTACCTCCTTTGCCGGATTATAAAACCCGGCCGGGTAAACTGGCCGTCGCAGCCCTGTTATCAAGAGTGTATTTGAGCATGTCTGATTACGACAGATCATTTCAATATGCCGACAAGGCTTTGTCGCAATACAATGTGCTGATGAATTACCATACTATTAAAAACACAGGCGTACCTTTTAAACAGTTCAATGATGAAGTTATCTGGCACACTGTAATGGGAGGCTCAATGATTTTCAATGCAGACAATAATTGTTCAGTGGATACTGCGTTATACGAAAGTTTTGACAGCAATGACATGAGAAAACAATTGTTTTTTGGCATTGGTAACCGCCCTTATTTCAAGGGCACTTATGCGGGTTTAACAACATCTTTCAAATTTTGCGGACTGGCAGTGGATGAATTGTATTTAACCCGGGCAGAATGTTATGCACATAAAGATATGCTGAGGGAAGCCATGAACGATTTGAATACATTAATGACAAAGAGATGGAATAACAACAACAGTTTTAAACCTTTTCAGGCAACTACTAAAAAGGATGCCCTGCAGCAAATATTAAGGGAGAGAAGAAAAGAACTACTATTCCGGGGTTTGCGTTGGATGGACCTGCGGCGACTAAACCTGGCCGGCGCCGACATTAATCTGAAAAGGATCATTGGGAATGACACGTTCCATCTTTCTGCCAATAGTTTACGATATATATACCCCATTCCCGACCAGGAATTAACATTTAATGAAATGCCGCAGAATGAACGATAAGGGGGATTTCTGCTTTGATGTGAGCCTCTATGGCCACTACAGCAAGGCCTGTGCCGGTTGGCGCAGGCCCTTTTATAAGAAAGCTATACTAATTACCTATGAGATCTATTTCCCGTTTATTGAAGGGGCGTATATTCACCAGGATAAAACTCGCCTTGCTGAAAATCTTCATTGCTATCATAAAGCCACGTATATGCAAGGAACTGGCAGCACACAGGTTCGCCTACTGGACACTGTAAGTTTAATTCAGCCCTTGTCCATACGTTACAGCCATCTTCTGGTCCTGCTTTGGCAAACGCGCTGGTAACGCCCACCAGCAATGCCAATGCCAGCAGATTAACTTTAAACCGTTTCATAAATAAATATTTAATGGTTAACAAAGAACGGACAGTACATATAGGGGTTGCTGCCCCGCTCTTTTGATGTAATGTGCCTACTCTGTTTGCAGGTTTTCGGCTTACCCTGTTTGTTGCAACAAATCGTTTATTGAATACGATAAACAACCACCTTATTATCATAAATGGCAAAAAGACGGTCACCCAATACTTTAAATTTTGTCATGCGTTTTCCTGGCACACCCGGTATGTACAGGCTGACGGTATAATCGGCGGTTTTAATATCGTATACATCAATCACCGCATTATTTATGAATCGGTCATGCGTTTCATTATCTGCTTTTAACCTTGAACTGATATATAACCGGCCATTACTTACACAACTGCTCCCGCTTAATAATTTTGGCGGAGAAGTAAAAGTGAAGGAAGTACCTTTTGATGAGGGTTTGGCGGTGGCTTTGGCCGTATACGTACTAAAGGTGTCGATACTGGTTCCTGTACGTAACAAATGCAAATTGGTATCGAGGTATAAAATTTTATTCGAATAAAAATGGTTGTACACAACCGTATGGGTATATGCATCATAATGTAACATCCCATCTGTTACAAAACCACCGCCTTCGGTTTTGTCAGTGATGCCCTTCTCTTCCACACTCGTACCTGTAAGCAGGTTAATGGTTCGCAAGTGCTCATCTTTAAATTGAGCATCGAACCCACGCACCACTACGGTAAAAGGCGACAAAAGCGCACTCCTGCTAAAAGCGCGGCTGATGGGATAAACCGTTTCTTTTCCGCTTGTGAAATTGTAATGGATAACACAAGGCACATTGGAACCAAAAATATACAGATCAGGATAGAGACACCGCGTTGTGAAATTCCCGGGTAGTTTTTTGTGAACAGTAACAGGCAATTCGATCAGGTTTTCTTTGCCCAGACTTCCATCTGTAATAATAATTTTATCGGGCTGTGCTGTAACAATAAATATACTATCACCGCTGATGCCCGCTATATCCCGTAATGGTTGTCGAAATTCTTTCTCCCCTTCTTTTATTATCGATAATGCTCCCGTCTTTCTTACAAAACCATTGTTACCGGAATTCATTCCCTGCACGGAGGCTTTTAAAAAAGTCATTACAAGAAATACAATGGCTATAATACCAGATAATATGTAAATATATTTCCGTTTCATAGTTGCTGATTTATTGGCGCCTGACAACCATTAACAAAACACCCGTTAACGCCAACACAGTAAAAATTACATTAAACCAGAAATGCTGTGTCCAGCTCATCAAAGCCAGGATGCCGCCGCAGGAACATGGAATGTAAAAACTAAAATTCAACATCGTATATATATATGCGGTGAACATAAGCATAAGCCCGAATGAAGCGAACAACCCGGTCAACCTCGTTTTTTTAAATAACAACAGCAGCACAATGATGCATTCTACAACGGGAACCAACCAGGCAACAATGGAAGCGTATTGTTCAAGGTAGGGCGATTTACGAAGCTGCCCAACAAAAGAGTTGTATTCTATTAATTTACTTACCGCTGCATACGAAAATAACAGCAACAGTAGAAAGCATATTAACTCCACCCCAAAACGCTTATTTATCCATTTACTTACCGGTTTTGCAGAAGCATTTTGCTTTGAGAGGTTATTGGCAATACTACATTCGTTCATACCAGGTTATATTGGTAGTTGTTTACAATAAAATACCATCTTTTAAGGTTGCTCATGCCTTGCCGGCAGCTACTAAAATGAACCCATGAATTAAAATGAAAGCCTTATTGCTTGTGAATTATCAGAAAATTACATTTTCATATAGCGGGGAAAACAGGTCAGGACCATCCTCATCACAGCCGGGAAGCCGGTGCGGAAATTCAATAACAAGGTACGGATAGAAAAATGTCAAATCGGGATAAAAAATTGACGAATCGGGATTTTCTTGCGAGTTCAGTTATTACGCAACGCCAGTATGCTGGTCCCTGGTAACAGTCAACCGCATTTGCCGGTATTTCAATGGTGAAAGGCCGGTATACTGTTTAAATCTTTTACAAAAACTACCACCATCAGGAAAGCCAACATTAATGGCTACCCGCGATACCGGGTCTTCGGTATACTCAAGGAGGTCTTTTGCCTTTTCAATGCGAATGTTAGTGAGGAATTCATACAAACTCATGTGGAAGGTTTGCTTAAATCCGTGCTTGAGTTTGTATTCATTGGTCCTTACTTTCTGTGCCAGTTGGGGACTGGTGTAATGTTGGCGGTATTCTTTTTCAATAATGGCTTTGGCCAGATGTAATTTTTCTACATCTTCTGTTCGCAGATTGAGTTTCATGGAATGGGGCTTATTGGTTACTAAATAAATGATAGCATACCTGAACGAACTACAGGCGGTTACCTGCAGCGCCAGATACATCTGGCCAAATTTATATATAATATTTATTTATTAACCAGTCGGCCTGTGTTCTTAACTTTTTTTATTACACCTAAAGAAATAAATGAATATTTATAGCTCACAACGCCATCACATTCACTCCTGTTGTTCCAAAAATTAGCGTAAGGGCTTTATCGACCGGTAAATCACCGGGCTGACCTATGGGTGATATGGGAAGACGGCTGGTTTCAATAACCGGGTAATGAGGTACCAGACCTGTGGCATAATCGCCTTTGCCAAATCCATCTGCAATCTTATACACAATAGGCATCAACACCCAGGCTACCTGCCGGGGATTTCTTTGGTCCTCGATCGGGAATGCCGCTTCATCTTTGCCTAAAGTGGTCTCCCCAATGCGAATAATATTGGAATAAGGCGCCAGGTTATGGATCAACAACTCTGCTGCGCTTGCCGTTTCGGGAGACATTAAAATAAAAAGGCGTGACAAATGGAGGTTCAACGATTGCAGCTCATTCATATTTTTACCACTGGCATTTCCGGAAAAGGAAATGGCTTGCTGGAACGATTGTTTGATCGTGCCGCCATGCCGGTTGCCCCGGTACGTTATAAATTTACTATCTGCCTTGAAAGTGTTAGCCAGCATCGCTGCTAATTTGGTCGCCGATGCCACGCTACCACCGGCATTGTATCGCAGATCGAGGATACATTCTGAAACACCTTGCTGCTGTAGTTTCTGTATGCTCTGCAACAGCACAACATCATCTTTTTCTGCACACAGATAATAGGCCAGGTAGCCGGTCTTTTTTCCATTCAACTCAAATACCCTGGTAGCATATACGCTCTTTTGTGGCACAAATGAACGTTGCACCCCTACCCTGGCTGAATCAGTCAATGCCGTTTGGTCGTTGTTAAATGTTGCCAATTGCAGAACAGCCGATTCCCCCTGCAAGGCCTGCATGGCTGTTTGCCGGCTTTGTTGCGTGATGGTTTTATCGTTCACTGCACTGAAGAGCATACCTCTCTTTAGTCCGCGATTACTGGCATAACTGCCTGGCACTACGCAGGTGATAACGCCTACCAGCTTTTGTGCATCAAAGGGATGGGTAGTCAACGTATAATGAAAACCATACAGCTCGGCCGATGTTTTGGGCGAACCGACCGTGCTTCGGTTACTGATCCAGGAAAACCGGTCTTTAGGCGACAAGAGCGACCTGAAAAATTCCTGTGTAGGCAACGTATAATCCGGACGTGCCGGCATCTCGGCACTCCAGTAATAATACAATTGCATGCTGTCGTACACCCATTTATTTAAGACGCCCAATGAATCGCCAGGTTGCCAGTTAGCTTCTTTTTTACTACAGGCCGGCCCCGGTAGCAATGCAGCTGAAAGCAATATATATACGATGATTTTACCAATAGTCATTACAATTCTTAATTCTGGGTTTTAAGTTCACATGTTGTAACCTGAATGCTGAAAGCCAAAAGCCGAAGGCAAATCAATTATTCATAACCGTTCTACAGCAGCTTTAGGCTTTAAGCCGAGGCCTTATGCTTTTTGCACCTTTATCTTAATTTTATTTTTTTGTTAAGTACTAAAAATTATTTTTGTAGTGGATTTAAACAATTACTTACAAAGGGTGTTCCGCGAGCAGGCGGAATGCCCTTTCTTATTGTTACAGGTTGCAAGTTCCAGGTTACAGGGAAAATATTGTATTAAACCTTGTAACCTGAAACCTGCCACTTGCAACTGTTATTTATTAAGATAAAGTTTCACCAAACGATCCTTTTCCTATTTTTTGATGAACGCCTTACTTTGCCGTTGTCCGTTCATGTTAAATACCACCAGGTAATTACCAGGTAACAATTTGGAAACATTCACCACAGTTTGCAAAGCGCCTTGTTGAACATTTTGTGTAAACAACTGACGACCGTCGATGCCTACCAATTGTACGGTAGTACCCGCTTCAGCAGCCGGGTGTTGCATTACTAACTGGTTTTGTGCCGGGTTGGGGTACACGTTCATTTTTATAACACCTTTTACAGCCAGTACATCACTGGTTACTTTAACGCCATCTTTACCTACCAGTGTTACACGGTAAAACGAAGTTGTTTCAGAACGTTTGTCAGTAAGCTGATATGAAGGCTTAACACCAGCGGTTTTCAGCGTGCTGACAGTAGCAAACGTTTTGCCACCATCAGTTGACTTTTCTACTACATATTCACGAGCATTGGCTTCATCAGGCGTACTCCATTCCATAGTGATCAATTTTTCGTCGGTTGCTTCGCCATTCAGGAAGAAGTTGATGATGAAAAGTCGTCTGCCGTCAATTACCAGCACATTATTTAAACCTCCTGCAGTGTTTTTAGTATCAATCGAAGACCAGTTTACAGAAGGCCATTTACCATTGAATGACAGATACAGGCGGTACAGGTTGCCGTTCAGGGAACGTTGGGCAATATGCTGAATACCGTTTGATAAGGTGTTAGGAATAATAGTACCCCAGGTTTTGTTAATGCCATTTACGCTGTCTGCATAAAAAGGCGCATAGCCATTGGCAATGCTGTTATCCGTTCCATCGCTTTCAATAAATGTTGCGGCAACGGGACGGCCTTGTGCAAGCAGGTTATCATATAATAAAATGAATTGTTTGGGGGCGCCATTACGCAAGGGCGTACAACGGATGGCTGTGCCGCGGGTGGTATCGGTAGTACCAAAGTTGAGTACGGTAACCGGATTGGGAGCTGTTAACCGGTGGGCTACGGTGATACCATTGGCCCCATTGTTCAACACCAGGCGAAAATAAATGCTGTTGCCCGGTCTGAATAAGGTGGAAGAAGCAGCTTCGTTTACAAACCAGCCGGTATAAGAACCGGTGGTATCGGTAGTGAATTCGCCATACCGGCCACTCAATGCTAAAGTAGCTGTAGTAATACGTACAAAATCGCCGCTGTCTTTTACCAGAATGTAAGCGCCTTCTCCGATGCTTGTACTGGTTGGGGCCGACACAAACCGGTTGAAGTAACGATAGGTTGCATTGGGTGTTAAACCGCTTACTGTCATCCGGCAGGCGAACGGTACTTTGCGATCATCAGCCGTGTTGAAGTTACCAACACCTTGAATATATTGGGGGAAATACACTTCTGAAATAGTCTGACCGAATGATACGGTAGCTACCAGGAGCAGGATGAGTATATTAACTCCGGTCTTCATAACTGTTAGTGTTAGGTTAAGTTAATAAAAAAACCGGGCTGCTTTTTACAAAAGCCCGGTGTATAAAAAATTACCTGTTTCATATAACATGGCAGGAAAATATTAATAATTTAATCTTGTCCAACCTGCTAACCAGTTGTTAGCAGTGGCATCGCCTGAAACAAACGCGCCGAAAGCACCACGGTAAGATTGAACTTCAAAGTCGCTGGGTAAACCAGTGTAGTTGGTGCCCAATGATAAAGCAGGTGAAGTAGCCAATGGTCTGAAATCTCCGTTGAACGGATCAGCCAGTTGAATGTTTGTATTGGCATTGCTGCTTACATATTGACCGTTGCTAACTGGTAATGTGATAGTAGCCGGGTTGATCACAGCATTGAATCCATGTACCAGGTTGTAGCTGTAGTTGGCGAAATCAGCCTGAGAACCTGCAGAAGCAAGTGCCAAACCTGTAGGGAAGCCCATGAAAATAGAGTTACGAACTTCGTAGCTGCTATGACGACGGAATTGAGCGCCGTTCAACAGGCCCAGTGAAGCAGCCTGGCTGCTGGTTTCTACACCAATAACAGTCATGTTAGAAATAATGGCTTTGGTGCGAGGCTCATCGGTAGCACCGGTTGCATTATTATCGCTTTCGATACCGTTGGGGTTAGCAGAATAATTTTCACCAGCATCCAGTACAGAAAGTGCATACTGGATATGGCCTCTGTAACCAAAATCAAAATCGAATGCATCATCATCCGGAGCCAATGCAAACAGGTAGTAGGCATTTACGGTACCACCAAAGAATTCAAATGCATCGTCATTTCCATAAGCCACTTCAATGTGGTTCAGAACAGTACCGGCGCCAACACCACCGCAGGTTAAACCGTTCAGCTCATTATCCTGAGCGATTGAAGCACCTGCATATTCAATACGCACATACTCCAGTTGACCTGCGCTGTGATCAACATCACCCAGGCCAGCGCCACCGCCGCCATAGTTAACATCAACACCAGCAGGAACGCTGGGCAGGTTGATACCTTCAACGGTAGCATCAGCTCTGTTCAAAGGCGCATTGCCTAATAACACAATACCACCCCAGTCGCCAGTGGCAGGTGAAGCCTGATGTGAAGTGAAAACAATAGGATCTTCAGGTGTACCGGCAGCAAAAAGCTGTGCACCGCGAGTTACAATCAACGCTGAAGCAGAGTCGTTGGTTGATTTTTTCACAGCTTCTACATGGGTACCTTCCTGAAGGATAAGTGTAGCGTTATTGGTAACATAACACTTTCCATCTAATACATACAAAGTATCTTTTGCCAGGAAACGATCTGCAGTGATGGTTAATGGTAATACTACAGTGTCAACATAAGGACCGGCAAAAGTACTGCGTGGGCTAAACCCTTTGTCAATACCATTTTTCTTGCAAGCAGTGGCGGCTACAGCAAGCACAGCCACGCTTAGGATAAGTCTTTTCATGATTAATTTGGTTTTTTAAACAATTACTAAAAATGGAATATATATGAAACAGGTAATCCTTTATTGCCGATTTAGCGATCTGGAGATTTAGAGAGTTTATTGTTTCGGTTACCCATGCATCACGTTGTAAAATTAACCAGCAAAACATATCATAAAACACTTCTTCATCGATTTAGCAATTAGTTATTGGTTTGTTAATATTGCGCATACTCATCTATGTAGGCGCATAACAATCCCGTTAAATGCAGCGGACGTGCCTGTACAGCAACAGTCCGCTTGCATTTTCAGGTATAACTAATGCAATAACTAAACATTCAACAAATCAAGCCGAAGAATCAATGGGCAATGGGTAAGAAGGAATACTGCTTCAAGCTACAAGCTGCAAGCAAATACAATTTTTTGCATCTTAACTTCAGCATTTTGGAAATTAACATTCATCTATTTTTCAACCTTTCTCATTTCTCTGTTCTTCATTTTTCATTTCTCTCCCACTTCAACATTCAATATTCGTCATTCATTATTCGATCCCAAAAACAATTCCCAACCGCACGGTATTTCCCAACGGATTCCTGTTCACTTTATCACCTATAGGAACGAGGTAAGAGAAGTTCACCATGGCCATATTAAACCGTACTCCGGCGCCGGCAGTTACATACTGCCAGTTACCATACGAATAGGACTTGCTGTTATACCCCAGTCGCAGGTATAACTGATCTTTAAAAATATATTCAGTTCCAAACGCCAGTTGCGTGGCGTTGTTATCAAAAGAATCGAACCAGCCGGCTACTACACTTTTATTGCGGTAAGCAGGCATATCTTCGGCCGAACCAGGTATTTTCGGCACTAATAACTTATCAGCCTGTACAGCAAATGTCATTTTATTATCGTCGTTCCAAACTTCGGTATAAGCAGCGCCGATACCCAAACCGGCGGGCAGAAAATCCTTGCTGCTCGCATCATCGGTATACCCGATCTTCGTGCCCAGGTTCGATAAAGAAATACCGGCTGTCCAGCCTTTACTGTTCTCATCTGTTCCGTTATAAAAGAACGACAGATCCGCCGCTACCGCATGACCGGCTTTGTAGTTGGCGCCATTGATGGCGCCGGTAACCAGCTTGGAAGAAATGTACCGCAAGGCAGCGCCCAAAGCGAACTTATCAGACAACTTCCGTGAATAACCAAGATCAAACGCCAACTCCCGCGGACGAACTGATTGCAGTTTATTGCCGCCATAATCAACCATGGTTACATCTCCGGCATTAAAGTAGCGCAGTGATGCCGACACCGCCTGCAGTTCATCCAGTTGATGATACCCGGCCAGCGTTGCCAGGTACATATTATCGGCCACTTCTTTTAACCAGGGCGTATAGGTTGCCCCTACCGCAGCTCTCTTTTTGGCAAACGGTATTTTGGCCTGGTTATAAAAAACACTATTGGCATCTGGACTGATAGCAATTCCTGCATCACCCATCCCGCCGCTGCGCGCATCGGGTGAGATCCGTAAAAAGGGAACTGCAGTAGTAGTTATATTGATAGAACTGTTTTCCTGGGCCTGAACAGAAACTCCGGTGATCGTAGAAAAAAGAACAGCGACACCGGTTGTTAAAAGCTTTCTCATCACAAAAAAGTTTTGGATAGAATGATGTATGATTATTGAATAATGATTTTTCCTTTCAGTAAAACATCCGCAATGGCGACCCGTACATGGTATAGCCCCTTCAACACATTGCCTGTTGGAATATGGAATGTATTATGGCCTTTCACAAGGGTCACATTCACCTGCACCAACCGGGTGCCATTTTGATCGAAGAGCTGAACAACTCCTTTGCCACCTGTTACGGCATATACATTTACCTGCATTTGACCGGGACTGCTGATGTAGGCGAACATATTATCCTGAGCAGCACCCTGCGCCGGTAAGATATTTAATGTGCCGTTCAATTGCGCTATGGTGTAATTGGGTGAAGCAGCGCCGCTTATGGTGATCGGATAGGTACCAGCTATAGAAGTGGCGGTTGCACTGGTAGTTACAACCGGCAATGACGTTAATTCAGACGAGTCTTCATTTTTAACAAATCCACTGTAGGTAATAGTCAATGGTGGATTAACTTCCCCTTCATTCTTTGTTACATCATTGGCCTGAATATACAACCGCACTTTTTGCACTGTAAGTGTTTGCATAGCACTGGCAGATTCATACGTTGCATCGCCTGCCTGTGATGCTGTGATAACAGTAGTGCCTGCTGAATGAATATATACTGTATCGTTCTGTATGGTTGCTACGGCTGCATTGCTGCTGCTATAAGTTACCGGTAACCTGCTGCTGGCCGTGGCCGATAATTTAAATTCTGTATCGCCGTATTTTTTTGCTGGCAATGTGGCAAACGTAATGGTTTGCACTGCCAGCGGATCAATTTTCAAAACACCTTTTACATAACTGATGTCGTAATTGTCGGCGGTTGCGCCACTCACCGTAATATCATATGTTCCGGCCTGTGAGGTATTGCCAGCGGTAGTGGCAGCTACCGGTTGCGTGGTCAACACCGTATTGGTTTCTCCATTTACAAAGCCGGTGTAGGTGACCGTAAATGTTGGGTTGGGTTGACCAACCAGTCTTGTTTTATTATCGGCCGTGATAGTTAAAGCTGCTTTATTAACCGTGAATGATTGACTTACATCGGCGGCCGGATGCCAGGCGCTGGTGCCGCCCTGCGAAGCCGTAATGGTAGTAGTGCCTGCCCCGGTTATATGTATTTTCCCATTTATAATAGTGGCCACGCCGGTATTGCTGCTGGCATAAGCTACCTGCAAACCCGAGCTGGCTTGTGCTCCGGGATCAAAATCAACATCGCCATACGTTTTTGTCGCCAGGGCGCCAAACGTAATGGACTGCGGTTGCTGCGACGCGGTAATGGTTAATGTACCCTTTACATATGTAAAAGTATAATTGGGCGAAGCAGCACCACCCGGTACGATATCATACATACCATCAGGTGATGCGGATGTTGCCGTTGTAGTAGCAGTTGGCAAGGTGGCAAGACTGGTTTCTGTTTCACCATTCACAAAACCGGAATAGCTTACCGTGAAAGTTGGTATTGCTGTGCCTTGCAAAATGCGGTCATCATTGGCTGTAATGGTAAGCGACGCCTTATTTACTGTTAAGGGTTGCGCAACTGCTGTAGCCGCGTTATAAAAATCATCTCCTGCCTGTGCCGCGGTAATATTCGCACTGCCTGCGCCTGCCACATGTACCTGGTTGCTTATGATGGAAGCAACTGTTGTATTATCACTTGTATAAGAAGCAGGCAAGCCCGATGATATAGTTGCAGCCGGATCAAAATCAGCATCGCCATACGTTTTCGCTGTGAGTGTATTGAACGTGATCGTTTGATCTGATCTTACATTTGCACCATCTAACCGGGCCACAGCACCATCCAACACGATCACATTGGTTAGTCCGCCAGTAGTGTTGACCGTACTTGCCCGGCCGCCTCCTGAAACAGGCCAGTTACCATCGGAAGATAACTTATAACCAACTTCATTACCCGTAGCCAGGCTGTACTGCGAGATCCTGCGAATACCGGCTGTTACATTATTTGGAATAACCGTTCCCCATGCTTTATCAATTCCATTTACATCGTTCACATAAAAAGAAGCGAAACTGTTGGAGGCATCTACCCCATCGCTTTCAATAACACTGCCAGATATAGGTTGGTCGGCACCCGTTATATTATCCTTATCCCATAACAACACAAAATTTTTGCCAATGCCACCGGTTACCGGTGTACTGCGAATGGCCGTACCTTCTGTGCTGCCGGTTCCAAAGTTCACAACGGTAATTTCCTGGGTTGTAGTAGGTCGGGGGGCAACAACGGTTTGTCCGCCGGCGCCGTTATTTAAAAATATTCTGAACTTCAGTTTGTTGCCTGCATTAAAAGTAGCAGTAGCAGCCACTTCCGCCATAAACCAACCGGTATAAGTACCCAAACCATCTGTCGTAAGTTCACCATACAACGGGTTAGCTGTGGTTGCCAGGTTAGGGTTGGGTATGCGAACAAATTCGCCGGATTGCTTTACATAGATAAAGGCCCCTTCGCCTGCAGTAGCCGAACCGCCAGATGGCGCAAACCGGCAATAATACCGGTAAGTAGCATTGGCGGTTAACCCGGTCAGCTTTAACCGGCATACATAAGGTGTTCTGTTGGCAGTGGCAGTGCCTGCTGCATGTACATACTGTGGTAAATAGATCACGGAAACGGCAGGTTGGCTAAATGCCAGTTGTGCGAGCAATATGGAAAAAAGAAAAGTAAAACCGAATTTCATTGTATGAACAATTATAGAATTTAGTAAAATTTAGTTAGGGCTGCGCTGGTGGTAGAATTGATGTTAATGTAGAAAATGGAAAAGTCGGAATTGGCCTCAGAGAATGAAGCAGGATTAAGGGTGGCTAAAGCCGCGCGACTGGCATCAGTAGTATATAATCTTAAGCGTGGTTTTCTATCGAGACCCCCTGTGAAAAACCGGGAGAACTCGCCGCGCTTTAACAAAAAGCTGTCTTTTGCAACATAGTCAGTTCCCGAATTACCACTTTGGCTATTTTCCACCACTACTTTTATTTCGTCGTATTTGGCGGTAGTAAATGGCGAGGCATATACAACGGATAATTTTATTTTTCCTGCCTCGGGCGCCGGCTCATTCGCTGGCGGACCTACCCATACCAACTTACTCCCAGCCGTTGGCTGAAAGAAGGTAATGGCATTCAATGAACCTGGTTTATAGTTAATAAGCGTATCGAGCAACAGCGAATTGCTGTACAGATCAGTAACCCGGTAGCGCCGAACAGTTTCCTTGTATTTAACTACCATACTTCTATTGCCTACCGGTGTAATTAACGAATCTGTCAAAAGCGTGCCATTATCTGTAACTGCAAACCGAAATGAATCAACGGTAACGGCATTTAACCCTACCGTGGTAAAGCGCAATGGCTCAATAGCCTCTTCTCCTTTTGAACAACCGATACAATAAACGAACAGTAAACCAACGCTACATTTATTGATAATTGATAGCATATTTATCTTTCTTATTATGTTGTGTATTTCCTTTTTCATTTCTCATTCTTCATTTTAATCCTTCATTTCTTTGTTTTCCTTCAACATGCTACATTCACTTTTCGATATTCAATATTCATTTATAACTTATAGGTGAGACTCAAACTAAACCCTGTTCCTTTCTTCACTTTATAATTCACCAGGTCAAGATCTTTATTAAAGTTTGCTCCTTTGGGATCATTGTTATCTTTCTCGGTTGGATGAGTGCCATCGGGTTCCCGGTTTAAATTATTACTGTAAATAACAGTGTATTGATTCAGGAGGTCGGAGATATTGAAACGGAGCTCGGCCTTTTGCTTCATGATCTTTGTGCTCAGTTGAATATCTACCACATCCCGCGAGTTTTCGTATTGTATCAATCGAGGATTTGTTCCCCCATTTACTATACGCCGGCCAAAACGATTATAGGCCACATTAAAACCCCAGTCACTGGTTTGGTAATTCACACCCATGTTGATGATGTAGGGCGATAACCCCTGTATGGGGCGGTTGCCATTTTCAATGTAGCTGGTATCTTTCTGGGTATCTACAACAAGATTTTTTATACTTCCTTCCAGGTAAGTGGCATTGGCACTGAAGTACAGGTTCTGCAACCAGGCACTGGCTGGCGAAATAAACGACAGCGATTTCCTGATCTCCACTTCCACTCCTTTTGCCGTAGCGCTGTACAGGTTCCAGTATTCAACACTGTTATTGGGATTCCCCAGAATGTAAAAGCGCTCTACCGGCTTGTCGAAAAATTTATAGAACAAAGAGGCGGAAAGAATTTCATTGCCTGTAGGATAATATTCAAACCGCAGGTCGTAGTTCTTGATGCGGGTTACCTGCAATGCCTTTTGCCCCGTTACCTGCAGTTGCTCCACAAAATCGTAGTATACATAAGGTGAGCGCTCCACAAAATCGGGCCGCGCGAGGGTTTTGCTAAAGGCCCCGCGGATATTAAATTTATCTGTTACGCTATAGATAAGGTTCACAGAAGGCAACCAGTCTTTTTCATAATACACCGAATCGCTGAATACCGGGAATCCATCCGTATTATAGGTTTCGGTAGACATGGTAACCTTGTTGTGCTCGTACCGGAAACCGCCCACCAACCGCAAATGCTGCAGTAATTTCAGATCAAGCATTCCATAAGCCGATTGTAAAACCTGCTTACCGGTGTAACGGTCACCCGTACTTTCGGATCTTATATAGGTTGGTACATAAATCAGGTTGCCCTGGCTCATGGCATCTACCGTTGCTATTTCATAATAAGGGGCCCCTTTGGAGCTATTTTCATAAGCATTACTGGCCGACAAAACGCGTAAGCCGGTAGCATCATAATCGGCTTCCCGTTTGGAATAAGAATAACCCGTTTTAAAGCTTTGCTTTGCTTTAGCCACGGTAAAAGGAATAGACACGTTAGCCCCGGTGTTGGTCCTTTTTTCATCGAGGGTGGATGCATACAAACCTCCCCAGAATAAATTACGGTCGTTTAAGTTGTAAGTGTAAGTATGTTTGCCGGAATCAACATCGCGGCCAACCACATAACGGCCATCTGGCTGTTCCCGCTTCAACGTAATATAATCCCCGAACCAGTCTACCCGCAGTTTTGCATTGAACAAACTATGTTCACCTTCTACCCTGCTTTGGATCATGCGGTTCGTCAACGTAGTTTCGCCGGTACGATTTTCAAAACCGCTGTTACTGATCTGGTAACCATAGCGATCATCGTATTGCGTGCCGTACCGGTTATTGTACAGGTTCTTAAAGGCCAGTTTATGACCTTTCGATTTATACGCCACATTCAATAACCCACCGATGGTAGTATTATACCGGTAACGCTTTCCCCAATAATCATAATTCTGCAAGCTGCGCGCTTCCCCTTCTTCATACAACATTTCATTGCGATAGGTTATAGCCGCAACAGCGCCAACGCTATTATTGTATTTAAGTTGTTTGCTCAACCCACCCGAGACCTGGTAGCTCTGCATGGGCGTATAATGATAGCGGTAGGTTTGCCAGCGGTTAGGTATTCTTGCGCCAATACCCCGTAATGCAGCCGTATCTCTATTTGCATGATGCTGTACATATTGCTGCTGATCGAATGCCCGGCCATCGCCAAACCATTTACGTTCATCATTCACTATGCCGAGGGCAGCGTTCTTATCGCGTTTATGACTGATAAAATCATTCCCGGTACTGGCGGTATTGAAACCGGTACCAATACCCAGGTTTAAAAAATTACGGAAGGGCACATCGGTTGTATTGATCTGTACCATACCACCGGTAAATTCACCGGGCAGATCGGGTGTAGCCGTTTTATTCACCACCACATTATCGACCAATGAGCTGGGCACAATATCAAAACTGAAATTCCTTCTGTTGGGTTCGGTACTGGGCAATGAGGCGCCGTTGATCAATACGTTATTGTACCGGTCGCTAACGCCGCGGATGGTCACAAACCGGTCGCCCTGTACGGTAATGCCGCTTACCCGTTTCAACACCTGGCCGGTATTGTTATCGGCAGTAGCCCGTATTTGTTCAGCGCTGATACCGTTGGTCATGCCCGCACTGTTCTTTTGCGTCATTAATAAGGAGCGGGTGCTTTCCTTGCGGGCCCCACCGGTTACTACTACGGTTTGTAATTGGTTTGAACCGCCCGTGAGCGCAATGCCCAGATCGGTCACTTCGTTCTCTTTCACCACGGCATCGGTAATGCGGCGCGACTGATAACCTACAAAGGAAACTTTTAATGTATAACTGCCGGGCGGCAACGCCAGCATATACTCACCATTTATATTAGTAGTGGTTCCTTTATTAGCTTCTTCAACCCAGATGGTAACACCCGGCAATGCTTCGTTCTTTTCATTGCGGATGATGCCGGCTATTTTGCCCGGCCGTGGATTGTTTGCCGATACAGGAACCACTGTTGGTTTAGTGTTGACTTTTACAGCAATGGTATTACCCAGCAGATTGAACTCCAGGTTAGCGAGGCGTTGCAGGTTTTCCAGTGCGTTGCCCAGTGTTATATTGTCGAAAACAAAGGATCTGATATTTATTTTCTCCAACTGATCGCGCGTATACGAAAACGTATAGTCGGTGCGTTTATCTAATTCTTCAATAACGCGCGCGGCGGTTGTGTTCTTTAATTGAATGGAGATCTTATCTTTTAATGTAATAACCTGTCCAAATGAAAACAGGGTCGAGGAAAAATAAATGATTACAGTTAGTATACCGGTTAGTTTATTCATATCACGTTTCTTGTTCTTAATGGCTTTATTATCTGAATTTTCTTAATGTATTATTGCCTTATGCCTTTTTGCTTATAACCACCTTCTCTCCAACTTTTCTAAATTGCAGGTCATGCACAAAAAGAATATTTGCGAGCACGGTTGACCAGGTACTGTTCTGGAAACTGGCAGTGATGCGTTTATGTTGTAAAAGCGCCGGATCGTATTCAATGGCAACATGGTATCTTTCGCGAATGCGCTCAATGGCTTCCTGCAAAGGCACTTCATTAAACACCAGGTAACCTTTTGTCCATAAAGCCACGTTTGCGGCGTCAACCGCCATAACCTGCCAGGTTTGCGTTTGTTTTGAATAGCGCACTGAATGATTGGGAGATAGTACGGTGGTGCGATCGGTAGCGGTATCATCCAAAGCGATCCTGCCATGTACCAGCGAAACCCGCACTTCCGATTCCTGTGCATACGCTTCAATATTAAAGGCAGTTCCCAATACACGGGTACGCAAGCTGCCGGTCTCAACAACAAACGGGATCTTTTGTGAAGTCCTGGGCGAAGTCGAAGGGGTCACTTCAAAAAAACCTTCCCCCGATAATTTCACCAGGCGTTCGGTGCTATTGAATTGTTGCGGATCAAATTCAAGGCGGGAATACATGTTCAACCATACCTGCGAGCCATCGGGCAATGTAATATGCCTGATGCCGGGCTGGTTGTTCTCAATAATGGTAAGGGACGATTTGGCGGCATGCGTACCATCTGAAGCTGGCCGCACATAATACCATAAGGTAATAACCGAAACAGCGAACAGGAGCCAGCCCGCTGCTACCGCCAGGCGGCGGTACAATTTTTTATGCCGGTTCATCACCACCGGCTGCCTGCTCATCAGTTGCTCGTACATGCGGCTTTTAACCGCATCCAACAATTCCGGCGTTAACCCGGGCGATTCATCATCCAGGTCGAGTTGGTTCATCCATTGTTCTAACAGTGCTAATTCTTCGGGCGTGCATTCATTGTTCCTGAACCGTTGAATTAATGCTTCAACCGGTAAGGGGGTTTGTTTCATACATCATAGTAATAACACGAGCCGCCAATAGTACCATGCCACCTGTATTACCAAAATGTTAAGCCGGGTTTCTATCTGCTCCGGTAAAATACCCTCCTGATACCGCATCTTCAGTGCTTATGGCCCCTAAATTCTCATCGTATAATGGTCCCCTAAGGAATGGAAATAACGGTTAATGAAACACATAGAAAAAATGTGAATAACAACCTTTTTCCAAGAAACAACGATTTGGCTACAAACACACCTTTTTCGGCTACATACAGCCAGTAATGGCGTAGCATCTTTGCATTGTAATTATTCAATAACAATTTAAAATAATAAAAAATGACAAAGAAAGTATGGTTTGTAACCGGAGCCTCAAAGGGATTAGGCTTGACCTTAGTAAAAAAATTGTTGGCTGAAGGCTACCAAGTAGCTGCCACATCAAGAGATGTAAAACAATTAAATGATGCCGTTGGAAACAGTACATCCAGCTTCTTACCTTTACAGGTAGATATTGTTGACAATGCAAGTGTTGGCAATGCAATTAAAGATGTTATCAAGAAATTCGGGACCATTGACGTTGTGGTAAACAATGCCGGATACGGACAGCTTGGTACAATTGAAGAGCTTACAGATGCAGAAGCCCGTCAAAATTTTGATGCAAATGTTTTCGGTACTCTTAATGTTATAAGAAATGTGATGCCGTATTTTCGCAGCAAAAAAGCAGGCCACATTATTAACATCTCCTCTATTGCTGGCTTTTTAGGTGCTTTCCCAGGCTGGGGCATCTACAATGCTACCAAATTTGCAGTAGCCGGATTAACCGAAGCATTATCTGCTGAAACTGCTTCAATGGGTATAAAATCTACCATAGTTTACCCCGGCTATTTTAAAACCAATTTCCTGCTTCAAGGTTCAATGAAACTTGCTATTAATCCAATTGCAGATTATAAAGAAGCAAGAGATTTGGAAATTATCCATGATACCCAAATTATCGGGAACCAACCTGGAGATCCTGAAAAGGCAGCTATGGCTTTCATTATACTTGCCGAAAAGGAAAACCCGCCATTGCACTTCTTTATGGGTTCTGATTCTGTAGGAATGGCAAATACAAAAATTGAAATCTTACAATCAGCATTAACTGCCACAGAAGAACTAAGCAATTCAACTAATTTCTAATAATTTAAAAAAATCATACAAAATGAAAAAAATAATTTCAATCAAACCGCTTACTCTCTTACTTTCAATCTTTGTAATAAGTGTTACCGCTTTTGCTCAACAAAGCAAAGCAACTAAAAAAGTAATTATCGTACTTTCGGCAGCCGACACATGGACACGGGCAAACGGGGCAAAATACCCAACGGGTTATTGGACAGAAGAATTTGTGGATGTTCATAAAGAGTTTGTAGAAGCAGGTTATACAGTACACATCGCTACACCAAGAGCAGAGCAACCTACAGCTGACCCTTTAAGTCTTGAAGTAAAAACAGTAGGTACCGAAAAAGCAACTTTCTTAAAAAAATATCTTGCTTCTTTGTCTAAAACATTAAGTAATCCGTTATCATTAGACAAAATCAACATGCAAGATTATGATGCAGTGATAATTCCAGGTGGGCATGGGCCAGTTGAAGATTTGTACAAAGATAAAGACATGGGTAAGGTTTTATTTGCAGCAGAAAAGTCAAAAAAAATTATCGGTGCTGTATGTCATGGTCAAGCTGCGCTTTTAAGTGCATTTGACAACAAAGGCAACTGGTTATTCAAAGGTAGAAATATGACATCTTTCAGTGATGCAGAAGAAATTGAGTTTGGCACAGCAGACAATGCCCCTTGGCTTTTAGCTTCGACATTAAGAAAATACGGCGCCAACTATACTTGTGGCAAAAATTGGAGCGAATACATAAAAGTAGATGGCAACCTGGTAACAGGGCAAAATCCTGCATCAAGTATTCCAATGGCTAAGGCAATCATAGATATTTTGAAAGAATCACCAAGTTTACAATAATTAAGTTAGCTTAACATTAAAACAGATAGCGTAGAAATATCCTATCTGTTTTTCTAATTTTACATTAATATGTCCAATAATAAAATACATACTTTTAAAACTGTTACCCAGTTTCATACTATGGCAGGTTTGCCTAAGCCTGAGCATCCATTAGTAAGTTTGGTTGATTATGGTTTGGTAGATTACCAAACAGACGAAAAAGAAATTAGCTGGATACAGCAGTTTTATACCATCGGTTTGAAAAGAAATATTCAGGGTAAATTTCGCTATGGCCAGCAACAGTATGACTTTGATGAAGGGATTTTATCATTTGTATCGCCACAGCAAGTAGTACATTTATTAACAGAAAAGCCCGAAGTAAAGCCGTCAGGTTATTTATTATTGATACATCCTGATTTCATTTGGAATACTTCTTTAGGCAAAAACATCAAGAATTATGAGTTTTTTGGCTACTTAGTAAATGAAGCACTTTTTATGTCGGAAAAAGAGGAAGGTGTGATTGAAGATATTCTAAAAAATATCCAAAGAGAGTACCACGCCAATATCGACAAGTTTAGCCAAAACATAATCATCGCACAAATTGAGTTACTGCTAAACTATTGTGAAAGATTTTATCAGCGTCAATTCCTTACTCGTAAAAAAAGTAGTCATGAAATAATTGTAAGACTTGAAAATTTGCTGACCGGTTGGTTTCATGAAGATACTATAATACAAAAGGGACTACCAACAGCAAATCAAATAGCAAGTGAGTTAAACGTATCGACCAATTACTTAGGTACATTGCTTAAAACTTTAACAGGTTTAAGCACTCAACAGCATATACATGAAAAGCTGATAGAAAAAGCAAAAGAAAAACTTTCTACCACCACACTTACCATAAGTGAAATTGCTTATGAATTGGGTTTTGAGCATAGTCAAAGTTTTTCAAAGCTCTTTAAATCAAAAGTTGGTAAAAGTCCATTAGAATTCAGGACTCAATTTAACTGAAGTCTGACAAAACAAGTAAAGAAGAACGAAGCAACAACATACTGCTAACAGTTAGTTGTAGCACAATTCCGACAACCACACGCTTGACGAGGGTTTCAGCAACCTTGATATCCTCGGTTGCGAAAACAACATTTCAAGTGGCTAAACCCAAAAGCAATCAAACGATAGTCATTGTAATCCGAACAATGCCCCTTGCAATTCAACAAAGAGGTTTTGTCAATTGATAACCGCCTTCTGTAAACAATCAAAAAGAAAAACACCACTTAATAAAAGTAAATATACGAAACAACATGGCCGGCTGCCTGTGAAAATATTAACGAACCTAAACCTTAATCCTTATAAACAGTTGGCTGCTGTTTTGGCGGAATAGTTATTTTACTGCTAAGGTTAGGGAACATTTTCCGGATGATTGCCATATCCAGATTGGATGCATCTACAAACTTCCAACTCTTGCCATTATCATTGGAAATGGCAATTAAAGTAGTATGCGTAACAACCCTTCCTTTGGCAGGTTTTAATTCGGTATGCTGCGAAATAGTGCATTGCAATTCATTCTTGCTCTTTACAATTTCTGATGGCTGATCAAACACGGTACCTTTTATTTGCACACCCTTACTTTTTAACTGGGCGTTTTGGTTGTTCAGCAATGTTATCATCTTTGCTTCTCCCCCACCCGCACTTATTCTAATCGGGTGAATATATTTCAGGAACCCCTTATAATCGCCTGAATTTAATAAAGAGGCCATTTCGCTGGCATTCTTAACAAGAACCTGTGCTAATGCTTTTTGATCAACGGAGTTTTGTGTATGCGACAATTGAAATATAATACACAATACACCCAACAATATTATTCTTTTACTCATGGGCAATCAATTCTCCGTTTTTGTAATGAAAGTGTTCCTGGGATCCCGAAGAAAATCCACCGATAAATTCAGGCGTTGACTCTTTTTCCTTTTTAACTTTAAAATATCCCATTCGAATAGCCCAATCATAAGCACTTTCATCAATTGGATAAACAGTAAGCATTCCAGTTAATGCATATTTTTTAATCCACTCCTCTGCTTTTTCTTTGGTCGAAAAAACGCCACTACATAAACGTCCACCTTGAAACACATAAACTGCTTCCAACATTATTTTGAGTTATTTGTTTGCTTATTATTATGTCTATGATATTGCATAATCTTTTTCATTGATCTTCTGATCTTTGCTTTATTATCTTCAACTACCCTTTGTTGCTTTGCTGAAAGCTCTGGTGATCCGTCTAAAGGCTTTCCATTCTGTCCAATTTTGGTGCTCGTACCCTTACCATAAACGTGGGCATGCGCAGGGCCGTGATCTATACCATGGTAATAATGTTCAATGGTCACCCCATCCTGTTTCACTATTACTGATTCAGGCAACTTTACATCGCAAGGCCCACTATTGTGTACCAATACTTGTTGTGCCGATACATAATAGGTATGATAATCTGCAACCTCAAAGTTATGAACCTTTGTTCGTTGTACAACAATATCAATAGCAGAAATTATTACCTTATTACCTTTATAGGTGGTAACGCTATCTCCAACGTTCAACTGTGTTACCTTGAGCCATCTGCCCCCTATAAAAAAAGGATGATCGCTGGTAGTATTGATCAATTCATTACCAATATGCAACCGGTACACCGTATCGCGAACGTATTCAAATACCCTTACTACCGTTTTCAGCCCAAAAGTATGGGTAGTATCGTTGTATGCCCATACTTTGTCGCCCGGCTTTATTAATTCTATCGGCTTATAACTACTATCGCTAAGCACCAACGTTCCCGCCAAAAAGCAACCACAGGGAACTTTTCCGTGAGCTACAAAATTTTTTTCCGCTATTTCAACTGCTTCATCTTCATATTTAACTATTCCTTCAACCACTTCCTCCGCCTCATCTACATATTTCAATCCTTTGGCTAAATCTCCTAACGGCAGCATACCTATTGCACTGAGTGCTGCATCCTTGTAATTACCTTCTGCAAGGTATATTACGGCATTCAAACCATCGGCAATACCTGTAGGATCAATCATTCCAACCACGTCTAAGAATCCATGAAACCAACCACTGCCACTGGAAGAAGATTTTTTACTGGCTGTTACGGTAACTGTTTCGAGTTCCTTCACCTGGGTGGTGCCGTCGGGATTTAAGTAAACATCGTTTGGTTTTGTACTATCCTGGGGGCTCATTCCATCTCTATCTGTAAAACGAGCGGGATTATCATACCCGTAAACATAGGGGCTCCATCTGCGCATGTAATCAGCCAACGGATCAATCTGACCAAAACGTCCTATTTGTGCATCGTAAAACCGGGCAGACAGGTCATACATATCAAGTCCGCTTCCATCAGTGAATTCGGCACTTTGCTTTTCCTTACCCAAAAATTGAAGTTTGTTTTCCAATGTATTGGCAGCTTTAGAAGAAATTCCTGCCATCGTTAATCCCCAAGGATAATAATGCGTTTCTTCCAGTAAGGGCCCACGCGTATGGATCACCTGCATGTTATCGAAAAACACATTGTACTGGCTCTCGTTACTGCAATACACAAAAACATACCCGTTCTTAGGCGCAGTTAAAGTAGGTATGGTTACATTGTTATGATCTTTAACAACGCCATTGCCCCCGATTCGGTCAAAACCACCGCCGGCATAATTAAATTGTTCATCAAAAAATATCCAGTTAACGTACGCCCAGGGCACGCTTGTACCATCATTACGGGTCCTGAAGGCATTCAATGCATCCGTAAGTGGAGTCGTACTTATTCCTGCAGTCGTTAAACCCTTTGCCGCCATAGTGGGTGTTGCCAAAAACGCATCCAGGATACTGCTTACAGGAATCGGATACTTGTCATTAAAGTTGCCGCCATTATTGAACCAATACGACTTTCCAAAAATATTGATCTGATCACCTGTCATTACCTTCAACGTCATCCCCAGCCCCGTTTTGTTGGTGGTAGCATTTAACTGGTATAGTCTGGCGCTATTTGCCGTCGCATTGCTGTTTGGGTTATTATTATACGGAGGATTTCCATTATTGTTTTGATAGGTGCTGATACCGGTTGCTACCGAACTGTTCACCACATAAGCGCTGTTGATGTTGTAAAAGCCCTTTTCAACGTAAGCTGCGTCTGTGCTTGTATTCAAATTGCCTTCGAGGGTAGCAGCCGGGTAAATGTCCTGCTTCTGTTCTTCCGTGAGCACCATGCGCACATTACCCAGGTTATCTTTTATGAAATAATCATATTCAAATTTAGCGGGTGTAGTCCCTGCTGCGGCTATATAACGAATGCGACCCTCTTCATGGCCCATAAACTGCAGCTTATCTGTATAGTTGAGCGCTGCCAGGCTGCTGTTTGCATACGCTTTGCTTTCGTACACCGTTCCATTAACATAGCTGGTAGTAGTGGTAATATCACTCGTAAAGCTGCTGCTGTTATAGGTTACCGAGGCACTCTTTTCAAAAGTTATCTTTTGCAATTTTGTACCCGCTGCATCATAAATATAAGTGATAGTGCCTTTATTGCCGCCATCAACCTGTATCTGCCATGGCAGGTTCAGTTGATTGTATGTGATGGCGCCGCTGGCTTGATCCATATCGGCAATACCATTCAGCTTTTTGTTCTTATCTGCAATCATGTTACCATTGCCATCATACCCATAATCATTACCGCTGGTATTATTATCGGTAAAGTCGCCCAGGCTGGCGCCGGTTTGCACAGGAGCATTATCAGTAACTGCACTTAATTTATTGCCGTTATTAAAGTAGGTATATTGCAGATCATCTATTACCTGGCTGCTGGTCAACTTTAACCCCCATTGTTTCATGGCTTTTATATTGCCATTTTCGTCATACGCCGATGCAACAGTTGTCCCATCTCCTATCTGCATATCAAAGTTGATGGTGGCATGATCTGTATAAGCACTGCCGGCAAATTGCGTAAAATCAGCCCCCAATATTCTATTGGCTTTATCGTATGTATAGCCATAGGCCCGGCGTTCGCCATCGCCTTTACTGCGCCATTTGGTACCCGCAACATTGCCATTGTATTGGATCTTGTCAAATCCCCGATCGTAGTTTACTTCCATCCCAAACCACCGGTCAGGGCCACTGGCATTGCTATAGTCCTTGTTTATACCCGTTAACCAGCCGCGGATATTGTAGCTGTAGTCGAGTGTTTCCAGAGGATCTGTTATATAGTTGCCATTAATATCCTTCTTATGTCCCAGCTTTTTGCTTTTCAGCTTGCCCAACTCATCATACTCATTTTCCGAAATGACCACTTTCTTACCATCATCATTGAGCATTTTCCATACTTTCTTTACCCGACCGGCATGATCATATTCCATCCCTGTTTTCGTCCTAACACTGGTAGGTGCACCTGTTGAGTTTGTATGATCCAGATAACTGCACAGCACTTTACCTGCAAAATCATACAGGTTAGTTAGTATATCATTTCCTTTAATGGTTTGGCTATGCGTTTGTATTACCCGGTTGCGGTCATCATAAAAACTTACGGTGGTGAGCCAGTTGCCGGCTGATAAGTTATTAGGATCGGTTAATACTCTCACTTGCGATCCGGTAACCAAACCCATTGTTTGCGTATTCGCCTGCGATGGCATGGCAACCACATGCAGATTGCTTCCTGCATCAAGTAATCCATTATATGCTGCGGTGAAGGTCTTGTTGGTCCAGCTATAATTATCATAGTACGTTTTGGTCAGTGCAACGAAAGTGGCGCCAGATGGAATGGGGTTTTTGTTTACTGTAATGCCCTCAATTGTTGATGCATTGTCACTAGCGGTTTGAGTTGTTACAGCCTGTTGTAATGCATCGGGGTTACCGCTGCTCCAATTCAAAATACCCGTCATTACCGGGCGGTTTAAATCATCGTATAAATTCGCCGCCCACAGTCCCTTGTCGCGCTGATTGGCATCCTGTGTAAATATGAGACGGTTACGTACATCGTATATCATATATACCCAACCGGCGCCTGGTACTTTTTTAGCGATCATCCGTTTCCGGGCATCATATTCATACCGGAAACAGAGCTCATTAATAATATCGGGTGTCAGTTGCCAGTTGTTGAGCAGCAATTGCGCAACCGCCTTGGGCGGGATCACAAATCGTAACTGGTTCAGATCATCATATATATAATATGTACTTAAATAGCCAACATACGCTGCTTCAATGGTATTTGTATTTGCATTCACAATTTCTGCAGTAAAATCTGTGCTGGATTCAAATCCAAGATCAAGCGTGATGCTGTTATATGCCTGGTGTAAGCCGGTTTGAAAGCCGGTTAAAGTGAGGTCTGACTGCAATCCGGATGGAGGTTGCACAACGGCCGTATTATCGCCGGACTCCACTTTTTTTAACACCACTTTACCATCTTTATTTCTATACTCTATCAGCTTATTTCCCAATTCATCGGTAGTAACATTTTTATACAGTTCCCCTGCATTATAATTAACAGTAATTGTTGGAATATTCGTTGAAACATCTTTATTTGCATAGGTCAGCGGATTACTTGTGATATTCCAGATGCGCACCCCATCTGCCGCCGTGTTCACCAGATTTTCTAAACTCACGCCCCTGTTGCCACCTGCCCAACTATTACCCGGCGCCATGGTTTTATCTACCCGGTTCAATGGAGAAGCTTCATATTCTTTTTTACTGTAAAACACCTGCTCATCGGGAAACTGCGTCTGCATGAACGCTTTTTGCGCATTAAATGGATCTACTTTGAACAAGCCATTGTTGTCTGTTGAAACATAGGGCAGGTATTTGAGTTGCTCTCTTCCGAAATCATCATACACTACCGGCGCTACCATGTCTTTTGCCTGCGGCGTAACCTGCCTGGCAACGGTTTGCAAGGGCCGCCCCAACCCATCTACATATTGTGTGGTCTGCGTTACATTCTGGTAGCCGGCAGTTACTAAAGCAGCAGGGTCGGTTATTGGCGCCATCGCATCCCAACTACGGATATAATTTACCTTTACACCGCCACCCAAAACCGGCACTGGTTGTACCGAAGGATTGGAAGCCGCTGCTGCTGCAGGCCGGTTTTGTTGTTGCGCTTTGGCAGAACTTATCAATACAGTTAGCATTACCGCAATCACTACAGGATAAAAGGCAGTTGCTCTGGGCATGGTTGGTTGATTTATTTAGGGCCGTAATGATTTTGATTCTCTAGTACAGATCGATTCGGATGTTTATTTCACCACTACTTAAGTTTTCTCCGGTCATCGATATTGAAGTGCCGCCGGCCTGATATAAACTGCCGACCCACCACTCGTACTCAGTGCTTCCACCTGGTTGTGCTGGCGTTATGGATATATTATAGGTGGCAATTGGAATAGTTCCCAGTGATGCACCGCCCCCATTTGGATATATTAAAAAGTTATAAACCGTATTAGTCGAGGTATTGGTAAACGTTACATAAAATTCCCTTGAAGTGTTGTTTGAATTTTTGATATTTACTGATGTAGGTATCAGTGTACAGGTACCCATAACATTCGTATAGTGCTGACCATTGGCATCTATATCGCTCTGGGCCTGTTGATCAACATATTCCTGGCTGATCAATGAGCTGTATTTACCTGCCAAAACCTCGTATTTTACCCAACTGCCCAGATAACCTGCATCGCACGTATTACGTTGGAAGAGCCCGGATTTATAGACATTATAATATACTTTCGGATTGCAGGTACCATTGGTATTGGCATAGTTTTGACCATTGGCATTTATTTCATTCTGTGCCTTTTGATTGGCATCTTCCTGGCTGATCAATGAGCTATATGTCCCTGCCAAAACGTGGTAGGTTACCCAACTACCTTCATACCCTGCCTGCGTACAGGTGTTCCGTTGAAACATACCGGACTTAAATACATTATAATACACTATCAAAGTGCAGGCGCCGTTCGCATTGGCATAGTTCTGCCCATTGGCATTGAGATCATCTATAGCCTGCTGGTCTACCGTGGCCTGGCTTACCGTAGACGTGTAAGTTCCCGGGTAAACATTATAGGTCACTGTGCCGGGTATATATCCGCTGCCACAATCATTTTTTGTAAAATTACCGCTGATGCCCATGTTGGAATACAGCAGCACATTATCACAGTTTTGCGGATTGCCTGAAAAATTATAGCAGAGTTTTTTAAGCACGTTCCGGTCCTGGTCGCGGATTACGATCAGCCGCCCCAACGCATCATATTCATAATAGCTGGGGCGATTTGCGATATCGGTCTGGCTCGTAATCCCGATTAACGGATCATACGTATACGTGGTCATCTGGGCAGCAGAAGGGTGCAGCCGGATGTCATCGAACCATACCGTTCCACCGCCGTTGTTATCTATCCTCATGTTCAAAGCAACCACATCTGCCGGAACCGTATATTCTTTTTCCAGGTATACCCATTGCCCGGTGGTTGAAGTAGCAATCGCATCTACGTAGCTAAAATACCCTGATTCACCGGCCCGCTTCATGAAGAAAAAGATTTCAACACCCGGCCCGTTGCTATATACCCATCCCGAGTACTTGTATTTAACCGGTGCGGCAAGTGCTACATCCAGCCATTTGGTACTGTGATAGTATAATTCACCTGCGGTAGTTTTCTCAATTTTTCCAGACTGAAAACCGGTTCGCGCTTTGGTATTATCATATACCACCCCACTCCAGGAGCCGGCTTCTTCAAAACCATCAAAAAACACTTCATTGCTTTTGGCATTGGCAACCAGGGCTATCGGGTAGGCCTGGTTATAGCCATACAGGTAAGCTGATCTTTCACTAACGGTGGTAATATCATTCGGCGCACCCAGATTGTTAAAACTGCCCACACTGGTTTTGGATTCATATGTTGGATCTTTGGTAAATACGCCGGAGGCATTAACCGTACTATTGGCAAAACTGGCGGTAGCAACCGGCGCCTTGATATCCGCGGCATATACATTCTGCATTTTGCCATTACCTGCAGCATATTCAAAACAGGCAGCGCTTGTGATAACGGTATTACCATTTACCGCTTTTTGCTTTATGATCTCAACCGGCGACAGGATATATTTATCGGCCAGTGATTTTATGCCGAGGGCTGCCGGTCCCGATGCTGCAGTAACATTGTAATCGGTGAAATACTTAAAATTGGCAGTAACCGTTTCTTTTTTACTGTTGCTTGTTTCTATCGAAACTGCTTTATAGTGTTTGAAATTAGGATCATAAGAATATTTGGTAATGCTGGTTGCCCCATCCTGGTAAACGGTCGATTGCGTCAGCGCTTTAAAAGCAGCCGTTTCACTAAATATTATAGAAAAAACATCGCCATTACCTGTACGTGGGTGATTTTCGATGCATTTTATCTTTTCTTTATCTTTCTCTTCATACACATTTACCTTTTGATATACCAGGTTTCCGTTCGCGTTATAAACTGAATATTCAATATTATTTCCGTTAGATGCATGAATTACGTTAGGAATATTGATAGGATACACTTCCCTTCTGTTAACCATGTTAGGAAGCGGGCAAAAGACAAAATAAGGAGTAGATTGATCGGGCGTATATTCCCACCTGTCGGGGGAAGGAACCGGACAAGGATGCTTGTAAATAAACATACTGCTATTAGACTCCACTTCGTTCTCGAAAGTGTATTCAATATACCCGTTATAATGATTCTGCGCGTCGTACTGCAGTTCCTGCACTTTGCTATAACCCAGTGGGCTGCCGGCAGCAGAAGATGGATTGGCATATTGGTTATAAGAAAACAGCTTATATGATGGTGATGTGCTCCAGGTTTCAAAACTGAAATGCTTCATGGCGAACATGATCTTGCCAGTAGACAAACCTCCACCCACGTACTGTGTATAGGTAAATACCTTACGCGAAGTTATTTTACCGGCATACTCATAATTCGTAATTTCCTTTATGCGGCAACCAGCCCCCTGCGTTACTCTGTCATCCGCTATTGCACCAAGAGAAGGAATATCATGTATGTCCTGGTTCCCTTCAACAAGGTGATAATTACCGGCATAATAATTCATTCTGTCGCCATTGGCAAAGTCATTCGATTCATAAGTAAAACTGGTAACCCCGCCGGTAGGATAAGTTATTTTCTTCAACAGGCCGGCTTCCACAAATTCAGCATGTACGCTTCGGTCGCATGCCTGCTGCCCTATCCAGCTAAACGGCGCATTGCTGGCCATATAATAAGGCATGTATTCAACAAAATAAGGCTTGCTGTCATTGCTCAACTGGCCGTTATAGTATCCATAATGGTCCTGCGCATATGAATCCTTATCGGGTAATATTAAAGAGTTGGTGTTGTTATACTCAAATAAATACCTTGGCCCATAGTTTCCGCCATCACCCTGCTGAACATAATCTAATTTCAGCCTTTTGGAAATATAATCAGGCATACCGGATCCGCTGTTCATATAGCCATAATATAAATACCATTTGTTCTTGAGGTTATTCGAATAGCGGAACTCGATATTGTCGAGCTTTTTTGCATATACATTATTGACGGGCTGCATATCGATCCGATCAGACGTATTAAAAGTTACCGTTGTGCCGGGATAACTAATTTGCTGCAGATAAACATTCTTTGTTTCATTAATGGTAAAAGAAAAATTAAAGGCGTATGGATTAACCGTAACCTCTGTGCTGACCACTTTCTGGCTTCTTGTTGGAAGCGATTTAATATATTGTGAAAGCTGGTTATAGGTAAAGTTAATTTCAGCCCCCGCTGAATTAACCATCTTTGTAAGGTACCAGGAAGAAATATAGTTGTTATATACTAACTGACTATAAGGATGATAAAAATTAGCAAAATTATCATTTCTTATGTCCCTATTGAGTTCAGCTACCTGGTACCACCATCCCGGTTCTGGTAGCATAGAGGGGTCGTACAACAGTTTACCGGTCCTGCACGGCCCCGATCTGCTTCTGGATACTTCCAGTTGCTGGAACCAATATACATTTCCTGCTTCATCGGTAATGGTAAAACCCTGCTGGCCTGTGAGATCGTTATTAGCCAATTGAACCTTTAAGTTGGCTTTGCTGTACAATACTACGTGATACGATTCAGTAGCATTCCTTTTTTTGTCGATCAGGAACTTACCGGAAATTCCATTAAAATTAAAATTAAAAATATCAGGCTGCCCATCTCTGTTTCCGCCCGCTATTGATAGTTGATAGTCTATTATTGGATAATTATATGAACCGTAGTTACTGAATGCATGCACCATCGTGTATTCCCCCTGGGTATAATGTTCATAAACATAAGGGTTAATAGGATGATTGAGCGAAGGGATCGCATCTTCTTTAAAATAACCTCTTCCGGGGTTACTACCATATTCCGGAAAATCGTCGAGCCCCCTGATTGAACGGGTTATTACTCCACCCGCATTTAACGACCAACCCAAACCAGTCCAACTGGCTTCCTCCTCTACCCTTATACCTCCGCCGTGATAACTAAGAGAGATAGGCACTGAAAGACCTGCGTATTCCAGTGTTTGAATAGGAATGCTCACATTCGCTATGCCGGTATATTGCGAAACAGGAATATCGCCGTATTTGCCTAAAGAAGCAGCATTGGCCGAAGGAACTCTTATCGGCGGCCGCTCGATATCGGGATCTGATTGTGCATGTACGTCAATTTGGTTTATCAGTGCGAATAGGGTGATCAGTAAGCTGGATATAACCAGTTGGCGGAATTGAAAAATATTCATAAATACAGGCCCAGGTTGTTTTGGTTGTGGCGTTGCGAATGTATGCCAGATTATAAAAAACGGCTGACTAAATTAATAGACGTGCAGTTTTGTCAATAGGCGTGTAGATTTGGACGATAGATGTGCAGAAAAAATGTCGTGAGCATTGAATGACCACTTGCGTGATTACCGCATTGCTTACATATAAAAAAGACGGCCACCCCGGCTGGGGCGACCGTTAATTCTTATTCGGCCCTATACAACTTCTTATTAACACTACTTTATAAACCGGAGATAGTTTAATATTTCATCGGGATCTAAATCCTTATCATCTTTCTTAATACTTATATCCAAAAGATTTAAATGAAAACTACTGTCAAAAAGAACCTGTCCTACAACTTTGCCATTAAGTATCCTTTGCCCTCTTTGAACAAAGATCTTATTAAGGTTTCCCAAATAAATATAATATTTATCCTCAGTTTCAAGCATCAGGCCATAGACATTCTCTATGCTCGCGATGTTAATCACTTTAACAGGCAAAGGCAAAAAAACAGAGTCAGAAGAGCTTGAGCCTATTCTGATCGATCTTCTTTTATTACCACTCTCAATACGGAAAGAACTGTCACTAATAACCTTTCCATCACGTAAAAAGAATACATCTTGAGAAAAAGCCGGATTGCAGGCAAGTAAGCCTGATACAATAGTCCCAATGCAAACAATTTTATTAATGCCTGATATTATTATCATGCATATATTCATTCTGAACATCGCCGGCTGCAGCATTTGCTTCTTTTTCATGTTCCCTATCATCATAATCTTTACTTTTTGCTTTTTTCTGCTCTTTATATTTCCCATCCTTACCTTTCTCCTTCGGCTTCCAATCCTCTGATTTTTGCAATGTATGCTTTACTTCGTGGCCTACTATTTTATTAATGGCCATTTCCATAGCGGTAGCTCCATCAACATTATAATCTAATGCAATCTGTAACGCCTCAGATTTAAGAGCGTCGTAGCTAATAGAGACAATCGTATTATCCCACTCCGACGTCTTGTCATAATTTCCGGTTTCAGCATTAAATGTAAAATTGTCACTGTTAAGATGATCTGCCTCCTTTACAATACCGGTATTTTTTAATTTATCATATTCGTTCTTTGGGGACGTCAGTCCTTGTGTATTAGTCGCTTTCATTGCTGTACCCACAACATCATTTTTTGACGCCTTGTGCTCAAATATGAAGATGGTACGCGTACTTGTCTCCATGCTATTCCATAACTGTCTTCCTGCCTCTGTTTTACTTAACACAGCCTGGTATCTTTTTACTTGAGGATCATTTGGATTACCTATTACGTTACCATCAATGTCGATATACGTAATGGGATTATTTGCCGTGTATGCATAAGGAGAAATAGAATAATACTTTTCGCTTAATGGATCTATCACATGCCATCTCCCAATCTGCGCATCATACATCCTCGCCCCATAATCATACCATTCCAACCCACTGCCATCACTAAATTCTCTCTCTTGTTTCTCCTTTCCATTATACTCATACTTATTATCCAGTTTACCACTTGCTTTCGAACTTATTCCAGTCATCGTCAATCCAAACGGATAATAATGCGTTTCTTCCAGTAAGGGCCCGCGCGAATGGATCACCTGTAAATTATCAAAGAACACATTGTACTGGCTCTCGTTGCTGCAATATACAAAAACGTACCCGTTCTTGGGAGCGGTCAACGTAGGTATGGTTACATTGTTATGATCTTTAACAACGCCGTTGCTGCCAATCCGGTCAAAACCACCACCAGCAAAGTTAAATTGTTCATCGAAAAATATCCAGTTTATATAAGCCCAGGGGGTGCTTGTACCATCGTTACGAGTTCTAAACGCATCCAATGCATCAACGAGCGGGGTTGTACTGATGCCCACTGTTGTTAAACCCTTTCCAAACATGGCCGGAGTACCTAAAAACGCATCCAGGATACTGTTTACCGGAATGGGATATTTATCACTATAATTACCGCCGTTGTTGAACCAGTACGATTTCCCAAAGATGTTGATCTGGTCACCTGCCATTACTTTCAGTGTCATGCCTAACCCTGCTTTATTGGTAGTGGCATTTAATTGGTATAGCTTGGTGCTATTAGCAGTGGGGTTGCTGTTGGGATTATTATTATACGGTGGATTTCCGTTGTTGTTTTGATAGGTGCTGATGCCGGTAGCCACCGAGCTGCTCACCACATAAGCACTATTGATATTGTAATAGCCCTTTTCAATGTAAGCAGCATCAGTGCTTGTATTCACATCCCCTTCCAGGGTAGCGGCCGGATAAATATCCTGCTTTTGCTCTTCTGTTAACACCATGCGAATATCACCCAGGTGGTCTTTTACAAAATAATCATATTCATAATGCGCCGCCGTTGTTCCTGTAGCGTCGATATACCGAATGCGGCCTTCTTCATGCCTCATAAATTGCAGCTTATCTGTATAATTCAGTGCAGACAGGCTTCCGTTGTCATACGATTTACTTTCATATACCATTCCGCTAACATAGCTGGTAGTGGTGGTAATATCGCTGGTAAAACTGCTGTTATTATAGGTCACTGTGGCGCTCTTTTCAAAAGCTATTTTTTTCAATTTGGCGCCTGTTGCATCATAAATATAAGTGATGGTCCCTTTGTTTCCATTTTCTACGTTTATCTGCCAGGGCAGGTTCAGGTGATTGTACCTGATGGCGCCGCCACTGGTCAAATCGATGCCTGTACTACCGGCCAGTTTTTTATTCTTATCGGAAAGCATGTTCCCATTAACATCATACCCATAATCATTACCACTCGTATTATTGTCGGTAAAGTCGCCCAGGCTGGCGCCGGTTTGCGCCGGGGCATTATCAGTAACTGAACTTAATTTATTGCCGTTATTAAAGTAGGAATACTGAAGATCGTCTATCACCTGGCTGTTGGTGAGCTTAAGCCCCCAATGCTTCATAGCTTTGATATTGCCATTTTCATCATAGGCAGCGTTGACATCTGTGCCATTGCCCATTACCATATCAAAGTTGATGGTGGCATGATCTGTATAGCTACTTCCGGCAAATTGCGTGAAATCAGCGCCCAATAATCTATTTGCCTTATCGTACGTATAGCCATAAGCACGCCGCTCGCCATCACCCTTACTGCGCCATTTAGTGCCGGCCAAATTTCCATTATATTGGCTCTGGTCAAACCCTTTGTCGTAATTCAATTCCATGCCAAACCACCGGTCAGTACCATTGGCATTGCTATAATCCTTGTTTACACCAGTCATCCAACCACGGATATTGTAGCTGTAGTCGAGTGTTTCTATTGGAACCGATGTATAATTGCCGTTAATATCTTTTTTATGCCCTAAATTTTTATTTTTCAATTGGCCCAGCTCATCATATTCATTTTCCGCAATGACCACTTTTTTACCATCGTCATTGAGCATTTTCCATACTTTCTTCAACCGCCCGCCATGATCATATTCCATCCCGGTTTTAACATGTACACTGGCTGGCGTACCAGCGGGATTGGCATGATCCAGGTAGACGCATAACACTTTACCGGTAAAATCATACAGATTGGTTAGTATATCATTTCCTTTGAGGGTTTGGCTATGAGTTTGTATTAAACGCTTCCGGTTATCATAAAAATTTACTGTCGTAAGCCAGTTGCCGGCCGACAGGTTATTCGGATCGGTTATAACCCGCACCTTAGAGCCGGTAACCAAACCTATAGCCTGACTATGCGCCTGCGATGGCATAGCTGCCACATGCCGGTTAAAACCGGCATCAAGCAAGCCATTATATGCAGTAGAGTATGTTGTGTTGGTCCAGCTATAATTATCATAATACATTTTAGTGAGAGCAATGAAGGTAACCCCTGAAGGAAGGGGATTTTTGTTTACTGTAATGCCATCAACTACAGATTCATTGTCGCTGGAGGTTTGCGTTGTTACAGCCTGCTGCAATGCTGAAGCAGAGCCGATGTTCCAGTTCATGATCCCCGTCATCACGGGCCGGTTAAACCCATCGTATAAAGTAGCGGCCCATTGTCCCTTGTCGCGCAAACTGGCATCCTGGATAAACACGGCGCGGTCGCGCACATCATATACCATATATACCCAACCGGAGCCGGGTACTTTTTTGGCGATCATTCGCTTTTTGGCATCATATTCATACCGAAAACAAAGCTCATTAATGATATCTGGCGTCAGTTGCCAGTTGTTGGTCAGCAACTGCGCCACTGCTTTTGGCGGGATCACAAAACGCAACTGGCCCAGATCATCATATACATAGTAAGTGCATAGATAACCAACATACGCCGTTTCGATGGTTGTCGCACTCACAATTTCTGCCGTGAAATTACCATCAGATACAAATTCAAGATCAAGTGTAATGCTGTTATATGCCTGGTGCAAACCGGTTTGAAGGCCGGTTAATGTAAGGTCTGCCAGCAATCCGGAAGAAGGCGTCACTACGGCTGTATTATCACCTGACTCCACTTTTTTTAACACCACCAGCCCATCCTTATCTTTATACTCTATCACCTTGTTGCCTGCTTCATCGGTGGTTCCATTTTTATACAACTCCCCGGCAGCATAGGTAGTCGCTGCAATAAAGGGAATATTCGTTGTTACATCATTATTAATGTAGGTCAGTGAGTTGTTGGTGATATTCCAAATTCTCACCCCATCAGCCGCCGTGTTCACCAGGTAATCCTTGCCTATGCCCCTATTGCTACCGGCCCAATTATTACCCGGCGCCATCGTTTTAACCACCCGTTTTAACGGGGATGCTTCATAATCGATCTTACCATAATACACCTGCTCATCGGGATACTGCACCTGCATGAACGTTTTTTGCGCATTGAACGGATCGATTTTAAACAATCCGTTACTTTCTGTTGATACATACGGCTGGTACTTGAATGATTCTCTTCCATAATCATCATACACCACCGGCGCTACCAGGTCCTTTGCCTGCGGGGAAATTTGCCGGTTCACGGTTTGCAACGGCCGCCCTAACCCATCTATATATTGTGTAGTTTGCTTTACATCCTGATAACCGGCGGTTACCATTGCACCAGGATCGCTGACAGGTCCCATGGCATCCCACAGGCGCACATAGTTCACTTTTACACTACCGCTTATCACTGGCAAAGGTTGCACTGAAGGGGTGGAAACTCCTGCTGCAGCAGGACGGTTTTGTTGTTGCGCCTGAGCAGAACTTACAAATATGTTTAACATTACTGAAAATGCTACGAAATACAGGGCAGTTGTTCTGAACATGGTTGGTTGACTTATTTGTACGGCCGGCACAATTGGGCCGACGATTTTTTGTAACAATGACGTTTTGATCTTTTACATCGGGATTATTTGATTCACAGATCACGCGGGAATAAAAACAATCCTTTCTGCCTATCTGTTACCGGTTTAAAATTTTGTTTTATAAACCGCTCCAGAGAACGAACGTTTTCGATAGAATATATTTTATTGTTTAAGATCATTTTTTCGCCGATATAAGCGATTCCGTATCTCGTTACCAGCTTACTACCGTGATAAATATTCATTACAATTCTTAATTCGTAAGTATGTTTCTTATGGACGCGTCCAACATATTTCCCTTTTAAACTATCTTCTATGATTCCCTTCAACTGGCCTATTAATACACGGTCGCTGATAGGATAAGGATCGGCATTTCTATTAATTGAATAAAAATCAACGTTAGCATGGGTTGTTGCCTGAAGCGGGATATAGTACAGTGCGGCACTATCCTGGGCATACCCAAGGGTATACCACCCTGTAAACAATATGATGAAAAGATATATTTTCATTAATTACCTTTTTGTATTTTAGGAAGGCCCTTTTGACCAGCTGCTTCAAACATTTGTGCTTCCGTAGGTGGCAGACCCACCATTTTTGTTGAAGTAGGCCCGGCCGTATAAATAGCAAAATTGAAATGATTAGTGCTTACAGTTTCGCCATTACTTTTATGCGCTTTTGCAAAATTGGTTTCCGAGCCCTCAATAACTCTTTTTTCTTCTTTATTGCTGTAATTTTTATCCGGAATTTTTCGATTCTTATCATACTCTCCCGGATGCAAAGCTTCTTCTACAAAGTGATCTAATTCATGCAGCAACCCTAACGCCGGAGACTGGGTTCCAATTACCTTCCGTTTGGTAATATCTTTATTTTGTGCTGTAGCATCCGATAATATCGCACTTCCAACTCTTGGATCCCATAAAACTAAGGTTTCTCCATTATCACCGACATCCGGAATTGCCATTCCCTGGTAGTGTGGCTGATATTTAATTAATGCAGTGGCTTTATCTGTAGTAACCGCTTCCTGAAATACTTTGTCGTCCTTAAGGTAGTTAAATGCTTCGTAAACAGCCTTAACAAATTTATTATTTATATCTTTTAATTTTTCGATATCTTTTATCGACGAGATGGTGATTTTCTGTTCCTTATCATTTTCATCCCGGTACGATACTACTACATCTTGGCCATCGGGATCAATAACAGAGATCGGGTTATCAATGCCATAAACATAAGGAGACACCGGTGCATACTTATCGGCCATAGGGTCAATAACATGCCAGGCACCAATTTGCGCATCATACATTCTTGCGCCATAGTCATACCAGTCTAACCCGCTACCATCACTGAACTCTTTTTCCTGTTTTTCCTTGCCATTATACTCATTCTTATTATCCAGTTTACCTATTGCCTGGCTGCTTATGCCTGCAATGGTCAACCCAAAGGGATAATAATGGGTTTCCTCCAGTAACGGTCCGGGATAATGGGTTACTGCGAGATCGTCGAAGTATACATCCCAGTATTCGGTTTCATTGCTTACGTAAATAAATAAATAGCCGTTTTTAGTGATGTTGATCCCAGGGTATGCCAGAGGATTTACCTGTTCAGCTCCACCTACCGGTATGGCATTACTTTGAGGAAAGGTACCTACGTATTTAAATTGTTCATCAACCAGCACCCAGTTCAGGTATGCCTTGGGTTTATTAGGTATGTCCTGATTTTTATTTTGCCGGAAAGTACTTAAAGCTCCCAATAATGGACTGGAAGCGGGATCACTTAATTCAGCCAGGGTTCCTTTTGTTACACCTGAGGCAGATACAATACCACCTGCCAGTGAGGAAAGAATATCGTTCAATACGTTAACGGTCCCTCCCGGATTGGCTTGGTCGTGATAAAAAGATTTAACCCCTACATCCACCACATCACCCGCCATCACTTTTAATACAATGGCCGGCCCTTTCTTCTGACTGCTCCCATTCACTTTTGCTACAACCAGATTAGGATCTGTTGCCGAACCGCCAACCGGATAACCTGCAGTTTGGGCTGAAAACTCACTGGCAGCCAGATTACTGAATAACTGGTTTTCCTGGTTTCGTATCGCATTACCGGCGCCGTTTTCCATGGTAGCCATATATCCAAACTGCTCCTTTTGTTCCGATAGTACCATACGCACATCACCCAGGTGGTCTTTTACAAAATAATCATATTCAAACCGGGCCGCTGCTGTTCCTGTTGCTTCTATATACCTGATGCGACCTTCCTCTTGAATTATAAACTGCAGTTTGTCGGTATAATTTAATGCAACTAAATTACTGTTTGAATATGTTTTGCTTTCATACACCATGCCGGTAACATAGTTGATAGTGGTGGTAATATCACTGGTATAATCGGTATTATTATATTTGACTGTGGCACCTTTATCAAAAGTTATTTTTTGCAACTTTATACCATTGGCGTCATAAATAAACGTAATGGTCCCTTTGTTACCTCCGCCTATTTGTATCTGCCAGGGGAGGTTCAAATGATTATACCTGATCGCCCCGCCAGTTACGTCAACATCAGTGGGGCCCGCCATTTTCTTATTCAGGTCTGCGATCATGTTTCCGTTGGCATCATAGCCATAATCGTTACTATTCTTGTTATTGTCTGTAAAATCGCCTAACCCCCAACTTCCCCCAACTACCCCCGAGGCATCAACCGCATTATCTGATATATATCGTAGTTTATTACCTTTTTTATGATACTCATACTGCAGATCATCAATGAGCGTACTATTACCCAATTTCAAGCCCCATTGTTTCATAGCCTTGATATTGCCATTCTCATCATAGGCCGATGAAACGGTAAGTCCATCTCCCATCACTATATCAAACTTCATAGTTGGATGATCGATGTAAGTTGTTCCATCAAACTGAGAAAAGTCTGCGCCTAATATCCGTTTTAATGGATCATAGGAATAGCCAAAGGCTCTCTGTATACCATCGCCTTTGCTGCGCCATTTGGCGCCGGCAATGTTACCAGTGTATTGATTTATCTGGAATCCTTTGTCATAATTCAATTCCATGCCAAACCAGGGTTCCAGCCCATTCACTATATTGGTCCCATTCGCATACGCTTTATTGATGCCGGTCAGTAGACCACGGATATTGTAAGAATAATTCAATACTTCAATAGGATCATTAGTGGGAGCAGTATAGTTACCGGTTAGTTCTTTTTTGTGGCCCAACTGTTTGTTTTTCATCTGTCCCAGTTCATCATACTCGTTTTTAACAATCAGCGTTTTTTTACTCGCATCATCATTGATCGTTTTCCACACTTCCTGTAACCGGCCGGCATGATCATATGTAAAGTTGCTTTTTACGTGAACACTGGCGGGTGTTCCACCTGGACCAGTATGATCCTGATAGGCACAGATCACTTTGCCGGTAAAATCATACCGGTTGGTGATTATATCAGTTCCTTTGTGGGTTTCCTGGTACACCTGTATCACCCGGTTGCGGTTGTCATAAAAATTGACCGTTGTAAGCCAGTCGCCTGCAGCCAGGTTATCAGGATCCACAATTTTTCTTGCTTGCATTCCAGTGATCAGGGAAATAGTTGTTGTATGCGCCTGCGATGGCATGGCTACTGCATGTAAATTAGAACCGGCATCTAATAAACTATTGTATGCAGTCGTATATGTTTTATTGGTCCAACTATAATAATCATAATGAGTTTTAGTCAGTGCAGTGAAGGTAGCGCCTGATGGAATTGGGTTTTTATTTATGGTTATGCCTTCAATGGTAACTGCGTTGTCACTGGTGGTTTGCGCTGTTACAGCCAGTTGTAATGCAGTCGGGTTACCGCTATAACCGGCCATTATACCGGTTATGACAGGCCGGTTCAATGCATCATATAGGGTTACTTTCCATTGACTTTTTCCGTACAGGTTACCATCCTGCATAAACACTAACCGGTCGCGCACATCATATACCATATATACCCAGCCGGAGCCAGGTACTTTTTTGGCGATCATGCGCTTTTTGGCATCATATTCATACCGAAAACAAAGCTCATTAATGATATCTGGCGTCAGTTGCCAGTTGTTGGTCAGCAACTGCGCCACTGCTTTTGGCGGGATCACAAAACGCAACTGGCCCAGATCATCATATACATAGTAAGTGCATAGATAACCAACATACGCCGTTTCGATGGTTGTCGCACTCACAATTTCTGCCGTGAAATTACCATCAGATACAAATTCAAGATCAAGTGTAATGCTGTTATATGCCTGGTGCAAACCGGTTTGAAGGCCGGTTAATGTAAGGTCTGCCAGCAATCCGGAAGAAGGCGTCACTACGGCTGTATTATCACCTGACTCCACTTTTTTTAACACCACCAGCCCATCCTTATCTTTATATTCTATCACCTTATTACCCGCTTCATTGGTGGTAATAGTTTTAAATAGCTCCCCTGCCCCATAATTAGTAGAAATAAACGGAATGTTCGTAGATATATCATGCTGGCTATAGGTTAACGGATCACTGGCAATATTCCAGATGCGCACGGCATCAGCCGCCGTGTTCACCTGATAATCTATAGCTATACCCCTGTTGCTACCGGCCCAGGCATCACCAGGCGTCATAGTTTTAACCACCCGGTTTAACGGGGATGCTTCATAATCGATCTTACCATAATATACCTGCTCATCGGCATACTGCACTTGCATGAATGCCTTTTGTGCATTAAACGGATCCATTTTGAAAAGGCCGTTATTATCAGTGGATACATACGGCAGGTACTTGAATGATTCTCGTCCAAAATCATCATACACTACAGGCGCCACCATGTCTTTTGCCTGTGGGGTAATTTGCCGGCTTACGGTTTGCAATGGGCGCCCTAGTCCATCAACATATTGCGTGGTTTGCTTTGCATCCTGATAGGTTGCATTCACCAGGCTATTAGGATCTGTAACAGGCCCCTTGGCTTCCCAGGTACGTATATAGTTCACCTTTATTCCTCCCGCATAAACAGGAACCGGGGCTACATTTGGCGTAAAAGCAACAGGCGCAACCGGACGATTTTGTTGTTGAGCAAATGCGCAATGGCTGCCAATAACAAATACAACTCCAATCGCAATATGAAAAGCCGGAATTTTAAACATAACTAGTTATTTAGGAAAAGGTGGTTACTAATAGTCAGATATTTCTATAGTTCCGCTGTAATCGAGGTATACATCAGATGCTGAAAAAGAATGTATTCCAGCCTGGTGTGCGCTTCCGATATAGAACTCATACAATTCACTTCCGCCGGCAGGTGTAACATTTATGGTTATGTTATACGTACCTACAGGGATCTGTCCTAACAGTACGCCTCCGCCGGAAGGCCCCAACGTATATTGATAAACGGTGCCAGTAGACGTATTGGTAAAGGTTGCCGTAAATGTTTTCGAAGTAAAGTTGCTGTTTTTAACATCAACTATTGTAGGAATAGGATTGCAGGCACCATACTGATTAGCACCGGCCTGACCATTGGCATCTACTTCGTTTTGCGCTAGTTGATCTACATATGCCTGACTAATAAGAGAGCTGTATTTTTCGGCGGGCACAGAATATACATATCCACCGCCCGTATAACCTGCTCCACAGTTTTGTCGTACAAAGTAACCAGATTTGGCTACATTATAATATACTGTGGGCGTACATGTACCAACTGCATTTGCATGCGACTGACCGTTGGCGTTCACTTCATCCATCGCTTTTTGGTCTGCGTCTGCCTGGCTAATAGTTGAAGTATACTTTCCCGGCGCTACTCCATAGGATACAACACTCCCTGAATAACCGGTACTGCAACCTTGTTTAGTAAATCTGCCTACAGTAGCCGCATTTATGTAAATAGGGGCGCCTGTACAATTCTCTGGTTGACCTGCATAATTATAGCATATTTTTTTTATTGCATTTCCATCCTGGTCACGAACTAAAACCAACCGGCCAAACGCATCATATTCATAATATGTAGTATGGTTTCCGGCATCCGTTTGGCTGGTTATACCAATTAATGGCTTGTAAGTAAAAGTTTTAACAAGGGCTATCGGGAAATTCACCCGTATTTTGTTCAGCTCAGTCCTTAAGGCCTGATCATCGGAAGGGTTCTGAAGAATACTTTGGTTCAATACACCTATTACGTCATTATATGATGCACCTGTTACCTCCGCTACGGGGTACGTATTATTATACCCCCATACATACACTATTTTCACATCATTCTCTTTTGATACAGATGTTATATTCCCTTCATTATCGTAAGAGTGGAACCGAAGCCTGATTTCCCCGGCATTATTGAATGTTTTGGTTTCAACAGTTTGTGGTTCAATTAGTGAAGTTCCCCAGAAATTATAATTGGTTTTTGTAGATTCGAGAAAGCTATTGTTCTTATATTTCTGCTGTTCAATTACCGGCGAAATAATGTGTTTGCCAATCATTGCATCATATACTGCAATGCCGGCAAAATCATGCGGGTATTTCATTTGGGTCTTTCGTTCATCTCCATGACTATTATTATAATAAACATCAGTCGGAAATCCGTGATCGGGTGATGAATAAGTGAAATTCTTAGTAGTTACAATTACGTTACCATCTTTATCTTTTTCCACGTTATACTCACGGACCAATTTCATGGCGCCGACCTCTATGGAGTCATCGAAATAATAGAAATAGGAACTCATAGGAGCGCCCAGGGCATACCCGTCACCACCACATGCAGTGGAGGGTCGCTGATTCTTTTCCTGCACCAGCGTTCCCGTTACGATTCTCTTGGCACGGTAATCATCGTATACATTGGAGGTAGATTTTACCAGTTCATATTTTCCGTTCACCAACTTATAATGAAATACGCCACCTAAAAGCCCTCTTCGCCATGACCTGTCCAGAAAATGTTGATTCTGATATCTTTCAGAGATTACCGGATAAACGATATCCCGCTGTGCTTCATAAGTATAAGTTGTTTTAAGGCTTCCCGCAATGCCATCGGTATACTCATCTACGATCTGGTAAAGCACCGGGCTGCCATTATGGTTTTGCAAAGACACTATGGGATTGCTTACATAAATTGTAGAATTAGACATATATGAGATACAGTTCGAAGTATTTACCCAGGTAATATTCTGCAGATAGCTGTACTTTCCATAAGCATCCATATCAATATACAACATATCATTCGTGTATTCATATCGCTTGATCACCGGTGTTGAAGCGTCATCAGCCTTTGATATAATGCGATAAATCCTAAGCCCGCCTGATATTTCGGGGGCGCCGAATTGCTCACCTGTAACATTGCTTTTATACTCAAAAGAAGTATAACCACCCGTGGGATAGGTAATTTTATTCAATATACATGCTTTCGCGAAGGTCTCATTGGGTGTTCTGTTAGCGGCAATATCAGGAGAACGCAGGTAGGGAATAAGATGGTGATTTTGCAGTTGACCGTTATAATATCCCCAAAAATCAACGGCATAAGACGGGTGCTGGAAAGCATCTGTACCACCAAAATATGGCGGCAATATCTTATCCTCGTTATAAGAAAAAGTATTATAACCTGATAAGACCCCGTTGGCATCATATACGTTCAATGCGTCTAATTTCAGCCTGTAATTGTATTTATTATTCGCATAGCCCGAATAAAAGTAAGATTGCACAAACTGGTATTTTTTTAAAGGGGCAACTTCTGTACCTTTATAAATGCTGATAGCGGCCAACCTGGTATCACGTACATCCAACCTGTCTTCCGCATAATCAAAACTAATGTACCCTTCTTTGAATTTTATCTTTTTAAGATATACAGGATAATTAATGCTGGAAGAGGCGCTAATCATCGAACCCGACGATCCGCCATTTGCGGAATTGATATCATACTGCCATGAATGGCTAATCTGTTTATCGTTATAATAATTTATTGAAGTTTCGTATTCGAAAGTAATAATATCCGTACCATCTGCAGATACAATTTTCGAAAGCCACCAGGTTGATGGATATGATTCTGCATCAAATATCGTAGCTTCTCTACGATCAAATATATACCTGGTGCCATCGGATCCCACTACCTCATACCAATATCCGGGGGGAAGGTTACCAGGATTGTCGTGCCGGATAATTTCATCATCGGAAGCAGAAAGCGCTGTTAAATTCAGCAAATGATCATATACAAACTGGCCGGAGAGGTTGTTACCAGCCGAATAAAAATAATTATCCGATTCGTTATCCTTTGCACCTCTTGACGACCTAAGCAAATCATAAAACATGATTGAGCTCGGGGTAGTGTTATCGATTTGAGTTTTAGTAGGGTGTAAATGCCGCAAAATACCTTCTGAATTTTCATCAGGCCGTCCTTTCACCGTACGGGTTAGGCCCCCGCCGGCATTTAAGCGCCAACCCAGCCCAACCACACTGGCAACATCGTTAACGCGTATACCCGAAGCATGATAGGAAATGGAAATGGGCAAACTTAGTTTACCGCTTTTGATCTCATATATTGGCAGATCAATTTTCGGAACCCCCGTGCTGTAATCAACAGGATACTCCCCATACTTCGCAAACGCCTGCGCCTCGGGTGAAGGCGGAATAACGGTTGGGTGTGCTATGGCATCTGCCGCCGCTTGAGAAATGGCTTTGGTACCGGCGCCAAATAATAAACATGATAATAAAACCAGTCTTGCCTTTTTCATTTTACCAGGTATAAATAAGAAATTAATTACGCATTTATTAAAAACCATGCTATATAAAAACTATTAATTTTTCATTTGTTGTTTGCCAGTGTAGCATCAATACCCAGCTCATTTGGCATGTACTATTCAATAGCCAGCACATTGTCTTTACCTATTCTAAAAATTATAGCCTACCCTGAACTTCAAAGGCTGTGTGCGCGGCACCTGATCGTAGCTCAAAAAATCCCACAGCAACTGCAACTTTGTCTTCTTGAAGAATTTGCTCTTTATAGAAATGATCTTGCTGATGCCAACCAGGCCACTCTTCTGCCAGTTGGAGATCTCATCCCAATGCACTCCGGCAGAGGGAGTGGATAAACTATCGGCTTTTAATGGCTGGTAATTATATTCAAATCCACCACTGGCAAAGAAGCTGCCTTTTAACTTTATATCCAGGAATGAACGCAGTCCCATACCCTGGTGCGTGATGGCAATATGTTTAATATCCTGCCCCCATCCCATTTTGTAACTGGCGCCGATGCCTACAGTGCTTTTATCGTTTAACTTATACCCTAGCGATAAACCCATGTCGGTAGTGGTGGGAAAAAAATTATTCTTTGCTGTTTGAAAGTTGGTGCCATATTCAAGGCGTTGCCAGAAAGATTTTGTCTTTTGTCTGTTGGGCTTGAAGTCGGGCATTTCCATATCACCACTGCCACTGCCGCCCAGCTTGTTTATTTTATCTTTTAACTGATTTAACTGCGTTTGTGCCGCCTGCAGATTTTGTTGCAGATATTGCTGCGCATTCGGACCGGCGCCGGCCAATTGGGTTTGAATTTGCTGATTTACCTGCGCCCTGGTTTGCAGTCCGGCCAGGCTTTGCGGCGTACCATAATTGTCAGGCAGCCTGAACAAACTGGCCAACTCACTATGCTGTTTCATGAACTGGGTAAACGCCGGCAGCTTATTGAGCAACGACAATCCTTTCTGGACCATCTTATCGGGGTCGTTCAGCATTTCTTTATACTCTTTGAGCTGTGCGCTGTAGTAATAGGCCTGTTTATTGAAATCGGCCACCTCATTAGCTATCCCTTTGGGCAGGTTGGTATATTTGCTCAATGATTCTTTAAGTTGCTGCTTACGCTGCTGAATAAAGGCTTTTACCTGCTCCGTTTGCTGCAGCTTCGACTGCAACTGGGTTACCTGGGTAAGCGACCCTTTTACTTTTTCCTGTACGTCTTTCGATTTAGATAGTAATCCGCTGTTTTGCTCAAGGAACGACAGGCTGGTTTTTACTGAATCTAGCATGGGTAAGTAGGCGCCACTGCCACCCGGCAATTTATTTCCCACAGACTTTATTTTACCGGTCAATTGCGCATATTGCTTTTCAGAGTTGGCAAACAATTGCTGCGCACCGGTGGAATCTATTTTGGCTAATTTTCGTTGTATTCTTTTCTCGCGATTGAACAGCCGCTGGAGGTACTTTTCCGTTTGTTTGGTCAACCGGTCATCCAGGTTGGCATATTTATTTTGGACCCTGGAAAAATAAGAGGAAGGTAAATCAATGAGACTATCAACAGTGGGTTTTGAATTCTGGGCAACGGTTATTAGGTTGCACAGCACGCACATACAAATAAGCTGGAGACATTGAAGCACTCTCATAAATGCAGGCCTTGGTTGTTTTGGTTGTGGCGACACGAATGTATGTCAGATTATAAAATACCACCAACCAATTTAATAAACGTGCTGTTTTGCCAATAAGCGTGTAGATTTGGGCGATAAGTGTGTAGAAAAAATGTAGCTGGAAGCCAATAAGCATAGTTTGAAAGACGAAAAGCCTGACCATACTTAATTCTGCTGGTTGGATTATTAATCGAAATTTATTTTCTGTAGCGGTAGAATAATTTCTCCGTTACAATTATTTATTGAACCTTAAACCAACAGAAAAAACAGAAATATTACTTGCTTTAGATTCAGGATAAATACTTTTGTTTAATGATCTCCATATGATGCACCTCATGACCAATAGTGGCTTTCAAAAATTCTTCCACGGTCAACTCATATTTCCAGGCAGTTCCCGTAAGCGCCAATTGTTCTTTGGATAATGACTTGATGAAACTGAGAGAGGCGTTCCTGACGTTTTCAAAATCGGTTATTAGCTGGCTAACCGGTTGTTCATCAAAACGGCTATTGTCAACGAAGGTGTTTTGGTCATAACCAGGTAAAGCGGTTTTATCTTTCCGGCTAAAGCGAAGCGCCCGGTAGGTCATAATGCGTTCGTGATCGGTCATATGCCCTATTATTTGTTTAATACTCCATTTGCCCGGCGCATAGCGGTATGCCGCTTTCTCTTCTGTAAGGGATTTGAGCAGGTTGAGATTTTCTTTTGAAACAAATAATTGGTTATAATCTTTATCACCTAACAATTCAATGTAGTAAGGAAATCCGTCGTTGATGGAGTATTTCATGCCAGTTCTTTATGGCAATATACTGTTTTTGTCACCAATATATATACCCAATTACAGAAAAAAGAACACCTGTATGGCAAGCTGTTTAACAACCCTTCGCAAGCGCTTTGAAGCGATGTGAAGTTGATTTTTTACCGTTTGCCTGGAGAGTGACAGATCACCGGCTATCTGGGCGATGGTTTGATCGTGATAATAATTCCTGATAAAGATCCTTTTCATTTTATCTGGCATGCCGGTAATTTCTTTTTCAATTGCCTGGTGCATATTTTCCTGTTCCTGTTCCTGCTGCATCAGCACGTTGTTGGGATCGGCAATAGTCTGTTGCGTTAAAAATACTTCCAGGTTTTTGTAATGTTTCTCCCGCAGACCTTTTGAACGGAAATAATTAAATATTTTATTATATAAGCAGGCAACAAGATAAGACCTGGCACCAGTAGCATCCGGCAGCGCAGGCATGGCACGCCAGATATCGGCGAACAGGTCATGCACAATATCATAGGCATCCTCGGCCGAACCTGTTTTTTTACAGGCCAGCTTGAATAATAACTCCCAATGCTGATGATATAATTCATTAAATACCTGTTCATCAGGATTGGAGGAACCGGTTTCTGGTGTAGATGGTCGATCCTTCCACATAACTATAACAGTGAGGTGCAAATTATAGTAACGTGATAAAATTGTACTGTTAATTAAATATGAACACATATACATAAACGCATATTCAGGCAAAAAACTTAACATTGGAAAATGACATTTCTTAGTAATTTTATTATGGAGTAATAAGCTTGAAGAGGTTAAGGCCAGCTCCCGACACTCCTTTTAACCTCCCATTTGCATCCGGTTAGTAATTTTTTAAATACCATTCCATCTCACATTGGAATGTACCGGTCATCTATTGTATTCCGTCCTGATGAACAACCTGAAACCGTAATAATTATTTAAGGAAGAATGATTGTAGCTATATAACCCGTTGTACAACGGGGATAATAACCTTATTCCTCAACATTAAGAACCTGCAATGCTATGAAAAAGAGTAACGCGGCTATTATGATCATTTGCATCCTGATCATTATCCTGTTCGTGTACGCAGCTACTACAAAATTGCTCGACTATTACAATTTTCATTTCGGACTTACAGAATCTCCTTTTATTGCACCCATTGCCGGTATACTGGCCTGGGCAGTACCGGCCAGTGAATTGCTCATCACCGGAATGTTGTTGATACCGGCATTACGACTAATGGGGTTGTATGCTTCCTTTGTATTAATGGCTTCATTCACCGTATACATAGCGGCCATGCTGCTCTCGGGCAGCGACATTCCCTGCTCCTGTGGCGGCATTCTGGAGAACATGTCGTGGAATGCGCATATAGTATTCAATAGCGCATTTGTCGTGCTATCAGGGTACGGCATTTACCTGCAACGAAAAAAGCGACGAACGTCGGCGAATTTACCTGCACTGGCATAAATCACCTTCTATCACTGTTAATTACAATTATCGGAAAGGCCCCTTACGTCCCTGATGTAACGACCAGAAACCGATTCCTTATCCGGTGGCGCTTAAACCACGCCACACAAATACACCCGATATGCAACGTGATATTATTAACCGGCTCTCCCAACTGGATCATCTTATCCGTATCAGGGGTACCGGCACACCGGCCCAATTAGCTGAACGATTAAATCTATCTGAAAGAAGCGTTTACGATTACATCAATTTTATGAAAGGCCTGGGTTGCCCTATTAAATTCGACAGCTACCGCGAAAGTTATTTTTATGAAGAAGATGGCTTTTTTGTAATCGCGTTCTTTTCCAAAGACAAATTAAAGCCGTTGATGGAAGATTATTCAGGAAATGAAAAATAATAAACAGAGAAATAAGAAAGTAGCAAACAGCTTCAAGCTGCATGGACATACAATATAATGGCTGCATCTCCTGCTCGGAATTTGTAGCGAGTGGCCTAAAGCAGCATCCTGTATTTCATTTTCACATTTTCAAATTTTCACATTTTCAAATTATTCAATGAACTACGCAAAAGTATTAGACGCTGCCCTGCAGTTATTCCCCCGAAAGATCAATGTAACCTGCATCAACGGTATTACGGGCAAAATGGTCGGGAAATATAAAATTGGCCTTGAACAATTACCTTCTGCGTTTGATAAACCTGTTACACTGGAAATTGCCGGTCATGTATGGCGGGTGGTGCAGGCCAACCCTGTGAGGGCCGACGATTTTTCCATATTTAAAAAATTAACCCTGCATGTGCTGGATAATGAACAATTAAAAGACGCACCGTTAGGTTATAATGTGCCAACACAACACATGCTGCAACCGGCGATGACCACTAATCTGCTCTACCATGATTATACATTGGAAATATCACAGGACGACTGGCTGCAAATGGAGTTTCTGCCCGTATCCGCATTACCACAAATACAGGAAGAACTTGCCCTGATAGATCCCATTCTTTTAACCGAAAGCGGTTCTAATCCATTACTGGGATATGATTCCATGCATATACGCAACCAGACTGCCAACCTGGGTGCAAACATCCCGTTTGACGCTTTTTGCGCCGCCATAAAGCCCCAAAAAATAGGGAATCTCCGGCTAAAGGGTAACCGTTTTATTGAAAACGGGTTTGCCCTGCAATCAGACAATTACGAATATTACGGCACTGTAGATAATGGCTATATTACACATTTATGCCTGCCCTCTTTCGATTGCATTGACGATGAGTTTTCGCAAGTGGCTACCACCTGGGAATTGCTGCTGGTGAATTGGTGTTCAGCCAATGTGATAATGTGCTAATGGAATACAGCGCTTAGCGCAAACTGTATTGGCTTTCAGCTTACAGCTTTTGGCTTATAGCTGTATTCGCGTGGGGCGTGGAGCGTAAAGCTGTATTCTGCATTTTTATTTGCCTGATTTCAAAATTCATTTTAATTTACACGGCCAGATCAATAGTCTTCCAGGTTTAGGTACTTTGGAAGTTTTGTACACGATGCTCCGATTAGTAAGCCAACTGCCACTATTGGCTTAACCATTAAATGTATAGTACAGCATGGCCAAAAAGAAACGCGTTGCTGCCAAAAACACCGTTCAAGTAAAAAAGAAGGCAACAGCTCCCAAAAAGAAAGTTGCAGGTAGAAAGAAGAAAACTGCCAAAAAAGCGCCCGCTTCAGCAAAACAACCACTCAAACGGTTAGTGATACATACAGATGATATCACGAAAATTTTAGGTATAAATATCCGCACTGCCCAGCGGCTGTTGCAAACGATCCGCGAATCATTGGGCCGGCGGAAAAAGGATTATGTATCCATAAGAGAATTTGCCAATTATGTACACCTCGAAGAAGAGGAAGTAAAGCAAAATCTCAGCGAAACAATACTCTCCTGACGCATAAGACGGTTTCTTTAGCGAAAGACGCCTGACGGCGTTTTATTTCCCGGAAACTTTCTTAAACGGGAAAGCGGAAGGATATTATCACAGCCACATATAGTGCGCTCACTGATGTGCATTTACAGCAAACCAACATATGCTCAGCACAATACCCGCCTGTTCATGAATGGAGGCATGTCGTACAGGGATCGCCGGTATTTGACATACAGCCAATGGCTCCCGTTTGTTGTGTTGGTGAATGATCAGTCTGGGCTGGTTGTTATCTACGATATGATAATCGTACACTTCATTGTTGATCTCGAGGCGACCGGTATTGCTGCGGTTGTTATGTGAAAATTTTCCCTGGTCAACACCATACACATTTTTGAAGGTGAGCCGGTTTGTATTGCCGGCATTTTCCATAAAGAACGCCTGGCGCCCTCCTTCATATGTTATCCGTACCGATTGCTGTTCCAGGCTATACTTCATCACTATCAATACAAGACCATCTTGTATCAGATGATATTCTTTTATGCCGGGCGATGCGTTACTAATCAGGTTCCACTTCATGCGCAGTTAATTTAATCGGCCAAAACCGCGGCAAGGTATACATAACTATAATACAGTCGAATTATTTCAATGTTATCTTTTTGGCAAACCGCAAAACTTAACATTGGGAATGTTAAGCTATTATTACCTTTATATTAATTCCATAAATAAACAATTTCTTCCATGAGTAAAGCAAAAAAGCAACAAGTACCTGCAGAAAAACCTACAAAAAAAGAACTGTCCAAACTAGTATTTGAAAAGCTTTCCGGTAGCCTTACCGACTTTCAGTTAAAAGAAAAGAAGCTGGAAAACCGGTTAGAAAAGGTTAGCAGGCGCCTGGCTGCTGACATCGTAAAGCTGTACAAAAAAGAAACACCCAAAAGCGACAAAACCGCCACCAAAAAGAAAGCGGTGAAGAAAGAGAAACTTGCTGTGGCTGAATAAATTATAATGGCGCCGTTACTTCTTCCGCCAGTCCAAACGACAGGGTTCATACCAGCCCCTCCCAAACCGTTGATGATATATACCCCCGGTTCTGGTGCTTCAATCAAGTGACTATCTCCATTGAGAAAAAGAAAGGCGGCCAGAATGGCCGCCAGTACCTTGGGTTCTATTGTGTCGCCTTTCCCTACGCCGCAAATTGTTATATAACAGGGTTGCGAATGTGCATTCCATCCCATTTATTTTATGATCCACATTACGCCATTGATATCGTCATTTCCGCTGAACTGGTTTTTCAGCGCCTGGTTGTAGTTGATTGTATTGGCTGTTTTTTCGGAAGACGGATACTGGAAACGCAGGGCAATACGCGCACTGTTACCGGTTCCGGGCCCTGTTGTAAAATTGGGTACTCCGGTGCGGCGATACGTGAAATAGGATTCCAGTCCGGAATGACGGAACAAGGCCAGGTAACGCTGGTTGAGGATCTGCGTTAAACCGGTTGCGTTATTACCAGCATAGGCAACGGCAGTTTGCGTGTAATAAGTATTGAAGTTTGCCGTTATGGCGTATTTGTCGTACACCACATTGGCGCTGCCGGGGCTTCCTGATTTCAAAAAGAAGGCATCGAAAGTGCCGTTTTCCGGTATATTGTAAAAAGCTAAAGATGTTTTTATGCCTGCTTTATAATGATCTTCTGCGGTTCCCAATGGGCCTGAACTTACCCAGCCTCTGTTAATGGCTTCTGCAATATTGAAACACATTTCTGCAAACCCGATCTGGATCGATGGCTCCGCCGTATACGTTTCATAAAAATGCCTGCGGTTGATGAGCGAGTATTGTCCGCCGTTGGCTTTGATATACATAGCGCCAATGTCTTCGCCGGGACTGGCGCCTACATAGGCGTCATGGCTGGCTGGACTTTTCCCCGCCGATACCAAAGCAGCAGCAGGTTCTGCAGTTACAAACACCCGTGGGTCTTTTAACTGGGTAAGCAAGTCTACATAGGTAGCAGACATATTATAACGCAATGCATCGAACCCAAAATTATCGGGGCTCATTGGATAATCATTTGTAGGATGCACATACGTGAATTGCAGATTATCACTGGCATCTTCCATCAACGGGTATTTCAATTTGTTAGAAAGGATGGTAGCAAACTGCTGTTTCACGTTCAGGTCTGCATCATCGGTTCTTTTACTTAAATGGATCAATAAACGCAGGCGATAGGTGTTCACCAGCTTTTGCCATTTGGTTAATTTGTTGTCATAATAAAAATCACCATCCAGGGTGGCGTCATTGGCGGCTATTAATTTGCCCAGGTCGGTATTGGCGCTGTCGAGCAACTGTAATGATTGCAGGAAAACATTTTTCTGCGCATCATACACCGGGGTAAGATTTTTTGCACCCAGCAACGCTTCTGCCATAGGCATATCGCCCATAGCCAGGCTCATTTTTGTAAAGAAATACGCTTTGAAGAATTTTGCCAGCGCTGCATAGGGATTCAATTCAGCCGCTCCGCCTTTGTTTGCTTCTTCCTGCATTTTTACCACATTCTTCAGCGTGATATAGTTGTTATCTCCAGCCCCAAAATCATAACGATTGTTACCATAATAGTCATAGTTACAGCAATAGTACTGGCACCAGCGCTCTTTCATACCCGATGGCCCTTCGTACATATTGTATAAGATACCGTTCAACAACAAAGAAGCCGGTACCGAAATTGGTTTGTTCTCATTTTTGTTCATGTCGTCAAACGACTTCTTGCAACCGGTAACAGCCAGTAAAGCGACTGCCAGTACAGGAATATATTGCGTAAGTTTCATTTTGTACAATTTTTAATTGATCATTATTAAAACACAATATTCAGGTTCACGCCGTAACGACGGGTAGTTGGTGATTGTAATCCGGTAGCACCCAATCCATAATTATATTGGTCAAGGTCTACATCTTTAAACCGTTTGTCTTTATAGAAATAGATCAGGTTACGGCCGATGAGCGAGATGCTGGCCCGGTTAATAAATGATCTTTTTAACAAGGTAGCCGGAAGGTCGTACGTAAGGGTAACTTCCCGCAGTTTGGCATAGGATTTACTCATCAGGTTGGCTTCATCAATTCCATAATACTTACTTACATAATCCTGCACATGGGTTGTTGTTTTATTGGGCGCGAACTGCAGGTCTTTATAGTTGATGATATTGCCATCGTTATCGTAATTAATAGGAACGCTATTGGAAACCACTACGCCATCACCTACATAGATACCTGTAAAGCTGGCGTCCCCGGCACGGTCGTGGTCTGCTTTGCGGGCAACACCCAGGGCGCCCTGCACTGTTTCAATATTACGGCCGCCACGCATGGTTTTATTATGCAGGTAATCGGTTGTATGGCCGCCTACGCTACCATCAAACTGGAATCCGAGGGTAATTCCTTTGTACCCGATCTTGTTGTAAATACTCCATTGATAATCGGCATTCAGATAACCCAGGAATTGGGCTACGGGGTTAGCCAATGGTTTACCGGCCGCATCATGAATGATCTTACCATCGGTTGCTTTTACAAAGGCGCTTGTATATAATTTATCTACACGGTCTCCTTTTCTGTAGTAAGTAGCATACACTGTTTGACCGGGCGGCAATTCCTTATATATATCCTGGAATTTTGACCAGTTCACCATCACATCCCAGAACAATCCACCCGGCTTCTTAAGCGGCGTACCGGTCAATGTTACTTCATACCCGGTCTTTTGTGTTTTCAATGCATTTAGATAATAATAATTGTAGCCGGTGGCTGAAGATGCGGGGTTTTGAAGAATACGGGGTCCATCTATATATTGAAAGGCTGTTGCACTTATGCCTAACCGGTTTTTCAGCAACCGCACATCAAATCCTTCTTCATAGTTCACGCGGTTGAATGTTTTTATGCCGGGGTCGTACATGTTATTGGAATATACAGCCGCCGTTTGGTTATTATACGGCTTACTGGTTGAATACACCGCAATGAGCGAATAGTCGGGTCCGCCATAGGGCGACTGGTAGTTATTTCCATAACCAAGGGGGTAATCGTATAAAGAATTACCAGATGGTTTACTACCTAAAGCAGAGATGGTAGAGAATGGCGCCATACCAACAGTGGAAGAGGTAGCATCTCCATGCACTGTTGCAAATGAGCCTCTTACTTTCAGGAAAGTGATAGCGGCCGGCAGTTGTATATAATCTGATAACACAGATGATACAGCAACGGACGGATAAAAATAGCTGTTGCGATTTTTGGGCAGGGCCGATGATTTATCAACGCGACCGGTAACAGAAAAAGTCGCATATCTATCAAGCGAGGCATCGAGTGAATAATAGGCGCTGAATACCCGCATGTCAGATGCAAAGCTGCTGGCCTGTACCGGATTGAGGGAATTGCTGAAGCTATAAACACCCGGCACATTCATGTAGTCGGTGGAGGTAAAGTTTGAGTTATAGGCAAATGACCTGATATTACCGCCTACAAAACCAGCGAGGTTCAGAAACTTGCACACGTTGTAATTATAGGCCAATTGTACTTCGGTGTTATTCTCAAATAGGTTGCGATGATCTTCGCGATAATCACCCAGTGCGCCTTCGCGGCCGTATGGATGCGCGGAGAAAGGCATTTGTTCTGTACGCAACAAATTGTATGTTGAAGCCTGGGTACGCGCTGTTACATTTATATTGCTGTTGATCTTGTAATTTGCCGATACATATCCATACAGATCGTTCTTATAATGTGCGCGCAACCATTCATATACCATAAACCAGGGATTGTGATAACGCTGGTATTCGGCAAATACTGATTGCGTACCTACTTTACCGGGTTTCCAGATGGCCTTTATGTCAGGCGCATTAACATCCCAGTCGGCGCCGGTCCAGATACCAACGTTATAAATTAAACTATTGGGGCCGTAATCCACATCGGGAAAATTAGGCGTGTACTGGCGATTATAGTTCAGGTTGGCTTCTATCTTTAATTTGGGAGAAGGATTGAAAGAACCATACATATTGAAGTTGGTAATATTCAAATCCATATTGGGAATAAAACTTTGCTGGTAAGAATGCGATAATGAGAAGCGCATGTTATAATTCTCACCGGTAGCATTCAACGCAATATTGTTGGTTGATTGAAAACCGGTACGCAGGAACCGATCCAGGTTATTTTTTCCGCGGGCAACCCAGGGCGTTGGTTTTATATTTCCTGTATAGTTCTGGCTGTTGCCGCCGGGGAATGTTGTAGTGTAGGTTTGTGTGGGATCGTATACACCATCGTATTGTGGTATCAACTGACCTTCGAAGCGGGGTCCCCATACATCATAATCATTATCGTTTTTTCCACCCCCCTTTCCATTGCCAAACGCATAGGTAGCATTGGCGCCGGGGCCGTACTCATCCTGCAAGCGCGGGAAAGCGAGAAAACCTTTATCGATCGAATTGGTTGAATTGAATTCTACCGTAAATCCTCTCCTGGCTTTATTACCTTTTTTAGTAGTGATCAGGATAGCGCCATATTGTGCACGGCTGCCATACAAAGCAGCAGCGGCAGGTCCTTTAAGAATAGTATACGATTCAATATCATCCGGACTGATGTTCCAGGTATCGGTGCTGATGGGGATACCATCTACCACATATAAAGTAATTTCATTACCACGTAACAACACGGTGGGTTTACGTAACATTTCAGGAGATGGGCCTACAGATAAACCGGCCACTTTACCGGTTAACCCGGTGATAGGGTTTTGATCGCGGGCTTTCACCAGGTCCTCGCCTTTTACTTCCTGTACAGCATAACCGATCTTTTTAACTTCTTTCTTTACACCAAGGGCCGTTACCACTACTTCACTCAATCCGGTCGACGATTCGTTCAAGGATATTGTTACATTATCGTCGCCGGTGATGGTGATCTCTTTCATTTCATAACCCACTCCGCTTATCACCAGCACATTGCCTTCTTTTGCATTGATAACAAAGCTGCCATCTGCACTGGTAGATGTGCCAATTGAACTGGCTTTAATAAAAACAGAAATGCCGGCAAGCGGTTGGTTGTCTTTACCAGATACCACTTTTCCGGAAATTGATCGTTGTGCATGAACTAAAAAAGGAAATACAAGTAACCATAAAAAAGCCGCGGCTTTTTTAACAAGGTGTGGCCCCATAAATAGTTTTTTGGATGAGGAGAGCGGAATTTTTTACGGCCACAAAATTATCAAGGCACTGTAAAGCCTGCGTTAGGGATATTTTATGAAAACATTAATTGTTTACTTGTGCTATACTATATATACTACAATATATACGCAGGTAAAATGCGGGATCATGTAGCACCTGAAGATAGAGAGAAAAGATAAGGGTCAATGATCAATTACAAAACGCTTAGAGAGTAATAACAGCAAGTATAGGATAGTGATCTGATGGAAATTTGCCATGATAATGATCAGACAATATCCCCCATTTCTGTGCGATGAAAGGCGCAGTAACAAAAATGTGATCGATTATTTCTATACGTTGCAAAGAATTACCGAAATTATTAAATGAACCATTATTGGCATATGGATGTGCTACTTGTTTATAGGTATCTTTCAACCAACCTGAATTATTGAGGCTTTGATACCATTCGCTGTTATGACCGCCATTTAAATCGCCGGTGAACACCACGGGTTCCTTACCTGCAATTTCTTTTATCTTTTGCAGTATCAGCAAACTGCTTTCGCGGCGGGCCTGCACCCCCTGGTGATCGTAATGTACATTAAAGAAGTAGAATTTCTTTCTTGTTTTCTTATCCTGCAATTGCACCCAGGAACAAATGCGATTCAGATGAGCATCCCAGCCGGGTCCTGGTTTATGAGGTGTGATTGACAGCCAGAAGTCGCCGCTCTTTAGCAAAATATATTTAGCAGTCTTGTAAAAAATGGCGGAATGTTCGCCTTTGGCTTTACCATCATCACGACCTGCACCATAATAAGTATACGCAGGCATTGCATTTTTTATGTCATCGAGTTGATTGCGTAATCCTTCCTGCGTTCCCAGCACATCGAAATCATGAAACTGAATTAAGGAGGCTACGATAGGTGCACGGTCCACCCATAAGTTACCGGTATCGCGCGGATTGTCGTACCGTAAATTAAATGAACCAACAATAAGCGACTGGCTAAATACAAAGGCCATGCAAAAAAACGCAATCATCAAAGATGTAATTTTCTTTAATACCATAGTACGTATTGTTATTAGTTACGAAGATAAGACGTGCCACTTCTTAAAAGGGTGGCACATACATGATCATATACAATTAATACAGGGATAAAATTAACATCATATGTCCCTGCTATTTTTATCTTCAAAACACAGCAGTAATGTATTTGTTTGACTGGCTCGACCATATTGACAAGATCGTTTTTACTTTTATTCACCGGGACATGAGCGTGCGCTGGCTCGATGTCATCATGTTGTTACTGCGCAACCAGTACACCTGGATACCGGTGTATGCGTTTATACTTTACTGGACTTTACGGCTCGACAGGCCAACGGGTTTAAAATTTATTTGCTTAACTATAGTATGCTTTGCTATTACTGACTACACCAGCGCCAGTATATTAAAAATACATTTTGAGCGGTTGCGGCCCTGCTTTGATGATGACCTTACCGGAGTTATTCGTGGTATTATTGGGTGTGGCGGCAAATACTCCTTCCCTTCTTCGCATGCCGCCAATCATTTTGGGCTGTCAACATTCTGGTTCTTCACAATACTGCACGTTACCAAACAAAAATGGTATTGGTTGTGGATCTGGGCATGTATGATCGGACTTGCCCAGGTGTATGTTGGCAAACATTTTCCATTAGACATAGTGGGTGGCGCTGCATTGGGTATTCTTACCGGGTTAAGCCTCTTTAAATTATTTGAAGGCTGGGTTAAACGGGATTATAATAAGTATTTGAAAAATCCTTCGTTAAGTTTGCCCTAGCTTTTAATGAACATTATGGAATTGGTACAACCCGCAAACCTGCATAAAAGATCCGCTTACTCATTTAACACCTGGTTTACCTGGCTAACTATTGTTGGCACAATAGTAAATGCCAGTGGGTTATTCCTGCCCATTCTTGAACCCGATGGCGCTTTGTACGCTACTATTGCCAAAAACATGGCGCTTACCGGCGATTATGTGAAACTGATGTTCGAAGGCAATGACTGGCTCGATAAACCGCACTTCCCTTTCTGGATAACCGCATTCAGCTTTAAACTTTTCGGAATAAATTCATTTGCCTATAAATTTCCCGGGTTGCTTTTCTGGCTGGCCGGCGCGTGGTATACTTATGCATTCGCCAACAAATTATACAATAAGCAAACCGCACAATGGGCAGTGCTTATTTATATTTCAGTTGAGCATTTGATCCTTTCCAATAACGATGTACGGGCGGAACCTTATTTAACCGGATTGATGATCGGCGCGGCCCATTATTATTACCTGGCTTATAAGAACAATAAATGGAAGCATTATATTGTGGGTTCCCTGTTACTGGCGTTTGCCATTATGACCAAAGGCATATTCATTGGGTGTATGGTAATGGCTGGTTTTGTTATTGAATGGACCATCAAAAAAGAATGGAAACAATTCCTTAATTATCGCTGGAGTGTAAGCATGTTGCTGGTGCTGTTATTTATTATGCCTGAACTGATCAGTTTGTATCTACAATTTGACCAGCATCCGGAAAAGCTGGTCTTCGGGCAACATAAGGTGTCGGGCATCCGCTTCTTTTTCTGGGATAGCCAGTTTGGCCGTTTTTTCAATACCGGTCCTATTAAAGGTACGGGCAGCAAGCTGTTTTACGTGCATACTTTGCTTTGGGCTTTCCTCCCTTGGTCTGTTATCCTGTTTGTTATGGTAGGCGCCAGCATAAAAAATTTTAAAACCACGCTTTCAGCAACCGGTAATTATGTCTGCGGCGGCATTGGCATTGCAGGCTTCCTGGTCTTTTCTTTATCGCGGTTCCAGTTGCCGCATTACTTAAATATCCTGTATCCTTTCTTTGCGATTATCGTTGCAAACTGGTTGCTCAATTTAAAAAACAAACCATTGCTGAAAACAGTAACCTACAGTCAGCATATTTTATTTTTCCTGCTTTTTGGCGCCTGTATATCGCTGGCCCTGGTAATGAGATTGCCTTATGCAATTCCCGCAATTGTTATACTCGCCGCTTTTGCAACTGCAATCACCCTGATTTTTTCAGGCAATGGCCTGCAACATATACTGGCCAGGTCATTTGCTGTGATCATGGTCGTGAATCTTTTTCTGAATACGTTATTTTATCCGGCATTATTCAAGTATCAGTCAGGCAATGAAGCGGCTGCATTTTTAAACAAACAAATACAGCACCCGGTGCATATGTTCAATGATGTATCTGCCGAGTATGCCTTTCAATTTTATTATGAAGGGTCTATAAAAAAAATAGATCCCCATGAATTGAATGATCTGCAAAATGACATTGTCGTATATACATCGAAGGAAAAGACCGACGCATTGCAACATATGGGCTACCAGGTACGGATCATACGATCATTCCCTCATTTTCATATCAGCCAGGTTACTGGCAGGTTCCTCAATGTTAATACAAGAGAAAAGGCCTTAGATTATTTTGTGATCGCAACCATACAACCTGGTATGTTAGCCCTTGCGTTGTAATTTACCTCGTAACAAACTCGTAACCTTGCTGTAACATTCAGGTAGCATACACACGATAGCTTTGTCAAAAACCGGTGAAAGGGTTTATTCGAATTTATAAGGCCGATCCTGTTTTCTGGAGTGTATTGCTGATCATGCTCACCGCCAGTGGTGTAAGTCTTGCCATCTTTTCTGCCAAAGACATTTTTTTCAAACTCAATACGATCCATACCCTATACCTGGATACATTTTTTCAGAACTATACGTTGTTAGGCGATGGGGTTGTTTCCATTGCTATTTTTTTGATCCTTTTACTGGCAGAGCGAACTGCATTGGCTATGCAAGTGATCACAGGCTACCTGTTTTCAGGAATTATGTCACAAATATTAAAACATGCGGTGCATGCACCGCGGCCGCATGCCATTATCTCCCATCTTGAGTATCCTTATTTCATTGAGGGCATTACAAATACCGGTATGACGAGTTTTCCCTCAGGTCATACGACCTCCGTTTTTGCCCTGGCTGCCTTGCTTGCGTTGAACACGTCTGATAAACGGATCTCACTGATCTATTTGATCACCGCTATCATTACCGGGTATTCGAGAATTTATCTGGGACAACACTTCCTCGCCGATGTAGTGGCTGGTGCGCTGATTGGCGTGCTGTCGGCATTACTGGTGTACTGGTATTTGCGCCAGGTAAGAATTGAATGGATTGGTGCAAACAAAGAAAGCCACCTGCAATTTCAATAATAAATTAAACATCGTTTCATGATACTTACATTCCGTATGCCGTCTGAAAAGCTGCGAAAATTCGCAAAACTGCTGATCAAGATCGTGATCACGGCGTTGTGTATCTGGTATATTTCCCACAAAATAGATCTGAAGAAATTGTCTGGCGTTCTTACTGTTGCCAGTCCGGTATGGATCATACTGGCCATTGGGTCTTTTATAACATCCAAATTGTTTTCTTCTATAAGATTGAATATTTACTTCCGCAATATCGACATACAACTCTCTGAATGGAAAAACATCCGGCTGTACTGGCTGGGCATGTTCTACAATTTATTCCTGCCCGGGTCCATCAGCGGCGATGCGTATAAAGTAGTAAGGCTTACCAAAGATTATAATGTTGCATATAAAAAAACAACGGCTGCCGTTTTGCTCGACCGGTTCAGTGGTTTGCTGGCGTTGGGATTACTGCTGGGCATTTTCTGGACGATCGCCTTTAAAGGCGGTTACTATAGTACCTGGTTAATGATCGGCACGCTCATTACCATCCCGGTCTTCCACTTCCTGGTAAAACTATTGTTCCCGTATTTTCTGCCCGGCTTTTTTCCTACCCTCGGCTGGGGCATTGCTGTACAGTTGTTTCAGGTAGCCTGCATGTACTGCATTTTACATGCGCTGCATATTCACACACATATTGAACAATACATGCTCATTTTTTTGATTTCATCAGTAGTGGCCGTTTTACCATTTACCATTGGCGGACTCGGTGCGCGGGAAGTAGTGTTTTTATGGGGCGCGCATATTTTTGGATTAGACAACACCGTTTCCGTAATGGCCAGCTTACTTTTTTATGGCGCCACCGTTGCCTCTTCCCTGCCCGGATTGCCTTTTATTTTTATTGATCCCTTAAAACCCAATACGCCAAAACGGGCGCCACAGCCATATGTTACAACAGCCACAACAATGGAATAATATTCTTTTGCAATTGCGCACCAATAAAATAACCTGGTTATTCATCATTGCTGCTATTTTGCTATTTACTGGTATTGGTTCCACGCCAATGTATATACTGGATGAGGCCCGTAATGCCCAGGCAGCGCGGGAAATGATGGAGCGTAACGATTGGATCGTTCCCACCTTTAACGGAGAACTGCGGGCGCATAAACCGCCTTTGCATTATTATTTCATGCAGATCGCTTATCGCGTGTTTGGCATGAATGCTTTTAGCACCCGGTTCTTTTCAGCCGTTTTTGGCTGGTTAACGATATGGATCACCTGGTTCTTCACCAGGCGTTTTGTAAGCTATGGCACTGCAATTTGGGCCGTTGCCGTATTGCTGGTGAGCACACATTTTTTGTTTGAATTCCGCATGTCGGTACCCGATCCTTATCTGATCTTCTTTATTACAGCCGGCATTTTTTGTTTTTATGCATATACCCAGGAACGCACTTTAAAATGGCTGATCTGCTCAGCAGTAGCTGCTGCGCTGGCTACACTGGCCAAGGGCCCGGTAGCGTTGGCATTGCCTGCGCTGGTATTGGTTTGGTGGGTACTTTCGCTAAAGAAATACGAGCTGTTGTTTTCGTGGCATCTATTGTTGTATGCTGCTGTTATTGTCCTTGTTGCCCTACCCTGGTATGTTATTGTTCACCAGGCAACCCATGGTGAATTTACCCGGGTATTTTTCTTTGAACATAATTTCAATCGCTTTGGCGAACCGATGGAAGGACATGGCGGTCTTTTTATTATGGTGCCGTTGTTTGTTTTGCTGGGCTTATTGCCGGTATCGGTATTTACCGGCGAGCTGGTCAAAAAAGTTCGCCTGTACCATAGAAACAATTTTATCAGGCTGTGCATGTATGTAGTGGCCGTGTTCATTGTATTCTTTAGTGTGTCGGGTACCAAACTACCCAATTATCCCATGCCCTGCTATCCGTTTATGGCCGTACTGCTGGGTTATTTCATCAATAAAGTGATAACTGGTCAAATACCGGTAAAACAATATCCGTTGTGGCTGTTATTGCTCCTGAATGTATTATTGTTCACTGCTGCCTGGGTTGGGCTGGGATTGGAAACCGCTACCCAACCGTTTCGCGGCTGGGCTTTGTTGTTCGCAATTCCCGTCATTACCACAGCCGGCAGTTGGTGGTTCTTTAAAAAAGAAGGCCTGAAGAAAGCGATGCATGTGATCATAGCAGGCTATTCGGTATTTAATTTTCTATTCCTGGCCATAGGCTATCCGGCCATTTACCAGCATAACCCCGTTACGAAAACCCTGCATCTGTTACCTAAGAACTCAACCGTTTATGCATATAAGATCTATAACCCGGCGTATAATTTCTATCTGAATAATTCCATAAAAGTTTTAGAAAGTCCGGCGCAGGTGAACGAAGTGATCACCACACAACCGCAAGCAGTTATTATTTCCCGCGAAAACCATTTACTAGAATTAGAAGCCGTTCCTGTTAAATTGCTGGCAAAAGAACGCGACCTGTTTGAAACGGCCACAACGGTACTGCTAAGTGGGAAGTGATCTCAATTAAGGGAAACTCCTTAGCCGGAAGCCAGTTATTTACCATTAGGTGACCGTCGTCACACTTTAAAATTAAAACTATACGAACAGCTGTTTGCATTTGCCAGGATTATTATTTAATCTTGCATCGCCAAACCTTATTCTCCCCCAAAAAGTTCGTGTACTTCTTCTGCGTGAAAGCCAGGTTGCTTTTAACCGAGAGATCATTTCTTTCGGGTACCATTTTTATCCCTTTACCGGGCAATTTTAAAAATGAATACTAATGCGTATCACGAACGATCTTCTTGCTAGATTCAATAATAATGATCCAACTGCTCATGAGGAATTGTTCAAAACAACATTTGCCGATCTAACGGTATTTGTATACCGCATGATCAATGACGAGGACGAATCGGAAGATATTGCCATTTCCGCTATTAGAAAACTATTAAGCAACAAAGATCTCACCTTCAAGGCTGTGGAGCAATTAAAAGCCTACCTCTATATTTCTGTTAGAAACGGAGCGCTTAATTATTTAAGGTCAGCCCAAAAAGAAGATCCCTTCCGTAAACTCTTACAGGACCAGATGCCTGTTTCGGAGGAGCCGGTCGTTAATAAGAAATACGAAATGGACCATATGCGCAAACTGATCGAGGCCGGACTTGGTAAGTTGGAAAAACAATGCGCCGCTGTTATCAGGCTTACCATGCTAAACAAACAACCTGATGAAATAGCTAAAACCCTGAATATTAGTCCAAACCAGGTATACACGCAAAAATCAAAAGGAATAGCGCGTTTACGCACATTCATAGAGGAAAACGGTAGCAAATACGGCATTCCCGTCGTAATTATCCTATTGGCTATTTTGTGTAAACTCTATTTTCGCTAACCTGTAAAAATATTTCCATTATTTCTTAATGTCCGGCTGGTGTTCGTTGTTTAATTATATAGAAGACTACATGCTGATTTTCCGGGGGCAGCTACAGTAAGAAATTAAACCTTATTACCAAAAACCTTACAAAATGAACGCACTACCTGGCAATATAACCCAACTTGCATTGGGGAAAACTGAGGATACGCCATTAACGCGTGATGAACAGGAAATTTGTGAGGAATGGACTTCAGGAAAAGCATTGGAAATTATGAAAGTTGATGCAGCCGACCCTCGGCTTTTAGAATTCGCAGGTCTTTATGATAAACTGCAAAATAAAAAGAACGAGATCTGGGAAAGCATTGAAGCTGCGCATGCCTTAACGCTGCCGGCCCAGCAAGACGTAGTTGTTATGGAACCGCAAACAAGCAGGATAGGAAAACGTACCTGGATGCTCGCTGCGGCTATATTAACAGGAAGTGTTCTGGGTGTTTATAGCCTGTATAAAGTTATCAATGCCGATAAGAATATAGTACCGGCAAATAATAATATACCTGTTGTGGCCCAACCGATTGAACCCGGAAGAGAAAGAGCTACGCTAACTCTGGCCGACAACAGGCAAATAAACCTTGACACCATACCTGCAGGCATAATTGCCTATGAGGACCAAATGGAGATCAGCAAGCAAAAAGATAACCAGATCGTATACAAAATTTCGGACAACCATAAATCAGGCACCAAAGTATTGAACAACAGTTTAACCACTCCGTACGGCGGCGAGTATAAAGTTACATTGGCCGACGGTTCAAAGGTTTGGCTGAATGCCGGTTCCTCACTCCGATATCCGGCCGCATTTAAAGGCAATGACCGCGCGGTTGAAATTATAGGCGAAGGATATTTTGAAGTAGCAGAAGATAAATCAAAACCTTTCCGCGTTTTTGCCCATGGCACCGAAGTTAAAGTGATGGGTACCAAATTTAACGTAAAGGCATACGATTCAGAAAACCAGGTAACCACCACGTTGGTAAATGGGTCGGTGGCTGTGCAACATGGCGCCTCGCTCAAAAATATTAAACCAGGACAACAGGCCATTGTGTCAGGAGATAATATAGAGATCAAAAACAAAAGCAAAGAAGAAATGGCCCGGGTGCTTGCGTGGAAGAATGGACTGATCAACCTGGAAGGCGAATCAGTACAAGCTATCCTGGACCAGATTCACCGCTGGTATAATGTTGATACCAAAATTGAACAAGGCACCCCTGAAACCACATTAACTGGTACCATTGAAAGAACAACACCGTTAAAAGTAGTGCTGGAGCTGTTAAATACGAATGTAAGCGTGCAGTTTACGCTTCAGGGTCACACAGTGATAGCTAAAGAAAAAAATAACTAACCTTAAAACATAAATGAAATAGAAATCGAAATATAAAAATTAAAAGTAATGTCCAGGCTGTACTTCGCAAAGAATACCATTAGACGCCATTAAACCACCTTTGAGTCAATGAATCGAAGCTGTGTAGTTTCAAAGCTACACAGCATTCCTCTTTATACCACACATTACAACGGGGTTCCCGCCCGGTGGCTGCCAATAAAGCAGCTTGCATAAAGTTAATTTGCAAACCTTATCGCCTGCAAAGGTCGGAAAGTGATTTCCGGCAATGCGGGCTTTGTTCATTTACTTTACAATGAAAAAACCTACTTGTATGTGTAAACGTGTACGATTAAATGTTTATAGGTATAACACGAAAAAAGAAACGTTAAAAAACCATCATTTTTATAACTTCATAACTGATATCTAACCAGCAGGTATCAGTTACTCTTCCACGACCAGGGGCATATTACTTTTTATTACTTTCGTATTTTCCTGGTAGTGATGACGGTAACCCTGTATTATTAACGAACATCTATACCAGAATAATACACCGTATGAAGAAAGTCCTTGGTTATTTGGTGATGGTATGCTGTATTAGTGTCGTAAAAGGCCAGGATGAAGTTCCCGGGAGGCAGGGGCATTCTTTAGAAAAGGCTTTAAAGGTATTAAAATCAAAAGGTCTTTTTAAAGATGTAGTGACCGATAAACGCCTCATGAAACTGGCAGAGCCGGTTTATGTGCCTTTAGATATAGCAGACGATAGCTTACTACAACGAATATTTGCAGAACAACCATACCTGAAATATAACCTCATTGCCAACAGGCTGGCTATTTCACGTAAAACAGATGCAGAAATTGAAAGCAGCCGCGCTCATTTTGAACGCAAGGTCAACGGCATCGTGCTTACTGATGCATCGAGCCCGGTGCAAGACGCGTCGGTGCAATTGCGTTCCAGGCGATACGGCGTTGCTACAGACAGCCTGGGCAATTTTAGTATTGTATGGAGCGCCGGCGATACGCTCGATATCACCCACGTAAATTATAAACCTGTTTCACTGGCATGGAAAGGTACCGGCAAATCAATTAACGTGCAGTTGGTACTGAAAGACCCTATGCCGCCGGTAGCCATTACTACTGGTTATTTTTCAAGAGAAAAAGGAAGTACTGCGGGTGGTTCGCAAGTAAAAGTTGGAAATTTTCCCAATACAGATGTATTGAAGATCATTCACGAAAATATCCCGGGCGTTTTTGCACCACCTTCGAGCGGATTACCAGGTACTACGCATAAATTTCAATTCAGGGGGCCCACCTCGTTAGGAGCTATAGTAGAATTAAACTACCGGCCTTCCAACAGTCCGTTGTTTATTGTAAATGGTATACCCTGGGCGCCATCGCTGCGTCCGGTAAACCAGTTGACAACGATGGTAGGCGTACCCTCGGCCCCCGGAGTTGGTGCTACCGGCTTCGACCCGTTCTTTACCATCAACCCGTTGGATATTGAATCCATCACGGTTTTAAAAGATGCGGAAGCCACAGCCATTTATGGCGCCCGTGGCGCAAATGGCGTTATTATTATCACTACTAAAAAGTCAACATCCAAAAAACCTCGCCTGGTTGTATCGGCTTCTTATGGCGTGGGCTATTCTTTGCCGGCCATGTCGTTAATGAATACCAGCCAATACCTTGCTATGCGAAGGGAGGCATTCAGGAACGATAATATTACCCCTACACCTGCCCGGGCGCCTGATCTGTTGCTATGGGACACCACCCGCTACATGGACTATAATAAGCTGCTGCTGAGCGGTACTGCCAATAACCTGAATGAGCATTTTTCTTTTTCGCAGGGCGATTCGTTGTTCCAGTTTTTATTGAATGGTGGTTTCAGCAGCCAAACCTCCGCTTTGCCTTCCAACATTTATGGTAAAAGATGGTCGTTGCTGTCTGACTTTTCCTTCAGGTCAAAGAACAGGAAAATAAAAACCGGGATAACAGCTTATGTTTCCACCTCGGAAAACAAGTGGCTAAGCGATAACGTTATGTTCGCTACCTTATTAGCGCCTAATGCACCTTATTTGACCGACAGTGCGGGGAACCTGAACTGGAAAGACAAAGGTGTTCCCTTCCGTAATCCCTTAAGCTATTTTCGCAATACCGATTTCATTCACACCGGCAATGCATTATTCCATACCTATCTTCAATATAAAATATTGCCGAAGTTACGATTTGAAACTTCGGTGGGTTACCAGCAGATCAATGTAGAAGAGGAAAATAAATTTCCGATCAGTGCGCAAAACCCTGATCCCACTCCTACCGGCATTTATAATGAAGCCCAAAACCGGTTTACCACCTGGATCGTTGAACCGGGCTTACATTATACTGATACCATCCTGAAGAAGGTTCAGGTACAGGGGTTGTTGGGCGCATCATGGTCCTCTCAGGAGAACGACCGGTGGCGAAGATCTTATACCGGCTATACGAATGATGGATTACTGGGCATCCCCGAAGATGCACAAGGCTCTAACTATTTCTCCGATAAATCGAGGTACCTGTTCCTTTCCACCTTCGCCCGGCTTAAGCTCAATTATAAAAACATATACTTTCTTAGTTTAATAGTGCGCCGGGATGGTTCCTCGCGCTTTGGCCCCGAAAACCGGTATGCCAATTTTGGCGCCATTGGCGCCGGCTGGATCTTCTGGGAAAACGCCAACAAGACCAGTTTTGCCAAACTCAGGGGTAGTTTCGGTTCTACCGGTAATGACCAGATTGGCGATTATGCGTATTTGAATACCTGGAATACAGCCGCTCAATATTACCAGGGATTACCGGGAATTTATCCTACCGGGTTGGCTAACCCTTATTATCAATGGGAAGTTACCCGCAAACTGGAAGCAGGCGTTGAATTACACCTGAACGACAACCTGAGCGCTATAATTACCGGGTACCGTAACCGCAGCAAGAACCAGGTGATGAACTTTTTACTGCCAGGCCAGGTAGGATTTGGAAACATAGTAAAGAATTTCCCTGCTATTATACAAAACACCGGTATAGAAGCGGATATAGCGTACAAAAAGACATGGGGTAATTTCTCCTGGTGCAATAAGCTAACCCTGGCCATTCCGCAAAACAAACTGATCCGTTTCGATGACCTGGAAAACTCGGGTTATGCCAAATATCTGATGATAGGTAAACCGCTTAATATTGGAATAGTACAGCGTTTTGCCGGAGTTGATGGAAATACCGGGTTATTCACGATCGCTGACCCGGAAGAGCGACTGGCCATCAATTTAGACCCTGTATTTTTCGGTGGTTTTCGAAACTCATTCCGGTTTAAGCAGGTTGAATTAACCACCTACCTGGAATTCCGCCGGCAAAAAGCACCTCACTTTATGTCTTACATATATAGCAACAGCAACTTGTCACCGGGTCAAACCAATATTGATTTTTACACTAACCAGCCGGTTGAATTGGAGAACCGCTGGCGCCAGCAAGGCGATGAAGCAACCTGGCAAAAAGTAAGTACGCTTACTAGCAGCACTGTAAAAAACGCCATTGGTAACTGGGTGAATTCCGATGCACAATTGGTGGATGCGTCCTATTTACGAATGAAAAATGTGCAGTTGGCGTTTACACTTCCCGACGGGTTTTGCAAGAAAAGATTTATAAAAGCGGCCAGTGTATATGCCAATGCAGAGAACCTTTTTACGATCACCCCATTCAAAGGGGCTGATCCGGAATTACAGACACCGTTTAGTTTGCCATTGCAAAGAACGTTTACGATCGGTTTACAAGTAACATTATAAATAGTATAGTATGGATCTGTTCAGGATATTTTACAAATGGGCTATTGCAGCACTGTTTGTTACATGGTTGCCCCTGATAACAGGTTGTGATAAGTTACTGGATGCAGGGTCGCCGCCCAACAAGGTTATTACCCCACAAGTATACAAAAGCGATTCCCTGGCGCAAGCCGCGTTGATCGGTATCTATTTTAAAATGATGGAAAACTTTGGTCCGCATAACGGCTACATGAGCCGCTTTCCCGGGTTTTCCTGCGATGAATTATTTCGCACCAACACCATAGAGCAGGACCAACCATTTTTAACGAATACAATTCCTTCAAACAATCTAACGATATGGTTTATCTGGACAAATACTTACGGCTATATATACCAGTGTAATGACGTGGTAGAAGGGCTTACCGGCCCCAATTCCATTACCCCGGCCCTGCGCAACCAGCTATTGGGGGAAGCCTATTTCCTCAGGGCCTTCAGCTATTTTTACCTGGTGAACCTGTATGGTGATGTTCCATTGGTGTTAACCACCAATTATTCCCAAAGCGCCAGGATTCCCAGAACACCGATTGATGACGTTTACAAACAAATGATCGATGATCTTAAGGCCGCACAAGACCTGTTAACAAATGAGTATGTTACTACACCGGATTATCCTACTGCCCGCGTTCGGGTGAACAGGCTGGCAGTAAAAGCCTTGATGGCAAGAATTTATTTATACCGTGGGGAATGGGCCAATGCAGCAGGTTCAGCAACCGAAGTCATTCAATCGGACAGTTACCAGTTGGAAACAAACGTGCAGCAATCCTTTCGTTACGATAGCAAAGAAGCCATATTGCAATTTATGCCGGTGAGTAATGCTTATAATACGGCAGAAGGCAGTATGTTCGTACCTATAGTGCCTAACGGAAGACCAGCTATCATCCTCTGTGATTCCATATTAAAATATATGGACCCCCTTGATAAACGCAAAGCATGGGTAAGAACGGTGACTGTTGGTGGCAAACAATACAATTCGCCTTACAAATACAAACTGAATACAGGTACTCCGCGGGAAGAATACAATATGGTTCTGCGGTTGGCAGAACAATATTGTATTCGTGCGGAGGCCCGGGCCATGCAGGGTCAATTGCCTGACGCCGTAAATGATTTGAACACGGTCAGGAAAAGAGCGGGGTTGCCAGATCTGACTAATATAACTACCCAAACCCAGGCACTTGTAGCGGTAGAACAGGAGCGACGCATGGAACTCTTTGCGGAATGGGGCCATCGCTGGTTTGATTTGAAACGCTGGCCTGCCATTACACCTACTCATCCCGACGAAAAAAGAATAGATGAAGTAATGAACGCCTTGCGGCCTGCTACCTGGAAAACAACGGCTGTCCTTTGGCCGATACCTAATTCTGAAATAATACGTAATCCTTCGCTAACACAAAATGAGGGTTACAATTAATACCTGGCCGCTTACTAATCCAGGTCGCTGTAAATAGTCGCAAAGTAAAGCGGTGCACTGAAACCGAATTCAAATTCATTTAATCCGGCATAATGAACATGCGAAAAGGAATAACCAGGGAACGAGTTACGCAGCCTTTGCATTTCATACCAAATGTCGCAATAAGATCCGGTTGGGTTAGTGAGGTCGATGTCGGTAAACCAAAGATAGTTTCCTGTTAAGGCATAAGATTGATCGAATGCCTGAACAAAGGCATTGACATTAGCTTTGGTTTTAACATTAGCATCGGCATTGGCAACAGTGAACGTACATGCTAACACGAAAATGGCGATCATCTTTTTCATAATTGAATCGGTTTTTATAGTGTAAAATAATAGACATTTCTCATCTGAACGGCGTTGTACCAACACAGTTACAGTATTTTTTCTGATTGCAATATGCAATCACAATAAAAGGGGCAACGGGAAAGCATTTCAGCCAGCGATAGGGCAAAAGCTAAAGATCACATACGGCAACGTGGATTATTTTACGTGCTTACAGGGAAATACGTATGAAGGAAGTACAATATAGGCTACACACCTATTGGCACACGGTACTATAACTCGGGTTAGCGCATCTGTCAATGTAGCAAACTATTTACCCCCACACAACAAAACAGAATCCCTTTATTATATTAAACAACGCACTAATTGATTTGACAAAAGAATTTCAAAATTAGTGTTCCCACATGAAAAGAACCCGTCACATAAAACATCCTGATTAGTAATTTTTAATGAATAGCGCTGTATTGCATATGCTTCTTTATCATATGTTACTTTTATGTGTTTACACTTGTGATTGATTTTTTATATTTGAAATTTATAATAACTACACATGCAACACCTCATATTGTTACACGGCGCCTTAGGCAGTAAAGACTATTTTAAACCATTGGCCGCGAAATTGGAACATTCATTCCAGGTACACACATTCAATTTCAGCGGCCATGGCGGACGGCCTTTTTCCGATACAGCATTTTCCATTCCATTTTTTAGTGAACAGATTGCGGAATATATGCAGGAAACAGGAATTGAACAAGCAAACATTTTTGGATACAGCATGGGCGGGTATGCAGCGATGTATCTGGCAAAACATCACCCTGAAAAGATCAACAAACTGATCACCCTGGCCACCAAATTTTATTGGGATGAAAAAACAGCCGCCAAAGAAGTGAAAATGCTGGACGGGAAAACCATTCAGGAGAAAGTGCCGGCTTTTGCCGCACAATTGCAACAACGGCATGCACCTAATGATTGGCTGTTGCTTTTGGAGAAAACCGCTCAATTATTAACTGGTCTTGGAAAACAAAATACGTTGAATGTAGAAGATTATGCGAGCATCACTATTCCCTGTATGGTGTTGTTGGGCGACCGGGATAAAATGGTGACTCTCGATGAAACCATAGCCGTTTACAAACAATTACCCAATGCGCAATTAGGTGTTTTACCCGGCACCCCTCATCTTTTTGAGCAGGTGAATGTGGAGTTGTTGAAGGGGATGATTGAAGGATTTATGAAATTTTGAGAGTTTCTGATTTTGGGATTTTGGGATTTTTGAGATATCATTATTTAGAGATCTTGGATTTAATCAAATCCCTAAATCTCTAAATCCCGAAATCAGCAATGAGTTTTAAGCTACTTCCCTGCTCTCTTTCGGCAAATGAATTTTTAACGTACAGCCCTGTCCTTTAGAAGAGATCACTTCCAGTTTACCATCAAATAACTCTATACGGCTAAGGATATTGCTTAGCCCCACGCCCTTTCTTCTTTCTTTGGGATCAAACCCTTTTCCATCATCCTTTATCCACAGGTCAATGTAATTATTATCTTCCGATAGCCCAATGTACACATTATGCGCCTGTGCGTGCTTTATGATGTTATTGAACTGCTCCTGTACAATGCGGTACAATGCCAGTTGTTGTTTCGGACTTACATTTATAAGCTGTTCCTTTTCGCACTTGAAATTGATCGCAAAAGGATTTACCAACTGAATGTTCTCGATCAGGTCCTGTACAGAGTCTACCAGTCCGTTTTTATCCATCACCGGCGGCACCAGCGACTTTGAGATCTTCCTGATCTCATTAATGGCCATTTGCAGGTTCTTTATGCTACGATGCAACAATTCCTCTTTCATCTCATCTTCCTGCATGGAAGCCTCAATATACGCTTTGGTAACAGCCAGGATCTGGTTGATGTTATCATGTAATTCACGACCGATCTCTGCCCGCTCGCGTTCCTGGCTTTCAATGGAAGCACGCACCAGCTTGCGTTGGTGCTCTACCCGTTCTTTGTTGATCTGCTCAGAATACTTTGCCAGTTGCTCTTCTGCTTTTATTTTTTCCGTAATATCCTGGCAAGTGCCGATAAAGGTTATGTGTTTTCCATCCCTGCGCTGCGAGCCTCTTCCTTCAATATATTTTGTAACGCCGGTATGACTAATAATGCGGAAGTGAACAGGTTCAAACGTTCCTGTTTCAACAGCCAGTTCCTGCGCCTTAAATACAATGGGCTTATCCTCCGGGTGTACAAACCCCACAAATATTTCATACGACAAAGGCGTATTGTTATCAACATCCAATATGCGGTATAATTCATCTGAGCACGCAATGAGCTCGCCCTGCTCACCAATTTCCCAACTACCTATTTTGGAAATGATCTGGGCTTCTGCCAACTGCCGTTCGCTTTTACGCAGGTTTTGTTCTGCAATAGCTTTTTCGAGCCGTTCTCTGGTTTCTTTAAGTGCCCGTTTTACTTTGGGTATTACGGTGAACAATTTATCTTTCAATGCATAGTCAGTTACGCCGTTCTTGATCAGTTCTACGGCATTTTCTTCCCCGATAGTGCCCGATACAATGATGAACGGCACATCGGGACAGATCTGCTGTTTGATATTGAAAGCAGTAACGCCATCAAAGCCCGGCAGCGAATAGTCGGATAAAATAATATCCGGACAAAAATCAACCAATGAATTGCTGAACTGATCTTTGGTTTCAACAATCTTCGTTACAAAATCCAATGCACCTTTCTTCAACTCATACAACAGCAATTCAAGGTCGTTTTCATCATGTTCGAGGATCAACAATTTTATACTTTTCACAGTTGCCATAACTTACGATTGATACGGTTGATTTAATATTAACCAGTACAGGCCGATGGTGCCAACAGCCTTTATATATCCTTCAAACTCTACAGGCTTTACGATATAGCTGTTTACGCCCATCATATAACTTTCTTTAATATCTTTTTCTTCTTTTGAAGAAGAAAGCAAAACAATTGGGATCATACTGGTACGTTCGTCTGCTTTCAGTTTACGGATCACTTCCAGTCCATCTACTTTTGGCATTTTCAGGTCAAGGATGATCAACCTGGGTAACGCTGCAGCATTACGCCCGGCATAGGCGCCGGTACAAAAAATGTAGTGCAGTAATTCTTCGCCATCTTTCAAATGCACAAGCGAGTTCACAAGGCCTTCTTTTGAAAGGGCACGAATGGTTAACTCAGCATCGTCTACATTATCTTCACAAAGGACTATATCAATTTTTCCGTTGCCTGGATTTTCTATCATATAGGAGGGTTATTGATTTTGGGTAAGGAAAAATAAAAAGTAGCGCCTTCTTCGATCTTTGCTTCAGCCCACACTTTTCCACCATGTTTAACTACTATCCGCTGAACAATGGCCAGCCCTACGCCGGTCCCTTCAAATTCTTCATTACTATGCAACCGTTGAAATACGCCAAATAACTTATGCGCATACTGCATATCGAACCCGGCCCCGTTGTCTTTTACATAATACACAAATTCATCTTCCTTTTCTTCTGAGCCTATTTCAACTTCAGGTTTTTCTTTTTTTGCAGAATATTTTATGGCGTTGGAAACAAGGTTCATGTATACCTGCGATAGCAGCGCAGGATCGCCCTGTGTATTATGCAATGGATGCACAATTATATGGATTTTGTCGGGCGCGGTTTGTTTCAGGTCGGCAATAATAGGTTCAACCAGCTTATTGAATTCAATGGGCAACCGTGAAATTTCCTTACGGCCCATGCGGGAAAAAGCCAGCAGATCATCAATGAGGATACCCATTTTTTTGGCGTTGTTCCTGATCACATTCAACATGCGTTTGGCTTCGTCGTTAAACTGGTGGGCATGGTCATCCTGTATCATCTGCGCATAGCCATTGATGCTGCGAAGGGGCGCCCTCAGGTCGTGCGATACGGAATAGGAAAAAGATTCCAGCTCCCTGTTGGTTAATTGCAACTGGGCAACATTCCTTTCCAGGTTTAAATTCAGTTGGTTTATTTCGAAGTCTGCTTTCTTTTGCCGGGTAATATCGCGGCCATTGGCAAACCATAAATTATGCTTATGCACGATGTTCCAGCTAAAATACCGTGGCTCCCTGGTTTTGGTATAGAATAAAGTTTCAAAAGAAAATATTGGCTGGTATTCTTTGGCCAGTTGCTTAATCTTAGGTCGATCTTCTTCTGATACATAATCGAGCAATGAAGATCCTTTCATTTCATTTGCGGTATAGCCGAGCAGGGAATGCACGGCATCATTCACTTCTTCGAACCGGAGTGAAAAGCCATTAATGATGCAAATAAGATCAGCCGAATTATTAATGAGGAGGGCATAATTTTCAAGCCGTTGGTTTTTCTCCATCAGTTCCCGTTGCTGGCGGTGCAATTGCAACAGCACCGACACTTTCGCCTCGGTAATATCGGGATTGAGCGGTTTATAGAGGTAGTCGATGGCGCCTTCTTCAAACCCCTTCATTACAAATTTGTGGTCTTTTAATTCGGCAGTTACAAAAATGATTGGCGTTTCGCTCGTTCTTTTATTCGACTTTAAAATCTGCGCCACTTCAAATCCATCCATGCCGGGCATTTGCACATCGAGTATGATCAGGTCAATTTCCTGGTTCAGGGCTATTTTCAATGCTTCATTTCCATTGGTAACGCTGATCAAATTACGATCAGGCTGGCCCAGGATCTGTTCCAGCGCATAAATATTATTGATCTTATCGTCTACAATTAAAATATGGTCTTTCACCTGTTTTACCATACGGTATTGTTTTTCATACATTCCCGCAAAAAGCTACCAATGGCATCCGGCGTTAAAATATGCTGTATGGCGCCGGTATTAATAGCCGCCTTCGGCATTTCAGGATAATCGGCTGTATCGGGTTGCTGCGCAATGGTGGTACCCCCCAACTTCCTTATTTTTTTCATTCCCCGGGCGCCGTCTGCATTGGCCCCGGTAAGTATTATGGCCAACAGGCGTTCCTTAAATACGTCGGCCGCTGTTTCAAACAATACATCGATCGATGGCCGGCTATAATTGACCGGGGGATCGAAGCTTAATGAAAACGTGCCATCGTTCTCTACCAGCAAATGATAATCGGGAGGCGCAAAGTATACGCAGCCGCCTGCTATCACCTCTTTTTCATCGGCTTGTTTAATGCATACGCTGCACTTCTGTTGCAGCACTTCTTCCAGCAGGGACCGTTCATCCTTCGACCGATGCTGCACAACAATGATCGGTATAGGATAATTGGCCGGTAACTGCTTAAAAATGTTGATCATTGCATATAACCCACCGGCAGAAGCGCCAATTACAATTGCATCGAACGTTTTATTTTGATCCATCTTTGCCAGAACTATTTCGTTTTCATAAATATTTTTTCCTTTTTGTCAATTTCCTCAAAACAGGTACGCTTATCAGCAAAGAGTAACGATTCTTTATTGCCTAAACATAAAAAACCAAACGAACATAAACTTTCATAGAACAGACCGATCACCTTGCTTTGCAAGGCCTGGTTGAAATAGATGAGCACATTGCGGCAAAGGATCAATTGAAACTCGTTGAACGATTTATCCATGGCCAGGTTATGCACTGAAAAAACAATATTCTGCCGCAACGATTTATCCCAAAGCACCGAATTGTATTTAGCCTTATAGTAATCGGAAAAGGAATGCTGACCACCAGCTTTCAAATAGTTTTCGGTATAACTTTTCATGTTATTGATGGAAGAAATACCCTCCCGCGCCTTTTGTAAAGCATCCTGGTTAATGTCGGTAGCATAGATCACCGTTCTTTCCAGCAAGCCTTCTTCGCGAAACAGGATCGCCATGGAATACACTTCTTCACCAGTGGAACAACCGGCAATCCATACTTTTATGAACGGATACGTTGCCAGCCGGTTGATCACATTTTTACGCAGGCTTTTGTAAAAGAACGGATCGCGGAACATTTCGGTCACGTTCACGGTGATGTCCTGTATAAAATGTTCGAACGCCGCTTCGTCTTTCAACACCATCCGGCCCAGGTCTTTTAAACTTCCTACCCTTTTGCTTTCCATGAAAGCCCGGATCCGTCTTATTACTGACGCCTCGGCATAATCGGTAAAATCGTAACCATACACAAACCGAACAGATTCCAGGAACTGCCGGTACTCTTCGTTATCAATCATTCAATTCGGTTTTTATTGGTACAGCCATACCCGCATCAGCGACAGCAACTGCTCAATGTTCACCGGCTTTGAAACGTAATCGCTCATTCCTGCTTCCAGGCATTTTTCACGGTCGCCTTTCATGGCTTTTGCTGTCAGCGCAATGATAGGCAGCTTATTATAAGCGTTCATTTTACGGATAGCCACGGTGGCCTCATACCCATCCATTTCGGGCATCATAATATCCATTAACACTATATCAATATCCTGTTGTTGGTTCAATACGTCCAACGCAACCCTGCCGTTCTCTGCTACAAAACACTTCATGCCTTCTTCTTCCAGTACATTACTGAGCGAATAGATGTTACGCATGTCGTCATCTACGAGCAGTACTTTTTTATTCTTCAGAATTTCTTCGGTACGATGGAGTTTGCGAATGATCTGCTGCTTTTCTTTCGGTAGTTTCGATTCAACCCGGTGCAGGAACAGCGCGGTTTCATCCAGCAACCGTTCTTTTGAGTTAGACGTTTTCAGCACCACGGTATTGGCCAGTTTCTCCAGTTGCCGTGCTTCGTCCTTGTTCATATCGCGACCGGTATATACGATAATGGGGATCTTGTTCAGCATTTCACTTTCTTTTATTTTCTCCATCAGTTCAAACCCGCTCATATCAGGTAAACCCAGGTCGATAATAATGCAATCGAATCGTTCATCCTGCAACATGGTATATGCTTCCTGCCCCGTATAAGCCGCAAAGGATTTTATATCGCCATTACCTATAAGCTCACGAATGGCTTTGTTTTGTTGCGGGTTATCTTCCACTACCAGCAATTTTTTCAGTTTGCGGTTCATAAAGTCCTGGATGCGGTCGAAGGCGCTCTGTACGGCATCGTGCGTAAGTGGTTTGCGGATAAAATCAAAAGCGCCGAGTTCCATGCCTTCTTTTCGCCTGTCGTACCCCGACATGATCTGTACGGGTATATGCCGCAATTCGGGATCATTTTTCAACAACCGCAACACTTCCGAACCATCCAGCACCGGCAGCTTCATATCCAGTATAATCGCGTCGGGGCGGTAATACCGCGCGAGACTTAAACCAGTGTTGCCCTGGTGGGCGATTATGCCCTTGTAACCTTTTTCACGGGCAATATCCAGGAGCACATGTGAAAAAGACACATCATCTTCGATGATAAGGATGGTTTTATCGTTATCCCTTATGCTGTAACGGTCATCCTCCGCATCCAGGTGTGGGGTAGGCACATGCGCTGGAATTACCGGCAGGGCGGGAAGTTCCTTTTTTGCGGCAGGTTTTCGGATCTCAATACTCTTCTCCCCTTTTGTAACAATAGCCGCATCAAATTTTAACGGCATGTACAGGGTAAAGGTGCTGCCCTTGCCTTCTTCGCTTACCAGGTGTATTTCTCCGCCTAAGGCCCCGGCCAGTTCGCGGCTGATGGATAAGCCCAGGCCGGTGCCGCCAAATTTTCGTTTGGTAGACCCATCGGCCTGTTGAAATGCTTCAAAAATAATACCCTGCTTGCTTTCGGGAATGCCTATGCCTGAGTCGGTCACCGAAAAAACGATCACTTCAGGTAAGCCACGCAGTTTGCCATTCCGGAGGGATGCATTAGGCGGTTGTACATCGATGGTAACGTCAATTGTTCCCTCTTTATCGGTAAACTTAAAGGCGTTCGAGAGCAGGTTGCGCAAGATTTGTTCGAGCCGTTGTTTGTCGGTGAACAGGGATGATTGAAAATGTGCTTCCTTACAGTTTATATTAAATTCAATATGCTTATTCCTGGCAATTTCGCCGAAAAGCTGGTTCAGGCTGTGGCAGAGATCGCTAACCGGCACTTCTTCGATCTCAATTTCAATTTTACCGGCTTCCACTTTCGACAGATCCAATATTTCATTAATGAGGTTCAGCAGGTCGGTGCCGGAATTATGGATATTCGTGGCAAACTCAATATCCTTTTGGGAAAGCGATTTGTTTTTGTTTTCAGATAACAGTTGGGCCAGTATCAGAATACTGTTGAGCGGTGTGCGCAATTCGTGCGACATATTGGCCAGGAACTCCGATTTGTATTTACTGGTAGCTTCCAATTCGCGGGCCTTGGTTTCCACATCTATTTTGGCCAATTCCAGCTTTTCCTTTTGTTCTTCGAGCAGGTTGGCTTTTTCTTCGAGCTCTTCATTGGTTTGCTGCAACTCTTCCTGCTGGGCTTTCAGTTCACCTTCCGACCGTTCGAGCAACTTCGTTTTTTCCTCCAGTTCTTCATTGGTTTGCTTCAGTTCTTCCTGTTGCGCTTCCAATTCTTCCGCCTGGCGTTGCGTTTCTTCCAGCAGCTCTTTTAGCTGGGCTCTTGATTGAGACGAGTTGAAGGCAATTCCAATACTTTCTGAAACAATCTTCAATAACTGCATATCCAGGTCAGATATTTCGCGCGTCGCGCCTATTTCTATCACGCCTTTTACATTGTCGTCATACAGAAACGGGTGAACAAAAATATTCCGCGGCGTTATTTGCCCCAGGCCTGAATTCACTTTCATGTAATCATCGGGGACATCGGCAAATACAATAGGCTTTTTTTCAAGCGCAGCCTGTCCTACCAGGCCCTCTCCTATTTGAACCTGGTTTGTATTTCCTTTCCGATGAGAAAATGCATAACTGCCAACCAACATCAACTGATCGTTTTCAACCACATAAATGGCGCCCACCTGTGCTTTTAAATAAGAAGTAAGCAAATTGATCACCTGCTGGGCCAGGTCTTTCACCCCTTTTTCGCCGCGTAAAATATCATTCAGCTGCGTGGTGCCCGTTAACAGCCAGGTGCGGATCTCGTTTTCCTCCGACAACTTTAGCAGGTTGTTTTTCATGTTTACCAACGCCTGGCTCAGGAGATCGTCTTTACCGCGTACTAATATCACAGGAGAATAATCGCCCCGGGCAATGGTATCGGCAATTACCGTATATTCTTTGGAAATCTGTATCAGCTTGTTAAAAGAAACCGCCAGATCACCTATTTCATCTTTGGACGTCATCGGAACTGTAAGATCCGTTTCTCCCAGGGCTATACGATCGGCCGCGTTTTTTATCACCTGCAACGAATTAACAATGGTACGGATAACATAGAACAATAATAGCGCAATAATGATGATAACGACCAATACGATAATAACCCCGCTGATCAATGCTTTTGAAATAGCTGCCTGCTTTTCTTTGGTCAGCTCGCGGGTATTGATGATGGACTGATCTTCCAGCTCTTTTAATCCGTTCAGGTAGGCAGTCGCGTTGATACGCCATTGGTTAACAGGAAGAGTGGAGACAACAGCCGGATCATTAATTACCGAATCAATCAACCTTCTTGTTAATACAGTGGCCGGACTGTTCAGTAGTACATTAAAAGCCATTAGTTGCTCGGGGGTCGTATTTTTATAATACCGGTCAATATTGTTCTCAAATTTTCCTTTCAGCCTGGCAAATTCAGCAAATTCACCTTTTCGAAACCCTTTGTTCCCAAGAGCGAGATGCAACCGCATACGTAACTGGCCCAAATATCCTTCTGCGTTTAGCAAATACAGGTGTGTTTCAACGAGGTTCCTGATCTCGGGGTCCTGCACATTACGGTAGGTAATGTTCCCATCATCTATCAACAGGATGCTCATAATGGAATACGATCTGGCCATGGTGTCAATATCAGCCGTTAGTTGATTAACGCCGGTACGTAAATCCGCCAATGCTGTGAGTGAGGTTATTTTCTTGTTCTTTTTCTGCTCTATAAGCAATTGCTTCAAGGCGGCAATAGCCTTGTCGGTTTCCATTCGCTGTACGAGCAACTCGGCCTTTTCTTCCTTTCCGCCACTGGCTACATAACTGATCGAATACCCGCGTTCCTCCAGCAGGTTATGAATTATATCGGAGATCTTTTCAATTTCCAGCACATCGTTATAAACCCGCAGAATATTTTGCTTTTTAGAGAGCTTATCAGTTATATCAGCCGTTAAAAAATACAGTAAGGTTGCTAAAGGGATGAGAGAAACGAGCAGTAATTTGTTCCTGATTGACAGATTTCTGATAAATTTCATAGCAATATGCAATTATGCAGCATTACACCTGTAATGGCTGCAGGTATAAAAATTGCTACGACAGACTTAACCTGTACAGTTTTTTACGCCGATAGTATCCTACTTTCATCGGCGTAAGACAATCTTCTAATCAGGAATCCTAAATGCGAGTGTACTTAATCAGAATCTTAAAAGTATAAGCCATGTAACCTGTTGGGCTGGTTGAAATTACGAAATATATATGAACTTAATCAATTAATAATTTATTGACTATTATCAATTTCAAATGGGGAATGGTGAGTGGTAAGTGGTGAGTGGCTCAAATGAATGCAGCATTCATCAGTTTTCCGCCTTCAGCGTTCGGCGTTTTGCGTTTTGCGTTCTGCCTTTAACAAAAGGCACCCCGCGATTGCGGGATGCCTCTCTTCATTCACATAATCCTAAAATTCGAAATTCAGTTGTTCGTCTTCGCCCTTCTTTATATTAACACGAATGGTATTATCGCTCGTTGCGAAAACCAAAGATAAGGCTCACCTTTCACGTTTAACGTCTCACGTTTCACGTTAACGTGTCTAAAAACAAAACCGCCCCCGTACCGACCATAGTCGGGGACCACGGTTGCAACCAGGCGGCTTGTTTTCAGAACAAATTGATCCTTAGTTTTCTTAAATTCCTGTACCTTCCAATGTTGATGTGACTACCCGCATAGATCGTTACCAGGCTATTGGCTGAGCCAACAGCCGAATTATATTATACTTTATTTTCGATCAATCAATTTTGACGACGTGAAATTAATATTCCTTGCCAATACCTACGGTAGTGAAGCGTTTATATTAGGGTATCCAAATGTTGCCTGTTGGTAGTATAATGCGTATTTATTGGGTATGATTTGTCAATTGCCGCTTTTTTTATTGTCAGCCTGGTAGGCAGAGGGCACTTTTCCAAACTCTGTTTTGAAGTATTTGGAGAAATATTTGGGGTTATTAAAACCGGTTTCATACGCAACTTCAGCGATTGACATATTGGATTTTTCGAGTAGTTGAGCAGCGCGTTGCAGGCGTACGGATCGTATAAATTCGATAGGCGTTTTACCAGTCAAAACAAACAACCGTTTGTAAACAGCGGCCCGGCTCAATAACAGCGCACGGCTTAATTCCTCTACGGTAAATTCAGCATTGGAAATATTTTTCTCTACTATAGTCAATGCATCCTGCACAAATTTTTCATCGGGCGAAGTGATCTGTACATCTGTAGTTTTTACCGCTATCTGTTTGGTAAATGTTTGTTTCAAAGATTGCTGTTGCCGTAACAGGTTCTTTATTCTGCTTACCAGTATTTCAAAATTGAAAGGTTTTGTCATGTAATCGGCTGCACCGGTTTCAATACTGCGTAACTTTTGTTCTTCACCGGTGAGCGCTGTTAATAATACAACAGGAATATGCCTGGTACGCTGGTCCAGTTTTATCTTCTTACACAATTCAATACCATTCATCTCAGGCATATTGATATCGCTCACAATAATATCCGGATGCGCTGATAATGTTTTTTGCCAACCTTCCCGCCCATTCACAGCTTCAACAATATTGAAACATTCGCGCAGGTTGTCTTTCAGATAGAACAAGAAGTCTTCATTGTCTTCCACCAGCAGTATGGTAAATTCTTTTTTACCGGCGGTAACCGGATCGCTCACCATAATTTTTTCATTGGCTTCAGTAACCTCTTCCATCACTATAGTATCAATAACAGCAGGCGTTATTTCTTTTACCGGTAATAAAACCGTAAAGGTGGAACCTTTAAACTCCTCGCTTTCCACACTGATAGTGCCTTCGAGCAGGTTCACAAACTCTTTGGTAATGACCAGGCCAATTCCACTACCCTGGTTTACCATGTTACCAGGCACATCATGCTGAAAGAAACGTTCAAATATTTTTTCGTGCCGGTTGGGAGGAATTCCAATGCCGGTGTCTTTTATTTTTATTTCCAGTACTGTTTCATCGGCCATTTTAGTGGCGCTTACCTCCACGGAAACCGTACCATTTTCTGAAGTGAACTTAAACGCATTGGAAAGCAGGTTGAAGATGATCCGTTCCAGTTTGTCGTGGTCGAATTTGGTAAACATGCTTTCCAGCGAAGCGGTATAGGAAAACCGGATCTGCTTCTTTTCAGCGATATCATTAAATGAGCATACTGTTTCTTTGATGAATTGAGCGATATCACCTTCGGCAGGATGCAATTTTAATTCATGCACTTCCATTTTGCGGAAATCGAGTAGTTGATTCACCAGGTTCAACAATCGCCGCGCATTGCGGTGGATCAACTGGTATTGCGAACGCTGGGCAGGTACTTCTGCAGCCCTGATCATTCTTTCCAGCGGCGTTAAGATGAGTGACAGCGGGGTCCGGAATTCATGGCTCATATTAGTAAAGAAACGGGTCTTCATCATATCCAGCTCACACATGCGTTTTGCTTCCTTTCTTTCCTGTTCCAGGGCAATCCGCATCTCAGTTCGTTGAATGATCATACGTCGTGCAAAAAACAAAATGGCCAGCGCTGTCAGCAGATACAACGCATATGCCACTGGTGTTTTCCAGAAAGGGGGCAGCACAACAATGTTTACGGCGATGCCCTTTTCATTCCATACACCCTGGTCGTTGGCGGCTTTTACATAAAACGTATATTTCCCGGGATCAAGATTGGTATAGGTTACTTTGCGCGAACTGCCATCGGTATACAACCAGTTATCGTTAAAGCCTTTCAGGCGATAGGCATATTTATTTTTCCGGGTATTGATATACCCCAGTGCAGCAAATTCAAGAGAGAAAATATTTTCATCATATCGCAGCGTTATGGCCTCAGTTTCTGTTATCGCTTTCTGCAATATGACCTGGTTGTTGATCTTGTCGCCTGCTTCAACATTCCGATTAAATACCTGCAAGGCGGTCAATACAACAGGCGGCGCATTGGTATTGATCTTTAATTTAACGGGATCGAACAGGTTGAACCCATTAGGGCCGCCGAAAACAATTTCTCCCCTACCTGTTCTTAACGCCGCATTTTCGTTGAATGCTGCCCCCTGCAAACCATCGAACCGGTCGTAGTTAATGCAACTGATGCGAATGCTGTCTTTTAGCGTACCTGTATATGTTACCCGGCTGATGCCATTGGCCGTACTAACCCACAGGTCATGCGTTTTATCTTCTAAAATGTTAAGAATAGCATTGTCGGGCAGGCCATCTTCTTTTCGAAAAACCTGAAAGCTGTTGTTATGCGGGTTGAAAATATTCAACCCATCGCGGGTGCCAACCCAAGTTAAACCCCGGCTATCATTGTAAATGGTTATAATATTGTCATTGCTCAGTTTGGTATCCCTGCTTACAAATTGTTTAAAGACGCCGGTATTTTTATCCCGCACATCAATGCCATAGGAAGTACCAATCCACAAGTTGCCGGCATTGTCTTCTGTAATGGCAGCAATATAGCCGGAATGCACAGAATTTGGCGCCAAAGGTTTGTAATGTGTAAACCGGTTGGTGGCACGGTCGTACCATTCCAATCCAAATTCCAGCGTTCCGATCCAGAGGTTTTTATTCCGGTCCTCATATATTTCCCAAACGCGGTTATCAGAAAGGCTGGTGCTGTCTTTCACACTGTGTCGATGATGCGTAAAGGTTTTACCATTATAACTATCGAGCCCGCCATAATACGTCCCGATCCATAAAGTGTTGGTATGATCTATACAAAGACTTACAACTACATCGTTGGTAAGACTATTGTCATTGGCAGGATCATGCCTGAATTGTTTATAGGTGTTATTGGCGCGGTCGAAATAAATAAGCCCGCCCCCATTGGTGCCGATCCAGATATTTCCTTTTGCATCTTCTACAAACCTGTTGACATCATTAAATGGCAGGCTGGTTTTATCGGAAGTTTCGTGCCGGAACAATGGAAATTTTATAACGCCTTCGTGGTAATAATTAATTCCCTGCTTGAAGGTTCCTACCCAGATAATACCCAGATCATCTTTGTACATTTCTGTAAGGCTGTTCTGCGCAAGACTGCTTTCATCACCCGGCTTATTCAGCAACACCTGTACTGTCATGTCCTTCTTATTGAGAATATTAAGCCCGCCATGATCTGTCGCGATCCACAATAACCCCCTGTCATCTTCTACCAATTTTACAATAATGTTGCTGCTGAGTATGGGCGTGCCTTCATTGTTGGAAATTTGCTGCAGGGTATTGTATTTGATATTCACCCTGAATATCCCGTTGATAATGCCGACGCCATAAATCCACAGATCGTTCTGTGTATCGATAAAAAGCTGGTAGTCTAATTTATTAGCGCCCTTTTTCTGTTGCAGAATATCGGCACGGGCAATTACTTTTTTTGTGAACACATCCACCTGTTCAATCAAACCATTGCTATAGAGTATCCAGACATTATTCTTCAAATCCGTTTTAACATCGGCAATGAAACCGGTTTGCGACGTGGGGTTCTTTATAACAGGAATTGCCGGCTGATCATTTTCAAGATAATAGATACCGAGGTCCTCATATACAAATAAGAATCCTTTTCCTGAAGGAACAATATCAGTGAGCCCATACCCGGGTAAGCCCAGCTTCTGCAAATATTTATCAGCCCGGCGGTCAAATTTTTCTGTCGATGGATCGTACAAATTAAAACCGCTGCGTGACTGCATCCATAATTTGTTATAGGGGCCAGCTACAATCTTTGAAATGTAATCATCATTCAGGGAGCTGGTATCATTTATCGAATGCCGGAAAATTTTAAATGCATAACCATCGTAGCGGTTCAGTCCACTCATGGTACCAAACCATATAAACCCTTTTTTGTCCTTATAAATACAATTTACCTGGTTATGAGAGAGGCCCTGGTTAAAATCGAGGTGAGTAAAATGATATGAATCGGGTTGCTGCCCATACAACAGGCTCGCAAAAAAGAAACAAACAGGCAGCGCAACCCCGTTTTTAATAAAAGATTTCAAATATGGCAGCATAGGGCACTATAATAAACGAACCAGGACATTAAAAACTTTCATGAAGTTAATATTTTTTTGATGCAGGCACGAATAATGGTATTATTGACCCCAAATTTTCGAAATGAAGCCCGCCTTATTCACAATTATAAGCATATTAATACTATATAGCTGCAATTCAACAGAAGAGGAGAATGGCCCTTCAGCGCCTGTTACCCCCGCCATAAAGTATAAAGAAGTAAACTATTTTCTACATGACACCACTTTGTTTACAGAGGGTTTGTTGGTACACGAAGGACAATTATTTGAAAGTACAGGTTCGCCAGATATTACCAGGAGATCATTAATTGGTATAAATGATCTGAAAACAGGCAACTTCATTAAAAAAGTTGAGCTGGCCAATAAGGATCATTTCGGCGAAGGCATTGTATTTTTTAAAGACAAACTGTATCAGCTAACTTATAAAAACCAGGTAGGGTTTATTTACGATGCAAAAACGTATAAAGAGATCGGCCAGTTCAAAAACAGCAATAAAGAAGGATGGGGTTTCACTACAGATGGAACGAACCTTATCATGAGCGATGGCACCGACTCCTTAACTTATTTGAACCCCAATGACCTGAAGCCTGCCAGAAAAATAAGTGTAACAGAAAATGGAGTCGCTCGCGATAGTCTTAATGAACTTGAATATATTAGGGGATACATTTATGCTAATATCTGGCTCACAAACAATATCGTAAAGATCAATCCGGCAGATGGTAAAGTGGTAGGTAAACTCGATCTGAGCCAGTTGGCATTTAAAGCCATGCTGTTGAGGCCTGATTGTGATGTGCTAAATGGCATAGCCTATGATTCCACAACCGATTTCATATATGTAACCGGTAAATTATGGCCGCATATTTATCAAATACAACTCACCGCTAAATAGCCTGCTCCCCTACGCCGGTATAATATGCATGGAAGCCAAAAACAGGAAGACCAGGAACAGGGTTACGGCAATTATTGTTATCATACAATCAGGGTTAAATATCAATTAACAAATGTAGTAAGAACACCTGTTTTGAACGCGCCTAATTTCAAAAGCATTGAAAATTTAAAAACCTGGGTTCGCAAAGATTATATTAGGAGACTTCGGCGTAATTGTTGGCGTGACGAAATAGACTCGCCCCAGCCATTTCAACCACAAAACACATAATTGCATAAGACTGCTGAATTAGCCAAATAAAAAACGTGAAAAACACCTGTTTTTATAACGCATAAATTATGTAATCTCGAAAATTCAAGAATACAACATGATCAAACTAATATGAAAAATGGCAATACGTCAAAGTCAAAATAAAGTGAAAAATAATCTGTTAGTTGCCATTGTATTATTCTTCATAATGTGCAATCTGGTTTCATGCGCACCTGAAGGAAACACTTACAAAGAGTATGGCTTTTTCTCAGGCATACTGCATGGCATTGTGTTCTTTTTTGCATTAATAGGTAAATTATTTGGTGCAGACATAGGTTTATATGCACAAAATAATTCCGGCTTCTTTTATTGGGTGGGTTTTATTATTGGATTAGGCATTCTTGGAGGCGGCGGTACAGCTTCAAGACGATAAAACTATTCACCCACGCGAACCCAGCACCGCCCCCAACGCCATCAATGCGGGCAAAGCCTGAATGAAAAATATCTTTTTACTGGCGGTAACAGCGCCATAGATACCGGCGACAATTACGCAGGAGAGAAAGAATACCGCCACATTGGTGCTCCACGCTTTATCAGTTATGAAGAATGACCAGATCAGCCCTGCGGCGAGGAAGCCGTTGTACAGGCCCTGGTTGGCCGCCAACGTTTTAGTAGGCGCAAATAACTCCGGACGTAAAGATCCTTTGAAGGTCTTCTTCCCTAATGTTTCCCAGGCAAACATTTCCAGGTATAAAATATACAAATGCTCCAGGGCTACCAGGCCCACCAGGATGTTGGCAATTATTTCCATATTAAAATGATTCGTCAATAAGTTCTTTGTTAAGAGCAGCGCCCGCAAAACCGCCGCCCCCTATTGCCAATGACACCGCACGCATCATAACCGTATTGTCACCGGCGGCATACACACCCGGCACAGTTGTCTTATACATATTATCAACAGACAAATATCCCTGTTCCGTTAAAGCACATCCCAGTTGCATGGGTATCTCGCAATGCTGCACAAAGGGAATCTTCGAATATACAGCTTTCAAAGCTATAGTAGAACCGTCTTTGAACCGTACCTGATTCAATTGTCCGTTCGTGTGTTCAAATGCGGTGATCTCCGTTTCAATGACCGGGATATTATGCTGATGCAGCTTCTCCGTTTGCACTAAAGTTAAGGTTGATTTTCCATTTGTAAAAAGGGTGAGGTCCGCAGTCCAGTTGCTGATCAGTTTGGCAAATTCAAACCCTATGTCGCCATTGGCCATAACGCCCGTTTTTTCATGCCGAACTTCGTAACCATGGCAATATGGACAATGAATGGCCGTAATTCCCCAGCATTCAGCAAACCCTTCAATAGCCGGCATCTGGTCTTTAATACCGGTCGCAAATAAAAGCTTCTTCGCTGAAAACACCTCGCCTGCAGCCGTTGTAATGTCAAATCCCTGGTCATGTTTTGCACCTGAAACGGCAAGTCCGTTATGAAAAGTTACCGTATCGTATTTAAGTACCTGTTCCTTCGCCTCCATCGCTATCGCTTTTGGCGTTTTGCCGTCGTGTGTTATGAAATTATGCGAATGCGGCGTTTGCCGGTTACAGGGCAAACCGCTGTCTATTATAAGCACCTTTCGTAAACTCCTGCCTAATGCCATCGCTGCGGATAATCCTGCATAGCTGCCGCCTATAATAATTACATCGTACATTTTGCCTGCCATAGTATTTAATTTTCATCTGATAGAATATCGCAAATGTAAGGAAAGTTTTCACATTTGCAACAAAGTTGCATATCTATCGGCAGCAAGCTATTTCCCTCCCGGTTTCAGCCATCGTCGATCATTACATACTATAAAGAATATGAAAACTAATTGCAAGCTGCGGCAATCAGGTACTAATCAGGTACTAAAACCTATGCATCAGCGCTTAACCGTAGTTGATTTTTCGTTTATACGTTATGTTACTCAAATCGTAAATCATTTTCCTGATTGCGTAAGCAGGTTGTTGCGTCCTGGTCTTTTCTTTGCACCACAATTTCATTCTCCTTCCAAAATAACAAATTGTACATGGTAAACAATTGTTATAAGTGTTCGCTTTACCATAACGCATACCATTTGTTAATGACTGGTGCTGAGTGACCGGTATGCACACTTTAAACTGTTAAGACCTTTTCCAACTATTTACCTGTTTATCGTACCTGCGCTGTAACGGAAGGAGAACCAAATACAGTGTAGCGTATGCCTAAACAGGTTTCTTTTTATTGATACAGGTGCTCCCCGCCGAAATCATCCATTGCTTAAAATAACTATACTATATAGCACATCGCATTTTATTAAATGAAAAACAATGAAAATCACACTTCGTTTCGCGCTGTTATTATTTTTTGTATCCGGTTTACATACTGTCCTGGTGGCGCAGCAACAAGGCGTTCTGCAGGGAAAAGTTACCACCGCTGATGGTAAACCGGCAGAAGGTATTACAGTTGGGCTCGCTAATAAAAAGTTAGCCACAGCTACCAACCAACAGGGCGAATACAAACTGACCGGTATAAAACCCGGCAGCTATACAATCCGTGTTACTGCTGTAGGCCTGCAACAAGTTGATAAAGCAATCACCATTAATGAAGGTGAGATCATTGTAACCGATTTTGTTTTGACCGAAAATCACGCTTATCTGCAGGAAGTAGTAATTGCCGCAGGCAAAAACAAACCTTATTCCAACGGCAGTGAAACTGTTGCCAAAATGCCGCTGGCCCGCCTCGAGAATCCCCAGGCATATACAACAATTTCGAAAGACCTGATCAGGGAACAGATCATTACCGATTTCGGAAATGCCCTTAAAAACACACCTGGTTTATATAAAATACAAGGTAACCGCGGTATTAATTCCGACGGTGCAACTTATTATTCATTGCGTGGTTTCCGTACTGAAGTGTCGCTGATCGATGGCGTGCCTTCTCAATCAAATGGCGAAATGGACCCCATTAATGTGGAAAGAATTGAAGTGCTGAAAGGCCCTTCGGCTACTTTGTACGGTGGCGCCGTAACTTCATTCGGTGGTCTTATTAATGTTGTTTCCAAAAAGCCCACTGAAACACCCGGCGGCGAGATCTCTTATTTTGCAGGCAGCTATGGCCTGAGCCGCGTAACCGCAGATGTATATGGTCCGGCTAACAAAGAAGGCAACCTGTTGTTCAGGTTAAACGCCGCTTACCAGAATCAACAGAGCTTCCAGGATGCCGGTTTTAGAAAATCATTGCTGATCGCACCAGCCTTTGAGATCCGAGCCAACCATAGATTCAAAATAAACCTGAACGCCGAGTTCTATAATGCAGAAATGACCAGCCCTTCGGTTGTTTTCCTGAACCGTACCCGGCAATTCGTTGCCCGTACACCTGATGAATTAAAATTTAACTGGAAGCGTTCCTATACCACGAACGACCTTACCATGAAAACGCCCACAACCAATATGCGGGCCGTGGCTACTTATAAAATAAGCAAGGACTGGGCTTCACAAACCATTCTCAGCAGCAATACGCGTAAATCAGACGGTTATTATCAGTATGAGTTTATTCGCAAAGCTACTGATGACTCCCTCGAGCGTAACATCACCATCCAGAATACGATCAACACCGCTTTAGATGTACAGCAGAATTTTACAGGCCATTTCATTACCGGTCCGTTGAAACACCGGTTATTACTTGGGGTTGATTATGTAAGACTGAAAGTGAACAACGACAATTCTCCCTATATTGTTTTTGACTTTGTGAATGGTCAGTTTTATGATGACCGGAACTATTCGAAAATATCGCGCTATGCGGTAGACCAGAAAATAGCCGCCAGCACCCTCGCTCCTACCCGCAATCATACCACTCAGGAAATATATAGCGCTTATGCATCAGACGTGGTGAACATAACCGATGAGTTCATGGCAATGCTGAGCGTTCGCGTAGACCGCTTCATCAGCAAAGGCACGCGCAATCATATAGCAGATACATTACTGGCTTTTAGTGAATATAATCAAACTGCAGTGTCGCCTAAGTTCGGATTGGTATACCAGGTGGTAAAAAACAAAGTGTCGTTGTTTGCCAACTACATGAACGGCTTCAGCAACGTAGCTCCGGTAAACCAGGGCGGTTCAGGCATCTCACCTGTACTAAAGCCCCAGCAAGCCAACCAAAAGGAAGCGGGTGTAAAGCTGGACCTGTTTGATAATAAGTTAAACATAACCGCCAGCTATTACAACATCAAAGTAACCAATATGAGCCGGGCTGATGTTCTTATAAAAGACTCTACACCTTATAATATCACTGTTCAGGATGGCACCCAAAAAAGCAAAGGATTTGAACTGGAAGTACAGGCGACCCCTGTCACCGGGTTGAACATTTTACTGGGTTATAGTTATAACGACAGCAAATTAACGAAGGCAACCGCTGCCGTACAAGGAAGACGTCCGCCTTCTGCCGGTCCTGTCAACCTGGCCAATGCATGGATCAGCTATACATTACCCACAGGTAATTTAAAAGGACTGGGTATAGGCTTTGGCGGTAATTATGTTGACAAACACCTTACGGCCAACTCTGCTGCTACCGGCATATTTACACTGCCTTCTTACACTTTATTAAATGGAACCGTGTTCTATGACGCTCGCTGGTATCGTTTAGGTGTTAAACTAGATAATGCTACTAATGAAACATATTTCGTGGGGCAGGGCGTATTGAGCCCTCAAATGCCTCGCAGCTTCACAGCAAATGTTACTGTTAAATTCTAGTTGTTATCTTCCATGTGATGCATCGTTTAATGGCCTGGGTTTATACCCGGGCCGTTTGTTTTTTATATATGTTCTGCAAAATAAAATCAGTTCCTTAAATAAATAAGCAGTACAAGTCTATCTTACAGGTCGGATTTATCTTTTTGTAATCCTATTGTAACATTTGTGTAAACGTGACTAACAATTTCCTTATCGCGTAACCGGATAATTGATTTAGTATTTATATTGCACCCGCATTTTTTCTTCTCCTTCCGATCACCAAATGTTTGCATACGCAGAACATTTGTAATAATCCGGTTTTATTGAAAAGTAAACCGTAAGCAGTACCAGCAACTCTCTGGCTGCATACGGATATTGTTTGCAGTTTTCCAACCGCGAATGATATGCTATTATTGGTTTATACCTGATTTCACTGTTAAAATTTATAATTCACGCAAAAAGCTTAACGCGAAACGCCTAGCGGCATAAAACCGCTTACAGCGTATGAGCGCCTCTGTGCCCAAACGAAAAGCCTGAGGCGAAAATAGTATGCCATGCAGCGTACTGGAATTGTATTGCCTTAAACGTAAAACGAATAAAGCAACGCAAAGGACCACTTATTGCCAGTATTCAGGCATTCAGCGTTATGACTTTAGCGTTCAGCGTTGAGGATTCATTAAATATAAAACCATTAACTATTAAAAAGTCATCAAACATGGAAACGATCACCGCATCTGCGCGACAACAGGTTGCTACGCCGGCGCATCCCACCAAGGCGGGACAGGTTATTACGGGTCCCGGCGTATTGCCACCGCCTATGAGTCCATTGATCATTGACGTTACACCCAAAGAACGAACTGCTATTTCAAATGTGGCCAATATACTGGCGAAAGCATTTGGTCATTATGAACACCCCGATTATATTTCATCATTACACCTGAATGCGTTTCAATTATTGCCTGAGCGCGTTGCAGGTCTCTTAAGCCGTTTTGGTACTGATTTCTCACGCAACCAATATGGCGCACTCGTATTAAGAGGGCTCACGGAGGTTGACCAGGACACCCTGGGCCCTACGCCCCCTTCCTGGAAAGAAACCGATTATAGCAAACTGGTCAAATATGGATTTATTTGCTCCCTGCTGCATGGCGCCATACCGTCAAAACCGGTACAGTATTATGCACAACGAAAGGGCGGCGGTCTATTGCATGCCGTTATACCCGATGAGAAAATGAGCCATACCCAAACCGGCTCCGGTTCCCGCACTGATCTGTTTGTGCATACCGAAGATGCTTTCTTATTTAACCAGGCCGACTTCCTGAGCTTCCTTTTCCTGCGCAATGAAGAACAGGTGCCTTCTACTTTATATTCCATCCGCTCGCACGGCGATACGAATGAGGTCATGGAGGAATTGTTCAAGCCAATTTATAAATGTCCGAAAGATGCCAATTATGCCGATGAAGAAAATGGCGAAGAAGAAGTGACTACTTCTATATTATATGGCAATCGGAAAAGACCTTTCATTCGCTTTGATGCCGCTGAACAGATCTATAATGAAAAAGCCGGACAAACGCCGGAGGCCATGAACAACCTCGTACGTTTTTGGGATGAGGCCAAGCAACTCATCTATAATAGTTTCATTCCCGAATCGGGCGATCTCATTTTTGTAAACAATCACCTGTGCGCTCACGGCAGAAACTCTTTTGTTGCCGGCTACCGCAACGAAAATGGACAATTGGTGAAATGCGAACGCCGGCTCATGTTGCGCATGATGAGCAAAACCAGCCTCATCAACATCAGTTCGGTTACGCACACCGATGACCCATATTTCATTATGGAAGAGCACTATGGAAAGCTTTTTCACACCGATCCCTCACACAAATAACAGACGACAACAATGGAAAAACAAACCTTGATCTCTCTATACGCCACGGAACTACCCGGGCACGAAACCGATGACAATGCCTGTAATGATATTTTTCATGAAAACACAGAAACCGAATACCGGCTGGCCATCAGAGCGGCGGCCGAACAGGTATCGGGGTTCTTAAAAAATACAAAGAAGCCGTTCAGCGGTATTAAGCCGGCTACTTTATTAGAAGAATTTGAAGACATCAGCCTTGATAATCCACTGCCTGATTATAAAAGCCTGTTTGATGAAGTGAATGCTTTATACATCAAGCATGCCACAGCTTTTCATTTGCCGCAATACATTGCGCATCTCAATTGCCCGGTGGTAATACCAGCGCTGGCTGCCGAAGTGATCATCAGCGCTATCAACTCGTCGCAGGATACATACGACCAGAGCGCCGGCGGTACTTTTATTGAACGCCGCCTTATTGACTGGACTGGTCAACAGATCGGGTACAATGAACAATGCGATGGCGTGTTTACCGGCGGCGGCTCGCAAAGCAACCTGATGGGCCTGCTGCTGGCCCGCGATTATTACGCACTTACCTATTTAAATCACAATATCAAATTACAGGGTCACCCGGCAAACGCAAATAAGTTCAGAATATTTGTGTCGGAAAAGGCGCATTTCAGCAATCATAAAAACGCCTCGCTGATGGGCCTCGGCGAACAGTCGATCGTAAAAATTGCTACGGATGAACGTTTCCGCATGGATGCAGCACTACTGGAACAGGCGATCCAGTTGGAGATAGAACAAGGCAACATTCCTATTGCCATCGTTGGAACGGCAGGTACTACCGATTTCGGGAATATCGACCCGTTGCAGGAGATAGGTCGCATCGCTGAACGATACAACCTGTGGTTCCACATAGACGCTGCATATGGTTGCGGGTTATTATTGTCGGAAAAATACCGCTACCTGTTGAATGGTATTGAACAGGCAGATTCGGTAACGATCGACTATCATAAATCTTTCTTTCAACCCATCAGCAGCAGCGCTTTCCTGGTGAAGAATAAATTACACCTCAACATCATCAGGCACCATGCTGATTACCTGAACCCCAAAGAGCAGGATTATGATGAATTGCCCGCCCAGATCAATAAATCCATTACGCAAAGCACCCGCCGGTTCGACGCGTTGAAACTCTGGTTCACATTGCGGTTAATGGGCAAGCAAAAGTTGGGTCAGTATACAGACAGGATCATTGACACCACGGAGCAAGCGGCCTGCCTGATAGAATCATCCAATCATTTTGACCTGTTGAGCCATTCCGACCTTGGCGTACTGGTATTCCGGTACGTACCGCAACTCGTACCAGCTATTGATGTATGCGCCATGAACCTGTATATAAAACAAACAATGTTCTTCAACGGTGAAGTGCTGGTGGCCAGCACCAGGGTGAACGGACAATTCTATCTAAAATTCACCATCCTGAATCCGCTCACGACTATTAAACACATTCAAAACATTTTAACAATAATAAAGAAGCATGGAAAAGATTATGAGCAACGCCGCCACACACCGGCACACAGCGGAACAAATTAATTATACGGCGCTCATCAACAGCTATTGCCGCGAGTTCAGCAACTGGAGCCGGTACCAGGGCATTCCCAGGTATGATGATGTGCTGGCCGACTGGTTTCATGATACCGGTCATACCATGCATGTGCGCATTGACTTTACGTCGATAGGATCTGAAGTATATATTCCTTTACAATACTATTCTGAAACCGGTATCCATAGTTTTTATTTTCCGGTGGCGGAAAGAGAGCTGGCCACCAATAGCATTCAGGAAATAAGCCCGTTCCGTTTCCTGGATCTGGTTACACAATATGCGCAAACCAACTACCCGGAGGCAAAAGCAACCCGTACGGCCCACCTGATGCAAAACAGCATCGATAACCTTGGCATTTACCTCGACAGGTTCGAATCAAATCAACCTGCCATTGATAATGCGCAACAAACCTTTATAGAAGCGGAGCAATCCTTGTTGTTAGGACATAGTTTGCATCCGCTCACAAAAACAAGGGAAGGATTTACGACTGACGACCTGTTACAGTATTCACCTGAAACACAGGCCCGCTTTCCCTTGTATTACTTCTTAATTCACCCGGAGTATGTGATAGAGAAAAGCACGGAAGCTACCCTACCCTGCGATTGCCTGAAACAGGAATTGATGGCAGGCGAACTTTCACCTTCTATCAAAACAATTCTGCGGGAATATTACGATTACAAGATCGTACCTACGCATCCCTGGGAAGCACGTTACCTCTTGCAACAACCAGAAGTGCAGGAAATGCAGGCAAAGGGATTGTTATTCAGCCTGGGGGAAGCCGGCGCTGCTTATGCGCCAACATCGTCTGTCCGCACCGTTTACAATGAACAAAGCGACTGGATGTACAAGCTGTCGTTGCATGTAAAGATCACCAACTCGTACCGCGTAAACTATCCGCATGAGTTGTATCGCGGTCATGATGCAGCGCGGTTGATGAAAACCAGTTGGGGCAAGGCTTTACAACAATCGTTTCCTGAAGTGGAATTCATTACCGATCCCGCCTGCATTATGGTAACCTGGAATGGCGCTGTGATCGACGGGTTCACCACCAGTATTCGCAAGAATGTTTTTAAAGGAAGCAACGCGCAAAAGAATGTATCGCTGGTAGCAGCGCTGTGCCAGGATGGAATTGCCGGCAATACGCCGCGTATAGTAAATATCATCCGCCAGGCAGCCAAACGCCGGGATCGACCTGTTCCCGAAACAGCGCTCGACTGGTTTACGCAATACCTGAACGTGTGTGTAAAACCATTGATCGGTATTTTTAACCAGTTTGGCCTGGGCAGCGAATACCACCAACAGAACATCCTGCTTGAAATGGACGCTAACCTGTTCCCGGCTAAAATATATTTCCGCGATAACCAGGGCTTCTTTTTCCGCGAAGGCAAGGTGAATGAGTTACTGCAGGTGATCCCTGATTTTGGCAACAACAGCCGGTCGTTCATTCCAGAGGAACGTATGTACCGGTATTGGGACCATTACCTGATCTCAAACAACCTGTTTGGACTGGTGAATGCATTAGGCAAAAACAAACTGGCCGATGAAGTGACGCTGTTACGGATGACTTATGAATTGTTATCATCATTGCGGGAAACGGATACAACAGGATTGGTAAATCATTTTTTGACCAGCAGCAAACTGAACACCAAAGGCAACCTGCTTACCAGCCTTAACAATATGGATGAAGCCAGCGCGCCGCGGACAAATCCCGCCGTGTATCGCACGTACTACAATCCATTGAATAAATATTTCTTTAGCAATACGCTGATCAATCCAGCTTCAAAAGAGACCTTATACAGCCGCTATTTCTCCAAGGAAAATGTGACCATCAGTGTACGGCCAATGGACCTTGACCGCGACCTGGAGATGCTGCATGAATGGTTTCATCGCGAACATGCCCTTAAGATCTGGCAGATGAACTGGCCCATCAGCAAATTGGAAACCTATTACCGTACGCTATTGCCCGGTGATATGTTGTACGCCTACATCGGCGAAGCCAATGGCGAGCCCTCTTTCTATTTTGAAGTGTACTGGGCCATCCGCGACCTGGTTGGCGAGTACTATGACGTGCTACCAACCGATTATGGTACGCATCAATACATCGCATCGATTGATCCCAAAAAGAAATACGTCTCGCCTTCTACCCAATGCATGGTGGATTATGTTTTTGCCCAACCACAGGTTGGCAAAATGGTAGGCGAAGGATCGGTTGATTCGCTGGCATCGCTGATGAACAAGTTGCACGTAGGCTTTAAAATTGAAAAGGTGATAGAAATGCCGCACAAAAAAGCCAACCTGAACTTTTGTTACCGCGAATGGTACTGGGCCAAATTTCCACAAAACAAAAACATTATCATAACGCCGAATGCTTAACGCCAAATACACCTATTGCGGGCGTTTGCATTCCGCGTTTAGCTTTCCGCTCACGAAATGACAATCATTCAAAAAAGCACTATAAATGCAATCAAAACAAACATATTCACTCATAGGCATTGGCATTGGCCCATTTAATTTGGGACTGGCGGCCCTGATAGAACCGATTGCGGAGGCAAGCGCCGTATTCTTCGACCAGTCAGAATCTTTCGACTGGCATCCGGGATTAATGTTGCCTAACGCAACCTTACAGGTGCCGTTCATGGCCGACCTGGTCACCCTGGCCGACCCTACCAACAAATACAGCTTCCTGAATTTTTGTAAACAAACAAGCAGGATCTATCCCTTTTACATCAGGGAAAATTTCAACATTCTGCGCAAAGAGTATAACAGTTATTGCCAATGGGTGGCTACCCAATTAAGCAATTGCCGGTTTGGGTATGAAGTCATAGCCATTGAGTATAACAACAACCTGTACGAAGTATCGGTTCGGTGCGTAAAAAGCGGCAAAACCGAAACGTATTATGCAGAGAAGCTGGTATTAGGCACCGGCACACAGCCTTATTTGCCCGCCTTTATTGATCGCAACCAGGCACCAGGAGTTATTCATACTTCCCAATACCTGCACCATAAAGAAAAGCTGTTCAACAGTGGTTCAGTGGCCGTGATCGGGTCGGGACAAAGCGCTGCAGAAATATTCCAGGATCTGCTGCCTGCCACCCAACAAGGATTACAGTTGAGCTGGTTCACTCGATCACCCCGCTTTTATCCAATGGAATATTCGAAGCTGACACTGGAATTAACCTCGCCGGAGTATGTAGATTATTTCTATAACCTGCCTGAAGACAAAAGAAAAAAACTCCTGCAGAAACAAAACTCCTTGTACAAAGGCATCAACTATGATCTCATTAACGACATCTTCGACCAGTTGTACGAAATGAGTGTTGACAATGTTGCCCTGCCGGTTAACATTCGCTCCAATATGCGACTGGAAAACATATCACCTGCCGATGACAACCTGTATAACCTGTATTTTACCGAAACCGAACAGCAGGAACCATATCAATGCCAGGCAAACCATGTAGTGCTGGCCACCGGTTACAAATACAAGGAACCGGCATTCCTGCAAGGCATAGCCGAACGCATCAACAGGCAGCCGGATGGATTGTTCCAGGTGCAGCGCGATTATACCATCGATGTAAATGGCGATGAGCTATTTGTACAAAATGTAGAATTGCACACCCATGGGTTTGTAACGCCCGATCTGGGTATGGGCGCCTATCGCAATGCGCACATCATAAACAAAGTAATCGGACGGGAAGTGTACCACATCGAAAAACGCATCGCCTTCCAAACATTTGGAACAGCGCCCCTTCGACTACGCTCAGGGCTCGCTGAGCCGGTATACAGTAACACTATTTGAGCAGGAAAGAAAAAATAATACAATGATTCAACCACTTGGGGGAACACAGCCGCTGGATATAGCCATTTGGCAAAAAGTGAATACCAGGCTGCTGGCCAAAAGCATTGCTGAACTTATGCATGAACAGGTTGCTTTACCAACCATCGTTTCGGAAGATAACGATGGCCGCACAAATTTTCATTTAGCAACCGATCATGCGCATATTCACTATACGTTTTCAGGTTATAAACGCCAGTTGGATTACTGGCATATAGAACCGCAGAGCATACAACGACACAACAATGATGAAAATCTCTCCCTCCAACCGGAGAGCTTGTCCCGACAGGTCGGGAGAGTTGGGGGGAGGCCCGCCACCGATGCACCGTTGTTCTTTGTTGAGTTGCAAAACACCTTTGGCATCAGGCCGTTCACCCTCGCGCATTATGTAGAAGAGCTGTTACATACTTTGTATGCAGATGCTTATATGCATGCTCAAGGTCGTTTTAGCGCCAGCCAACTGGCCAAAGCCGATTACCAGTGTGTAGAACACCAAATGGACGGCCACCCCTGGGTGATCGTCAACAAAAGCCGGCTTGGTTTTAATTATGAAGATTACATGCAATACGCGCCGGAAGCCAATCAACAAATACAGTTAAGCTGGATTGCCGTGCATAAAAACCGGGCTGCATTTCGCAGCCTGGAGCATATTGAAGAACAATCATTCTTTGCAGCCGAATTAGGCCAGGAAACCATCGACACTTTTAAAAAGATCATTGCCGATAAAGACGCTAACCCTGCTGATTATACATTCATGCCGGTGCATCCCTGGCAATGGAACAACCAATTGCTGGTGCAATATGCCACAGAAATTGCCAATAAATGGCTGATCCCATTAGGATCAGGCGAAGACATGTATTCACCACAGCAAAGCATCCGCACTTTTTATAATGCCAGCCAACCACATAAGTATTATGTAAAGACAGCCATTTCCATACTGAGCACCGGCAACATCCGGGGCCTTTCGCCCAGGCAAATGGCCATTGCGCCACGTGTAACAAGCTGGGTAATGAACATGCTGCAGGAAGATGCTTATTTACAAAGCCTGGGTTTGGTATTGTTGGGTGAAGTGGCCACAGTCAGCTATACCCATCCATATTATCATTCCATTGTTGATCCGCCCTATCAATACAAGGAATTCCTCGGTGTATTATGGCGGGAAAGCGCGGAAAAATATTTGCAACCAGGCGAACGCATCGTTACCATGGCATCGCTGTTATATGTAGATGATGCAGGCAAAAGCTTTGTTGGCGAGCTGGTAAAACGTTCAGGCCTTACCATGGAAGCCTGGCTACAGGCCTACCTGCAAGCCTACCTGAAACCGTTGCTGCAGATCTATTACCAGCATTCTTTGTGCGTAACACCACATGGCGAAAACATCATCCTGGTATTGAAGGACGATGTACCCGTACGCATTATCATCAAGGATTTTGTAGATGATATTGTGCTCACAGAAGAAGCTAAAGAAAAATTGCCTGAGGAATTAGTGGAAGGCATGATCGCTTCTTCCAATAAAGACAATGTACCGTTGTTTATTCTGCTAGGCGTTTTTGACGCTTTTTTCCGGTACCTCAGCAATGCGTTGCATACATATGCCGGGTATAACGAAAACGAGTTCTGGCAACAGGTATACGATGTCATTCTCGAATACCAGGCAGCTCATCCCGCGCTCGCCAATAAATTCGAAAAATACAACCTGTTTGTTCCGGAGTTTAAACGGTTTTACATCAACAGCGTGCGACTGCTAGGCAATGCCTATGAAGAAAAGACCAGTTTTGCAATTCCGCGCAAAGGCGGCACGTTGCAAAATCCGCTCGCACACATCAGGCAGCAGGCACTAAGCGAATCAAACTAATGATCAGGAACAAACAATGAAATTATACAAACAAAAAATAAAAGCGGTAGTTGCTTACAGCGTGTACTGTATAGACCTGTTAAAACTGGCTATCTCGGGCAAGGAGAAAAAATTCACAACGGGCAGCATCAACAGGGCCATTGTTTTACTGGCCGTGCCCATGGTGCTGGAGTTGGTGATGGAATCGTTGTTTGTATGCGTCAACCTGTTTTTTGTAAGCAGACTCGGCGCGAATGCGATTTCCATTGCAGGCGCTACCGAATCAGTGATAACATTTGCGTATTCTGTTGCGATAGGCTTAAGCGTTTCGGCTTCCAGCATCATCTCCCGGCGTATTGGCGAGAAAAAACCAAAAACAGCAGGACTTACTGCCATGCAGGTGATCTATACCGGCCTTGCCATTTCGTTGGTAATAAGTATTGTTTCATGCGTGTTTTACAGCGAAATATTGCAATGGATGGGTTTAACAACCGACCTCATCAATGAAGGAAGCTTATTTTGTAAGCTCATGTTCGGCAGCACATTGTTCATCATCGTACGTATTGCCATCAATGGTATTTTCCGCGGCTCAGGCGACGCGGCAATGGCCATGCGCACGCTCTGGTTGTCGAATGGTATCAACATTGCCCTCTGCCCTATCCTGATATTTGGCTGGGGCCCTGTACCGGCATTTGGGTTAACCGGCGCAGCATTGGCAACGGCCATTGCAAGAATAGCAGGCGTAGCATATCAATCATGGTATTTGCTGAAAGGCAAAACGATCATTACCATTGGCAAGTCGCAGCTATTATTGGTTCCAGCCATTATTAAAAAGATCGTGAAGCAAGCTACGGGCGGCACGTTGCAGTATATGATACCCGCATCGAGCTGGATGTTCATGATCAAGATCGTATCGCACTTTGGTGCAAATGCCCTTGCCGGTTATATCATTGCTCAACGCGTGGCTTCCGTGGCTACCATGCCAGCCTGGGGTATTGGTAACGCTGCGGGGGTATTGACCGGACAGAACCTGGGCGCCAGACAACCCGAGCGGGCCGTGCAAACTGTATGGAAAGCCGGCTCGGTAAATATGGGTTTTCTGATATTGGTGGCGGTATGCTGGCTATTTGCCGCCCGACCCATCGTGAGCCTTTTTTCCAATGTACCGGAAGTGATCACCTACAGCATCATGTATATTCAGTTTATTTCAATGGCTTACATCCTGCTGGGTTATACCATGGTGATCTCCCGGTCATTGAATGCCGCCGGCGATATAAAACAGGTATCGCTGTTATACATCCTGATGTTTTACATAACGCAATTACCGCTGGCCTGGCTGCTGGGCATCGTGCTTAACCTGGGGCCGAAAGGCATTTTCATCGCTATTCTTATTTCGGAACTGGTGCTCGCCATAGCCTGCATTACCGTTTTCAGAAAGGGAAAATGGAAACAGATAAAAGTATAAATAGATAAGGTACAAATATCATGCTTCTTTCTCCCCCTCCACCGGAGGGAAGCGGAGGAGGCTTCATTCAACCTATTAACCAATAAACAAATCATTATGCACACACAACAACAAGTAGAAGAAGTGATCGCCAAAGCATTTGGCATTACCCCCAACGACATTACCGACGAACTGGAATACCAAAGCATCCCCGAATGGGATTCTGTATCGCACCTGGTATTGGTAACAGAACTGGAAACAGCCTATGGCATCAGCATCGAAATGGAAGATGTATTGACCATGGGCAGTGTTGCCAAAGTAAAAGAGTTACTGAAAAAATATAACGTTGAACAGGTTGCCTGAGTCGAGCACCATTAACCATTAACAAATGTCACTATACGATCTTATACAAAAGAACAGCAACCTGTTTTTTATTGATGCGCAAACAGGCCATGCTGTTTCAATCAAATCATTTCACCAATCCCTGCCAATAGACGACCGGCAGGGACTGGTGTTTATTTACAACGACAACCTGATAGGATCAGTTGAAGTATTGCTGAACTTTATGAACAGCCGGTTTACTATCGTGCTGTTAAGCGCGCAATTACATCCTTCCTTCAAACAAAACCTGGAAGCGCTGTATACGCCTTATTACATTTATGATCCGGGCCGTACGGCCATTTTTGGATACAATACAATCGCTACGTCTTTATCTATTCAATTAATGAAAAGAAAGACCTTGCCGGAATATTACATTCATTCCAACATTAAAATGTTGCTCAGCACTTCCGGCACTACGGGCTCACCCAAATTTGTAAAATTATCAGATGATAATTTAGTACAGAACGCCTGGTCTATTCTTGATTACATGCCTATACAAAGCGACGATGTAGTACCCTTGAATGTGCCTGTTGTATTTGTATATGGGTTATCCATCTTTACCACCAACTGTATGGCCGCCGGAACTATTGTTTGTACCAATAACGATATGCTGCAACCCGCCTTCTGGAGCGACTTTACAAAATACAATTGCAGTACCATTGGCGGTGTGCCGTATGTATATGAAATGTTGCACCGGATTGGTTTCTTCAGAAAAAACCATCCCTCGCTGCGGTACATGACCCAAACAGGCGGCATCCTCAACCAGGCGTTACGCAATGAGATTGTGAAGTACATTTCTACGTACAATAAACAATTCTTTGCGCAATACGGACAAACGGAAGCCGCAGGCCGTATGGCCTATCTTCCGCAGGAAGATCTGTTAACGAAAGCAGCCTCCATTGGCCAGCCCATCAAGAACGGGCGGTTTGAAATTGATGAACAAACAAGCGAGCTGATCTATTATGGCCCTAATGTGTTTGGCGGTTATGCCAATACCCCTGACGACCTGAGCAGCTGGCACGAGACGAATAAATTGTATACCGGCGATGTGGCCCGCCAGGATGAGGATGGATACTATTACATAACAGGCAGAATCAAACGCATAATCAAGCTGTTTGGCACGCGCCTGAACCTCGATGAAGTAGAGCTCATCTTAAAAAATGCATTGGGCGGGCAAACCGTTGTGTGCACCGGCATTAACGACAAATACCTGCTGGTATCGCATGTCAATGACCAGCTGGAAGAAGCCACGATCAAAAAGGTTTTACAGGAAAAATTACAAATAAATCCGGTATCGGTTCAGGTCAAGTACATCCCAACTATGCCGCTTACCCCTAATGGGAAGATCGACTATTCAACGCTGATGATGCATGCATGAAGTAGCGCAGGAGTAGCGTGATCGCGCAGAACAAAAAAAGAGTCCCGCAAAAGCGGGACTCGTATGCTTGCAAAAACGCTCGCATCATGATCACATCTAGGGCGTTATTCTAGTAGACCGATCAACTCTTTAATGCTTTATTACAAAACGGATCACTTGTTTGGTGCCATCATCTTTCACTCCATGCAGCGTATACACACCGCTTGCCAAACCTGTCAGTGACACATCGATATCATTTAAGCCAGACGAAACTGAAGTAGCAAATTTCTTAACCATTTTGCCTGTAGCGTCCATCACCGCCCAGTTTATTGCCATGGTGCGGGAACTGCTGATCCGCAATTTGGCGTTGTTGCCGGTAACTACCGTAGGCAATAATTGAATATTGTTATCATACACCGGTGCTTTTAACATGCCCTGATTAGTTACCACAATCGATCCCAGTTGCGTGTTTGATAAAGCAACCTGTCTGGCTGTTGAAGTCCCTGTAGGCGTAACACCAGTTGCTGGAGTGATCAACGCCCAGGTTACGCCATTGTATACACCGGCATCCATGGTAGCTGTTGGGATACAACCTGCGTTTGCATCCGCATCTGCATACTGCAAGGTAATATTCACCGGTGTGGCAGGTGTAGTGGTGGTAGTAACCGTCCAGGTACGATTGATAGCTTTGCTGTTATCAATCACCGGCGCAATTAATCCTTCCCTTACCCGCACGGTGTAGGTCATGCCCTGACCATTACCAATAGTAACCGGGTTATAGCTGGTAACCGATGGGCCAACAGGAACAGTGATCGTGCTGGTCACATTGGTACAGATCGCAGAACCTGTTCCATTAGTTATGAGATGGCTGGCAACACTGCCTGTAGCCGAATTTGACAAGTAGATATTATAAGAACCGAGTGAAATGTTTCCATTGGTGAGGGCAAGCGTATTGTTGACAGTCATATTACCATTCAGGGTAACGCCTGCACCGTTCATGATCACCGTACCGGCAGACATGGCTGCTATCACTTGGTTAGCCGTACCACGGAAAGCAACCGTTCCTGAAGCAGCATTGAATGTTCCGATGCTTACAAAGTTGCCATACAGGTTCAGCGTACCACCTGCATTTACCGTAACGGTAGCGCCACTGCCAATAGCGAGCGTACGCGCATTGGCTGTACCATTCACCACCGGACTAAACGGCGTACCGCTATTGATCATAACATCTGTAGTTGACACGGGCACACCACCGCACCAGTTGGCAGCCGTATTCCAATCGCTGCTTACTGTGCCCACCCAGTTGTTTGAAGATCTTACCGACAATATAGCAACACTTGAAACAATAATACCACAAGGGTTTTTGATCACCACATCGTAATCACCCGCATCGGCACCAGTTGCATTGGCTATAGTGTATGCGTCAGTGGTGGCGCCGGGAATATTCACACCATCTTTTCTCCATTGATAAGTAAGCGCCGAACCCGTTGCCGCAATATTAAACGTAACCGCGCTGCCCATACATACACTCTGACCTATTGGTTGTGTTGTTACGGCTATTCTGTCGTTCACAGTAGCCACTATGGCCGTACGCGGAGACTCACAAACACCTTCAACAGCCACTACGTAATAAGTAGTTGTATCAGTAATGGACGGCGTGGTATAAGAAGAGCCAATGTTTACCGGTGTTGTGGAAGCAGCATCGTCGTACCAGTACAGGGTAGCTCCAGCCGAAGCGGCAGCCTGCAGGTTCACCAAACCCGTGCCGCAACGCGCGCCTGGCATAGTACCTGTTACCTGTGGGTTGCGCACCACCACTTTTACCGCAGGTGTATACAGGGTATCGGTTATACAAGCAGCGGCCAACCGGTAATACAAAGTTGTGGTAGCCGCTGTTGTAGTATATGACGACGTGGTAGCATTGGTAATATCGTTATAGGTAGCAGAATCGGTGCTTTGTTGCCATTGAATACCGGAGTACCCATTGGCGCCGGTAACTGTTAACACCGGAGCACCAGTGAAACAATAATCGGTTGCAGAGGCGCTGATGTTACCGGTCACCAACGCAACGCGTGTTCGCGTAACAACCGACATGGCATCGTTGGAGACTTTAATATCACCAGCCACGGTTGTTTTAGCTGCAAAGATATAAGTACCCGCAGCACGCATATCAACCGTATCTGTAGCCGCAGACAAGGTTACATCCAATGTAGCGCCGCCGGCCAGTGTACCTGTATTGAGTGTTGAATTGATCGTTGCGGTAGCAGCACCTGTTACATTCACGGTTAACGTTACCGGGTTTACGGCAAAGTCAATAGCTACCGAACTGTTGTTCCTCACTTTAATGGCAAGCACTTCTTTACCATAACATCCTTTGCCGATCGCCGGTGATTCCAGTGAAACGGCCTGCATATCTATTCCGTTCGATTGTGTGAATTCATCGGCGCCGATATCAGGTGTAACCGCATCTCTTACTTCCCCTTCAAGATCATCTGTTACCCCTGTAACCGGTATAGCGGCTCCATTGGCGGGAGAAAATACAGAGGTGGTAATATGCAGATCAACCGTAGCAGCAGAGCCGGTAGCATCTACAAACAAGGGGTCGGCCGCCAGGCTGGTGGTGTCGCCACCCAAATTCCATCCGCTGGTATACGTAGCAGCGAACGGAGTGCTTGCTGTACTGGTTGATACCAGGTTGCCGCCCGTTCCACCATAACCATAAATATTATGTTCAAACGTAAATCCAGCAAGGCCATCTACCCACATAGCATTGTGGATACCACCTGTTGTGGCGTTTGAGCGGTTGTTGATAAAGATGTTGTTCCGTATATCATCAGCGCCCGCAGTGGTTTCTTTCCGGATGGCAGCAGTATGCCTCACAGTGGCCCCAACATCGGTGCCACCAATATATACACTATTGTAAAAAATGTTACTGTTCTGTCCAGATCCCTTCATGATACCGTCCATTCGTACCGCGTTGGTAAGGCTTGTACCATCGGGCCGGATTCCCAGGCGAACCATATTATTATATACATTCGCTTTGCCCTGGTTAATTTCTATACCGCGAATATTTACAGCCGTGTTGGTAGCTGTAGCAATATCAAAACTATGCACCTTGTTCTTCGATACTGTATTAGTTATAGTGGCAGAATTATTTCCCCAGAAGAAGATCCCTTCCATATACACCCCGGCAGTAGTAGCGCCTGTTGTTAAGCTATGAATGGTATTATTGGAAACCGTTACCGCATTGGCAGTAGAAGCGCCCATATAAATACCCAACAGGGCGGCACTGCCACTTCCTGCTGTAGATTGAGCAGCGCAATACAGGTTGCGGATGGTATTACCGGAAACAGCGGATACGATGGCCGTAGTTGACCCGATATTGATACCAGCAGCCTGGCTGCTTGTAGTGGTTGCCGTTGTGTTATTTGAAAGATTAGCAATCGTATTATTGGTAATAGTGAACGTACCGGCACCGGAAGGAATGCTGATGCCTCTTACAAATAAGCTGGTGGTGCTGGTATTGGCAGCATTGATACTGTTAGCCGTAACAAGACTACCGATCTGGTTGCCATCAATATTCACCGTTCCCACCTGGTTGTCGAATATACCAGAGAAGTTATTACCTGCATTGCTTAGCGTAATACCACCTGCTATGTTCTGCTTCAAATTGATCACTGAATTACCACCGGCGTTGTTGGAAATGAAATAAGGGATCGTATGAGAACCGCTTCCGGCTGCAATGGTGATCGCATTGTTGCCCGTAGCCGCTCCAACCAAATTACCGGTAACCGTACCAATGTTCACATTACCGTTTGAACCGGTAACTGCAATACCATGAAACACATCGTTGGCTGTGGTAATGGTACTGGTGATAGCTATATTGGTTATGGTATTTCCCTGTATGGAGCTGGCACTAACCGGGAAGCCATCTGCAATCTCCAGGCGGATGCCATCAAAATAATTGGCAAATGCAGCCAGCGTATAAGGCGTACCGGCAGCCGCTGGTGCAGAACCGCCGATGTAGTTATCTGTGATGATAAATCCATTCCCTACGCTACCGGTATTCCGGTTCGAAGCCACCCAGATAGCGCGATTGTATCCTGCAGCGGTATAAGTGCGTGTGCTGGTCTGGAAAAAGTGGTTGCCTGTAATGGCCCAGGCACTAACACCCTGATTCAACTCCACACCCACCGAGTTACCACCCGCCAGGAAGTAGTCATAAATATTACAATTGGAAATGGTATCGTTGTCGTTGAAGTTTGTATTCGCCCCGGTATTGTTAGCACCTAACGAATATACCCCAATAGATGGCATGGAAGCGCCGGTACCTGCCGAGTGAATGTTACAATGATCAATAATATTATTGTCGTTACCCAACACGCCATTATTACCGAAGTATACCACACCGGCTAACGTAGTTGGCACATTGGCGCCAACAGCGTTCTGCCCTTGCAGATCGCAATACTTTACACAGTTGCGGGAAGCCTGGTTATCGAACCGGATGGCTGCCCCGATAGCGCTGGTATTTATAATGTTCAGGTTAGTCGCATGTAAGCTGCCGGCAGCAGTTACTGTAATGGCTGAACCAACACCGCCTGGTCTGCCATCGATGGTAACATATGTACCACCGCTGAAATCAATAGTAGGACCAGCGTTCGAACTGGTGATCACCAACCCGTTTGCGTTGGCGGCAGGACGAATAGTAATGGTATTGACCGGACTAAAACATGAACTGGGGCCAAATGTAATCGGGAACGTTTCACCTGCGCTGGTATAATCGCTTTGCAGCTCCACGATCACCGCACCGCTGATACCACCTGATAAAGTGGCCAACGCTGCAGTTAAAGTTGGATACGTACCGGAAGGCCCAACCGTAATTAAACCACTGGGGCCGCTACAACCGCTGGTTGCTTTTGCACCGGTAAGTGCTGCACTGTATTTAAGCGCGCTTACACATGAATTATTAAATGCATATACATAATAATCATAGGTTGTACTGGCCGTTAGTCCTGGATTGGTAAAGCTTAGGGAAGTACCTGTAGCTATAACCGTTCCTGTGCCTAGTGTACTGCCAACTGAGTAAATCACCCCATTAACAGGCGCTACCGGCGTTGCACCTGCCAGGTACCGCACAATGATATACCCATTGGCGCCACTGGCTGAAGCAGTGAAGGCGCCATCAATTTGTGATGATGAAACAGCGGTCAACACCAGGGTGGTTGGCGCATCTGGTGTGGCGCAGGTAGCGGGCGCCGCCATATAATTACCGGCATCGGCGCCTATATCGTTTGGCGTTAAGCCGCTGCGGGCCTCACTGTCGTAATCGTCTGTAATAGTCGCAATTGCCGTACCAGTACCTTCGGCCACTGAGGCGCCGCTGGCATTGAGATGCAGGTTTACGGTTGATGCGTTGCCGGTTGGGTTCATAAAATTAGGATCGCCCGCCACACTGTTCACATCGCCGCTGATCCAGCCTCCGGTAGGCGTACCGCCATTGGCGTAATTGACAATCTCGGTAGTTCCGCCAAAAGCAAATTTACCGCCGGCGCCAGAGTATTGGTACACGTTGTAATTAACCGTTGCACCGGTATTGGCCGTAGTAAAATATAAACAGAAGTGTTTACCGCCACCGGTTGCATTGGAACGGTTATTCGCGAAGATATTATTCCGCAGGTCATAGGTACCTGATGCTGCCGTCCTGATGAAAGCGCAGGTATTGGCCGCATTCGTACCTACCCCGCTTCCACCAATATAAATGCTGTTATGGTAAAAACTATTCGTTGCTGTAGTGGATGACAAAATACCGTTAATGGTTTGTGCCGTTGTAAGGGATGTGCCATCTGGCCTGATCCCTAACCGGATCATGTTATTGGCATAAACCGTAGTACCATTAAAGATCTGTATGCCGGTGAATACAGCGCTGGTATTGGCAGCCGTAGCATCAAAACTATGAATGAAGTTTTTAGCAACTGTATTGGTCACCGAAGCTGTAGCGCTATAATATAACCCGATCACATTCACTGCAGCCGCCGTAGCTGTTCCGGTCAACACCAGCGAATCTATAGTATTGCCACTCAGGTTACAACCTGCGGCATTGGTGCTGGCCATGCAGATGCCAATAATGGCGCTGCTGGCCCCCGTGGCCGTACTTTGGGTAGCATTCGACAGGTTGCGAATGATATTACCGGTTATACCACCGCTTACATTTGCTGCAGAGGTAGCGATGTTGATGCCCACTACCTGCGATGCAGCCGTACCTGTGGTTGCATAATTGCTTTTCAGGTTCTGGATAATATTATTCGTAATGGTCAATACCGGGCTCCCCGATCCTACCTGGATACCGTTCACATACCTTCCTGTTGTGGTACCGGTATTGGAGGCCGTAATATTGGTAATGGTATTGTTGCTGAAATTTCCCGTGATGGCAGTATTTGCAAAAATGCCGGAGAAATAGTTACCAACTGCAGTCAGCAATACGTTACCAATGGTATTGTTCTTTACATTGATGGTATACGTTCCGCCGATCAGGATCATGTGATTGGGCACAGAACCGGTAGCAGTAATGGTAATGCCGCCATCGGTATACCCGTTCACGCCGGTAGCCGACCCAATGGTATTGCCGGTAACCGAACCTACATCTACATTGCCTCTGCCGCTGGTAATGTTCAGGGCATGAAAGGCGTCGTTCGAACTGCTGGTGGTAATAAAGATATTACGAATGGTATTTCCCTGTACAGAAGTACCGGCTTGCGGCGTTGCGGCATCCGCCACTTCGAGCCTTATCCCTTCGAAGTAACCAGTAGAGCCGCTGGCCATCGTATAAGGCGTACCGGCGCAATTGGGCGCACTACCACCTATATAATTGGAAGTAATGATAAACCCGTTGCCCACTTCACCGGCAAAAGTTGTTTTGTAAGGAGCGATCCATATAGCCCTGTTAAATGAAGTTGCAGCCGATGTAACTGAAATAGTTTCCGTTTGAAAAAAGCTGTTCCCTTCTATTTTCCAACCGGTATTGCCATAATTGACCTCTACACCAACCGAGTTGGAGGCCGCATAATAATCATAGATATTACAGGCGGTAACAGCGTTATTGTCGTTGAATTGAGGTACGTAAGCCGCAACTGCGCTTGCATTGTCATACCCCAATGAGTAAATACCTATTGATGGTTTTACATTGCCGGTTCCCGTACTATGAATGTTACAATGATCGATCGTATTGTTATCATTTCCGTTTGAACCGACGCGACCAAAGTAAACAACCCCGGCCATTAAATTAGGCAAATTGGCAGTGGTGGTACTTTGTCCCTGTAAGTCGCAATATTTTATTGTATTATTGGAAGCACCATTATCGAGTTTGATCGCCGCACCCGATGCGTTGGTGTTAATGATATTCAGATTTGTTGAATTTAAAGTACCGGCAGCCGTAACTGAGATAGCAGTGCCTATACCACCCGGACGACCATCGATGGTCACATAATTCGCTCCTGCAAAATCAATGGTAGCACCAGCAATGGAGCTGGTAATAACAAGCCCATTAGCGCCGGCCTCCGGACGAATAGTTAACGTGCGCGTAGCATTGAAGCAGGCATTGGAAGCAAGCGTTATAGGAAAGGTTTCACCCGCACTGGTATAACCGCTTTGTAATTCGAGCACCACCGAACCACCGACACCACCATTCAAAGCAGCCAGCGCGGCTGTTAATGTGGGAAATGTTCCCGTTGGACCTACCGGTATAACACCACTGGGACCGCTACAAACATTGGTTGATTGCGTTCCTGTTAACGGCGATGTTGTATTATATACCGGGCCAATACAATTGGTATTATTGTAACCATATACATAAAAATCATAGGCAGTACCACCGGTTAAGCCGGTAGCACTAAAAGAAGTAGATGCACCGGTTTGAATTACTAAGCCGGAACCAAGGGCAAGACCCGCACTGTAGGTAGTACCATTCACCGGCGCTACCGGCGTTGCACCAGCCGGATAGCGAACAACGATGTATCCATCTGCCGCAGGGGAAGCGGCAGTAAAAGAACCTGTAATATTGCCGGGAGATGCAGCATTCAATAAAAGACCCGTAGGTTGCGCCACCGGCGCCACGCAGGCATTCATCATACTCACCGCCATCACCTGCACAACTCCTGCGGTACTTGTACGGGTGATTGTAATTGACGTAACAGGTTTTGAATAATTAGCGCCACTCACTGCCAGGGACACCTGGTATAACCTGGGATTTATTGTACCACCGCCATTATCAAGGGCGGTGCCTGAAGTTCGGCCAATGCCCTGAATAGCATAGTTTGCACCACCATACCAGTCAGGTACGCTTATTCCGGTAACCGTTTGAGAAGTGTTGTCTGAAAAATTTAAAGTAGCAGAAATAGTAGCCGCTCCACTACCCGATGTAGCGAGTAAGTACACCACACCGGCTGTTTGAGGCGTAGCCAGTGTCAATGTTCCGGAAGCATTGGTAGCAGCCAGCCGCAGCGAGTTATTGGCCGATGCATCTGCCAGTTGAAAGCTGACCAGGCTGGTAGCTGCACTATTGATGATGCCCGTAGTAGGAAGATAATAGGTAGGCGTACCGAATGCAGTAAAACTCTGATTAAGGAAATAATAGCCGGCGCCATCTACATCGGCGGTAACAGAACCGGCGAATGTAGCCCCATTGGCTATTACATCAGCAGTAAACCCGGTAACTGTAACAGGACTCACTGTTTGTGCTTTGCCGACCAACGACAACAGCATTAGCATGATCCCTATTAAACCGGGCCTGCCGATCAAATTATTTTTATAAACCAGGTTTGATAACCCCGCATTAACCTTCCGGCTCATTGACGCAGAATGTCTCATAATACAGTATTGTGAATGGTGTTTAGGTTTGAGTGCTTCAAGTTATTCCCTGCCTTTCCGGCTTTTGTCTTTTGGCTTACAGCTTGCAGCCTGAAGCTTGTCGCTGTTTTTTAAACAAGGGGCCGCCCCAGAAGAGGCAACCCGATTTACATTTTATGAAACAATCGGGAAGTTATTCCCGACTGTTGCTGTAATGCAGGTTACCGGTTACCTGACACCGGCTAGCAGGACTGAAATTCAGGCGTGTCTGCCAAAAATTACACAGTCCGTATTTTCAGCCCGGCAACAGGCAACTGGTACCAGTTAACCATTTTTAGTCCTTCAACCCGAGGTAGCTTTTCACCTGCGTATAGTCGTTCCAGTTTACAGCAGAACGCGCAGTTACACCACCAGGTATAATTATATAGCGATACTGAAATGCTTTTTCGCCGGAAGAAGTTGTACGGGTGCTGAGGTCATAATTTGAATACAGGTAAATGGTCCCTGCTTTAACCAATGGAATAAGGGCCAGATTAGGAGCACCGAGCACTACACCTGCATCATGGTAGGGCAATGATACAATGGTAGGATTGCTGGCAGTGTTTATATTCCAATACACTTTCACTTCACCTTTTTGTATGATACTATCAACAATTTTAGGCGCGTCAATAACGCCTGCAGCAGTTACTGAATCCACTCCCTGAAATGCAACATCTAACCAGGCAGAATAAATAACATTGGCAGTTCCGGGTTTACCAGTAGCCCCCGTTGCGCCTGTAGCCCCGGTAGCACCTGTGTCTCCTTTTTCTCCTGCCGGACCTGTATCGCCTTTTTTACAGGCAGTGAATAATAAAACAGCAGATAACATCATAACAGAAGTGCACCTCACAAACATGTGTTTCATAATTGAAAGTTTGATTTTTATAAAATGTTTATTGTATTTCTATTCTATTAATGCAACAGGTTCACCGATCCTTTACGGGTAACCTCTGTACCATCAGTCAGCCTGATGCGTATAACATAATAGTAAACGCCTATCGGCTGCAGCTTCCCTTTATGGGTACCATCCCACCCGGCAGTGATGCTATTGGTTTCATAAATTGCCTCACCCCATTGGTTAAACACTTTCATTGTTAACCCGGCGATCACATTACCATACACCTTAAACAATTCATTTTTTCCATCACCATTTGGCGTGAATGTATTAGGAATGAAAATTTCATCGGTCAATGTTTTGGCAGTCGCCTTACCAGGCGTACTGTTCTGACAACTTTTAGCGCCCAGTGCTATCACATGTATTGTAACAGTAGTCAATGGTTGCAATCCTGAAACAGTATGGGTAGTGCCCATGCTGCCGGAAGAAGGACTTATATACGCGCCGCCATTTATTGAAACCTGGTAACCTGTAGCTCCGGCAACTGCCTGCCATTGAAAGGTTACACTGCCTGGCGTTACCGTAACAGGAATGACTAATGGCGTAGCCAGCGCTGCCGGCTGCGAGATCACCACTGGTGTACGGGTGCTGGTGCAACTGCCATGTTGTACTTCGGCATACCAGGTAGCCGGTAACGTAGTAGTAGCCACTGTAACTGTTGAACCGGTTACTTGTGGTGTTCCACCAGTCGATTGCGTATACCAGTTATAAGTATAAGCGGCATTGGGGTTTTGTATTGTTAAAGTAGCCGTCTCGCCCGGGCAAACAGTTGCCCCTGTGGCCACCGGACCTAAAGGCGGTGCAGGAGCTGCCAATGTAACGCTCCGGGTTATCTGGCAACCACCATGCATAATGGTTACTGTATAGGTGCCGGCTGGCTTACCAGTAATATTGGCTGTTGTTTCACCGGAAGGCGACCATGCATAAACATAAGGCGCATTGCCACCGGTTACAACCGTCGTAATGCTGCCATTGGAGGTGCTGGTGCAAACAGGCGCTACCATAGTAAAAGCAACCTGCAATGAATCGGTAGCGAAAGTGAAGAACTCGTTGTTGTTAAGTGTTACTTCTGCATACAACTTCCCGTTGGCAATTGTAAGCGGGTAAGAATTAAAAGTGCTGAAACCGGCATCTGCCGAAACAAGCAATCGTTTTGTATTGGCCGATAACACACCCGTATCAACAGCAATGGTTACGGTTGAAATGCCCGTTCCGGTTTTCTGTACTTTCCAGGTCCTGGGCATGCGATTCAGATAACCATTGCCAGCACAATCCGACAACGTATTGGCCAGTCCATTATCCCCAATCAATAAATAAGACAGATCACTGCTTATCCCTATAGTGTTATCAGCATTGGCAGCAGGAAAGTTGCCACCGGCAGTTCCATTATATATATAAACAAGGGCATTGTTATGCGCAGACAGGGATTGCTTCTGCAACAGTACTGAATTATCATCCCGGCCAATACCGGTGATGTTGAATGAATAGCCTGCATTGGCAGTGGCATTCCAGATAGTGCTGCCATTTGTTGCCGCATAATCACGCGCAGTAGTTGATTGACCACGCGTTAAAGTAATGCCATATTTAACAGCCAGGTAGGTTTCTACTTTATTCTGATCTTCTTCAGTTAAATAGGTGTCATAAGAAATCACTTCTGCTAATCCGCAACTCATGTTCTGTCCACCGGCAGCAGCGCCATCGCTTCCCATATACAACCCAGTTGGAATTATGGGTGTATAACTGTAACCATCAGCAGGCTGGTTATACCGATGGCTGACAGCTATGGAATCACCGTTGCGCCGGGCATCGAAAAAAAGATCAGCCGTACTTTTATCAACTCCTTTGCACGACAAGATGATCCCTGCTTTTTCAGCATAGCCGGGAACACCGGAAGGAAATGGCGCCCAGTTATAAAAGTCACCGGTACCACCCGCAATGCCATCACCGGATTGTACCCGGAAAGAAGGTTTAAACTGATACGCATACGTATTGGCTTTATAAGTTAATCCCGAAGGATTGCCATCAGTTACCCCATTATACGTATTCACCACCATGAACAGGCTTCCATTATTGCCTGCCAGGTCGGGTGTTGTGGCCGTGTTATATAACACCGTATTACCTGCTTTTGAAAATTGCAGGAAGGGGTTGAAGTTAAAACTCCCGATAGTGGTGGCAGTAGCCTGAAATGTGGGTTGGCGGCTTACTGTAGGCTGGCTAACCTGGAAATTACCCAGCTCGCTTTTCCAGTTGGCTACAGAAGTAGAACCAACAGCCGTATCAACATTACCAGCAACAGAAGAATTGGCCTTGAACCAACTGGTCAACCCAGTGGATACCCCCCCGGGCGATTGTGCATATATAAGAGTATTACAAAGGCAGACCACCACTGTACATACCAGGAAGCGCTGCATTCTTTGGGTGTTATATATGAAAGCCTTCTTCATTGCGTCTTGTTTTTCTATTATTTATTGACTTCATTTCTTACCTGACTATAGCCACCCAGCCATTGTAATTACGGGTGGCCGTTTTTATCACGTAGTAATAGGTAGCTATGGGCACGGGCTTTCCTTTCCAGGAGCCATCCCACGGAGTACTATACCCGTTACTATTATAAATGGATTGTCCCCAGCGGTTGAAGATCTCCACGCTGCAATTAGTAACACCACGCAATCCGGCTATCTCCCATTTGTCGTTAATGCCGTCACCGTTTGGACTGAATACATTGGGAACGATCAAGACTTTATCTGGTATAACCATTAAGAATTTACGTACGGCGGTGTCTTCACAACCAATATCATTGATAGCATGTAAGGTCACTGTGTAATTGCCGGGATACTGGTACTGATGAGAAGCATTAGCGGTCGACGGAAAATAAGAGCCATCACCAAAATCCCATTTATAAGTAGTTGCGCCTTTAGAAGTGTTGGCAAATGCAAAATTGGCCAGGTGCATTTCTATGGGCACATTCTCCACCGGTGAAACCGTAAAGGAAGCCTCAGGGTATTCTTTTACGTTTATCAAATTGGTTTGAACCAGTGTATCGGAACATTTGCCTTGCGACGAAACGATCAACGTTACCGTATATACACCCGTATTGTTATAAGTGTAGGATGGGCTTACACTGGTAGAAGTACCGCCATCGCCGAAGGTCCACTTCCAGGCATCGGTATTTTGCGACTGGTTGTTGAATGTAACCTTATAGGGTGTACAGCCTGCCTTTGTATCCGGCGTAAAGGCCGCTACCGGCGAGGGTAATACATTAATGAGCCTGGAACGCGCTACCGATACACAGGCACCATCTCTTACTGTTAAGTTAATAATGCCGCTTCTGTTGTATTTGACGGTATAAGGCCCAAAGCCACTTCCGGATTGTACCGTTCCCCCGCCCCAACCCCAGGTAGCAGTGGCATAACCCGCCCCACTACCTGTATATGTGGCCGTAATGGTTGAACCGGCACATATTACTGAATCACTTACGGAAAAGGCTGATGACACCGGGGTGGAAATAATAACAGGGTTCGTTGTTATTGTTGACACGCAACCGTTATCTGTCACCTGCAATTGCAGGTTATAGGTTGCGGGATTGTTAAATAGTATTGTGTACGGACCTTGTCCACTGCCGCTTTGCACAGTAGCGCCTGCAAATCCAAACCAATCATAAGTAGCGGTGCCGGAGGCATTGCCCGTGTAGGTAATTATTTGCGGTGTACCTAAACAAACATTTGCCGGCGTAATAATGAATGTAGATGCAGGCAGTGTTCTTACCGTAACCGGCACTGAAGCTGAAACAGCACAGCCATTGTTATCTGTACCACTTACTGTATAAGTGGTAGTAGCAGTTGGAGCAACTGAAACATTATTACCCGTTACATTACCAGGATTCCAGGTGTAAGTAGACACCGTTCCTCCGGTTGCACTTACCGATAAATTCACTGCTTCACCGGCACAAACCGTGCTTGGGGTTGCCGTAGGCGTTAGTATGGCTACTGGCGACGAAGGCACTGTACCCGAATAAGTGACCGTGCAATTATCAGCCTCCCTGATCGTACAGGTGTAGCTACCAGCCCCCAGGTTATTTGCCAACGCCGTTGTTTTCACCGGCGTGGTATTCCAGGCATACGTATACGGAGCAGTACCACCTGTAACTGTCAACCCAATACTTCCATTGGCATTACCGCAGGTAGCCTGCGTAATTACCGGTGTAATGGTGGGCGGTGTATACCCGACACCAGATAATGCCAGCACGACCAATCTTCCGAAAGTCGTATTACCATTTAAATAACTTATAGTAAGTGATTGCAGTAATTTGTTCTTGTTGACGCAACTTAAAGGGAGGTTCAACTGGTAAAACCGGGGATCGCCGGTCCCAACACCAAACGTAGTATAAGGCGGCGCATTTAACCGGGTTGTTCTTCCATATGCAGCATATACAGCGCCGGCTCCGCCAAACCAGTCGAGGATATTAAAATTACCGGCATTAAAAGTAGTTCCATCCGTAAAATTCATAACTACATTAATGTTGGCGTGATCTTCAGTTGCAAACAGCAACAGGTTCACCGCTGAATACATGGCCGGCGTTGTCAATGTTATATTGCCCGATGCTGCGGTGTTTACCTGCGCACCTCCGGCAGAGAGATATAACACATTATTGCCCGTATAAGGTTGTAATTGCCAGGTACGGGTGCCACTCACAATAGTACCGCTGTTGGGCAACCCGGCCAACAAGCCATTGATCGCGGCGAACGTAGTCGAATACATAATGTAGCTCGACAAATCAAGCGCTGTAGTTGTTACAGCGGTAGCATCAATACCCGACTCGGCAATGCCATCCTGGTTAAAGCCGGTAACAGGTATGGGGGAATAGGTTTGTGCCAGGGAACCAGTTGCAATAACCAACCCACCAATCAACAGGGCGATATATTTTCCGATCTTACTCATCTCTTTTTGTATTAATGATGTATTGCTCCAGCTTCCCGGTCGAATACGCTTATGCTTAATGCAAAACACTTAACGCTGGTCCTTGGTGATATTTGCATTTCGCGCTCAGCGTTAAGCGTTTTGCGTTCAGCGTTATTAATGCAACAGGTTAACAGCCCCCTTCCTGATGCTTTCTGTGCCATTGGTGAATTTTATTTTGATCACATAGAAGTAAACGCCCATTGGTTGTACCGAACCTTTTTGTTTACCATCCCAGCCTGAGCTTACATCACTGCCATCATAGATCAGTTCACCCCACTGATTGAATATTTTCATATTGATACCCGCGATCACATTTCCATACGCCCTGAAGAAATCATTCTTCCCATCGCCATTCGGCGTAAAGGAGTTGGGAATAAATACCTGGTCGGTAAGCGTAGTACCGGTTGCAGTTCCAATGGCGCTGTTGCGGCAGGCTTCTACCCCCAGCGCAATGACATGGATAGTGATCTTCTCCACCGGTTGCAGATTGATAATATTATGCGTAGTACCCAGGCTGCCCGATGTAGGAGTGATGTATGGGCTGCCATTTACAGAAACAATATAACCCGTGGCGCCTGGTACCGGTTGCCAGCTAAAGGTAATGGTACTGCTGGTGACCGTAGCTACTGTAACAACTGGTGTTGCCAGCGGCGCATTTACGATCACTTGTTTGGTAGCAGTACCTGAGCAACCATTCATGGTTACCTGTAATTGCAAGGTATAAGTACCGCTATTGCTAAACAAAATATTGTATGGGCCCTGACCGCTGCCGCCATACACCGTAGCGCCGGCAAAGCCATTCCAGTTATACGTTGCGCCATAAGGTGCATTGCCTGTGTAGGTAACTGTTTGTGGTGTATTGGGACAAACAGGATTAGGATCAACTGTAAAGGAAGCGGTAGGCAACGGTTTTACAGTTATCAGGATCGTATCTGCGGAAGTACATCCATACATATCTTCTGCACCAACAATATAGCTGGTAGTAACAGTGGGCGAAACAACAATGGCAGAGCCGGTAATACCACCGGGGTTCCAGGTATAGGTGCTTGGTACAACATAGGCAGTATCTGCGTACAAGGTAGTTGACGTACCAGCGCAAACCGATGCGTTGGTAGCCTTAGCAACCACAGGCGCCGGTGTTACCAGCGTAACCGTGCCGGTATAAGTTCGCACACAGCCGTTTGAATCCGTTACATTACAGGTATACGTTCCGGCGGGAAGCCCGGAAGCAAAAGAAGTTGTTTGCACCGGGTTCGTGTTCCATGCATATGTAAAGGGTTTTACGCCGCCGGATACTGCCAATGAAATATATCCATTGTCAGTAACTCCGCAACGGGCCGGTAATACGGTAGGCGTAATGCTATACGGTTGAATAGCCTCACCGGATACAGCCAGTACAAGCACCCGGGCACCGGTTGAAGTACTGGTATCAGAAACGGTAATTGATTGCAATAGCCGGTTCTGGTTATCGCAGTGCACAAACATATCCTGCGCATAAAACCGGGGATTGGAACCAACTCCATCTACTGTGAATGGTCCCGTAGTATCGCGTTGAATTCGACCGAAATTTGCATAGATCGCATTAGCGCCATAATACCAGTCCTGCACATTGGCATTTGTTACCGCGCGTTCTGTGGTACCATCTGTATAATTCAGGTTTACATTTATTCTGCTGGAGCCTTCTGTTGAGAATAACAAAAGACTTAACCGGGCATAATGACCGGGCGTTGAGAGGGTAAGTGTACCATCGTTCACCGTACTGTCAACCGTACCATTCCTCGACAAATACAACGCATTCTTATCGGCATACGACGCCAACTGATAAGTTCGGGTACCATTTACGATCGTACCGTTGTCAACCATACCACCGGCTAAACTATTAGCAGTAGCAAACGCTTCTGTATATACAACGTGCCGGGCTACAAAAGGACTACCATCTATCATAGTAGTGGTTGTCGCTAAAACACTGGTTCCTGTCTCAGCCACTATATCGTGATGAAAACCGGTTACCGTAATAGGCGTATATGTCGTTTGCCCGTGGCTATCGCTTTGAGTGATCAGCAAACCAAGTAACAGGCCTATACAAAGAACGCCTCTCCTTCTTCCTTTTAGTAAACGCACATGCTTACTGCTGTTATTTGAAAATATTTTTTTACTCCTCAGTGTGTTCATCAGTCAAGACTTTGCTTTTATAATATTTTTCAGAACATTTTTGTCTTCTTCATTTTCATTCTGCCTGCTCCATTCTATCTTATCAATGCTACCCAACCATTATAATTGCGGGTAGCCGTTTTTATAATGTAGTAATAGGTGGCAACCGGCGCCGCTTTCCCTTTAAAGGTGCCATCCCATGGATTGGCATAGCCCGTACTCCTGTAAATGGATTGTCCCCACCGGTTGAATATTTCAACATAACAATTAGTAACATTTCGCAGTCCGGCTATTTCCCACCTATCATTTATGCCATCGCCATTCGGACTAAATGCATTCGGAACAACCAATACGTTATCGGGTATAACCATATAGTATTTTCGCATAGCAGAATCAACACAACCAATATCATTCATGGCATGTAACGTCACTATATAATTACCTGCATCCCTGTATTTATGGGAAGGACTGGTTGTTGATGAAGAATCGCCATCACCAAAATCCCATGTATAGCTGTTCGCATGTTGCGAACCATTATTGAAAATGAAGCTGGCCAGGTGCATTTCCACCGGAACATTTTCTGCGCCTGTACTGGTGAAGGCTGCAACCGGGCTGGGCTTTAACTGTATCAAATTCGTTTTTACCAGGGTATCGAAACATTTCCCTTGTGAAGAGACCATGAGCGTTACCGTATAATCTCCTGCGTTGTTGTACGTGTATACCGGATTGGCGCTGGTAGCTGTACCACCATCGCCAAAAGTCCATTTCCAGGCATCGGTATTTTGTGATTGGTTATTGAATGTAACTGCCAGGGGTGGACAGCCGATAGTTACGTTCGGGGTGAAGGCAGCTACTGGTTCGGGTATTACATGGACGGTCACAAAAGCCGTATCGGTGCAACCTGCGCCATCATTCCCTATTACCCGATAGGTAGTTGTATCAGTCGGCGTCACATTAATGGAAGCTCCGGTGGCGTTACCAGGCATCCAGGTATAACCAGTCACTGTACCCGAAATAACCGATGCCGTCAGCGTAACATTTTCGCCCTGACAGATAACGGGTTGTGCAGTAGTCGCTGAAATAACCGGGAAGACCGGTGTAACTAAAGTAACCGGATAAACCACCGAACAACCCGATCCGGTTTTTACCGTCAATTGGTAATTACCGCCTTTTAAGCCGGTAGCATTAGCGGTCGTTTGCACCGGTGTTGTATTCCAGCTATAGGTGTATGGCATAACGCCACCGGTTACAGCAGTAGTTACCCCTCCGCCATTACCTGCGGTACAGGTTGGTTGCGTTACAGCCATCACTACTTTCAGCGAATCGCTGGCAAACGTGAAATATTGATTACTGTTTAAGGTTACCGTAGTATATAATTTTCCGCTGGCCGCAGATAACGGATAAATAGTAGTTGCTCCTTCAGGAAACAATGGATCATTTGAGACCAACAGATTTTTTACAGAAGCATTAACTGCCGTTGCGTCAACAGCCAGAGAAACGGCGCCTATCGTTCCGGTCTTTTGCACCTTCCATACCCGTTGCATACTGCTGATCTTGCCACTGTATACACAGGCAGTCAGGTTTCTGCTCAGGCCATTATCGCCAAATAGTAAGAAACTGTTATTGGTGGAGAAAGAAGAAATATTGTTAGCATTCATGGCAGGAAAACTACCTGCTACATTTCCATTGTACAGGTATACCAAAGAACTATCATGAACCGATTTGGATTGCTTTTGCATGAGAGCCGAAACATCATCCCGGCCAATACCTGTAATACACTTTCCATAACCCGTATTAGCCACTCCATTCCATATAATTGTGCCACCAGCAGATGAATAATTGGTAGGCGTGGCAGGTACTGTGAATGTGTTGCTTTGGCTAAGCGTAATGCCATACTTCACCGCGAGATATGATTCTACCTTATTTACATCAGCATCCGACAAATACGTATCATAAGTAATTACTTCTGCAATAGCGGAAGAAGAAGCTTCGCTACCGCCGGGTGAATTAAAGCCAATACCCAACCCCGAGCCAATGGCCGGGTAATAAACAGCGCCGGAACCCAGGATCGTGGTATCTGCATTTCGTCTGGCCCTGAAAGTTGGTCCGGCAGAACGGGAAGTAAGCACCACCGCCGATGACCGTGGATACGTGATGGCAGGAATGCCTGCCGGATTCAGTCCTGTAGAAGCCGGGTCCAGGTCGGCAATGTAGCCAAAGCTTGCTATACCGGTTTGGATCCTGAAATCGGCTTTTGCCTGGTACCTTGCGCCTGTACTGTTTGAATTATACGAGAAACAGGTACTGGAGGTAAAGCCGGTTTCGCGGGTAGTGTTCAGCACCAGGAAATAGGTTCCATTATTACCTAACAACTCAGGTGCTGTGGCAGACGTATTTGTCAATCCCCTTATTTGCGAAGAAGCAAACTGCAGGGATGGATTAAAATTAAAATTGGCAGCAGCGGTATAATTGGCCAGGAACAACGGCATGTTGTTCGTTATGGCCTGGGTAACACTCAAATTACCCAGCTCACTTTTCCATTCATTGATCCGCGTATTATGGGTAGTATTGGGTAAGATGTTACCGCCCACCTGTGAATTTGCTTTAAACCACGAAGTAAGATTTCCCGAAACACCGCCAGGTGTTTGCGCGTCCCCCATCATCATCATACATAAAAACACACAGGTAGCAACAGCCTTACTGAATCCAGGGTGCAATACCCGTAAACAGATCTCGTATGTGTGCTTATTTACCAATGTGTTTTGTTTGTAGTGAAGGGTGAATTATTTTTTAATGATCTTTTTCGAAACCGTACGATCACTATATACTAACCTGATTAAATATACCCCGTTAGCATACCTACCCAGGTTGAAAGAGTAAATAGTTGCCGGCGCATTATTATTGATAATTTTTTCTGCTACTTTTTGTCCGGTGCTACTGAACACGCTGATCCCTTTCAGGTTGACCGGCGTGGTCTTGAACTGCACGGTAACGGGCCCGTTCGATGGATTGGGTGTGATCAACCATCCATTCTTTTCCAGGTTGGGATTGCTTATTTTTTTGTACAGGTTGATATCGTCGATGTAAACATTGTTCTCGTTACCGGTTGAATTGGCAAAAGCGATCATCACCGGTCCTTTATTGATGTAAGGTGTCAGGCTAACAGAATCCTTTCTCCATTCACTGGCGGCAGGTACAAATGAGGTTGTAGTAATGCCGTTACGCGTTATCAGCGAGCCACCCCATTTTTTATACAGGCTGGTGAAGGTGATTCCACAGTCTGTGCTGACAAGCACTTGCAGCGTATCCCAGTTGTTCAACAAAGTACCCGGATTGGTTTTTATAGCTGCCGCTACCTGGAAGGTTAGAAATGCAGAGTCAGCATCTGCGATGGAAACCTGTGGCAGGCGCAGATAATCTATTTGTCGGTTTTGCGTATAGGTATAGTTACGCACTACCATAGCCGCGCTGCCTGTTTTAGCAACGCCGGGCACTCTTTCCCAGGTTAAGGAACCATCGGCATTGATGAGATCCCAATTGGCTGGCGGAAACGTTTCCAACTCAAAACCTTCCGTCAACGGTGGTGCAATAGCTACAGGATATACAAAGGCCTTGCTCAGTGTATCGTTCGCCAACCCCTGATCAGTACCACCATTGGGCGAGGTTAGTTGTATTTTTAAGGAATGCGTACCGGTAGCACCAGCAGTACTTGTATTTAAAGCAACGGATACAGTTTCAAGACTGGCTAATGATCCCGTCCATTGGGTTTGTACAGGTGTGCCGCCATCAACACTTGCATTTATTATAACAGAGGTCAATGGCTGTGAGCCATAATTACGTATTGTAATGACCGGTGAAAATTTTGTATCGCACACGCGGTTATATGGGTTATCGATGCTCATCACCTGGGCATCGAGGTCTTTCAGCGGTGATATGGCCCCGTTTGAAGTAGTAAGCGATGACCGGAAATTGGTCAATGCCGTTTCCATGCGGGCCACCTGCAATAAGGTGAACATGGCCATGCAACCATCGCTGCTGTAGTCCATATAATTCTGGTACATGATACCCGCAGCAGTGTTATTGCAGGCATCCTTTACCACTCCTGTGTGACAGCCGGCACTGGCATCAGCCTGGTTCGGCGTATCGCTCACACCATCGCTGCCGTTACAGGCGCCATCATCGTCGCCCCAGATATGATACAGGAAAAAGAAATGGCCGGCTTCATGGGTAAGGGTACGACCATCATTGTACCCTGCAAGCGAACCACCGGGCAGGGTTACATCGTAAATAACAATGCCCTGTTCTGCTGCCGAAGCGCTGGTAGGGAATGTGGAATAACCCAATACGCCACCTGCCAGGTTACACACCCAGATATTTAAGAACCGGGAAGAATTCCAGGCATTCGCTCCGCCGGTAGCAGCATGCTTTACATTATTATTGGCAGCACTAAAAGAAGTTTGCGTGGTGACGATCCGTTCTATACCGTTAGTAGGTAAATTACCAGGTGTACGTTTCGCCAGCACAAACTGGATCTTTGACTTTCCAAACAATGGTTTGAACGCCGCAGGAATATTTACAGAATCGGCATTCATTCCCGCAAAATCAGTATTCAACACTTTCAACTGATCTTCTATCATTTTATCGGTTACCATTGCAGGATCGGGCAATACAATATGAAATACCACAGGTATATACACCGGGGTGGCCATTTCACGCGCCTGCGGATTGTTTTCCCGCTCAACGGCCAACTGTTGTATACGCAACATGTCCTTTTCAAATCTTTCTTTCAGGGCCTCGTCTTTCTCAAGGGAATTTTTGAGAACTTCCATGGTTGCACAGCGACGCACAGGCATGTCCTGCGCCATTGAACGGAATAGGAATCCCTGCATCATCAGCAATACCGCTACACAACCATATCTTTTTAAAAGCATTTTAAGTGATTTCAGTTTTTTTCTAATGGATACTATTTCGTTTGTTACCATACATTTCTCGGACAACCATCATCGTATTTGTTGCCGATGGTAAAGCCAACTAAAAATTCATGGGTACCGCGACTATAGTTATTCAAAGCCGAGGTGGTATAATCATATGAATACCCAACATGCACGGCATTGGAAATATTCATACCCAACATAGCGGCAAAGCCGTATTTCATCCGGTAGCTGGCGCCCAGCCAAAGGAAATCCTGGTAAAGCAGTTTTGCATTTACATCTACCTGTACCGGTAATGGATTGATATATTTTACGAGTACAGAAGGAATGAGATTAAAATCTTCGGTCAAAAGAAACCGATAGCCGGAACTTACGAACACATGAGGAACAAGCCGGCCACCGGTTTGCTTCACCGTATTATCTGTAAAATCAATTTTTTGAGGAATGATCTGTTGAGCAGACAACCCAACAAAATAATCTGCTGAATACAGGTACAGGCCAGCCATCAGATCGGGTTTGAATTTGTTGATGGCGCCGCTGGTATAAACAGCCGGATCAACCGGTACTGCGAATTGCAGTTTATCGGTCTGCAAGCTTATTCTGGAAAACCCGGCGCCAAATCCCGCCGCCAGACTGGTGCGCGGACTGATACCGATGTGATACGCATACGTAGCATATGCAGAGAACAGTCCTAACGGGCCTGTTTTATCATTGATCACCTGCAAGCCAATGCCATGGTGTGGTGTTGCAGCCGTATAATCTTCCCAGTAACGCTGCCCTCTGGGATTTTCACCCGGCATAGCAAAAGAGGTAGGCGTAGTGCGATAATCTTTTTTACCTAATGGCGTATGAGCAGTAAGGTAAGTAGTAACAGGAGCGCCGTCGATCCCCGTCCACTGATGCCGGTGACTTACCTTAATATCTGTATAGTTCTCAATACCGGTAATCGCCGGATTAATGATATACTGATTCAGGATGTATTGTGTATAGTGGGGCTTCTGCTGGGCTTGTGCCTGTATACAGGTGGCCACTATGATACAAAGTGTTATTATCTTCTTCATGTGCTGCGTTTTGTAAATCGTGAAACGGCAAACGTGAAATGGCAAATTCACCAATTAACTTGTCAACTTACCTCCTACTTCCCCAACACCTTAAACTCAGTTCTCCTATTCCGCTGCCTTCCTTCCGCATCGTCGGATCCATCTTCATGTTTGTTTGGCGCTACCGGCAGAGTTGCTCCGTATCCTTTGCTTTGCAAACGGCCTTTATCAATGCCTTTGCTTACGAGATATGCCACCACCTTCGCGGCCCGTGCTTCAGAGAGGTTCATGTTATAGGTTTCTGTACCCCTGTCATCTGTATGCGCCCTGATCTCGATCACCATGGTGGGATATTCATTCAGCAGTCCAATCAGTTTATCCAAAGCCGGGAATGATTCCTGGCGCAGCGAGGATTTATCAAAATCGTAGTACACATTATCCATGACGATCACTGCTTCTACAGGCGGCTGTTCTCTAACCAGGCAAATAACCGGGTTGGTCAGGCTGTCTTTATCAGCACCTTCATCGGGCATATTAAATTGCAGGGAGTCGCTTTTAAAACCGGGCAATGTTGCTACTGCTTTCAATGGCTGGAATTCTTCCATTGCAAAAGCATAACTTCCATCAGCCCCGGTAGTGGTGGTATAAACTGTTTTATTATTTATTGTATCAATAATGCTTACACTAACACCAGACAGCAGGGAACGGTCACTGCAGGCCGCGATCAATCCATTTATCTGCTTAGGCGATCTCTTCTTTTTGAGGGAGAATAATTCCAGGCAGCATTCAGCCAACCGGTCAGAGCTTATTATTACATCTTCCAAAATGTTTTTAGCGGTACCGCGACTGGTAAAATAGATATCGTCTTTTATAGAGTTAACGGGGTAACCAAAGTTGACGGGAATGGCCCAGGCATTCATTGCGCCTTTGCTGTAAAAGAAATCGAAGCCACCCATGCCAATGCGGCCATTGCAGGAGAACACCAGCGTACCGGAGGCCTCATGATAGTACGGCGCTTGTTCATCATTGAGGGTATTGATGGTATTGCCGAGGTTAACCACTTTTTCCGGCTTGCCATTGGCACCTAATGTGGCGCACCACAGATCAAATCCGCCACTGCCGCCGGGTTTATCGCTGGCGAACAATAGCGACTTTCCATCGGGCATTACAAAGGGTTGCTGTGAATTATAACCGGGTGCATTCACAAGGGCATCTACCAATACCGGTTCGCTCCAGGCTTTACCATGCTTTTTGCTGGTATAAATAGCCGATGTTTTCTTTCCGTTAACGATCGACCAACGGGTCAGGAACAGGACTTTGCCGTCGGGCGTACTGCTCACTACACCCTGATGAATGCCGGCGCCCTGGGGTATTTCTACCTTATTTACATTTTTTACAGCACCTTTATCATACACCGCTTCAAACAGGCGGTTGAAGAAAGGCTTATCTTTTGCATCGCCTTCAGGCCGGGTAGAAGTAAAAAGCAATGTGTTCTTATTCAACCATACCGGTGAATAGTTGGCGCCACCTGGGTTAATAGTCGCGCCTTGCTTTTCTACAGTAAATAATGGCAGATCTGTTCTGCGCAATTGCTCCCTGATGAAATGCAGGTTCAGCACTTCGCTCCTGGCAGAATTCGTATATACGTCATCCGCTTTATAATTATCCAAAAACAGTTGAAATGCTTTTTCCGCCTCATCATACTTGCCCAATGCACGCAGGGTGCTGGCATAATAATATTGAGCCAACGGCAACTGACTGTTTTTATAACTGAGCGCCTGTTCATAATAAGCAACCGCCTTCACCGGGAAATTCAACAGGCGATAGCTTTCCGCCAGGTTGTATACAGCCAGTTGCGCACTGGATGTAACTGCTTTCACAACGCCTGATGCCGGTTTAACGTTATAAGGATTATAATCCGCCCTGCTCGCTTTTGATCCTTTTGTGCCCAGGTATTTTTCGTAATACAGGGCGGCAGAGTAATAGTCCCCTTTTTTATAATAATTGTCAGCAGCTTTCAGATAATCTTGCACAAACTGGCCCCGCGCCATTATAAAGGCGGGTACTACACCCAGTATGAGAATTATTTTTTTCATCGTAGTTCTTTTGTCGTGAATGGTCAATAGTGAATGGTGAATGAGAATACAGCTACAATCTTGGACAAATGAAATTCCCTTCAGGCGTTTTTACTGTCTTTCTACCGGTAAAGGATAGTGATATTTCAAAACTGTTCGATCCCCGCGCCATTTTACCCAGGTCACTGGTATTCACATCATAACTTACTCCCAGCACTATATTTTTATGCGTAAAGCCAATAAATGGCGATACTGCGTCGTTAATACGATAGTTGGCGCCCAACATTACATCCGTACCAGGTGCAGCATTTAACTGAACATACGCGCCGGCCATTTTTTCTTCGGCCGTACCCTGCTTTGCATACAACACATTAGGCGTAATGCTCATCATTTCTGATAAAGTAAGCCGTACACCGGCATGCCCGGTATAGCGCATCGGTAATTTGGCATTGCCATCGCTGCTGAAATAATCTTTTGGTTTGGTAAGATGCGATACGGAAAAGCCTGCGTATACATTGGCTTTTTTGCCAGGCGCCGCATCAAAGTATAAGATACCTGCACCGGCATCGAATGAAGAAGTTTTCGTTTTATTGAAGCCATCAGTGGAGGAACCGGGGTTATAGCCGGTAATAGGGTCCCACTGATCACCGAACGTGAATTTGGAAGCGTTAAAGCCCCGGAAGATCATCCCGAGCTGCAGGCCCATTACAATACGATGGTTTTCGGCAGCACCGAAACGAACGCCCGTATACGCCAGGTTGGCATATCCTGTAGTATAATAATAGCCGCCATCACCAGCAGTCTGGTTCAGCAGATTAATCCCGACATTCACATTGTTACTGGTAACAAACTCACCGCCTAGGCCAACCGTAGAAAAAGGTTTACTGATATTGCCCCACTGATTACGATAGATGCCCGACACGCGATAGTCGCCATCGAATGAGCCGGTCAACGCCGGGTTCAACCAGGAAGGATATACATAATACTGGGTAAAATGCGGATCTACCTGCGCCTGCAGCGCCTTGCCGGAACCGGTAAAAAGCATCAACAGCGTCAACAGCCTGATATTTAGTCTTACCATAGCAGTTCTTATTTAATTATTTATTGATGGGGCACAGATCTTTTTATATATCAAATGTTAGTTTCATAGGGCCGTATAATTTGGGTGGTTTTTCTGTTTAATATCTTATAGTTGCATACAGGCAATCAATCAGGATATTCCCAGGTGATCCAGGCTTTACCATCTTTTGCACTCACCATATCGTAAGTAGTGGAATCGGTGCGAACCAGGTAATAACCGCTTGTCTCTGCAAACTGGATGCGGGTCCTGGCTACGGCTACAGAATCAGCCGCAGTTACTGTACCGAGCGATCCTAAATAAGGGAATGAGATCCGGCCATCTGTTGTAAAATTTGGCGGGCGGTAACCCAGTCCATAGGGTAATGTCAATGAGTTGTTGACCAGTTTTACATTACCTACTACATCATATGCAATACCACCACTTGTTCCATACTGCGGCCAGTACAACATGAAATAAAAATTGGTAGTTCTTGTAACGCCATAAGCGTCATCTACACCATTCACGTGGAAACCTTGCAGAGAAATCCAATAACCGTCCTGGTCAATTGCATATTGCCACCAGCGGCGCGGCGCGTCCAGGTCAACTTTTATCGGCTGTCCTGATCCGATAATAGAAGAAGAGGTGCCATTAACAGTAAAGGTCATAGTTGTGGTAGAACCGTTCCATGCAATGTTATTGAAAGCCGAAATGGTTGTGGAACCATCATTAAATGCCGGCGACAAGGCAATGCCATCTGCCGTATAATAATAGCCGGTGGTAAACGTATGCACGTTTCCATTTCCATCTACCCAGGTAAATGTAATGGTACGGGTTGACTGATTAACCTTTATTTCGTATTGCGTGCTGCCTACAACCAGCCTTTTGAAATACGTTATATAATTGCTGATATTCGAGAACAGGCGGTTAGCATACTTCTTGTCATAATAATTTTGCGCTTCCTGTTGCGTAGCTTTTACCAGGATGGCTTTGCTGCCATTGAAGCGGCCGGTCAATTTCACAGTGTCGCCGGAAATGCCATCTATGGCAAACTCAAAATCAGACTTCAAACCATCACCATAGTTGCCGCCATTGACTGCCCTATCGGGATCAGCCAATACATGCACATAGGAATAAGTATCGAACAATAAGGCTGGCTGTTGTAATGCTTTCAGCCGATAGCTGGCCGTCATTGGCGTAACAGCAGAGGCTGCATTGAAATCAGAGAACATTTCTACGCGATTGCCCTCATTGAACTTGAAATAGAACCCCACTACTCCACCATCCAGGCCGGCCGGATAGATCAGGCCCTTCCAACCATATTGCGCGCCAACCAACGCAGATTGATAGGTTGCCAGGGTTTCATTAAGCCGCTCATCGGGCGACTTATCAAAAGCATCATCGCTTTTTTTATTACAACCATAGAAACCGATGATTGCAGCTACTGTATATATAAATAACTTTTTCATTGCTTGTTTTTTACGTGAAATATGAATCATTGTAAGCTAGTGGTCAGTGGCTAGTGACTAGTAGGGCTTTCATTCGTAACTCGCTGCTTTCTTTTGGCTTTCCTACTCGCCACTCGCTACTCACTACTAGCTCTTAAGCTACCAGCTACTTAATCAGCTTCTCCACCTGCGCTCTCACTCTCGTTTGCAGACTATAAAAGTCAATACCCCAGGTATCTTTGAAATACGAAACCACGATGGCTTCTTTCTGGCGTAAGCGGCTTATTGCCTGCGCCTGCGTTACGTTATTGTCGCTGGTACCGGCCGGTATGCTATTCACGATGGCATTAAAACCAGCCTTGCCTTCTACCAACATCATACTGATCATTTCCACAAAATCCTCATCGGGTGAAGACTCTGCATAGGCTGATACAAATCCGTCGCGGTTCGCTTGCGCATCCGATACATTATTCCAGTTGGAGGTATAGAACCCTACAGAAATAGATTTGTAATCCAGCGGGTACATGATGGTCTGGTGAAGAATATGCCCGAACTCATGCTCAATGGTGTGGAACATTCGCTTGATGCCAAAAGAATCCGAAGGCACATAACCGGTCATGCCTTTCGTTCTGAAATCATTCAACACATACAACACCACTTTACGACCACCTTCCGCCGTACCCAGCGTAATGGTTCCATCGGTGTTCCAACTGGCGCTACCGGCCAATGCGAAGAACTTGGGAACATACTTCTTCATGAACAGCGAATCGGTTTCAGCGATATAGGTATCGATCCACACTTTTTTCACGGCGCTTAATACCGGAATGATCTTTTCTTCTTTGGGCGGAACCAGCGTCTTGTTCACGCTCAACTCAAATTGGTCCCACTTATATTTTACAGCTATGTTGAAGGGTACAGTCAAACTGTCGAACACCCATTTATCAATAGGCGTACTTGCCCAGGTATCGCCACCAAGCCCCGGAATATCTTCTACGTTGTCCAGTGATTCCTTTTTGCAGGACACCAGTGACAGCAGGCAGAAGAAGAACACTATTTTTTGTGTATTATTCACCAGTATATTTTTTAATTGTTTTAACCGCTCCAGCAAGGGAACCAACCAGCCGGGCACCCGCTTATCGATGATCATATCGTCGTACGACTGTAATACATTTCTCCGGCCACTGGCAATAGATATGGGTATCACTTTGGCTGTTACTTGTCTTTTGTTATGTATTTCATTCATCATTGCAACAGGGTTTAACGTGGATTTAATTCCAGACCAGACAGTTTTGCCGATTCAGGTATTTGAAATACCCGGCGTTTATCGTCAGCTTCCAGCGTCATGGTTTGGCCTTCTGTAGTTGTATGCGTTACCGGTATGTTATAGCGTAACAGATCAAACCAACGCATACCTTCCTGAACAAACTCTGCCCGTTTAAAATCAAGCAGGGTCAACAAAGCTGCTATCCCTGGATCGCTGTTCCCATAATAGGTTTGCATTTTGCTGGTCGTGATCGTATGACTGGCTGCGTTATAGTTAAAAATACGTGTGGCGGCATAGGCGTTCAGGTCTTCTACCGCCGCAGGGATATTGTTAAGATAAATGTTGGCTTCTATTCTGTTAAACAGCACTTCTTCCGTAGTAAACAGTGGTACCATTACATAAGGATAACCAATGGTAGCATTTACCGACAAGCGCACAAAGTATTCATTGACCTTGGGCAGCATGTAATTATTGGTACCTGCGGTATAGGTTTGGCGGGTGAAGGCATATTGGCCGCCGGTTACATTCGAGTTTAAGATCTCCGTTCTTTTGTCGGCATCCATGCCATAGCGCTGGTTGTAATAATTTCTTCCCCACAATGAAGATGTTTCAACCAATAACAGGTTAGCCGGCTCAGAAGCTTTGGCATAACGGGCCCACAATTCCCTGTAGGTAAGGGTGAGGTACGTGCTGTTCCAGGGACGTAAGCTGGCCGACACATTGGTGGTAGAGAACACTGCATTTGCATAAGCGAGCGCTTTTGTATAATCCTGTTTGAACAAATAAAAGCGGGAAGCAAATGCGTTGGCGGCAGCTTTCGTAAAATGATAACGGGGCACGGTATAGCGTGTATCATCCAGCAACGGCAAACCAGCTACCAGGTCTTTTTCGATCATCTCATATACATAGCTCACCGTTTTCCTGGAATAGTTTTTAAATACCACTTTCTCAGGAGTAGTTACATAAGGGATCCCCGCATCGCTTGCTGCGGTATTCGGGTTATAAGTTTTTGCAAACAAAGTAACCAGCATGAAATGGGCGTAGGCACGGCATACGAGCGCTTCTCCTTTTTGAGAAGAATACTTCGCTGTATCGGAAGCTGAAGTACAAGCTTCCAGGGCCTGGTTGGCAACAGCAATGGCCGCATAACAGGCAGACCAATATCCCTCCGGTGAATCCTGTTCATTCTCCGTTACATCTTTAAAAAAATATGGTTGCAATGCAGTAAGATCGAGACCGCCGGTTCCTTTATCTGATACATTATCTGAAATGGATTCAGTAAATGCCATGTAATTGTTTTGGGGGTAAGCAGTGCCCAGCAACTGTGCCACCTGCTCCGGACTTTCGAGCGACGCCCGGTTATCAGGATTTTTTTCCAGGAATTTTTTGCAACCAGTGACAGTTCCCAGTAGTAGAACAAAAGAAGTGTATGTTACTATTTTATGCATGTTCGCTTTTGTTACGTGTTAGTTCTTGGTTTTTTCTCGTAGCCTCTATTCGTTGTTGCCTCGTTGCTTTTCTTACAGACCAACTTTCAAAGCCAATGTGATCTGCCTTTGAACTGGCTGCGCCACACCCCCGGAATTGAAGAACTCAGGGTCTTGTCCACGTAGTTTTTCATCGCTATATATCAACCAGGGGTTAGTAGCAGCTGCCGTTAAAGAAGCGTTGTTCAATCCGTACTTTCTTACTATGTCATTGGGAAGCTGATAGGCCAGCGATACGGTCTTTAATCGCACCAGGTCGCCTTTAGCTACCCGTTGTGTTGAATAATTGTAGTTGTTATAAGGGTATGCCCCGCCCATTTGCGATTGCGCAAATGCATCCAGTATAGAGGGAACGTTGGTATATTTTTCATCACCAGGCATACTCCATCGGTCGTAGAACTCTTTGGGCATTGCATCCAGGTCAGAATAACTGCTTCTGAAAGCGGGATACAACCTGATCGTGTTTCCTGCCTGGTACGTAATGAACACATTCAGTGAAAATGCTTTGTAGTGGAAGGTATTCGAAAAGCCACCGGTGATGGTAGGATCAACCGGGCCTTCATACTGCAGGTTGTTTGTTGATTCAGACTGCATGTATACGTTTGAACTGGTCTTTCCTTCTTCATCAACAAACAGCGGGTATCCTGAGAATGGTTCCAACCCTTTGTATTTTATGGAGAACAAACCCCGAACGGCATACCCTTCTTTATTGCCACCTTCAGCGCTTACGAGGTTGAAGATGTTGGGTTCGTTTTTGGCGTTGGTGATCTTTGTGGTGTTATAACCAAACGTTAATGTCGTTTTCCAACCCCAGTCTTTTTTACGAATTATCTGACCACCTACCAATACTTCCAGGCCTTTGGAATCCATATCGGCATAGTTGGCCGCTTTATAAGGCTCACCACCAATGCCAGAGGTTTTAATGGTGCTGATCAAATCAAAACTTCTCCGCTGGTAAACATCCAGGCTTACATTGATCCGCTTGTTCAAAAATCCTCCGTCAATACCCAGGTTGGTGGTATATAATTTCTCCCAGGTAAGATCGCTGTTCTCCAGGTTGATCAATTGAATCACCGATTCTGTTTCGTTTGCATATGGACGTCGGGTAGTTGCATTTCTTAATACAATGCTTGAATTGGTAGCAGGCCCCATACTGGCTGTTAACCCATACGTACCGCGCACTGTCAGGAAATCAACCCAGCCAAATTTCTGCATAAAAGCTTCCTGGTCTACATTCCATGAACCGGCAACACTCCAGGTAGGCAGCCAGCGGGCTTTGGGAGACTTTCCCAGGCGATTAGAACCGTCGTACCGAACAGTACCGGTAAAATTGTATTTTGAATCATAGGTATAAGTACCGGATGCATATAAAGCCACAAAGCGGTCATATTCTTTGCTCATTTCATAGTAAGGAAAATTAGATTCGATCGTTTGTTTCAAAATGCGGTAATCGGTAAAAGGAACACCGCCATTTTCATACTGGTAGCCATAACCGGTATTGGAGAAATGCTGCCTGTCGGCATATTTTACCTGCTGCCCCACCAATGCATTCACAAAGTGTTTACCTGAAATGGTTTTTGTATAGTTCAAACTGTTTCGGATATCAAAATTCACCAGGGCATCTTCAGTGCGGTTGTAGAACCCGCCATAGGGCAATACCACTTCCGGCAATGCTTCCGGATCATCCGGATTAGTGTACAAGAATTTATTGCCCGACCGGATCGTTGAGGTTTCCGCTGCCCGGTAGGCATTGGCCATATTTGAGTTCTCGGTGATCTGGTGTTCGCGGGTTGATTTTACATAACGCATGGCGCCCACAAACTCATAGCGGAAGTTCTTAGCAAACTTATATGCCAGATCTCCCTGTAACCGCAGGTCAATGATATTGAGGTCGAGATAGTTGTTCTTTAATTCAGAAAGAACATTAAAGTCTGCATAGTTCCTTCTGAAATATTCCAGGTTGCCTTTTTCATCATATGCTGTAAGGGTACGACTGGTGTTCAAGGCATAGCTGAAGGGGTTGATATCAAAATCACGATCATACTTGCCTTCAACGGGATTACCACTGCGGGAAAGCGATCCCGGGGCTTTTTGCTGGCGAACAGAACCTACAGTTGCAAAACCACCGCTCAGCTTGTCGTTGAATTTATAATTGTTGCGATAGTTCAGGGTATAGCGGCTTACTTTATCGGCGATGGTCCAGCCGTTATCGCCGTAAAAGCTGGTAGAAAAATAAGATTGTGTTTTATCGGTCCCGGAGGAAATGCTTACAGAATGCTCCTGCATAAAGTTATTGCGGAACAACAGATCGAACCAATCGGTATTGGCTTTAGCATATCGTAAGAGGAAGGCTTTTTTAGCAGCCGGCGTATTCATCAGTACGAAGTTGCCATTGGCATCCAGCTCGCTCAGTTTCCCATACATTTTACCATACACGCCAATATCAGAACGGTCGAGCAGGTCGGAAGAAAGAATACCTTTGCGTTCCAGTTCAGCCAGCACGCTCATTTGCTGGGCCGAATTCATAATATTATAGTCGTTGTAAGTAGGTTTTAACTGGGTACTGTAGTTACCGGTATAGGCAACCGATGTTTTCCCCGCCCGGCCCTTTTTGGTAGTGATCACCACTACCCCATTCATTGCCCGCGCTCCGTATAAAGCGGTAGCGGCCGCATCTTTTAAGATATCGAAGCTTTCAATATCATTGGCATTCAAACCGGCAACAGCAGAACCTAACAACGTGGTAGGGTCACCACTCGATAACTGATCGTTTGAAATATTCACGATATCTTCCAGCACAACGCCATCTACCACCCATAAAGGTTTATTATCGCCATTGATAGAGGTTGCGCCACGTACGCGCACTTTAGGAGCAGCACCAAATGTGCCCGATACGTTTTGAACCGATACACCGGCAGCCCGGCCTTCCAGCATCCGGCTCACATCGGTTGTACCATCCATTTTTATGTCGTCCATTTTCAGGCGTACAGAAGAACCTGAAAACTTATTCTTATCTACATTCTGATAACCCATTACCACCACCTGGTCCATATTGGTAGCTTCTTCTTTCAGCTTTAACTGAATAAAACCATCCTTATAATTACTTACTTTAACCTCTTCGGTAGCATATCCTGTAACAGTAAATACCAGCACCGCGTCGCTGCTGATATTTTTTAATTCGAACTCACCTTTCTCATTCGTGGCAACACCCCGGGATGTTCCCCTTACAATGATCGAAACACCTGCCAGGGGCGCCCCCTTTTCGGAGGTCACAACTCCTTTTACAGTGATATCATTTGTTGTTTGGGCCGGGTTGCCGGTAGCATTTGATACCGGCCGCACAGGTACATTATTTTCAGGCCGAACAATAATCCGGTCATCAATAACGATATAAGATAGTGCATAGGGAGTAAGTATTTTTTTTAGAACATCCCCAACGGTTTGCTTGTACGCTGATAAACTTATTTTATTCTTAAGCAGTATCTCATTGTTGGTATGAACGAAAAATACTTTTGCAGTGTTGCCGATCTTTTCCAGGGCTTCTTTCAACACCACATTCTTTAATTCAATGGATATTACTTTATCCAGGATATTCTGCCGCTTTTTTGTATTAACGCCGCCAGCCACCAGGTGCGCTGCAGAACTACAAAATAGCAGGAGCACCAGCAGTAGAGACTTTACATTTTTCCCGGCAGGGCAATAAGATGCATGTGGTATAGTTTTGTACATACCGTTATTGGGTTGATTTTAAGTAATAGGCAGCCCTGTCGCCGGTTTATAACCGTACAACCATATGCTACCGTAACATTAAATGGCAAGTATACTTTTGAATAAACTAGGCACGCTTGGGCGGGATCAACTGGTTTCAGATGTGTACAGGAGCATTGTGCCTGTCTGGTCTATACCGGTTAAGGCTTGATTTCCCTAAGCGTTAGATTGGTTTTTCCAGGATCACCGGCAGTTACCGCCGGTAATAAGATATCCTTTATTGTTAATGTTCTTCTTAACTTTTGCGTTCAGCGACAAGGCAACCAGGCTCAACGCTCTGTCGATATTATCATTCACCTGGAAATATCCATAGAACACGCAACCGCTCATATTTCCTTCCAACGTCACTGAAGTATGATAATACCGTTCCATTTCCTGTATCACTTTTGTAATAGGCGCGCCTGCATAACTGAATTTACCACTATGCCTTTGTTTGTAATAAACGGCGTCTTCCGGCACATTTCGCTTCTCAATTTCATTGATCGTAATATTATACGTTACGCTTTGATTCGCCGTAATGATCACTGCCTGCAACTCATTGGTGGCGTTAATAGTCTCCACCTTCACGCGACCCGATGCTACCACCACCCTGGCTATTCCATTGGGATATGCCTCTATATTAAATGAAGTTCCCAATACGGTGGCCATCACATAGGGCGTATGCACAATGAATGGTTTTTCGGGATTGGGTTTCACTTCAAAAAAAGCTTCACCAGTCAATGTTATCTCTCTTGTATTACCGGTGAACTTTCTCGGATATCCCAGCCTGCTATCAGGCTCCAGAGTTATCAATGAACCATCAGGCAATTTGACTGTTTTTCTTTTACCTGTAGTGATGATCTCCTTCTGTGCCGGCACCAATAACACACCGTTTTCCATACACCAGTATCCTGCACCTGCTATAATAATGATCATGGCTGCAATAGCTATTTTCAATTGATGCAACCGGATAACCTGTGTAAATGTTGGGGTTGGGACATACATGCGGCTGTGAATTTTTTCCAGTATCTCCTCAGACTGCTTCCTGTCAAGGCTCTTCTTCATGTATGTAATATCCGTCTCAAAATCTTCAGCCGCAATTTTTTGAATATCTGAAATATCCTGATCGTTCAGATAATTAAGCAACCATTCTTCTTCTTCACTGGTCAATTTCTTCTGTGCTAACAAGTATTTCAAATATTCCTGTCTGTCTTTCACCAGTTAAGGTTTTATATATTATAAACACGGTTTACTGTAAGTTTCGGGGGGATATGGTGTAATATTCTTGTATCTTTTTTCTGGCTTGTACCCCGTGACTATTAAAGCCGGCCGCAAGCTTCAAGCTTCAAGCTGAAAGCCGCAAGCAAATACAGGAGATGGCTTTAAGCTTGTAGTTTGCAGCTTGAGGCTTTCAAACCACGCATCCCAACCCCGAAATAGTATGCGCATGCTGGCGAACATATTCGCTTAAGCTGGCCATAGCTGCCGACAAATATTCCTTCACCGTATGGCGCGAGATCTTTAATTCGGCTGCGGCTTCTTCATATGTTTTTCCTTCCAGCTTACACAGCTTTACGATCTTTTGTTTTTGTGGAGACAGTTGTTCTATTGCACGTTTCAACAATTGGTAATAATCTTCATATGCAGATGGGTTTTGCGAAATGGCATCGCTAACTGCGAGCAATTTGCGATGCAGTTCCTGTTCCCGAAGTTTTTTACGGGTATAATCAATAGACAAATTAAAACTGATGACAAAGATCCAGTTAACAACCGGCTGTTCGAAATTGATGGTCTGTCGTTTTTCCCAAAGCCTGATGAAAACTTCCTGCAAAATATCCTCAGCAACCAATGGATCTTTTGTGAGCTTTAAAATATTTCGGTAAACCACCTGGTAATACCGCCAATACAAACTATCAAAGGCCGACACGTCGCCTGCCCGCATTTTAACTACTAACTTAGAATCAGGGCTCTTCATAAAATGTATTTTTTAATTAACTATCGGAACAGGTTTAAAAAAAATAATTGTTTCATATAAATGTGTACCAGGTTTTTTCTTTAAAGCTTAATAATTTTCCTGGCAAGCTTTTGTCCATCTGAACGAATAACGATCGTGTACACACCAGCAGCGAAGCTATTTCCATCAATAGAGATCACATTCAATCCCGTTGACAAATTGCTGTTCCTGTTTAGCAGTATGCGCCCCTGCATATCGAACAAGGTGATACTGGCCGTTTGGGAACGGGGAGCTGTAATGCGTACTTTTATTTCATCGTTAAATGGACTTGGGCGTACATCCACGGCAAATTCACTACTGGCAACCGGCGATAGGGTCACTTTGTTACTGTATTTCCAGGAGCCGTCTGTGTAATACAGTTTCAACCGGTAATAGTAAAATGCGGAATGTACTGTTGGTATATGTGTTGAACTGTAAGTTGATTTGGAAGATGTGTTGCCATTTGCTTTTACCTCGGCAACAGCAGTATAAGTAGTATCGTTGACAGAATACTCCAGAGCAAAACGCTCGGTATTAACTTCTTTGGATGTTTCCCACGACAACAGGTTGTTCGCTTCTTTCGCTTCCCCGCTCAACAACAATTGATCAGCAGCCAGGGTGCTGGAAACACGAAAATATTGGGTAAACCCGCAGCCAAAATCAGGCGCCAGCGAAGCAGGATAAGCAGGCAGCCCGTTGGTAAAGGGAATTACAGTACCATCCTTTTTTGCAGCATACACGTATCCCCTGCCGGCGCCACTGTTAGCCCACCAATACAGCCCATCGCAATTGGCATCGGTTACTACCAGCCGGTAGCAGCCATCGGGTAATTCTACAGAATCGGTATACACCGTCTGCGTAGCTGTTGGATTGCGTTGTTTGTAAACGGTACTGTTCAGGTCTTCGATCCGCCATTTGGTTTGCGTGGCCCCATTGTTACTTTTGATTACCATTGTAAACCGGCCGGGCCACTCCGGCGCTGCTACAAAAGAAGATTGCATACTATTATTAAGAGCATATCCATCGGCATTCCCATTTATTTGCTGAATGGTTACCACAAATTTGTTTATTGAACCAGCTGCTAATGTGGCAAGCGCCGACAAGCTGGGTAACTTAATGGTCGTGTCCTTTGAAGACGCAATGGTCAGGCCCGACACAGTATAAGTTTGCAATGTCTGTCCTGCCACCCCATATTGCAACGCAACGGAATTGATGGTAGTAGCACCGGTGTTCTTTATAACCACTACCGGGTTACCGCAAATGGGATTTGCCCGAAAATGACCTTCATAGTCATTGGGCGCAATAATGCTTTCAACGGATGCATCCAGGTTTTGGTTGTAGGCCCCATAAAAGAACAAAGCCGATTCAATAATATAAGACGCACTTCCATTACCGGTATATGATTGAAAATTAACATCTGCGTTTATGGAGTTGCCGGCGGTTACAGCACCTAACTTATGTACATTTGGATTTACCTGTTCACCGGGACACCAGCCGGCGCGGTTATAGATCCAGGTACCTGACTGGGGATATAAATTATTGCTGCCGCAATTGTCTTTCCAAATAGTTTTTGTTTCTTTCAAACTACTGTTCGCATATACCTGGTAGTATTTGCTGCAGAACTCTGAACAGCCGGTGTTATCGCTGCCATGACCGGTAACGGTAAAATTCATTTCGGCCTGCTGGGTATTGGCAGGCGCCAAAGCGTTGATAGCTGGCAGGTAGTTCTCGATGGGATCAGTTGAACGGCCAAAAGGAAAAGCGCCATGCCATAATCTTTTAATACCGGTGACACTTCGGGGTGGCGTTCCTTCTATAAATGCAAATTTTATGTTGCCGGTAAAACCACCGGAATAATTATGATAGCTCAGGCGGATGGTAGCCGCATTTTTTAAGACCGGGTAAAAATCTGTAACATCGAAATAATATCGTTGTTTCCAGTTCCAACCGGTTCTCGGATAAGAAGCATTGGCATAGGGAGTAATGAGCCGCGATAATTCGAACGTATCAGTAGGTGTCATTAAATAATTCTGAACTGTATAATCCCAGTCACCGCAATACTGCGTGCCTGCGGGGCATTGGTATTTACCCAGCGTGAATACCATTATTATTTTACGATATGAAACAGTGCCGGAGGGAAAAGTTACAGCGGCGTCGAAGTCGTTGTAGTAATCGAGTTGAACATCATTTTGAGCCTGTACCCAGGTAGTGTCGCCGGGGTTGGCTAAACCTTTTGCAGAAAATAAAGAAACCAGTAATAAATATAAAACGCACGCCCGTACAAAATATCTCATTTGTTACAGTTGATTTTGGTTGACGAACTTTTAAAAAAATCCTTTCCAGCAATCTCAACCTGCCGTTTGATGGTAGACAGGCTTTAATCAATTTTCCACCGGGTACGATTACTTTATTATTATTATTACGTTAAGCGACTATAAAAAGGGGGAGACAAGACGGTCTCAACACCGGGACAACAACGGGACAACCGGTTTTATCCACAATTTTTAATCTCTTTTTACGTGTATCCACTTAATAATAAGGCTTAAAAGTTTAACTTAAAAAGCGATGTAAATGATCAATGTTGCTGTTACCGGTTGCCAGTTGCCTGTTACCGGGCATCTGAAACCTATAACATCCCATGAATAAGGGCTTGCGTTATCATTCAGTGTTTTGCGTAACGCGTTCTGCATTTCTTATAAAGCGGCTACCAGGTCTTCCAGCGCAGCATCGTCCTGTACATTGATCTTTTTTCGAATTCGCTGTCGTGTTTTTTTGATGGAGTCCGGCGCAATGCCTAACATGCCGGCCATTTCCCGTTTCGATAATTTTAACTTCATTAAGGCGAGTAAACGTTGCTCTGAGGGAGTTAAGTCGGGGAATTGTTGTTTTAGTTTATCGAAAAATCCTATTTGTACTTTTTCAAATAAGCTCCTGAATTCGGTCCAGTCTTCTTCTGTTAATATGGAGTATTGCCGCAGTTTACCGGCAATTTCTTCTTTTTCCTGCGACAGCATGTTTTGTTCGGGCAGGGTATTCAAATGTTCAATCTCCTGTTTAAACTGGTCGATCAACTGGTTCTTCTCCCGCACACTTTCTATATAATAATTTAGCTGTAGCACAGCATTATTCAACAACTCTTTATTTTTCTTTTGCTTTAACTGCTGCCTGAAAATAAGCTGAGTGGCGATCACCAGCACCAACAATATCACTACAATGATAAAATTGCGCACCAGTTCACTTTTGCTTTTTTCACTCTCCAGCAATTTCATTTCCGACAAATGCAATTCAACCGCTACTTTTTGTTCAGCCTGGCTGAATACCAGTGCATCGCGTCGGTATTCCAGTTTATTCACTGCCCGCCGCGCTGTATCCAGGTAAACAAACGCGCTGTCGTACCGCTTTAGTAGTTTAAACAACCTTGCTTTCTGCAAGGCATAATATACAAACGGGCGAAGGTCATCCTGCCTGTTCAAAACTTCCCGGGCCTCCTCCAGTTTAAACGCAGCTTCCTGCAGTTTATCATTATCCAGGTCAAGATCGGCCAACATGCAAATAGTATTAGCAGCGCTTGACCATTCTCTACTTTGCATACTTAGTGCATAATCTATTTTCAGCAAGGGAACCGCCTGGTCATATTGTTTCAAAAAATAATATACAGAACCGAGGTTACCTGAAAGAATGCCAATCCAGGGCATGTTACGCACTACATTCGCCGTATCCAATCCCATTTTAAAATACAGAATGGCGCTATCGTGCTGTTGCAATTCTCTATACGCCAGGCCCAAAGTATTGAGGGTGCGAATAGCATAAGTAGCGTTATTGTACGGATACTTTATCGCTTGTACTAAATAGAATTTCGCTTTTTCGTAATTACCGAAATCGCAGTACATATAACCCAGATCATATAAATAGCGGCTTGAAAATGGATAATTGGCATATCCTATTTTCTGGATAATATTATTGGCCTTTATCATATACTCAAAGGCCTGGGGAAATTTATCCTGTTTATAATACAACCACCCCATATTATTATAGATCTCCGCTTCAGATTCTTTCATGTTATATTCCAAAGCAAGGGTCAGCGCAGTGGTAAAAAAATGAAGCGCCTTCTCATCGGGGTGGTTAAAATATTCTTTGTGGAAATCGCCCATAGCAATAACCGAGAATACTTTCAACGGTATGTCGTGAATAGAAGTGGCCCAACGATGTATCCGGTTCAGGGCCGCGAGTGCCTGTGCAGAATCAAGGTGAATGATCTGATCGTTATAGATCTTGCGGGCAATGGTCAGCCTGTCTTTAGGCGCCGCCTTTTGCAAAACGGCTAAATAATCAGTTTGTCCGGGCGAGGCCAGTCCAATAGCAGGTAATAGTAAATACAATAGGATAATAGTAGTTCTCATGTTCAGTTAGTTCAGAGGTTCTAAATTCAATACAGTCCTGTTGCTCTATGGCAAGGAGGTTGCGGCAATCATTCCCTTAAAGTTTAGTGCAAGCAAGAAATCTGCTTTAAACAAAAAGCATTCTGGTGGAGAGATAACAGGATTGAAAAACAGTCAATGGAATATGCGATAATAAAAAATAATCCTCAATTAAAAAAACTATTTTAAGATAGTACCATGCAACTATTTTAAACGTCTATACTTTAAACATTAAAATGTAACATAATTTTTAATCATCAACGCTCACGAACCTTCTAATTTCGTAATATATAATATGAAGAAATTACTTTTAGCTGCTTGCAGCTTTATGGTTGTCGAATAGACACTTATAACACAGGGATCGCATGTTATCCACATTGGTATCGATGGTTTACGACCTGAATTTTACAACAACCTTCCTGGAATATGGTGCACCTTCGGCAAGCTATGGAAGATGGTTCTTATGCGTAGACGGCGTTTTTCCAACAGTCACCTACCCTTCCCACTGGGTTTAGGCTTTTGTGATTTGCTTTTTGGGTCCCTGTTATTTGAAATTTGGTTTTTGCCTTTCAAATCCCAAAATCTCTAAATCCCAAAATCTGGAAAAAAAAGACCCTGCTATTTACAATGAAATAACAAGGTCTCCATTATATAACTTCAATTGAATTAGATCACTGTTTTACAAGATCCAATCTACAATAGTCAATATTAAAGTCCGGCTTCAATATCAAACACAATAGTAGCAGTACCGGTAAGTGTGGTAGTTGTAGCACGACGTGTGGTACCTGAAACTTTGTAATACAAAACGGTTGAATTGAAATAATTCTTCAGATCAACATCTTTTACCGGAATGTTCAAAGTGGTAGCATAAGCATCCGGATTAGAAGTTAAACCGGCAAATACAGTATAGGAAGGTATGTTGTTGGAAGCCAGGCCGGCTTCGCAAGCTGATAAAGCACCCCAATTATCATTCTGGGTGGCATTATTCAATTGCAGGGTGATGCTTTTCACTTTTACCTGTTTGATATTGCTGGTACCAAGGCTTGAATTTTCAATTTTTAACAAGCTATCGATGTTGATCCCAAATTGAAAAGCGGTCAGTTGTTGTGTACCTGCAGGTTGAGGCGCAATGGAAAACTGAATATCTGCAGTTTCCAGCGGTACATTTATTTTAATGACATCTTTTAACTTGTTACAGGAGGTAACTGTGGTAAGGGCTAATACGGCAACAAAAAAACCAAGAGATCTGGACAAAATTTTCATGATACTGATTTTGGGTTAAATGTGGTTTTAAGAAACGGCCAAATATATAAAAAATTATATGCATGTCATAACAAATTGGGTGAGTGTTGCTTTTTTGTATGTAGATGAACGTTTGTTGGGGGTAAAAAAACAAAAGGCTGCATGCAATAAAGTTGCAGCAGCCCTTGATTCACTTTTATTTCAGAACACTAATTTGATACCGTCTTTTTAACTAAAGGCAATTTTGCATACTGGATCAATACTGAATCACCCTCAACCAGTTTTGATTGCAGACTATGATTCTTAATATTGATCGCAGGTATTTCGATTGGCGCCATGGCGCAATCTTTGGTTACTGAGGCATAGGTTAACATAGGTATATAGTAATTGATCCCAGATTTAATTATAGGATATGTTCTGCGATAGCTTGCGCAGCTTCCATCCGGGCAATCGTAGTAGGATGAAAATTCAGGAACTTTGCCGGCTAAAGCGCTACAGGTAGAATTATTTTCAGGCACAGGCGTAGAAGTGTATTCAGAAACGATCATCAAAGAATCTTTCTGCGCTACAATTTCCATATTTGTACCATTAATGTGAACCCTGTTCTTTTCAAGAAAATACAGCACCGTGTTGTTGGCATTTATATTAACCGAAGATTGGTTAACATAAAAATAGTTTTTGGTTTCAGTACTAACATTGCGGTCAAGGAAATCCTGAATCACAGCAGGATCAGAAATAACTCCATTGCTGGTATAAATAGCCAGTTCGTTTATTTCCATTGTGGAGCCAGGATAATAGGTTTCCAGAATTTTGTCTCCCGGAGTATTCATTTTATCATCTTCTTTAGAACATGCATTAAAAAACACACCAGATACTAATAAAGGGAGCAGAACTTTGTACTTCATCTCGTTTTGTATTATAGTTTTTATAGACTACGTAATTATTCAGTATGGTACGCACGTACGGGGCCATATAGCCGCATAGCATGCGCCATTCAGTTTTTCTTCCGGACTGAAGCTTCGCTAATAGTAATTAATAAAGGCGGTTATCCTTTATTTTCTCAAGCCGTTAGGGACAAACAACAACTGTTTTTCTGAAAACAATGGCATCTTATCGTTCCTGTTCAGAAATGACAAGCGTTTTGCAGATGTAATTAAAAATTTTCTTAGGCAAACTGTATATTCCTGCAATCGGGGAGTGATTATCAGGGATGGCAAGTATTAATAATTGTCAAAATTACACCTTCCAGTCTTTCCAACCAATATTTGTGTAAAAATTTTCATTACTAAGAGCAGATTTTTTTCTGGAAGGTTGCATTACCGTTATAATAATTTTGTTTAAAAAAATGTAACCTTTCCATTCTGAGTATAAAAGTAAATGCATGGAAATACAGGAGTTAGTGACAAACATTTTACCTGGAATAGATATCCCGGGGCTGAACGCTTATCTATGTACGAAATGCACTCTTCAACTATAGTACAGGTTTAGTTCCGGTACACTTCTCATATGGGAATAATCTATATGAACCAATAGTTGTTGCCTTTGAGCACGTAGAAAAAATTAAACTCCATTCGGATCAAGTCAAATTCCCGGGGGATGCTCTATCATTTAAGGTCCTTATTGCTTTTTTCCGGAGATAACGGAAAAAAGCCTGGCTAAAATTACTTTTTTGGGGAGATGATCACTTTCTTGTAACAGATGATCTCTTTTCCGGCAGCGATAGTTGCTTGTTCTCAGGTTATAAATTATTTTTCTGAAGGATAATTGCTTTTTCTCCGGTTATAGCTTCTTTTTCCTGGGCGATAGATACTTTTTCAGGTGAGATAAATTAGATCTTTTCAATTATAGCTCATTTTTGTCAGAAATAAATACTTTGTCGGGTGAGATAGTTACTTTTTCTCCGGTGATAGATTCAATACGGTTCATTATAAATTATTTTTCCCGGTCATAGATACTTTTTCCTCATTATTTATTTTTTTCTGAAAAATAGCTTTGGGAGGGTTGATTTTAACTTATAATCAAGAAAAAGTAATTATCTCGCTTGCTTTATAACTTAACACCGGGAAAAAAGTACTTATAGAGGAGTGTAGAAAATAAAAAAAAGGTCTTATAACTTATAATGGCTAGGAATATACTTTTAATGCAAGCGAGTGTACTTAAACAGGCAACAGGCTTGTTTAACTAACAGAGGAATTGATCTATAAAGAGAAATTTATACTATTAAAGCACACGAATGCGCTTTCGCTTACTCTTTGGCTAAACTTTCAGAAAAAAAGGACCGTCAGTGACAGTCCCTTCGATAAAAAGTTTCAAAACCAAAATTTTAGTCCGGTTTGGTTATTTGAATTAAAACATAACTGGGGAAGAAATTGATCTCATTTATGTTTTCTACATTATTCCAGCGGGTTACAATCTTTCCGTTTTTGAATGTAGGTTTTGAAGCAGGCAATCCCAGTGTTTGTATGGCATCATCATTATCCGTTAGATCGGGCGTGTTATTAATTGTAATTCTATCAGCACTTCCCGATTTGAAAATGACCTCAAATTGCCCGTTTTTAAAAAATGCCCGTTGACAATCGGATTGTTCGCAAGGAAACCCTTTCACTTTTTCGGTACTTTCAGCTTTACCAAGCACCGCCTCTACCTCAGCCAGTGTTTTGCTACCTATTAGTTTAAGATCAATAATGGGTTCCAGTTTCTTTTCAGTGGTATTTTCAGCAGCGGAAGCATTTTCAGTTTGAGTTACCTCCTGTTCCGAATTGCCGCAACCGGTCATAAATAATAAAGCTGCAAGCGATGCCGCGACCGTCAAATTCATCATCCTTTTCATACATGATAGTTTTAGTTAATAAACCGTGTAAGGCTACAACAATTGGTGGAAATAAAATTGGGTGTTTTTCACGTATTTACTATGTGCACCAATCAAAAAACGTGAAAAACACCCATTTATAGCAGATCAAAATACTGTATCATGTAGGCTTTAATCCTTTACATGAAAAAACATCCACGACACCCGGGGTATACAGGCCTGGCCAGAATGATAGCTTCAAATAATAAGAAAGAACAGGTAAATAGCAAACCCAATAGTTCTGAAAAAACATCATTAGTAATTTCAATCATTGCCATCGGCATTTCCTTACTCTCACTTTACTTCCAATTTTTTTATGAAAAATATTATTTAATTGCCAACGTAATTGACGGCACCTTCGAAAACGACTCCACCTTAATTACAAAAGTCGTTTACCATAATAAAGGAAACCAGCATTCAACAATTGTTCAGAACACCATATACTTCTATCAGGATTCAACCGACATAGAAGCAAAAGGATTTTACTTTTCAGCAACAAAACCTGAGATCACCAGGAGAGACGATTATGACCCGGTTGTTTTAACGCCCGGGCAACAGGTGTACAGAGATATTATTCAACCAATAGATTTTCAATCGTTAGACTATCCATCATTAAACATTGACCCTTCCAGGCAAATTAAAATGGCCATAAAATTTGGATTTGTTAAAGACAATGGATTCATTGCTGTCAATATCATTCCTATAGGGTGGCTAAAGCTGGACTCGTCGCTGGCCGTAAAATACTGGAATATAGATTTTGCAACCCAGCACCTGGAATCTGACACCTTTTATACCGCAAGGCATCTTAAACCTAAAGATGCTAATTAACAACTTACACGTCATAAAATTAGGCTGCTCAATATTTTACATGCCTATATTACTGCCTTCCAACTTCCCCCCATTTTTCTTATTTTTAACCCCTAACGATTACCTGAAAAGTGGGGAATTACATGAGATTGAAAGCTATTGGAACATTTTGTTTTTTGCTTCTGTTAACACTGCGCGTACTTGCTGATAATTACCCGGTCAAATACCTGGGTATCGAGCAAGGTCTGTCCAACAACGTCGTTATCAATATTTACCAGGATTATAAAGGCTTTATGTGGTTCGGCACCTACGATGGCCTGAACCGTTACGATGGTTATGGGTTCAAGATCTTCCGCAATGTCATTGGCGACAGCACTTCCCTGAATAACAATACCATTTACACCATTGAAGGCGATGCAGACCACAACATTTGGGTGGGCGGCCTCAAAGGCGCCTGTGTTTTCGATCCCGTGAAATCGAAATTCTCCCGCTTACAATACAAACTATGGAAAAATGCGGGCTGGCAATATGTGCAGGATAACATCCACACTATAAAAGCCGCGAGCGGCGGGTACATGCTCATCGGTACCCAGCAAAGCGGGTTGCTGGTTTTTGAAAATAAAGGGAAACCCGGTATTCAAATTCCGGTTCAGCACGATATCTCCCTGGATGCCAATTACGATGTTACAGCTATTGAACCCGATGCCCGCCATAATACCGTTTGGGTATTCATTCAACAGGTAGGGTTATGCAAATACAACCACGCCAAAAAGAGCCTGCAACTCATCACCAACACCATTAAGCAAGCCAATTGCTTAAAAGCTGATAAGCAGGGCAACCTGTGGCTGGGTAATGAAAACGGCTTATACCGGTTCGATCTTTCCACCAATAGTTTTTCCGAAAACTTCATTCCCTACCGCAGCAAAATTGTAAACCTGTACTTCGATAAAAAAGAAGTGCTTTGGATTGGCTCCGACGGGGATGGACTGCTGCAACTGCCACCCGGCGCGTCAAAAGCGGCCTCCTTTGTTTCAGCATCGGGCAGGTCATTGGTGAATAGTAATGCAGTGTACGCCATTTATGAAGATGCCGATGGCCGTAAATGGATCGGCACCCTGCGCGGCGGTATCAATATGATTGAATCGAAAACGAGTTCCTTCACGCATATCACGTATAATCCGCCGGGAAACGACAACCTCGTCAACAATTTCATTTTGTCGTTTTGCGAAGATGAAAAAAACAACGTGTGGGTGGGAACCGATGGGGCCGGACTCCGTTACTGGGACCGCAGGAAGAATACATTTACGCAATACACCAATAACAGTCCCGGTAATAACTCCATCAGCAGCAATTTTATCACCAGTATAGTGAAAGATCATAACAATGAGATCTGGGTTTCTACCTGGCTGGGCGCCATCAACCGTTTTAATAAAGCGTCTGGCACTTTTACCCGCTACGATTGTTATAACCCGGCCACCCGCGAAAAAGAAAACAATGTCTGGCTGCTGTACCAGGATGCGCAAAACCGGCTTTGGGCCAGCGCTACCAATGAGGGCAGCCTGTATTTGTTTAACCGGCAGGCTGATCGTTTCGACCTTTACGATAAAGACATTACCAACCTGCAATGCCTTTCCGAAGACCGGCAGGGCGGTTTTTGGGGTGGCAATTATTCTACCCTCATCAAGATCGATCGCACCGGCAACAACCATCGCCGGTATAATTTAGGGCATACGGTGCGGTGTATTCTTGAAGACAAAAAACAAAGCTTCTGGATCGGCACCCAGGATGGCGGCTTATTGCTATTTGACCGCCATACCGGAAAATATAAACGGTTCACTACTGCCGATGGCCTGCCCGGCAATACCATTCTGCGATTGCTGGAAGATGATGCCGGCAATTTATGGTTAAGCACCTACAACGGTTTGTGCCGGTTCAACCCGCAAACAAAAACCTGCCGTAATTTTTCCCAGTCCGATGGATTGCAAAGCAATCAGTTCAGCTTCAACGCCGGTCTGGCGCTGGCATCGGGTGAATTCCTCTTCGGCGGCATCAAAGGGTTTAATATTTTTTACCCCGATAGCTTACAGGACGAAACCGAACAACCGGCCATCTTTTTAACCGGCCTTAAGATCAATAACACTTCTGTAGAAGGAGATGATCAGTACGTTACAGCAAGAACGCTTGAGCACATTAACCAGGTTACCATTCCTTTTGACCAGGCGGTTTTGTCGCTCGATTTTCTGGCACTGGAATATTCAGGCGCCGATAAGATCAATTACGCATACTTTTTACAGGGGTGGGATAAAGACTGGAATTATGTGAACCGGATCAGAACGGCGAACTACTCAAGACTACAGGAAGGGAATTACCTGTTCAAAGTAAAGATCATGAACCCCGACGGTACGTGGGGCAACGAAACCCAATTGCTGCAGATCATTGTGCTGCCGCCCTGGTACAGGACCTGGTGGGCGTATTTGCTGTACGTATTATGTTTTGCCGGCGGTATTTATATATATATAAGATACACCAGAACACAGGAACGGTTACGGTATGAAATAAAACTGGCGCATATTGAAAATGAGAAGGAAAAAGAGTTGATGGAAAAGAAACTGACCTTCTTCACCAACATCTCGCATGAATTCAGAACGCCATTATCGCTTATTATTAATCCGCTCCGCGAAGCGCTGCATACCGAAAAACATACGCTTCGCAACGACCTGAAAATAGCCTGGCGCAATGCACGCCGCTTGCTGAGCCTGGTTGATCAGTTATTGCTTTTCAGAAAAGCAGATAATGGGTCCGACACCACTAAAATTTCCGCCATCGACATTATTCAACTTTGCGATGAAGTTTTCCAGTGTTTCGTGCACCAGGCCAAAACAAAACATATCGATTACCGGTTTTCAACCACTACCCCTTCGCTGACCATTTACGCCGACTACGAAAAGGTAGAGATCGCCCTGTTCAACCTGTTGTCGAACGCGTTTAAGTTCACGCCAGAAAACGGGTCCATCATTTTTAGTGTTAAGGAAACAAATAATACGGTAATCCTGTCAATCAGGGATACCGGCTGCGGCATTGAGCCGGCCGACAGCCAGCGCATTTTTGAAAAATTTCAACAGGCCGGCCATGGCAAACGGCAAACGGGTTTTGGCATCGGGCTCTTCCTGGTTAAACAGTTTATCGAAAACCATAAAGGATCCGTTATTTGTACCAGCGTGTTGAACGAAGGCACTACATTCACCATTACTTTATTCAAGGGCATCGCCCACCTGCAATCAGGGGCTGGTTATGATTACGTAACCGGCGATCTGAATGAGAAAAACAAGTTGCTGCAAGAGCTGGCCGCCGAAGTAGAACAACAGCCGGAGGAAGAAAATGAAACCATGCCCGTAGTAATGCAGGATGGCAAACAGGCGGAAGAAGTAGTAACGCAGAAAAAATCGATCCTGCTGATAGACGATAACAGGGAAATAACCCAATACCTGCAGCAGATCTTCGAAAACAATTACCTGGTATACGTGGCTGATAATGGCGATGACGGGTACAAGCTGGCGCTGCAACATATTCCCGACCTCGTTATCAGCGATATTAATATGGAAGGAATGGACGGCCTTGAATTGTGTACTGCCTTAAAACAATCCGAAACCCTGGGCCACATTCCTGTTATCCTGCTGACCGCTTCCTCGGCAATCGATATGAAATTAAAGGGTATTGAGGGCGGTGCAGATGATTACATTACCAAGCCATTTGATAAAACCTTGCTGCAGGCCAAGGTGGAAACCATTTTGCGGAACCGGAACCTGTTACAGCGGTTTTTCTTCGATAGCATCACTTTAAAGGAAACCTCCTCCAAAGTACCAGCCGAATACCAGGAGTTCCTGCGGAAATGCATTTCGGTGATTGAACAGAATATTGACACAGACAGCTTCACCATTAAGAAGTTCTCGCAGGCCATGGGCATGAGCCACCCGGCTTTATATAATAAAGTAAAATCTATTTCGGGCCAGTCGCTGAATGCGTTTATCAGGTCTATCAGGCTAAGAAGGGCGGCCGTTCTTATGTTAACGGAGAATATGAATATCAGGCAGGCGGCCCTGCAGGTTGGTATTAATGATGTGCGCTATTTCAGGGAACAGTTTGTAAAGGTCTTCCATATGACCCCATCGGAGTACATAAAGAAGTACCGGAATTCCTTTAACAGGGACCATAATGTGATTAAAACTAACTCGTGAGATTTTAAATGCCCGAAGTAAGAAGCAGGAAGTCAACTCCATCAACCTGTTAACTTCTTTCCTACCTCTTACTTCCTACTTCATAAAGCTATGGAGATGGCTATAGGACATTCAACTTCCTTTCAAAACCATTTTAATCAACGTCAATTTCTATAATTTACCCCCCATCTTTTAGTGATTTACCCCCTCTCGCCCCCCTGTGGGAAGGCTACTTTGCATATGTAATCAGCCTGTATAACAACTGTTCTGAAGTAAGAGGCGGAGGAATCCCAACTCGCCGCTTATACTAACCACTAGCTGATTTATGCGGCTGCCTAATGACTTATTTTTTTAACCTAACGTGCTTGTTCGTATGAGACAATTGCATCTGAAAAACAGGGCAATCTGTAAGCTTCTTTACAGGTTAACCCCACAGCTTCTTCTCATTGGTTTTTTTCATCTCATTAGTTTATCGCTTTTTGCCCAGACGCAAGTTCGCGGCAGGGTAATATCGGCAGAGGGTCCCATAGCCGGTGCTACCGTGACAATTAAAGGTACCGCCACATCAGCAGTGACCGATGCAGATGGAAAATTCTCCATTCAGGCGCCTGAAAAAGCCACCCTGGTAATTACCCATGTAAACTTCGCAACCCTGGAAATGCTGGCAGGCGGCGACATGGAAATAACCTTACAAAATTCCAAAATTGACCTGTCGGAAGTAGTAGTGGTTGGTTATAACACCCAAAAGAAAGCAACCGTTACCGGTTCAATTTCTGTAGTAAAAGGCGCCGACCTGGTAAAAAGCCCGGCAGTGAACGTTTCAAACTCTTTGGCCGGCCGTTTTTCCGGTGTTATGATCAACAACCGCAGTGGTGAGCCGGGTTATGATGGTTCATCTATCCGAATTCGCGGTTTGGCCACTATGCGCAATAATGATGTGCTCATCGTGGTAGATGGGGTGCCCGGACAAATAGGCGGTTTGGAAAGATTGAACCCGATGGATATCGATAATATCTCCGTATTGAAAGATGCATCGGCCGCTATTTATGGAAGCCGCGCTGCCAACGGGGTTATTCTGGTAACTACCAAACGGGGAAAAGCAGGAAAATCCTCTTTTTCTGTGACCTACGATCATGGTTTCTCCTCTCCTACGCGCTTACCAGATATGGCTGATGCGCCTACCTATGCAGCCATCGCCAATGAAATTGCTTATTACAATAACCAGGCGGGTGGCATGAACCAGCAATATTCTGCCGCTGACATTCAAAAATTCGCCGATGGCTCCGATCCGTTGAATTTTCCCAATACAGATTGGGCAAAGGCCACATTGAAAAACTCAACAGGTCAGGACAATTTAAATATTTCCTTAGCAGGCGGATCAGAGAACGTTCGCTATTATGTGGGCGCAGGCCTGCTGAGCCAGGATGGTTTATATAAAAATGGCGCGGCCAAGTATAATCAATACAACTTCCGCGCTAATCTCGATGCTACGGTTACCAAGGACTTTAAAGTAGGCGTATATTTATCGGGCCGCCAGGAAGACCGCCAATTCCCCACCTCATCGGCTGGTACCATCTTCCGCTCTATTTATCGTGCCTACCCAATCATTCCGGCCTTCTATCCCAATGGCCTGCCTTCTACCGGTATTGAAGGTATGAACCCGGCCATGATGGCAACCAACGCCGGCGGGTTGAACAAAAATCCCGGATCGGTATTTAATGGTATCCTGAAAGGCAATTACAATATTGCTGCGGTGAAAGGATTGTCTTTAGAAGGATGGGTAGCTATAGATAAATCATGGTTTTTCAACAAAACATTTTCAACACCTTACTTATTATATTCGTACGACAAAAACGCCAATACCTACAATCCAAGGATCGTAGGCGGTTCTAACAACGCGGCCATGCTGAGCGAAAGCCAGGAGAACTTTACACAGATCACCTCTCACCTCAGGCTGAACTATGCGAACAGTTTTGGCAAACACAACGTCAACTCATTCGTGGCTTATGAACAAAGCGAATTGCGGCGCGAAACGTTTGGCACTTCCCGCATAAACTTCCCAACCACGCAAACGCCCGAATTATCACAGGGCGGAACAGCGGCCACCGACCTGGCTAACTATGGCGGCAGTTACCGGTTCACCCGTAAAAGTTATTTGGGAAAAGTTTCCTATAACTACGATGAAAGGTACCTGTTCGATGCGCAGATGCGTATTGACGGATCTACTACGTTCCCTCCCGGTAACCGGTTCGGCTATTTCCCTTCTTTTTCTGCCGGCTGGCGTATCTCGAACGAATCGTTCATGAGGGACATCTCTTTCTTAACCGATCTGAAACTGCGGGCATCATTCGGTACCCTGGGTAACGACAACGTAAACCCGTTCCAATACTTTAACAACTATTCATTGAACAGCCAGGTAGTTTTGGGTTCCAGTATCGTTCCGGGTATAGACCTTACCAAACTGGCCAATGCCAACATTCGTTGGGAAGTAGCGCGTAAGACAGACGTTGCGATCGAAGGGGTTATCATGAATAATATCTTTTTTGAAGTAATTTACTTCCAACAGAAAAGAAGCAACATTCTTGCACCCCGTAACGCCTCTATCCCCGCTGTATCAGGTATCGTGAACGGCTTCCAGCAAGACCCATTGGTGCCAGATGAAAACATCGCTAAAGTAAACAGCAACGGTATGGAAGCTACCCTGGGTTATTATAACCGCAAAGGAAAATTCCACTACGGCGCCGGCGGTAATTTCACGTTTGCCAAAAGCAAGATCATCTTCATGGATGAAGCCGCGGGCGTATTGCCTCACCAAAAGCAAACCGGCCGTCCTTTAAATACATCCTTATTGTATAATTCACTGGGCATCTTCCGTACGGCTGATGAAATTGCCAAATACCCGCACCTGAACGGCGCGCAACCCGGCGATCTGATATTGGAAGACTACAACAAAGATGGCAGCATCACTGCCGATGACGCGGTAAGAACCAAATACGGCAATGTTCCGCAGATCACTTATGGCATCAACATGTTCGCCGATTATAAATCATTTGACATCTCGATCGTTTTTGCCGGCCAGGCACAGGTAAGCCAGTTCGTATTACCCGAAGCCGGTACTGTAGGTAACTTCTACAGCAGTTGGGCCGATAACCGCTGGAGCCCCAGCAACCCGGGCGGTTCATTCCCCAGGGTTGATACAAGAACTTCAGCTTCTGTGAACGGCGGCCGTTATCCCAGCACATTCTGGCTGAACAATGCAGCTTTCCTCCGGCTGAAAAACGTACAATTAGGTTATAATGTTACCAGCCAGTTACTTACAAGAATGAAAATGCAGTCGCTTCGGTTATACGTGAGCGCTTTCAACCTGTTCACTATTACCAAAGTAAAAGATTATGACCCGGAAGGCGACAATTACAGCGGCCAGTTCTATCCACAGCAACGGATCATTAACGTAGGTATCGGATTAAGATTCTAAACATTCAATTGTGAGCAAATGAAAACAACATTTCGAAATATTTTATATACAACGGTTATCGCAACAGCGATCACATCGTGCAAGAAAGATTTTCTTACTGTTACGCCAACAGATCGCGTTTCAGAAGCGGCCATCTTTGGCGACTCCCTTCTGTTTGAAGATTTTGTTTATGCCCGGTATGTGGGTATAAGGCTTCAGGACAAAGAAGGCGATGGCACCAACCCCGGTTTTGGCCGTGGTTTCGAATACGCCATGTGGAGCTCGCTCACCGATGAATCCATTTATAACAATGATGATAATACGTGGCTGGTTCAAAGAGGATTGCTGGCGCCGGAAAATACAGGTATTGCCGGCACTATCTGGGGACGTAGCTATCGCAGCATCAGGGAGTGTAATTTCGCTATTACCAATATAGAGAAAGTAACAATGAGCCAGCCGCACAAAGACAAGCTGCTGGGCGAATTGAAATTCATCAGGGCATTCCGGTACCACGACCTCATCAGGAACTATGGTGGCGTGATATTGATGGGCGACAAAGTATACAACCTGGGTGATAATTTACAGGACGAAGCCTTATTTACAAGAGCTTCATTGAAAGAATCTATTGATTACGCTGTTGCCCAACTGGATGAAGCAGCGGCTGCATTACCCCTGAACAATGACGGTAACTGGCTGCTGGGCCGTGCTACCAAAGGCGCCGCATTAGCGCTTAAAGCAAGGTTGTTATTATATGCAGCAAGCCCGTTATACGCTACAGGCACCTGGCAGGCGGCAGCAACCGCAGCACAGGCTGTTATCAGTCTTAACAAATACAGCCTTTATACCGGCGGCTACGGCAACCTGTTCTTAAATGGCGACAACAGCGAAGCCATCTTCGAACGGTTGTATACAAAAAATGCCGGCCATACGCACCTTGAAATTGCGAACGGGCCTAACAGCTATGGCGGCTGGGGCGGTAACCTGCCCTTGCAAAACCTGGTCGACGATTATCAAATGGATAATGGTAAACCCATTACCGATGGCACTTCAGGTTATGATGCTAACAACCCATATGTAAACCGCGACAAACGTCTTTATGCTACCGTATTATACAATGGCGCCAGCTATCGCGGCAGTACCATTGAAACGTTTACGCCCGGTGGTAAAGACAGTAAAGACGGTCCGGATAACTGGAATACCTCTAAAACCGGTTACTACCTTAAAAAGTTCATGAACGACGCTTATCCTTTACAGAACCCATGGGGCAATGCAGGTTTTCAACCCTGGTACTATATTCGTTATGCGGAAGTATTGTTGAACTTTGCTGAAGCAGCTAACGAAGCCTATGGTGCAGATGTAGTGCCTCCCGGTTCAACTTTATCTGCCCGCACAGCCGTTAATCTTGTTCGTCAAAGAACAGGCGTAGGCATGCCAGCACTGGCATCCGGTTTATCGCAATCGCAAATGCGCGATGCTATCCGGTACGAACGTCGCGTTGAACTGGCGTTTGAAGAGCACCGCTTCTATGATGTAAGAAGATGGAAGATTGCCGACGTAACAGAGAACAAACCAGCCGGCGGTATCACCGTTACCAAAAGTGGAAGCACCCTTACTTACACACCCAAAGTGGCATTGGATGGCCGTAAGTTTGAGACCAAACATTACTGGTTGCCCATACCACGTGCTGAAATACAAGCCAGCAATAACAAGATTACACAGAACAGCGGTTACTAATTCAAGAACTAAAAAATTATAAGCATAAAGAATCAAATCCCAAAGCTCCATAGTATACATTGAGCTTTGGGATTTGTCTTTTTGGGTTCTTGCGATTTGAGATTTGGATTTTTTTAAATCATGATATGAACTGGAACCGTCATTTTTTTACGCTGCTGCTTTTTGCCCTGCCGGTGGTCCTGTTTGCCCAGAAAACCAGGCAACAGATATTATTCAATGCAGACTGGAAGTTTCATAAAGGCGAGCAGGCGAATGCTGAAAAAAATTCTTTCAATGATGCAGCCTGGCGAATGGTGAACCTGCCACACGACTGGTCGGTTGAAGGCCCTTTCAGCAATGAATGGGCAAGCGGCACAGGTTATTTGCCGGGCGGTACTGGCTGGTACCGGAAAACATTTACCATACCGCCGCAATTTAAAGGCAGGCAGGTCTTCATTTACTTCGATGGGGTATATAAGAACAGTGAAGTGTGGGTCAATGGCCATTACCTGGGAAAACGCCCCAACGGATTCATTGCTTTTCAATATGAGTTAACAAAATACCTTCTACCCGGTTTAAAAAATTCCATTGCCGTAAAAGTTGATCATACCACGTTTGCCGATTCAAGATGGTATACCGGTTCAGGCATATATCGCAATGTATACCTCATAGCAACAGACCCGGTGCACATTGATCAATGGGGCGTCGCCTTCACCACACCGGCCGTGTCAACCACCCGTGCCAATGCCCGCGTTCAGGTAGCGATAGCCAACAGCACCAAAGGAAACAGACCGGTAACCGTACAATGCCTGCTCCTTGACAAAAGTGGTAAACAGGTGGCCGCCGCACAAAAAAATATTTTGGCTACGCCCAATGCCACAACGCAGGCCGACTGTGCTTTTACCGTTGCCAACCCTACCCTATGGTCTACAGACAATCCATACCTGTATACGTTACAGGTGAACGTTATTTCGGCCGGAAAAAAAATTGATGAGTGGACTGACAAAGTAGGCATCCGTTCCATTCGATTTGATCCGGAGAAAGGATTTTACCTCAATGGCGTAAACTCCAAACTGCTGGGCGTATGTATACATGACGACGCCGGCGTGTTGGGTGTGGCGGTACCGGAAGAAGTATGGATCAGAAGATTTCGCACACTGAAAGCAGCAGGTTGCAATTCGATCCGCCTGAGCCATAATCCGCATGCGGATTATATTTACAGACTATGCGATGAAATGGGTTTCACTGTAATGGATGAAGCGTTCGATGAATGGGAAACAGGAAAGAACAAATGGATCAAAGGTTGGAATAATGGCCAACCAGGTAAAGATGGTTACAATACTTATTTTAAAGAATGGGCGAATAAAGATCTGCGGGATATGATCCTGCGCAATCGCAACCGTCCGTCTATTATAATGTGGAGCATCGGCAATGAAATAGATTATCCCAATGATCCCTATACGCATCCGGTACTTAACTCTGGCAATAATCCGCAGATCTATGGAAGAGGTTACGATACCACGCATCCGCCGGCGACCAGGCTGGGCGAGATCTCAAAACAATTGGTGCAGGTTGCGAAACAATATGATACCACCCGCCCTGTTACCGCGGCGCTGGCTGGTGTGGTGATGTCGAACACCACCAGCTATCCCGGCAACCTGGATATTGTAGGCTATAATTACCAGGAATACCGTTTTGCAGAAGACCATCAAAAATATCCCAACCGGGTAATTTATGATAGTGAAAATGGCATGCGGCTAAGTGCCTGGAATGCGGTTAACAACAATAGTTATGTGGCAGGGCAATATTTATGGACGGGCGTTGATTACCTTGGCGAAGCAGGTAAATGGCCGAACCGCAGCAACCAGGCCGGGTTGATAGACCTCGGTGGTTTTCCCAAAACCGAATATTATTTCAGACAAAGTATCTGGACGACCAAACCGATGATCTACATGGGCACTGCCCGCATTCCAAAATCAGAGGATAATGGCATCTGGAGTCACAAACAGGCGGCGCCAAAATGGAATGGTACAGATGGAGATTCCATCCGCGTAAACTGTTTCACCAATTGCGAGGAAGCTGAATTGTTTTTAAATGGCCAGTCATTGGGCAGAAGAAAAATGGCCGATGCCAGGAACAGGACCTTGTGGTGGAACACAATGTATCATCCCGGTGAACTGGTGGTGAAAGGATATAATGAAGGGAAAGAAGCGGCGCAATACACCCTGAACACAACCGGCAAGGCGTCTGCCATAAAAGCAACTGTATACAAAGATGCGTTGATCAATGAACGCACAGGTGTACAACAGTTAGAAGTATTGCTGGTTGATGAAAAAGGCCAATATGTATATGATGCCGACAACGATATAACTGTAAGCATTACAGGCCCCGCTACCCTGCTGGGATTGGAAAACAGTGATGCGCATGATGTAGGTGATTACCAGGCCAGCACCAGGAAAGCGAGAAACGGCCGGTTGATCGTATATGTACGACCGCCGGTAAAAAGCAACGCCTATGAAATAACAATAGCATCACCCGGATTGGAACCCGTGACCGTGAAGCTTAATTAAGTGAACGCTCCGCCAGCTAGCGGAGGTCCTACCCTTTAAGAGATCCGTCCTTATAGCAAAGCCCTGACAGTACTGTCGGGGTTTTTTGTTTAATATCCACTTTACGATCTCTTTCCAATTTTCCATTTACATTTATGATCGAAAACACTAGTCAAATGAAAAAAAAAGTTCTAATATCTGTACTCGTATTACTAAGCATCCATACTTCCCTTCTGGCGCAAAAATTAACGCCGCTACCCTTCAATGATAAGGCGTGGTCCGATTCAACCGAACCATTTCGCATAGCCGGGAACCTGTATTATGTTGGCACTTATGATCTGGGTTGTTATTTGCTCACTACGCCTAAAGGACATATCCTTATCAATACCGGCCTGGCCGAATCGGTGCCCATGATCAAAAAGAATATGGCGCAGTTAGGTTTCAAATTTTCAGATATAAAGATCCTGTTGACCACGCAGGCGCACTTTGATCATGTGGCGGGAATGGCGGCTATAAAAAAACAAACGGGCGCCAAAATGATGGTGGATGAAAAGGATGCCAGAGTGTTGGCAGATGGCGGTAATTCCGACTACTACATGGGAGGCCATGGGCCAATGTACCTGCCGGTAAAAGCAGATAGGCTATTAAAGGATCACGAAACTATCAGCCTGGGCGGAACGCAGCTCGTACTGTTGCATCATCCGGGCCATACCCAGGGCTCCTGCAGTTACCTGGTAACGGTGAAAGATGAAAAGAAAAGTTATACCGTGTTAATCGCCAATATGCCTACGATCCTGACTGACACGAAAATGTCTGGTATGCCCGGCTATCCTGAGATCAGTAAAGATTTTGCTTATACCCTGGATGCAATGAAAAAAGTTCAATTTGATCTGTGGGTAGCATCGCATGCCAGCCAGTTTGGTTTGCACAAAAAAAGAAAACAAGGCGATGCTTACAATCCGGACGCATTTGCCGATCGCGCGGGGTATGATAAAATATTAGCAGAGATAGAAGCACAATATCTCAAATTGAAGCATCAGCAAAAATAATGGCTGGTGGCTAGTGGTAAGTAGCTTGTAGGATTTTATTTGAGACTCGCTATTATATATGAAACTCAAACTGGTTGACCATGTATTCCCCTACCCGCCACTCACTACTAGCTACCAGCTATTTTTCTACATCCCATCAGCCCGCATCGCCCATACTATTTTCACATGGCGGTAAGCGCCTGCCTCCGACCACTCGCTATCATAATTGAGCCCATACGGCCAGAAGTGACCGCCGCCGGTATTGATAACCGCGCTTGGTCCATCAAATGACCTTATAGCATCCACAGCGGTTGTTCCTATAAAAAGTCCGCCTGAAATATTCGAAGACCAGCCAGACGAAATACCAACACCATATGTATGCGCTATTTCATGCATAGCGGTGCGCACTGCCTGATAGCTGGTGTTCGCCCCAAACCGAATGTTTCCATTGGTGCTGCCATCAGCGGTAGGAACACCCGTGTTATATTCAACCGTCAACGTACGGGCGGGCCAGTTTGCGCCGGCATTATAACGGGCGCATGCCGCATTCATGGCATTGGTGATCCGGGTTTGCACATCAGCCGGAACACCGGTGGTTGTCAACGTCCAGGTCAGTTGCCCGCTGTGCGTAATTTTCAACAACCCCCATTGCTGATTTTCTCCACCCCAGTAACCCCATTGGGCAACATCGGCGCCCGGCGATTCAGATTGACCGGTAACATCCAGGTCTTTGCCGCTGTTCCGGTTAACAATACGGTAATAACCGTTGCCCACGCTAATGAATTGCCATTGCTGGTTGTTGGCGCCTGAATAATCATGGATATCCACGTTGTCGCCATCAGCAGTACCGGCATTGTACACCTGCAGCGCTCTTCCGCTTTGTACCCCAATAATAGAGTAATACCCGCCGGAGAGTTCGGTAAGTGTCCACCGTTGATTGGTGCCGCCTGTTGCGCCCCATTGCAGCACGTTCGACCCATTGGCAGTTGCAGCCGAGGCAACATCGAGCGCCATACCGCTTTTACGGTTAACAATTATGAATGTACCATTGGCTAAAGTTTGCAATGTTTCTGAGGCGGGCACTCTTGCGGTTGTCAGGTTGTCGTTTTTCCTGTCTCCTGAAGAATTGGTTGCATCAGTTGTTGCATTTTCTGGTATAACATCTTTTTTGCAACTGGCAAAAAACAACATAGGAAGTAGCAGGACTAACGCTAATGAACGTAGACTAAGCAATCTGATTCTCATACTAGGTTTGAATTTAAGTAAATGAATAGTATGAAAATAATCAGATGAAGATTGAAACACCGGGGTGTAATTGGTTAAAAAGGGGGGACAATATAATAAATCACCAGTACGCTGATGAATTCTAAGGTTAAGAAAATGCCGATTGAAGTTATTCGTAAAATGCCGTTCATCATATAAATCCAATACCTACGAATATATTCGTTAATCTTGCAGGTCAAGAACCCAACCTTCAGCAACCAAGCAGCCATGAAAAATTTGATTCCCTTTATTATTCTAAAGGCAGTTCTCTTTACGCTGCCCGGGCAATTATTTTCACAAACACCTTTAAAGTTATCAGGAACGGTTTCAGACAGCAGTAAGCCACTAACTTTGGCAACAATACGCCTGTTTAAAATTAATAATACGAACCCCCTGCAAACAGTTCTATCGAACGAGCAGGGACGTTTTCAATTTACCAAACCGGATACCGGAAATTATGTGCTTTCATTCACCCATACGGGGTATACTGAAAAAAAGGTCAAAATAACAGTTACAACAACAACCGGCGATATGCAAATAGATCCGGTTCAACTATCCAAAGTAACTGGTATGATGAAAGAAGTGGTGGTCACTTCCCAGCGACCGATGGTGGAACAATCGGATGATAAAACCGTATTAAACGTGGAAGATGACCCGGCTAACAAAACAGAAACGGCTATCGACATTCTGCGGAAAACCCCTTTTATAACGGTGGATGGAGAAGATAATATTAAAGTAAACGGAAAATCAAATTTCAAAGTGTTGCTCAATGGGCGGGAAACTTCCATGTTCGCCCGGAATATAAAAGAGGCGCTGAGAGGATTTCCCGGTGCGCTTATTTCAAAAATAGAAGTGATAACAACGCCTTCCGCCAAATACGACGGCGAAGGAATAGGCGGCCTTATCAATATCATTACCAGGAAAAAAGTAAAAGGTTATAATGGCACCCTTTCTACTTTCTCAAGAACGAGCGACAAAATAAATAACTTTACCCTGAACGGGAATGCAAAATTGGGCAAATTCGGCCTTAGCGTTTTTATGAACAAAGGGTTTTCCGATCCTGTATTACAGCATAATTCCAATATAACGATCCCCACAACGCAAAACATTTACACCAAAAGAACGCTTGACGGCGGACAATACAACAGTGAAACCTGGAGCTTTGGCAATGCAGAATTGAGTGTTGAAATGGATAGCCTCAATACGGTCAGTGTGTATACGAATATTGATAGCTGGTCGAATAAAAGGGTAACTGATCAAACCATCACTACCGAGTTTGAAGCGGCCCCTTCATCAGTGAGCTATTTTAGCCTCAACAACACCAGCAAAAATCCCGGTGTGAACGTAGGGAGCGATTATATAAAACATTTTAAGAACAATAAAGAAAAGGAATTCACCCTGCGCTTTCTGGGCGAGTTCGGCAAACAAGACAACCAGCTTACCAGCTTCCAGGATAACCCCGGCACAGACCGTTATTTGATCAATAACAGTTATGCCATCAATAACCAGTACACCATTCAGATGGATAACATTTTACCGCTCAGTAAAAGCGACAAACTGGAAGGCGGGTTGAAAGCCATTCTGCGCCGCGCCAGCTCCGACTTCCAAAGCCTGATCAAATATGGCGAAACAGACGAGTTTAAACCGAATGTTGCCAACACAGATTATTTTAAATATAACCAGGATGTGCTCAGCGCTTACAGCATGTACAACTTCAAATTAAAGAAATCGAGTTTTCGTTTTGGCGCCCGGGTTGAACATACCAAAGTAAAGGGAGATTTTGTGGTATCAAAAACATATGTAGAAAACAGCTATACCACATTACTGCCAAACATTCAATTCACCAACAAGTTGAGCAAAGCCGCCACCCTGGTAGTTTCCTATACCAAAAGATTGCAGCGGCCTTATATCAATGACCTCAATCCGTTTGTTTACAACAACGACTCCCTGAACATTACAACCGGCAACCCCGATCTGGGCCCGCAAACGTTGCATGCTGTTTCCACGCAAATGCGGTATGGCAACGGAAATACATTTGCCGGCATCAATGTAGAAGGAAGTTACAGTGGCAATAAGATACTGCGGTATGCATTTTTTGATCAGCAAACAGGCATTACCAAAACAACCAGCCTGAATATTGGTAAGGAATATCAATGGAGCGTTGGCTTGAATTTCAGCACGAAGATCACGCCCAGATGGAATGTGTACGTGAATGGTTCACTCCGTTACAATACGGTTAAAAACAATGCGGATGCATCGCAATCCAATAGCGGTTTAGGGGGCAATTTAAATCTGAGCACAAGCTACAAGTTCACCGAAAAATTTACGGTGGGCAGTTATTTGGGTATATGGCAGGACCCGCGCAGTATTCAAACAACGTATCCCTTCAATATCTGGCACAATGTGGCATTCAATTACAAGATATTTAAAGACAAACTCCTGATCTCACTCAGAGCAGTGAACTATTACGAAAAAACGCGTGACTTCAAAAGCATTACGAAAGACAGGAATTTTTACAACACAAACATCCATACGCCCATCAGGCGTGCCGGCGTATTAGCGCTCACCTGGAATTTTGGCAAGCTCACTGAAAACGTATCGAAAAAGAAAGGTGTGAACAACGATGATCTGCTTTCCAAACCTGCAGCACCTGCTGCTAATTAGGCTATATAATCTAAAGGAAAACCTTCCCACCTTCACACACTATGGAGAATGCGGGAAGGTTTTTTCAACCAATAGTTGTGTGAACTCAGAAACAACAACCGAGATCTTTATTGAATCTGCTGTACAGCTTCCGCAGGTATTTATAGTTCCTTTCTTTTTTAAAATAATCTCGATGAGCTTTTTTGCCTTGTCACTTATTTTTACCCCCATTAGAGTGAGTGAATGAAATCCCTGAACCGCATAAACTTGTTTCTCTGTATTGGTTGACTGCAACCAGGTAAACAAATTAGTCGTATCCCTGTTTTTTACCCAGTCCCTTATTTGCGCTTGTTGAACGGTTATCCTTTCTTGCTTGTAACGCCCGCATTTTATACCGTAGAATATACTATCAACAAACAACTCTTTTTCATTCAATGGAGCAAAAAAGTTTTTTTGAAACCTGGCTTTCAAAGCAGCAAGCCTGGCAGTATCACTAAAAGTATACGAGGTGTCTTTTGTATCATAACTGGCGGGAAAGTTTATAAACTCCTGGCTTTCCAAATAAAATTGGATGATCAAATTCCCGTTTGCAATAATGTTGATCCGAAGATCAAGACTAGCAGACACTACGGAGTCGAAAGGATATGATTTTTTAATATAAAAAATTGACTCCTGGTACCCTTCTACCAGGTCACGCGTGTTGCTCTCAAAAAAATAAAGTTTATCCTTTTCATTAGTAAACCTGCCTGCAAATTGCTTAAAAGCATTGAAATCCCTTCTTTTTAAAACAGCGTATGTTTTTTCTTCAATTTGCCCAAATGAATGAAGCGCCAGGTGGCAAACCAGCAAGGTTGATATTAGTCGGATCATATTTTTTAGGTGTAATGCTTATTCCCTAACGCCTTCCCGACTGCACAAATTATTAATTATTTACTACATCCCGGGTATTTTCACAATTCCTTACGCAATCGTACCGGTATTTTTTCACGTTATATGTTGGCAACCAGTCAGTACTCAATTTCCTGGCTGATCTTTTTATTAGCTTTTTGCAAACGACTTGTTAAGGGCCCTTCATAAATTCTTCCCGCAGAAACTAGTCATTAGTTTTGTCCTGATGCGAGCTGAAACCGATAACGTATAACCACCCATTTATTGTCATGAAAAGAACTATCTTGTTCGCCAGCTTGTTCACTGTAGTATATTTAACAAGCTGTAAGCCTGCAAAAGAAGAAAAAGAAGAAGCTGGTAAATATATTGTTACCAGTCCGGTTAGAATTGACACTTCATTTACGAAGGAATATGTTTCGCAGATAAAGTCTGTCAGGAACATCGAGATCAGGGCACAGGAAAAGGGTTTCCTGCAAAATATTTACGTTGATGAAGGCCAGTTCGTAAAAGCCGGCCAGTTGTTATTCAAGATCATGCCGAAAATGTATGAGGCTGAATTACTGAAAGCCGAAGCCGAAGCCAAAGCGGCTGAAATAGAATTGCAAAATGCCACCACCCTGGCCGAAAAAAATATAGTCTCTAAAAATGAACAGGCAATTGCACAGGCAAAAGTAGACCAGGCAAAAGCCGAAATGTCGCTGGCGAAATTACACCTTTCATTCACAGATATCAGGGCGCCATTCGATGGTACTATCGACCGCTTACCCAAGAAACTGGGCAGCCTGATCGATGAAGGTGAATTGCTCACCAGCCTTTCAGATAACAGCCAGATGTACGCCTATTTTAATGTATCTGAACCGGAATACCTCGACTATGAAACCAATACAAAAGGCCGCGGGTATACTAAAGTAGGCCTGCTGTTAGCCAATAACACACCCCTTCAATATAAAGGCGTTGTAGAAACCATCGAAAGCGAATTCGATAATGAAACAGGAAACATTGCCTTCCGCGCCAGATTCCCCAATCCCGATAAGCTATTAAAACATGGTGAAACCGGTAAGGTACAGTTGACACTTCCGGTTAAGAACGCCATGATCATTCCACAGAAAGCAACATACGAAATTCAGGACAAGAAGTACGTTTTTGTCGTTGACAAAAACAACATGGTAAGATCTAGGAACATTACTGTCAGCGGCGAAATGCCCGACCTGTATGTAGTGGCAAGTGGCCTTTCAGACAATGAAAGGATTCTGCTTGAAGGTGTTCAGAAAGTAAAAGACGATGACAGGATCGCTTTTGAATACCAAAAACCGGAAGAAGTTATCCATCATTTGCGATTGAAAGCAGAATAAGTTGTAAATCCTAATAGCGACATCAATGTTTAATAAATTTATACAGCGACCGGTCCTGTCGATAGTCATTTCCCTTATCATTGTTTTCCTGGGAGTGTTGGCCATTACGGGATTACCGGTAACGCAATTTCCGTCTATCTCACCACCCAAGGTGAACGTAACAGCAGAATATCCCGGCGCCAATGGGGAATTAATGATCAAATCGGTGATCATTCCACTCGAGAGAGCCATCAACGGCGTTCCGGGCATGAAATACATGGCATCGGATGCGGGCAATGATGGTGAGGCTAACATCCAGGTGGTATTTAACCTCGGTACCGATCCCAACGTAGCATCGTTAAACGTACAGAACCGGGTTGCATCGGTGGTGAATAAACTGCCGCCGCTTGTGGTGCGTGAAGGTGTAAAGATCACCCGGGAGGAATCTAACATGCTTATGTATGTGAACCTGTACAGCACTGACCCCAATGCAGACCAGAAATTCCTTTTCAACTTCGCCGACATCAACGTGTTATCGGAACTGAAGCGCGTTGATGGTGTTGGATTTGCTGACATCCTCGGTAACCGCGAATATTCCATGCGCATCTGGCTAAAGCCCGACCGCATGCTGGCGTATAAGATCTCTGCCGACGTAGTAATGAAAGCGCTGAGCGATCAAAGCCTGGAAGCATCCCCTGGTAAAACCGGTGAAAGCTCGGGAAAACGATCGCAATCGTTTGAATATGTATTGAAGTATTCAGGCAGGTTCAATACAAAAGAGCAATACGAAAATGTGATTTTACGGTCAAGCGCTAATGGTGAAATACTTCGCCTGAAAGACGTTGCAGATATTGAGTTCGGCAGTTCGATGTACGATATTTATTCTAACATGAATGGTAAACCGTCGGCGGCCATCGTGTTGAAGCAATCGTACGGCAGTAATGCCAGCCAGGTAATCAAGAATGTAAAGGCAAAGCTGAAGGAGATCAAAGAGAGCACTTTTCCCAAGGGTATGGATTACGAGATCAGTTATGATGTGTCTAAATTCCTGGACGCCTCTATTGAAAAAGTAGTGCACACCCTGGTGGAGGCATTCATCCTGGTGGGCCTGGTGGTATTCCTGTTCCTTGGCGACTGGCGTTCTACCCTCATCCCGGCCATAGCCGTACCGGTTTCTTTGATCGGAACATTCGCCTTCATGCAATTCTTTGGCATCACGCTCAACCTCATTACCCTCTTTGCGCTGGTAATGGCCATCGGTGTGGTGGTAGATGATGCCATAGTGGTCATTGAAGCAGTTCACGCCAAAATGGAAGAAGAACATTTGTCACCATTGAAGGCTACCAAAAAAGCCATGCATGAGATCAGCGGGGCCATCGTAGCTATTACCTTCTTAATGGCAGCGGTATTCATCCCGGTAGCGTTTATGAGTGGACCAGTGGGCATCTTCTACCGACAGTTTTCCATTACCATGGCCACCGCCATTATTCTTTCGGGTGTGGTAGCGCTTACGCTAACACCGGCGTTGTGTGCTATGATCCTGAAGAATACGCACGGAAAACACAAAAAGAAAAACCTCATAAATAAATTCCTGAACGGCTTCAACAACACGTTCAACCGCGGCCAGGGAAAGTACCAGGAATTGCTGGGTCGAATTGTTAATAGAAGATTGATCACGTTTATCGTTTTAGGCGCTTTTTGCGCCGGCACCTGGTACCTGAACGGCAAAGTACCTTCCGGCTTTATCCCGAATGAAGATCAGGGGATGTTCTATGCCATTATTCAAACGCCACCGGGCTCTTCATTGGAAAGAACAGACGAGATAGCAGAAAGACTGCAAAAAATAGCCGAAGGTATTGATGGAATACAATCCGTTTCTGCGCTGGCAGGTTATGAGATCCTTACAGAAGGGACCGGGTCCAATTCGGGCACCTGTTTGATCAACCTGAAAAGCTGGGAAGAACGAAAACATTCTGTGCAGGAAATTATTCATGAACTGGAAGAGAAATCAAAAGACATCTCAGGCGCCAATATAGAATTCTTTCAACCGCCTGCGGTACCGGGCTATGGAGCGGCCGGTGGTTTCGAATTGCGTTTGCTGGATAAAGCGGGTTCAGGCGATTACAAAAAAATGGAAACGGTGAGCAATGAATTTTTGCAGGAACTACGTAAACGCAAAGAGCTGTCATCGGTGTTCAGTTTTTACAGCGCCAGCTTTCCGCAATACATTCTTAAAATTGACAATGACATTGCACAGCAAAAAGGCGTTACCATTGATAATGCCATGAACACGCTTTCCACGCTGGTGGGCAGTAACTACGAGATCAGCTTTATTCAATTCGGACGGCCGTATAAGGTGATGGTGCAGGCGGCTCCGCAGTACAGGGCATTGCCTGAAGATATCCTGAAGCTGTATGTAAAGAATAATAAGGATGAGATGGTACCCTTCTCGGCATTCATGAAAATGGAAAAGGTATATGGTTTGTCAGAGATCACGCGGCATAATATGTACAACGCATCGGAAATAAGCGGTGCCGCCGCGCCGGGTTACAGCAGCGGGGACGCCATTAAGGCCATCAACGAAGTGGCTCAGAAAACCCTGCCACGGGGCTTTGGGATAGACTGGGCCGGGATCTCCAAGGATGAGGTGGCGCAGGGCAACCAGGCTATTTATATCTTCCTTATCTGCCTTGGTTTCGTTTACCTGATCCTGTCGGCACAATATGAAAGCTTTATTCTTCCTTTAGCAGTGATCCTCTCCTTACCCACCGGCGTTTTTGGCGCATTCCTGTTACTGAAATGGTTGGGCCTCGAAAATAACATCTATGCACAGGTAGCTATGGTGATGCTGATCGGTTTGTTGGGTAAGAATGCGGTGTTGATCGTGGAGTTTGCCGTTCAGCGGCACCAATCAGGCGCAAGCGTATTGAAAGCGGCTATGGAAGGTTCGCGGGTGCGGTTCCGTCCAATTCTCATGACATCATTCGCCTTCATTGCAGGTTTGATCCCACTGGTCTTTGCTCATGGCCCTGGTGCTTTGGGTAACAGGACCATTGGTACTGCAGCAGCAGGCGGTATGCTTTTCGGAACTGTATTCGGTGTGCTGATCATCCCCGGGTTGTATTACATATTCGGCAAGATCGCAGAAAAACATACGCTTATTAAAAACGAAGAAGAAAATCCGTTAACCGAAGAAATCGATCACCATGTTTAAATTCAGCATACATACATGCATTGGCCTGCTGTGCCTGTTTTTAGCAGCAGCAGGCTGCAAAGCACCGGAGGCTACGACCGCGATAGAGAACAGGTTGGTGCCTGCCTCCTATGATAACAGCAAGAATACTACGAATACCGGAACCATTCCCTGGCGTACATTCTTCACTGACAAGAACCTGGTGAACCTGATAGATACAGCGTTAAAAAATAACCAGGAACTGTTGACCACGTTGCAGGAAGTGGAAATAGCAAGAAATGATATCCGGTTCAAACAGGGGCCGTTGCTACCAACCGTTGGCGCCAGGGCTGGTGTTGGCGTTGAAAAAGTGGGCCGGTATACCAGCCAGGGCGCTGGTGACGCATCAACGGAGATCAAACCCGGCAAGGAAATGCCCGATCCGTTGGGAGATTTTACCGTAGCTGTTTTTGCGAATTGGGAAGCAGACATTTGGAAGAAACTGCGTAATGCTAAAAAAGCCGCTGTTACCAGGTATCTATCAACGGTAGAAGGTAAAAATTTTGTACTCACCAACCTGATCGCGGAAGTCGCAAACTCCTATTACGAATTACAGGCGCTCGATAACCAACTGGTGATCGTACGACAAAACATCGGGCTGCAAAAGAATGCATTGGAGATTGTAAAGATCCAGAAAGAAGCCACCCGGGTAACCGAACTGGCTGTACAAAAATTTGAAGCGGAGGTATTGAAGTCTCAAAGCATGGAATACGAGGTCATGCAAAAGATAAAGGAAACGGAGAACCGGATCAACTTCCTGTTAGGCCGGTTCCCACAGCCAATAACCCGCGACAATAGCAATTTTGTAAATGCTTTGCCGCCGGAGGTTAGTTCCGGCATTCCTTCGCAATTATTGGCTAACCGGCCCGATATAAAACAGGCAGAACTGGAATTAGCGGCTGCCAAATTAGACGTAAAAGTCGCGCGGGCAGAATTTTACCCGTCGCCGGGTATTTCAGCCGCTGTAGGGCTGCAGGCATTTAATCCTACCTACCTGGTGAAGTTACCGGAATCGATTTTGTATTCGCTGGCAGGCGATCTGGCCGGACCATTAATCAACCGGAATGCGATCAAGGCGGAGTTCAACAATGCCAATGCACGGCAATTGCAGGCAATGTATAACTATGAACGAACCATCCTGAATGCGTACCTCGAGGTTTCTACCCAACTATCTAATATCAGTAACCTGGAAAAGAATTATGACCTGAAGAGGAAACAGGTAGATGCATTGACAAGGTCTATCGACATTTCCAATGATCTGTTCAGGAATGCCCGGGCCGATTACCTGGAAGTGCTGATGACGCAGCGGGATGCGCTGGAAGCAAAGCTTGAGCTGATAGACACCAAACAACAACAGTTGAGTGCGGTGATCAATATTTACAGAGGCCTCGGCGGAGGCTGGCATTAATTAGTTCAAGGGAGATGGTTGGATTGCCCGGTTGTTTGATTGTTATAGTCTGAAATTTAAATAGTGATTCAACAACCCAATACTCCGGCAATCAAACCATCTAACCATCGAACAATTATTTCTGCGAATGAATGGTCTGAATGGTCCCATCTTCATTATAAATCAACGGAGCCACTTTTACATTGCGTAAATGCGTTTTGCCCGACAATTCAATATCATGATAGAACAAAAACCATTTGCCATCCTTTTCAATAATAGAATGGTGATTGGTCCAGCCTTCTACAGGCGCCAGCAATACACCTATATAGGTAAACGGGCCATACGGACTATCGCCAATGGCATAATTGATGTTATGGGTATCGCCGGTGGAATAAGAGAAATAGTACCTGCCTTTGTACTTGTGCATCCAGGCAGCTTCGAAAAATCGTTTGTCATTATCCTTCTCTTTAAACAGGTTGCCGCCGGCATCCACGATCTTGATCTCCTTTACCGGTTCTGCAAAGCTTTTCATATCGGCTCCCAGTTTGGCTACACGTGGCAAAATAGCCAGTTCATCGGCTTTCCGCAATTGGCCGGCGCTATCGTACTTGTTATTGTTCCAGCGTTGTAACTGGCCGCCCCAGATGCCGCCAAAATAAATGTAATGTGAACCATTATCATCTTTGAACACACAGGGGTCAATGCTGTAGCTGCCTTTGATCGGCTCTTTTTCCGGTACAAATGGCCCTTCCGGCGCTTTTGACGTAGCTACACCTATTCTGAATACATCCTGTTTGTCTTTCAAAGGAAAGTACAGGTAGTAGGTGCCATTGGCAAAAGCCGCATCGGGCGCCCATAATTGCCTGCCGGCCCAGGGAATATCTTTTATGTGCAAGGCTACCCCATGATCGGTCACTTTTCCGCCTACCGAATCCATGGAAAGAATATGATAATCCATCATATTGAAATGATCGCCATTATCATTTTCCGGCGTTCCGGTGGCAGTATCGTGCGACGGATAAATGTATATCCGCCCATTAAAAACGTGGGCTGAAGGATCCGCGGTATAAATATGGGAGACCAGTGGTTGGGATACGTATTTACTTTTTTCAGTACCGGTTTTTACTTCGGCTGAATCTGTTGCAGGCGTTTTGCCGGAACCAGCGTCCTGGCAACTGGCTATGGCAGCCAGGGCGGAAGCAAGCAAAATGATTTTTTCTTTCATATGATTTCTATTACGTGTTGGTTTGGCTTACGACGTTTACAACCTTACATAACAGATCGTTGCAATCGTAATTTGGGGGTATCGTCATAAACAATTCCGTAATAATAAAATATATTTGACAAATAGGAAGGAATGTTAATCGATTTTATCTAAAATTTTTGCGATGAAGCAAGTGACTATTGTTGCCCCAACGGGGAACGCGCACCTGAGCAGCATAGCAGGGTCTTTAGAAATATTGAACCGTGCAAATGGCTATTGGGTAAAGCTCGGTAACAAACCAATGATGGAAGTACGGGTGGTGGGATCGGTAGCTGAATTGAAATCTGACATAGGCTTCTTTTCGGTATATCCTGTAGATATTGCAGACGTCAAAAAAACCGACCTGGTAATTATACCTTCGCTTTTACACGATTACGACAATACACTTAAAAACAATCCCGCGCTTATAGCCTGGATCAAAGAACAATATAAAAGAGGAGCCGAAATTGCGAGCATTTGTACAGGCGCCTTTTTACTGGCCGCTACAGGCTTGCTGGAAGGCAAAACCTGCTCCACGCATTGGAGCGCCGCTAACGATTTCAAACGGCTGTTCCCGAACGTTAACCTGCAGATAGATAAACTAATTACGGTTGAACCGGGTTTATATACCAACGGTGGCGCCTATTCCTTTTTAAACCTGATGCTTTTCCTGGTTGAAAAATATTTCGACAGGCAGACGGCTATCTTCTGCTCAAAAGTTTTTCAAATAGAAATTGAAAGAACATCGCAATCGCCTTTTCACATTTTTCAGGCGCAGCGGAATCATGGTGATGAATTAATTGATCAGGCGCAAACCTATATCGAAGAAAATTTAAGTCAAAAGATCTCTTTCGAAGAACTGGCTTCAAAACTGGCAGTCAGCAGGCGCAACTTTGACCGGCGCTTTATTAAAGCTACCGGCAATACACCGGTGGAATATTTACAGCGCGTAAAAGTGGAGTTTGCTAAAAAAGCATTGGAAAGAGGAAGGAAAAGCATTTTTGAAGTAATGAATGAAGTAGGCTATTCAGATGACAAAACCTTCAGAGAAGTATTTAAAAAAATAACCGGTCTCTCCCCTCTTGATTATAAAGGCAAATACAATAAAGAATCCGTCAGTTAAATTCAGATTATCAAAACTCCTCATCCATTCCGGGAACGATTGCGTAAATAAAAATACTTCTGCCATCACGCTAACGAAAAAACGAAAGTAACTTTATATCACCATCCCACCATATCCCAAAAGCAAGTTCAACCATTCAATTTTACGCTTAATTCGCCCCTATCATTTACGGGTCTTTTTTCTGATGTTTATAGCGCTATAACATAAACATTTACATCACCATTAAACACAATTGCCAGTATGAAAAAAACGATTCTGCCATTTGGCGCCGTCTTTGCCGGCGCTACCCTTTCTATTGCCTTATTAATTGCAAGCTGTAGTAAAAACGATAAAACAGACGATCAACAGGATACAGACGAAGGAGACAGAATAGCCTCAACAGAATTTACAGTAGCTACAGCCAATGGTTTTGCTGCCGGAACTACAGGTGGGGCCGGTGGTTCATCCGTAACAGTTAGCACCCAGGCGGCATTCAAGTCTGCCGCCGAATCCAGCTCCAGCATGGTCATTACGGTTTCCGGTAATATCAACCTGGGATCAGGCCAGATCAATGTTAAGTCGAACAAAACGATCATTGGCGCCAACTCCAGCGCCGGTGTCATTGGTTGTCTCAGGCTTTCAGGCGTAAGCAATGTAATTATTCAAAACCTTAATATCACCAATCCTTCAGGTGTTGGCACCGGGGATGGCGTTGAGGTTTCCGGAAGTACGAGGGTATTCATTCACAAATGCACATTTACCGATTGTGCAGATGGGGAATTGGATATTGTACGTGCTGCAGATAATGTTACTGTATCCTGGTGCCGTTTCCGGTTTGCAGGTCAAACTTCGCACAAGTTTGTTAACCTGATCGGTAATAGTGACGGCGCAACCGGCGACCGAGGCAAATTGCGCGTAACCATGCACCATAACTGGTACGATGCAGGCTGCGTAGAAAGAATGCCGCGCGTACGTTTTGGCCAGGTGCATGTTTACAATAATTATTATGCCGCTTCCGGCAGCAATTATTGCATTGGTGTTGGCAACGAAAGCCAGATCAGGGTTGAAAACTGTTATTTCCAGAACCAATCAAGGGCCTGGGCCAATTACAGTTCAGGCAGTGCACAGGGCAGAATAAACTGGAACAGCGGAAATGTATTTTCAGGTACAAGTATTCCTACCTGGGCCCCCAATTCATCGGTATTTTCGCCGCCCTATTCCTACTCTTTGAATACAGGAAGCAGTGTACCAGGTTCCGTATCAGGCGGAGCTGGTAACCGGTAAAAGAAAAAGAGGAAAGATGAATTATAAAAATAAAACCCTCATGTTTTGCCATGAGGGTTTTGTGTTTGTTTTATATTAGATTGACTCGAGCCTTTAGTAACCGCCGCTTCTTTAGCTCCTCCCAAAAACCAGCGGGCATGTGTATAGTAGCCATATCTACATTGCCTTTTACTTTCGATGGCTTGGAAGTACTTAAAGCAATGCTGGTAACACCGGGCGCCTGTATGCCGAATTGTATGCAGGCATGTGCAGATTGTACGCCATATTCATTGCACAAAGCAAAAAAATCCTTTCGCCATTGCAGCAATTCATCGTGCGCATGGTTGCCTGCTTCTACTAATTTGTAATTGTAATAATCACCGCCGGTTAAAAATCCACCGTTGAATACAGCCGAATTGATGATCAGGGTATTCTTTTCTTTTAACTGCTGCATGTATTGCAGCAGGTCATTGGGATGTGAATGCAGCGTCATGCTATTGGCGATCATCACCCAATCGAGTGGTACCTGGTCAGTGATTTGCTGAATGACCTTCCAGTTTTTCGCCCCTACGCCTACCGCTTTTACTTTACCGGCGGCTTTCAGTTCGAACAATGCGCGGTATGCGTCTTTGATATGTTCAAATCTTTTTACCCGATCGGTTTCATCTGTTGCCGCGGCCAGGTATTCATCCGGATCATGTACAGATACCAGTTGTGCATGGTAGCCATTCAACAATTCATTGCCCTGTTCAAAACATTGCAGTATGCCTTCATAACTGATCCGTTGTTCTGCGTCGTATTGAAGATCTTTCCAAACGCCCGGTTCAAAAGTAGGTTCGGGTGTAGTGAGCGGAATGCGGTACCACCCCAGTTTGTTACTGATCAAAACATCTTCCGGTTTCACCTGTAATTGTTGCAGGCATTTTCCCAACGACTCCAGGGAAAGGCCTGCGCCATATTTTCCGGCGGTATCAAATACTGCCGGCCTGGTTGAATGCTGTATACATTCTTTTACAATGGCGCATTTGTCGGCTTCACTCAATGCTACATACAAATTGCCTAAGCCACTTGTTCCGAAAACCACCTTAGGCAGCACGATCTCATCCTTCATATATCCTTGCTTATTAATTGATCTTCAAAACTACTGCATACTGGTATGCAGGCCTGTTTTCCGGCAGCGTAACTTCCAATGCTTCTGCATTTCTTTGAAAACGCAGCTCACCGCCGCCCAACATTTCTATTTTATTAATGGCGCCGGGCCGGAATTTATTTCCTTCTGAGAGGCTTTTGATCTTTATTTTCCCTTCTTCAGGCCAGCCCAATAAAATCGTGTACAACGTATCGCCCTTGGCTGTAAAACGCATATCACCAGGCCCCAAAGGTTTTCCTTTGCCTTCATTGAATCCCTGTGCAGTTAGTTGCGCGGCGCCTTCCATAGCCGGACCTTCGCCAAACACTTTCCAGGGCCTTGTATCATAGATACATTCGGCATTTATCTTCATCCAGGCTCCTACTTCTTCCAAAATGGCTGTTTCCTGGTCGTCGATGGTGCCATTGCTTTTTACCGGTATATTAAGCAGCAGGTTACCGTTCTTGCTTACTACATCAACCAGTGTTTGCACTACGGTTTTGGCGGTCTTATACCTCTTGTTTTCATACACTCTTTTATCATAGTGCCATCCGCCGATACAGGTATCTGTTTGCCAGGTGAACGGTTCTATTACATTGCTTTGCCCTCTTTCAATGTCCCACACCATGCATTTGCGCTGCATTTCATTGAGGATCTTGCCATTCAACACCGCCTGCAGCTGCCCTTTGTTGCGTTTAATGCTTTGGTTGTAATGATGCGCTGCTATCTTCAGTCCTACATCACTAAATGGGTGCAAAGGCAATACGGTATCATCAAAATAGATCAGTTCCGGCTGATACTTATCTATAAGTTCAATAGTCCTTTTCAGGAATTTATCGCAATACGCTTTTGACGGTATCGACGCACCGCCGCCCCATTCCCATTGCTTATGGATCATTCCATTGTCTGTAGGATTTTCGCTGCGCGGATGGCCCTGCGCATACAACGCCTGCGGGTCGAGGCCTTCCCACCAGGTACCTTTGCCATTTGCCTTCGTAAGATTTCCATCATAAGGCTTGCCGGCAAACGGCCCGTTCTTATCTGCGCCCTGTGCTACTTCAAACCACGTCCAGGCATGGGCCGCATGCACACTTACGCCGAAAGGCAATCCATTATTTTTAGCAGCTTTGGCCCATCCGCCAATAAGGTCTTTTTTAGGGCCTATTTTCACAGCATTCCAGGGCTGGTGTTTTGAATCCCACAGATCAAAATTGTCGTGGTGATTAGCCATGGCGAAGAAATATTTAGCGCCTACCCGTTTGTATAAAGCAACAAGGTGTTCGGGGTCCCACTCATCGGCTTTCCATTGATGGATCACATCTTTGAACCCGAATGTGGAGGGATGCCCATATTTCTCCAGGTGATATTTGTATTGTTGACTTCCTTCCTCGTACATACTGCGGGCATACCAGTCGCCATACTCGGGTGCACATTGCGGCCCCCAGTGCGCCCAGATCCCAAACTTGGCATTGCGATACCATTCTGGCACGGCGTAGCCCTGCAAAGACTCCCAGGTGGCTTTAAAAGGCGCCTGCGCATATTGCGCTTCCAGCTTCTCCAACAAAGAAGCGTTCACGTGTTTCGATAAGAGATAAGCAGGAAGGGAAAGACCGAGTTGTTTTACAAGCGTTCTTCTGTTCATATGGCTTTTTTATGGAAAAAAATTTTAACGATATCCGCCTGGCTTATTCCGGAACGGAAAGGTCAATTGTCAACAAAGTTAACAGCAGTGGGTTTTCCAAAATTCAATGAATAAGACTTTGTTTTATTCAAATCCGACATTTTCTTTGTAGCACCGGGCCACGCTTGCATATGAAGAGGAAATGATTATTTTCGACCCCAATAAATACAGGATGAAAAAAATCACTCAACTCAAAAATATTATCCACGGCGGATTGCTGATGGGCATAATGACTTGTATCAGTAACACTTCATCAGGTCAATCGGCACACAGCAACCCCTGGGCGCCCATAGATCCCGTAAAGCTGCCGCCCATTGCCAGTGTCACCGATGGCGTATGGCTGAAAGGCGACCTGCACGTACATTCCCGGCACAGCAAGGAATCGTCGAACAATGCTGTTGCGAAGATCCTCAGTTATGCCAAATCAGTCGGCTTCGGCTTTATCTGCATCACCGACCACGACAATCATGTTGATGGCGATGTTGCCCATAATACCTGGGTAGATCCGGAATTCAGATCAGATTCATTGGTGCTGTTATATGGCGCTGAGTGGACAACCACCCGCGGTCATGGCAATGCATTTTCGGCCACGCCATACGATCACCAACGCCTGTTTGATGTTCGTGATCAGCGCGACGTGGTGGTAGGCGCTGTGAAGAAAGGGCTCGGCATCCATTTATCGGCCAATCACCCAAGCGGTAAAGATAATTTCGGTTATTCCTACGACATAGTCAATTCCATTGAAGTGTGGAACTCTTCGCTCTGGTCGAAAAATGCCAATGCCATTATGATCTGGGACGACATGCTTTCCTCAGGTCGCAAGCTAACCGGCAGAGGCGGCAGCGATGCACACCATGGCACGCCGGATTCGCCCGATAAAGCAACGGCAAACACCCCCACCAGGAAGTCAAATTATGTGGGTACCCCAACCACCTGGGTATTTGCAACAACACGATCTGCGCAGGCTGTAGTAGATGCGCTCACGAACGGCCGGGTATCTGTCAGCGCCAATCCATATTCACCCCGCGTTGAATTTTATGCCGACCTTGACCAGGATGGCAAAGCAGATATGATGATGGGTGATAACGCCAAAGGAACCGGCAAGCCGGCAAAATTCCGCATACTATTATCAGGGAAAACCGATGCAGACTCCACCTACACCGTTCGCGTGGTGAAGAACGGTTCCGAATTCGGCACTTATAAAATTTCCGGCAAAACACCCACGATAGAATTCACTGATACGCCGGCAGCTACTGGCCGTACCTGGTATCGCGTGGTGGTGGAAGGAAGGCCTAACGCCTATCCACAGGTCCCCGAATCGATGGCGTTGACAGGGAATATGGTGGCGCTGTCGAACCCCATCTACTTTAATTTTGATCCGAATTTTTGACAAATTACCCGGTTGAACATTTGATACATAGAATTGTTGAAATGTAGCATGCAGGAAAAACCATTTCCACGAGTTTTACCTGATGAAAACCACGAAATGCTTTCTTCAATGGACCAGCCTGTTCATTGGCTGCATACTATTACATATATCAACCGTTCATGCCCAGAGTGGCTTGCCCGACAATCCTGATTTTTACAACGAAGTGAACACCTATGTAAACCCGGTGCTGCCCGGCGATCATCCAGACCCAACGCTGTTACGGGTGGGCAATGATTTTTATCACTGCGGGTCAAGCTTTCATTTTACTCCTTATTTGCCCATTTATCATTCAAAAGACATGGTACACTGGCAGGTGATCAGCCGGGTGGTTCCTCCATCAAAGTCAAATTGGGTAGCAGACAAACCATCGGGTGGAATATGGCAGGGGGCTATCACTTATTTTTATGGTTCATACTGGATCTATTTTTCCTCCAATGGACAATGGTTTTCCAAAGCCAGCGCACCGGCAGGTCCCTGGAGTGATCCTGTACAAGTGAAAACAAATCCTGCCACCGGTTCTCTCGGCTATGACAATTCTATTTTCGTAGACGATGATGGCAAGCCCTATATGGTCATCAAAAATGGGCAAAAGGTGAACCGCATTCAGGCGCTTGGCCGCGACGGACAATTGACCGATACCGTCATCAATCTCGACTGGATAAATGCCAAACTGCAATACAGCTGGGCAGAAGGACCAGTGATGTGCAAACGCAATGGCTACTATTATTATTTTCCTGCAGGAGATGTGGCGGGCGGACAATACGCGTTAAGAGGAACCGCTTTAACAAGCGATTCAACCAAATGGGAACGACTGGGTAATTTCTTCAAACCCATTACAGATCCAAATGTCAGTTTCAGAAGTCCCAACCATATAGCTGCCCCTGTTCAACTGGAAGATGGCACCTGGTGGACGATCGGTCAAAGTTATGAACGTGTTGGCAGTAACGACTGGTCGGGCATGGGACGGCAAACCTCCTTGTACCAGGTGATTTGGGAAGGCGATCGTCCCTGGGGCGTGGCGCCGGTAAGCACACCGGTCGTAAAACCCAATTTGCCAAAATCAGGGATCCGCTGGCGAAGTGTTCACACCGATTATTTTGAGAGCGATTCACTGAAAACCTGGTGGCATTTTTTAAGCAGAAAAATGGCCAGTCATTATTCTTTATCTGCCAGAAAAGGCTGGATACGCCTTACACCCGATACTGCCCGCATTCATCTTGTTCAAAAAGAAACGGACCACTACTACACTGCACTTACCCGTGTTGAAGTAAATGCTGCTGATAATTTTACCAAAGCAGGCATTTACCTGACCAATGGAAATCAACAGGTCTTCGCGCAATTGTACAGCGGATACGATAATGGAAAGAAAATTATTTTCAAACTCGACACCGCCATCCGCAGCATTCCCAACCGGTATGGTAATACTGTTTGGTTGAAACTGGTAAGAATGGAGCACGACCTGACAGCATTCTGTAGTGGTGACGGAAAAACCTGGACGGCACTCGGCGCACCCATCAGTGCGGTTGGTATCGACAAAGTACAACCCAATTACAACTCCTGGGTAGGAACAAGTGTTGGCTTGTTTGCAGAAGGAAAACCGGCCGACTTCGACCTGTTTGTTTGCAAGGATGGCACTTCCTGGTTACCGGCTGCCGGTTACAGCAATTACTATGGGGTTGAAAAAATAAAGCAAGGTTCAGAATTAACCGTGACCAACAATTCTACATACGGCGGATGGTTTATGATTGCTGGTGTTGAATTAGGTACAGAAAAAAATCCAACTGCAGCCGTAGAGATCACTGCTTCCGCTACCAACGGCGGGAAACTGGAGATCTGGCTGGATGATCTGAAAGAGGGTCAAATGATAGCCGTTGTACCGGTGACGTCAACAGGCAATAAAAATACCCGGAGAACATTCAAAGCAACAATTAAAAATGTTTCAGGCCAGCATGATATAATCGTAAAGTTAGCGGCTGGGCTTTCAAGGGATATTTACATCAGGGACATCAGGTTTATCAAGAGTAAATAAAAGGGGTGCAGTTTCTACATATAGTTAACAGTTTCCTTATTTCGTAAATGAATTTCCGCATTGTTATAGTGTATCCTGATCCCGGAAAATAATTTTGCGGTATTGATTGAAAAACAGGAACCCAAATGAACAAACTGCATTTGAGCATTATCACCATGCTCCTGATTAATAGCTTTTCGATGGCGCAGAACGCCACATTAAAAGGAAAAATTAAAAACACTTCCGGGAAACCCGCTGAATTTGCGAATGTTGTTTTACAGGGAACCAATAAAGGAGCGGTTAGCGATGAAACCGGTGAATATAAAATAGAAAATGTAAATCCGGGCATCTATACGCTTACGGTAAGCGGGATCGGCATACAAAAGAAAAGCGATTCAATAATAATTTCCAAAGGAAAGGAAGTATATGTTTTTGACTTCATTGTTGTAGAAGGCATTGGCAAATTAGACGAAGTGGTGGTTTCCGGCTACCGGGAGCGGACTTACAGAAATGAAATGTCGATCGCAGCCGCAAAATCGTCTGTACCGCTTAAGGAATTACCGCAATCTGTAAGTTATGTAACCAAAGAACTGATCATTGACCGGCAGGCTTTTCGCGTAAATGATATTTTAAAAAACATAAGTGGTGTAAGCCTTAATAATTTTGAAAACCGGTTTACACTACGTGGCGTAGCCGGTAACAGTTATCAGTTTATCAATGGGCTACGGGTAAGCGGCAGATCGTTTAACTCACTGATCGTAAATAACCTGGAGCGTATTGAGGTAATGAAGGGCCCAGCCTCTGCATTATATGGTAATACAGAACCGGGTGGTTCAATAAATAACGTTACCAAAAAGGCATTACCAATAAACAGGCATTCGGCTAATATTTCAACCGGCAGTTTTCAAACGCTTAGAGTGTATACCGATTTTACCGGGCCGTTGAATAAAGAAAAAACGATCCTGTATCGCCTGAACACGGCTTACCAAAACAGCGCCACTTTTCGGGACCTGCAGGAAAGAGAAGATGTATCCATTGCCCCTACCCTGGCATTTGTGCCTAATGAAAAAACAAGAATTGATGTAGATTTTGTTTATAGCATTATCAATGGAAGAACAGAAAGAGGTCAGCCTTTATATGGCCCATCTACCGAAGGCGCCAGCCGCTTGTTTACTACTCCTATATCTCAAAGCATGTCGAGGGCGAGTGATTACCTGAAAGAAAGAACTTTTTACCTGTCAGCTATCATGAACCATCAATTCAGTTCTAACCTTTCCTGGAATGTTTCTTATTTAAAGTATAAATTTTTTGAAGACCAGTTTGAACACCGTGGCGGTAATGCCTATGCCCTGGATAGCGCGGGCAATGAATTACCCAACCTGGTTTTACAAAGCACTATTGAGCGGAAACGCACCAGGTATGATGACAACTTAACTACCTATTTGAATTTCGATGTATACACAGGCGAGATAAACCATAAAATAGTAGTCGGGTCTGATTATATTCAAAGCCTTGTGCCTGCCGGCGGAACCAATAACAGCGCCACTGGTTATAGAAATAAAGCCAATACCGGCTCCATAGCAACGTACGACAAAAACAAAAAGGACCAGTACTTATTAGATGCAAAAGGCAACCCTGTACCCAATGTTCCTTTTTATAACCTGGATAAGCCAGATTATTCGGCGGCCAATACCAATAATTATTTTACTACAAGAACAGTAACTGCGCCAACCAAATATTATTCACAAAGCGTTTACGTACAGGATTTCATTAAATGGAGAAAGCTGCAATTGCTCATAGGGTTAAGAAAAGAGTTTTATACCGATTTTCTCAACTTCAAAACTTCAACCCAGGAAAAGGTAAATCAAACAGCGCTTATTCCCCGGGTTGGCCTGGTGTATAGCCTCACGTCACAAATAAATGTTTATGCTACCTACGTTGAGGGTTTTCAACCACAAAGTGCCGGCACTATAGGAGCGCCGGAAATATATGGAGGTCCATTCGATCCACTAACGAGCAAAATGGTTGAAGTGGGCACAAAAAGTGAGTGGTTCGACAAAAGGCTTGCCGTAACAATCGCAGCTTATAAAATAGAGCAGAATAATATTTTAGTTAACGCACAAAGCACCACCAACCCGCAATTGCTTGAAGAGCGCGGGCAGGAAACTTCAAAAGGAATAGAAGTGGAAGTTACCGGTAATATTCTCCCTAACTTATCGGTTAATGCGAACTATGCTTACAATGATTCCCGGATCTCAAAAAGTAAAATTGATACTGAGATCGGGCTATGGAAGGAAGCAGCGCCTTTTAACCAGGGTGGATTTTGGGCAAAATATACTTTGCTGAATGGGTTGGCGAGAGGATTGGGTATTGGCGCCGGAGCCAATTTTGCATCGAGTCAAAGGACGCGGTTAACCTATTTTATTTTACCAGGTTATACTGTTTTTGATGCCGCATTATACTACCAGGTAAAACAGATCAAGCTATCTGTGAACCTTAATAATATTGAAAACAAAAAGTATGTAGTATCACAGGCTAACCCCAACATGGTAGGCCCCGGAACGCCACGAAATTTCATGTTTAACGTTGGATATACCTTCTAACACAATATGCACCTGATAAAAATCGCCCTGGCCGGTGTAAGGCCGGGGCGTTTGTGCAGGGAAGTAATAAAATAGTATTGTCCCTTTGGCTGGTGTACTAAACCGGCTATAATCATTTTAGGAGTTAATTGTAGGCACTTATCAGATTGCTCCTGTGGCAATGTTGGTAACAGTTCAGCTACGATTTCTGATTCGTCCCATTCATCTTTCAATAATTGCATGGCAAAAGCAGTTAATTGTTGAAAACAACTACGGCTTCTGTATTTACACGGGATAGCAGCATATAATTTCGACCCTATTTTGGATGCCCGTGCCAGCAGGCCGGCATAATATAACGCTTGCTGCTTTCGGGCTTTTCGCCGGGCGCTCTTAATTGTTTTATTTTCCCAGTAGGCGCTGTTCTTTTTTTGGTACGCCCGCTTAGGCGGGACAGGTAAAGGAACAATATTATGTTTCTTAGGTTGTTTATTGACCAGGGATTCTACATATCGCAGCCACAACACTTGTTGTATTTCTGTTTCGTTTTTCCCTGCTTTAAGCATGGTAAGCGCTTCGCCGGTAAAAGACCGGTACATCCAGCCCTGCCGCCAGTATTCCGGCAATGCGTTATATACCAGGGAGCCGATCCTGGATGCTTTAGCCATCAACCCGGCATAGTGGCGGGTGCGTGCAAATTGAGGGGAATGGAGCACCCGTTTCCTGGTGAGCGAACTTTTTTTGCGCACAAAGTTTTTGCCTTCCATTTGGTAAAATGTAAGCTTACCGATGGTTCGGTTAATAAGGAATGGTGCAAAAAATTCGGCCATGTAACAAAGTTACTTATTAAAAACCAGCCAGATATGCATGTACGTTAATTTTGACATTTATCAAAGCAGGTCCATTGCCGTTCTAACTTCGCACTTATACAGCACATTCTTTACAGATAAAGTAAGGGTACTCCCTGTTTGAACGCAGGTTATCCTTAGGATATCCTTACCATATCCCCTATATAAAGCGCATTTCCTAAAAAGTATCCATTCACTAAAGGCGTATACAAAACACTATTCATAAGCCTTATTTGGCGCCTGGCCCACAAAATGTTCACGTTCCGCACTTAAACCAAAATTTAATATTGACTGCAGTTTAACTGCAGTCATGCGGAATAATTTCAGGTATTTTCCGCTACCCCGAACATATTAAATAACGTTTTTATAGGAGTAGGTATTAATTGAATCAGCCATGAAAAAAAATGGGACATTAAGCGGTCATGATATTAAACGGGTTCAGGAGGCAGCTCAAATATTAGCGAAGTACCTGAGCCAAAACATTACCATTAAGGACCTGGCGGGGATCGTTTTGCTTTCAGAAAAAAAACTCAAGCAAGGTTTTAAAGAGGAATTCGAGATGGGTGTGCATGCGTATTTGCGATATCTCAGATTGGAAAAAGTAAAAGCGATGCTCATACAAGACAAGCCGTTGAAGGCCATTCCAAAGGCAACCGGGTTTAAAAGTGAAAGTGGTTTATCGAAGACTTTCAAGAAGGTGGTTGGGGTTACGCCCGGAGAATGGAAATTAAATTATCAGCGGTTAGACAGGGCCGTTTAGCTAAAGCCGTATGTTAAGAAAAAAGCACCGATTGGAACAAAAATGGCACCAAATGGAACAATTAATGTTTCTAACTTGTATATCGATAACATTAAGATAACAAAGAAGCATAAAGGCAACCTGTTTTTATTGCAACTTTTTCCTTAATGATAAATGCTATCACTGCTTGCCAACATTATTTGCCTGATCCTGTCTCCGGTATACGTCGGGTTAAAAATACCGGGGATAGGTAGGGCAAAATAGAAAACCAGGTCAACAACCATAAACCTATCCATTTATGAAAAAGAAACATTTTTTGTAACTACGCTACGCATACTTACCATTCCCTTTCGGGGGAATACCCGGTAAGTCATAATCCCAAGCAATTATAGACTAACCAACTGCAATGGTTGCAAAACCATTGGGAAAATGCTTTTGCCTTATGGCAACTGAATCTGTTTAAAAAACGGAGAAGTATGATCAACGAAATTATAGAACGGTTTCAACACATAGATACGCTCATTCAGGAGCATAAGACAGGCACACCATCGGAGTTGGCAGGAACAGTAGGTGTTTCTGAAAGGACCATTTACAAGTACATCCGATTAATGAAGAACCTTGGCGCTCCCATTGCATTTAACACGCTGACCAAAACTTATTACTATACACTTGAGGGAAGTTTTATTTGTGCGTTTTCGTTTTCAGAAAAATCAGTATCGGATAAAATCAGGCTATCGTTTATAAGTATGGGAGAGTTGATTGAGCAGATGAGTAAGAATATGACCTTAAATAATAATTAGTATAACCATTATACCTTATCACCATGACCAGAGAATCATTTAGTAGAATTGAGCGGATAGATCGGCTTATCAGAATTAAGGGAACCGGCACTGCCAGTGAACTGGCAGAAAAACTAGGCATTTCAAGAAGAAGTGTTTACAACCTTCTTAATGAAATGAAAGAAAAAGGAGCTCCAATAAAGTTTGATCAGTTTAGAGGAAGCTATTATTATGATGAAGAAGGTTACTTCAAAGTATCTTTTTACTTCAAGCGAATAGAAAACTATGAAAATAAAAAATTGATCAATTACTAATTGCAATACTTGTTATGAAACCAGCCATTACAGAAAGTATTACCCAAAGCTTAACCGAGTCAGAAAGTAAAGGGAAGGTTGAAAAAAAAGCAGGCAAGCGGGTCGGATATAATTATATCATAGTAAAAAGTTATAAAGAAAGCCAAAAAAATGATGTGGTGAAATGCCTGTATATCAAGAGCCTGGCTGATTTTGGGTTTTGTGTTATTAAAGAAGGTAGCTATGGTGACACTAAAGACAAGCATGGCCGAGATATAATAGATCGGTTGAAGTGGCAAAAGCAGTTGCATGAACAGTTGCAGGACAAGTTGCCTATACCAAAACTATTGGGCTATTTCGAGGAACGGGGTAATTATTATTTGGTGATTGAGCTTATAAAAGGAAAATCATTATATAAAGTATGCTCGGAAAAGCGAAAGGAATTGAGGCAATCCATCATTCAAGGTGGTAAGTTAGGCATGCGCTTCCTTGATTATCTGATACAGATTGCCGGCATTCTGGAAACACTACATAGCCAGCAGATTGTGCACCGGGATGCTACCCCCAATAATTATATGATCTCTTCCGATGGAAAGGTAACGTTGATTGATATGGAAATGTGTTATTCTGTAAAAACTAAATTTCCCACACCAGCATTTGCGTTGGGAACTTATGGCTACATGTCGAAGCAGCAGGAAGCTATTTCAACACCTACTACTGCAGAAGACATTTTTGCCTTGGGCGCTATTATGCTTCACATATGGAGTGGTGTTTCACCAGGGAAACTTACCAATGAACCTATTGCTGAATTAACACAAAAAATAACCTTTTTCATTCCCGATCAGCAAGTGGCCCATCTTGTAACCCAATGTTTGTTGCCGGAAGATGACCTGCGGCCCAATGCCACGAAAATCCTGGAAGTGTTGAAACAATACAAAACAGATCTGAAAAGAAACGTGTCGAGGCCGGTTAACCAACCTTTGTCTTTTTCACGTGAGCAGATATTGGCAACTATAAAAGAAGGCATTGCAACCTTAGCTACTCCTCTCCTGGCGGACGAAGAAAAAGGTTGGTTTTCCGATGACATGAAACCGGCTTCCAACGATGACAAGCATAAACTCCGTAAAGTGTGGTATGCCAGTTATAGCCACGGGGTAAGCGGTGTGATCTACTTACTCGCTCTGGCAAAACGTATTGGTTTAGATACAGACATAACTCTCCCTTTTGTTCAAAAAGGACTTGACTTGATAAAACTGAAATACATTGACCGAATTAATCAGGCAAAAGCGGGTTTACATTTCGGTTCCGACGGTATTGCAGCAGTACTTTCAACTGCTATCAGAGAACGATTAATAGAACCTTCTGATCATTTTGAATGGATCGATTTATTATTACAAAAAGCCAGCCAGCAAGAAAATATAGTCTCAGGATTGGCAGGCCAGGGGCTTTCAAATCTGGCCTGCAAATCTTTTCTAAGTTCGGAACACTTAATTCAACGACTTCAAAATTATGCTTACTTACTAATAAGTAAACAAGAGCCTGATGGAAGTTGGGTAAATGGATATTACAGGCAGAAGTTCACCAAAAGAAAAAGGAAAAAAGTAACTAAAGGATTTGCAGATGGTTTGGCAGGCATTATCTGTTTCCTGTTGGAATATGGCTACTGGTATAAGCATGCAGAGAGTATCAATGCCGCACAACAGGGATTGAGATGGTTAATTAAAAAAGCACACCACAAAAATGGAAACATTCATTGGCTTACATCAAAAGACAAAGACCTGAATTACGATTTGTCGAATGGAATTGCAGGCATTGCATTGTGTTTTATAAGGGCCTACCAATATACGGGCGAGCTGATTTACAGGAAGTATGCAGAAATGGCATTATATGGTATACCTGCTGATATTATAGATGGGAATATTGGTCAAAGAAAAGGATTGAGTGGTCTAGGTGAAGTATATCTTGAAGCATATAAAGTTTTCAAAACAGAAGAATGGTTAGAGCGGGCGAATTGGATTGCACAAATAATTTTGCAGTTGAAGAAACAACATCCGAAGTATGGAACCTATTGGCTTGTGGAAAGCGAACGACAACCAGTTGCAAATTTTATGGCAGGCAATAGTGGGGTTCTACACTTCCTACTCCGGTATTATTATACTGATAAGATAGGATTTCCTCTAATGCCGGAATTGTAGACTCATTTAATTCTTTCATGCTTGCCCGCACCACTTACCCTATAAAACTTGCTATTCTTAATCAATAAGGCTTCGGAATTACCAGCGGCGTGATCAGTATTGACATTAATAACTTTTCCATTAAAAAAAGTACTCACTCTGCTAACAATTGTATGGCCAGTTATTATTGTATGAATACCAAAATGAGCTAATGTCGCATCAACCTGAGCTTCATTTGCATTTCCATGATAATAACCACGGTACCAAAAAGGAGATTGGTTACTGTTAAAGATGAGATATAATAGTGGGTCATCAAATATTTGTGTAGCAAAAGTATAAAAGGGACGCGCCTTAGTATTGATTTCCGATACCGAATAAGGAAAAAAGTTCATCTCCGGCGATATACCTCCGTGTACTACCAGAATATCTCCAATTTTTTCAATGATATTTTTGGTAAGGAGCCACTGCCATAAAGTGATATTCCCATCGTATAAAGCTGTGAAAGTTTTTTTATCATCAACCGGATTTGCATATTTGGGATGAATGTATCGCCAATCACCATTCAGGTTCATGATTTCATGGTTACCAAGAATAAAATGCACATAACCTCCTGCCAACTTCGCCTTTTCTTCCAAAGAATAGATTAACCACAAACATTCAATTACCTGGTTTCCACGGTCAAAACAATCACCTGCAATCACCAGATGACCTTTCTCAAAAATCCAATTGTGTCTGGAATCAATTACCCCGCATTTAATAAGCAGACGTCGAAACGGGAGAAAATTACCTTCAATGTCTGATAATAATAACATTTTAGCCGGCGCATCATACTGCCCAGGTTCATTTTTTAAGTTTGATCTTACACAAAAGGAAAAATTTTCATGCTCTCGGGAACAAGGCATTTCTATTCTATACTTCTCTTTATTTATCACAGGCTACAACTTTTATCATTTAAGTCCGATCCTGATAAAGTCTCTGGTAAGCAGAGGATTAAAAATCCTCAAACTTTAAACTATTTAATTCTTTCCCTTTTTTTGTCAATAGCCACTCTATAAAACCTGTCCTTGCTGATCAATAGGCCTTCTGAAATACCAGATGTGTGATTCATGTTTACATTAAAGACTTTACCATTATAGAAAGTGTTTATACGGTTGATAAGCGGATGGCCTGTTATAATTGTTTGTACATCGAAGTGTTGTAAAGTGGCATCTACCAGCTCTTCAGACGCTGTGCCAAGACAATATCCCCGATATCCGAATGGCGATGTATCATTTCCGAAAAGCAAGGATAATACAGGGTCCGAAAAGTTGTTACGGGCCTGAGTATAGTGAGGCCGTGTGAGATCATTTATCTGTTTAACAGATAAGTTAAGGTGTAAAACTTCCTTTGCCATACCTCCATAAACAAACAACATATCGCCTATTCTCTCAATAATATTCTTCGTGCATAACCATTTCCATAATTGGTTATTACCATCATACAAGGCGGTACTGGAGCCGTTCTTGCGTACAGCATAATGAGGATGAAGATGACGCCAGTTGCCGTTAATACCCATAATTTCGTTGTTACCCAAAATAAAGTGAACATGCCCACCTTCCCTTTTTGCCTTTTCTTCCAATGAGTAGACAAGCCAAAGGCATTCTGTAATTTCATCTCCGGAATTAAAGCAATTTCCTATCAGAACTAGATGATTGTCTTCGAAAGTCCAGTGAAGGTATTTGTCAACCACTTTTGCCCTCATTAATAGCTTGCAAAGCTGACGCAGATTTCCCTCTATACCAGATAGAACAAAAAGTTTATTAGGACGCCTATAGTCTGACTTTTCCACTACAACACGCTCCTTTAACTTCACAGAAAAATGCTTATTGGGTTTATTCGTACTGGGCATGACTAGTGCGAACTTCGGGTTACCTCTCATAGCTGTTTGTTTTTGTCATTCCGGTGACCAGAAAAAAATTCTCTCAAGTCCTCTTTTACAGTAGTTGGAATAGCAGCTACTTTTTTATAGGCTTTCTTTTCGGCGGTGTAGTATATGGTCGGTTTCTCTTCATACAACTTGAATTGATTCGCTTGGTTAAGAGAATCCAGGAACAACCTTCCCTGAATGACCGGAAGTTCTTTGTTCCTTTCCCTGAAAAATCCACCGATCGTTTTGCGCCCTCCATTGGCAGAAATAATGATAAAATGATGTGCTGGGAGGTTTGCTGCGTATTTTGCGATACTGTCAATCGTCTTGTTCCTGCAACTGGGGCAACTTGCCTGTACAGGTAGTATTAAAAATGCGAGGGAATCGTTCTGCACTTCTTCAGTCAAAGCACCTTGCGTTAGATGTATCAGATTCCTGAAAATAGAATCCTGCGCCTGGGTTCCGGTAACAAATTCAATACTTACATCTTTACGGTTGTTGCAGGCAGACAATAAGGGAATAACAACACATGATACAACGATCATCCTATGGAATTGGATTGCCAGCATGTTTTGCAATTTTATTAAGTTCATTATTTTTTTCAATGTAGGATAAACGAATAAAATGAATCGCGTATTCATCTTTTCGCATTACGCGGGCGTATATATTTCCGGTACTGGTAATAATTAGTGATTTTAATAAGATACTATTGTGGATTGGGGATTCTCCAATGATCCTAAATTGGTCGTCAAAAATTATGATACGCTGATCTTTTGTTTTTTTTGCTTCATATTCCTGCTCATTGATCTTACTCATGGCAACCCGTAAGTAACGCTTTTTAGTAGGATCAAAATAAATTGCCCCGTACGAATCTCTGAGCATAAAGTTTTTGGAGCCATCTTCACTCACTTCCTGCTTACTCAGTGGAGGTATTCCCCCAAGCTGGAACATACTTTTTCCTGAATAAGCCATGTGGAAATTTGCCAAATCTGTTTCATAGATTGCTGAGTCAGCAGGGAAACTGAAGACGAAATGATCCCGGTCGTTATAACAATAGCTATGATCAAGGAAACGAGATCCATAATATTGCTCCCGGAGAATTGCAGGCAAAGGATAATGTAGTTTCGCCGTCTTGTTTTGAAAGTCAAATTCGTACAACACTTTCCATTCTTTGAGTGCAGACAATGATTCATCGTTCACGTAGGGACGGACAGCAGCAAACAAGGAACCATCCCTTAAAATTGGAGGAGTATCATTATTAAAAATCGCCCAGGAAAACCCGGGATTTTCGAGAAAGGGTATCTTGTTTTTGATTGCGCCAGCACTGTCGATCAGGTAAACGGCTTTGTTGTTATTGACGAAAATACTGTCAAAACTGTTTATGAAAACTGTCGGCTTGTATATTTTACGGTCTTTTAAGGCCGACTTTATAGAAATGGTTTTTACCTTCTGCTGATTTGCAAGATCGTAAATACTAACCGCCATGGAGCGTTCATCGAAAAAGCACATAAACTCCCTATCATTTTCAGTAAAAAGATTGAACGATTTCAATGAGTTGTAAGCGTTGTCATCTAATGGGAAATGCAGGGTATCTTCAGCAACTTTCAATTGTACGAGGTCGGATTGTGGGGGAATGTATTTGTGAACCGGCGAAGGATAATCAGGCTCGCTGTGCCAGCCAGAACAGGATGAGATCGCGACGAAAAACAAACACAGAAAAATGGATAACAGAACATGGTAGCCATTTGCTTTATGACATATTCTCTGCATGTACAATATTTCAGTTGAAGACGGAAAAATGTTAAAACAACTTGTCATTGGAATAAAATTAAATTGCAATCGTGCAATCTATTTGCACAACGTTAAGCTCCAACCAGTTTGGATAAAAACAACCTTTCTATTTGTGTTAATGGAAGGTTATTTAAGAATTACAAATCAGAAACTCTCAACTCCAGATTTAAGCACCTAATGTTGTTACACCATCTGACGATAACCATTGAGAAGTTGAACCAGAATTGGCTTCTAATGTTTTACTGTCATCCTGACATACAGTATCACCAGGTAATAAGTCAACAGTAGGGTTACATGAATAAGTTGAAATGTCATCATAGGATTGATTTGAAATGGAGAATATATCCTCTTGTCTATCTTCCTTTGAAGCTGGAAAAATAGCAGCCGTAACTGCTGAGGCAACCATCAAAACCAATCCAAGGATGGACAGTTTTTTAATAGTTTTTTTTTGCATATAATAAAAATTTATGTGGTTCTAATATTAAAACAAACTTTGATTCATACTCAACTCCAATATTAAGCAGCTGTGGTTGGGCCATCACTGCCATCAACATCTTCATCTGTTGAACCCGAACGATCGCCATCAGTATCGCTGTCATCTTCACACGGATCGCTTTCTGCAGAAATAGTAGCCATACATGATGCAGAAGACTCATTTCCGTCTTTTGTCTCAATGGATAGTGAAAATTGCTGTTTTTCTGATTTTACAGCAGGTAGAATGGCAGCGGATAATGCGGAAGCAGCCATCAAAATCAAACTAAGGAGAGACAATTTCTTAATTGTCACTTTTTGCATAAAATAAAGGTCTCAATGGTTTTTATGGCGAATCTTGCTTTGACAGTTATGTGAATAAAATTAAATTGCAGTAGTGCAATTTATTTGCACACGAATGATAGGCTTGGCCAGTCCAAATCCGCTCATTAATACGTAAGCCTGAGGAAAAAGCAAAGAGAGAATAAATATTCTCAGAACAGATTTTGCAGCAAGAAGAATGTCTACAGTTACTGCAGCAGAAACAAGCATTAAAAAGAATCCAAGGATGGACAGCTTTTTAAAATGATACTTTTTGCAATAAAAAATTGAATGAATTTATAAAACATCAAACAACTTTCCATTTATACCAATGGAAAGTTGTTTAATATTACAATCTAAAACGATCAACTCCAGCCTTAAACTGTGGTTGCACCATCAGAACCTTGAGCATCTTCGTCTGTTGAACCCGACGCCAAGCCAGCTGTAGCGCTATCATCCTGGCATGGATCCAGTTCTGCAGCATCAGTGGGCATGCAAGATTCTGTAGATGCAGCACCATCGGCAGTTTGGGCAGAAAGCGAAAATGCTGTCTGCGCAGGTTTTGAATTAGGAAGAATGGCGGCAGTTACTGCAGAGGCAGCCATTAAAACCAATCCAAGAATGGACAGCTTCTTAAATGTTACTTTTTGCATAAAATAAATGTTTTAATATGGTTAATGAATGTCTCGGCCAAGACAATTACCATACTAAAATTAGAAACTCGCAGTGCAGATTATTTGCATCGCAATTTTAAATTATGCTGCCCAATTATTCGACTGCAGTATAGAGTCTTATTTTGTTGGAAGGCGTACTGAAATATTTTCCGACTGGCTTGAATCGCTAAATAAGAAATTTTGTTGTCCTTTGTCATTTACCCGGTAGAAATTTTTGCCAACAATTAATAATCCCTCCGATATACCATTTGCATGAGGAGTATCAGTATTAATCACTCTGTTATTATATTGTACGGACAAGGTATTGTTTGGTTCAACAATGGTGTGACCGGTAATAATTTTTGATACCTGATAATTTTCCAGCACCTGATCGATTATTGCCGATGGTGTCTTATATAGCGTATCATACCCTCCCTTATCTCCTCCCATGGTAATTTTTCGTTCGCTTTCCAAATAATACAATCGATACCAAAATGGTGACAAGCTATTCTCCGTATTATATAGCAAGGCTAAACTTTTATCTGTAGATTTCCTCGCTACGCTGTCTTTATCATAATATGGTCTCGCCAGGTCGTTCATCTGTTTAACTGATAATTTCAGCTCATTCACTTCGGGACTAATACCTGCATGAACAAATAACAAGTCGCCGATTTTTTCAATAATGTTTTTTGTTCTTAACCACCTGCCCAATTCTGTGTCTGAACTAAATAATTCCGAATAGGTTTTTCCCAGTTTCGCCGCGTTATCCTTATACTTTGGCTTAACATAACTGTCCCGGCCACTAAGGTTCATGATCTCGTGGTTACCTAAAATAAAATGCACATACCCCCCTGCTGCTTTTGCTTGTTCCTCTAAAGAATAGATAAGCCACAAACATTCGGTAACCTGATCTCCACGGTCGAACATATCACCGTTGAAAACAAGATGCCCATTCCCGAAAGTCCAGTTATAGTTTTCATCTATGATTTTATTGGATTGAAGCAAATTTCTTAGCGCCATAAAATTTCCTTCTATATCGGAAAGCACAAACAGTTTTTCAGGACGTGAAAATTCTGATTCTTCTATTTTTAACTCATCTTTCAATTGTACATTGAAAATTTTTTTACCATCTGTTTGAACAGGAAACTGCGGCATTACATCTTTAAAAGACTTTACAACAACCTCCGAACTATTGAATGAATAAGATGTAGTCGCATCTTTTCCATAGAACACATAAGGACCGTCGTTCATCTCTGCCCGCTGGCGGCGAATCAACTCAATGAGATATTTACCATCATCCCGGCGGGGATTTGGTAAAGGATTTTCAACTATTCTAAACTGATCGTCTAACAAAAAAAGTGTAGGATAAGAATTTATTCCAAAATCATACAACATAATATCGTCCATCCCTTTACCATTGGTATACAAATTAATTCCCTGGCCGGTAGTATATTTTTTCTCTTTAATACTCTTTAACCATTTTGCTTTTTCCTTATCTGCGGAAATGCTCAGGAACACAATATTGGTATCTGCAAACTCGTTTTCTATTTTTTTAAGAACGGGAGTCAATTCTACACAACCGAGGCACCCGGTGAACCAGAAATCAATTAGTACGATTTTGCCTTTTAACTGTTCGCTTGAAAATACTTTACCTTCTGTGTCGGTTAATATAAACTCAGATGGCCGTTTGCCTGTTCTAACTTTCCGGCCCTTCGTCTCATATTCCTTCACATAGGCTTTGTATTTTGGATACCCGGGCTCAGCATAATATTTATCAAGCATTTCCTTTAATTCAGGACCGAATTTTACATCATGCATCATGTCTTCAACCAGGAACCTTGCCAGGAATTGCTGGCGTGACAAAGGCTTATTTTTATATAAACTTAGTCCTTTTTCATAATACAACATTTTACGTTTTGTCTCAGAATTAAGCGGATCTTTATCGAATTGAAAATTATATTTTCTCGCAATGCTCTTCTTAAAAATTGACCACTCACCCACGAAACCATCAGTAGTATAAGGAAACCATTTATTTATTTTATGCGCAATGGTGGAATCATATATAACACTAAGATCATTTTTAGTGATAGTTTGAAGACTATCTTTTTTTGCAAATCTCTCGAGTTTAGTAAAAAGATCTTCAAACCGCGTTACAATCCTATCCAAATATCTTTCTTTAAGAAAGGTTAACATTCCCTTCGACACTCGGCCTTCATAAGAATTAATTAAGCCGGTGAATCGTTGCTCATATTCATCCAACCAACTTATCCATTCAAAATATTGTGCAGCGGTTAATGGGTAAATCAATATCGGCTCTTTGGTAGGCGCTTTCATCTTTTCTTTAATAGAAAAAAGTTCGTGCTGTAAATTAAACAAATCAGCGCTTTTACCAGAGAACTGAACATTATGGTTATTAATCGATATAATAATGCTATCTCCAGGCTCCGCCACCCAAAATTGATTTGGACCTGTTAAAAAAGGCAATACAATATAAACGTATTGCGCTGTTTTATAGATCCATGTTGCTTTCCCGCCCGAGAGCTTCTGTTTATAGGAATTCCATTCAAGCCTTGTACCTATGGGAGTTATAGGTGCAAAATTAGCCTGTATCGAATCGTTTGATCCAGCGGAATTATTATTCATTGCTACAGTAATATTTCCTGGCTTAATCTGTGCTATAGCATGTACATGTACACATAATAATGTCATTGATATTACCAATGCTACACTCTTCATTTTCATTTTACTTTTTGTTATCACTATTAGTACCCTGGATTTTGCGGCATCCCCCCCTTTTCTACATCCGATGTAGGAATAGGAGCAATAGCTTTATTACTTCCAAAAGGCAGGTTTTGAACGCTAAGAGGAGCATCTACTCTTTTTACCGCTTGCTTCAAACGCTGGATATCAAACATCCTTATTCCTTCAAATGCAAGTTCCTTACGACGCTCTTTATAAATAGAATCAAGCAGGGCTGATCCTGTAGCTGTAGTAGGCGCTCCTGTTGGCAATGCCCTTTGCCTGATGTTATCCAGGTATGCTCTTGCAGTTACTTCATCTCCTAATTTTGCCGAAGCCTCTGCGACAGTTAGATACATCTCCGAGGATCGTAACAAAGTCTGAAAATAAGAGCCCTCAGGTTGAGGAAACCCGGGTATCACATTTTTAGGGAATTTTTTAATATTCCAGTCTGAGCCACTTCGTTGAACCCAGCTATTTCTTGCATCCAATGGATTTTCTTTTATAATTGAAGCAATATCGTTTGTAGCAAATAGTACATGATAATCTCCCCCATATAAAGTAGCGCTAAAAGCAGTAAAATAGGTGCCTGCACTTTTCGAGACAGAACGATCAGAAGGTGGCAATTGAAACAAGGCTTCAGTTTCTGAGTTGGTGAACAACCGGGATGGATAACCTTCATTTATGCTCATAACCGGAACTGCAGAAGCTACTTCCACCGCCAGGTTTTTAGATACCATCCAATCACCCTTAAAAAGGTGTACTCTTGCTAATAGCGCTTTAGCAGCAAATTTGCCAAATAGTGAATGCTTAAAATCTTCAGGAGCTGACTGCTGAACAGGCAATAATGTTATGGCATTGTTCAGATCAGCAATTATTTGTTCGTAAACCTTTGCTACACTTGCACGGGTGGCGGGCTCGGCCCAATCAGAGGAATTAACATAAGGTATTCCCGGATGAGAGGCATCGGGCGTAAAAAAATAAGATTGGGCAAATATATTTACCATTGCAAAATGGACCAAAGCCCTTAATGCATAAGCCTGCCCTTTAAAATTATCAGCTAACTGGGGATTCTGCTCCTTATACTTATCCACGTTTTCCAATACAAAACTGCACGCTTGTGCTATATTAATTCCTACTATCCAACCTCCGTTAGCATTTACTCCCATTATATCAAATGAGCGGCCTCTCGAATCATTGGCTTGTTGACTCCACAGATAATACGGCTCTAATAAACCAAGGCCTGTCATAGGCTTAATGTTGTCAGCAACCATTTCCGGATAATTTATCCCCCCCCAATCAAAAAAAGCTGGGAGCCGGGTATACACCCCATTAAGATAATCACCAGTCGTTTTAAGATCAACAACATATGCCTGGCGTAAAATAACATTTTTGTTGGGCACAGTGAGGAAGTCCTTCTTACAGGAAGGCATGATGGCATTTAGTACCATCACCGTGAATATATATTTGAGACATTTCATAGATTAATTATTTCAACTTTTTTCAACTAAAAATTTGCATTTATTCCAAACGAAAAAGAGCGCTGTGAAGGAAACAAGCTGATGTCTGTTCCGCCAATAGTATTCACTAAATCAGGATCCATTCCTGGATATTTGGTCCGCAACCCAAGATTATTTCCCTGTACAAGCAGCCGTATCCCAGTCATATGCAAACGCTCTACTATTGCTTTTGGAACGTTGTAGGTTATAGTTACATTCTGCAAACGGATATGATCGCCGTCGAACAAATAGCGGGTAGATGGTCGGTATGTTGCTGAGCCGCTTGGATTATTGAGTATACGCTTGGGATTTGTAGCATTGTCGCCTGGTTTTTGCCAACGATCAAGCGCTCTTCTATCCTGGTTAATATAAGGAATAGCCCCATCACTTACCAGGTCATCCTGGATCATCAGCTGATAACCGTATTGGTAATAAAATCTGGCTGAAAATTCGAAAGCTTTATATATCAATCTTGTTGACACACCACCAAAACCATCGGGTTGTGGTTTACCAACGAATTTCCTATGCTTAATTGCGCCTGGATATGCAGTAACGACATTACCTGCGGAGTCGAGCCATTGAGGACTTCCATCGGCTGCATTTACGCCTGCCCATATTGGCATATAAAAAGAATTGAAATTCTCCCCTTCCTTGTTACCTATGGTGCTTAAAAACAAACTAGCAACAGGAACATTTGCTTTAACCAGTTTATTTTGGTTGGTACTCCAATTGGCATCAATTATCCAACTCCAATTTCTATTTTTGATGACATTGACAGAAAGCGACAATTCAACGCCGTGATTTTCAATCTCACCAATATTTTGCAGCACGTCTGTATACCCGGTACTTGCCACCAGGGGTATTAAATAAATAAGGTCTTTTGTCTTGCGCTTGTACACATCGGCAGTAAAGCTTATCCTTTCCTTCCATAGTCGCGTCTCTAACCCCGCATCCCAGGAAAAGGTTTGCTCCCATTTTATATCTGGGTTACCGGGCCTGTCTGAGGCCGTCATGGCTGTACCGCCTAAAAAAACCAAAGAATTCATCTCATCAAACTTTGTAACAGCATTGATGGCCCCTGCGTTTCCGGCAGCCCCTACACTACCTCTCAACTTCAGATAATTAAGCCAGGAAGAACTGCCTTTCATAAATTCTTCTCCGGTAACAACCCAACCAGCTCCTGCCGACCAATAGGTGCCATATTGTTTGTCTTTTCCAAACCTTGACGAACCATCTTTACGTACACTTCCAGATAAAAAATATTTATTTTTAAACCCATAATTAGCCTGTCCAAAAAATGATAAAAGCGTTTCTTTGAAATTACCTACTGATTGCCGCAATGGCAATACCCCGTTGCTGTTGATTTGGTCATAATAGGGCAAGCTTAATCTCTTTACAGCAATTAAACTATGCTTCTGAGTTTGTATCTGCGCTTCCTGACCTATCAGTAAATTGATTGCATGATCATTGTGGAAAGTTCTGATATAGCGCATCATATTGGTAGAGATCAGGTTTATTCTTCTTAAACTCTGTTCTTCCACCCGGCCTATTCCCGATATTGTTGTCTGATCGCCACCAATATCTACCATTCTCGGATCAGCCTTTTCTTTTGCTTCTGTCAACATAAAATCAACACCAGCAATTGTATTGAACTTAAAATATTTCAGAAAACTAATTTCACCATTAAGATTAGTAAGCCCCCGGTAAGCTGTATTTCGGTTAGTATTAAATTCAGCTTGGGCAGCAGGATTAGCGAAAAGGGAAGCATTCGAAGGGCCGCCACCTGCACGGTAATTTAACACATAATTACCGTCGGTATCGCGTATGGGATTAAGTGGAGATAAATGATTCACAACGGTTCCATTATAGCTACGATTGGAGCCTCCATAGTCTTGTACGTTATAAGATAAAGTACTGTTTATTCCCAGCTTAAGCCAGGTAGCAGGACGGTTCTCAAAATTAAAACGTAATGATTTACGGTCATATCCTGTTGCCTTTACAATACCATTTTGTTTAGTGTATTCAAGGTTCAGGTAAAAATTACTTTTCTCGCTACCACCCGACATTGAAAGTTCATTGGAAAAAGTCAGTGCAGTTTTGCGAAACAATTCACCATACCAATCTGCCTGAGGATAAAAGCTGGTATCGCCTGGGGCATTTACAATAACTGGAAATTTCTTTCTTAAATCGGCATAAATAGAAGCATCATCAGGATAATCGGGAGAATTTAAATTTCTGTATGATTCAAATAATAAGTCAAGATATTCCTGCTGGTTAAGCATTTTGGTTTTACCCATATATCTTGATGCAAGATCTGTTTGATGCCTGAAGCTAAAATTAGTTTTACCTGCTTTTCCTCTTTTAGTAGTAATTACAATTACACCATTACTTGCTCTTGAACCGTATAATGCGATTGCCGATGCATCTTTCAGCACAGATATCGTTTCTATATCCGAAGTGTTCAGTTGGGCCAGGGGGTTAGAAATTGGTACATTAGGTCCTTCTATAAAAGTTTGAAACTGATCTTGAGAAATAGGAACACCGTCAACTACAATTAATGGATTGCGCACCGTTGATCCATTTATAGGATCGGCCGCTGTGGCAATACCACGTAAGATAAAATTGCCTACACCACCACCCGGCAAACTAGTACCCGATGTCACCAACAACCCCGGCACTAACCCCTGCAAACTCTTATCAAATGACCGATTCGGCAACGTAGCAATCTGCTCCCCCTTCACCACCGTCACCGCTCCCACATTCTTCCGCTGCGTAGTAGTATTATAAGCCACAACCACCGCCTCGTCCAAATTCCCCGCATTCACCCGCATCCGCACCTCCACACTACTCCTACCCCTTAAAGCTATCTCCTGACTTTGATAGCTCACATTTGTAATTATCAACACTGCATCTTCGTCTACATCGTTTAAAGTAAATTGTCCTCTCTCATTGGTAGTGGTGGCTACCTCTGTGCCTTTTATTGTAATGGTAGCACCAATGACCGGCTCGCCCTGTTCGCCGGTTACTCTCCCGCTGATGTTTATACGTTTATCGCCTTGTTCGTTGGTGATGGCGCTTGCGCTGGTTTTTTCTTTCTTCTGCTTATTAATAATGAAGATGGTCTTTCCTTTTATCGTGTAGTCGTAAGGTTGATCTTTCATACAGATCGAAAGCACTTCTTCTACTGCGGCATTCTTTACATTGATGGTAACTTTTTTGGCATCCTTCAATTGTTCATCAAAATAAAAAAAGCCAAATCCTGCCTGGGTCTTGATAATGGAAAAGATCTTTTCGAGCGGCACATTTTTACCGGAAAAGGTAATGGTTTGTGAGAAACCATTTGCATTTACCTGCAGCATAGCTACGGTCAGTAAAATAACAGTCAGTTTCATGATCCGCATAATTTTTGTTGCAGCCTTGTTAAGCGGTTTTGGTTCACTCCCGCTGCTGGCGGGACAGACTTTGCCCTGTGCAAAAACTTGCATAGTTTTGCTTAGTTTAGGTTAATTAAATAATAACAACAACTTCCATTTTGGTTAACCTTTATTACCGGCCGGTAGTGCTTCCAACACTTCCGGCTTTTTTACCCCCTCCCAGCCTCCCCCTAAAGGGGAAGGAGAAAAAAGGCAATCAGTTACCCATTGGTGGACTAGTTTAATGGAATGGAACTTTTTCAATCGTGGCAGCAACTAATGTTGTTAGGATTGGTTTAACCTTATTCGAAGGGTTATCGGTACCCTTCAACCGGATAAGGCTTTAGTTGCCCAAAGGCAGTCTATTATGCTATATCAAAACGTTCTATTGTTATTCCGGCATTACTTTAACAGTCCTGCCTTCAATTTTAAACCGCGTATTTCCCATCTTTTCCAAAATAGAAAGCAACTCGGTGAGCGGGATCGTCCTGTCTACCTCTCCCGTAATCGTATTCCCGGGAACGGCCCCTTCATACTTTACCTGCACATCATACCATCTCGAAAGCTCCTGCATCATGCTATTGAATGACGCACTTTCAAAAGCAAATTTTCCCCTGATCCATGAAATGGCCGATTCAGCATTCTCTTTATTAATTACATTTATATCGTTCAATGCTGTGTTGAGTATTGCCTGCTGCCCGGGTTGTAGCATTTTGGCTTTTACGCTACCGGAAGAAGTGACTTTCACACTTCCTTCCAGCAGCGTTGTTTTCACGCGTTTTTCATCGCTATACGCATTGATATTAAAATGTGTTCCCAAAACCTCCACTTCGCCCCCATCCCCGGTAGTTGTATTGATCTTTACTATAAATGGCATTTTTTTAGATTCCCCTTTAGGGGTTAGGGGTGCTATTTCAAAATAAGCCTCTCCCGTTAATTCAACGGTCCGTTTTTCTCCCGTAAATGCTATTGGAAATCGTAATGAGGAGGCGGCATTCAGCCATACCTTACTTCCATCTGGCAGTATCAGTTGGTACTTGCCCCCTTTGGGTGTAGTAACCGTATTGTAGGCAAGTGTTGGTTCACCGGCAAACGCAGCATTATATTCCAACTGACCATCCTGATTTTTATTGATCGTGGTTTTTCCCTCATGGGCAACCACGCCGTTATCAGCATCGGTCAATACGATCTGCGATCCATTAGCAAGTGTAAGTGTAGCTTTATTGCCGGCGGGTGGTATATCGTTATTACCCGAAGGTGTTGTAGATGCAGTAGCAGCCTCCTGTTGCGGTTTCTCTTTATTAATGTAAAAGTAACCACCGAGGGTAATTAATAAAATAATAGATGCTGCCGCTACATACCGGGGCCATACTGTTTTTTTTGAAAACATGTCAATAACCCTGGCTCGTTCTGCTGAATGTCGTTTGCGAATTTCTTCTATTTGTTGCAGGAGTTGGTAATATTCCCTGACGGCTGCGGTCATTGTATCTTTATCTGATACTTCCTGGAAGATCGCCCTGTTTAGTGTAGACTGGTTTACCCAGGAATCGAGACGTGTTTTCTCTTCCGGAGATAATTCATCCTTTAGAAACTTATGTAAAAGGGTGGCAACCTCTTCTACCCTTTCCATTAAAATAATATCATCAGCCTTCTCATGCATGCACTATACCTTGTTTTTAACAGTAATTAATTTCAACCTGGTTATTCATTTAAAGGGCTTACCAAATGCCCTTCATACATAGAAACCCTAATCACGATCGAATCTTACAGGTAAACCGGAATATTTTTATAATTGTGGATAACTGAAGAAATGTTGATTGTAAATACAGCGCAAGCACGTTAAAAACAGCACGTGTGTTAAGAAATTATGAACAGAAAGTAATGAGGAAATTTAAAAAAATACTTCTCTTATAACCAGGATGATCCCTATGGCAGGAAGGAGCTTTTTATCGTAAATAATATTTCGCAATTGTTCCAATGCCCTGAACTTGGCGGTACTTACCGCGCCTGGTGTCATTTTCAGCTTGTCTGCAATCTCGCTTACATCCAAACCTTCAATATAAAACAGCTTGAAAACATCTTTTCTATTGGGCGGAAGATTTTCTATTTCTTTATAGATCTCCTTCATCATCTCCGCCTTTATCATTTGCGCAAGCACATATTCATCAGCCTCTCCATGTAATTCATACATCTCTTTATGTGAGGCTTTTTGCTTTTGTTCCGACTGAAGATACTTCAGGCACTTATTCCTTGCAGTTATATATAAAAAGGCCTTGATGTTCGACATCGTTTCAAAACGTTCATGCCTGCTCAGTAACGACTGCATAGTTGTTACCGTAATATCTTCCGCTTCGGCCATATCGCCGGTAACCCGGTAAGCAAAATAACACAGGTTCGAGAACCACATGTCATACACCCTGGTGAGCGCCTGACGGTCTCCCTTGTTAAATTGCTTTATCAGCTTATCTTCAGAATAGCGGGCCGGTTTCATTAAAACATTAAAATAAATATGAATATAAAATCAAGCTACAAACTCCAGGTTGTGGCTATAAAAGGTAGAGCAATTAGTGGTAAGGTGTTGGCTTTGTGCATCCCCCCATTGGATTGCTGGTACAAAACCTTAGGTGAGACAAGGTTGGTTATAAAGGATCAGGATAGAGCAAAACGGCTCTGTAAAGCATCACACTTACCGCAAATTTTATAAAAAAATATGTGAATTTAAAAATCGGGACAAATTTAATTTGGAATGAAGCACAGTGCTTATTATCAAATTATTAAAACGGCAGTAATAGTTGCATTTTTACTGTAATTAATTAGTTCAATTGGTTATTTACTAAACAGCTTTACAAAAAATTGTAATAAATCAAGTAAAATCTAAAATTGTAGTTTACCCCAAAAATACTTGTTCATTTTCCGGTTGTTTGCCGGAAGCCGTATCAATAATTTTACACCGTAAATAAGATATGTCATGGAACTTTCAGCAGACATCATGTACGAAGCCATCGTGAATAAAGACACTTCGTTCGAAGGTGTTTTTTTTACGGCAGTAAAGACTACCGGCATCTTTTGCCGCCCTTCCTGCAGGGCCCGGAAACCCAAAAGAGAAAACGTGGAGTTTTTCACTACGGCCAAGGAAGCCATCCTGAAAGGATATCGTCCCTGCAAGGTCTGCAACCCCATGGAAAAACTGAATGAAACCCCGCCTGCCATCAAACAACTGATGGATGACCTGTATAACAACCCTGCCCGTAAGTTCAAAGACCACGACCTGCGGCAAAGACAACTGGAGCCGAGCCAGGTAAGGCGCTGGTTCATGAAAAACTATGGCCTAACCTTTCACGCCTACCAACGTATGCTACGCATCAATACCGCTTTTAAAAAGATCCAGGATGGGCAAACCGTTACCGATACTGCCTTCGATACCGGATACGACTCCCTCAGCGGCTTTGGCGACTCTTTTAAGACGCTGTTTGGTGTTTCCCCTAAAAACAGTAAGACCAAAAGAATAATAGACCTGAAAAGGCTGGAAACGCCTTTGGGCACTATGTATGCCTGCGCTGTTGAGGAAGGCATTTGCCTCCTGGAGTTCACAGATAGAAAAATGCTGGAAACAGAATTTAAAGACCTCTGCGGGAAATTCAACGCTACTATTGTTCAAGGCAACAACAGGCATTTTTCCATTTTAGAAAAAGAACTGGGCGAATATTTTGAGGGCCGCCGAAAAACCTTTACCGTTCCGTTATGCACACCTGGTTCTGAGTTTCAGCAAAAGGCCTGGACCGCATTGCAAAAAATTCCTTTTGGTGAAACAAGAAGCTATAAACAACAAGCCGGGATCCTGGGAGTCCACAGCGCAATAAGAGCCGTTGCCCATGCGAACGGCATGAACAAAATTTCTATTATTATTCCCTGCCACCGGGTAATTGGCAGCAATGGCGAACTAACAGGCTATGGCGGCGGCATCTGGCGCAAAAAAAAGCTGCTGGAAATGGAAAGGTCATTTAGATAAACCGCGCCACTCACTCCCCAATACTGCTTCTCATGAAATTAAGGCCATACCAAAACCAGCATCCTGGCGTTAAATAGAATAAAACCCAACACCCAATAAATCAGCAATAGTTCCTAACGCTACTAAGTAGTAGTATTTAGCTGGCTAATATGTTCTTTACAGCTATACTGGTTCATTAAGGCTGAACTATATATTTGGGAAGCGTTTGGCTGGTAACCAATTTTATTATCCCATGGCAGACCTTTTTGAAAGAAAAAAAATCCCTGTACTTACTGAATTCTTTGCATTGGCAATAATTACAGCCATTGGCGTTATCAGGTATTTCAATCTACACAATACGGTAAAAATTGGCTGGTTGCTGGCAATTGCACTGGGTATTATAATCGCAGTGTACCAGCTTGCATTTTTTTTATTTTTTAAAAGCAAATTGTTCAAAGCTGCATTTATCGTATTTGCCGCTGCACTTTGGGGCGTGCTCGCCTTTCATATTGTAAGAATAGTGAGAGACACCCAGGATAATTTAACCTGGCTCGCAGGCATCTTAATATTTTTTGGCATGCTGCTGACTTACATACACTTTCATTTTAAGAGAATTTTTTAAACCCCTTTTCTCAAACTTTCTGCATAAGCATTCGGTAAAAGACTATCTTCTATCGCCTTTGCCGCTCTTTCTACATCGTATTCAAAGCGGCTAAACTCCACTTTTATGGAATCTTTTTCGTGTATACTGCTATGGTCATTTATATGCAACAGAACATAACCGCCTCTTGGATCAGCGTCTTTTGGTTTTCCTACCGACCCGATGTTAATGGCATGCCTGTAACGTTCTTTTCCATCTTCATTAATTGCTAAAACCCGATGATATGGTTTATGTGTATGACCAAAGCACATAATATCGGCATCCGCATCCTGCATAATGCGCAACATGCTTTTTTCCTCCCGGTCCTCAAACAGGTATTCGTTTATTTTACGAGGGCTACCATGCACTAACAGCAGGTTTAATTTATCGTTGTTTAACTGAAACTCAACTTTGAGATGGGCAGGCAAAGTGCGTAAATATTTCCGCTGTTCTTCTTTTACAATCTGGTTGGTAAAGGAAATAGAGATTGCGCCATTGGCTTTTTCTTCATCCGTTTTATAAGCGCAACCACAATCATCAATGCTCCTGCCTATGCCAAAATCATAATTACCGGCTATTGTTGGAATATTTCTTTTGCGTATTTCATCTATTACTTCGTTAGGCCATATATTATAACCTACCAGATCACCCAGGCAATATACCGCGTCTGGTGATTTGCTGTCAAGGTCTTTAAAAAAGGATTCCAATGCAGGCAGATTGGCATGTATGTCTGAAAAAAGGGCAATTTTCATTTCTCTGGTTTTCTGATATTAATATATGAGACTTCTCAATTCGTATCTTTTACTAAAGAGAATGCATAAAGGATTTCCGTAGCGATCTGCCTGCAGCGTTCATTATAAACGTCATCCTGATTAGGCTTACCGTCTGCCTGCTTAGGATCTTCATAAGGGATAGCAATTTTGACAGATGCTCCATGAACAACCGGACAGGCCTCATTTGCCTGAGAACAAGTCATGATAGCTACAAAATTGGTAGTTGGGTTAGGCGCATCCATATACTTTTTTGAAAACACGGTTACCGCAGGTGCATCGGCGGCATACTTTACTTCATACTTTGGATTGGAACCTTCTCCTTTTTTAGTAATAGAAAATCCTGCATTAGTCAATGCTTTTATTGCATTTGGATGGAATGCTGTAGCTTCTGTACCTCCAGAGAAGCTGGAAATGCCTTTAATTCCATAATAGTTAGCAGCAGCATACGCCCATAACTGTCCCATATGGCTTCTTCTGCTATTATGCGTACAAATAAAAATCAAACCAGCCTTTTTTTCAGCATTCAATTTTGCTTGTACATACGAGGCTATTTTTTTAAGCTGCTCCTTTCTATCGGCCGGAATCTTATCAAAGTCCTTTTTGGCATTTTCAATGTAGTCATTGAGTACAGGAGAAAGTTCCCGGTTAGCTTTTGGTTTGTTGGTCATAAACGAGCAAAAAAGAAATAAGGTGAATAAGCTTAAGAATGCAGAAAACAACTTCATACGTGTATAATTATAGAATTAATACTTTTTATCAGATCATATTGTTTGTAAATCGGTGGAAGAATTATAATACTTCCTACGCAACCAAAATGCTACGTTCACCAGAGCAATCAAAGCTGGCACTTCTACCAGAGGCCCGATCACTCCGGCAAATGCCTGACCACTGTTTATTCCAAAAACACCAATGGCCACTGCAATAGCTAACTCGAAATTATTTCCTGCCGCAGTAAATGCTATTGATGCGTTTTTTGAATAGTCTGCCCCCAATGCTTTTCCCAAAAAGAAACTTACCAAAAACATAATGGCAAAATAAATAACCAGGGGAATTGCAATCCGCAGCACGTCCATTGGAATTCGCAAAATAAGTTCTCCTTTCAGACTGAACATGACAATGATGGTAAACAAAAGAGCTATCAGCGTAATGGGAGAAATAACTGGTATAAAGCGGGTTTGATACCAGGTCTCCCCTTTTATCTTTAATAATACAAGTCTGGAAATAACGCCGGCCACAAACGGTATACCCAGGTATATGGCAACACTTTCGGCAATTTGACCTATGGTAATATTTACCTCTAACCCTTTAAGACCAAATAAAGGTGGTAATACAGTGATAAAAACATATGCATAAACACTAAAGAAAACGACCTGGAATATGCTGTTTAACGCCACCAGACCGGCAGCGTATTCCCGGTTACCTTCGGCCAATTCATTCCATACAATAACCATCGCTATACAGCGAGCCAGCCCGATCAATATCAGGCCAATCATATACTCAGGAAATCCATTTAAAAACAATATAGCCAGAAAGAACATTAGCACTGGGCCGATCACCCAGTTCAGTAAGAGTGAAGTACCCAGTATTTTAGTATTCTTAAATACTTCACCCATTTTTTCATACCGTACTTTAGCCAGCGGCGGGTACATCATCAGAATAAGCCCAATGGCAAGCGGAATATTGGTTGTACCACTGGAATAACTGTTGATTACTGATGGCATGGACGGAATAAAAAATCCTGCAGCGATCCCTAAAGCCATTGCAGAGAAAATCCATACCGTAAGATACCGGTCCAGAAAGCTAAGTTTTTTTCGTTCAACTACCAGATTACAATTATCTGCACTCATTAGTAGCAATAATTTTGATGTTATAAAGTTTTTTTCATGGCTATAGCACTTACCGGACATACACTGCTAAATTCGGTAGATCGTTTTATTTCGTCAGGTACGTCTGTACGTTCTACCCGCTGATAGTTCTTTTTATCAAAATAAGCTGATGCGGTTTCTGTTAGCAGATAGACCCTATCAATTTTTAAGTCAGCTGCATGTTTTTCCAGAATTTCAACCAATGCGGCTGCAACCTTTTGATTGCGGTGATCTTTCCGAACCACCATTGAGCGCAGGAGCCCAAATGGCGGGTAGTGTTCCAACCCTATGGCGCCAACCACTTCCCCCCCATTTAAGGCAACAAAAAAATGATCAAGATTACCAGGCAAATCTTCTACTGGTAACTTCTCCCCTTTAAGTAATTCAATGATCGCTAACCGGTGCGTTTGATTTGCCTGGATAATCTTCATAATAATGATTTTTATAATTATTAATTGCAGCACTCCGGACCACAGCACGATTTTGCAAGTACCGGCTTTTCTGCATATACCGTAATACTAAAAACACCTATATTGCTGTTTCTAAATTGTTGCACCCCGGCTTCAGATAAATAGTTTAATAATATATCATCGGGAATGTGTATTGCCTTTTCCTTCTGAATAGTAATATTCTCAAATCCATTTTGTTTGATCAACTCCAGGTATACCTGCTTTTGAATGGCGCCAGAAACGCATCCGGCATACATTTCCGCTGCCTGCTGAATATTGGCGGGCAATGTTCCTTCAAGCACGATATCAGAAATACTGAAATGCCCACCTGCTTTCAATGCCCGAAATATTTCTTTAAATACATTATCCTTATTCGGCACCAGGTTAAGCACGCAATTACTTACAATTACATCGGCTATATTGGAAGTAACCGGCATACTTTCAATATCGCCCTGCCTGAATTCTACATTATGAAAACCTAACTTTTCTGCATTTTCCCTGGCTTTAGCGATCATGGCAGGTGTAAAATCAATGCCGATCACTTTTCCCGTTTCACCGGTTTCTGCCCTGGCAATAAATGCATCATTTCCTGCTCCGGAACCCAGATCAATTACAACATCGCCCTTTTTTATTTTTGCAAACTGCGTAGGCAGCCCACAGCCTAAACCCAGGTCAGCATCGGGATTATACCCTTCCAGCTTGCTATAATCATCTGTCATGATGTTGTATACTTCCCCTGAGCAACAACCGGAACCGCAGCAGGATGATTGATTGGTTTCCTTATCCTGCAATGCGATCTCACTATATTTCTGCCTTACAATATCTTTTAATTCCTGATCAGTTGTCATAAAAAATGTTTATTGGTTTATTGCAATATTGCGATAGATATAAACAAAAAAATTTAACAGCAGGACCCGCCGTTTTCGTAAGCAATGAAGAACGTCTCGAAAGCGGCTTTGTATTGCTTCCATACTTTTGGATCAATACAGTAACATACACTCGTTCCTTCTATAGTTCCCTGAATTAACCCTACATTTTTCAGTTCTTTCAAATGTTGGGAAATAGTTGCCTGCGCAAGCCCTAACTCATCTACCAGATCGCCGCAAATGCATGCCTGCGCTTTTATTAAATGCTGTAGAATGGCAATACGTGCCGGATGAGCTAATGCCTTCATCATTTGAGCCAGCTTATTCTGTTTATCAGTAAATATTTCCGATTTTGTAATTCCCATATCTATCGCAATATTACGATATTTATATTTCACGCCAACTTTTTTTTAAAATATTTTTTTTCAGGGGCTTTTCCAACAGGCGAATTGAGAGTAAGCGCCACTTTACTTTTTTGCGCATTTATTTCTACATTAAACTCCCTTAAAAAAATAGCAGCTACCAACCTGGAAGCTGCTATTGCCCTGTGAATGTATAACACACGCTTTATCATAAAGAGAGCCCCATAGAACTCATTATTATTTCAATCCCCACAATTCAATTTCTGCCTTTGTAACACCTGAACTCGGGACGGTGCGATAAACGAAGGTTACATTCTTTATTCCTGAATAACTGTTCTTAAGTTCAATTACCTTGCTCTCTGTTGCGGCTTTAAGCTCAGAAGCTAAAGCAATTTCCTCTTTCACGTCCCCTTCATATTCCACCTGCATACTTTCAATAACAACAGGCGCATCCTTGGCTTTTACCTTCAGTGATTTAAACTTGTCTTTTCCAATTATAATAAACTTATCCCTGTCTGTTTTAAAATCAACTTTCGCATCCCCTATCTTTTGCCAGCCTGCTTTGTCCTTTGTAATAACTTCTGGTTTTTGTGCCTGCAACACGCTTACGGTCAGAAAGGTTGACATCAGAAACAAAATCATTCTTTTCATGGTAACTATTTTTATGTGAAAAACCATATTAAGCAAAACCTGTTCCCAACAGTTGATTTAAATTACAACAATGTAACAGGAACAAATTTTGCATATCTATTAAACCAATCTCCACACAACTAATAAATAGCCTTTTTATTTCTACCCGTTGTTCCCCATGAAGCAAGGAAGATCATGGAGGATTTTACCCACCTCATTATGAGTTATCCTTAAAAAAACCTTTTTGATATTGTTAAGCAATATCCCGCCTGAATGCCGGTATACCGGAAGATGGGGTTCTACTGTATTGTTTTATTTTAACTAATAAATTTATTGTTATGAGGAGCAACCTACCTAACCTTGCCAGCCGTTTGATTTCTACATTCACCGGGCTGGCCGTTATTGTATTGTTAAGCACACTATTATTGCACTGTAAAAAACATGACGTACCCAAAATGAAAGCAGTTGATATACAACTGGTAGCCGATAATTTTGTATCGCCTATACAGGTTGTTGCTTCACGCAACAGCGAACGCCTTTATGTAGTTGACCAGATCGGATTGGTATGGGTCATTGATAAAGATGGTAATAAGCGCACCACTCCTTTTCTCGATCTCACCAGTAAACTGGTAACATTGAATCCTGCCTTTGATGAACGCGGTTTATTGGGCCTCGCCTTTCACCCTGATTTTAAAGTGAACGGTCGCTTTTTTGTTTATTATCAGCTACCGCCACGGGCAGGCGGACCAACTACTGGCGTTTTATGGAACAACCTAAGCCGTATTTCAGAATTCACTGTTGCAGCAGATGCACTGGTAGCCAACATGGCCTCTGAAACAGTACTCCTTGAATGGGACGATCCCCAATTCAATCACAATGGCGGAACGCTGGCTTTTGGACCGGATGGGTATCTATATATCTCTATAGGTGATGGTGGCGCCGCTAATGATGTAGCCCCGGCACATGTGGAAGACTGGTATGCGGCCAATGCCGGAGGAAACGGACAGGATATTGAAGCTAATTTATTCGGTGATATTTTACGTATTGATGTAAACTCGGGTGAACCTTATGGCATACCGGCAGATAACCCATTTGTAAATAAACCGGGCAGAGATGAGATCTATGCATTTGGTTTTCGCAATCCCTATCGGTTCTCGTTTGATATGGGTGGAGCGCACTGGCTAATTGCGGGTGATGCCGGACAGGTTTTGTGGGAAGAAGTAAGTGTGGTAACAAAAGGCGGTAATTATGGATGGAATGTAAAGGAAGGAAGGCATTGTTTTAACGCAGCAAATAATGATACAGTGTTAGCTTCCTGTCCTTCGGTAGATACTATGGGCAATCCATTGATCGATCCGGTAATTGAATTGAATAACTGGCAAAATCCGGCAGGCGGAAAGGCTACTACTGTAGTTGGCGGTCATGTTTATCGCGGACATGCTATTAAAGGCTGGGAAGGTAAATACGTATTTGGAACTTTTTCACAAACCCCCACAACAGCCGATGGTGAACTATTTATAGCCACCCCGCATGGACCGGTCGGCAACTGGCATCATGAAGAAGTGTCGCTTAAAAGCAATCCTGATGATGTAGGTTATTATCTGAGAGGATTTGGTCAGGACAACGAAGGAGAAATTTATCTAACTGTATCCTCCATGGTTGGCCCACAGGGTAATACAGGCAAAGTGTATAAACTGGTACCAGCGCATCAGTAATAATTCACAAAAAATAATAAGTACATAACAGTCAAAATGAAAGAAAGAGGAAACCGGGTGTGAAAACACTGCGGTCTGGTTAAGGCCCTGATTGTAGCTTTATTATTTTCTCATCACCCCCTTAATGAATCTGGTTATTGTTATTGATCAGGCTACAGCGCTAAATTTGAATGGGGAGCACTTTCTACAATTTGCTTCTGCATATCTTCTTTTTCTTTAATAGCAAGCGCATCGGTAAGCAACCTGATCTGTTCCCGTATTTCCTGCAGGTCGCTGACGGTAGAGCCGTATTCAAGGGCAAGCGCAAATTTTCTCATTTCAGTAATGATTATGCTTCTAAGCTGTATGGCAGTAAGATGTTGTAAACGGGTATCCATTGCAGAGCCTTTGGGCTAACATGCAAATGTTATACCACCAGTTGCATTACAAAAATCAAAATATTATCCCTGTGTATTTAACAAAAAAGCCGCCGGATCTTACTCCGGCGGTCTTTCTCATCAAAAACAAAATATATACCGTCTACTGTTTTAAAACTGTTTTGCTGAACACATCAGAACCACTTCTGTAAACAATATGGTAAAGGCCGCTTGTAAAACCACTCATATCAATAGTTGAAATAACCGCATTGGCCGACAACCGGATGTCTTTTAATGTTTGTCCGTTTGCGCTTATGATTTGAACATGTCCTGCTACGCCGGCTTTCGGATGCTGAACCGTTAGTATATTTTTAACCGGGTTGGGCGACAGGGAAATATTCATGGTTAATTTGCTCTTCACACTTATTACATAGCTGTATTTGTAAGATCCATCCATTTCAACCATTTTCAGCCTGTAGTAGCTAAACTCCGAAGCAGGTTGTATATCGGTATAGCTATAGGTTTTTAAATTGGCAGCTTTTACCGAACCGATAGCTGTAAAAATTCTGCCATCAGCGCTTTTTTCAACTACATAGCTGGTGATGCCGCTTTCTTCTACAGTGTTCCAAACCAGTTTCGTGTTCAGTCCTTCTTCGTTGGCGTTAAAGCTGGTCAGTTGTACAGGAAGCGGAGCGCCTGCAGGGGTCAGATTAGACCAGGCAATGGCTGATGTGGCGGCGGCGGATACGCGGAAGCCATCATAATCGGCATCGGGAGAAGCATTATCAGAGCTTTGAGAAACCTTCATGGCATTCAGCAGGTCTGCATATCCAACTTCTCCACTATTGGTCTGTGATGCATTGGCAGTACCTGTTGTAGGTTCGGCAGTAAGGGAAGGATTTACCCATAAATATATATCATCATTGCCTCCACCTGCTACCGCATCGTAACGAATAACCACGAGGTAGGTAGTTCCGTACACGAGATTAAGACTGGTGTAATTAGGGGCGGAACTTCCAACGGCAACACCAAACTCAATGTCGGTGCTGGAGCCATTATCTTCTGCTATATATAACTGGGCTGGGAACGTTGAATTCGTTGAATTGGCAAGAGAAATAGAAAATTGCGGACCTGCGTTGCGCTCAGGGGCGGCTGAAACCCGCACCACAAAAGACATAAAGATGCTTTGACCGCCGGCCGTATTCACATTAACAGAGAAAGGCTTATGAGGATCTGTTCCATTAAGAGAAGCAACAGACATATAATTGCCGCCGCTCGTATAACCAACGCGGGTGAGCGGGTTAAAGTTATTTACCTGTACATCGTTACCTGAACCATTTTGCACCCAGCCACCTTGAGTGCCCAGTGGGTTTGAATAACCGGAAAAATTTTCATTAATAACTAACTGTGCATTTGCGGTGAGGGCAATAGCAGACACCATGAGGAAAGAGTAGATCTTTTTCATTTCAATTGTGGTTTAAGATGAATTAAATAGAATGGTGTCTCAGAGGATGGTGGAATAGATGTATCCCTTTAATTAAAATAAAGATTAGGTCTTACTGCGTTGTAGGAAGTGAGTGTTGTGCTTGCGTTTTTATGGCACTTTCGAAGAATATGGATTGGAATGCTTGAGTAAAAGTAGAACCCATTTTTTTAGGATGCAAGAGGGCTTTCAAGTAATTGACAGGAATCAATGTGACCATACATGGTTATTTACTTTTATTCTTAATAACGTAGATAAAAGTCTACAATGCCTGGCTGGTTTTTAATCCGGTTCATTATAACAATTTCCACCCAACTGATTATAAGATCGATTTTCGCTATTGCAACTTATGGTATAATTCTTTTAGCTGATTAATTGCAATATTTACTTATTTAAAACAAATTTTTATGAAGACGTTTTTTGTTCTCCTTGGCGGCGTTGCTGCCGGAATATGCATCGGTTTGCTGATTGCTCCAGCAAAAGGAAGTGAAACAAGAAAAAGGGTTGCAGAAACAACCTCCGACTGGGCGGAAAAACTGAAAGATCTTTTTACCACAAGTATCAAAAAAGCAAAATCACAAGTAAAAACAGGTGATTCTTATCAGCCCAATGCTGCCCGCACAATTTAATTACATTATTATACCCCTTAAGCTTAACCAATGGAAGAAACAAAATCCAAAATAGCCGCCATTAAAGAAGATACAAAAGACCTGTTAGACAATGTAACGGATTACCTGGACACCTATTATCGGCTCATTACGGTAACAGTGGCCCAAAAAGGGATCAACATCGCTTCAGGGGCTATCAACGCAGTTATTCTGACCATATTGGGATTATTCAGTTTCGGTTTGATCTCGCTAGGCCTTGGCTGGTGGCTTGGTAACCTGGTTAATGACCGGGCGGTTGGTTTCTTTTTAGTGGCCGGGTTATATATTGTAATAATAGTGGCCATTGTTATAATGAGAAAGAAAGTAATTCTTCCGTTTTTAAGAAACGTCCTTACAAAAAAGGTTTATGAACAAGCAGATTGAAACATACAAAGAGTTACTCAACGAACAAAAGCAACTGCAGGTGATGTTGCATAATAAAAAAGAATTGATCAAACTTCATGTGCGGCAATTGAAACTTCAATTAAACCCTATGTACGAAATGGCCGGTCACGTAAAGAAGTTCACGACAAGAGACAAAACCAGTTTTATTCTCGCTATCAGTTCTGACCTTATTGCCAATACGCTCTTAAAAAAGATCATTTTGGCCAGAGCAGGATGGTTTACGAAAATAGTAGTACCTTATTTGTTCAGGAACTACTCTTCTAATTTCCTGAAGGAGCAAAAAGACCGTTTTTTTAACCGACTGAGTGACATTTTAAAGCGAAAGCACGGAAAACCGGGATGATCCTCAACTTCCTGCACGTACAGGTTCAGCCTAACAAAATACCAGAAAGATTTACTTTTTTTACGAAATTTGAAGATGCTATTTTCCTGAACAGGGACGTAGGATCTTTAAATTGTTTACTATGAGAAGAGATGCCCGGCTGTTAATTACTTTGATGATCGCCTGCGTATTATCCGGCTGCCAAAAGGAAAAAAGCTCCCGGGATAACACCAGTCCCGAGGGGAAAATCACTTTATCTTTCGAACATTCTGTAAAAAATAATCAATTGGTATTTGGGCAGAATTATACAAATGATCTGGGAGAAAATTTTACAGTTGACAGGTTTAAATACTATGTGCATGACATCAAATTGGTGAACAATAAGAATAAGGCCACTTCCCTGTCAACCGGTTATTTTTTGGTAGATCATGAAAATGCCGCGAGCAGCGTAATTACCCTCAACGCGCCCGCTGATACCTTTACCAGCATCATTTATACATTGGGTGTTGACAGTGCGAGAAACGTAAGCGGAGCTCAGACAGGTGCTCTCGACCCAACCCATGGCATGTTCTGGACCTGGTCGTCTGGATATGTAATGGCAAAGCTGGAAGGCCATTCACCGGTTTCACCATTAAGCGGCCAGGCCTTCTCCCTGCATATTGGCGGCTTTAAAACTCCGTATATAACCATCCGGCAAATTCAATTACCCCTACCTGTAAGCCTGGTGGTGGCAAAAAACACTTCTCACAACATTACAGTTAATGCCGATGTAAATACCTGGTTCAGCCGGGTCCATTCCATAAGCATTGCAAAAAATCCGGCCTGCCATTCTCCCGGCCAGTTAGCCAATGACATAGCAGACAATTATGAGGGGATGTTTACAGTTAAGAGAATCTTTTAAAATCATGAGTGAACTATATGAAATGGATCACAAGAGAACGTCCCAAAATTGATCGCATCGCCTGTCCCTGGCTGATAAAACGGTTCATTGATAAAGAAGCCATATTTATTTATGTTCCTTACGATCGGGTAATGACAGAAGCTGCGAAGCAGGATGCCATTCCTTTTGATGTGCCGAACGTGAAGTTTACCCATGCAGGCGACCATTGCACATTTGATGCATTGGTTACCGAATATAACATTGAAGACAAAGCCATTCATACCATGGCCGTCATCGTGAGAGGGGCCGACACAGACCGGCATGATATAGCTGTACAATCCGCCGGCTTGTGGGCCATCTCCGCCGGACTGGCATATAATTATACCAATGATCATGAATTGCTCGAAAAGGGAATGCTGATCTACGATGCGTTATACAGTTGGGCAAAACACCTACAAAACGTAAAACATACCCAACAGCCATTTGAAGACCTGCTGGTGTCGGTATTGAACAGGTATCTTAAAAACAAACCGGGCTCTAAGAAAAAAGTACCGGCCTGGGCGCAGGAGCTCAAAGACATCATCCAGGACCATATAGATACCAACCTGAGCCTGAAAGAGCTTTCCAAAGGACTTGATGTGAACCCTTCCTATCTGTCAAGAGAATTCTCCAGGTATTTTGAGAATATGTCTTTTGGCGAATACATCCGTAAACAGCGTATTGAGAAAGCCATAGAATTAATGCAAAACCCCTCCTATTCACTCACTGAAGTTGCCTACCTCACCGGTTTTTCAGATCAAAGTCATTTTAACCGCATCTTTAAGAAACATACCGGGCAAAACCCCTCGGAATACCGGAAAAAATTACCCAAAAAGTAATTTATGTACAAAGAGTGCATTTCTGTACAATTTGCAGCAATTGGGTTCCCGTAATATTGCCGGAAAATCATCTGCACTTTATGACAAAAATGGCTTTAAACGCATGCCTGGTTACTCTACTGTTCTTATCGGCTTTTTACAGCAGCAAGGCGCAGCAACCAATGGAAACCTATCCAAAGATCGCCGGGTATGTAGGTATTATACATCCCATAGTTACTTTTAGCAAGAACGAAACCGTCACTAATTTCAAAAATTATTACATAGTGGGTATGCCTACCGGCATCAATATCTGGAAAAGTAAAAAAATAGGGTTTTCGGCAGAGTTTGTACCATTTGTAAAGGCAGATTCAACCGGCAGTAAAATGAATAATTTCCTGTTCCATCCGGGCATACTGGTAGCATTAGGCAGGGGATGGACATTTGCCGGCCGTGCCGCCTTTGAAACCAGTGGCCGGTATGGATTTACTCCTGTTATAAACAAGATCGTAAAGAAAAATAAGAACAGTGGTTATTTTGTGGCCATTCCGCTTCCTTTCCGGTTTGGCAATAACCATGATGCAAGCTTTACTTTAGGTTTTCAGTTTGGAATTGCATTTTGATGGGCTTCTTTATCTTCTCATTTCAAAAATGTTTTTTATGAAATGGATAACCCGCGAACGTCCAAAGATCGACCGGATCGCCTGTCCCTGGCTGATCAAAAATTTTGTTGACAAAGAGGCTGAATTCATTTATGTTCCCAAAGAACAGGTGTTTGATAAAGCCAGGGAACTACCGGCCATTCCTTATGATATTCCCGGTGCAGAATACACACATATTGGCGAAGAATGCACATTCGATTACATTATCAGGAAGCATTCCATCACAGACCCGGCCTTGCTGCAAATAGCAACAATTGTAAGAGCTGCCGACACTGATAGTTTTCAGTTAGCTCCTCAGGCAGCCGGTTTGTGGGCTATTTCCGCAGGCCTTTCACACAATTTTAAAGACGATCATGAAATGCTGGCCATCGGCATGAAAATGTATGATGCCCTGTATAGCTGGGCAAAATATGTACAGGCGGAAAGACATACGTGGAATCCTGACCTTTTAAAATAGAAATTTTATATAATGAATACCCCCAACTATACATTACAGCAACTGACCGTATACTTTCTGAAGCTGGGCACCATTGGTTTCGGCGGTCCGGTTGCGTTGGTTGGTTATATGCATCGCGACCTGGTGGAGCAACGCAAATGGATAACGGAAGAAGATTACAAAGAAGGATTAGCGCTGGCGCAATTGGCGCCTGGTCCAATGGCCGCACAACTTTCCATATACCTGGGCTACGTGCATTACAGAATTATCGGGGCAACACTGGCCGGGCTTGCATTTGTGTTGCCTTCTTTCCTAATGGTGTTAGGGCTTGGTTACGCTTACGTAAAAGCCGGCGGGCTGCCCTGGATGCAGGCCGTTTTTTATGGCATTGGCGCAGCCGTTATCGGCATCATTGCCATCAGCAGTTATAAGCTATCGAAGAAAAGCCTGGGAAAAGACTGGTTGTTATGGGGTATTGCTCTTATACTGGCAATTACAACCTTTATAACCGAAAAAGAAATTCTATGGCTGATCCTGGCGGCAGGAATTATTGTGTGGTTATACAAATCACCGCCTAAATTAAGCAAGGCGGTCAATGGTGTTTTTCTATTTCCTATTTTATTGCAGGCAGACGCTATTTGGATGAACGATAAACTTACACAAATCGGCTGGTTCTTTTTTAAAGCCGGCGCTTTTGTATTTGGCAGCGGACTGGCCATCGTTCCTTTTTTATATGGTGGCGTTGTAAAAGAGTACCAATGGTTGAATGAACAACAATTTTTAGACGCAGTTGCGGTTGCAATGATAACACCGGGACCCGTTGTAATTACGGTAGGCTTTATTGGTTACCTGGTAGCCGGAATACCCGGAGCTTGTGTTGCTGCACTGGCCACCTTCCTGCCCTGTTATCTATTCACCATTCTTCCTGCTCCTTATTTCAAGAAATACGGGAAACACCCCGGCATCAAGGCTTTTGTTGACGGCGTAACGGCCGCAGCTATAGGCGCCATAACAGGCGCTGTATGTGTACTGGCCAAAAGACAATTAACAGATATTATCTCCTGTGTGATCGCAGTGGTTACCATTTTAATTCTGCTGAAATTTAAAAAGGTACAGGAGCCAATTATAATTGTTGTTGCAGCATTACTTGGTTTATTGATCAGGAACCTGTAAACAGCCAAAGAACAGTATTTCTCCAAAATTTCTTTTTTAGCTTAGCAGGCCTATGAATTGTATCTTACAATTGAAAATTGATAATAATGAAACAAAACGCCTTTTTAGCGATCAGCATATTCTGTTTTCTTGCAGCCTGTAATAATTCTTCTGTAAAGGAAAGTACACTTGTAAAAGGCGAATCAAAAACCGATACTATTTCATGTCCGCCCGGCAGCAGCAAGTTAGATATTCAAAAGATTGAGCAGATCACCGGCATGAAAGGTGCTGAGAAAAATGGTGAATACAAGATCACTGTTCCGCAAAACGATCTGAATGTTGTAGTTGATGGTTTTAAAATTATTCCGCCTATGGGTTTGGGTAGCTGGGCCGCCTTTACACCTTGCGGAGATACTGCTATGGTAATGGGCGACATAATAGTAACAGAAACCGACCTGCGGCCGGTGCAACAGGAAGTGATAAATCAGGGTTTAACTGTAACGGCAATCCATAATCATTTTATAAGAAACAGGCCTAATGTGATGTACATGCACATTGATGGCAAAGGAACAATAGATAAGCTGGCAGCCAATGTAAGGGCAATATTTGAAAAAGTAAAAGCTGTAAGAGGCAAAGACCCCAAAGCAGGCAAAGCAGACAGTGTTAAAAATATGCTCAATATCGCCATGCTGGATTCTATTATTGGATCAAAAGGAGAAATGGCCAAAGGCGTGTATAAATACACCATTGGCCGTCCTGATGTACAGTTGCAGGAACATGGTATACCGGTAAGCACTTTCTTAGGTTTTAATACCTGGGCGGCCTGGCAGGGCTCACCGGAAAAAGCAGCCGTATGTGGCGATTTTACCATGCTGGAAAATGAAGTAGAACCTGTTATTAAAGCACTGGTTGAAAACGGGATTGAAGTAGTAGCTGTGCATAACCATATGGTATACGAAAAGCCCCGCATTTTCTTCCTGCATTATTGGGGCGTGGGAAATGCCGAACAACTTGCCAAAGGTTTAAGAGTTGCCCTGGATGAAACCGGCAAGGGAAAATCACATTAATATTTTCATCCTGTCGCTTCGGTAAACCGAACCGGCGACGGTCAGTTTTGAATGAGTCAGCTTGGTCCCTCAATAAATTCCTATCATCTTTTGCTGTAGCGCACAAAAAATATTGTGCATAAATTCAGCCCTGCATATGTTTATAATCAAGCAACTTTTTTCTTCATAACTTGGTCTATAAACGAAGAAACTGTTGTAACTTTCAAGTACCATTACTCTTAAAACTCCTGATGTAAATCATCATTATTTCCCCTTGTATTTTTCCGCCTGATTCGGTCGTTCATACAAAAAGAATATCCTCAGAAACACCTTCCCGTTTTGATTTATCCTAAAAAACACGTCTTTAAAGTTGAAACAATATCCCGCATGAATGCCAGCATTCCCGAAGCGATGTAATACTGTAATGCTTTTACGGATTGTTGTGTTTTGCCTGTTCGAATTATTTCAACCATTTAAATTACGCGTTATGAGATTCAATCGCCCCTCTTTTACCAGCCATGCTATCCCTGCATTTACCAAACTGAGCACAATCGTATTTCTAAGCATCATATTATTGCAGAGCTGTCAAAAAAATTACGCTCCTGATCTTAGTACTGTAGAGATGCAACTGATAGCCGAGGACTTTGTCTCGCCCATCCAGGTTGTATCTTCACACAACAGCGAACGCCGATATGTAGTTGATCAGATCGGGAAAGTGTGGGTCATTGATAGAAATGGTTATAAGCGCCCTACCCCTTTCCTCGACATAAGCAGCAAACTGGTAACCCTTAATCCTGCGTTTGATGAGCGTGGTTTATTAGGTTTTGTCTTGCACCCCGAATTCAAAGCGAACGGTCGCTTTTTTGTCTATTATCAGTTGCCTCCCCGTGCAGGCGGTCCAATTCCCGGCGGTACCTGGAATAACCTCAGCCGCATTTCAGAATTCAAAGTTTTACCGGAAGTGCTCAGAGCAGATATGAGCTCAGAAAAAGTGCTGCTAGAATGGGACGATCCGCAATTCAATCACAATGGCGGCACCCTGGTGTTTGGCCATGACCATTATTTATACATTTCCATTGGCGACGGTGGCGGCGCTAATGATGCAGGGCCGGGGCATGTTGACGATTGGTATACCGTTAATACCGGTGGCAACGCGCAGAATATTGAAGCCAATTTCTTTGGTAAAATTTTACGCATCGATGTAGATGCCGGTAACCCTTATGGCATACCTGCCAGTAATCCGTTTGTAGGTAAACCGGGTTTAGATGAGATCTTTGCCTTTGGATTTCGTAACCCTTACCGCATGTCATTTGATAGAGCAGAAGAGCATCAGTTAATTGTGGCTGACGCAGGCCAGGTTTTGTGGGAAGAAGTGAATGTCGTAAATAAAGGCGGCAATTATGGATGGAATGTAAAGGAAGGTTTCCATTGCTTCAGCACAACTGATAGCTCGAAGGAATTAGCATCATGTCCTTCCGTTGATAACAGAGGCAAGCAATTGCTTGATCCGGTCATAGAGATCAACAACTGGCAAAACCCATTGGGAGGCAAAGCAACTACAATTATAGGGGGTCATGTTTACCGCGGCGATAAAATTAAAAAATGGCAGGGTAAATATATTTTTGGCACCTTTTCGCAAACACCTACAACAGCCGATGGAGAACTTTTTATAGCAACGCCGCAATTCAGCACAGGAAATCAGTGGTCTTATGAAGAAATTTCGTTGAAAGGCCATCCCGATAATTTAGGTTATTATTTAAGAGGTTTCGGGGAAGACGATCATGGTGAAATATACCTCGCCGTATCTTCCATGCCTGGCCCCCAGGGCAGCACCGGCAAGGTATATAAATTAGTTACAGCACCGTATTAGAACAACTCCAAATAAAAATCCTGATGGCGATCAGCAGATAAACGTGCCACACCTTTGCGGTGTGGCACGTTTTAGTTTATTATATACCTACAAACGTTTGCTATACACTTATATCGCCCCCGCTTCATTTTTTTTCAATTTTTCTATCTTTCTGTGAACCAGTAAATAGGTAATTTTCGATAAGCATAAACCCTTAGCCTGCTTTATGGAAAATTTACTAATCACAAACATTGCTTCTTTCTCATATTCATTTCTGGCAACATATTTGCAAAAAATACGGCGAAATACTCTTTTAGAAAACGTAAATATCCCTGTGATGAACACTACCACACAAAGGAAACTATTCCGGGATGCATCTTTATTTGCAACCGGGATCTGGTTGATACTTCAACCAAAGGCTGGAAAAAAGAAATCCGTACCTGTCCTCGTAATGGCGCGCCCAAATACATTTTCGCGCCTTCGAAAACGGTCTCATCTGCACGGTCATTCATTTTTCACTGCAACACATTTGTACGGTTACAGCACTATATAAAATTTCCTCAGGGAAGTTATAGTACCGAATTGTACCAACTGCCGTGGGGCAAATTAGAAGTATTGCATAGCCAATAATTCCCGGAACAGGTTTGAATACGCACAAATTCAAAGCTGTTTGAGTACCCTGTCATTACGAAAAAATGAAGCAGTGTGATTACTAATTATCCTGTTATCATTATCCTTATGAAAAAGCCTTATCTACAGCTAGTTTATTTCCCCGTTTGAGAGTTTATCCTATATGCCATCATGGTTAACGCATCACCGGTTTTAAAACAGCCTTGTGATGCGATCGGGGAACCCTTGTGCATGAATGTTATGTTAGCCATGGCGGCAAAGTGAGATGCTGTATTTAAACGTTCATTAATTAATAACCTAAAATGAAAACATCTAAAATGCGTAAAACAGGAAACTTCTTTCGTAAGAATCAGCGCGTGCTCGCCGTATCCTTATTACTGGCCTCAATTTACTCCTGCAAAAAAGGAGTTATGGAACCGTCCGCTGAAAACAACATGGTAGAAGACACAACATTGTCTGTTTCTACAAGAGCAATTGGTAATCTTATTTACAATGAGACGGCCGATCTATCGAGCTTCAGTACCTATCCGAAGCAACATGTAGCTACTTCTTATGGCCTTACCGCTTCAACAGCTCAGTACTACAACGGTACCAAATCAGTTCGTTTTGAATTAAGGGATACAGACCCTGAAGTGCAGAGTGGTACAAGGGCCGAATTTTCTTATCCCGACGCTACCAACATGCACCGCTGGTATTCCTATGCGTTGTATGTACCCAGCGCCCAGTTCCAATACGATTCTGATGACGATGTGATCACCCAATTCCACCAGGGCGGCGGCGCTACTCCGGCTCTTTGCCTGCGTGTAAGAAGAGATCATCTTTGGATCAGAGTGTTGGGAACATGGACCGATCTTGGACCTTTCCTCAAAGACAAATGGCATACGTATATATTGCATGCGAAACACTCTTCCGGTTCAGATGGTTTATTGGAGTTCTGGATCGATGGTGTAAAGGTCTTCACCAAATCGGGCGCTAATGCGTATACCGTAGGAAGCACCTATCACATGCCAAACATGAAACTGGGTATTTACAAATCGAACTGGAATGGCAGCGGTACTACCGATACCAAGATCAGGGTGCTTTATTTCGATGACATAAAAATTGGCAACGAAAATGCTACTTATAATGATATGGTGCCTTCTGGCGGTACAACAACCACACCAACTGAACCTGCCCCAACACCAACAGAACCTACCCCTACCCCTACGCCGACTTCGCCTACCACTTCCGGACAGAGTGTGGTGAGCTTTACTTTGGTTAACTCGGCAACAGAAAAGGATGTGATCACTATTACTGATGGGCAAACCATTAGCCTGAGCGCACTGGGAATTACCAAATGCAACATCCGAGCAAATACAAATCCTGCTACCCTGGGAAGCGTAAAGTTTGAGTTAAGTGGCCTGCAAAGCAAAACCTCTTATGATAACAAGGCGCCTTATGCATTGCATGGAGATGATGGAAATGGCAATTACTATTATGGTAACTGGAACCCACCTGCTTTGGGAACGTATACCTTAAAAGCTACTCCTTACACAGATGATGACCTGAAAGGAACAGTTGGCACGGCTAAGACAATTACTTTCACTATCAAAAATTAGTTGAGGGTTATTGTTAATGATAAGAGGGCGGTTCCGCGTTGGCGGGCCGCCTTTTTTTTTGCTACGCTGAATGCTAAACGCTGAACGCGAAACGCGAAATGCAAAAGCCCTTTTTTTTTCATATATTGTATTGGCATTCGGCGTTAAGCGTTGGGCGTTGAGCATAACCAAAACAAGCCAATGTGATCACCCAAAAAAAAATCATACTAGCATCGGTCTTATTATCAGGAACAATGGTTTACAGCCATAAAGAAAATTTTTCCGGCAATGCCAACCTTTTGGCTCAAACGAAACTGGCCCATATCCTTTACCATGTCAATTTTGAAGAAAATAATTCCTTCCCTTCTTTTTTAAAAATACAAACAGCAACACCCTATGGCTTACAAACAGTGGAAACCCCGGTTTACGAAGGAAAGAAAGCGGCCCGATTTGAATTAAGAGATAGTGACCCTGAAAACAGTAATGGAACAAGGGCCGAGATCGCATTTCCCGGAACAGATAATACAATTAAACCAGAGCGATGGTATGCATTTGCAGTATTTTTCCCAACCAACAATTTTGAGCCTGATACCAGCGATGAAGTGATCTGCCAATGGCACCAGGGCGGCAAGGCTACGCCTTCCTTATGCTTCAGAACAAAAGCCGATCGCATAAAACTTCGTATAGTTCCCCGTGCCAACAGTAAAAAATGGATAGACCTCGGCGCCATAGAAAGGAATGTATGGCAGTATTATGTGGTGCATGTAAAGCATTCATCCCAGGAGGATGGCCTGGTTGAGATCTGGCGCGATGGCAAAAAATTAGTTACCCGTTCCGGCGCCAACATGTACGAGCTTAACTCAGGTATATATCATACCCCTAAATTTAAACTGGGCATTTACAAAGCTGACTGGAACGGTTCAACTGTTACCAAAGCCAGCAAAAGAGTTTTATATTTTGATGCTATAAAAATTGGCGATGAACATGCGGAGTATGCAGATATGACAGGTCATGTTGAGTGAAGAAATACTCTTGGCCAATTAAGATCAGTTGCCGGTTCCCGGGTCCCGGGTTTGAAATTTGTAATCACTGATTTATGTTTCCGTCACCCAATGCTGGCAAAAAGGAATCTGTATTCCTGGTAACTGGCAACTGGTAACATATATCTTATTGTTACAGCACTTTGTCATTGACAAACCAGCATATTTGAGAACCCCGCTGCTTCCAGCGCCTGGCTTAACAATGGGTCACTGGTGAGAATACGATTTTTTCCTTCTTTATTTACTGCAGCATCTATCACTCCCTTTAAAAAATCACTCAACCGGTCCTTTGCTGCCGAATGACAATAAATATGTTGGAATTCGATCGTATTACCAGCTTCCGGGTTGTTATTCTCTTTTTTTTCATTTGAAGGTTCCGGGTAACCGAACCAGGCACAACCCATCAACCGGCCATTTTCGATCCATGTATAACAATGCTGGCTTCTCTCCAGGCGGAACATGGCATCTCCCAGGAATTCCCATTTCGTTGCATCAGTTCCTCTGCCGAAGTTGTATTGCATAAGATCGGTCAGGTTGTCTTTATGCAACGATATTTTCGCAGGAGTTGGTAACGTATAGGATGGCACCTGGTAAAGTTGTGGTTTTCTTTTTTTATGGAAGCGTTTGGCCAGTATTTTTATTACCGACATGGCAGTCCGGCGCCGCATAAGGTAGAGGTATCTTTTTATGTTAAGCTCTACCGTCATAGGCCTGATGCCCGACGCAATGAAGCGGCCATGGAGCCATTTTTTTATTTTTCTTTTTATCCGGAAAGTAAACTCGCTGCTGATCACCAGTTCTATTACTTCATCATGCCCATTGGCCAGTTCTTCTTTATATGCATCATACCCCGGCGTAAGGTCGAAATAGCGAAAGCCTTCTTCTTCAAATTGTTTCGACGCCAATACAAAGTGTAAAAAACCCGGCGAATGCCACCTGGCTTTAACAGGCGAATGGCAATTGATGGCAGCCAGTGACACCCAGCCCTTATCTGTAACCGCAACCATTCCCCCTATTATTTTCCCATCCACTTTTAATACGGTTACATGAAGCAGTTGCAAGCGAAATAATTCCAGCAGAAAATCTTTCTTTACCGGATCTTCATTGAAAGGATTTTTATTAAACAGCGCACTATGCCGAAAATCGTACATAATGGCCATTGCATGCAGGCTGCTTTTAAAAGTTTCCACGTCCCGAACGGTTTCAAAACTCACTTCCCCGGCCCTTTTCAACCGGTTCAGTTTGTGTTTGAAATGTTTTCTTCGCTGAAATATTTTTTCTTCTTCCGTGCCGTTTAAAAGTATCAATGGCCGTGCATGGGGTTGCACTATACTGTATTGGCGCCATTGTTTATCATCTTTTGTCCAGTTGAGCGGAGTTCCGGGTGGAAGGAAGCGCAATGAGATGGGATGTCCCGGAAATTTTTTCATGCATTCAGCCAAAGCTTTTTTAATGAATACATTGCCGTCTGAAGGGTTGGTCAGCCAGGCCTGGTACAACCCATCATAATGTCCGGCCCCGGTGATCTTTCCTTTACCGGCGCCATCTTCATCATCTGCTTTGGAGTTCAATAAAACCAGCGGCAGCGCTCCCTTGAGCTGGCCTCTCTCTACGGCTGTAATAAGAATGGGCAAGTGTTCTTCACTGTAAGCCAGGTACCAGGCTGCTATAAATTGCCGGCCCTGAAAAACAGTGGCCCAGGAACAGGAGTCAAAAAGCAGGTCCCAGCTTTTTTGAACCCCGGGATCGTTGAGAAAGGTAATAACGGCAGGTCCGGTAACTACCTCAATGGAATAACCGTCGTTGGGTTTGGTTCCGGCCTCTATCGGTGTTTTATTTTTTAATTCGGGAACCGGAGGCTCATGTAATTCGTTTTCGTGATCTACAGCAATATTCATAAAGTCACATTTATTATTTTCAGTTTTGGTTGGTCACTTCAATCGTTGAAAACCGGCCTTGGTAAACGCCGGGTCATTACAGTCAGTAACTATATAGAATTTATCATGGGGGTTATCAATTGCCAGTTCATTCGCTATCGATTGTAGAAAAGCGGAGAACTGCCTGAGGCCTTTTGAATGACAATAAACCCCGGACAAAGAAATGATAAACCCTTCTGTATTGTATTTATCCATTGGGGATTGCTCGCTTGCCAGCCATGCACACCCCAACAGCCGTCCATCCTCAGCCCAGGTATAACAATGCGCTCCTTCTTCCAGGCGAGTCATGGCATCGGCTAAAAACTCCTGCCGGCTGTACCTGATATCCCGTTTGTCAAAATCGAGCAGGTGCCGAAGATTGTCTTTTTGAATGTGCAATAAGCCGGCCGTTGAACCCGAACTATTCTTTTGAACGACCCAGCATATCGTAGTCTTTCTTTGCCTTTTTAAATGATCAAAGAAACTGGCAAACAGGGAAGTAAATCCCTGCCTGGCCACATACCTGTATTTTTCCTTATAAAGTTCAATTGTCCGCTTCTGTTTTTTTAATGCGTCTGGTTTTATGCCAATAACGGCGGCGGCTTTTTTGAAATTACGGTTCAGCCCTGCATGTAACCTGTTTGTAAAGCGGTGAAAGCTATTACCAATACTAAGTGTATAGGCCTCTGCATGATCCGTTGCCAGTATTTCTTTATAAGCATCTGCGCCGGGTGTAAGATCAAAAATGGCCACGCCTTCTTCTGCCAGCAATTTGCCAAGCATCAAAAAATGAATAATACCGGGCGAATACCGGGCATACGTTGCATCAAAGGAATTGATGCCCTGCAAATGAAGCTGTCCGTTTCCCCAAAAACTAACATTGGAAGCAATTATTTTATCGTTGATCTTTAAAACAGTTGCATGTAACCTGTTTTGCTCGAACAAAGCCAGCAAAAATGGCTTTCTTAATGCATCGGTTTCAAAAACCACTTTATTGTATAAAGCGCCTTTTCTGAAATCAGATTGCAGCGCCAATTCATCAAAGACACCAACGAATGCCTGATAATCGACGATCCGTTCAAACTTTAATGCGCCCAGCCTTTTCAGCCTGTTGATCTTTTCCTTTCTGTTCTTCTTTCTCAATTCACTGGTAAGATGATCATCGTTAATGATCATCAATGGCTGTGGCGATACTTTTACAAAACATCGTTTGTTCCAGTTTGGGTCCTTTTTGGTGAAGCCCAGTGAAACGCCTGCAGGGATATATTTGAGCAGGACCTTATTTCGAGGGAAGCACCGGTTGAGGGCATGCAATGCGTTCCTGATAAAAGTTTCATCTGAAGCGTCTGCAGTAAGCCATACCTGGTATTCGGCCTGGTTCAGGCCGGCTCCGGTTATCAGTCCATTTTTATCTTTTACCAGCGTAAGCAATCCCGTTAATTTTCCGGCCTGTTCGGCTTTGATCAGGATGGGAAGAAATGCAGCTCCATATAAACGATACCACGTTGCCACAAAAGCAGGACTTTGAAACACGGTAGCCCAGGTACAGGCGTTACAGAGTTGGTCCCATTCGTTAATGAACCGGGGATCTTCAAGCAGCTTTAATACTTTCTCCCCCACCAGTACCTCAGTTGAGGTGGTACCACCCTGATAAAAAGTGGTTGTGGTTTTAATTTTAGTAACTGATGTTGTCAATGGATCTATTTTAAATTCCAAAATTCAAATACCAAGCTCCAATATGAAATCCCAAATCTCAAAACTCAAGCTCCAAACAAATACAGTTTTTAAACTCCAATGACTTGTTTTTACTTTTGTTATTTGGTTCTTGCGATTTGGTTCTTGTGTTTTACCTGTATAGTGGACAGGTGTACCGCTTCTGCAATTTGATACAGTTCAGATTGGGTCAATTCCTGGTGAACCGGTACGGCAAATACCCGGTTCCTGAATGCCATGCTCAGGGGGAAATCATTGGCAGGAAGCGAGGGATGCGCGTTCCGCCAAAAAAGAAGGCCTTCAATGCCAAAGCGGCGTAATTTTTTGAGCACATCATCGGCATTATTTGATTCTATAGGAAATGCAAAAGGACAGGCGCCCTCGGGCAGCGATAAGAACGGACGAGGCACCAGGTGCCGGTGATGGTCTAGTAAAAACCTGTAATTCTCTCTACGCCGTTCGGCAGTTGTTCTATCTACTAGCTTTGAAAGCAAGCGCATGGTCATGGCTGAAGGTGGCGTGAAGGGGTCGCCCAGTTCAAACTCTTTATGCGGGTTGTGGTTCTTTTTCTTCAGCAATTTCACCATGGGCTTAATGCCAAGATGAAGCGAACCTATAACGCCTGAGCGTTCTGCTACCCAATTAACGTGTCGTTTAAAAACACGCCATCGGCCCGACTGCAGTGCAGCTGTTGGCCGGGCAGGCGGCGCTTTCATGGTCACAGCGCCACCATCGGGTACACCATACGTTTTATATAAGCAAAAAACACCCACATGGCCAAATGTGCCAACCGGCCGGTTATTTATTTCAGCGAGAAATGCCTGGGCCGCATCTTCAAAAAGCAACAGGTTGCGCTCATCGCACCATTGGCGCCATCGTACAGCATTCTGGGGAAAGCCAAGATAGTGAATGATGTATAACACCCGCACATTGGGTGTGAGCAGGGATTGCAGGCTTACGGGATCAGGTTCCAACAATTCCGTCACTTCGTAATAACGGATACTTACACCTGCCTGCAATAATGCCTCGATCTCACAGCCATGATGATACGCCGGCACCAGCACAATATCCTTACTTCCCAGTCCCAGGGTTCGGCAGGCATTCCAGATAGCATGGCGTGCCCGGGAAAATACCCGGCATCCGGAGTCACTCAGCGGATAAGGAAGCCACGATGACGATTCCCGGAAATAAACGTTGAGTGGCAATGTAGGCCAGATAGAAAGACGTCGCGATAACATAAATGAAAAATGAAGAATGAAAAATGACCCTTCGACTTCGCTCAGGGCCGAGGCCCCATTAACTAAACGATATTGAATTCGTTATTTCTAATTTCCGATGTTCTCTTTCTGCCGCCTCTTCTTCAAATTGCGGCAGGTATGCCCAATACCAGCTTGTTGACTTCAGCAGGCCCATCTGCAATGAATAGCGAGGCTGATAGCCCAATAGCTCCTTTGCTTTTTCTGCAAACACAACCGGATGCTGCGGGTGGCTGCCATTATTATTAACTCCATCAACAATCTCTATACGGGCAATGCGTTCATCAAAGGCACTCAAATATTCTTTCAGGTAGCCGGCGAGTTGATATAAAGAAGTGTTTTCTTCAAAAGCAATATTATACACCTGGTTTACTGCTTCAGGATCGGTTGTAAGAGCGGCCAGCATATTTGCATCCACCACATTTTCAACATAATTGAACCCGTAAGAGAACCCGTCAGCTTCATTGATAACCGGCGATTCATACCTGATCAATTGCATCACATATTTTGGGATCACCGATGCATATTCGCTTTGAGGGTCGTGCCGCTGACCAAACACATTGAAATACCGCAGGCCGATGGTTTCCATGCCGTAGATCCTTGCGAATACATCTGCATATAGTTCATTGACATATTTATTAGCTGCATAAGGCGCGCTTCCTGTCTTGGGCAACTGGTTCATATCGCCGTAAATGGGGCAACCGGAAGCATACACAAAGCGTTTTACTTTGGCTTCCTGGGCCACCAACAACATGTTTAAAAAACCTGAAGTATTGACGTTATTGACAGTCTGGGAATCATTTATTGATCCTGAAACGGCCCCTAACGCTGCCAGGTGAAACACATAATCCATTCCTTTGCAGGCAGCTTTACAAACATCCACATCACGGATATCGCCCTTCATAAATTCGAACCGGGGATGATTGGCAGTTGGCGCGATGTTGCGAAAATGGCCTGTTGCCAGGTTATCCAATACGCGAACTTTGCGCGCGCCGGCAGTCAATAAAAATTCAGCGATGTGCGATCCGATAAAACCGGCCCCGCCGGTAACCAGGAATGAGGAGGAGAAGATCTCTGCAGCTTGTTTGGTTGTTAATTTCATAGTTACATACTTTTTAAAATTTTTACGCTTAATAGTTCATATTTTATAGTTGGGTTCTTCCTCGTTGCCTTGTTACCTTTATGCCTCGTTGCCTTTATGCCTCATTGCCTTTATGCCTCATTGCCCTGGTTTACTTCTTAAGCAATTTCATTGTCTGCACCTGCCATTCTGTTTGGATCTTTACCAGGTAGAGTCCCGCGGCCAGGCAGGAACCGTCGAAACTAATTATGTTGCGTACACCGGCTTCAGCGTACGCCTGCCTGATCACCCTGATCATGCTTCCCTTGCTGTCGTATAGCATTATACTATACCTGCCAGACAGTGGAAGGCTAAAATCAACGATGGCATTGCCCGCAAACGGATTCGGGCGCACCAGCCATTTTACTTTATAGCTGTCCCCATTCATTTCATTATCCGGTAAAGCCATTGGCAACACAGGAGATGACGCCGCCCTTGCAAGGTTCTCAGGCGGAACCGGATCGGTGGCCAATACGCCTAATGCCTTACTCGGGTTTAAGGATTCATTCGTGGTAATGACCACAATGGAAGGATTGTATGTTTGATGGGTGCTGCTGGTATATATAAGGCTATTGATCCCGTTCCCGCTCATGAAGGTGACCGGAGCACCGAATGAAATGGTGGCCGTGGATGATTCCCTGTACATAATATCCCCGCTGCGGGAACCATCTTCATTGGAGAGGTGGGTAGTGTAAAAAACCTTTACTTTACCGGCTGCCTCATTCAGAACGACAAACGGCCTGTCGCCTTCCTTTGATGAAGTGACCGGATGGAGATTATCCCAGGTATTGTTCGGGCGGCGCACCAATAACGCTATGGTAGGATAGCCATTTTTATCATAAGCTGTTTTTACCGCACAGTACAAAGTACTGTCACTGGCAGCCACTAAATTCATTTGAAAATCGCCCATTCCATCGCCTACATTCAGGGCCGATTGAGAAGCAGGCGCCTCATCTGCCGACCATGTGGTGGGGCTGGCGCCGTCAACATGCGTTTTAAAGCCAAACAACCGGGTGTTCTGATTCGACCATAGTACTCCGATCCTTCCAGGTAACGCAGTCACCGCACAAATATCATTGTTTGTAGCTCCAGACGCTATGGTTATTGGAGCACTAAAAGTTGAATAAGGAGGATCGCTCCAACGCACCAGCATATTACCATTACTGTTAGACGCAATCCAGATCCTGCTGGTAGAATCAATATCCAGCGTAGCCGTTGTGTTTCCCGACTCAAAAACGATGTTTACTGTCGATGTTCTTTGTGTCCAGCGTTTATAGCGTTGTAAAGCAGGGTCATATTCCAAAGAAATGAAATAAGAAGCACTGCCAGCGCCCCTGAGCAGCAATACATGAGCCAGGTTGCCCACTACACGGCAATCGGCCCTGGAGTTGGTAGCACTCACAAGCGTTAATACATCTGTCCATACGGAGCCATCCAGCCGAAAAACCTTTGTTCCGTCCGAATTAGTTAAAACGGCCCACCATTTCCCTGCATAGTTCCATACTTTAGCCTGTGGTGTTACCCTGGTTGCACTGCCAATATTCATCGGAGTAATGTCCTGGAAGGAACTAAAGCCCAGGGAAGGAGTAATATTAACTGTATAAGTTTGTCCATTGGTAAATCCACCGGCAAGCGCGGTCCCGGCAGCATCCGTAATGCCTGTATTGTGGTCCTTCACGTCTAACCGAATGGTACCGCTTCCGGCTATTGCCCTTACCGTAACATCGTAGGTGGTGCTATCTGTACCCACCATTTTCACTGCATCGGGCAGTGAGGAGTTAATGGCCGTGAGCCCCACTTTGGTCAATGTTCCCCGCACGTTGCCCCCCGAAGTAAAGGTGTTGAAATCTGCGGCATCCACCCCTTTTACTTTTTTGGAAAAAACAACACGAAACGTTACCGCGTTGGTATCAGTTTGTTCGCTGGCGGGTAATTGCCGGTTAATGCTCGTTACTATGGGCGCGCCACTTTGCTCAATAAAATAAGTTTCCCCATTGGTAAAACCAGTGGTCATCTCATTGTCTGCCGTGTCTGTAATGCCGGTCCCGCTCCCCTTCAGATCTAACCGCAAAGTACCGTTACCCAGGATATTATTGACCGTTATATCATACGTAAGGCTATCCGTTCCAACCACGGCACTTTCAGCCAGCACACCGCTTGCAGTTCCGGAAACCGTGGTCAGGATGAAATCGCCAGTATCCACGCCTCTTACTTTCTCTGAAAAAGTGGAGCGGAAAGTAACGGTTGTATCGCTGGTCAACTGAGATGCAGGAACCTGCCGCCGGATGCTGGTAACAATGGGTGGCGTAAGATCTATTATGGCGCCATTCCCCGACAATTGCATATCGAAAGCCAGGTCGGCATTGGTGACCGTTTTCTGATGTATCTCGACGGCGATCACATTATTGCCACTCACAAAAGCGGTTTTATTAATAGTAAATGCCTGGGTAACCGAGCCATTATCCTCGGCGTCTTTACCGAACGTCAAATAGTTTATGCTGCCGGTGGGCATTTTATTTCGGTAAACTTCCACGCCATTCACATACACCACTATGCCATCGTCTCTCAAAACACCGGCTGCAAAAGACGTGAAGTTGGCAGGGTTGGTGATATTTATTTTTTTCCGGAAGTAAGTGGTAATGTATTTCTGACTGGGATTGGGGCCATAACTTACTATGGTCGTTAACCCGCTGAGCCCATAACCGAATTTACCATTCCCGGTTTTCCAGGAACTATCATTGTAAGAAAGCGACCGCCAGGCAGTACCCTGATCAGTACCGTTATCAAGGTATAACCAACCGGAACCATATGTAAATATTGGAGATTGCGCATATATTGTTTGTCCGGCCAGCAACATGCATAACCAGAACAAGGATATCCTCTTCATGGCGAATGGTGTTAGAGATATTTTTTGAATTTATTAAAAGGGTAGCATGCAGATCAAAAAGCTGAAGTATGCGCCTTTTGACTGAATAAGGTCAGGAAGATGATCTTCATATCGAGCCGGAATGACCAGTTTTCTATATACCAGAGATCATGCAGGGTACGTTGCCTTTTTTGTTCTTCTGTATCGGTGGGGCCCCGCCAGCCATTCACCTGCGCCCAACCGGTTATACCGGGCTTTACGTATTGCCTGAGCATGTAATGGTAAACATTCTCCTGTAATTGACGATTCAGGTACCTTCTGTGCGGGCGGGGGCCCACTACGCTCATGGTACCTGAAACAACATTGATAAACTGCGGCAATTCATCAATGCTGTATTTTCTAAGAAACTTTCCAACCCGGGTAATGCGGGGATCATTTACTTTCGTGGACTGCGTACCGGCAGCAGAATCATCGTTTTGCCGCATGCTTCTGAACTTAAACACTTTGAAAGCCTTCCCTCCTTTCCCGATGCGAATGGGACAATAAAAAACAGGGCCGGGCGATTCCAGTTTAATTAACAGGGCAATAATTAAAAATAGCGGTAATAAGAAGATAAGCGCTGCCACTGCAAATACCTTATCAAAACTATTTTTTAAAAACCCGGCAAACTTTCCGTCAATCGGCAATTCCCTGATGTTAACAGCATCCACCTGGCCAAACCGGGTGATCTTGTAATGGTTGCCGAACAACTCATGATAGTCCAATACGTATTTCACCCTTATGCCATGATAATCGGCCACTGTTAAAACCCTTTGAATGTTCTTTTTCTGTTCATCGGGCAATGCAATAACAATTTCATCAACGTCATTGGACTGCAGGTATTGATTGATATTGTCCAGATCGCCCAAAACCTTTTTACTTTCGATCATGCACACATCCTGGTTGTCACAACTTATAAATCCTTTCAACTGATATTCGTGGTTATGACTTGTCAACACCTGGTCTTCAATGATCTTTGCTTTACTTCCTGTGCCGGCTACAATAACATGTTTCGGGGTTCCGACATCCCTTGTCAATACATCAATGTTCAAAAATTTGATCAAAAAATCCAGCGCCACGATCCCAAATGTAAACGTGATCAACTGTTTCCAGAAAATGACAGGAACAGGCAAATACAACAGCACTACGAACTCAAGTATGATAAGGCTGCAATACGCCTTTATATGACTGAAGATCCGTTTCTGCCATTGCAACGACAAATCGGAATAACGATGTTTTCTAATGTATTCCCCAATACACCACAGGATAATAAAAACGAATAATGCTATCAAATCCCTTTTTGAAAATCTGAAATCCCTGTAACAGTAAAGTGCAGCAATAAAAATAAAAATAAGGGGGAGCAAATCTATAGCCAGGGAAGGGAGTTCACGTTTCTGCTTTTGACCATGCATACAACCACGCTTTAGAAGTTAAAAAATTAAATCCACGTCAGAAGGTAGCATTTGTTTTCCCGGGTTACTTTTCCATTGTTACTTTAAAAAAACTTCTCGTGAGGTAACTCATGAAGTAATTACCCAGCAAGAGCCTGCCGGGCTTTCCGAGCCGGTTGGGCGTGAGCCATTTTACAATCGGGTTTTTAAAGCCGGCAGCTTTGAGCAGTGAGATCCAGGTATCGGGTTTCTGGTGTTTATACCATTCAATACTGGGCACGAAAATGTTTTTCATTCCGATATCGTTAAAGAAATTATTACAGGAAACATCAGTCGCAATCAGTACGGCCTTTTTCTTCATTACCCTGTAAACATTTTTGAAAACGGTTAAATACCGCTTGTAGCTGTCTTCATTATCCAATAAATGAATACAGGCATCCTCATCGAGGTGATTAATTGAATTATGCATGATCACTACATCATACGTTGCGGGGATAGTTTGTTGCAAAAATTCCTGTAATCGGAGAGCGATCAGTTTCACCGGCAGGGATTCGGGTAATTCATTCCGCAGCTCATTATATCCTTTTATCATCCCAGTCCTCGATCCATCTTTTTCCGGTTCAAGGCATACGACATTTTTGGCCCCTTTAACTGCCGCATAAAACGACAGCAGGCCTTTGCCTCCACCTACATCCAAAACTTCTTTCTGCGAAAGGTCAACGTTTTCAAAAAAGTTGTTGAGATAAAATTTGAGATTTGATTTGCCGGAATACATTTTCCGGCGGACTGCAAGGTCAAAAAAGTCGGTTGCAATTTTCTGTGCCATGATAAAAGCTTTAATTACTAAATACTTAACTACGCTCTCTCCTTTTTCTCAGGTCAAATCAGGTGTCAGTATTCCGCTTTCAGCTTTTTATGCGCTACCAGCAGATGCCTTCATAATTGGGTAATTCCTCCAGGTCATGAATCCTTACCAGGTCAATGATTGCCGCTTTTTCTTTCAACAAATGCCGATAATGTTTTACATCAAAGTTCCGGTGACTGATGATCACTACATCATTATTGGCAATGGCCGCTTCTAGGTTGTTGCTGATATGCTCTGATAAATGCGGCAAATGTTCATTAATATAGGCTTTATTGGCGCCGATCAGTTTTGATAAACAAACGTATTCATCGTAAATAGTTACGTGATACCCTTTCCCGATCAGCGTTTCGGCCAGTTCAACAAATGGGCTGAACCGCAGATCATCTGTACCTTCTTTAAAACTCAGCCCAACGAGGCAAACATTTTTCTTTCCGGTATTGTCTACCAGCTCAAATGCTTTCCTTTTGTGCTGCTCGTTCGATGATTTGATCATGGATAGCACCGGAGTATCGAGATAATTATCGTGGCCTAACGTCACCAGGCCTTTCAGGTCTTTGGGCAGGCAGGAACCGCCGTAAACGAAACCCGGTTTCAAATAAGCCGTGGAAATATTCAGCCGGGTGTCTTTACAAAACAGTTCCATTACCTTGAACGGGTCAATGTGCAACGCTTTGCAGATATTTCCTACTTCATTTGCAAAAGCAATTTTGAGGGCATGAAATGAATTATTAACGTATTTAATGATCTCAGCTACTTTAATATCTGTTATTTCAATCGGTGCATCCAGGCAACGGTATAAAGAAGCTACTTTCTCCATAGCGCAGGTATTGTCTCCACCTACCACCGTAACGGCCGGATGATAATAGTCATGAACAGCCGACCCCTCGCGCAAGAATTCAGGATTTGAGACCACGGAAAAATGCTCGCCTCTTTTCCTGCCTGAAAACTCTTCTATGATCTCCCCATAACGCTGGTTGGTTCCCGGTACCACCGTACTGCGAATGACCACCGTATGAAAGCTTTCCTTTGTTTTCAGCGCCGTTCCTATTTGTTCTGCCGTTTTGAAGATATACGACAGATTCAAATGCCCGTTCGTAGAAGGCGGGGTGCCCACACAAATAATACTTAGCTCAGTACTATGCACGGCTTCTTCGGCGCAGGTGGTAGCTGAAATACGGCCATTGGCAAAACCCTGCCAAATAATGTCGTTAATGTCTTTTTCCTGTATCGTAGGGTGTCCGTTGTTGATAAGATCAACTTTGAAACTGCTTACATCAACGCCCATTACCTCATGCCCGTTCTTTGCCAGGCAGCCAAGACTAACACATCCTACATATCCTAATCCAAAAATTGATATTTTCATTGTATACTAAGTTTTGTAACGATTAATCTGCTCTTTCATAAATACCGTCATGTCGTCCCATTGTTCAAGCAATTGGCCCCTGGTGCCGGTTTGCTTTTCTTCATCGAATTTTTTATCAATGGTACTGTTAATAAAAGCCAGCGCGCTGTCGCCGGGCAAATGTTCCAAAATGCCCAACTGTATCAACAATTCATTGGCCTTCATTTCCCGGGTGCCGCAATATACGCTTGGCACACCCAGCATGGCGCCTTCCCTTGCCATGCTGTCGCCCGATGAAATCACCAGTTTGGAATAATAAATGAGGGAATGAATGTCTTCCACCGGCTCCTGTAAAATGGTCCAATGCTGTGGGAAGCAGTCTGTATAACTTTTATCTTCAAGCGATAAGATCACCTTTGCGTTGGCATTTATCCTGTTGGCAAAACCACTTACAATTCCATCCTGCTGGTTATAGTAATTAAAAGATTTGTTACTGACCTCGCGTACAAAAACATATTCATGAGGCGCCAGTGCATATTGCCGGAGTATTTTCTCATTGGGTTGAAACCGTTTAGAACTCAGATAACTCCATTCTTTCAGGCAATTGAACACGGATATTTTATGGTTCTCTTTAACGATGGGCGGAAAAAACAACTGGCTGGAAAGGCTGGCGTTTATGCGATTGATCTGCGTCCGTTCAGGATCATCATAAAATTGGATTACCGGAATGCCGGCAATTTTGCAGGCCAATGCCAATGGGATACTGCTTGCCGCCACACAAATGTTGTAGTTCTCTCTTTTGATCAGCTCCAGAAATGCCAACGTACGTTTGATATTGCCATCCCAGAGTATTGACCACCTGGTGCCATTGCTGCTTCCTACCGGCACTATATTAAACCCGGCATACTCCTTATTAATAATGCCCGGCAATTTGCCTCTCTGCAGGTAGCAAATGGTTACTTCCCAGTTTTCATCCCGTAACTCATTGGAGATCCCTTTAAAAAGATTCAACTGGGCGGGATGTTTAATGTCAAATAGAATTTTCATACAGAACAGCTATGGTTGGGTTACTAATTTGGAAATGCCAGACACCGGTGAGTAACTACAATTTATAACGGTGGATCTGCTCTTTCATGAATGCTGTCATATCACTCCATTGTTCAAGCAGTTGGTTTCTGGTTCCATTTTGTTTCTCTTTATCAAATTTTACCTCAATGGCCCTGTTGATAAAAGGCAATGCGCTGTCGCCCGGCCAATGTTCCAGGATGCCGGCATTTATCAGCAATTCATTAACCTTCATTTTTCTGACCCCGCAGTATACGCTCGGCACTCCCAGCAAGGCGCCTTCCCTTGCCATACTGTCGCCCGATGAGATGACTAACCTGGAAAAATAAATGAGGGAGTGAATATCTTCAACCGGCTCCTGCAAAATGATCCAATGCCTGGGATACCTGTCAGCGTAACTTTTATCTTCCAGCGACAATACCGCATTTGTACCTGAACATATTTTACCGGCGAAACAACTGATAATTCCATCCTGCTGGCGATAATAATTAAACGATTTATTACTGACTTCCCTGACGAAAATATATTCATGTGGTTTCAATCCATAATACCTGTATATCTTTTCATCTGGTATAAACCGTTTAGGGCTCAAATAACTCCACTCATGCAGGCAGTTAAAAACTGATATTTTATGATTCTTTTCAACGATTGGTGGAAAAAACAATTGAGTGGAAAGGCCGGCATTTATTTGATTAATCCATGGCACTTCGAGATCATCATAAAACTGTATAACAGGAATGCCGGTAAGTTTGCAGGCCAACGCCAATGGTATGCTGCTGGCCGTTACACAAATATTGTAATTACCTTTTCTGATAAGGTCCAAAAAAGTCAATATCCGTTTGATATTACCATCCCAGATTATCGACCACCTGGTTCCCTTACTGCTTCCCACCGGAATCGTATTAAACCCGACATATTCCCTTTTAATAAGGTCAGGCAATTTGCCCCTTTGGAGGTAACAAATTGTTACTTCCCAGTTTTCTTCCCGTAACTCATTTGAAAGCCCTTTGAAAAGATTGACCTGAACCGGATGCTTTATATCAAACAGGATTTTCATGGAAGAAAACCAGGGCTTGATTGTTTTATAGTTTGCTTGTTAGCTTGAAATATTTATAATTCCTACCTGTTGGTCGGAGACTCCGGGTTGTGAGCTTCAACCATCAACCCATCCAACCATCCTGCATTCCATCTTTTCTTATTTTTCGATTTTAAAAAACCATGGTGCGGTAATTTGAACATGATCAATTGCCAGACACCGGTGATGCGGCAAATATTTTCAGCCATAGAAGCGCCTTCCAGGAAACCGAACCTCGGCAGGGTAAAACCTTCCTTCAATAATAATTCCGGCGTCAGGTATTTGGGTTGAGATGAAAATGCCAGCCGGTAATTCAATGCGCTCAGCTTTTCTACTTCTCGCCGGCTAAAATCACCATTCGGATAAGCAAAATACACCACTTCCTTTCCCGTCCACGACTCCAGCTTTTGGCGCGAGATCTTTAATTCTTCATACACCTGCTTCTCGGGGCAGTTGATAAGGATCGGATGCGTTTGGGTATGGGAACCGATAGTAACATAAGGAGACGTTGAAACCGATTTAACCTGTTCAACCGTCATGGCGTCCCTGCCGATAACAATCTTCTTCTTTATTTCCTGCAAAATGCCGAGCCGGTTTTGCTCCGGCATTTTCTTCAGGTCCTTTTTGGAGAACCGTATTAGCCCCTGCCGTTTTGCCTGTTGCACATACGACCACCAATACGCACCTTCTTCAACAGGCGTGGTGGAAACAAAAATGGTTACAGGCACTTCATACCTGTTTGCCACCTCCACCACATTGGTAACATTAGATTGCCATCCATCGTCTATCGTGAGCAACACCCCACCCCTGGGAAATGGTATTTCCTCTTTTATTATCCGTTCAACATCGGCGGGGCTTAAAAAGGTGAATCCCTTCTTTTTCAGCCACCGCACACAAAACTCAAACTCCTTTTTACCGGGTTTGTGAAAATAAAGGGCAAGGATACATTTTGTATTCAATGCTCTCTTTGTTGCATACTTTACTAATCCTGCCATTATAAATATATTCGCTACCAGGTAACCAAGCAGGTTTCTTACACTTTTCTGCATAAACCTTTACTTTTTAATTATCCAAGGATTTTTGATATACCTCCATAAGCCGTTTCGCTACTGTTTCCATATCGAGACCAAGTTCCATTATCCGTTGTCTTCCGTTGGTTCTGCCATTAGCCTGCGGAGTATTTATTGCCAGTTGTATTTTATTCGCAAAATCTTTTACATCAAATGAAGCCAGATAGCATCCTATTGTTTCCCCGATCACCCATTTTACATCGCCCACATCCGTTGATACAATGGGACAATTACAGGCCATCGCTTCTTTAATCACATTAGGAGAGCCCTCCATGAAAGAAGGGAGCACCAACACATCCGCTTCATTCAAATACAGTGGCACATCGTTATGAGCCACAGGATACGGACAAAGCAGCTCAACATTTTCCAATTGCTGAATAGCCGCCTGCGCCAGGGGAAAGTTCTTTCCCGGGCTGTCTTTATTTCCCAGGAACAATACTTTCTTTTTTCCGTTTACCGGTGAACCGTTCTTATTTGCTTGTAGCAAATTGGGACTGAATTTTTGCATATTCACCCCATTGGGAATGATGAAAGACTTATGCTTCCGGTACACTGATGCCTCGATATTGGGTGATTTGGAAATGATGGCCTTTACAAAAGGTTGTATCATCCAGGTCAGGAAGGTCAGGATCCTGCTATGCAAATTCACCTTATTTTTCCCTATGTATTCTCCAGTAGCATCCGTGCCCATTAATGACAATACAACGGGCATTTTTCTACCAGCTCCTATAAGAGCCGTCCAGCCGGAATAAGTAAAGTGTGCATGAATAAGATCATACTTATTTCTTTTCAGGAATTTGCGAAGTTGTAAACCGGATCTTACATAGCCCATTAAACCTTTCCCCACAACCGTATAATATTCCAGCTCTATTCCTGCGCTTTTTAGCGACTCCCCCTGTTCTTTAATGAAAGGAATGATCGAAAAATTTTTACTGTTGCCGCTACAAACGAATAGTACTTTCATAAAATGCTGCTTTAAAATGTTTGACTGCTCAAAGAGCTATCCGGTTGAAAAGTTGACAACTTATTCTTCAATCTTCCCTCCAAAATATCCTGGTAGGTTTCCTCAAAATCTTTCCCCATTTTGTCGATCAAAAAACAGGCTTCAATGATCTTTCGTCCGGCTTTTCCAAATGCCTTGCATTTTTCCGGGTCATCGATCAGGCTGGTGATCAGCCCGGCAATTTCATCATCTGTTTGCCGGGTAACCAGGTAACCATTCACGTTGTTGTACACTATTTCTTTTGTACCACCGGCATCATTTGCCATGACCGGCCTGCCAAGGCTCATATATTCTATAATGGCATTTGAAATACCTTCACCATGTACCGCGCTGTTTGAAAACAGCACACCCAGGGTACAGCTATTTATCACGGCCTCCACATCACTTATCCTTCCGGTAAGTTTTATTCTTGGGTTCCGGTCGGCCAGTTTACCATATAATTTGACTGCTGCCGGTTTACCATTGCAACTATCCCCTACAGCAATAAAAGTAATATCATCTCTTACGCTGGTAACTTTCTCTGCAATTCTAAAAAACAGTTCATAATTCTTATTACTGCTAAAGGAGGCCACCATTACCACTGAAAACGGGGTAGTGATGCCATATTTTGATCGTACCTGTTCCGGGGCAGGCAGGTTATCAAAACGGTGAAGGCTGATCCCGTTATAAATTACTTTTATCTTTTTTTGTGGCGGTTTGTATGCAGTTACGCCTGCGCGGGAGTTGGACAGTATAACGGTTGAAAAACTAAAATTGATCCGGTCAATCATTCTTTTCAGCGACAACCTGGCTGCGCTTGGCGGGGCAGAGGTAATTTGTCCGTTTACCAATGGTATTCTCAATCCTATAACAGCCGGCAGTGCATAAAACGATTGCACCCGGCCCCAGGTATGAATGATGTCTGGTTTGAATTGCCGGCAGATCTGATAAAACTTATAAAACACCGTAAGATCGTTCCTATTCCATTTCTTCGGAATGATATGGTATGTGATCTTAAGGTCATAAAAAGCAGGAAAATCGATTATCGGATCGGTTACTACCACCATTAACTCATAGCAATCTTTGGCTGCCAGATAAGAAAGCAACTCGATCAACCGGCGCTCTTTTCCTCCACCCTTAAAACTGCCGATAAAGAAAAGCAGGTTTATTTTTTGATTATTCGTCTTCATGTAAACGGGAATTATTCTTGTGTGGTTTGATCAGTTAGTTGTGCAAGGCGTCTCTTCCTGCGGCGGGCTTTGGTCACGTCGGCTTCTGAAAGATACCGGAGCAACCTCCTGGAGAGTAACCTGTAACCGTGGTTATGGGCAACATACTCCCTGGCGTTCTCCGACATTAGCTGATGTAATTCGGGGGTTATCGCAGCGTGTTGCCTGCATAGGTCAAACACATCATTATATATTATCCCAAGATTGTTTTTCGAAATAATTCCGTCGGGATTAACATTTATATTCGATAACACCGGGGTGCCCACCGACAATGCTTCCAAAAATGTATTGCTGAAGCCTTCATAATACGAAGTGTTCAATAAAAACCGGGCATTCGCTAAAAAAGGGATCACCTCTGTGCGATGAAGAAACCCGGAGAATTTTACATTCGGCAATTGCTTTAATTTTTCCAGGTAAAAGCTGGTTTCTTCATCACAATGCGCTCCTTCTTTCCCGGCAATAAGAAATTGCTCCTTCTTTAATAAACTGGCGATCTGGTATAAAAGCTTAAGATTTTTCTGGCGCCGGTAAATGCCCAGCCAGGCGATGTAATGCCCTGAATGGTCTCCTTCAACAGGCGTTTCATGATTTACATATAGCGGGTTGAATAATTTTATGGCTGACTTGCCGGGAAACTTTTTTTTAATATTCAGTAACTGAAAATTATTCTGACATAAAATATGATCAGAAAGCCTGAAGCCACAAAACAAAAGAAATTGATGTACAACAGAATGGTCTTTCCGGAACCGTTTATCCAATTGATTGTCGTTGGATATTCGTTGAATGAATTTGATCTTTAACAGGTGGCAGATGATCCCGATGAGGAAGGAAGTCCAGCCGGGTATACTCACATAGAGATAATCCGGTTTTATAGCTTTCATTTTTTTATAGTTATAAGGCAGCCGGTAATAAAGCCACCGCAGCCACCGAACACCGCGGTTGCGTTCGTACATAGGTACCAGTTTAATATTGCGGCATTCTTCCTTTAACACCCCTTTCCCGTTTACATCGGTCATTACATATACCTCCTGCCCTTCTTCCATAAGGCCCCTGATCCAGCCATATGTTTGAACAGCGGCACCGCCGCAAGGCTTTTCGTCCTGCATCATCAGGTTGATGAGCTTATCATCGTAAAATAAAAATCTTGCCATATTGTATAATGGTTGTGAACAAGAATTAATTTACTGTTGGGTCGGTTTCACCTATTATGAAAGGATTCAGGCTCGACTCGTTCGAAATATTCGCATGACCGGTTTCCCGCATACGCGCTACTTTTTTAAGCAGTTCAATTATTGCAGAAACGTTTTCCTTTACCGGCTGTTTGCCATTTATTCTTAAGATCAGTACACCGGCGTTCTTCAGCTTTTCAAGTATGAAATTTTGTGTATGCTTCCATCTTTCTATATCCCGGCGCAAAGCCTCATCATCTTTTTCCATATGGGAAGCAATGGTCTTTTTACGGCCGCGCAGCCGCTTTACAATCTCATTGGTATCAGGCGTATCGATATAGATGATGGCATAGGGCAACGGCACCAGGTGTAAATAGTTATTCAACAGATCATTTGTAAGTTGATCGTCCTTTTCATCAGCCCTTATAAAGAATGACTTTTGCAAAAAACCTTCTTCAATAACGCAGGGTTTCTCAGGCGCCTTTTCCAGGATCGCCTGGTAAATGCAAAAGGTGGCGAATAAAAAGTAGGCTGATCTGAAACGTTTATTGATCTCTTTGTCTCCATTGAGTTGCGTATCTGACAGATGCTTCCAGCAAAACTCCGCGAGTTTCTGTTGCTGCCCGTCAAATCGCAGCCCATAATCAACCGGGATACTTTTTGTTAACTTTTTACGCATCAGCAAACGCAGGTGATATACCAACCATTTTTTGAATGAAGAAACAGGTGGGGGTATTGCCATAAGCACATCAGGGTACACCCATTGCGAGCCGGGTTTCCAAATTTTACAGAGCGATTTGTATATAGTTGATTTACCAACTCCCGGCGGACCGATTATTTCAATGATTTTAGAATTCATGGTGCAGTATTGGGTTTAAAGATTTTCCCATATTCTCCTTTTTATTTCCAACAACACCTGCCCGTAGGGCTTTTCGGCATCCACATCAATCACTTTTGCGCTCCCGTAGGTTATGGAGGAAAGATTAATACACTTCTGTTCAATCAATTTGTAATCATGATCTGGTTTACGCCGGGCCGCCACTTCTGCTGATAAATTCAATCGGAAAACCACATCATTTCCTGTTAAAAAAAGTTTTTGGAATTGCTTCATTTCAAAACCGGAGAGCCAGGATCTTTTTTCGGTCTGTAATTTCGGGCCGTCGAAAAAACCCATTATATCTTTTTGCGGAAACCGGTCACAGATCACCAGGCTGCTCTTTTTGCTTACCTGTTTACCCAGCCGCAGCATGTTTATTTTTTTATTTGTCAGCAGGAGGTAATAAAAACTGCCTGCCATTTTTCTGAAGTACCGGGAAAAAATTCCATTGTTGAAAAGAAAATCTGTTTTGGAAAAAAGCTGCTTATCATTGCTCTTGATGAAAGGCCGTTTTCCAAAGTAAAAATAATGGGCGTCTATCTTAAAGGTCAGCCATTTGATCACATCTTTGCATAAGGTGCTTTTTCCTGCGCCGTCACTACCCACAAAAGCAATGATCTTACCGCCTTCAGCCATTGTTTTCTTTAATTGAACAAGCTTCAAATACCGGCCTGCCACCCGGATAGCCTTGAAAAAATATTTATAATAAACCGTCTTTATCGATGTCCATTTTGCTTTTACACAGTCAACAGGCTGGTGATAAAAGAACGAGGAAAGATGGATCATGGCCGGCAGGCTGTTATCCTGTACGATCCTCCTTATTTCGAAGTCCAGATCTCCAGGCACGTTCAACTGCAATTCCTGGCACAGGTCCCGGAATCGCTGAACCTGTACCTGGCTTACCAATTGCCGTAGTTCGTTTTGTTTCGACTCTGATATCGCTTTCTTTTTATGAATCGCATTCGCCTGGATGCGTATCAACAGTACGAGAGCTTCCATTTCAGGAATTGGGATGGGCCATCCTGTTAGCTTATCAATTTTCAGGTTCCGGAAAAATTGCTCCCGCCAGGGCAAATGCAGGTACTTTCCATAATCGATGCCGGTAACCAGGTCATAATGGGTATGCAAATGCAACAGGTTACCGGTAGTAAAATCAAACCCGATCCAATCTTCATTAGAAGGATAAGCATTCCAGGGTTGAGCAATCAGCTTTTTATAAAATCGTTTCTTTACAATCATCTCGAACAGCAGGCGGTCTTCGGGATGTACCAGGATCTCCAGATCTGTCTTTCCTTCCAGTGACAACAACAGGTGAGAGTTCCCTTTCCAATGGGCAAACCGGATATTCTCCCGCCGCAGGTCGGCCAGCAATTCAACAGATTCACGGGTCACGTTGCATTCCTGAACGGCTGCATGGCTGTCAGAAATGGCAATAAAAGGTTTATCAGTTATAATCATAAGGCAACTTTTTTAAACTGCTTTTGATTCGTCAACGTCAACCGCCGGTTCTTCCTGTTGCGCTATTGGCGACAGCAATACCAGGAATATCAACAGCGTTGCGGCCACCTCGGTATACCGGCCCGATATGGTGTAAACCAGGAATGATATGCCACAAAAAAGAAATACTAATTTATCCTGGTAACGTACGGCCGCCCGAAGGGCTTGCCAGAATGCGGTGCCAATCATTAAGAGATACAATATCACTCCAACTATGCCGCTTGAATGCAACAGGTTAGGTATGTCTCCATGCAGGCTTCTGTCGGCCAGAACACCCTTGCCATAATTTCCGCCACTGTTAAACAATTCAAATCCAAACCACGGGCTATAAGCATGGTAAATGAACATATCGTCATATAAGAGGGAATACTCAAAGAAGCGTTTTTCTTCCGCCAGTTCCCGTTCATCCAGTTTCCGCAATTCCACTCTTTCTTTGAACTCCGACATAAAGCTGGTATTGGCATAGATCAAATAACCAATTACAACTATCAGTCCACCGGTAACAAAGAGCATTTTTGCTTTTTGCCGGGTCAGCATTGTCATCAGACTGATAACAATACCCAAAAGGCTTAGCGCAATAACTGTACGTCGCAACGTGAGCATAATGAAGAAAAATGAAACAACTGAAATGATCACATGCACCGGCTTTTTTTCGCTGACACCATACAGGAATGCAACAAAGAGGGCTATTGGTAACGTATTAAAAGCCGCAGCCCAAAGATTGCCAAATAAAATACCAGATGTAATGCCGTACATTTCTGTTGGCGAGAACTTATAAAAAGTAGCGGCCAGGGCATTCACAATAAAAAGTACAAGTATCAGTAACGAAGCATTGCTTAACTCTTTAAATACCACCGCTGCCGGATATTTTTTGTAGATATTGGGAATTAACGCAATCAGTAGAAACAACCAGGTAACAGAAAATACATAAGGCCGTATCAGGCCAAGATCGCTTGACTTGGTCAATAAAATAAGGAAATAAATGATCAGGAATAAAGCCCAGATATTGTTCCGGAAAAAAAAGCCATTCTTCTTCATAAGCATTAAAATGAGCAGGCAAACCAATCCATAATACAGGAAGGCCGGGTGGTGCACACTAACTATTTTATCTACAAAGAACAATACCGGCAAATAGAAAATACTCAGCTCATTCTTTTTGAGAATGCAATAAATGGCAAGACCGAAGAAGAATATATATTCGATAATTAATAAAAAAGTTGTCATATCAGGAAAAATTACAAATATCAAATACCAAGCTCCAAATAATTAAAACTCAAATTGCAAATAACAAGAACCAAAGAAAAGCATCAAAATTCAAGCAGTAAGCACCAAAAGAATACAACTGAATAATTTGAAAAACCAAACACTAAAAATTAAAAGTCAAGTCCCACATAAGTACGATTTTAATTTTTTTTGGTTCTTGCGATTTGGTTCTTGTATTTTGTTTTTTGGAATTTAATCTCATTCAATTCATTAATACAGAGAAACGTTCCTGCGTTAAACGGGCAAACTTTGAGTAAAAAACATCGGCCGACAGGTTTTCGCGGGCATATTGCAATGATTGTTGTCGCATTTGATGTAGCTTCTGATAATCGGAAATAAGTCTTTCCAATGCGGCAATGAGTTCATCAAGACTATTGGATTTAACAACAAATCCGTTATTTCCGTTGGTGATATTGAATTTAGCGCCGCAGGTATCAGTGCAAATTACCGGAAGCGCATAACCCAATGCTTCGTTCACCGACACACCATACTGTTCATTTATGGCAGGCAGCACAAAAATGTGATGCGATGCATATAATTCCGCCATCTGGCTATAAGGAACATTCTGTTTAAAATTAACCAGGCCGGCTAATTGCAAACTATTGGCCTCATGCCTGATCACTTTCAAATTGAGTTCTTGTTCCGCTGTTGCACATTCTCCTGCAATAGTTACCGTGAACCGGTACCGGCTTTTCAGTTTACCCAGCGCCTGCAAGAACAAGAGGTGCTTTTTTCTTGCCTGGTGATACTTGCCAACCATCAGTATTCTTGGGCCTTCGCTGGAAATATCGTTGCTGCGGACCTCTGCAGATGAAACAATAACAGGCAAAGGAACATAATACATATATTTCAACTCACCGCTACTTTCGGGCGCATCACTGCCTTTTACCGGGGTCATCCAGGCAGCCTTAAAAAAACGAATGGTCAGCTTTTGTTTCAACAACGTTCTCTTTGATCTATATCTGAACAGATCTTCCTGTGTATAAAAAATGATCTTTGTTTTTATCAAACGCGCATAAAAAGCCGCCATCAATGAAAACAATTTATACGGATCGCGAATAACAATAAAATCGGGCTTCATCTGCTTGAATGCCCTCCAGTAACTGGCCAGTTGCGGAAAATAAAATTTTCTATTCACCCCTCCTTTTCCAAACACCATTTCGATCAGGCCAGAGAGTTTGCTTTTCTTAAATTGCAGCGGGGTGATCAGACTATGGTCTTCAGTTGGTCCGATACATGCAACATGAAAAAACACCTCATGCTTTTTTTCCTGTAGTTTCTTTATTAACTGAACCTGGTTGGTATGAAAACGAGGGGCCACGAATAAGATCTTCATATAATTAATTCTTAATTCTTCTAAAGAAATTAAAAATGAAAAATGAGGAATAAAGAATAAGAAAGTTGGAACCCGAACTGCAGTCTTCTTACTTTTTCATTTAACATTCTTCATTTTTTATTTTTCATTTAATTCTTACTAAATCCGCTATCCGATTTAAAGAATTTTATCGAAGTAATAATTTGCTGCAATTCCAGCCGCTCTGCTTTGCTCAACCCAGAAAAGTAAAACAAGGGTAATGAGATGACAAAAACAGCCGGGGCAAATAAGATCACCTGGTATATTCCAATTGATCCTGTTTTTGTGGCCAGCCACATGGCAATGCCCAGCATCAATATAGCCGTTACAAAAGGACGATAGTTGATGTTGAAGGCAGTCTGCGTTTCAGTCTTCATTAAAGCGGCCAGTACTCTTCGTTGTCCGATAAATAAAAACAATCTGCTTATCATAAAGCTGAGGCACAGCCCGGCAACGCCCATTTTACTTACCAGCACAACGCCAAAGCCGGCAAACAATACGCCCGAGATGAGGGTTAAAAAAACTTTCTTTTTAATATCCAATGTAGCGCTGATGATATAGGCATCATTCTTAACGAATGTATCCTGGATGGTCATGATCATTATTAATGCATTGGCGGTATGACCTGCAAAATGTTCCTTCCCTACCCAGGCGTTCAAAAACGATTGGTTGAAAATGATAACAGTTACCCCGAAAGCGGTCGTCAGCAACAGGGAGACACTGTTTATTTTTTTTCTTACCCTGTTTACTTTGTCATATTCTTTCAAGCCCAGCAGTTTTCCTATTCCGGGCATTATTCCCAGTATCACCCTGTTTATGAGGCCCTGCAAAGCGGCGGGTATAAATTTCGTCAGTGTGTAATAGGCTACCGTAACCGGTCCGGCAATGATACCCAGCAAGATCTTGTCACTGTTCGTGTTCACCATATTAGCGCCTGCATCTGCCAGGTACCATGCGCTCAATTTACCGAACCGGAAAATGTTGGAACGATTGGGTTTGGCGAACCCGAACCATTCCACATTTCTTTTTACAACAATATAATAAGAAGTGCCGATCAGCAGGGTGTCGAATAGCTGAACAACCGCAAGGCCTATGAGGCCATAGCCACGGATAATTGCCAACACTTTCAATCCTCCGCCAAGGATCACAATTATTGCGCGTACACCCATCCGTTTGAAGGTAAGGTTCATTCCCCGCAGCACTGCTTCAAACAATTCAAAAAACTTGAAGACAAGTACTGAAAAGATAAGCAGGGAGCAAGTGATCCTGATCAAATCATAATGCGCCTTTTCTGCATGCGTAATATAGGGCGCGTACCAGGCGATAAAGCTGCCAGCAATTAAGATCACCGGCATTACTAATAACATCACTACAAATGCCGCTCCAGCATCTTTTCTTAATTCTTCTACAGAAGCTACGTCCTTTTTTTGCGCAACCGTCCATTTCAGCACTTGTGATGATCGGGTATCGGCAATGTTCACATAACCGGTAAACTGACCGAGCATTTGCCAGATGCCAAACAAAGAAGTTCCCAGGCCTTCGATAACAAATGGATTTACAAACAAACCGGTAAGCCGGTTTGCTGTGTAATCCATCATACTGGATACAGTGTTGAGATAGGCTCGTTGCTTCAGGTTTTCCTTTTTGCCTACGCCGTTCTTTTGACCGCCAATATCTTCAGAGGGTTTTTCTATTATTGGTTTTTCAATCATTGCTTTGTCATTAATAAACATTAGTCACATGGCTTACTTCCAACTGTTTAATGGAATAAAATTCCTTGAACCATTGTACGAATTTGCTTAACCCCGTTTGTATAGGTGTAGTGGGTTTATAATAAAAGTTAGTCATCAGTTCATTTATATCTGCCCAGGTTGATAATACATCGCTGCGTTCCTGGTCTTTCATTTCAATTTTTGCTTCTTTACCGCAATTCTTTTCTAACTCTCTAATAAAATCCATTAGCTCCACCGGGTTATCATTTCCGATATTATAAACGCGCCAGGGAGCCGGTGAGCAGGAAGGATCGGGATTCAACCCGCTCCATGTTAAAGCCGGGGTTGCCGGTTCATCCAATACATGTACAATACCTTCTACAATATCATCTACGTAAGTAAAATCCCGTTGCATCTTACCCTGGTTATAAACGATAATGGGTTGCTCCTTCAAAATGGCATCGGTAAAGAGAAAATAAGCCATGTCGGGCCGGCCCCAGGGTCCGTACACAGTGAAAAAACGCAATCCGGTTGTGGGCAAACCAAATAAATAGCTGTATACATGCGCCATCAATTCATTTGATTTTTTTGTAGCGGCATATAAGGAAACCGGGTGATCAGCATTATGAGTAACCGAAAACGGCATCTGCTCATTTAAACCATACACACTTGAAGAACTGGCATATACCAGGTGGCCTACTTTGTTTTGACGGCAGGCTTCTAAAATATTCAGGAACCCGGTAACATTTGATTGAATGTAAACATCCGGGTTGGTGATGGAATATCTCACCCCTGCCTGGGCAGCGAGGTGAGCCACCATATCGAATTTTTCCTTTTTAAAAAGCTGCAGGATCTCTCGTTTATCTTCCAGGTTCAGTTTAACAAACCGGTAATTGCTGAATTTATTACTTGTCACTGCTGCATTCCATCTTATACCTCCCCTGTCAATTCCATTTTCAGCCAGACGGGCATACTTTAAATTAACATCGTAATACTCATTGATATTATCAAGGCCTATTACTTCATCGCCTCGTTCCAGCAGTTTTTTGGTAAGAAAGAAACCAATAAAACCGGCGCTTCCTGTAACCAGAATTTTCATCTGAAATTATTTATTGATTTTTGGCCAGAGGGAACCTTTGATGATCAAATTTTGATCATCAAAGGTTTCATACCCGAATGTTTGAAGAAGGAAATTTTAAACCCGTTGCAGTTTTGATTTTCTACGCTGCTTTTCACGATACACATTTTCATAACCATAGCCGTAGCTGTAACCATACATACCTTGCATTATGCCTCTTGATCTTATGCCGTTGAATACAATATGAGGATTTTTCAATGCCCTGAATTTGTTATTATTGTCAAGTATTTGCACCATTGCTTTTGGCGTACGGCCATGGCGCATAACAAACAGGGTAACATCGCAGTAATCGGAGAATATATATGAATCCGAAACCGGATCGATGGGGGAAGCATCCAATATGATGTAGTCGAATTTTGCGTTGAGATAAGAAAGCAGGCTACCCAGTTTGCCGCTCAATATAAGTTCCCTGGAATTATCTTTTCCACCGCCTGCGCCGATAATGTATAAATTTTCATCCATAGACTCGCTGACGATCTCCTCAGGCATCTTTGACCCTTCCAGGAATTCAGCAACACCTGCATTATCAATTACGCCCAATATGGAGGATGTTTTAGGTTTACGGATATCAAGGTCAACCAACACCACTTTGTTTCCTGCCAAAGCCAGGCTTCTGGCCAGGTTGGTGCTGATATAGGTTTTACCTTCTGAAGAAATACTGGAGGTAACCAGGATCCTTTTTATTTTGATATCTTTTTGCCGGCCGATCAATCCAATGGCAGCCCGCAAGTGCCGGAATTGCTCGGCAACAACAGAAACCTTTGAACCGGTCTTCAATAGTGATTCTTCTTCCTTATTGGCTGAAATTTCTGCAATAACAGGCGTTACGGTAAGTGATTCTATTTCCGACCTGAACAGGATCTTTTTGTTCAGCATTTCTTTGGCTGAAACCACCCCGATGGCTAACCCTATTGAACAAGCCAACACGGCAAAATAAATAAGCGACTTTTTGGGACTTACAGGGTCCACAGAAGATTTCGCCATATCAACGATCTTGCTGTCTGAATTAGCCGAGGAACTTGCAAGGGCCGTTTGCTCGCGTTTTTCCAGCAAATAATTATAGATGCTGTTCTTTATAACTTGCTCACGGCTGATATCCATAAGCTCCCGCTCCTTTTGGGGAATGGTGCGCAGCATGGAATTATAACCGCCACTGATGGACGTCAGGTCTTTTTTACCGGCTTCCAGATTAATTCGGTGACTCCTCAATTTTTCTGCTATTAACGGACGAAGCTGCTCAATTTCTTTTGCCACGGCAATAGCAAACGGATTGTTTTCCCCGGTAGATTTCATCAGCTTCTCATATTCCACCTTGGCGTTGTACATCTTTTGCATCAATTCGCTCAGCACCGGATCTGAAATGCCTAAAGTAGCGGGAACAATGTTCCCATTATTCTCATTTGAATTAACATAGCGTTCCATTTCGCCCAAAGCGGCTAACTGCATACTCAGGTCAGCGATTTTCCGGTCATTGCTGCCAACATTTTCAAGATACTGCCTGCTTTGCTCGCCCAGGTTTACTACCCCTTTATCTGTGCGGAACGACTGTATAATATGTTCTATGGAATCCAGTTCTTTTTCAACCCTCCCCAGCCGGGTCTCAATAAATTCGAGGGTGTTGGCTGCTGTTCCTTTTTTTTCTTCTATTGATAACCGGTTATAGGCCACCAGTAATTTGTTTAAAATATCTTCTCCCCGTTCGGGCACTTCATCGCGGAAGGTAAGGTTAATGGTAGTAGACAGCTTACTGGCAGATTTTACGCCTAGGTTGCTAATAAAACCCGGTGCTATATTTTTGGGTTTGTACAAGCGGAAAAACAGCGGACCTTCGGCCATTGACAATTGCCTGTCATTGTGCTCAAACTTCAATTCCCCCCATGGCGTGGAAACCCATTTTTTAATTGGATAAATTTTCTCACCAATGACTATCTCCCTAACTTTTTTAATTACATCCCTGAACTCGCCCCCGTTATTGTCAGAAAAATAATTAACAGTAAACTGTACATCCACTTCACCAGTCTCTTTCAGGTCATCGGGTTTTCTGGCAGTTATGGTTATGGGTGAACTGGTATAAGCAGAAGTTGCGTGTATTTTTCCTTGTTTATAATCCGGCGCTTCATATACCGGGGCGTATAATTGAAGCTGCTCCACCACTTTTTCCATCAGTTTCCTGGAATGAATAACCTCCATTTCATTTTCAACAATATTTTTTGTGGGATAAATTTGCAGCGCTTCCAACACACCAGATTCATCTACTCCCTTTTTTTCATCCTTTACCATGATGGTGGCATAGGTTTCATAAACTGGTGTAGAAAAATATTTCAGGTAAGCCCATGCACCTGCGAGGCCGAGCACAATTAATATCAGGAAGAGTGGCCAGTAAGGCAAGTACCAGTTGATGGCAACTGAAACGATATTCATTTCATTGCCCGTTTTCTTATTTGTTTGCATAATTACCTGGTTAAACGGTCAATAATAACTGCAGCTAAAGACAAACCGCTCAAAATAGCCGGCAACCAGTTGCGGGTATTGCTTGCGGCGGAGACTCTCGCTTTGTTGGGTTCTACATAAATGATATCGTTCGACTTGAGATAATAAAAGGGCGAAGAGAGCAGCTTCTCTGAATTCAGGTCGAGTCGCTTCACTATTCGCTTTCCTTTTTCTTCCCGAACCAGCGTAACATTATCTCTCCGGGCATAAATGGTCATATCGCCTGCAAAACCCAAGGCTTCCAATATGTTTATTTTTTCATCCGGCACGTTGATCACCATTGGCCGTGCAACTTCGCCCAACACGGTTACTTTAAAATTCAGGTAACGGACGCTCACTACTGGATATAGCAAGAATTTGTTGTCAACAATGATCTTGGTTATACTTTCTTTCAATCCATTCTTTGTGAGCCCCGCAGCTTTTATCCGGCCGAGCATAGGCATATCAATAAACCCGTCCTGATCGACCAGGTAGCCGGAGGCTTGTGTAGAAGTATATCCTATTGACTGCGTTGAAACGGTTACAGCCGTATTGAATGGCTGGCTGGCTATTGCATTCGGGCTGCTGACGGTAATGCTAAGCAGATCGTTCTTTTGAATAACCGGCTCCAGGTTATCAACGGCATTACTAATTTCCGTATCACTAATATTATTCAGATATACCACCTTTCTCATATCGGTACAGGCGGAGAATAAAACCCCTAATAATAGCACGGTATAAAGCCTGTTATAAGCATACGGCTTTTTGTTTTTTAGTGATTTCACGATGATAATTATTGAGGATGAAATAAATGCTCAGCAATCCCCCCTGCTCCTGCTTTTGTTATTAATTACTTCTACATGAGACTTAGGTATTTCGGCCAGCATTACATAACCGAGCGACGGTAATGAAACCCTGACTGTTTTCCCCAGCACCTCTATCACTTTACCCTCCTGCTCCATAAACAATCCGCACTTTATGCGTACTGTATCATCAACGTCGATGTCTATTTTTTCCAACCTTACACTTGAATATTCCAGCAGGAACTTTTTGATCAACTCAATTTCCGAGTCGCGTATTACGGCAGGCTTACCCTTCCAGCTCACGTAATTAAGAACGCCGTCTGTTTGCAACACACTTAACCGTTCTTTATCACTTATTCTGGCAAAGACATAACAGGTAAACAATGGCTCATAAACAACTTTTTTCCGGTCGCTCCATTGTCGCAACACTTTGTTCAGGGGACAATAATTTTCTATGTTTTTACGCGTAAATAAGGATGCCACTTTTTTCTCCCACTTGGCATGCGTGTAAACAGCATACCACTTTTTCACAGTTCTAAAGTCTTCATTGCTACGCGAACAGGCTCCGCCCATCATAATCCCATTTTTATTGGTCTTAGTTAAAAATTGACGCCAGAAGCGGATAATGGATTACAAAAGAATTAGCATGAATAATGGATGGAAATTGCGAGCGCCATTAGCTCTTTTACAAAAATTCGTTCCCTGCGCGGACCACCATAGCTCCGCCAATAATCCCATGCAATCAGGATTTAGATAAAAAAAATTATACCACTACTAATGGGATAATGGATAACGAAAGAATTAGCAAGAATAATGGATTGGAATAAACAAGCACGAAAGAAGAAGGGCGCTAAAATAAATTACATATTAATGGAGGCAAATGCATCAACAGGAACAGATTACATTGTAACAAAGGGAGAGAATTACTTTTATTACGCTGATGAGACTCAAAGGTTAATTTGGCATTGATACTTTGAAGATAATTACATTTAAAACATAATGCAAGTATTTTTATATGATCCTGGTTTGTTTTTTAACTGCTTTTCGTTGCCTCATTGCCGTTTGAACAAATGGCTCCGCCAATCATAATCCCATTTTAATTGGATCAGATAAAAAAAACCAACACCATTATTACAGTAGATAACGGGTTGAGAAAAATTACGGGACAATAAAAAATCAGAATGAAGAAGAATAGATTATAAGGCTTCGCCTATCATAATCCCATATAAAGGATTAAACAAAAAAGGTGCACTATTTATGGATAATGGATAGCTTAAGTATTAACACGAATAATGGATAGAAAAACAAGCACGAAAGAGGAATAATGATAATGCGGTCTCTAAAAAAACCATCTCAAAATTAAAGATATTTATTCAATACAAACAAAAAAATAAGGGTAAGAATTGGACGTTTTGCGCAAAAAAAATCACGATCCCATTTTTGGAATAAAGATTTAGCATTAGCCAACTAAATGATTCTATTTACTCCGAAACACCACGCCTTCTACATGTTCCCCAACAAATACATTGGCCATATCGGATGTTTTATACCAGGTTGGTTTTCCCTTCATATCATCTGTAATAAGCCGGCCGTTAATGACAAGGTTTTCAAACATAATGTTCTTTACTTTTCTTTCTTCATTATATCCGCCAATGATCGACATCACCGCATTCTTACCGTTATATGCGATGTCTTTGAATAACACGTTCTCTACGCCCCTTCCCGGTGATGTACAATATTTGCTGTTAAAGAAAACACGGATATTAAACAACTGGCCCTGCCGGAAATCTTCTATCCTGATATTTTCAAAACGAACATTGCGCACCAGGTTATTGTCGCCGGCATCAATGCTCAGGCAACCCTGATAGTCGATCTGCGCTTCCTTGTGATCAAGAATATCAATATCAATGTAAGTCAGGTCTTCCAGCACATCAGGCTCTGGCGTATTACCATGGGTGCCTATCAGAATAGGGTGCGCTACATCTGCCCACAATGCTGCATGCTGCACGGTAATATTTTTGCATCCGCCGGTAAAACCCAGGCGGGTACCGTACACGGTTGTACAATCATCTGAATTCCGGTTGAATATGCCATCGATCAATACATTACTGCTGCTGATAACGTTCATGCCATCGCCCCATCCATAATAACTCATCGATTTCACATTGCGAATGACTACACTATCGGAGCCGCCGGTAAAACATTGGGTACAGAAGATACCGCTGACTTCAACGTTCTTTGAATTTGCAATGCGAACACCCAGTTTTACCGACTGATCAACCATTCCCCTTCCAAGCACCCGTACGTTCTCCGCATTTTTGATCAGGACCCGTCCCTTCAGAATGGCCCCACCGGCGAGGTAAACTGTTTTCCCCGATGGAACATATAATGTTGTATCTTTTATTTCATGCACACCAGGTCCGAAATAGATCAGGTTCGTATCTCGCAAATCGGGTTTAAAATTGTCGATGGGGTTGGCAAAAAGGTGCAGGTTGTGAAAAATATCCCCGTTCACTTCTACCGACAGGTTGGCGGGCCTGGAAAGTTTGAACAGGATCGTTCTGCCATTAATGGAATGCGGAATGTTATAAGAAAGCGGCCGGATCCGTGAATGCTTAACTGGTCCTTTATTATATGTTACCGCCACTTCTACTGTCCCGGAAAAATCAAAATAACCCATAGAAGCCTTTTCTGTAGTGTGGCCGCCATTATTCACCTTGTCGACCTTTACCATATAAACCGGCACCAATTTCCAGGCTTTTCCGCCTTGACGCACCTTCACGGTAAAATCATTATTCAAAACAGCGCCTGCCGGCGCGGGATAAACCGTTAAAACCTGCGGTTCGTATTTAAAAGAAAAAGCAGTTGTTCCTTTCAGGAGCAGGATGACAAGTAAAACAAACTGCACCAATCGGGGTATGCATGGGCTATACTTCATACTTCGTTATTAACGAGGCAAAAATAAATACGCCAATTACGAAGGAGGCGGGGGTTAGATGCCGAAAAACAGGGGTAAATTGGTCAATTAGCAATAAGCAATGCAATATCGAACCAAAGAATATCCAATGTCGAAGTAAAGAGACAGCCATCCATGCATTTCTCTTCGACATTCGTTATTCGATATTCAATATTTCAACATCTATTCCTTATTATCCGGATTAATACTGTCCTTGTCGATAGTATACTTCTTCCCATGCACTTTCCGGTAGCGCCGGATATATTCAGAAGGGTTCATGCCAAACAGTTTATTGAACTGCTCGCGGAAATATTTGCTATCGTTGATACCGACCATATTGGCCGTTTCATTTACATTATAATTAGTATTGATGAAGAGTTCCGCTGCTTTGCGTAGCCTTATAAACCGGATAAAAATATTCACCGATTGTCCTGAAACAGATTTCACCTTTCTGAAAAGGTTGGAATGGCTCATTCCCATTTCGGCCATCAGGGTCTTCACACTAAAGCCGTCGTCATCGAGGTGGCTCTCCACAACAGCAATACATTTCTCTAAAAAATCCTTGTATTCCTGGGAGATGCGTTGATTATTCTTATTGAGGGTAATTTCATTATAAAAATACCGCTGCAACGTGGTCCTGTTTTTAAGCAGGCTCGCCACCCTGGCCAGTAAAAGGGTATTATCGAACGGTTTGGTGATATAGTCATCAGCTCCGCCTTCTACCCCCTTCAATTTATATTCATTTGAAGTACTGGCGGTGAGCAATATTACGGGAATATGATTGATGGAATCGTTTTCCTTTACCTGTTTGCACAACTCAATTCCATTCATCTCCTGCATATGCACATCAGAAATGATGAGGTCGGGCAAATAAGTGAGCGCCGCATTTAATCCCGCTACGCCGTTGGCTGCCTGATAAATGATGTAAGTGTCTTTAAACAACTGCGCAAGATAGTTCCTGATCTGTTCATCATCATCGACCAGCAAAATGGTTTGTTTATCAGTAACCACATCGGCGGTAGGCAGTTTCTCATCTATCTGTTTTTCGTTTTCAACGAAATGCTCCTCCTGCAGGGCTTGCAAAAACACCGGCCCTGACTCATGTTCGGAAACAATAGGGATACCGTTAAAATGATAGGGACCTTTCAGGAGCGTCAGGAAAAACGTGGCGCCTTTTCCTTCTTCACTCGTGTATGAAATTTGTCCTTTGTGTTGTTCGGTAAAATGTTTTACCAAATACAGCCCGATGCCGAAACCGGTTTTTGAGCCCGTAACAGTTCTTTCGGCCTGGTAAAACTTCTCGAACAGTTTATCGCCTATTTGTCCGGGAATACCTGCGCCGGTATCTGCAATTTCAATCTGCACATGTTCATCCTGCTCGGTCACCGTAACTGTAATGGTGCCCTGCGCAGGCGTATATTTAAAAGCGTTTGAAAGCAGGTTGTAAATTATGATCCCCAGTTTTTCCTTATCAGCATAAATTTCCAATGAGTCATTGGCACAGGTAAAAGTATAGTTGATATGTTGCAACCTGGCTTGTTGAACGAAGCAAAGGTAAACGTCCCAGGCCAGGTGGTGCAAATTCTGTTTAGAAGGTTTAATAGTATCCAATCCGCTTTCGGCTTTACGGAACAGGAGCAGTTGATCGGCCAGGCTAAGCATGCGGCGGGCATTGCGGTAAACGATGCCCAATTCGCTGTCTGGCCTTGCCTGACTTTCCTCCCGTTTCCTGAACAGATCTTTCAATGGATTAATGATCAAAGTAAGCGGGGTTCTGAATTCATGTGCTATAGTGGTAAAGTAAGTAATTTCCTTTTCCCGTTCAGCAAGGCTTCGCTGTTTTTCGGCCCGTTCGTTTTCAGCATTCAGTTTGGCAATCTTCACCTCGTATTTCAGGTGGGTCTGGTTTATACGGTACCGGTTGTAAGCATAGATGATCGCTCCAATAATAAGTGCGTATAATCCGTAAGCCCATACAGACCGGTACCAGGGCGGCAGAACAATAATGCGCAATTGCAATTCTTTTCCATCCCATCTTCCGGGAGCGCTGGTGCTTTTTACCCGCAAGGTATAAGTACCTTCAGAAAGGTGGGTGTACACAGCTGTTCTCGAATTGTTCGCATAATTCCATCCCCTGTCCCACCCTTCGAGGAAATAAGCATATTGAACTTTATCAGGCGCCGAATAGTCTAACGACGCAAATTCAAAAGAAAGAATGGCTTTATCAAATGGCACCTTAATGGCATCAATGCTGTTTCCCGTACTTTTTTCAATTACTGAATTCTCCTGCTCAATAGGCGTGTTGTTAATTTTAATATCGGTAAAAAGAATAGGGCGGGTATTTTTGAATTCAATAATATTGGCGGGGTGAAAAATATTGAATCCCTTTAAGCCGCCAAACACCATCTCACCCGTTCTCAATGCAAGGGCTGCATTATAATTGAATTGATTGCTTTGCAAGCCATCATTCTGGTAATAGTTGGTAAACTGTTTATCTTTCAGATTGAATTTCGAGAGTCCATTGAAGGTGCTGATCCACAAATTGCCCTGGTTGTCATTGAGGATATTTAAAACAGAATTGCTGCAAAGCCCTTCGTCGGTCGTGTAACGCTTTACGATCGTTCCGCTTTTGCGATCGAACAATAAGAGGCCGCCGCCTTCGGTTCCCACCCAGAAATTGCCGTCTTTGTCTTCCTGCAGCGAACGCACCGGTTTTCCAATTTGATAAAATTGATGTTGTTTATTCACGGCATCGATCGCTATCAGTTGCGCCAAAGTACCACCCCACATTTTCCCGGCTTTATCTTCACTAATAATAAAAAGGTCTTTCAGTTTATTATCGAACAACTCGAAGATGTTTGTCTGGCGGTTCAATGCAAAAAGACCATATTGCAGCGTACCTAACCATAACCTTTTTTGTTTGTCCTCAAACATTGTATACGTGAGGGCATTCACAAATTCCCTGAAAGGAGCAACCTGTACAAACCGGAAATGTTCAAAATTACCAGCCGCTTTATTATACCGGTTCACACCGCCCCTGTAAGTGGCGACCCAGATCTTATTTTCATAATCGCCCGTGATTGCAGTAATGTAATCGTTACTGAGTGAGCTCGCATCCGCAACGTTGTGCTGGTAATTTCGGAATGTATTCGATTTACGGTCCCAGATACTCAACCCGTTGCCATCGGTCCCCACCCATAACTTACCGTCTGGTTCTTCGTAAAATGTAAAAATATAATTGCTGATAAGCGTATTGGCAGCGAGAGGGTCTGCGTCCACTTTGCCAAACAATTGCTTTCTTGTATCAATGACATTGATGCCGCCCCGCAAACAGCCGATCCACATTCTGCCATCGCGGTCTTCAAGGATGGAAGTGATTGCATTACTGCTCAATGAATACCGTTGCCGGCCGGTTTGCAGATAATTTATTGACCGGTCGTTTGCCAGATCTAATATGGTAATACCGGCATTGGTGGCAATCCACAATTTGTTATTTCTGTCTGCCGTGAGTGCGATCACATCATTCTGGCATAATCCATTCTCTTCACTATAATACTTATCGTATAAATTCTGCTTAATACTATACCGGTTCATACCTCTGCTGCTGCCAACCCAGATCATGTCTCCTTTTATTTCAAGGCAACTGGCATTGGTAACAGTAGCATTTACCAACCGGAGTTTTTTCGCGGCTGCATCATACCTATACAGCCCTTTTGCCCTTACAAAGACCCATACCGTTTTATCGGCTCCTTTTTTGATCGATGCAATATCGAGGACCTGCCCGGCCACCTCCCCTTCAATAGGAATTCGAATTCCAATACTGTCGCCGGCTGCACAAAACACCACCCCTATATCAGAAGTACCGATCAGCATATTGCCATCTGCATCCCGTTCGAGATCGCGGATCACCTGGGTTAATTTAACAAGCGCGCCGGTTGACGCTTTATAATAAACTGCAGTAAAATTATTAGCCAGACTACAATACACAGCGGCGCCCTGCCTGGTTCCCACCCAGATATTGCCATTATTGTCTTCATCAATGGCATTGATAAAATTATTGGGCAGGGAAAGCGGGTTGTTGAAATTATTGCGGAATACTTTGAAGGTATATGCATCGTACCGGTTTAACCCATCGTAGGTGCCAAACCATAAAAATCCTTTTTGGTCCTGGTAAATGCAACGTACCGAATTGTTCGATAAGCCCTGTTCTATACCCAGGTAAGAAGTTATAGGGTAATCTGTAGCGTACAGAGGGCTGAACAGATTAATAAAGAGTAAACACAACAAAACAATCGTTCTGACAATTCCTTTTTTCATACGCAAGCACTAAAGCAGCAACATTCAGTTAATCCCGGTTTCAATATAAATGTACAATTCACTTTATATGCGTAACCAGTTTTTTCAATATTTTTTCATGACCATTCGCAAAGGATTTCATTATCAAACAATTAATAAAACCGGAGCCGCCACAAAGCGGTACCCCGATCGAAAGGATGGCCGCCAAATTACACAGGTTCCGGTTGGCCCAGTAATTGGTAATACAGGTGTCGTTGTGATTGGTGAGGAACTATTCGCACAAAGTATAAAATTCATTCAGCATCATGTCTTTGAAGCGGGTAAAGTCATTGCCCCTTAATGACTACAAAAGCGCAATGCATTCAACAGACACTAAGATACCTCCGGGAAATAGCATTACCTGAGGAACACTTCGGGCCGGAGCATTGACGGGAAAGATTTCGCCCGTCACATAAAGATTTTCCCTATTCGCGTTTCTTTTTTCTTGTTTTACCCAGCCAGAGATATAAGCCGGCAATTGGTAAACTGAACGCAATCAAAGAACATAAACAGGTAAGCAATTTACCGGTTATGGTATGATTATTTTAGTGAAATTAAATGAAGCGATAGTACAAAGCTGAAACCATAAGCCGTTTAAAAAATGAAACAACTAAAAGCTATATGGAAAGTACTTGTGCAATCTTTTAAAAACTTTGCCGAAGATAAGATCCCCAAACTGAGCGCCTCGCTTGCTTACACCACTATTTTTTCATTCGGGCCATTACTGGTTGTAATTATCTTTTTATGTAGCTTCTTTTTAGGTGAGGAAGCTATACAGGGAACAATAGATAACCAGATGCAGGCATTTGTTGGTGCGGATGCAGCGAAGCAGCTTCAGGTAATAATTAAAAACGCCTCTTTGAGCGGAAAGGAAACAATGGCTGCGGTAATCGGAATTGCAACGCTGCTGTTTAGCGCAACGGCTGTGTTTGCCGAAATACAGGATTCAATAAATACCATATGGGGGTTTAAGGCCAAACCCCAAAAAGGGATATGGAAGATCTTCAGAAGCCGGTTTTTATCTTTTTCAGTTATAATTAGCCTGGGCTTTTTATTACTCGTTTCTTTGGCGATCACAAGTGTTGTTGAAGGATTGAGTAATAGATTGAAAGCAAGTTTACCTGATGTAACTGTTGTATTATTCTATATTTTGAATTTAGTTATTTCCTTTATAGTTATCACCGCTTTGTTTTTGCTGATCTTTAAAGTTCTTCCCGATGCAAAAACAAAATGGAAAGATGTATTACCAGGAGCGCTGGCATCAAGCATTTTATTTATGGTGGGGAAATTCGGGGTATCCTTTTACATTGGAAAAAGTAAAATTGGCACTACATACGGGGCAGCCGGGTCACTTGTCATTTTATTATTATGGGTTTATTATTCTGCGATCATTTTATACCTGGGCGCTGAATTTGCAAAAGCCTGGAGCGCCCATAAAGGCTCTTCCCTGCAGCCGAATGATTATGCCGTAGCTTTGAAAAAATTAGAAATAGAAACAGATAAAGCCCAGCCGGAAATAAAAACCTAGCTGGCTTCAATTATCCACTAACATATCTTATCTTTAAAAACGTTCGAACAAACCAGAAAAGCGGAAATTTAAAACACTACACAATGACAAGGTGTATAATTTCTATTTTGGTTTTGTTTGCCCAGGTTTGCCATGCTCAAAAGCAATTCACTACCCTGATCCGCTTTCCGGAAAGCATCGACACCCGAAAAGTTAAAATACTATATGAAGATGGTAAAACGATGTACCCTGTGCCCCAAGCGCTTATTAAAAATAAAACCACCATTTCCGGCGTCTTTTATTCAAAGTATGTAACACTGGCGGTGCTATACCCCAAAACAGAAAGCACCTTTCACAGCAATGAGTTTTTTTTGAAGGAAGGACATTCCTCCCTTGTTTTTTCGGAGTGCAGAAAGGGTGATTCGCTGGCTTTTCCTTTTGATAGTTTCAAACTGTCAAATGCCATTGAGATCAGGCGTATTCCGGAACACAAAAAATTTCACTTGTTTACACAAAAGGAAACCGCAGAAGAGGAGGAGCTGAATGAAAAATATGCAAGCGCCACAGAAGGAAAATATAAAGATTCGTTACTACAACTTATAAATGCCAAATGGAGCAATATAGTTAAAAAACGCCTTGAATTTGTAAGCCAGAACAATGACAGCTATTATTATTTCTGGCAATTTAAACGTCACTTCATGTGGCCTGCATTTATCCAAAAATATTATGACACCCTGAAAATAGTATTCGCATCATTTCCTGCTGCTTTAAAAAATAGTTTTGAGGGAAAAGAGATCCTTAATACTATGGAAGGCGCCATGCACTGCAGGAAAGGATGCAAAGCACTCGATTTTACAGCAAAAGATGTTTCAGGCGCAACCATTCATTTAAGCAATTATAAGGGGAAATATGTGCTGCTGCAATTCTGGGCTTCCTGGTGCGGTCCCTGCCTGGATGAAATGCCTCATATCAAAAAGATCCGTGAATCTCACAGTACAGATAAATTACAAGTAATAAGCATAAGTATCGATTCTGATTCCATTGCCTTTAAAAAAGCTATGGCAGCCAATAACATAACCTGGACGACCCTCTTAGACCGCTCAAGAGATATTTACAGGAAATTTGGCGGCAATTCAATTCCATCTGTCTTTTTAATTAATAAAGAAGGAATAATTGTTTTCAGTAATCGCGAGGAACCGAGACAAGTTTTGGATGATTTACTTTCTACCTCTATTAAATGATGCGGACCTGATTTTAGGCCAAAATCCTAAAATGTCCCCCTTTAAAAACCAATTACCCCTCCGGGTTATATTCTCCTGCTTCGTAATTTAATTACCCAAGCTCATTCATTGTGCTCTTCCATCAGGAGGCTTGAATTGGTTTTTATTCATTAATTATTAAACTTTTCAACTATGAATCGATTTGCCTTGCCAATACGAATTACAAGCATCTTGCTTTTATTTATAGCGATCGCAAGCAATACAGGTTGTAATAAAGCAGTAACCTCTCCCGATCCTGCAACAGAAAATACGGTAACAACCACACCCACTCCTGCTACAGAGGCCACCATCACCTGGTACCTGGTAAGGGCTGCCAACCCCACTGCCGACCAGTTAGACGCCTATAACAGGATCACAGCAGCCATGAACGCCGCGGTAACCATGTATAACCAACAAACCACCTATTGCAGCGGCAACCTTCGGGTAGAATACAATACCGGGGTTCCTACAGCAGATGGAAACGTGAATGGCACTATCCGTTTCGGGGCTAACAGGTCGTATATGAACCAGCGTACAGCCATGCACGAAATAGCACATACCCAGGGCATTGGCACAACAAGCCGCTGGAACCAACTGGTTGTAAACGGTAAGTACACAGGAGCCTATGCCCTGGCTATGCTTAGAAGCATGGTAGGCGAAAGCCCTGCTTCCACATTAAGCGCCGACGGACATTCTTTCTGGCCATATGGATTAAATTATAACAATGAATGGAGTACCGTTAATGGTCAGCGCAATGCACGCATTGTAGGAGCCATGCAACGCGATGGCGTATAACTAAACCGCAAGCCTCCTGACAAGAAGCCACCCTTTCCCAAAGGTGGCTTTTGTTAAATAAATATTTGTTTATGAATCAGATCATGCACCTTTTAACAGGCATTGTTATTCTACTTGCCGGTTGCACAGGTTATAAAAAAGGACCGGCAGACATGCAGTATATTATTCATAACGACCACCCTGGTGCACATATACAAAACGGCGACTATCTATCGGTTCACTTTATCCATCGTACACAGAATGGTGCATTCCTGGCCAGCTCTTATGAAACCGGGCATCCGGTATTTCTTGAACAACAAAAGCCCTTTTTTGCAGGTGATATCTTTGCCGGGCTCGGGTTATTGAGCGAGGGTGACAGCGCTACGTTCATGCTCAACTTTGATTCTATGCAAATCATATTGAATGTGCCCCGGCCCGCGCATGCCAAAGGGAAATACCTGTTATTTACCGTTAAAGTAGAAAAGGTCATTCCCCGGAATAATATGACTGACAGCACATTTCAAAAGGTAGTTCAGCAATTTCTGGCGGCGGAGGCTGCCAATGGCAGGTTGCAGGAACCGGTAAAAATTAACAGGTACCTTTCCTCTAACAAACTAACACCTGATAAAACTGCGTCAGGCTTATACTACGTTGTTTCAAAAAAAGGGAACGGACCACCGTCCACGCCGGGCGACACTGTGCAATTTGAGTATACAGGCAGGTATATTACCGGTAAGATCTTTGATACCAGTAACAAGGATACAGCCATTAAGGCAGGCATATATGATGAAGTTCGCAGTTACAGGCCAGATAGTTCAATAGCAGGTTTGCCCAAAACCATCCCGGCAATCGACGAAGCGTTGTTACGTTTTCCCGCGGGTGCCTGTGTTACATTGATCATACCATCGGCACTGGCCTATGGAGAAACAGGTAATTCAATGTTTCCTCCGTTTACCCCGCTGGTATTTGATCTTGAAGTAAAAACAATAAAAAAGCGACAAAGTAAATAGTGTCTTTATTTCATACTATTTACATCCCTGATGTCATTTACCCTTATTTAACCACATCCTTCTGATGCTTCCACAGTTCCTGGAAAATGGGACTGTGTTCGCGCAGGTATTCAAACGTTCCTTCCGCGGCAACCCTCCCCTGCTTCAGCACATAAATATAATCGAACTGATACAACAGGTGCAGGCGATGCATGGAGGAAATGAGCACCTTGTTTTCAAAAGCGCTAAACATTTTCTGGTATATCATTGCTTCCGTTTTCGGATCAACGCTGCTGGTAGGCTCATCCAATAACACCACTTCGCTTTCACGGGCTGCCAGAATACCGCGGGCCAATGCCAGCCGCTGTTTCTGTCCTCCAGACAGGTTTACCCCTTTTTCCCGGATGTCCGATTCCAATCCTTTGGGCAAATGGTGGATCACATCAGTGAAATGGGCGCTTTCGCTAACGTCCATTATGTCTTCGTTGGCAAAGGGAAGTCCAAGTGTAATATTGTATGCAATGGTATTTTCAAAGATCTCCGGCTCCTGTGGGAACAGCGTTACGGTTTCATTGATGGTGGCCAGTGAAAAAGGTTTGCCATCTACCAGTAACTGCATACCCGCTTCGGGATTGTACAGCCCTCTTAATAAAGCCAACAAGGTACTCTTGCCGCTACCGCTTTCACCGATCAGGGCAATCTTTTTTCCGCGGCCTATGGTAAGGTGCAGTTTATGCAGGCTTTGCGGGGCGTGTTCGCTGTCGTACCCGGTACGGTGCGAGAAATTGAGATTGCTGATCTCAATGGTTTGCCAGTTAGCTGGCAAATCGATGTGCTGGTCGGGGCGGTGCTGTTCCTCGTAAGCCTTTTCAATATTCCGGGCCGTTTCAACATGTGTGTTATACTGTACAATTTGAGTGTATTGCCACGCAACATCGTGGAATACGGTGGTGAACTGGTTAACAAAGCCCAGCAGGGTAACAAGTCCAGCCACCGGGAACACTTTACCCGATTCCCAGTTCTGGTATACATACCCCGCAGCGATCACAACATAAATAATGGTAACCAGCATATCGGCTACAAACCATTTCCATTCATTGATGGCAGCATTCTTTCTGAATGGCCGTGCAATCAACTGCACTTTGCTCAACAATCCGCTTTCCATGCTTTTTTCAAGACGAAGCGTGATCACGGTCATTATGTTCGACAGGCTGTCGAACAGCGTGGAAGAAACAACGTGTTCCCGCTCATTCACTTCATCGAGTGTTTTAATAAAAGGTTTGTCGAATTTCATGATCACCCAAATGGTGAAAATACCGAGCAGTATTCCGATGCTGCCAAAAAGCGGAGAGAAATACAGCATGGCGATCACCGAAAACACCAGCTTTGCCAGCGCGTGGATGTACATGAATCCCTGGTCAAAAAATTCTTTCAGGGCTTCATAGGCTTTCCGGATACGATTGATGGTGGAACCACTGTGATGGTCCTGGTGCCATTTTACCGGCAGGTGCAGGGCCTGGTGATAACGCTCCATCAGGAAGTTCCGGCTGAGGTTGAAGGCCAGCTTACGCTCCATAATGCGCGCAGGGCCGTGGAAGCTCCATTGTACGAGCTTCATTCCAAAATAGGTAATGGCGTATATAAAGGCATAATAAAAAACCTGCCGGGTATCCTGCTGAATTTTCCCTACGAACCAGCCAAAAAGAATGGGGTTCATAGAGAAGATCACATTGGAGAAAAAAAATAACGTATATACAAGTACATATTTCTTTTGTTCATGGCGGGCATAATGCCAGGCGGTCTGTAATAATGAGATATATGGATTGGGCATCTCCTAACAAATGAAAAGTAAATAAATTGGGTTTCTCCTGGTGAATTCCGGGAGTGCTATTCGGATCGGAGCGGGCTACATATGGAATGCAGCGAAAAGATCCTGGTACAACTTAGTGAGCAAAGGCCATCGGAAACGCTGCTTTCATCATTCGTATTTTAAAATGGAAAGGCAAAGGTCTGGATTTTTTTTAAGACAGTTATTACCCGGTGTTATTTTTTAGAAACCGCCTATACCTGCGCCTTTTATATTTTACTTAACAATCCGTTTTATGGAAACAGTTTTTTTGGGGATCCTATCAGGCATCACCTAAAATTAACCGCCCATGAATCAAAGATCTTTCTTTTCTGTTATAACATTTTTTAGTGCTTCATTGTGTATAGGGGCCCTATGCTTTTATGCATTTAAGAATGGAGACCAGCGACCAGAGCAGATAAAATCTGACAAAGTTTCAGACAAGCCAGATTCGGTTCAATCAAGGATACAGGTCGTATTTGCCTTAGATGCTACAGGAAGCATGAGCGGCCTGATAGGTGCTGCCAAGGAAAAAATATGGTCAATAGCCGGAAGCCTTGCCCAGGCTGATCCTGCTCCTGTTATTGAGATTGGGCTCCTATTTTATCGCGACAGAGGGGATGTGTTTGTAACCAGGCAGGTTGCACTGTCCAGTGACATAGATGATGTATATGAAAAATTGATGCAGATAAACGCCGATGGTGGAGGAGATACTCCGGAAAGTGTTAATCAGGCATTACATGAATCGATTACAAAATTTAAGTGGGATAGTTCTACCCATACATATAAAACGGTATTTCTTGTAGGAGATTGCCCTCCGCATATGGACTACCGGAATGATGTAAAATATCCTGTTAGTTGTTCTATGGCTAAACAAAAGGACATTGTATTAAATACAATCCTGATGGGCAATGATCAGCTGGCAATGCGTGTTTGGAAGGAAATTGCATTATGCAATCAGGGCAGCTATACACAAGTGGGCATGAACGCCAATGATATAGTTGTAACTACTCCTTATGATTCTGCGATTGCTGACATATCTGATAAGTTGGATGAAACAAGGCTTTATTATGGCAATGCAGCGGAGAAATTCCTTTCCGCTGAAAAAATAGCCAAGAGCAAATCGATAAGTGGCGCCGTTAAAGTAAATATTAAGGCGCAACGGGCAGAGTTTAATTCAACCAAAACCGGGAAAGAAGCATATTACGGGAAGAAGGAATTATTGGAAAGTTATAAAGAAAAGTCAGTCAATCCAGATACGATCAAAAGCGAAGAATTACCAGATGTTATGAAAAACATGACATCTGCCCAGCGGATAAAATTCATTGAACAAAAAATTACTCAGCGGGATAGCTTACATAATGAGTTGAGGAAGTTTACAAAACAAAGACAGGAATTTATTGAAAAGGACCTGAAAGGTCGTAAAGCAACAGAAGTAGATAGCTCTTTTACAAATAAAATATATAAAAGCATTCAAAAGCAGGCAGAAAAGAAAAAGATCTATTTAAAGGCTGAGGCAAAGTATTGATAAAAGGCGGGGTTGGAAGCTACAGTAGTAACGAAGAGGTTGAAGAAGGATTATAAGCTGGGGATTATCGCATCTGCACAGAGGGCATACAATTTTGTCGAGAGTTGTATTTCGTAGGCAGGGCTCTTTTATCTTTTTTCCATGTGAAAAAAAAGTTCAATTTGATCCTATAGCATGTACATACAAGGCATAAAAAAAGAGGCTACCAAATTTGATAGCCTCTTACCATTTCTGTGATCCCGCTGGGACTCGAACCCAGGACCCCAACATTAAAAGTGTTGTGCTCTACCAACTGAGCTACGAGATCAACCTAAAAACTTTTATAACCTTTAAGATTAACTTTAGATCTCAATGTTTTTCAATTGAGCCGCAAGATAAACTTTTTATTACTTTTTCCTGTAAGATCTTACCCAAAATTTCTTTCCAACTCCTTCATTTTCTTTTTCTTCTGACCGTTTTTGTATCGGTGCGTTTATTTTGGGAGTGCAAAAATAGGGGAAAATCAAATCCCACCAAATTTTTTGAAAAAAAATCATGAACTATTTTCTCAACTTGTATTTTTTCAGCGGGTTAACTCCGCTATTTTTGTAATTACAAATGTAACGCTATGTCATTTTTAAAAGATAAGGTTGTAGCTATTACGGGTGGAAGCGATGGGATCGGAAAGGCTTTGGTTGACGCTTGTATCGCCGCAGGTGCAAAAGTGGCTACCTGTGCGCGCAATTATGATAAATTATATACACTGCAATTACAGCACGCCAACGTCATGTTGCATACCATTACCTGCGATGTGAGCAAAGAGGCCGATTGCCAGCGCTTTATTGAATCTACTATTAAAACGTTCGGCGGAATCGATATCCTCATCAACAATGCCGGTATCAGCATGCGCGCTTTATTTAACGATGCCGATATTGAAGTGATCAAAAAAGTAATGGATGTTAACTTTTTTGGTTCCGTGTATTGCACCAAATATGCATTACCCTCCATTTTAGAAAGAAAGGGAACCATCGTAGGCGTTTCTTCCATTGCCGGTTACCGGGGATTACCGGGCCGCGCCGCCTATTCTGCTTCTAAATTTGCCCTGCAGGGTTGGCTGGAAGCCATTCGTACCGAATTATTACATACCGGTGTACATGTTATGTGGGTGTGCCCGGGTTTTACTGCTTCTAATATTCGCAATGCAGCCCTTAATGAACAGGGTATCCCGCAAGGCGAATCCCCGCTCGATGAAGCCAGTTTGATGAGTGCTGAAGAATGCTCCCGTGAAATTTTAAAAGCCATAGAACACCGTAAGCGTACGCTGGTGCTTACCTTTAATGGTAAAAGAACCATCTTTATGAATAAACTCTTTCCTTCGCTAACAGATAAGCTGGTGTACAAATTCTTTTTTAAAAACAACGAATTAACTAAATAACGAACTGCAGGTCTTGCTTTACCTTTTTCATTTCTCATTTCTAATTTTTAATTTTTAATTCCTCGAATGCCTTTACTAACCCTCACTTCTGATTTTGGTATGCAAGACTACCTGGTGGGTGCGGTAAAAGGCCGGTTATTGCAACTCAATCCGGCGTTTACGCTGGTTGATGTTTCGCATACCATCTCCCCATTCAATTATCCGCAGGCAGCATATGTTTGTCGCAATGCCATAAAGCAGTTCCCTTCCCACACTTTTCATTTGCTGCTGCTCAATTTGTTTGAAAAGAAACCCGAGCAACTTTTACTGGCCTGGCACCAGGAGCAATATATTTTATGCGCCGACAATGGTTTGCTCACCATGATCCTGGAAGACAAACCGGAAATGATCATTGGTCTGCCGCTTGATCCCAAGGCTATAAAGAATACGTTGTACCTCACACAGGTTATGGGTGACGCCATTCAACAACTGCACGGCGGCGCCCGGTTACAGGATATTGGCATTCCGGATGTGCCTTTTATTGAAAAGAACCATTTACGTCCGTTGTTGGGCGAGAACTGGATGGAAGGACAGATCATCTTTATAGATCATTTCGAGAATATCGTCGTGAATATTACCCGCGACCAGTTTGAAGAACATCGCAAAGGACGGCCTTTTCGCATCGTTTTTAAACGCAATGAAGTGATCGATAAAATTGGCGAAACGTACGCCGATGTGTCTGAAGGGGAAAAGCTGGCTCTCTTCAATGCGGCAGGTTACCTTGAAATAGCCATCAATAAGGGTAATGCCGCCGGCTTGTTCGGCCTGCAGGGCTTTACCGAACAGGCGCAACATCTCCAAAGCCGGTTATTCTACCAAACGGTGAAAATCCTTTTTGGGTGAAATATCCAGATCAGCTGTACCATAGGCATACTATAGCCGTACTGATGTTGAAAGAACGCTTCGCTTTCCTTCTGTACGCTCCCGGTATTTGAATTGATCCTACTCTTTTATTTATTCGTCACCAGGTAAGCCCTGATCACCGCGGGGTATAACCTGGATTTTATCTTCTCATCGAATCGATATTCAAATAGAACTTTTGCATTTTTCACATTAAATGGAGGAGCATCAATAACAACGCTTGAGAACACCCTGGTTCTGATATGCGGGCCGGGAATTTTATCAATATTAGGAGCAACAAGGTCCCCGAGTAGCATATGCTCAGTGATCAGCACATACCTGAATTTTGATAATTTACTTAAGATCTTAAGGATCTGGTCATTACTTAAATGTTGCAAAACCTGCCTTATTGTTACCATTTCCGCATCGGGAAGATCATCCTCAATCGCATTCAAAGAAATAAACCTGGTTTTGTCAGTTGCGTAGTGTTGTTGATGATGTTCTATCAATTCTTTAACTACATCGCCACCGGTATAATTGACGTCTACCTTTTCCAGAATTTTCGACATTACTTTAAAGTCGCCACAGCCAATATCAAGAACAGATTTCACCTTATGCTCATTGATAAATGCAGCCACATTTTCTACGTATACCAAAAAATTAGGATTATGGGTACCTTCTCCGGAATGAAATGTTCCGGGTGTTCCGCCCCACTCATTATTTTTATAAACGTCGGAAAAGATCTCTTCTACCTTTTTCTTTTTTAATTTCCAGAAATACCGTTCGCGATACCATACGTACAACTTTCTAAGGAACCGGTTTTTAATCATACAGGCTGGCTATTTTAAATAGGGTATAATCTTTATTATTTATATTAGATACAAAACGGCAAAGATTAAGCTTTTCATGTAAATTCTACAATATTTCCCGCATTTTCAACCAGTTTTATTTACCCTGCCATTATTCACCCCATCCCCGGCCCCTACCGGTTCCAAACTGGTACCCGGCAACCGGCAACCCGTTCTAACCCCCAAACAATCTAATAGTTAACATAAACTTTGACCTCAAAACTTAAAACTTAGAACTTATATTTGCCCATTCTTTTAAACCAACACTTTATGAATTTTAACCGAGTGAACAACATAGTGGGTTGGGTCGTGTGCCTGATTGCTTGCAGCGTGTACGTACTCACTATGGAACCAACCGGCAGTTTTTGGGACTGCGGCGAATTTGTCTCCAGTGCCTTTAAACTCCAGATCCCCCACCCGCCCGGAGCGCCTCTATTCGTTTTGCTGGGCCGCTTTTTTATCGTTTTATTTGGCGATAATCCCGCCAATGCCGCACTCGGCGTAAACTTCATGAACGCCATCGCCAGTGGCTTCACCATATTATTCCTCTTCTGGACCATCACCCATTTTGCCCGCAAACTGGTAAAAGTGGATGGCGCCGACTTAAACAAACAGCAACTGTTCACTGTAATGAGTGCCGGTGCTATTGGCGCCCTGGCCTATACTTTCTCCGATTCGTTCTGGTACAGCGCCGTAGAAGGTGAGGTGTACGCCCTGTCGTCCCTGTTCACCGCTGTGGTTTTCTGGGCCATCCTTAAATGGGAACACGAAGTTGACCAGGAAAGCAAAACCGACGGCCATAAATTCTCCCGGGCCGACCGCTGGCTGATATTTATTTTTTATATGATGGGTTTGTCGATCGGCGTGCACCTGTTGAACCTGTTGACCATTCCCGCCATCGTAATGGTGTATTATTTCAAACGCTATAAAGTAACCCGGTGGGGAACCGTAGCCGCCTTCTTTATCGGTTGTGTGATCACCGGCCTGGTACAGGTTGCCATCATCCAATGGTCAATTAAAGGCGCCGGCTTATTCGATATTTTCTTTGTCAATAACCTGGGTACGCCATTCTTCGTTGGATTTGGCACTTACTTCTTACTGCTCAGCGCCCTGTTGATCGTGGGTCTGCTGTTCACCGATGCCCAGGTCCGCAAGTTTACCGTTTTCCCGGTTTGGTTATCGGCCATTATCTTATTATTCTGTTTCCCCTTCATTCATTCCGCGGGAACTTTTATTGCGTTGTTGCTAGGACTGGGTGTTCTTATTGCCATTTGCTACTATGCAAAAAATAATATTATCTCTTTCCTGAAGATCGGTCTTTGGTCAACCATCTTCCTCATCCTCGGTTATTCAACCTATTTCACTACCCTGGTGCGGTCATCTGCCAATCCTTCGGTAGACATGTACAATGTTGACAACCCGGTGAGCCTGGTTGGTTACTTAAGCCGTGAACAGTATGGCGACTGGCCAATTCTGTACGGTCCTGACTTCGTATACCGCTCGCCCTTTGAAACTACCGGCGAATTGTATGTAAAAGGCGAAGACAAATACGTAACGGCCGGTAAAACCCGTAAACAAAATTTCAGCGCGCCTCCTTCTGAAGAAGATAAAGCAGGGCTGGCACAACAACACCCTGACTGGAACGTAGACAAGATTGGACCGCACATTTTTCCGCGCATGTGGGATAATGGCAACGAGCGTAACCAGGAGTATGTATATCGCACGTTTGGAGGTTTGAACGCCGAGGAACAACCGGGATTCGGAAATAACATCCGTTACTTCCTCGACTACCAATTCCGTTGGATGTACTGGCGCTATTTCATGTGGAATTTTGCCGGTAAACAAAACGACCTGCAAGGTTTTGGCAACCGCCGCGATGGAAACTGGAACAGCGGTATCAATTTTGTTGATAAAGCATTCGGGCATAGTACCCCCGAAGAATTGCCCGTAACGGCCGGTTCTGCCAACAAAGCCAATAACAAATTATTCTTCCTGCCATTCCTGTTAGGTATTGCCGGTTTTATCTTCCATTTAAACCGCAATAAACGCGACTGGCTTATCAACTTCCTGTTATTCTTCTTTACCGGTTTGGCAATTGTGGTTTACCTCAACCAATCGGGCCAACAGCCACGTGAACGTGACTATGCATACGTTGGTTCTTTCTATGCATTCGCTGTTTGGATCGGCCTTGGCGTAATTTGGGTGAGAGAACAACTGAGCCGATACGTAAAAGGCGCAGTGCCAGACTACGCAGCATTTGGGTTGTGCCTGCTGGCCGTACCGGTACTCATGGCTTCGCAGGAATGGGACGACCATGACCGTAGCAAAAAAACACTGGCCCGCGACATTGGTAAAGATTACCTGGAAAGCTGCGCCAAAGATGGTATCCTCATCTCCTTCGGCGATAACGATACCTATCCGCTGTGGTATTCGCAGGAAGTAGAAAAAATACGTCCTGATCTCCGCGTGATCAACTATAGCCTGCTGGGCACCGACTGGTACATCAATGAGCTGCGTTATAAAGTAAATGAAAGCGCACCAACAGACGTGATCTTTACACCGCAACAAATTGAAGGTGATAAAAGAAATGTTGTATTTACCGGTTCTTACCTCGGCCGCGCCAACTACAGTGCGCCTTTGGCAGGGTACGACCAAAATAAATATTACGATTTGTACGACCTGTTGAAAAATGTAACCGCCAGCGACGATCCTAAATACACCGTGCCGTTGAACGATGAAGACATGGGCAATATTCTGCCGGTTAACAAAGTAAGCGTTCCGGTTGATGTGGAGTGGATAAAGAAAAACATGCCGCTCAACCCCGGCGACAGCGTGGTAAGCGAGCTGAAACTGGATATCAAGAGAGGTTACCTGCAAAAGAACGACCTCGCTGTTCTGGCCATTATTGCCGGCAACAAATGGAAACGGCCTATTTACTTTACGTCGACACAAGAGTTGGAAGACCTGGGCCTGGAAAAATATGTGCGGATGGAAGGCCTCTCCTATCGCCTGGTTCCAGTGGAAGGCACCAACGTACAAATTGATGTGGCTTACAAAAACATCATGGAGAAATTTGGTTACGGCAATGCCAACAAACCATCTGTTTACTTTGATGAAGAAAATCGCCGCCACATAAACAGCATTCGCCAAACGCATGCGTTCCTGGGAATGGCGCTGGTTGATGCAAACAAAAAAGATTCAGCCCGCAAGGAGTTACGTAAATATGATAGCCAGGTGCTGGAAAGCAACGTGCCTTATGGTATGACGAGCAACCGCGGCAACTTCCATAACCGGGTTACCATGACGTTCCTGTATGCCGCTTATCGCAGTGGCGATATGGAGCTGGCGAAGCGGGTACATCAGTCTGCAAAAACAGACCTGGAGCAGCAAATGAAATATTACCGCTCACTGGGCGATGAAGGATCGAACAACGAAGCACTGGCTATGCAAGCTGCCAATTACCTGAACAACAAGGGCGGCGTGCTGTCAGAAAAGCAGGAAGTGTTTGCACAGGATATTGTTTCCTCGTTCCAGATGTTAATGCAAATGGCTGATTGGGAAAAACAATATGGTGGTGGTGTTGGAAATGGCAAAAGTGCCATAGAGAATGCACCGGCTACCCTGCCCGCGGCCGATTCACCCAAAACGGTAGATACAGTGAAGTAAACAAGTATATATCAAAAATATATGCAGGGGCTGACCAAAAAGGTTAGCCCCTTTATTTTTGTATTCAATCAATCCATCTAACCATGAAAAAGAGGCGGGGCCAGACTTTTTAGTCAGCTCCCTGTTTTAAAGGGCGCCCCCAACAATTCCTCCCAATCTTTGTTGTACTCCTGAATGAATTATAATGCTTAAATTGGGTAAACCCCGAGCAGAGTGGAAGGGGTTTGATACGGATCCTGAGCGAAGTCGCGAAGGACCAGGAACCTGATCTTATTATTAAAAAAACAGATTAGCAGTGATAGGACATCATTTCACCAGATTCGATCCCCGTCAACAGGGTAAAACGAAATTCGAGCAGTTGCTCGATGTGTTCATGCAATTGCTTACCTATACCAATGGCGATGTAAGCGAAGCGTTGAACTGGATGAACCAGCTCGATAAAGAGTATGAGCTTACGAACGGAGAATACGGCATGGGCGATTTCATTGAAGAGTTGAAAGAAAAGGGTTACATCCAGGAGAACCAGGTAAGCGGAGAAATAAAGATCACTTCAAAAACCGAACAGGGCATTAGGAAAAGGTCGCTTGAAGAAATATTCGGTAAGCTAAAGAAAACCAAACAAGGCGATCACCATACGTTTAAACCCGGCTCCGGCGATGAGATCAATCCGGAAACCAGGCCCTTTCAATTCGGCGATACACTGGAGCAGATCGATTTCACCACATCTATCCGCAATGCACAGATCAATCATGGCATTGATAGCTTCAGCATGCAGGAAGACGACCTGGCCATTCGCGAAACCGACTTTAAATCGCAAACCTCTACCGTGCTGATGATCGATATTTCGCACTCGATGATCCTGTATGGAGAAGACCGCATTACACCGGCGAAAAAGGTAGCCATGGCGCTCAGCGAATTGATCACCACCAAATATCCCAAAGACACGCTCGATATTGTGGTATTCGGCAACGACGCCTGGCCGGTTGAAATTAAAGACCTGCCTTATTTACAGGTAGGCCCCTACCATACCAATACCGTAGCCGGTTTGGAAATGGCCATGGATATTTTGCGCCGCCGTAAAAATCCCAATAAACAGATCTTCATGATCACCGACGGTAAACCTACCTGTTTAAAAATTGGCAAACGGTATTATAAGAACAGTTTCGGGTTAGACCGTCGCATAACCAACCGTTGCCTGAACCTGGCAGCGCAATGCAAAAAATTAAAAGTGCCTATTACCACGTTCATGATCGCTACCGATCCTTACCTGCAACGGTTTGTACAGGAATTTACCGAAACCAACAGCGGCAAGGCTTTCTTCGCCTCGCTCGACCGGCTCGGCGCCTTCATATTCCGTGATTTTGAAAATGGGAAAAGAAAGACAGTATATTAATTTATTGCTGATTTTGAGATTTTTTGATTTTGAGATTTTTATAATTTCTGCTTTCGATCAAATCAATAAATCCCGAAATCTCAAAATCCCGAAATTTTAAAATAAGATATGAGTATACCAAAAATAAAAACCCTGGGTGAACTAAAGAAGAGCGGCTATCAACCAAAATCAGTAAAGGACGAGATCAGAAAAAACCTTATCTGCAAATTGCAAAAGAACGAAAGCACTTTCAACGGCATCATTGGCTATGAAGAAACCGTGATACCCGATGTTGAAAGAGCCCTGCTTTCACGCCATAACATTTTATTTCTTGGTTTGCGCGGACAAGCGAAAACCCGGATGGCCCGGCAGATGATCGAATTGCTCGATGAATATGTACCGGTCATTGAAGGCAGTGAGATCAACGACGATCCGTTGAATCCCATTTCCCGCCATGCCAAAGACATACTGGCGGAATACGGTGACGCCACCCCTATTAACTGGATCCATCGCAGCGAACGCTATGGCGAAAAACTCGCCACGCCCGATGTAAGCGTAGCCGACCTCATTGGCGATATCGATCCCATTAAAGCAGCCAATCTGCGTTTGAACTTTGCCGATGAACGGGTGATCCACTATGGCATCATTCCACGCAGCAACCGCGGCATCTTTGTGATCAATGAAATTCCCGACCTACAGGCCCGCATACAGGTGGCGTTGTTTAATATTCTGGAAGAAGGCGATGTGCAGATCCGTGGTTTTAAACTACGCATGCCATTGGATATTGTGTTTGTATTCACGGCTAACCCCGAAGATTATACCAATCGTGGTTCTATCGTTACGCCATTAAAAGACCGCATCGAGAGCCAGATCTTAACGCACTATCCCAAAACCATCGATACGGCGCTCACCATTACCGAACAGGAAGCCGACATTCTGCACGATCAAAAGAGCAAAGTGCAAATAAGCGACCTGGTAAAACGGCTGATAGAGCAGATCTCCTTTGAAGCCCGCGCCAGTGAGCTGGTTGATAAGAAAAGCGGCGTTTCCGCCCGTTTAAGCATTTCAGCATTTGAAAATGCCATCAGCTCTGCCGAACGCCGGGCTATCATCAATAAAGAAAATGCCACACAGGTATGGATCAGCGATATGATCGGCCTCATTCCATCTATCACCGGAAAAATAGAACTGGTATATGAAGGCGAACAGGAAGGCCCGTACCAGGTAGCCATGAACCTGTTGGATAAAGCCATCCGGTCGCAGTTCATCCAGTATTTTCCCAATCCTGAAACGCTGAAGAAAAAACGCAATCAGCAGGCTGCCGAAGAAAACCCCTATCGCTCCATACAATCCTGGTTCGATAAAGGCAATTCGCTGAACCTGCTTTTTCATACAAAAGATGCAGATAAAATTCAGCAATTGTATAAAGTGGATGGACTGCATGCGCTGGTGAAAAAGTATTTTAAACAGGCTAATGAAAAAGAAGCCGCGTTGTTGATGGAGTTTGTACTGCACGGATTGGCAGCCTTCTCCATGATCAGCAAAAAAATACTCGAAAGCCGTATTGAATTTAAAGACCTCATGGGATCTATGCTTGGCAATGCTACGTCGTTCACCGACGATGAATTGGAAAGCGATGATTTTAACTAGTAATATCGAATATCGAATGTTGAATATCCAATGTCGAACCTGCCTGCCGGCAGGCAGGTGTTGAAGTAATTGCCGCGCACCGGGTTTTCACTTCTACATTCGACATTCATTATTCGATATTCGTTATTTTTAGGTCTATGAGAGCAATTCTAGCTTCACTTATATCCATTTGTTTCTGTTTAACAGTCAGGGCACAACAGCCAACCTTTTACACCATGAGCGCCGACAGCACGCAGTTTTCCTTAACCGCTGAAGGAGTGGCTCACCTCGCCTCTTTACCGCTAAAATGCATTTACCAGGAATATCCCAATAAAACCGGTCATACCGCCAGCGGCGACAGCGACCAGGTGTTAACGCCCAGGCAATTGCATCCTGTTTTTTATGGATGCTTTGACTGGCACAGTTGTGTACACGGTTACTGGATGCTGGCCCGCCTGTTAAAAAAGTTTCCCGATCTTAAGCAAAAGACCGACATAGAAAAAGTATTTAACGAAAATATTACGCCGGAAAAAATAGCTGTTGAAGTAGCCTATTTTACCGCCCCATTATCAAAATCGTGGGAGCGTACGTATGGCTGGGCCTGGTTGCTCAGGCTCGACCAGGAACTGTTGGAATGGAAAGACGAAAAAGCGCAGCAATGGCATGCCACATTACAACCCCTCACGCAAAAGATCGTTGAACTGTGGACGGCTTACCTGCCCAAGCTCACCTACCCTAACCGCACCGGCGTTCATCCCAATACTGCATTCGGGCTGGTGTTTGCGTTGGATTATGCAAGGGCAGCCGGCAATAAAAACTTTGAACAGGCTATTATAAAAACAGCCATCAATGTATTTGGAAAAGATGTACAGGCGCCCATTCGTTGGGAGCCCGATGGCTCAGATTTCCTGTCACCTTCGCTCGAAGAAGTTGATCTTATGCGCCGGGTATTGGAACCTGTTGCATTCATGAAATGGTTCAACCAATATATGCCTGAAAACGGGTTACAAAATGTAATGAAGATACCGGTGGTGAGTGACCGTACTGATCTGCAGATCGTTCATCTCGATGGATTGTGTTTCAGTCGCAGTTGGTGTTTAAAGGGGTTGGCAAATGCGCTGCCTAAAACAGATAAACGCCGCGCAATGCTACTCAAAGCAGCGAACCGGTTAATAAGTAGCAGTCTGCCCCACATAGCCAGCGGCCATTATGGCGGCGAACACTGGCTGGCCAGTTTTGCGGTATATGCGTTGGTGAATTAGGCGGAAAAAAAAACGCCATTCTAATGAACCATTTTACCGGTTAAGCATTATAGTAAACTAAAATCCATCACAATGGCTATCCACACCACATCTGTTCTCATCGATGCCGATGCACAAAAAGTATTTGAGGCGCTTACCCAGCCTGAGCTGGTAAGTTTATGGCAATTTGGAAGAAGGGTACAATCAGACTGGCAGGCCGGTCATGCCATTAAATTTATTGCAGAAAGCGAAGGAAAAGTATTGGAGCAATGGGGAACGATTTTAGAAATGCGTACCAATGAATTGATAAAATATAATTTGTTTACACCCACGCCGGGCATTGAAGACAAAATAGAAAACTATAATGTAACCAGCTATATACTTTCAACTGATAATGGGCAAACAAAAGTTGAACTCATTCAGGAAGACAACCGGCCATTCGGCTTTACGCCTGCCACGCTCAAACCTATTCTGGTGGCGTTAAAGAAAGTGGTGGAGGGGAATTGAAGGGAGCAACATATTCTACAAAATAAAAAAGCTCACCTGTATATTTACAAATGAGCATTTTATATAAAATTGATCATGTATTACCCGTTAATCAGATTTTTGGTAAGCCGTATTTTTCGATTAGTTTTTTTGAAGATTCTATCTTTTTGAGAACAAAAGGATCTTTAGTATAGTCCCTCACGGTAAGATACATAACTTTATCACTTATCTCACTTACCTTTTTATATTTTTTTTTCTTACCCGGCATATTCAAGTATTATTAAATAAAATTAATATTTTTTCTTGTAACAGCAAAGGCCTTATAATTTTCACCAGACCTGAAAGGTTCAAACCCGCCATTATTTAAAAGCCCAAATACCTTAAAATCCAGTTCAATCTCTTTCAAGAACTTATTGATTCCCATTTGATAGCGACGAGTTCTTGAGGGTGTGCTTCCCTCGGCAACTATAAGCGCCTCAGGATATACATTCGTAAATTTAATTACTGCCTGGGCTACTGTTGCTAAAACCTTTTCCGCATCCTGGTTATTACTTATAACTAAATCATTGAAGTTGCCCGCTTCATTAAAATCACCAAATGCTAAATTGAAGTAAAATTTCCCATAAAGGTTTACCCTGGAAAATAAAACAACTTTTCTAATCTTTCCCTTCGGGCCTTCACTGAAAAACTCATAACTCAAAAAATCCTCACTAACCAGGTAGTCATAATGAGCAAGCGTCATACAGCAATTTCCGGCAAAGAAAAGAAATTACTAATCTCAATTATATGTTAGCGTAGTAACTACAAATTACTTTCTTTACACCACATTCACCTCCCGTTCCAACCTAACACCAAATTTGGCGTGAACGCTTTTCATAACGTCTTCGCTCAGGCTGTAAATGTCATTGCCCGTAGCATTGCCATAATTTACAAGTACGAGGGCTTGTTTTTCATGCACGCCGGCATCACCACGCCGATAGCCCTTCCAGCCGCTTTGTTCTATCAACCAACCAGCAGCCAGTTTAATGGTTCCATCGGCATTGGGATAGCCAACTATAGAGGGAAACTGATCCTTCAACTGTTCATATACATTCGCCGCTACAGATGGATTTTTGAAAAAGCTGCCGGCATTGCCAATCTTTGCCGGGTCGGGCAATTTGGAAGTGCGGATATTGATCACCGCCTGCGATATAGCCTGTATACTTAACTGTTGTACGCCCATGCGCTCCAGTTCCTGTTCAATGGCGCCATAACTGGTATTGAACCGCGGCTTTTTATTCAACCGGTAGGTAACATTCAAAATAATATACTGATTGCGGTACTTTCCCTTGAACACACTTTCGCGATAACCAAAATCGCAATCATTGGCGCTGAATACATGTATTTTTTTGTCATGTAGGTGCCAGGCCTCCAGCTCTTCAAACACTTCTTTGATCTCTACGCCGTAAGCGCCTATGTTTTGCATGGGACTGGCGCCTACACATCCGGGTATGAGCGAAAGGTTTTCGACCCCGGCCCAATTCCGCTGCAGGCAATGCTGTACAAAGCTATGCCAGTTCACCCCGGCACCGGCCTTTACATAAATATGATTGGCATCTTCTTTAACGATATCCAAACCCGGGATATCATTTTTCAACACCAGACCATTCAAATTATTTTTAAAAAGAATATTACTTCCCCCGCCTAAAATGAGGGGATTTACTCCTTTTGCGGGATTATTTTCGATCAATTCACCCAATTCATCAACCGAAGTAAAATTGGCAAAGAACCTGGCTATTGCATGAATACCCAGTGTGTTGTATTGCCTAAGCGGAATATTTTGTTGAATTTGCGTCATCAGCAGGGCAAAATAACAAATTATGCATCGAAAAACCGCCGTTGTGCTGGGCGCGACCGGATTAATTGGTCAGCACCTGGTACAGGAACTGTTACACAACGAATTTTTTAGCAAGGTAAGAATACTGGTACGCAGACCGATTTCATTGAATCATCCCAAAGCCGACATACAGGTGGTTAATTTTAACGATGAAAAAGACATTGCAGCGAAAATCGATATAGGGGACGTGATCTTTTGCTGCATTGGTACCACCCGCAAAAAAGTAAAAGGAAATAAGACCGAATACCGCAAAGTTGACTATGATATTCCCATCATTACCGCCCGCCTGGGCATTCAGCATGGCTTTAATCAATTCCTGCTGGTTTCTGCCATTGGCGCCAATCCCATGGCCGCCAATTTTTATCTCCAATTAAAAGGTTGCATCGAAGAAGATGTGACCGCCCTCCCCTTCGAAAGCATCCATATTTTCAGGCCGTCGATCTTGCTGGGTAAAAGAAAAGAATTCCGAACGGGAGAAAACATTGGCAAGGGGTTTATGAACGCCATTTCTTTCCTGCTCATTGGCGCCTGGCGCAAATACCGGCCCATAGCGGCTGCCGATGTAGCCAAAGCCATGGTGGCCGCCGCCAATAAAGAAATAGCCGGAGTGCATTTGTATGAATTTGATGAAATGAAAGAGTTAATGTGAAAATGCTTTAAATGTGGTCCTCGCTTTTAATACTAAAATGAGATAAATTTTATTCCATTTGCACATTTGCTAATTTGCTGATTTTCACATTGTATACTACTTATTCACATTGCATATAATACGATTGCAAGTACTAAAAATCGCTATTATATTGTCATAAAATTTAATAATTAGAAGTATTTATATTTCTAATTCATTATGTTTTTGTTATTGTAAATAAATCACTTACCCTCTGAACAATCATTTAATTATGAAAAAAACGATCTTGCGTTTTTCGGCAGCCGTACTGGTTGCCAGCGTTCTTTTTGCCTGCCAAAAAGAGATGGCAAACAAAAACAGAACTGAATTAACCAGCCTGGAATCTACATCGTCAACTACTTATTTTTTTCCAACGGAATGTGGCATGTTTCGTACCCAAACTCAGGGCGGCTGGGGTTCTGAACCATCCGGAAACAACCCCGGGACCTATTTACATGCGAATTTTCAGGCTGCTTTTGGGGAGTATTTAACGGTAGGTTGTTATCCAGACAACTTTTACGTTAAGCTAACTTCTGCACAAGCCGTTACCAACCTGTTGCCTGTTGGCGGAAAAGCTTCTGCATTAACGGCCAGCTATACCAATCCTGCTTCGCTCAAAAATGTATTGGCAGGACAACTGGTAGCCCTGAAATTGTCGGTTACATTCGACGCCGCAAATGCCAACTTTGGTGAATCGGCTGTTTCTTTAGGTAGTATGATCATTGGCAGCGGTACGTTCGCTGGTTATACAGTAGCGGATTTCCTTGTAATAGGAGAACAGGTATTAGGAGGCTGCAGCACGCAGTACACGCCTCAGCAGATCAATGAAACTGCTTCTTCGATCAATGAGAATTTCGTTGATGGCACTACCAATAAAGGATTTTTAATATGTCCGGAAGATAATGGCGGCGGAGGCGAACCATTGCCCGGTTAATTTAATATGATAATTAGCTGATGTGATAATGTGCTAATTGAATTGCGGAATGCAGAACGCGAAACGCCTAACGCCTTTCCCGAAAGGCCAAGGCTTCAGGTGGATTTCCCTGCAACCTGCTACTCAGTTAGCACATTTTTTATGTGGCATTTCATTATCAAATTATCAAATTATCAAATTTTCAAATTAAACCGCGTCCACATCTGCTATCACTACCACACTTCTGAACCGTTTATCGTTGTGTAAAATGGCTACCTGCTCCTGAATATACCGTTTGCATCGTTGTATCAACTCGCCGTCTTTAGGCAATTTCACCAGCAATTCCATCAAAAACTGGTTACGCACCCGGTTCACCACCGGCTCCGCCGGACCAACCAGGTATTTACCATAATCAATTTTTAAAGCGAATGCCATAAGCTGTGCGGCTGCATCAGCCACTTCTTTTTGTTTGTGTTTAAAGGTGAGCTGTATAACGCGGGAGAAAGGTGGATAGAAGAACATTTTGCGGCCTTCTATTTCCTGCTGGTAAAACAAACCGTAATCGTGCTGTTGCACAAAATACAGCACCGGGTGCTGGGTGTTTGACACCTGAATAAATACCCTGCCCTGTTTATCCTTTCGGCCTGCGCGACCACTCACCTGCTCCATTAATTGAAAAGCCCGTTCATTCACCCTGAAATCGGCAAAGCTCAGCAAACTGTCTGCATCGAGAATGCCCACCAGGATCACATTTTCAAAATCGAGGCCTTTTACTACCATTTGCGTGCCTACGAGTATATCGAGGCGGCCCTGCTCAAATTGCTGAATCAGGTTATCATGCGCCGTTTTTCCGCGAACGCTGTCAATATCCATCCTGGCAATGCGGGCTTTCGGAAACAATTCTTCCAGTTGTTCTTCGATGCGTTCCGTACCAAAATTGCGTTGTGTGAATTTATCGCTGCCACAAGCCATACAACTGTGCACCGGCGGATACACGGTACCGCAATAATGGCAATGCAGTTTATGCGTGTTCTTATGAAATGTAAGGGTAACGTCGCAATACTTGCAATGCGGTATCCATCCGCAAACCTGGCAAACCTGGTAAGGCGAATAGCCACGCCGGTTCTGAAAAAGAATAACCTGTTTATTCTGTTCCAGCGATTGGTCAATCGCCGATTTTAAAGGCGGTGTAATGATGATCTTGTTTTTATCGGCCCCATACATTTTTTTGGTGTCGACGATGTCGATGGCCGGCAACTGCACACCGCCAAACCGTTCGCCCAGGATGGCCAGTCCATACTTTTGCGATTGTGCATTAAAGTAACTTTCTACCGATGGCGTAGCGCTGCCCAGCAACACATTCGCCCTGAATAATGAGGCATAATAAATAGCGCCATCACGGGCATGGTAGCGCGGCGCAGGGTCCTGCTGCTTATAGGAGGTATCATGTTCTTCATCCACCACGATCAATCCCAGATCGGTAAAAGGTAAAAATATGGAAGAACGGGCGCCCAGCACTACTTTCAGTTCACCGGTCTTTACTTTGTTCCAGATCTCTACCCGCTCATTCTGGTTGAATTTACTGTGATAGATGCCGATATACCCGCCAAAATGCTTTTGCAAGCGGCGAATGACCTGGGAGGTCAGGGCAATCTCCGGCAACAGGTACAGCACCTGTTTTCCCTGCCTGATGTATCGTTCAATAACCTTGATATAAACCTGTGTTTTACCGCTGGCTGTTACCCCATGCAGCAGGCAAACGGGTTTGCTTACCAGCTGTTCGGTGATGGAATCGAATGCCCGTTGCTGGGCGGGCGTTAAATCAAAATCTATAGAGATGTTGCGGGGCAGATATTGCAGGCGATCCACCTGTCGTTTCTCCAGCCACAAGATGTTTTTATCAACGAGTCCTTTTAACTGTGCATCCGAAGCGCCGCTTTTTTTCAGTAGTTCGGGTTTGGTTACCTCGCCTGCTGTTTTTACCAGGTGCAGGTAGCTGAGCAGCAGCTCCAGTTGTTTTTCGGCGCGTTGCAGTTTTTTATCATCATTTAATAAAGACGCCAGCGATTCTTCATTGTCGTATTTGGCGTTCAGTAAAACAAACGTTTCTTTCTTGGGCGACCAGGTTTCTTTCAGGGCTTCCCAAACAAAGCACACTTTCTTTTCGATCAACCGTTTTATAACAGGGTATACCCGGTGCGAATCGAGGACCTGTTGCACCTCGGCCAGTTTCAATTCTTTTTTAAGCAACAGGGCTTCGCCTACCAGGTATTCATCGTGATCGAGGGTAGAAAAGTCTTCACCAAACTCTTCATTGTATACCAGTATTGTTTCGCTGCTTAATTTAAAATGGGCGGGCAAGGCAGCGGCCATCACTTCGCCTTCGCTGCACATGTAATACCGGCCGATCCACTCCCACAATTTCAGTTGTTGTTCAAAAATAACAGGTTCCGCATCCAGGATGTTGAGGATATCCTTGGCTTCGAACGGCGGGGCTTCCGTATGAAGCCGTTTTACCACGCCGGCGTATTTTTTGTTCTTGCCCAACACCACTTCTACACGGGCGCCTACCTTTACCTGTTCCCGCAACAATTCGGGCACCGACCAGGTATAGTTCTTTGGCAACGCCAGGGGAATAATAACTTCTGCAAACAAAACGGGGCTACTCATTTCACCACCAAGATAGTTCATTAGTTCGTTAGTTATTAAGTTATTGAGTTTCGTGGTATTATTCAACCTGATCAACTCACGAACTTACAACTCATGAACTTAATAACTGGTATTTATCCAACCAGCTTTGTATTCCATCAACTTTTGCTCCATAACCTTAGCCACTTGCTGTTTCAACGCCTCCACATCCTTGCCCGTTAGTCCATCAACCGGTATTTCCTTTAAAAATACCGTTCGCGAGCGGCCGGGGTTCAGGCTGAACACACTACGATAATGCATGCGATGCCAGGAATCTAAAAACAACAACGGCTTAATGGGCGTTTGCGTTTCAATGGCTATGCGAAAAGCGCCATCGTATAATTCCTTGAGCGGTTTATGGGTTTCATTAAAAGTGCCTTCGGGAAAAATAAAAATAGAAATGCCTTTCCTGATCACCGACTTCAAAATACGTACGCTGTTGGCCCGTTGCGTAGCACTGCTGCGATCTACGGTTACCACGGTATTGCGGTAAATAAACCCGAACAGGGGAACTTTCGACACTTCTACCTTGCCCAATACCCGCACCTTCTGGCGAAGGGTTTTTACAATGACCGGCGCATCGAGATAGGAAATGTGATTGGCGACGAAAATGTATTGTTTGTTTTTATCGTGGGGATACTCGTACTGGTTACGGTGACGGATGCCGATCAGCAGGAACCATACATCGGCCCAAAGCGTGCAAACACGGTAAATAAAATTGCCACCGCGCACTTTTCCAAAAAAGGAAGCGACCACTACCGGGGGAATGACCAGTAACATGCAAAGGATAAAAGTACCCAATGCGTAAAAGCAATAGAACAATCGGAAGAATCTCATGGATGTGTATCAATAGGTGAACGGAACTAATAATTTAGGAAAATACTACATATATACTACATCTTAAGAAAGTGGACAGTTAAATAAAAAAAACTCTTGAGCCGGATCAATTTTAAATCGCAAATCACAAGTCTCAAATCACAAGAACCAAATAAAACTCAAATCCGAAAATCACAAATAAACCTTCAAACTTTACTTTATGGTTTTGGGTGCCTGGAATTTGGTTCTTGGAATTTGGTGATTGGAGTTTTATTTACAATTACAGCTCCAGTCGGTACCGAGGTCAATGACGGTTATAACTACCATACCCCGCTTGGCGGGCGCGAAAATGATCCGAACCTGCTGACCGTCATGGGTAGTTCCTTCCAACGCATATTTGGGATCGGGCCGGCCGGCGGGCTCACTTTTGCGGTAATTGATGCGGCCTTCCTGAAGAATTTCCTGTACTTCGGCCTCATCAATATGGCGGCAATCCATGCGACAGCGGGCGTGTTTGGTGTAAATGAGTTTGTTGGGGTGGCGGTCAATTACATCATTTTCGGTGGCCACATTATCCTGGCTCCCCCGATTACCCGGGTTTCCCTGACAGGCTACTAAAATGGTTAAAGTGAAAATGAATACTCGGAATAGTATATTCTTCATAATGAACTAAAAGAAAGGCAATTTACAGTTTATGGTTTGTTGTTTGTGGTTTGTTGTTTGTGGTTTGTTGTTTGTGGTTTGTTGTTTGTGGTTTGTTGTTCTTTAATGCGGGAGTTCAAATTTAATTTCGAGCCTCAAAGTGCGGCAGCAACCACAAACCTTAAACCAGAAACCACAAACTATATATTATCTTTGCGGCCTCTATGGGCTCAAAAAAAACAGTGGCATTTCATACATTGGGTTGTAAGCTGAACTTTTCTGAAACCTCTACCCTTTCGCGCATGCTTGAAAATGAAGGGTTTGAAAAGACAGCCTTTGATAATCATGCAGATGTGTATGTTATCAACACCTGTTCTGTAACCGATAATGCCGATAAAGAATGCCGCCAACTGGTACGCCGGATCCAGCGCAAAGCGCCCGAAAGCCTGGTGGTGATCACGGGCTGTTATGCCCAGTTAAAGCCCAAAGAAATTGCCTCCATTCCCGGGGTGGATATGGTCTTAGGCGCTGCCGAAAAATTCAACATAGCCCAGCATTTAAAGGAACTGACCAAAGGCGATGCCACCAAAATTTGCAGTTGCGATATTGAAGAAGTGAGCGGCTTCCATTCTTCCTTCTCCATCCACGACCGTACCCGTACCTTTTTGAAAGTACAGGACGGCTGCGATTATAATTGTTCTTTCTGCACCATTCCCATGGCACGGGGTAAAAGCCGCAGCGATTTAATAGCAGGTGTAGTTGAGAACGTTAAACAACTGGCGGTTAACGGAGTAAAAGAGATCGTGCTGACAGGTGTGAACCTGGGCGATTTTGGAGAGGGGGAAGAGAACTTTTACAAGCTGGCCTGCGCGCTCGACCAACAGGAAGGCATAGAACGATTCCGCATTTCTTCCATTGAACCGAACCTGCTCACCAACGCCATTATTGAGCTGGTGGCCAACAGCAATACCTTCATGCCGCATTTTCATATTCCCCTGCAAAGCGGCAGCAACCGCATTCTGGGTTTAATGAGAAGGCGGTACCGTCGCGAGTTGTACGCCGAGCGGGTGAAACTGATCAAAACCCTGATGCCGCATGCGGCTATCGGTGTTGACGTAATTGTTGGTTTTCCCGGCGAAACGGATGAAGATTTTCAGCAAACATTCGATTTCCTGCACGAACTCGATATTACCTATCTGCACGTATTTACCTACTCCGAAAGAGATAATACCCACGCCTTAACATTGGGGCCCGTTGTGCCCGTACACGTAAGGCATGAACGCAATAAAACCCTGCGCAATCTCTCCTACATGAAGCAGCAGTATTTTAACCAGCAGTTTGCCGGCCAAACCCGCAAAGTGTTGTTTGAAGAAAACGAAAAAAGCGGCATGATGGAAGGCTATACCGATAACTACATCAAGGTAGTGGCGCCGTATAAGGCTGAATGGGTGAATAAAGTTATTGAGTGGAATTTGTAATCCCCCCAGTCTAAAACGTACAAGTTATTCAGTTGTTCAGTTATTTAGTTTCTGTATTCAAACTTAATAACTGACTAACTCATGAACTCATTAACTTTTCTTCATATGCCACGCCGGTTTGTGTTTCAAAACAACCTTATAAACCGGACAAGAATCGATATGCGCTCCGGGCAGGTAACCGGTACTTTGCAGGAACTCACCCACTATTTCTCCCCCGGTAAACCGGAAGGTTTTCCTGAACAGCTTTACCCATTCTTCTTTCGTTAACGGATGGTGGGCATCGAGCCAGTTCTTAAAGGAACCATGCTCCTTTTGTATCTGCAATATGCGTTTAGCGTTCTCAATGGTCGCTTCTATCTTTAGCCGGTTTCGTATAATACCGGCATCCTGCATCAGTTTTTCTACCTTTTTATCGCTGTACCGCGCTACTTTCTGAATTTCGAAATCATCAAAAGCCTTAAAAAAGTTGTCTTTTTTCTTTAAGATGGTCGTCCAGCTTAACCCCGCCTGGTTAATTTCCAGGATAAGCCGGGCAAATAACTCATTATCGTTTTGTATGGGGAAACCGTATTCTTTATCATGATAATGAATATGCACATTACCGGCTTCCATTTGCCAAACAGCTTCGCAGTAGCTAGAAGGTTTTTCCATAAGCCACAAATGTAGTGATTTGGGGGTCGCGTTTATAAGACATAAACAAATTATCGATTTTTTGCATTCAATAAGTGCTTCCCTATATGAATATCGAATGATTATGCGAAATAATTTGCCCAAATGGAGTAGATTACATCCGGTTAACAGTAGCCGGTGGAGTGGTATTAATTTTATTGAATAAATGCAATAATTAATATAAATTCACCTACAGGAAAACATGGTTAAAAGCTCTGGGGTAGTATATTAATTAAATACACTGCTCAAAATTTTGCTATGCTGTCAACTAGTCCTCCTTTGAATATCTTGGTGGTAGAAGATAATGAAAGTGATTTCGTACTTTTTTGTGAATACATCAAGCTGAGTCAGCTTCCCACTAAAAATATATTTCGCGCCGAACGCCTCGGCGAGGCTTTACAGTTAATACACGAACATCAGCCCGATCTTATTTTTCTTGACCTGAGCCTCCCTGATAGTGATGGCATCAATTCCTTTATACGGCTCAATGAAGAAGCCCGGCACATCTCTATTATTGTGCTATCTGGCCTGTCAGACCGACAGGTTGCGCTGAACACCATTTCCCTCGGTGCGCAGGATTACCTGGTAAAAGGAGAATATGACGATAAGCTGTTGGCCAAAGCCATTCAGTACAGTATTGAACGTAAAAAGATCCTGCAAAAAGTAGTGGAGAACTTCGAACGGTATAACACGCTTATTAAAGCCACCAGCGATACTATTTGGGACTGGGACCTTCGCAACAACGATGTACTTTGGAACGAAGGCATCTTATCTATATTTGGTTTTGATCAGGCCGACGTAGAGAATAATATTGAATGGCATCATCAAAACATTCACCCTGACGATCGCGAAAGAATATTACAAACCATTGACGAGTGTATGCGCGAAGGAAGGGACCACTGGCAGGAAGAATACCGGTATAAATCGGCCAATGGCGTTTACAAGTTTGTTTATGACCGGGGTTACATCTTAAAGACAGAACACAACAAACCCTATCGCATTCTGGGCGCCATGATGGATATTACCGAGCGGAAGAAAATGCAGGAAGAGATAGTGCGCAACCAGATCGAAACGCAAAAACTCATTACGCAGGTTACCATTCAAACCCAGGAACAGGAACGGCGGGAAATTGGCCGCGAATTGCATGATAACATCAATCAAATTCTTGCCACCGCCAAACTATGCGTTGATATGGCGTTAAACGAAGAGGACCTTCGCAAAGAACTGCTGAGCAAGAGTTACGAAAATATCACCAAGGCCATTAATGAAATTCGCATTCTATCCAAAACACTGGTGCCACCATCGCTTGGCGACATTGGCTTAAAAGAAGCGCTGATAGAGCTCATAGAAAACCTAACGATCTCGCCCGAACTAAAAATAAGAATAAAAGCCAACGACCAGCATATTGAAAATATGTCGAACAACAAGAAGCTCATTATGTACCGCATTGTACAGGAGCAGTTGAACAACATATTAAAACATTCGGGGGCTACGGAAGCCTTAATTGAATTAAAGACCCAGCGCAACTGGCTTCACCTGAATATCAAGGACAATGGGGTTGGGTTTGATACCCGCAAAAAGAACAGGGGCATCGGGCTGAACAATATCATCAGCCGGGTTGAAATGCAAAATGGTAAAATGGAGATCATCAGTTCCCCAGGGAAGGGATGCACGTTGAGGATTGAAATACCGGGGTAGAAAGTTTCTATCGATTGGCTTGGAATTTTTGGTTTCCAATAATACCGTTTATGGTTTGTAGTTTATCGTTTGTGGTTGCTGCCGCGTTTTGAGGCTCAAAATTAAATTTGAACTCCCGCCATAAAAGAACAACAAACCATAAACCACAAACAACAAACTGCTTCTTAATAGCATCTCTATTTGTAATTATCCGGAAAATATCGCTGCAATATATCCTGTAACAATGCACTTGTTAGCGGTTTATTCCTGAACTCCTTTACCGATGGTATTTTGCGGGCTTTCAATTCATCTTCAGGATTAAAGGAAGTGGTGAGCATAATGACAATGATACTGCTTTTATGTTCTTCCGGCAGCGCTTCATACCGTTGTAAGAATTCCCACCCATCCATGGCCGGCATATTAATATCCAGGAAGATAATTTCCGGGGTGGGACAATTTTTGTTCAGGGGTGCGGGCTGACCGGCGCAGGAAAGATAGTCTAATGCTTCGCGGGCGCCAGGAATGATCTTAATATGATGGGTACACTCCAACTCTTCAACAGCTATCTTATTTAAAAAGTTAGTAGGTTCATCATCATCAACTAATAAAATGCAATTTAATTTCACCTTCATAACAAAGATGCTTTCAGTATAAGTTAAAATGGGAATTTAATAAAAGAGTCAACGTTTAAACATACTTATAGGACTGCAGGTCGTTGCACTACAAACCAGCCAGTTGTGTACAATGGCATTACGACAGCCTGCTAAATTTAAACAGTAACCTGTTCAAAAAAAAAATCAATACGAAGCGGGGGATGTTGGACGCAGTTTCCGATGACTAATTCACGAACATCTCTGGGTAAAATCAGGAAACCGCAGTTTCTTTATGCCCGTATAATTTTCGTAGGGTTACTGGCTTACTGGTCAATTGTGAACCGAATAAAGGTAAAATATAAACGCGAATTAAAATATAATTAATTCCCCATGTATACGTTTTCACTTATACGTTACATGCACTAAAGCGTTTTTACGTCAGGAAACCAGTCCATAATTGCTGATTTCGGGATTGCGGGATTTTGTGATTTCTATATTTCCCAATCCCCCAATCCCTAAATCTCAAAATCCGAAATCTTTAAAGCGCGCTATCTGCAATAGTGAAATAGAACGTACTCCCTACCCCGGGTTCTGATTGCACCCAGATCTTTCCACCATGCAATTCTGCAATTTTTTTGCAGTGCGCGAGGCCTATTCCCGATCCATCATACATTGCCCGGTTATGCAAGCGCTGAAAAATTACAAAGATCCTTTCCAGGTATTGGTCTTCGATACCAATGCCATTGTCGCGTACAGAAAATTGCCATCCCCCATTGGTTTGCAGGGCATCGATATACAATACCGGTTTCAGGTCAGGCTTTCTGAACTTGATTGAATTACTTACCAGGTTCTGAAAAAGAGATTTCAATTCGGTGGGATAAGCATTGCAAAGAACCGGTAATGCGCCCGTCTTAATAATAGCCTCATTCTCTTCGATCATTGTATGCAGATCTGCCAGCACTTCCTTTACGATCACATTGCAATCGACCTGGCGGCACTCTTTTTCGCGGCCAATACGGGAATAATCAAGCAGGTCTTTGATCAGGGTTTTCATTCTGCCCGAAGCCTGAACAACATAATCAATGTATTGATCGGCCGAAGGGTCCAAACGGCCCTGGTATTGTTTACGCAATAACTGAACAAAGCCCGACGTGGTTTGCAGCGGTTCCTGCAGGTCGTGCGACGCTACATACGCAAACTGTTCCAGTTCTTTGTTCTTTCTTTCCAGTTCTGCTGTACGTTGCTGTACCTTTCTTTCCAAATTAATATTGGCCTCGCGAATGGTTTTCTCCATTAGCTTTTTTTCGGAAATGTCGCGAATGGCGGCCGAGATCAATAAGCCTTCTTCCGTCACCAATGGGCTAAGCGTGATCTCTATCGGAAATTGTTCCCCTTCTTTACGAATGCCAACCAATTCTTCTCTCTCTGTTATGGGCTTTAAACCGGTATTTTGTATTTGTTTGAAATCGTCGTACTGCAAGGGCATCAACCTGTTTACTTTCTCACCGATCATTTCTTCGCGGGTATAACCAAACATTTTTACCGTTTGCGCATTTACCAGTTGAATGATCCCATCTTCGTTCACGATCACCATGGAATCGGGCGCCGATTCAAGCAGGTTCCTGAATTTTTCTTCCGCCTTTTTACGCTGCTCTACTTCTGCCTCCAGTTCGGCCGACGACCGTAAGGTAAAAGCCACCGGCAATACTTTGATCAGGTAAAAAACGGTTGTCCAGCTTAAAATACCGGTAAATGCCCGCACCAGCGCATTCACGCGGTATAGGGGAAACCAAAAAGTTACGGCATCAAAAAAGTGAGTAGCGCCACAGGCGAGAATAAAACCGGCAAATAAAAAGTAAATACGAATGAACCGGGCGTCATGCTTTTTAGAAATGTACCGGATAATGATGAGGGGAATGGCAAAGTAAGCAGACCACACCAGCATATCGCTTATGATGTACAACCATCCATGAAATTCAGTCCATTTACCACAATGCCAGCGTGGAGGCCAATCTGATGTATCTAATAATTTCCTGAAGAATTCGGCTACCTGTTTCATGACAAAGGTTTTATTACTGTATAGTAAATACAATAACCAATTAAAATGCTACTAATATAACTATGGGAATGTGATGAAGGTGAGCCTAACCTAACCAGAAAGCAATTGATGTATCGCTGTGCCTAAGGTAGCATAAAAAGTTGAAAAAAGGGTATGGTAACTAGGCAAAATGAAAAGGCCAGTAGTCCGGACAAACAGACCACTGACCTTTTCAACTTATTAAATTACCAGATTATCAACCTTACTCTACTTTCCTGGTAGCCGATGTTTCAGCAACAGTACCAAACCAACCGTAGATCTTTGTTTTGCTGGTTGATTGCAGGTTCTTCAGGTTGGCCGGAACGTTATGCAATACTTTTCCAAATAAACCATCATTGGTTAACTGCGCCTGCACCTGTTCCATAAACTCATACGATGGTTCCGACATAGAACGGATCAACACTTTTACATTGTCGCCTTTTTCGTATGGTTTTTCGCCCGATGTAACGCCATCACGGAACGGAGGAATAAAGGCAAAACCATCGGTGATCCCTTCATCGCCACCAAATGATCCGTCGACACTAAGCATTTCACCAACATGATAATTAAGTGCTCCATTGCGATAAGTCCGGATCCAGTAATAATCAACAGCACCGATCAAATCGCGCACATACAGTTTTACGTAATAGCCTTCTTCATCTTCTCCATCTGCTTCTTTAAACGCAGACGTCAGGGAATCGATGGTGGTATTGCGTTTCAGATCATCGGTTGCCTCAAACTGCTCGCCCTTCCAGTTAATACTTAATTTATACGAATGGCCTACTACACCAATGGGATTGCTACCGGCATCATAGTGATAAGCGCCGTTCTGATACGTGAACGGATACGATTTACCTGCCGTAATGTCTGTCACGGTGATCTGTGCATCGGAAATCACTTCCGCTGCATTCGAGCTCAGATAATCGGTAGCCTTCAAAAATTTAATGGTTTGAACACCCGGCTGATTGGTGATCCAGGCATCAACATAAGGCAGGTCTTCGCCATTGGGCAGATCGAGGTCAATGACCCGCTCGCAGGCGGTAAAAGAAGCTCCTAATAATACTATTGAAATATATTTGATTATTGAGTTACGCATTGTGTTATTATTTTATCATTTATCTTATGCACCTCGGCTTCGCTCGGTGCTTTTCCGCCAATTCTTCGGCTCCGCTCAATTCTTCGGCTCCGCTCAATTCTTCGACTCCGCTCAATTCTTCGACTCCGCTCAATTCTTCGACTCCGCTCAATTCTTCGACTCCGCTCAGAACTTGAAATTCCAGGTTACAGAAGGTATCAGTGATCCTATGATGGATAAACGGACAGCTTCTTTCTTTTCAGGCTCGTCCTGGTTTTGCCGGAAATAGATGCTGTATGCGTTCTGGCGTGCATATAAGTTGTAAATACCAAACACCCACTCCTGTTTCATTTTTTTGCCCTGGCGTCCTTTCATGGTAGCCGAAACGTCGAGGCGATGGTAAGCCGGCAACCTGAAATCGTTGCGTTTGTTAGAGCTGTTGTAAGGAATGGCCAAGCCCTGAATATCTAAACGGGCATCGGGGAAAGTGGAAGGCGTTCCGGAACCATACGTGAAATTACCAGAGAACTCCCATTTATCATTCAGGTGGTGTATTACACAGGCATTGATCACATTCGTACGGTCGTAGCGGCTCAAATACCAGTCATTATTGCTGATGCCCGGCGTTTTGCGCAATGATCTCGACCAGGTATAGTTCACCCATCCCTGCCATTTACCGGTTTCTTTTTTCACTTCCAGCTCGGCGCCATACGATTTTCCTTTACCGGTGAGCAGGTCGGCTTCAACAAACTGGTTCAGATCGAGGTTAGCATTATCAATATAATCAAGCAGATCATTCATCTTCTTATAGAAAGTTTCAACAGAAAGCTCTACCGGCCATCCTTCGGGCAGAGTAACAAACCCAACAGAATACTGGTCGGTCATAGAAGGTTTGATGTTGTTGGTGCTGGGGAAATATAAGTCAACCGGTGTGGGCGAAGCTGTATTCGACAACAGGTGAATATATTGCGTAGAGCGGGTATAGCCAGCTTTAAGGAAGGTATTCTTTTTTAACTCATACTTCAATGAAACGCGTGGTTCAAAGAAAAACCATTCTTCCACCGGCTTTTTGCTGCTCACTTCTTCAACCTTATCGAGCGGTTTGCGAATATTGGCAGTGGTATCTCTGAAATAGAAAACAGATGTATTGCCCAGGTAAGCATAGCGGTTCAGTCGAACGCCGGCCTGTAACTGCAATTTGGAATTCACCTTCCAGGTATCTTCCAAAAAAGCAGCGGTCTCTGCTCCAAAGCGGCGCTTTAATGAGATCTCATTTTTTGCACCATCGCTGGTAGCTACGCCTTTACCGGGGAAGAAATCGTAATAGATCACATTCACACCGGTCTTGATCGTGTGCTTATTGCTTGCATACCAGGTAAGCGACGGTTTTATACCGTAGGTTTGAATATCTGAGGTCCAGTCGTACCCCTGCGGAATTTCATCATCCGATTTAAACTTCAGGCTGTAATCGTATTTAGAATAATATACGCTGGTATTTAAAAACAATTTGCGATTGAACAAATGGTTCCAACGGAAAGTACCGGTGGTATTACCCCATTTGAATTTCACCTGTTCGCCAAAGCCAAATACATCACGACCAAAATAACCACTCAGGTAAATGGTGTTCTTTTCATTCAATTGATAATTCATTTTGGCAGTGAGGTCATAAAAATACATTGTGCTGTTGCGGTCTTCCGCCTTCAGGAAGGGTTTAGCCAGCACATCTATATAAGAACGGCGGGCTGCCACCACAAAGGAAGAGCGGTCTTTTTGCAGCGGGCCTTCCACAGCTATACGGCTGAACACATTACCAATACCGCCATTCACCGCAAACTTCTGGTTATTTCCTTCCTTCATACGGATATCCAGCACCGAAGAAGTACGGCCGCCATATTCAGCAGGAAAAGCGCTTTTATACATGGTCACGTTCTTTACCGCATCGGGGTTGAACACAGAGAAGAAACCCAATAAGTGTGAAGAGTTGTAAACAGGCGCTTCATCCATGATGATGAGGTTTTCATCAACATTACCACCACGCACATTAAAACCGGCAGAACCCTCCCCTACAGTGGTAATACCAGGTAAGGTAAGCAGGGCTTTTACCACATCAGGTTCGCCCATGAATGCCGGGATCTTTTTTATTTGAGCGGCGCTTAATTGTTGAATACCCATACCTACCGTATTGGTACGGCGCAATCTTTTTTCGCCGGTGATCACTACTTCCTGCATGTCTTTGCCGGCAGTGGCCAGTGAAGCATCGATAGTGGTATTGCCTTTTAATTCAATTTCTTTTTGATACGCTTTAAACCCTGAATAGGTGACCAGCATGGTATACTTACCGGCCGGCAGGGTAATGGAGTAATAACCATATGAATTGGTCATAACTGCTACGCCGGAAGGCTGAAGGGTGATGGTAGCATTGATCAGTACTTCACCACTGGATCCATCTTTAATATACCCATTTATGGTGTATTTGCCGGTTTGTGCCTGCAAAGCCCCCAGGGCGAATAATAGGATAAAACAAGTAACAGAAAAACGCATCAACTGTCGAATCATAAAAATTGTGGTTTGAGAAAATTAGACAACGGGGATACTATTCACCCCTATTGGGTTGTAATAATTTTTTTAAAGAATCTTTTTTATAGCACATTTTGCACATATAATGCAATAATCATATACAGCCATGCAAATAACGACCGTTTGTAGCAATGCCTACCCAAATATTACATGACAGGTTCACACTTATGCCCTTTCTTTTTAAAATAAAGCGGCCCCTGCTGCGCCTAAAGGGGCAGACGAATGGAAGGTTAATAAATTGTAAAATTCAAACAAAAAGGTATATAACGAACCGGAAGAATGACATGTAGAAATTAACCTCTTTATTATGATCACGGATCACCTGTGGTTTAAACAACCTGGTATAAACAGCAAACAGGAATACAGGAAATATTCATACAACCCCAGTTTTTTAAGAAGATCCCTGGCTATTTTCATCATAGACCTGTGCCTGAAAAATGTCCCCTGATTATACATATTGGTTGTGCCGGTATCGGTAATTGTAGTATAGCTCACGCAGTTGTGCAAATTCTTCTGGCTTATCACCAACCGCTGATCCCCTATACCTTCAAAGCCGGTATAAGGAAGGTCATACACCGTATTAACGATACCCCGGCCCTAAAGAGGAGCGCCTTACTTATTTGTACTCAACTTTTGTAATACTATTTAGCTCCGGTTGCGTCGCACTCTTGTACTTTCGGTAATTCTAATCAACTTATTATGTCAAAGAGCTTTGATCTATTTTTTAATCTTCCCGATAGCTCTGAGCGAAAATACCACTGGCAGTGACTGATAACACAAATGTATACCAGCCACCACGCCGTTTTTTCAAAAATGTGATGGTGTTTTGTTTTAGATGTGACGGCCTTCGGAAAGTGGTGTGATGAATAGCATTTTCTCCTCGAAAACATCTTTTTTTTGGGACGGTGTTCGATAAATGGTGTGACGAACAGTTCAAAACGTGTGATGAAAAACACAGCCTCCTCTTTGCCTCCTCGGCTCCTCCTCTGTTCCACCTCTTTGCCTCCTCGGAATCCGAGGAGGCAAAGAGGACCCAATGAGGACCTAAAGAGGTATCATCGAGGTAGCATTGAGCTCACACATTGTTATACTTTTTCGCCTGCATTATGAAGGGTTCGGTAACTTTACACCGCATTTCTACATCATGAAAACATCCTATCACCCTGCAATGCCAGGTTTCTACATTGGCCACTTGCGTCAGTTTTCTGATAATCAATACTTGATTTTATAAAAATTGATACTCCCCCGACTTTATTTCCCTTGCTTTTGGCCGTACTTGTTAACCGTTGGATGGACAGCTCTCTATTATACCCTTTAGCACTTGGTGTTTGCTTAGCTGTTGATGCTGTAGTGCCCTTTCTGCTGCTCTCACTGCAGAAGCATTTTGGGTCATCTGCATTTCAAGTCGAGAAGAAGAACCAAACCCGGTAAATAGATTTTCTCCACTCAAAAGCATGAGTTCCTTTTTAACTGTTTTGATCGGGAATTGATTCTATTAAAAATTATTTTGTAAACCACTGAGAGCCGTTACTGTATACTTCTATCGAACCATAATTAACTGAGATTGTTTTGGAAGATGCACCATCAATAGTACCGCCAGCGGTTACGTTTATGGTTATGTTATATGTTGTTGCAGCGCCGCTTTCATCTTTAATGATCATTATGCGATTTGTCATAGAAGAGGCAGCCGGCAGGGTTACTGTCCGGGCAGCAGTCAGTGCAGTAAAAGCAATCAGGTAATCCGAAGCAAGCGCGGAATAACCAGCATCGTTTACGGGTGTACGGGTAATTTGAGGAAGGTTCCAGCCTGCCATTTTAAATACATTACCATTAGCGTCAACAACCACGGGCTTACAGTTTGCAGTATCAGTCTGAGCAACAATATTTGGCATTTTCAGGGTATCGCTGATGAAAGCGGTGCCAAGGATTTGTACCCTGTTACCATTATCTGTTTGATTTGACGTGGCACCGATTATTACATTCTGGTCGCTTTTACCTAATCTAACAATATTGCTTTGGTTATTTGTTATTCCCTGACCAATAATTACTGTATTTGTTACAGAAGATGTTGTTGTGAAATTAGCCCCTAAAATAATATTATTATTGCCAATAGCACCTCCGCTACTGATAAGACCTGCCCCCATAATAACATTCGCATTACCAACCTGCGATCCATTACTTATCGACTTTGACCCTAATAAAACATTATCGGCCCCAACCAGGCTGTTGGTACACAAAGAATCCCCAATTCCAATATTCCTGTTGCCTAATGTATTACTATAAAAACATTTGAAACCAATTCCAATATTATCTGAAAAGTTGGATGTGGTAACACCTGCTTCTGCAAGGGCGCCAATCCCTATGGCAAGGTTGTTATTCCCTGTTTTCAATTTTTGAAGCGCGGAGGTTACAACCTGGCTTCCTCCAATGCAAATATTATTTGAGCCTGTAGTAAGACTTGTGGCAGAGGTGTATCCAAATGCAAAATTATTTGAACCTGTAGTCAACGATTCCAACGTAAATCCTCCTACCGCAACATTTCCACTACCAGTTGTTGCAAGCGTTAATGCCCTATGACCAACTGCGGTATTTCTTGAACCAGAAGTAACACTCTTCCCTGCCTCAAATCCTATAAATGTATTTCGAATTGCTCCTGCTATTTGAGCGCTACCGGCTTTCCGGCCAATCATCATATTGGCATTATTAGCAGTGTCGAAAAAACTAATCCTTCCCAATTCAGTACCATATCCATCCAAAAATTGAATTATTGGCGAGGTCACTGTTTTAGTTGGGCTTGTATACAATTTTAAACAACCCGTATCATTAATATTTTTGAATCGAACATCAAACCCTTCCATTGGAATTTCTCTGTTTGACTTCAGTGCAGCCGGATCATTTATTGCACCAACAGATTGCCCTAATTGTACTGATTTTCCATCTATACTCAGTCCATTATCAGCTATTATATTACCCTGAATAATTATTGTATCATCGCCCAACACCAGGGTTGAATCGTTCAGCTTTACCGCTCGTCTGAACTCCGTTCTTCCCCTGCCTTTATTATACAAAAAGCCAGGCACGTTCTGCGTATGATTCTCAATGATCAGCTCCGCCGTATCGCAGGTGTTGGTGATCTTTACACTATCGGCTTTGATGGAGTAAATGAAAGGTTGTTGGGCGTGAAGAGATTTTTCGATGCACAAGAGAATAACGATAATCAGGAACTTTCTCATAAACTTCGAATGGTTTTATGTTATAATATTCGGTTACTACTTTAATTAATATTTACTTATTCCCACCCACACACTACCGGTATACTTTACTGTGATAGCACCGCGGGTGGCAATGGAATTAGATTCGCTGGTATCCAATCCGGATATAATAACCGTATTGCTGGTATGTAAATTTTTGATAGTTATTTCCCGGTCTAACGTACCTGTTGGCAATGTAATGGTTGCTTGTCCGCCGGTATAGTTAACAAACACCACATCAATATCGGCAGGAACAGTATAGCTGCTGCCGGTAACGGTGGCGCTTTTGCGGGTTGAGGAAATGTTCCAGCTATTCATTTTAAATACGTTACCATTGGCGTCAACTATCATAGGTTTATAGCTTGAGGTATCGGATTTTGTTATCACATTCGGCATTTTCAATGTATCTGTAATCCTTGCCGTGCCTGATATGTGCAGCCTGTCTTCAGGAGAGTTGGTACCTATTCCTACATAACCGCTCTTAAAATAGGATGTACCATTAGCTTGCAGTCTGATATTGGTAATACCATTATTGTCTTGCATATCAAATCTACCTTCATCGTTTACCAGGTCAAGAGCGAATCTCGTTCCACCAAGCGTATTATAAAATCGGAAAAAAGCATTGTTGCTGCTATTGGCTTTTGCTCCAAATACCGCTGATCCTAAAGAAGAAGGATCGATATTAACGCCTAACTTTCCTATTTTGGAATCGGAATTAACTGAAAACAACGACAGGCTATCGAGTACAACCATTTTATTTCCATTACCATTAATAGTTGTAACAGATTGAGTAAGTGGCCCGCCTAACTGTACTTGTTTATTCACCAATTGCAAACCATTTGCGGCTGACACATTTCCCTGTATTATTATTGTATCTCCTCCTATAATCAGTGTGGAATCATTAAGTTTAACAACTTTTCTAAACTCTGTTCTCCCCCTTCCTTTATTAAATAAAAAGCCAGGCACGTTCTGGGTATGGTTCTCAATGACGAGCTCAGCCGTATCGCAGGTGTTCGTGATCTTTACACTATCGGCTTTGATGGAGTAAATGAAGGGTTGTTGGGCGTGCAGCGATTTTTTGATGCACAAGAGGGCAAGGAGGAAAAGGAATTTTCTCATATACTGTTTGGTTGGGATTGCGGGTTGTTATAAGTTGTTGCCTATTATTTTTTGCTTATTTAATTCAATTGTTTTTTATCTATAACACTTCTTCATTTATATTAATTATTCTCCTATGGAATCCTTTCCTATCTCATTTCCATATACGCTTATTTTTTGCTCAGAACCCTTTATCGTTGCTAAATATTCTCTTCAATAGATCAACTTCGTAATATCGTAGGCATTGGTATTCTTTACACTATCGGCGTTGATGGTGTAGATGTACTGATGCTGGGCGTGGAGGACTTATTATATAAAGTCCATGGAGATTACAAAGTTTCATATATTCTAATATTCATTAAATACCTGAACGCAAGAGACACTAAAAATAAACATTATCAACCTTCTTCAAGGGAACCTTTTTAATACTTAGCCTATTAAGAAATGCATCAAACTCACTTCTTGAAGAATACTCTTCCATACTCTTTACTGAATCAACATCAATAATCAAAAATTTACCCTGACTAGTTAGAGCAAAGATGTATTTATCATTATAACTTATACTATCTATTGATTGGTGGATTACAACATGATCAGTATTTGCACCAGATTCTTTGTACACTAATATACTTGACGAGGGAGTAAAGTTCAGATAATAATTATTTACAACAGGAACCTGCGTATTATCATCATGATCAAAGTTGCAACCGAAGAACAAAAACACCCATACAATTATAATTCCTACAAATCGCATAAACTATTTTTTGAAGTTGTAATTAAAATCTATATTCTCAAGCGTGAAACTCCATTCTGTCCTTGTTGTACCCAATGGCGTTACTTTATTATTTCGCCTTTTTATATTGTCTGAATCATCTCTAGTTATCATTGAAGCTACCGTATATGCATCTACTACTCTTACCGAAACATTATTTCCATGTTTGGTTTGATAATATTCCATCCCACCTCTTAAAAAAACTGAGACATTTGACATATACCCTCTAGCATGGGCTTTTAATGAACCTAATTTGTCAGTTTTATCAGGACTCGATGATGCGTAGTAATACCGCGTATCACCGTCTTTAAATATACCCTTTTGAAAGTCTCTAACAAAAGCAGCAATTGCCCGTTCTGTTGACAGAGAGTACTTTATTTCTTCAGTTACCGGGTGTCTTTCATCAAATTGTCTTAAATATTTGCCGGTCCCTGTCAAATATTCCCAAATCAAGATGCCGTTAGTCTTTGGTGCATTCGTTAGAAAATCCTTTTGCTTTTGCTCTTCTGAAAGATTGTTCATCACGTCTGAGCTTACTGAAGCATCGGTGCTATAACTCCCCGAATACATACTTAATGCTGTTGAATATGCTCCCGATAGTGCCATTGGTAACCTATGTGGATATTTCTTTAACAATGTTTTAATACTCACAGGGGTAACAGTAATTTCTGGCAAAGCCTTATAGAATTTAACTATACTTGGGTTTTTAATAGCAGCATTTTGAGCAGCCTCCTGATTCGCATATGGACCAGTCACAGTTCCCCCACCATTTACTTTCCATTCTTCAAGCCCATCCAAATCTATGGCCATTATTGGTGTATTTCCCGCAAACTGATAAGGAGTATACCACAGATAATTTTTTGTAATCGGATCCACACTCAAAAACTTCCCCAACCTCGGATAATAATACCGCATTCCATAATCCTGCTGCTCCCCCTCTCCCTTCACCTCATTATCATTCTCCTTTCCATTAAACCCATACCTATACCCACTCGTATTAAACACCCTTCCCGGCTGCAACATCCCGAACGGATAATAATCCTGGCATGCTTGCGCCAGTTCGGAGTAAAGGTTTCTGTAGGTTATATAAAACAAGTACGTTAACCGCATATCCAGCCCTGCAAACTTTTTTCAGTGCGGGACCATCATGGGGTAATTATGAAGTTGCTAAACAAATAATACTTAAAATCATCTGTAAACTCCATTAATAGTTTAAAATCATCTGTAATACAAATAGAACCTTGTCCGGCGTTAGCATTAACAAAATCAATCCAGTTTGCTATAAAGTATTCAGTTCTGGTTCTTATTATTGGAATATCAGACAAGGTTTCAATGTAAACAAAAGATGAATTTTTCAACTTGCTTTCATCTAATTTCTTCTTAATAATATCTTCATTATTGTCAAAATCAAAGAAAAAGCTATAAGATGGCTTTATACGATCCCAATCAAATACAGTGTTGTATGGGTTATTATCTGATGTTCTGAATTTAAACTCTGTGTCAGCATCTATTTTAAATCGCAAAGCCTTACTATCAAGCTCTGTGTATTCTATTTCTTGCTTATGCTTCTCCAATAACCAAAATTTTCTCATTTAATATGTTTTTGTCATTTGCTGTTTCAAATAGTGAACCTGATCTGCTGTTCCTTCAAAGAAAACTGCGCCCCTCTCTCCTGTGTTATTATTAAACCAATTATAATGAGCACCTTTTTCAGGATCAAAGTCAATTCGCCATCCTCTACTACCATCTGCAGATTGCATGCCTACTACAATTTTATTTGCATCTGGATACTTGGAAGTGGATTTGCCCATTAAAGGAATAGCATCATCACCTAAGTCCCCAATCGCAGCCGATGCAACCTTATATGCATCAGTACGAAGACCTGTTTTAGTAACTGTCATAATTTCCCTTTTACCAGGGATTATTCCAGATTGCTTAACAAGGGTAGCATCCTCATCGGCATACTTACCTGCAAACTTCAAAGGTTTTGTAACAAAGTCGGCATCAGGCACTAATGACATTAAGCTTAGAGCCATCTGTGGGTTGAAATAATCAACCGTATTATTGTTTGAAGATACCCCCAGCTTTTTATCGTTCAGGGTTACCAGTACGTTCCCTAAACGGTTACTCAGTTCAAAGAGCTTGTTACCTCTGCCAAAGGTAAGACTATACCCTGTACCCAGCAACGGCATAGAAGTGTCGGCCGGATGATAATCAATGGCTACGTCAACGCCACGTCTCAACAAACCAACCCGGCTGCTGCCGTACATATGCAGCTCAGTCTGGGTCAGGTGACCATCGTTTACTGAATCATTACCCGATGCATAAACGCTCATCACATTTCCTTGCGCATCCCACACATACCAGGTGGTATCGGCTGAAGCTGGTGATGTTTTTACTATCGCTTTGCTGATACGGTTTCCACCGGCATCATATGTATACGAGATGTTGGTGCCATCTGTTTTGATGATCCGGCTGATCTTTCCATAAACTGTCCAACTGATGCTGGTAATCCCTTCCGCATTGTCTTTAATTAAATTGCCTATGGAATCGTAAACATAGTTACCGGCGGTCTGGTTGTCAATATCCACATCGTAATTGGCGGCAGACACACTATCTTTTACATGATCGAGCCTGTTGGTTCCCATTACATATTTGTAGGTCAGGCTATCCATGCCCAGCGGCTTGCTGGCAAAGCTGTTGTTGCCATTCCGCTTGTACCCCAAGATGTTTCCATTGGCATCGTAACTGATGCGCTCTTGGAAGTCGGTCAACTTGGTGATGTTGCTCCATGCACTGCCCGTCTTGTGCCAGGCATCCATTGCTACCAAACGATTCAATTGATCGTATTGGTAATTATAGAACAAAGAATTGTTCAGTCTCTCAATAATTCAGCAATACTATACATGCCGGTTTCCCTGTTTTTGTACCCGGCTATTGTGCTACTATTATGCACCGGTTGCGTCGCACTCTTGTACTTCCGTATGTCTGCGCGGCTTCCTAATGTCAAAGAACTTTATTATTACCAACCTTTTTGGGGTTCGATTATACCATATTAACTGTTAATCAAGCCTATTGCCCTGTACCAGGCAATCAACAACCTAAACATCTTCCAATACCATATAATCTATCATCCATTTACCCTCTGCTAACCTTGTCCTTCCCCTTCCTTTATTATACAAAAAGCCAGGTACGTTCGGGGCATGATTCTCAATGATGAGCTCTGCCGTATCGCAGGTGTTGGTGATCTTTACACTATCGGCTTTGATGGAGTAAATAAAGGGGTGCTGGGCGTGCAGAGATTTTTCAATGCACAGGAGGACAAGGAGGAATAAGAATTTTCTCATATTGTTTGGTTGGGGATTGCGGGTTGTTAAAAGTTGTTGACTATTATTTTTTGTTTATTTAATTCAATCATTTTATTTAAGACACTTCTTCATTTATTATACTATTTGATCTCTTCTGAAATTAATAGCCGTTTTATAAATAACGCCATCCTTCTCAACATAATCAACTAAACTTTCATTAATTAAATCACTAACAACTCTAACGCAATTATAAATATCAAATTTCCTATCAAGCAATCTACACATACCATAAGAGTTGGAAAATGTACCACCTAAATTAATTATTAATAACGCGACATAAACTTCATCTTTCTCCTTCATTTTAAATTGATTTTTATTATTATCTCATCTACGATTAATTTCTTTACTCAATTCTCCATCGGAGGCGTCCAAAGCTTCCTGCATATCCATTTCTAATGCTTTTGTGAGCCTTATCATAAGGCATCCCTTTATTCATCAATAACAAAAGCGTTTTCTTATAAGCTGGTGGTCTTTATTACATCTTCAGGTGGCCTTAGTTCTCCTACCCCTAATTGTAAATGTGTTTGACCTGTCCCTGATGGACCCCGGCTTATCACATGCAATGGTTCTTCCCTTTTCCTTCTGGTAAACACAAGGTACATCAGTAGCCTGTTGTTCTCTTCACCTATTACCCCACTTTGCCCAATCAGTACATTGGTTCGTTGTAAAAGATCAGGCTGATGTAGAAACTGTTCAGCTTCCTTCCTTTCAAGTTCAGTTAACTGCTTTACCGGTTCTTTTTCTTTTTCCAGGAGCTTCAGTTTTTCCAACCAGCGCCTTACCAGTTTATCCAGGCTTTCATTGTTGTACAGATCAAGGTTTTGCCGTACTGCTACCTGTTTGTATTCTACTTTGAGGGTTACACACATTCTTTCCAGTCCTTCTATTTTAAAGCCACCCAGAAGCCAAAAATTTAGTTGATCATATTGTCAGGGATACACTCCCGGTTTTCTGTGTTTATTGCCATGGTCATGTAAAAGCGTTTAGGGGTGAAATAAAAAAAGGAAGCCATGTGTTGATCTCCTGAAATTGATTATAAGAAAAAAGCCACCAACTTTAGTTTATGTGCTTCTGTTATATTACTAAATATCCTAACGCCTTATTGTGCAAAGATCATAGACGTTGCAGGGCATGTTAAAAAAAATAAACGCTTAGTTCTTGTGGCAAATATTTTAAAGGAGTATCAAATATCCCAACCCATTTTTCATCTGGAAGGTATTTTTCAATTTCTATGTCATCAAAATAACTAATGAACGTTTTTGAATGAAAATCTATAAAAAAATAAAAGATATCATTAAAATTATATTTCTTAATGTCAATAGAATCTAAATCAATTTTATAATCCTGAATAGCTTCAATAAACGACCCTATGCTTTCATCATTAACATTTAGAATGTCATTCCTAAACACAATTCCATCTTTCCAATCTTCTGGATTATAATAAGGATCATATTGGGCATAATTTAATATCCAATAAGCTATTGGCATTAAATAAAATGATAAATTATTCTTATACTTCACACAGCCAAGCAAAAAACTGTTATCAATGTTTTCTTGTATTTTATCAATCATAATGGTGTTTCGATTTTTCCAGTTCCTTTTATTGCTCCCTTTCTTAACTTTTCAATATAATTTGCAGGTAACCCAAACGCGCCTTTTGATTTTGTAGGGTCTGAAATCTCTGGTCTATTTGGATATGATTGAGCCTTAGCCTGCGGGACAGCCATATTTCTAATTTCATCTGCAACTTCCTTTGCCACTTGAAATGAGACAACTGAAGCACCTCCCTCCGACCCTCCCTTTTTGTTATAATAATAATTAACATGATTTTGGTCATCAATTGTGATATATAATTTTGTGTTTCCTGTTATGGTGATATCTCCATTATTACTTACTGAAATTCTTTGAGATAACTTATGTTGAGTTTGCACTCTTGTTATAGTTACAGTTTCCCCTGACTTATTTGCATTTGCTGCTCCTGTATTTGTACTATTTGCAGCAGTTGTTTGCTGGCAAAGCTGTTGTTGCCATTCCGCTTGTACCCCAAGATGTTTCCATTGGCATCGTAACTGATGCGCTCTTGGAAGTCGGTCAACTTGGTGATGTTGCTCCATGCACTGCCCGTCTTGTGCCAGGCATCCATTGCTACCAAACGATTCAATTGATCGTATTGGTAATTATAGAACAAAGAATTGTTCAGTCTCTCAATAATTCAGCGATACTATACATGCCGGTTTCCCTGTTTTTGTACCCGGCTATTGTGCTACTATTATGCACCGGTTGCGTCGCACTCTTGTGCTTCCGTATATCTGCCCGGCTTTCTAATGTCAAAGAACTTTATTATTACCAACCTCTTGGGCTTCGATTATACCATATTAACTGTTAATCCAAACCTATTGCCCTGTACCAGGCAATCAACAACCTAGACATCTACCAATACCATATAATCTATCATCCATTTACCCTCTGCTAACCTTGTCCTTCCCTGCCTTTTTTATACAATAAGCCAGGCACGTTCTGGGTATGATTCTCAATGATGAGTTCTGCCGTATCGCAGGTGTTAGTAATCTTTACACTATCGGCTTTGATGGGATAGATGAAGGGATGTTGTGCGCGCAGGGCCTTATCCAGACACACCATTGCCAGAAAGAATAGTATTCTTATCGTTATGATTATCTTATTTTTTTACTAAAGTAGTCTTGATATTATTAAAGACCTCGATCCCATTATTGGATGTTTATGTAATAGTCTCTCATATCGATAATTTATTATCTTATTATTTAGCAGTATCCATGTTGCATTTATATTCCTCACTTATACAAATCCAATTTCACCCTACCTGCCTCGCTTTGGTTAATTCACACTGCAGGCTTACACGCAACGTGGGGGAACATTAATTATCTACGGTATCCTTCTAATCTCCGTTCTCATTAAGTTGTATTTAATTCCTTAAATAAACATAAATAATACCTCCCCACATTAACAAAATGGGTAGAAACATGGACATTAAAAAATAGGCAAGAAAAAGTTTACCATTATAATAAGGATATTTTTTCAATAACTTTTTATACCTCCTATTACGAAATATCAATAAATAATTTACAACCACACAAGGCAATATAAATAGGATCAGATAAGACAAAACGTTATTTATATAGCTGTTCAAAAATGGAAAATCAAACTTATAAAAGTAATTACCTAATATATGTCTCTCCAATATGGTCATAAATAAAAGGAAATTAAAAGCCATAGAGAGAGACATACATATCATACTAATAATTGGCCATTTTGATTCATTGCCAGGTTTCTGCTTCCCTTTTGTGATGCAATCAACCCAAATTTTATAATATAATCCTATCATAACATTACATTAATTCCTAAAAAAACACATTACATCTTTGTCAAACATAAGTGTTATTGATCAAAATAGTCAGTCCAATTATATATACCTTTATCATTTTCAGATCCCAATAATTGATCAGCCTCTGTGTCCCCTGTAGTAGGACGGTAATATCTATCTAAGTCAAATATTGGTTGATATATCATTGACCAGCTTTGGTAAGCTGTAATAGCCAATCCTCCAAAACCAGCAAACCTTCCTATAGTTGATAATGCCGCGCCTCCTTCATAACCTAGCAAACCCAATCCATTTACAACCACCCCAGTTGTTCCTAAAGTCAAGCTAGTCGCATCAACGGGATTAATATTCTTAACCCCTCCTTTCATATATTGGTCATGAACCTGAACCGCTGTAAAAACATTACTTGCGACGGACAAACTAAATGCCGTCCCTTTAATTCCAGAAGAATACAATCCAAACGTTCAAGCTCTAGGCGACCTGAAGCTACCATCGGCTCGCCTGATTCGCATTAATTTTCCTGTTGTCGATTTGTAATTAACATGATCAAAACCATTATCGATTTGTCCCATTGCAAAATCACCTTGCCCAACTAAAAAAGAAGAAACTACGAAAGCTGTGCTAGGAGCTCCTGGAGCTTGATCACGAGATTTTTTAAGGACTCCGTTACTTGTAAAGTAACCACCTTCCATTAAGGTTATCGTCTCTCCAGTTGAAGCTTTATAAGTAGCATCTTTGCTATTGGGATCAATCCACTTTGCATTACCACCATAGATCCTCTCTGCACTTTTTTGATCTGTTACTCTGCTATCATATTCCATTTTACCATCGTGTTTTACCCAATCTTCAGCTGCGGCCCCTGTTGGGTCGACATAAAACAAAGGATTGTTATTCATAGCAGCATATGGAGTGATATGAGGAAAATTACTAGCCAACGGATCCACACTCAAAAACTTCCCCAACCTCGGATCGTAAAACCTCATCCCATAATCCTGCTGATTACCCTCTCCCTTCACCTCATTATCATTCTCTTTCCCATTAAACCCATACCTATACCCACTCGTATTAAATACCCTTCCCGGCTGCAACATCCCAAAAGGATAATAATCCTGCGCACTTACGATCTGTGAGTTGAAATAATCAACCGTATTATTGTTTGAAGATACCCCCAGTTTTTTATCGTTCAGGGTTACCAGTACGTTCCCTAAATGGTTACTCAGTTCAAAGAGCTTGTTACCTCTACCAAAGGTAAGACTATACCCTGTACCCAGCAACGGCATAGAAGTATCGGCCGGATTATAATCAATGGCCACATCAACGCCACGTCTCAACAAACCTACCCGGCTGCTGCCGTATAAATGCAACTCAGTTTGCGTTAAATGGCCTTCATTTAGGGAATCATTACCCGATGCATAAACGCTCATCACATTACCCTGCGCATCCCGTACATACCAGGTAGTATCGGCTGAAGCTGGTGATGTTTTAACAATCGCTTTGCTGATACGATTACCACCGGCATCGTACGTATACGATATATTGGTGCCATCGCTTTTAATAATCCGGTTAATCTTTCCATATACTGTCCAACTGATGCTGGTGATACCTTCCGCATTGTCTTTTATTAAATTGCCTATGGAATCGTAAACATAGTTGCCGGCGTAGGTACTTCAGGATATTTCCATTACCATCGTACGCTATTCGTTCTTTCAGACTTTCATTCATGCGGGAAAGGCTGTCAAAGCTATGCTGGTATTTCACCATATTCACTTTCCCGCTGATCAGGTCGTATTGATAGCTGACCTTCTTCCACCGGCTCTCATCCTTGTTCATCACATTGCCAGAAGTGGCAAAACTGCTGCCGCCATAATCCTGCAACAGGTGTTCTACATTACCCAGGATATATCATAGGTGTAAAATGTCCCCTGATTATACATATTGGTTGTGCCGGTATCGGTAATTGTAGTATAGCTCACGCGGTTGTGCAAATTCTTCTGGCTTATCACCAACCGCTGATCCCCTATACCTTCAAAGCCGGTATAAGGAAGGTCATACACCGTATTAACGATACCCCGGCCCTAAAGAGGAGCGCCTTACTTATTGTACTCAACTTTTGTAATACTATTTAGCTCCGGTTGCGTCGCACTCTTGTACGTTCGGTAATTCTAATCAACTTATTATGTCAAAGAGCTTTGATCTATTTTTTAATCTTCCCGATAGCTCTGAGCGAAAATGCCACTGGCAGTGATTGATAACACAAATGTATACCAGCCACCACGCCGTTTTTTCAAAAATGTGATGGTGTTTTGTTTTAGATGTGACGGCCTTCGGAAAGTGGTGTGATGAATAGCATTTTCTCCTCGAAAACATCTTTTTTTTGGGACGGTGTTCGATAAATGGTGTGACGAACAGTTCAAAACGTGTGATGAAAAACACAGCCTCCTCTTTGCCTCCTCGGCTCCTCCTCTGTTCCACCTCTTTGCCTCCTCGGAATCCGAGGAGGCAAAGAGGACCCAAAGAGGACCTAAAGAGGTATCATCGAGGTAGCATTGAATTCACACATTGTTATACTTTTTCGCCTGCATCATGAAGGGTTCGGTAACTTTACACCGCATTTCTACCTCATGAAAACATCCTATCACCCTGCCATTATACCGTAGCCTTTTATCTGAAATGCCTGCCTGCTGATGTATTGCAATACACTCCCCGGTTAACAAGGCTCGACTGGAAACACATAGGCAAATCAACTTATTTTGGTTATGACTGGTTCTGTCAGAACCAGCAATTATTTCAAACACTCAGGCAGGTTTCCAACAACAAGAAACTAATACAGATCAACAAAGCACTGATCAGGATCATCGCAATAAACGCTTTATCACAACTTATGCAATCGGCATTAGGAATAAACTCATTTCAATTACACAAACCATTTTGTGCAACATTGCAAAAACAAGCTCCGATGCCAGGTTTCTACATTGGCCGCTGGCGTCAGTTTTCTGATAAACAACACTTGATTTTATAAAAATTGATACCCCCCCGACTTTATTTCCCTTGCTTTTAGCCGTACTTGTTAACCGTTGGATGGACAGCTCTCTATTATTAATACTGTTCGGATATCCGAACGCTTTATTGTGTAAAGTTCATGGAAGTTGCACGGCGCCTTATTATGTAAAGTTTTTTGGGGTTGCAAAACATTACCCATAACGATCTTATAAATTTTTTTTCACCGACACCAAATACCAACTAGCATCCAGCTTCTCAGCCCATTCATCCTCATCTTTACTTACCAACAATTCCGATATATTTAAAACTCCAGGATTTCCATCATATATACTATCAATTTTATGAGTGTAGTATAAATAAATCTCAGACCTAGCACTTATATCAAAATATCCCAATACAAAAACAGAATCAGTGCAACTCAAATAATCAATATCACGAGATTCCAAAAAACTTAAAAGTGGCTTTACTCTGTTTTTTTTTACCAGATTTATATTTTGAATTGAATCATACAACAAGCTGCTATCTGAACTAAAATTAATCCAAAACCGGCCTTTATTTATACCTAATTCATTCTCTTTCATAATCGATTTAATACTATCTTCAGCACTTATCTTACAAGCCTGTTTTTGAATATCAGCAAACAATTTCTTATGCTTAAAGAAATCATCTTTGATCAGCAAGCCTTTACTTCTGCCTGATTTACACCCCAAAATTATTAACAGAAACAGATAAAAAAACAGTCTTTTAAACATCTTATTTAAACTTGTATTTTTTATAATTAATTTTCAAATCTGAAGAGGAAGCCGGATTTGTGGGATCAACGCCATTCGTCTTATAATCATAGTGTATCCCAAAAACACCATACATAAACGTGTTTGTGTATTTTTCTACATTCTTAGCTTTCTGCATTATCAACATTCCTTTTCTCCAAGAGTTCATCTCATTAAGTTCATCATCGTTTCCTTCTGTAGCCTTATGGGCTATTTTATTATCTAAATACACCCCAGTATATCCAACACTTGTCTTTCCTATTGTCGCACCCCACAATAATAAGCCTGCCTCGTTTCGGTTATAAAGCTTACCATCTATAAGGTATGCTGTATATAGATTACTTGGTTCTACGTTTTGATTCTGCCAATTCTTATTAAAAATTTTTCCATTCTTGTAGTCAAACTTCCCTTTTGCAACATGCTTATCTACACCAAAGAAAACTTCAAAATACGACTCCCCCTTGTAAATTTGCTTTACAAGAGCATCAATCGTTTCTAACTTAGAATCTGGAAGAGTCTCCTTATCAACGTTTTCAAAGAGTGTCGGTGCATCAAATCTGTCCGCATCTCCAAAAAAAGAATAATAAGAATTGCCTTGAAAATACGTTTGTCCTCCGATTAATATATTACCCTTCTCATGCTGCAGCCAGTAGGTATGATCACCCTTCATCTTAAAACGTCTATTCTCAGTCCCATCTTTATTGTAAAAAATCGAATCAGCCCCATTAGGATCCTTAATCCATACAGGATTATTTGCAAATGCAGAATATGAGCTTTCATAATGTTTTATTTTAGGATCCACGTTCCACCTCCTTCCAATCCTCGAATCATACTCCCAAAACTGTGCTGTATAACTATTTCCCAGCCCTTTCACTTCATTGTTCATCTCCTGTCCATTAAATCCAAACTTATAAGGTACATTACTATTAGGAAGCGCAACACGAGAAAGCATTCCAAACGGATAGTAATCCTGGGCTGTCACTATATGCGGCTCATAGTGATCTATCAAAGAACTGCTGCCGGAAGGTACGCCAAATTTTCTATCCGATATGGTGGCAAGAACATTGCCTAAATGGTTACTCAGTTCAAAGAGCTTGTTACCTCTACCAAAGATAAGACTATACCCTGTACCCAGCAACGGCATCGATGTATCGGCCGGATTATAATCAATGGCCACGTCAACAACACGTCTCAACAAACCTACCCGGCTGCTGCCATACAAATGCAGCTCGGTTTGAGTCAGGTGACCATCATTTAGGGAATCATTACCCGATGCATATACGCTCATCACATTTCCTTGCGCATCCCGTACATACCAGGTGGTATCGGCTGAAGCTGGTGATGTTTTAATAACCGCTTTGCTGATACGATTACCACCGGCATCGTACGTATACGATATATTGGTACCATCGCTTTTAATAATCCGGCTGATCTTTCCATATACCGTCCAACTGATGCTGGTGATACCTTCCGCATTGTCTTTTATTAAATTACCTATGGAATCGTACGCATAGTTGCCGGCAATCTGGTTGTCGATATCCACATCGTAGTTGGCGGCTGACACACTATCCTTCACATGATCGAGCCTGTTGGTTCCCATCACATATTTGTAGGTCAGGCTATCCATACCCAGCGGTTTGCTGGCAAAGTTGTTGTTTCCATTCCGCTTGTAACCCAAGATGTTTCCATTGGCATCATAACTCACTCGCTCTTGAAAATCGCTTAATTTGGTAATGTTACTCCATGCACTGCCCGTCTTGTGCCAGGCATCCATTGCTACCAAACGATTCAATTGATCATATTGGTAATTATACAACAATGGATTATTGAGCTTCTCAATATTCACCGCCATGCTGCTGATATTACCATTATACAGCGGGCGATATTCACTACCCAATGTCGTATTCACCGATGCATCCTGTGGTGTGGCACCGCTAATGGACTTGTAATCCCCATTGAAGTAGTTCAACATTACATTATATGCCGGCTTTCCTACTACACTACCCGTGCTGCCATCGGCTTTTAGGGTATATCCGCTTCCGTTGTATACATCCGGGTTCATCGACTTCATCCAGCCCTGCAGGTTATAGGCGTAATTAACCCCTTGTACCTGCTGCTCGCCTATAATAGTGCGGGCCAATGGTCCGTGATCATAATACTGGTAGAAGGCATCATTATCCCAATTGATGCTGTCGGCACTGGTAAGCACATGCGTAATTCGGTTCTCTGCATCATACACATACCGGTGATAGAATGCATCCGGCTGCCCCGGTTGATAACTTACCTGGTTTACCTTGCCGCTTACCAGGTCAAAGTCGTAGGCAATTTTCTTAAAGCGGTTGCTGTTATCAGCCATAGCTCCCCGCTTGTAATCCTGCAACAACGTATCTACATTGCCCAAAATGTCATAAGTGTAAAATGATGCTGTAGCAAAGTTATTACCAGCCAGATCGGTCGCAGTATTGAACAATGCCGTCCACGATACCCGGTTACGCAGATTTCGGGCTGTCAGCACTGGTTGTATCGGAGTGTATTCAACATCGTAAGTTGTCTTAGTTACCTGCTCTACGGTAGACGCCGCATTGGTTAACCATTGCGCCAATGTTGACTGACCGCGGCTGATAGTATCCGTAATGGCTGTACTGCTTGTAAGCTGTCCCACTTCGGTAATTCTCCCTAAAACATCATATTGGGTATAGCTATATTGGGTGCTGTCCTTTTGCTTCGCATTCTGCGACACACTTAATCTCCCCAACCGGTCGTACCAGAAATTGCTGGTACCGCCGTCAGGTGTATGCTGCGCTACTACCTGGTTCAGCGTATTGTACCGGTAATCGGTTACCAGCGTATGGGCCGGCACCAATTCTGTTCCCGCGGCGCGGGCGGCCTTTACCTGGTCTAATTCCACCGAATCGGTTATTTCATGCACCCCGGCTGGTGGTACGGTTTGCACCAGGTTTCCTGCCTGGTCGTAATAATACAAAGTATAATGATATTCATTCTTTGTATGCGTTACAGTAAATGATTCATACTGGTAAGCTCTCAAACACTTTTCTATATAGTTCCTTTCAAATGCGCCGGTCAATGAATCGAGGTATACTTTATGCAGCTCTGTTCCCTTACTAACAGCAAAGAAGGTACTGTCTGAACAGGCGCCGGCATAATCCTCCATTACAGGTGGCAACACGGGCTGTGACTTGCCGCACAATACCGGGCCATCGTAAATATTATAACAATTGCCATTGCCCGGGCATGCTATGCTTGAATCTTTTGTCAATGTTAATGCCAACCCGGATAATGTAACGTCTGTATAAACCGGTGATACGAACTGACTGCTTTCCGACGACCAGCCTATACGCCCCAATGTTGGATCGGTTGTTCCCAGGGTCACTGCATTGTCGTAACAGCCATGGCTGGGGTTCATCACCATCACCAGCAACTGGCTGTTATTATCGCCTGCTACGGTAAAACTGGTATCATTGTTTTGTAAAATGCGGCCAACAGTTTGTGTACCTGGCAATGCCGTTTCTGTCGCCCATAGTAACGATCCGGCTGCATCCATCCGTTGCCATACAATATGCGCTCCATTATTCCCGGTTTGCGCCACTATGTAACCGCCGTCAGTTGTAGGAAATACAGCGGATGTTACCATTTTACTGCTGCCGGCAGGCACATTGAAACGCTTGTACGATACTACCTCCCCTGCTTTTGTCAGGTTCACCACAGCCACCTGTGCATTGGTTGTTCCCAGTTTCTCCGCATTATTGGCCAGCACCAGGTACCCGTTCTCTGTTGCATATATGTCCCTGAACCAAACACTCTTGGTATCGCTGGTGCTATCGGCATAATGCCATGATCCCAACAAGCTTCCATCGTTCTTATCTATCCGGTATACCGCGCCATAATATCTCCCGCCCATATTCAGGTCATAGGCGGCGCCGGTAACTAATAAGGTATCTTCCTGTTGCAGCAATCCATAAGAAGGTGATCCATCATAGGTAACCGTATCGGCGCCAGGGGTATAACACTCGTAACTGTTGTTTTGCAAACGGCTGGTGCCAAAACGGTGCGTCCAGTTAATAGTTCCATCACTTTGCAAGCTGGTCAACACAAATTCTCCATGGCCGGTATGCTGGTTATACAATCCCAGCGCTGCATAACCGCCGCCGGATGTTTCAATGATATCATAGCCGCGTTCGCCCAACGGCGTTCCAAACCCAATCGCCTTTTTCCAGGTAACGCTACCGCCTGCATCTGTTTTCACCACCATGATGGCGCCTGTGGCGTAGTGGCCCGATTTCGTCGTTCCAATGGCGATGTAGCCGTTATCTGATGTACGTCTTACTCTTTTAAAGTAATCTTCATTGCTGCCATCATATTGTTTCGACCACTGTATGGCGCCGGTACTGTCTTTTTTTATTAATACTGCATTCGACCCTGTTTTTCCGGCCATAATAAATCCATGATCCGGTGTAGCCTGCACGTCTTCCAGTTTGCCAGGCACTGCTGCCATAAACATATTACCGATATGCTGGTCAACGCACTTTGTTACCTCGGTGATACTACCGGCAGAATCGGCGCATTGCTTCAGGAACTGCAAGTACTCCCAGGCTTGCAGCGAATAACCCAGGCGGTTATTCATGTAATTCTGGAAGAGAATATTTCGTTTTGTTTGTACCGTATCATCTGCATCGGCCAGCAGCGGCGTATCAATGGGATATTGCTGTTTATAATTATTGTACAAGCCATTGACCACCGTGCATGAGGAGCACACTTCTCCCGTATTACACTGCAAAGCAGGTGGCAGGTAAATGGGCTTGCTTAAATAAGAACATGAAACACCTGCTTCTCCTGAAACCGGCGCATTGTTACACAATTGGCGCAATGCATTCAGATCAGCATTGCTCATGGTAACCCCCTGCGTTCTTTGCATATAGTCTGCAAACGATGCATCTCCCCGCAGCACCCTGCCAGCCATATATTTTGCAAAGTGCTCATTAATAAGCCTGCACTCACAATCGCCTGGTTTGCTGATCACCGGCTTATCCGAATAAACAGGTTGCTTGTCGTAAGGCGCGGGCGCGGTGATCAATTCGGCATTACAATCCAGTCCATTGGTAATATTGTGCGCGTTATTGTAGGCTGCAATGATCTCCTGGAAACTATGATAGCCCTGGTAGTCAATACCCGCAGGCAGGGTACTTGCCCCAAAAGGATGGTCTATATCGCTGGCCTTACGGCAGAGTCCCTGCAACAGGGGCAAAATGGTATCACGTAAAGCGGCATCGGTATAAGAACAGGGCGATAACTCGGCTGCCCATTTTGCAGCCATTGCTTTACTGTTATTTTCGTAAAACTCGTTTAGTTGCTGCTGTGCAGCCGTTGATGCCTGGGTAGCCTGATCTGGATTATTGGCATAATCAAGGCCGTTCTCACTGATCACGGTTTTATAATCCTCATTAAAATGTGGCTCGTACCCTGCTTTTACCAGTTCCGCACGGGTAGGTATTTTATTATAAGCCGGGTTAGCCGTTGTGCAATTAACAGGCGTATTCACCAGTTGATTGATGATCTCCTGCTTGGCTGAAAGATACAATTGCCTGAAATTTTGCCAGGCCCTGTCCAGGTCGCCATCGCACCAGGTAGTATCGAAATTGCGTGTTTGGTTCGTATTGTAATAATCAACGCATGCTGTATTTGCATCATCACATTTCGTTATAATATTGGCCATGCTCCACATATTCACCAACCTCGATATGGCCCCTTTTTTCAGGGTCATGTATTCAGTCAACTTCTTTTCGAGCGCTGCCTTTTTCGCCGGATATAATGTAATTAAGGGGTCAATATTACCTGTATTGATCTGGTATGGATAGCCTGAATTACCGGTAGGATTCAAATACCCCGCAGCCCGGGCATCCTGGAAATTTTCTGTTGCTTCCATTTTTCGGTCCCACACATTGCTTGCCTTTAATGATTCCAGCATTTTGAGTTTGCAATACTCGGGGTGATAAGGCAATAATGCTTCTGCCCAGGTGGTGCGGAAGTTTTGAGCAAACTCCACCATGTTTAACGTGCCCGGATCCACCATCAGGTCACTTTGCATATCATACACTTTGTCGGGCTGGCCGTTTGCATCCAGGTAGTTCACGTCCTGCAGTCTGAATACCGGCACATAAGTAAGCGTATCCTTAGGATCAATATAAAAAACTGAATATTTGTCCCCGATCGCTTCTTTTGTTGTATCTGCATATTGTCCATAAGGCGGGGTTAGGTCCTGCAACATAGCTGCACGAACATCATTGTCTACCGATGCACTATCGCCGCACAACGTATTACAGGCTTCTACGGCATTTTTATAGGCTTCGGCTATTTGTGTGGTATAGGCCGCTTCTTCGGCCGGTGGTATACCTGCCTGTTCTATAAAATTACTCCTGAATTGTTCCAGCGTGCCCACATTCGTGCGGCAGGTTTGGCAATCAGGCACACAATCATCATTGGATTCGGCAATAAGGGTGCGTTGCTCATTGATGAAATTCTGCAAAGACCTGCAGGTATTATTCGGCAGGTAAATGCTATCGCGGTAATACCCATAAGCATCCTGGCTTATCGTCAACTTCTTGGTAACCTGGTAGCTTCCCTCGGGCAGCACCAACGTAAACGTCAGGTTCATAGGCGAAGGGGTGCAGTCAGGCGCAATAGCATTCAGGGAAAAATTATGCAGCACCGTATCAAAGGCTTTTTTGCCCGGCAACAACTGGTTATTACAGTTATCTGTGATCGTTATCTGCAGGTCGTACAGGCAGGAATAGCACACATCCTGCGTATCGCAATTTTTTTCTATCAGCGAAGCGGGATCTAAACTATATTTAAACGTATAGTTCCCGATGGCAGGCACCAATAACGACTTCTGGTTTATCATGCTCCGGTTATCCAGGTACCGGGTACCTGCACCAGCCAGATCTTCAATAATATAGCCTGGAACATTCGACGACAAAGCCGCCATTTTTTCCGGCGCATTTCCTGCCAATGCGGTGGCGATGGTACGGCCATGCATATCTACATAGCTTACACTATATTGCCCGTTGGCGTCCCGCACCATGTTCTTAAAATAGTGCGAGGCATCACCCACATTAGTCCCAAACAAGGCATCCAGTTCCCGCTGGTCGGGCGTGCCATAATAATACTTGGTCTCATGGCCGCTTCCCAGGCGATGATCGGGGCCTACGCCACTCTGCCGGCTGATCCGGCCGGTATTATCCTGGGTATATTCTGTTTCAGTAAAGGGATATTTCTGTGCATCGGGAATGAACTGGTTCATTCCAATGGTCTTGTTAGGGTTGTTGGGAGAATAATACCGGCTGGCGCCCGAGTCGGTACTCATTTCATCGGCATGCGCTTCACAATACTGGTCGGCACTGATGAGCGTATCGAAATTACGCTGGCTGTATTCCGCACTATTGATCCCAACATTAAAACCGGCGGCGTATTGAATAACGTTTTTCGGCGAAGGGGCCGGCATTACCTGTATGGCTGGCCGTCCCTGGTAATCGTAATACGTTTCTGCAACGATCGTGTTATTGGTAGTATTGTCTTTGGTAACGGTTTGGCGGGTGCGCAGGCTGCCGTCGAAATACTGCACCACTACTTTTCGTTTTCCTTCTTCGGCAAAGCTGATGTTCGATTGCCAGTTCAGCGAACGTTCATGGCCGGTAAACTGGTATTGCCCCATAACGGCCGGAGTAGCCTCAGTACTCCAGATGGCGGCCAATACCGAACTGGCTTTTCCAACCTGCACCGGTCGCACCCTGATGAAGAGCGTACCAGTGTTATCATAAATAAGCGGGATATTATAGGCGTTACCGGTTGTAGTTACCCGGGTAGCATTGTTATAAAATACCCGCGCCGGGTTTAACGGATTGCCATATTTATTATTAGCCAATGCGGTGGAATCGATGTACGTCCATTCCAGGTCATACTGATCGGCGCCTCGTATAACTGTCCAGGTTACCGGCAATTCATCAGCCTTGGGATCAGTTGACGGACTTACCGTAATATTGGTAACCGTATTGGTACAGGAAAAAATATATTTGGGCTTGGCCGTTAGCTGGTTTTCGATCAATAGCACCGAAGTTACATCCCAGGTGGCGCTGCCTGAATCTACCGACAATACCTTTACCGTTACCCGCCTTCCGCCATAGAACACAAAGCTGCTGCGCGCATTATAGCTGTGCGCCGAATCATAGTTAATGGTAAATGGTTTATCTATTGAATCTACTGCAGACCCATTGCTGTAAATGATCCGCAACTGCACTGTAACGGCAAAAGCTGTTCGCAAATACCTGGGCGATGCCTCATTTATTTTCAGCGTAACAACATTCTGCACCGAATATCCCGTATCGAGGTTGCCAATAGAGCCGGCATTAAAGAATGCCGAGTCTTCTACCGTCCGGGAAGAATCTGCACGTACCTGGTTCTTGCTGCCATCGAGGATAGCCTTTGCCACAACGCCGCCGCCGTCGCCAGCACGTGCCATAGCCGCGGTACAAACAAAGCCGATCAGTAGTAATATGCGGTAAAAGGAATGGGTCTGCATTTGAATCTTATTTTATCCTTTCTCAAATTCTTATTACCTGAAAAAGGTTACGGTACTGGTTTAGAACGTTGGAAAAGGTTACAGTTTTGGTGATGCTAAAAAGATCTGGTAGTCTTTATATTGTTCCGATGGTTCATATTTCCCCTGGCCAAGCCGGGTAAAATACCGGGCTTCGTTAAACAAAGCATCGGTAAATTGTCCCTTCCGGTATTGGCTGAATACGATCTCTATGCGTCCTTCAGACTGGTATTCGCCGTTATTGCCCTGCTCCATCAGTTGATCTTTTTCTACCAGCCCTTCTGTGGACAGCTCATACACAACCTTTTGAAAATACCCCGTTGATTCATTAATGACCATCGTAATATTTTTATAGGTCTGTCCGGGCGGGAAATTGACATTCAACGTAGCGATGTCTTTTTTATGGGTTACCTGCACACTTACTCCATTTAATTTCGCCAGTAGGGAATCGAGTATAGCTACCGGATCTGTTACCTGTGCTGACCGGGGCGTTGACAGGTAGATGAGCTTTTCATCTTTCATTACCTGTATGGTATACTTATCGTTCGTAATGGTTTCCACGTCTTGCAGGGAAAACCGCATCCGGTTCTTATCCAATGCCACTTCACCCGACATGGTATCAATGTATTTATCCGGCTGGTTTTTATTGGCATACCGGTACAACACATGAAAGCTTAAGTAAGCCGCCGACTTGTACGACTGTTGTACTTTCAGCATCAACTGTTTTACCGCACTCGTGGTATCTGATGCAGACGCAGGTATACTTACCAACGTACAACCCATTATTACCAATAAGAAGATCCTTTTCATATTTAAAGTTTCATACTATTATTAAATGCGCCACACTTTTCTTACTTCAACACCTGCCTGCCGGCAGGCAGGTTCAATATTCAACATTCGATATTCAACATTCATTACTGTTCTTCCTTCAACAACGCACTCCTGCTTTCCTTAATAGTTTGTATACCGCGTTCCGTTTCCTTTTTAACCCGTACCAGCGTACCATCATCGTCGTACTCATAAAATGAGGCATAGTTATTTTCGTCCAACTCTGCCATCAGTCGCAGGTTTACCGAATTGTAGACATACGATCTCATTTGAGCATTATAGGGATGAATGCGGATGTCGTCGAAATAGGTAGCGGCCGAATCGGATGCCTGCAGCGTTACCGTCATTTGTGTAGCATTGGCAGGAATATCAACCACCGCTTCATAGCGCTGCCAGCCTTCTACCAGGTTACCCGAAGGAGTTAGTTGAATGCTGGTAACATTGCCGCCTTCTACAAAGCCTACCAGGATGTGATTGCGGGTATACCCTTTACACAAACAGCTATTGTCTTCTTTTACCCATCCGCCCACGATCACCCGTTTACCAGGTATTGGCGAAAAGTTGGGCAGGATGGTGTTCTTTGATGCCAGCATGCCTTTGAACTTTGTACCGCAGGCATCGGACGCAAGCGCGGAAGTTAACTGAGCTTCCGTGGTATCTGCTGCCGGTTGCAGACTGGCAGAGATACTATACAGGCTATCCTTATCAACTTTCAAACTATATAAACCGGTATGCACCTGAGCCGTGCTCAAATATGACTTGTAAGCGGAGAAGTCAAACGACCTGGCAACCGGGCAGGTGTTATCACAGTTATTTGTTTCAAAGCCATAATCCTCAAAACCTTCATAAGCGCCTTCCTGGAAATGACTGTTTTGCAACACAGCCACCGGCATTGATAAACCATAACCGTAGATACCTGCATTATAGCGGCCGAGCGGATCTTTACTTTCCAGCTCAAATCCTTTTCGGTTAAACATGGTGATCTCACTGTTCCATACCCAGCGGGTGGTGTCGTATGATGGCGCCCAACGATTGCCCTGCAAGATCCAGAAAGGAGCGAAATCTTTTATGGCGCCATTGGTACGGATGTTGACCGGCTGCAATGGATCTGATTCCATGCGACGACTATAATATACATAACTGCGTAATGGACGATAATTGCCCAGGATGCCATACTGATAGGGATTCACCGTTGTATCTGTAACAGCGCTATAGCACAAAGCGCTGTTGATATCAGTACATTGTAAGGTAGAATTATACCGTAGCACAGCGCCCATGGTGTCTGGTTCTGCCGGCAATACCACATAGGTCACTTCCATCACCGGCCATTTGGCGGAGTCTGCATGGCGTTGCGAATAATAAGTTGAATAATAATTACCATAACCACTTTGCAGGTAACCGGGCATACCGGCAGTATCGGATACATCTTTATGAAAATCCTGCGATCCCTGTGTTAAAATGAACGACCGCGAAGCATACGTATAATTGCGATAACCCTCCAGGTATTCTTTCACATCTATAGTATCATTCTGGAATGGGACCGTTCTGCCGACTTCTTTATGCCAATCACTGTTAAGCGCTTCGCTATGAAAGGTGTCTATCGGCACTTTAGGGTACCAGCCGGGTGTAGCCAGCGATATGCTCAGGGTATCGACCGGGTTTACCGAATTGGCATTGGGCCAAAGCGTATGATGCCCACGCTGATCGGCCTGTAAGATCAATTTTGCCGATAAGATGTTGGCAGCGTCCGGAAGATGCCTGATGTTATTAAATCGCATGATGGCAATGGCATTGCGTTCGAATCCGCCCAGATCAAGATTGGTTTCTACCAGCAGGCGATCCGATACTGAATCTGTCAGCGTAAGCGAATCTCTGAACGTTGGACAATTTTGCATTGAAAGCAGGCTCGCTGAAAAATCAGGCGCAATACGCACGGTCACGGTATCGGGTTGCTGAATTACTACGTTCGGATTTTTAAATACCACCCCTTCGGATGTACAACTGCTGGAAGTTAAATTAAAGAAGGATTCCATGGAAGCCCTGCGGCGCACCAGGTTAAGCTCTACATTTCCAATGCGGCAGGTATAGATGGAGCCATTGGGATCTGCTGAAACCGGACTGAAATAACTGTTCAGATTTTCCTGCAAAATGGGACAACCGGATACATTAAGATTGGCTTCATTAACCAACTGCCCGATCGTTTTGCGTTGCCCAAAACCTCTTACAAATAATTGCTGCGAGGTAATGAGGTAATCAAAGAATGGTTTCATGCACGAGCAGGCTTCCGCTTCAAACCTGGCGCTGTCGCTGGAAGTGGGAACACAATCCTTAGTAAGATCAGATTTCCTTTTATCCGCCACTTTCCAATATTGCTGCATTTCACTGGCGCCGGCGCTGATCACCCGCGTAGCGGTATCGAACACCAGTCGGTACTTTCCTTCCCCATCACGCACTAATGGACTTTTAAGCGATGCTACAGAGCCAACCGCGCCATTCATATTGCGACGCCCTGAGCGGACCACTTTCAATGTAATATCGTTACCTGAAAATGGCGTTCCATTCTTATCAACCAGGAACAGGCGTTGTTCGCCACCACGTACGCTGTTGGAATCAATTACCCATAATTTATATCTATCGGGAAAGGTTGCAAAAGCATTGGTAGTACATCCTGTTGTGCTGATGGTTTCTTTACTGTATACCAGTAATTCATCTCCTGCAGCCAGGTACAGGGAATCATTCCCGTTGGTACCGTTTATTATTTTACCATTCCTCACCTCCAGGTGATTCAGGATGGCGCCGATATTTTTGTAAGCAGGCTCCACGCCTTTGTATACCCAATGCGCCGGGTAGGTGAACTGATACATTGAATCATTGAATTCATTTCGTGTTCTTATCAGTAACGGATCGCCGGTTTCAGCATCGTACACCAGGTTTTCGGAAGAAACCTTGCTGCCCTTTTCAATATGCACTACACTGTCTATAATACCATACCGGTAAATTACTTTAGTCATTGCCGCCGAACGGAACCGGGTTGTTTCTTTCTGGGCCAGGTTCAACAGGGTTGGGATCACCGCCGGTAAAGCGGCAACTGTAAACATATCACTGTTTAAATGGATGTTGGCGCCAATAGATACAGAGGTCTGGTCACGCATATCGGCCATCAATTCTATATCTTTCCCAATGGTTGCCGCGGTATCGATGTTCCCATAAGGATCGATGGTGGTAACCACGTTGTTCAGATGTTTGAACGCTACGTTTCCGTTATCAACCCGGTAAAAATTCTCGGTATACGAAACCGGATGAACAGGATCTGTTTCCCCATAGGAAGCCTCTGACCGCAATTTCCCATTCATATCATTCAACTCCACTTTAAAGCCCTGTGAAATGCTCAGGAAGCTTTTGGCATCGAGCCGAAGGAAATTTCTCAATACAGGTTTATATCTCTTTTTGGTATCGCCATCGAACATCGACCAGTCCCAGGTTGTGGGAAAATCGTATGTTGTATAGAACCTTGTTTCGGAATAACCATTTGCAGAACGGGTTTTATCGGTATGTATGCTTCTTACCCGCACCTTGCTATAGCCCACAGAAGCTCCGGGGAAGAACGCTTCGCCCAGCGGCTCTTCACTATACTGACCCGAAGCGGGGCCGAGCATAGACACCTTCTCCTGGTATTCGATCGGTAAATGGAATGGATTTTCTTCTGCGCCGATAACCGGTTCCCAGGCTGCCACCCCACTGCTAATGCGCGTATCTTTTCCGTTCACTGATTGCAGGGTGGTATAATCGTATTGCTGCCCGAAAACTGTTTCTTTCTTTTTCGTCATGGCATTCCAGTGATCATAGATCAGGATGCTTTTTACCCGTAAGCCACCGCCCAATTTCTTAAGCGAAGGGCAGTTCAGTCGTACATAGGAACGGGAAAGCGTAGTATGAGATACCCAGTTCTTCAACCTGGCCGATTTATTAAAGCCAAGCAGCATGTTACTAACGTCAGCCAACTGGGGCACCATCATGCGCACCACTTCAAGTGCGTTCAGGTTATCACCGGGCTCTGAATCTTTATAAGCCTTGGAAGGCAGGTTCAACCGCAGATAATTGATAGCAGCCTGCGCCAGGGGACTTAATGACCCGGGGCCGTCCCCATCATTGTTCACGCCGGCTATTTTGATATAGATAACATTCGGATCACTGGTAAGCCCGTACCAGTTAGCGGAAGCCGTATCCGGTTGTGCATAACAAGGCACATATTCCGAACCGGTACCATATTTATCAGTAGGCGGCATTTTCATAAACAACCTGAAATACAATTTGCTCATTCCGTTGAGGTAGCGGGCAAACAATTCCTGTTTTGTGCTCACTGCAACCGGCACTTTTACATACACATACCGGTAATCGATATTTCCCAACGACAGGTCTGTGGGAGAATACAATCTGTCGCTATTAGGGCCAGCCGTATTAGACCCGAATCCGGCAAGCTCCATCATTTGTGCTGCTCTTCTATTCTGTATATAAGCGTAATCGTCGCTTTCATATTTCACTTTAATTCGTGCACCGGAAGGAAGTTTAATAGAATCCAACGTCCAGGCAGCAGCGTTATACGCAGCCAGGGAGCTGTCCTGTAAAGCATACGGATAATCTGCATTATTTAACGGATTGCCGGTTGTAGCACCCGGATTTTGAGCCGGATCTTTATAAGTACCCCATTTATCGTTAGCATTGGTAGTGTACCGCGGGTTGTTGTTGTGATAATAAAATATGTATGGGTTGAGTTTCCCTTTATCATTACCGTTGTAAGTAAACCAGATCTTTTTCAGGGTTAACTTGCCCGAATCGTTGCCTGCATTATTACCATAGCGGTTAATACCCCGGCACAATTCATAGCTGTATTCAAAATGAACGGTTTTAACAGGCGTTGCACTTGTTCCATGCGCTAAAAAATCTGCTTTGGAATACAGGTCAATCTTTTTCAGGCAAAATGCCTTATCCCTGTTTGACTTTATACCGCTTTCACTGATCTCCAGCAGGTCTTCCCGGTGCTGCAGGGTAAAGGTGGCGATCATGGTCTTTGATTCTATGGTATGCAGGTACCACATTTCCTTTTTACCACTGATGTAATGCGCTTTATCATCGCGGTTATAGGTTTTCAGTCCTTCGTTATAATTGGCGCTGTCGTTATACGGTGCCCGCCATTCAAACGGACTGGCAATACCGGCGCTTTTTGCGTAATTGAATTTTACGGCATCTCCGAGGTCATCGTCGCTTATGCCATTGCCGGTTACATCTACATAATCTGGCGACAAAATGCCGGTCAACAAAAATGAGTGGGCATAGGCCGGCGTTTCCTGCCGGCTGTAATAGCCCTGCTTACCACTGTTATTCTGCGTACTGTTTTCTGTGCCGGAATAGGCAGTCATGCCCGTCTGGGTATTTTCCTCGCCATCTTTGTTCACCGAAAAACTTGTTTCCTTCTGCACTATATTATATACCGGAATGCCATATACGTACCGGCGGCCATCAGGGTTTAACACATCCACTTCGGAAATATGACTGCTTTTGCGGAAATTATTTACCCGGTCTTCGCGGGTAATAACCTCATCTATAATGGCCGTATCAACGAATGTCGGCGGATACAGGTATTTTCCATCAACCGTATCTTTATTGACCCTGTTAAATGGCCGATTGGGTTGATCCGGTCTTCTCCAGGCAAACTGCATAATTGCATGGCCATCGCCGCCCAGTTCTATATATTCGATGCGGAGGTTGTAAAAATGGTCCTTTACCAGGTTTACCTTCACCGTTGTCCAATCCGGTCCTGAACCAGGCCGCCAATTGTCAATCAGGATAGAATCATTCATCCATAACCTGCACCTGTCGTCAACCCGGATGCCAAAATCATAAATACCGGTTACGGGCGCTTTGAGACGGCCCAGCCAGCGAACGGTAAAGTTATCATTTGGAAATTTTCTGTCAATCTTGATTTGCGGATACCCCCCCTTATCAAGCCAGTAAGGCGTCCATTTCTCCCAGTCAAAGAAAACGTTCCGGTTATGTTGTATGGGAAGCCAGTAAGGTGCTTTTAAGTATCTGTTGGGATAATAATATCCCAGCACGCCGGTGCCAATACCCAACGTATCGCCTACCGAAACATCATCACAATGACGCGAACCGAATTTGTTTATGGTATGATGATAAATGTATTTATCCAAACCCACTACGGAAGCCTCGGCGGCCGTGAGGTAGGAAATTACCTGCGACCGTTTGTCGCGGGTATTGCGAACGGCATTCGCCGCATTCAGGTCAATGCTGCCAACCTTTTTCTTTTTGTTATACCGGTTAAGGGTATTGGAAGCAATAATTGTAGGACTACTCCAGCTTCTGTGCGATAAGGCGGGCGCTACCACGTCATCGCCACCGATAGCGTCATAAAAAGCCGTTGTATTGATCGATTTTTCTGCAGGATTGCGAAAATAAGCCGCTTCAAAAAGTCCCTGGCTATTACGGAAATTGATCGTTTCGCCCATAACGTTTTCCGACTGCCACGGTCCCGTTTGCGTATAGGAATAATTACTGTTCATGTCGGTTCCACCATGCACCACATCACCTAAACCAATATCAAGACTCACAGCATCGGTAATTGTTTTACTGGTGATGCGGTGATCGGCGACGAAACCGATATCGCCGCGGTATGGCCTGAATGCACCACCCGTACCTTCACCCGAAATTGAAAATACGTCGTAGGTGTAGGAAGGGACTGCAATATGTGGAATGGCCGGCTTTTCCCGGTAGGATAATTCTTTTTCCCGGTTAAAGTCACTCAATGCATTGCGGTTACCGACCATGTTCTGGTAATTCAGGTAGCCAAACACCGGAATAGCCACTGAAGTATCACCAGAGGCTATATATTCTTTTCCTCCATACCCATTGACAAAAACTTCAGGATGAGACCCCTTTACTTCATAACCCACTTTAAGCGTAACACTGGTATTCGTATTGGTCATGGGCATGGTAATAATGGGCGAGTAAGCAGGCCATGCAAAAGAGTGAGTGCCAAAGCCGGCGGAAGCACTCCTGACCCCATTCTCCCCTTTCTTTTTCTGCCATCCATTGGAATTAAGTCCTAATTGTAAAGTTTTCAGACCGGTCCTTGAATTATAAGAAGCAAATCCCCCCAGGCCGCCACCGCCGCCGCCATCATCATTGCTATTATGCCATTTGTATTGGGTAGATAAACTGGGATTAATAGAGATGCCGGTCTGTGAATTATTGGTTATAGACAAGCCCGCACTCAGGTTACCGAACGATTTTGAACCTGCACTTATAGAAGCATTTATTGATTTCTCAACTCCCCAGCCATTATACGTATTGTGAAAGATGCCTAAACTCGCGCCAATGGTTATGCCCTTACTAACGGTATCGAAAGCGATCTGGTTATTTTTGTTGAATGCCTGAAGACCAAACAATTCAAAATCTGCTCCTACCGTTACGCCAAAATTCTTGTTGGGTTTTATTGACGACACCTTCTTCATGGTATCAGTGCCTCCATTAAAATCATCGGGCACGCCACGCATGTTGCGGGTAATGGAACCCGGGTTGATATTCCAGCCAAGCCCTACCCAACTGGCATCTTCATCCATAGTAATGCCACTGTGGTAAGCAATATTCACCGGATAACCCCCAACATCCAGCAACGGAATATTATAACTGAAATCACCGCTGAACAGGTCAACCATGTTGTTACTGTTAACCGATGAAAACGACTGGCTCTCGGGTTGTGTGGGGCCGCCGGTGAAAACGCCATCCTTATTTTTTCCGGTAGCAGGAACACCTTCTCTCTTTACAATTGCGACTGGCGCACCGTTGCGCCCCACATTACTTAAAGCAGTGAAAGCATTGAGCGCGCCACCAGAAGAATAGCGAACGGCTGACCTTCGTGGTGCATACCAATAGCTGATCCTTTCTGCGATGGTTATCTGAACAAATGAAATACTCAACAGGAACAAGGCGATGTGTTTCTGATACCTTAAAGCTAAACTCAATAACATAATGCTGGGGTATATTAAGTGGGTACTATTTTTTATTGTTGGCTTTGTCCATTGGCCCTGAGCGAAGTCGAAGGGTTGCTTATTGCCTATTCACGGTAAACTTCACGCTCCAGTTTTCATTACGGCTACTGGCAAACCGGAACAGGTATACTTTATTAGATTGTAGCCTGTTATTCTTCCTCAACGGCACCTGCAACTGGTTTTGACCGTATTTCACTGCCAGTTCTCCTTCCTGCACCACCGGGTTACCGGCTTCCTCTATGCTGGTGATGGTATATTTTATAGTTGTATCTGCTGCTGCATTATCATAGGTGATGCGCAATACATTACCGGCAGTGGCAATGACGGCATCCTGCGTACGTTTCATTGCTACATACGGCACTTCTTTCTCGGTTACCAAACCGGGTTTAACTTTTGACACTTTGAATGTCCAGATATCACTAAGGGCAACGGGTTTACCACTGTTCATGGCCACCACCCGCCAGGCATATATCCTGCCGGTATCGAGCGACCGCGATGAGGCCGGATAATTCCAGAACAGGTCTTTCGTATATACAGAAGCGTTCAAAGGAATATTCTGTTGAATGGCGTCCGCTTTACCCTGGCCAGGCAATACTTCAACCAGGACCATTGCATAACCCAGGTCGTTGAAAAGACCGATCGGCGTAGGCGGCAGCCACGTAAACTGCGGATAAGGCGTTATTAATTTATCTTCATTGGCCGGCGTGTTCAGCAAGGGCGGGCTTAACGGATCTACATTTACAGGAATGCAATTCTCTACCAGCGTTATATTTCCTTTATCAACGCCCACCACGGTGTAACATGCCTGGTACCGGCCGGCGGGCAACATACCATTCGGATCCATATCAACGCGGGCAGCCGGAATGCTGTAGGTATACTGCACAGGCGACAGGTCACGCGCCTGCAATTGCCGGGCGCCTTTACCCAATGATACCGGCGCCGAAGTTGCAGTTATAACGGGTTGGTTCGTTTGTACATCCAGCAACACCAGGTTCACTTTTACCAACTGACTATTATTACCGGCATTCACCAGCACCAGGTTCCATAACTGATTTTTTATCAGTACACCGGCAGGTGGTACTTGTAGCGTCATGCTAACCTGCGCATAAGAGGTAAACACGCCTGCCAACAGTAAACTAAAAAGCATCCATTTTCTATACATAAGAGCCTGTTCAAAAAGTTTTAAAATAAGTAGCCCTGCCGGTATTATTCGGCACGAGTTGTTTATTCATGCCCGGGATAAATCCTTTATCGGCTGAAAATTGTATTTGGCCTAATTTGGGGATCTGCAAGGTTGTTTCAGCAGAATAACCCAGCTGATCTATATTGAAAACCGTTTGCCGGTTGTATTTGATGCCTGCTCCCAATGAAATATACTTGTTGATGTTATACAGCGCTCTTCCTTCCAGCGTGTACAGTTTGTAATCCTGGTTGAAGGCGCCGGATGCATTGGCCTGCAGGGTAAGCTGTTGCAGGAAAAAAGACTGGCTTAACAACAGATTCTTTGTATTAAAATATACAAAGCCCGAATCGGTTGACCGGTTATAGAACTGCGTATACACCAGGGAAGAATTCATCATCAACTGCCGTACGTTATAAGAATGTGTAACGTTACCGGTCAATGTATAAAAGAGATTTTCCTGGTATTGCCCGTCACCCAGTTTGGTGATCTGGCTGCTGGGGAAATATCCTACTGAAACCACCGGCCATTTCGCCCGGCGCCACGTTGCCTGCACACTTTTAAAAACGGTAGTGCTTTTATATTGACTACCTATGAATGGATTACTGAAATCATTGGTATTGGCGCCCAATGTCAATGTCAATTGCCGTTTAAAGAACAATTGCTGCACGTGCGCGCTCCAGGCGGTTTGTGCAGAACCATCGGTGAAGGTGCTGAACGATTGAAAATTGGCGCCCAGTCTTTTGAAGGTACCACGCACCGTGGTTTGTGTTTTCGGAAAGAAGCCATCCGCTTTCAATGAATAGGCCTCATTGTGGCGGTTGCTCATTTCCAGCATCTGCGATGGCAGACTGCTTTTGCCTGCTGAGTCCAGCGCATATACCGGGTAAGATGATTTGGCCACTTCGGCCGTCAACATAATATTTTTGGTAAGCCGGCAGGTCCCTTCCAGTGTAAAACCCATTAAGGCCGAAGAAGGCGTTTGCACCGCTACAGGTTGCGATGGTCCCTGTGATGTATCTACGGTACCGGCATTGTATAGCTGCCGGCGGCCGCCGAACCAGGTAAAAATAATATTGTTGCCGTCCTTCAATCCTCTTCCATATCGTAATACGGTCAGGTACTGGCCGGATTGCTTTGGTCCTTTTACAATAAAATCGCGAAAACGATAATCAACACTGCCGGTGGCTACTGCATAATAGGCATCAGGATTGTATTCTGCCTGAAACCCGTTCACCGAAATATTCTTTGCAGATAACTCAGAATAGTTCACCACACTTCTTCCTATGCCAAAAGAGCGAATAGCCATTAAAGTTTTATAGCCTTTAGGCAAAATGGAATCCCCAATATGGTGGTCTGCCATGATCTCTTTCAGCTTAGCCGGGCTTTTTGCCTGTTCAATATCACTACACACCTTGCGTATCGCTTCCTGCGTTTGTCCCTTGGCCGTTTTGATCATTTGCTGTAAAACCACTACCCGGTTACGCAATGAATCGGCCTGCTGCTTCTTCAGGGTGTATTGCTGGTAAATGGAATTCGAATCCAGGTCGAGCCGGGCCAGCAAAGAATCTTTAACGGCTGGAACTTCTACTGTGGGCAACCTGAAAGTGCTATCCATTTTACCTTTCAGGGAATCCCGCATTTTCCGTTCTCTTTCTTCTACCATTTTTTGTATCAGCCCGGGATTCTTTATCCAGCCCTCCAGCATCTTCAATTTCTTAATAGCAAGATCCAGTTCGTGCTGAAGGCTGTCGGGAACTTTGGGTGATGGTAAAGAAGCCAGGAACTTTTCCCGCACCTGTGTTTTGATCTTTTGTGTGAACTGTGTATTGTTATAGTTCAAATTAAGATCAGAAAAATTCCGGAACAGGTTTGAATTGCTGAACCGGTTGGTAAGGTATACCCGCATGGGATATTGCCCCTTTACAGTGATATCGAGGTACGTTTGAATAGTATGCTGGTAAACATGCTGCTCATTGAAAGGTGTATCTATATTAGAATAATAATTAACGTTGTACATGACATTGCCATGCACCTGTAAGAATGGGATCCGTTGTGGTTTTGCGGGCTCAACCATCTTTACGGGTTCTTTCATCACGGGAACATATACATAAGCATAGACGGGTATTCTGACAACCGTTTTACAACCACGGTGCTCCAGGAAATAAGTCGTGGGCTCATCATTTTCCAGGTCTGCAGATGAATCTGTTTTTATCTGGTTAAATGCCGTTAACCAGCTACACAAAACAATCAATATGGTCCCTATCCACTTACGCAAGAAGAAGCTTATTTAGTTTATATATCTACGAATTGAGCAGAAGATGCCTGTCCTATACCTATAATTATAAGCAATAACAGGAATAATATAATCCAAAAAATAGAAGGATTGGGTAACAGTGATTAAACCGAATTCCTAAGTCGATAATAATTCAAATAAAACAATAGGTAGACGTTGGGACTTATTATAGCAACTAGAATGACTGGAATAATTAGCAGTAAAAAGACAAGTCTGGGCTTTTTGGTTACAAATCATAAACAGCGTTTGGTTGGGTTTTAAAAATGGATCTACTTTTTCCCTTGGAGTGTGTTGCTATGAGGCAAATATACAATACCAAATGACAGACGTGCAAATTTCCTGTTATATTTTAATTACCAAGTTAGGCACAATTGCACACGGAGTCAACTAAATGTCGGATAATGATTAAAGCAAAGCATCAGTTTAAATTAATTAAACATGCATTTTCCTGATTTTCACATGATTTAGTAGCTGAATTCAAGGGAACGCCAAAACCCCGTACATATAATAATAGTCAATAAAACAAATAACCCGCTCCCCGGCCAGGCCGGAACGGGTTATTCATGGCTTTTTTATTTACTTCCATTTTACCCAAACAGCGCCATTGCTTACAAGTTCGATCGTTGTCTGGTTTACAAATGCAAAGAACCCGCCTTATGACGGGTCCTTTTCCGTTTAGCTGTCCACCGCAGCAGACTTACAATGCATTCATGGCTATTATGCTATAAAGGATAATGGTTGTAATGGCCAAACCCCTAAGGTTTGAGAATACACTACGCCTCCGGGATAGTCAATGTGCTAATTAGCTAATGTGTTAATATGCTAATATGCGAATTGGGCAATGATATACTGAGAATAGCAATCGTCAGCAACAGCGCCACACAGGCAATTATAATTAACGAAACAACCCATTTCAATGTGCGATCATTAATCGGTTGTTTATATATGTTATTGTTAAATATATTCCTGATCATTGCTGATGGTTTACTTTCACAATTGCTCCATCATACCAAGAACTATACCATCTCTTGTAATGTGTACAAATCAAATACTACTATCGTGAATGGCCAATAGTGCATTGGCCAGTAGCTAGTAGTAAATGGCTAGTAGAGGATTTTTATTCGTCACTCACTATATCTGCAATCTTCACGCATTTCTTGCCTTTCCCTACTCGCCACTTACTACTCACCACTAGCTTTTCCCCCACTCGTCATATACTTCTCTTCCTACTTTCCACATATTACTTAAATTGCATACTGTATGCGACAACTTGCAGCTATCTTATTTGCCGATATGACAGGGTACACCGCCCTTATGCAGGAAAACGAGCAACTGGCCCGCCACAAGCGCCAGCGGCTCAAGGAAGTTTTAGAAACAACTATCGCCCGGTTCAATGGTAAAATTTTACAATATTATGGCGACGGGTCGTTGAGTATTTTCCACAGTGCAATCGATAGCGTGCACGCTGCCATTGATATCCAGCAGCAATTGCAACAGGCTCCACAGGTTGACCTGCGCATCGGTATCCATACCGGCGATGTAATTATTGAAGAAGAATCCATTTATGGCGACGGCGTGAACCTGGCCTCCCGCATCGAATCGCTGGCCGTGCCCGGCGGTGTTTTTGTTTCTGAAAAAGTGTACGACGAAGTCCGCAATCAGCAACATATTCAAACCAGGGAACTGGGATATTTTGAATTAAAAAACATAAAACAACCCATTCGGGTCTTTGCCATTGCCAACAATGGCATCGTGGTGCCCGGTCGCAATGAAGTGCGGGGCAAAACGGCCGCTCCGGTAAACCGGCTGGCGGTGCTCCCCTTTGTAAACATGAGCGCCGACCCTGAAAATGAATATTTCAGCGATGGCATTACCGAAGAACTGCTGAACACCCTTACCCGGGTCGACGGCCTGCAGGTAACATCACGCACCTCGGCCTTTGCCTTTAAAGGAAAGAACGACGACATTCGCGACATTGCCATTCAATTGAACGTTGATAAGATCCTGGAAGGCAGCGTGCGCAAAGCAGGCAACCGTGTTCGCATTACCGCCCAGCTCATCAATGCCGCAGACGGCTTTCACATCTGGAGTGAAACCTACGACCGCAAACTCGATGATATTTTTGAAGTGCAGGACGAGATCAGCGGTATTATCGCCAATAAATTAAAAGAAAACCTTTCAGGCGGCCAGAAACAGGTGCCATCTATAAAATCAAGCATTAAAAATATTACGGCCTACACGCATTACCTGAAAGGTTTACATTTTAAAAATAAGCTTACACCGGCCGACAATCGCAAGGCTATTGACTGTTTTAAACAGGCTATTGCGCTTGAACCCGGCTATGCGCAGGCTTATGCCATGGTGGCGCAAACATATGCCACACTTGGTGCCATGGGACAAATGATCCCGCACACCGCTTTTGAGATCGCCCATCAATATGCCGATAAAGCCCTGGAGCTCGACGACTCCGTTGCAGAAGGCCATATTGCCAAGGCAATGCCCAATCTGTTTTATGAATGGAAATGGCAGGAAGCCTACAAAGCGCTGCAAAAAGCTATTGAACTGAACCCGGCAGAGACCACAGCCTACGACCTGCTTGGTTTTTATTATATCGCCATGGCGCAAAAAGATCAGGCAGTGAAAACGCTGGAAGAAGCGGAACAGATCGATCCTCTTTCGCCCGCGATTATCAAGTCGCTCGGCACGATGTATATATTTGAAGAACGGTTCGATGATGCCATTCGCCAGGCAGAAAAACTGCTGGAGATGAACCCCGAAATGCGTAGTGGTATTGAAATGAAGGCCTGGGCCATTGGGATGAAAGGCGACTGGCAAACCGCTCTTGAATTGTTTAAAGAAGTGCACCGGCTTACCAATCATCCGCTGAAAGGGTTAATGGGTCTCGGTGTTGCCTACAGCCGCGTGGGCATGACCGACAAAGCGATGGAATGCGTGCATAAACTGGAACAAAGGCAGCAGGAAGAGCCTGACTCTGTAGTCGATGGCGATCTGGCCGCCGTTTGGCTGGGCCTTGGCGACCTCGACAAAGTTTTTTATTACCTCAATGAATGCATTGATAAAAGAATGGGACCCGTTGCCTGTTTTATTGAATACCCTCCCTACAAAATAGTAAAAGCAGACCCGAGGTTTCATGATCTGAAACACAGGATGGGGATATGAGTTACCAGACTCCAGTTGCCGGGCTTTCGTCAATAGCAGTCTTATTATTGGCGGGCATTCCTGCGCTAAGGTCCGGGCAACCGGAATCCGGTAACTGGTAACTGCTTTTGAATTACTTTTGAGCCTATGGCGTTATTAAAGGTTTCAGCGGTCAGTAAACAGATAAATGGAAATGTTGTTTTACAGGAGATCTCTTTCACGCAAAAGAAATTTCAAAAGCTGGCGATCGTTGGCGAATCCGGCTCGGGCAAAAGCACGCTGCTGAAGATCATTGGCGGACTGGTGCAACCTGACAGCGGTGAAGTATTGTTTGAAAACAAACACGTAGAAGGCCCGAATGAAAAACTAATCCCGGGCCATCCAAAAATGGCGTATTTGTCGCAACACTTTGAACTACGCAACAATTACCGGGTAGAAGAGATACTGGAATACGCCAATACCCTGCCCGAAGCGGAAGCACAAACCCTGTATGAAATATGTCATATCAGCCATCTATTGAAACGCAAAACCGACCAGGTTTCAGGCGGTGAAAAACAACGCATTGCCATGGCGCGATTACTCATAGGCGCTCCTTCCCTTTTTTTACTGGATGAACCGTTTTCCAACCTCGACGTACTGCATAGAAATACATTGCGGACTGTGATCCGTAAGATGGGCGAAAAGCTGGGCATTACCTGTTTGCTCGTTTCCCATGATCCGGCAGATGCGCTTAGCTGGGCCGATGAAATACTGATCATGAAAAGCGGACAGATCATACAACAAGGCACACCCGAAAAAATATACCGGCAACCTGTTAATGAATATGCAGCCGGGCTATTCGGCAAATACAATGCGTTCACCAAAACGCAGGCAGCGGCATTTGGAGAAATACCAAATATATATGGTAAGGGTAAGAAATTGTTTATACGGCCGGAAGCGTTTACGCTTTCAGCAAAAAAAAGCAAAACGGCAGTAGCCGGAAAAGTAATGGAAGTAGCTTTCCTCGGAAGCTGCTATGAAGTAGAAGTAGCCTTGCCCGATAGTATGGTTACCGTGAAAGTAGATACCTGCTTTGTTAGCAAAGGAGATACTGTTTACGTAACATTCAAAAAGTAACTATTGCTAATTATTGTATTTCGAGATTTTGAGATTTCGGGATTTTGAGATTTAATACACAAACCGGTTAAAAAACCAGCATATACCTTTAAAACTGACTTTCTGGCGCTTTGAAAATTACCTGCATAAAGGCGCGGCCGCCGATTACTAACGACTTTTCGAACTAAAGAACCACAAACCATAAACCACAAACTATAAACTGTTTCTTATTTATCTAATGAATCAACAAAAACTCACGCACGTTCTCAACAATGAACCCCGGGTACACCCCGATCCAAGCCAGCAGGCACATCAGCACGACGAGCGAAGCATAGGTTGCAAAATAAAAGAACGGATGCAAGGTGCGTTCCTTTACCGGTGTTAATGGCGGTGCGGCAAACAAGGTGCTGATGATACGCAGGTAATAATATAAACCAATAACGCTCGTGAGCACCAGCACAATGGCCAGCAACCACATATTTTGTTGTACGCCGGCGGTTAGTATAAAGAATTTGGCCGGAAACCCGGCTGTTAACGGAATACCGGCTAATGATAACAACGCAACGGTAAAGATGGCCGCCATTAATGGGCTTCGCCAGAACAATCCGCGGTAACCACTCAGGTCATCTGCATCTCTGCGTTGGGTAGATAATAAAGTGATGATGCCAAAGGCAGATAATAAAGTAATGGAATAGGCAAGCAGATAAAAAACGGCAGCTCCAACACCGGCTTCGCCCGACAAAAACGCCACCAGCAAATAACCAAAATGCGCAATGGATGAATACGCCAACAGGCGTTTGACGTTTTGTTGCATCAGGGCCAGTATATTACCAACGATCATACAGGCGATGGCAATAACAGTAAAAATGGTAACCGCCAGCGGATATGTTTCCAGGTGGATCGCTTCTGCAAAACGTACCAATACGGCAAACACGCCAATTTTTGAAACCGTTGCAATAAAGGCCGTCACAGGCGCCGGCGCACCCTGGTATACATCGGCGGCCCACAAATGAAATGGCACCAGGGCCAGTTTAAATCCGATAGCTACAACGATCAACCCGATGCCCATCACAAATAAAACTGACATACCTGCGGCATCGATCGCGCGGGCGATGGCTGAAAACTCCATGCTGCCCGTTTCCATATAGATCAGGGCCATGCCGAATAACAGGAAGGCAGACGACAATGCCGCCAGCACCAGGTATTTTACACCTGCTTCAACCGCATTGTTCCGGTTACGCAGGTAAGCGATGAGGGCATACAGGCTTACGCTCAGCAATTCCAACCCAATGAACAGCGAAATAAAATGGCGGCTGATGGTCAATACGGCTGCGCCTAATGTAGCAAGAAATAACAGGATGTAATATTCTTTGGGATTCTCTTCGCGTTCTTCAAAATAAATATAGGAAAGCAAACCCACCACCAGCACCGAGAAAATGATGAGGCCGGTGAACAAAGCAGCAAACCCATCTACCACAAACAACGGTGGTATTTCACGCGGCAAGGTATCCCGCACATACCACATGGCAAGCACCACACCGCACATCATCATAAAGCCTGTCACCTGTATAACGGTATGACTTTGCCTGAAGGCGATGAGCAGGATCACCACAATGGCTGCGGTTGCCAGTATTATAAAAGGAAGCAAGGCAAGGTATTGTTGATATGTCATATTGTAATTGATAAATCGTGTATGATAAAGGCTAGTGGTAAGTGGCTAGTAAGGCTTTTATTCGTTGCTCACTACATCTGGCTATCTTTGCGTATTCTTGCTTTCCCCTACTCGCTACTTACTACTTACTACTCGCTACCCGCTTCTGTTGTCTTACCTACTTTATTTTTCATCTTCTCACGACCATCTCTCCTATCACATTCCTCACCATATCCAACACCGGCTGCGGATATAGTCCCAGAAAGATGATCGCCGCAGTGAGGCTGGCCATAATGACCCATTCCCGGGCGCTCAGATCCCGGGGCGGTTCGCCAACTGTCTGCGCCTGTCCAAGAAATACTTTCTGTACAATGCGCAAAGAATACAACGCCGACAATACCAATCCCCCACTGGCAATGATGGTGAGGACCGGGCTCACTGGGAACGCGCCCATCAGGATCAAAAACTCTGCAATAAAACTGCCGAGGAAAGGCAAACCCAATGAAGCCATTACAAACACCATCGCAATTCCGCCCATTCGCGGCATGGCCGTCCACAAGCCGCCCATTTGATTGATATCGCGCGTATGCAATCTTTCTTTTAACATGCCGGCCAGCACGAATAAGGCGCCGGTGCTAACGCCGTGGGTAAGTAATTGCATCACCACCCCCTGCAATGCTATTTCGCGAAAAGCAAAAACACCCAGCAACACAAATCCCATATGGCTAACCGACGTATATGCAATGAGCCGTTTGAGATCGGTTTGCGCAAAGGCCAGCAGCGCACCGTACACAATTCCCACCACGCCCACTAACATGGCAAACCAGGCTACATCGAACGATGCCTGCGGGAACAACGGCAATACAAACCGGATGATACCATACGCGCCGGTCTTTAATAACAATCCCGCCAATATTAAACTACCTGCCGTGGGCGCTTCGCTGTGTGCATCGGGCAACCAGTTGTGCAGAGGCACCATGGGTAACTTGATCACAAAAGCAATGAGAAACCCCAGCATGATCCAGCGGGCTGTGGCGCCCACCATCGTAGTATTCAACAAAGCGAAATAATCGAACGTGTAGTTGCCCCCGCTTTGCTGGCCGTGAATAAAGTACAGCGCCAGAATAGACAGCAGCATCAATAGACCACCGGTTTGGGTGAAGATGAAAAATTTATACGCCGCATACCGGCGATTGAAATCGCCCCAGATGGCAATCAAAAAATACATAGGCACCAGCATCACTTCCCAAAAGAAATAGAAAAGGAAAAGGTCCATAGCGACAAAAACGCCTGCAATGCCGGCCAGCGTCCATAACAAATTGAAAAAATAAAAACCTGTTTTCTCCCTGATCTCATTCCAGGAACACAATACCGCCAACACGCCCAGCAGGAAAGTAAGCAGCAACATAATAAAGCTGAGCCCATCCATGGCAAGATGGAAACTGATACCAAAGGCAGGGATCCAGTCAGCCTGAAAATGCACCAGCCAGTTATCACCGGCAACAATTACGGGTTGATGTTGCACATACCAGCCGACAGGGATCAGAAAAGCCGTTATGACAGCGATCAGGGCGATCCACCGGCAAACAAATGTATTGCGTTGCGCCACCAGCCAACAGGCAATGCCGCCCACGAGTAAAATGCCTATCATCCATACCAGTATCATAACAATAATTGAAGGGTTATTATAAATAAGATACCGGCCAGCACGCCCACGATATACAACCGCAGCGAGCCGTTTTGCGAAATAGAGAACCAACTGTTCAATCGCAAACTGGCCTGAGCAATGCCATTGTACATTCTATCGATCACGTCACTTTTATTAATGCGGGTTATAAATACAAAAGGTTTTACAAAGAGGAATTGGTACAACTGATCGAACTTCCAGCCACTGAATAAAAACTCGCGGGTAGCTGATAAGCCCGGCGACTGCTGCCACCGTACGCCCGGTTTACCGTAATACATCATATAACCCATATAAACACCTGCGAATGTCATAAACGCAGCAATAGCCTGGAATAAATATTCAGACGGCAGCCCCTGTTTCATTACCGTTTCAGGCAATACCTTTTGTACGTGGTCTGAAAACAGGGTAAGATGGACCATATTATGCGGCCATTCAATAAAACCGGCTGCAACGGAGAAGAACGCAAGCACGATCAATGGAATGACCATACCCTGCGCCGGTTGCTCATGGATGGGCGTTTTCATTTCACCCCAAAAAACAACCAGCATTAAACGCGTACTGTACAAGGCGGTAATGAAAGCGCCGGCCAACGCTATCAACCAAAGAAAAGAATTTCCGTTGGCTGCACTCCAGCTATACCAGAGAATAGCGTCTTTACTAAAGAAGCCTGCACTCACGAGCGGCAAAGCACTCAATGCGGCTGCACCGGCTAAAAAAGTGAAAAAGACAACCGGCATTCTTTTACGGAGCCCACCCATCATAAAAATATTATGTTCATGATGCAGGGCTTCGATCACCACGCCGGCCGCGAGGAATAGCAATGCTTTGAAAAACGCATGGGTGAAGAAATGAAAAATGGCGGCGCTCCACGCACCTATCCCCAATGCCAGGAACATGTAGCCTATCTGGCTGATAGTTGAGTATGCCAGTATTCTTTTAATATCAGTCTGCACCAGCGCGCTGCAACCGGCCACTAATAACGTAATGGCGCCAATGATGGCAACAATCGCCATTGTTACCGGCGACAACTGAAACAATACATGCATGCGGGCAATCAGATAAACGCCGGCAGTTACCATGGTGGCCGCATGTATAAGGGCGCTTACCGGTGATGGGCCAGCCATCGCATCGGGCAGCCAGGTTTGTAATGGCATTTGCGCCGATTTACCCATGCCGCCCACCAGTAATAATATTGTGATGAGCTCTATATTGCTACTTCCTGAAGCAAAATAATCCGGCGCCCGTTGCAGAATACCGGGGATGTTCAAGGTGCCCAGTTCCTGGAACAACAGGAACAGGCCGATCAGCAATGCGGTATCGCCGATGCGGGTAATGAGAAAGGCTTTATTGGCTGCGCGACAATTGGAGGGCACCTCGTACCAGAACCCAATGAGCAAATAACTGCATAAGCCAACTCCCTCCCAACCCAGGTACATCAGTACCAGGTTATCGGCCATTACCAGCAACAGCATGGCGCACACGAATAAATTCATGCTGGCAAAAAAACGGGCATAATCCCGGTCGTGCCACATGAAGAAAGCCGAATAGATATGAATGAGCGCCCCAACGAAAGTGATAATAAAAATAAAAACAAGTGTGAGTGCATCCACGCGCAGACTAATATCAATTGACAAATTACCCACCCTGAACCACGACCACAACAATTGGCTGAATGCACCGCCCTCCGGAGTTGTTTGCAAAAAGGCAATGCCCACTACTATTGTAATCAATGCTGCTATACATACCGTGCCCGCGCCAATGACACCAATGAGCTGTTTTGGTAAATTCCTGCCAAATAGTGATAGTATGAGAAAACCCAATAATGGGAATGCTGGTATGTATGCTAGTAATTGATCCATGTTTCAGTTCATTAGTTATTGAGTTCGTTAGTTATTGAGTTTTTAGTTGAACTTACAAACTCAATAACTTAATAACTTTAATCCTTCAACTCTTTAAGGTTCTCCACGTCCAGTGTTTTATGTTGATGATAAATTTGCAGCACAAGCGCCAACCCCACCGACACTTCCGCAGCGGCCATGGCCAGAATGAACAGGAACATCACCTGGCCATCGGGCTGTTCCCATCTTGAACCGGCGGCTACAAACGCCAGTCCCGCCGCATTCAGCATGATCTCAACAGAGATCAGCATAAAGACCACGTTCTTGCGCGTGAGCACCCCAATTAGTCCCAGGGTAAACAGTACCGTGGCCACCAGTAAAACCATATGTGCACTTTCAATCATGTAAAACAGTTTGTTCGTTTGTTACAGATTCAGGTTCCCGCAATTGTCTTGCCTTCTCTTCTTCACCATTCTGTAAGAACCGGTGCAGTTCTTTTCGTTGGTGCTTGCCAATATGCGCTGCACCAACGATGCCGGCCATTAACAGGAAGCCGGTCAATTCAACAGCGATAATATACTCACCATATAAAGACAGCGCTACTTTACGCGGATCTACGACCGATACCTGCATCGCCTGGTCAGGACCCTGAAATAATAAGATGGTCATTTCGGCAAGCAGGATCAACACAAGTATGGAAGGCACGACCCACACTTTGGGTTTTAACCATTCTTTTTCCTGCTGGGCAGTTTCCCGGCCCAGGTTCAACATCATCACTACAAATATGAACAGCACAATGATGGCGCCGGCATAAACGATAACTTCCAGCGCAGCAACAAATGGCGCCCCCAGCGATAAGAAGATCATCCCCACCGATAAAAAAGAAACAGCGAGGAACAACAGGGCGTGTACGGGATGATACCGCGTTATGACCATGATGGTTGATGCTATTGCGACTAATGATGATATATAAAAGAGTGTAGACAAAGTGAAAGTTTTATGATTAAAAAAAGAACAGAATGGTTACCAGTTACCGGTACCCTGTTACCGGAAAAAACACAAGAGCATCGACAGATTTGCCTGGCGACCGGTAACCGGAAACTGGCAACGCTTACCTACGATCATTGATGCCTCCCACTATTCAATAGTCACTTAACAATGCCTATGGCAATAAACTATGTACATCCACCGGCGGTTCCTCATTCACCCCTTCCCCTTTTTTCTTTACGCCCGCTTCCAACCCCGCCACACGATAGAAATTATAACCGGGATATTTTCCCTGGCTGTTGATCAGCAGATCTTCCTTTTCAAACACCAGGTTTTGCCGGTTATATTCGGCCATTTCAAAATCGGGGATCAATTGTATGGCGTAGGTTGGACAAGCATCTTCGCAATACCCACAAAAAATACAGCGCGAGAAATTGATCCGGAAGAATTCCGGGTAGCGACGCCCCTCTTCATCTTCCGTTGCCTGCAGTGCTATGCAATCAACCGGACAAGCCACGGCGCACAAATAGCACCCCACACACCGTTCGCCACCATCGGGGTCAGTTGTAAGCACGATCCGGCCGCGATACCGCGGGTGCAATGGCGCTTTCTCTTCGGGATACTCGATCGTTTCCTTTTTATGAAACAGGTGCAGAAACACCAACCACATTGTTCTTAAATGACTGAGCATGTTATTAAGTTTTATTCCTACTTACAAATGTTACTGGTTTAAAGCTAGTAGTAAGTGGCTAGTAGCTAGTGGGGCTTTATGTTTAGCTCCCTATATAATTGCCACCCCCTGTATTTCTTACTCGCTACTCGCTACTAGCTACTCACTACTTGCCTTTCCCTACTAGCTACTTACTACTCGCCACTAGCCCCTTAGATACAACGCAATCGCCCCCGTGACCAACACATTCAACAGTACAAGCGGCAGCAAGATCTTCCAGCCGTAGGAGATCAACTGATCGTACCGCGGGCGGGGAAGCGAAGCGCGCAATAAAATGAACAGGCCAATAAAGAAAAACAGTTTGATCACGAACCAGACAAGTGGCGGTAAGAACGCGGGCCCGAGCCAGCCGCCAAAGAACAACGTCACGATCATGGCGGAGATCAATGTAACACCCAGGTACTCGCCGATAAAGAACATACCGAACTTCATACCTGAATATTCGGCATGATAACCGGCAATAAGTTCACTCTCCGCTTCGGGAATATCAAAAGGCAGGCGATGCGTTTCCGCTATACCGGCAATCAAAAAAACAACAAACCCCACCGGCTGCGTAACCACAAACCACAAATTCTTTTGCGCCGCAACAATTTCACCCAGGTTAAAAGACCCTGACAACATCACTACGCCCATCAATGACAAACCCATAAACACTTCGTACGCGATCATTTGAGAGGCGCCACGCAAAGCGCCCAGCAAAGCATATTTATTATTGGAAGCCCAACCACCAAGTACAATGCTATACACGCCCAACGACGACATAGCCAAAAAGAAAATGATCCCGATATTGAGATCAGCTACAACAATACCCGGAGCAAACGGAATGATCACAAAGCTCATCAGTACACTGGCGACAACAATAGCCGGCGCTGTGATAAACACCCATTTATCGGCAAAAGGCGGGACCCAGTCTTCTTTGAAGAATAATTTGAGCGTATCGGCCAACACAATAAAAATACCCAGCGGTCCAGCCCTGTTCGGTCCCAGCCTGTCTTGCCATAAGGCAAGCAAACGGCGTTCTACCCAAATAAGTCCGGCTGCAATATTGAGCAGCACGAATAAAACGCCGAATACGATTAATATGTGTTCTGTTGTATTCATGTATCAAATGTGAACTTTGCACCTTACCAATTAATTGTTTCTGTTACCGGGTGCCGGTTGCCAGTTACCAGGACCTTAATGCGGGATGCCCGCCAATTTTAAAACTGCCATTACTTTAAGCCCGGCAACCGGAAACTGGTAACCGGTAACCAGATTGATCTTATAATTTTACACTTACTAATTGTACGTACCCGTTCCAGGGCATTACCTGTATACCCGGCAAACCTGCAGGCATTAATGCCACGCCCCGTTGTAATGCAGCTTCAATTTTTACCGGTAATTCGTACGTCTGTTCAAATACTTTTATCGAGATCAGCGATCCGTTCACAACGCCTAACGGCTCTGCATCCTTTTCTGATATAGCGATGTACACGTCCGGTGAAAGTTCAGCGACACCACTGGTATAGAAACTCAATTCTTCAGAACCCATTATGTAATATTGCGGCAGCAATAACCACTTTTCATTGCGCGCAACAAATGCTTCCGGCATATCTTTAAAATAAACCGGTGCTGCCTCTTGTTTATATTGGAATAACAGTTGACCGGCATGTTCATTTCGCAAAGCGCCACCCGGCTCCTGTTGGTATTTGTTCACTGATTGTATTGAATTCCAACCCGGCGACCAGAAGAATGGAATTAGTGGTGATGGCGGCATACCTGAAAAACCTTCCATTGTAAACGTGAACGGCGAATCCCCATCCTGCTTCGGCTTGGGCTCACTCACCGCCAGGTTCGACAACATGGCCGTGCGCCCGCTGTAACGGTGTGGTGCACGTGGTAACGATTGTCCATGTATTCTAAAATCATGCGGTGGCGCTACACTGGCAATACCTGTAAACTGCGGCATTAACTGCTCGCACAGCGTTAAAACGTCTTCCGGATGATGCGCCTGACCATTTCCTGTTCCGTTCTTTAGTGCCTGTAACTTCAATAACCATTTCCAACTTTCCTGGATGTTTTTATTAGCAGGAATAAACACCTGGTAGAACCTTTGCGCGCGCCCTTCATTATTCACCAGGGTGCCATCGGCTTCGGCAAAGGTGGCGGCCGGTATCAGCACATCAGCCTTTTGCGTGGTAGGATTATTCAATGAATCGAGCACAATGCATTGCTGGCATTTATCAAAGAAAACATCGGCTATATGCGCCGGCATATTCCGGTAGATATCATTTTCCAGCAGGATTGCAGTGACATTGGTATTTCGACTAACCCGCAGCACCGCATTCTCAAAACTGGATGCACCCATCATGGCCAATCCCATGCTGTTGCATTCCGGCAGCACATATGCTATGTGCACTTCGTCCGCAGTTGCTTTGAGTGCAGCAGCAATATCAAACGCAGCCCGTATCAATGCTTCATTATAACAACTGGTACCGCTGATGATCACCGGCCGTTTTGCCCGCTGCAACGCGGCAGCAATGGCCGCCACTTTTGTCATGGCATCGTTGCCGAGCTGTACCGGCGACAAAGACGCATTCAAATGCTGCGTAATCGCAAAACCTATTCGGGCTAGTTCGTCCGGCGCAGCATGCACTACAGAAGTGCTGATCTCATCGAGGGGTGAGGTTGTAATGGTACAATTTGCCAGGAACCCTTTTTCTTCCTGCACCAATTCCCTCACCGCCGCATCGTGCCAGGCAGGCAATGCCCTGTTCTGCAATGCCTGTTCAGCAGCGGTGTGCATTACGCCCTGGCGAACGGCCAATGCCATTACGGGAGCAGTATTCCAGATATCTTCACCCAATACCAGAATGGCATCTGATTGTTGGATATCGTTCAGCGAAGCCGTTTTCACTACGCCGGTTTGTAATACTTCAACTATACGCTTTTCTATAAATCCCAGGTTATCACTGATCCCCTGGTAAAAATTTTCTTTACCTACCAGTTGCATCAGGGCCACATTGCTTTCAACAGAAGCCCGCGGCGATCCAATGCCAATGATTGTATTATTAGTTATTAATGTTCGTAAGTGATCCATCAACACTGTTTCATCCACTGCTTCAACGGCGCGGTTGCGGATAAGCGGTTGTGTAATTCGGTTATCACTGTTTACAAACTCATAGCCAAATCGGCCCCGGTCGCACAGAAAATAACCATTTACCTGGCTGTTAAAACGATTGGTAATACAACGCAACGCTCCGTACCGCTCCCCGGCAATGGTATTACAACCCAAACTGCAGTGGTGGCATACGGAGGGCGCCGTGGTGAGGTCCCATTTACGCGTATAATGTTCGCGCAGTGTTTTATCGGTAAATACACCGGTTGGACAAACCTCCGTCAAATTACCGCTGAAGGGGCTTTGCAGCACCCCGTTCTGCTCGCGGCCAAAATAAACATGGTTATGTGCGGCAAATACATTCAGGTCTTTGCCCCCGGCATAATCATGATAATACCGAACACAGCGATAACACTGTATGCAGCGGTTCATTTCATGGTGAATGAAGGGCCCCAGGTATTGATTGGTGTACGTCCTTTTTTTATAATGATAGCGGCGGTAATCATGGCCCGTCATCACCGTCATATCCTGCAGGTGGCAACTGCCGCCTTCATCACAAACGGGGCAATCGTGCGGGTGATTGGTCATCAGCCATTCTATCACCTGGCTGCGAAATGCTTTTGCGGTTGTGTCTGACACCGATAAATGCAAACCGTCTTTAATGCTTTCCATGCAACTCATCACCAGCCTGCCGCGGGTATCGTTTTCATCTTTGAAAACTTTTACGGCGCATTGGCGGCAAGCGCCTACGCTACCCAGCGCGGGATGCCAGCAGAAATAGGGCAGATCGATGCCCAGGCTCAAACAAGCCTCCAGCAGGTTCTTGCCTGCTTTTACTTCAAATGGTTTGTTATCGATGTATATAGTTGACATAGTGTCATTCGTAATAATAACTTCGAATGGTGAATCATGAATGAGGCTGCAAGCAACTACAAGCTTTAAGCTTTTAGCCATAAGCTATAAGCAATACAGAAGTAGTTTGTGCATTTCTGCTTACGGCTTACCGCTTATAGCTTTAAGCCCTGCCTTTCACTTTCTCATTTTTAATTTTTCATTCTTCATTTCTCATTCCCCATAGGGACATTTATGTAACGCAACATGCATCTCAAAATCTTCTTTAAAATATTTCAACGCACTTTGCAATGGCTCCATGGCGCCGGGCGCTAATGCACAAAACGTATTACCGGGTCCTAACAATTGCGTGTGCAGTTGCAACAGTTCCAGTTCTTCATTCGTTCCATTCCCCTGCTCCAGGCTCAACAACATTTTTTCTACCCAGGGCAATCCTTCGCGGCACGGCGTACACCAGCCACAACTTTCCTGCGCAAAAAAATGTTGCAGGTTATGTACAAAGCCAACCGGACAGGTAGCATCGTCCATCACCACCATGGTACCCGTACCCAACCGGCTGCCGGCAGCGGCAACTGACGCAAAGTCCATTTTAACATCGAGGTGTTCGGTGGTTAGAAAATCGGTGGAAGCGCCACCAGGCAGCACGCCCTTTAATTGATAGCCGTTCTTCATACCAAGGGCATGTTCTTCTATCAATTCACGCATAGTAACGCCTATGGGTAACTCCCAGCACCCGGGATTATTTACTTTTCCACTTACACCGTATAATTTGGTGCCGCTGTCTTCACTATTGCTTAATCCTTTAAACCACTCGGCGCCATTGTTTACAATATGCGGCACACAACAAAGCGTTTCTACATTATTTACGATGGTGGGCTTGCCATACAATCCGCTTATCTGCGGAAATGGCGGTTTTGCCCGGGGCGTTGCGCGTTTTCCTTCCAGCGCATTTAACAAGGCGGTTTCTTCACCACACATATAGCGGCCTACACCGGTGTGCAAATGCATTTCGAGGCTGAACCCGCTGCCCAGGATATTTTTTCCCAGTACCCCGGCGGCATACGCTTCCTGGATACTCTTGCGTAACAACTGCGCCGCTTTTTTGTACGCCCAGCGTAAGAAGATGTACGAAACATCGGCCTGAATGGCATATGCCGCCAGTATCATTCCTTCTATCAGTTGATGCGGATTGCCTTCGAGCAACAGGCGATCTTTGAAAGTGCCGGGCTCCATTTCGTCGGCATTGGCGATCAGGTATTTTGGATGCGGCGCATCTTCACCCATCGGCACAAAGCTCCATTTCATACCGGTATTGAAACCAGCACCGCCACGGCCTTTCAGTCCGCTGTCCTGTACCAGTTTTTGCACTTCCTGCGGCGTCATGCTTTTCAACGCTTTTTGCAGTGCCGAATAACCGCCCGTCATTTCATATTCCTTGAAATCGAATGGCGGACAGCCGGGGTGAATATATTGTGTCAGGGGTCGTTCCATGGTACATCAGGTATATTTCGTTAAAATGCGATCGAGCATGTCAATGGTCACATCTTTGTACAGATCGTTATCGATCATTAATGCCGGCGCATGATCGCAACAACCCAGGCAGCAGTTTGGCAACAAGGTAAAACACTGATCGCCGGTGGTTTCCCCAAACCGGATCTTCAGCTTTTCCTGCAGCGCTTTATAGATGTCGCCATACTTCATTACATAACAGGAAATACTATCACACACCAGGATCACATGCCGGCCAACCGGCTTTCGGAAAATGAGGTTATAGAATGTGGCCACACTGTCCACCTCAGCGGCGCTCATTTGCAGGTAAGCGGCAATGGCGTTCACGCTGTCATCACTGATCCAGCCGCGGTAGTGCTGCACTATTTTCAATGCTTCTATGACCGCAGCGCTTTTATGCGGAACCAGCGCTACTTCATGATCGATCTCATTTCGCTCGAGATCTGTGAGGTATTCTGGTTTAGTAATTTCTTTTGTATGTATTTGTTGCATTATCATTTATAAGAATTGGCTAGTAGCTAGTGGTGAGTAGCTAGTAGGATCTTTATTCGGCACTCACTATCCTCAATCTTTCCTCGCTTCATTACTTGCTTTTACCTACTCGCCACTTACTACTTACTACTCGCTTTTTACATTACCGGTCTATATCAGCCAGCACAAAATCAATGCTTCCCAAAATGCTTAACAGATCGCTTACCGTATACCCTTTACTGATATAGGGCACCATTTGCATGTGCGGAAATGACGGAGTCCTGATCCGCACGCGGTACGCTGCTGTATTCCCATCGCTGATGCAGTAATAACTGTTGGCGCCTTTGGTGGCTTCAATACAACTCATCGCTTCGCCCGCAGGTATCACCGGCCCCCAGCTTACATTCAGGAAATGCGTGATGAGCGTTTCAATATCCTGCATGGTATATTTCTTCATCGGTGGCGTGGTCAACGGGTGGCTCGATTTATAATCACCGGCAGGCATGTTTTGCAGGCACTGTTCAACAATGCGCAAACTTTGCCGCATTTCTTCTACCCGTACCAACGCGCGATCGAAACAATCGCCGTTCTGCGCAATAGGGATCTCAAAATCGAACCGTTCGTACCCGCCATACGGCTGTTTCTTGCGCCAATCCCATTCCAAACCACATGCTCTTAATCCGGGTCCGGTTACGCCCCACTCAATGGCTTCTTCCAAGGTATAAATGCCGATGCCTTTGGTACGCGCTTTAAACAAACTATTTCGGATGACCATTTTTTCATATTCCCTGAGCCTGGCGGGGAAATGATCAACAAAACGTTTTACGAGAGTATCCCAGCCATTAGGCAGGTCCTGCGCTACGCCGCCAATGCGGAACCAGTTGGGGTGCATGCGGCCGCCGCAGATGGCTTCAACAATATCGAAGATCTTTTCGCGGTCGGTGAACATGTAAAATACTGGTGACAGTTGGCCCAGGTCCTGTGCGAACGTGCCAAACCAAACAAGGTGACTGGCAATGCGGAACAATTCGCACAACATTACCCGGATCACGATGGCACGATCGGGCAGTTCGATACCCGCCAGTTTTTCAACTGCCAGCAAATAGGCCAGGTTATTCATAACGCCGCCCAGATAATCAATGCGATCAGTATAGGGAATGTAGGTATGCCAGCTTTGACGCTCGGCCATTTTTTCGGCGCCGCGGTGATGAAAACCAATTTCAGGTACGGCATCAACAATGTCTTCTCCATTCAATTGAAGTATGATGCGCAAAACGCCATGCGTGCCGGGGTGTTGCGGACCGATGTTCAGGAACATAAAATCGGCATCGTCGCCGTGTTCCTGCATGCCCCACTCTTCCGGTTTAAACCGAAGCGCTTCCTGTTCACGGTCCTGCTTTTCGTCCCAGAGCTGAAAAGGTCCCATTTCGGTTGCCCGTGCCGGATGCTCCTTGCGCAAAGGATGGCCCTGCCAGGTGAGTGGCATTAAAATACGGGTTAAATGCGGATGCCCTTCGAAGCGAATGCCGAACATATCGTACACTTCGCGTTCGTACCAATTGGCATTTTTAAAGATGGAAGTAATGGAGGGAACAGCGGGAAATTCGCCGCGCAGTGCTACTTTAAGCCTGATGAAACAATTTTGTTCAAAGGAGAACAGCACGTATACCACCGTAAAATCGGCCATTGGCAAACCGTTGTACCGATTCCGGTTGCGTTCATCGATACCACACAGATCGTACAGCATTTTAAAAGGCTGTGGAATTTCCATTTTCAGGAACTGTATGGCAGAAACGATCTTCTCCTTTGATACCCACACCGTGAGTATTTCATCAACCGTTTTTTGCTGATGCAATGCTTCAGCGCCTATGCGTTGTTGCAGATGCTGTAATATGGTATCCGCATCGTGCATGTTATTGTTTGTCGTTTGTTGTTTGTTGTTTGTGGTTGCTGCTGCCGCGCTATGAGGCTCGAAATTAAATTTTGAACTCGCGCATTAAAGAACAACAAACCAAAAACCACAAACCACAAACTGTTTATATTTCGTCTATTCCTTTAAAATTCACCATATTCATTCTTTCTTCCCGCTTCTTATCTTTCATGGAAGAAAGCGCCGGTTTAATTACGCCCTGTTCGCCGATGACCCAACTCAACGGACGTTTTTCCTTTCCAACTGAGTCAGCCAATAGGATCAGCCCTTGCATAAACGCATCGGGCCGGGGCGGACAACCGGGCACATACACATCAACCGGCAAAAATTTATCTACGCCTTGTACTACGCTATAAATATCATACATACCACCGCTGTTGGCACAACTGCCCATAGAGATCACCCAGCGGGGTTCCATCATTTGTTCGTGTAATCGTTTGATGATGGGCACCATTTTAATAAATACCGTTCCGGCAATCACCATTACATCTGCTTCCCGCGGCGTACCGCGAATAACCTCGGCGCCGAACCGGGCCACATCATATTTACTGGTAATGCTGGTAGCCATCTCTACAAAACAGCAGCTTAATCCGAAATGGAAAGGCCACATAGAATTTTTTCTTCCCCAGGCCACGAGGCTTTGTACGGAGGTAAGCATAATACTTTGCTTAACGGCCTCTTCCATGCTGCCGTTACCGGATAAATGACCGGCACTATCACCTGCTTTGCTTAACCACCATTTCATTGTTTATGGTTTATAGTTTATGGTTTATAGTTGCTGCCGCGCTTAAAAGCTCAAGATCATTTTTTGAACTCGCGCTTCTATGGTTTATGGTTTATAATTTATAGTTTATGGTTGCTGCCGCGCTTTGAGGCTCGAAATTAATTCTGACCTCGCGCTTAAAGAACCACAAACCATAAACCACAAACAATAAACTGCTTCTTCAAACACCAATATTCAACCCCTTAACTCTTTATATTTCTTCAATATCTTCTTTCCATCTAACCCAATATCCAGCGCGCCTATTCCCCATTCGTAGATCAACACAACAACCAGCTGACCAATGAAGATGGCAACGCCAATGTAACCCGGCCAGCCGAGTTCGTAAAAGCCTAATGCCCACAGAATAATGAACACAGCTTCTACATCAAAGATCACAAACAACATGGCAACGAGGTAAAATTGGGCAGAAAAACGAAGTCGTGCTGAACCGGTTTGTTCGATGCCGCCTTCGTAAGGTTTATCGGTAGCACGATCGCGGTGATGCTGACCTAATAAATAAGACAGAGCGAGAATGGCAAGGAGCAAAATCACTACCGCAATTGCATATAATAGCAAAGGCCATAAAGGAATACTATGAATATTATTTCCTGGCATAGCAAAATACTTCCATGATGGGCTTTTTTAACTGCCCACTACAGTCCTTTCACATCAAAGTGAACCAACGGCACTAACCTATACAGCCAACAATAGTACGATCAAGGGTTAAAATTAGCTCGTAATGTAATGTTCGAGGTTTTGAATAATGAAATCTTTCTGATCGATGATATACTTTACGAGGTCACCGATAGAAACAAGTCCAATTAATTCATTGTCTTCGAGCACAGGTAAATGACGGATATGTTTATCAGTCATCAATTGCATGCAGTATTCGATCTTTGTATCAGGAGTAACAAACACCGGGCCTTCGGTCATTATATCCCGTACCTTGGTCTCTTTTGAGGATCTACCTTTTAATATTACTTTGCGGGCGTAGTCACGTTCTGTAAAAATTCCATCCAGTTTACCATTTTCTTCCAGTACAACCAGTGAACCGAGATTTTTCGTTTCCAGCGTTTCTAAAGCTTCGTACACGGAGCTCTCCGGATTTACCGTATATACCACATGTCCTTTAATTTGCAGTATATCTCTTACCGTATCCATGGTAATCGTTTTAAGAACTATTATACTGTTAAGTTATTCTTTTTTTATCAAATAAAAAATTTTCCCGAAAAAGCCAGTTTTGAGTTATTGAGTTTGTTAGTTACTGAGTTCTGCGTTCTCGGTTCCTGGCTTTGGGGAACCTGCTTTCAGCTTTCCGCTTTAGGCTTTCGGCTGTATTTGCGTAAAGCGTGCAGCGTACAACGTGCAGCCCGTATTGCTTTTGGCTTACAGCTTACAGGCTTTGGCTGTATTGGTAGCTCGGAGCCTGTATTGGGCTTATGACTTACAGCTTTGGGCTGTATTTACGTGAAGCGTGCAGCGTGAGGCGCGAAGCCTGTATTTTCTTTCAACTTTCCCCTGGTCCCTGACAACAATCATTATTTCACTTATCTGTTAGTGTTTGAACGATAAAAGCACACAGCCGATTTGATCAAAATCAAAATCGGGATACTGAACACCTTTTGGTGTATAAAGCCCATACCTTAGTACAAAACCATCAACATGAAAAAGTATTGCTCTCTTTTATTGATCGCAGGCGGTATCTTCTTTATTACCTCCTGTGAAAATACAGCCACCGATAAAGCGGCAGATAAAACCACTACCGACAGCGCTGCAGCCTTTGACCTTGGGAAGGCGAGAGAATGGATAGAAAGTGATAATGCAAAATTTATGGAAGAAGCAAAGAAAGGCGATTCCAATGCGTTGGCGGCACATTATGCTTCCGACGGCTGGGCCATGTTCAATGGCAGCGAACCTTTTAAAGGAAGGGATATAGCTTCGGCCTGGGGCGGCGCAATCAGAATGGGCATGAAAGATATAAAAGTGACTACCGTTGATGTGGTTGGCAATGCAGAACTTCTCGCCGAAACGGGTACGTATGAAATGCTTGGTGAAGGCAATAAAACAATCGATAAAGGTAAATATGTGGTGGTATGGAAACCCGAAGGCGGCGGCTGGAAGATCTACCGCGACATCGGCAACAGCAATATGCCTCCTAAGAAGTAAGGCAACAAGGCATCGAGGCATAAAGGCATAAAGAAAGCCAGGCTTTTTACTTCCTTTATGCCTTTTTCTTTGCGTTATTCCCTTATCGCCCTTTGTTGCTTTTTATTCGGCATTCACTCCATCCTCGCTCTCGTTACGCCTTCCTTTTCTTTGCGCTTGTTTCTATTTTCCCTTTGCTACTTTTTATTTAGCACTGTTCCCTCCCTCTCGTTGCCTCCACTTTGAAGTGTGGCACACTTACATTCATTGATATATCTTCATTCTGCTTTAATAGCATCCTGCTTAACGATGCAAGCCAGTAAAACCAGGATCAAAGCAATGGCATTGAAAAAGGTGCGAATGCCATGCAATTTGTTCCAGGGTTTTTCAAACAGTGCCCGTTGCCGGTTAAGTTCTTCTGCAGAGGTTTGTAAATTAAAACTATCCAATGCATTATTCAGGGGAACATTACCTGCCATAGTAACCCCGAAAGTGCCAACAGTATATACCAGGGTGGCAGCCAGTAAGAAATAAAAACGAAGCGAGGCGGGATGGCTGTAGTGCAACCAGGTACTCAGCGGCAATAATATCAACGTGCCCATAAAGCTCATATAAAATAAGGGGTTCAGAATTTCCCGGTTGATCGCTTGCATGGCAGCGAGGTAACCGGCATCAGGTAAGCGGCCCAATGCACCGTTTACAGAACAGGAATAGGCATAAAAAAGTCCGGCAATAAGCGCTGTAGTAAAAGCAGCGGCCAGAAGCGCGATGTTTGCAAAGGTCATGTACTATTGTTTTAAGTTATTGTGATTGTAAATATTTTTTAATAAGCGTCAGTGCTTCTTCATCAACCATCGTAGTGCCAATGCGTGGCATTCTTCCGGTCGACATTAAACTAATAATACGGTTCTTCCTGGCCGTGATGCGGGTATTTTCAACCGGTATTTCCCAGGCAAAGCGTACGGCGGAACGGGCACAGGAGCCTGCATCGCTATGGCAATGCGCGCAATTCACATCAAGGTAAGCACGTACCCTTTCTGAGATTGAGTATGTTCTATTTTGCCAGGCGGGTAATTTTGAAAACTGGTCCGGGTTAACCGGGTCCATAATACCGGCATTCTGCAAATGCTGTAACTGGTTAATTGACCTGTTATTCCGGTCAACCTCAATATTCAGGTTTCTTACTTTCATTCCAATGGGTATAATGGCGTTATTGGCATTGTGGCAGGTAGCGCAATCTTTTGCAGATGGAATTCGATAGGAAATAGCTTTGCGGTTTCCCTTTTCATCTATCCAGTTGACACTGGTCTTTGATCCGCCGGCAACCAGTATCGCGTCGGTTTGTGTCGCATTCCATACATAGGTGCCCGCCAACCATTGGCCATTATTTTTGATCAGCACTCTTGTTTCTATAAGCCGTTTACCTGCTGACACATTTCTTTTATCGTTAAAGTAATAGAAGGTCTTAACCAGGATGGCGCCATCGGGATATTGGGGAAGTCCATCGTTTGCGGCGGTGATCCTGGAACCTGCGGGCACTTTGATCAGCCGTTGTTTTTCGGCATGATCAGTAAATAAAGAGGTGGCCAGTTCGTACAAATGAAAACCATTGCCGGGAGTAAGCGCCACCGGATCGCCTACAAAAATTTTATAACCCGAGATTTGGGGCAGCAATACACTCCCTTCATTTCCCCTAACGGCGCCGGGATGACTGTACGGAAGGTACGCCGCAGCAACAATAGCTGAAAGCAACAAAACGACAATGGTTATAATCCGGTTCATAATAAGGCGGTTATTATTGAAACCAAAATTATAAGCGCTGCGGGAGGGAAAATAGAAGAAAACCGACACGGGTGGCAATAAAAAGCCCGCCTTTCGCTATTTGGAACAGCGCATGTACCTTGTATATATGAAGAATCCCGTATTTATGCCCCTCTCCGGGTTTATTGGGACCGGTTTACGCTTTACCTTACAGGCCATCAAAAAAATCCTGAATTGGCGTTTACAAAAGTGGTATCTGATTGCAGAACCCAATAAGCCTGCTGCTCACACGAATTTTGCCACTTAAATTATTAACAGACAAGTACTTGCCAAAGTACTAACAAGGATAAATGTCTTTTTTACGCTCCATTAAAGTCCAATCTGTTTTTACATGGAATCTTATTTAGATCACTGTGTAATATTATGGACATTAATTACATTTGCAGCTTAGCATCTAAAAAGAAAATCATATGAGCCGTTACAATGAGTACCTTAAGGAAATTGAAGAAAGAAGAGGACAGGAACTTCATCCGAAGCCAATTGATGGGGCCGAATTGTTAAGTGAGATCATTGCCCAAATAAAAGATCTCAAAAATGTGCACAGAAAAGATTCTCTCAATTTCTTTATTTATAATGTATTGCCAGGAACTACGAGTGCTGCTGGTGTGAAAGCTGCCTTTTTAAAAGAAATCATTCTTGGAACATCTGTAGTAGAAGAAATTTCACCTGCTTTTGCTTTTGAGCTGTTATCACACATGAAGGGCGGTCCTTCTATTGAAGTGTTGCTGGATCTGGCGCTGGGTAATAATGCTTCCATTGCTAAAGAAGCCGCAAAAGTTCTTAAAACCCAGGTTTTCCTCTATGATGCCGACACAGACCGCCTGAAAGAGGCATTCAAAAACGGAAATGCAATAGCAAAAGATATACTTGAAAGTTATGCAAAGGCTGAGTTTTTCACCAAACTGCCCGAGGTACCTGAAGAAATTAAAATAGTAACGTTCATTGCAGGCGAGGGTGATATTTCTACCGACCTGCTCTCTCCGGGTAACCAGGCGCACTCCCGGTCAGACCGTGAATTGCATGGTAAATGCATGATCACACCAAAGGCACAAGCCGAGATCAGGGCGCTGCAGGCTCAACATCCTGACAAAAGCGTGATGTTGATTGCCGAGAAAGGCACCATGGGTGTAGGTTCATCAAGAATGTCTGGTGTAAATAACGTGGCGCTTTGGACAGGCAAACAAGCTAGCCCCTATGTTCCATTTGTTAATATTGCCCCCATTGTAGGTGGCACAAACGGAATTTCACCCATCTTCCTTACTACTGTTGACGTTACCGGCGGCATTGGTATCGACCTCAAAAACTGGGTGAAAAAGGTGGACGCAAATGGCAAGATCGTTCGCAATGAAAATGGCGAACCTATTCTTGAAGAAGTATACTCTGTTGCCACCGGCACCGTTCTTACGATCAACACCAAAACGAAAAAATTATATAATGGCGACCGGGAACTGATTGACATTTCCAAGGCGCTTACGCCTCAGAAAAAGGAATTTATCAGAGCCGGGGGGTCATACGCTATCGTATTCGGTAAAAAGATCCAGACGATCGCAGCGAAGCTCTTAGGTATTGAACCTGCTCCTGTATTTGCTCCGTCAAAAGAAATTTCTAATGAAGGCCAGGGTCTAACAGCAGTTGAAAAGATCTTTAACAGAAATGCCGTTGGCACTACTCCGGGTAAAGTATTACACGCAGGTTCCGACGTTCGTGTTGAAGTAAATATCGTAGGTTCTCAGGATACGACCGGTCTGATGACCGCTCAGGAACTGGAGTCTATGGCAGCTACTGTGATCTCCCCAATTGTTGACGGTGCATACCAGTCAGGTTGTCACACCGCTTCGGTATGGGATAAAAAGGCGCAGGCAAACATTCCAAAACTCATGAAGTTCATGAATGATTTTGGCTTGATCACCGCCCGTGACCCGAAAGGCGAATATCATTCCATGACAGATGTAATTCACAAAGTCCTCAACGATATAACGGTAGATGAGTGGGCGATCATCATTGGTGGTGATTCTCACACAAGAATGTCGAAAGGTGTTGCTTTTGGCGCTGACTCAGGTACCGTTGCACTGGCATTGGCTACCGGTGAAGCGTCTATGCCCATTCCCGAATCAGTGAAAGTAACCTTCAAAGGAGAAATGAAGGATCACATGGACTTCCGTGATGTGGTACATGCTACCCAGGCGCAGATGCTTCAGAAATTTGGCGGCGAGAACGTTTTCCAGGGCAGAATTATTGAAGTGCACATTGGAACGCTTCCTGCTGACCAGGCGTTTACCTTTACAGACTGGACGGCAGAGATGAAGGCCAAAGCTTCTATCTGTATTTCTGACGATGACACCCTGATCAAATCACTGGAAATTGCGAAGGGCAGGATCCAGATCATGATCGACAAGGGCATGGATAACAACAGACAGGTGCTTCAGGGATTGATCAATAAAGCCGATAAGCGGATCGCAGAAATTAAATCAGGCGAAAAACCTGCTTTAAAACCAGATGCGAATGCGAAGTATTATGCTGAAGTGGAGATTGACCTGGACGTGATCGCTGAACCAATGATCGCTGACCCCGATGTTAATAATGCAGACGTTTCCAAGCGCTATACCCACGATACCATTCGCGCACTCTCTTATTATGGTGGTGAGAAAAAAGTAGATCTTGGTTTCGTAGGATCATGCATGGTGCACAAGGGCGATTTGAAAATTGTTTCTCAAATGCTCAAGAACCTGGAAAAGCAACAAGGTAAGGTTGAGTTCCGTGCGCCGCTTGTAGTGGCAGCTCCAACTTACAATATCATTGATGAACTTCAGGCCGAGGGTGATTGGGAAATATTGCAGAAGTATTCTGGTTTTGAATTCAATGACAATGCTCCGAAAAACGCGGCACGTACCGAATACGAAAACATGATGTATCTCGAGCGCCCGGGTTGTAACCTTTGTATGGGTAACCAGGAAAAAGCAGCTAAAGGGGATACTGTAATGGCAACCTCGACCCGTCTTTTCCAGGGAAGAGTTGTTGAAGATTCCGAGCGCAAAAAAGGTGAGTCCCTCCTTGCGTCCACACCAGTAGTTGTTCTTTCTGCAATCCTTGGAAGAATTCCTAATATGAACGAATATAAAGCTGCCGTAGTGGGTATCGATCTTAATAAGTTCGCGCCTCCCCTCAAGAACTTAACTTCGAGCAAAGACAGTCTTACTTACTAGTGCTTTAATAAATCATATTTATTGAAAGAGGTTGTATCAATGATACAGCCTCTTTTTATTCGGTCACCCTTCCAACTTGCCCAAGTGTATGTAGTATATAAACGTAAAAGGGCATAAATAAAGGCTCACTAACCAGGGAACCTTTTCTTTCTGTGGAGTCTGCCGACAGATTGCAGAACCAATTAAAAGAATTTCTTAAGCGTGTTTTTTCTGTGAAACAATTGATAGATAAATTACCCTGCCAATAGCTGGTTTTAATGAACGTTAAAGGGTTGTTGTATATTTAAGAATGAATTATAATTATGCAAAACCGAAGTTCCTAATGATTAAAGGCAATGCCGGGGATATTGGATTTTTTCGACAAGAGAATAACCACCCTGATAGTAAATCAGCGTTTCCACTACCGAGTTAGGAACAAGGCTGATCGTTAACAAAGACAACCGGCTTATATCCTTTCGCAATTAGATAACTACAAATAACACAGAATTCCTAATTCAATGAGACTAGAAGCAAAGTTTTTAATTGTTTTCCTATTGTTCTTTCAATGTTTCTGTACAGAGAATAGGAGAAATAAAAAAATGAACATACACAACAAGGGCGTTTTAATAAATTACAATGACAGTAAAACAGGTGACACCGTTTTACTTTTCATACATGGCTGGGGAATAAATCAAACTTATTGGACAAATCAGGTTTCTTTTTTTTCAAAAAGATTCAGAGTGGTTACGATTGATTTACCGGGCTTTGGAAAATCAGGCAAAAACAGGAAAACCTGGACAGTTAAAGATTATACGGATGACATACATGCTATTTTAACGCAATTGGATTTGAAAAACGTAATTCTTATTGGACATTCAATGAGTGGTTCAATCATTGTAGAAACAGCATTAAATTATCCATCTCGTATTATTTGTGTTATCGGAATTGACAATTTAAAAGATATTGGTCTCCCCCTTACCCCTGAATTGGAAAAAGAATGGGCGGTTTTCTATACAAACGCAAGGAAGGATTTTAAGAGAACTGTTTCTAAAGACATTAATACCCTCTTTGCACCGTCCACTGATAGCCTTATACAAAAAAGAGTTACAGAAGATATTTTAAATTCAGATACAATTATTGCAGTTACGTGTTTGGAAAATCTCGACAAATATCCATTTGCCCAAAAACTAAAATCTCTAAACAAACCTCTTTATTTAATCAATAGCGACTTAACACCTACAGACACGTTAGCGTTTCAAAAAAAGGGAATTGACTATCATCTCCTGAATATGGGAACCACAGGACATTACCCTATGCTTGAAAAACCAGACCGTTTTAATTTACTTTTACAAGAAGCGATTGACAGCCTAAGAGAAAAATAAGCTAAACCCCGGAAACTTTTCTGTAGAGTATACTGGTAGTGGTAGTTGAGCGTATCGCAGATGCTCACAAGCCCCCTGGTAATTGCATAGGAAGTGCATAGGAATTGCATAGAATTTGAATTATACCATGTTATTCCGGTCGCAGGCCCGTGCAGGAAGTACGGGATGCGCTGAACCAACTCAGCCAAACTTTTACCAATAAAAAAAGGCTCACATTGCTGTGAACCTTTCTGCTGTGGGAGTTGACGGGCTCGAACCGCCGACCCTCTGCTTGTAAGGCAGATGCTCTGAACCAACTGAGCTAAACTCCCTTATAATTTTTATTCAATTTTCTAACTATCTGTTTCCCAAATTCCTCGCTTTCTTTCTTTTTTCGCTACCCTTATTCCGTTTTGGGAGTGCAAAGATAAGGGTTGATTGATTTCTCCCAAATTTTTTTTGTATTGATTATGAATATTTTTTCTCTTTTTTTGAAATTATTCCGCCTCCCGGGAAATCGATAAATTGCATGGGTCGCTAAACCGGATCTTTTTTAAATCTTACCTAATTATTCTGCCAAAATGGACTATCGTATTTTTTCTCCGCCTGAAAATTTGAGATCCGTTGTACGGTATTTCTGGGTGCTGGAAAATAACAATCCCGGTAATTCCACCATCATATTTAGTCCGCTGGCTGATGGCTGCCCCGGCATCATGATCCAACAGCCTGATAAAGGTACCTTCCACACCGAGGATAACAGGCAATTGTCCAGTAGCTTCCTATACGGTCAAACCGTTCAACCCACCAAATTGTATTTAACCGGTCAGCTCAACACCGTGGGCGTGTGTTTTCACCCGAATGCCCTGCAGGCTGTTTTTGGTATCGATGCCAATGAGCTCACCGGTACTTGTGTTGATCTGGGACTGATACAACATAAAAAAGAAAGGTATGTGTCCGAGAAACTTCTGACTGCCGCTTCCATTGAAGAGCAAATCAATACCATATCCACCAGTTTGTTTAATTCTCTGCAGTATATGGGTAACCGGCAGGATACCGTCACCCAATTTGCCATGGCTGAAATTCTCCAGGGTAAAGGAGATATTTCCTTTCCAGCGCTGCACAAAAAACTGCAACTCTCCGAACGCACTTTGGAACGGCGGTTCAAGCAATCAATAGGCATTTCCGCCAAACTTTTCTCGCGCATTTGTCGTTTTCAGGAAGCCCTCTCCCAGCTTCGAAAAAACAATTATCAAAAGCTTTCCGATATCGCCTACGAAAATGGTTATGCCGATCAATCGCACTTTATTCGCTCTTTTAAAGAATTCACCGGCGTATCGCCTTTTGACTACCGGAAACAACTGAGTGAAGTAGCTGAAAACTTCCCCGAGATAAAATAGTACTTCTCCCCTATTGCAAAATCAGAGTTCCCCGAAAGAATTTATCATTTCTTGCAGGAAATCCATACATTTTTAAGGAATTCACAAAACCTGACAGGACATCACAAAAGATATAAGGTATTTCCGAAACCTTACAGGAAATCAGAAAACCTTCAAGGAAATCGCAAAATCTGGAAGGAAATCAGAAAAGTTTTAAGGAATTCAGAAAACCTTATAGGAATTCCCAAAAGTTGTAAGGAATTTGAAATTCCTTTAAAAAAATTACGCCTGTTTGCTGTAACACGTTGGTTTTTAGTAGAACCATGACCATATATTGATAACAATCACCAAAATACACGTAACATCGGGCGAAAACAAAGCAACATAGCCCCTTCGCAAGCCTGCAATGACCCAAAAACAGGCAACCTTGCACAGAAACTGCGCAACAATAGTGCTTTGCAATTCAACATGGCCACAAAATCAAGCTGTAAATCCTTCTTGCATACTAACAATATAGCGCTGCAAGCCAACTATCATCAATAAACAGGCAACCTTGCACCGAAACTGCGCAACAATAGTGCTTTGCAATTCAACATGGCCCAAAACCAACCTACCTGTTCACGTTATTAATTAAACATCCCACATAAAATACGTGAAAAACACCTGCTATTATTCTATCAATTCTTTGTAACCTCACATCTCCAAGCAATCACCTATAAACTTCCAGCAAAATGAAAAATGCATCCTTGTATGTAACCCTGTCTTTAGCCGTTACAATATTTTGTTGCCAAAGTTGTGAATCGCGAATAAAACCCCGAATATTCCCCACTTCGGATAATACCACCCAGGCCAACACCAACAGATCATTGGGCGATTTTGAACGCCAGCTAACGGCTGACGGATATTTCTGGCAAAGTGGCGAAGATGCTAATACAGCAGAATTCCTGTTTAGAAAAGACGGCACGGCTGTAATAATATATGGAACCTACCGGATTACAGAATGTGGTAAATGGTTTTATGACCAATCTAAAAACCAATTACAGGTTGCATGGGCCGAGTCGCCACAAACAGTAGTTCAGTTTAACTCAAATGAACCTGATTGGAGTAAAATTACTTTTAGTACTCCAATATATAATCGGGGCACGGCAGAACTGGTTCGACTTAAACTACTGGACGACCGGTTCAACATAAACTGCTCCGAATAATTTAAGCAGCCTTTGAAATATTTGATTCTATTTTATATATTTGTTCACTTACGGTTCGCTATACATATTTTCCCAGCCAAACATAACAGGTAACCGCCTGTTTATTCTTCACCCGGATAGTCAATAATTGCGATTCCCCCAACCAGTGTTGCATTAAGCGTAAACGTTCGTTTACTTGCTGATTTTGATCCCGATCCGATCGGGACCGAAATCTCAAAATCCCGAAATCTCCGTATACCTGGGTTACCTGTTTGTATTATATCAATTACCTAAACCAAACAATAACCTTTTCACTTTGCCTAAAACTTACATCTTAACAACACTATCAGCCCGGTTGGCTGTTATTGGTATGCTATTGCTTTTTAGTTGCAGCGATGCCGTAAAAAGCAGACAACGTAACAGAACCGAAAAACAGTTACCGGAAAAGGGAAAAACCGTCGCTGTTACCCCAACTTACGTCAGGGCCAAATACAACATACTGATCGAGAACTCCGGCAGCATGAACGGTTACGTTGCCCAAAGCTCCGATTTTAAAGACGCTATATTCGGCCTTATTACCGATCTCAGATCGAAGAATGTCACTGATGTAATAAATATCTATTACATCAACCAACAGCTTTGCCCGCAAAAAATGGGTGCCATGCCCAATGAGATCGAATACTTTTTTACGCACCTGAACCCCGCCAGCTTAAACCGTTCGGGTTGCGGCACCCACACGTCCTTCATTCCCGAGATCATTCAAAAAGCGGTTAACTCCAATACCAATGACGTTAACATCCTGATCTCGGATTTTATTTTTTCCGACAGCCTGGGCGCTTCTACCCAATACCTCGAAGCAGCCAAGAACACGGTAAAGCTTTACCTGTCGGAAGCCCTGAAAAACCGGGAGATCTCCATGATCATTTTAAAACTGAACTCCCAGTTTGAAGGCTTCTACTATATGGAAAGCAAACGTCCGCTTAAGGTTGACCTTTCCAATAAAAAGATCAGGCGCCCCTACTACATTATTATTTTCGGCAACCAGGCGCCGCTTGAGCATTTCCTTTCCAAAATAAACTTCAATGATTACAAAGGCTTTGAAAACAGTTACTACCTGTTAAAGCCAGCCGGCAGCCGGCCCGCGGCCAAGATCGTACGCAATAATAAAATCGGCGACTACGAAATTGAACAACCTTCTACCAACCTGGTGATCAATAACGCCAAAACCGGTGGCAGAAATGGGGATGAGGAAGTCTTTCAGTTTTCCTTAGCTGCCAATCTCGATTTTCTGAAGATGGATGACTCGTACATAACCGATCCCGGTAACTACAATGTCTCCAACAACTACACCATTACTTCTATTACCAGGAATACCGACGAAACCAATGAAAGCTTAAAAGGCTATACACACCTGTTCACCTGTAAAACTTCCGACCTGAAGCCATTGCAGGAAGTATCGATCCGACTGAAATCAAAGCTTCCCTCCTGGGTGCAGGCGTCTTCCACGGTCGACGATTCCAACCCATTCGACTCTGCACAACAACGGCAAACTTTCGGGTTCGAATACCTGGCCCGAGGCATCAGTGAAGCTTATGCCAATCATAACGAAGGCAAAGAACAATTGGCGATCACCATAAAAATAAGCAAGAACAAGTATGCGGAGCATGGTAAAACATCCAGCTTCCCCTGGTGGATCGTAATAGTACTGGCAGCACTTTTTGGAATCATTATCTGGATAAAAAACAAAAAATAAAATATGGATTGGCTGATCGCTTTTTTCGAATCGCTGAACCTGTATTCATCGCAAAACGGGCTGGGTGAACACCTGCAGGGGCTGGATGTGCAGTGCAATGATTATACAGGCAAGTCGATATACTACATGGTATTCATCTGGATGTTTACCGTGAATTCGCTCGTGATCATTAATTATTACTATGGGCTCTTTAACCGGCGACCATTCAACCGCTGGTGGTGGTGGCTCATTAATGTACTAACGGGTACCGCTATCATTTTCACGGTTGCCTTCATGTATCCCAACAATGATCTTATAACCGGCAATTATTGTAAAGACCTTCAAATCTCAGAGCTCGATTGTGTTGGCTTTGGCTTAACGGCGGCCATTTATTCATTTATCTGGTGCTGCTTGTTAACCCTTTTGATCAAATGGAAAAGTAGTGTCAACAAAAAAGTCCCTGTTTAATTATGGCAAAATTATTCTTATTCGCAATAGGCGGAACCGGATCACGAGTGGTAAAAGCGCTTACCATGTTGCTGGCTTCCGGCGTTAAAATAGATAATACAGATACGATCATTCCCATTATCATTGATCCCGACAGCGCCAACGGCGATCTTACGAGAACGGTAGAAATACTGAAACTGTACAAGGATATCAGGGAAAAATCATATTCCGATCAAACGCAGTTCTTTAAAACAAAGATTGCTTCGCTGGATGAACTGGATGATAATGGCTTTGTATCAGACAATTTCAGGTTCGAAATTGACGGCGTAAAAGACCAGCTTTTTAAAGGTTTTATCGGGTACAATGAACTGGATAAAAACAATAAAGCCTTTGCCACGCTGCTTTTCTCAAAAGCCAACCTGGAAGCAGAAATGGAAGTTGGTTTTAAAGGCAACCCCAACATAGGTAGTGTAGTGTTGAACAAGTTCAAATACTCTGAATTCTTCAGAAAATTTGCCTCGCATTTTGAACAGGATGACCGGGTATTTATCATCAGTTCTATTTTCGGCGGAACCGGAGCAGCCGGCTTTCCACTGATCCTGAAAAACATCCGCGATGCCAAACATCCAATACCGCATCATCACTTTTTACAAAATGCACGTATTGGGGCCGTCACCATTCTGCCCTACTTTGGGGTAGACAAAAATGACCAGACCACCATCGACAGCAACACCTTTATTTCAAAAACAAAAGCGGCGCTTGCTTACTATTACCGCAATGTAACCGGCAACAACTCCATTAATACCCTTTATTATATCGGCGACAAAGTAACCAATGAACAAAAAGGCGCCGATGGCGCTGCTGATCAAAAAAACAAAGCCCATTTTATTGAACTGGCCGCAGCCCTTTCCATTGTTGACTTTATGAGCATCCCCGACGAAGACATGGTAACCAACAATGGGCAGGCTGTTAATCCCCTGTACCTTGAATTTGGGTTACAAAAAGAAACTACTTCCGTGGTCTTTAACGACCTGGCGAAAGAAACGGCAGAACTGGTAGCAAAGCCGCTTACCCAGTTCGCCCTGTTTAAAAGTTTTATGGAAAATCATTATGAAGAATATGCAAAGGCGAGCGGGGAAGCATGGGCCACGCATGGCAATAACAAGTTAACCAAAGAGGTGCTGAACAACCGGTTCAGAACAAGCATACACTCGTTCAATACCCACTTCGACGACTGGTTAAATGAAATGGCTGCATCAAACATTGCATTCAGTGCCATCGATAATTCAAAAAACGGCAAGGATTTCTACAACCTGGTAAACGGCAATCCCGCCAAAAAGGGATTCTTTAAAAAAGTGTTTGATGCATCAGGCCTCGATCATTTCCTGGGCGTATTGTCAAAAATGGAGCCCGATTATGATCATTTAAAAAGCAGTCAGAAATTGCTGGCCCTCTTTTCAAACGCAACAGAAGAAGTAACACTACAGGAAATTAAACTTTGATCTTAATTATTCAAGTATGAGCAAAATATTTCGGTTACATACCGGGAGCAGTGAAAACATCGAGCACTGGCAAACAATTACCAGCGCCCTTACAGAAACGTTCATCAACTCAATTGATGATCCCGCGGGCTCTACGGCACATACCCAGATCACCTCGATCCCTTCTCCTTTTGCCCGCATGGACCTTGTGCGGACCGCCTTTCAATATGTGAACAGCAAAAAAAAGCTCGATGGCACTACCATTTACCACCGCATGGTATCTGACTGCCTCGATGTGGCAGAAATATTTTTCAATATCGATGCCCTCCACGATAAAATAGAAGTGCTGGAATGGAACTCCGGCATTACCCTTAATGGCGGGCAGCTCGACGTGGAAGCCAACAGCGATCTGGGAAAGTTGATCCTTTCTTCCAACCCCAAACATAAGCTGTTAGGCGAAACGCTAAAAATGTTCCTTTTCCAGGACCAGAAAGCTTTTAATTTTTCCGATCTCAAACATTGTTATTTACTCAACTACAAGCATGGTCCTGAACTGATAAACATCATTGGCGGCACGTCGCCGGCCACCCTGTTCTTTTCCTCAGCCAACGATCTGTCGTTCGTTGATATTTCGTTTGCCAATGACCGGGTGTTCGATAACAAATACTTTCCCCTGTATAAACGAGGCAGGGATTTTATTAAATTCTTTTACTCATTCCGGGCAGCCTTTCCCCGCTTTTCAGAAGTGTTCCCGGATATCAATACCTACCTTGACCTGACCGTTGAAATGCTTGACGATGCCATGAAAGATACCATCAGGGCAATGGATGAAACGAACTATCAAAGCGAGTATGTAGAAATTGTTGTACACGCAGAAGGGAACAATGCAGAGATCCTGGGCACCAAGCTCCGAACAAAAAATTACGGCGTAATACCCTCCGGCGATGATAATGATTTCATCATTGAAGCTTCGCGGATCGTTGAAGGACTAACACCTTGTGTATTACCTAATGAGCCGTTCAATGAACCGCTGAAATATGCCGGCGGCACCTGGCAAAGGAACTACCATGAAAATGTACCTTATGCCGACGACAGACCCTTACAGGAACGTACGCTGCCCAATCAAACCCATATAAAATATCCTTACCTCACCGTAAGCGATTTGCTGGAGCCGTACCTCATCAGGCTGCCCTACCCTATTGACAATGGCAAATTTTTTAATGGGCATTATGAATTCAAGGCAAGCGAAAAAGATCACGGCTTTGCATTACCTGTAAAAAAGAATTTCTTCGAATACTTTACGATCGCCGACCTGCAGGGCACCGTGGCAGATGGCAAAAAAAGATTCGAGCTGCAACCCCTGCCTGCAGGCGTGAAAGCCGTATTACGTATCCCCATTAAAAACAACCGCTATATTCAATTTACCAGGTTGTATGCTTATAACCAGTTTCACGACAAAATTCAAAAAGCCAATGAAAAGGAAAACCAGGGTATAATAACAGAGAACCAGTTTACGCTGGCTATTTATCCGTTCATAAAGCTTAACCCTGGCATCAACCCGCATTACCGCGTATTACTTGTAGACAGGGATGTTCAGCCCCTGACCAAACACCACCATTACTCCTTAAACTTTTTTGACGAGAGTAATCCGGGCAAGCCACTGCAATTACAGTTACCGCGGTTACGAAGCAGTAAAGATCAGGCGCAGGGCGTAACCACCAAATACCATATTATCGAAAACAATTTCTCCTTAATTGAAATTAGTAATAATAACAGCACCGGCCTGCTGATCCCTTTATTCAAAGCGCAACCCGTTGCGGCAAAATCATTCAAGTTTGCCATTGATTTCGGCACCACCAATACGCATGTTGAATATAAAGTTATAAATGAAGACGCCAAGCCATTTGATATCACTGAAAAAGACGTACAGGTGGGCACGCTGCATTCGCCAACAGAAGAAACAGAAATATATTTAAAGAATCCTAAACTGGGATTCGGCGCCGATGACATCATCAACATAATAAAAGAAGAGTTCTGTCCTTTTATAATCAATCAGAGCACCCAATATAAATTTCCGCAACGAACGATCATTGGTGACAACGGCTCTTTTAATCCAAATGAAGCCAATTTTGCCCTGGCTGATTTTAATATCCCCTTCTGGTATTTAAAAGAAGATCTTAGGTTGAGCAGTGAGATAACACCCAACCTCAAGTGGGTCGACTTCAGCAACGATGCCAGGCTTGCCAGAAGGACCAAAGCTTTTTTAAAACAGCTTTTCCTGATGATCCGTAATAAAGTTCTCCTGAACGGCGGTGATTTGGCGGCCACCGAAATTGTATGGTTCTACCCATCGAGCATGCCGAAATTCAGAAGGGATTTCTTTCAGAAATCATGGGAAGGTTATTACCACCGGTATTTTCCCAATGCTGCCAAACTGAACAAAATGTCGGAATCATTTGCACCTTTCTATTATTATTATCACAAAGAAAATGTAAGGCCACACGACCGGCCGGCAGTAAGCATCGATATCGGCGGCGGCACAACGGATATCGTCATTTATCATAGCGAAAACCCTATCGCGTTAACCTCATTCACCTTTGCAGCCAATGCCATCTTTGGTGACGGTTATGGCAATACCTCATCATATAACGGTTTTGTACAACGATACGAAGGCAAAATAAAAGAAGCACTATCCGGCACCTCTGCCAATCAATTGATCAATATATATGACAATTTAAAGCAGAAGAACTCCAGCTCAGTAGAACTGATCGAATTCTTCTTTTCGCTGGAAGATAACAAACTGATAAAAGACAACAAGATCCCCCTGTCGTTTTCAAATATGCTGGCTGAGGACAATGACCTGAAGCTGGTGTTTATCTTTTTCTATGCCGCTATCGTTTACCATGTAGCCAGGCTCATGAAAGCAAAACATTTGCCCGTTCCTGAATACATTACTTTTAGTGGCAATGGTTCCAAGGTCGTAAAGCTGGCGGGCGGCGGTTCAGATCTTTCGTCTTTGCTGGATTATACCAAAATTATTTTTGAAGATGTATATGAAACAAAATCCCCGTCAATAGAATTCCGGTTTTTCAAAAGCCCTAAAGAGATCACCTGCAAAGGAGGATTGGAATGCACCAACTTTAGCCGGTTCGAAAGACTGGAACAAGATATAAAAACAGTATTGATAGGATCAGAATCTCCACAGCTTATTCCCGATGTTTCCCTGCATTATACGCAGATCGAAAACCAGGAAGTAATTAATTCGGTAAACAAGGAAGTGGCCACATTTATAGACAGGTTTTTCAGTTGGAATACAAAATTCAATTATTACCAGAATTTCGGTATCAACCCGAAAGGCCAGCAGGAATACAAGGATCTACTAACCAGCAAAATAAAGGTAGATCTCATTAGCGGCATAAAAGAAAAGCTAAAAGAAACCCACGATAATGTGGACATTAATATTGAAGAAACCTTATTCTTTTACCCGGTTGCGGGCGCCATTAACAGGCTTGCTTATAAGATCCACAATAATTTACAAGTAAAAACCGCCATGATATGAAGAAGCTGCTGCTCCTGCTGATGGTGCTTGTTGCAAACATTGGTTGTATTGCCCGGCAAACGAATGAACCTGCCCTGAAAAAAGCAAAGGATTATATTAATTACAAAATTACCTATTGGGTCCTTGTAGAAAGAAAAAAGGCGAACGCTGTAAAAGAAAAAGATCTTGACTCAATAAAATCCGAAATCGGGAATATAACCATTGACAATGTCACTGACTTTCAAACGTTGTCAAAAACATTAGGCGTCAAATTCAAAACAGCATTCGACAACATAACCAATCCCATAAACAATATTGAAGTACGTCAATATGCCTCCTATCCGCCGGCAGATGCTGCCGATCAATTAACACAAAGATGTTTTGAAGAACTGAAAACCCATTACCCAGGCATATACGACGCAATTGTTATACACCAGGAAGCATTAACAAAAACCGTAGCTCAATATTTAGTTGAAAAAACGCCGCCCCCACCTGGCGAACAGGAAACAACTGAAACCATTCCTAAGGAGATAGTAAACGCTCAAAATGATCCGCCACCTCCACAATCTTTTAACATGCTTTACCTGGTATTAAATTTCGTTTCGATCCTGGCTGTGATCGCCCTCTTTTTATATCTGCGAAAGGAGAAAAGTAAGATGGAACAAAGGTTACAGCCGTTTGATGAATTTCTACAAAGCGAAAAAGAGACCGTCAGTCGCCGAAGGAAAGATGAATTTCTTTCTTCTTTGAATAATAACAATAAAGCCCCGTTGAATGGTGAAGACATAGAGAAAACCATTGAAGGCAGTAATTGTTTTCAAACCTTAACGGCCGAAGTGAAAGTATTGAAAAAATTACTGGACCAGAACAATAAAGGCAATAGATCTATGTATGACAATTCTGAACATTTGATGGGAAAAACAGACCCCATGGATATCTTTTACATGAGTGGGCCGGTAAACAATTATTTTCCCAATTCAGCTAAATCATTGAAGAAAGAAGGCACGGTGTACAAATTTACCGTTAGTAAAAACAAACAGGAAGCCAGCTTTGAGACCCACACGGCAGGCGCACCGGTAAGTGAAATTGTTAAACGGATCGAATCCTACATTAAACCAGCCTGTGATGAAGACAATTTGCCCGATCTAAATACCAAAAACATCATAACCAAGAAAAGAGGCACCGCAATATTGGAAGGCGATAAATGGGTCATTAAAACCAAAGCCGTAATACACTATGAATAATTTCCAGTTCACAGAGATTATTGGGGTATGCATTATTATTTGCTTTCAGCTTGTTATTTTCTTTAAAACCAAAAAACAGATCGCTGTTTACAGAACCATTTTCCCGAACGCAGATTGTTTTGAAATTATTAAACCCGGCCTGTTGAAACAATACCTTGAATTACAACCCGCCGAGCTGCTTACGCATTTAGACAAATATGCAGAGGAAAGCATGCCCGCTGTAAGCCAGCCCGTATTTGTAGGCATGGGCGGTTTCAAATTACAGGAGGAAGACCATCGCATTTTCATTGATCTCATAAACAAAAAGAAAGGCGGCAATAAGGTTACCAATAAGATCATTTATGCCATAAATACGTATCTTATCAGGAACCGCGGCGTTGCATCGGATTTTCATCTGATAAAAGATGTAGTGGAAAGAAATACCGATGCTATAGAAGAAGACATTAACCAGTCTGTTTCCCTGCCGTTGTATCTTGGTTTGCTTGGAACTTTCCTGGGCATTGTATTCGGGCTCTTCCAGATAGCGGGGGTTGATTTCGCAGCCGACACAACTGCGCTGAACACGGCCATATCCCTGTTACTGGATGGCGTAAAAATAGCCATGATCGCCAGCTTTACCGGGCTTTTGTTTATGGTGATCAATAGCGGCTACACCTTCAAAGGCGCTAAATCACTGGTAGAAGAAAAGAAGAACGATTTCTATACGTTCATTCAAACCGACCTGCTGCCCCTATTGAACCAGAACATCAACTCTACCCTGTTCTCTTTACAAAGCAACCTGCACAAATTCAATGAAGAGTTCAAAACCAATGTTGGCAAATTAGGGTCGGTAATGGGCAAAAATTACGACACCATTATAGCACAGGAAAAAATACTGGATGCCCTGCAAAAAATAGATATTTTATCGTATGCAGATGCTAATGTAAAGGTGCTTCATCAATTGAAGTTAACCACCGGCCGGTTTGAAACGTTTAACCAATACCTCACCAATGCCACTGAGCTGGTTAATCAGGCTACCCTGTTTACCCAGTCGATGGAGGAGATGATGAAACGAACAGACAACCTGAATCTATTGGGCGAAAAGATCGTTTCGGTATTTGAAGAAAACCAGGCACTGGCCAAATTCCTGCAAAACCATTACAGTGCATTAGACGAAAGTCATCAGCTAATAACGCAAGCCGTAAATGGCATTGGCAATACGCTTGACGAAAGCCTGGTCAAATTAAAAGAGTTCACCCAGGATCGCATTACCGAAGTACAGAAAATAACATTAAAGGAAATAGACCTGATGGAAAGCCAGTACCCTGAAAGATGGAAAAAGCTTGACAACCTGGCATTCCTGGAAACAGTGAACAAACACCTTACCGATATGAAGATGAGCACCGCTGCACAGATCGGTAGTGTTGCCAATGAAGTACGGACATTAAATGACAATATGGTCAACATACAAAAAGCGATCCTCACCCGTGGCAGCCGTAAAAGCAGTTTTAAAAAATTATTTGATTGGGTAAAATCAATATAGGCATACAACCAACCTGAACCACTATTAACATTAATGAAAGTCAATAAAACAGATTCCTTCTGGACCAGCTATACCGACCTCATGACCAGCCTGTTCTTCATCATGCTGGTATTATACGTATTAACCTACGTACGAATGAATACCACCATCAAATTGCAGAAAGAAAAACTGGCGATCATTGAAACCGTAGAGGAAAACCTGAAACCATTAAAAAGCGATCAGTCCTTATTTACTTATGAAGAGCAGTATAAGCGGTTCAAGCTCTCGTTCGATGTAAAATTCAAACTCGGTGAATCGAAGCTAAGCAATAGTACGCTGGAACAATATCCCACCACCATTCATAAGATCGATAAAGCCGGCGAAAAACTGAAATCGATCATCGATAACCTGAAAAAGGCCAAGGAAGTGAACCCCAAGCTCAAAAATGTTTCTTATATCCTTGTAATTGCAGGGTACGCTTCCCGCATCGGCCACGATGCTTACCGCAATTACGAATTAAGCTATTGGCGGGCATTAAATCTGCGAGATTACTGGTACTCCAAAGGCATCGACTTTGAAGCGCCTGAATATAATGGTTTAATTGACCTGCAAATATCCGGTAACGGATGGGGCGGCGTTGGGCGCCTGCAGAATAATGAAGAAGATAACCAGCGGTTCCTTATACAGATATTTCCTAAAATCGGAGACTTTCAATGAAACAACTACCCCTCTACTTTATATCAGCCATGCTGATGCTGGAAGGCTGCACAGGCTGCCCGAAATCTGGCAGAAGGAATAGAAGCCAGAACGTAACCGCTTCTCAAAAGAGTGAAGAGAACCCAAAAAGGTTTAGTGGAAAAACCGTTGTGAAAATGGAAAAAGAAAACGGCGTTTATAAGATCCCTGTAACCATCAATGGAGCCAACATGACTTTTATCTTTGATACGGGCGCCGGGCTTATTTCCATTTCCAATGTGGAAGCATCCTATTTGTATAAACAGGGAAAGCTAACCGCTGATGATATTATGGGCGAAGCCAATTTTGTAGATGCAAATGGTGATATTTCAGTTGGTACAATCATAAGACTAAAAGAAGTTTCAATCAGCAACAGAACTATTTATAACATCCAGGCTTCGGTTGTTGATAATTCCGTAGCCCCCCTATTATTTGGTCAATCGGCCCTGGAACAATTTGGAAAGATCTCCATCGATTACAGTAATAACACCATCACTTTTGAATAACCTCACTAACATTCGTTGTGCCAAATATTTCGGCTCTCCGCTATATTTATAAACATTTTCCATACCCACCCCCTTCTGAATGAGTTATTTACGTGTAAAACACCCTTTATTAAAAAGGGGGTAAAAGAGCTTGCTACGCGTAGGGTATTTTTATAAATTTGTAACGGAATAAACCATTGTATATGGCTATCAGCGGAACAGTTCGACCACAATATGAAGAGGAAACCGATGTGCTTACCACACTGGATGAGCCTTATAGTCTTATTGTTTGGAATGATGAAGTAAATACCTTTGAATGGGTAATAGAAACATTGGTAGAAGTGTGCGGTCATTCAACCGAACAGGCTGAACAATGCGCTTATATCATCCACTTCCAGGGAAAATATGCCGTTAAACAAGGCTCTTACGACGATCTGAAACCCCAATGCGATGCCATTACCGACCGTGGTATTGGCGCTACCCTTGAAGTATTGACCTAGAAATTACGCCAACGTAATACACTAACTTTTGACTGCTGCCGTCCCGATGGCTATCGGGAATCTTACCCTGAATACATTCTCCTTTTTAATTATTTTTACGGCAACCAACCACATCCCGGCATGCCTTTATTTGCTTTGGACAAAGAAATAATTTTTCCGCCGGTTCACCTTGCTGAACCGGATGGGTTATTAGCGGTTGGCGGCGACCTTTCAACCGAACGTTTATTATTGGCTTACCGGCAGGGCATTTTCCCCTGGTACGAAGGGCAACATATTTTGTGGTGGTGCCCTAACCCGCGTTTCATTTTAACGCCTGCTACCTTAAAGGTGAGCAAAAGCATGAAACAGTTGTTAAAAAGGCAGGCATTTACCTTCACTATTAATAAAGCATTTTCTGAGGTTATCAATAATTGCAAAAGCATTGACCGGCCCGGGCAAAGCGGCACCTGGATCACCAACTCCATGAAAGAGGCCTACGTTCGTTTGCACCGGGAGGGATTTGCGCACAGCGCCGAAGTTTGGTTGAACAATGAACTGGTGGGTGGTTTGTATGGAATAAGACTGGGGAAAGTTTTCTTTGGCGAAAGCATGTTCAGTAAAGTGAGCAATGCCAGCAAATATGCATTCATCAGTTATGTGCAGCAATTACAACAGGAAGATGTTCAACTCATCGATTGCCAGGTATATACCGAGCATTTGGAGAGCCTGGGCGCACAGATGATTCCGCGGGAAGAATTTATTCATTTGCTACAAAGGCTGGTGCCTTAGATGCAGGTTACATGTTACAGGTTACAGCTTACCCCTGTTGTTCCCTGTAACATGAAACCTGGAACCTGCAACTACTTACTGTAAGTATACGCCGAATAATGTTTCAGGGAAGTCACTTTAAGTTGATCATTCTTAACATACACTTTCTTGTACTCACGAAACTGATTGTGATTATCCATAAAACCAACGATACAGGAATACTTATCCTCCCCCTTTTGAATAACGGGTTGCGGCGGCGTGCCTACGTTAGGCAGATTCAATGTATCATCACCTTCCATCTCTTCGTACTTTAATTTCATAACGTACTGAAAAGTTTTAGGCGTTTCATACAGCTTAATAGAGAAATACCAATCGTTTAACGGGTTGTCCGTTCTTTCCTTGTACTCGGCTACCGGTTCGGGGTTCACCGATTCACGGTATTCCGGTACTTTTGCTGCGGGCGGTTCTGCTTTAATAGCGGGAGTTGTTTTCTCAGTTGCATCAGCTTTTGCAACCGGATCTTTGATGGCTCCTTGGTTGGATGTTGTCTCACGACATCCTGCTGCGAGCAAACAGCAAAGTAACAAATTGCGTCTTTTCATAGTGTGGGTTATTTGAACAAAAAATATGGAAAATCAATTACCTGAAAAAAAGATATCGCAAAATGTTCACAACTTTAATACCAAATTATTTCAAACGGTTCCGACTTAAGCATTTAATAACGCGGCAACGCCCACCCGCCGGGCGGGAATTTACGCATAGATAATGCAGTAATTACGGGGAAGAGGAATGTTAAATATTGAATGTAGAACGTCCAATGTTGAAGTAAAAGCAGGCTGTAAGCCGTAAGCAGAAAGCTGTAAGCAGAAATGCAAACTACTTCTGTATTGCTTAAAGCTTATGGCTTATGGCTTACAGCTTAAGGCTTGTATTTCGCGTGCAGCTTTCACTATAGGGAAACTTTCTTATTCGGGTACCGCTCCGCATACTGATACACCAACCCTCTTATATAATCATTCTCAGGATAACGCGTGAGATAGGTCTTTAATTCTTCGCGGCTCGTAATGCCCACCCCTGCCGGAATGTATCCCATTCCATAGAACTTGCCTTTCTCCATTAAGATGCAGCTTTGTTCTTCCCGATCGTTACCGGCATCCACTACGGCAAACGTGGGCAGCCAGTCTTCCAGCCATTGCAACGCCACCTGTACCCGCTCGTTATACACAGCGGCTGGCTCTTTGTGCTCGCAGGCGCCGGGGCAAACCGATTCACCGGTTCCGGTGCACGGCCCGGGCGCGGTTTGCATAAAGCACAACCTGGGACATAAAGTAAACCGTTGTATCAGTTGATTCACCAGCCGGTGGCCTTCAATGAGCAGGTTGAAGGTATACAGCGGTTGCATGTGTTTCTTCTTTTTATCTATCGCCAGGCGCATATAGCCGCTGCTGTCTTCGAACATGTATAACCCGTACGAATGGCTGAACCGCTTTTGGCTGCTATTGAACTCAGGCCATAACCGTTTTATTTCTATGCTCTCCAGTATAAAGGCCATTAACTCGGTACTGCACGACTGATAAGTAATGCTGTAGATGTTGCGTAAAAAATCCTGCCGCTGTTTACCCGCGCCATTATGCGTGAAGTGACTGCTTACCCGGTATTTGAGGTTCTTTGCCTTCCCTACATAGATCACTTTACCAGATTGGTTATGGAAATAATATACGCCCGGCGTATACGGCAACTGGTCAACCTGCTCTTTGGGCAGGTTGGGCGGTAACGATTGTTCCTTGGCGCCGCGTTTTATAAACTGCTGTATATGTGGTTCGGCGTTATGTTGCAGTAAATGTTCCAGCAACCGTACGGTAGCATCGGCGTCTCCACCGGCCCGGTGCCTGTTCTGGATCTGAATGCCAAAATACCGGCACAGGTTGCCCAGGCTATAGGAAGGAATGCCGGGAAATACCTTTTTTGACAAGCGAACGGTGCACAGCTTATGGCAGTTCAGCTCATACCCTACCACATCAAGGTGATGCTTCAAGAAAGAGTAATCAAAATTTACATTGTGGGCTATAAAGATCTTCCCGTGCAACAACTCAAATAATTGCGGCGCCAGTTCTTCAAAGCTGGGGGCATCGGCTACCATATCATTGGTAATACCCGTTAACACCTGAATATAATGGGGTATGGTACGCACCGGTCTTACCAGGCTTTCAAAGCGGTTTATAACAGATTGTCCATCATGTAACACAATAGCAATCTCTGTTATATCGTTATTTGCAGCGTACCCGCCGGTAGTTTCTATATCAACGATAGCGTACATAGATTGATCGTAAAGTTACAAAGAACCACCGGAAGCCAGAAGTCCGAAGTCTGAGGTCTGAAGTCCGATGCCTAAACAGAGGCATTAAGGTAAATCACAGAGTATAAAGCATTTATACACTGATTACTTCTTACATCTTACTTCCTGCTTCAAATTAATCCTACCCCATGAGTGTTTAATCCGCCCTTCATTGTTAAACCTCAAAAAAATCCGTTGTCTATGCAAAAATTCAACTTGCATGAAGCAGGAGAAAAAAAGACCATGATCGCAGTGATCGTTGTATTCTTTACTGCATTGGTACTGTTTTCTTACTGGTTTACCCAAAGCTAACTGCTTTGCCACCATCTGAAGTTCAAAATCTTTAGTATGAAGCGCAAAGGAGAATCAATTGGGAATAAGCAATTGACGATTGGCAATTAGCCCCCGACGCGAGTTGCAACGATTAACAAAAGCCATAATCGTACACGCCTCTCCTTCTTTGTGCTTCATACTTTTCTTTCTGCAGAAATGCCCACTTTGAGAAAATTCCCAAATTTGTACTCAAGGGCTGTAATTACCTCTTCTAACACCCAACTTTATACTCCTTGCTCACTTTTAACTTGTCAACTTTTATACTTGTTGCCCAGCTTCATTAACCTGGCCCCCTAACGTTAGCCCGGGTTTAACGGTTCCCCTTCGCTCCTAATACCTTATAGCCAATCCTTTTCCCCTGTCCCATCCCGTATTTTCACTTTTTTATGATGGTAACATTTGCAGCTTTAACGGCTGTGTATTACCTTTGTAGTGGACTTCATATTAGCCTGGCTTTTTACCCTTAACTGATTTATATCCTTCCTGGAATCACCAAAGGCTTTAGTTTTTATACCCTATATACATTTCGTTAGCCTGTGAAAACTGATTGCAAGATCGTACTACGGATTTTATAACTTTTAAAAAAAACGTAGCGTATGAAAAAATCAACGCATCATTTCCATCTGGGCGAAAACGGTAAGGTTGCTTTAATGGCAATTGGTTTTCTTAGCTTCATTATGCTTTTATCGTACCTGTATTGGTATGCTTAATCGCTAACGGCTCAACCTCACTGAAACACAAAAGATTTCCGGTATCTCCTTCTATGATATTGGATAGAGAATTATTTTGTAAGCATTTCGCCTGCAGGTGAAGTGCTTTTTTTATGCCAAATCCGGTCCCGCCTTTAGTCGGGATTAGCACGTTCCAGGCATCACTTCCACATTTATCATTCTATATTCAATATTTACCCCGCTCGTTGCCTGGTTGCCTTTATGCCTTGTTGCCTTTTCTTACTACCTTTGCCCTCCCTTAAAGCGGATTAAATATCTATGGAACTAAGCAAGAATTACCAACCCGAAGCGGTGGAGGAAAAATGGAGTAAGCATTGGAAATCAAAAAGATATTTCAACAGCACCCCCGATGAGCGCAAACCGTTCACGGTGGTGATACCCCCGCCCAACGTTACCGGGGTATTACACATGGGCCATACGCTCAACGAAACCGTGCAAGACATCCTGGTGCGCAAAGCCCGCATGAGCGGACTGAACGCCTGCTGGGTGCCCGGCAGCGACCATGCCTCTATTGCTACCGAAAGCAAGGTGGTTCAAATGCTGGAAAAGGAAAAAGGCATTAAAAAAAGCGATCTCACCCGAGAAGAGTTCCTGAAATATGCTTTTGAGTGGAAAGAAAAATACGGCGGCATCATCTATCACCAGATAGAAAAGCTGGGCTGTAGTGTTGACTGGGACCGGGTTTCGTTTACCATGGACCCCGATTATTACAAAGCCGTTCTGAAGGTTTTTGTTGACCTCTATAATAAAAAAATGATCTACCGCGGCGCCCGGATGATCAACTGGGACCCGGCCGCGAAAACCGCCCTCAGCGATGAGGAAGTGGAGTACAAAGAGGTTCAGGGGAAACTGTATTACGTTAAGTACCTGGTGGTTGACGAGGCTGGAACCACAAACAACACACCACAAACAACAAACTTCATCACCATCGCTACCCAGCGCCCCGAAACCATCATGGGTGACTCGGGCGTATGCGTAAACCCAACCGATGAACGCTTTGCCCACCTGAAAGGCAAAAAGGTGATCGTTCCGCTGGTTAACCGGGCCGTACCGGTGATCTTCGACGAATATGTTGATCCCGCGTTTGGTACCGGCGCCCTGAAAGTGACCCCGGCGCATGATATCAACGACTATAACCTGGGGCTGAAACACAACCTCAGGATCATAGACACCCTCAACGAAGACGGCACCCTGAATGCCGCCGCAGAAGTTTGCGTGGGTATGGACCGCTTTGCAGCGCGTAAGAAGGTGGTTGAAATGCTTAAAGAGCAGGGGCTGCTGGTTAAAGAGGAAGAATACACTACCCGCCTTGGGTTCTCTCAACGCAGTATGGCCGTGGTGGAACCGCGCATCTCTACCCAATGGTTCGTAGCCATGCGTTCCCTGGCCGATAAAGCCCTGGCAGCCGTTAACAGCGGCGAAGTAAGAATTCACCCGGGCGATAAATTCCTGGCCACCTACCGCTACTGGCTCGAAAATGTAAAGGACTGGTGTATCAGCCGCCAACTCTGGTGGGGACAGCAGATACCCGCATGGTACGATGATAATGGCAATTGCTATGTGGCGGAAACAGAAAATGAGGCCAGGCTTCAAGCCGCAAGCCAAAAGCTGAAAGCCGAAAACAAAAAGGCCGATGCAGCCAGCTTACAGCTTGCAGCTAACAGCTTGCAGCTTTCCCAGGATGTAGACGTGCTCGACACCTGGTTCTCGAGCTGGTTATGGCCTATTGAAGTGTTCAAGGGCATCACGCACCCCGGCAATCCCGACATCAATTATTACTATCCTACTTCGGTGCTCGTAACCGGACAGGACATCATATTCTTCTGGGTAGCCCGCATGATCATGGCCGGCATGGAGTACATGGATGTAAAGCCATTCAGCGATGTATACTTCACCGGTATGGTGCGCGATAAGCAGGGTAGAAAAATGAGCAAAAGCCTCGGCAACTCGCCCGACCTGCTGGAACTGATCGACAAGTTCGGCGCCGACGCGGTTCGCTTTGGCATCATGATCTCCTCCCCCGCCGGTAACGACCTGCTGTTCGATGAAACCTCTCCCGAACAGGGCCGGAACTTCAATAACAAGATCTGGAATGCCCTGAAGCTGGTAAAGATGTGGGAAGGCAGAACCAATGGGCAATCGACAATAGGCAATGGACAAACTCCTTTTGCCATTCAATGGTTTGAAAACAGATTGCAACAGGCTAAAGCAGAAATCGAGCAGCATCATAAAGACTTTAAGCTCAGCGAAGGATTGAAAACCATCTATTCGCTCATCTGGGACGACTTCTGCAGTTGGTACCTGGAATGGGTAAAACCCGGCATGGACCAGCCGATAGACAAGGCCGTGTACGACAAAACGGTTTCGTTCTTCACCGAACTCATGCAATTGCTGCATCCTTATATGCCGTTCGTTACGGAAGAAATATACCATTTGCTCACTACCCGCACCGAAGACCTGTGCGTAAAACAGTTTGCACCGCTGCAAACCACCAACGCCATTGTATTGCAGGAAGGCCAATTACTGAAAGACGTAATTACCGGCTTACGCGATGTGCGGGTGAAGAACCAGATAAAGCCGAAAGAACCCATTAAACTGTACATACAGGGGGGCAACAGCGAACTGTACAAAGCCATTGAGCCCATCCTGATGAAACAGGTAAATATTCAACAAATAACTTTTACAGCCGACACGGTGGCCAATACGATTACAGCCGTAATTGGTAAAGACAAGTTCTACATTGAAACTGAACGCCCTGTAGATACCGGCGCGCAAAAAGAAGAGCTGTTGAAAGAGCTGGAATACCTGAAAAAGTTCCTGGAATCAGTTAATAAAAAGTTAAGTAACGAAAGGTTCGTACAATCTGCAAGGCCGGATGTCGTTCAATTAGAGCAAAAGAAAAAACTGGATGCTGAAGCCAAGATCAAGGTCCTTGAGGATAGCCTGTCAAACCTCTAATAAACAAACCCCGGTTTCTAACATATTAATAAAAAGCATACTGCTTTCAGCGGTATGCTTTTGTTATTTTAAACCCTGCTCAGCGCAAAAGCTGAATTTCGACCAGCGGATCCTGGTGAATATGATGGAGAGCCGTACGGAAGGCACAACCAAAGTGATGCGGGGCATATCTGATTACACCCAGGAAATATCATTTCTCATTCCTGCCACCGTAACAGTGGTTGGTTTAATCGACAATAATAAAATGACCCTTAAAAAGGGTTTGTACCTGGCGGAATCGGCTGCAGCAGCCACATTTATTACCTATGGGATGAAATACTCCTTTAAGCGCTCGCGGCCTTACATGAAGATTAACGGGCTTTCTGCCGCCGGTACAGGTAATAGTCCTTCCTTTCCCAGCGGGCATACTTCAGTAGCATTTGCCTCGGCTACCTCGCTTTACCTGGCCTACCCCAAATGGTATGTGGCCGTTCCGGCATTTACCTATGCCGCGGCAGTTGGTTATAGCAGAATGTACCTGGGCGTGCATTACCCCAGCGATGTGCTGGCCGGAGCAGTGATCGGCGCAGGCAGCGCCTGGTTGATGTATAAGGCGAATAAATGGTTGTTTAAGAAAAAGCCGAATACAGCTACAAGCTTCTAGCAAAATACAATGTAGCATTTGGTTTTCCGCTTGCAGCTTGCAGTTTGCGACTTGCAGCTTGCAGCTTGCGGCTTACAGCTCAACCTACATCCTCTTAACCAAAATTACCTCCCCAAAAGATTTATAGGTAAAATAAACTCCCACTGATTCGGCCCTAACCCCTGTACTTCCCCATCGAATAACCGGCTGTACCGGATGCCGAAACTGACGGGATATTCGTTCCACCATTTGGTATCGAAGAACAACTCCGCCCCGGCCGACCGAAGCTCCAGATGCAGATTCTGCCGGTAATACCTCACATCGGTATAATCATAAAAACCATTGGCCCGAAGACGCTGGAAATACACGATGTTGCCGATCCCAAAATCAGGATATACCAGCGGGAAATGATAATTCACGCCGTACTTGTACATCTCGGGCAACCGGTAAAAATTATATCCCAGGTAACCGCGCGACATGGGAAAGCTGTTGGAAAAACCGTAATCGCCAATGGTATCCCGCTTTTGATAGGCGCCCGTTATTACCAGGTTATGCGTAGGCATGGCGCCAGGCAGGTACAAAGCGGCGCTGGTAAGCCATTGAAATCCGCTGTAGTTATTAATGATCGTTCTGTAGCGGGAAAACAAATTGATGCCGAAGCGCGGATAGATATGCTGCCGCGCCACCTGCGATTGCATCGTGAACGTCACAGATCCATCTACAAATTCAAATTGCTTATCGGCGTATTTTGTCTTGGCAAAATTGGTATAATATACCTGGTGCGTGTTAATACCGCCCGAGAAACTTAAGCGGCGGTAATAGCGGCCGCCATTAAAGGTAAAGGGGAACTGCAATCCCAACCGGCCATTGACCTCATTCCAGGTTTTAACAGCCGGACTGTCATTCTCCTGTCGATCGAATGCGCCTGCAACGCCTAATGTGAAGTAAGGGAACCAGGCGCCATAAACGGCAGAAGCGCCTACCTCTTTGAACTTTTCATCGGTATTATAATTGAAATAAATTTCGGTCTGCAGGGTGTTCAGCACATTCTGCCCGATCAGCGAAAACGTATAATCCGGGTCGGAAATATAAGGCCGCCAGCTGTGAAAATTGATCAGGTTAAACGCTTTGCGGTAGCGGCCGATGCGATACGACCTGCTGGTATCAACCGGCAACGGCTGGTCCTGTTTCAATGAGCCCAGCTCATAGGTAAACAAGGAACTGGAAAATGCATCGGCATCCATTGGCTTCCAGCTATCAGCGGTAATAGGTTGTTGCACCAGGTGATAACCTGCTGCCGTAAAAGCCGAATAAACGGCTTTGTTGTTCATCGTGCTCCATTGGTAATTGCCGGTGCCCGTATTGGCTGGCGTTTGTAACCGGTACAATTGCTTATTCACCAGGGCAAACAGTTCGTCCCGTTGCTGGTACGCCGCTGTAAATGTGATGGTATCGCCATGTACCAACGGGAACCCGGTGACGTGAAAGGAATACGGCAACAGTTCCTCTACCGAACCGTCATTGATATTCACCAACCCTAGTGTGTTGGCGCCGGTGGTAGTACGAATGGCCGATAACACGGTGTTCTCCTTATAAAATTTGGGATGGCTGTAGTACAACTGTTTCGGATTGGGCACTTTTTTCAATACAGCTCCTGAGCTGGCATCCAGAATATGCAGTGTAGCGGCGCCGCCTGTTTGAACATCAACGGCCACCACCTGCTTACCATCTGCAGAAATATCCGGCGCAAAATACCTGGAATGATGGGTGATCGTTTGCTGTTGGCCTGAATGCACGTCCAACACTTTCAGCACACTGTAATCCTTCCAGGCCCAACGTACGTCGGCTTCATAAGCCGCATATACAATTTTACCGTTGCGGTACGAGAAATAATTATCAAGCGAAATATCTTTTGTTCGCAAGCGGGTATCACTACCGGCGGTCAGGTTGCGGAGGTAAAACGCCGGTATTTTTTTATAGCTGCTCTTTACCAGCACCACCGTATTAGCGTCTATCCATTGCGGAAATTCCTCATCGCCCGAAAAATGTTTTTGTTGCTGCGCCCAATTGCTTACCGCATCGTTTTTAACTGAATCAACATACACCCTGAAATATTGCATTGCTTCATTTCGAAAAGTAGTATAACTGGTATGGCTGTATTTTTTAATTGCTCGTTGAAACGGGTACAGCACACCGTTAAACCGGGCCGCATCATCGGTAACGTTCTTCCAGAAATCGGGCCCGTACTTTTCGCGGCCATAAGCCACCTGCATATAGCCAAGGTGATAATGATCAGGCACAAAATCACGCAACGAACCATTGCGCAGTTTCATCCACGAATAATTTTTATTGGCCAGCCACAACGAGCGATAGTCATTAAAGAAAAAAGGTAACCGGCCCCTGCCCTGCTGGCTTTTCAGCGTTTCCTGGTACACCGCATCTCCTTCCCAGAACCAGTTGGGTATGGCCGCACTGTTGGCCATCGCCAGTCCTTCCTGCCCGAACAAATAGTAAGCGACCCTCGACAAGCCTTTGCGAAAATTATTGAACTGCTGCACATGCCGGTATTCGTGCAGGGCCAGCATATGATACCAGGGCGTGGTGCCTAAATCGAACGGATTTTGCGGCGGCATCAGGTAAAACTCACTGCGCCAGGGGCCCAATGCAACATACGCATTGGAGATAGTGGTGCGGGGCTGCAATACGATATTGATCTTGCGCATGCGGCTGCCAATGGTAGGCGTTGTTTGCACGGCCAGGCGTTGCACGGTAGCGGCAATGTCTGTAGCCTGCTTTTCCAAACCTGATTGAGCGGGAAAAATTACCCGCAGGGTATCGTTATTGATCTGGTTCCATTTGGTTGAAGGGGGATGACCGCCAAACTGTTGGGCCTGCAATACACTAACCACCGGTAAGCAAAAGATTAAAAGAAATAGTTTTCTCATTCTAATGGACTATGTAACACTGAAAATAAAGCCTTTTTTCTATATACAATGAATGTTTTTGTTTCGTAGCCGTAAGCGGTAAGCTGTAAGCCAAACTGTATTTGCTTATGGCTTATGGCTTAAAGCTTATGGCCTGTATTTGCTTGCCGTGTGTGGCGTGTGGCGTGTAGCTGTATTTTATGTATCTTGAGCCCGATTGCAATGCCCTGTACCACGTTCTGTTATTCCTTGTCGGGTAAAAACATATTTAAGTAAATCATGCTTTCTTTATTAGCCCTGGCTATAGCGCCTGGAGCGGCTATTACGTTGTATATCTATTCAAGAGATAAGTACGACCGGGAGCCGCTGAAACCCTTACTGATCTCCTTTTTACTGGGCATGGTGGCAACTGCTCCGGCCATTCTTATTCAAACCAGTTTAAAGCCGGTGTTATTCCTTCAGTTTCCCGACTTCACCGTCTGGTATTATTTTTTACTGTCATTTATTGTAGTGGCTGTTAGCGAAGAAGGCAGCAAGTACGTTATGTTGCGGTTCTATGCCTATCGCAACAAAGCCTTTAACGAACCCTTCGATGGCATTATTTATTCGGTGATGATCAGCATGGGATTTGCCACTTTGGAAAATATCGGTTATGTATTGAATTATGGTTTTAAAACAGGCATCATCCGCATGTTTTTGTCGGTTCCCCTGCATGGCGCCTTTGCCGTGTTGATGGGCTATCACGTTGGCCTGGCGAAATTCGATCCGGCCCGCGCCATACAGCATATAGTAAAAGGATTATTGCTGGCGATGTTCTTTCATGGCGCATTCGATTTCTTTCTGATGCTGCAAAACAGCGAGCAGGTAAAGCAACATGTATCGAACGGATTGTTGATCGGAGGCGCGCTGACGGCCTGGGGCATTGCCATCCGCATGTCTGTAAAATCGATCCGGCTGCATGAATCGCATTCTAAACAAAACTTCCATAAAAACAACGAAACACTTTCAGAAGTATAATATCTTGCGAGGTATGATCACTATTCGATTGGCAAACGTTGATGACCTTCCAACAATAGAACGGCTGGCGCGGGAAATATGGCCTGTTACTTATGGAGAGATCCTGTCGCCGGAACAACTGGCGTACATGCTCGACCTTATTTACAACAACGCCGTTTTACGCGACCAGTTGCTGAATCAGCATCACACATTTTTAATTGCTGAGCTGGAAGGAAAGCCTGTGGCGTTTGCCGTTTTTTCAACTATAGAGCCTGGCATTTGCAAACTGCATAAGATATACGTTCACCAAAATACGCAGGGCAAAGGCGTAGGCAAGCAACTGATCGATCATATTACGGAGCATCTGCGATCGCAATCCATGCACACGTTACGCCTGAACGTAAACCGCCAGAACAAAGCCCGTTTCTTTTATGAAAAGCTGGGATTCAAAGTTGTTAAAGAAGAAGATATTGATATTGGGAATGGCTACTTCATGATTGACTTTGTCATGGAAAAGAAGCTGGTTAGTGGAAATTAAAAATGAGGAATGAAAAATCAGAAATGAAAAAGTAAAATCCATTCATTCCGGTATTCCACTTTTTCATTCCTCTGTTTCTCATTTCTAATTCTTCATTTCTCTATTCACTTTCTTTCCCCATCGCCGCCAGTTTCATCTTCTTAGTCGTTTCAGGGCCAAAATATTTTTCAATCCGGTATTCTACAAAATAAATAAGGGGTGTCAATAGCAGCGCCATAAGGAATTTGTATATATAGTTCATAACACCTATTGCCAGCAACTGCTGCCATGGATATTTTCCCAGGAAGGCAATAAAAAGAACAATATAACTATCTATTAATTGGGAAACAACAGTTGAACCGGTCGCGCGCAGCCACACATGCTTTTCACCGGTGCGTTGCTTTATTTTATGAAACACGTATACGTCTACTAACTGGCTTACCAGGAAAGCCACCAGGCTGCCTACGATGATCCGCATGCCCTGACCAAACACACTGCCAAAAGCTGTTTGCATATCCGGCACCCCCTCTTTTATACTTCCACTAACCCAAAAATCAGCAGGCGGCATCCAAATTGCGAGGAAGTACATAAGGAATGCATAAGAAATAAGAACCACCGCAGTAATACTAATGCGGCGCACTGCCCTGGGCCCATAATATTCATTGATAATATCGGTCATCACAAACTCCAGCGGCCATAATAAAACACCACAGGTAAGGGTAAAGGTCAATCCCGATTGCCCGAACAGGGTAAAATTGGCAGGCGGAACACCTAACAATTTTTCCAGGGAAAATAACTTGGTACCAATGCTCTCCGCAATCAACGCGTTGGCAACAAAAAAAGCGGCAAAAAATACAAACAGCCGGGTCGGTTTATCCTTGATAATAGATTGGATCATCTTATAAAAAGTATTATCTGGGGCAATAAAAAAAGAAAATTAGCAATAATAAGCCATTGGGGAAAATGTTTCCACACCGCTTTGCGCCGCCATATAAAAACAAGCACAAACAAATTCACCACAACATTCAACAGAAACGCGATCAAAATGCCTAAAATCAGGATAAGCGAAACAAATTCGCCGGCCTGGCCTTCCTTCAAAATGGGATAGAACCGCATAACCCACACCAATACAAAGCAAACATTACAAATAAAAGCCACCCGACTGAAAAATATTAAACTTTGCATATAGTTAACTTGCTGTAAAATTGCATTATTTTGCCCAACTAATAATTATTTGCAATAATGAAGAAAACACTCTGGCAACAGGTAATGCCGCATCTGATATCCACTGCTATTTTTTTAATAGTAGCCCTGCTCTTTTGTAAACCGGCGCTGGAAAGTGATACCGTGATGAGGCAAGGGGATGCTACCAACTGGCAGGGCATGAGCCACCAGTTGATTGAATATAAAGAAAAGCATGGCCACGTTCCTTTGTGGGCAACCAATATGTACGGTGGCATGCCGGCATACCAGATTTTGATGGAGGGTCCATGGCATCCCCTTGGCATTATTGGGAAAGTACTGGAACTGGGATTGCCCAAACCCATCAACATGTTCTTCCTGGCCTGCATTTGTTTTTACTTCCTGTGCATGTGCCTGCGTATTCGGCCCTGGGTAGGTGTTATTGGCGGGTTGGCGTTTGCCTATAGTACCACCTTCCCTATTTTTATAACGGCCGGTCACGATACGCAAATGCTGGCGCTGGCTTATACCCCTGCTGTAATGGGTGGCGTCATCTTGTTATTCGATAAAAAATACATCAGCGGATTTATAGTAACGGCTTTATTCACCGGTATACAAATTTTGATGGGTCACCAGCAGATAAGCTATTACATGTTCCTGGTGATCGGTATTATGGTGCTGTTCTTTACGGTACAGGGTATCAGGAGCGGCAAAGCCGCCCATTCATTAAAAGCAATTGGCCTGATCGCAGTAGCCAGTATTTTGGGGATCATGGTAAATGCAGTGAGCTTGTTAACCGTGTACGATTATTCAAAAGAATCGAAACGGGGCGGCCAGCTGGTGATGGATAAAAAAGAGAACGCCAGCGACGTTGTTAAGAATGATAAAACAAAAGGACTGAGCAAAGACTATGCATTTGGCTGGAGTTATGGCTGGACGGAATCCCTGACCCTGATGTTCCCGGGTGTAATGGGCTACGGTGCGCATTATGCGGAACGGGATGGGGACCAGTTCATGTTTCCCAAGCTCGATGGCAGCTCCAAGGTTTCTGAATACCTGGGTGAAAAATTAAACACCCCCGAAGAACAGTCTGCCAGTGTAGCTTTTCAGTTAAGCGGTAATTTATATTGGGGCGATCAGCCGTTTACCGCCGGCCCCATTTACCTGGGCGCTATCGTTTGCCTGCTGTTCATTTTTGCCATGGTATACCTTGATGGAACGCATAAATGGTGGATCTTAACAGCCGCCATACTTGGTGTGTTGCTGGCCCTGGGAAGACATTTCGCCGCCTTTAATTATTTCATGTTCGATCACTTTCCGTTTTATAATAAATTCCGGGTGCCTACCATGGCGCTTGAGATCACCGGCCTGGTTGTGCCCATCGGTGTTGCCCTGGGATTAGAGAAACTGATAGCCAATCCCGTGGTAGACCTTAAAAAACTGAAATTAGCGGCCCTTATCACCGGCGCCGTGTTTGTGCTGGCAGCGGGATTGTATTTCACTTCCGATTACAGCAATGAGAACAAGCAACGCACCACGGCTATTAACCAGGTTATGAGTGCGGGACAAAACGACCCGAACATAATGGCCAAAATGGATTCCATCAACCGCCAGTTTCAGGCCAAGTCAGACAACCGCATTTTTGAAAACTTTCTTTACCAAACCAAAGGCGACGCTAACATTGCACGCGGGTTGTTGACCGCCCTGCGCGCAGATCGTCAAAAGGCCTTTGGCGCTACCATCCTGCGTTCACTGGTATTTGTGCTCATTGCCATGGGCATTGTATTCCTTTTTGTAAAAAAGAAGATCAACGCCACTATTTTGCTGGCTGGTATCGGGCTATTAACGCTTATCGACCTGTTAAGCATGGATAGCAATTACCTGAATAGTTTCAGTTTCGGCAGCAGGGAAAGTTATGAAGCCAGTGAGTTTCCTTTAACGGGCGCCGACCAGGCTATTCTGAAAGATACCGATCCCAATTTCCGGGTATTGAATACCACCGTAGGCGATCCGTTCCAGGGCGATTCACGCACTTCTTATTATCACAAATCTGTTGGTGGTTACCACCCGGCGCGGTTAGGCATCTATGATGACCTGATGACCTATCAGCTTATGAGCAACACGAACCAGGCCGTACTCAATATGCTCAATACAAAATACTTTATACAACAGGGTCAGCCAACGCAACCCAATCAACAGCCCGCCCTGGAAGCAGCGCGTAACCCGAACGCCCTGGGCAACTGCTGGTTTGTAAAAAGTGTGAAATATGTAAACGGGCCAGTTGAGGAAATGAAAGCGTTGAACAACTTCAATCCGGCCGAAGTAGCCATTGTTGACAATACGTTCAAATCTCAATTAAACGGAGCGGTTGCAGCAGACAGTGCGGCTACCATTAAACAGGTTGCTTTCGATAATGATGCTATCAAATATGAAAGCAACAGCAATGCAGCGCATACCGCCGTGTTCAGTGAAATTTATTATAAAGACTGGAAAGCATACATAGATGGTAAGCCGGCGCCCATTGCAAAAGCCAATTACGTGCTGCGCGCCCTGCTTATACCTGCCGGTAAGCACAATATTGATTTCAGGTTTGAACCCAAAGTCTATTACACCGGCAGCACCATTACAAGCATTGCGGGCTGGATAATAACGCTGCTGCTGGTAGCTTATATCGGCTGGATTGCCTGGTCTGAGACGAAAAAGAAAAAATCTGTAAAAACAGTGGCATAATGAAATGGTTGATGGTTTGAGCCTGCCGGAAGGCAGGTTCAGCCATCAACCAATTTAATACTACTGGGACTAACCTTTTGGGGAAGTCCCCTTTTTTTATGAAAGCAAAACAGGTAAAGCTCGCATCACTGGTCTCCTATAAAATATTGCCGCCTGTATTAGGCGGGCAAAAAGGAATAGCGCTGTTCAATAAATACATTTCCCGGCATGCATCCTTTACCTGTATCGCTACCCGAAATAATGATCCACAGGCTGCTGAATATGAGGTATTGAACATTTTGTCTAACTCCCCTCTGCGCTATATAAATCCTTTCTATTTCTTTACCATCCGCAAGATCATCCGTCAGCGGCAGATCACCCATCTTTTGCTGGAGCATCCCTATTATGGCTGGCTGGCCCTGTTGTTAAAATGGTTTACAGGCGTGCGACTGGTAGTGCATTCGCATAATATAGAAGGGCTGCGATGGAAAACGCTGGGTAAATGGTGGTGGAAGATAATGTGGCTTTACGAAAAGCAGGTGCACAAAAACGCGCACTATAACTTCTTTATACATGAAGACGACCGGCTGTATGCCATCGAGCATTTTAAATTACAGCCACAGCGGTGTTTAACCATTACGTTTGGTATTGAATGGAATACACCACCCTCCCCCGCTGAGAAAGAAGCGGCCCGAAACACGCTCCTTGCCAGGTACAATATACCTGCCGATCATTGCATTTTATTTTTCAACGGGGCCTTTGACTACCCCCCAAACCTGGATGCCCTTGAACGGATCATTCAGGTAGTGCTTCCTGCATTGCAAAAAAAAGGTTCGTTCAAATATACCATTCTCATTTGTGGCAAAAACATTCCACCCGCCATTAGTGAATTAAGCCTGCCCAATTTTATCACTGCCGGTTTTGTCGACGACATTACCGTGTACTTTAAAGGCGCCGATATTTTTTTAAATCCCATTACCGAAGGCGGGGGTATAAAAACAAAACTGGTAGAAGCACTGGGTTTTAATCTGAGTGCGGTTTCTACCAGTCATGGCGCTATAGGCGTCGATGCGGGTATCTGTAACGGTAAGCTGCAATTAACTGATGACATCGCCCATGGCTTTGTCGAAAAAATAATGCAACTGGCCACTAACAAAAAAGATATTCCGCCAGCTTTTTACGATCACTTTTATTGGGACAATATTGCGCAAAAAGCAATTCGCTTTATAGAAATATAATATCTCTATCCATTATTACTTAATGCCAAACCGGGCCAGAAATTCGTCTTTCCGCCGGGTAGCCACTTCAATCAGGGCATTATCACTCATTTCTATCAGCCCGCCCCTGCCCTTGTGGTATTTCTTTACAAAATTCAGGTTTATGATATGAGAGTTATGAATGCGAAAGAAAATATCGGCAGGTAAAATTTCCTCATACTCCTTAATGATCCTCGATGATACATATTTCTGGTTATCCGTCGTATGCACATAGGTATACCCGCCCTTGGCTTCAAAGCGAATGATATCCGACAACTGAATAAATACCAGTCCGTCATTATTGGGCAGGGCAATTTTTTGCAGGGAAGAATTTGGCTTGCTAATGTTGAACATCAGGTTCTGCAACTGCAGGTTAATGTTCTTGGCCTTGATCCGTTCTTTGGCTTTGTGAACCGCCGTTTTCAATTCATCGATGCTCACCGGTTTTAATAAATAATCCAGCGCACTATATTTAAATGCTTTAAGCGTATATGCATCAAAGGCGGTAATAAAAATAATTTCGAAATCGATCGGCATTATCTTGTCGAGCAGGTCAAAGGCATTACCATGCGGCATTTCAATATCCAGGAATACCAGGTCGGGTTGTTTTTCAGCAATCATCGGCATAGCAGTCTCAGCACTAACGGCTTCGCCGATGATCCGTACATCAGGACAACTATCGGTCAGCAGCCCCTGTAAAATGCGAATGTTCTTTGGTTCGTCGTCTACTATTAAAGCGTTAATCATACAGCAAAGAAAATGAATATATTAAAAAATCGGGAAACTTATTGTCACTCTGGTCCCCAAGGAATTGTGAAAATTATCTTCCAGGTCGTCTATATACATCGTAATTTTTCGTTCATGCTCCTTATTAAACATGTCAATCCGGTCGGCAGTTAAGGATAAACCCTTAGATTGATAGTTAATAGGAGAAATACTTTTGTACTGCATAGCGGCCTTTCTGCCTATGCCATTATCTTCCAGTATAACGATCAAATTATCATTTTCCTGTTTTACAGTAATAGTTACTATCCCATCCTTATCCCGCCGAAAGCGAAGCCCATGCCGCACACTGTTCTCTACAAAAGGCTGTAATAACATGGGCGGAATATAATATTCTGCCGGCTCCACCCCTTTTTCAATGGATACAAACCACGAGAACGCATTTTCGAGCCTGGTCTTCTCTATCTCCAGGTAATTGGTCAGGTAATCCAGTTCTTCTTCGAGGCTTATTTCCGGTTTTGAAGAAAAATCAAGGGTTTGCCTGATCAGGCGGGAAAACCCTGAAATGAATTTATTGGCGCCCACCACATCTGCTTCCATCACATAATGCTGAATGGAGTTAAGGCTGTTGAAAATAAAATGCGGGTTCATCTGCGCCTTGCGCGACAGTTGTTCCAACTCGCTGATCCGTTTGCTGAAAGCTGTTTTTTCCTGTTCCCGTTTCCTGATCCGGCGAACGATCACGGTTATCAGTAAACCAACAGCCGCCAGGAATATGAAGCCGATCAATACCTGGAACCAGGTCTTTTCGTATAACAGCTTTTCAATGGCAAACCGGGCGGTAAGCAGTTTACTATGCACATCGAACTTATTAATGGCCTGTAACTGCAACTGGTAATTACCGGAAGGAAGTATCGGATAGCTTAAAAATGTTTCCCGGGTCTCATGCCACGCGCTGTCGAGCTCCAATAACCGGTAGCGGTAGCGGATATCCCCGCCAGATTTGTAAGAAATGCCTATATAATCGAACCGGACATTATTCTTTTCATGGGCTATAACGGCAGGAATACTATCAGCACCGTAGTGCACGCCGCCCATGGTAATGTCGGTGAATAACAGGTCGCAACGCGACTGGCTGATGATCTTCGCTTCATCAAAAAAAGTATATCCTTCGGACGTACCAACGAATACTTTATTACTGTCTACATAAATGGCGTTGATAATATCTGAAGCAAGCCCGTCGCTGGTTGTATATTTTGTAACAGGATAATCGGGCCGCGTAATGTTTATTTTACTTATTCCCTTATCGGTACCTACCCATAGAAAATTGCCCTGCAAATAAAGAGTACGGCAAACATTACTTGTTAAGCCGTTGCTCCGGTTAAGGGAAGCAACAATCCGATTGTTCTTATACCCTATTAACCCGTCCCCATAGGTACCTATCCACAAAACGCCTGTTGAATCTTTTTGAATGGTGGTAATACGGGTCTTTAATGCCGGCACTTTTTCCCCCAGAAATTGTTTCGTTTTATCGGGCAGGCTGCAATACAATCCGCCCAGAGCTCCAATATAAACGGTATCGTTGCTTACAAATACGGAAGTTGATCGTTCATGCCAGATGGTATCTGTTATTTTAAACGTTTCCGGATCAACCACCAAAACATTATCCTTTGCAGCCACAAACAATTTATCTCTATATGGAAAAATTCCCTTAACAACAACAGGGTAAATTTCCTTTTGCTTTTTAAAATCAGGCCCCAGTTTAAACAGGCTTGTTGCGGCTCCGGCAATAATATATTTTTCCTTGTAGACATTTAATTGGGTAATTGGGTTTAGCAGCCCATCCGCAAAAAAAGCATTCTCCCTTTGCAACTTGCCGGTTATTCTGCTTACACTATATATTACACGCAAGTTTGTACTGGCCAGAAGGTTTTGTTTATACCTTGTAAATGCCAATGCCTGGGAAGGCGAATTATTTTTCCGGAGCTTTACATTTAAAACAAAAGGAGAGCTTAATTTATACACGCCATGCCCTAATGTGCTGAACCAGATATTGTCCTCTGCATCCTTTAGTATACTGCTTACAGGCAGGTCTTTTAAAAAATAACGGGGGCTATCAGATCCGTTTATATTGTAAATAACAGCCCCGCTTTGTAAACAACGCCCTACCAGGCTATCATCGATAATGCTGTACAGGATCTGGACATTTTTAAAAGGGAAAGCAACCGATCTATCCTGCTCAAATGATACCACCTCCGTAGTTTCAGCATCCCTCAACCTTACCAATAATTTGGAATTCATGGCAAAAATGTTTGAATGAAAACTAAAGGATGGAATTGCTTTTCTTTGTTGAAACCGGTTATTTCTGTAATTATACAAGTTGCCCTCGTATATTACCATAAATCCTCCTTCCGCGTTGGCGCTTATACCACTTATTAACTGAATGATCGGCGCCCCATTGATACTATCGATTACAGTAACATGGCCGGTTGTATCAACCAGTTGCAGCTTTTTAGATTCCATTAGCAGCATGTTGCCGGCTTTATCCTCAGCAAACTGAATAACAAAATCGCTGACACGAATACGTTGTAAAACCGGGTCATTGTCCGGGGTATAAATTTTTCCTTTGTAATAATAGCAAATCGTTTTTTTAAATGGAGCCATCCAGACCCGGCCTTTGGAGTCGACAAATAATTTTATCACTTCATTATCCGGCAACCCGTCTTCCCGGGTGAAATTTTTGAAATGCGTGCCATCAAAACGGCTTAAGCCGCCTTCGGTGCCAAACCATAAAAATCCGTCTTTATCCTTCGCCATGCAATACACGGTAGATCCGGCCAGCCCCTCCTTGTTGTCGTAATGCGTATAGCCGTATTCCTGGCTAAAAACAGCCAGCGGATATACAAACCAAAACAGTACAGTAAGTACAAATAATTTCATACACTCTTATAAAAATAACGATTATAGAACCGGAAAACTTATCGTCACTCTTGTACCCAATGCCAACCGCCCTTCATCCTCAAGATCATCTATATGCATAGTAATTTTTTGCTCATGCTCTTTATTGAATATGTCTATCCTGTCGGCCGTAAGGGACAATCCCTTAGACTGATAGTTAATAGGAGAAATACTTTTGTACTGCATAGCGGCCTTTCTGCCTATGCCATTGTCTTCCAGTATAATTATTAAATTACCGTTTTCCCGTTTTACGGTAATGGTTACCATTCCGTTCTTATCTCGGCGAAAGCGAAGCCCATGCCGCACACTGTTCTCTACAAAAGGCTGCAGGATCATTGGCGGAATGTAATACTCCGCAGGTTTCACCGCTTTATCAATACTCACCGACCAGGAGAACGCATCCTCTAACCGGGTCTTCTCCAGGTCGAGGTAGTTGGTCAGGTAATCCAGTTCTTCTTCCAGGCTTATTTCCGGTTTTGAAGAAAAATCAAGGGTTTGCCTGATCAGGCGGGAAAACCCTGAAATGAATTTATTGGCGCCCACCACATCTGCTTCCATCACATAATGCTGAATGGAGTTAAGGCTGTTGAAAATAAAATGCGGGTTCATCTGCGCCTTGCGCGACAGTTGTTCCAACTCGCTGATCCGTTTGCTGAAAGCTGTTTTTTCCTGTTCCCGTTTCCTGATCCGGCGAATGATCACCGTTACCAGTAAACCAACAGCCGCCAGGAATATGAAGCCGATCAATACCTGGAACCAGGTCTTTTCGTATAACAGCTTTTCAATGGTAAACCGGGCGGTAAGCAGTTTGCTGTGCACATCGAACTTATTAATGGCCTGCAACTGCAATTGATAATCGCCTGAGGGTAATGTAGGATAACTTAAAAAGGTTTCCCGGGTCTCATGCCAGGCGCTGTCGAGCCCCAGTAGCCGGTACTGGTAACGCACATCACCGGTTGATTTAAAGGAAATGCCTACATAATCGAAACGCACATTATTTCTTGCATGGGCTATAATGGCAGGTATACTATCTGAATGCCACGTTTCGCGGCCAACGGTAATGTCGGTAAAGTACAGATCGCACCGCGATTGGCTGATCACTTTTTCTTCATCGAAAAAAGTAACCCCCTCGGGCGTACCAACAAATACTTTACTGTTGTCTACATACAAAGCGTTGATAATATCAGAAGCCAGTCCGTCGCCGGTAGTATATTTTGTAATGGGATACCCGGGCTTTGTTACATCGATCTTGTTGAGTCCTTTATCGGTACCCACCCAGAGCGTATTTCCACACAGTTCAAGTACGCGGCAAACATCGCTTGTTAATCCGTTGCGCTGGTCAATGGCGGCTACCACCCGGCCGTTCTTATATCCAATGAGGCCATCACCATACGTACCTACCCATAAAATACCTGCGTTATCTTTTCGAATGCATGTAATACGGTTTTTTAATGCCGGCGCTTTGTCGCCCAGGAACTGGATCGATCTGTCGGGCAAACTGCAATATAACCCGCCTAAAGTTCCAATATAAGCGGTATCGTTGCTTACAAATACAGAAGTCGATCGTTCATGCCAGATAGTGTCTGTTATTTTAAATGTTTCCGGATCAACAACAAAAACGTTAGTTCTTGTAGCCACATACATTTTGTCCTTATATTGAAAAATACCCTTCACCACTACCCGCAATATTTCCGGCCCTTTTTTAAAATCAATCCCCGATTTAACCAGCGAGAATCCGCTGCCGTACACGATCATTTTTTCGTTGTAGGTACTCAACGCATATACAGGATCAAAACCTACTTTTTTGTCAAGCTTTATTTTTTCTTTATCCGGCCTTCCCGTTTTCGGGTTTAACCGGTACAGAAAATTTAACTCTGAGCTCACCAGGATGGTTTCCCTGAACTTCGCAAATGAAAATACCTGGGCCGGGGAACTATCTTTCCTGAGCTTAAGATTTAAAACAAACGGGGAGCTTAATCTGTAAAGTCCATGCCCCATTGTTGTGAACCAGATGTTACCTTCCGCATCCTTTAACATATTGCTCACAGGTATACCGGGCAAAAAGTGCAGCGGGCTATCGGGCTGGTTGATATTATAAAGAAGAGCGCCGCTCGTTAAAGTTTGCCCCACCAGGGTATCGTCAATAAGGCTGCAATTGATATTATTAAACCGGTTATAAGGAAATGAAACTGATTTATGCAGTGCGAAATTCTCCACTTTCGTTTCATTTGGACCCGAATGCCACATTAACATACGGGAATTAAAGGCGAAATAACTATGATGATAATCCAGCGTAGGGATGGTTTTTTTTACCTGGAACCGGTTATTCCTGAAATCGAGCAACCTGTTTCCCGATACTACCATAAACCCATCCCTGGGGTGGGCGGTGATGGCGCTGAATGGTCCGATCCGTTGTCCATTGAATGAATCAATTACTGTAACCTTGCCATTTGTGTCAACCAGGTGCAGCTTATTGATTTCCTGCAAAAGAATATTGCCGGCTTTATCTTCAGCAAACCGGATAACATAATCGTCAACGCGAATACGTTGTAAGACCGGATCGTTATCGGGGGTATAAAACTTCCCTTTATAATAATAACAAACCGCTTTTTTAAACGGCGCTATCCATACCCGGCCTTTTGAATCGGCAAACAATTGGATGATCTCATTATCAGGCAACCCGTCGCGTTTAGTGAAATTCCTGAAATGGGTACCATCAAACCGGCTTAAACCCGTTTCCGTACCCAGCCATATAAACCCGTCTTTGTCCTGCACTATACAGTATACCGTTGACCCTGCCAGCCCGTCCCTGCTGTTGTAATGCGTATAGCCGTATTCCTGGCCAAAAACAGCCGGGCCTACACCCCAAAACAGCACCATAATTAAAAAAAACCTCATACAATTTTTTATTATATCACCGGAAAACAAATGGTTACCCTGGTTCTTCCTGCAACTTGACATTCATCTTCCAGGTCATCTATTTGCAAAGTGATTTTTTATTCATGCTCCTTATTGAACATCGTAATACGGTCAGCCGTCAGGGATAACCCTTTCGACTGGCGCACACGTTTTATGATCACCCATACCAGCAAGCCGGTTATTGTTAAAAATGCCAGCCCGATCAGTAGCCGGAACCTGTTTTTTTCGTACAACAATTTGTCGATCGTAAACCAGGCCGTAAGTATTTTGCTGTGAACATCGAATTTATTAATGGCCTGCAACTGGTAATCGCCGGAAGGTAGCGTAGGAGAGTTTAAAAATGTTTCCCGGGTTGCATGCCATACCACCTCTTTATCCTGGGTCATGCAATTCACGGTAGAGCTGCCCAGCCCATCTTTACTATCATACCGGGTATAACTATATTCCTGGCACCATACATAAACCGGCCATGCGTACAGAAATAAAAAAACCAATAAAAAAGATGGTCGCCTACGAATCATACAACCAGATAGTTTAAAGTGATCCTGGTTTGAAAAGGGTTCTGCCCATCATTTTCCAACTCATCGGTCTGCATGGTTATTTATATGGATTACGGATGAAAAATACAGCAACTTTGCCAGTTGCTGTAAAATTGCATTATTTTGCCTAACTTTTTAAGAAAAACCACAGCATATACAGGGGAAATGGAAGCCCCCGGTATGGAGCAGAACATTTAAATCAGACGCATGGTTATTGGAAATGGTATGATCGCAAAAAGATTTGAGGACTATAGCACAAACAATGACTATATCATCTTTGCCTCCGGCGTTTCTGATTCCACCACAACAGCACCTGAAGCTTTTTCAAGAGAAGAGAACCTGTTAACGAAGAGCATCCAGGCAAACCCTGAAAAAACGCTGGTTTATTTCAGCACCTGCAGTATCTACGATCCCTCCATGCGCCAATCTGCTTATGTGTTACATAAGTTAAAAATGGAAGCGGTCATTACCGCAAACGCAAAAAATTATCTCATCTTCAGGGTATCTAATCCCATAGGCAGAACGAGCAATACGCACACAGTATTTAATTTCTTTATTCAGCATATTCAGGAGAAAACGCCATTCGCTATCTGGAAAAATGCCTCCAGAAATTTACTCGACATAGATGATATGTATGCCATATGCGATCACCTGCTTAAAAAGAAGCTTTTTACAAACAGTGTGGTAAATATCGCCAACCCGGTAAACTACCCGGTTACTACTATCATCGCAGCTATAGAAAACCACTTTCACACCAAAGGCATTTACACTTTTGCAGAAAAAGGCAGCAGCCCGCTCATAGACACAACGGCCATTGAGCCCTTTTTCAACGAACTGAATATCACTTTTAATGAATTATATTTGCCAGGGTTATTACGCAAATATTTTATTTAAGAATGACGTATAAAGAAGCAAAAAGAAAATTTTTTATAGAGCGAATTGGCATGTTCCCTTTTGTGCTGCTGGGAAAAATTTGCGGACATATCTTCCCCCTGAAAACCAGTCACAATATTTTTCTCTTTTTTCCAAATACCGATATCGGGGGCGCTCCACGGGTGAACATAGATATAACCGCTTGCGTAAAAGACCAACGGCCACTCATTATCTTTTCCAAAAAACCTCAAAACGGCCTTTTTAAAGATAAATATATCATGGAAGGCGTAAGAACACTGGACCTTCACCGCCTCATCGATAACAAACTATTTCATTTCGTTAATTTCTTTTACCGCGGATTATTGGCAACCTGGATAAACAAGCAAAAAGGCGCTACAGTACTTGGCGGTGAAAGCCTGTTTTTCTATAAAGTAATTCCACACCTTAGTAAAGAGATCAAATGTGTGGAAGTTTGTCACCTGGCTACCTGGCTGCCTTACAGTATCGGGTTTATCGATCGCATCACTACCCGGTTATTCAGTACAGAAAGGTTGAAAGAGCAGGTAGCGGAACAATACAGGGAAAACAAGCTGCCGGAACATTATTTTAAAAAGCTTTGTTTTATAGATAATGCCATTGAAATTCCTGAATATCTTCAAACTGATAATAACAATTTAGAAGTTTATTTTATAGGCCGGGGCGCCCCGCAAAAAAGAGTTCACCTGGTAGCTGCGATCGCTGAAAAAATAAACAGCAAACAGCTGCCGGTAAAATTCAATTTCGTGGGAGATGTCGATAATGTCATCGATCCATCCAACTATCCGTATTGTAAATTTTACGGCAATGTAAAGGATGATGCCCAGATGAGAAAAATATATGAGCAGGCCGATGTACTGATCCTTACTTCCGCTTATGAAGGGCTACCCATTGTAGTAATGGAAATGATGGCCAGGGGAAAACCCATCATCTCAACAGCGGTTAATGGTATTCCCAACTATATTCACCATAGAGAGAATGGCCTGTTGATACAGGCAACAGATGAGGAGGAAATAGTAGCGGAAGGTTGCCAATATGTTGAAGAGTTATTGAATAATAAACCCATGCGGGTCTCCTTCGGTAAAAGGGGCCGTGTTATTGCTATCGAGCGCTTTAGTAAAGAGGAATTCTGCAAATCGTACCGGCAGGTATTGCAACTTGCTTAGTAACCGGGCTCTTACTGCCTTAGCCGGTTACGGTTCAACAGATAATGCACAAACATTATGGTCTTGGAAAAAACGCCGTTGGTTAACAGGGACCGCGGGGTATTCTTTTGCCAGGCGATCATGGAACGCAATACCGGGTGCACAGCACCGCTATAGCCTGCTGTGCGAAGATCTTCTACGGAAAGTATATTCAGGTTGCGCATTAATCGCCACCAGGCATCATACACCAGCCTATTTTTCAACGCAGCTATTCCTGTTTTGTTAAGCAGGTAAAAATTTTCCGGTATTTCCACTTCGCGCTTACGGAAAGTTTCCTGGGTAACCTGGTATTCGCCGATTCCTACATTTATTAATACTTCGGGAATATATACCGGTTGGCCTGTTTTTAAATAACGAATATAAAATTCGATATCCACCACCCACTTTACCTTATTATCGTAAAAGAACTGTTTATCGTTGAGATGCAACACTACACTCGGGGGCCCTATGACGTTGCCCGCACACAGGGTGGCCCGTTGTTTTAGCAATTGTTTATAGCGCGATGAATTGACAAATACATCCTGTTGCCGGCCGCTGTGTAACCAGAAATTGCGGTAAGCGCTAAAAAAGAAAGTGGCGTGCGGATGTTTGTTGATGGCGTTTACATATTGCTGCAAACTGTGTTCATTCACCAGCCAGTCATCGTCATGTATCAATTTTATCCATTTGCCGGTTGCACGCCTGATGGCTTCGTTCCAGTTTTCAGGCGTTCCAAGGGCAGATGGATTGCGGAAATACTTCAATGGAAAAAGTTCCTGGTATTGCTCACAGAGCTTTTTTACACTGTCATCCGGACTATCATCGGTTACCACCACTTCAAAATCGCGAAATGTTTGTATTGTAACCGACTGTAACAGCCGCTCCAGAAAATCTACCCGTTTATAGGCAGGGATACAAATTGAAATTAATATTGGATCAGACATTTTTTATTTTCCTGGCAATAACCACATAGTTTAATGTTAACAGCTCGTCGTGAAAGCGTTTATCGGCCCATAAGGCGAACCTGTTTAACAACGCCGTAAAATGAAGGTTGATAAAGATCCCTTTCAGGATCCGGATCGGCCATTTCCTTGTTTTAAAAGTGGAATACACCATATTGATGTTCATTTGAAAAATAGCAGCCCATTTTCCACCGTTTGCTGTTATTTCCAAAACCTCGAACCCCTTTTGTTCGAACATGGCCTTCAACCCGTATTTGGAATACCTGTAAAAGTCGTAGGGTTCCTCATGCAGTTCCCAGCAAAACGGGGCCGACACAATTATCAGTCCGTCATTCTTTAAAACCCGGTTCGCTTCCTGCAGCATTTTAAATGGATCGCTCACATGTTCGATCACCTGCGTTGAAAAAACAGTGTCGAATTTTTCATCGGCAAATGCAAGCTTGGTTGCCTCACAAATTACATCTACCTTGTTCTTATCGCTTTGAATTACATCGCACCCTGTATAACTGTAGATCTTATCTTTAAAAAAAAGTTCATAGGGTTTATTACCACATCCAATATCGAGTACATTGCCCTTTGCATATTTATTGATCGCCATTTTTAAAGCGTCAATGAGGTAATGCATTACAATATAATCTGCATTATTCCGTGGTATGTGCACATCGCTTAACCTGGCCAGCCCCTCTTCCCTCATACGCCTTTTTTATTAAACATTTTTTGAATGCTTTTCTTTAACGGGTATAATTTCCAACGAACATAGCCGATCCAGGTGTTCGTTTTATTCAACCGCTCTATTTTTATGTTATATAATACCGGATGGATCCTGAGCAATGACGCCGGGTTGGTGTTTTCGTAAGCCGTTTTCAATTGAGGATACTTTTGCAAATTGGACTTACGAATGTAAAACAGGATGTTCTGTTGGTACCACCACTCCACCTGGTTATCGTTCCATACCAGGGGCCGCACGTAATCGACCGGCACATAACCAAATTTTTCAAACAGCTTGCACCAGTACTCCGGCATTTGTTCATTGATGTGGTACGTTCCTTCCTGGCCAATGATGGCGGCCGAAAACAACACCACGTCACTTAAAGCAGTTAACGATTCCACAAACCGCTCTGCATGGCTTGCGGGTAAATGTTCCGCTACTTCCAACGACATGGCCAGATCGAATTTCTGATCGACCTTTATTGGTTCCTTCAGGTCCTGAAAATGAACTAACTCCTTTTCAACCTTTAACATGGAAGGCGATACATAAGGTCCTTCTATGCCCCTGATCTCCTTCACCTGCAGATCTTCCTTCCATACCTTCAGCCAGGACCCTATTCCGCAACCAACATCAATGACCGATGCAGGATGAAATATTTCTGCGACAATAGGCAATACTTTCTTTGCAGACAGGTAAGACCCATCCTGATGACCTAAATAAAAGTCGGCGTCGTAATGCTTTGATTCTATCATAGGTATTCTTACAATCCGTTTCTGATCTTATTTTGTTTTAATAATTTTTTATAATAGGAAGGGAAATAAGACATTAAGATCAATTTGGTAATGAACAGCACGGGCGATTTTTTAAATCGCCTTACCCAGTTATTCATGATCCATTGATGCCCCATTCTGCCGGCATGTTTTTCATGAATATAATTTTCCATGTTATTGGCATTCGCATAATTCCTGTTGAAATTCTGCGACATGGAGTTGCCCGCTACCCTGTAATCGAACAACACTTCATCAACATACCTGAATTCATAACCGGCAAAGGAGATGCGTAACCACATTTCCCAATCCTCGAACCCGCCCTTATTCAAATTTGTATCATACAAACCAACTTTATCCAGCACTGACCTTCTGATCACCGCACATGCATCAATATAGTTGGCGATCATCAGTTTTTGCATATTATAGTCACCCACTTTCCACTCGCCCGATCGATCGCCAAAATAGGCGGCATTTCCGTATACAACCGCTACAGCGGGGTCGGCTTCCATTATTTCTATCGCCCGGGTAAGGTAAGCCGGACGGATCTTATTATCAGCATCGAGTGGTAAAATGTATTTTCCGGTAGCTGCCCTTATGCCTGTGTTCCGGGCAGCCGGCAAACCCTGGTTCTGTTGAAAAATAACCTGGTAACCCGCTGTTCTCAGCTTGTTGAGACAATCAATGGTATTTTGATCCGTTGAACCATCGTTAACAATAATCACTTCATACAAATCTGATTTACAATTACTTACGCTATCAAGTGTTTCTTGTATAAAATGCCCCTGGTTATAACATGGGATTATTATCGATACTATAGCAGCCATATTACTAAAGCCCAAAAATATTGATTTATAATTAAGTAGCCTGTAAAATGAATACCAATTGCAGGCAGCCCGTTCATCGCCCGGTTTATAGCCTATATTCCTACACGTTTATGCTTCAAAACAACACGGTTTTTGGCAAAAAACGCACACTTATTAGTTTTACCAAGAAGTCGCTGGAATACTTTTTATCTTGCCCTGCCAAAATGTACGTAGCAACAAACCCTTATAGCATGAAAAATGTCTACCTGTTATTAAGCCTTCTTGCATTCTGCATTAAAGGTATTTCACAAACAACCAACTGTATAACGATAAGAGGAGATCGAACCAGCGGTAAATTCAGTCAGTTATGGCTGGATAGTAACGCGCCCTATCATTGCGATACGGCACAACCCGAAATGGGTACTGCCGCCTGGACCTGTAATGCCGTTGGATACCCTACCTGTAACATGAGAAGCGCATTCCGCTATGATGTAAGCAGTATACCTGCCAATGCAGTGGTTACGAGCGCCAGGCTGTATGTATACGCCAAGACCAATAACATCAACGGTTACACGGGCTCCCCTACCTATGGCAGCAACAATACCAGCCTGTTGCAAAAGATCACGGCCAAATGGACGGTAGCCGGCACCGGCTGGGCGAATCAACCACCAGCCACTACCGCCAATCAAAAAACGCTGGCGCAAAGTAGCAGCACAGCCCAAAACTATGTAATAGATGTAACCGACTTTGTGCAGGGCTGGGTGAATAAACCCGACAGCAATTTCGGGATGCTGATGCGCCTGCAAACGGAAAGCTATTACAACAGCATGATCTTTAATTCGGGATCGGCCACCGATTCTACCTTACGGCCTAAGCTCGAGATCTGCTACACCATACCACCGCCAACCACCTGCACCAATTCATTGATCATAAAAGGCAACCCAACCGACGGAAAGTTCAAAGCAGCGCTGATGGGTACCATTAATAAGGTCGCATCTGATACAGCCCAGCCCGAAATTGTAGCAGCCGCCTGGACGTGTAACGCCAGTGGCTTCCCTACCTGCGATTTTAGAACCATGTTGCGCTATGATGTAAGCAGCATTCCTGCCCATGCAGTTATTACAGATGCCAAACTGTATTTGTATGCCAAAACCAATAACATCAATGGTAATTATGGCAACCCCACATTTGGTACTGCGAATACAGCCTTGCTGCAAAAAGCCATTTCACCATGGAATAATGCAACCATTGGCTGGAACACACAGCCCACGGTATCAACCGCTACGCAGAAAATATTACCGCAAAGCACCAGCACGAAACAAAACTATGTGGTAGATGTAACCGACTTTGTGCAGTCGTGGGTGAACAAGCCCGACAGCAACTACGGGGTGATGTTACGCTTGCAAACCGAGACCTATTACAACAGCATGGTCTTTAACTCAGGTCAGGCAGTGGATTCATTAAGGCCCCGCCTCGAGATCTGCTACAGCATCCCTACCACCCCGCCCCCGCCTGCAGATACCTGTGGAGCAGACTTTAAAGACTCAACCACCACAAACTATCCGGCTACGCACATCCTGACCGCCATTCCGAAACATAACCTTAATAAAAAACCGGTTCGGGTTTGCTGGACGTTCGGTGATGGAAAAGATACCTGCATCACCTATGATTCAACCATAAACAATTTTTATACAACCTATCATACTTACAATACACCAGGCGCCTATACGGTTTGTGCAAAGATCACCTATGCAGGTGGATGCGTGGCTAACATGTGCAAGACAATTACCGTTGTTGCTCCGCCACCACCCCCTCCTGTGTGCAATAATTCACTGGTGATAAGCGGCAATCCGTTTAGCGGTAAATACCAGCAGGCCCTGATGGGCACCTGGGGCCCCAACGGGTCTGATACCGCCCAGACTGAAATTGTAGCGGCCGCCTGGACGTGTAACGCCATCGGCCAGCCAACCTGCGACTTCAGAAGCATGTTGCGCTATGACGTTAGCAGCATCCCTGCCAATGCCGTTATCACCAATGCCAAACTGTACCTGTATGCCAAAACCAATAACATTAATGGTAATTATGGCAACCCCACATTTGGTACAGCGAATACGGCGCTGCTGCAAAAAGCGGTTTCACCCTGGAATTTGTCAACCGTAGGTTGGAATTTACAACCAGCGGTAACCACCGTTTCGCAGAAAATATTACCGCAAAGCACCAGCACAAAACAAAACTATGTGGTAGATGTAACTGACTTCGTGCAGTCGTGGGTGAACAAGCCCGACAGCAACTATGGTGTGATGCTGCGCTTGCAAAACGAGACCTATTACAACAGTATGGTCTTTAACTCGGGCCAGGCAGTGGATTCATTAAGGCCCCGCCTTGAGATCTGCTACACACTCACCAGCGCGGATAGCTGTAAAGCAGACTTTAAAGACACGGCCTCGTCCAGCAATTCGGCCAGCCACCTGCTGACCGCAATTCCGTGGCATAACAATAACAAAAAACCTGTTCAGGTTTGCTGGACGTTTGGCGATGGTACAGACACCTGCATCAACTATAGTTCATCCAGTACTTATAATGTTTATTCAGTATCACATACGTACAAAACAGCAGGCACCTTTACAGCTTGTGTGAAGATCACTTATGAAGGTGGTTGCATAGCTCAAAAGTGTAAATCAATTACCGTTATAGCTCCGCAACCTCCTGTGGTTTGCAACAATTCACTGGTTATTAAAGGCAACCCAACCGACGGCAAGTTCAAAGCAGCGCTGATGGGTACCATTAATAAGGTCGCATCTGATACAGCCCAGCCCGAAATTGTAGCAGCCGCCTGGACGTGTAACGCCAGCGGCTTTCCTACCTGCGATTTTAGAACCATGTTGCGCTATGATGTAAGCAGCATTCCTGCAAATGCCGTTATTACAGACGCCAAACTGTACCTGTATGCCAAAACCAATAACATCAATGGTAATTATGGCAATCCAACGTACGGCTCCAACAACACGGCCCTGTTACAAAAAGCAACATCGTCCTGGAACAATGCAACCATCGGTTGGAATACACAACCATCGGTATCAACCGCCACACAGAAAATACTGGCAAAAAGCACCAATACCCGCCAAAATTATGTGGTAGAGATAACCGACTTTGTGCAGTCGTGGGTGAACAAACCTGATAGCAACTACGGTATGCTGTTGCGTTTGCAAACCGAGAGCTATTATAACAGCATGGTATTTAACTCAGGTCAGGCGGCCGATTCATTGAAGCCCCGCCTGGAGATCTGTTATACAGTTCCTACACCGGGCACGGATAGTTGCCGCGCGAATTTCATTGATTCCATCAGTGATAATAACCCGCTGCGTAAATTATTCATCGCCAGTCCATGGAACGCCGCCAATAAAAAACCGGTACAAATTTGCTGGAACTTTGGTGACGGAAAAGACACCTGCATCAACTATACGAATGCAAGCGCCAATTACAGCATAACCCATACCTATCCAAAACATGGCAACTACAATGTATGCGTTACCATTAAATATGATGGCGGCTGTGTAGCCAGCAGATGCAGAACGATCACTGTTTTTGGAACTCCGTCTACTACGCCAACCTGTGCAGATAGCAAAACGCTGATCGTGCGTGGCGACAGGACCAGTGGTAAGTTCAAACAGTTATGGCTCGATAGCAATGCACCGTTCCAGAGCGATACCACCCAACCTGAAATGGGTGCAGCAGCCTGGACCTGTAATGCCGGTGGCTATCCTACCTGTAATTTCAGATCGCTGTTCCGGTATGAACTGGGCAGCCTTCCAACCAATACAAGAATTACCAGCGCTAAACTGTACCTGTACGCCAAAACCAATAACATCAACGGTTACAGCGGCGCTCCCACTTATGGCAGCAACAATGCAGGCTTACTGCAACAGGTAACTGCTCCGTGGAAAACAGGTGGTACCGGTTGGAACAATCAACCAACTACCACTACCGAAAGACAAAAGCAATTAGCACGCAGCAGTTCAACGGCTCAGAATTATGTAATAGATGTAACAGATTTCGTACAAACCTGGGTGAAACATCCTGAACAGAACAATGGTATGTTGCTCCGTTTGCAATCTGAACAATATTACAACAGCCTTATCTTCAATTCAGGTTCGGCGCCCGATTCATTAAAGCCACGGTTGGAAATATGCTATCAGGCTGATAACGCAGATAGCAACAAAGTGGAGGTTAAACTGTATCCCAACCCAACCACCGGACCATTACTGGCATGGGTGTTCACCAGCGAAGCACAAAAAGGCTCGGCCAGCCTGTACGACCTTCGTGGTAACCTGAAACAAGTGCTCCGGCCTTCTATCAACTTCTATGCAGGAGTGAATGTAGTGACCTTCTATATTAACAGGATCAGCGTTCCTGCAGGTCAATACTACGTGAAGATCTGGGTAGGAAGCGAGGTAAGGACGTTTAAGATAATGGTATTGTAACCCTATATTTCGCAATAAAAAGATCCCGGCCGTTACCAGCGACCGGGATTTTTTTTATTAATGACGGTGAGCGCTTATAAACCCCGCCTATGAAAAAAGAAAATGATGTTATATCTTGTTTCCTACTATGAGAAAATTTAACCCGTTATCCTTGTTATCCTTACTTCTTGCGTTTTCTTTTAACAGCCAGGCACAAACTCCCAATTGCACCTATATAAAAGCAACGCCAACCGGTGAAAGTTACCAGGAAGCGCTTATAAGCACCGCTACCCCTAATGCCGCCGATCAAAGCCGCATGGAATTGGTAGCTGCAGCGTGGACCTGCGTGGCCCAGGAAAAGGAGCTGTGCGACTTCAGGTCGTTGTTACGGTTCGATGTAAGTTCCATTCCGGCCAATACCGTAATAACCGGCGCCAAACTGTACTTGTACGCCAAAACCGACAACATCAATGGAAACAAGGGCAGACCAACCTATGGTACCAACAATACAGCCTTTTTACAAAGAATAACCACGAGTTGGAAGCCGGCAAGCGTAAGCTGGAATGCACAACCTGCGGTGGCCACTTCTAACCAAAAAATATTACCACAAAGCGCCAGTACAATTCAAAACTACGAGATAGACGTGACCGACTTTGTGCAATCGTGGATCAATAAACCCGATAGCAATTTCGGTATGCTGTTACGGTTACAGGTTGAAAAACATTACAACAGCCTGGTGTTTAATTCAGGCAAAGCGCCGGCTGCATTAAGGCCCCGCCTCGAGATCTGTTTTCCGGCAGCAGCAAAGCCAGTGGCGGAGGATACTACCACGGTGTCGGAGCCAGCCCCACCACCTGCGGTCGCACCCCGGCCGGTAATGAAGGAAAGTAAAATATTGATCATTAGGGGCGACAAAACCAGCGGCCAATTCAAACAGCTATTCCTGAACAGCAATGTGCCTTATAAAGCTGATAGCACCCACCCCGAACTGGGAGCCGCCGCCTGGACCTGTGATGGCATTGGGTACCCTACCTGTAATGTGCGGTCCCTGTTCCGGTACGAGGTAAAGGAAGTTCCTGCCAACGCCAATATTATCAGCGCCAAACTATTCCTGTATGCCAAAACCAATAACATTAATGGAATTAAAGGCCAGCCCACGTATGGTGAAAACAACAAGGCATTACTGCAACGGGTAACAACCCCCTGGAAAATGGCGGGCACCGGTTGGGAGAACCAGCCGCGGGTAGCACCGGAAAGGCAAAAACTGTTGCCGCAAAGTAAGTCGAAGACGCAGAGCTATGCGATTGACATAACCGACTTTGTACGATACTGGGTTAAAAACCCCGCACAGAACCATGGCATGTTGTTGCGACTGCAGGTAGAAGAATATTATAACAGCATGATCTTTTATTCGAGCCAGGCGCCCAACGATGCATTAAAGCCCCGGCTGGAGATCAGGTATGAGATTGAAAAAAGGTAACAGCAACAGGAAGTTCACGCGTAGCAATTGCCATGGCTGCCTTTCATTATCACAACTTGTCCCGACTTTAGTCGGGATCATCTCATTATCACAGTATATCAGGGCGTATTGCTTATTACAGCTCTTTGTTCTGTAATAAATGATAAAAACATTTTCAGCCCCTTTCTTTTTTCTGCCGTCAGCTCATAACTGATATGCGCCGTATAATATTTGTGCAGATCAAAAACGCGGTAAGGATTTTCGGCAACCGCTTTTTCAATATTTTCCAGTCCCAGTTTATTGGCCGAATTGAATGCCGAAATAAAATCGTCCGGCAAAGGTTTGTTGCTCACCCAGGCGGCAAATACAAACGGCAAACCGGTAAGGTCTATCCAGGCTTCGCCCAGGTCATAAATATAGGGCGACACTTTGCGTTGTTCCAGCGCCCGGTCGCCAATAACCACCCCGGCAGTAGTGCCTTTGATAGCACCGCGGTAGTCCGATTTGGTATCTACCAGTTCCGGGTCTATTTGCCAGTATTCACGCAGCAACACTTTGGCCAGCGCCACAGAAGTACGGCTCTGGTAATCGAGCAGTACTTTTTCGATCTTATCAATAGGAACTTCACTAAAGATACCTACCGACGCCACCGCACCGGTACAGCCGATACAATAGTCGGTAATAATATGATGCTCCTGCAAATGCGGGATCACCGCCACCGGCACCAGGCCCACATCAATTGTTCCCTCCATCAGCATCCGCGCCACATTGGCCGGGTAATCCTGTATCAATAGCAACCTTTCCGCCACCGCCGAATGCTGAATTCCATAAATTAAAGGCTTCGTATTGAGATAATTAACAATTCCAACCTTAATCTTATTCAATTGATTTAATTTTGCGGACACAAAGGTACTTGACGAGCCCTAATAAACAACAATTGTTCATGGAACTAAACGCACTTACGGCCATTTCACCGGTTGACGGACGCTACCGCCACCAGGTTCAACATTTAGATGAATATTTTTCTGAATTTGCCCTCATTAAATACCGCGTGCTGGTAGAAGTAGAGTATGTGCGGTTCCTGGCCGATAAAAAGTTTTTCGACCTTACGGCGCCTCAAAAGAAAGCCCTGCAGGAGGTGTGCGATAACTTCTCGGTTGAAGACGCCAAAAAAATAAAAGACACCGAAAAGATCACCAACCACGACGTAAAAGCCGTGGAATATTTTCTGAAAGAAAAATTAGCGGCGCTCGACGCCGAAGCCATCCAGGAATGGGTGCATTTTGGCCTCACTTCGCAGGATATCAATAACACGGCCATTCCCCTTTCGTGGAAACATGCCATTGAAATTGAATACCTTCCTGCCCTGCTGAACTTTAACCGCCAGCTGGAAATACTGGCCACCGATTGGAAAGAAGTGCCCATGCTGGCGCATACGCACGGACAGCCTGCCAGCCCCACCCGCCTGGGCAAGGAGATCATGGTATTTGTAGAACGCCTCGGCAACCAGATCGAGCAGGTGATACAGGTACCTTTTACCGCTAAATTCGGCGGCGCTACCGGTAACTTCAATGCCCATGCCGTTGCATTCCCCGAGAAGAACTGGATCCAATTCGGCAACGAATTCGTAGAAGGCGTGCTGGGTTTACAACGCCAGCAGTTCACCACGCAAATTGAGCACTACGATAACCTGGCTGCGCACTTTGATGCCATGAAGCGCATCAACAATATTCTTATTGACCTTTGTCGCGATATCTGGACCTACATTTCCATGGAATACTTTAAACAGCGCACGGTGAAAGGAGAAATTGGCTCCAGCGCCATGCCGCATAAAGTAAACCCCATTGATTTTGAGAATGCCGAAGGCAACCTCGGTATCGCCAATGCGCTGCTCGAACACCTGGCTGCCAAATTACCGGTGAGCCGCCTGCAACGCGACCTTACCGATTCAACCGTATTGCGCAACATCGGCGTTCCATTTGCCCACATCATACTCGCTATAAAATCTATTGAAAAAGGATTAAGCAAACTGGTGTTGAACTCCGGCGCCATCAATACCGACCTGGAAGACAACTGGGCGGTGGTGACCGAAGGTATTCAAACCATTTTACGCCGCGAAAATTATCCCAAGCCATACGAGGCCCTGAAAGAACTGACCCGTGGCAAGAATGGCATCAACCAGGAAACCATTCACGAGTTCATTGACGGACTAAAAGTAAGCCCGGCTGTAAAGAAAGAATTGAAGAAGATAACGCCGCAGAACTATACAGGGGTTAATCCGGAGTTTTAAAATATCGAATGTTAAATATTGAATGTTGAATGTAGAAGTGAAGGCAAGAAATGAAGAATGAAAAATAAAAAATGAGGAATTAGAAAGTTAAATTCATTTTTCCTTTACTTCGACATTCGATATTGGACATTCAATATTCGACATTTTGTATTTGCCTTTTTCATTTCTCTGTTTCTCATTTTTAATTTCTCATTTCCTGAAGTCTGATTCCTATATACTCAGAGAAACTTCTTCCACCAAATCATCTCTCCTCTCTTATCAAATTGTAGAAATCCATTCTTCTGCACCACCTTAATAGAAGGTAAATTAGAAACATGCGTTTCGGCTAGCACTACGTTAATATCGGCATGAGCGGTAGCCCATTGTAACAGGCCCTTCACCGCTTCGGTCATATACCCTTTGCCCTGCATGGCCGGCATGGTGCCATACCCGATCTCTACCTGGCCGCCTTCTTTGGGCGGACCTTTGAACCCCAGCTCCGCAACGATCATTTTACTTTGCTTATCAACCACCAGCCAGAACGTATGGAAAATGTAATCGTAGCCGTTAGCCTGTTGCATTTCCCGCAGCGTGAATTTTGTAACCCGGTCGCGTACCTGCGGCGCTATGGTGCGGCCGAATGGCGTTAGTCCCAGGGCCTGTTCCAGTTCGTCATTGGCTTTCAGGTACAATTCCAATTGCGGCAATGTAAGTGGAAATAAATGAAGCCGTTCCGTTTCAATGGCATTGGGGTTCACGCTGGTAAAATAACAAAGGTCTTTATTGCCTTCCTTTATGTTGGGCTGTTGTATAAATCCGCTTCGCAGCAATACTTTTTGTGAGGCGATGTTCTCTGTTTCGGTAATGGCAACGATCATGGGCAGCTTCATTACGTCAAAAGCGTACTGACGGCCCGCCAGGGTACTCTCCGTGGCATAGCCTTTCCCCCAATATTCTTTCAATAAAGCATACCCTAACTGAATTTCGGCATGCCGGCTGTGATCAGTGGTTTCAACGGGAATTATGGCAAAGGAACCAACAAACGTGTCGGCCGATTTTTCTATCATGGCCCAGCGGCCCAGCAACGGAAATTGCTCGTAAAAGGCCAGGTTCCGTTTTAAGAAGAGGGCGCATTCCTGGCGGTCCTTGGGCGCCCGGATATACCGCATCACTTCCTCATCACCGTTCAGGCGAAAGAAGTTCTCTTCATCTTCTAATGTATAGCGACGGATGACTAAACGATCGGTTTCGAAAACTACCATAGTTTATGGTTTTTGGTTTATCGTTTATGGTTCTTCATATTCCGTAACTCGATCAGTTGCCAACCTCGCGTCACTGCGGCATTGCAATAACAATAAACCATAAACAATAAACTATAAACTGACTCTTACAAATTACAAACCACAAACAACAAACCCTAAACTGCTTCTTTATGTATCTCACTCGTAAAGTGAAACTCAATATCCGGATTATTGCTACGCTCGGTATTCAGGAACCATTCACTTTGGGCCAGGTATACCAGGTGGCCGTCTTTATCGGTAGCTATGTTATTCGATTTAAAGCGGGTGAAATCATCCAGCTTTTTAGGATCGGCACTGGTGATCCAGCAGGCTTTGTAATAAGGCATTGCCCTGAACTCGCACGACGCGCCATACTCCTGTAACAGGCGGTATTGAATTACTTCAAACTGCAGGTCACCTACGCAACCAATGATCTTTTTATTTCCCCCGAACTGGGTAAATAACTGTGCCACGCCTTCGTCGGTAAGCTGCAACAGACCCTTTTCCAATTGCTTGGTTTTCATTGGATCTTTATTGATCACCTCTTTAAATATTTCAGGCGAAAAGGAAGGAATGCCGGTAAAGAAGAAATTGTCTCCTTCGGTGAGCGTATCGCCGATCTTGAAGTTACCGGTATCGAACAAACCCACCACGTCGCCGGCGAAGGCTTCTTCTATCACATCCTTATCGCGGGCCATGAAGGTATAGGGGTTGCTGAACCGTACATCTTTGTCGAGCCGTACGTGATGAAAGTATTTATTACGCTCGAACCGGCCGCTGCACACGCGCAAAAAGGCGATGCGGTCGCGGTGCTTGGGATCGAGGTTGGCGTGAATTTTAAAGATGAAGCCGGAGAACTTGTCTTCCGTTGGCGCAATATCGCGCGCCGAAGTAGGACGCGGACGAGGAATAGGCGCAATGCGAATAAACGTATCCAGCATTTCCTTTACCCCGAAGTTGTTGATGGCGCTGCCAAAGAACACGGGCGCTACTTTGCCGCTGAGGTAATTGTTCACGGGCAGTTCGCCATACACCCCTTCTATCAGTTCGGCATCTTCGCGTAATATGGAGGCATCTTTCTCACCAACCTTTTCATCGAGCAGGGGAAGGCTCAGGTCCGAGATCTGCACAACATCATCATCTGCAGCCTTGGTATTGGCGGTGAAGAGCAGCAGGTTTTTATCGTGCAGGTTGTACACTCCTTTAAAATCTTTACCGCTGTTAATAGGCCAGGTCATGGGGTGCAGGGAAATCTTCAGTTCATTTTCTATTTCTTCCAGCAGGTCGAACCGGTTCTTGCCGTCGCGGTCCATTTTATTGATGAACACGATCACCGGGGTATCGCGCATGCGGCATACTTCCATCAGGCGGCGGGTCTGGTCCTCTACCCCGTTCACGCTGTCTACAACCAGGATAACACTGTCAACGGCCGTAAGGGTGCGGTACGTATCTTCTGCAAAGTCCTTGTGACCAGGCGTATCCAGCAGGTTGATGAGGATATTTTTGTATTCAAAACTCATTACCGACGTAGCTACCGAGATACCACGCTGACGCTCAATTTCCATAAAGTCGCTGGTAGCGTGCTTTTTGATCTTGTTGCTTTTTACCGCGCCTGCCGTTTGAATGGCGCCACCGAACAGCAAAAACTTTTCGGTAAGGGTGGTTTTACCGGCGTCAGGGTGCGAAATAATGGCAAAAGTGCGTCGTTTATGAATTTCGTTGTTGTATTTCATTGTTTTATATCGAGTTGTGCCTTCCTACTCATGGCCTTTTAGGACCGCAAAGGTAACACAAATGGAGTGAATCGGCAATCGGCAAACGGCAAACGTGAAAGGGTTTCCTACATTCGGGATGGCGCTCAGGCACCCGGCAATTAGCTTACGCCAAGGCTTCAGCGGGCAAGCATTCACCATTGACCATTCACCCCCTCAAAACACGCGAGCCTTTCACGTTTGCCGTCTCCCGTTTCACGCCTCAAAACTCAAACTTCTGCACCCCAACATCCGCCAGCATCAGGTGTATAAATGCATCATGCGATTTCTTTGAACCTTCCGCTTCCCAGGTGCCCGAAACCGTTTGATTGTCGCGGCATTGCGGCCCTCTTATAAACTTTAACCGGTGCTGCTTCATCAGTGCCTCGTAATGTTCAAATACCTTTTCGCGGTAGGCACAGGTAATTTTGTAGGTGTGTGAACGGTTAATGCGATCTATCCAGGTTTCAATAACAGTAAACGCATACAGAATGCCCACCAGGATAATACAGCCCATCAGGGCAGCGTACTGGTGCCCGGCCCCCACGCCCATGCCCAGTGCGGCCGTTACCCAAATGGTGGCGGCGGTGGTAACGCCGTTGATGCCGGCGCCGCCCCTGAAGATGACGCCCGCGCCTACAAAACCAATGCCGGCCACTATGCCACCGGCAATACGGTCGGGAGATGCCTCCTTGCCAATTTCCATGGAGAACATGGTGAACAGGGTTGAACCCAAACAGATCAGCATCAGCGTGCGCAACCCCGCCGATTTATTATGGTATTCCCGTTCAGCGCCAATAATGCCGCCTATCAATACCGCGATCAAAAGTTTTACAATTACCTCAAGGTTTTCCATTTGACTGATAAGTTATAAGTGTTTGCAGTAAGTTGAAGAACACCACCTGGTTGCTTGTTGCCTTTCTTCAGTATCTTTCCGCCATGTTTACCATAGAAAACGCACAGATCAAAGCAGTTATCAATGCCAAAGGCGCCGAATTGACCAGCCTGGTGCATAAAGAACATCAGCTCGATTATATGTGGCAGGGCGATCCCGCAGTATGGGGCAAACATTCGCCGGTATTGTTCCCTATTGTAGGAACATTAAAAAATAATACCTACTATCATAACTTACAATCATACCAGCTTCCGCGGCATGGTTTCGCCCGCGACAAACAGTTTGCAGTGGAAGACCATACCGGTGACACCATTACATTTTTGCTGCGCAACGATGCTGAAACCCTCACCATCTTTCCCTTTGCCTTTGAGTTCCGCATCAGGTACACCCTGTTCCAAAACTCCCTGGCCGTTACCTACGAAGTTGTGAACTGCGGCAAGGAAACCATGTATTTTTCGGTAGGCGCTCACCCGGCGTTCAAAATTCCGCTGGTGCCGGGCACCACGTATACCGATTATTATTTGCAGTTCAATCAATCGGAGACCGCGCCCCGCTGGCCTATTTCTCCCGATGGTTTAATAGAACAATCACCCATCCCCTTATTGCAGGCTACCAACCGGTTGAACCTGTCGAAAGACCTGTTTCAGAAAGATGCGCTGGTGCTGAAAGGCATGAGCTCAACCATTGTTACGCTGGCTTCTGATAAAACCGGGCATGGTTTCCGGTTCGATTACCCCGGATTTCCCTTCCTCGGCATCTGGGCCGCCAAAAACGCCGATTTTGTTTGTATAGAACCCTGGTGCGGCATAGCCGATAGCGTTGCTACCAATCAGCAATTGCCCGGGAAAGAAGGCATAAATAAGCTGGAACCAGGCGGGTCGTTTACGCGCACATGGACAATCACTCTCTTTTAGGGGAAATGAGGAATTAAAAATTAGAAATAAGGAATGAGAAAGGGAAGACAGTAATGTCGAATATCAAATGTCCAATGTCCAACGCCGAAGTGCGATTGCCGCCTTTACCTGTCTTTCCATTTGCCCATTTTCCCATTTGCTAATTTGCTAATTCCGCCTTTTCCTGCCTTTCCATTTGCACATTTTCCCATTTGCTAATTTGCTAATTTTGCCTTTTCCTGCCTTTCCATTTGCCCATTTTCCCATTTGCTGATTTGCTAATTAACTTCCATCCTTCACCCAAAGCAACCATTTAACACACAGATGGTTCAACAATCAGGTGATTCATATTATTTTTAGGTTATGCGCCGTGTTCTGGAAATACTGGGCAGTAGCCTCAATTTAACCTGGCAGGAATTTAAATCGCACAAAATTCGCACCTTGCTGTCGCTGACCGGGGTGGCCTTCGGCATTTTTTGCATCATCAGCGTACTCGCAACGGTCGACAGCCTCGAATACCAGGTGCAGAAAGACATCAAAGCCCTTGGCACCAACACCGTTTACATCGATAAATGGGTGTACACCGGTGGTCCTGACTATCCCTGGTGGCGCTATGTGAAACGTCCTTCGCCTACCTACGAAGAGATGCAACTGGTAAAACAAAAAGTGCCGGCCGCTGCCAATGTTGCTTTCAATATCAGCAATAACAGTTATGTAGGGTACGAAAATGATGTGATCAACAGCATCAACTATTACGGCATTTCCGACGAATTCATCCATATACAACCGGTAGATATTGAACTCGGCCGTTACCTGCAACCCGCCGATTACGACTTTGCCGCCAACGTGGTGGTAATGGGTTACACCATTGCCGAAACCCTGTTTGGCAAAGCCGAAAAAGCGGTTGGCAAGAACGTCGTTCTGAAATCGGGCAAACGCGCCCTTGTGGTAGGCCTCATCAAAAAACAGGGCAAAAGCTTTGTAGGGGGTTGGGAATACGATAACAGCATTCTGATGCCTGTGGGTTTTATGAAAGAATTTATGCGCGAGAAGAACTGCAACCCCATTATCATGGTGCAGGGTAAAGATGCGGTGCCCATGGAGCAACTGCGCGATGAGCTCACCGGCGCCATGCGTTCCATCCGCAAATTAAAACCTACGCAGGAAGATGATTTTGCCCTCAACGATATCGATGCCTTCAGCAGTTTCGCCAGCGAGATCTTTGGCGGCATCAATATGGGCGGTTGGTTTATTGCCATCCTGAGCCTGGTAGTAGGTATGTTCGGTGTGGCCAATATCATGTTCGTGACCGTGCGCGAACGGACCTCACAAATAGGTTTGAAGAAAGCCATCGGCGCCAAACGCTCTGTCATCCTTACTGAATTTTTGCTCGAAAGCGCCTTCCTCTGTATCATGGGCGGCCTGCTTGGGCTCTCCCTTGTTTTCATCTTAACACTGGCTTCCAATGCCATCTTTGGCTTCGCGGTATTTATTGCCCCAAGAATTTTGATCCTGGCAATCACCATCTGTATCATTGTGGGCGTAATGGCGGGCATTATTCCGGCGTCAATAGCTGCTAAAATGGACCCGGTAGTTGCTATTAGAAGCAAATAGCAGTTTATGGTTTATGGTTCTTTAATTCGTGCAGTCATTATTGTGCGGGAACCTCTGCCATTCCAGAAGTTTTTTAATCTAAAAATATATATTCACTTCTTAAAGCGCGGCAGCAACCTCAAACTACAAACCTCAAACTACAAACTGTTTTATAAGAAACCACGGTACCAATAATTCACTACAGTAACTATCTTTGCTGCGTGAGTATTACCATCCTAGCAATCGAATCTTCCTGCGATGAAACAGCGGCCGCAATCTGCCGCGATGGCGTCATCCTTTCCAATTTTATCGCCAATCAATCCATTCATGAATCATACGGCGGCGTAGTGCCCGAACTGGCCTCACGCGCCCATATGCAAAATATAGTGCCCGTAGTGCATGCCGCGTTACAAAAAGCGGCGTCTCCTTCGACTATCGCTCAGGGTGCAGACGAAGCCTCCATTCACAGCCTGTTGCAAACCGTAAATGCCATCGCCTTTACCCAGGCGCCCGGACTGATCGGTTCGTTACTGGTGGGCGCCCAATTCGCCAAATCCCTGGCGCTGGCCCTGAACGTGCCGCTCATTGCCGTTCACCATATGCAGGCGCATGTGCTCGCCAACCTCATTGAAGACCCGAAACCCGATTTCCCCTTCCTCTGCTTAACTGTAAGCGGTGGCCATACCCAGATCGTGCTCTGCGAATCGCCGCTCTCGCTCAAAGTGATCGGGGAAACCATGGACGATGCGGCCGGTGAAGCCTTCGATAAATCAGCCAAACTTTTAGGCCTGCCCTACCCGGGCGGACCGCTGATAGATAAATACGCCCAACAGGGCAACCCCAACCGGTTTAAATTTCCTGAGCCGCAAATACCCGGACTGAACTTCAGCTTCAGCGGACTTAAAACCGCCATCCTGTATTTTTTGCAGGAAAACACGGCCGCCAACAACCGCTTCATAGAGGAGAACCTGGCCGACATCTGCGCGTCCATTCAGCACCGCATCGTGAGTATTTTGCTGAACAAGGTAAAAGCCGCCGCCCGTACCACGGGCATCAAACACCTCTGCATCGCCGGCGGCGTATCTGCCAACAGCGGCTTGCGCAAAGCGTTTACGGAATTAGGCCAGAAGAACAACTGGCAGACCTTCATTCCCGCCTTTCAATACTGTACCGACAATGCCGCCATGATCGCTATGACAGGGTATTATAAGTATCTCAATGGTGATTTTAGTGAACTTTCGGTGAGCCCTACGGCGAGAGCGGAATTTTAAAAAGTTTGTAGTTTGAGGTTTGTGGTTGCTGCCGCGCTTTGAAAAGCTTTATTATTTTTTTTGGTCCCCGGATTTGCCAGCATGCGGCAGGTCGCCGACAAAAATGACCGCCCGAATGAAAAACCACAAACCATAAACAACAAACCACAAACCACAAACAGATTCATGGCTAACTCCTATTTCCAATTCAAACAATTCACCATCCACCAGGACCAGTGCGCGATGAAGGTTTGTACCGATGCCTGTACCCTTGGCGCCTGGTTCGCGGCCAAGATCCCGCAGTATTCCACGGTACTTGATATTGGCAGCGGCACCGGCCTGCTTATGATGATGCTCGCTCAACGCGCTGAGGCCGAAATACACGGAATTGAAATTGACCTAGGGGCATTCAAGCAACTAAAGGAGAACATCGGCCAGAACGGCTGGAAAGAGCGCCTGAAGGCATTCCCCGGCGACGCCCGCAGCTTCCGGTTCCCCCTGAAATACGATTTCATCATCAGCAACCCGCCGTTCTTTGAAGACGACCTGCAATCGGCCAGCGAGGGAGAACAAATAGCCAAACACAGCAAGCTGCTCACGCTCGATGAACTGCTGCCCGTGATCAGTAATAACCTGCAACCCCACGGGTCTTTCGGCATCCTGCTCCCCTACCATCGCTGGGAGTATTTCAATAACCTGGCCGCTTACCATAACTTTTCGCTCATCGAAAAGCTGTTCATCAAACAAAGCCCGCGGCATTCCTTTTTCAGGGCCATATTGCATTATTGCAGAACGCCCGATCATTTTGCACCCACGTTCGAACTCACCATTCAGCAGGAAGATGGCTCCTATACGCCGGAGTTTGTGGAATTATTGAAAGATTACTATTTATATCTGTGAGAAAAAAATGAAGGTTGAAGGATGAAAGAGAAGATCAACCTTCATTTTTCTGCTTTCAATTTTAAGCTACTTTCTTTCGCTTTTCTTCTATGTAGCGTATAGCCTCAAGCCTTACATACATAGGGACTGTCATAACATTCTCCCCCGCCCTAAGCGGCAGTCGAAGGGTAGACATTGTCTCGTGGGTAGTAAAGGAGTTTACGCCCACATACACATCAAATATCCCTGAATTCCCTTGGTTGTCAGATATCTCGACATAGTCCTGATACAGCCCGGGCTGATACCAATGGATCGTAACATACAAAGGGCCTGCAGCCGGATCTGTGTTTTGCGCCACGATAGTGCCTGAATATACATGCCAGCTATACGTAGCGCCCGCTGCAACCGGCGTGGCATAAAAGGTCCAGTCGGTTTCGCCAGTCACGATCTGTTCACCGGTAATGGGAATGTTGGCTGAAAATGCGGTACTACTGAGCGCAAAAAAGAGGGACGCAAAAAGCGAACATGCTTTTAATTTCATAAAAAAAGATTTTTGGTTAATGAACGCTGAAGATAATACAAAAAGGAAAAACCTGTAGGCGGCGTTAGTCACCTGTACTATTTGCATTTCTACCACATCCATAGTATTTTGCCCCATTAATCCTCTTCTTCTATGAATGATATCCGTAGCTCCTATATAAAAGTGTTGCCACTGATCTTTTTGGCCGGTGTTGTTACCGCAGCCCTGCAGTTGTACCACGATTACAGGCTCTTTAGCTTCTATCCCAACGATTACAATAAAGCATTTATAATGGAGATGCCGGCTTTCATTGTAAGAAACGGGTTGTTATGGGCAGGCATCGGCTGGGTATTCAAAAAATGGAAACAGGCCGCCATCGCTTTTAGTATCGTACTGCTCACCATTGTTGTTGTTTATTTCCTGAACAAAGCGGCGTTCATGAGGGAATATCTGTTCCTGCGCGTGCTGAAGTCGGCATTGCTCAATCCTACTTTTTTGCCTTCCCTGGTATTTGGCTTTCTGTGTTTCGGCAAACGTGGACTGCTGTATTTCTTACCTCTGGCCCTGTTTACGTTTGCCCTTCCCCTTTTGTTCCAGGGCAGCGCCTTTCATAATTATTCACCCTACAATACCTGGTACCGCTCGCTGAAGCTCGACGACCTTTTTAGCATACAGATCTCAGGTGACCGCCCCGGCAGCCTCACCATCCTCACCTACCTGTACCTGATTGCCTCGGTGTGCATGGTATTTATCATTGCGGGTGAATGTTTTTACGCCGCCGCTCAAAATAAAAGTTTCAAAAAAATATTCCGCATTGATTTTGCACACAACTATACCGGGCCGGGAGCCATTTGCCTGTTTTACGTCTTACGATTGAGCATCAATTTGCTGGTAATAGCGTTATACGTTTATCCGCTCACTTACTTTCATACCGCCATACCTTTAATTTACTCCGACCAATCGGTATTTATGCTTATCATTACCATAGCCTCCGGCCTCCTGTGCCTGATAGCCGTGGTATTGTACTACCGAAAATTCCTGGTAGAATACTTCATCAGCGTACGGCAAAAAACTTCCTGGCTGTACTGGATCGTCAATATACCCCTGGTAGGGCTGCTGATATTTCCGGTAATAGTATTAATTAGCAGTTCAACCAATTCGGAAGAAGACAGAGGCCGCTTTTATTTCAATGATAATCTGTATTATCAGAAACCATATCAGATCCTGGCGGTAATGATAGTGCTGCACCTGGTTGGCTTATTGTTCAGTCCGGCCCAAAACGGCTCCTCCCTATACTGGGTGTTCTGGTCGTTGGAATTGTGTTTGCTGATCTGGTATGCCACTGCCGTAACAGGTTATTATTTGATCCTGGCCATTGGCGCCGCAGGTTTTATCGTATTCCTGGTATTGGCTTATATCGCCATGCATGCATATACCAGGGAGCAACCCTGGTCCAGGTCCCCTCTCAATGAATTCAACATTTCCCTTTGGCTGGTTGGCGCTTTCAACCTGGTCAATTATACCGTGCTGTTGCCGGCATTTCATTTGTATAAGATGAAGACCATACAAAAACAGGATGCAATTCCGGTTATTGAAACAGAGCAATAATGTTGCAGTTTGTTGTTTGTTGTTTGTTGTTTGTTGTTTGTTGTTTGTGGTTTGTGGTTTGTGGTTTATTTATTCGGGCAGTTATTTTTTGTCGGCGGAAACTCGCTGCGTGCTGGCATAACTGGGTTTTAGAAATAATAAAGCTTTTCAAAGCGCGGCAGCAACTACAAACAATAAACCATAAACTACAAACCATAAGTTGTCATTCCTTCCGTTCCTCAATTAAACTAATGAAAATCACTAACTTGTAAGTTTCTGAAAACCAGTATCGTAAATAGCAGCATTATATATATTCGTGTATTATAACCCAAAAATCGAATATTTGTTATCTCATATCCGTTCAAATACGGTGAAAACACGCTGGTACATGACCTAACCTTTCCTGAAATTGAGATCCCCCGTTAAAAACCGAAACTTAGATGAAAAGCAAACAGTGTATTTGTCTTTTGCTGCCATTCGTATTACTATTGGTGTTTGTTGCCTGCAACAAAGCAGATAATGCCAAAGCTGAGCCAGAAAATACGTCTGAGAATGCAAACACCTTCACAACAAGTAGTACAGGCCAATGCCCTAACGCCCCCAATTACGGGGACAGTATCATTTACCTGCAAACGCAAAGTAATGGCGCCGATCACAAGGTTCAACCCTTGAATAATACCGGCATCCAGGGTACTTATTTGTCCTGGCCCGAAGGGCTCGATATCAACAAAAACAATGGTACTATCAACCTCGCCAAAAGCGAGACCGGCGTACGCTATAAGATTGGCTTTGTTAAGAAAGGCACCCAGGATACCTGCATAAGCCAATTGATCCTTGCCGGTATGACGTACATGGACAGCATCTATGTACTTTCTCAGCATGATACCCTCGCCATGCCCATTTTCAATGCCGACCCCAATGCACCATCCATCTGCGATGTGAGCGACGATACCGACTACCCCGACAGCCTCAACAACGGCGGTAACAACAAATGCGCGTTCGATGATGACCCGTCGGAAAGCGCCAATGGCAAGAAACTGCGTGTGCGCAGTAAAAGCGGCGTTATTAACCTGAAAAAATCACTGCGCGACGGCCTCTTTGGCCCCAATGTCAAAAACGGCGACAGTAAAAGAATAAAGTTCTCTTACCGGCTGAACGACGGCAGCAAAAAAGCAAAGCAACAGATCACGGTAGAGATGATCTATTACGACAAGGTATCGAGCATCCCTGCTTCCTTACAACAGGAAGTACGTACCAAACGGCAGAACATGTTCGAGTACAGGCTCGTGGCTGAAAAACCGCGGCCGCCGTTCCTGGTCATTGCAGGCTTGTCTTACTAAAACTTACAGCGGTCACTTGCTTCCGGCAATTGACCGCCATTCATCTCATATACCCAATCACCTTATCTTCGCCAACCCATGGGAAAAATGGTGAGGACCACATTACGGTGTATTGCATGGAAAGGCTGGCTGCTGCTGGCCTGCTGGCTGATGTGTTCCTATAACGTCGGCAACCCGGTGAACCCCACTACCATCCAGGCCCTTTACAAAAAGGCCAGCCACCTTTTTAAGCTCGACAATCCCACCGATGCTACCGATAGCCTGGCGCTGGCCACCTTTCAACAGGTGATCGATCTGGCAGTACAACAAGGCACGGCCCCCGATTCCCTCCTGTTCTTTGCCCATTTGCGCAAAGGCATTTTGCTCGATAACCGCGCCAACTTCGCGCAGGCTCTCGAAGCTTACCGGCACGCGCAACACATTAAAAAACGCAATTCCCAATGGAGCGATTCGTTGTCGTATGAAGTAGCAGAGTTGACCGGATCGGTATATTATCACCTCAACAATTTTGACTCGGCCAGCTATTATTTACTGCAGGCAGAAGCCCTGGCCCAACGCTTTCCCGGCATCCCCGTAATAGAACGGCTGTACAACGACCTCGGCGTGTTGTATTACGAGAACGGCAACTATTTACAAAGCCGCAATTATTTCACCCATGCGTTGGAGATCATTAATAAGAACCCAACCAAAGACGCGGCTTCCATTGTGTACGTGGAGATCAACATTGCGGCCGCCTGCAATAAACTGGGATTGTACCAACAGGCCATTGCCATATATAAAACCATCTGTAACCAAAAAGTATATAATAACCACATCTTTCTGAATATGGGCGTGGCCTATAAGGCCATGGGCAATTACCCAAAAGCATTGGAATGGTTACATAAGGTGAATGCCGTTGCAATGCCACGCGTTTACAACGAGCTGGCGCATACGCACCTGCAGTTAAACCAACCCGATTCGGCCAACTATTACCTGAACCGCTATCAACACCAACTGGCCGCGCATAAAGCAAAGCACAACACCACTTACACCGGAATGAACTTCCTGTACCGCGGTGATCTGCTGGTACAGCAACAACAATACGAAGCAGCTTTACAGGCTTACCAGCAAGCCATCGTTGTATTCAGCGGGCATTTCCGCGATACCGATCCCAACGCCAACCCTGCCAGCTTTACCGGCACCTTTACCTCGTACCGGTTGTTCGACGCCCTGCTTAAAAAAGGAAGTACGTTCGAAGCGCTGTACAAGGCCAACCACAACGAAGCCCATGCAACAGCGGCACTGGCCACGTATACCAGCGCTATTGCTTTATTACGCTACATTGAAAAAAGCTGCGACACCGATGACGCCAAATTGTTTTTGAAGAACAACAACCAGCAGGTGTACCAATATGCGGTTGGCATGTGTTTGCAATTACAACAATTGCATCCCGGGGCAGGCTACCAGCAACAGGCCTTTGTGATCGCCGAACGAAACAAGGCATCGGTCATGTACAGCGGGCTTACAGAAAAAGGCTTTCGCAAATTGCCCGGCATTGATCCCTCGCTGATACAGCAGGAACGGAATATCAAATACAACCTCGCGCGGTTAAGTATTAAAAGCGATCAAACGACCGACAGCACCGCCCTCGCTTCGCTCACCAGCCAAAAAGCAGCCTTTGAAATACAACTGGCGCAGGTGCAACACGCCATTGAGCAGAACAGCGTTTACTATAAACTCAAATACAGCGAATCGTATCCCCACCCCGACACCATTCAGCAATACATAACCTCGCAACAAGCCGTCATCAGTTTTTATGCAACGGGCAACACGCTGAATGTATTTGTGATCACAAAGTGGGGCTTTAAACAGATCGCCATCGATCCCTTTGCTGCCATTCAACAAAACATCAGGCAATGGCTCGCCGCTTTGCAAAGCGAAGAAAATGGCCGGCGGTTCAAAGGCGCTCACTGGGGCGCCCTGCTGTATAAACAACTGGTACAACCACTGCAATCCATTGCCGGCGACAAAACCGAGTGGATCATCATTCCCGACAACTTATTGTATTACCTGCCTTTTGAATCGTTGCCCGCTTCGGCAGGCAATGATGCAAAGCCATTACTCGAAACCAACGAGATCAGTTATCAATTCTCTTCGCAGTTTATTGTAACGAATGCAGCCAAAGCATCGCCCGCTGCTTCTTTGCAAACCCTGGCCTTTGCACCGTTTGCCAAAAACGGCATCACCTTCCCGCATCACGAATACAATTACCTGCAACAACTGCCCGCATCAGCGCAGGAAATTGCGCAATTACCCGGACGGTCTTTTACCGACCAGCAGGCCACCAAACACCAGTTCGTAACTAACCTGAACCAATACCCCATTGTGCATTTGGCCACACATGCCATTGCCGATACCGGCAATCCCGCCGCATCGTTCATTGCCTTCTACCCCACTACCCAACAACCCAACAACGATGCCCTGTACCTGGAAGAATTGTATGGCCTTAATATGGATGCAACCCGACTGCTCATCATCAGCGCCTGCGAAACGGGGCACGGACAATTAGTGAACAGCGAAGGCGTGCTGAGCCTTACGCGCGGTTTTGCCTACGCCGGTTGCGCCAGCATCGTAAACAGTTTGTGGAAAGCCGATGACGAGGCTACCGCCGCTATCCTGCGTCAATTTCATATTTATCTGCAAAAGGGATATACCAAATCAAAAGCATTGCGACAGGCCAAACTCGATTACCTGCACAGCAATGCCTTGCACAAAACACCCAACTACTGGGCGCATTTAATTATTACCGGCGATACGCAGCCATTGGTAAAAGCAGGTATAGGTAACTGGTGGTTGCTTGTATTGAGCGGAATGGCCGCAGTGGTGTTGGTGGGAATAATACTGCTTAAAGGAAAAAAAAGTCGACGTGGTTTACATAGAAATACGGATTAAAAAATTGCTCTGATGTGTGTACTCCGGACTACAGCATGTGCTGCGTTATCCTTTGAGGTCAATAACGTCGACTTTTTATTAGTTCCATCCGTGGTCACGAATGAATAATGTATGATAATGCTGAAGGCTCAAGGCTACTACCTAAAGCCTGAGATCATTTACAAAGAGCATGCTACGTTCAGCGTTCAGCGTTCTGCATTTAGCATAAAAGAAGGTAACCGGGCTCCATTGCTGGGCCGCCCGATTACCGACTGAAAACAAAATCATTAAATCAGGTCGTAACATTGTTTTTCAAGGGGTGCTATCAACATTAGGGTTTAGGAATGCAAAAAGCTTAACGCCGAAAGCTAAACGCCCAAAGCCTGAGATCTCTTTAAGGACGTTCCGCATTATGCGTTACGCGTTTTGCGTTCAGCGTAAAAATAAATGTATGTGACTGAATCTGCCAGCTGGCGGATATAGATCCGCCCAAACGAACCAAAAAAATATTCGTGAAGAGGAGACCATCCAGGTTTCTCTGTCTCACCGGCAGGCCGGGATCAGGTTTCCGATATCATGATCTGGTCTTCACGAATTTGAAGCTAATATCCGTGAAGAAGGAACCATCCAGGTTTCTCTGTCTCACCGGCAAGCCGGGATCAGGTTTCCGATATTATGATTCAGATCCTCACGAATGCGAAGCTAATATCCGTGAAGATGGAACCATACAGGTTTCTCTGTCTCACCGGCAGGCCGGGATCAGGTTTCCGATATTATGATTCAAATCCTCACGAATGTGTAGGGATATTCGTGAAGAAGGAACCATCCAGGTTTCTCTGTCTCACCGGCAAGCCGGGATCAGGTTTCCGATATTATGATTCAAATCCTCACGAACGTGCAAGGGAAATATTTAAAGAGCTGGTTCTATTAATTAGTAAAAGCTGGCAAAGAGAACGTAACCGCGAAATCAATCTTTTTTATAAAAATTATTTCTAATTACTTGCCGGCCTTGAGTGTCAATATCTTAAGATCGATATTTCCAATCTGCGACGCCTGTTTGTTGTAAAGGTGGTCTTTATCTGCCTTTATCTTCTTTAAGAGGCGAATGGCCTCCCGGGTTTTATGCCCGGCCAGGTTGCTCATTGCCGCATAAAACTCGGCTTCGTCCTGGAAATAATCATCCCCTGTTTGGGCATTGTTGGCCAGCACCTGTTCAAACAACATGTTGGATTCTGCATACTGTTGTAATTGCAGATGGGCCATACCGGCCAGGAATAAGGCTTTATTATCTGTTAAGGAAGAACGGTTAAGCGCGGCAATGACAGTGTTCCAGTTCTTATTTCGAAACGCCTGCTCTAACTCATTGACAGTTGCGCCGCTTCTGGTAGTTGATAGTGTATATTGTACAAACGCTTTTTCATAAACTTGTGTTGCGCTGACCGTAAAATATTTATATGCACCTAATCCAATCACGCACAACAATAAACCCGCGGCCACACTAAACGCGCGGCGCATACGAATTCTTACTGCCTGTTTTTGTGGCGCTTGCAATACTTCTGCCGGCTGAATGGTTTTATATTGCTCTTTTACCGCCGCCACCTGATCGTACAATGCTGCATATTCAACCGCTTCCACTGCCAGTTGCAGGTATTGCCATTGTTTGCGCGTTTCCAGATCGTTGTTGATCAACGCTTCCATTTCCCGCATTTCCTTTTCCTCCAGGGTCCTGTCGAGATAATTGATCAGTAAATGTTCATTACGGCCTTCCATAAAATTATTTTACCTGTTGGTTTACCAGCCCGGCAATGACGGGGTTTTGTTTCACCAGTTCCGTCAGCGACTGCAGGCATTTATATTTTTTATTACGGACCACCTGTTCATTTTCGTATGGCAGGTGATGCAAAATATCTTTCATTGATAGATTCTCGTAATAGAACAGGGTGAGTAATTTTTTACAGGACTCCCCCAGTTGATTCAACACGCTCAAAAACTGTTGCTTCACTTCGCGGTCGGCCATATGCTGGCTTACATCCAACTCGCTTGATTCGCGGCTGTGCTCAAACGCTTTCTCCCGTACATCGCTCCGCGCTCTTTTCTTCAACTCATTCAACCACAGGTTGCGGGCAATGGCGGTAAGAAAAGTTTTTACACTGGCTTCTCCCCTGAATTTGTCTTTTTTTACCAGGTCAATGAAGGTGACCACCGTTTCCTGGAAAATATCTTCCGCATCGGGTGGAGTTCCGTTGTTGGCTAAAATAAAAGACTGAATTGTAGTGGAATACTGCTGATAAATAAAAAATATGGCGCTATTCAGTTCATCTCCTCGTCCGATCGCAGCAATTAGTTCCGTATCAGAAAACAAGTTGCCTTTTATCATGCTCCGATATTAATAGTAAACGCCGGACCTGGTTTTGTAACCGGCCTGATCACTTTTTTATGAAAAATATGCTTCTCTGGATGTTGGGCGTAAAAATAACACACGATAAATAATAATCGGATTAGAATTTGAGCAATAGCCCATCAAATTGACATAAATCAATAGAAACTCTTATCCTAATGAGGGCCGCACGCTGCACGTTGCCCGCTTCCTGCTGAATACAAAGCTATTAGCTGCAAGCCACAAGCAAATACAGCTTAAAAGCTGAAAATCAAAAGCTAAATGCTTAAAGCACGCTGAATACAAAGCTGTAAGCTGTAAGCTGCAAGCTGAAAGCCGTAAGCGGTAAGCTGTAAGCCGTAAGCTGTAAGCTGTAAGCTGTAAGCCGTAAGCTGTAAGCCGTAAGCGGTAAGCTGTAAGCCGTAAGCCGTAAGCTGTAAGCAAATACAGCATAAAGCTGATTTGGCTCCTGGTTACCTGCTTACTGAGATATGTTTTTCGGCTCAGGGTTTAAAAAACACAGCCTCCCATATTTCAGAGAAGCTGCATTTTCTTTAAACATCTGATGTATGAACTAGCAATTCAAAGGATTACGGATTATTACGGGTTTGTGGATTATAATGCAGTTGCAGGTTACCAGTTACCGGTTACCAGTTGCCGGTTGCCGATTCACGATTCACGGCTCCCGATTACCCATTAACCATTACTCATGCAGCGTGTTGCCTTTATGCCTCGTTGCCTTTATGCTTCGTTGCCTTGTTGTCTTGTTGCCTCGTTGCCTTTCCCCGTTTTCTCCAGCATACTCAACACGGCGGAGATATTCGCAAACCGCGTAATAGCCGGGCTGTTGCGTTTCTTTAGTTGCCGGCGGCGTTGGTTTATTAAAATAGAAGAACCACCAGCCGGCCGTGAGCAGTAACAGGATGGCCGCAGCAACAACAAGGCGTTTCAATATAAACACGCGCCGGGCCGGGCGGTATGGCATTGCGGCTGCTGCATCGGTGGCCCGGTCAGCGGCCAGGATAGCGTTAAACACCGCATCGGTTTTAGCCGCAGGCAAATGGTATTCTATGGCAAGGTTGTTCCAGGCGCTGTCGAGCAGCGCTTTGATCCCGGAATAATGGGTGGATTGTTGCAACAGTTCCATCAGCTCCCGGAGTTCGTCGCCGGATGCCGCTTTGTTGAGATACCGTTGAAACAAATATTCCAGTCGGGTTGTAATAGCGCTACGGCCTGATGCAGGAGGCGATCGTAATCAAGTTGTAAAATAATGGCCTCAGCCGATACGCCCGCTATATCGGGTTGTTCGGAGGAAGCGTTGACCAGCTTCTTTTCCCGGGCCAGCCGGCGCAGGGCATTAAAAGTATGGTTCCGGGCTATGATGTACAGGAAATCGGCAAAGCTGCGAACAACAGATAAGCCCGAGCGGTTGATCCAGATCGTTCAGGAACACATCCTGTACGATCTCTTCGGCGATGGTATCGTGGTGGAGTACTTTGAGCGCAAAAGCATAGATCGCATCGCGATAATGATCGAAAACGATGCGAAATGCACTTTCATCCCCATGCGCAACCTGCTCCAGGAGCGCTTTTTCGTTATGTAGACGTTCTGTGGGCACCTAATTTCACAAATATATAATTGAAGCCGCCCAATAAAAAAATATTTTACTTTTCGATAAAGGTGAACGAAACCAATGTATCAGCATATATAAAACGTTTTTTTTCAATTGCCACAGAAATATTAGTCTGGTAATTTGGTAGGAAATATAATAAATGCCTTACTCAGAATTTTGCCAAAACGGTGAAAGTACAACCGAAGTGGGCAAAACATGAACTGATAGATAATTGAAAATAAAAACACTCTCAGTAACTTGCATACAAAAGAGAACAACACCGGGTCCAGGTGACCGGCCTGATCCTGTAGCGACTTTCGCACGCTCATGTGATTGTATTGTTGAAACGCAGCGTATTTACCTGCAGTTTTTATTAATACAATTACTATTGTAGTTGGCTGTTAGAAACTAATTGGCAACACAATGCTGAATGAATGTGGCCCAGGACGCGCTTTTTATTCATTTACCACTATTCATTTAAACAGGCGTGTATGCCAAAAAGGAATTATAAGCGGGGGATTGTTGCAGTGGTGGCACAGATAAAAAAGATTATCGATGCGAACCCCGCTAATGGCAAGAGCACGGCCACCCTGGCCACGGAGCATGGCATTAGCAGAAACGCGCTGCAGGAAGTGTTTAAAGAAAAGTACCACCAACCGATTGGGCAATACAAGTTACAACTACGCATGGAAGAAGCCCGGCAACTATTAAAAGCCGGTAAGTCGATCAAGGAAGTAGCCTTTATTCTAAATTACGCCTCGCCCAGTTCGTTCAGTAATGCCTTCAGTAACTTTTACAACATCAGCGCTTCGGAATGGTTGCAGGATGGCGGGTATAACGCTAACAAACAGGGCTAAATGTGAGCAAAAAGGGCAAATCATAATATAAAAGTCAATTATAGTACCCCGGTATCGTTGTAAATTGGGTTGTAAAATAAAAGCTTGGTTCCGGCTATTGGGCCGGCAGATTTGTAGCTCATGATGCAACAACCGGTAATACTTACCACTATTAAACTATTGCACATGAGGCCAACCAGAAACGCCATCGCACAATACCTACGGGCCAATATGGGTCATTATATCAATCCATTTTTGGTGGAGACTACCCTCGATGAATTCGGGATGTTTGATATAGCCGCCAAATGGCCCGATCTTCCCAAGAAACCGGAATATACGCTGGAGATCGTTTTAGAAGACGTTACGGTAGAACAATTCAGCAAATTATCGGGGATCAAGACGGTAGAGCAGTTACATTTTGTTAGTCCGCACCGGCTGATAGAGCTTTTTCACGAAGGCGTTGCCACGGTTTTTTGTATGGCGGATAAGCCCGAATTTTATTGCGAGCTGAGTTTCAGGAAGAGCAACGGGGAGGTTTGTGTGTATAATGAAGAAGAGGATAAACGGGTGGTGATAACAGGGAATAATTTTGACGAGCCGGCGGATTTTTTTGATTATATGAGAACGTATATAAGTAATATGTAGCTTGAATCGGCAAACGGCAATCGGCAAACGTGAAACCAGTTCCCGGTAATCTGTAATATCATCATTATGACCAGGGCGGGCAAACACATATATGCCTTTCTAGACAATCACCTGGGTTTGTACGACAACCCCCAGGGACTGGAATTTTGTATGAACCTGGATGATTCGGTCTTTGTGATCCATCCCCTGAACCCACCCCCTGAACCATATGTAGATTTTGGTTTGATTTATCCCAGCAATCCGTTCGACACCTTTGTGCACGACTTTCAATTTGCCGGCCCCCGGGAACTAAAAGCGTTAACACCGGCCCACCTATGGACGATGTACCATGAAGGCAAGGCCGAGATCTACTGTACTATTGTTGTGAAGATCATCTTCTATGCGCTGTATTTCCGCCTGACGAAAAACAATACCATGATCGTACGCGATGATTACGACCGGGAGCATGAGCTGGGCGTGGTATTTAAAACGCCACAGCAGTTTTTGGAATATACACAAGGCCAGTTCCTGCTCAAGGAAGGATGAACCCCGTAAGCCCTTACCATTTACCATTAAACCGACCTGCCATGAAGCAAGGAAAAATAAAGAGATTCAAGAAGCATGTAATACATGCCATCTACTCCTTCAAACAGGAGCTTGACAACCACTGCGCCAATGGCGACACCGCCCAACATCTCTCCGCCCAGTTCGGCATTAGCAGAAACGTATTACAACAAGGCTTTAAACACATTTACGGCATCGGCATCCGCGACTACAAGCTGAAACAACGCATGGAGCGCGCCCGTTTCTTATTAGAGGCTGGTAAAGATGTAAAAGAAGTAGCACTGACCTTACACTACACCAAGGCCCGAGCATTCAGCACGGCGTTCAAGAACTATTATGGCGTTACGCCTACGGAGTTTGCTAATTCGTTGAATGCGTAGTATAACGGTAATAAACACGTCATTTTATGACTATGTATTGCCAATTATGACCAGAAACTGTTAGGAATCGCTTCATCCACATTGTATCTTCGAGGAACAGCCGAAAGCAGAAAGCCAGCTTCACGCTGCAAGCTACAGGCTGCACGCAAAACACAACTTAGAACTAAGAACTAAAAACTTAGAACTATTATGGAAACCTTATTCAGGCCTGCGGTCAATGACCCGGCTAACAGCCAGCTCATTACCGAAACCGACACCAGCGTAGCATCTCCTATCAAGAAATTATCTATCATCATTCCTGCTTACAACGAAGAAAAGTACATCACTTTGATATTGGATCGTATCAATGCGGTAAAGCTGATACGCAATATTGAGAAGGAAGTGATCATTGTAAATGATTGCAGTACCGACAATACGGAGGCCGTTATCCAGAACTATATAGGCAGCAATGCCAACCTGACCATCAACTACTTCAAATATATAAAGCATGATATAAACCAGGGAAAGGGTGCGGCTATCCATACGGGTATTGCCCAGGCAACCGGCGAATACTTATTGGTACAGGATGCTGACCTGGAATACGATCCGGGCGAATACAATACGTTGCTGAAACCCATTGTACTCGGCTCGGCAGATGTGGTATACGGCTCCCGATTTATGGGCGGCAATCCACACCGCATCCTGTTCTTCTGGCATTCGATCGGCAACAAATTTCTTACATTCCTAAGTAACCTGTTTGGCAACCTGAACCTCACTGATATGGAAACAGGTTACAAACTCTTCCGCACCGACATCATCCAACGCATTTACTTACACGAAAAGCGATTCGGATTTGAACCGGAAGTGACCGCTAAAATTTCTATGGTACCAGGAATACGTATTTATGAGGTTGGGATAAGTTATTACGGAAGAACATTTTCCGAAGGCAAGAAGATTGGCTGGAAGGATGGGTTCAGGGCGATTTATTGTATAATGAAATATTCTTTGTTTAATAATAAGGTGTTTGTGGGGAAGGGGGAGAAAGTACTGAGTACTTAGCACTAAAGATGCAACTTGTTACTAATCATACTCGTTTGCATATTACAACTTGAAGCTTGTAACTTAATTTACCACTTGTCCGCCGAAACTATAGAAAAGGCGGATTAACGCTTCAACATTCACAATGAAACTCAACTCCATACAATTTTTGCGAGCTGTGGCTGCTTTGCTGGTAGTATATGAGCACTCAATGGATATGCAAATGAAGTACAACACATCCTGGCAACAAAACTTCTATCATCTAAATAATTTTGGTTGTATTGGAGTAGATCTATTCTTTGTTATCTCCGGATTTATCATAATGTATATAGCTAATAATTTAAGAGGCCCCGATAAAGGTTGGCCTTTTTTAGAAAAACGCTTTTACCGCATTAACCCTGTATACTATATTGCCTCATTGTTCTATTTCGCAATTTTATTAATACAATCCTGGGTCTTTAAAGGTGATACGTATTCATCATTAATCAAAATGATAGGTTCTTTCTTTAATACATTATTGATCGTTCCAGTTTCCGGGGATATTCAAGTTTTTAAACCCTTATTATCTGTAGGTTGGACCCTATGCTTTGAATGGCTGTTTTATATATTATTTTTCTCCTTGATCATTTGTAATGCAAAGAACAAAATAATACTCCTACCAGTCTTTATTTTATTATTAGTTATAATAGGAATGTTACTAAACACTGATGATCTTAGACTACAATTTATTACCAATCCTATTATACTGGAATTTGTACTAGGTATTATAGTATGCCAATTATATATATGTAGCCAAAAAATACCGGTGATTATTGGAATTATCTGTTTAATAATCGGCCTTACATCTTACGGATTGCTAATAAGATTTGGGTTTGGCGGTGTCTGGTATTATCTGAATACCATAAATGGCACCCAAAGCTTAGACCGCTTTCTATTATGGGGCATCCCCAGTAGTAGTTTAGTGGCGGGTTGTGTTATCCTGGAAAAAAATGCCTACCTGACTCGATTATTTAATAATAAATGGATTATGCTATTGGGCGATGCTTCCTATTCCATATATCTGGTACACCTGATTGTACTAACACTGTTTACAATCTTGTATAAACAAGTAGGTGTTTTCCTTCCTGCCGATGCCATGATTTGGCTACAAGTAATTATTGCGGTTGCCATCGCTCTAGTCTTTTACAAATTAGTTGAAAAACCAATAATGAAACGCCTATATCAAAAAACAAATAATATAACCGCTAAAGAAAAATCGATTATAGTTATACCCGAACCTCCGTTAGCATCTATTACGAATAGAGAATCAATGAATATTAAATAGAGCAAGATGAAACCCATTGTTCAAAAATTACCGTTAAAATCAAATAAATCATTTGTTGCCGCTACTTTCCGTAGCCCAAATTTTGAAACGGGTTGGCACCAACATATGGCCCATGAACTGATACTTTTCACCGAAGGTCAAGGCCATGTTCGAATAGGAAAGCATGTAGGAAATTTTAAAACCGGTGATATATATTTCCTAGGTAGCAATCTCCCACACCAATTCCAGCAAAAAGACAAATCCCAAATCAGCGCTATAATTATTCATTTTGAAGACGATTGTTGGGGAAAGGATTTTTTAAATTTACCGGAATGTCACCTTATAAAACAACTGCTTGACATTTCGACTCATGGCTTACAAATAACCGACACCACCACACACCAGCTACACCTATTGATCAAATCTCTGGAAACAGCTATTGATGGCAACCGTATAATTTTATTGTTACAATGTCTGCAATTAATGGCTTCGGCAAAGCCCTTTGCCATACTCTCGTCAAAGGAGATACATAACGTTAATCATTCAGATAAGGATTGTATTGATCGGATATATAAATACACGTCTAACACTTTTCATGAACCGGTTTCTTTATCAGATGTGGCGGCCATCGCTTGTAAAAGTGTACCTTCTTTTTGTCATTACTTTAAACGCCGCACCCAAAAAACTTATATCACCTACTTAAACGAAGTCCGCATAGGTTATGCCTGCCACCAGTTATTACAAACCGACAAACCAGTCACAGACATCGGCTATGAGAGTGGTTATAATACCGTCGCTTATTTTCACCGGCAATTTTTACGACTTAAAAAAATAACGCCATTACAATACAGGAAATTGAAAGCAGTAATGAACATGTAAAGCATGAAGTTAAATATGAATATATGAATACTACACAAAACACACCGGCTTGTCACCTCTCCTTTAAGGATTTCCTGTTCAATAATCGTCGTAACAGGATTGTCTTTTGCGTGGCCGCGGCAGCCATTGTCATCCAGTTTGCCATTTTCAAATACCTATATCCCTTTGCCAGTTATATCCATGGGGATTCTTTTTCGTATCTCAATGCCGCTGATAAAAACCTAACCATAAATACATATCTCGTTGGATATTCAAAATTCCTCCGGCTATTTAGCATTATTGCTAAACCAGATTATATACTGGTGGCCTTTCAATACTTATTCATTCAGTGTAGTGTACTCTACTTATTGTTTACCATTTTCTACTTTTATAAACCAGGCAGAGTTATACAAACAATTCTCTTGATCTTCATTGTGTTCAACCCGCTATTTCTGCACCTATCCAATATGATTAGCAGTGATGGCTTTTTCCTGAGTCTTAGTTGCATCTGGTTTGCTTTGTTGTTATGGATTATACACCAACCCAGCAAAAAGATCATTATCTATCATGCTATCGTATTATTTATAGCATTTACCGTGAGATATAATGCATTGATATATCCCCTTATTGCTGGACTAGCATTCTGCCTCTCCAACCTATCTGTAAGAAATAAAATTGCAGGATTGGGACTCGGCTTAGTATTGTGCGGATTATTTGCAGGCTTTACCATGTGGAGGTACAAAAAACTTACAGACTACTGGCAGTATTCTCCCTTTAGTGGCTGGCAATTTGCCAACAACGCCATGTATGCATATCGCTACGTAGATAGTGCCGAATGGAAGCCAGTGCCTCAGAAGTACCAGGCATTGGACAATATGATACGGGATTTTAACGCCAGAACCCGCCATTTGCTAATGGATCCAAAAGAAAAAGAACAAACAAGCACCTTCTATATGTGGAGCCGAGGCATGCCGCTGATGGACTATCGGGACAGCCTGTTTAAAAATACAAAATATGCAAGCTCAGATTTTGAATTTAAAAAATGGGCTAGTATGGGACCATTATATAAAGATTATGGAATATACATCATACGTCAATATCCATTTCACTTTTTACGTCATTTTGTATGGCCCAACAGTCATAAATATTATGCGCCCCCAGTAGAATTTTTGGATGAATATAATTCAGGAAAAAAACATGTAAATGATCAGGCAAAAACATGGTTTGGTTATAAAAGTACCAAAATAAAGACCAGAATGCTAGATAATAATGTATGGATATTGGACTTTTATCCCATCTTATCAGGCATCATAAACGGTGTAATGCTGTTCGGATTATTATACTATTTGCTACTCAAAGGATGGCAACACAATACCACTTTTAACAAGACACTTATTTTAGCTGGCGCTGTATGGTTGATCAATGCGGGGTTCACAATATTCGCATCTTCTGCAGCTTTACGATTTCAATCATTCCCGATCATACTAACGACCACATTTGCACTACTGCTTGTTGACTGGATGGCACAATTGATGAGAACCATGAAGCAGGAACAGAACAAGCAGGAGGCGATAAATGAACAACTCCCTCAAGCAATTGCCTGAGCGCGGTATACTATATAGAATTTCGATTTAATCATAAACATATGAAACGAACCACTATCATAGAAAGCATTATTTTTTTATACGCCATCCTTTTATTATATACCGGCATAAGTAAGCTTATTGATTATACTGTATTTAAAGAAAGCATTGCCCACTCCCCAATACTAGCCCCTGTTGCAACGCCGATTGCATGGGGACTGCCTTGGGTGGAATTTTTGGTTACTCTAATGCTTATCATTCCAAGATGGCGATTGAAAGGACTTTATGCGTCCTTGATACTAATGATTGTATTCACTGGATATGTGACTGGCATTTTGCTTTTTGACAAAAACTTACCCTGTAGCTGTGGAGGAGTATTGCAACAACTTACCTGGCCACAACACATTGCTTTTAACACCGCATATATATTATTATCTGTGTGGGCCATACTATTGCAAAGACGAGAAAATAAAGTACAAAAACTAAACTGGACAAACCAATACTCAATCACCAATCCCCAATTCTAAGTATGTTATTCCATAACATCATATCAAATATGCCATTTAAACAATGGATTTGGCAAGACAAAGAAAACAAACAATTACTTTGGTTTTCTATAATTATAATGATAATATCCTTTGCTTGGCTAAAGTACGTTTATCCATTCCCTAACTTTATTCCTCCTGATTCCAATAATTACCTGGAAGCGGCAAACAATAATGACTTCATTAGCATTTGGCCAATTGGATACTCAAAATTTTTACGGTTAATAAGCATTTTTTCGCGTTCTCATTTCGTATTGGTGATACTTCAATATCTCCTATTAATGGGCAGTGTATTGTACTTTTTATTTTCCATCCGATACCTATTATCACCGGGAAAGTGGCTTTTCAGGGCGTTGTTGACAATAAGTATTATCAACCCTTTACTACCACACATCGCCAATTTTGTTTCAAGTGATTGTTTGTTTGTAGCATTGAGCCTTACGTGGTTTACACAATTACTATGGATCATTTATCAACCAAAACAAAAACTATTATTGCTTCATGCAATCGTTCTATTACTAGCATTTATGGTTCGTTTTACAGCCGTCTGGTATCCTTTTTTTAGTATTGTACTTATTGCTTTAACAAACATTCCTCGAAGAATAAAATGGGTGGGTATTGGTGCCATTGCATTACTGTTATTTCTTTTTATTGGTCGCACACAATATGAATATAAAGTAAAAACTGGCACAGTACAGTATGCTGCGTTTGGAGGTTGGCAATTGGCTGCTAATGCGCTCTACGGGTATGCCCACTCACAACAGGATGATCCTACATCGATAACCTGGAAATACAAAGAATTACACATCCTTGTTAATCATCACATGGATTCATTGGATCACCTGGTTATCCGACCAGACCAGAAAATCGGCGTCTATTACTTATGGAATTTCAAATCTCCATTACGAGTGTATCCAGTTAAGAGCTGGAAAATAACCACAGCTCCACCGTCTTTTTTTGAGCAGTGGGCTACTATGGCGCCTTACTATGCATCATATGGCCGCTGGCTAATAGCGAAACATCCATGGTCATTTATTAAACATTTTATATGGCCTAACCTTGTAAGGTATTATGCGCCACCAGCCTTTTTTATGGAAAAGTATAACCTGGGAAATAAACAAGTTGATCCTATCGTAGTTACGTGGTTTGACTGGACAAATAATCAATTACCAACCCGTGCAAAGAACAGAGATATCCGTATTGCGAATATATTCCCAAACCTGTTAGCAATCCTTAATCCACTCTTTCTTATTAGTACAATCGCATTTGTAGGTTCCAAAAGTTTTAGAAGATGTAACAAAATTAGTAAAAGGATAGTTTCCTGTATGGGACTGGTTTGGTTTAGCAACGCTTTTTTTAGTGTACTATCTGCCCCTATTGAATTACGCTACCAATTATTTCCATTTGTTATTACTCTGTCATTTAGCACGTTGTTCATTTCATCACTAATAATGTCACTAAGTCAAGAATCAGAGACCAACAAAAAACAAGTAGCACTAATTTCAGAAACAGCTATGTAAAACAAAGTATCACATGAACCAATCTTCAATCAATAAGGAAATGAATATCTATCATTGAAAAATATATTTCAAAACTCTCAAGATATGAAAAAAATCAGTGCATTTTTTATACTTGCCTGCCTAGCCGGTTGTTTTGGGAAAGAGCCTCAAAAAACAGGTAAAGAAGGCACCCCATTGCCTGAATTTAAACTTTTATTAATGGATAGTGTTACGTGGGTGAATACTCGCGATATTCCAACAGGCAACCCTATTGCGTTATTCTTTTTTAGTCCGTATTGCCCTTATTGCAGAGACCAGACACTGGAGATTATTGAGGAAATAGACGAATTAAAAAATATACAATTTTATTTTGTTACCAGCTTTCCTCCATCAACGCTTAAAGATTTTAAAAAAGCGTACCAATTGGCCAAATATTCTAATATCACTATAGCCATTGATCCACAACAGGCTTTAGGAAATTATTTTGAAATTACGGGCATACCTTATATAGCTATTTATAGTAAAGACAAAAAGTTAAACCACGCTTTTAAAGGGAAGATCACTTTTGGTCAGCTAAAAAAAGTAGCTGAAGAATAATTTATTTCGCAATAACTGATTGCCCTGATCAAGCATTCGGTTTGTCTTGATATATCCGGCCTTTGAAATATGTTAGCTTAACCCTGCAGGGACAATAGCGAACAAAGTTCATTTTAGCTTTTCCAGCTGATGCATGCGAAGGCTGTATAGATTTAATGAACAGTTACTCACCTATTTGCCGAGTTAACCGCTACCGGCAGATACACATCTCAATTAGCGGAATTCAAAAACCAAAGTTTAGCTTTTTGATAAAAAAAGCGCTCTAATTATGAAAAAAATAAAAATCATGCTGTTTTCTCTTGCGCTTATAGCTGTTGTAGGTGGCGCACTGGCTTTTAAAGCCAAATTTGTTGAAGAGTATTGCACTACAACTACACTGAATGGAACTTGTTCCTATAATGGACCTACTGGTGCACCACGTCCATTAACCTGCACGGATGTAATAATAGAAAACTCTACAACTACAGATGATGTCAGTAAGCCGTTTTATTGCTATACAACTTCAAACGGTTCAGCCTGCCAAAATAGAACATGTACGTTCTCATCATATTTCAAGGCAGACAATTAAACCATAAAATGGTTTAATATTTTTAAAAGGCTAGGCAGTGATTGTATCGCTACCTAGCCTTTTTACTCATTATATGTGACTGTTATTATTTAATATTTTGCATTATTCAATCGAGACGTGTAACTGACTTAGTGTTGTTATAGTGTCGAGAATTGGCGTATCTGCTATTACCAACCGTGTTCCAGCCGAAAACTCCCTTGGCTTAGGCTCTCATCTAATAATGGCGCATTACTATTTACATTAGTTGTATCCCTCGTTCTGCCATATATTGGGAGCTTTCTGTAATTCTATCATTGGCAAAGGATACAACTGTTTATAGCTTTGCCAGGCACCCCCATTAGCTTTTAAAGGCGTTACTATCTTCATTATTTCATCAATTTTCTCAGTACGTATCAGATCAAACCAACGATGCCCCCATTCAGAAAATAATTCTACCTGTCTTTCATGAAGAATTGCTGAAAGCAATGTAGATTTATCATTAGCAGCAGTATTGGGTAGTCCAGCTCTCGCTCTAATGGCATTTAGATCAACTTGAGCCCCTCCAATTTTCCCTTGATGCGCTCTTGCCTCGGCCCTAATCAAATACTGTTCCCCAATTCTTAATACCATAAAATACTCCTTCATATTCAAAGTATTTGTAGTTGCGGTTATTGTTGGATTAGGAAGATTGATCTTGTACTTATTAGGATATGATACCGTATCATTCTTTGTGGCAGTGAGTTTATAAATCGTTGTATCTACCCAATTACCATATTCAGCCCGTTTATCGCCAGCTTCAAAACTTTGAAGCAACTGTTTACTCAAATAAATGGGATTGGCACCAGAATTTCCGGTAGAAGGCCCTGCTGGTGGAATTATTAACAATTGTGCGTCAATAGTATTGAATGCTAAGGAAGTAGGCTGCAGTTGCCATATAGCTTCACGGCTGTTTTTTATGTAAACATCATTTAAATTTGGTAATAGATCAAACAAGGTTGTATTACTAATAACAGCAGAAGCCTGTTCTTCTGCCTTGGCATAATCGTTGGAATACAAATAAACTCTTGACAGCAAGGCTATGGCGGCCCATTTATTGGGACGCGTTCTTTCTACAGTTGAACTTAATAAAGTTACATCTACATAAGTTTCACTTAACAGACTAATGGCATCTTGTAGATCAAGAATAATCTGTTTGTAAACCTCTTCTCTGGGTGACCGGGAAAGAAACGTATTGACTATTGGATCAGCAGTTAAAGCTAAGGGGACATCACCAAATTCATTTACAAGATAAAAATAAAAAAAAGCTCGCAAGAACTTTGATTCTCCCAATAATTGTGCTTTGACTATTGGTGTTAGGCCAGATGAAGCATTTAAACCCTCTATAGCGGCATTACATTTAAATACAAAGTTATAAAGCGGAGACCAGTGCTCAGCTCCTGTGGCCTTTGTTGGGTCTATTTGAGATAATGCATTCTTATAATAACTTAAATAGCTAGCTATAGTAATTCCTCCATTCAACGTATATTCATCTGCACTAAGACCAGCAAAGAAAGAAATGCTCCCTCCGCCTTGAATGAGACTACTATTCATTGCCCCATATAACGCAGTCAATACAGAAGTAGCCGTTGCATTTGTAGTATAAACCGAATTTTCAGTTATGATGCCGGCAGGCGGCGGTACCTCAACAAATTTTTTGCAAGCGCTTTGAAGTATAAATAGAGGAAATATAAGAATAAACATAATCCAAGTTATATCCTTAGGCATACTTGCTTTTATTTTTATAAATCTTAAAATCATGGCAATCATTTTAAATAGTTACAGTCATAATCCAAATAAAAATGACAATAAGTATTTTTATAAGTCAAGTTTTATTCCCACTGTCCACATCTGCAAGGGAGGCATTGTTGTACTACTCTGCGTCTCAGGATCCATTCCTGAATAATTTGTAATAGTTACGAGATTTTCTCCGCGAAAATACAAAAGGCAACCCTGCAATTTTGCTTTTTGCAGCCATTGTGGCGGTAATTGCCAGCTAAGAGATAAATTCTTCAGTCTTATATATGAAGCATCAGACATATAATAAACATCACTTTCCACCGGCCACATTGGAAGGTTACCTATATTATTTGTAAACCGTCCAATTGGTTTATTATCCTGCTGCTTCTGCCATCGATTCAGCACTGATATCGGCTGGTTACTAATTCCACTTGAAAACCGACCCGGCACAGTACTACCATTCCAATAGAAAAAGTCTCGTATCCCATTTTGATTTACAAATTGAAAAAGAAAATCAAGTTGAAATCTCTTAAAACTGATACTATTTAAAAATCCTCCATAGAATTTAGAAACATTAGAAACAAGGGCAGTTCTGTCTGCCTCATAGTCCGGATCAAAAGTTGGATTACCAGATTTATCAAATACCATATATTTACCAGAAGCTGGATCAACACTAGCATATCGATATAATTTAAGTACATCAACCGGATGACCAATAATAACTCCATAATCACCAGAAACAAAAGCTGTCTTTTCTATACCAGGAAATTTAACAACTCTATTCTGAGGTATAGTCAAATTTATGTTACTAGTCCATGTAAAATTTCTTCCCTTGATGTTCACTGTGTTTAATGTAAACTCCCAACTTAAATTACGTATTGTGGCTTCAATATTTTGAGTAACGCCTGAAAAACCAGTTATAGAAGGTAAAACATTTAATATAATTTGATTTGAAGATCTGTTTTGCGCATAAACAACACCTAAAATAATGCGATCCTTTATAAAACCAAGATCAATCCCCCCTTGCCATTTAAGTGTTTCTTCCCATTGCAGTTGCGGGTTTGGTAAACTTAAAACCTGTAGGCCAGTTCCATTTTGATATGGAATAGGGAGGTTACTAATGGAATACGTACTTATATATGCATAATCACCAATTTGGTCATTACCGGTTGTTCCTAAACTACCGCGCAATTTCCCAAAACTAAGAAAAGGCATTCTTTGTTTAATAAAACGCTCTTCACTAAATATCCAACCTAATCCGATACTTCCAAAATTATGAAATTTGTTTTTGTCGCCGAAGCGGCTACTACCATCCCGCCTTAAAGTAAGATTCATTAAATACCTATCACTCCAGTTACCATTGAGCCGACCAAAAACAGCATTATACTTGTACTGAGCTGATCCGGCTGCAGATATAGTTTTAGTAGTTGCTGCCAACGGGGATTTCATTAATTGATCATTCGAGTATCCGAAACCTGTTACTTGTAAGAATTCATTGTTACTCTTTTGCCAGGAGGCACCGAATAGCCCTTCCATTTTTATATTACCTATATTTCGTTTATAGGTTAGCTGGGGCTCAATTACCCAACTGCTCATATTTCTTTTCCCAAATTGTGAAATCCTGTTACTTGTTGCTCTATCTTCTGGCGGAGTACGTTCCACTCGTGAAGGCATATACAGATCATTTTGTAAATTCGTATATCCCAAGCTGCTACCTATATCCAAACCAGGAAAAATGCTATAAGAAAGGTTAACATTAGTAACAAGGTTCTTAGTGTCATTTGTAAAATCTCGACTATAAGTGGTTGCCAATGGGTTGATCCAAGTACTCCTGCCTGCTGCATTAGGGGCCCAGTTTAGTGTACCGTTTTCATTATATAATGGTGGTGCATTCGGTTCTAACAACACGGCGCTTTGTGTAAGATCAACACCAGGCAAATGATTTTGGTTATACATGTAATTACCAGACAATTGGACCCGGAATTTTGAATTAACAGAAGAACTGTTTAAAGTAAAATGAAGCCCTGACTTTTTATCATCAAAATCACCCGGAAACACCGTTGTTTGTCGGTTATAGGTAGCTCCAATCAAATATTGTACGGCAGAGGTTCCTCCAGAAATACTTGTGTTAATGTTAGTATATTTAGCTGTTTCGCCAATTAATTCCTTTTGCCAATCTGTATATCTTGTAGTATCCCATATAGTGAGATCAGGCGCATACAAATTAGGAGCGGTTGCATTTGGAACAGATGATGGTTTCAAACCATCATTTTTTAATGCCTCATTACGCATATCCAGATATTGCTTAGTATTCATCATATCTGCTCGCCGGATAATTTTTCCCCAGCCTTGCTGAACATTAATACTCATCTTGGTCTTGCCCGCTTTCCCTTTTTTGGTAGTAATTAAAATCGCACCATTACCAGCTCTACTTCCATAAATTGCCGTTGCATCAGCATCCTTGAGAATTTCTATTGACTCAATATCGGCTGGATTAATGTAATTTAATGGACTGCCCCCTTGCACTATTGTTTCCATTGGAGATGGCGAAGGTGTAGTGAACTGTTGGTATGGATAGGGCACTCCATCTATTACGATGAATGGTTCGAGACCGTTAAACCTAAAACTGTTGCGCCCCTGTATTCGCACTGTAACTCCTCCACCATTCATACCTGATAGTTGCCTGATTTCAATACCTGGGACCCTGCCTTGTAAAGACAACAAAGGGTTCTGCACAGGTTGCTTTTCAATATCCGCCGCCTTCACCGTTGCTATATTACCGGTTGTGACACGCCGTGAACTAGTACCATATGCAATCACTACCGTTTCATCCAATATCGACTGCTTTTGGTTTAACGAAATAGTTAAAAAAGGTTTGCCCTTAATTTGAAATGTTTGAGGATCATGACCAACAAACGAAATTTCCAAAATCGCATTTTCATCAAGATTATCCAGGGTGAACCGGCCCTGATTATCAGTAGTTGTACCAATGTTGGTTCCTTTCACTTTCACATTGGCGCCGACTAATGGATTACCTTGTGGATCTGTAACTTTACCACTTATGGTAACTGGGTCGCTCGAAGCAGGTGGCAATTGCATGGCTGATTCTATAGCCAGCTCTTTCTTTTTAACAGATATTGCGTTATTTACTATTTTATAGGTAAATGGCTGGTTGGCAAAACATATATCCAGCACTTGAACTATACTGGCTTTTACAACTGTTATGTCGACCGGCTTGGCATTCTTTAACAAGCCGTCTTCGTAAAAGAAGGAATAACCAGTTTGTTTTTGAATTTCGCTGAAGACTTTCTCGAGCGGAGCATTTTTAAGCGTAATTGTGAGCATCTGTGATAACCCACGGGCGCTTACATGTAAAAAGGCGGCTAATAGAATGATGGCAGTCAGTTTCATAACCATCAGCATTTTTTTGGTTAGCACCCGTTGACTTTGTTTCATTGCTGCGAAAACGGCCAACCGGTGACAATAAGCAGTTATTTCCATAACTTTGGAATAGTTTGGGTTTAACAATAAAGCAGTTTCTAGCAGAGAAATTTGTTCATTGGGTTAACCCAAATATTAGCCGTTCCGTCTGATTCACGGAACGGTTTTTATTTTGTTAACCGCTCACGGTTTAATGGTTGATCGGATAAGTAGATGTAGCAGATTGAAAATATGCGCGTTGGTTGTCTTAGGGATTGGCTTAGCCTAAAGGCCAAACTTTTTGTGGAGTATCTTTGGCAAAATGAAAAGCCCTCTTTGCTCTTCACCAAGGGCTTTTCATAGCTAACCGCATTGTGAAGTAAATGCATTGGTTAAGGGATATAGATAAGTGCAACCTCTAACCTCCCACCCAACATGGGGAGTATAAATAGGGTACTACTATGGTATCACAATTATTTTTTTTCCTTCAATACGGCAGTGAACGCCTGCAAACTCTATTACACTTAACACTTCCGAGGCATTCAACCGGCGGGGGATTTCACCGGTAAAAAATTTCTCCGGCAGGTTTTTATCATATTCTACCTGTACATCGTACCATCGCGCCAATTGCCGCATCACTGTTTTCAGATCGGTACGTACGAATTTAAATTTGCCATTTTTCCAGGCCACTGCCTCTTCTACATTAGCGTCTTTATCTACCCGTACTTTTTCATTGGCCTTTGTTAACAAAGCTTGTTGTCCGGGTTTCAGAAGAACCGAAGCCGGTGTTTTCACTATTACTTTCACCTTACCTTGCAATAGGGTGGTCTTTGATTCTTTTTCATCTTCATAAGCCATGACATTAAAATGCGTACCCAGTACCTCTACCTTCATCCCATTATTCACCTCCACTTCAAAAGGCATTCTTTCTGCACTTCCCGGCATCGTTACATGGGCTACTTCAAAATAGGCCTCACCGGTCAACTGTACCACGCGCTCTTTCCCTGAAAAACTCACGGGAAATTTCAATGAACTGGCGGCATTCAACCATACTTTGCTTCCATCGGGCAAAGTGAGCTGGTATTGTCCGCCTCGTGGGGTAGTCACGGTATTATAGCTAGTAGCTAGTGGCGAGTGGCTACTAGGGGATGTAGATTGAGACGTATTATATGCCAATTCTCCATCTGCCTGCTTTACCACGTTAGTGCTCCCCTGCTTGCTGATTGTCCCGTTCGCAATATTGTCTAAAACAATATTGGAACCATCGGCCAGAGTCAGCACCGCTTTATTACCCCCCGGTGCAATATCCTGGTTTGTTTTTTTTGTTGCTGTCTCGGTAACAGCCGGTCGTTTATCCCTCCGATTATTAATAACTAATAACCATACCATGCATACCACTGCTATTGCACTTGCGACAACAGCTATATATTTTAACCACTTAGTTTTGGCATGGTACAGATCAACAACAGATGCGGGTTGATTTATATTATGCGTTTGTTGAAACTGATACAGATCCTGCAAAGCACGTTGCAATCCCTCTTCATTGGTAAGTTCATTAAAAACCTTCCTGTTTTCATCCGATTCACTGATCCAACTGTTCATTATACTTCTTTCTTCCCCGGTCAATTCGCCCAGTAAATGCTTCCGAATCAACATAGATATGTCACCTGCCTTATCAGTCATGAGTTACTATTTTTGGTATTGTCTGTTTAAGTAAAACCTTAAGTAGCAGGAAATCTAACCGCAAAAAAGAAAAAACTTTAACAGCCCTACGGCAACAAAAAATTCTCAATTACTTGTCCAGATGGCGCCTTCTTTCACATAAGTAGGTTCACCGCGCATCATCTGTTCTATTATGGATGCAAATTTCTTTCCTTGTGTTAGCTCTGATGCTCTTTTCTCCCAAAAAATGGCTTCTTCTTTTCTTCCACATTTATACAATAAATTTGCGTAAGTATCAATCCACCCATAATAAGGGTCTGGATATTTTTTAACATATTTCTCCATCCATTTACTATATTTCTCTAGTAATCTTTTCTCTGTTGAAGCCAAGAAAGCGATCCAACAATAATGATTAACCATAAATCCGTCTTCACGACTCTTTATATCAGGTGGATATTTATTCAATTTAAGTATCCCATACTTTACGTATTGCTTTAAATTGTTATGACGGGCATACCATTCCAATTTTGCTGTCAATACATTTCTTTTTGCAAAAGAAGCACCATATTTTTTCAGAATCAGACGCTCCAATTTATTCCAGTCAGCCTCACTATAGTCGATGGGTTGCGGCGAACCGCCTCCCATATACATTCCTGACAAAACAATTTTGGGGTTCTTGTTTTGCTCGACATAAAAAGACATTACCATTTCTGCCTGTATAGTCTTATCAACCACCTTTTCAGAATAACCTTTTTCGTTCATCACTTTATCAATCATATCCCCATCCTCATAAAAAAAACTAAAAATTCGGGTTGTACTTGCAGGAATTAAATCCTTCCATACCTCAATTCTATCCTTTGTATATCTATCTTCACGTTTTAGAGTTGCCATGTATTTGCTTAGCTCCTTCATAAGTTCATTATAAACAGTATCTCCTAATTTAAAAGCCGTATTTATCATTAAAGGATATTTATCATAATTCCTTTCGCCTTTCTTATGTGTAGCCATTAACTGCTCATACTCCTTATAAGGATTCATGTATACTCTTCCAGGTTTTACAGCCTGCTCTGCAATAGAAATAAATTCCTTTACTGTTTTAAACCCCATTTGTTGATCTAAAACAGTGCCGTTTGGTGAAAGGAAAACAAAAGTTGGATATGCCTCTATATGATATTGTATACTAATAGATTTTGCGGCATCATACCAGCGCCGAACTTGTTCATCATCATTTTTTGTTCTATCCATTTGAACTTTAACTGATATAAAGTTTTGATTAAAGTAATTGCCTACAGTTTCATTCGAGTACACTTGTGCATCCATCATCTTACATGGACCACACCATGTAGTAAAACAATCCAGAAAAATATACTTATTATCCTTTAGCGCTTTAGTTTTAATTTCTTCCCAACTTGAGTTTTCCTCCCATTGAATACCTTGCCTGGTTATATTTTTCGAAGTAGTTTGGTCAATTATATTAACTATATTAACAACTTGCCGATCAAGTGCCGAGGCTGTGGTAGAAGATTCAGATTGTGCAAATAAATTCTCCAACCAAAATATAGACATTATTAAAAACAATATTATTTTCATATAAAGCATAGTTATTATAGGCTGATCCTTTAGAATTCTTTAAATCTTAATGCAAACCATTCTCATCATTAATTATGAAAGCGTTCTTTTAGTAAAATCTCACTGATATAAACCCTGAATTTTTAGAAAACTAACCGCTAAAAAATAATAAATCTTATTTCAAATAAATATTAATGGGATTAAGAATAGAAAATGCCAGAATAACAATCCATAGTTTTACAACTCTACCATGTATGATAGCAACAAGATCAACTTATGACCATATATTGCAAATTATGATCAAAAAGGACTTTTTATTAGGATATACTAATTGTAGATTGCATATGACTACTTAAATCATTGAAAACCTATAAAGAAGATTTTACAAAAAGTATGAAATGATGAGACTAGGCCAATCGAGAAAATACATATCCCGCTTAAGCGGAATTCCAAAACCAAAATTTAGCTTTTTGATAAAAAAGCACTTAAATTATGAAAAAAATAAAATCCATGCTGTTTTCCCTCACTCTTATTGGTATTATAAGTGGTTCACTGGCTTCTAAAGCTAAATTCAGGGAAGAATATTGTACTACAACTACATTAAATGGAACATGTTCGTATAATGGCCCTACTGGTGCGCCACGACCAATTACTTGTACAGATGTAATGCTGGAAAACTCTACAACTACAGACAATCCGGATAAACCCTTTTATTGTTATACTACTGCAAACGGCAGTCCATGTCAAAACAGGACTTGTACTTTTTCATCGTACTTCGTAGAAAATTTTTAAAGAAAACATTATTAATTCCTTATAACGAATAAATGCTACCAGAAGTAGATGTTTACAATAATTTAAATTCTGTTGCTATCAAATTAAAATCGGCCATAAGCTTTACAACTCTACTTCAGGATAATCCGCTGCATCAGACGCATATTCCAATTAAGGAATTCAAAACCAAATTTAGCTTTTTGATTAAAAATCACTTAATTATGAAAAAAATAAAATTCATGCTCTTTCCCTTACCCTTATTGCTATTATTGGTGGCGCACTGGCTTTTAAAACAAAATTTGTCGAAAGGTATTGTACAACAACCCCGAATACTTTCTTGTTCGTTCTATCCTGTTCGTATGGCCCTCTATGGAATCCAAAGGCAATAACTTGTACAAACATAGTATTAGAAAACCATACTACTACAGAGGCTAACCCAAATCCATTTTATTGTTACACAACTTATAACGGTATCCCCTGCGAAAATAGAACTTGTACTTTTTCATCGTACTTCAAGGCAAATCAATAACCAATACAAATATGTTTAAAAAGAGTAATTATTAATCAAAGCAGCCAGCTTAAAAATACAATATTAGTTGGCTGCCTTAATCTCAGAGTAAGGCTATTCAAAAAGCATTATTCAAAGTTAGTTTATTCACATTGCAAATTTCTAAAACCTCAATAAGAATGATTAGAAGGACAATATTTTTACTCCATGTTATTTTTTTTGCAAACTGAGCATTTTTTCCTACAATAACTTTTTGAATCCAGTTCAAAACGGCTCTCAATCCCTTTTAGTTTGTAAGGTATACCTTCAGTCATCCAACGCGGTGCAGGTGCATTCTTCAGGTAATGATCAAAAAACTGAGTGTATCTAATTGTAAAATCCCGTAAATCTTTTACCTTACCTATGGTATGGCCTTCTTCATCATACTGCAACCACCAAACTGGCTTTTCAAGACGGCGCAACGCAATATACATTTGAACTGCCTGTTCCACTGGTGCTCCATCCTTCTTACTGTGAAATTGAAGCAATGGTGATACTACCTTATCTGCAGATAAAACTGATGTATGATCCATCCAGGAAATTTTATTCAACCAAAGATTACCTAGCCCAGTCCCATAAGAATCAAGCTCTCCCCATTCTAACCTGCTACCTAAGTTATCACGCGCAAGGGACAACGAAAGATTTATAATATTAGTAGTACCTGCTCCGATAGACATAGCAGCAAAAGAATTAGAATGCGTAAACAAATAGTACCCAAATCTTCCTGAATTGCTATGCCCTGCCGCGCCCATATGCTCCCCATCAACATAGGAAAGGGTTTTAAGATAACGGGCTGCCCCCTCAATACTGTTCATGGTGCTAAGCCCCCAGTTCCCCGGGATGAAACGTATATCTGGTACAAATACTAAGTATCCATGACTCACCATCCAAGCGGGCTTTGCAAATATAACTGGTGAGCTTATATAATTCGGGGGAAGAAATTGATAAAGCTGATCAGATAAAGATGCGTAAAATGTTATAATCACCGGGTATTTTTTTGTGGAATCAAAATTTTCCGGCTTGTATAATACCCCCTGCCCCATTATACCATCTAAATGTTTATAAGAATGCAATTCTGTTGTAAACCAGTTATAGTTTTTTTGCGGTTGCAAGTGAGTTAATGGATGATAATTTTTAAAATCCTTAGTCACATAATAATTAGGTGCTTCAGTAGCTGTTTGCCGTTGTACGATCCAGATATTTGCATCGGCTGCTTTCACGGGATACATTCCACTCCCTGACCCACCGATACCATTCAGATTTTCCATAAAGCATGGCCCCATGTATAACTTTTCTGGCTTACCTGGCACTCCCAAGACCATGCGATAATAGCCATTGAACTTGCTTTGCCGGTTAAATGCTTTTAGTAACAGGGTGTCTTTACTCTTGTAAATCCCCATCTTTCCTTCACCACTTACCCGTATTATGATATTATGTTGCCGGCCATAGCCATTGGTGCAATTTACCGGTGGCTTATTCCCATAAAGATCAAGTTGCCAGATATCATAATTATCAGCTACTAACACACATCCTTCATCTTCCAGCCAACCTATCATTCGATCTACCGTATTATATGTCCGATTTGTATCTTCACTTCGTACTCCGAATTGAACAGAGGGAACTCTTCCTGATATATTAACCAGCTTCCCACTACGCAGATTGTAACTAAAATAATTACCGATCTTATCCCCATTAAAGAAAACCAGATATTCACCGTTGGGCGAAAATTGTACGCTGGGAGCTCCAACTTTCTCAGTTAATGACTTGCGGCTACCATCTTTAAGCGATACCACAAATGTTTTATTATTACCGCTCTCCCTTTCCCAAAAACGGTCATTATTGGATATGGTTTGCACAACGGCAACATCACCTGATATACCTCGGGTTATTATCTTTTCGTTCTCGCTTTCCAATTGAATAACCTTCATGTTCTCTGGATTTAGCACGGCAGTAAACTTTACAGCCTTATCGAGCAGGTAAGGTTGGGTCGATTGAAGAATGGTATCCATGTAGCTCCACACATCAACCTGAACAGCATCAGGATCTGTTACTTTCTTTTCTTTTGTGAGTGGTGCTAACGAAAACTGGATATATTGGTTATTATCTGTAAAAGAAGCCATTCCTTGTATCAATAACCCATCCTCGATTCCGATTGAATTGTCCTTTAACAACATTTCCGCTTTTTCCAAACCTACCCGCCAGTACCATATTGAGTTTTTCTTTGAACTGTCTTGCACCACAAAAACCAACTGTTTACCACTGTCGTCCAATTGCAAATCACTTATCGTACTATTATTACTACTCGCTTGCCATATTGGAATGGCCTTTCCATCAGACAAATCCACATACAGTAAACCACTTTGATTAGTTGATGAGTTTGAGATTATAAGTGATAATGCACTCCCGCTAACACTAAATCTATAACCAATTACAAATGAAAACCGATAAGCGATTCCTGTGCTTAAACAATAAACTACCAACTCTTTATCATTACTTAACTGATAAGCCAGACATTTGCCGGTTCTATCAAAACCATAATCGACAACTCCCGAAAAACGCTTTTCAATGCCGGTTAGCAGGTTTTGCAAAACCACGTCCTTATTTTTTAATTGGTATGCTATCCACTCATTTTTACCAGACAAGTTACCATTCAGCGGAACATGGTAACTTAAAACATCCTTCACCTTGCGGGGCCTGTCGTTGCCCAAGGCCATAAAACAAAGCTCTTCTTTATCCTGACAGAAGTACAGCTTGCTATCTGCAGAAAAAAAACCATTAACTGATCCACCTAATGATTGCCGCCATCCACTTATGGTTGATTGCAGCACAATACTGTCAACCTCACCTAATCTGTTAGTCGAAACACCGTATGCAATATATTGTCCATCCGGACTAATAGTTACGTTTTTACCAACCGGAAAACTCACCCAATTATCAATAGCATTAAAATCAAGTATCGGTTTCCCAAGCTGGGAGGATAATTGATGTGTATGACTCCAAACAAATCTACCCAGGTTCCAGCGCTCGTCGGCCTTCCCTTGAACATTCTTGTTTACCAAAATAGCATTATTCTGCGCCAATACATTTGAATTAATACCTAACAAAAAAAATAAAATCAATCGATTCATACTATTTTTTTTCAACCAATAATAATAAATCTTTCCAAATATATAGTTGACCATATGATCATTTAACTATACTATTTTGAAAAGAATAGAAATTACTCAAGTTACCTTTTAAAAAAACGTAAATATTTCACAAAATGGGATTACCGTGAGGCTTGATTGAATCTTAACAATTTACTCCCTGTTGCACTCTTGTTTTCTTTAATTCAATTATACAAACAGTTTCAATATATCTTTCCAAATAAAAAACCCTGATTGGCAAAAAAACTAACCGTAAATAGTAAAAAATAATACAAGAAAAACTTTATCTACCGAAATCCGGTACAAATCATAATGCATTGCAAGTCAAATTTGTTGGACATTATTATACAACAGAGACGTTGAATTGAAGTTGTTCGTATGATGGACCTTCTGGACCACGACCGTAAAATTAGAAAACAATACAACTACAAACGACAGATCAAAGCCTTTTTATTGCTATACAACCTTCAATGGAAATCTTTGCCAAGTTAGCCTTGTACATTCCCATCTCTCTTCGTGAAAAATAATTAACCAGTATACATATGGTAGTTAAACATAGTAATAAAATTATACTATTCATCAATCAAGACGGCCAGCTAAAAAATAAAATATTAGTTGGCCGCTTTGTACAAGAGGTAAGCTATCCACAAAGCATTATTCAAAGTAAGTTTATTGTATATTAACCTTCTTAAAAGCAATACAATTGATTATCAGCACAAAATTATTACTGTTTGAACTCCCTACTACTTTTTTTGCATACCATACATTTTTTTCCACAAGAACCTTCCCAATCTAGCTCATAACGACTCTCAATACCTTTAAGCCTATAAGGAATACCTTCAGTCATCCAACGCGGCGCTGGTGCACTCTTCAAGAAATGATCAAAAAATTGAGTATATCTAATAGTAAAATCCCTTAAATCCTTAACCTTACTTATGGTATGGCCTTCATCATCATACTGTAACCACCACGCCGGTTTTGCAAGACGGCGCAAGGCTATGTACATTTGAACTGAACTTAATAAAGCATTGTCTTTTTTATTTTGAAAAATCAATAAAGGACTAATCGCCTTATCGATATGCAAAACAGCTGTATGATCCATCCACAAATCCTTGTTTTGCCAAAGATTGCCAAGCCCTCCCGATCCATAGGCGCTACATTCATGCCATTCTAAATTACTCTCTTCTTTGCCTCTTGATTGAAGTAATAAAGCAGAACTCAATAGATTCGGAGCTCCTCCCCCCATCGACATGGCCGCAAAAGATTTCGAATGCGTAAACAAATAGTAGCCAAATCTTCCGGAATTACTATGACCTGCCGCCCCCATACGCTCACCATCAACATAGGAAAGAGTTTTGAGATACCTTGCAGCCCCCTCAATGCTGTTCATAGTGCTGAGGCCCCAGTTGCCCGGGATGAAACGTATATCTGGTACGAATACCAGGTATCCATGGCTCACCATCCAGGCGGGTCTTGCAAATATAACCGGAGAGCTTATATAATTGGGGGGAAGAAATTGATACAACTGGTCGGATAAAGCTGCATAAAAAGAAATAACCACCGGATACTTTTTTGTGGGATCAAAATTTTCCGGCCTGTACAAGACACCTTTGCCCAAAGTACCATCTAAATGTCTATAAGAATGCAACTCCGTTGTAAGCCAGTTGTAGTTTTTTTGCGGTTGTAGATGAGTTAGAGGTTTATAATCTTTAAAATCCCTTGTCACAAAATAATTAGGCGCTTCAGTAGCTGTTTGCCGCTGCACGATCCATATACTTGCATCGGCTGCTTTCATGGGAAACATTCCACTACCCGATCCACTGATACCATTCAGGTTTTCCATAAAACATGGTCCCATGTATAACTTCTCAGGATTCCCTGGCACGCCCAAGACCATGCGATAATAACCATTGAACTTGGTTCGCTGGTTAAATGCTTTTAGTAGCAGTGTGTCTTTATTGCTGTAAACGCCCATCCCTGCTTCGCCACTTATCCGAAATATGGTTTTATGTTGCCTGCCATAGCCTTTGGTAAAATTTACCGGCGGCTTTTTCCCATCAAGATCTAGCTGCCAGATATCATAATTATCAGCCACCAGCAATCCCTTTTCTCCCAGCCAACCGATCATTTGATCCACTGTAATATACGTCAGTGAGGGATCTTCACTTCGTATACCGAATTGACCTGAGGGAACTCTGGCGGATATATTGACCAGTTTACCATTGCGCAGGTTATAACTAAAATAGTTACCGATCTTATCGCCATTAAAAAAAATAAAATAATTACCATCGGGCGAAAATCGTACACTGGGAACTCCAACTTTCTCAGTTAATGGCTTACGGCTACCATCATTAAAAAACACCACAAATGTTCTATTATTGCCATTCTCCTTTTCCCAAAAACGGTCATTATCGGATTTTGTTTGCACAATTGCGACATCACCCGATATACCCCTGATTATTAGCTTCTCGTTCTCTTTTTCCAGTTGGATAACCATCCCATTAGCAAGATCCAACACAGCAGTAAACTTTGCCTGCTCCTTGAGCAGGTAGGGCTGGGTTGACTGAAGAATAGTGTCCTTGTAGTTCCACACATCAACCTGAACTGCATCAGTATCTATTCCTTTCTCCTCTTTTATTTGAGGTGCTAAATAAAATTGGATATAGTGGTTATTATCTGTAAAAGAGGCTTTTCCTTGTATTAATAACCCAACTGCTATCCCGACTGAATTGTCTTTTAGCTTCATCACCGCTTTTTCCATCCCTTCCCGCCAATACCATATTGAATTTTTCCTTGAACTATCTTGAACTACAAAAACAACCTGTTTACCAGCACCGTCCAGTTGCAAATCGCTAATTGTATTATCATTATCACTCGTCTCCCAGATCGAAATTGCTTTTCCATCAGATAAATCTACATATTGCAATCCACTTCGATTAACCGATGAGCTTGAGGTTTTAAGCAATAAAACACTGCCATTACCATCAAAACTATATCCATTTACAGACGAAAACGTGAATTCAGATCCAAAACTTAAATTATAAACTACCAACTCTTTATCATTGCCTAACTGATAGGTCAGCCATTTACCAGTTCTATCAAAACCATAATTAATGACTCCCTCAAAACGCTTTTCCTTGCCGGTAAGCAGGTTTTGCAAAACCACGTCCTTATTTTTTAATTGATATGCTATCCACTCATTCTTACCAGACAAATTACCATTCAATGGAACATTAAAACTTAAAACGTCTTTCACCTTTCGGTTCTGGTCGCTGCCCAAAGTCATAAAACAAAGTTCTTCCTTATCCTGAAAAAAATACAGTTTGCTATCTGCAGAAAAAAAACCTGCATTTGATCCAACAATTGCTTGCCGCCATTCACTTACAGTTGATTGCAGCACAACACTATCGACCTCACCTAATCTGTTAGTCGAGATGCCATAAATGATATATTGCCCATTACGGCTGATAGTTACATTTTTGCCAACAGGGAAACTCATCCAATTATCAATGGCATTAAAATCAAGTATCGGTTTGCCAGGCTTGGATGATAACTGATGCGTATGGCTCCAAACAAATTTATCCAGGTTCCAGCGTTCATCTCCCTTTACTTGTATACTTTTATTAATCAGCATATCATTATGCTGTGCCCACAAAACATCTAAATTAATACCTAACAAAAAAAATAATATTAATCGCTTCATATTTATTTTCATTCAATCAATGGTAATAAATCTTTTCAAAAACATAGATTATTATATTATCGATTAACTATACAATATTAAAATGGAAATCTTTTTTAGATTCCCACCAATTTAAAACCCTGATTGACAAAAAACCTAACCGCAAAAAGTAACAAATTTTAAAACAAGAAAGGCATAAGCTATCGAAGAAAGGAAATAAGACCGACATCCGGTTACAAAGACATATTGCATGCAACTGATATCTCTCATGCTTCACTTAGTTTTTACAACTCTGCGTGTAATAAGTAATTAGCAAATCAATTTATGATCAGATATTGCAAACTATGATTAAAAAACACTTTTTATTAAAATTCACATAAAGTAGATTGCATTTAAATATTGAGTAAATATTTTTGCTTTTGCTACAGTCGATGCATGCGAAGACGGTAGAGATTTAATGAACAGCTTCAACATTATTTTGCCGAGTTAACCCGCTGCCGGCAGATAAATCTCACTTAGGCGGAAAATTAAAACCAAAGTTTAGCTTTTTGATAAAAAAGCACTTAAATTATGAAAAAAATAAAAATCATGCTGTTTTCTCTTGCGCTTATAGCTGTTGTAGGTGGCGCACTAGCTTTTAAAGCCAAATTTGTTGAAGAGTATTGTACTACAACTACATTGAACGGAACTTGTTCATATAATGGACCTACTGGAGCACCACGTCCATTAACCTGCACGGATGTAGTTATGGAAAACTCTACAAATACAGACGATTTCAATAAGCCCTTTTATTGTTATACGACTTCAAACGGAAGTCCCTGCCAAAATAGAACTTGTACTAATTCATCGTACTTCAAGGCAAATGATGAGTAAATCACCATACGTCATGTAGTTATAAATAGTATTACTAATCAAGCCGGCCAGCTAAAGAATAAAATATTGGTTGGCCGCCTTGCACAAAAAGCAGGCTACATATAAAGCATTATTCAAAGTAAGTTTATTGTCCTATTAAACCTCTTAAAATTAAACGAATGATTATCAGCACAACCTTTACTAGTTGAACCATATTGATACATGATAAAATATTTTCAAATCCTATAATAGTATCAATCTTTGAGACAACCATAAGTAAGTCCTGAATTAACAAAAAAAACAGCTAAATTAAAGATATCCCTAAGGCTTAATTCCCCCCCTTGACCTCCATCAACTTCTTCCCCCCAAACCAAATAAAAAAAACATGCACAACCGAAGTTCTTCCTAAATTAACGCTTCGGATAACCATTAAACCAATAAACCATGATGGAAGTCATTCTTCGGGCGGCAGAGTTCTCGGAGATCTGGGAGCCGGAAGGTACCTTGCTGAGAGAGAGCAATGAAGTGCTTTTTTGTATGCAGGTATATAGCTCAGCTAAGGGCAACCCGGTACTCCTGGTGCATGTGGCCTTCGTTTTCAACCTGTTCATGTGCAAACACCCCTTTGAAGTAGCTACTGCTCACTGCTATTTTGAAATTAGTAAAGACCGCGACATCCTCCTTATGGAACTATACCGCATAGCGTTAAAAGCGGCCGATACGCTAAACAAACATATCCGCGCAAAAAACACTCCGTACTTAGAAGGTGAAGTATTTCCGGTAGCACCGCCTGATTATGTACGACATCAATTAATGCATACCCTGAGCTGGTTGAATCAACCTTCCCCTATTTACTATTACTATTGAAAAAATCAGGGATATGTACAGCACACATCTTTCTTTGATCTGGCCTTCTTTCCTTCTGGTTTTACACGCAACATCTCCGTAGTGACCGTAGTGACCGACCAACAGCACAATGAAAAAGGCAACAAGGCATAAAGGCAATTTTGAAGCAGGGTTAATCGGTGAATAATTTTCTTATGCAGAACAGTCCCGCTATAAACGGCAGCAGCTTTTTATCTATCAACACATTCCGTAACTGCTTCAACGCTTTGAGCTTGTTATTGTACACCGCAGCAGGGGTCATCTTTAATTTGCGGGCAATGGCCTGGCTATCCAGCCCGTCTATATAAAACAGTTTGAACACATTCTTTCGCACCGGCGGTAAACATTCTATCTCCCGGTACACTTCCATCAAAAATTCACTGCGCACCATCTGCGCCAGCACATAATCATCTTTCTCGTCACTTAACGTACTGAGCTCCTGCTCCGATTGCCGGTGCCGCTTCACAGCATCCAGGTACTTCAAACACTTGTTTCTAACGGTAATAAACAGAAAGGCCTTGATGTTATTCATGGTCACAAAATCGGTATTGCGCCGCAACAAGATCTCTAACGTTACCACCGCTATATCTTCCGCCTCCGCCGCATGCTGCGTAATGCGGTAAGCAAAATAATACAGATGGGTAAAGTACATGTCGTAGATCTTCTTGAGCGCCGTGGTGTCCCCCTCATTGAATCGCCTTACCAACAACTCATCAGAATTTTGCCCTGCTTTCAATATATCAATGATTTATTTAAACAAAATGTTGGTTTTGTTCAAACACATGCTACTAACCAATTGCGTCCAGGTATACACATGGGCTGCAATTATTTTACTTTCAGTTTGTTAAAAACAGATTACACCTGATTCACGAAGCATAGTTTAAAAGGAAAAACGGTTTGGCAGGATAGGTAATAGCAAGTTGAGAAAATTACCTTTGATTACAATGGGCTTTCCCAAAAGATTGATGTTGGTCAAGAACGGTATGAGCACTTATTGAAGATCGTTTATTGCAAATTGCATATGCCCTTCTTCGAGACTGAGCAAAGACAGCCCTTACCCTTCTTCGCAAATCCTTCGCAAGTTCTTCGCAAATTTGCGAAGAAGCCTAAGAGGATCCTAAAAGAAGTCTAAAAGAACTTGCGAAGAAATCCACCACTATTCATTGGATCCCGGACAAATGCTTCAACTGGTAATCTTATAGCCTGCGTACTGCCTGGCCATGGCCTGGGGAAGGCCTACGCATTGCCTTGGCGCACCAGGGTTCCTGTAGGGTCTGTAGGCAATACCGGTACAATGCCCAGGCCATATCCTTACCACCAGGCTACCAGTTTGGCACAATGACAGTACCCCAATTGCAGGCCTCACGTTCGGGTCGCGGCCGGGTTGGCTCCCGTTTTTCCTTTGACTTTCTTCGGAGATTGTTCGGAACGCTATAGGGAACTCCCGAACACACCCCAAGGAAAACCCGAAGAATTCCCGAACAAAACCCGGCCCCATACAGGGCAGATACCGGTAAATTCCCGAAGAAAAATCTGGCTGATAATGGTACGCATAAGCAGTAGCCCAATATATCAACTGAGCTATAGCGTTAGAGAAAATATTTAGCATGGCTGGATGAGGAAAATAGCAGAATGATAGATTTCGGATAAGGATAAGGTTTCTATATCGTTATAGAAAACGCAGCAGAAAGCCCAAGTCAAAAAGCCGAAAGCAAAACCCATAAAAATCCAAAAAGACAAATGTTGAAATTGGGACTCCACCGGAATTTCGACCGGCCGGGCATGTTCCTGGTGTTCAACCCCATAATTACCGCTGTAGTATGCATAGCCCGTACTCACCTTAAAGCGGGCCGGCGCGTAACATAACCCAAACGTAATTGCACAGACACTAAACTTCACTTCGCCTGAAAGCATGCGTATCCCAAACACGATCGTTACCTGGGTTTTTATGCAGCAATCGCCTGCACGAATAATGTGTTCGTATTCGGCAAGCGGCATTAATAAAATGGCAATAAATAATTTTAAACAGGCGGGTTAGAAATAGAAAAAAGGCGGGTTATCATTTTTAAATAAATGTGCGTTCGATAAATCTTATTATCGAGTTGACGAAGATTAAGTTTTTTCTTCTGACCACATTATGGTATCAAAAAATATTTTACGGAAATGTAATTTCGCTGCAGAAACTTGTTGAACCGATAATGTGTAACGAATTACAACAACGTTGATAATTATTTCCCAATAATTCTCCCCTACTGAAAGGTCCTTGGTTAAATGGTTACAGAATCTCCGATTAACTAGTTCATAGTTCAGGTTCGTAGAAGTCTCTTCTCTCTGATTAGTATGCAACGGCCGAAGACAGCGGTCCAAAAAATTTTATGGCGCAGTACAAATGTCAATAGTTGACCCATGCCATGGGTATGCTATATACTATCCGCAAGTTCTTTAACATATTGAACGAGCCACCAGGGGCCTCCGAAATTAAAACCGGAGTTACTGATCATGTTACACTTTTCTGCTCTCGTCATTCCATTTAAGAAAATTCTCTCCAAAATGAGACAAAAGCGAAACAAATCAAAAATGCCCCGGGAGAACAGGCCTAAAAAAAGGAGAAACATCCCCTGTAAGGTTCTGCCTCTCCTTATCAGCCCTATGGCCATCAAGATGTCCATAGATTCGTGGTGGGTATTTGCCATTTATGTGTTAATTCTTGTGTTGATTTACCGTCTAATCAAGGACTAACATCGGGCAATCCCCCACTACTACCCGGGTTTTTAAACCAGGGTAATTATTTAAGGTGTAGGTTAAGGTAGCCGGGTTCCCCCCGGTTACCGCCTCACTTTAATTAATTGCTTACCATACCGTACTTCATACATCATCTCCGTCATAACTTCACCGGTAGAAAATAATTGGATCAACAGTTTATATAAAAGTTTAAAAAGCTGAGCAGCTTACTCTTTTCACAAAACGACTTTGAATTAAGGTTTACGTTTGAATGCAAAATTTGAACCAGCTTACATTTTCATCCGCGCAGAATCTGCTATTTCTGGTTTCGCTCTTTTCCGGGCTGGTAATTTTAGGGATATTCAGAAGGATCATTCAGGGTAAAGATTTGTCATTAAAACTTGTTTAAATTAATAGATTAGGTATAACTGTTAGAAAGCCGGACCATTACTAAATTAAAGCAATCTGTTCCCTCTGCAAAAACTTATTCCGGGTAACTGCCAGCCTGATTTACTAAGTCCTTGAACCTGTGTCGCTTTCAATGAAAATAAATTTCAATAAAGATGTAATTATGGTTGATAATAAAAAACGGGAAAAACACCCTATTTTATTTACTAAATTTTTTACCTGAATATTGTACGCCTGGCGCGCCCGCTTACAGGTAAAAAAGCGCCAATTCCGTCAATAGGCACGATACGTCCTTCTCCCCCACTTTACGGCTTTACCGGGTGCACACGCAGGATGGTAATCTCCGCCGCCTCCCCATCCGCCTGCAGAATTTGAAGATTTGAGAATTTGAAAATGATTATGAACAATTATAAGTTACTCGATGTCACGGGTTCCATTTTCAAATTTTCAAATTAGCTCATTATCAAATTCACTCAACTATCCATTCATGTATTCCCGTAGCATAATCAACTTGCAATTGTACTTCCAACTTCAACCCGGTTGTAGCCACCGGTTCAAAGGTTACAGAGTTGTATTTGTCTTTGGCTATTTCATAGTCGGTCGTGTTCTTCACCGGTACCCATTGTCCGTCCTTTCTGTAATAGATGGTCCATTTGGCCGGGATGCGGCAACCGCCCCAGGGACCATCATCGAACCAATAGACCTTGCACGAAGAAACGGTACGCTCGCTGTTAAGATCATACTGCACCCATTCGGTGGTATTCTTTTTGGGCCACCAATGAAAATACGGCACCGAGTTGTCTTTTGAATCGGCCGGTTCAAACTGGTCGTTCACCGCCATGATGCTTCTCGACCTGATGCTGGCCGTTACCTTGCTGGTATAGGCAACAGTAGGCGCTGGTTGCGGCCGTGATGCGGCCTGGGTATACGGGATCCACACTTCCATTTCGCCCGCACCGCGATTGTCCCAGGCATAATAGGGTATGGCAGTAACCTGCTGTTTGCTGGTAATTAATTCGGCGGTATTGAGCTGGCGTTTAGCGCTGCTGCCCGCCATGGTAATGGTGTTGATGCCATTGAGGAGATCGCCTTTATAGCTCACCTGCATTGGCGCGTTCCTATCTACCACAATATTCTGTACGATGCTGTCTTTATTGTCCCACCCTTCCAGGCAATATACTACCGGTCCGTATTGAATGGCGAAGCGCCCTTCATTTGCCTTTACCTGCTGGTTCGCGTATACGTGTTGCGGTTGCATGGGCAGCTCAACGGTTATCCTGTCGCCTTTTTGCCAGGTGCGTTGCAGCACGGCGTATCCTTTAACTGTTTTTATTGAGAAAGGTTTGCCGTTCACAGTAATGGCAATGGCTTTCGGTTCTTCCGCAATGGAATACAATTCACCGGTTACCGGCTTTCCTTCCGCCCAGCCCGGGATGCGAATATGCAGGGCAAAGGCAGTGGGTTTGGTTACATCTACTTTCATTTCTACACGGCCATTCCACGGATAGTTGGTGTTCTGCGTGAGCTGTACTTTCCCTGCCGGTAATTTAATTTCGCTGCTGTTGCTCATGAACAGGTTCACATAGAGATTGTTCCTGTTCTGTGCATACACATACCCAGGCACGGAGGGCAGGAAGCGTGTCATATTGGAAATACAGCAGGCGCAGGAGAACCAGCCGCTGCGGTCATGCTGCCCCACCGACGCGAGCGGATTGGGATAAAAGAACCGCGTGCCGTTTAACGACATTCCCGACAAAAGCCCATTGTACAGCGTGCGTTCCAACACATCGATATATTTGGCATCACCATGCAACAGGAACATGCGGCTGTTCCAGTATACGTTCGCTATGGCGGCACAGGTTTCGGCATAGGCGCTCATATTGGGCAGGTAAAAAGCATCGCCAAACGCCTCGCCGTTGTTGGTGGCGCCAATTCCGCCAGTTATGTACAGTTTCTTTGTTACCACATCATTCCAGATGGCATCGATGGCTTTCAGATAGGCGGTGTCGCCGGTGAGCGCGGCTATATCGGCCATGCCGCTGTACATATAGGCTGCCCGTACAGCGTGGCCCACCGCTTCGGTTTGATCAACCACCCGTTTATTGGCCTGGTTGTATGCATCCCCATGCGGACCGCGCACATCGAGAAAGAATTTGGCGAGGTCCAGGTATTTTTTGTTGCCGGTGATGCGATAGAGTTTCGCCAGTCCGATCTCCACGATCTGGTGACCGGGATAGATCTCCAGCTTACCCCAGCCAAAATCCTTGCACAGCAGGTCGGCATTCTTCAACGCGATGTTCAGCAGGTTCTTTTTACCGGTGGCATTGTGATGTGCATAAGCAGCTTCGTATAAATGACCTGAATTATATAGTTCATGGCTTAAGATGGAATCCTTTACCCAGCGTTTGTCGCCGACCCAATCGTGCGGTTTCGCAGGTTTAATGGTGCGAAAGGTGAACAGGTAGCCATCGGGCTCCTGCGCCAGGCCGATGATGTCGATCAAAGAATCGAGGTATTTAGATAATGTGGCATTGGGCGCTACCTGCAAGGCATAGGAAGCGCCTTCGATCCATTTGTAAACGTCGGTATCATCAAAGGTAAATTCGGAGCAGACCTTGTTCTCGCGTTTTCCCGCCGCCGCCAGGAAATTGTCGATGCGTCCATGCTCTTTACACATTTTGAGAATGTAAGGAATGGTGACAGTGGCGTTGATATTCATTTTAGGCTGCCAGAAATGATCGTTTACTTTTACCTGGGTAAATGATACGGGTTGGATGGGATAGTCTTTGGACTGTGCAAAGGTGGCGAGGGGGAAAAGTAGTATAAATAGGTTTCTTAAGGTCATTGTTAAAATATTGAATATCGAATATGGAATGCCGAATATCGAAGTGAAAGGCAAAGAAATTAAGAATGAAAAATGTTAAATGAAAAATGAGAAAGTGAAAGCCAGGAATACGTGAGATCATTCACCATTGACCATTGACCATTCATCATTGACCATTCACCATCTTGTTCCGATCGGGTGGATCAACACCTAGTAAATGTTTAACAAAAAAGTCTCTTTTCTTAATCCTCCCATAGGGTCCGCCGTCGCTGTGGCCCATGCCGGGGATCACCAGCAGGTCGAACACTTTGCCAGCCTTGATCAACGCACTGGCAAACCGCAAGGTACTTTCCGGCGGCACATTGGTATCGGCCTCGCCTACGATGAGCAGCAACGCACCCTGCAATTTACCGGCATTGGTGATATTGCTTTGCGCGGCATAATGCGGTCCCACCGGGTATCCCATCCACTGCTCATTCCACCATTGTTTATCAATGCGGTTATCGTGACAACCGCAGGCCGACACGGCCGCTTTGTAAAATTCAGGATGGAATAACAGGGCGCCGGCTGCATTTTGTCCACCGGCCGAAGTACCATACAGTCCCACGCGCGACGTATCCACATAGGGATACTTTTTAGCCAGCGCTTTGATCCATACGATCCTGTCGGGCAAACCTGCATCGGCGAGGTTCTTCCAGCACACATCATGAAATGCTTTGCTCCTGTTGGCGGTGCCCATGCCATCGCATTGCACCACAATAAAACCGAGGTTCGCCATGGATTGCATTTCCCAATTGGTAAAAAAACGCTTGGGCGTAAACGCATCCTGCGGACCTGCATAGATGTTCTCGATGACCGGGTATTTTTTAGTGCTGTCGAAGTTCGGTGGGCGGCAAACAACGCCCCAGATATCGGTGAGGCCGTCGCGCCCTTTGGCCACAAATACTTCGGGTTTGGGAATACCCAGTTTTTTTTCATAAGCGGTTATATCAGCCCGTTCTATTACGGAAATCAGTTTACCATCTTTTGTGCGACGCAATTCCGTTACTGACGGCAGATCAGGCCGGGAATAATTATCGAGGTAATATTGCCGGTCGGGCGAGAACGTGCACAGGTGACTGGCATTCGCCGGCGTAAGCGACACGAGGTTCTTTCCATCAAAACCGATGCGGTAATGATGGGCATTGTAGGGGTCTTCACCGGGGTTCATGCCGCTGGCCAGGAACCAGATCTCGCGTTTGGTTTCATCGATGCTGTCTATTTTTCGCACCACCCAGTTGCCGCTGGTAATGGCGTTTTTGACGCCGCCCTTTACGGCATCTACCAGGTACAAATGATTATAGCCATCCTTTTCGCTGCTCCAGATGATCTCGTTTGTTTTGGCCGTGTACCAGGTAAAAATGCGGCTTTCGTAAATAAAAGTATTTGTTTTTTCCTCGATGAGGTTGCGGGTAGCGCCGGTGTTGGCATTCACTTCAATGATGCGGAAACGCTGGTGACCGCGGTCGGCCTTTTCGAAAGTAAAAAAGTTATTGTCGTTCTGGCGCCAGTTGATCCAGGGGAAATCGAGAAAATCGTACAGTTCGGTATCCACCTTCACCAGCTTTTTATCGGCCACATTAATGGTGAAGATCTCGTAGGCCGTAAATGGATCGCCGGGTTGTGCATACTCATGCGACCTCAATATACCACGGGTGGAAGTATCTACCGACGACAACACATAATACACCGGTTTCTCAGCAACGGGAAAGATATGGTACACGACGAAGTGTTTGCTGTCGGGCGACCATTGGACTTGTCCGTACGGGTTAGTAGTATCGCCATTACTGGTGCATTGCACCGCTTCCCCACCCTGTGCCGGGCGCAGGAACACATTACCGGCTTTAATGGTGGCGATCCATTGTTTATCGGGCGAGCAGCTATCGGAAGGACGTTGGCGTTCCCAGCGGCTTCTGATGCCGCCGGAGATAAAGCCATTGTCTTTCGTAGAAACCAATTTAGAGGTATCGGTGATCCTGGTTTTAACACCGGTGCGGGCATCTACATAGAAATATTCCAGGGCGCTATCTGCAAGGATGTTCTTGTACCAGAAACCTTTGTTATCGGGTTGCCAGTGTGCTCTGACGTTATTCTTTAAGACGGAATTCTTTACCAGGGAATCGAGCCGGGCAGCGTTCTTGTAGGCGGTCAGCACTTCCTGCCGCGAGGGTTGATAAAATGGCAGCGATTGCGCCCCGGCAGTGTGAAAGCCCACTATTAACAATAGAAAAATTAGCCTGGTTGCCCGGTAAAGCAGCATTGCGTTAATTTTAAGTTAGTAAAAGTTAAAATTAACGCAATGCCAGTGGGTTATGATTAAGCGGGCTAACAGGTTGTTTACCGATATTGACCGGTTTGGGGAAGAAGTCGTTTAATGCGCTAATGCTGATAAACTACCATTACTTTTTTATTTGCCGGATGGCAGCTTTCACCTCTTCCATTTCCTTTTTCAGCACTTCCAACTCCTTATTTTCTTCTGTGAGTTTTTTTATTTGCTTATTCTGCTCAATCACATACAACGTCAATTCCTCGATCTTCTTCAGAAGCGTAGCCTGGTTATCACCCACATCCAGTCCATTCTTTGCCACTTCTTCGGCTGTTGGCACTTCGGGCAGGTGATTGTATTGTTTGATGTATTGTTCCACTTCGCTGAGCGGGCGTAAGCGGTAGTTGGTTTGGAAAACATAATCGGGCCAGCCAGTTTGGGTAACTTTTACTTTTTTGGAAAATATATCGCCATTTACAGCCAGTTTTGCCTGAGGGTTCGATGTACCAATACCAACATTGCCAGATCCATCAATCTTAAATTGTTCTGTACCGGCAATTTTAAATGAGTAGTATGGGCTGTTATTAGAATTAAACGTAAGACCATAGTAAGAGGAAATGGAAGAGTATGCACTTCCATCTGCTGCTAACGAAAGCAAAGGCGTGCCATCCTGGTTTCTAAGCGCCATATCCACTGCATTACCCGTAATAGCCTGAATGGATAACTTTTGAGTGGGATTGGATGTTCCAATACCCACATTGCCATCTGAACTAATTCTCATTCTTTCAACGCCATCAACCCCGGAAATATCTGGTCCGGAAATGGTGTGAAATACCATGCCGGCCCCTGATGAAAATACCGGTTTATCATACACGCCGGCAATAAAACTACTGTTACCTCCATAAGATGCCCCATGTGCAAATACCAGTTTACCCATCAGGCTGTTATTTGCCGCAGACCCTGAAGCTCTAATAGCTACCGCATCTTTGGCCGTGGTGTTCCATAAAACACCACTTGTTAATCCAATGCCTACAGGCCCGCCTTTGGGATTGAGCACTAATGGATTGTTTTCACTTCCTCCCCAATATACAGAACTGATATAACCGTATCCGTTATTATTTCCACCAATACCTACATTACTTACCCCCAATTGAAGCAACTGCGAATTACTAGTAGTTGATGTATGGCGCAGCCGAAGACAATTCGCTTCGTTTGTTGTGCCATCACCTACGCCAGTCACAATATCGAGCATTGATGCAGGCGTAGTGGTACCAATTCCTAAAAAGCCCTGGTCGCTTATTCTCATTTTTTCAGACCAACCAGCAGCTCCTAACGTTGTAGCTGAACCAAATCGTAACCCGCTTGTATTGCCGGCTTTAAAAATAATAGCATTATCACCCCATAATTGTGTAAATCCGCTTAAACCTCCATAGGTAGCCGCCAAATGTCCGGCAACATGCAGATTGGTTTCGGGTGTGGAGGTACCAATGCCTACATTCCCGCCGGTAAAATAAATATTCGGATTGCTAGGCGTCCATGACTGCGCATGAATAAACAATACAATAAAAGAAAAAAGAGAGGTCAGAAGAATTTTAGGAATTCTCATAAATAAATAGAATTGGTTGGTGTTATATTTAGTTGTTCTGATAAATGAACTGGGTAACCGCCGGCAGAGGAAGGTAAATCAATGAGATTATCAATTGCAGATTTTGAATCCTGGGCAACGGTTACCTGATAGCATAGCATGCGCATACAAATAACCAGTCGGGATAACTGATGTTTTCTCACTCGCAGGTCTCTGATTGTTTGGTTTACGTGGCACGAAGATAGATAGCATCATGCATGCAAAAATCAATTATTTGTCTTTTTTGATAAGTGTGCAGTTTTGCCAATATTCGTGCAGATTTGGGCGATAATCGTGCAGATTGGGATGATAAAGCGTAAAAAAGCCTGCTAATTTTTTTTCAGCAAGGGTAGCTCATACCCGGAAATGAAGTGCCCCTTATTAATTCACATTCGAAAATGCCTGGAGCAATAAAAATAAGTATATGCTGAATTCACCTCTTTACGAACGTTGTTAATGGTGTATGCACAAATAACCCGCATCCTGTACTTTCCTTTCCAGATATGATATCCGAATAGATGATTCTGGATGACTTTTTGTTGGAAACCAGGCAATGCCTCTGGCTTTTCCTCCCAATAAGGTACTGTAACATGGCAACCCCTGTAAGGAGCTACGTCTTCATATTCTCTCCCATTTTTTCGCTGCAAATGATAAAAAACATACCTCACCGTATCCATAATCGCTCCATAGCACAGAGAAGGGATCATCACTTCGCGGGAATAATTTGACTGAATTGTAACTGTAAGAAAGACATCTTTATAATCGCGGATCGTATCATTGCCCATTTGCATGGTAACCTGCAATGAGTCCTGGCCATAGGCATAACCACCTTGAAGCAATAAGAATAATAAAATGGATCTAATGATATTCTTCACCCCTGTAATTGTTTTCGCCAATAAATATCAGCTTTTTGCCTGGCACTTGCAAGCCGGGCAATAGTCGTACAGGCTCACAACAACCCGTTCTCCATAGCCACTTTAACGGCAGCCGTCATGCTTTTAACATTGAACTTTTGCATCAGGTTGCGGCGGTGGGTCTCTACGGTGAGTGGACTTACATGCAGTTGTGCAGCAATAGCGGCACTGGTTTTTCCATCGGCAACGTGCTTCAGGATCTCCTTTTCCCGTTTGGTGAGCGCCGGCAGTTCCTGCCAATCCCGGGCTGAGGGTTTCGCCATTATTTCTTTGGCTTCCCGGCTCAACGCGATCTGCCCGTCCAGGGCTTCGTTTATACAGGCTACCACTTCATCGGCCGATGAATTTTTGAGCAGGTAGCCACTGGCGCCATTTTGTAACATCTTCATAATGGTACTGCGTTCATTGTGATTGCTGAACGCCAGCACGCAAGTGCCGGGCGACAAGGTTTTCACCTGCCGGCACAACTCAATGCCATTGATATCTGGCAGGTTAATATCTATTAAAACAATACCGGTACCGGTACCGGATTGCTTTATGAAATTCAGGAATTCTCCGCCCGTATTAAAACAGATCGTGCTCACATAATCATACGCCTGCATCAACACCTTCTGCAATCCTTCAAGCACAATCGGATGATCGTCTACTATAGCTATCGTTATTTTTTTCTTATCAGCTAACATGGAATTCAATATTTATGGTAGTGCCTGCACCGGGCGCCGATTCAATTTCCAGCGTGCCTTTCAGGTAATCAACACGGTTCTTTACATTCGTTAGTCCGATCCCTTTGCCTCCATTGATCTGTTCTGCAGAAAAGCCCCTGCCATTGTCTTCTACGGTAATATAAAATGTATTTTCATTCTGACTGCATTGCACCAGCACAGCCGTTGCCGCAGCATGGCGCACCGCATTGGCAAGCAGTTCCTGCACTATGCGATATATGGTCACCTGCATTTCCTGCGCAATGTCTTTTTCAATATTGTACGCCTGAAAATCCACTTTCAATGCATCAGTAGTAAATGACTCGCATATCTCCTTTAAGGCTATTTCCAATCCTGAATTCAACAACGACTCCGGCATCATGTTCCGCGCAATACGGCGTAATTCATTTACCGATCTGTCGAGCTGGTTAATGATCACCGGCAATTCTTTTGTAAACGCTTCTTCTTTCGCCACTGGCGATAACCTCGACAGATTTATTTTAACCCCGGCCAGCATACCGCCCAGCCCATCGTGCAGGTCACCTGCCAGCCGTTTGCGCTCCCGCTCCTCCCCCTGCAATAATGCCGCCGCCAGTTTCAGTTGCTGCTGCTGACTGATATCTTTTAATTGCTGCTGATAGCTCAACTCCTGCTGCTCCGATAACTTTCTGCTGTTTCTGTAATAGAGCCAACCCAGGATGGCCAACGCCAACAGAAAAATACTGAAGCCGCCCAGTAACCAGGCAAGCAGTTTATGGTTGCGGGCCACCAATGCCGCTTTTTCGTTGGCAGCCTGCAGCAAAGAGATCTTTTTCTGGTTCTCGGCATTATTGTATTTCTTCTCAAATTCTATTATGTCGTTTTGAAATTTTGCCTGGTATAAACTATCGCTTATTACGATGTACTTATCTGCCCATTTATAAGCTTCCGCTTTATTGCCTGCTGCGGCATAGGTCTCAGCCAGGTCTTTGTAATACATCTTTTTATCCTGCGTAAACACAAGCGGGCTTTTCAACAGGTCATGGATAACCGCCAAAGCAGCGGTATAATCTTTCTTACTGAACAGCGATTTGTATTTGACGCCTTTTAACCGGTTCACGGAGTATTGCGCCCGCGGTTCTGCTTTTCCCAGGGCAATGCCCTTATCAAAACTGGCCACCGCTTCACTGTATTGTTTATTCTTGTGGAACCAGATACCTTCGGCACAATAGTACGCCAGGTTCAGGTTCGAATTTGCTTTCGATGATAATATCCGGCTTGCCTTATCGAGGTTTGGCTTTGCCGAATCCTGCTTATGCATGTACACATAGTTCTCGGCAGCATACACGTACACTTCTACCAGGGTTTCAATGCGCACCGGGTTATCAACCGTCGATTGTTCAATATTGTTGATCGCCCTGAGCAAATAAGCCGCGGCATCGGCCCGCCGGTCGGCATTCATAAATACGGTAGCAATGGCTTTTTCCATATTCCCGATCAGGAAGGCATCGCCCGATTGCTTCGCTACCGGCAGGGCCCGGTTCACAAAAACATCCATCGCATCTTTCTCACTGCCTTTTATTTGCTGCCACGTGCCGTATGCATGCAGAATATACCCTCTTACTCTGTAAGCCTCTTTATGCGCAAAGGAACGCAACAGGGAATCGCCTTTCAGCAGGCAAGCTTCAATGGCGGGAATATTCCTGCCCGCATATAAAGTTTGCGCTTTGTAAAACCAGGAAGCCGCTTCGGTAAATGAATGAGGTTTGCTTAATGCAATGCCGCGGTTCAGGTAATCTTTGATCTTTACGGTATCGCCGATCAGCCGGCACATAGCAGATAATTTAAGATACCCATAGGCTTTTGCGCTATCGGTAACAGCGGCAGCCACTTCTTTTTCCATGCGCGCTATATACGCCGCATCATCATCCAGCGAATAAACAAGTTGCGCGGAACACAGCGACACAATAAAAAAGAAAAGAATGGTATTAAGCGCTTTTTTCATTTACAGTACCCGTTTTGCCAATTGATTAAACTTCAAAAATAAAAGAATAAGCATGCCTTTCTTAAAAAAATGAAAAATACCGGAAAACCAGTAGCTATAATTACTCAGGGGCAGGTATATGTTGCGCTTTCATGCCTTTATAATTTTGATCAAATTTTATCAAAAACAAACGGTATGAAAACACTCCCTCATTTCTTTTTGTCGGTTTTGTCGTTAGCCCTGTTCGCTATCATTTTGCCAGGCTGCAAAAAAGACAAAGACAACAACAACACCCCTTCCAACAGAAACGTGAAATATGAGTTAACGGGGAATTTTACCGGTAAATTTTCCCTTATCATCATCGACAATGAAAGCGGCAGCCAAACCCTCAACAATGTTTCGCTGCCATGGTCGAAAGAGATCACATACAGCAACAAGGTGACGGCAATTAGCATAGGCGCTGCAGCCACCACGCAGGGCGCCGCCGGGCAAACCGTTGTGATGAAGATCTATTCCAACGGCAATGTGGTTAAAACAACAAATGCCACGGCAGGCAGTAGCGGCGAGCTTACGCTGCCCGGCCTGGGCCATTCATTTTAATGAACGCCCCTTTACCTTCAACTTTCTACTCAAACTTTAATAATCGGATAGAATCGTCCATCCCGATTCTACCGGGATGGTAAGATCCATCTGGCGAAACGACAATTAATATTATCAGATGAAAAAGTTAGCTCTTGTTCTTTTAGCAACCGCTCTTTATGCAACAACCACACAGGCACAATTCTTTGAAAAAGGCACCAATGTTATCAGCGCCGGCGTAGGATTAGGCGGCCATTTCGGCAGCTTTACTTATGGCTCGCAAACACCGGGCATCAGTGTACAATACGAAAAAGGGATCTGGGAAACCGGCGGCCCCGGTGTGATCAGCCTGGGCGGCTATGCCGGCGTGAAAAGCTACAAAAACTCCGGCAGCGCTGGTTCTTATCATTATACTGAAAAATGGAATTATACCGTCATCGGGGTGCGAAGCGCCTATCATTACAATGGCATCAACAATGAAAAGTTTGATGTGTATGGTGGATTGATGTTGTCGTACAACATCCTCAGTTATAAGTTCAGTGACAATGGAACGTCCTCCACTTACCGTGCAGGAAGCTATGGCAATGCGCTTGGCTTTTCGGCTTATGTAGGCGGCCGTTACCTGTTTACCAACAACATTGGCGCTTTTGCCGAATTAGGTTATGGCGTATCATATCTTACACTTGGTTTGGCTTTGAAGTTCTAACACGCAGTACAAAAAAGAATGACCTTTGAGGTCGTAGCTATAGGAGGTAAGAAGTAAGAGGTAAGACATTCGCGATCTTCCTACCACCTGCTTCTTACTTCTTTTCCCTGTTGTTTCCTTAGTTTACAATTAAATTAAGACATACTTTCGATAGCCCCTCCCCGTCCCCAACCTTCATTACCCGCATAACCTGGGTCAATTTCTCATATAAAAACAATAAATATGAGGAAACTGCATTATAATGCAGGGCCATTCACAAACCCTTTCCAGAAATGGCTTAAACCCGGGGGTCTATTTTGAAGCGTAGCATTGTTATACATAGAAAGATAACATGGTTATTAATTTTCTCCCTTATCACGCTCGGCGTGGCAAGCTGGTTTATCTATACCAGTAAAAAGAACATCGACAAGACCAACTTCCGCATCAATCAAACCTACGAGACCATTGAAATGGTTCAGGCAACCATTACCGCGGTTGTTGAAACCGGCACTATTCCCGCCTGGCAGTTCGATTCCATACAACAACTTACGAAAGGAAATAACGACCTCCACGCAAACCTGGCAACTTTGCGTAATTATGTGGCAACAAAAAGGTCAGCAGCCGAAACCAGGGAACTGCTGCAACATATGCTACAGGAAGAAAAAACATTACTGAAGAAAAGAAAGGCAGCCAATGAAGCGGCCAACACGCGTACAGCCTTTGGCTTAATAATGGGCCGGGCGGCCGCTTTTGTGTTTGTGGTCATTCTATTATTAATGCTGAACAAAGACATTACGCGACACAAAGCCACGCAGCAAAAACTGATTGTAGCCATCAGGGATGCACAACAGGCCAAACAAATGCAGGAACAATTCCTGGCCAACATGAGCCATGAAATAAGAACCCCCATGAATGGCATCAAAGGCATGACCGACCTGTTGTTAGAAACACCGCTTACCGTAAAACAACAAGACATGGCAGGCATGATAAAACGGTCTATCAATACCCTGCTTGTGATCATCAACGATATTCTCGATTTTTCAAAGATAAAAGCCGGCAAATTGCATATAGAAAAGATCGACCTCAGCCTGAAAGAAGTACTGAATAGTACAGTGTCGCTTTTTACGCATTCCATCAACACCAAAGGACTGCAATTGCAAGTGACCATCGACCCCGCTATTCCCGATTGCCTTATTGGCGACCCACACCGGCTGAACCAGATCCTGAACAATTTACTCAGCAATGCCGTCAAGTTCACCAACCAGGGGCAAATAAACATGCGGGTGCAGGTAAAGGAGCAAACAACCGATGGCATCGTTTTATCATTTACAATAACGGATTCCGGCGTAGGCATACCCGCTGAAAACTTACCGTATATTTTCGACAGCTTTTCGCAAGCCGGTCAGGATATTTCGCGGCGGTTTGGCGGCACCGGGCTCGGACTAACTATTTGCAAACAATTGCTGCAATTACAGGGCGGCGATATTACGGTTAGCAGCACAGTGGGCAAAGGTTCTACCTTTCAATTTACCTTGCCGTTTGGATTAAGCAATAAAATGGCGCCGGAAGTTCCTGCCCATAAGCATACGCAGGAATACAACTGGTTACTGGCAGGCAAACAGGTACTGGTGGCGGAAGACAATGAAATTAACCAGAAGTTGATTGAATTTGTGCTGCGCAAAGCCGGCGGAAACGTGACCATTGCGAACAATGGCGAGGAAGCCATTCAGCATTTACAACAAAACAACAGCTACGATCTCATCATCATGGACCTGCAAATGCCGAAGATGGACGGCTATGCCACCACTTATTACATTCGACATAACCTTCGCCTTACCACCCCCATCATTGCCATGACGGCCACTGCCATGAAAGATGAACAATGGCAATGCCTGCATGCCGGTATGAATGATTATATGACCAAGCCCTTTGAATTTTCAGAACTGTATAAACGGATCGTGACGTTGGTACACTAACTTCATTTAACAGGCACCAAATATGGCACACATGAAGACCGACCTGGTTAAATGGGGTTGGAAGCCGGGCGCCGGCAGAAGCATCCCCCCACTCTCCTATACGGAGTTCTTCAACCAGTTCAAACTATGGATCGATAAAGGCGCTGTTGCACCGCCGAAAGGAAAGAAAACTGCTGGATAGGTAAGCCCAACAAAAACTACTTGTAAATAGAAAGCCCCGGCAGTCTGTGTCGGGGTTTATTATTATATGATATTTTTTAAGTATTCCTTAGATGTTAAAAAAGTAACCCACGGCCACCTTTAACGAAACGTTTTAAGCTGCCTCAGAAATCGAAAGCTATATTTGTTCGAATACCTTATTATGAAAAAACTTTACTTCATATCCTGCTTTTTACTAACCATCGGTACCACCGTACTGGCGCAGGAAACAGCCACGCCTGTATTGAATAAAAGCAATCGCATCATCCTGCATTTTAAAGATACCACCGGCTTATTTACACAACTGGCCAGAATACTCACCGATCGCGGCCATGATATCGACATGAAAGACCGTGAACTGGGGATCTTAAGAACGAAGCCCAGCCCGGTACCCGGCGGCCATTCATTCGATGATCAAATGGAAATAAAATCAATATTCCGCGACAGCACCATTACATTTTCGGGTGTGGTTCATTGGTATCCGTTAAGAAATGAAGAATTCAGATACGAGGTGACGTTCACTAAAAAAAGAAGGCATGTTACAGATATCTCATGGGATGAGCTGATTATGATAGCCGGGTTATTGAAACCGGCATCCGTTTCCTACTTAACAGTAAATATCTATTCTCCATCGTTTCAGGCATGGCAATATAAGCGCAATAATTAACTATTCGCAAAAAGGATATTACATTCGCATATAAATACCTGACCACAACCAATGACATTTAAATTTAATAATTGGACCAAAGCATTGCTGGTTTTTATATGTCTGATAGCTTCCGTTTATGGATTCATGATAAAATTGCCCTCCGGTTTCAGGCGGTATGACAAGGAATTACACGCCGCCTTTTATTTTCTCGCGGCAGGTTTCCTTAATGTACTGTTTACCAATGGAAAATTAACCAGGCACATTCTTATTTTTATTATACTGTACGTATTTAGTATTTCAATAGAACATGCACAGGCATATTCCAACAGGTTCTTTCGTGTTCGAATACACGGCCGTTATGATCCTGAAGACGTGAAATATAACCTCAGGGGCCTGATTGCCTATTCGGTATTATGGATTACCTATCGGCTTTCATTGACGGCTTACTATAAACTTACACCCAGGGAAACAGCCAGCAAACAGGGTTAATGTTACGGGATGAAAAGTACTGGTATTTATAAAAAAGGAAGCTTATCTTTATAGGGATGATACGCTCAATTCTTTTTATCGCGCTAATAATATCTGCTGTAGCTGTGAAGGCACAGACGCCTTTATTTGGCACTATGAATGGCATACAACCGGCCTTCAGGCACTTTCACCAGGTGGCCGACTCCAATAACCTTCGCAAGAAATGGTTTATTACGAAATATGCGGGCATTTCTTCAGGCTTTATTGCTTTTAATGGAGGAAGCGGCACCTTTTTATCGGCGCCGGTGGGGGTACTAATTAACCGTCAATTAAACAATAACCTGTACGCTTTCGCGGGCATTTCTGCGGCGCCTGCTTTTTTCCATTTCAACAGTGCATTTTATCAACCGGGAATTAACAAGAACAACAGTTTCATGAACGCCAACAACTTTGACGTTAACCCGGCTGCATATATGGGCCTGATGTATATCAACAACGAAAGAACATTTTCCATTTCCGGCAGCATTGGCGTAAGCAGAAGCAGCTACTATGGTTATTCCCCCTTCTATGCTCCGGGTAATTCTCCTGTGTTTAGAAACAGCAGGCAATAAGCTGAACCAACTGAACATTGATGCTTCACAGGAGCAATCATAAGCATATTAATCCTCATGAGTTTCCGCTGCATTTTGCCGCTGCATAGCTTCATTGGCGATCTCCGTATGCCTGATCTTGCCTCCGAGATAACCTGTCCATGAAGACATTCCAACACATACCAACGACAGGATTAAAGCTACAACTGATACTGCATTGGTTAATTTCGACTTCTTCCATATTAACAATAGACCAGCCAGCGATGCGATGCCTAGGGCTATAATAACACTAAAGGTTACTTCTGCGAATTCTTCATGCTCTTCAATTAGGTTTTTGCTGATACCCTGTATATTTTCAACCGTTTCCTCTGCTGCTTCCCCGGTACTAAAGGCAATGACGCCGCCCAATGCAGAAATAAACAATACAAAACAGGCAGCCATTTTTACATGTTCGCTTTTAGTGATCAAGCCATATGTTAACACCAAGGCTCCAAGAATAGAACCATAAATTGGCAAATGTGTGATCATTAAATGCAAATGAGTAAGGTCCATGTTATTTTTTTATAAAGTTTTAACAAATGTGAAGATTAAACAATGACTATAATCAATTCGCCTGCTGATTCACGACAATACATGTCCCGATGAAGTCACGCATTTTCGTGGCAATAATTATTGAACGGGCAAATGTGCAAGGATTTAATAATTTTTGTAATCGAGATGTTAATTACCTATACAGTCTGGAAATAGCAGCCAGGCTTTGGGTACCTTTGCCTGGCCACGGCCATTAATTTCACTACCCCTGTTATCCAATGTAAATTTTATCCTGAACTAATGTATGTCCTGAAAAGGCATACCGTTAGATCTTTATTTATCGTAACCTGTATAAAAACACTTATGAAATTTGCAATCCTGTTATTGGCGGGTAGTATAAGCCTGTCTTTTGTTCCCTGGCAACCCGACTTTGAAACAGCAAAAAAACTGGCCCGGGAGACAAACAAGTTTATTTTGGTAAATTTTTCCGGGTCCGACTGGTGCGGCCCCTGCATCCGTTTACACAAAGAAGTATTTGAAAGCCAGGAATTCAAAGAGTTGACAGATCAATCATTGATCCTGTACAATGCTGATTTTCCCCGCAATAAAAAGAACCAGCTCTCTAAAGCATTACAGCAAAGCAATGAGGCGCTTGCCGATAAGTATAATCCATTAGGCAAATTCCCTTACACAGTGATCCTAACCCCCGGGGGCAAGGTCATAAAGGCCTGGGAAGGTTATTCCAATAATAACAGCGCTCAATTTATTGAGCAAATCAAATCCGCTTGCAATGCAAACCGCAATTGATGTAGAGCCTGTTGAATACAAACAGGTGGAAAGACTGATGGGAAATACGTTTGAATTCACTGTGGTGTGTGACAATAAAGACCAGGCAAATGAAAAGATTGCCCTGGCCATTGCTGAAGTCAGGAGAATTGAAAAGTTGTTCACCACATTCGATGATAACAGCCAAACCAATCAGATTAACCGGATGGCGGGTGTGGGCGCCGTTAAGGTTGACAGGGAAGTATTTGACCTGATCAAACGATCACTGAAAATTTCCGCCGTTACCGATGGCGCTTTTGATATTACCTACGGATCAATAGATAAACGTTTATGGAATTTCGATGCCACCCTGACCCGTTTGCCTGATGCCGAAATGGCCAGAAGCATGGTGAGGCTGATCAATTATCGACATGTGATCCTGAATGAACAGGAATGCACGGTGATGCTAAAACAAAAAGGTATGCGCATTGGCTTTGGCGGCATTGGCAAAGGCTATGCAGCCGACAGGGCAAAAGCTGTACTTACACAGGAAGGTGTTCAAAGTGGTATTGTAAATGCATCGGGAGATTTAATAACGTGGGGCCGGCAGGCCAACCAGCAACCATGGACCATTGGCATTGCTCATCCTGACAATGCCCGTGCCGCTTTTTCATGGCTCAATATTTCTGACCTCGCCATAGCCACCTCCGGTAATTATGAAAAGTATGTGGTGATAGATGGAAAGAAATACTCCCACACCATCAATCCCAAAACAGGCTTACCGGTAACAGGCATTAAAAGTGTTACAATAATAAGCCCGTATGCAGAGATCGCTGATGCCATGGCTACGCCCGTTATGGTTATGGGCGTAAAGGCTGGCCTTCATTTGATGAACCAAATCCATTACCTGGGATGTGTTATAGTTGATGACAACAACAACATCTATTCAACTAAAAACATTCATGTAAAATGACACCTCAAAAAATTATTATTGCAACAGGAATACTGGCAATACTGGCAACCTCGTGTAAACCTGTTAAGGAATATCAGAAAAGTAAATTGAACGATTCGGAAATGAGCCTGAGCAACAGAAAAGTAGAAAAAACAGAATTGAGCTTTCAGGCTTACCGCGAAGGCGCTTCAGGCGCCAACGCCGGTAAAAGCGGCGGCGGCTGCGGATGTAATTAACTTCTAAACCCCAATGTATGAAAAGATTTTTCTTAACTGCTTTTGGTATTGCCTGTTTGCTGAAATCTTTTTCCCAGCAGCCTTCCGACTCAACAGGGTTTGGCTCCAGGAAATTGAAAATAGATGAAATTAACCTGGTGTCAAGTTATTATGGCCAGAATGGAAATAATGCCGCAGTTACCGGTGGTATTGGAACACAGAAGTTAACCGATATAGCTAATGTGTTCGATATAAAACTGGTAAAGTATGACCGGAAGCTACGGAAACATGTATTCGACCTGGAGGTTGGCATAGACCATTATACGTCGGCTTCTTCTGACAGAGTAGATCTGAAAGCCAATACATCTGCTTCTTATGCCGACACCCGTATTTATCCCGCCCTTACCTGGAGTATGGAAAATGAACAAAAAGGCCGAACTATCAGCGCTGGCGTATCATCTTCAACCGAATTCGATTACCAGTCACTCGGCGCCAATATTGGTTTCGCGAAAAAAACAAAAGACAGAAATGGCGAGTTTTCCGCCCGGTTACAGGCGTATTTCGATCAGGTTCGCCTGATAGCTCCGGAAGAATTACGGAACACAGGTTTGGCAAAAGACAATGGAACAGACAACCGCACCACCATTGCCGCTTCTTTATCCTGGTCGCAGGTCATTAATAAAAACCTGCAGTTGTCGTTCCTCGCCGATCTTGTACAACAACAGGGATTTCTAAGCCTTCCTTTTTATCGGGTATACTTTACAGATGGCAGCGTACACCAGGAGAAACTACCTGACAGCCGGTTTAAAATACCGCTGGGCTTCAGGGCTAACTATTTCCTGGGCGACCATTTTATCATTCGAACCTATTATCGTTTTTACAAAGACGACTGGGGTATTTCATCACACACAGTAAACCTGGAAGTGCCGGTGAAAATCACATCCTTCTTTTCCATAAGTCCCTTTTACCGGTTTTATAGCCAATCGGCAGTAAATTACTTTGCACCATATGCGCAGCATACGGGCACAAGCGGGTATTATACGAGCAACTACGATCTGTCGAAGTTCAATAGCAATTTTCTGGGAGCAGGCATTCGGCTGACGCCACCGAAAGGCGTTTTGGGTGTTCAGCGATTCAATATGATAGAATTGCGGTATGGGCACTACACCAAGAATATTGCGATGAATGCAAATATTATATCGATGAACATCAGGCTCAAATAAAAAATCAGGGACCAACAATTGCAACGATCCTCAATGAAAGGGTAAGGTTATAAGAACCGGTTTAAATAATAAACACCAGGAGATGGATTATGCTATTTAAAAAAACTCACCCGCGTCATTAACTTTCACCTTTACCCGTTTATTTCCGTTCTCTAACAGCAATTTATATTTTTTATCAGACCCCTTCTCATCATAATATGTTACCCTGTAAACATCCTTTGAAATCTTCCAGTTCGGGAACCTGCCTGCAACCGCGTTTGTAACCGCAGATGGCAATTTTACATTTTCGTACTTTTCAGCAGTACGGATAAGCTTGCCGTTTTTGTCGTAAGCTGCCAGAATTTGCCCCTCTGGAATGAAGAAGGAAACAAAATATGATTCATAATCGTCTTCATAATACTCAGATTTCTTTACATCATATTCGGCAGCTGTACGTTGCAGCACTTGAACCGGCTGCGCCACCTCCTTTCCGCCAACCGATTTAAGATACTTATAGTTTGTTGCTCTAACAGTGACCTCAGGCAAAACTTCCTGCGTACTCGCAGGAATGGTATAACCCAATGTGAAAGCCATTAAGGCAATCCTTAAAACAGTGTGTTTCATAATTTTTCAAATTTTAAGTTTACAAATCACTATCTGTTTGCAATAAATACCGGCAGCTTATGATCACGGATAACATCTGAAACGAAGCTTCTTTTAAACATCATAGAAAATGAGGACCTGCCATACGCTCCGCTCACCAAAATGCTGCCCTTCTTTTCACTACTCCACAAAGCAAAATATTTTTTTGGATCAATGCCCAGTTTAAAGAAAGTAAGATCGGGAAAATGCCGGCTACACAATTCCTCTATATTCTGTTCCTCAGGGAAAGAAATTTCATCGTTCGCCCTGGCATATATCAATACCGTTTTATTATCAGTAAATTCAGGGAACAGGTAAGCAAATTGTTTGATCGCATACGCCGAAGAATCGCTTCCATCATAAGCAAGAATGTTTTTTTCGGGAAATTCAAACTGCTCTGGCACTACCAGCACCGGGCATTCAGCATTATGGATGGCTTCTTTCAAATAGGAATTAGGCTCATTAACGCCTATGTTTTCATAAAACGATTCACTCCCTAATATTAACAGATCGGCAAACCGGGTTTCCTTTTTTAAACCGGGCAATGCAAAATCAGTGAAATCTTTATGCACCCGGTATTCAATATTGGCCAACTGACATAAGGAGGTAAACCGTTCAATATTCTTTTCAACCGCAGCCGCATCTTCTTCTTCCGCTAAAGGCATTACCATGCCCGCTCCAACGGCGGCTGAATAACTCCATAATGCTGCATAATCTATTTGCGGCAGGAAAACTCCGGTAAGAAGAATAGGTGATGATTCATTCAGTTTACGGGCAAAGCCAAAGGCGCCTTCACTGAAATGAGCGCCATCGAAGGCGAGTAGTATCTTTATCATTTGACATAGTATTTTTGTAATGGTATAATAATGTAAAATTTCACCATGAAGTTATTCCGATCCTAAAAAAAAAATCGATGATCCTGAACAGTAATGAGAATGATATTGATCAAAACGCCACTAATTGCCTTGTTCAAAAAATGCTGCGCCATTTCAACCGTCCATTGAGCCCCCCGGCGAGTACCATAAACTCAGCTTTTGAGAGTAATTAAAAATCAAACAAGCTCTGTAACTTCAAGGCGGGACTCATTATCAATATGCCGCCGGCCTATAATTCTTTCCAAGTCCTCCTTAAAGATCACTTCTTTTTGTAGCAATAATTCAGCTACTTTAATAAGGTATTGTTTGTTTTGTAAAAGAAGCGTTTTTGTTTGCTGATAGGCATTATCTGCCAGTTTCCGTACTTCTTCATCGATAAGCTTACCCGTTTCTTCGCTGTACGGCTTTTGAAATCCTGCATCCCGTTGACCTGATGAATCATAAAAGCTGACATTTCCCACTTTTTCATTAAATCCATAATAAGCTACCATCATATAAGCTTCTTTGGTAACTTTTTCCAGATCATCCAGCGCACCGGAAGAAACTTCTCCGAAGATAATTTCCTCTGCAGCACGACCACCTAATGTAGCACAAAGATGTTCTTGAAAAGCAGTCCTTGTCCTCAGGTTCTTTTCCTCAGGAAGGTACCAGGCGGCGCCCAATGATTTACCTCTTGGAATTATGGAAACTTTAATCAGCGGATCAACGTTGCACAACAACCAACTTGCCAGCGCATGTCCGGCTTCGTGATAGGCGATTATTTTCTTTTCTGCCGGAGATATGATCTTGCTTTTTCTTTCAAGACCGGCCACAATCCGGTCAATTGCATCCAGGAAATCGGCCTTTCCGATCTGTTCCTTTTTTTTACGGGCGGCAATAAGTGCTGCCTCGTTACAAATATTAGCAATGTCTGCCCCGGAAAAGCCCGGGGTTTGCGCAGCCAGGAAATGCAGATCAATAGTATCATCCAGTACAAGTGATCGAATATGAACTTTGAAAATAGCTTCGCGTTCTTTTAAATTAGGCAGTTCAAGGTATATATGCCTGTCGAACCTGCCCGGACGCAGTAATGCAGGATCAAGCATATCGGCACGGTTGGTGGCAGCCAGAACAATTACGCCGGTGTTCGTTCCAAACCCATCCATTTCGGTAAGTAACTGGTTCAGCGTGCTCTCCCGTTCATCATTGGCGCCGGAAAAAAAGGCATTCCGGCTTCTCGATCGGCCAATAGCGTCAATCTCATCAATAAAAACAATACAGGGTGTTTTTTCCTTGGCTTTTTTAAACAGATCCCGTACCCGGGATGCCCCAACACCCACATACATTTCAACAAATTCAGAACCGGAGATACTGAAAAATGGCACCTGCGCCTCCCCTGCCACAGCTTTGGCCAATAATGTTTTTCCGGTGCCGGGCGGGCCAACAAGGATCACTCCTTTGGGTATCTTCGCCCCCAGCCGGGTAAATGCCTCTGGGTTCTTTAAGAAATCAACAATCTCTTTTACTTCCAGCTCAGCTTCATCCAATCCGGCTACTTCATCAAATGTGATAGTACTTTTATTTTCTTTATCGAGCAGTGTTGCAGTTGATTTACCAAAATTGAAAAGAGAAGAACCGCCGGCATTTTTCCGATATCCATATTGCAATACTATGAATAGTACAAGGAAAGGTATTATCCAGCCAATAATCCCCCAAAAAACATCTGTTTTTTTCACATAGGTTATTGGGATTATTCTTTTCTCGAAACTTTTTTGTTCGGCGGCAGCATCCAGTTTCCGCTCAAAACTTTCAATTGACCCAATGGTCATTAAATAATGAGGGCCGGGATTGGGTTTATTGCCTATCAGGGGTTTAAAAGCTTTTGCAAAGGTTGTGTCACTTATAAATGCCGGCTTTAAATAGATTTCAACATAATCCTGGTTCACAATGGTTAATTTCTCTACGGCGCCTTTGTTTAGAATTTTTGCTTCAAACTCAATCCAGTTAATTTCCTGAACAGAACTCCCCGCCCATTTATACAATAAAGGCAGCAGTAAAATGCCCCCGATCACCAGCCAAAGCCATATCAGGGGAAATCTTTTGGGTGATGACGGCGTTGGCGCCTTTTTTTCCTTTTTTTTATCTGGCTGCATGCTACCCATTTTATTATGTTATTATTAAAATTGAATCTTTAATTCAGATAAATCGATGATCCTTATCATTGCCCTGCATGATTAGCTTCAGGAGGCGCATCAGCCACAAATCAGACTTCATTTTGAGACTGGTCATATGAAACAGGCATTCGCAAGAGGTAAATTGAAATGTGGTTTTCATTGGCTAATCTTAAAAGCGTTATGTATGTCGAATCATTATTTCAGCAAAGACTTTGCAAAAAAGTTCAGGAGCAAATGCGAGTTGTACGCTCCTACACAGGAATATCAATATGGCAACCTGCTTATAAAGCATTTTGAGGGCAACAAAGCAGAAATGGCCGTTATAGGAGAAAGACTTACCGAAAAATTCTTTAATACCGAAGTGATATCCCAAATCATTCTAACCCTTAAAAATGAAGGTTTTCCGGCTGCCGGGAAATTATTCAACATGGCAATAACGCTTAAAAACATTGGCAAAGCATATCTTCTCAATGAACATTATACAGCCTGTTATTATAGTGATTTAACAGGCATGCTTGATTCTTTCTCAAATTTCCTCCATGCTTTCAAGGTTGATTTTGGTGAAAAAGTATGCGGCCAGTTGGCTACATATTATGTACATGGATCTTCAGCCAATCTTGCCCCTGAATGCGCTTCTTTAATACCGGTTATTGAACTGACAGACTTTTACCTGAATAACCTATCAACTTATTATAATTACTTTACTGCCACCTGGCAATATGAAGCTACTAATGGCAAAGGCGTTCAGGCAACAAACTATATGGCAGATTACCTGCAGGCACTTATAATGTGCACGGAAGAAACAAAAACCTGTATAGAAAATATCCGGTCATTGCTGCTGACCTGGGAAGCACAAATGCAATTAAAAGAAGAGCAGGAATTATATAATTAGCCCTTTATATGCCAGGCAAAGTGACATTGATAGAAAATATACAGGGGCTGGCTGAAAAAGATATCCCTGCCCTGCAGCAACAACATGGAAAAAACTCCTTCCAACTGGAAAAACCACGGCAGCTATTACATATACTGACTGATATAATCAGGGAGCCTATGTTTATCCTGCTAATGATCGCCTGTATCGCTTACTTTATACTCGGTCAGTCAACGGAAGGAATAATGATGTTGGTAGCGATATGTTTTGTAACAGCCATATCATTATACCAGGATGTGCGAAGCACCCGCGCACTGCAGGCATTAAAACAATTCACAGAACCGGAAGTAACCGTGATCAGGGATGGCGTTGAAAAAAAGATCCGCTCCGAAGAACTGGTGCCGGGGGATGTGATCATCCTGGAAGAAGGCAATAAAGTTCCTGCAGATGCCACAATTTTACAGGAAAACGACCTTTCGGTAAACGAGTCTGTCATTACAGGCGAATCGATGCCGGCAGACAAAGATGAGGCCAGTGGAAAGAACGTGCTTTATCAGGGCACTACAATAAATACAGGAAAGTGCTATGCGGCTGTAACGGCCACCGGCAGCAATACCATATTGGGCAAGCTAGGCAAAACCGTTAGTATGATAACAGCGCCGAAAACGCTGTTACAAACCCAGGTAAACCGCTTTGTTCGCCAACTGGCGATCTTTGGCATTAGCGCCTTCCTGCTGATCTGGATGGTCAATTACCTCAAAAACGGGTTGCCTATTCAAAGCCTGCTGTTTGCCCTAACGCTGGCTATGGCTGCTGTTCCGGAAGAAATACCGGTAGCGTTTTCATCTTTCCTGGCTTTGGGCGCCTGGCAAATGAGCAAGCTCGGCATCATCACGCGGCAACCACAAACTATTGAAAACCTTGGCGCCGTAAATGTGATATGCCTTGACAAAACCGGCACCATCACAGAAAACAAAATGACCGTAAAAACCATTTATGATTTTGAGCAGGATGCATTAATTGATGCCGGTGAAAAATTAAGAAAATCGGGCGCACTACGCTTTGCTGCTATGGCCAGTGAACAAAATCCGTTCGACGCTATGGAAAAAGCCATTCTCGAAACACTCGCATTATATGCTGACCATGATTTAACCAATTTTCCCAAACAGGTTTACGAATATCCCTTAGCAGGCAATCCTCCTATGATGACCCATATTTTTTATGAGAATGAAACTTACGTGGCAGCAGCCAAAGGAGCTCCGGAAAGAATAATAAAGGCCTGCCGGTTGAATGACGACAATGCGGCTAAAATCATTGAACAAGCCAGGCAGCAGGCTCAAAAAGGTTACCGGGTCATTGGTGTTGCCAGCGCCGTTCATACAGAAAACGAATTCCCGAACAGGCAGGATGATTTCAACTGGAAATTTAAAGGGTTGTTATGTTTATATGATCCGCCACGGGAAAATATTGCACAGGTACTTAAGCAATTTTACGATGCACAAATAGATATCAAATTATTGACCGGCGACTTTGCTGAAACAGCTATCAACATCTGCCAGCAGGTGGGCATAACGGGGTATCTGAAATATGTTACCGGAGACCAGGTATTGCAAATGCATGAAAATGAATTAAAGAAAACGGTTGAGGAGATTAGTTTGTTCGTAAGGATGTTCCCGGAGGCCAAACAGAAAGTGGTTAACGCTTTAAAATCAAATGGGCATATTGTGGCCATGACTGGTGATGGCGTTAACGATGCCCCCGCCCTCAAAGCTTCGGATATTGGTATTGCCCTGGGGAAAAAGGGTACGGAAATGGCCAGGCAGGCTGCAGATCTTATCGTTACGGATGATGATCTTGAGAAAGTTGCGGAAGCTTTAAAGCAGGGCAGAAAGATTTTCAATAACTTAAAAAAAGCCATCCGGTATATTATCTCTATTCATATTCCCATTATCCTTACCGCATCTGTGCCCTTATTGTTGGGTTGGAAGTATCCCAATATTTTCACCCCTATTCATGTTATTTTCCTTGAACTGATCATGGGGCCCACCTGTTCCGTTTTCTTTGAACGGGAACCGGTTGAAGAGCAGCTTATGTCGCAGTCACCCCGGAAACGGAGCCTGAGCCTGTTTCAACAGGGTGAATTGCTGCTAAGCATTATGCAGGGCCTGATAATAACCAGTGGCGTACTATTGGTTTATTATCTTTCCATGTATTCAGGCGACTCGATAAATGAAACCAGGACAATGGTTTTTACAACGCTTATAATCAGCAATGTATTTTTAACATTTGCCAACCGGTCTTTTACCGAAAATATTATCAAAACCATACGGTATAAAAACAGGCTGGCCCGTTGGCTATTACTGATCTCTGTGCTTTTTTTGGCAGCTCTTCATCTTATACCTCCGGTTCGTGAAATTTTCGGATTAGCGCCTGTGCAGGCAATTAAACTTTTTCTATGCGTAAATATTGCATTATTAAGTGTTGGCTGGTTTGAAGTTTATAAAACCCATCGCTTCAAACCCGGAAAAACATTCATCAGCCATAAACATTAAACAGCCGGTTATACTGACAATTCTCATTCCTCCTTATGATCACGGTCCTTTATCTGAACACCGGCTCATGCTAAATTCGATATATCATTATTTAATAACCATAAAAATTGGAGGACATATGTCTACAAAAGAATTAACAAAACGAAGTGAATTATTCCCTGCTTTCTTTGATGACTTTTTCAAACCCTGGAATGAATGGATGGGCATGGGACGGGCGTTGACAACACCCGCAGTGAACATCACTGAAAATAAAAATCATTTTGAAGTATCGGTTGCTGCACCCGGGCTGAAAAAAAGTGACTTCAACATTGATATTGAAGATAATATGTTGACCATTAGCAGTGAAAAAGAAGAAAGGAAAGAAGAAAAGGATGAACGCTTTACCCGTAAGGAGTACAGCTATTCTTCTTTTAGCCGCAGCTTTACATTACCTGAAGAAGTGATTAAAGACAAAATTGAAGCGGTTTACGAAGACGGCGTGTTGCGTATAACATTGCCCAAAACAGAACAAGCGAAGAAAGCAGCTTTATCAAAGCACATTACGGTAAAATAGGAAGTGGTCTTTTATTCAGGGGGTCCCGCTTCGTGGTTGGGCGGGACCTTTATACAATTAAAAAATACCTTATGCGTGGATCATATAAAATACTGACCGTCCGGGGAATCAGTTTACACATACACTGGACATTCCTGCTGTTGATCGGGTGGGTGTTACTGGTTAATGCAACAGCTGGTAACAATATTGAACAGATCAGTTGGTCGGTATTGTTTCTTTTAGCGGTTTTTGTATGCGTTACCCTGCATGAATTTGGGCACGCACTGATGGCGGCCCGCTTTGGTATTCAGGCAAAAGAGATCGTACTGCTGCCAATTGGCGGTATAGCCAGTATAGAAAAATTCCCCGATACCCCCCGCCAGGAACTCGCCATCAGCATTGCAGGCCCTCTGGTTAACCTTGTTATAGCCGGTTTATTGTGGTTATTCATACCAAACATGTCATTGATAGCGCGTGAACCTCATATGACTATCATGCATGGCCACGATTTTTTATATAACCTGCGGATCGTAAATATTGCATTGGCTGTATTTAATTTAATTCCCGCCTTTCCCATGGATGGCGGAAGAATATTGCGGGCCCTCCTCGGATTTAAGCTGAATTACATTCAGGCTACTACCATAGCAGCCACTGTGGGAAAGATCATTGCCATCCTGTTCATTATAGCGGGGATAGTATTCATCAACCCTTTTTTACCCATCATAGGGGTCTTCATTATCTTCTCTGCAGGCGCCGAAGAATATTACCTGCGATTGAAATCTTTGGTAAAGGGAATAAAACTAAATGAAGTGTTGATGTACGATTATAACAGCCTGCAGGCAAACATGACTGTACAGGAAGCCTCCAACATTTTAAACAGCAATCATAGTAAATATTTCATCCTGATGGATGGCATAAATCCGGTTGGCGCCATTAACCGGATGGAGATCATAAAAGCGCTTGCCGACATGAATTATACTGAATCGCTAAAAAACCTGGTAAAGGAGAAACTGGAATACCTGAATGGTGATAAAGAGATCGATACGGTATTGGAAAATCTGGCCCGCAATGACGAACGAATTTTTCCGGTAATGGATAACAGCCATTTCATTGGTGTTGTGAACCTGAACCACATAATAGAATACTTGCTGCTGAACAAGATCAACACAAAAGAATATCCAAGGATCAGGTCTTTGGCCGGATTATTACACTGATTGCAACAATGTTCCTTATGATTAAAACAGGCAATAATGCGCATTAAAATAATTATTACACTTATCCAGGCATTCATTGCACTAACTGTTACCGCACAAATAAATAATGATGAAATACAGTTGATAATAAAAGTTAGCCGAACAGAGATCCCTTTACAATACCCGGAACACATAAAGGAATTTTACAAAATAAACCAGTACAGTTATGTTTGGCTCAACCATCATAACAACACACAAAACCTGTTGCAGTTACTGGGGTCTGCGTCAGATGTAGGATTACAGGAAGCAGACTATCAGTTCAATTTTATTCAATTTTTCAGGAACAACTATTTCGTCAGGCCTACTCATCACGATTCGTTAATGACAGAGATTCGTCTCACTGATGCAGCCATCCATTTCTTCAGGGATGTAGCCTATGGGAATCGTAAACCTTCCATTGGATTTAATGGAATAAATTATATTCCCGATTGCTTTAATATTCCGACACTACTGGCCACTGCCATCGCAGACAATCGGTTACCAAACCTTATAAAAGAGCTGGAACCGGATATTGCAGGATATCAAACTGTTAAAGACTGGCTTGCCGTATTTTATCAAAGTATAAACGACAGCTTATACAAAGAAATTAAAATTTCGTCCATCAGTATTAGCGGTTCCAATAAACCATTGGTGAACAGGCTTTACCACCTGGGTATTATTGATTCATTGAATGGTAAGCTTACCGATGCAGTAATAAAGGCGAAACTTAGATCGGCCCAACGGCTTTTTAATTTACCAACCGATGGAATTTTAAACAAACTTACTATTGAAGCGCTAAATACATCACTGGCAATACGCATACAGGAATTGAAAGCAGCCATGAATACGTTCCGGTGGCTCCGTTGCGCCAGCATGCAGTCACCGGTTTTTGTGGTAAATATACCTTCGGCCAACCTGCTGGTTATACATAAAGGAAAAGTACTGCTGCAATCAAAAGTAATTGTTGGCAAAAGATCCACCCCAACGCCTACCCTCGCCAGCGTGATCACAGATGTTATATTATACCCGTATTGGATGGTGCCCAACAAAATAGCCACCCGGGAATTGCTCCCCCTCATACAGCGCAATCCTGGTTATCTGCCGGCTAATAATATGCAGGTTTTAAATAAAGCTGGAAAGATCGTTGATCCCTTAACAATTGACTGGAGTCAACTATCACCCTCCTATTTCCCGTATATATTACGGCAATCAACCGGTTGCGATAACTCACTGGGTATTGTAAAGCTCAATTTCTATAGTCCATATGGTGTTTATTTACACGACACGCCCTGGAAGGTGTTATTCAATTTTAATAAACGCTATTTCAGCCATGGTTGTATTCGTGTTCAACAAGCGATAGAACTGGCCCATTTCCTGTTAAAGGAAAACACCATCGCGATTGATACGCTCGAAGAGAAGGGCTGTTTGCGCCACCAGGCCCCGCTTCCCATACCGATTAAAGAACGCACTCCGGTGTTTGTACTGTACAATACCGCCTGGATAGACTCCGCAGGTATAGTACAATTCAACGAAGATATATACAGGAAATTCAGCTATGGTCAGCTAAGCATTAAATAGTCAGGGAATTAATTAAGTAATAAAATAAAAAGGCAGAAAAGAGGCCTTGTCCGCCAACTTGTTTGATCTGTTTAACGTTGTTTGCTCTTTATCCTCGAGCCAGCCTGCTACAATTACTTTGGCGCCTCTTGCGGCAAAAGCAACAGGTTTGGAAATTCGAATATACCAATAGGATATAGCGCCATCATAATGGCAGGTGATATGAGCCCTGATGCAATCCGGCCTTATTCGCCCAGATATTTAACTATCAATTGCACCAGATCATCAGCATCAAATGGTTTGGTGATGTAGTCATTAGCGCCTGCATCAAGTCCCTTTTTGATCTCTGATTTTTCAGCTGAAGCAGTAAAAAAAACAAAAGGAGTATTTTCAAAAAACGATTCGCGTCGAAGTATTTCCAAAAGATGATACCCGTCGATTTCAGGCATCATAATATCGCAGATGATCAGATCGGGCTTTTCTTTTAACGCCATATCGAGCCCTTCCTTTCCATTGCACGCGGAAAGCACTGTGTAATTGGCCAATTCAAGGAGTTCACAAGTATTTTCGCGGATCGCGTTATTGTCCTCAACCAATAATATCCGTTTCATTGTAATGGTCTTAGAAATTATTGTTGTAAAATTTCATAGCAGAAACGGCACTACAAAGTTAGAAGTAAGTTATGAAAAAAATGATTGACTCCGATCAAATAACACTTAATAGTCATTTGTTCAGAATCATACCCGGCAATGGTAGCCATTAAACCCGCTCGTGCCGGCCATTAGTTTTGAGGAATAAAAACCTGCGTCTTTTAAAAAGAATTGATATTCAAAATTTTCTATCTGCTTCAGGGATAAATGAGATGAACAGGAATATGCCCGCCGGCTGGCATTGATCACCCGGTATTAAAATAACAATCCGGTAAGTTGCTTATTACAGGAAGTGCGCATTGCATCATTGCGAAGAGCCACCGGTCGTCTTTTCTGCCTTATCACCTGCTATGGGCAATGAACAATGGTGCATCTATTTCCTGCATCAGTATATCTGCCAGGCTTTCCCTGAACCAACGGGAGACCCTGCTTCTTTCATAAGCTCCAAGCACAACCAGGATGTTGCCTTCCTGCGTTTTCAGCTTTTGGGGTATTTCGGTGTCGGCATAGCCCTGTAATACAGTGTAGTAAGCCTGAGGAAAATGTCGTTTCATAAATTCTTTCATCAGGCGGTTATCTGGCACATGCTGGTTACCCTTTGATTCTCTTACCGAAATAACTTCAGTTTCGAGGTATTTCAATTCAGGAAAAAGACTGCTGAAAGTTCTGATAGCATGCACCGATGAGGGTTGTCCATCATACAGTAAAACAAGCTTATCCAGTGGTTTATATTTTGTTGGCACTACCAGTACGGGGCACTGTACCTCACTCAACAGATCCCGTATAAACCGGGTAGGTATTGTTTCCTCATAATGAGTGAGCGTTTCTTTATTCCCGATCACCATCAGGTCGGCATAGATGCTTTCGTGTAACAATTCATGCAGCGCAATATTTCTGTCGTGGTGAACGGAAAAATTTAAACTGGCTTCCCTGCAGGCTTTGGAAAAGTTATTCACCGAGGCTTCCCTCGCCTGTTGGTCTGCTATTTCCAGTCTTTTGTGTTTTTCCTCATCCACACCACCTGATTTACTTACCAGCTCATATATTTTATAACTATGATAGGTGAAATCATCAAGAAACACACCCACCAGGTGCGCATTGGTTTCCTGGGCAAGATGAACAGCATAGTGTACAGCACTGTCAGAATATTTCAATCCGTCAATAGCGGCAATTATCTTTTTCATATGAAGAATTTTAATAGCAATTAAATCAATAATTTGAACAGATAAGCGGCCTGTATCAAAGCAGTGTTACTTTAGAGCCGCTCCACCTTTTTAAATAAGGTAAGCGGCTAATTGCCACTTCAATGATATGCTCTGGCAATTTGTCTTTACCAAGGCGTTTCATCATATGAAGTTTCATTTCTTCCAGTGTCAGTCCTGGATTAGTGAATGCACCATCGCTATAACAGTATTTGCAATAATCACTGTTTTTTGCGCCGTTTTTTTCTGTGCCGAATAATTCGGGGGAATCCATGGGCATGCTGCAACTTTGACAAAAATGTTTATTTGCCATAACGCTATATTTTGTTATCGAAAATATCAGTATTACCGGTGTTTTAAAATGATGGGAGTCATAACTGCATTTGATAGTCCTCATGGTGATAAACTGCCCATACTCCCTAAATTTGAAAAAAGAAAGGTCGTATGAATTTACATATAGAATCGCCGCATAAGGACAGCATACAAATACCGGAACCGCTAATTCACAAAAAGTTCGAGCATTTTGATAAGCTGTACGACCGTATTGAATATTGCAATGTTGTACTGCACAAAGAGAAAAGCGACGATAAAAAATCTTTCTTTATCGAAGCCAGTTTGAAAGTACCCAGAAGTACCTTGTTTTCCAGCGACAGGGGTGAAACTTTTGAGATAGCGCTCGACAAAGTGGTCAATAACCTTGAAAACCAACTTCGCAGACATAAAGAAAAACTAAGAGCAAACCGATGATCATAACATGTCAGGGCGCTGATGTTCTTATAAATTGAACCGGAAAGCTTTCACTTTGAAAAATAAACCTGCCATATTTTGTTTGCTGTTGTTGGCAACCCTCCCGGATGGCAACAAACGGGCATCCGGCCAGTCAACCGGGTCTACCCCGCTTAAAACGGCGTCCTATATTGAGGTACCAGTCCTTTGCTATCATAATATAAATATAAAGCCAACAAAAGAGAACGACTACACCATCAGCGCATTTCATTTTGAACAACAGGTAAAAGCTTTATACGACAGTGGCTATCGCTCTATTTTACCCGGTCAGTTGTACGATCATCTTACAAAAGGAATTGCCCTGCCATCCAAAACAGTCATGCTTACATTCGACGACACCCATGAATCGCATTTTTCCATGGCAGCCCCTGTATTGGAAAAATACGGCTTCAGGGGCGTATTCTTTATAATGACCGTTTGTATCGGCAGGAAAAACTATCTCACCGCACAACAGATAAAAATGCTGGCAGCAATGGGGCATTCCATCCAATGCCATACCTATGACCATCCCCCGGTAAAAAAAATCACCGGAGAACAATGGCAGCAACAGGTTGATAAGCCTGTAAAAAAGCTGGAGGCAATTACCGGGAAACGGGTCGAATATTTTGCTTACCCGTTCGGCGTATGGAGTGAACAGGCCATTATTGAATTAAAAAAACGTGGTATTAAAGCTGCGTTCCAGCTATCAGGCAAAAAAAGCACTACTGAACCTTTGTATACAATAAAACGCATGCTCATCCCCGGTACATGGTCAGAAAAAAAATTATTGAAAGAATTGGCACGGGTGCATACAGTAAAAAAATGATTTGCCTGGTCATTAATTGTATTCATAATATTGCATGCTGCTAATAGCATATCCTGTAACCGGCAGCATAAACAAGGCTTTTGCTCAAAGTATTCCTCTCCCGGCAACTAAAAGGCAAATGATCGGTATAATATGATCGCATAGCTGACTATTATCTCCTATGCTATTGACGTGCATCATTGAATCATACTTTCGTCATAGGTAAATTGCCATTAATAAAATCAAAAGCCATGAACACTATCAGATTATTGCCTGTAATAGGGCTTATATTCCTGGGCGCCTGCTCTTCATCCCGGGTAACTCATTCATGGAAATCGGAATTTCCTGCAAAGAATTATAACAAAATACTGGTGATCGCCATCAGTGGGGAAACCGATCTGTGGACCCGGCAAAAAATGGAAGATCACCTGGCAGGCGATCTGAAAACCCGGGGATATGATGCAACTTCATCTTTGAAAGAATATGGAGCAAAGGCATTCAGGGATTTGAGTGAAGAAGCGGTTTTGAATAAATTGCAAAACAGTGGTTTCGATGCAGTGATAACCATTGTGCTGCTCGACAAGGAAAAAGAAAGATATTACGTGCCGGGCCACATATATTATTCTCCATATATGCGGTATTACAATCGCTTCTGGGGTTATTACACTACGATCTATGACCGCGTATACCAACCTGGTTATTATGTAATGAACACAAAATATTTCTGGGAAAGCAATCTGTTTGATGTTGCCAGTAAAGAACTGATCTATTCAGTACAAACCGAATCGTTTGACCCTTCATCATCAGAAAACCTGGCGCATGAATACGGCAAACTGATCGTAAACGATATGGTTAAAAACCAGGTATTGACCAAAAAGGAACTGGTGGCAAAAGATGGACATTAATTTCTGACAGATAAGCAAATGCAGTATGCGTATGGGATTGAGATTTGCCATATTATTAATACCGGTTTCCTTTGTTTTACAAGTCGCGGCACAGGATGCGAGGTCGATTGTAAAAAAAGCCGATGAAAAAATGCGTGGCAGTACATCACAGGCGACCATTTTAATAAAATCCATCCGCCCTACCTGGAGCCGGGAAATGGAAATAAGAACCTGGATGAAAGGAAATGAACTGGCTATGGTTCTTATTCAATTGCCTGTGAAGGATAAGGGCATCGTGTTCCTGAAAAGGCGAAAGGAAGTGTGGAATTGGATGCCTGCTCTTGAAAAGACCATTAAACTTCCCCCCTCTATGATGAGCCAATCGTGGATGGGAACAGACTTTACAAATGACGACCTGGTAAAGGAATCTTCAATCGTAAACGATTATGACCATACCATTATTGGCGACACGGTGATCGACAACCGGAATTGCTATATTATACGCATGATGCCCAAACCCGAAGCTGCTATTGTGTGGGGCAAACTCATCGTATGCATCGATAAACAGGAATTCATGGAACTGCATATCCGCTTTTACGATGAAGATGGCAAACTGATCAATACGATGAACGCATACGATGCAAAGATAATGGATGGCCGTTTGATACCCACCCGCCTGGAAATGGTACCGGCTGATAAAAAGAACCAGAAAACAGTGATGATCTATAAAAGCATTCTGTACAATAAAGCAATAGAGGATGGCTTTTTTACTACAGAACGGATGAAAGTAGCAGGCCGGTAAAAATTAAAAAAAACTAAATGCAATTCAAATGTGGTTGCTTAAAATGGCATGGAAAAATAGCTGGCGCAACCGGAACCGCACTATAATAACAATGGCAGCCATTTTCTTTGCCGTTATACTTTCGGTCATTACAGGCAGCCTGCAGGATGGCATTTTTGATAACCTGGTTAAAAATATGGTAAGCTATTATTCAGGTTATATTCAGGTACATAAAACCGGGTACTGGGACGAACAGATATTGGACAATAGCTTTGCATCGGGTAAAATAACAGAACAGGCCATTCTTCGGCACGAAAATATCACAGGCCTTACATCACGGCTTGAATCATTTGCATTGGCTTCTTCAGAAAATCTTACAAAAGGTTGTTTAGTTGCCGGTATAGACCCGGATAATGAGAACAGGATCACCAATTTGAAAGATAAGGTTGTTGCAGGAACGTATCTGTATGAAAATGACAAAAGTGTTTTATTGTCAAAAGGTTTGGCGGGGCGGCTTCAATTAAACACCGGCGACACCGTAATATTGATCGGCCAGGGTTACCATGGAGCTACCGCCGCAGGAAAATACCCTGTAAAAGGTATTGTACAATTCGGTTCGCCCGACCTGAATGACAGGGTGTTGTTTATGCCCTTACCGGCCGCAAGAGAATTGTATGGCGCAGAACAGATGCTAACCTCTTATGTGATCTCGCTTCGCGATCCTGCCCGGTTAGCTACTACCGCTGAACGCCTCCAGTTGGCCATTGGCAATGAGCTGCATGTTATGACATGGGAAGAAATGATGCCCGATGTAAAGCAGCATATAACTACCGATTCGAATAACATGAAAATTATTCAGGGCATATTATACCTGTTGATTTGCTTTGGCATTTTTGGCACTTTACTAATGATGATGGTAGAGAGAAAATATGAAATGGGAATGCTGGTGGCTATTGGCATGAGAAAAATAAAACTGATTGGTTTATTAATGGCTGAATCTGTATTTACCTTGTTATCCGGCTGCGCACTTGGTATCCTATGCAGCGTACCCCTTGTTTTTCATCTTAACCGTCACCCGCTGCGAATAGGCGGCGAAACAGCCGAAATATATAAACGATTTGGATTTGAACCCATTTTTCCTACTTCAACAGATGCCATTCATTTTGTAAGCCAGGGATTAATTGTGTTTTGCATAGGATTGTTGTTATCTCTGTATCCATTATATAAAGTTGTACGATTGAATGCAGTAACAGCAATGAGAAAATGAAGATATTTTACCCTAACGACATTAAAAACAGAACAAATGCTTTTCGCAATAGCTTTCCGAAACACCTGGCGCAACAGGGCGCGAAGCATCATCATAATGATGTCGGTGGCTATTGGCTTGTTCTCAGGGATAGCGGTAATGGCATTGTATAACGGTTTGTTGCGAAGCCGGGTGCGAACAGTTATAGAGGCCGAAACCGGGCATATTCAGCTACATGCTGCCAATTTCAAAAAAGATTATGATCCGGCATTATTCCTGCACAATGGCATTAACGTATTACAGCAGGTTCGTTCATTACCCGATGTAAAAACAGCAGCGCCCAGAAGTATTACTCACGGAATGCTATCAACGCCCACCGGCAGTTCGGGCGTTCAGGTAAATGGCGTAGATCCTGAAACCGAATACAGGGTGTCGAAACTTAACAGGAAAATAATAGAAGGGCAAGGCTTTAGCGCAGCTAAAACCAATGAAATAGTTGTGGGCAAAAAACTGGCTGGCAAAATGAAATTAAAGCCAGGCGCTAAAGTGGTTCTCACATTTACCGATACAACGGGCAATATTGTAGCAGGCGCTTTCAGAGTGGCGGCCATTTACCAGTCGAACAATGCACCTTTGGATGAAAAGAATGTATATGTTACCATGAACGGTCTCAACTATTTACTGGGCATAGGTAATCAGTTTCATGAGATCACACTATTACTTCAAAAGGATGATAACGTAAAGCAGATACAAAATACCCTGCAACAAAAACTCCCCGGTTACCAGGTAGAATCATGGAAAGAGATCTCACCGGAAACAGAACTAATGGTTAATACTATAGATGAATACTCCTTCATTATCCTGGTAATTATTATGCTGGCACTGGCATTCGGGATAGTAAATACCATGTTTATGGCTATACTGGAACGCACAAGGGAAATTGGAATGATGATAGCCCTTGGCATGAACCGCGTTCGATTGTTTACGTTGATCTTGCTCGAAACGCTGATACTGACATTAGCGGGAGCTCCCATTGGCCTGCTGATTGCATGGGCGCTTACTGCCTACTATAACAAAACCGGGTTAAACCTTTCGATATTGGGAAAAGACATGTTATCGAGTTTTGGATACAGCACAATCGTATACCCCGAGTTTCCGTGGCACCGGTTAGCTGCCGTATTCATTCTGGTAATGGGTACGGCATTGCTATCCTGTTTACTGCCGGCGGCAAAAGCATTGCGGCTGCAGCCTGTAGCAGCCTTACAACGATAAAACATACTTATGAACAACACTGTAATAGACGCACACAATATCAGCAGGGTATACAATCCCGAAACAATTCCGGTGTATGCTATCAACAATGTGCATCTTCATTTGGAAAAAGGTGAATTCACCGCGCTGGTAGGCCCTTCCGGTTCCGGCAAAACTACTTTACTGAACCTGATAGGCGGATTGGATAAACCCGACAGCGGCCATATCATTATTGGCGGCACAGATATAACCAGCTTACGGGCAAATGAACTAATCAATTTTCGTTTGCATAATATCGGATTTGTTTTTCAGTCATTCAACCTGATCCCGGTGTTAACAGCCCGTGAAAATGTTGAGTTCATAATGCTTTTACAAAAAGTAAAAAGAAAGGAAAGAGATAAACGGGTAATACAATTATTTAAACAGATCGGCCTTGAAGACAAAATGAATAATCGCCCGGTACAACTTTCAGGCGGACAACAACAACGGGTAGCAGTAGCCAGAGCCCTTGCCTCGAAACCGCAATTTGTACTGGCCGACGAACCAACGGCAAACCTTGATTCTGCGGCAGCATTCAACCTCCTTGACATTATGGCAAAACTGAACAAGGAAGAAAATACCACCTTCATATTCTCAACCCACGATCAGCGTGTAATAGAAAGGGCCAAACGGGTGATCACATTGGTAGATGGTAAAATAACCGCCGATACGGCTGCAGTTCCCCTTACAAATCATAAACTAATCGTAACCTGAATAATGAAGCCGGTATACATTATATTATGCGTCATTGCTATTTGTTCAACCGGATGGGCCCAGGACAGTACATTAAAAGCAAAGAAATGGGACCTGAACGGATATATTAAAAACCTGGAATCGTTCGGTTTTGATAAAAACTTCCGCAACCTGGTTACAGGCAATTTGCTGCATAACCGAATAAATGTAAAATGGAAACCTGTTAAAAACTATACTGCAGCTATTGAAGCACGCAACCGGTTGTTTTGGGGAGATGAAGTAAAAAACAGCCCCAATTTCACCAGCTTGTTAAGAAATGAAAATGACTGGATGAATTTATCGGCCATCTGGATCACCAAAAGCAATTTTGTTTTACATAGCAGCATAGAGCGGTTATGGATGGAATTCAGGAAACCCAAATGGAATGTACGCCTGGGCCGTCAACGGATCAACTGGGGCATTACAAAAACCTGGAATCCCAATGATATATTTAATACCTATAACTTCCTCGACTTCGATTATGAAGAACGCCCGGGCAGTGATGCTGTTAAGCTTCAGTATATCTTTAATGATCTATCAAACATTGAAATGGCAGTTAGCGCATCGGATGATATTGACAAAACCATAGCCGCCGCCCGGTATTTCATAAACAGATGGGGGTACGATATTCAGCTATTATCCGGCATTTATCAAAAAAAATTCACTGCGGGTTTTGGTTGGGCCGGCAGTTTGGGCAATGTTGGCTATAAAGGCGAAGGACAGGCATTTATCGCCGGAAAAGATTCTATGAATGATTTTAATTACGCCCTGGAACTCGATTATGCCTTCAAAAACGGCTGGTATATCAGCGGATCGGTATTGCATAATTCCCGGGGTATTGACGAACCGGTTAACGACTGGTCAAAAATAAGTTTCCGGTTCTCTCCTATGAACCTGATGCCAGCCCGCTGGAGTTTTATTACAACCACATCAAAAGAATTTACACCCCTGTTGAGTGGTAACTTGACCCTGGTTTATTCACCACAGGTGAATCTGTTTATTATTTTTCCATCGTTTAAATATAATGTAGCCGCCAATCTCGATGCAGACCTAATATGGCAATCTTTCTTCCTTGAGTTGCAAAACCGGTTTCAGGCAACCAACCACCGTGTTTTTGTACGGCTTAAATGGAGTTTCTGACTTTGCATTGCCCCTGTTCAATTACCCGCACACCCATCACTCAAATTCATAAAAATCTAATACGACACCTCTGCCTGCCATCGCCTGTCACTGACCTGCCAAAATCAGGCGAAAGCATCATTTTCAAAAATCTGCTTATCTTTAGAATGGAAAATAAGCTCATTAAGTTATATATTAATTGAGGATGCCAAATACATATCGAATGCATCCTTACGATCAAAACCCTCCGGCCGCTCCGTACCACCGCATACACCTTTAAACACTATCAAATGCCTGATCAGCAAACGATACTATTTGAAAGCGAAGCCGGCTTTCAGGCCCTGTTCCAATATGCCACCGTTGGCATCCTCGTAATCGACCGGGAAGGTTATATTCAATTGGCCAACCCCTGCATTGAAAAAATTTTTGGTTATAATACACCGGAACTTATTGGTAAACCAGTAGAATTGCTGATACCCGAAGCCTTGCGAAAAAGGCATGCACAGCATATTGAAGGGTATTTTGCAAATCCAAAAGCCAGACCGATGGGTTATGGCCTGAACCTGTTTGCACGCAGTAAAGAAGGAACCGAGTTTCCTGTGGAAATCAGCTTGGGACACTATGAATTTTACGGAGAGCAGCTCGCTGTTGCCTTTGTTACTGATATAACCGAAAGAAAAAAGGCCGAAGACCATGCAAAGGAGAGCGAAAAGGAATACCGCTTCATATTTGAAGGAATCCATGAATCGTTTATGCTTCAGCAGATCATAAAAGATAACAATGGCAATATTATTGATCTGCTTTTTTTGGAAATTAACCCTGCCACAGAAAAAATCATCCAAAAGCACCGTAATGAAATCATTGGTCATTGCAGAAGTGAATTTTTCGGGGCGCTGGATGACACCCTGATTAAAATTATTTCCCGGGTTGAAAAGGGAGAAAATGTGAGATACCAGCAATATATCCATTCAATAGGCCGCTGGTTCGACCGGAGCTTTTATTCGCTTAAAACGGGGCAATTAATAACGTTGAGCACTGATATAACCCAGCGTAAACGTGATGAAGAAGCTTTACGGGAAAGCCAGCTTATCCTTGAATCGGAAGCAGCCGCATTATCCTACCTCAACGAATGTGGCACGCGTCTTTGGCAAATAAACGATCTGCAGGAGGGCCTTGATGAAATGCTTACTGCGACCATTAAATTAATGAATACTGACAAAGGCAATATACAGCTCCTTAACCCCGAAAAACAAGTGCTGATCATTGCCGCCCAAAAAGGATTTTCGCAGGAGTTCCTTGCCTATTTTAAGGAGGTATCAGTAAACGATGATTCTGCCTGCGGAAGAGCGCTGAAGGCAAAAATACAAATCACTATTGAAGATACCGAAACAGATCCTTCATTTGCACCTTACAGGGAAATAGCCCGGAAATCAGGGTTCCGGGCTGTTCAGTCTACCCCATTATTTGGCCATGACGGATTACCGATAGGAATGATCTCTACCCATTTCGAAAATACGCACCGCTTCACGCCACAGGAATTAAACAAACTGGAGCTATATGCCCGGAAAGCAGAAAGCTTTATTGAGCGTTACAAAATGTATGAAGCATTGGAAAAAAAAGTGAAAGAAAGAACACACGAACTTACCGAAGCACTGGAAAGAGAAAAAGAATTGAGTGACCTAAAATCCCGATTCCTGTCGATCGCATCACATGAATTCCGAACGCCGCTAAGCACCATACTCTCCAGCACTTCGCTTATTGACAAATATAACAAAGAGGAACAGGAAGAAAACCGTAAAAAACATACGGCACGCATTAAATCATCTGTAAAAAACCTTACCGATATATTAGATGATTTTCTTTCGCTTGACAAGCTGGAACAGGGAAAAGTAAAAGTAACCAAGAACATAATAAACCTGCATGAGTTTTCAACCGAAATTATTGAAGAACTGAACGGAATATTGAAAGCCGGACAGGTAATAAATTTGTCTTATAATGGAGACAGAAATATTGAGCAGGATAAAAAAATCCTGAGGAATGTATTGCTTAATCTTCTATCCAATGCCATCAAGTATTCAGCAGAGCACAAAGCGATCTTTTTGTCTGTTGACATAGAAAACAACCTTGTTTCAATGAAGGTGAAAGATGAAGGGATCGGGATACCCGAAGAAGATCAGAAAAACCTGTTCAGTAAATTCTACAGAGCAAAGAACGCAATAGCAATTCAGGGCACCGGGCTTGGTTTAAATATTGTAAAAAGATATGTAGAGCTGCTTGACGGCGAAATTACATTTATCAGCAAACAGAACGAGGGTTCTACCTTTATGATCAGTTTCCCGGCATAAGCCCTGTGACACCTTCGCCCTTAAAACCGGTTATTGACAAAAATCGTATGAATGTTTGATCATAGTCAGCAAAACAGGTAGTGCCTGTAAAGTAAATTGCAATCACAAGTTGCTACCGTGGTTAAAAATCCAAAATATCATTACACAGCCGCCTCCATATATCCGGGCATATATCAACCTGTTTTTACCAAAGAGCAGGAACAGTTAAAGATCAAAGGCAGTAAACCGCCGGTAAACATTATCGGGTTTTCCGACTATTACCAAATTGAAATGCCGGCGCCCGGTTTTAGAAAAGAGGATTTCTTTATAAAGACACAGGGCTGTTCTTTGGTAATTGTTGCATATAAAAAATGCTGCGACGCAACCAACGAGGCACATTACCACCATCACGGATTTCATTGCAGGTATATAAGCAGAAGCGTTGAACTGCCAGGTGATGCCGATACCGAATTTGGTACCGCTGAATATAAAAATGGCATTTTATATATCTACCTGTATAAAACAAACTATCCTGTACAAAACGCTCAAAACTTTATCATCGTGTATTAATTAGTTATAAAATAAAAATAACGCATGAGCTTTTCATTTAGTCATCCATATCAATATTCCTATGAATATTCGCGTCCGGTTGCTTATTTCTGTATGGAATATGCTATTCATCAACCGTTGAAACTATATGCGGGGGGATTGGGATTTCTGGCCGGTTCACACATGCGCAGTGCCTTTGAATTGAAGCAGAACATGGTTGGGGTTGGCATTTTATGGAAGTATGGGTATTATGACCAGGTTCGAAAAAGTGATCAGACCATGGATGTGCTGTTCCAGGAAAAGATCTACGGCTTTTTAATTAATACAGATATTAAGTTCACGATAAAGGTTTCAGGTCACGATGTATGGGTAACTGTTTATTACCTTCCGCCCGAAGTATTTAAAACGGCGCCCCTTTTCTTGTTATCCACAGATGTACCCGAAAACGATTATCTGGCTAAAACAATTTCACATAAATTATATGACGCCAATCCCGAAACAGCTATCGCAGCTGCCATTTTGCTGGGCGTTGGCGGTGCAAAACTTTTTGAAATTTTAGACTGGAAACCCGAAATATATCATTTGAATGAATCACACGCGCTGCCACTCATATTTCACCTGTATGATCAGCTCAAGGATATCGGGAAGGTCAGGGAGAAAGTAGTATTTACCAATCATACTCCCGAACAGGCCGGCAACCCTGAGTCAGACTTTCTGCTTCTTGAAAAAATGGGATTCTTTTGCTGCATACCTGTTACTGAAGTACGGATGATCACCAAAATGCAAGGTCGCTTTTTGAACCATACCTTAGCTGCGCTAAGATTGTCGGGAATAGCCAACGGCGTATCTAAAATGCATCTTGAGACCCTGCAAAATATGTGGCAACCCTATAACGGCGATATATGTTCAATCATTTCAATCACCAACTCACAGAACTTTACTTATTGGGCCGACCATGAAATGTATCAGGAAGCATCGAACAACAATATGCCAGGTTTACAGAAAAGAAAATCACAGGGGAAGGCCAACCTGTTTGAAGTGGTAGCCGATCAAACCGGGGAAATTTATGATGAGAAAATATTCACCATCGTCTTTGGAAAACGGTTTGCCGGTTATAAACGGGCCGACTTACTTTTTTATGACATGGAAAGGTTCAACACAATTGTAAATAATACGGCAAGACCGGTTCAAATCATTTGGGCCGGCAAGCCTTATCCCATGGACTATACCGCTATTGGTATATTCGATAAAATTGTAAATATTACCAAGACCTATAAAAATTGTTCCATATTGGTTGGGTATGAATTAAAACTTTCCAAACTACTAAAAAACGGAGCAGACGTTTGGCTGAACAATCCCCGCCTAACCCATGAAGCTTCAGGTACCAGTGGCATGGCTGCGGCAATGAATGGCGCCATCAATGTAAGCACCCCCGATGGCTGGTTTCCTGAATTTGCAAAAGACAAAATAAACAGCTTTGTTATTCCCCCTGCCCCGCCGGGCTTGCCAGATCATGAACAGGACGCTGTGGAAGCCAAGAACCTGTACGACCTGCTGGAAAAAGAGATCATCCCCATGTATTATGATTATCCTGCCAGGTGGCTGACCCTTATAAAAAACAGCATGCAGAATATTATGTCTTATTTCGACAGCAATCGAATGGCGGCTGAATATTATGAAAAGATGTATTCAGTAAACGCCCGGCAAAACGTGGAAAAAAAATACGTTGTTGAAAAGAAACCGGAAATGAAAGAACCCACGATAATAACAGCCCCGGAAGAAATGTAAAAAATGAAATGATAACCTGGCATTTTTCTTCGGCAACAACAGACGAGCTGTTTGCTCAACTACAGTCCTCACCCAAAGGATTGCAGATTGCCGTTGCCGCCGAACGGGAAAAAAGCCAGGCTAAGTTATTTAAAACAGAGGGCCGATATAAGAAAGAAATAAAATTACTGATCAGGCAATTCACCAATCCGCTTGTTCTTTTACTGGTAATTGCAGTTTGTTTATCTGTGATACTGGGCGAGTCTTCAGACAGTATTATCATTCTTATTATTCTGTTAACGACAGGGCTGCTGGGGTTCTGGCAGGAATTAAATGCCAGTCGGGCTGTTGAGAAACTGCGGGGTTTAACAGAAATGAAGCATACCGTATTGCGCGATAATCAACCGGTGCAGCTATCAACCAGGCAAATTGTTCCGGGAGATATTCTCTTGTTCGATGCCGGCGATATTATTCCTGCCGATTGCCGCATCATCGAATGCAATGACCTGCATATGAATGAAAGCACCCTGACCGGCGAATCGTACCCGGTTGAAAAATCGGCGGCTACCCTGAACGATTCTCTACCATTAAGTAAAAAATACAATTGCCTGTGGCAGGGGACCAATGTAGTTAGCGGTTCCGCCACGGCCATAGCCGTTCAGGTGGGCTCCGAAACAATATTTGGCCAAATGTCGCACAGCCTTATTCAAACAACAGAAACCGCCTTTGAAAAAGGGATCAGGCATTTTGGTTTTTTTCTTTTAAAGGCAACAGTTATGCTATCGCTGACCATCCTGTTGTCAAACTTGTATTTCCAGAAACCCATTTTTGAATCTATTCTATTTTCACTTGCACTGGCTGTTGGTATGGCGCCCGAACTGCTGCCGGCTATTATGACATTTGCCATGGCAGCCGGCACCAGAAGAATGTTAAAGAAGAAAGTAATTGTGAAAAAGCTCTCCGGCATTTTTAATTTCGGAGAAGTGAATGTCTTATGCACCGACAAAACGGGCACGATCACAGAAGGTGTTATTTCCGTAAAAGATATAGTTGACATAACCGGTAAAAGAAATGACCGGCTTCGCTTATTCGCCTTTTTGAACGCTTTCTTTCAAAAAGGGTTTACCAACCCTATTGACCAGGCGATAACCTCATTGAATATTCCTATTACCGGCTTCGAGAAAATTAATGAAATCCCCTATGACTTTATTCGAAAAAGGTTGAGCGTAGCGGTGAACCAGGGCGCCAATTGCTTTTTTATTACCAAAGGCGCTTTTAAAAATGTGCTGGAGGTTTGCCGTTATATAGAAGCTCCGGGCGGAACAAAAGAACCGCTCACTGAAAAGATAAGCCACCAGCTTAATGCTGATTTTATTACCTATAGCAATTCGGGATACAGGGTATTGGGTTTAAGTTACAAGCCCATGGAAACAGATAAAATGAAAAGGATCGACGAACAGGATATGATATTCCTTGGATTTATTTTACTGGAAGATCCCCTGAAAGAGTCTACCCTCTCGTCATTTAAAAAGCTGGAACAGTTAAATATCCGGGTGAAGATCATTACCGGCGACAACCGGTTCGCCGCTTATCAGGTATCACAAAAACTGGGCATGAAAGAACCGGTTATTTTAACCGGTGAAGAAATGAATACATTATACCCTGAAGCGTTGGTGGTAAAAGCCCGGCATACCGATATTTTTGCCGAAATAGAGCCACACCAGAAAGAGCTCATCATAAAAGCGCTTCAAAAATCACATTTTACCGTAGCCTATATTGGCGACGGCATTAATGATGCGGCTGCTATCAATGCGGCAGACGTTGGCATATCAACAAATAATGCAGCTGATATTGCCAGGGAAGCCGCAGATTTTGTACTGATGGAAAAGGACCTCTCTGTGCTGGCAGATGGTGTGTATGAAGGCAGAAAGTCTTTTATAAATTCCATGAAATATATTTTTATTTCTACCGGGGCCACCTTCGGCAATATGTTCAGTATTGCAGGCGCTTCATTATTCTTACCTTTTCTGCCCATGTTGCCCAAACAGATCTTACTAACGAATCTTGTAACAGATCTACCCTTTTTATCGGTTGCCTCAGATCATGTAGATGATGAGGAATTAACCAAACCCCAAAAGTGGGATCTTTCATTGATCCGCCGCTTCATGGTCGTTTTTAGTTTACATAGTACCTTTTTTGATTTTTTAACCTTCTATATATTATATCATTATTTCAAACTGTCCAATTCGTCGTTTCAAACCGGTTGGTTTTTAGAATCCACTATCACCGAATTATTGATCCTCTTTGTGGTACGTACCAAAAAAACCGTCATCAAAAGCAAACCCGGCAGGTTGTTGCTGATTACATCGCTCATTGCACTGGGTATTATAATATACCTTCCCTACTCGCCGGTTGCAGCGCTATTGGGATTTTCTATTTTAAATCCGCTGCAAATAATTACCATTACACTGATATTAGTGGCCTATATCATTACAGCAGACCTGTTGAAAAGAGCTTTTTTTAATCATAATGGAAATAAAAAATTGCGGTAGCAGCCCCGCTGTATAAACTTCCGGCGACATCAGTTTTGCAATGCTTCCACGTGCAGTTTGCCATGCTTTTTTAATTCATGTTCCCTTACCATTGCATACAACACCGGTAAAACGATCAATACAAACAATGTTGAAGTGATTAAACCAAATACAAATGGGTAAGTGATCGGCTTCATAACATCGCTGCCCGGACCGGTGGCCACCAGTACAGGCAAGAGTCCGAGAATATCAACAATAACAGTCATTAATTTCGGCCGTAAACGCAGTACTGCCCCATCGTAAATTGCGTCTTCCAATTCCTCTTTATTCAGCAGCCGTTGCTGCTCATTCAATAGGGCCATTTTTTTGCCCAGCATATTATTCAGGTAAACCAGCATCAACACCCCGGTTTCCACGGCTATGCCAAACAGCGCAATAAACCCAACAGCAACAGCTACCGAAAAATTCAGATCGAAGAAATAAAGTGAATAAACACCTCCAACCAACGCAATTGGTATGGAAGATAACACGATCAGCACTTCCCGCATCGAATGAAAAGTGAAGTAGAGAATGACCATGATGATCAGCAATACAACTGGTAAAATTATTGTAAGCCGTTTTTCGGCCCGTACCTGGTTCTCATACTGGCCGCTCCACTCAAGGAAATATCCTTTCGGGAGTTTTTGTACCGCGCCGGCCAACTTTTTCCTGGCCTCCGCTACCGTGCTGCCAAGATCGCGGTCCCTTACATTAAATAACAGCGTTCCCCTGAGCATGGCATTCTCGGAGTTGATCATCGGCGGACCTTCGTTTATATCAATATCGGCTACAGCGCCCAACGGTATCGGACCATAGTCCATTGTAATAACCGGAAGCCTGCCCAGCTTTGTGATTGAATTGCGGTAATCCTGCGCCAGCCGCACATTTACCGGGAAACGTTGCCGCCCTTCAACAGTCTGTGTAATGTTCATTCCGCCCAAAGCTGTTTCGATGAACATGTTCACATCATCAACGGAGAGATTGTACCGGCCCAGCTCTTCTTTTTTGATCTTTATATCGATGTATTTCCCCCCGGTTACCGGTTCTACATACAGGTCCTTTATACCGTCAACGCCAGCCAGTGATTGCCTGAATTGCTGCGCCAGCTGGTTAATGGTATCAAGGTTTTGTCCATAAATTTTTACGCCCACATCTGTTCGGATGCCGGTTGAAAGCATGTTGATGCGGTTGATGACGGGTTGCGTCCAGCCATTTATAACACCAGGGATTTGAAGTTTTGCATTCAATTCATTGATAAGATCATTTTTGGAGACACCTTTTCGCCATTGGGATTGTGGCTTCAGTAATATGATGGTTTCAATCATGCTCATTGGCGTATTATCCGTAGCCGTGCTGGCGCGTCCTGCTTTACCGAGTACGTTTTGTACTTCAGGAATGGTGTGAATCAGTTTATCCTGCACCTGCATAATGCGTTTGATCTCGGAATTGGAAACATCAGGCAGTGTAACAGGCATAAAAAGCAGGGAACCTTCATCGAGCGGCGGCATAAATTCCCTTCCCAGCCGCATAACAAGCGGTATACTTCCTGCCAGTATTAAAAGACAAATGAAAAGGGTAAGTTTTTTCCATTGTAAGCACCATCGCAACACCGGCGAATATATAAAGTTAAAAAACCTGGATACGGGATGGCGGCTCTCGGGTCTTACCTTACCTTTCAGCAAAAAGACCATCAGCACCGGCACCAGGAAAACAGCCACCAATGCCGAACCGATCATGGCAAATGTTTTTGTTAAAACAAGGGGAGTGAAAAGTTTATTTTCCTGACCGGTCAAAAATAAAACAGGACTGAAAGAGACAAGCGTAACCAGTATAGAACTAACCACAGCTTTTCCAATCATTTTTGAAGAAGCGCCAATCTTTTGTTCTCTAACTTGTTTGTTGAGCATAGTTCACTTTTAATCGGATTCACCGCTTAACGATTTCATGGCATTTTCCACCATAACAATACCTGCATCAACAAGATCGCCTACCGCCAGGGCTACTCCGGCCAGGGACATGATATTAGACGTAATACCAAACCATTTCATCATGATAAATGCGATCAGTACCGACACCGGAATGGTAATAACCACTATCAGTGCGCTACGCACATGTAACAGAAAGATGAACAACACCAGGCTCACAATGATGATCTCTTCAATAACAGCCTCTTTCAGCGTGGCAATAGTGGCTTCAATTAAATCGGAACGGTCGTATGCCACTTTAAACTTTACGCCATGCGGCAATCCCTTTTCCACATCAGCCATTTTAAGTTTTACCCGGTCTATCACCTGCCTGGCATTTTCGCCGTATCGCATTACCACAATACCACCAACCCTTTCACCTTCGCCGTTTTCGTCAATAATGCCAAGCCGCAGATCGCCGCCCATTTGAACTGAAGCAATATCTTTAACGCGTACCGGAATAGAATTAATGGTTGCCACCGGGATGTTTTCTATCTGGCTGATGTCTTTAATATATCCAATGCCACGAATGATATAACCAATATCGGATTGTTCAAACTTCCTTCCCCCTACATCACTATTGTTCATTTTTATTCTGTTTACTACATCCATCAACGGAATATTATAAAACTGAAGTTTTACCGGATCGGCTATTACCTGGTATTGCTTTTGAAATCCGCCGAAGGAAGCTACCTCACTGACGCCTTCAACTGTTTGCAATGCGAAGCGAACATACCAATCCTGCAATGCCCTTAATTCGCCTAAATTATAACCGGGTGCATCCAGCGTGTACCAGTAAACGTGACCAAGGCCGGTGCCATCAGGCCCTAATGTGGGCGTGATGCCCTGAGGAAGTAAACGTTGAGCAGCATTTAGCTTTTCCAGCACTCTGCTTCTTGCCCAGTATATATCTGTATCATCATGAAAAATCACAAACACAAAGCTCATTCCGAACATACTGCTGGCCCTTATGTCCTTTACTTTAGGTATGCCCTGCAGATTGCTTACCAGGGGGTAGGTAACCTGGTCTTCAATTACCTGAGGATTCTGCCCCATCCATTCTGTAAAAATGATCACCTGGTTCTCTGAAAGATCGGGAATGGCATCAACAGGAGTGACCTTTACTGAATATATACCATATGCCACCGTTACCGCTGCTATCATCAATATGATAAACCGGTTCCGTAATGCGGTGTCGATGAGTTTTGCAATCATTGCAATTTAAATTGAGAAACAAGGGATGCAGCCGGTTTCATTGCCATGTTTTAATTTACATAATAAAGGAAGCCATGAAATTAAATTACCATATCTCTGCACGTTCCTGCTTCTTCCATTTTAACTGGCGTTTCAGGTTCTCTACAACCTGGTCAAATGCTGTTTCGAAAGTTTCGGCTGCTTCCCGGCAAAAGAAAGAACTTTTGGGAATACGCACCCGGCCTTCCACCTCAAATTTCATTTTACCGGAAATATCGCTTTTTTTTATTTTTACTTCATAGCCAGTAATATGTTTATAAAGCTTTCCAATTGCTTCAAATTTCATACGCATTTTATTTTCTAACTCCATAGTGATTTGAAGTCCGTGGGATAATATATCTAAATGCATAACAGAATTGTTTTTGAATGTTAAGGCAATCTTCTGCAAAGATGCATTTATGAAAGACCTTGAAATGATGACCTCCTTCAAGTGGATTACCTGATATTCATCATCGTCACCCATGAGTAATGTCATAAATAAACTTCTATTATAATATGCATGGCTACTGCCAACCGGGCATATCGAACAATGGGTAGAGTATCATAGCCCAGGTTAATCAAGACTGGCCGCTTTTTACACCCAATGCCATAACGGTAATCATTGAAGCTCCTGACATCAATCACGGCGCACCGTTAGTCAGATCATATAACCGGTGAAAAGCAGCCAATAGCTTTGTACCGACAAATTCTTCAATACCAAAACATTAAAAAATGAAATGCTTATCCACCACTATGCCATCCGCCGCTGCAGCAATCTTAATATTTATATCCGGTTTGCTTACTTCCGTTAATAGCATTGGTCAAATAAAATACCATTCTAACGGCTCCGTGAAACTTATTGTGGAAGGAACTTCGAATATACACGATTGGGATATAAAATCGGAGAAAGGAGTATGTTCGGCCGATTTCATGTTTACACCTACAGGCCATCTAGGAGGCATGACTGCTCTTCAATTTACCGTTCCGGCCGAAAGCCTGAAAAGCAATAATAAGTCTATGGACAAAAATACCTATAAAGCGCTGAACACCGATAAGTATAATACGATCAGTTTTGTTGCAAACAACGCCGCCATTAAACCCAACGGAGCCGGTTTCACCCTGGTCACCCGCGGCAAACTCACCATTTCAGGAGTAACCCGTGACGTAGAGCTTACCGCCAATGGTGTATTGAATCCCGATAAAAGCATTACTTATTCAGGAACCTATAAATTAAAAATGACCGACTACAAAGTAACGCCGCCCAGTATCATGCTGGGCGCCATCAAAACCGGCGATGCCGTTACCATAAAGTTCGACATGGTATTGAAAGCAGTATAATAAAACCAAAACCTCATTTATAATTTTAAAGTCAATTATCATGAAATCATTACTTCATCAAGCAATTAAAATACTATTACTTTCATTAGTATTAATTCCACTGGCCTCACAGGCGCAGGTTGAGAAGATCTCCTACATGCGCCCTTCCTATTTCAGGCCTTATGATCAAACAGGGATCAATAAATTTGAGACCAGCAAAGAAGCCGACCAGGTACCATTTGATGGCCTGCGTGTTCGTTTAGGCGCCGGATTTACACAACAGTTCCAGAACTTAAAGCACGAGAATACAACGGCCGACAATTCGGAAGGCGCCAATAAGATCTATCCGATCAAGCCGGGATTTATGACAGCGCAGGCCAACCTTTTCCTGGATGTACAACTGGCCGATGGCATCAGACTTAACCTAACCACGTATCTCTCTTCCCGCCACCACAACGAAACCTGGGTTAAAGGAGGATATATACAATTTGACAAGCTGCCGTTCAAAGGAAAATTCTGGGATGACTTGATGAAAATGGCCACCATTAAGATCGGTCACATGGAGATCAACTATGGTGATGCCCACTTCCGCAGATCAGATGGCGGTCATACACTGTACAATCCATTTATGGAAAGTTATATCATGGACGCCTTCGCTACAGAAATTGGCGGTGAAATTTACCTGCAAAAAAATGGCTTCTTCGGAATGGCCGGCATGACCAATGGCATGATCAAAGGGCATATTGACTCAGTTGCTAAAACCACACAGGACGATAACACAAAAAGGGCTCCTTCGTTATATGGCAAAGTGGGCTTCGACAAACAGATAACCGAAATATTGCGCGTTCGTGTGTCGGGCAGCTATTATCACAACAGCAGTTCAGCAGGCAGCGGCCTTACTTTATACAGCGGCGACCGTACCGGCTCCAACTATCAAAACGTAATGGAACTGTGGAAAGATAATGCAGGCGCCGTGAAAGCATCCACGGCAATGTATGCATCAGGCCGTCTCAACCCCGGATTCAGCAAAAAACTGGATGCCGTAATGTTAAACAGCTTTGTGAAACTGGCAGGCTTTGAATTGTTCGGCACTTATGAAACCGCCCAGGGAAGAACGAAAAACGAAACCAACGTAAGAAAAGCGAGCCAGTATGCAATTGACGGCTTGTATCGCTTTGGGAAAGCAGAAAAAGTATTCCTGGGAGTAAGATACAATTCAGCAAATGCAACCCTGGCTGGTCAAACCAATGACATCACTATTAACCGCTTTGCAATTGCCGGTGGCTGGTTCATCGTAAAGAATGTATTGCTCAAAGCAGAATGGGTAGATCAACGTTATAAAGATTTTACAATAACTGACTACCGGAGCGGTGGTAAATTCAATGGTTATGTAATTGAAGCAGTGGTAGGATTCTGATGTTACTGCGTTGGATACACAATCAGGCCGGGTTGAACATACATAGGTCAACCCGGCTTAAATATAAAAACATTCCCGTCATGAAACTGATCCTGTTACTATTCGGCACAATACTGTTCAGCCATGAACCCAGGCATTCCGCCGAAAGATGGGTCATCCAGAAAAGCAGCAACCTCTCCATCGAAGGCAGGTCTAACATCAACAGCTTCCGGTGCGATATAAAAGAATACCTGCTGCCCGATACGATCTATCTTTTTAAAGATGAGCAGGCAATGAAACCATTTACAATAAAAGGCGCACTATCTATCAACATAAAACAGTTCGACTGTCACCAGAAATATATCACGAACGATTTCCGCAAAACACTTAAAGCCAATGAACAGCCGAAGTTGAAGATCAACCTGCTGAACATCGGTTATAATAATGGCAATGCAAAAAATATAAAAGGGTGGGTCAGTATTGAATTGGCGGGCACAATTAAAAAGAAAGAGATCGATTACCAGGTGCAAACCAGGGAGTCAGATATGTTGGAACTGAATGGCAGCCGGAAATTTTCATTTTCCGAGTTTGGGTTAAAACCGCAGCAGAAACTGGCCGGACTTATAAAAGTGGAAGATGAACTGACAATTCGATTTCAATTGATATTGCTTCCTATAAAACCAGGCCATAGCGCATCGCTATAATTCCTCCATCTCGTAAATTAAACAGCATTAACACCAGGGGGCTACTTTATTTTTTGTTTCTCCTCCGCCAATATTATATTCCTTATTCCCTGAAGTAAAGCATCGGGATTAAAAGAAATGCTATTTATTCCCTGTTTTACCAGGAACTGCGCAAATTCAGGAAAATCGCTTGGCGCCTGGCCGCACAGCCCTATTTTCCTTCCGGCCGCTTTGGCTTTTTGTATGACCGTGGAGATCATCCACTTTGCCGCTTCATTTTGTTCGCTGAACAAACCGCTCACAATAGCCGAATCGCGGTCAATTCCCAACGTTAGTTGTGTGAGGTCGTTAGAGCCAATAGAGAAGCCATCGAAAATTTCTGCAAATTGTTCTGCCAGCAGCACATTGCTGGGAATTTCCGCCATTACATAAATTTCGAGTGAAGGGTCCATTTCCCGGTTCAACCCGTTCGCCTTCATCACTTCAATTACCTGCCTGCCTTCTTCAACCGTTCTGCAAAATGGTATCATCACCTTTACATTGGTAAGCCCCATTACATTGCGAACTGTTTTTATAGCTTCGCACTCAAGCCGGAAACCTTCCCGGTACCGGTCGTTGTAATACCTGGAAGCCCCTCTGAAACCCAGCATGGGATTTTCTTCTTCCGGCTCAAATTGTGCGCCGCCAACCAGGTTGGCATATTCGTTAGTTTTGAAATCACTCATGCGTACGATCACGTCTTTGGGATAAAAAGCGGCGGCAATGGTAGCAATACCCTGCGCCAGTTTATCAACGAAATACGCTTCCTTGTCGGGATAATGGTGTGTAAGCTGTTCTATTTTTTCTTTTGTTGCTTCGTCCTTCAACTCGTTAAACTTCACCAAGGCCATGGGATGCACCTGCACAAAATGCGTTATAATAAACTCTATACGCATCAAGCCAACGCCATCATTGGGATAAAACGATAAGCGGAATGCGTTTTCCGGATCTCCTACGATTAGCATTGGCTGCGTGGTCTCAGGCATTTTACTATCGCTGAAATCATGCTCAATTTCTTTATAATTTAATTTTCCCCTGTACACAAATCCTGTTTTTCCTTCACAGCATGATACCGTTATGATTTCGCCATCGCGAATATTTTGCGTGGCGTTTGAACTGCCCACCACGGCCGGCACACCCAGTTCCCGGGCAACAATTGAAGCATGGCTCGTACGCCCCCCTTTATCGGTAATAATGGCCGCCGCTTTTTTAAGAATGGGATCCCAGTCGGGACTGGTTATTTCAGTAACAACAATTTCACCGGCCTGCAGCGTATCGGCATCTTTGGTCGATTGTAATACCCTGGCTTTGCCAACGGCTATTTTTGAGCCAATGGCTTCTCCTTCCGCCAATAACTCTCCTTTATTCTCTAACCGGTATTCTTTTACCAGGTAAGAATTTTTTTGTGCATGAACGGTTTCAGGCCGCGCCTGAACGATAAACAATTCATTGGAGTTACCATCTTTTGCCCATTCAATATCCATAGGTTTCCGGTAATGATCTTCAATGATCAGCGCCCATTTTGCAATTCGCATTACCTCATCATCGCTTAATACAAATTGTTCTTTTTTATCCGGAGCGGTTTCAAGATTAATGGTTGCCTGGGCGTTCAGCTCATTGTTCCCATAGACCATCGTTTTTGCTTTCTCACCCAGTTTTTTTTGAATGATCGCCTTCTTTCCCAGTTTCAGCGATGGTTTAAAAATGAAAAACTCATCGGGCGTTACCGTTCCCTGAACTATATTTTCGCCCAGGCCCCATACTCCGCTTAAATGAATAACATCCCGAAAACCCGACTCCGGTTCCAGGGTAAACCCCACACCGGCACAGGCTTTGTCGGACCGGACCATTTTTTGCACCCCCACCGATAACGCCACTTTGGTGTGCTCGAATTTATTGTCTTCCCGGTATTTTATAGCCCGGTCGGTATATAAAGAAGCGAAACATTCCTGAACGGCAGAGAGTAAATTTTCTTCGCCCTTAATATTCAGATAAGACTCATGCTGCCCCGCAAAGCTGGCCTGCGGCAGGTCTTCGGCGGTGGCGCTGCTTCTTACGGCAACTTCAAAATATGTATCGCCACATAGCGCCTTATACGCTTTTAGAATTTCTTCTTTCAATACCTGCGGCATGGTAGCGCTCAGGATCAGCGATCGTGCCTGTTTTCCGGTATGAGCCAGATTTGAATACTCGTTTGTGTCTAAATTCATCATCAGCTCTTTTAATTGATCTCGTAGTGAATTCTCATCAATAAAAAGCCAGAAAGCATTGGCAGTAACTGCAAAGCCGTCAGGCACGGTCACTCCATAGCCTGAAAGCCGGTTAAACATTTCACCCAGGGAAGCATTTTTACCACCAACGCGGGCCACATCATTAATGCTGATGTTGTTAAAGGTCATTATCAATGATTCCATAAAAAGTATTTTATTACTTAAACAAACCAGTGTCAGGCAAAACCGGTTTCAGAACGGTTAATGAGCCACAATGCTTTGCCGGTTCTCCCTGTTTTTCTGTTTTTCGAGTTTCCTGAAATAACCCCGGAAAAGAATATTATGTTTTAATGCCTCCATATTCTGACTGAAAGCATCCGTTCCTCTTTGTATATTATCAAGGCTATTGCTGATCCTGGTTACCATGGATGAATCTTTGAACAATGCATTTACGGGTCCTTTACCGGTATTAATATCATGTTGCACGCCCGAAATAACCGAATTAAGGGAAAGAGCCAGTTCATCGGCCTTATCCCCTACCCCTTTAATTTTTTCAACAGCGTTTTGCAAGGCAATGGCGAAAGAGGTATCGGCAAGCAGAGAACCTAAAGAACCTTTACCGCTTTTTACAGCATAAACGATAGCATGCAGATCTTCTGCAACAATAGCAGCATGGGCTGTAGCCAGTTGTACATTGGCAGCTGAAGCCCGCAAATTTTTTGGGAGTGTTTCATCATTAAGCATCGTCCATAAAGCGGTACTGTTATTAACCCGTTGAACAGCTATTTTCAATTGTGCGGCTACCACTGATATATCGTGGTTGGTTTGAGATAAGGTCAACAACATATCATCTGTATTAAGCGCCTTGCGCGTATTTAATATTTCCTCTTTTGTTACAAAAGGAGCAGCTGACCGGCCCGGAGAAATATTGATGACTTTATTGCCCATCAACCCATCGGAACCGATAGAAACAATGGCATCGTTCCGGATGATCTTTTCCATTTTATCATCTACCAGCATAACGACTTCAATCAGGGTATCGTTTATAATATGGATCTTTTTCACCGTGCCGATCTGGATTCCTGAAAACCTGACGTTATTACCAGGCACAAGGCCCTGAACATTTTCGAACTGCGCCTTTAGTATGAAAGCGGGGCCAAATATGTTCCGGTTTTTGCCGATCATATAAAGCATTACTATAAGAAAAAGCAATCCCGACAGCACAAACATGCCCAGCTTCATTGTATCGATTGTTTTTTTTGCCATAAAATAATTATTCAAAAAATTGTTTTATTCCAGGATCAACAGACCGTTTCAATTCATCGTAGGCGCCTTCCGCATAACAACGCCCATTTATTAACACCACTATCCTGTCGGCAGCCAGTCGTACGCAGGTCATATCATGAGAAATAATAAGTGATGACGATCTGTATTTTTTCTGTATGGTCATTATCAGTTCTATGATCTCCTTTCCGGTAACCGGATCGAGACCGGTGGTAGGTTCATCGTATAAAATGATTTCCGGTTTAAGAATGAGGGTGCGGGCAAGGGCAATCCTTTTACGCATCCCACCCGATAATTCTGCCGGCATCATATTGATCGTATGCGCAAGCCCAACATCTTCCAGCGCTTCCTGCACCAGGTTATCTACTTCCTGCTGCGTTACATGCATCCAGTGCCGGCGCAAAGGGAACTCGAGGTTTTGCCGAACAGTCATTGAATCATACAGCGCATTGCTCTGAAAAAGGAACCCTACCTTGGCGCGCACTTTATCCAGTTCTTCATGGTCAAGATCGGTAATATTCCTCCCAAACAGTTCAATGACACCGCTATCCGGCATCAATAAACCAATGATACATTTTATCAAAACCGATTTCCCTGAACCTGATTTACCCAGTACGACAAGATTTTCACCATTAACCAGGGTCAGGTTAAAGTCATTTAGTACCTTATTGCTGCCAAATGATTTATACAAATGTTTTACAACCAGTACGTCCCCGCTGCTTTCCTTTTTCTTTTCCGCCTGTATCAATACCTGTTCTTTCATAAACACAGCTTAATTCAGATTTAAAAGATCAGTTATTTGCACAACCACCAGGTCAATAACAAATATGACGATAGATGAAACAACCACAGCCGAGTTGGCCGACTGCCCCACCCCTTCTGTTCCTTTCGCGGAATAATATCCTTTATAGCAACCGATGATGCCAACCGCAAAACCAAAAAAGAATGATTTAATAAATGCAGGCAGCACATCTCCAAACGCCAGGTTATCGAATACCTGGGTATAAAAGAGGTGAAAACTGGTTACCCCCCGAATGTTAACGCCCAAATAAGAACCAAATAATGAAATAGCATCACCCAGCATTACCAGAACGGGTAACATAAGCGTAGCTGCCAGCACCCTGGTTACCACCAGGTATTTGAATGGATTTGTGCCGGAAACTTCCATCGCATCTATTTGTTCCGTTACCTTCATAGACCCCAGCTCTGCACCGATACTGCTGCCGATCTTGCCGGCAAAGATCAAAGCGGTGATCACAGGCCCTATTTCACGAACGATAGCAATCCCCACCATGGCCGGAAGCTGGGATTCCACTCCATACTCGATCAGCGATGGCCGCAATTGCATGGTTAAAACCAATCCCATGATGAAACCGGTTAAGCCTATCAAAGGGAGTGACTTATACCCTATTACAAAACACTGCCTGATAAATTCCGATATCTCATACCTGGGCTTGAAAGCCTCTTTAAAGAATCGGATTGCAAAGACCGACACGTCGCCTGTTTCCTGCAAGAATCTGCTTGTTTTAACCGGTATCGCCATAAAATTGAATTATTCTAAAGGTCCACCAGTTTAAGCTATCTGATCATGAAGCCGGTCATTGAATGGAATGATAATAATCAAGTTGTAAAAATTATGTAAGCAGCTGATAAAACTCACCACGGTCAATGACAATCATCCTGGAATTAAGATCTTAATTCGATTAGCTTTAAATATGATCAACAATGCTTACAATAACCATTCGATTTTAAAAAATCTGCAGATCATCGTATTAACTGCGGTTATCCTGTATTTTGGCAAAGCCCTGTTTATTCCGCTCGCTTACAGTTTACTCATTGCCATGGTGCTGTATCCTGGATGCAAGTGGCTTGAGCAACACCGGTGGCCACGCAGCCTTACCATCGGTGCAGGATTATTTATTGTTGTTATTCTTTTTGGTCTCCTGCTTGGTCTTTTGTTTATTCAGATCAATGTACTCCGGGAAGATATTCCGCAACTACTTGAGAAAGTAAGGCCCTCTTTGCATGAACTGCAGCAATGGATCGCATCAGGTTTTAACATCTCAGTCGCCGCCCAGAATGAATGGTTGCAACAGATAATACGTAATTTCAGCAACAGCACAAGCAGTATACTGCAATCGACCATCACGGCTACAGCCGGCGGATTATTTACATTATTTCTTATACCTGTATATGCGGCTTTATTCCTTTACAACAGGGAGGTGTTTGTTCAATTTCTGGAAAAACTAACAGGCAGCCAATACAGTAAACAATTAAAATCTCTGTTACATGAAACCACGCATACTTATTTTAATTTCATTAAAGGCATGGCGATGGTTTATCTTATTGTGGGCGTGTTAAACAGTATCGGGTTAATGGCGCTTGGCATTCCGCATGCAATACTTTTTGGTATGCTAACAGCCATTATGACGATCATTCCATATATAGGAATAATTGTAAGTGCGCTATTGCCCATCACCGTTGCCTGGATCACCAAAGACAGCATCTGGTACCCAATTGGCGTGGTAGCTGTTTTTACCTTCGTGCAGTACCTGGAAGCTTACCTGATCTTTCCTAAAGTAGTTGCCACCCAGATAAAAGTAAGTACCTGGGCCACATTGGTAGCTATTATAGCCGGCGGACTTTTATGGGGCATCTCAGGCATGATCCTGTTTATTCCATTAATAGGAATACTAAAGCTTATAAGCGATAGTATTCCCGAATTGAAAGCCCTGAATATTTTACTGGGGCGATCTGCGCCAGTTAACGTTCAACAAAACAGAGCCAAAGGCAATACAAACAAGCAGCGCAAAAATGAACCAGCCGAAGAAGGGCGTTAAAGAAACGATCCTGAAAATTATAAAAATGCCCAGCGCCACGAACACCATCCGCCAGTATGACCAGTTTGTTGCAGAACGGCTATTGAGCCAGTTCGCCGCTACAACCGATGTAATGGTACCGGCAAAAACTGCCAGTATAATATAACTGAATAACAAAATAACACCTACCGGTACACCGATAATGGTAATGCAGGCAATCGCTGCCGCCACCGGCACGCCAATCCAGAATAAGAAACCATATCCAAACGACCTCAGTGCCTTATCATAAGCAGTTTGCCCCGCCTTTTTCATAGTGCGGCCAAACAGATGCTGTATGATCATGATCATAATGAACACCATGCCCACATACCACAACAACCCAAATACCGACGAAAAACCAAGAAAATACCAGTGTTCCCGATCTATTCGCAGAGATGGATCATATATGGCCTGGCCTTTTTTAACTGAATTATTGAAGTTAACATCCCTTGAGGGGCTCCAGTAACGCACATCATTATTAAAAGCGGCCGTATTCCCTATGGTAAGTTCATCACCCGCCACTAAAACAGACCGCCCGTTCACGCTACCATTAATAGTAATATCACCCCCCCGGCAATCAATATCTTTCATTACAGCGCCATTTAATAATAATTCACCTGATGCCGATCTCACTGAACCAGTCACCTGGCCATCGATTGTTATTTCCCCGCCTGCAGATATCAGGTTACCTATCACAGCATCTTTATTGATAGCAATTTTACCCCCGGTAACAACCACATCGCCCGCAACATTTTTAAATATATTCAGTTTGCCACCTGCACAACGTATGTCATCTCCAACATAGCCATTGAAAGAAATGGTTCCTCCAGCCGCCAGTATATCGTTTGAGATACTATCATTTATGGTAACTGTTCCCCCGGTGACTATCAGGTCTCCATAAACAGGCGCATTGATTATTATATCACCCCCGGCGATATAAACGTCCTCATAAACCGGTTTATCGATAACAAGATTTTTACCCGATTGAATACGTATGGCTTTGACTGAGCACATAATGCTCAGCATTATCATAAGTAAAAATATGTGTTTCATATGTTTCATTTAAAAAGTGGCTATGGTGAGCAATAAACACAGGGAAATTAAATTACAACTTAATCCACATCTCTATTCAGATCAAAATCATCATCTTTATCTTTAGGTTTCCTGCCGGTGGTGATCTCTCTACTTAAATCATTTTGTTGCTTAAGACTCCAGCTATCCGACATGGAAGATTCCAGCCATACATTCCCATACCTTCTGAATAACTGGGTACACAAACCGAATTTGTCCATAAAGGCTTTTTCCAGGTCCGATACTGTCATCATGTCTTCAACTACAACTTCTCCCTCAGGTATATTGGGTTTCTTAATGTCACTAAATTTATAATTATGTGCAATCTTATTTTTACTCAGCTTTTGACCACTTTGAAGATCGAGATTTTTTAAGAACTCAATTTTAAGAAAAGGGTAAGCCCGGTTAAACTCCTGTTGCACATCCTTAATCAATCTGTCTCCGTTAATCAGCAACTTCATATAAAATACTTTAAGCTTGTTAATTAAAAGCCTTACATAACAAGTTATTATAATAAAAAGACAGGATATATGATAATTAATAGCAGGGGGGATGATAATAATCAAAGTAAACTGCTTCGTATGGGAATTTTCAAAAACCTATAACAACCTGGATCACTCCTCCGTTAAACTTTCCTTCATTCCTATAATCTTCCTGTGGAAAATCCTTGTAATATTGATTCACGGCCTCAGCTTTTAATAAGATATTGTTTGTAAAAAAATATCCTGCAGCCATGACCACCCGGTCAATCTTAACGTTGTTTATAATTCCCTGAAGACGGGCAGTAACCGCATTATACCTGGAGGCTATAAATAAGTTTTCCTTATTGCCAAACCTGAATACCCAGTCAACAGCATATTGTTTTATAGGGCGCGCCCTGTTCTCTGTTGCATTACGGCCCCGGGCTTCTTCATAAGTTGCAAATACTTCGAAGCCTATTAACTTAAAAAATCCATTCAACTGAAAAGCACTCACCTTGTTGGTGAAGCCGGGATTTAATCTTCCGGAGAATGCATTGGCAGCATAGGTAACACCCGGGGCTTTTTCCATTACCATAAAATAGTTCGATCCTGCCCCTTCCCCTGCAAATAAGGAATTATTTTCCGAGCTGGCATCATAATAGAAAGAACCAGACAGCCTTAACCTGAACCTTTCCCCTACACTTTTATCCATACCGGCCTTCCCGTAAAATGCCGGGGAATTATGAATCTGTCCATTCTGGAGAGATACTATCTGCGAATCTCTATTATTCCACATCACGCCATTGGAAATACCAGCCAAAGCAAAGAAGCCATTTTTGCGTGCATGCACTTCAGCGCCCGTTTCAGTTGCACAAGCATCAACAATGTAATTTTCAATAAAAGGATTGTAAATAGCCTGGCCGCCATCAGAACGCCGGAAATGAGCGTCGCCATAATTTACTTCCATTAGCCCAGTCCTGATTGTTATAACCTGCATCAGTTTTTCCCACAACTCACTATCCAAGGGCAGCTTATCGAATTGCAGGTAACCTGCTTTCAGCCTTGCTTCATTGCGGGAACGTGTAGATAAATAGCAGGTCAAATTAAACCTGGTGCCTGTGATCAATTGAACATCCATACTGAAGTTGGCCATTGCAGGGGTAAACCCGGGATGGATCGTATAAAGTGCATTATCCGCTTTTCCATCGGCATCGTTGGAATGCGACAGTGACTGGTATGCCTGGGCCAAACCAGCCCCTAAACGAAATTTAATGCCCTTAAAAGCTTCAACAGGTTCTTTCGGCGATTCAAAAACATTGACCCCGCGTTTATCGTAATACCTGAAGTTTGGCAAACTGTCGAATTGAGCAGTTAGTTCAAGCGGCAATAAACCCAGTTGCAGAACCATCCAATGCGCTGCAACATGCATCACAAAATCTTTCATATTGCCAGATTTAGAAATTACTAAAAAAGGTTGTTCGTCTATGTTTTGATCCTTCCATCGGCCATTTCAAGAATACGATTCGATTTGCGGGCAAAATCATGATCATGCGTAACCGCAATGATCGTGTTACCTTCCTGTGCCAGTTGATTGAATATGTTGAATATTATGGTTGTATTGGCAGAATCGAGATTGCCTGTGGGTTCATCTGCCATAATGATCTTTGGATCATTGATCAATGCACGGGCAATGGCCACCCTTTGTTGCTGCCCACCCGATAATTTACCCGAAAGTTTGTGTGCATGCTCATGCATATCCATTTGCTTTAGCTTTTCCATTGCACGTTGTTCTACTTCCTGGTATTCCAGCTTTCGCAGCTTTAAAGCAGGTAACATCACATTTTCAAGCGCTGTAAATTCAGGAAGCAGAAAATGAAACTGAAATACAAATCCGATGTGCTCATTCCTGAAACGGGCCATAGCGTTCTCATTTAATCCGGTAACGGTAACACCATTAATGATCACTATTCCTTCATACGCAGTGTCGAGCGTAGACAACAGATATAATAAAGTTGACTTACCACAACCTGATTTACCCATGATAGACACAAATTCTCCTTCCTGAATAGACAGGGAGATATCATGTAAAATCTGGGTAGTATCCGGTTCATGAAAATATTTATTAAGCTTTTCTGCTTTCAGTACATTCTGCTGCATACAATTCGTTTTATCCTCTTAAAATGGTTACCGGATCTACCCTCGACGCTTTTAGCGCCGGCAATAAACCGGCCAGCCCGGTAGTAAGAAGGCCAAAGATCATTCCTACCACATAATAACTTGTATCAAAATTCACCGGGAAATGTTTTATAATTATCCATTCATCTTCCGGCCACGGCACCTTCGATAATGCATAAGATAAAAGGAAGCCCAGCAACAGTCCTGCCATTGCGCCTATCAGCCCAATGATCAGTGACTGTGATAAAAAGATCTGTACAATGTCTTTCCTGGCAAAACCTTCGGCCTTCAAAATGGCAATGTCTTTCATTTTGCCAATGATCACCATGTTCATAATATTGTAAATACCAAATCCTGCGATCAGTAATAACGTAAAGCTTAACACATATGTAAACGTATCCCTGATCAGGTTGCCTGCCTTAACAGATGCATTCACTGTTTCCCAGTCCTCTGCTTTGTAGCCATATTTCCTTGATAAATCGGGCGCCAGTGCAGCGGCCTCGTTCATATCTTTCAGCTTTAAGCGAATGTCGGTGATATAATCGCGGCTTTTACCCAATAACTGTTGCATACTTGTAATACTTACATATGCTTTGTATTCATCCATGGTGGCAATTCCGAATTTATAGGTACCCACTACCCTGAACCGCAACCGGGCTCCTGATGGCGCCGTGGCGGTTACCATATCTCCTGTTGTTACATTTAATTTATTGGCCAGTTTATAGCCTAACAAAATACCATTACCTGCAGTTAATAAATTTTCAGGGCGCCCGCTGGCCATTTTATCAGTGAGCCCGAAAAGCCGGTCTTCTTCTCTTATGTCTACCCCATCGAGCGAGGCTCCCAGTTGCACAGGGCCATAGTTAAAAAGTATTTGAGCCGATACCAGGGGCGATACCACATGTACTTCATTAAGTTTGCGAAGGTCTTCAATAATACCAGAAGCGTTTTTCAGGTTCAGGTTTATTTGTTTGGGGCGGGGATGTCGAACTATGATCCAGTTGTTCTGCTTTTCGCCGAAGAATTGTTTGGTAACGGAGGAAGCATAATCTGTTTTATAATCATTGTAAATACGGATATCCGGCGTTACCGACAACATGATACCTTCGAAGAAATCGTTCATACCTTTCATAAAGCTCATCATAAGAATGAACATGCCAATACCGAAGGTAACACCTAACATGGCCACGATGGTTTGGCGTTTGCGTGACAGCAGGTGCACTTTCATAATTTTAAAATTCACCGGCAGTTTCATGGTTCATCGTTTTGGGAGGTGAGCAGCACGGCTGTTCCTTCATTGAGGCCGGCAATAATTTCTACATGATCAAGTGTGGTAATGCCTGTTTGTACGGCAGTTTTCTTTGCAGTTCTGTTTACCTGTATCCAAACGCTGTTATCACTGGTTAAAGCATTGCGAGGCAATACCAGCGCCTGATCTTTCTTTTGTACAATAATATTCGCCTCTACAGAGCTGTGAATGAAGGAAGGCGCCGCCCGTTTGGTAAATAATGCATCTACCCTGAAAGTCTGGTCCTGTTCATTCATTACCGGATAAATGTATGATACTACGGCCTCGTAAATGGTGTTTCCGGTAACATCTGTCTGCAGCAATACCTGCTGACCGGTTTTAAGTTTACCAATGTCCTGCTGGTCTACAGCCAGGCGGATCACCAGGTTGCCCGGTGATCCTGCCAACGCCACTACTTCATTTATATTCACCGTTTCTCCCGCTTCCTTGTACGTTTGGTATACGATCCCGTCCCGGTCGCTCCTGATATAATATTCCTGCAGATCTTTATCAAACGTAGTTAACTGACTGTGGGCATTGCTGTGTGAAACCTTCAGGTCGTTCAGGGCCGCATAATATTTCTGCTCAGCAATCTTCTTCTGATTCTGTGATACCTGGTAACTGGTATATACATTATCGAGGTTGTTTTTGGTGCCAATACCCTGCGACCACAGGTTTTTATACCGGAGATAAGTAATAGAATCGTTGGCGTGCTTTACAACAGCATTTTGTAAAGTTAATTTCAGGTCGTTTAATAAAGGGGATCGATCAGAGAGGTTAACGACCAAATTCTGATAATTTTTCAAAGCTGCGTCGTACCTTTTCCTGGCTGCTTCATGGCTGATAACAAATAACAATTGTCCCTTTTTTACGGTATCCCCATCCCTTACCAGTTTTTTAATAATAGCACCGCTTGTTAAGGCAGCGAGCTTGTATTCATTTTCAGGAATGATCTTACCTGAGGCATATACTGTTTCAATAATGTCTTTTCGTTCGGGATATATAACTGGCGCTTTGTTACAACTGAACCATGACAGCATTATGACCCCAAAGCCAATCATCCAATGGTGGCAGGTTATTACTAACATAATTGTTCGACCTCTTTATTTGTTGCTGCAAATTAACGCTGCAGTGGCCCGAAAGGCATGATAGCGGTCAAATGAAGAACTGAAAGAAGTCAGCCGGAAGCAAATTAACGCAGCGCCATAAAACAGGCATCACGTAATTTCCTGAAATACGTTGTATGGCCCCCCAAAAAAGCGCCCTGTTTTTCTAACTATAGTAACAGATATAGGCTACATCCGTAGCACAATTTACTTCAAATGATGTGTGTGCGGCTATTTCAAAAGCATCATCCTTCCTGTGCGTGAGCCAGTCGCCGCCTTTCACCTTTGTGCTCATGGTTCCTGAAATAATTACCATCGTCTCAAGCGAAGAGGTGTTAAATACATAAGTTCCCTTTTTCATAACTCCTACAGTTGCTGGCCCTTTCTCAGTTTCGATACCCAGGCTTTGCACTTTTCCATCAAAATATACATTATGCGAAATGTTATCGGAACTGCTCATAAGATTAATTTATTAAGCGTTATTACTTTTTTGAGGCGCTAAATTAATTTATTCCATGATATGATGGTGTAAAAAAAGGCCTTGAAATGGAAGTCTCACAGACTTCAATCGGGGGTTTCTCATTTCCTGGCACATGGCGTTAAGCAAAATCGTAAAGCCATAATTGCTCACTTACTACAAAACCAGCACAAGCTGCAGATCGAATTGCCTCATATGAGGGCCTTTGCAAGGCGGCCGTTTGCCCATTAAAAACTTAACTTGTATGTAAGAGTGGGTATTACCGGGAAAAACGGTATTTCCTTTATGTATGCCTTTTTTGTTTCCGGATCAATTGATCTGTAATAAAATTGTGTATTTCTATGCGCATATACATTAAACACCGATAACACCCACTCACTCGTCCAGGTGCGGTTGGGTGCAATTCTGCGATTCTTATAAGAAACGCTTACATCCAAACGGTTATAAGGTGAAAGCTGGTGGTTATAGGCTTCCTTGTGATCATCTTCATCATACAATGGATTGCTATTTTGATTGCCTGAACCGGAATTTAATGTCACCAACCGGCCACTTGTCACATAAGCCGTTGCAGAGGCAGACCAGTGCTGATCGAGGTTATAATTGCATAATACATACAGGCTGTGTTTCCTATTGATGGCCAGGGGAAAAGAGACGCCGCGGTTCAATGAATCAAATTGTTGAAATGCATTGGTGAATGAATAGGACACCCATCCTTTTACCCGTCCGGTGGTTTTTCTGATAATAAATTCACTACCATAACTCCATCCTTTACCAAATATCAACTGGTCTTCCAGGCTATTGTCAATTACAGAAGTGGCGCCCCCCTTTAACAATAGTTGGTTACCCATTGTTTTATAATAAACTTCCAGGCTTGCCTGGAAGATTTTACCCTTGAAGTTTTTATAAAAGCCGGCTGATACCTGCTGGCTACCCTGTGGCTTCACTTTGTTGCTGCATCCCATCCATATTTCGGCCGGGAAGGTTGCATTATAACTTTGCACCAGGTGAATATACTGATGCATACTGGTATAAGACAGTTTTATACTGCTGTTTGCCCCGGTGAGGTATAATAATGATAAACGCGGTTCAACATTCATAAACTGCACATCAATTTTCCGGTAAAGCGGCACCCGCACACCTGCGTATACATTGAATTTGCTGGTTATTTTATAATCATCGCCCAGGTAGGCGGCCAAACGGCCGGAACTTCTTTGCGGTATGTCGTTTTCATTGATGCTTAAAAAACCTGCCGGCGAAACCTTGTTCGACAAAGTAGCAGGGAAAAGCGATTGCTGCAGGTAATCGATGCCCCCGCGGATCCGGTGCGAAATATTGGGGTAATAATACAGGTCGGTGCGGGCATGCAGGTCACGGATGCCGGAATACAGCTGGGCATAATATTTTTTCTCAATGGCAGTAAGGCGTTGAAAATAGGAAGTATAAACCAATGATGTGTTTGCAAATAGTTTCTTGGAAAAAACATGGTTCCACCTGACGCTTAAAGCCCGGTTACCGAATGCGATATTATAATCTATGTAATCGTCCTCGTCATGATCATCTTCCTCACCCGCCGAATTATATGCGCCTTTGTCGTATCCCTGGTAAATACTGAAATACACCCTGTCACGTGGAGATAACTGGAACTGCAGCTTTGTATTCAGATCATAAAAATAATAATTGCTGAAATAGGCGGTGTTTGAAACCGGCCGAAGCAGGTAGTCGATCGTACTTCTGCGGGCCGACAAAAAGTAAGAAGATTTACCGGTTGTTACAGGGCCATACAAGGCCAGTGAAGAAGTCATGGTGCCCAGTTGCAATTCACCGCCCAACTGCCGGTCGCTTCCATCTTTCATTTGCACTTCGAGCACTGAACTTAAATTATCGCCATATGAAGCGGGAAAACCACCTTTCAGCAACATGGCTTTTTTAATAGCAGAAGAATTGAAAACACTTACCAAACCCAACAGGTGACCCGGATTATAAAGCGTGGCTTCATCGAGTATTACCTTGTTCTGGTCGGCATTACCGCCTCTCACAAAGTAGCCGGCGGTTCCGTCAAGCCCTGCCTGAACCCCTGCCGACAACTGTACCGCATTGATGATATCGCCATTACCGCTCACGGCAGGTGTGGCAGTTATCATATCAGCCGACAGGTCTATCAGATCTACCTGGTTTCTGGTAACAGGATTATCTTTTTCGCTTACAACGATAACCGGTTTGAATGTAAAAGAATCTTCGCGGTGGCCGAGCTGCACATTCAGTTTTAGATCTTTACGACCGCCTAAAACTGTTCGATGGGTTTCATAACCGGCATAGGATATTTCCATTTCAAGGGAATCCACGGCAGGTATGGTAATGGAATAAAATCCATACCTGTTCGATACCGTACCTCTTTTAATGGATGGCAAAAAAATATTCGTACCCAAAAGCAGCTCCCCGCTTTTTTTATCCCTGGTAAAACCACTGATGGTTATTTTGCTACGGGGGCTTTTTTGTAATATAACCTGGTTACCACTAATACTGAAAGTAATACCGGTTTCCTTAAACAGGTTGTTCAACACATTTACCAATGGTTCTCCTGTGCACCTGAACGTGATCCGGCTTAGCCCTGCAATTAATTCAGCATCATATGCAAACCGGAAAGACAATTGCGATTCTATACTCAAAAGTATATTTTGAAGGGATTCGTTTTTTGCATCGATAGTGATCTTTTGTTCCTTTTCAATGATGGTCTGCGACCGCAACCCGGCCGTACACAGCAATACCACTACCACAAGTGAACACACCTGCAATAACACTTTATTACCTACCCCGGTAGTAACAGGCCGCATTGTTTTCTTGTTAACTATGGTACAGTATTTCTGGTTTGTAATGAATTATTCCTTTTTCAAATAATAAATGTCATTTTCCTGGCTAAAAGTTATGTTAAGCGATCTGCACAACACATCCAGGGCGCCCTCGAATGATTGTCCATCCAGGTGCCCGGTAAAGCGCTTTTGCATTATTGCCGAATCCTTTATAGCAATAGGCTTTTTATAAACAGCTTCGAATTTACGTATCACGTCAGAAAGGGAAGTATTGACAAAACGTAACTTATCTTCACCGGCAGCGGCCAAAGAATCAATAACGATAAGCGGCCTGGAATTATCTGTACCGGGCAGACATGTTATTTGCATACCCGCTTTTAAAAGGCGCACCTCGTTATCTGCCCTGCTCCTGAATTCAACCACGCCTGTAACTACAGAAACATATATACTGTCGTTTGCTTTCTTGATGCGGAAACTGGTGCCAATATCTTTTACACTGGCAATATCCAGGTCTACAATAAAAGGGATCGCTTCCTGGTGCCGTACTTCAAAAAATGCTTCTCCGTTTTTCAGGATCACTTTTCGTAACTTCTTATCATACCCTTCAGGCACTTCCATCTGGGAAGCAGGAAATAGTTTTATCAATGTACCGTCTGCCAGGGCAACCAACTGTTGTTCAGCGCTTCCTGTTCTATAGTTGCTACTGCTATCAATTCTCATTTTCCAGATAACTATACCTGTTACCAAAACAAAAAGGGCCGCTATTGAGACCAGGCCGATCAAACGAACACGGCTTTTTTCTTTGCCGGCAATCCTCCTCTCCTGTCCCTCATTTTCACGGGCCACCTGTTCTTCGAGTTTGGTTCGCAAATCATTCCACGCAACCGATCCATCGGCCTGCAGGTAAGCAGGAAATTCTTCCAGGTCATTATTCCAGGTATTCTTTACCTGTATAAACAGCTCCCTGTTTTCCACATCAGTTGCCAGCCATTGCTGCAGTGCAGTTTCTTCTTCCCGGTTTAAATTTCCCTGGCATGCAGAGCAGATCAGGGTCCACGGGACCGTATTATCTGGTAAATGATCCATGCGCTATATTTGATAAGACAAATAAAATAAGGCCCGGTCCCAATGGTATTACAAAAAAAGTTTTACGATCAAAAACAGGACCATGGATTTCCCTGAGTACCGGGCCAGTGTTTTAAGTGCCTGAGTTATATGGTTTTTTACAGTTTTTATTGAAAGGCCCAGCTTGTCGGCTATTTCCTGTTGCTTCAGTCCTTCGAACCTGCTCAGTTGAAATACTTTTTTACACTGCTCGGGCAGGTTTTCAATGGCTTTATACAACTGAGCTTTCAGTTCATTGGTTTCCAGTTGCGTTTCTTCATAGAATTCAGGTGGCAGCAGGGCAAGGGCACGCTGGTTCTGCAATTCCTTTTGCTGTTTGTTTAAAACATTGATGCTTCGGTTTACCACCGCCTTATATATATAAGCCTTTAGCGAAGATTCGATCATGATCTTTCCTGCATCTTCCCATATTTTCAGGAACACGTCATTCACGATCTCCTGCGCCACAGGTACCGACTTCACAAATTTGTATGCAACCAGGAAATATGTTTTGAAATGCTCCTTGTAATAGCTTTCAAAAGCAGGCATATTTCTTTCCCGGATCTGCTGCCATACTATATCATCAGTCGCGTTCATTTAAACTACAGGAAGTATGTAAAGGTGTAATAAAGGTATTGCGGCTATGCAAAATACCATAACGATCGAATGCGGGCAAATATTCTTTAAAACTCACTGGGACCATATGCATTTTATTTTGTCTGTTATATAAGAAGGAATTCCCCGCTCTGTTTCTACCCCACTAACACTAACTGGTTAATTGCACGCGCACCCGGCTCCCCTTCAGGAGCTGCGGCATGCTAGTGCTTTTTAATTCCTGATCCCCTTACCACTTTATATCACCCAAAAGAAAACAATTGTGAAATTAATATCCATTGTTACGATTGCAGCAACCGCATTTCTTTTCATCACCTGCAAACATGAAATATTGTCTAAAGGAGGAAGCAGTAATGGTAATAATCCGCCACCCGTCATCACGAATTCGTGCAGTGCCGACACTGTTTATTTCAGCAATGCCATTCTGCCATTGCTCAGTTCAGGCTGCGCCATGAGCGGTTGCCATGATGCTACTACGCATAAAGAAGGATTGATATTGAACAGTTATGCCGGCATCATGAAAATTGTAACGCCGGGCAATGCATCAGGGAGCAAATTGTACCAGGTAGTCAACACAACCAACCCCGGCGACATCATGCCACCGCCGCCCCATCAGCCATTCAGCGCTTCAGAAAAAGCATCCATTCAAAAATGGATAAACCAGGGTGCGAAGAACAATCAATGCAACGGTGGCTGCGACACAACCGTGTTTACTTTTTCAGGAGCAGTAATGCCTTTAATGAACACGTATTGCAAAGGCTGCCACAACCCAGCTTCACTGGGTGGCGGTGTAGATCTCAGCACCTATGCAGGCGTAAAGGCTTCGGCAGCAAGCGGAAGATTGCCGGGCAGCATTAAACAGGCAACCGGTTATAAGCCTATGCCGCAAGGCGGAAATAAATTGTCTGACTGCCAGATACAACAGGTTGAAAAATGGATACAGGCGGGAACTCCAAACAATTAATGTAATCTGATATGAATAATAAGCACATACATTCATATAACAACGGTATGTTACTGAAAGCAATGACCTTACCTGTCATCATCATTCTATTGGCAGCGGGGTGTTATTACGATAAGGGCGAACTGATATATCCCGATACAGCAGACTGCAGCAAGGTAAACGCAACATATACTGCGGTTAAAGCCATACTAACCACCAAATGCAATACCGCAGGTTGCCATAATACAGCTTCAGCCGCGGGATCAATAGTGCTGGAAACCTATGACCAGGCAAAAGCACAGGCGGGCCGCATTAAGCAACGGGCTATCGTTGACAAGACCATGCCGCCGGGCAGCCCATTAACGGCATCAGACATTTCCCTTTTAACCTGCTGGATCAATTCGGGAACACCTAATAACTAAATCAGCCTATATGCGAAGATGGAAAAAAATCGTAACGGCCATTGTGGTGATGCTGCTAGCCGGCATATTATATGGCTGGTATCTGTATAATAAAGAACCAGCAGACACGAGACAACAGGCCGCCACTGTGCAAATCGAAGCTTCAGCCCTGGTAAAAACCTTTTTACAGAATGAAGCGGCAGCAAACAGACAATATGTTGACAAATTGATCATTGTTTCAGGTAACATATCCGGCGCCCATCTCGAAGCCGATGGCCATGCCACCCTGTTCCTTGAAACAGGCGACCCGCTTGCGGTAGTTACATGCAGCTTTTACAATGAAGAAGCGGCAACAGTGAAGAATATACCGGTTGGATCAGTGGTAAGCATCAAAGGTATTTGTACGGGAATACTCACAGATGTAATACTGAATAAATGCAGCCTGGTAAAATAAATCATCCCACTTTTTAAACCAGATAATTATGACTATAAAAATGCCTGTTTTATTTTTTCTTTTCCTTTCACTTACCTCCCTATTGTATTCACAACAGCGATATTTTACCAAAAACGGCAACATCTCATTCGCTGCAGGTTCAGGGGAAGATATTGATGGGGTAAACAAAACCACCACCAGTGTATTTGATGCCGCTACGGGCCTGATTGAATTCGCCCTGCTGGTAAAAGGCTTCGAATTTAAAAGGGCTTTGATGCAAGCGCATTTCAATGAGAATTATATGGAAAGCGATAAATTTCCAAAGTCGGTATTCAAAGGAAAGATCATCAATATTGATAAAGTTAATTTTCAAAAAGACGGCGTGTACCCCGTCACGGTAAAAGGCATTCTCGATATGCATGGGGTTAAGAAAGAACTGGAAGCAACAGGCACGTTGAAAGTAACAGGCGAAACAGTTAGCACCAATGCCCAATTCAGCATCTTACTTTCCGATTATAACATAACTATCCCCTCTCTGGTAAAGGACAAAATATCAAAAACAGCAACAGTAAAAGTCAATTGTAATTACAGTATGCTTAAATAAAACAGTGGCGCACACATGAAAAAAATAATAATTGCGATTTGCTATACCGGAATTTATTTCAGTTCACCGGCACAGGACCTGCTTTCCCTGGTAGATAATAACGCCCCCCAAAAAGAGCATGTTACCAATGCCTTTAAATCTTCCCGGGTGTTAAACGGGCATTCCATGGAATTCATTGGAAAAGGAGAGCTTGATATTCGCATCCTGCACCGGTTTGGAGAAATCAATTCAGGACCGAATAACCTGTTTGGCCTTGACCAGGCGAACATGAGATTGGGATTTGATTATGGGTTACTCAAAAATCTCACCATTGGGGCAGGCCGTAGTAATGTTGGAAAAGAGCTGGACGGTTTTATCAAATTCAGGCCCGTATGGCAATCGACCGGCCCCGGTTCCTTTCCGGTTTCTATTGTTTTGGTTACAGGAATGACTGCACAAACACAACCCATGACAGACACAACAAAAATAAATTACTTCAGTAACCGCCTGGCCTTCTACAATGAGATCATTATCGGCCGCAAATTCAGCGAACGTTTCAGCCTGCAATTATCACCTGTATTTGTACACCGCAACCTGGCAGACCTGGCAAGCGAGGAGAACGATATATACGCGCTTGGTATTGGCGCCCGGCTGAAACTGTCTAAACGAATGGCCCTGGTGGCCGATTACCATTATATAGCTAAAGGACTCGATAAAAATAAATACAAGGACCCATTTTCCCTGGGATTCGATATTGAAACCGGCGGACATGTATTTCAATTGCTGTTCACCAATGCTACCGGCATGAACGAAAAATCGTTCATTACAAATACCACCAGCAATTGGGGCAAAGGAAGCATCCGTTTTGGATTCAATTTATCCAGAATATTTACTTTGGGCAAAAGGCATTGACGAACACGAAAAGGGTAAGGTATAAGAACCGGTTCTATAAATAAACACCAGGAAAGGCAAAATATTTTTCAACATCAAGATCCGGCCCGAATAAAGTGATTCCGGGAAAATGGCAGCTACACAATTCCGTGAAAAAATGACAGTTAATACAACCCACCCTGTAAAGCTGTTTCACCCAGCCTGTATTGCTAAAAGGCAAATTCTTCTTGTTCCACTACAAGATCATTCACAACACTGGTAACGCCCGGGGCTGCCCAGGCAGCGTTTTCAGCATCCTCCCTTTCGGCTATTGACCGAACCCTGCCACGTAAAACAACTTTGCCGCCATCAGTATCTACAGCGATCTTTTCTGATTCAATGGTGGCAGACCTGATCAATGCGGCCGTGATCTGTTCTTTTACATTAACCGGCTTTACAGAAGGCTTTATTGAAATAAAATTATTTATCCTGCGTACACCGGCCAGCTTTTCAACGGCCTGCCTGGCCTCATTCCGTTGATATTCCCACTCCAATTCACCCTCGAGCGAAACTATACCATCCTCGATCTTTACCTTAATTTTTTGATCGGGTATACTGGTGTTCCATCTCAATGCGAACAGGACCGCATCAGCAATTTCAGCATCCGTTTTTCGATAAGTAGGCGACATACCAACCTGAATATCTTCAGCAACAGCCCTAACCCCGGCTATTTTTTTTGCGGCATATTCGGCGGCGATCTTCTTTGAATAAGTATCTACAATTCCTGAAAGCGTAACAATCCCGTTCTTAACCGCAACGCCTATTTCTGCAGCATTCAAATCAGGTTCCCATTTAAGTTGATCCATTACATCCTGCTGGATCTGAATATCACTTTTCATAATGAAGATTTTTAGTTTACTAAAATTGAATTGATAATAAACAGATATAATATTCGAATATACCAGCAGTATATAAAGTGAAAAATGATAGCCGTCATACTGGGAGGTGATTTTAACCAGCGGTATGTAACCTTCCATTGAATCAGTTCATCAGCATCGTCAAATTTGTTCAGGATCATAACCTGCAATGACAGTTATCATTGAAATAAGCCCTGCAGACTGGTAGCTTTGAAGCAGCAACTGTTTCCAAGAAATTGGTTATTAAAAATTTCTAACCACTACAGAAATCAAATAATATGAACAAGCATATCGTCACCGACAACCTCAGGGCGCTGAGAAATGAAAAAAACGACATTTGCGTTTCCATCATTATGCCTACCCACCGGCTATCACCCGGCAGAAGAACAGATCCGGTACAAATGGAAAAGGCCATTCAACAGGTAAAATTACAGTTAAAGAACAATTACGATCAGGTAGCCATCAGTACGCTGGTACAGGCAATTGACGAATTGTATGAACAAATTGATTTCATGCACAATACAGCAGGTATTGGAATGTTTGTTTCGCAAAATGTTAAATGGCTCATTCACTTTTTCTTTCCCGTACAGGAAAGGATAACAATCAGTAGATCATTTGATATCAGGGACGTTTTGTATGAAACGTATTTTGATATCCCCTATGTTATTTTGATGGTAAGCCAAAAAGAAGCGAGGCTGTTCAACGCCCGGTTAAATGTAGTTACGGAGATCACCGACTCCCATTTTCCGAAAAAAAATGAAGCCGACTACGAATACAACCGCCCAAGCCGGGGAAGCTCTTATGTGGGACACAGCTTTGTAAAGGAGTTTGAAAAAGATAAATCGATATCTGAAGAGATCCGGCTTAAAAGCTTTTTTAGGGAAACGGATGATCTGCTGAAAAGCTATCTGAACCGTGGCGTTCCCTTAATAGTTACAGGAGAAAATAAAGACCTGGCGTATTTCAGCCAGGTGACCGGTCATTTACAGAACATAGCGTGCAATATTCCTGGCAATTATATGACATTCAATAATACAGAGCTGGGCGATCTAACGTGGAAAGCCGTGAAGCTGTTCCTCGATAACAAAAAAACAAATCTGGTGCGCGATTTTAAAGAAAAAATCGGCGAAGGCCTTGGACTAACAGGCATAGAAAATATCTGGAAAGCAGTACAGGAAGGAAGGGGGTATAAACTATTGGTTGAAAAAGATCTTTCAGTTGCGGGATATATCGGCAACAATAACGATTATGAAATGCATTTGCATCCGCCGAAACAACCGCACCACCTTGAGCCCGGTGTGGTTAACAGGCTTATTGAAGCGGTGCTGGAAAAGAATGGTGAAGTGATAATAATGGATAACGATTCTCTGGAAGAATTCGGAAGGCTGGCATTGATCACCCGGCATTGAACCGTTCCCTTTACCGGATACACATGGCTTTCACACACACTGTTCAGCCAGTACGTATACCATGATACGCATCATTGATAGCGGCCTGTAAATGTGTTTATTTTTGAATACATATTGCATATCAAATACTTTTTTATGCGTACACTGCTTATTATACTGATTGCCTTTGTTGGAATTACCGCAACGCTCATTGGTATGTTGTTGATAGCATACCCGGTATTGAGGGCATATAATTTTCCGGTAGATTTTTTCCAACCGGCTTTCTCACAAATATTTATAGTGCCTGGTATTTTATTTATCATAACCGGCAGCATAAACCTGGTAGCGCTTGCCAATACAATGAAAAGAAGGAGAACGCAATATTCCTGGTCAATAATGGGGGGTATGGCGATGATCGCATGGGTTGTGATTCATTCAGTTGTTTTACAGGCAATACCCTGGTTATATCATACCTATTTGATCTGCAGCCTGCTCATCGTACTGCTTTCCTGGCAGCTAAAGGGTAAATGGGCCGTATGAAAACAAAGGCAGCAGCTTTGCTCTTTATTTACTTTAAAAGTTACCACAAACTGACAATAATCGTATGGATGTTTGATGGCCGTCATTCAAACAGGGAGTGCATATAAGTAAATTGTCAACGATTGTCATCAATTAATTCATTGGTGCTTTAAACGATTATATATGGCCAAACAGATTGAATATGAACTGGACGCCCGTAAAAAATTAAAAACGGGTGTTGACCGGCTTGCCAAAGCGGTGATCATAACATTAGGACCACGTGGCAAAAATGTAGTGTTTGAGAAAATGGATGGGACGCCTCAAATGTCGTGCGACGGGGTAACGGTTGCCAAACAAATTGAACTGGAAGACCCCATTGAGAACATGGGCGTTAAAATGATCAGGGATGCCGCCATACGAATTGCCGAAGCCGCTGGCGATGGCACCACAACGGCTACGCTGCTGGCCCAAACCATGGTCGAAATCGGATTAAAAAAAGTAGAAGCCGGCATCAATGCCATGGAAATGAAAAAAGGTATCGATAAAGGAGTGAAAGCAGTAACAGCTAAATTGAAACAAATGGCTGTTACAGTGAGTACCGATAGTACCCGTATTGAACAGGTTGCCACCATTAGCGCAGGCAATGATCCCGAAACCGGCAAACTGATCGCTGAAGCCATGCGTAAAGCCGGTAAGGAAGGAGTAATAACCATTGAAGAAGCAAAGGGATTCGAGACCTATGTTGAAGTAGTGGAAGGAATGCAATTCGACCGCGGCTATCTGTCGCCCTATTTCATTACCAATTCTGAAAAAATGAATGTGGTATTTGACAATCCCTATATTCTCATTTATGATAAAAAGATCGCGGGCATGAAGGAAATGCTGCCCCTGCTGGATAAGATCACCCAAACAAGTGAACCGTTGTTGATCATAGCCGAAGAAGTGGAAGGAGAAGCCCTGGCCGTTCTGGTTGTAAACAAACTCCGGGGCATTCTGAAAGTAGCGGCGGTAAAAGCGCCGGGATTTGGCGACCGGCGTAAAGAGATGCTGGAAGATATTGCGGTGCTCACCCATGGCACGGTAATCGCAGAAGAAAAAGGATTAAAACTGGAAAATGCCGAAATCACGCATCTTGGCAGATGCGATAAAGTAATTGTAACGAAAGACAAGACCACCATAGTGGGCGGCGCCGGTGACAAAAAAAATATCGATGCCGCGATAGCGCAAATAAAAGAACAGTTAAAAACAACTACTTCCGAGTATGATAAAGAAAAGCTGCATGAACGGCTGGCCAAACTGGCAGGCGGTGTTGCCATTGTTTATGTAGGCGCTTCTTCAGAAATTGAGCTGAACATAAAAAAAGATATTGTAGATGACGCATTAAATGCTACCCGCGCTGCAATGGAAGAAGGCATTGTTCCCGGAGGCGGGGTGGCGTTCCTGCGTTGCCAGCCTGAACTTGACAAAGTGGAATGTACCAACGATGATGAGCGCACGGGAGTGGAAATACTTCGAAAGGCGCTGGAAGAACCATTAAAAAGAATAATAATAAATGCTGGCGGGGAGCCTTCAGAGATCGTGCAGAAAGTGAAATCGGGTGAGCATGATTTTGGATACAATGCAAAATCGGAAAAGTTTGAACAATTGCTTGAAACCGGTATTATTGATCCGGTTAAAGTTACCCGGCTGGCACTGGAATTTGCGGCATCTGTAGCAGGCATGTTTATAACCACAGAATGCGTGATCGTAAGAAAACCAGAGAAAAAAGAAACTGGTATTATAACGGCCAATCCGGAAGAGATGTGATGCCTATGTATGATGCGCAATGAACAATGGTTTATTTAACTCTTCCATCAGTATATCTGCCATACTGGGCTTGAACCAGCGCGAAACCATGCCCCTGTTGTAAGCGCCCAAAACAACCAGGAAATTCTTTTCCCTGCCTTTTAGCTGATCGAGAATCTCATTTGCGGCATCTCCTTTCACGACGGTAAATTCCGCTTGCGGAAAGTGCCGTTTCATGAACTCCTTCATAAGCCGGTTATCAGGCACATGCAAAGAATCCTTTATGTCTTTAACCGAAAAAACTTCAACCTGCAGGTCATTAAATTCCGAAAAAATGTAACAGAATGTTTTGATGGCATATACCGAAGCCGGTTCGCCATCATATAATAAAACGGCTTTATCGAAATGATTAAACCTTTTTGGCACAACCAGTACAGGGCATTGTACTTCACTCAACAGATCACGAACGAAGCGGGTGGGTATTCTTTCTTCGTAATGAGTAAAGGTTTCTTTGTTTTCAATTACCAGCAGATCGGCAAAAACGCTTTCATGCAACAGCTCATGTATGGCAATATTCCGGTCGTGATGCACCGAATAATTTAATGCAGCGGCCTGGCACAGTTTGCTAAATTTACCGGCTGCTTCTGCACGCATTTCTTCATCCTGTTTATCCAAAGTCGCCTGTTTATCTTCGTTAATAAAGCCTCTTTCATTTACCAGTTCGTATACTTTATAGCTATGATAAGTAAAATCATCCAAAAAAACACCCACAAGATGCGAGCCGGTTCTTTTTGCCATATAAACAGCATAATTGGCAGCGCTTTCGGAATACTTTAAACCGTCGAATACAGCAATTATCTTTTTCATGATCAAACTATTTATGGTGAGCAATAAATACCGGATCTATTGCAATTAAAATCCCTTTCATACTCTTTAGTAAATCTATTTATAAATAATGCCAGAACCCATGATTCCGGCCATAGCAGGTCATGATATACGTCAAGTACATGAAGGGGCCGGGCTTATGTTGAAGAAAATGCTTTAATTATAGCTTCGCTGCCATTTCTGTCGTTGGCAACGAGGCATCACATTTGCCATGATATTCTATGACACTGATCGGTTATCATGCATCACACGAACAGTTTGCGCCCTCGCATTTGTTACGATTGGCACAAATGGCGGAGCAGGCGGGTTTTGATTGCATTCATTCTTCCGACCACTTTCAACCCTGGGGCATACGGCAGGGAGAAAGCGGTTTTTCATTTAGCTGGCTGGGAGCGGCCTTGCAGGCAACTACGCTGCCTGTTAGTGTGGTATGCACGCCCGGGTACCGGTATCATCCCGCCATTGTTGCCCAGGCAATTTCTACGTTGGCCGAAATGTTTCCCGGCCGGTTCCATGCAGAATTGGGCAGCGGCGAGGCCATCAACGAAATGATCACCGCTACGGAATGGCCGCCAAAAGAGGAGCGCAATGAACGCCTGTTGCAATGCGCCCGTATCATCCGCAACCTGTTGCACGGACAAGCTGTTTCTTTACAAGGGGAAGTGAAAACGCCGCCCATCCGGTTGTATACGCTGCCGCAGCAACCGCCGCCCGTATTTTGCGCAGCCATCTCCGAAAAAACGGCTGCCTGGGCTGGAACCTGGGCCGATGGTTTGCTCACAACCGCCGATGCGGTAGCAGTTACTAAAAGAAAGATGGAGGTATTTCATGAACAGGCAGGCGTTGCCAAACCCGTTTATATACAATTGGGATTCTCTTACAGCCGGTCGAAAAAGGAAGCGCTGGAAGGCGCCTGGGAGCAATGGAAGACGAATATGCTGCCGGCTGAACAGTTGGCCAACCTGGCTACGCCTCAGCAATTTGAGGCCGCCACTAAACATATAACCGTGCAGGATGTGGCGGAGAAGATCACCATCTTTACCGATATCAGGGCATTGCATGAGTTTGTTGAAGGCTATAAAAGGTTGGGGGTTCACCGGATCTTTCTGCATAACATCAACACGCAGCAGGAACAGTTTATAGAAGATTACGGGCAATTTATTTGATTGTTTATGGCGTACTTTTGACGGATGATCACCGGAAACCAGGTACTGATGTGGCGCAAATGGTGGAATATTATCCGCAAGGTATTATTGCCGAAAAAGAGTTGCTGTAAGTAAAACGGACATTATCTTAAAAAAAGGGGGCTACATTTTGGACAGGAATATTCATTGTCGTAATATTGCCTCCCATTTTGAGGTACATCGGTCATAAGTCCTTGAATGTAAGACACTTTGAAATAATTGCCCAGATGGCGGAACTGGTAGACGCGCTAGACTCAAAATCTGGTTATCGCAAGGTAGTGCAGGTTCGATTCCTGTTCTGGGCACGAAAAAAGAAAAGGCTTTAAGTCATTAGACTTGAGGCCTTTTTAGTTTAGAGTAATTTTTCATTTATCCTGACGCCGGGCATAGCAGAAAACCCAATGTGGTGGCAGTTTTTCTCCTAATTATTCCGTTCTCAAACTCTTTACAGGATTTGCAAGTGCTGCTTTTACTGTTTGAGTGCTTAATGTAACAATTGCAATCAACAACATGGCAAATCCACATGCAGCAAAAATCCACCAGCTAATGCTGGTTCGATAGGCAAAATCCTGCAGCCATTTATTCATTGCCCAGTAAGCCAGTGGCGTTGCGATTACAGTTGCCACAATTACCAATTTCAAAAAATCTTTACTGATCAATTGTACAACGCTGCCGACACTTGCACCCAGCACTTTTCTGATACCGATTTCCTTGGTCTTTACCTGTGCTGTATAAGTGGCTAATCCAAATAAACCCAGGCAGGAAATAAAAATGGCGATGGCTGCAAAAGTTGTAAACAAAGTGCCTGCACGCTGTTGGGATTGGTAATGCGATTCAAATGTCTTATCAAGAAAATTATAAGAGAAAGGTGCGTTGTTTGCATATTTTTTATACTGCTGTTCTACGGCTTTGATGGATGCCTGAGCACCTGCTCCAGTTGTTCGTACATATAAAGTGTTCTTTAATCCAGTCGTTCTTATTAATAAAGGTGCAATAGGATCTTTCAACGATTTAAAATTAAAATCTTTTATTACACCTACTATTTCTCCATCGGCTTTCCCGTAGCCAATTTTTGTGCCGACATAGGGAGGTTTTAAACCCATAGCTTTTACTGCCGTTTCATTCAAAATATATTTATTATCATTAGAAGACGTTCCCGTAAAATTTGTTCCTGCAATAAGCTGGTACTTCATCGTAGGTATAAAATTTTTATCAGCCTGTACACGCCAAACTATAAACGGAACATCATCTGTTTTTCCATCCCAAATAATATCTCCTGAAATCTCTGTTACATTTGTAATGTCTGCCGCGCTGCTAAACGAAACATTTAATATGCTCTTTTGCAATTGCAATTCATTTTCTATAGCGTCAGCACTTTTCGCCGCTTCTTTGGGAAATGAAACCGTAAAAACATAGTTCTTATCGTAACCCAAATCTTTATTTATTATATATGCCATTTGTTTTCCCATTACAATTGTACTAACTAACAATATGAACGAGATTACAAATTGAAGAACGACTAATGATTTTCTAAATGAAGACGTTTTAATACCCAAAAAACTTTTATCGCGTATGGCGCCTAAGGGGTTGAAAGATGATAATAACAGTGCGGGATAAATGCCTGAAATTAGTATTGTTCCTAAAAGTGCGAAAAACAATATTTTTAACATAGAAAAACTGGAGAGGGAAAGAACTAATTGTTCGCCTGTAATTCTAACATACAGCGGCTTCAATAAAGTGATTAAAACAATTGCAATAAAAACAGCAAACCCGAATGTCAATACTGTCTCAGTAATGAATTGCAAAAACAATTGCCTTCTTTTTGCTCCAATGATTTTTTTTATACTTACTTCTTTACTTCTTACAAGTGCACGAGCCGTAGAAAGGTTTACATAGTTAATACTTGCTATGATCAATATTAATATTGCAACAAGCAACATTATTCTTACCATTTTTAATGCAGAATTGTCGCCATCAATTCCTGTAAGATGAAGGTCTCCTAAGTTCTGCAATTGAAAAGTTGTCGCAGCCTGACCATTGTCTGTTGCATTAAATAAATGTGTAAGTTTTGTTTCAATACCCGGAATATTAGCATTTGGATTTATCAGAAGAAATGTTCTGAAACTATAATCGTTTACATCTTCATCAATTGTTTTCCAACCATGATTGCCGCCATGAGCAGTGAATTGCTGAGCATAATAATCTACCGGAAAAATAGCGTCGTATTGCAGAGAAGAATTATGAGGGAAGTCGTGCAAAACGGCTGTTACCGTGAAACTGTTTTTATCAAACCGCACAATTTTGCCAACGGCGTCATCTGTACCAAATAATTTTTTGGCTGTTGATTCTGTAAGTGCAACAGAATGCGCATTCGGCAAAAAGGTATTAAGGTTGCCATGCAACAATTTGTAGTTGAAGAAGCTTATAAAATTACTGTCGGCATAAAGAATATTGTTATTGTCGAATACTTTTGTAAGATCGATATTGGACAATACTTTATCAGACAGTGTTGGATTTTCATCATCACTTACTAATCTTAAAACAGAAATTACATCCGGAATTTGTTTTGCCATTATAGATAATGGTGCGGGTGCCCCTTGCCAGGCAAGTGATTTTTCTTCTAACGTAATGTGCGAATTTACCTGGTAAATATTTTTATACAGATGGTTATATTTATCGTAGCTGAGTTCATTCTGCACCCAAAGTAGCAACATAAATCCTGTAGCCAAGCCTACAGCCAGGCCGCCTATGTTCAGGATACTGTAAAATTTGTTGGCTTTCAAATTACGCCATGACGTTTTGAAATAATTTTTCAACATTTAAAAAGATTTTAAAATTACCGGACACTAATCTAATGCAATTGATTCACAATCTTGGTAACCTAACTAAATTATCAAGTAAGTGATTTGCAGTTGGTGCATGCTTTTGATCTGGAGCCACCGGGTATAGCGTTAAATCACATCAGTATCGACGGAATTACTCGTCAGTTAGCTGAAATTATCACATTCAATCCGTTTTGAATATTAAAGGTTTAAGGAAAAAAATTAATATCAAATCCTCCATCTCTGGTTCGATAATTTTCAAAGAAGTACAATTAACGTACACATTATTATATTTTAACGACCCCCATGATCTCCCCCCGAATGAATACCAGCATTTGCCAAATGGCCCCTTTGTCATTACGCATAAATTCAATGCGGGCATTCCCTGCCCGGAACACATTTCGCTTTACAGGTTGCAGTCGCTGTTCCTCTTTCCCCGGGATCTGTAGGTACAAATGGCTTTCCTGTAAGCGCACCAGCACCTGTGTGCTGTCTTCTTTCCTGAATTTATAGATGCCCGTAAATTCTTTCTTCATACTATCCGGCATATTGATGACCGGCAGGTTGCCAAATGACCTGGCCAGGGGTTGATGGTACAGGATACTCATGATGTTACCAATCATGTCACCGCTACTGCTATTGGCATTGCTTAAAGCAATGATGCATATATCATCCTGTGGAAAACGGATAAGGATATTCTTATAACCGGGAATTTTTCCATCGTGCAATATCCGTTGTTTGCCATACATAGAATCGATAAACCAGCCATAACCATAGGGACCTTTATCTTTGGTAAATATCGCTGCCAATGATCGTTTTGATAAAAATTTCCCTTTTTGTAACGCCCTATGCCATTTGTAAAGGTCTTCTGTTGTGCTGTATATAGCACCCGTGGCATAAGAGATAGAAGGATGTACGGCGGGCGCTGGATTTTTGAAATTCCTGTAATACATCATATAACCGATTGCCAGGTGGCTGGTATCGGCAGGCGGGCCATAACTGGAATAATGCATACCCAGCGGTTTAAAAATATATTGCTCCAGGGCTTTGCTATAAGTAGTACCGGTTACCTGTTCAATGATATATCCCAGCAGCGTATATCCCGAATTGCTGTATTGAAACCTGGAACCTGATTCAAAATTCAACGGTTTGTCTTTAAAACAGGCGATCATTTGCGTCAGCGTCTGTTCTTTTGTTTGATCCATTTTCCAAAAGGCCGGATCATCGGTATAATTGAAAACACCAGATGTGTGGGTCAGCAGATGGTGAATGGTAATTGTATTGGCTTGCGGAAAATCAGGATAATATTTTGCCAGCTTATCCTGCACCGACAATTTACCGGCTTCCTGCAATTTCATGATCAACGCCGCGGTAAAAGATTTTGTAATAGAGGCAATATTGAAAATGGTATGGTCATCATTTTCCCCATAGTTCTTTTTTATTATTATCTTACCCCCTTTAGACACCAGCACGCTGCCGGTAAATTCAGCGGCTTCATAACTGGCCATTATTAAACTGTCGAGGGATTGGGTCATTTTCTGCGCAAAAACAGAACACCAGGAATGGAGGACGAGGCAGGCTATCAGCATTGTTTTTTTCATTGTAAAAATTTATAAGTCAAAACAACAGTCTTTTTCAGGACCATAAAAACCGAACCGATAAACGGGCTGGTATTTTCTATAAAGCGAGGGAATGGAGCAACGAAACCAACCTAACAGATATAAGACATGTTTCGTTGCCGGATGAAGGGGCTTGGTAGAAAACCTGAATGGATTGATCGGAAAAATTAGTGTCACCAGGTTAATTTGCACAATTTAGCGGCATGAACATTGAACAAACCATCAACACCATTTATTCGCGCAAATCATTGCGCATACTTTTGCATATTGGATTCTGGACAGCTTTATTTTGTATATCAAGGTACCTGACCGGCATTTCCTTCAATAATTACAATCACTTTCCCGAACCGCTTGTTTCCCTGCTGACCGTAACGGGCATAATACGCATCATGCTGTTTTACTATCCTTTCGTATACTGGGTACTACCACGCTTTTTTAGTAAAAGACGGTGGATAGCAGGTGTGCTCATCACTGCCGTACTGGTCATTTTCTATGCGTTTACCGATGCGCTTACCGAAGAATTGCTCATCAAACCCTGTTCTGCCTGTATGACCATTATAAAGGATGCCAATAACGGATATGGTCCTTTTTTACAAATGGACCTTCTGAACAGGTGGTTTTTAAAAGTCATGAGTTTGGGTGTTCTTATAGGTACCTTATTTAACATAGCGCTTCCACTGAGTATCAAGTTGGGCATGCAGGCCCTTCGCCACCAGTTTCGCAGTATGCAATTGGCCAAAGAAAACCTGCAACTGGAATTTAATTTTCTTCGCTCACAGGTAAATCCGCATTTCCTGTTCAATACGCTGAACAATATTTATGGTTTGATATTGAAAGATGAAAAAGAAAAGTCGGCGGGTATGGTAGCGCGGTTGTCGCAGTTTTTGCGTTACTCATTGTACGAAAGTAACAGCGGGAAAGTACCGGTAGAAAAAGAGATACAATTGCTGAAAGATTATGTGGCGCTGGAGTCCATCCGCTTAAACCTTACCAAAGTTCAGTTCACACCCACGAGCGATGGTTCGGTAAAGCTAATGCCTCCATTACTGTTCATGCCGGTGGTGGAAAACAGTTTCAAGTATGCAGCGGATCAACCAGATGCACATATTACCATTGACCTTGGCATCATGGATAAAAAAATTTATTTTACGGCACAAAATTCGGTCGATCTGCAAAGACAGACAACAGACGCAGGTGGCATTGGACTGAACAATTTAAAAAAAAGACTCGAATTGTATTACACCGATAAATACAGGTATGAAGTAAACAGGAACGCAACCACCTGGTCCGTATCGATAAATATTGATTGCCATGAATGAGATCAAATGCATGATCGTAGATGATGAACCCATTGCCCGGGATATCTTACGTAATCATATTACTGCCACACCGGGATTATCGCTCGTAAAAAGCTGTATGAATGCATCTGAGGCCTATGGGGGTTTGCATGAACACGAAGTAGACCTGATGTTCCTTGACATTCAAATGCCGGTGATCACCGGTACTGATTTTCTGCGTTCACTGCGCAACCCACCCCTGGTAGTTTTTACCACTGCTTATCAAAATTATGCGATGGAAGGTTTTGAGTTGAACTCGGTCGATTACCTGCTTAAACCTATCACTTACGAGCGTTTTTACCAGGCCATTCAAAAAGTACGGGACAGACTGACTATCCAACCTGCACAACAGGCGGCGCCGGTAGTGGATTATATCTTCATAAAACAGGACAGCCGGCTGGTGCGCATTCACTTCGACCAGATACGTTATGTAGAGGCGGAAAAAGATTTCAGTACTGTATTTACCACCGATAAAAAATTACTGGCCGGCATGCACCTGAAAATGTTCGAGAGCATGTTGCCGGCTGATCGATTTTTCAGGGTGCATCGTTCATTCATTGTGAACTTATCCAAAATTTCTTCTATCAATGGCAACATGGTAGAAATAGGTCAAACCGAAATTCCAATTGGTGCCAATTATAAAAATGAGCTAATGAAAAAGCTCGGTATTGCCGGATAGGGCGGCTCTTGAACCGATTATTTATACAAACGGCCACATGGATGTTACTTCCCGAGTCAAAATATGCACCCGTTAAACGTTCCATCGCTGACCGCAGATTGCAAAGGAAGAAAGAACCGGGAGGCTGAAGCAGTGGCAGCCAATCCCTCGGGAGAAAACTGAAACTGATGACCTGGTTCTTTTTTGAATTATAAAAAAGGAGTCACTGTGAGACAAATCAAAGGCTTAAGCTTATAAATTAAACTTAATTCCTCTACCTCCTGGTTCGATAATTCCCCCCGCCTAACGCAAAACCCGTGTTAGCGGTTCCTGCTTTATTCAATTCTCTTACACTTTAATTTCAGGCCTTCTGTCAAAAGTATTAAGTTAAATTTATTGGTTTTAGTATCTAATGAAAAAATATAACTCTCTCGTGAATTTGGGTCATCAAAAAATGTAAACTCATCTTCTGGTACTATTTCTGTTTCCTCACCACTATTGTCAATAAAAAGTAGTTTTCCATTATTTAATTTTATAGTAAACAATTGCTTTGTATCCACCTCCAATTCAAACTTGCCAACATACTTGTTTAAAGTAATTTCCGGAAGAGTAATTTGCTTTCTTGCAATTTTTTGTGGAACTAAATAAGGCTCTCCATTTAGGATTTTGATGACGTCTTCTGTTATATTTTGAAATGGAATGTCTGTGTAATTCGACAGAAAGATAAATGTTATATCTGTCTTTAAATTCTTATAAAAGTATGCACGGTAACCAGACCTCCCTCCTGCCTGTATCAAAACACTATCTGGTTCAAACATTTTGATGGCCGTTTTCTTTTTTAAAACCTTTCCTGATATTATTTGATTGCTGAAGGAGTGTAAGTCTTCAAGTGTTGAATAATAGTTACCTGTCTCAAATTTGCTTATGCTTGATTGCGATGTAGCTACTATTTTTCCATCTTCCTTGTCAAAACCATACGCAAAATATTGAATGCGGTCAGTATAGTTATACTCCCCCGTGTTATGCAAATTCATTTTGTCCAGAATCTGTGTTTTTACAAAATGGTTGTACCCCTTTTTTGAGGAGACATCAATTATATAATGAAGAATAAAATATCCGATGTTGGAGTACAAGTATTGAGAACCTGGTTCAAACTGTAATTTTTCAGTCTTTGCAATTTCTATTATTTTCTTTAGTGACAAAGTTTCATAATGTGTATGGTTACTCAGTTCTCTTGGTAAACCGGATTTATGATATAACAGCTGCTCTATTGTAATTTTATTTCCATCAGGGAAGTCAGGAATATATTTACTTAAACTGTCAGTAATCTTTATCTTATTTAAATCAATCAACCTTAAAATCGCAACCTTTATAAAAATTTTTGAAACAGATGCCATTATAAATTTACTTTCTCTACTTACAGTTAGACTATCGTTACCTGTCTGCATATTGTAAACATTGTCTAATAAGAACTCATTATTTTTTGTAACAATTACATTTCCATTAAAATTTTTAAGGCTTTTCAAGGCTGTAAAGTATTCATCAAGTTTAATGGTCAGACTGTCATTAACAGACTGTCCATAAACCACTGCTGATAATATTGTTAATAATATTGCAGAAAAATGTTTCATTGAATTTTGCTTTTTTGGGTGGTCACTTTTAGCATGACCGCTAAAATTATATTTCCGCTATAGGCTACTTTTAGGCTTTATTCCTTCAGCCCTGACTACCGGTGATAAGCGAACGGGACGACCAGGATACAGTCGTTAGCCTGCATAGCAGAAAACTTCCTGTTGGCTGCTGCCACTTATCCAACATATTTCCTTACTAAGTCTTCCAGGCGTCAAAAAAAAATATAAAATCCATTTTCGTAAAAACTCATTGTCAATTTGTTGGTCTTTTTGTCTTTAGTAAATTCTACTCCCACGTCTTCATTTGGAAAATAAAATGTGTTTTCTGATTGTGGCAAAAGAATATTTGCGGAAGGAGCTAGGCGTTCGGACGGGATTTTTAGCACTAACCTTGATACGAAGCCGAAAGCTCAAATCTAGCACAATCTTTCATGCGAAGCACATCAGCCTGCCTGACGGAAAACCGCTGTTAGCAGTTTTTAGTCACTTGTTATTTGAAAGCAATCTTAACGCTTCTGTCGTTGTGTTCACAAAGTTAATTTGTCCTTTTTTATTGCTTTCGTAAATAAAGTCTTTTATGCTTTTACTTGAATATGGTGTGAAGTCGCCAACGATTGCCAAACGAACACGATAGTTTGAAAATTTTTGAAGTATTTCGCCTGCCATTCCATTTTTCAAGTCAAAAAAGTCGGGCGTTATATTTTTTTCTTGAATAACAATTTTGTCAAAGTCTTGGTAGTATAAATTTCCTAACAAGTCTAATCCGTCTTCACTTGTTTTTATGACAATCGTGTCGGATACGATTTCTGCAATTTTTGTGTCGTTTATGCTATGACTGTTTATTTTCATTTTTACTTAATTGTTTAGGGACGTTCTTTATACATTTTTAATTTCGGTTGCTTTTTTAGTTGTCTCGCTAGATAATAGAACATTATTTTTTGTCAGGTAAATAGGTTTGTCTGTTGAATTCAACGGTCGTGTATTAAGTGCGACTGTGTCACCTTTTGAATTGATTAAATTACCACAAAAATCTGTTTGCTTGAAACAGATAAACTATTTTTTAAATGAGTTGTGTGCTTTCAATTCCCTTTTTTTCACGGGTTAGAAAATTTGACAAAATAAACACCTTTGTCAATTTGTGACCTGCCTTTGTCTCTGTTGCAATCCTGACTTTCCGGTTTACAAAAAAAAAGATAAGCTATTTGCATGGGAAATGTCTATTTTACCTTTATCAACCTATATTTATTGTTTATCAATAAATTTTTATTATCTTTACGGCATAATCTTACTATTTAAAATTATGCCAACAGTAAACAACTTCGTATTCAAGGCTCTGCTCGTAGTAGCATGCGTCATTTTTGTCGGCTTGTGTATAGAAGCAGGCGGACTGATTGTAAACTTTGTTTTCAGCATGTTCAAGCCTGAATTTGTAGGCAATCTTTACCAAAAGCTCGATTTGAGCAACATGTACCAGCAAAACAAATGGGCATTTTTGGGTTCATACAGTTTTATCATATTCATCGCTGTTCTGAAGGCTATGCTATTCTATGCTGTAATAGTTTTAGTACATAAATTAGATCTGAAGAAGCCTTTTAGCCCTTTTGTAGCTAATAAAATTTTACAAATCAGCTACTACACACTCTCAATTGGACTAATAAGTTACGTCGCAAGGCAAACAGTCAAAAGTTTAGCTCATCACGGTTACGAAATAGACAAACTCAATCAGTTTTGGGTAGATAGCCAGGCATTCATTCTAATGGGCGCTGTAACCTATATCATTGCAACCATTTTCAAAAAAGGAGTAGATATTCAAAACGAAAACGAATTAACTGTATAAGCCATGCCGATCATTGTAAACTTAGATGTAATGATGGCGAAGCGTAAAATGTCGCTTAATGAGCTATCAGAAAAAGTTGAACTAACACTTTCCAACCTTTCCATCTTAAAAACGGGAAAAGCAAAAGCCATACGCTTCAGCACCTTAGAAGCTATTTGCAAGGCACTGAATTGTCAGCCTGCAGATATCCTTGAATATGTTGAAGAAACTAAAAAATAACTCATTAATGAAACCGCGTTCAACATGGATAAAACTAAAAATATGACTAACAAACTAACACATTTTGCCATTCACATTGACAACATTGAACGGGCGAAAAAATTCTATGAAGGGGTTTTTGATTGGGGGTTCAACTCCTATGGACAATCAGACTTTTTGCAAATTAAAGCCAACAAAACTGAAAACGGAGAACTCATCGGAGCTTTGCAATCAAGGAAATATTCACCTGTTTCTGAAAAAATAATTGGTTTAGAGTGCACTATTGGCGTTAATAGCATTGACGAAACTATTGAAAAGGTAAAAAGCAATGGCGGACAAGTTTTAATGCCGAAGACAGCTATTCCGTATGTTGGATACATTGCCAAATTTTTGGACACAGAAGGAAATTTGTTTTGCGGAATGCAATACGATAATTCGGCAAGATGAAAAATTCAAGCCCCATTCATCCCGACTTTGCGATTGTGTGTTCAATCAATTATTTTTCTACCGCTGTTTTTATTTTTTCTCCGGACAGCTATTAAAACCAAAAACAGTATACAATGGACAAAAACCTATTATGCTGGTTAATAAAAACACGCTGCCCAAAATTACCAGTATTAAACCAAACATGCCTGAGACCACGCCGGCAAAATAAAGGTATGCAAATACTGCAGACAGAAAAATGCGGATGATACGGTCTATATTACCCATGTTCCTTTTCATAAAAGAATTTTTTAGATTTTCAATTTTTGAATAAGCCACACAAGTACCGTCACAATACCAACGCATATGAAACAAACCAGGATAATCTTCGTCAGTTTATTGTTCATGGTATTGCAAGCTGTTTTGCCATACAAAATTAGAAAGGAACCGCTACTTCTGACTTGATTTTAGTTGCCTCAGAAATGATTTTCGTCATTATGGGTACTGATCAACATCGCTTATTATTTGCAAAAACTGGAGTTCAGCTGAGGAAACATACCACCATTTATCATCCGGGAATAGATTTTGGGTATTATACGATAATAGCTATAGCGCGGAATATGCGGGTTTAACACGTGTTCGTGGTCAGAGGTGCCCGTTTTCGTACGCCCATTTAATGAGGTGGGCAACATTGCGCAAACCCGTTTTAAGCAGCATGTTTTTCCGGTGCGTCTCCACCGTATTCACACTTACAAACAGCCGGGAGGAAATTTCCTTGGTGCTATAACCTTCGGCTATCAGTTGCAGAACGTCTTTTTCCCTGGGTGTAAGTACAGCTTCTCCCGAAGAAGCATGCATGCTTTTTAACAATATATCCCCTACCTGGGGTGAAAAATAACGGCCTCCTTCCAGTATGGTGCAAACCGTGCTTATCAGCTCTTCGTCGCCGGCATTTTTAATAAGATAGCCGTCAATACCCGTTTGTAATAGCTTCTCTATATAGATGCGTTTGGTATACATGGAAACGATCAGGATCTTAATGGCGGGAAACTGTTTCCGCACCATGGCCGACAGTTCGATGCCGTCAATATGTTCCATGGCGATGTCCATTAGAAGCAGCCGGGGCGCCTGGGTTTCCAGCAGGGATGCCAGTTGCCTGCCGTCGGAAAGAATGTTTACAAACGTAAACCCGTTAACGGAAAGCAGGGAACGAACTCCTTCTGCAAATAAACGGTGGTCGTCTACGATCAATATGGGTTGGTCGTTCATATAACAATAACTGTTTACGGTAACGGGATAGCAAAGCAAAAACAGCTCCCTTTACCGGTACGGGCATCGATGGTATACTGTGCCCCGATCTTCCGGGCCCTGATCTCAATATTGTGAAGCCCTATACCTTTATGGGTAACCGCAGGGTTAAACCCCGAACCATTGTCTTCTACCGTAAGGTGCAGTAACCGGTTGTCCTGCAGCAACTGAATAAATAGCCGCGATGCGTCACTGTGCTTTACCGCGTTGGCCGCGAGTTCGCGAACGATATAATAAATTTCCGATGCGGTATCTGCAGGCAACCCGTCAACGGCCTGTTGATAGAGCGTAACCTGCAACCTGCCTGTACTTTCGATGGTGTCTTTAAGATCCTTTAATGCTTCTTCCAGCCCGTATTTAATTAATACATTGTCTGAAAGGTCGTGCGAAATACGCCGCACATCGTTAACAGCTTCTTCCAGCAGCAGCATGATTTTGCTGTTGCCCGGCGGGGTACCGGTTTGGTTGCTCTGCATAAACAGCCGTACCGAGCTGAGCGTGCTGCCAAGCCGGTCATGCAAGTCACGTGCAATTCGTTGCCGCTCCGCCTCGCGCCCTTCCAGCATGGCGATGTTGCTTTTTAACGCCTGTTCCTGTATCAGTTGTTGCTTTTCTTTTTCCTTCAACCCGGCAAGTGCAGCAGCCAGCAGTTGCTTGCGGCGTATATTTCTTATCATAATAAAGCCCATAACGGTGATCAGCAGCGCCACGCCTGCCAGCATGCAAAGGAAACGAAATTGTTGGCTGTTGGCGGCCAGCAGCCGGGCCGTTCTTTCTTTTTCAAGGGCCAGCGCATGCTCCTTTTTTTCCGTTTCATACTTTTCTTTGAGGGCTGCAATGGATTGCTGCACCTGCAGGGAAAGCAGGCTGTCTTTTATTTTATCATAAGCCCTTTCGTTTGTATAGGCGTTTTCGAAGTTACCGGTATGAAAATAGGCATCGGCCAGGTGTTCGTATATCCATTCCAGGTGTTCTACCGGCTGGCCGGTGGGAACGGCTTCCAGGCTTTTGTTGTAATACGCAATGGCGGCATGGTATTGTTGCAACTGCGTGGCAATGGCGCCCAGGTTAAAACAGGCTTCTGCAATCCCTTCGGGCTGTTGCAATGTTTCAAAGCTTTGCAGGGCCTTTTGATACCATTGCCGGGCGGCCAGCCAGTTTTTCAGCGACCAGTAGATATTGCCCAGGTTATTGCTTACCTGCGCTTTTGCCAGTTCATTGCCGGCAGTAAGTGCATGAGCCTTTTCCAGGTAATGCACCGCCGAATCTGTTTGGTGCAGCAGCCTGAACGTATTGCCAAGCCCATTGTATGTGCTGAGCAGGATGGCTTCATTGTTGAGTGTTTTTTTTATGCGGCAGGCCAGGCGGTAATAGGCCAATGCATCGGCATACCGCTGCATTATTTTATGAATGCCTGCAATGAGTTCGTAGGTTCGCGCCAGTTGTAGCGGGTTTCTACCGTTACGTTCCCAAACCGTGGCAGCCTGGTACAGGCGTTCAGCAGCCTCCGGGTTCATTCCCTTCCGGTACAGGGCAAGGCCTATGGCATACAGGGCTTCGGGCCTGCCCGGGCTGATATGCCGTTTCTCGGTATAGTTATACCAGTAATGACCATATGCAAGTAACGTATCAGCCGGGCATTCCGGCAGCTGGGCCAGCCGCAGCAGTAAATAATATTTGCCGGTATCGGGACGGGGCAGTTGCAGGCAGGTGCGTATGCTGTCGGTGTATACGCTCACAGGCTGTGCCTGGCATACATGAAAAAGGATAATGGAAATACCGCAAATGATAGAACGGTGGGCGAGCATATCGATAATATTAAAGTCAGGGCCAGGTAGGCAGTATGTTGGCGTCCATCACTACTTTCCCCACATTGTCGTCGGGCTTCTTTGGATCGGGTATAACATAAATAGACAGTTGCACCAGGTCATCTTTGGCAACTCCCCGGGGCATGCAAACCGAAAATCCGATCAGCGCCAGCCTGGCCTGCACGTTAGCCTGATCGCTGCCCATCGCGAATGTGCATCTGAACATATAGGTTTTAGGAAGATCGGACATTGTTAACCCGATCCCCTCCGGCTGTATCAACGTATGCTGGCCCGATACAGGAATGGCAATCGTTACATACAGCATTTCAAAGGTTCCCTGCGCATAAGCTGCAGGCTGAGGGCCTAAAGCCGTTATGGGCAAGATGGAATAGTTTTCGGGCAGAGGAATATAATGAAGATCAAAAGAGTTGAAATAAACAGGGATCTGGTTTTTTTCCATATATGATTTTGAATTTTGAATGAATAGCCCCGGTTCTGTGCTGAACAGCGGTTAATGCTAACGGAAAGTTGCTGTTTTTGAGTAACGGTTTTCCGTGAGGAGGAAAATACCGGGAAACCGTGTTTTTTATGCGCAGCGTAATGTCAAATTTTACATAAGAAATCAAACACAGGACAGCAGGTGTAAAAGGGTTCGGCATTAGAGGCTAAGATAGTGGATAGATACCGATTTAAAAAGCGCCGGGCCCGATTGCCAGGTATATAAATATTGTTAATGCTTTTGTACCCCACGACCTCATATTATAATTATTCATTCACCAATAAAACAAAACAACATGCCTACTACCGTAAAATTAAAACATGCCAAAAGCCAGGAAATTAACCTGTTCAATTCACCAGGTTTTACCATTTCCAATGTCAGCAGCGCCGCCATTACTTATTATGTGGATTATTTACCCGCGAATTCGGATAAGTATTCGGCTATTCAAAATGGAACGCTTACCAATGCGACCCCACAAAACACGGTTGCCTTTACTTCTTCAAAATTGCCGGCAAGTAAGATAAGGGTAACGGTTGAAGCAAAAACGGATGATGGAACAGACATTGCCAGTGTAGTATACTAGCATTGCCAGGGCGGATGCCGAAAAGCCCCGGGAGAGTAGGCACTGATCAGCTATTTATCATTTTTTCAACCCAAAAAAGTAATATTATGTCTTACCGCGCTTATGTATTGTTGTACAGAAAAATAATGCAAACAAGGACCGTAGATTTATATTTCCCGCTTAAAAACGACAATGCGCTCAGCCACCCCGGAATGCCCCAGTTTTTTGGTGGACAGGAAGAGTTGCAGGATAAAATCGATTATGAAATAGTATACCGCGAGGCTGCTGAAGAAAGCAACAATGCCTTTCTTTTAGCTGATTCGAAAGGGATTGTGCCTGTTTTTTCAGGGACCGGGTTTACCTATTACATTTCAAGTGATTTTATAGGCGATGATAAGGAGTTGGGGCCAATAAAAAATAACGAAATGAAATCGTTAAATAAGTTGTCGATAAAAGCAGACGAATTAAAGACGTTCAATTGTGGTGAGCTATTGAGAAGATTAGGAATAAATTCTCCTTCAAAAGACTTTCCCTCATCAGAAACAGAAACGGCTTTTAATGAGGCGTTTAAATTTCTAAATACGCTCGCGTTTGATAACACTGCCAACAATAAGCAATAAGGGCATTGGTTTAAATGGCTGCCATCACCGACCCGAAAACCGGTTACCCGTCAAGGCCATTCTTCCCCGTGTGCATTTATTGAAATAAATCTTAAAAACTGTAGATATGCCTACAACCATTCCCTACGATCCCTCCCTGGTGCTGGGAAGCATCGTACATGCCGAAATACTGCAGCATATGCTGGAACTTAGCCAGGCGCAGGCGCCTATAGACGCAGCGCAGGACACGCTCAATTCACTGATCTCGGTTCGACGCAGCCTGGATATGTCTGTACAGGAAATGATGAACCTGAACATTCCTGTAGAAGAAGTGCTTAAGGAGATAACGGTTATTAATAAAGACATAGAGGACGCCGGTAAGGATTATGCGAAGGCCTGGGTAGACAACGTTGCCCGAATCAAGGAACTAAAAAGCAAACAACTGGCGGTGCACGTGGACTATGAAAGCCCGGTGAATTACGGCAAGTCGGACCTGAAGTCTATGCCGCTGGCGGCCGATTCGCTGAAGCTGGAAGCCCAGTATTTTTCCTTTGAATCCAATGAACAATCTTCCCTGAGTACCATCAGCAATATCAAGGGATTTATCAGTAATTCCACCAGTATTCTGGGCAGCGACAAATCTTTTCAGGTATCGTCGGCCGCCACCACGCAGGTAAGCAGCCAGTTGGAAAACCATAACATCTCGGGCACCCTGGTCATCAGTGCTACCTGCACGCACAAGAATGCACAGTTGCTGGCGCCGTTTGTCATAGATGTAGACAAGGCTATCCGTGTATGGAACAAGCTGTTCCCTTCCGATGAAGACAAGATAAAGACAGACAGCCCTGCCAGTATAGCAATGATTGCAGCCAAAGCGGGTACGCGGGAGGAGAAATCATTTAACATTATATCAGGCGCTACCTATGGCTCGTGCTTTATAGGGATGGTGCATGTACTTAACAAAACCTCCACCCGCAGCAGCCAGGCAATGGTGTCGCTAGCAGAAAGCCTTCAAACACAGGCGAGCGTAGGAAAATGGTGGGCGCATGAATCGGGCGGTTTCGGTATCAGCAGCTCTTTTTCGAGCGATATCAAGAACATGCTAAGCGCACAGAACATTACTTCACATGTGAGCCTGGTTACGATGGGATTTATACCGTCCATCGTGTCGGGTCAGGTGAAATCAGCAGTGAAACAGTTTGCGAACTTCGACGGTGCGCAGATCATGAAAAACCTGTCTGACCTGGCCAACAACACCTCATCCGAACAGGATTCGGTAAGATCGTCTGCAGAAAAAGCCAGGGTGGGCGGACAAATGATGTCCATGCAGAAAAGCCAGATCTCAAGCGTGATGCTGGGCGTATCAACCATAGATTCTGCAGCCAATAAGATGCTCGACATCAATACCATGATGACGGCTTTTGAAGATTATGCCAAAAGCGCTGCTACGCCGCCACCGAATGTGCCGTTTGGCGTGCCGATCAATTATTACCTGAAGCCCATTACCCAGGCGCAACTGGCCGAAATGTGGGTAGGCAAATATTATCCGCAGAAATTCCTGGCTGTTTCGGGCGACGATGTTACCGGCTCGCCTGCGCCACAGCCCGGCGGCGGTAATACTGCAGCCACAACCAACACCAACAACACGTAGAGAAATACAATAGGTAGTTATGCCATCCTCCATTCCATATCATCCTTCGCTTGTGCTTGGGAGTATTGTAGACCCGGCGGCCCTGGCCACCCTGTTGCAGATCAGCGCCTGCCAGTCGGCTATAGACAATGCTTATGATAAGCTGAAATCTTTTATCGCTCTCAGGCAAAGCATCGATATGACCATTAGGGAACTGGCCAATATGAATATCGATACGGCCGATCTGCTTACGAAAAGCGGAGAGATAAGCCAGGAGATAACAAAGGCGGCGGTTGATTATTCAACCACCCGCATGGCACAGGAAACAAAGATACAGGAGCTAAGGGGCAAAACGCAAACCATCGGAACCGCCCCCGAGAGCCCGGTGGATTTTGAAAAAACCGTGGTGTCTGATCAGCCTCTGGCCGCAGAATCATTATCAATGGACGTACAGTACTTTTCCTATAATGAAAATGAGCAGCGGGCCGACAGCACCATGGCTTCCATCAAAGATTTCATTGAGGCTTCGGCTGAACTCCTGGGCGACGCAGTGGCCGGCAAGCTAAGTACGGCGGCCACGCGGCAAATCAGCCGGCAACGCGAGAACCATTCCATTTCCGGTACATTGATCATTGCGGCCAGTTGCACCCATAAAACGGCTAAGATGCTAAGCCCGCTGGCGCTGGATGCAGACAAAGGCATTGCCGCATGGAATGCGTTGTTCGGAGCCGGGAATGAGGCCATTGATACCAGCGACCCGGAGACGGTTCGGCAAATAGCGCAACAAAAGAATTCAGGCCAGCAATCGATCAGCCTGTTATCGGGCGCCAGCTACGGTTCTTCGTTTATTGGTATGGTGCATATACTAAGGAAAGAAACGACTACCCTGCTGCCCCCATCGCTTATCGACGACCTGCAGGAACAGTTGACCCTCGGGAAATGGCTGGCCCGGGAATCGGGCGGGTTCGGCATCGACCCTTCTGTATCGAACCAAATTAAAAGCCTGCTGAGCAGTAATGACATCAGTTGCCATATCAATGTCATTACCATGGGCGCCATTCCTTCCCTGGCTTCGAAGGAGATCAGGATGGGCGTAAAATCCTTTTCTGAAGCGGATGCCGGTAAGATAATGAACCAGGTGCGAAACTCAGGTGCGGCAGATGAAAACAAAACGATCTCGTCTGCTGCAGCTTCTTCGCAAAGTGGGGCCGAAATGCTGGCCGTAAAAAATGCGTCTATACAAAGCATTATGCTGGGACTGAACAAAATTGACGAGGAAGCCAACAAAGTGCTCGATATGAATTCGCTGATGACCGCGTTTGAGAATTTTATCAATAGCGTAAAGGAAGGCGGCGGCGGCGTACCTATTAATTTTTACCTCAGGAACATCTCCCGCTCTCAGATGGCCGCTCTTTGGTTAAACAAATATTACCAGGTGAAAAAGCTTTCCCCGCAAGACAATGCCACTGCCGATACAATCAGCGGCAACGCCGGATAATGTATCCCTTTTCTGATTTAAAAAAAGAAGTATGCAAAAAACAGTAGAATTCCTGCAAATGCTGGCAGCCGATATGAACAGCCAGGCCAAACTGATACTGGCGCTTTTACACCTGCCGGTTGTGTTGCTGCTGGTATTGCTGGCCCGGCAGGAAAGAGGGCTGCTGATAAGAAGCGCGCATAAGAAAGCGCTCCTGTATGTGCTGGGGGAATTCAGGACTTTCTGCATCCGGCAGTACCGGGCGGCCATGCAATGCCTGGTGCAACTGGACCTCGAAAAAAACTATGATGCCGGTACCCACTTTGCAGGCATCGCCACGGCCGGTTACCTGAACAAACGGTGGACGGTCCTTCTTCAAAACCCTTCGGTTTTCCTGTACCAGCGGTATGCTTTAAAACCCGGCGTCAAATTGTTTGCCTTACGGGACCGCCTTGGGTTTCAGCAGGAAAGTACGCATGATTATGTAAAGTATTATTCAAATGAATACAAGCGCTGCGAACGGCAATTTTATGATAATCTTTCGCACCTGGCCCAAATGCATGAGATGCTGGAAGAGAACATGCGCCAAAAACCGTTTAACCGGGGGAACGAACCCGAATGGATGATCGATTATATGAAGATATTCGGCGAATGGCAGATAAACGGGTCCGGTAAGGACATGGATGTATGTCATAAGCAGATAGTGCTGAAAATGCTGCACCTCACCAGAACGTATACGGATGTATCTTTTGTCATAAGGGCCAGGGAGTATGCGTTGCAATGTAACATAGCCTATACCGAAATAGCTAATATGAAAACCATGCTTCGGGAGAAACTGGATAAATTTGTGTGGCATCACCGGCTGGCCGCCAGGATGCTGACGGTAGTAATAAGAAGGATCGAACCACGCGCTTTGGCAGGGCCGCTAAGGGCGCCTGCGCGGCAAATATCAGAGCGGCGCCTGCATATCCTGGAGAAGGATGTCGACAACCTGGTATTGCTGGATATAACATTGGGCCGCAACCGCGTTTTACGCCGGTCGTTGTATATTCTCTTTTTCCTGAGTATAACGGCTTCTGTAATGTTGGCCATTTATTCGTCTGCCGGAAGCAAACAACAGAACATGCCCGCCATTAAAGAACAGGCCGCGAATGGGAAGGCGCCCCTGCATCCGCAAACCGGAAGGGCCGCCGATACCGGCGTGTTACTGAAACCTGCAGCTAATGTATACGGTATTGATGTGTCTAAATACCAGGGCAACCTGCTGACGGATATCCCGCATATCGACAGCCTGCATTTTGTAATATGCAAAGCAACAGAAGGCATTTCGTATGTTGATCCCGATTTTGCCTCCAACTGGAAATTGATAAGACAGAAAGGGTTGATCCGGGGCGCCTATCATTTTTACCGCAGTTGCGATCCTCCCGTTCAACAGGCGCAGCATTTTCTTGAAACGATTAAAGACCTGGATAGTACCGATATGCCGCCGCTGATAGACATTGAGGGGGTGGACATGGCATGCGGAGCAGATGCAGCACGCCTTGAAAAAGACCTGCTTATTTTATTGCATTATATTGAGCAAAAGACACGGCGCAAACCGGTCATCTATACAACACTTTTTTTTGCCGATTCATACTTCACCGACTCATCCCTCATGTACTATCCATTATGGCTGGCTGAATATTCGGATAAAACGGCGCCCCGGCTCCCCAGGCTCTGGAGGGAAAAGGGGTATGCTATCTGGCAAAGACAGAACTCATATAATATTAACTCCAGGAAAACAGACTTTGATATCTTCAACGGCACATGTAACGACCTGCTGGCATTTATCCGGAAATATTAGGCGGGTTCCCGCATCTACAGCGTTTTATTCCTATGCCACGATACAAATGGCAACACATGGATCGATTGATGGTTATTGGCTGCACTGATAAATGTGCGGCCCAATTTTTCATACTCCATCCACATACCCCATAACGGCTTGTTCTTTTCATCTAACAAAACACCATTGGGATCGTACAATTCTTCTGGCGGACTAACGGTAAATTCTTTATCGAATGACTGAACAAAGCCTCTCCAGAAAGTTACCGCCAGCAACCAATGGTTATAGTCTTCCCATAACTCTTTAGAGAAGCCTTTCTTTTTTTTATCGGGCAGTTGACCGTTATATGTTATCCAGGGTTTGCGCAGAATGAGGCGGCGCTCGTGTATGATCTTCTTAATTACATCGGCCGCTCCATTTTGACCGGCAAGCAAATGCGTTATTTGCTCCGTTACTTTTTTCAACGATTGCTCCAGTTCGTTTTGCACAACCGGGATCACATTGCCATCCGGTTCGATCTTTACATCCTGCAGATAGTGCAGGAAAAAATCGAGGTAATGCAATTCAATTAAAAAATTCGGATATGCAATCGGAGCGCCCTGCCACCATTTCTTCCATAGATTGTCAGCAATCTCCAATACCCGTGGCTTTGTAAGGGTAAGGTGCATAATTTCAAGTTTAACGTTTAATCAATCAGGCCTACCAGGGGCCAGGATACCGCACTATACTACCCGGGATTCAAATCATTATGAATGGTGATTAACAGTCGTAGTGGATTGTTAAGGATGCTAAAAATAATCAACTTAGGGTATCACACAAAGTTATGCAAGTACAATATGTTTACCAATACCTTTATCCAATAATTACATTTATTTTTTTTTACTTTCTTCCTTCCACCGCAACTTCCGTTCAAAAATGAATCCACTATACATACTGATAAATAAAATATTGAATTTTCGCTTTTTTGGCAAAATGTTTCCCACCCTAAAATTTGGTTGTACATTCTATTGCCGAGTAACTTTGTAAGTGAAACAGGGTTATCATTTTATATTTAATTTTTCTAACCGGCACCTGTAAGGTAAGGACGAAACTTAAAGGTTATGAAAGTCAATTTTGCGGCGTCGAACAATGCAATCACCTTTTCCGATCATCTGCCGGAATTCCTGCAATCATTTATCATTCCCGAAGCCACCCGGCAGGCGGCTACCGGCACTTACGGGTACCTCTTTTTTCAGCATATAGATACGCCTACCTTCTCGGTAAAGTACCATTGCTATTTATTGAATGAAGACAATAGCGTGGAGATGGCATCGGAGCAGGACATGCTTGAATTGTATTTCAACCTCGATGCGCCGCTCGATTATCACGTAGATGGCCTGGGCAATTTACTTTTCCCCAAAAACGCTTACAATATATTATATGTGCCCGCGCTAAAGGGCACGCTATATTTTCAAAAAGACCAAAGCCATAAATCCTTCTCCATTCGAATAAACACCGATTACCTGCATACCTTTGCGCAATACTTTCCCGCCCTGGCCAACCTGCTGAAAAAGATCAGGGCCAAAGAACCGGGCATATTATACGAGACCAACCCGGTAGCGCCGCGCGAGGTGATCTCAAACATCAAAGACATATTGGCCTGTAACTACAGCGACAAACTCTTCAAAATATTCCTGGATGCCAAGCTGATAACAATATTGTTCTTAAGTCTTGAACATAAAACGGCGCCTAAACGAACTCCTGCCAAACTTCGTACAAGCGATATAGCGCTCATAGAGGCCGTACGACAGTTGCTGTTGGAAAATCTCCACAAAACGTATACCCTGGCCGAACTGGCCACTACAGCAGGCATCAGTGCAACCAAGCTTTCAAAAGGTTTTATCATGATCGTGGGAAAAACCTGGTTCAGCTACCAGTTGCATGCCCGGATGGAAAAAGCCAAAGAATTGCTGGTAACCACAGAAGATGACGCAGATGCTATTGGCATTGAAGTGGGTTACCAGGCATCGCACAGCTTTTCCAAAGCCTTCAAAAAACATTATGGGCTCTCCCCTACCCAATACCGGAACAAATACTTCAGAAAGTAAGTTCTCAGTTTTTAGTTTTTAGTTCTCAGTTATTGAGTTATTGAGTTATTAAGTTTTTGCTTAAGGCTTATAGCTTTAGGCTTACGGCTTACAACTAGCGGCAGTTAACTATATTGGACAAATAAAATACTATTTAGGACAAATCGTTTTGTGCCAAACAAATTAATTTACAGTTGAAACCGGCCGGCAAGCAGATGGCCTGAAATTGTAACGTTATGGCACCATCGACTTATCCAGACAACAATGGCAAGGAGCCAACAAAAACGAATGGCATTCTGCCTGTAAACAATTACGATCGGCAATCAATTGTGCACGTCTATAATCTCATTACCAAAGATCCTACCCGCAAATTTACCACAGAAGCGTTGGCCTTAGCCGTTGGTATCAACCGCAATAAACTGCATTACGGCTTTAAGCAGGTATATGGCACTACTATACATGCCTTGCAGATAGCGTTGCGCATGAAGAAGGCGCAGACGTTACTGGCTACTACCCAGCAGCCGTTAAAAACTATAGCCACAACCGTAGGCTACAGCAACAGCAGTGATTTTGGTTATGCGTTTAAAAAAAGGTTCGGGCTTACGCCTACGGCCTACCGGAAACAGGCAAGCACTACCTATATGGAAAGTAACGACCACGAGGCAGCGTAATTTTGTGAGGATTTCGATACCCTTTGTGAAAATTTCCATATTCCTAACTTGTAAATTGCATATATGGCATACACCAGTAACCAACTACTATTCGCACAAAAGATCATCAAAGGGCTCGATGTAAGACAGTGCAAGGCCCTTGCACGATGGCTATCGCATCATATTACTACGCTTGAAATTGACGATGCGTTATTTAAAATAAACATTCAGCAATTAAAGCTATCCACAAGAGCATATAATGTTTTGATGGATAATAACATCTATACCATCGGGCAATTGCTTAAAACCTCCACTAACTGGGATAATATAAGAAAGCTAAGAGGAGCCGGAGAAAAAGTGTTACAGGAGTTGAGCGATACTATTAACAGGGTGCGTGAAGGTCAATACAGGCGGATAGCTGACTAAGCAGCGTTTCGGCCCTTCGGCTTCGCTCAGGGCAAGCCTGCTCAACGCTTACTGCCCGGCCCTTCGACAACGCTCAGGGCCTGCTAATTGGTGAGCTTTTCGATATATTTTGTGAGAATTTCCATATTACACCCTTGTAACTTGCATTATCAATCCGGGACTATGCGTACCCCTACTGCTAAAAACCTGATTTAGTAAGTAAAAAATGCGCCATGCTTCAGAAAATTAAACCTTATTCGAAGTATGTGCTGGATGCTATCAAATGCATTAAGCAGCACATAGATGCCAATCCATTTCACTACAAGACAGCCGCCGAATTATTAGAACATGTAAGTGCGCCCAATCGCAACTCCGTTGAAAAAGCCTTTAAAGACGTGTATGGAGCTGGTATAAAAGAATACCAGGTAAGGCAGCGTTTGGAAGCTTCCAAGGAGTTCCTGTCAGCAGGCATGACCAAGAAGTTAGCAGCCAGTAAATGCCTGTACAGTTCGCAAAGCACGTTTTCGGCGGCATTCAAGAAAGAGTTCAAGATGACGCCCACGGAGTGGCAAATGATCTATGCCTGATATAACGGTGATGCACTTACCATTTTTCGACAACAATTATGCAATTTTCGATAACAATGGTGCAAAAATCTATAATGAACGCATGTAACTTTGAGATAGAAAGAAATAAACTTCTTGAAAAGGTTTCCGCCGGTGCGCGCCGGTTATTTAACCGGGGCTAATACGGCAAATTCAAAAAAATCAAAATGGAATAAAATATATTCCTGTCAACATTAGACACCTCTATACCTGTAGATCATATATCAAATATAAACGCCCCCGCTCCTCTCCGCCAGTTGGCGGGAGGCCGGGTGGGGTTGAACCATTAAACATTATCAACCATTTAACAATGGAAGGTCCAGCTATTCAAAAACGGAATGCATTTATGCGGCTTATCACATTCACCGCGCTTTCAAAATCCACCATAGTAGAAATAATCTCCGTATTGTTTATTATACTGTTCCTGTACACGGGAATCAGTAAACTGATGGAGTATGCAGTCTTTAAAGAACAGATTGCCGAGTCGCCAATATTAAAACCTGTCGCCTCCTTTATTGCCTGGGCGCTGCCCCTTACAGAATTCATTGTATCACTATTATTAATTATACCCCGCTGGCGATTGAAGGGATTATACGCTTCATTGTTCTTAATGATTGCTTTCACGATATACATTGGCGCCATCATGCTATTCAATAAAGAATTACCGTGCAGTTGCGGCGGGATCATCTCCGAACTATCCTGGAACGGGCACCTGATCTTCAATAGCATCTTTATTCTTCTTGCGCTTATTGGCGTTCTTTTAGAAAAGAAAATACGGCGATCAATAAAAGCAGATATGGACAAACTCAATGGAGGGAACCAATAAAAAGATATTGTATGGAAAATACATTCAATGAAAAGATCTATCCAGTTCAGGCGCCAACGCCTGTAATCAATGAGCATGAAGGGGAAGATATGCACCCGGCAACTGGCAACCGGCCACCGGCAACCAGTATCACCCGGCTGAGTATCATTATACCGGCCTTTAATGAAGAAAAAACGATCGCGCTGATCCTGGACCGCATCAATGAGGTAAAGCTGTTGAGAAATATAGAGAAGGAAGTGATCATTGTAAATGATTGTTCTAAAGACAATACCGAGTTAGCGATCCAAAATTACATCTCTAATAAAACAGACCTGACGATCAATTATTTCAAATACATCAAACACGAGGTAAACCAGGGAAAGGGTGCGGCCATCCATACAGGAATAGCCCAGGCAACCGGCGAATACCTGTTGGTACAGGATGCCGATCTAGAATATGATCCGAGCGAGTACAATACGTTGTTAAAACCAATCATGCTCGCTTCGGCAGATGTGGTGTACGGCTCAAGATTTATGGGCGGCAATCCACACCGCATCCTGTTCTTCTGGCATTCGATCGGGAATCGTGTTCTTACGTTCTTATCGAACATGTTCACCAACCTGAATCTAACGGATATGGAAACGGGTTATAAGATGTTTAGAACCGACATCATACAACGAATTTCCCTTGATGAAAAGCGATTTGGTTTTGAACCGGAAGTGACAGCGAAGATTGCGATGGTGCCGGGAATACGGATCTATGAAGTAGGCATCAGTTACTATGGAAGAACATTTGCTGAAGGGAAGAAAATTGGGTGGAAGGATGGATTTAGGGCGATATGGTGTATTGTGAAGTTTGGGTTGTTTAATAATAAAATATTTAACTCAAAGTCCTCGTAGACAAAAAAACAGGCGACAACAAATTAACCTTCCTATTACTAAGTGATTAATATCGAAACAACTATGGACTCAACAGTTATACAAGCCGGCACTACTTCATTCAAGGATTTTCTTTTTAAAGATAAAAGGAATAAAACTATACTGATATTGGCAGCTATTGCTATTGTGATACAGTTTGGGATTTTTAAATATTTCTACCCTTATGCTAGTTACATACATGGGGATTCTTTCGCTTACCTTGAAACAGCATTCCGTAATTTAGACGTCAATACCTACATGGTAGGATATTCTCGATTTCTACGGTTGTTTAGTGTACTTACAAGTTCTGATTTTGCACTAACTGCCTTTCAATATCTATCTATACAATTTGGAGCTTTATTCCTGTTATTTACCATTTTTTATTTTTACAAGCCCAGTAAAGTACTTCAATATGTATTGCTATGCTTCATGGTATTTAATCCGTTGTTCTTACATCTGGGTAATCTGGTAAGCAGCGACTGTTTATTTGCATCATTCAGTCTTACATGGTTTGCATTATTGTTGTGGATCATTCATCAACCAACAAATAAAATCGTAGTCTTGCATGCCGCAGTTTTATTTCTTGCTTTTACATTCCGATACAATGCCCTGATCTATCCAGTTATAGCAGCAATCGCTTTTCGCCTTTCCTCACTGCCCTGGCGCAAAAAACTGATGGGCATAGGTGCTGGTTTATTTTTGTGCGGTTTATTCGTGGGATATACCAGCTATAAATTCAAAAAAATAACCGGTGACTGGCAATATTCACCCTTCAGCGGTTGGCAACTGACTAATAATGCAATGTATACATACAGATATGTAAATAAAGCCGACCGAAAGCCAGTACCTAAAAAATTCCAGGCATTTGATAACATGGTGCGGCAGTATTTCGACAGTACTCGTGATACTAAAAAATTCCCTGTTGAAAGTATGAAAGCAAGCACAGTATATATGTGGAGTCCCGGATTTCCGATGATGAAATATCGTGACAGCTTGTTTAAAAAAGATTCTACTGCTTTTGAATTAAAAAAATGGGCTTCGATGGGTCCGTTTTATAAGGCTTACGGCTTGTATATAATTCGTCAATATCCGCTGGAATTCCTGCAGCACTTTATATGGCCAAACGGTAATAAATACTACGCTCCTCCTGTAGAATTCTTAGATAGTTATAATTCTGGTAAGGATGAGGTAAATCAAATGGCCAAAGCATGGTTTGGCTATAAAAGCCTAAAAGTTCGTACGCGAATGAAGGACAACACGGTGTGGGTACTCAATTTCTATCCCATTTTATCAGGAATTATTAACGCAGTCATGTTATTTATGTTATTATTCTACTGGACTTTGAAAGGATGGCGAACAAACCCCATTGCAAAAAAAGGCATACTAATTGGCAGTACAGTATGGTTATTGAACGCCGGCTTTACTATTGGAGCTTCCTCGGCTGCACTGCGCTTTCAATCTTTCCCGATCCTTCTTACTACCATATTTGTCGCCTTATTAGTGGATTGGTTGTGGAAGGTGGCTATGACTACAGAAGTTCCAAAGTTGCATCCCGGAGTTGAAGAAGTGAACCCTGACTTGGCAATGAATGTGAATTAACCACAATAGAACTTATTTATTAAAAAAATATTATCAAAACCAAAGACATTGTTAATTATCAATGCTTTTTCAATCAACCATACCAACAATTCCATTTAAACATTGGCTATATAAAGACAGAGAGAACCAAAGATTTTTTTGGTTTGCCCTAGTGACAATAGCTGCATCGTTTATTTGGTTAAAAATTATCTACCCTTTTCCCAACTTTATGCCGCCGGACTCTTACAACTATTTGGAGTCTGCATATAACAACGAGCTTATAGGTATCTGGCCGATCGGTTATTCAAAATTCTTACAATTGGTTGGACTTTTTAGTCATTCACATGTAGTATTAGTTATAGTTCAATTTATTATTCTACAAGCCAGTTTATTATACTTATTATTTACCATTAGATATATTTTATCCCCTGGCAAATGGCTGTTTAGAATAATATTCACAGGAAGCATTCTCAACCCCTTGCTACCACATATAGCCAATTTTGTTTCCAGTGATTGTTTGTTTACGGCGCTGAGTATTATCTGGTGTACGCAATTATTGTGGATCATTTATCGCCCAAGCCGAGACTTATTACTTACACATGCGGTTGTTTTATTATTTGCTTTCATGGTGCGCTATAATGCGCTTTATTATCCGTTTATAAGTACATCCATTATTATTTTTAACCGGATGAGCAAGACTCATAAAATGATAGGTATTGTGTCAATCGCTATGTTATTACTAGCTTTTATTGGTCGAACACAATTCGAATACAACAAAAAAACCGGTGTTGTACAATATACAGCCTTCGGCGGTTGGCAAATAGCAGCCAATGCACTATATGGTTATGCATTCTCAAACCCCGATCCCGTAGAGGATGTACCTGGCAAGTTCAGGCCTTTACACAGCTTGGTGAATCGACATATGGACTCGCTCGCAAAGGTAAAACTGCGTCCCGACCGTGAAATAGGAATTTATTATCTCTGGGATTTTAAATCCCCATTACGAATTTATATGGAACAGTCAGTGACGGATGACACCGTCAGTTTTTTTCTTAAAAAATGGGCATCGAAGGCTCCATTGTATGCCAGCTATGGTAAGTATCTTGTACTGCGCCATCCACAAGAATTTACGATATACTACTTATGGCCTAATCTGAAACGGTATTATTCACCACCAAGTTATTTTATGGGTATATACAATATGGGATTTACGACCGTTGACCCAATCGCAGTAAGATGGTTTCAATTGAAAAGCAACAGGCTATATACACGTAACGTGACCATGCAAATTTCCATAGCAGATATCTTTTCAGTAATCATTCCTATAATCAACCTAGTTTTTGTGACAGGATTTCTATCGTTTGTTGGTTTAGCTGGTTTCAAAAAATGCACTAAGACTACAAAACGAATTATTTGGTGTGTAATTGCTATCTGGGTTATCAATACGATATTCAGCGTTTTATCCGCACCAATTGAATTACGGTATCAGTTATTTCCATTAATCATCAGCTTAATTTGGGCTAAACTATTCGTGGCGAATATAATCCGGATTATTTGGACAACCGAAAAAAAACATTCAAAATAATCAACAACTTACACCTGCAATTATAGAGGTTGCGTGGCCAGAATAATAATATTTATTTGTACAAAACATTATAAAACATGAAAATCTCAATTTTAATTTTTGGTTTATTTTGTCTTTGCGCTTGTTTTGGCAAAAGACCTACTTTGGATACTGGACATGAAGGAAAACCAATTCCATCTCTGAAGTTGCTGATGCTTGATAGTACTACAATGATAGATACTAAAACCTGGAGAAGCGGTAAACCTATTGTATTGATTGACATCAGTCCATACTGCCCATTTTGCCGGGCTATGACGCAAAAAATAATTGATGAAAACAAGTATTTAAGCGATATACAATTTATCATGCTTTCATCCTTTCCACTAAACGACCTTAAAAATTATAACACTGAGTACAAGTTAGAAGGTTATTCAAACATAACCGTAGCTCGAGATTACGACGCAAGCTTTGCTCATTACTTTGGTTCTCCAGGTGTACCATGTTTAGCAATTTACAGTAAGGACAGATTGCTGAAGCAGGTTTTAATTGGGAAAGTAAATGCAAGTCTCATAAAAGACATTGCCTTAGAATAACTTTTTGCATGCAAACTGCCCGGCCGGCAGTGTACGTTCCAATTTGTTAGTGCTGGAAGTTGCAACACGGTATATAACAAATATAACAAACGTACATCTCATTTAAAATGCAAACGCTGGACAAGCCGAAAACCAGTAAAAAAAGTAGGCGACTAATCAATAACTAAAGTTTAGCTTTTTAAATCAAAAAGCGTTTTTATTATGAAAAGAGCAAAAATTATGCTGATTGCTATAGCTGTAGTGGCTACTGTAGGTGGAGTTTTAGCTTTTAAGGCGCAAAGGTTTGCAGAAAAGAATGTATTCTGTAGAACACAACTAGCAAATGGAAACTTCACTTGCACCAGCACAAGTTTCAAAACAACAGACCCTGCAATATTTCCTTATGTTACAACCCCTTGCTCAACATGGCATGGAGCTATAGGTGAATTGACTTCTAGTTATTATACCTCAACCACCTGTCCACCATCTTTCAGAGCTAGTGTAACAGACACTAATATTGATTAACTTGAACAGGAAATTGTCATTCTAAAGATTCTACGCCAATCTTCCGGTTGGCGTAGTTCTTTTCAGGCCCTATAAAACACCTTCTCTTGGCTGGTACATAATGCAGTTTTACTGATGGGGGTTCAGCGAATTCTATATTGCCAAGCCATTCAGAGAGTTTAACAGTCCAGTTGCCTGTTTTATGGGTGGAAGGGATAGTTATCCCTTTTATTTTTAAAAAAGCCTTGATCGTATTTTTAACAGAGACGATTTCCTTTACTTTATAATCCTGCTGTGGGTTTTCTCATCATCCGGTCAGCCTTCAGCGATCCGTCCGGAACATATATAGCGTTTAAATACCCTTTCTACGGCCCTGCTAATTTACGACGATCCACACGATCTGTTTTACGCTTATACACTTATTGTAGATTCGTGCCCATGTTGACCTACCGTCCTGTTTATGTTGACCCACTATTCTTGCATGTTGACCCATGGTATTGCTGCGCTTCTTGGTAACTAAGAACAAGAGTTCCTGATTTTTTGATGTCTTTTTGTTCCTTAAAAAATTTAAGGAGCATGGCACAAATACCGATAGTAATAGTAATGGAACAGTTAATAAGATCCTACAACTTCAAAAAGATGGCATTGGTAGCCGGGCGATCTCCCGGCGCATTGGTTATTGGTTAATCGCAACAGCGTTCGTAATATCTTTCCGTGCATATTTCGGACCATCCTACACTCATCCGTGTCAGATCTTTTTCTCATCTTGTTGTATATTCTTCACTTTACATTCGCCTTCATTTATCCAAGTTTACAGATGTTGAATTTATGGGTTCATATTCAAATCCTGTTGCTATCCCTTTTAAAGTAGCTGGCATACCATTTATCATCCACTTGGGAGCAGGTTTTCCCTTTAAATAATGATCAAAAAACTGCATCAGTCGGATAGTGTAATCATTAGCTTCCTTTCCCCCTAATTGATGCCCACCATCATCATATTGCAGCATCCAAACCTTTTTTCCTAATCTGCGTAATGCAGTATACCATTCGATTCCCTGCTCAAATGGCACAGCGCCATCATTTTTACAATGCATTATCAGTATTGGCGTATTTACCTTATCTGCATAAAAAATTGGAGAATTACTTACATATAAATCAGGTTTTTGCCATAAGGTAGCGCCAATGCGATATTGGCCATATTCATATTTAAAGGCAGTACTATTACCATCCTTTACGATTGAACCATACCCGCTTACAAAATCTACCACTCCGGCAGCCTCCGCAGCTGCTGCAAAGAGATTAGTTTTGGTAACCAGCACATTTACTCCATATGCTCCAAAACTATGTCCTTGCATTCCCATTCTTGCGCTATCTACAAATGGCAAGTTACTTAAATACTGAGCCGCAGATACCACCGCATTATATACGCTCACAGCTGGTTCAGTCAAAGTATAATGAATATCAGGTACAAATATTAAATACCCATTGCTCACAAAATGTGGAATATTAATGTGGTGTCCCGTTGCTTCGGGTATTAAGTATTGATGTAACTCATCGGATTTCTCTTCATAAAAATGAAAGATTACCGGGTATTTCCTGCTTGGATCGAAATTTTCAGGCTTGTATAAAATACCCTGCATTTTTTTTCCATCAAGTGTTTTCCATTCGTGTAATTCAGTAGTAAGCCAATTGTAATTACTTTGTGGTTGCAGGCTGCTTAATCTTAAAAAAGATTTGAAATCTTTGGTAATAAATAAATTAGGTGACTCAGATTCACTCCTTCTTTGTATTATCCAGGTTTTGGCTGCTTTAGCTTTTATAGGAGATTGTCCTCCTACACTTTGCCAACAGTATAAATAAGGACCCATCGTTAAAAGCTCTGGATTTGCAGGTTTAGCCAAATTTAATGAGTAAAATCCATTGGTTTTATCTGATGGTCGAAAAGCAACTAATATAACCTGTTGTTCTGTTATTAATCCAAATGGGTATATAATTCGAAACATAATACCGTTCGCTCGACCATATCCATTCGTTAAGCAAATCGGAGAATTCGTTCCGGTAGGATCCAGTAGCCATAGATCGTATTCATCATTAATAATAACTCCTTTTCCCGGTAACCAGGATCTAGGCAGTAGGCTATAAGGCTTCGGCAATCCTGCCCTCGCATGCGGTACGTCACTTATGGGGAAAGGAATGTTTTGAGCGATATTGACAGTTTTGCCGACGCCAACGGAATAGCTAAAATACGCTTGCTTTTGAGGATCATAATACAATACATATTTTCCATCTGGTGAAAACCCATTTAAATCACTAAATACCATACTATCTTTTATCAATCGTCTAGTCCCATCCCTGGTATTTACCAGATAAAGTGGAACACGGCAGGAAGAGCGCCAATTATTTTCTTCAAAATAGCAAGGATTTGTAGTTAGCAGGGAATAGTCATTAGTTTCTCCTCTGTTCTCATACAATTGTTCATTTCGACCTTGTATTATAATTGCCTCGTTCTTCTCTAAGTTGATCACTCCCTTATACGTCACCGGGGAATTTATCTCATCTAATTGTTTAGCTTGTAACTTATCATCGGTATAACTCCAAATATCCACCATAACCCCAGATCGCTGCCGCGATTTATCTACGGCCTTCGCCTCAAAAAAAATCCGACTTCCATCAGGACTAAATTTTGCATCTGAGATTATACACCCTGCCGGTAAACTAGGAGTTCGTGAGTTCAGTTTTTCGGCAGCCTGTTCCATTCCAACTTTGTAATACCATAGACATTTGCTTGGCTGCGCATTTGTGTCTTGCTTCAGCGTTAGAAAAACAACCTGCTTGCCTTCTGAGTCAATGGTGAAATTTCCTACCTGTCCTTGTACTTCTTTATTGAATATAATCCATGATTCCCATTTTTCTGTATTTATCCATTCAATAACTTTTCTTTGACTCAATTGATCCGTTCGTTCTATTACTAACGATTTGCCATTTTTACTAAACCCAAAATCAATAACATCAGGAAAAACCTTATCCGTTCCGTTTGTTAAATCACGCAACAGTAAGTGATTACCTCCATTACCTCTCCTCTTCATTGCAATCCATTGCCGTCTTCCTAAACCTACAACTTCGTATTTTTGTACATGTGAGTAATATTTTGTTCTTTCCGTGCCTAGTTCCAATAAGCAAAGACTGTCTGTATTAAAATTACATAACAGCCATCGGCTATCTTCTGTAAAACGCGGGTATAAAGCTCCTACAATTTCCTTCTTCCATTTACCATCAGATGCGTGTATTACCAATGTATAGCCATCGCTCGGGATTTTGTCAACTATGTAGACCACATACTTTCCATTGGCACTTATCGCAGGACTATTTAAAGTAGGCCATCGATCAAATACAGTACTGTCTATGATTTTTTTCTGTGCAGTAATAGATAGGGGAAACGCTATACAAAAAAATAGGAATAAAAATAATTTCATGTTTTAAGCGAATAAAATATTAACGAGTAACTAAACTATAAGTTACACAATTTTCACTAATTCACGACATCAAAACCAACTGGCCAAATAGGAAGCCCTTTTTTCATCTTCGAAAGATTATTTGCAATTTCATTGTTATTAGGGTCTATTTTTGCTGCTTTCTGTTCCAACTTAAGACTTTCTTTAATGTGTCCTGCTTTATATAACAATATTGCATATGTGTCTAAGCCTGAAGCATCCGTTCTCATTTCTTTTGGATTTTTACTATAATATCTTTTCATCCATGCGGCGGCTTTTCTAAGCTCCGTCTTACTTATACTATATCGAAAAACTTCCATGCAATAATTATTCAATACCAGGCCATGTAATTCCCATCCTGCAGTACGCTCCATTTCTGAAACCAAATATTTTGTATATTCCTTTTTATTACCTATAAGATTATACCAAATGATTTTAGGAGTGAATTGCAGCCAACTAGCATATTTAGTTCCATATTTAAAGGCAACTGTAGCGTTTAGCTTTTTCCAATCAGGGTCAGTTAACTTTATCCCCGCTGTATTATCTTTAATCGTTTTTACAGCTGGGTAATAGGTTGGTACTAAAAATTCTTCTTTTATAATTACATGGCTTAACGCATCAACAGTCCAGTTCTTTTTGCCCATTATTTTATCAACCCGCTCAGCATTTTTAAATAACAGCACGAAACTTTTGTCAGTTGAATTACGCACGAATGCTTTTAAGCAATCTAAAGTGTCCCTATTAAATACTTGGTTATCTTTCATGTCGTTTAACCAATAATCGCTTGCTTTTCGAGACAATGAATCATTTTTGAGTACATTTAAAAGAAATCGAATAGCTCGCGGATTGGCTAACTGCGGAAGAGATAATTGTTTAATTTTAGGCATACATACCTGTTGAGCCCACCTTTTATCCTTTTCAGCAAAACCGAGTATAAATGGCAAGTTATCCTGATTTATGAGATCCTGCGCACTAAGGGATTTAAGATAAACAGTAGCAATTTCCTTACTAACGCTATCTTCCCCGGCATACTTAGCACTAACTGCTAATTCTTTCAAATTCAGATTCTCATATTGCCCATTATTGAATCTTTTTATTAATGATGCATATCCCTTTTGTTCCAAAGCATCGTTAGCCATGGCTAACATTTTTTCTCCATTCATTCCGCCGCTTGCTCTATGTACTAATTCCCCCATAGGCGTCACAAATAAAAAAGTTGGATATGCTGTCACTTTGTATGTTGTAAGTATTTTCTCCGCATCTTGGTACCAATTTCTTGTATTACGATCATCTTTCTCAGTTCGATCAAATTGTACTTTGATTGAAATAAATTTCCCATTATATAGATCGCCTATCACTTTTAAAGGATAAATTTCCCGATCCATCATTTTGCATGGACCACACCACGTGGCATAACAATCTAAAAAGATATATTTATTATCCCTTTTTGCTTTTTCCTTTACTTGCTCCCATGAAAGACCGGTTGCCCATTTGATGCCTTTTTCATCCTGCGCCTGTAATAACAAAGGCAAACATACCACTACTAAGCACAAATGCATTTTAATGTTGTTCATATTTTTGGCTTGTTTTTTTGTTTAATCAAGGTGACACTTTTTTATGATTGTCTGTCGTTGATTCCTTCATAGATGATGTATCTCGGACATCATCTATGATCGCCTGGGAAGGTGACACTTTGAATTAAATGCTCCTGTTCACCTTTGCTTATCGATTGTTTTTCACAAATCGTTCCCAACCTGTCATCCTGAACTTTTCTAAGCATCGCCTTGAATGATTTTCTAGCATCTTGTGCTGTGGAAAATTTGCTATTAATTCATAGCGTTCATTAATTCGTTTTATCAGAGTTCAAGACAAATGGCGACCATTCATCACCTACCTTAATATCCTGGATTGTTTGGAGCCAGGTTGGGATTTAGATTAATGTCGCCCTGCAACAAAGGATACAATTGCCAGTTAGTATTCCAGGTAAATCCAGGTCTTTTAACAGGGAGAACGGTGCCCATTACAGCGTCTATTTTTCCTGTTCTTTTCAAATCAAACCAACGATGGCCCCATTCAGTAAATAATTCAACTTGGCGTTCATGAAGAATTGCGTCAAGCAGAGCCGATTTACTAATAGCTGGATTTGTAACAGCAACTAAAGGGAGCGTTGCTCTTTGCCGTATTTTATCTAAGTCATCTATAGCGCCTGTCAAATTATTTTGCTGGGCCCTGGCTTCTGCCCGAATCAAGTATTGCTCAGCTATCCTTAATACCATCAGATATTCAGAATTGTTAGGATTACTCTGAGCTTTATATTTTTTGGGGAAATAGAATGTGTCAGATCCACTGCTATAACCCCCAACCCATTCACCCCGACGTTTATCACCCGATTCAAATGCACCCAATAAAAAGCTACTTAAATATGTTGGGCGTAAAAAATTTGGTAACCCAGATAAAATAAAATGATAACCTTCTGTATTCCTGTCATTATTAACATATTGAATTTGCCAAATAGCTTCAGGATTGTTTTTGTTGAATGCTTTGGCTAAAGTGTTAAGACTATACAAACTATTGTTATTGATGACTAACGTCGCCTGAGTTTCTGCATTCGCCCAATCACCAGTATATAAGTACGCTCTTGCTAAAATTGCTGCTGCCGCCCACTTAGTGGGACGAATTCTTTCCTCACTTCCATCCTTATAAAATGTCAGGGCATCACTTTTCACATACTTGTCGCTTAGTAAATCCTGTGCTTGTTTCAGATCTTCAATTACGTGTTGTAACACCTGATTTTTAGCCGTTCTTGAAGCAACTGCATTTTTTCGCCAATCGCTTGTCAGCGATAGTGGCACCTCTCCATAAAAATTAACCAAGTAAAAGTGAAAAAAACCACGCAAAAAATATGCTTCTCCCAACAACTGATTTTTTACCGCATTGGTAAGAGCTTTTGATGCATTAAGACCTTCCAATGCAGAGTTCACTGTCAACAATTTTTGATAATAATCCTCCCAATAACTGGGTGAAAGTTGAATCTGTGCAGATAAATTATTTTGGTATAATTGCTGATTATTGCCAAAAAAAGTTCCGCTGGCAAGTGTTAGCTCATCAGCAGACAAACCACTTCTTAATGAAATTCCGTTTGCACCTGTGTAAACACTACCACTTCCTATTAAACCATATATACCAGTCAAAACAGAAGCTGCGGTAGCATCATTTGTAAACACGTTCTGCCCTGTTAATGAAGTAATCGGCGCATGCACATCAACGAATTTCTTGCAAGAGGCAATTGACAGGGCAGCCACCATGAGTAAGATTGTTAATCCTTCAATTCTTCGATTGTGCATTAAGCGATATTTAGAGAAACTATATATTGACTTCATTTTTATCATATTTAGTTTTTAAATTGTCTTTGCTACCATCATTAGAAGGTTAATTGACATCCAACGGTCCATATCCGTAATGGAGGTAATGAAATGAGACTTCTCGTTTCAGGATCGCTACCTTTATATTTTGTAATCACAAAAAGGTTTTGTGCTTGTGTATACAACCGTGCATTTTGCAGGTGCACTCTTTGTTTGATTCTTGTAGGCAATTGCCATGAAAGGGATACGTTTTTAAGCCGGATATACGATGCATCCATCCAAGCTCCGTCACTCTGTGTATATGCTTCAAATTGCTTATAAATACTATAATCCTGGTTATACTTCTGCACTGAAGCATTATCTCCTGGTTTCTGCCAACGATCTAAAACTGAAACAGGTTGATTTTGGCGACTTGGCAGAGAAAAACTACCTGGAATATTACCTCGTTGGTTCGTTTCGCCCAACCGTTTTTCAAATGAAAATAGAAAATCTACTTGAAACTGCTTCCATGAAAAGCCATTCTGAAAACCACCGAAGTATGTCACATCTGTGTTCAATGCATATTCCGTATAGCGCCCAAACGAACCTGGCTCATAGGCTGTATCTGGTTGAAAAGTAAATCCACCTTTCCCATCATAAAACTGGTATCGTCCTGTGACTGGATCAACACCGGCAAAACTGTATACAAATCTTGTTGACGTTGAGTGGCCCACTAGCCTATCATCAATATTGGGGGTATTGGGACCAACTGAAACCAATTTATTACGGGGTACACTTAAATTTATCGAGCTTGTCCATTTAAAGTTTTTTGATTGAAAATTCGTCGAACTCAGGGTAACTTCCCATCCAGTATTTTCTATAGTTGCGTCAAGATTAGCGGGTATCCCGCCAGTAGTTCCAGTATTGGATGGTAAACTATAAGTGGTTAGCTGGTTAAACGATCTGTTGCGATAATGGGATACACTTAAAAATATACGATCCTTCCAGAAACCTAATTCAATGGCTCCCTCAAGCTTCTTAGTTTCCTCCCAAGCTAAATCCGGATTGAATAGACCATTTAATTGGAGAGAAAGGCTATTCTGATAGGCCACATCGAAATTTAAGTAGTTATACAAGTTTAAGTATCGGTAATTTCCCACTTGATCACTACCCGTAGTGCCGTAACTTGCCCTGATCTTTCCAAAACTAAGAATTGGCAAATTCTTTCCTATAAAGTTTTCATTTGAAAAAACCCAGCCTATTCCAGCCGCTCCGAAATTTGCAAACCGCTTATTTGGACCGAAGCGGCTGGTCCCGTCACGCCGTGCGGTGAAATTTATTAAATACTTGTCATTATAGTTATAATTTATCCGGGCAAAAACAGCATTGTATTTATAGGTGGCGTTAAATGAGTTATCTACTGTAATTGATGTTGCAGCTTTAGGGTCTTCCATTACTAAGTCACTATTAAATCCTTTGGCCGTTACTGATTCAGCTTTGCTGTCATTTTGCTGAAATGTTGTTCCCACCAATGCACTTAATCTGCCTTGTGAAACCCGGGTTTGAAAGGTGATCTGTGGCTCAAGGATCCAATTATCGTTTTGGGCATGGGCAAATTCCGACCAAAGATTAGCTCTGACAAGTGGTCTATAAATTGGAGCATATGCAGTTGAAGGAAATATTTTACTTTCTATAGATTGCATATTGTTATATCCACCGCTTAGCTTAATACTCAATCCGGAAATAACTTCATAGCTGAATACAGCGTTAGTAACTAGGTTGTTTACCCTCCGTCTATATCTTGTGTTTAATTTTGCTAGTGGGTTTTCCCAAGTCGGGAAACCCGTAGTTGGATGATCCGCCCAATTTAAGCTACCATCTTCTTTATATAAGTCAGGGGCATTGGGTGCAAAATTAGTATACATCGAAAGATCATAATTTGGCAGTTCATTTTTATCCAATTGATAACTACCGGACAATTGTACGTTTAGTTTTTTGTTGTTGGAGGAACTGTTTATACTAAAACTTAAAGAACCTTTCGGATCACCAAAGCTTTTCGGGAAGACCGTAGTTTGCTTATTGTAATTATACCCTATCCTATATTGCACATTACTATTTCCACCATACAATGACAATTGGATGTTAGAATATTGGGCAGTGCCGCCAATCAATTGTTTATTCCAATCAGTATACCGTGTAGTATCCCATAGGGTTAAATCATAGTTATTGGCATTAGGCTTTAAAGTTGCTGGATCAATGCCATCATTCATGTATGCTTCATAACGCATATCTAGATATTGCCTACTATTTAGCCAAGGAATAAACTTGGTCACTTTTCCCCATCCGTATTGAACATTAGCATCCACCCTAGTTGGTCCAACTTTACCTTTCTTTGTTGTAATCAACACTACGCCGTTTGCTCCACGGGTGCCATAGATGGCAGTAGCATCAGCATCCTTCAAAACTTCAATAGATTCTATATCACCAGGATTGAGGTAGCTCAATGGGCTTCCTGAGACTCTGCCTTGTTGAGGACCGTATGCACCAGAAAACCCAGTAATAGGATTTTCTAAACCCTGTAACATTTGACTTGGATACGGTACACCATCAACAATATATAGTGGGTCGTTACCATTTTCAAAACTGTTCCGTCCTCTGATTCGCACGGTAACGCCTGTTCCCGGTAAACCCGTAGACTGTATTATTTGCATGCCAGGAACTCTACCTTGCAGAGCAAGTAATGGGTTCGTTACTGGCTGCTTTTCAATATCCGTAGACTTAACAGTAGTTACATTCCCCGTATTAAACCGTTTCGACGTCGTCCCATACGCAATCACCTGCATCTCATCCAAATTCCCCACAGCAACACGCAACTGCAGCGTAACAAAACTTTTATTCTTCACTAATATCTCCTGCCGATCATAACCCACAGAAGTTATAAGTAATATGGCGTTCTCATTTACATCTTTCAAAATGAATTCCCCTCTTAAATTCGTTGTGGTGCCCTTGGAGGTGCCTTTTACCATCACGTTTACCCCCTGGGCAGGTGCGCCATTCTCGTCGGTGATCACACCGCGTACCTCGGGCAAAACAGGTGTCGTTGGTTCAGGGGTAAGCGTTGGTGAGATGGGCTTAGCCTGTATCACAATCGTCTTCTCCCTGATCTCATACCCAAACGGCTGCTCCCTGAAGGCCAACTGCAATACGTCATCTACCAAAGCATCTTTTACCTGTATCGTTACTTTTTTGGCATTGTCTAACTGCTGGCTGATGTACAGAAAATGATACCCCGTTTGCTTTTGTATTTCCTTGAAGATCTTAGTGAGTGGCGCGTCCTTTTCCGACAGGGTAATCTTCTGCCCATAGCCCGTAGCATATACGTTTAAACAACCAGCCAATAATATGAAGGCGCAGAGCTTCATAATCCGCCATATTTGTGCTCTCCCGAGCAGGTTTAGTTTTGGTTCAGTTCCGTTTAAAACGGAAACTTTGCCATGCTGAAAATTGTGCATAGCTTTGCTTTGGTTTAGTTAATAATGCAGATGCCAATTTGTACGAATTAACTAAGTCGTGCGGCAGTGGTGAGAACACTGCCGTTTTTAGTTAATTGCTAAGGAGGGTTATGGTTAATGGCGGTTATATTTGATAAGGCAGCTAGACTAGATGAGATGTTTCTGGATAAATTCCTACAGGAGATTGGATGTATGTTGCTGACGTCCTTCGACTTCGCTCAGGATGCTCATCCCTTCGACTACGCTCAGGACCTTAGCGACGGCTCATGACCGTTATCTTCTTTCCTTCTATTGTAAAGCGTAACCAACCGGTAGCAGCCAGCATGTCCAACACTTTGGAGGCATTGCTGAACCTCGAGATCTGTCCGGTTACATTGATCGGTTGCTTCTTTATATCATACCCATAGCTCACTTTTACATTGTACCAACGCTCTAATTGTCGCATCACGGTTTGTATGTCTGCATCGTTAAACACAAACTTCCCGTTCTTCCAGGCCATTACTTCTTCCAGATCCGGCGAGTGGTAAGTAGCTAGTGGTCCCGATTGCGATCGGGAGGACGCCAATGCGGCCTGTTCTCCTGGTTTCAAAGTAACTTCCTTGCCCTGGCTAACGTCGCGCACTTTCACTTTCCCTTCCAGCAACGTTGCCTTTATCGACGATTCTTCACAATACGAATTGATATTAAAATGTGTTCCTAACACCCTTACTTCCATCGCCCCTGCCTGCACTAAAAAGGGCTTACCCGCATCGGGCGTCACTTCAAAATACGCCTCCCCACTGATCTCTACCCTCCTATCCTTCTCTGTAAATGCAACGGGATACCTGATCGACGATGCCGCATTCAACCATACCTTACTTCCATCTGCCAACGTTAACATATACGTTTCGCCGTTAGCTGTGGACAGTGTATTATATACCACAGCGTTGCCGGCACCGGCGTTACTTTTTCCTGCCGTATAAATTAATTGTCCGTCTTTATTAACGATGGCGGTATTGGCCTGTTCCGAGAGTTGCCCGTTCGCAGCGTTATCCAATACGATAGTTGAACCATCTGCTAACGTAAGCTTTGCTTTAAATCCCCCGGGCGATACGTCATTGACCGGCCTGGTTTCTGTTTGCGCCACTGCCGGCTGTTCCTTTTTATTTTGCAATAACCAGTACCACGCGGCTATCAACCCGGCTACCAGCAGTATCGTTGCGGCAATACTTACCCGGTATAAACTAAATATGTTCCGGGGCTTTGGGTTCAGGTATCTATCTATTCGTTGCCATACCAGCTCTTCACCAGTTCCCGCCTCCTTCCAGGCTCGTAGGTTCCGGATCAACGTTTCAGAACTGATCAGCGCTGAAAACTTTTCCCTGTTAACATCCGATGCATGTATCCATTCCTGTAATACCTGGTTTTCCGGCCCGGTCAACTCCTCCCGCAGATACCTGGCAATCAAATGTCCTATGTACTCTATATTATGAATTTGAGGCATGACTATAATAATGTACCATATCCCATCAGGGATAATATTTAGCTAACGGTGCGTTAACAATTTATTAATACTAATACGTGTAACCCCTTAAAACGTGCAAAGAGTAGAGCAACTTTTTTTTGCATTTTATGCAAAAGTGTCGGCCGCATTCAGGTATTGACCACATTCCAACAGGCTTAAGGTGAGTATCACGGCTAACGCCATCTGGTTGTCGCTCAGGCGAACCCGCAATAATTCAAGGGCATGTCGTTTCTGGCTGCGGACCGTTTCGGGAGTAATGGACAATTGGTGGGCAATAACATCGGGTTTCAACCCTTCATAATACAACATCTTGAAGATCTGCCGGCATTTATCGGGTAACCCTTCTACCGCTTCGTAAATTTCTTTGATCATAACGGTCTCAATGATCGCATGCTCTACCGTTACATCTTCTATTTCATTGGCAAATTCGCCGGTACTGGTGTCTGAAAAATCTTTCTTTATCGTCTTTCGTCGCTTTACTTTTCGAATGTGATCGATGCAACTGTTTTTAGCGCTGGCATATAAGAATGCCTTGATATTGACCTGCGTTGTAAATCGCTCGTGTATTTTAAACAGCTTCAGAAAGATCTCCGTTGTAATGTCTTCCGACTCCTCTTTGCTTCCCAACATTTTAAACGTGAAATACCTGATCTCCTGGTAATATAATTTATATACGGCAATAAATCCTTCCTCTTTTCCCTGGGTAAAAGCCAGTAAATCGTCCGGTTCAAGCTGTTCTTTCATGAATAATAGGGCTACATTATAAAATGTTTCGTTGGTTGGGGCAAGCATTTATCTGCATGTATAGGATGAGAGAGATAATGGTAGGCAATGCAAAATATACAAAAATTACACAATATCTCCATGACTATCTAAAGATTGACCTAGGACAATATCGTATTAGTAAACAGCGCTGTATCGACCGTATTTTTACCATAAAAGGCTATCCTTTGATGGAAACCCTGGCTTGGAGCTGGCGCAACTGGTTATGAATGGGTGGGAAACTGATAGCGAAGTGGTAGTGATATGGCCTGGGTATTGCACCGGTATTCTCTGGGAACCCTACAATACCACTATTACTGCATTGAGCATCTTTAGAGAATGCTTAGAGCGTTCCCATAGAATACCCAGGAACCTAACACCCATTCAAGTAGTATCCGGGGCGTGTCTCGTCCATGGCATGATACAAAAAAAGAGCCGCCCGCTTCCGCGAACGGCCCACCCTGTTTGTTGTAACCTCCCTGCTAAACGCGGGCTTCTACAACTCCATTCAATTACATGACCTATTTCTTTCTGTTGACATCACCCTGTAAAACACGGGCTTCTGCAACTCATTTCATTCCATTTCAATTACCGTTCGTGTTGTGATCACCTTGCTAAGTGCAGGCTTCTACAACTTCATTTGTATTAATTCATCAACCTTGTTGTTGTAACCACCCTGCTAATGGCGGGCTTACACAACCTGTTATTTTAGCAATCATGATCGAATACTGTTCTTCTGCAAAGGCGGCAATCTTTTCAATTAAACCATACCCTTTTGTACTTCCGGTTGCTGATGGAACGTATGCTGCATTTTGCTGCGCCCATACCTCCGGCGCAATTTTAAAGGCCGCCTCTGCTATCAACGGATATTGATTGTGTAAAAAGCCATTCCGGATAGCATTTAATTTAGCCTGCACCTCCTGACAACCTGAGATATATTGGGCAAAATAAAACGCCAGGTACCGCTTATGCTCCTGCCTGCCATTATTATAAAAAAGATCAACAGCCTGATCCTCGTGTTTACTGTACAGGGCTTTCTCCAGCTCAGCTACTTTTTCCAACACCACCAATCGTTGCCGCTCATAGGCGTGTAATTCATTCTCCAGCACATTCCTTTCTAATGAAATTTTCCCTTCATTATCCGGCATAAAATAGAAACAAAGGTTGTTAAGCCGCCTGTCTTTCAGCAGCTTCCTGAAATTGCCATTGTTCTTTATTTTTAAATGTCTGTCGAAAATTTCCACCTCGCCCAAAAGTATTTTTTTGCCTTCCTGCTTTTTAAACCCGCCTCTTTCATTAACAGCGTAATAAGGAAGCGTAATCGAAATGCCATTGACTGGTTTACAATTCAGCATACTTTTATAATTGCCCGGCGTATTGGGCGCCGTTATATTTCTTAGCAGGAAGGTGTCACCGTTCTGCACAGTGGTTTCATTGGCATGTAATAACTGCAATTTATTATCCGCGTTCGCCAGCATTTTCTTAATACATAAAAACAACAGCTTATCCTGCACTTCTACCAACCGCAGGTACTGTTCATTCTCTAAAAAGCACCGGTACGATCGTATTCTTTTTTCTACATTATTGATATGGTCATCTATAATTGCCCGGGCTTTTGCAACTACCTTTCTGCAATCATCATGATTACTGAACCGGGCCCGGTGTAAATCGATCATTCCGGGGTATTTCTTTTGATAGCGGTCTACCAGGTAATTGTTCATCTCCCGTATCTGCCGATAAATTCTGAGTGCTGCAACAATCTCTTCTTTATCTATTCGCGCAGTTGCTTTCAATTGCGCCAATTGTGTTTCATCTGCTTTTATTATTTCTTTCAGGGCCGGAACCCTTTTTGTTCTTTCAGCAATAGTATAATGATCATTATACCCATTCTTTGCAAACGGTGTTTTGAACAACTCATACTGCCTGGGCCACGAATAAAAATCCTGCGCGGCATCTTTGTGCTCGTGCTGAAAATAATAATTGATCAAATGCACACTATTGATCCTGCCCGCATGCAATTTTATATACTCCTGCATAACGGGTGAACCATGCTCTTTAAAATAATCCAGACTTGCCTGTAAGAACAGGCCCCGTGGCAGATTAAAAGCACAATGCCCTGTTTCGGGATGTTCGTTAAGGTATTCTTCTACTAAATGCGGGATATCGTGCGCCGCATTTTTTAGCCGCAGAAAATGATAGCAGGCATACCGCCTTTCTTTTTTACAATGGTTCAAATATTTGACCTTCTCTATAAAATAAGCCTTGTAAAACTCAATAATACCCGTTTGCCCGCTTACATCAATCCTGTGCAGGAAGGGATGCGGGTTTATGCCGCCAATCAGCTTACATGCCCTGAAAATATCGCGCAGCTTATCTTTATGAGCGCCATAAAATGCCAGATGGCTTTGTAACACCCGGAAGGCCGTGGTATTTGCTTTGGAAGAAGGAAGAGGCTGACCTTCGGAATTTTTAACCGGGGGTTGCATCTGCATCATATCTGCCGACAAAGTATCGGCCAGCTTTCCCACTTTTACTTTTCTGAACGCTTTCTTGCCGGGCTTAACTGCTGACTTTTCCCGCAATTCCATTCTTTCAATTTTTTCAACAGCGTCGGTTATCATATCCGTTAATCGCTGAACGGCTATTTCCTTCGTATGTTGTTCGCCTTTTTGTTCAATGCCCAATAAATAATGCAGGAGCTTTTCTGGCAACCAGGCTGCTTTAAGGTGCCGGCTTTTGAGTAATTCCTCCAACGCTTTATAGCGATCGTTGTACGCCCTGTTCTTTCCTTCTACAATGTCAGCTGTACCCGGCTTTGGCAACAAGCTATTACTTACCGGTTGCACCATACCGGCTTTGATCTCGCTGAAGAAGGCCCGCACCTTCCGCATATGTTGTAGAATAATTTCCTGTCCGCTTTTTTTATCCTGCACCAATTCATAAAAAAGCAAGGCCGGCAATTCATGCGTGCTGATGTAAGCATCCGGTCTTTTTTCTTTGCTCTTTATGTATTTATAAGGGTAAGATCTTTGTCCGCCGGTAGATTCGGTTTGCAATTCGGGCCAGCAGGCGTTCTTCTCTCCTATACTTATGGCCACCAGGTTATTCTCTACCTGATAATGCGGAAAGATTTCCGGAATATATTGCGGCGGCATTTCCTGGTTATGCTGCTCAGGGGTACAATACTTTTCTGCATACTGCGGCGGCCTGTTCTTTACATCGAAATCTTCCAGTTTGCCATACCCGATCAGGTGTTTGGTCAAATGCCGGGTTTCCCGATTGCCGGCAATAACTTTGGGATAAATGGAGTAATGGAAATTGCCGAGGTCCACGGCAAAGCGCAGGTTGGGAAATGCATTCGTAAGGTCGAGATACCGTTGTGCAAAGAAGGTAAACCGGTTATGCTTTCTTACCATTTTTGTTTCCGGTTCCGGTTCTTCCATATCGTCCATTTCCTGCTCATCTTCGGTGGCAGCCCGGCTGGTTATAAATAATTGCTGTTTATCGGGATGCAGCGTATCGTATAATTCTTTGGGCGCTTTCGACAATTCGTTGCACATATCGAGGAACACGGCCTGCATACTGTTATCGCTTTCCCATCTTTCTAAAGGAAGTTGTAAATTATTAATGCAGTAAGCATTTAATGAGGCCTTTTGAGCCGGCGTATCGCCCGCTTTAAACCCGCTTATTTTTTTAAGGAACAGGTATACATCGCCGGGTTTTAAAAAAAGGCAGCAAAAAAAAGCCAACCCAAATTCTGAAAAATGGGTCTTACTGTCTTTTTTATTGAACCGGTACCTGAACGCGGGGTTTGGAATAACTTTTAATTTTTTACCGTTCCTGCCTTTGTTGTTGGGGTCTTTATTGGGAATAAACCGCCGGAGATGATCAATATCGCTTTCTTCCAGCCCAAACCGTCTTTTTACCATGCGCACATTTACGTCAAATGCGTCATTTAGAAGATAAAAGAAATCTTCCGGGACTGATAATTCACCCGTTGTTGCGTAATGCGAATAATGATTACGGGCTGCGTTCAACACCTCTATCAATTGATGCAGGATAGCTGCATACCCTTCAGGCGAAGCACTCAGGTTATTCCCGTGCATTTCATTTATCTTCTCCGCTTCATCCTCCAGCTCTTCATTCTTAAAAAATTTGTAGTGCATCGCAAACAAAAAAGGCATCTTCTTTTCATAATATTCCAACGCTTTCTGCACATCGTCTGGTCTTGCGTTGGCATCACACAGTATTCGCACTGCTTTGGTGGCTTTCAAACTGGCATCGTCTGTAATATCCTTACTGCCTAATTTGATACTGAGATCATTCAATACAATGGAGAGGTTATGCCGGGCCTGGTTTAACCAGGCGCCAAAATACCAGGGAGTGGTTTCAAGGGTAAAATATTTTCTTTCCTGATGGCGGGGTTGCTCCATAAACTAAACGGTTTAGGTTAACAAGATGGAATTCTTATGCAGCAGGGTCCGGCTTCAACTATCCGGAATAGTTAATTCACCAGCGACCTATGATCGTTGAAGCAAACTAAAAACTAATGGTTGGGGGAAAACGGTTATTGTTTGATAGGAAAACGGCTATTAATACGGGGTTAATTGAACCTGCAAGTTATGGGTTTCTGCAATAAGAAATAGTTTAACTACTCCCTGTCATGCCTGAATGCGCAAAAAACGCCATTTGTGCTGATCTCAATCATACATTTTTATACCGCATAAAATGGTGCGTTGTAAACAAAATCGTTTTGCTAAAAGGGAGAAGAAAAGGTTGAAAGAAGGCATAGAGGCAAAAGGCATAGAGGCATAGAGGCATAGAGGCATAAAGGCAACGAGGGCAGAGAATGCAGCTTCAAGCCCCAAGCTACAAGCTGTTAGCAAAGCCCTTTCAGCTTTCGGCTGTATTCGCGTGCAGCGTGAAGCGTGAAGCTTGAAGCTTGAAACTTGCAACTGTATTCCATTTTCAAATTTTCAAATTACTAAATTTTCAAATCAGCTATTGGGCTATTCTTCATCACAATTAAATTCGCAATTAATCCCGTCCACCCGGTTTGATGGGAAGCGCCGAGGCCGCGGCCATTATCGCCATGAAAATACTCATGGAACAAAAGATGATCGCGGAAGTGCGGATCGTTTTGCAGTTTATCATTATCGCCAAACACCGGCCGTTTGCCCTGTTCATTGCGCAGGAAGATTGCCAGCAGGCGGTTGGCAATTTCCGTTCCTACCTCTTTCAACGTAAGATAATGTCCTGAGGCGGTGGGGTATTCTATTTTAAAATCATCGCTGTAATAAAAATGGTATTTACGCAGGCTTTCAATGATCAGGAAGTTCATGGGCATCCATACCGGTCCGCGCCAGTTGGAATTGCCGCCGTACATATCGCAGTCGCTATCGCCCGGCACATACGGCACGCTCATTTCAACGCCGTTTAATTTAATATTGTACGGATGCTGCGCATACTGGCGGGATAAAGAGCGCACGCCATAATCGCTCAGGAACTGCGTTTCATCGAGCATGTGGCTCAACAATCTTTTTATGCGGTGGCCACCCAGCAGGCCCAGCAGGTGCGTATCCTGTTTGCCTTCCTCGTACCAGCGCGATACAAGCAATGCCAGATCGGGGCGGTGGCGCAGGAACCAGTTCATGCGTTCGGCAAACACCGGGTTATTATCCAGCGTTTCCTTCGTGATCACTTCTACCGCAAACAAGGGGATCAACCCCACCATGCTTTTCACCTTCAGCTTTACGACCTGGTGATTCTTTACGCGTACCTGGTCATAATAGAATTCATCTTCTTCATCCCACAACCCGGTATGATTTTTACCCATATTGGCCATGGCGCCTGCGATGTACAGGAAGTGCTCAAAAAATTTGGTGGCCATGCCCGTGTAGGCCTTATTGTGAGTGGCCAGTTCCAGCGAAATGTGCAACATGTTCAATGCATACATGGCCATCCAACTGGTTCCGTCTGCCTGTTCTGCAATAACGCCTTCGGGTAACGGCGCGCTGCGGTCAAATACGCCGATATTATCCAGACCGAGGAAACCGCCTTCAAAAATATTATTATCCTCTTTGTCTTTGCGGTTCACCCACCAGGTGAAGTTGATGAGCAGTTTGTGAAAGATGGATTCCAAAAATTCAAAATCCTTTACACCTTTGGCTTTTGCATCGAGCCGGAAGATGCGGAACACGGCGCCGGCATGTATCGGGGGATTCGCATCGCCCAACGACCATTCATAAGCGGGCAACATGCCCGACGGATGCATGAACCATTCCTCCGTGAGCATTTGCAATTGCTGCTTCGCAAAATCAGGGTCTACCATGCCGATGGTCACACAATGAAAACCCAGGTCCCACGCGGCATACCAGGGAAACTCCCATTTATCGGGCACCGAAATAATATGTTCGTTGTTGAGTTGTTTCCAGTCGTTATTACGGCCCTGCCAACGCTGGGGCGGCGGCGGTGGTGTTGCAGGATCGCCATCCAGCCATTGCTGTACTTTATACGAATAGAATTGTTTATTCCACAACATGCCGGCAATCGCCTGCCGGTGAATGCGTCTTTCATCTTCATTGGTAATGTGCTGTTGCTGATCGGCATAAAACGCATCGGCCTCTGCCAGCCGTTGGTTGAAGAGAGCTTCGAAGTCGACAAATGCGTCGCTGGTTTCATGATCGCATAACCGCAGGCGAATGGTATGGGAGGAACCGGCTGCGATCGTCAATTCATAATTGATGGCGGCCTTCGTGCCCAGCATGCCCGGGTTCACCGATCGCTTACCATGGATCAGATGATCAACAATGCCATCTTTGGGGTACGGTTGCCTGTTATCGTAGTTATATAAGCGCTGCGTATTGGTTTCATTTTCGCAGAAAAGCATCTCTCCATCGCCTTCGAAATACAATTCCGACACCGCTAATTTCTCATGTTCTATTCTGATGGAATGATCGCTGTTCTTATACAATGCAGGTTTATAATCATGCCGGCCCCAGGCCCAGGTATTGCGAAACCAGACTGTAGGCAGCACATGCAGGCTCGCATCTTCCTTACTGCGGTTATGAATGGTAATTTTGATGAGGATATCGTCGGTGCCGGCTTTTGCATATTCCGTGTATACATCGAAGTAGTTGTCCTCATTGAAGATGCCGGTATCTATCAATTCAAATTCCGGTTCCAGCCGGCTGCGGCGGGCGTTTTCCTGGATCAGCCATTCATACGGATATTCCTGCTGCGGATACTTGTACAGCATTTTCATGTAGGAATGGGTAGGCGTTGCATCGAGATAATAATACAACTCTTTCACATCCTCGCCATGATTGCCCTGCTGGTTGTTCAACCCGAAGTAGCGTTCTTTTACACAGGCATCTCTTTTGTTCCAGAATGCCAATGCAAAACACAACAGTTGTTTGTCGTCGCTGATGCCGGCAATGCCTTCTTCGCCCCAACGCCAGGCTTTGCTGCGCGCCATATCGTGGGTAGTAAAATTCCAGGCATCGCCATTGGCGCTGTAATCTTCCCGTACGGTTCCCCATTGCCGGTCTGAAACATAAGAGCCCCATCTTTTCCAGTGGGGTTGATGTAGTCTTTTTTGTTCTTGATTCATTGCTTGTTTGTAACGTGCAGCACAAGGTAAATGTTTAATTGTATAGCTAGTAGTAAGTAGTAAGTAGCTAGTGGGATTTATATTCGGAGCTCGCTACTGCCTTCCCCTACTCGCTACTCGCCACTTACTACTCGCTTAATCTACAGCTTACAATTAATAGTAAGTAAAAAAGTACTGCCGGTTTGACTAAAGTGTGAACCATCATACGTAGCAATATGGTAGCGGCCGTTAAAGGTAACGGCGTTGATGTTCTTTCTATACGCAACGGGATCCTGCAAAATGGCCTGGCCTTCGCTGTTCAATGCTTTCAATTGGTACTGCGGCAAAATATTGAACAGGTTATTTACCGTGAAGGAAGCGCCCAACCAGGGCGTGAACTGGTAGCCCAGATTTGCATCGGTAACCAGTTTGGTTTTAAAGACCATCTTTATGTTCTTGTCTAATCCTTCGCTGCGGAAAGTAGCCGGACCAAACAAGGTGTTGTTTACATTGAAGGTCCATTTAGCCAAAGTAAGGTCAGTGCCCAGGATAGCTTTGAATTTTGGCCGGCTGGTTAACAGAATAGCTTCCTGCATATAATCGAAAATTGCCTGGCCTGCATCCTCTATCAATTTAGGATTCGATACCACACCCAGCAATTGATTGGCAATGGTATAATTGCCGGCCAGGTTAATGGTTGCACGGCCGGTATTCAGCACGCGGATGTTTTTAAGGGTTGCTACCAGGTCGAGCCCCTGCGTATTGGTGCTGATGCCATTGGTAAAAAAACTAACGCCAATGATCCCATTGGCGCTTAGTACTGCATCGAGCTCTGTATTTCTATTACGGGTATGTGCAATGTCGGAACTGAGAATAATGCGGTCCTTAATATTGATATTATAATAATCGAGGGTTAAGCTGAAATCCCGGAAGGGTCGTAAGCCGAAGCCTGCTGTAAAGTTCACAGATCGCTCGGGCTTCAGGGCCGGCACACCCAACACCCGGGCCTGCATACTTTTATTGCTGACCACGCCTTTTGTTTGCACGCCCATGCCGGGTGAAAAGATCTGTTGAACAATTTGCAAATTTACCTGGTGCAACGCGGGCGCCCGGAAACCGGTTGAGACCGATGAGCGCAATGTGAGCTTATCACCGGCCAGTTTCTTTCGGCCACTCACCTTCCACACAAAAGCGCCGCCAAAATCATTGTAATACTCCTGCCGTGCCGTGGCGTTGAGCAGGAGCGATTTCGAAACATCATAACTTACATCAAGATAACCGCCAATATTAAACCGGTTACTCGTATTGGCGTTGATGTTAGCAATGCCCGAAAATGAAATGGGCCCCGTACCGGTAAAAGAAGCTTTGTCGCCGGCAAAAATGGTAAAGGTCTCATTCCTGAACTCGGTACCAAAGGCAACAGACAATTGCTCATTCACGGTGTGGGTAATATCAACATTGCCTACCATATGGTGAAAGGCATAGCCACCGGGACGGAACGAAGTAGGGCTTTGCGCGCCCATGGAAGGGTTCCAGGTATTGTCAACCGAATACAATTGGCGGTTGCCGCCGATGGTTGCGCTTACATCTGTAGTCCACAACCCTTTCTCCTGTTTAAAACCCAGCGTAGCATTGTAATCGTTCAGGTCGCCGGCGAAGGTTGGCCCAAACCCCAGGTACGGCGAGGCAGTATCATGTAATAAATGATAGGGATCCTGTTTCCAGTACGACGTGCGGTAGTTGGCATAGCTTTGAATGTTCTTGTATACATACGCTGCATTCGCATAAAAGGAACCGTTATCATTTACCGGAATGGCGGCATTCACCAGGAAGCGGGCGGCGGTTATAGCCGGCGTGCCGTTCACATTGCGCGCATCGGGAAATTGTTCCAGGAAGGCTTTCACTCTTTTCAACCCTTCGGCAGTGCCATCGCCCAGGTCGATATTATCCTGCTCGGCATCTACTTTACCCGGCCGGTTGGTGCGGTTCTCTTTTTGAAAATTGATGGTATAGTTCGCAAATCCTTTGTCGCCGATATTAACGCCGCTGTTGATGCTGTTGTGAACAGAAAACCCATCGCCCCGGCTGGTAATTCCCGTACCGGCTTTGAAACTGGTGTACTCAAAACGGTCTTTTAAAATAATATTCATTACACCGGCAATGGCATCTGATCCATACTGAGCAGATGCGCCATCGCGCAAAATTTCAACGCGCTTGATGGCCTCCAGGGGAATGGCAGAAAGATCGGTCTCCGTTTCACCACGCCCGGGTGAAGTTTGGATATACGCCAGCGAACCGGGATTCTTTCTTTTACCGTTTATTAAAATGAGCGTACGGCTCGGTCCCATGTTCCTGATCTCGTAAGGATCAGACAAAGAAGTGGCGTCATGCACGGGCATGTTCACCGTATTGAAAGAAGGTGCGCGGAATTGCAGGGCTTTGTCGAGCGACAACTGGCCGGTAGAAAGCAAATCGGCGCCGTTTATATTATCAACCGGCAGCGAGGTATTGGTGAAGGTACGTTGTGCGGCGCGACTGCCAACCGCCACCACTACCCCACTCAGGTCGGTGGCGGCATTGTTCAACGTTACATTTTTCACCGCATCGGCCCGTTGCATTTTTATGGAGGTTACATAACTGCTATAGCCTACGCTGCTGTAATAAATTTTGTGGGTGCCGTCTTCCAGGGCCAGCCGGTAATTGCCATTGGCGTCGGTAGTGGTGCCTTTGGCTAAACCGATTACGATAATGGAAACGCCTTGTACCGGTTCATTCTTTTCATTACGTACGGAACCCTGTAACAGGCTATATTGTCTGGTAGTGCTGTTCGCTTTTTTATTGGCATCTGTTATATAGCGGCCGGGCGCTTCGGAAATGATGATCTGGGTGGGGGAAACTCTTTTGAAGGTAAGTCCGAATGGGGTCAGCAGCGAGCGTAAGGCATGATCGGGATTGCTGTCGGTGAGGGTATCCAGTACGGTGTTCTTGTTTTGCACCAGTTGTTCGCGGTACAGAATGCTTACGCGGAATCTCTTTTCCAGAACGGCGATCACTTCTTTAAGGGGTAAACTATTTTCGGGTTCTATGGTAAGCTGGGTTGTTTTGCCGTTTTTTTCGTTTTTGGCAATTCGCTGCCCATGCACGGTATACACCATGCATAAGGATAAACCTAATACAATAAGCCAATAATGATACAGGCTTTTTCTCATAAACAAATTATGCTTAACGCTTAAGGCTGAACGCTTAACGCTTTTTCCCGAATGCTGGGTTTCGCGCTGGTAATTCGATCTTTCCGTATTTCGCGTTCCGCGTTTAGCGTTCCGCGTTCCAATTATTCTATAATGACCTGGTTCCCCTCCCTGGTTACCTTTGCATTGAGCAATTCACTCAGGATGCGAAGCATCACCTGCTCATTCTGTAATTCCAGCGTACCCGAAATCGGCTGTGTGGCCAGCTCGGGTTTGCGTATAATGAAATCGTATCCAAAATATTCCTTCAGCGTTGTACAGATCTCCTGCACCGGCGTTTTTTCGAACCGGTATTTCTGTTCCATCCAGGAGGTAAACAACACCGGGTTGGCGCCACGGGTAATAATTTCTCCCTGCGATGCATTATACTGGCAATAATCGTTTGGCTGCATGATCGTTGTGGAATGGCTGGCCGGAATACTGAACCGGACTTTCCCCTGTCGCAGGAGCACCCCGGTGGTATTGTTTACGCTCTTTACATTGAACTCCGTTCCCAGTACTTCTATCACGGCATCCCCTGCATATACGGCGAAGGGTTGTGCTTTTCCGGCCTGCTCAAGATGACGTACTTTGAAAAAGGCTTCCCCCGTTACCCATACCTCACGTTTGCTGCCGGTACGGTTGGCGTTGAAGCGGATGGATGAGTTGGCATTCAGCACTACTTCTGAACTATCAGGCAACAGCACCGTTTTAATAGCTGCATACGGTGTGGAAATAAACGTATAGGAAGGCTTCCTTACATAATACAGCACCCCTGCGCCGATCAATAAACCCGCCACTACCGCCGCAGCTTTCCACCAAAGACGAACGACCGGTTTGCGGGCAACAGTTACCAATTGTTCATTGGCAATGGTATTATCGATCCGTAGTTTCAGGTTGGTATAAAAATCATCGGCTACCGGTTCTTTTTTAAAATCAAAAGAACGGATCGTGTCAATGGCTTTTTGTGCGGTTTCCTTATTTGCCGGATTGGCATTCATCCATTTAGCCCACGCCTGGTTATTTGCTCCCTCCGGATCCAATACCCAATTGATAAACGATTCGTCCCGAAGGAAGTCATCGATCTGATATTCTTTATATTTATCCATTGTTATCTCAATGTCTTTATTCTTAATAACTATCAGTTTGTGGTTTGTAGTTTGTGGTTTGTGGTTATTTAATTCGTGCATTCATTTTTTTCCAGTAACTAATAAAATCAGAAGTTCGGAGATCTAAAACTTAATAGCGCACCCCGATATTCGGACCAACAACAAACAACAAACCACAAACAACAAACAATTATTACCATTTCCAAACAACTATACTCCACTCCTCCCCATCCGGCGCCACATACTCATGTATCGTTTCAAACCCGATGCGTTTATGCGCGTTTATAGAACGCTGGTTCCTGGTAGCGATCTCGGTAATGGCAAAGTCGTACCGGTCTTTAAAATTATTTCTATAGGCAGTATAGCATTCATCCAGGATGCCTTTCCCCCGGTAACCTGCGGCAACACATACCTGTCCCACCACCATATAGCGCCAGTCGGCCACCTTTTTATTCTGATAGTTCACCTGCTCAAACAGCTCGAACATCGGTATAAGGATCGGAATATCGAACCGCGAGCGGGCCGTCATGGCCAGGATATAGGCGATAACCCGGTCATTGTCCTTCGCGATCACATGCGCTTCAATATCGTTCATTTTAAGCAGATCCTGAAAACTGTGCGAAACGGTTACAAATCCCTGCGAGGTTATCTGTTCTCCCGTTAGCCCTGCGGCTAAATTTTGCTTTTGCAGCTCCAGGATCTGCTCAAGATCTTTATTTGTTTTCGTCGTTGTAAATTCTATCATAGCCTACAGGCAAGCTACAATTTAAAGTTCAGCGTTGCCAAAAACGTTGTTCCGAGCTGACTGAAATGCGATCCGTCGTACGTTACCATGCTGTACCTGCCATTAAAGGTAATGGCATTTATGTTTCTTTTCACCAGGGCCGCATCGCCCAGCACCGCATCGCCGTCGGTATTCAATGCTTTCAACTTCCACTCGGGTTTTATATTGAATATGTTATTTACTGCTATTGATGCACTTACCCGGCTGCCGAAATTATACCCGATGTTCAGGTCGGTAAGCACTTTGGTTTGAAATTCCAGTTTCAGGTTTTTATTCAACCCATCATTACGGAAGGTAGTGGGTCCGAATAACGTATTGCCGAGGAAGAAATTCCATTTTCTGTAAGAAAGATCACCGCCCAGCATGGCTTTGTATTTGGGCCGGCTGGTTAACAACAACGCTTCCTGAATATAATCAAAGGTACTCTGGCCGGCATCACTGATCAATTTAGGATTGGTGATGTTGCCATCCAGTTTGTTGTTCAGGGTGTAATTACCAGCGAGGTTGATGGTGAGCTTGGCGGAAGTGCTTACCGGAATGTTCCTGTAATTGGCCACTACATCAATACCTTCTGTAACAGTTCTAATTCCATTGGTGAAGAAGCTTACCCCAACAATGCCGTTGTCGCGTAACACGTTATCCAGCTCGGTATTACCGGCCGCTGTATTCGTAATGTTGGAGCTGAGGATAATGCGGTCTTTGATATCGATATGATAATAGTCCACTGTTACGCTTAAGTTCTTTGTTGGCGTGAAACCAAAACCGGCTGTAAAGTTCACTGATTTCTCCGGCTTTAATGCGGGTACACCCAGCAGGTGCGCCTGCGGACTCTTATTACTTACGATACCTTTTGTCTGGATCCCTTGTCCGGGCACAAAACTTTGCTGTGCTATTTGCAGATTGATCTGGTGTAAGCTGGGCGCTCTGAAACCGGTTGACACAGAAGAGCGCAACGTGAGTTTATCATCGGCCATTTTTGCGCGGCCACTGATCTTCCATACAAAGGCGCTACCGAAATCGCTGTAATACTCTTCGCGAATGGTACCGTTTATCAATATCGCTTTGGAGAGGTCGTAACTGATATCGAAGTAACCCCCAATATTAAAGCGGTTCACTTTGATGGCATTTATTTCGTTCACGCCGGGGAATGAGTTGGAGCCTTCGCCGGAATACGAAGCGGTATCGCCCGCAAAGATCTGGAAGTTCTCACTGCGAAACTCGCTGCCGAACCCTATGCTCAATCTATCCGTCACTTCCTTGCTGATATCAATATTTCCTACCACATGGTTAAATCCATAACCGCCGGGTTTGAACCGGATCGGGCTTTTTGATCCCAGCGAATGGTTCACCGTGTTCTCTACGGTATACAATTGTTTATTACCACCGGTGGTAAAGCTGATGTCGTTCGTCCAACCGCTTTTGATGGTCTTGAACCCTACAGTTGCGTTATAGTCGTTTAAGTCGCCTTCGAAGGTGGGACCGTAGCCCACGTATTCTGTACCGGCGGCATGCAACAGGCCATAATCCTGTTTCCAGTATGGCGTGCGGTAGTTGGCATAGCTTTGCACTTTTTTATAAACGTAAGCGGCATTGGCATAGAAGCTGGTGTTTTCGCTAACCGGGAGCCCTGCATTGATCACGAATTTAGCGGCCGTATTGGTTGGCGTACCATTGATATTTCTGGCATCGGGGAAACGGGCCAGGAAGGCTCTCACCTCCTGCAGGCTGGCGGCGGTACCGGCGCTTAAGTCGTTGTTGTCGCCCTCTGCATCTACATTACCCGGACGATTGGTCTTGTTTTCCCGTTGAAAATTGATGGTATAATTGAGGAACCCTTTGCTACCAAAATTAGCGCCGCCGTTCAGGCTGGTGAGGAGAGAAAATCCATCGCCCTTGTGGGTTAAACCGCTGGCGATCTTAAAATTGGTATACTCGAACCGGTCTTTCAGGATGACGTTCATTACACCGGCAATGGCATCAGAACCATATTGGGCGGAAGCGCCATCCCGCAGGATCTCTACCCGCTTGATGGCTTCGGTGGGAATAGCAGCGAGGTCGGCGCCGGTTTCGCCACGGCCTGGTGAAGTTTGAATATACACCAGCGAGCTGGGGTTCTTTCGCTTTCCATTAATAAGGATCAGCGTACGACTGGGACCCATGTTCCGGATCTCATACGGGTCTAACAATGAAGTGGCATCATTTACCGGGGTGTTCACGCTGTTAAAAGAAGGCACCCGCAATTGCAGGGCTTTATCAAATGATAATTGTCCGGAACTTTGCAGTTCAGACGCATTGATATTATCAACCGGTAAAGGCGTGGTGGTGAAGGTACGTTGTGAAGCGCGGCTACCCACAGATACCACTACTTCGCTCAGGTCGGCCACGGCAAATTGCAGCACCACATCTCTGGTAACGGTGGAATTATCGATCTTAACTGAAAGGGAATAGGGGTTAAATCCTACACTGGTAACATAAACTTTATAGGTACCCGCAGGTAAAGAAAGGCTGTAACTTCCTGTTGTATCAGTAGAAGTTCCGCCTTTGTTGCCAGCTACAATAATTGATGCGTTGGACAGGGGTTCGCCGCTTTCAGACTTTATGGTTCCCTTTAAAATTCCCTGCGCGGCTGCAGTTAAGTTCAATAGCAGTAGCATAGCCACCACGTTGATGGCATACATTAATTTTCTCATGTGACTGATTTAATAATGGTTTACAATGAAAAGCAAGCTTTCGCTGTAAAAAACCCCGCGCGGGTTTTGTATATGAGGAGAATATTTGGAAAATTACCCCATGGGGAGAAAAAAATTTTCTGTTACCGGTTTCCGGTTTCCGGTTACCGGGCAAAAAATTCAGAGAGCCCGATTACAGATGGAGTGATCGACATACAAGGCCTGGCAACTGGTACCTGGTAACCGGTAACTATAAACAACAAACCACAAACAACAAACCACAAACAACAAACTACAAACCATATTCTCCCTTAACGTAGCAATGGCCCTGCCCATTAATTTGTAACAGGCCTTTACCGATAAGTTCATGCTTTGGGCGATGTCTTCAAAATTAAGTCCTTCATAATACCGCAGGTAAATGACTTCTTTCTGTTTGGGGGTGAGGGTCAGTAACACGTTTTCAATTTGTTGCCTTATCAGTCGCCGGTTTTCATTATGTAGAACAAGTGCTTCGGGGGTAAGCTGCAGATCAAAAGTATAAGTATGTTCCTCGTCGGCTTGCAGGGATTGCAAGCGGTGCTGCTTTTCGAGCACGTGGAGCATGGAGGTACGAACCGATTTAAATAAATAACTTTTAACGGAAGAATGAATATCGATTTTTTGCCGGTTGGTCCACAACCATACAAACACATCATGTAGCACATCTTCCACGGCCGGCAGATCGGGCAGGAACTTTAAACCGTATTGCGTGAGCTGGCGAATGTATTTATTATAGAGCAGGGTAAAAGCGGCATAGTCGCCTGATCGCATATGAATGATCAGCGACTTATCCTCCTGTGTGTTATGTGAATCGAAGGGTGTCCGGGACATGTACGGTCAGATTGCCGGTAAATAGGCAACGTACAAACTTATAGCGTGTGTTACGTAGCCGCCTGTAATTTAACAACAAAATACAGTCCCGCGACATTTCGATAATGAATATATGTGGCCATTTGCCCCCTTTCATCGCTTAAAATCCAGCTTCAGCCAATGGGTTTCCCGGTTTATCGGCTTTATCCAAAGTCAGCTTTTCTGAATAAAATAATTCAGTAGCTTAGAAGCAGCGAGTAGCTAGTAGCGAGTAGGAAAGCACAAAATTGAGCCCCACTAGCCACTAGCTTCTTACTACTAGCCCATGGTTATTGTAAAATTCACATACGCTTTAAAAAGGTTTTTTCCGAAGCTGACCGATACCACCGCAGCCGGAAAAACGCTCAGGGCCGTTTTGGATGAACTGGAGGCGCACTATCCCGGTGTAACCCGGTATGTGCTGGACGACCAGGGCCGCCTTCGTCAACATGTAAACATCTTCATAGACGGCTCCATGATTAAAGACCGTACTACCCTTACCGATCCGTTCCGGGAAAACAGTGAGATCTATATTATGCAGGCCTTATCCGGTGGATAGCGCGATAATGAATATTGAATATTGAATGTCCAATGTAGAATGGCGAAGTAGAATACAGGAATGCATTCATTGTAAAGTTAATTGGTTTTCACTTCGACATTGGAAGTTCTTCGGTTCAATATTCAATATTAAAAATATCGAATATTGAATGTCCAATGTAGAATGATGAAGTGGAATACAGAATTAATGAAAAATGAGAAATGTTGAATGAGAAATGAAGAAGTAAAAGACAGAAATGTATATCGAATGATAATTGCCCAAGGCATAAGTTTTCTCACTTCGACATTGGAAGTTCTTCGGTTCAATATTCAATATTAAAAATATCGAATATCCAATGTCCAATGTAGAATGGCGAAGTAGAATACAGGAATACGTTCATTGTAAAGTTAATTGGTATTCACTTCGACATTGGAAGTTCTGCGGTTCAATATTCAATATTAAAAATATCGAATATCGAATGTCCAATGTAGAATGATGAAGTGGAATACAGAATTAATGAAAAATGAGAAATGTTGAATGAGAAATGAAGAAGTAAAAGACAGAAATGCATATCGAAAGATAATTGCCCAAGGCATAAGTTTTTCACTTCGACATTGGAAGTTCTTCGGTTCAATATTCAATATTAAAAATATCGAATAACCAATGTAGAATGTCGAAGTAGAATACAGGAATACGTTCATTGTAAAGTTAATTGGTATTCACTTCGACATTGGAAGTTCTTCGGTTCAATATTCAATATTATTCAATATGAAATCAACGCTTTTATTGGGAACCCGGAAAGGGTTTATAGCTTATCGCTTTCAAAACAATAAATGGAAAATAGAGAATTGCTCATTTGAAGGCGTTCCAGTTTCTATTGCTTATGCCGATCCGCGCAACGGCACCTGGTGGGCCTGTCAGGACCACGGGCACTGGGGCGTGAAATTACAGCGCTCGAAAGACAGAGGTAAAACCTGGGAAGAAGTGACCGCACCGGCCTACCCCGAAGGCGAAGAAGTAAAAGACGGCGTGCCCGCCACCACCCGCTATATGTGGTCGATGGCGCATGGCGGCAATCATAATTTATCACGGTTATGGATAGGTACCGACCCCGGCGGACTGTTTGTGAGTGAAGATGAAGGCAACAGCTTTCAACTCGTAGAATCGTTATGGAAACACCCTACCCGCAAAGAAGGCTGGTTTGGCGGTGGCCGCGACCTGCCCGGTATTCATTCCATTATCGTTGATCCCCGCAACGAAGATCATATTCATATTGGCATCAGTTGCGCCGGCGTATTTGAAACAACCGATGCCGGCAAAAACTGGGCTATTTGTAATAAAGGTTTACGCGCCGAATTTCTGCCCGATCCCAAGGCGGAAGTTGGCCACGACCCGCACATCGTAGTAGCAGCGCCTTCCAATCCCGATGCATTATGGCAACAGAACCATTGCGGCATCTTTCGCACTACCGATGGCGCTAAGAACTGGCAGGATGTTAGCCAACCCCAGGGACCGGCCCGCTTTGGCTTTGCCATTGCCGTTGCCGACGACAATCCCGACCAGGCCTGGGTAGCACCCGCCGATAGCGATGAAAACCGCACGGCCATCAAAAATGGTTTGGTTATTTGCCGAACCGATGATGGTGGTAAAACCTGGAAACAACTTCGCAAAGGATTACCACAGGAAGACTGTTTCGATATTGTATATCGCCATGCTTTGGTAAGTACCGGCGATGCACTTGCATTTGGGACCACTACCGGCAACCTGTTCTTTTCACCCGATCGCGGCGAAAGCTGGCAGGTTATTAATAATTATTTACCGATGATCTATTCGGTGCAGTTTGTTGATTAAATAAGCCAGTAGCGAGTAGTGAATAGCTAGTAGGCGCTTTAAAACTTCATTACCCGCTACTTTTTACCAGCTTCTGATTACCTTCCTACTTATCACTCACTAGTAACTGACGCTCCCCCACTAGCCACTCGCCCCTTACTTCTTGCTCCTTCCCAGGTAGTTATAATTTTTTTAAAAAAACTTACAACAAACCGTAGGGTGCCGCTATCCTTTTGGTACATATATAAGTAGTATGGACAAGCATTCATTTTTCAGCATATTGGATAAATACCAGGATGGCACAGCCAGCCCTGCGGAAAAAGCATTGATAGAAGAATATTACCGCAGGCTTGAAAAGGCAGGCACTATCGAACTATCGGGCGAAGAGGAAGCAGCCTTAAAAGAAGCGATGTATAAACAGATCGCCACCAATTTAGAGGAACCCAAAGCAACCATCATCCCCATAACAAGAAAAAACTATAGCAGCGTAGCGGCAGCAGCAGTTTTATTGATGGTGATCGGCGCTGGTAGTTATTTCTGGTTATTAAAAAAGCCAGCCCCCCCTGTAGCGCAAACAAAAACTTCCAACATAAAACCCCAGGACCTGCCACCCGGTCGCGATGCCGCGATCTTAACGCTGGCAGATGGACAAACCATTATCCTGGATTCTGCCAATGGCACCATTTCACAACAGGGCGGCGCAACCGTAGTTAATAACAACGGTAAGGTTTCCTATGCAAACACATCCGGCAATAATAGCCAACCTGCTGTGGTATATAATAAAGTATCCACCGCACGGGGTAATCAGTACCAACTGGTATTGGCAGACGGATCAAAGGTGTGGTTGAACTCAGCCAGCTCCCTTCGCTTCCCTACTTCGTTTACAGGTAACCGGCGTGAAGTGGAACTGGATGGCGAAGGCTACTTTGAGATCGCCAAAGACGCATCGAAACCATTTCATGTAAAAACCAAAACCCAGGACATTGAGGTATTGGGAACGCATTTTAATGTGAATGCGTATTCCGATGAAGATGCCACTAAAACAACATTGCTTGAAGGATCGATAAAGATGAAGCCGGAAGCCGGCGGTCAGGGGTCGGAAAAGTCAGTGGTCTTAAAACCAGGCGAGCAGGCCGTAATAGCAGCCAACACCCCTCTTTCCGCGCACCATTCACCATTTACCATAAACCACTCGCCTGATCTAGAGAAGGTAATGGCCTGGAAGAACGGCTGGTTTGAATTTGATGAAACCGATATAAAAATGATCATGCGACAAATAAGCCGGTGGTACGATGTTGATATCAGGTACGAAACAAAAACTAACAATGAAAAATATGGGGGCCGTATCAGTCGCAACCTGAACCTTTCCAACATCCTGAAGATGCTGGAAAATTATGGTCTGCATTTCAAATTAGAAGGAAAAACGTTGACCGTTATAAAATAATGTGCAAATGAGAAAATGGGAAAATGTGCAAATGTGCAAATGGGAAAATGATAAATACAGTTTTATAAAGTACTATTCAGGAACTGGAACATTGTAACGAAAAGCAAGACACAATTGGCAATAGGCAGAAGGTTGTTGGAGTTGTAGTGGTTTTAACAATTGAGAACAGTGCATCAATCAACAACAACAAGTAAGTCGTCTATAAATGCAGCACCAACGCCAGAAGCACTTATTGCCGATTGTTTTTGCAAGGGTGAATGGTGAATGGTGAATGGTGAATATTTCAATTCGTGAAGCTTGAATAATATCAATCATCCCGAATGAAAAAACCACAAACCACAAACCACAAACCATAAACCATAAACCAGAACAATATAAAAATAAACCAACTTCCCCCTTTAGGGGGTCAGGGGGTGTAAAGAAAAAGCCGCTTCGTGGCCAGACGAAACGGCGGTGTTCAGTAATAATAAACAAGTCTGTTAGGAATTATTTAATTAATCACCAAACCAAACAAAGTTATGCAAATAACTGCTATGATCCGTTTGCGTAAATATACGAACGGATTAAACACCCGGATAACCAGCCGGGAAAAGCACAAACTGCTTAAGTTCATGAAATTAACAACGATCCTGCTTTTCGTCACCTGTATGCATGCAGTTGCCCATACCAGTGGGCAGACTGTAACCCTGTCGCTAAAAAACGTACCGGTACAAAAGGTATTTAAAGCGGTATCACGGCAAACAGGCGTGTCAATTGTTTATAGTGAAGACCTGTTCGAGGGTCTTAAACCCGTTTCTATTAATGTAAAGAACGCCTCCATAAAAGACGTGCTGCAGCAATGCCTGCCCGGCTCGCCTTTTGAACTAAGCGTTCAGGGCAATACCGTTGTGATCACGAAGAAACCGGTAACAGCCATTTCAGCCATAACTACTATAGCAACCCCACCTCCCCCAACGCCTATAAAAGGAAAAATACTAAATGAAAAAGGAGAACCCATCGCAGGCGCCAACATACAGGTAAAAGGCACACGCAAAGGGGTAAGCACCGGCGCCAACGGGGAGTTTACGATAGATGCCAACAAAGGCGACATATTGGTTATTTCCAATATTGGCTATGCCACCCAACAAATAACTGTAACCGATGACAGGCCAATCCAGATCTCCCTGGTAGTAAATTCACAACAACTGGGTGAACTGGTAGTAACAGCGTTAGGTATCCAACGCCGCTCAAAGAGCCTTACCTACAGCACGCAAAAGATCAACAATACCGAGCTCACTACGGTAAAGAACATGAACCCCATCAACAGCCTTAATGGTAAAGTGGCGGGGTTACAGATCAATCCAAGTGCCTCGGGACTGGGTGGTTCGGTGCGGGTGATCCTGCGCGGACAAAAATCAACACGTGAGAACCAACCTTTATATGTAATCGATGGCGTGCCTATGTCGAACTTCTCCGGTGCGCAACCAATGAACGTTTGGGGAGAAAGCAGTGGCAGCAACACCGTAGGCCGCGATGCCGGCGATGTGCTGAGCACCCTGAACCCGGAAGATATTGAAAGCATTACCGTACTGAAAGGCGCATCAGCAGCGGCCTTATACGGCAGCCAGGCTGGTAATGGCGTAATTATGATCACCACCAAGAAAGGCCGCGCCGGTACCGCCAAAGTTGATTTCTCTTCCAACTTCACCATGGAAAAACCCATGTATTATCCCGAGCTGCAATACAATTACAACCAAACCAGCACCGATAATATTTACAGTTGGGGCCCGGCCGGTTCAAACCCCGACCATGTGAAGCCTTTCTTTAAAACAGGTTCTACCTTTATCAATACGCTGGCCTTTACCGCAGGTAACGATAAAGCACAAACTTACTTCTCCTATTCAAACACTGGCAACAAAGGCATTATGCCAACCAGTGAATTAAAACAGCACACGTTCAATTTCCGCCAAACCTCCAAATTCTTTAACGACAAACTGAACGTGGATGCCAATATCCTTTTCAGCACCCAAAAAACAAACAACCGGCCTTCAACAGGTTTATATTATAACGCGCTTACCGGTTTGTACCTCTTCCCAAGAGGCCTGAACTTCGACCAGTATAAGAATTTTGAATACTTCTCGCCTACCCGCAATACGATGTTGCAGGACTGGTGGAATATAAACCACGACAAAGACCTGGTAGGATCTGACAACCAGCAAAATCCCTACTGGGTCCTGAACCGGGACCTCAACATAGGCAGAAAAGATAACCTCTTCGCCTCTGTGACCTTAAAATATCCCGTTACCAAATGGCTGAATATCCAGACCCGGGGAAGCATCAACCGCAATTACGACAATTACGAATTAAAAGCATACGCTTCTACCCAAATAACACTGTCTGATTTTAATGGCCGGTATACCAATGATAAATTATCCCGTACGCTTTTATATGGCGATGTGATCATCTCAGGCAATACCCCCATCACCGATAAGATCGGGTTCAGCTTTAATGCAGGCACCAGCATCAACGATCAAAAACAGGACCGCGACTTCTTTGATTCAAAAGGCAGCGGCCTGCGTTTTGCCAACATTTTCACAATTGGCAATATGAACCTTTCACCGGCATTAACCGCACAGCCAACCGGTTTGCGCCGCCAGGTACAATCGATATTCGCCACCGGTACATTTGACCTGGATGAAAAAATATTCATTGATCTTACCGCGCGTAACGACTGGTCTTCCACACTGGCGTTCACGCCCAAAGAGAAAAGCGGCTATCCCTACTTCTCTGCCGGTATCAACACCATCGTGAGCGACCTGGTAAAATTGCCAACCCTGATCAATTATGGTAAAGTACGTTTCTCTTATGCCAAAGTTGGTAACGACGTAGAAGCGTTTTCAACCAATCCAACCAATACCATTCAGTCAGGGAATTATGGATCGATCCAGGTTGGTCCATACCTCGGCACTTACCTGAAACCCGAAGATGCGCGCTCATTTGAAATAGGTACAGAGTGGAAATTATTAAACAACCGGTTAAGCCTTGATTTCACCTGGTATAAAACCAATACCCGCGATCAGTACTTTGAGTTCAGTGCGCCGTTGGGCAGCGGCTTAAGCAGGTTCTTCGTAAACGCCGGTAACATAGAAAACAAAGGGATTGAATTTTCACTGGGATATGATGTTTTACGCAAAGGTGCTACCAAATGGAACAGCAGCCTGAACCTCACCAGGAACAGAAACAAAGTGATTGAACTGTTACCTGAACTGGGCGGTCAATATGAGATCACCCTTGCCGGTGTGAACAATTATTCACTGCGTATTCGCGAAGGCGGTTCTTACGGCGATATTTACGGCAAAACCTTCCTGCGCGCCCCCGATGGTTCCATTATGGTTGATGACAATGGTAAACCACAAGGCGGTGATTTCAAATTCCTCGGCAATCCCAACCCCGATTTCCTGGCGGGCTGGAACAATACGTTTGAATTAAAAGATTTTGTTATTACAGCATTGATCGATGGCCGGTTTGGCGGTAAAGTAATGAGCATTACGCAGGCCATCCTCGATGAATACGGTGTATCGAAAGTAACAGCAGACGCGCGCAATAACGGCGGCGTTACCATCAATGCAACCAAAGTGAGCGGAGGAAAATGGAGCGGCGCTATTCCGGCTGAAACATTCTATTCTACCGTAGGTGGCCGTGCCGGCATAACAGAATATTATATGTACGATGCCACCAATATCAGATTACGCGAATTATCTATTGGTTATAAAGTACCATCAACCAGTAAAATAATAAGAGACATGCGCCTGTCGCTGGTGGCACGCAACCTGTTCTTTATTAAAAAAGAAGCGCCCTATGATCCTGAGCTGAGCATGAGCACCGGCAACGGGTTACAGGGGATAGATGTGTTTGCATTGCCAGCTACGCGGAGTATGGGATTGAGTTTCAGATGTTCTTTTTAACAGGTTTATAGTTTATGGTTTGTGGTTTGTGGTTCATTTATTCGAGTACTCATTATTATTTGCCTGGCTCGCTTTATGCTGAACGATAGCGAGATCCGAATAAAAAGTGTAAGCTAAAAAGCGCGGCAGCAACCACAAACAACAAACTACAAACAACAAACAGAATCAAATAATACAACAATGAACAAGCATTCAAAATATATTCTTTCGATGGCGGCGGCGGTTATATTAGCAACCGGCTGCACCAAAAAATTCCAGGATTACAATACCAATCCATATGGCGCTACCAATGAAGACCTGTTGCCCGATTACGGGTTGGTAGTAGCCCAATTACAGGAAGCGCAGAAAAGCATTTATGTGTATCAGCCGGCCTGGGTAACCCAGTTGCAGCAAAACCTGATGGCTGATGTATACAGCGGCTATATGATGCCTCCTACCCCATTTCGCGGTAACAGCAACAACATGAACTACGACCTGGTTGATGGCTGGAACGTGTGGGCATTGAACCCGGCCTACTCCAGTTCGGTGGGCAGTGTAATGAACCCGATCTCGAATGTGGAGGCAACGACAAAAACGACAGCACCTGCATTATACGCCATGGCGAAGATCATTAAGGTAGAAGCCATGCACCGCGTGAGCGATATTTTCGGCCCGATTATGTACTCAAAATATAAAATGCGGGCAGATGATGGCGGGTACGATTACGACAGCCAGCAGGAAGCCTATAACAATTTCTTTAAAGACCTGAACGAAGCGATCGCGATCCTTACGCCATTGCGGGCAGAGAAACCATTGCCCACTTTCAAAAATGCCGACCTGGTATATGATGGCAGTTATGCGAAATGGTTGCAGTTTGCCAACACGTTGCGCTTGCGCCTGGCATTGCGTATTGTTAAAGCCGATGCGGCCAAAGCAAAAACAGAAGGCGAAGCGGCGCTGGCTAATGCCGGTGGCATATTAAGCGCTGCCAGCGATAATTTCAATATCAACATTGGCGCCACCGAACATCCGCTGAACACCATCAACAATGCATGGGCCGATATTCGCATGGGCGCACCGATGGAATCCATCTTAACAGGATATAATGACCCACGCCTGCCGAAATACTTTGTACCGGCCGTTGATGCGGCTGTAGCCGGACAATACAAAGGCATTCGTAACGGAATTAACATCGATGCCAAAAGCCGTTACCAGGGTTATTCGGCATTGATCACATTCCCCAGCAAAATTCAATTGATGACGGCCGCCGAAGCCTGGTTCCTGAAAGCAGAAGCCGCCCTGCGTGGATGGACAGGCGCCGGTACTGCCAAAGAAAATTATGAAAGCGGTGTAACCACTTCTTTCAGCCAGCATTCATTATCGGGCGCTGCCACTTATCTCACTGATGCAACAAGCAAAGCAGCTGAATATATTGACCCGAAAGCCATAACACCTGGCCAGAACAACGTTACCAAAGACAAGCCCTGGCTCAGCACCATTACAATTAAATGGGAAGAGGGGGATGCGTTTGAGAGAAAACTGGAAAGGATCATCACCCAGAAATGGATCAGTATGTACCCTGATGGACAGGAAGCGTGGAGCGAGTTTCGCAGAACAGGGTATCCTAAACTGTTCCCGGTTGTGATCAATAACAGCGGTGGCAAAGTGTCAACGGATGTCTTTATCCGTCGCGTGAACATTCCACCCGATGAATACCTCACCAATCCACAAGGCGCCAAACGGGCAGCAGCAACGCTGAACGGCCCTGACAATGGCGGTACGAGATTGTGGTGGGACAAGCAGTAAATATTGAATATTGAATATTGAATGTTCAATATTGAATGTTGAAGGAGAATACAGAAGAAATTAAAAATAAAGAATGAAGAATGAGAAATGAGAAAGTAGAATACAAAATGCAGGGTCTCATTTCGATATTGGACATTCATCGGTTCGATATTCAATATTCGATATAATAAAGAGCTTTAAAATAGCAACCCCGGCAATGGAGAACGTTGCAACCTATCCGGCGCGGGGGTTTTGCGAGCAAAAAAAGGGCTTTAAGGGGAGTTCTCTTTTGCTCATCATCTGCAGATTTCTATTGAACGCTTCTGTGAAAGCCGGGCGCAAAAGAATATAAGGGTTTGAAGAAGGTCTCTCTTATTCGATGCGGATTTCTATCCCCGGCTTCCCGGAAGCAATGAGCTAAAGGAGCAAAAGGGTTGAAGAAGGTCGCTTTTGCTCCTTTTCTCTTTTTATGCGGAAGGCAGAAGGCAGCTTTAAGCCTTAAATGTTTAACCTTAACCTGTATTCAGCCTTACACCTTCAGCTTTAAGCCTTAAGGCTTCCTACATTTACATAAAATAAATAATATCACCCATCTTTCTTGCAGTTTTCTGCCCCGGGCACTACCAGGGAGGTTAAATTTGTCTTAACTTTCGGGTAAGAAAGTGCAACATTATCCTGCGCATACCGATCACCAGTTACTACAGCAGCTTCATCAAAGCGATGAAGGGGCGTTTGCTGAAATTTACAATCGTTACTGGAAACAACTCTACCTCTCTGCTCTCAATATTTTACAGGTAAAGGAAGCCGCACAAGATGCTGTGCAGGAAGTTTTTATTTCATTATGGAAACGGCGCGAAGCGGTACAGATAGATGCTTTACCTTCCTATTTACACCAGGCAGTGCGGTTCCAGGTGTTTAAAGCCATCAGGGCGGAGAAAACAGACCAGGATTTCTTTAACCGGCTGGCCGGCATTTCAAAAGACATTCTTATTGAAGACCCCGTTCTGTTCAAGGAAATGGAAACCCTGTACCAGCAACTCATTCAATCATTACCGGCCGATGAACAGGAGATCTTCCTCCTGCATCGCGATGACGGTCTTACCTACAAACAGATCGCAGAACAAAAGAACATATCTGTAAAAACAGTGGAGAAGAAAATGAGCCATGCGCTGAAGGAAATTCGATTTGGGATCGATGATGCGTTTGTGATCGTATTGGCGGCTGGGGTAATTTTTTGATTTAGAGATTTGGAGATTTAGAGATTTCATTATGCTCAGCATAACGATAAATCGCAAAATCCCAAAATCACAAAATCTCAAAATCCAAATCAGCTATTTTTGCTCCTATGAACAATCATTTCATCATTGAAGAAACTGTAAAGCACGTAAAAGACACCCTTACCAATGCAGAAGGCGGACACGATTGGTGGCATATTTACCGGGTTTGGAAAACAGCGCAACACCTTGCCTCTTTTGAAAAAGCCGACGAGCTGGTAGTAGCCCTCGGCGCTTTGCTTCACGATATTGCCGATTCAAAATTTCATAATGGCGATGAAACCATTGGTCCGCGTATGGCGAGGAAATGGCTGCAATCGCTGCAGGTGGAAGAACCTGTGATCCAACATGTAGAAAACATCATTACTCATATTTCCTTTAAAGGCGGTAATCACCAGCAACAGTTCAAATCGAAAGAGCTGGATATAGTGCAGGATGCCGACCGGCTCGATGCAATAGGCGCTATCGGCATTGCCCGCGCCTTTAATTACGGCGGTTTCAAGAACAGGCCAATGCACGATCCTGCCATTCCGCCCAACATGACAATGAGTAAGGAAGAATACAAAAAAAACAATGCGCCTACCATCAACCACTTTTATGAAAAGCTGCTGTTGTTAAAGGATAGAATGAATACAGAAACCGGGAAGAAATTAGCGCTGCAACGGCATGAGTTCATGGAGCATTACCTGAAACAGTTTTATGCGGAGTGGGAAGGCGGGAAATGAAGAACCAGTGAATTGGCTTGTCAACTTCAACCGCTGCCTCAAATATAAAAGGTAACTGTATAAACTGGCTATTAGTTGAGCAGTTACTATCTCTCCATTCCTGACAGCCAGGCCTACTACATCCTTGCTTTATAATTTTCGAATGCTTTCTGATAGATAAACAAGTTACAATATAATGCGCCGGATTCTTGCCGGCAACCGTCAGATACTAAGGCGCTATTGCCTCCATAGGTAAATTCCGGGAATTTCGGCTCTTCTTGTTATCTTCAAAACTTCGAACATGAAAAAGACAATCATTGGATTTCTGAAACTTATCTTTTGCATTTATGGCATCCCTTCCGTACTGTATGCTCAGCGTCAGGGGTATGTATTCGGCCATCGCATCCTGTTTGAAAGCATTAGCACTGACACGCGTTCCATGGTGAGGCAACCCTCATTTTTTTCCGCTGACGATGGCCATGTCAGCCAGGTCTTTGAATATTTTGATCCCAAATTGAGACTTTCGAATTATGCGGTTCGCACAGATGTTATTCCTAAAACCCCCATGTTACTTGGGGTGAGGTTAAACCCGGACCTCAATGATTATCTGGCTTCCAAGGTAATGTCCATCTCCAGATCCTATTCTGCGTATTTCATTTCCGACAGTTCTGAGGCCGAGCTGATCGCCTTGGGTATCACGCCAGAAAATGCAAAGGATTACAAATACCATATTGTGGAGAACGACAGCGTGGAACTGGTGCCCTGGTCGCCTGTTCTCAGGATGGCGGAGGAGCATGGAGCGAAAAAACCTTACGCCCTTTTAGGCAAGTATAGGGCGCCGGGAAAGCAAATAATGATCGAAGTGATCAATACAAAGAACTACAGCATCCGGGATGGCGTAATTTTCGATTGGAGGATCGATTATAAGCCCCGGATCTCGCAGCTGGTCGTCGCAAAGGCCAACAATGATTATTTTAATATCAATTATGTAAAGCTGAACAGTAAGTACGCCACGCGCTTCGACAGCCTCAGCGGTCTGCCCCAGGACCTGAAATTTCCCGTTGACAGCGTGCAATTTCTTAGCCTGGATTTCAAACAGCATGAAACCGTTCCCTATTCCTTATACCTCGTGAAAAATATTGGAGCTAAAGTGGACACTGTCCAGCTAGAATATATTTTTACAGGCGATACTTACTTATTTTGGAGCAAATGGTTCGATAAGCCTGGCAAGTACCAGTTGCTCATCCACCGCGTCATGGACCTGGGGAACTGGGAGGATCAACAGATGATCCGGCTTCCTTTTGAGGTGCTGCCCCCACCGCTGATCGAAAAAAAAATATCCATTAAACAATTGCTTCCATACATTTTGGGGGCAATTGCCCTTATGAGCCTGGCCTTCGCGGGCTATTACCGGTATAATAAGAGTAAACTCAAAAGAGCCACAGCGAAGAACGAGACCGTTAGTTTGCAACTGAAGTCCATCCGTTCGCAGCTCAACCCGCATTTCATGTTCAATGCGCTGGCTGCCATCCAGGGTTTGATGAATAAGAACGATGTTGCTGGCGCCAACCATTACCTCGCCAAATTCGCTGACCTTACCCGTATGGTGCTGCAGTCAGGAGAGGCCGAGATGATCAGTCTGGAAGATGAAATACGAATGCTGGATGATTACCTGCAAATGGAGCAGCTCCGTTTTGGATTTACCTACGGGATCCGGGTAGATCAGGCCATCAACCAGGCGAATACAGAGATTCCTCTTATGCTGCTGCAACCTTTTGTTGAGAACGCCGTTAAACATGGCGTGGCGACTTTGCTTCAACAGGGAAGGATCGAAGTATCAGTTGAACAAAATGACCATCGGCTGATCCTCACTGTAAAAGACAATGGCAGGGGCTTCGCCGGGAACCTTGCTGCAAATATGACGGATCACCAGGCCGCAACCTCCGGAGCGGGCCAAACGACAGTACCTGGCACGGGCATGGGATTGAAACTGAGCCGCCAGCGTATTGCATTGCTCAACCAGAAATATAAATCGCCGCGCGTTTCACTGGTTGTCAATTCCGGGACTACAGGCACCACCATTACCATACAACTCGATCAATGGACCTAACCATGAATATACGCATCATCATTATCGACGACGAGCCACACAATATCGAAAATACCAGGACCATCCTTCAGTCCTGTTTCCCCCATGTGCAGGTAGTGGCAACCGCAGGCAGTGCCGACGAAGGGATAGCTGCCATCAGCGCTCAGGAGCCTGACCTTGTGCTCCTGGACATCCAGATGCCGGGAAAGTCGGGCTTCGACCTACTGAAAGCCTTTCCGAAAATAACATTCGAGATCATTTTTATCACCGCCTTCGACCAATATGGCATTCAGGCCATCAAATTCTCAGCCCTGGACTATCTGCTGAAACCCATCGATAGGGAAGAACTGAAAAAAGCAATGGAGAAAGCCATCGAAACTATCGGGAACAAGCAGCGAAACCGTAGCATCGACAACCTCCTGGAGTATATCAAAAGGGGAAAAATGGAATTGCCCAAGATAGCATTGCCTACCCTTAATGAGATCATGTATGTAAAAGTTGACGAAATTATCCGTTGCGAAGCTTCCAATAATTATACGATTTTTTTCCTGGCTGATAGCGGGCGGGCACTGGTCTGTAAGACCTTAAAGGAATTCGCAGAACTGCTGAAGGCCTACGATTTCCTCCGCACCCACCAGTCGCACCTGGTCAATATTCGCTTCGTAAAAAGCTACCTGAAAGAGGATGGGGGAACCTTGCTGATGAAGGATGGGGCAAAGATCCCTATTTCAAGACAGAACAGGGACGGCGTTAAAGAAGCCCTTAACCGGAACTGGTAGCAGTTCCATCGACAGGACAAGCGAATGTATTCCACTTCAACATTGGACATTCAATACTCAATATTCACTATTTATGAAACCGGTTGTTCGCGCATTACTTTCTTTAGCGTTTGTTCATCGGTGAGATCGAGCCGCAATGGCGTAATGGAAACGAGGTTATGTTCAACAGCCCACCGGTCGGTGCCTTCTTCAGCAGGTTCCAACGGCGTTACGGTAAACCAGTAATGCTTTCTACCCATCGGGTCAACACCGGGCACTATCTTGCCATCGTATAACCGCACCGATTGCCGCGTCCATTGAATGCCTGTTGGTTGAAACGGGAAGTTGACGTTGTATAAACCCAGCTCTGAACTTTCAAACAGCAAGGCGAGCGTTCTTTCAACATAAGGCGCCAATGCATCAAAATCGGGTTCAGACTTGCCTACCGGGGTGCTCAGCGCAATGCCTCTTATTCCTAACAGTACGGCCTGCTTGGCTGCGGCCAGTGTACCGGAATGCCACATGGAGTTGCCCAGGTTAGGCCCCATATTAATGCCCGACAAAACCACATCCATATGCGCATATAAATGGCTGCCTAAAGCAACACAATCAGCCGGCGTACCATTTACCCGCCACGCTTCTATGCCTTCCCCTTCAAATGTAATGGGCGATTTTTTCAACGACAGCGGCCGGGAATGCGTTACTGCATGTCCCATAGAGCTTTGTTCCACATCGGGCGCAATTACGGTTACCTTGCCAAAACGGGAAGCGATTCTGGCCAGTGCTGCAATGCCCGGGCTATAAATGCCATCGTCGTTGGTTATCAGTATTTTCATAATTAAAGTGCATGAATTTTCATGCCAGCATAGCTGGTACAATTTTATAATGAATATTTTATTATTTATTATTTAATGAAACGAATCCATCTGATACATAACCCCGGCGCAGGTGACGAAGCCCATTCAAAATCAACTTTATTAAAGCTGATCGAAGCGGCGGGTTATGAGTGTAGATATTGTTCTACAGACAATGAAGAATGGCAGCAGATTGACCCTCAGTCAGATTTTATTGTCATTGCCGGGGGCGACGGTACGGTAAAGGAAGTGGTTTCCATCCTGCTACAAAAAGAAGATACGATCAAACGTACGCCGGTAGCTATTCTGCCCTGCGGAACGGCCAATAACATTGCCGAATCACTAAACATAAAAGGCGAGCTCTTCGACATCATCCGCTCCTGGAGTGTACCACAAACCACGGCCATTGATGTGGGTGAGATCTTTATCGATGGTGAGGAACCCAGATTCTTTATTGAGAGTTTTGGCTATGGCTTATTTCCTTACCTGATGAAAGAAATGGACAAGCAAAACAAAAATGACATTGAGGACAAGGATTTAAAAATGAGGTCGGCCCTGCAACTCATGCATGCCATTTCTCATTCGTACGAACCGCATTATTGCGAACTGACCGTTGACGGTGAAGATCATTCCGGCGCTTTTCTTATGGCCGAGGTCATGAATACCCGGCTTATCGGACCTAACCTTTTTTTGTCGCCACATGGCCATCCCGGCGACGGCACGTTTGAAGTTGTATTAATACCTGGCGAAGATCAGGCAAAGTTTGCTGCGTATATCGATTGCAAACTGAAAGAGGAAGAAGTCGTATTCACTTTCATAACCATTAAAGCAGAAGACATAAAAATAAAATGGAAAGGCACGCATGTGCATATAGACGATGAACAGGTAACCTTAAAAGAAAACGCGCTGGTACATGTACGTATTCAAAAAAACGCGCTGGTGTTTTTGATATAAGGGAGTGTTAACTTATAATCGTACCACGGTTTGAAACCGTGGTACGATTAAGGCCGATTGCAAGGTCAGCTCAGCCCTGACGCGCGTATACTTTATTGTAATTCCAGTTTAAATACCACACTATGTTTCAAAAGAGAACCATGCTGCAAAGCATCCGGCACCTGTATAGTTACCAGTCCATTCGCAAATGACCACTTGATCTTTTGCTTTTGTGCACCAAGCAGTGAAACCTGCTTTATTTTGCGGGTTGCACTTACTGAAAATTGAATGGTAGCAGGTAATGTTACCGTATCATTTTCTGACAACCAGAAAGCATACAGTTTTTTCTCATCCTTCGACTGCGTATAATATATATTGTTAGTTGAATAAGGCGCTACGGGCCGGGATGCATAAATGGCTTCCCCGTTGATGGCCATCCATGCACCTATTTCCTGCAAGCGCTGATACACTACCGGGTCCCAATCGCCATTTCCATCGGGACCAACATTCAATAAAAAGTTACCGCCCCTCGATACGATCTTTACAAGCAATTCCAGTAAGCGATGCGCGCTTTTATATTGGTCATTTTTACTAAAGCTCCATGTATTGCCCATGGTCATACAGGTTTCCCAGGGATACGGCAATGGTTTTTCAGGCACTTCCTGTTCAGGCGTCATATAGTTTTCAAATTCCCCGGTCACCGTACGGTCTACTACGATCAATCCCGGCTGATGGCTTCTGGCCATACCTGCAATGTGTGGCATATTTATATCCTGATTAAATGGATCATCCGCTTTTTGAGAAGGGCGCACCCAACCGCCATCGAGCCACAAAATATCCACGGGTCCGTATCCTGTCATCAACTCTTCAATTTGGTTGTATGTAAACTCCTGAAACTTTTTCCAACGATCAGGATATTTAGTGGTGCTGTAATTTACATTGTGATCTTTGGGCGGAAAATAAGGCCACCAGAAATGTTCACTATGCCAGTCGGGTTTTGAATAATACGCCCCTGTCATAAAGCCCTCCTTGCGAAAGGCATCGAAGATCACTTTCGAAATATTACTCCTGGGGTTTTTAGCAAAAGCAGTATGCGATCCGGTTATTTTATAATCGGTTTGCCTGGTATCAAACATGGAAAAGCCATCATGGTGTTTCGTGGTGAACACGACATACCGCATACCTGCTGTTTTGGCCGCCTTCACCCATTTCTCCGGATTGAATGCTACCGGGTTGAATGTTTCCGGCAATTTTTCATATGCCTTTTTATATTCAAAATAATTATCGGCATACGGACCGGTACGCGTTACCCAGTCGTCGGGACAAATACTCCAGCTTTCCAAAACACCCCACTGGCTGTAAGGCCCCCAATGCATAAACAGGCCAAACTTCTGGTCCTGCCATTGCGCCAGCTTTTTAATTACCAGCGAATCTTTGGGCGGCTGGTATTGGGCAGCCAATTGGTTACCCGCTAAAAAAAGAATTATACTTAATAATTGTTTCATGACTACTGATTAAATGCGTGCCTCGGTTTGTCCTTCGACTTCGCTCAGGGCCGTGACACGCTTAATGATTATTGTAACGTCAATTCAATAACAGGAATTTCAAGATTCGGTTTCTGGGGTAATTTTATCTGCAGATCATTTGAATTGTCTCCGGCCGGTTCGTACCGTATTTCTGAATTATCATGCAGGAACTGCGCATATTTTATTTTTCCCTTATACCCGGATAATGTAACAGTTGCCTGGTTGTATTGCATCAGGTGCAGGTATATTTTTTTAGCGCTTGCATTATAGGTAAGCAATGTATTTTCCGGCGCTTTATATTCAGCCGGCGCCTGTGTACAACCGTAAATAGACCGCTGGTTATATTTCATCCAATTCCCAATACTATCCAACGCCCGAACAGCGCGATAATCAAAATAACCTCTTGCGGTGGGACCTACGTTCAGGATCAGGTTTCCGCTTTTGCTTACAGCAGTTATCAGTAAGGTAAGCAGTTCGCGATTCGACTTCCAACTGTTCTCATCCCTGAAATAACCCCACGATCCCGAAAAAGTCTGACAGGTTTCAAATGGCATTCCGCCATACTCACTTTGCAGCTCCGAAGGTTTAACCTGTTCCGGAGTAGCAAAGTCTGCCCCATCCTGGTACTCATCCAGATCGAGCCGGTTGTCGACAAGAATGCCCGGCTGCAGTTGGCGGATCATTTTCAGCAGCTCAATGGATCCCCAGTCGTTTTTACCTTTGCCATGCCCATTCGAATTGGGATAGGAGAAATCGAGCCACAGGATATCGATCTTACCATAATTGGTAAGCAGTTCCCTGATCTGGTTATGCAGATACCCTTTATAATTGTTCCAGTTCCTTCCCTTGTTTAATCTGGCGTAATCTGCATCGGCTTCGCTTTTTGGCTGCAATGGATGCAGCCCATCTACGGTATAATCGGGATGATGCCAGTCGATCAGTGAATAATAAAACCCGATCCTGATCCCCTCTGCTCTGAAAGCATCCACGAATTCCCTTACAAGATCACGATTAGCTTTAGTTTTCGTGGATTTGTAATCGGTATATTTTGAATTGAACAAACAAAAGCCTTCATGGTGTTTGGTAGTTAACACAGCATATTTCATCCCTGCGGCTTTAGCCTGTTTTGCCCAGGTTTTAGGATCGAACATATCGGGATTGAACATCTCAAAGTAAGGCTGGTATTGTTCATCGTTCATACGCTCCCACCGTTTTACCCATTCGTGCCGGGCGGGCTGTGCATACAATCCCCAGTGAATGAACATGCCAAAGCGATCGTGCGTCCACCAGGCCATGCGCTTTTCTTTTTGCGCCTTTGTTTCAGTACCAATTTTTTGTTGGGCCTGAAGGGTTTGAAAAATAATAACTGCAAAAATTAAAACCAATACTTTTTTTACCGTATACATGGATGGTTGTTTTATTTTATAATGCTCTGTCGATCGAATTTAGTTGGTTAATACTATACTACAACACGCAAACGGTTGTTCATTTTTTTACCGGTATTTTTTATTTCATAATTATGTTCATCACTTCGGGCAAAATAACAATGCCGTCTTCTCCCTTATTATCTGCGTAGGTACCACGTTGCTCCGTCCAGGCTTTTTCCATCCCGAAGAAATCCGGCCAGGGAGCCGGCGTTCCCTGCATCCGCTTTTCGGCATAATCGAAAAAAGCCAACCACCTTGGCAGGTAGTAATCGTTTAGTAAACCGCTCCATTCTTTATTGGCATAATCATGCCCCAGCGTAGCGGGATTACTGGAATGCCCCCAATAGGTGATCTGCACTTTGGCATTCCATACAGTCAGCGCTTTATCCTTTTCATCAGGCAACAGCTGGTATGCCTGCTGTAACCAGGTACGTAAACAAAATCCGTTATTGGTTGCCGTCCACCGGTTTTGCAGTTTCAGCAAGGTTATAAATTGTTCTTTGCTGGTTTTGAATGCGTCGGTGTTGTGCTCCTGCCATGCTTTCATAAAAGCGGCATATGGCTGCCGTGCTTTTAATGCGATCACCTGTCGCCAGATGTCGGTCAGATCGTACCGGTAGGTATCTGATGCGGTAAACCTGGCAGCAGCTTTGGCAAAACAAAACGCGGCCTTGTAAAATACGGCCGTATCGTACGGCAGTTTTTTACAACCCCAGGTAGAGGCGCTGGTGATGAAATTGGTATCGGGCCGGGCGCAGAAGATAGATTCATAAGCGCCGGTTAATTCATTGGTATGTGATACATACGCCGACTGCAACAACAACTGCCAGGCATTGTAAATATCGGCGTCATATTTTCCATAACGGGCCACCACATACTTTTTTAAATAAGCACTCACATCGGTTATTTCCGTTTGCCAGGCTGCCTGTAACAGCGAGGTATACATGACATCATTATTGGCAATGCCTTCCGGCACAATGCCGGCGCCTACCATGGTTCGTCCGGCAGCTGTGGCTTTTGCGCGAAATGGCTCTGTCAATATCCGCAGCAACCGGCCTTCCATGCCCAGCGTGCCGCCGCCATTTACCATCGAACACCAGATAAAAGGATAACCCGAAAAACCATTGGTACGTTCCCAGTTGTTATCGGCATCTCCTCTAAGATCAAGCACCAACGTATGGGCGACATCCAGCCCTTTTAAAAAATCTTTTTTGGGATTGTCCTGCCACGCCTGTAACACCCAGGTGCTGCCCGGATAATATTGTTGCATATTGGCTTGTATCAGCGAGGCCGTTTCAGCCAGATCGATATTACCGGTGGCGCCGCCTTCATGAAACAGGTCGCCACCCAGGAATTGCGCATCGCCATATAACCGGCGCATATGCGTGTAATATTTATGGGCTATTTTTTTAAACAAGCTATCCTGCGGTAATAAGAACACCGGCCGCACAAAACCTTCGCCCCAGGATCCCTGTTCAACGATCTGTGCCCCTGGAAAATATTTTTTTATCGTTGATGGAACCAATCCGCAAAATCCCTGCAATACCGGTTGTATGCCCAGTTCCCGCATGCGTTGTAACAGGTGTTGCTGCAAGCTGCGCCAATGTTGTATCATGGCATCACTCACCGGTCCGCCCCACCCTTGCACATTGCCCATCAGCCACCAGGCATTAAATGCAGGCCCCGGGATATATGCCCGGATATCGGGTTCACTAAACCCCATTTCCTGTAACACCTGTTGCCATACGACTTCCGTACCCACAGGCGCCAGCATCAGGTTCACCCCGTTCAATGCCATCCAATCCAGCTCATGTTCCCATTGCTTCCAGTTCCAGAAACTCATGGTATAATTATAGGTGCAATAATTCAGCGCATACCGGTACCGGAAGGTGGCAGCAACAGGCACCGCCCGTTTTACTTCAGGTAAAGTGGCAGGCGCCTTTACCTGGTCACCGGTATGTGAAAAACTAATGCCGCAATACGTACGCAGGTAATCATTCAAGGCAAAAGCAGCGGCGGTGGTGCCGGAATATTGAATATATAACCGCTGCGCCTTTGTATAATAGGATGCGGTATCCTTTTGCACGTTGGGTATACGGGTAAAAACGACTTTGTTGTTTAAAAAAGGTACCCTTCGCCTTATCAATGCGTTGAGTGCTGTTGTTGTTTGTGCCTGTACCTGCAGGGAACAGGCCACCATTATCATTACCGTTATATGTTGTATGCGCATGGCTGTTTTTACCTTATTTATTCTTTACCAGTTTTACCTTACTTATGCGGATGGTTTGTGCAGTCGGGTTCGCCATACTGCCTACCACACCGAGGGTAATGGTAGCAGATGACGACAGGGCGAATGATGCCGATACCAGTTTATTGGAATTATTCGTGAACCGGCCATAACCGATGGCAGTTGTTATGTCTTCTACATTCGGCAATGCGTTTCCCGCTGCTACAGCGAGATAGGTTGCCTCCAGGGAATTATCGATATTCGACACCGTAGCCTCCAGCACATATTCGCCGGCGGGCAGCATTACGGTTTGATATATCTTTCCATTGGTAAGTGTTCCATTATCCCAGATCCATAAAGTCATACACGCATTACCGGTACCATTAATGGCATCATAGGTATAGCGGTCGCGCGCTTCATCGTTGTATAACCAGTCGGCCAACTGTCCGAAACGCCAGTTGGAAGGCTGGGTATGATCAAGCAGGAACGGAGCGCCGGCATTTTTAATAAATGTCGCTGTTACATCCGCTTTTACCGGCAGGTTTTCATAGCTGGTATAAAAAGTATCTATCGCCAGCACGGCCGGTTTATATAACGTACGGTATTGTACGGGCGCACCAGGCATCAGACCGGGCAATACAGTAACCTGGTCTTTATAAATGGCTTTTACAACGGTATCGTGTGTATTATTGTTGATGTCAATATACTTTAACTGCATCCCGATCACTCCGGTTGATGAATCTGCATCGCCCCAGGTAATTTCACCGTTGTTATTGAGCAGTTCGGCATTTTCAACGGCCCTTGCCAATAAAGAGGACGTGTACACATCTCCATATACAGTTCCTGATACTTCTACTTTTATGGAGGAGTTGCCGTCTTTATCGTAATTATAAACTTCAAAATCATAATTCCCTTCGGGCAGGTTATTGATAAATACCCGCATGGTGTCTATGGAACTGGTACGATTTACCGCTATTACCACAGAATCGGTGTGATTTTTCCAAAACACTTTCGACGTGGTGATCGTAGGATCAGTGATCAGCAACCACGAAACCTGTACCCGTTTATTTCCTGGATACACCCGGGCAGAATCGGCTTTTGCCGTATAGATGATCTCCCCGTCTTCGATAAATTTTTTAAAGTCATCCGCTTTTTTACAGGACACCATTATTCCTGTAAGAAAGAGTATGTAACATATAGTTTGTAATAGTTTCATTCTTTAGTTTTTTTGAATTGACAAGGGTGAAGGGTGAATGGTCAATATTTGGAGTTCGGGATGCATGAATATTATCAGCCATTCCGAATAAAAGAACCACAAACCACAAACCACAAACCATAAACCACAAACCATAAACCACAAACCACAAACTGTTTTTACCTGCTATCTCCCCAAAACGACATTTCCGCAATATTGGCGGCATAACCTCCGTTTGTCCAGGTACGTAAGACCTTTACCCGGATATAGCGCACTTTAGGCGCCGACAGCGGCACGTTCATCAGCTCTCCGGTTTCAGCAGCAGCCAGGTCGGCTGAACTGGTTTGGCCTACCGGTAACCCCGATGGCTTTATAACCGTGCGATGCGTCAGTAATGTCCAGCTATTGTCCCAACTGCCATTGGGGTTGGGATTGGTTGATCCGTATATTTCAAATTCACGCACATTGTTTTGCAAATAGATCCAGCCCCCATCCTGGTTGCGTTGCCACAACCCGATACGGCTTAATTGCGCAGTGACGCCCATATCAAACGTGAACCACAAAGGCATGCCATCCAGCTTATCGGCCGAATGCCACATATCATACCCTTTGAACACGCCATTCCATAAATAAGGCATGGAAAACCCCCAGCCATATCCTACATCGGTGGGCAAACTCACTTCCCTGAATCTGGTCTTATCCATCAGTTCTTCATACAGCGGGGTATATTCGCCGGTCAGCGTATCGGACATGTTGCCCCATCTGTCTTTTATAAAAAAACCGAATTTTCTTTTCTCCGCCTTATATCCACGCACCGAATAATCACCACTATCCGCTTTGGTATAATAGGCATCCGCCTGATCAAACACGCCTGCGGAATCGGTAGTGAGCGCTACAATAGCCACTTCTGCACTGGTTTTATTTTTAAAGGCAACATGCACTCCGCCAAAATCAGCGCGTACATCCAGGCTTCGGAAGACGGAGATAAATGGCGGCGTAAGCGGACTAACGGTTACTGTTACCGGTTCCGATTGCTTTTCATCCCTGGTTACCACATACAATTGTACGGGGTGAAGCAACGTATCGGCAAACCCATCTATTACCATGGAATTGTTATAATACGAAGCCCGTACTTCGCGGGTAACGCCCGGTTGAATTTCGTATACCGCCTTCACATACAGCAGCCCCGTACTTGCCGGCAATATATAGTTGAGTTGCGCCGCCCCCGGCAAACTGGTCACCGTCACGCTCTTTAGCGGGTGTGGGGTTGAGCCATCGCCAGAACCTGATAAGGGCTTATGGACCTCGGGTTTACAGCCATGCAGTAAAACACCCAGCATGGCAATAAAAATACACGTCAGTTTATATAGTTTCATTATTATAAGATTGTCATTATTTATAACTATATCAAAAGCCAATCCTGATTGAACTGCAAATTGTAAGGGGATGTTCGGGCAAAAGCAACTACAAACCCTAAACCCCCAACCACAAACCATTTTTACCAGCCGTATGTTTGCACCAGCCTTTTGTTACCCAGCAGGTCCCAGTAATCGAGCGGCCAGAAGTATTCACGGGTTTTAAAGGTTTGCTGGTAACGCAAACGCGGGCGGTAGTAATAGGCCGCATCTTCCTGATCAACATCCCACCCCATGACCGGTTTATTCAATTCTTCATACGTTCTTTTCCAGCGGCGCAGGTCCCAGAACCTGCTGCCTTCCATGGCAAATTCAATCAACCGTTCCTGCTGAATGATCTGCCGGAAGCCTTCTTTCGTCTGATATTTTCCCGGTTGTACCGAATGGTTTGTCCATGATTCCTGTACGGTCTTTAAACCGGCGCGCGCCCGTACTTTATTTATTTGATCAAAGGCTTCGGCGCCCGGGCCGTTGAGCTCATTCAATGCTTCGGCATATAACAGGTACAGATCAGCCAAACGCATTTCAGGCCAGGCATAATCTTCGATCACTAACTCCTGTCCGTCTTTGATCACATATTTCCAGTTCACTAATTTTTTGGCAAAATAACCGGTGGCATTGTAGTCGAGCGTTCCCTTACGGGATTGTAACTGGCCGTTCTTCGACTGCACATTAAAAATGCCGTTCTGCATATACCATACAGCGCCATCAAAAGCCAGGTCGGCATAAAACCGGGGTTCCCGGTTGAAATGAAGCACTGCCGTTTGGTAACCATCTGTTACATATTCACTCTCCGCTGTTTTGGCGGTGCGCAACTTATACCGGTTTGCATAATCCCAGTCCCTGTCTTCATTGATAGGCACGCCGTTCCCGCTGTAAAACAATTCGGCTATTTTAAGGGTAGGCGCCAGGCTGCCCTGACTCATTTCATTGGTGATCCTGGCGGGATCGAGGCGGGGCATGGCAAACCGTTGCAACGTATACGTGCGGTCAGTAGCACCATAGCGGCCTTTGGTATTGTTCCAGATGATCTCGGCATTCCATGCCTCCGTTACACTATTGCGTATGCTCATTTGTGTGACCATATTATCTGAAAGCGCCAATCCCAGTTTGTTGAATTTGTACAAACGCATACCCGCAGCATCGCATGCGGCGATGGCCTCTTTACAGGCAGCAGCGGCCCTTTCCCATTTAAACACCTCGTACACAGGGTTGAAAAGCGATGCGCCATCGTAATTTTTAAACGCGGCATAATCCTGGTTGCCGTTGAACAGCGGACTGGCAGCGGTTACCAGCACCCGGGCTTTTATGGCCAGCGCAATCGGTTTGGTAATGTGTCCCAGGTCGCGCGCGCGGTCGGCGATCGTAAGGGGCAATCCCGATGCAGCTTCATTCAGCAGGTTGGTTATATAATTGATCACCGAGTCAACCGATTGGCGCGGCCGTTGTGCTTCATCGGAAGACGCGGCAACAGGCAGGTTTACATCCGTTACCGGTATAGGGCCATACATGCGCAATAACATCCAGTGATAATAGGCTTTTAAGAATTTTACCTCGTGACTCCACTTATTCTTTTCCGCAGCTGTCATGTCTACCACCTTATCGATATTCTCCAAAAAAATATTACAATCGCGAAAGGCGCTAAACAGGTGGCTCCAGGAAGACAGGTAGATCGTACCGGCTGATTGATTTCCCATGGCTATGCGCCAGGGCGATTCGCTTACCGCATATGGCGCTACCATCCAGAATTCATCTCCCGCACAGATGGCCGGATTTGTTTCGAGATCTCCGCTGGCAGGCAGGTAAGAATAACAGGTGGCCAGGTATTTTGTAGCTTCCTGTTTTAATTTAAAAGCATTGTCGATGGTAGCCACATTATCGGGCACTACATCGAGGTACTTTTTACAACCGCCGGCTAAAATGACGCATAAAACCGGTGCCCATTTTTTTAAACGCTGTACAATTCCACTGGCTACAAAACGATGTGCAGTTGATGAACAATTATATCCTGAAACAGGTTCCATTTTTTTACGTTGAGGAGTTATTAAAATCCAAGGTTTACACCTATGTTATACACGCGCTGCACGGGATAACCCAGGCCGTTACCGCCCATTTCAGGGTCCCACATGCTGAATTTGCTGATCACGAACAGATTAAAGGCATTGGCATAAATGCGGGTATTACTCAGGTGCAAACGGCTGAGCAGTGATTTGGGAAAAGTATAACCCAGTTCTGTTGTTTTAAGCCGCAAAAAATCACCGTTGCGCATCCACCAGGTAGAAGTCTGGTTATTGTTGTTGACAAAATAATTGCTCAGCCTGGGCCAGAAGGCATATGGGTTGCGGTTGCGCTCGCTCCAGTGATCACCGGCAATATCGGCCAGCAATCCATGCTGCCCACCCCCATTGAGCACAAAGGGCGACATGCTGTAAGAATCTATAAAGAACGATGACCGTGCCGAGCCCTGGAAATAACAACTTACATCCCATTTCTTATAGCCGAACGACACGCCAAAACCATAGGTGATCTCGGGCGTGGTTGGTAATCCGATCGGCACCATATCGGCAGTCGTTATCTGTCCGTCGCGGTTAACATCGCGGTACTTGATGTCGCCGCCCCGTACGCGGTACTTGCCGTTCTCCGCTGTATTATCCTGCGCAAAGTTCTGCACAGGTGCGTAACTCACTTCATAATCATCTATAAATAACCGTTCGGCTATATACCCATACGACTGTGAAATGGGTTGCCCTATCCGTGCGCGGTAGGCTTCCGGGTAATTGGGTTCTTCATTCACCATCAATTTACTGGTGGCATAGGTAAAAGTTCCGCGTGCCTGCAACCAGGTGTTTTTGCCAGGGGTATAGGTGTAATCAAGGGAAATATCGATCCCTTTCCCTTCGGCTTCGCCTACATTCGCCTGGATGGGAGCGCTCAACCCCATCATGTTGGGAATGGTGCCGCGTGTCATTAGAATATTATTGCGACGCTCTTTGTATACATCTGCCTGTATATTCAAAGCATTCCATAATCCCAGTTCCAGCCCGATATTCGTTTTATATGATCGCTCCCAGGTTATATCATAGTTCTCATACCGGTTTACAGAAATACCATTGGAACTGGTGCTGTAGGTTTCGCCAAACGTATATGACCTGTTTGTGTTATTCATATTTACATCCGACAAATAAAAGAAGCGCTCTGCATCCGTACCTATCTGGTCGTTCCCAACCAATCCATACGTAGCCCGCAGTTTCAACTTGCTGATAAAACCCAATGGCTCTATGAATTTTTCATTCGACACATTCCAGGCTACCCCAACAGAAGGGAAAAAACCAAACCGGTGATCTTCTGCAAACCGTTCTGAACCATTATAACCGAAATTGAACTCGGCCATATACCGGTTGTCATAGGCATAGGTAAACCGCCCGGAAACTCCATGGTTGCGATGTGGCAACGACAATTGCAGGCTGCCTGCATTGGCCGACAGGTAGTTCCTGAACAGGGTGATCAGCATGCCTGATACTTGGTGTTTTTTTCCTATTTGCCGGTTGTAGTTAACGGCGGCTTCCAGGTAGCTGGTCGTATTGACTGTTTTGCCGTTCTCGCTATAGTTCAGGTACTCGGTGCCGTTGGTATTTAAAGGCGACAATCGGGGCGCTTTGGTTTGCAGGTCGTACGAAAGCTCATAATAGAACGGCGTATACTGGCGGTTAACCTCAAAATAAGAATACCGCTGGGTATAGGCCATTAAACGGGCGGCCAACCCAGGAGTAATGAATGCCAGGTCCTGTTTTAATTCCAACTGCGCCTGCAGGTTCGAGGTATTGGATTGCTGATAACCCGATACCATACGCGCATATGGATTATTATACAAATTGCTTCCGTCGGTAGGGATTGGATTATCAACATTGGAGCGAAAGGCATTGCCGAATAGCGGATGTGTTAGTCCTGGTAAGTAGCCGGCCGGATATACCGGCGCAAACTTTACCGGATTGGCCCATACGGCCTGGCTGAAAATGGAAGCGCCACCCCCTACCGGGCCGTTGTAATCATCAAATTGCCCATAGGTGCGCACGATGGCCAGCGTGGTAGGCGTTAAATTGACATTTACATTTGACCGGATGGAATAACTCCTGAGTTTGATATTGCTGTTGAAGTTATTGATGTCATCTACTTTCAACACGCCATTGTCGATATTATAGGTTCCGGCTATATAGTATTGAGCGATCTTACCACCACCGCTTACGTTCATATCGAACCGCTGGTTATTCGTATAGCTTTTTATCAGTTGTTTGATCCAGTTGTTATTGGGATACAGATAGGGATCGTCCCCTGCAGCGGTATGGTCAATTTTACTTTGCGAATAGGGTACCCTTTCCAACGCATTTCTTGTCAATACGGCCTCGTTAGCCAGGTTCATGTACGTAACATTGTCTGCGAACTTATAGTTGCGGGTATTACTGCTTAATGAATTCTCGGCGCGTATATTGAATTTGGTTCTCCCATCCGCACCTGATTTGGTGGTTACCAGCACTACCCCATTCGCCCCGCGGGCCCCATACAGGGAAGATGCGGTGGCATCTTTAAGTATTGAAAAGCCTGAAATATCATCCGGTTGCAGGCGGGCCAGGTCGGTGGAGGAAGATTCAATACCATCAATAAGAATCAGCGGATCTACTTTACCGGTACCAAACGTAGTGATGCCGCGAATAAAAAAACTGGCATTGTCTTTTCCAGGTTCACCACTTCGCTGATAAGATATAACTCCCGAAAGCCTGCCGGCCAGCATGGTCGTTAAATTACTGGTCGGTCCTTTTAATTCTTTCGGATTGATAGTAGTAACAGCCCCTACCATCGTGGTCTTTTTTTGCGTACCGTAGGCCACCACCGCTACCTCTTCCAGTTGATTGTTGTTGCTTTTCAGCACTGCATTGATAACGCTTTCGCCCCTGATATCAATTTCTTCTTCTTTGTACCCGACAGACGAAATCACCAACGTACCGTTGGCCGGCGCCTTTATGAGATATTTCCCATGCTCATCGGTTGTTGTGGCGTGGCCGGGATCCGACTTCAACATAACGGTGGCGCCTTGCAGCACTGCCGAGTCGGTACGTATAGTTCCCCGGATTATTATTTCATTCTGTACTTCTCTTTCAGCCGTATCCCTGTTGACGGCCGGCGCCCGTGGCGGGTTGCTTTTTTTTATGGCGTAGGTGCTCTCGCCTACCGGTTGCAGCTCGAGGTTATATTTTTTTAACAGGGTCGATAACTGGTTTATGGTCCACCCCTGCCTTGTATTGAGTGACGTGGTATCCGCAAATTTATTGGCGAGGTCATCCGGATTATACAATAATTTCCAATGCATTTCACCAGACAAACGATCAATAAACTTCGCCAGTTCAATGCGCCTGGGGGAATTGCTTCCGGGCTGCGCCGCAGCCTGGTAGTACCCTGCTGTTAACAGCATACATAATACAACCACCCCGATCCATCGTACGATGGCATGGTTTTGTGTCATAAGCAAAGTGTTGGTTTTGGTCTATTTTGTAATAAATAACGAATCCCCTTTACGTTGAATGTTCAGGCCCAAACTGATCTGCAAAACAGTAATTAACTGGCTTGAATCTTTTACAGCAATGTTGCCGGATAATTTTTTCTTTGCAACAGGTACATTGTCCGTCACTTTCACAGCTAACCCGTAATATTTTTCTATGAGTGTAATTACTTCTGCCAGGCCGGTGTTATCAAAATGAAACTCGCCATCCTTCCAGGCGCTGTATAACTGCACATTCACCTGTTTGCGGTAAATGGTGTTGCCCTGTACAACCAGCATTTGCCCGGGCACCAGCGTTACCACTTCTTCTTTGCCGATATGCGCTTTTATACTGCCGGTATGTAATGCGGTTGAAAAACCCAATGAATCGGTATGAACATTAAAGGATGTTCCCAATACTTCGATATCTCCTTTTGGGGTATGCACAATAAAGTTCTCGTAGTTGTCGCCTGTCTGTTGTTTTTTGATCTCAAAAAAAGCTTCGCCGGTAAGCCATACTTCCCGTTTGCTGGGCCTCCAGCGTGTAAGATCGGTGCGGATCTCCGAAAACCTGTTCAGGGTTATTTGTGAGCTGTCGGGCAACGTAATGGTCCGCTGAAAATCCCTGGTTTGAAATACGGTCATAGGGCCCGATCGTTTTCGGTTAAAGACCACCAGCCAACCTGCCACTATAATAAAAGCAGTGAAACCAGCCAACCAGGTACTCATTTTCCGCCATCTTTTCCGGGGTTTGGTGGTGGCAATGCTGTTTAGCAGATCCTGCCGGCTTTTTTCCTTCAGTGTTTCATCCCTGTGAGATCTCTCAAATTCAAAAGGCAGATCATCGTTAAAAAGATCATGTTCATTTTCCATGCATTCTTTGTTCTCTTTATATAAAGACACGGGAATTGTATTATCAACTCAATGAGCTGATAATTTTTTTTAAGCACAATAAAAGGAATGATCTATAAGGCGAATGGAAACAATCCTACGATCCATAAAAAACCAGGATGGTCTTTTAAAACGGTTTTGAACCGGCCCAGGATGCGGTTGATGCGGTTCACCAGCGACTGGTAATTGATCTTCAAAATGCGGCTGATGTCTTTATACGATAAACCTTCGTAAAATCGCAGGTAGATGATCTCTTTCTGACGGGCGGGAAGCGTGTTGATCATCTGCGTCAACTGGTTTTCATTAAACCAGGCAGACTCCTTTTTAATCCTTATTTCTTCCGGAGAGAATTCAATATCAGGGGTATGATAGCGGGCGGCAATTTTAAGTTCATACAATTTTAATGAACGTAGTTTATTTAGAATGGCATACCGTAAACAACGCATGAGGTAAGCTTTCACAAACTGAACTTCAGGGAGCGTTTTTCTTTTTTCCCACAATTTCAAAAACAATTCCTGTATGGCATCATATGCCAGATCGGGGTCCTGCAGCATACGCAACGCATATTCGTATAAGGAGTGGAAAAAAAGATCATGCAATACTATAAATGCTTTTTCATCGCCCTTTGTAAAGGCGGTCCAGCATTCAGCAGTGTAAACATTATCGCAGTGGCCCTGTTGCATGTATTTTAATTAAACGGCTGAGTTTAAATGCATTCACAGAACGGGATTAACTACATATCTGGCAGCACCGAATATAATTTAAAAATTCATCATTATTTAACGCAAACGGTTGTGCTATTTTATAACAACCCGTTGGGGCAGGCAATAAAAAAAGTCATTGGTGAGAACACCAACGACTCAACACTTAAAATCAAACGTAAAATTATAAGCGCCACGGTCTCAAAGCCATGACACGCCCGTAGGTTTTTAAAATACTATTTTTCGTATTACTTTATCAAGCGACGGAGATGGCTGAACCGTCCCTTTTATCGGTTCATTTTGCATTACCCATTCCCGTTCCCAGGCAAAGAAGTTGGGCGGCGTGGTGATCTTACCTGCCAAACTATTACGCAGGTGGTCAAAATACATCATCCATCGCTGTTGGTAAAACGAAGTCATCATCCCCGCCCATTCCTTATAAGCGTATTCATGTAAATAATCTTCTTTGGGATTGTTCTCGCCCCAATACGTAATTAGCATCATGGCATTATGCAGGTTGTTCTTTTTTTCTACAGCCGTATAACCAGACCGCAACGCCTGTTGCTGATAACTGGTTAACCGGTAATACGCATGCGTATTGAGCAGTTCATCGGTAAGCGTATGCAACGACAAAAACGCATTGGCCGCTGTATTAAAAGCCGTTGTATTTTTTTCCTTGTAGGCCGATACCATACTGGCAAAAACGGTATCAGCGCGGTTTGCCAATACCTGCCGTGCAAAATTGATCAGGTCAATTTTATAGGTTTCGCTATTGCCAAACGCAGGCGCGGCCTTAGCAAAAGCCTGAACCGCTTTTACAAACAAAGCGGTATCGTACCCTTTCTTTAATTTACCCCAACTCGAAACAGATCTTATTTCCAGGGCAGGCCTGGCACACAACACATTCTCGGGTGGCCCTTCCTGGTACCCGGGATTGCTGTAAATGGTTTGCAGGAATAATTTCCAGGCAGCGGTGATATTGTCATTCCGTTTTCCATAACGCGCCGTTGCATAATCGTTGATCCATTTATCGGTTTCAACCGGTTGGGTATGCCAGCCCAGCTCCAGCACCAGGTCATACGATACCGGGTTATTATTTATTCCTTCCGGCATAATGCCTACGCCTTTCATGTATTCCTTGTATGGGCCGGTTGCTGCGCGGTATACTTCACCGGCATATCTTTCCAGTTTGCCATTTAATCCCGGCCGCTCGCCAAAGTTGTTTACGCAACACCAAATGAATGGGGTGCTTTCATACCCATTGCGTGTTTCCCAGTTATTGGTATTCTCGCCAAATAATTCCTGGATCAGCAACGATGATTTATCCGTTTCAGCCAGCAGCTCTTTTTTAGGATTATCCTGCCAACCCTGTAATACCCAAATGGCGCCTGGAAAATGTTGCTGCATGACCTTTTGAATATTGGCGCCTGCTTTTCGCAGGTCCACCCCTTCCGTTATTCCCCCTTCATGGAAGGGATCGCCCGAAAAAAAGCGAATATGCTTACCATATAGTTTTTTTGTTTCCTCATAAAAAATACCCGCTACGCGGCTAAAGGCGGTATCGGTTGGATCGAGTATGGCAGGCCGGATAAAGGCGCCCCAGTTGCCTTGCTTAATAATATGCCCGGTAGTTTTGGTGTTAAAGTCATGCGGCACCATACCATAAAAACCCGGCATCACCGGTTCAATACCCAGTGCCTGCATGCGCGCGATCATTTTTTGCACCAATACCTTGCGGCTATCGATCTGGCTTTGCGGCATAGGCCCGCCCCACCCCTCGATGTTGCCCATCAGCCACCAGGCATTGTACGCCGGACCGGTAATAAAATCAGTGATCTCTTTTTCCCGATACCTTAATTTTCTCAATACATTTTGCCAAATGGCCTCACTCCCATTGGCCACCAGCATCAGGTTTACGCCATTCAATGCCATCCAGTCAAGCTCGTGTTCCCAATCGCTCCAGTTGTAAAAGCTCATGGTATAATTATACGTACAGTAGTTCAGTGCATACCGGTATTGTGCGGCGGCATCTATCGTTACCGTTTCTTTAATCACCGGCAACGGATCTACCGGCGATAAATTATCACCCATGTGCGACATGGAGCGATGACAATAATATTTCAGGTACCAGTTCAAGGCAACAGCCGCTGCATTGGGACCGGTGGCCGTGATCACCAGTTTTCCGTTTTGTGTTTTGAGTTGAAAGGCTTCTTTACTACCGGCTCCCATTTTTGCAAAAACCAGGTTATTGGCCAGCCACGGCACTCTTCGTTTTGCCAATTGCGTTACCCCGTCAAATTCGCCTGCCCATAAACAACAGGGCAGTAACAACAAGAAAATGTGAATAGTTAGTTTCATTAAATAATTCGTATGTAACATGAAAGTGTTTTATTCTTCGACTTCGCCCAGAATCGTACCAACGGTCCCTTCGACTCTTCGACTTCGCTCAGAGCAAGTCCGCTCAGGGCCGTGACACGGTTATTGCTTCAAATAAGGTTTAATGGCCAATGCTAATTTTTTATAGCCGGCTGCGTTGGGATGCAATCCATCCTCAAACAACGACTCATCTATTTTCTTTTGTGCGTTTAGTAATACAATACCCGGGTTTACGTATTGTACTTTTAATTTACCGGCCAGGGCAGCTATTAGAACATTCAATCCAACAATGCGCTTTTCCATTTCCCGTCGTGGTAAAATGCCCGATAACATAATAGAAGCTTTGGGCTGACGAACCTTTATTGCTTCCATCAACATTTTTAACCCATCTGTTATAGCGGTATCTGTATCAGCGGTTAAATTATTGGTACCGATCATTACCCATACCTGCGCAGCTTCAAAACCATCCAGTTCATCATGATATACGCGCCATAATACATTTTCTATCTTGTCCCAGCCAAAGGCAAAATTTTTAACGCCCGCCGGTTCTAAAATTTCGTTCCATGAATCGGCGCCACGGCTTAACGGCGCTTTTGGCTGCCCACCCCAATAATGAATGATGGAATTACCGAGAAAAACGATACGGGGCGGCGTTGTTTTGTTCCCGCTTATAATTTCATGATGCCGGCTGCGCCAGTCGTAATACCCATCGCGGCTTTGTACAACCGGAATGGTAGTAGTTAATTTACCTGCCGGTTCCTGTAAAATAGAACGAAGGCTTTTTTCATAAGCCTTTGCATAGTCCATCATGCCTACATCATTGGGATGCAAGCCATCTACCGTACTATTTATAGAAAGGCCGATCTCCTTACCGGATAACAGATAGATACCGGCCAAACCCGCCGCTTTCATTTTATCAAAACATTGCTGCAGCACCTGGTTGGCATTTTTATAATCGTTCCCGGCGGCTGTATCAAGCGTATTATTATCAGTACCGCCACTGTGATTAACCAATAATACAGGCACTTCCCGCCGGGCTTCTTTTAAGGCTTTTACCGCAGCTATTATCCTGTTCTCCAATTCCTGTTTGGTAATACCTGCCCACGCGGTAAGGTTGGGCATGCAATCCAATACATATACCCGCGCATCTATCTCACGCATCAATGTTATAACAGATTGCTCCAGCTTTCCCGATCCTGAAAAACCCAGGTTTATCAGCGGCCGGTCAAGCCGTTGCTGCAATAAAGCGGTCCAGGCCATACCGGGCCGGGAAGCGCAGGCGCCTTGTGCAATGGAAGTACCATACACAACTATGGGTTTTTCGGGAGACAACCGCATAAATTGAAACGAACTTTGGCCAGGCACGCCAATGTTAAGCCATGTAACGGTATTATACAACGGCAAATACAACCTGTATTCATAGTCTCTGCCCGGAAATTCGCTGCTTACCACCAGGTGAGAGAACCGGTACTCAATGGTATCACCAAACGAACGTGAAGAAGGCGCCCATTTCCATTGTCCGTTTGGATCAATGGCATATAAGTCTACGCCGCTAACACCGGTTGCAGGCATATGCGTCATTTCCAGGGCCCCTTTCACTTTATAGCGAACGACGATGCTGGTTGCATTTGTTTTGAATTTTATATACAACCCGGCACTGCTGTGCGAAATATTCCATACATTTTGATTGAGTGTTTTTTCTGCACGGGCAGGAAAACGATCATACGGTGATGTTACTTCTGTGGGCCATGCCTGCCCTTCTACCACTGGAAAATCGCTGGCAGCCGGGTTGCGCCAGGTATATGGTTGCGGCGCCTGGCTAAATGAAGTAACAGTTAACAATAAACCGAATACAAAAAAAATCAGGCGTTGTCTTTTCATGCAGTATATTTTCCTACATCCAATTGATTTCTGTTGTGCAACAAGCCGTGACACGGTTTCCCCTTCGACTTCGCTCAGGACCGTGACACGGGTCAATAAGCATTCAAAACAGCTTTTGCTTTTTGCAATTGCGCTGCGGCTGGTTGATCGTTCAGCGCGGCTGTTTCAAACTCTTTTATTACATCCAGCAGGGGTTGCAGTTTTGCCGGCTGGTCTTTATATAGCTCTTTCAACACCCTGATCTTTTCATAATCCTGGATGCCTTCTATCAGTCTTTCAAACCGGATAGAACTTCCACCGGGATAAACGAAATAGGTATCACCGGCCGACCAGGTACTAAACCTTGAATCCTGCATGGGGTTACGTGGCCAGCAATTGTATGCCCAGCGTAAATACCCGTTGAATTGTTTATTGGCTGCATACCAGCCCAGCCAGGTACTTTCTGCCGGTGGAGAAAAAGTAAACGTATTGGGGCGTCCTTCATAGCAATAGGTATAATACGTGGTCGGCAATCCGGCATTTGTTCTTTTACGTAAAACCAGTGAATCAAATTTTTCCGCAGATGCTATGCAATAGTCGTATACTTCATCGGCTATTTCACCGTGATAGCTACCCGCCAGGGAAATTTTCAGGTCCCTGTCTACACTTCGCACCAGCCTGATCACCTTTTGCATATCTTCCAGCGGCCGCTCATCCATAGCGATGGCCGTTTTGTGATACCACCCTTTTTGTTTCAGGTGGTGTACAAAAGCGGTAAGCATAGGCCGCCAGTGGGCTTCATATTCGGGCGTTCCGGTTTTTGCGATCAACAGCGTATCGCGTTGCGAGGCTTCATCGTAATAATAGAATTTATTATTCCAGGGAACCATCGTATAACAATTGATCAGCTTGTTGATACCGAGCGATTGCATATAACCGACCCATTGATCAAAAATGCTATAATCGTATGTCCAGTTACCATCTTTCCTTTTGTTCCATTTGATCATGGACCTGTATACATCATATGTTTGAGAGCGCCAGGGATCATAGATCATACTTACCGTAATGGTCTTTTGTCCGGCCCCGGCCAACATTTGCATAAAGGGACGCATCCTGTAAAGATGTTCTTTCGACCATTCCTTTACACCGTATATTCTGGCAATGGCATAAGGATTCTGCCACAGATCGAGATGATACGTCCATTGTGCCGGTGAAGGCAGGGTAAACGGTTTTACCTGTATGCTGTATGGCAGCGTGCGGGTACCGCCATTGATGTGGAGGTACAACAGCCCGGTATACTTTCCGGCCACTGCTGTTTGCGGAACCGCTATCGTTACCCAAACCGGCTGGGTGGTGAAAGCGGCCAGGTCTTTTTGCGCTATACAATCAATTCCATCGGCTACCAGTTCCCTATGAGCAGTAGCCGTTGTATCAATTCCACAACCATGGCCTTCTTTATTCAGGCTATCAGTAAGAACAAACCTCACAAATCCGGTTGAAACGGCTGTAGCAGGAATGTTATGGCCTTTACCGTCTTTTAAACCGCCGGCGGTTATACGCAGGCCTTTTATGGGTGTTTTCGTGGATATTACCACTTGCGTATGCACCTTTTCTCCTTTCCAGGCGGTGGTACGCCATTGGGTGATCGCAGTAGTAATAGCAGGCGGTTTACTTTTTGCATAGCGGAGATCGGCGCTTCCAAAACTCACCATTACCTCAGCCGGTGCATTTTTCCAGGAAACCGCATCGGCCGGATGCGGGTCGGGCAGCTCCGTATAATCGATGCCTTTATACACCGTTATTTTTTCATAACCGGTTTGGGATAAGGAAGTGATACACCGCAAAAACAAAACTAGTATTAGAACAGATACCTTATATTGGATTAACATATTACGTACTTTACCTATTGTCTATTCTGAGTCGTTTAGTTCAGCCGCGTTTCGACTTCGCTCAGGGCTCAGGGCCTATTGCTTCACGATCTCCGTATTTCCCCCGCCGCGAAGCGTTAGATCAACGGGCTTATTGTTCTTCCAGGATCCGCCGGTAAAATCGGGCATATCGATGGAGTTGGAGCGATGGGCAACCGACCAGCTACTGAGTGGAGTAACAGCACACCAGGTGGCCAGGTCATATACATCCATATCCAAGGGTAAACCGTTGCGTAAGCAATCGATCATCCGCCAATCCATGATGAAGTCCATACCACCATGTCCGCCGATCTTTTTTGCCGCTTGTTCCACATGGCGGATCAACTCAGGCGTGTATTGCTCTTCGAGCTGTTTCATTTTATTACCATCAACGGCTTCATGGCCCAGGGCAATGAAAGCCGGTTCCGGAAATTTCTGCACAAAACCTTTGGTACCGCTCAATGCATGAATGCGGCTATACGGGCGGGGTGACGATACATCGTGCTGCACCATAATGGTTTTGCCCTTATTGGTTTTAATAACCGAGGTGTTCATATTGCCCCGGTAACGTTTGCCGGTGTATTGTTTATACCAGGCATCACTGGCGGCCAGTTTTTCAGCCAGCGCTTCCATCATAAAATCATTCGACGACATCGAGGTCAAATACTCCATCTTATCGCCGCGGTTGATATTCATGGCCTGGGCTACCGGCCCCAAGCCATGCGTTGGATACAGGTTGCCGTTTTGCTGGTTCTCTTTCCAACGCCAGGCGCCTTCCCCCGCATAGTCATCGGTGTTTTTAGGTTTCCCGCCAAACATCATATCGAGCAATGGATGTAAATACGCCCCTTCCGCATGTATCAGTTCGCCCAGTACACCCTGTTGCGCCATATTGATGGTGAGGGTCTCAAAAAAATCATAACAGCAATTTTCCAATTGCATGCAATGCTTTTTGGTGCGCTCGGAAGTTTCCACCAGTTGCCAGCATTCTTCCAGCGTTCGCGCACCCGGAACTTCCACGGCTACGTGCTTTCCATGCTCCATGGCATATACGGCAATGGGCACATGCCATTCCCAGGGAGTAGCAATGTAGATCAGATCGAGATCTTCCTGTTCGCATAATTTCTTCCAGGAATAGTTATCACCATAGTATTCCTTAGCAGCCGGCCAGCCGGCTTTCTTCAAGGTTTGCTGGTTGCTTTTAACGGCGGCTTCGCGCACATCGCACAAGGCTTTTATTTCAACATTCTTTATATTGGTGATGCGGTTTACGGCCCAGCTTCCCCGGCCGCCTATACCCACATAACCTATTCGTACAACAGGTATCTCAGGGGCTGCATAGCCGCACATATTGAACACCTGTTTCCTTTTTTTTGCTTTATTCATTGTGGTCAATACGGAATCATTCAATGCTTCCACAGAAGCATATCCGGCTAAGCCCGGTAATAATAAACCGCCTGCTGCGGCTGTTGTATTCTTTAAAAAATTTCTACGGCTCGAACTCATATGTTTTGTTTATAGACACGGTGATTTTAATTTCAACTCAGTTTAACCGGCATTTCTTTTTTGCCTATTGCTTATTTTGCTTATTGCTTATTGCCTATTGGCTTTCCTCGTTGCCTTGTTGCCTTTATGCCTCGTTGCCTTTCTTCCCTCATTGCTTATTGCCTATTGATTCGCCCCTTTACTTATTTTACCATTTACGATCCGCAGCGCTCCATCAATATCGGTGCTGCCGTTTATAGCCTCCATAATTACAACCCCGGTATTTTTTGCGGGTGAACCGGTTTGAATATGCAGATCGGGCGCAGAAGTGCTGATCAATAACGGATCGGCGCCATTGGTAGAAGCACCATCTCCGCCACAGGCTGTTTTCCAGGCGGCAAAGTCAGCGTAATCCTTGCCATTCCAGATCCATTTGGGAACGCCGGTGGTATAGTACAGGTTATGATCTATGATATTATGGCTGCCGGTGGCGGTGTATTTATGCACAAACACATCGGTTGCACGGGCATACACAATATTATTTCTGATCACGTTGCTGTCGCAATTTTCGGTCAGCCGTATTTCTCCTTCTATTTCACCGAATGCACCCAAGACCCGGTTGTTCTGAAACAGCGTATTATTGACAACATAACAATTTTTGGTTCCGGCGCCTACGTAGTTCAAGTAATCGCCCATGTAAATAGCGGTACGCCAGCAATTATATACAAAGTTGTTGCGAACAATACAGTTTCTCGTTGCATACGTTTTACTTTCACTTACCAATCCAATGGCCCGATCACTATTGTACACGCGGTTCCTTTCTATCACCGTGTTTGCGCCACCGCAAACATAAATGGCTATGGCGCCATGATCGCCGTTTTGCACGGGCCCGCGCGACATATCAATATTATACAGTTCATTGTTATTAATAACCCCGTTACGGGCATAATTGGCGGCTACATTACCGTTAGGGTTCAGGTTATCGCCCCCGGCTATAATGATGCCGATGTTCTCCGTATTATAGATTGTATTATAGCTGATATTAAAACCATCTATATTGCCTGCCAGCGTAATATTTTCGCTGGTGCCGGTTTGGGTATCATGTACGGTGCAACCGGTGATCACGAGGTTACTGATGGCAGCCGTTCCATTGCCAAGCACAAAAATGGCATGTGCGCTTCGCCAGTTGCTTACGCTGGCGCTGTTCTTTATATTATAGATATTACAATTCCTGATAGTGATGTCTTTCGAGTTTCCACTGATAGCTATGCCCTGGGGATCGGTATTAAAAGCGGAAGAATACAGGTTGCAGATATCAAATCCTTCAATGGTAATATAACGTACCGCATTCAGGGTTACCAGGGCCATCCACCCGGTTACGGTAACCATACTTCCATCAATAACCGGTTTTTCGCCGGCATATGCTTTTAAGGTAATTATTTTTTCAGAGGTACCCGATCTGGGAAAATTGATCCGCTCATTATAAGTACCCCCTCTTGCCAGTACGGTGTCGCCGGCCACCGCTTTATTTAATGCAGCGGTAATTGTTTTCAATGGGGCATTAATGGTTCCTGCATTGCCGTCGCTCCCATTGGGCGATACGTAATATACATGCACGGCTGCTGCCTCAGTTGACGGGTCGCTGTTACTTTTTGAACAGGCCGGTATGGCTATTATTAAAAGAATAAAAAAGATAAGTCTGTGCTTACGATATACGTTCATTCGCTAATCATTTTATGAAATTAATTTTGCCTGTTGTGTATTCAATGTCGTTTTGTTAAGCGCATTGCGGTCCTTCGACCCTTCGACCCTTCGACCCTTCGACTTCGCTCAGGGCGCTCAGGGCGCTCAGGGCGCTCAGGGCCTATTGACTGGCTCCTTTACTTATTTTATTATTTACGATGCGGGCATTTCCATCAATATCCATGTCGCCGTTCACGGCAACAGCAATAACAACCCCGGTATTTTTTGCGGGTGAACCGGTTTGAATATGCAGGTCAGGCGCAAACGTGCTGATCAATAACGGATCGGCGCCATTGGTAGAAGCGGCATCCCCGCCGCAGGCTGTTTTCCAGGCGGCAAAACCGGTATATTCCGTACCGTTCCAGATCCATTTTGTGGCGCCGGTGGTGTAGTACAGGTTGTTATCGATCACATTGTTGGCGCCGGTTGTGGTGTATTTATGTACAAACACATCGGTGGCACGGGCATACACAATATTATTTTTAATGACGTTATTGTTACAGCGTTCCGTAAGGCGGATCTCGCCTTCTATTTCGCCAAAAGCGCCGGTGACCCGATCGTTCTGATATAACGTATTATTGACAACATAACAATCGTTGGTACCGCCTGAGGTATGGTTTAAATACCCGCCGAGATAAATGCCGGTACGCCAGCCGTTGTATACGAAATTGTTCCGTACGATACAGTTGCTGGTGGGATAGGCATCGTTCTCACTGACTATACCAATACCCCGGTCGCATTCATGCACCTTATTTCGTTCTACCGTTATGTTCCTCGCGCCATCGATGTAAATACCAATGGCACCATGACCATGCGCGCCACCGATAGGCCCGGTGGTCATGTCGATATTATACAATTCGTTTTCGCTGATCAATCCGTTGCGGGCATAATTGTAAGCGGGATTGGAGTTGGCCCAATAGCCCCCGGCGGCATCTATCCCGATATTCTCTGCATTGTATATTTTATTCTTCCTGATTATAAAACTGTCTACATAACCGTTGATGGTGAGGTTTTCGCTATAGCCGGTATTGCAGTCGTGGATCTCATTCTCTTCTACCAGAATGTACTGCATCTTTACATCGGTATTACCAATGATCTCAATACCATGGCCGCTTCTGCCATCTTCGGGTTTCACATTATGTTCTATATTATAGATCCTGTTCTTTTTGAGCTGGATATTTTTCGAACCCTGGTCTACCAGGATGCCATTGATATTTACCCAGGGTGTAGTGCTTTTATAATTGCAAACATCAAAGCCTTCAAAAATGATAAAGCTATTGTTACGGATAGTTACCAGCGCTTCTTTTCCGGTAATGGAAAGCGTGGTGCCATCGATGATCGCTTTTTCACCCGGGTATGCTTTCAGGGTAATATATTTATCGAGCCGGCCCGATTTGGGGAACACGATCTTTTCGGCGTACGTGCCGTTGCGTACGAAGACCGTATCGCCGGGCAGCACTTTGCTTAAAGCGGTATTAATGTTCCGTAAAGGATTGTTGATAGTACCTGTATTGCCATCGCTGCCATCGGGCGATACATAATACCCGTTTGCCGTTCTATCAGGTTCCGATGTAGGAACGCTGCTTTTTTTACTACAGGCTGCGGCTGTAAGGATAGTTAAAAAAGCCGTAACGCGCATGGCGTTACCCCAGGCCTTAAAAAGAATGGTTAACATATGATACAAGTGCATTAAAATAATGAGGGGATAAGGAGTAAAGATGGGGCCTCCCGATAGCTATCGGAAAGCCCCTTTCATGGCTATTCAGAAATAATTTTCCGGATGCGGTTATTGTTCTTATCCAGCACATACACGGTACCGTTCTTATCTACGGCTACCCCGGTAGGTGCGCTGAATGCAGCCGCTTCTCCTACCGCATCGGCAAAACCGGCACTGCCACTCCCTGCATACGTGCTTACGTTGAATGTACCCGCATCGATAAACCGGATAGACTGATCGGTATTGTAAGTACCTCCATCCCAGGTGCCATTGGCGGCAACATATATATTACCGGCAGCATCAAGCGCCAGCCCCCAGGGATGATCGAATTTGGCCACCGTTGCGGCCCCATTTACATAACCAGCACTGCCCAATTGACCGGCCACTGTTGTGGCAGCCCAGGTTGCAGCCGTAAACTTTTTGACAATATTATCTCCGTTTATCACTGCATATAAATTACCGGCCTTATCGAACTTAATACCTGCAGGATAGTTGAGCCCTGAAACAACGGGCGAGCCGGTTGTCCATTGGCCGGTTACCGGATAAATATTTCCCGAAGAGTTGCAACTTGAATAATATACGATACCGGTTGTTTTATCAACTGAGATACTCCAGGGGTCCTGATTGCCCCAGGCCCAGGTAGTGGCGGTACCATCAGGCGTTATTTTTCGTATGTCCCAGTTGCCGGGGTCAACACACCATACATTCCCGTTCGCATCCAGGGCAACGTCGTAGGGCAAACTGAATTTTGCTGCTGTTCCCTTACCATCGGCATACCCTGAGCTGCCGGGGTTGCCACAAAAAGTAGTTACATTGGCATTACTGTCGATCTTCCGGATGCAATGATTGCCCGGGTCGGCTACATACAGGTTCAGGTCATCATCAACCACGATCCCCATACTGCGGTACCATACCTGGCCACTGAAATTAAACATCGCATCAGCACCTTTGCCATTGGCGAACCCGGCCGAATCGCTGCCGGCCAATGTGCTTACCCTTCTGGTATATACGTAATTGAAAATACCGCTGCTCACTACACTGTCGTCCCCGATCCTGATCACAAAATGGCCGGAACCGGCTTTCTTCGGCACTACGGCCATTATTTGCGAACCATTCACGCCTACGACTTTTAATGGTTTACCATTCAGCGTAACTGATACCTGGCTGGTATCGTTGATGTAATTGGAACCGGTGAACAATACACTGGTGCCTACTCCGCCCTGTGCGGGTATAAATTCATTAATGACGATGGGCGCTCCCGCATGGTGCCCGTTGCCGTCCTCTTTTTTGCAACCTGTTATACAGGCGATCGAAAGAAAACAAACGGTATATAAATAGTTTATTCTTTGAGTCATAGTACTGTAGCATTTAATGTAAACAAAGTGATCCAGGGACGTGATTCACGTTCACCATCCCGGGTTTTGCACCAACGCCCGGTCTCTTTCCATGTCGCTTTGCGCAATGGGGAACAGGTACATGCGATCGTCCCAATATCTTTTCTGGAATAAAGTACGCTGGTAAAAGCCGGTAAAGGAAAATCCCAGTCCGCCGTCATCCGCATTTACATTCATTCCATATATGGTCTGGTGTTCTGTTCTTCCCAGCAACAATCTTCTTACCAGGGTATAATACCGGTCGCCTTCAAAACACAGCTCTACTGCCCGTTCGCGTAAAATATGTTTCCGCATCTCATCTTTATTACCAACGGCCGCAGGATATACGGTTTCAATACCGGGAAGGCCTGCCCGCTCCCGCACCAGGTTCAGGTGCTTTACAATGTCTGTATTGGCGGGGTCATATTCATTCAATGCTTCTGCATAATTCAACAATATTTCTGCATACCGGATAAAGATATACGGACGGTAGGTAGTAACATCATTGCGGATGTTATCGGAAGGATTTACTCTTTTCAGCACATCGTAGCCGGTAATATTATTAGTGCCGGCTGATTTCTGACCCGATTTTCCATTGTAATAGAACTCTACCCGGCCGGTGCCATTTTTATTGGCATCGGATGAATAATAGTTTTTATCGTCTACCGTTGGGGCAGGCAATACAGGCCGCCCATTGTATTGGATATAGGCATAAAAGCGGGGCTCGCGGTTGGCATACATATTCCAGTCGCCTTGTTTATGCCCCCAGGAATTGGCGCCACCAGTGGAAGCAAATCCGGTTTCTACATAACCTGAAGCCGGATCATCGATCGTTCTTCCATTATTCATACTAAAAGCATCCACTACATTCTGCGTGGCATTGTACAGGTTATAACCACCGGGGCCCGGGGAAGCGCATTTTGTCCAACCCCAATACGACCAGTTGTTAACGGAAAGAATGATCTCATTATTCCAGGACCTGAGGAAAACATCGCGGCACGACAGGTAAGGATCAAAACTGCCGCCGCCATCATCGGCATTCGTATATAATTTATAGGTATTGAGGTCAATCACTGCTTTGGCGGCATCGGCTGCTGTTTTCCATTTTGCCGCATCATATTGGGCAGGAGCCAATGGCGTTCCATCCTGGTTCTTAAGCGCATTAAAGCGGGTGTTCCCATTCCATAAAGGACTGGCAGCGAATAAAGCCAACTGCGCCTTTACGGCCAGGCAGGTGCCTTTCGTTGGCCGGCCATAATTGGCTGAAGAATTCCAGAAAACCGGCAAGGTTTGCGCCGCATTGTTCATCAGTTCGTTGATATAGGCTACACAGGTATCAAATGGCGCTCTTGGGTACTGGTTATAATCTTCACCCTGGTTCAATACCCCGGTTATTTTAACAAAAGGGCCATACTGTTTTAATAGCTGCCAGTAAAACCAGCCTCTCAGGAACAGGTTCTCCGCCTTGTATTGCGCCTTCAACTCATCACTTAGCTCTACTACAGGCACTTTGTTGATATTGGTTTCAAATACAAAAGATTGCCTGATGCCTACATAAAAGGCGCCCCAGTTATAAAAATAACCGCTGGCGGCACTCCAGTTACCGGCCACCATCTGACGCACATTTACCCCGCTAATACATACGCTCGATTCGTCGCTGGCACCCATACTGGCATAATCACCGCCATCGGTAGTATGCATGTACCCATATATGTTATGCAGATAAGATTCAGCGTTTGCCCTGGTTTGCCAGATCATATCTTCCGTTAACAGGTTATCGGGTTTTTTATCGAGGTAATAGCAGGACCCCATTACAAGAGACACCATCAAAAACAGAATGCCTTGTATCCATTTATTTTTAGTCATAGTTAATTCCGTTTAATCGCTTTAAAATTGTGCTCTAACTCCTACGGTTATGGTACGTGCCGGGGGATAGGCAGCGCCCGAAGAACCCAGCTCCGGATCCCACAATTTGAATTTTGAAAAAGTGAACAGGTTTTGTGCGGCCGCATAAAAGTAAAGCCCGGCAATGCCTGCTCTTCTGAGTGAAGCCGTACCCAGGTCATAACCAACAGAAGCCTGCTTTAACCGGCAAAAGCTTCCATCCTTTAACCACCAGGTACTATTCTGATAATTATTACTGCTCTGGTTCGAAACGCTCAACCGGGGATAGTCCACGTTCTGAACCGGATTGTCTTTTGTCCACCGGCTCGTTACATTCGATAGTACATTACCCGGATACTGGCCAATACCGGCAAATGGAACAACACCTACGCCGCCGGCAGCGCCGTCTGCACCACTTATACCCGATCCATTGGCCATAATGCCCACATCAGATACGCCTTGTAAAAAAACCGAGATATCGAATTGTTTAATACCCAGTGTAAAACCGAGGCCATATAATAAAGAAGGAAAAGAAGATTTGTCCAGGTAACTCCAATCGTTCGCATCAACCACGCCATCGCCGTTCAGATCACGGTATTTGATATCACCGGGTTGAATCAACACACTGCCCAGTTTTTGTTCAGGGCTTTTATCTATATCAGGCTGATCAACGAATAATCCCTGTGATGAATAACCGGTAAACTCACCGTAGCGGTGCCCCTCCCATTGCTGATAGGTATTGGTGCGTTTAGGCTGATCGGCAAAAATGATCTTGTTCTTTGCATAGGTGAAATTCCCAAACAACCGTAACCGGGTATTCCTGCCAAACTTATCATTGTATTCAATACTGCCGTCGATCCCTTTATTATTCATTTCCCCCATATTGGCATAAATACTGCTGAGCGAATAACCGCCGATAGAGGAAATGGATTGACGTTGTATTAATATATCTCTTCGCCGGTCGTGGAAAACATCAGCCACAATGTTCACTTTATTAAACAAGCCCAGTTCAAGCCCCAGGTTGTCTTTGGTAGATTTTTCCCATCGCAGGTTCTCTACGCCAAACACACTTTCGGTAATACCCGAATAATAAGCAGGGCCTAAACCAAAGGCAGCCCCGTTGCCCGATGAAATATAGGTAAGGTATCCAAAGCGGTCGCCCGCTCCTATCTGGTCATTTCCCGTAACGCCATGCGACGCTCTTACTTTTAAAAGGTTCACGGCCCCGGCCAGCGGATCAAAAAAAGCTTCGCGGGATATTACCCAACCCACTGATACTGCCGGAAAAAAACCAAACCGCTCTCCTTTTTTAAAGTTCTCGGAACCGGTATAACCGGCATTTAATTCAACGAGGTATTTATCGTTGTACGAATAGGTAAGCCGGCTGGCAACGCTTTGGTTACGGTATGGAATGGCAAATTTCACATTGTCTGCCGAACCGTTTACCCGGTTACGCATATTATACAACAGTAAGCCGCCAACGCTGTGCGCGCCAAAAGACCGGTCGTAGGTGAGATTCCCTTCCAGGTACATAACCCGTTGGCCCGATGAGCCTGATGAGTAACCCAGGAACTGGTTGCCCGTTCTTACCTGCTCATACACCAGGTTACCATGGCCATCTCTTGAGCCGGCGTACCACAGATCGTTTGTGCCTGCGCGAATGTTATCGAATGAACCGTATGAATCAAAAGAAAAACGGGCCATAGCGCCGAGCCCTTTTGTTACCCGGTGAAGCTTTTGATCGAGGCTGATAATGGACTGTATGGTGGGCTTGAATTCTGTACTGTAACCTGCATTCTGAACCAGGTTAAAAGGATTGGAACCGCCGTTGTTGCGTGGGCCGGCCCATTTACCACCCGGATAAGCAACCGGGAAGGAAATGGGATTGGTGGCATAGGCGGCATACCAGATACGGCCAGCCGATGTACCGGGATACCGGCTATTTACCAGCATGGCATCCAGGTTCAGCGACAACAGCGTGGTTTTGCTGATGTTCACATCAACATTGCTGCGAAAGTCGTACCGCTTAAAATTAAGATTGGGATCGTAGCCATTTGTTTTGGATACTTTATAGCTTCCGTTCTGGTCGTAAAAAGAAGCAGACACATAATACCGCATGGCCTCGCCGCCGCCGCTTACATTCACATTCCCATTGTATAAGGGCGCCCAGTCTTTATAAATTGTTTTGATCCAGTTTACGTTTGGATACAGGTAAGGATCTAACCCGCTGGCTGTTTTTTGAATTACTTCGTTGCTATATACCGGTAACTCACCCATATTGGTTTTGGCTTCATTCAATAGTTTCATGTATGTAACGCCATCCAGCATATCGGGTGTTTTGGTTAAACCGGTGATGCCCGTTTCAATTTTCGCAGAAATTTTTGGTTTGCCGGCAACGCCTTTTCTGGTGGTAATGATCAATACGCCATTTGCGCCCCGGGCGCCATATACGGCCGTTGCCGAGGCATCTTTCAGTAAAGAGATAGAGGCAATGTCTTCAGGATCGATATTATTGTAAGCGCCGCCAAAAGAACTGTTCACATCATCGCGCTGCACGCCATCGATGATGATCAGCGGCGAATTGCTGCCGGTGAAAGTACCAATGCCCCGGATGGTAAATGCAGGATTATCATATCCCGGTTCGCCGCCTGTTTGCATGGAAATAATACCGGCCACTTTTCCGGCAAGCGCATTGGTCAATGAACGCACAGGCGTGCGCATATCCTGCATATTTACTGAAGTGACAGAACCGGTGACACTTATTTTTTTTTGCTTTCCATAGGCAATCACCACCGTTTCATCGAGCCCTTTTTCAGCCACTTTCAATACCAGGGCCAAAAAAGTTTTGTTACCTACCGTTACCGTAACGGGTTCATAACCGGTGTATGAAATAGTTATTACATCTTCGGGTAAGATATCTTTTAAGAGAAACACCCCGTTTATGTCTGTTTGGGTGCCACCGCCACGACGTAAACTCACCGTAGCCTGTACCAATGGCTCGCCCTGTTCATTGAGCACCCGGCCGGTTACATCAACCGGCGGAAGGATATTTTCCGGCGCTTTCCCTGTGGCCGGCGCCGCATTTACTTTTTCTTTAACGGCAATGGTATTGCCAACCACTTCGTAGGTAAGCGGTTGATCAATGAACACCTGTTTCAGCGCTTCTTCAAGCAAAACATCTTTAACGGAAATATTTACCGGCCGTGCTTTTTGCAGCAGCCTGTCTTCATACCATAACTGGTACCCGCTTTGCTTTTTGATCTGATTCAACACTTTTTCAAGGGACGCGTTCTTTTCAGACAAAGAGATCCTTTGCGCGTGCCCTTTTGCACTTACCTGTAAACAGGTTGCCAATAAAAGAACGGCAGTTAGTTTCATGATCAGCCGTGTTTTGGTCCTTCGACAACGCTCAGGCTTTTCCATTCGCATAGCCGAATGAATTTCTACATCCATAACTTTGTTTTGTTTTGGTTAAGCAATAAAACAGTCAATATGCTCTTGTATTTGCGCTTTTGGGCAAAAGCTTCGTTGGGCAAGCATTATTACATTAGTGTTCACGGACTAACGATCAGCTTATTCTTTTCAAAACGGAAACGCACCCTGCTCACTTCCAGTAATCGCAATAGCTCAGTAAGCCTGGCATTCCTTGAAATACCACCGGTAAAACGGCGTTGCGGAAGATTGCCTTCGTACACCACCTCAATATTATACCACCTTGCCACCTGACGCATGATGCTTTTGAGATCAGCGCTTTTAAAAGCAGTAAGCCCATTCTTCCAGGCCATAGCCAGTTCAATGTCGGGCGAGTGGTTAGTAGTTAGTAGCGAGTGGGCCGTCAGCACGGCCTGTTCTCCCGGTTGCAGGATCACTTCATGTTTTTTGTGATCAGGAGCGGTTTTCCCACTAGCCACTTGCCACTCACTACTTGCTATCTTTACTTTCCCCTCGAGCAACGTTGTTTTCACCGCCTCCTCATCATCATAGGCACTTACATTAAAATGGGTGCCCAATACCTCTACTTCGGCCTTCCCGTTGATGTTAACAATGAAAGGAAGCCTGCCTTTTACACCTCTCCGCGCCGGGAGGTGGCTTACTTCAAAGTAAACTTCGCCTGTGATCTCTACCCTTCTTTCATCACCGGCAAATGCTACCGGATAACGGATAGAGGAAGCCGCATTTAACCATACTTTACTACCATCGGGCAACACCAGTTGATATTGTCCGCCTTTGGGTGTGGCAAGCATGTTCCAGGAAATGGCAGCCTGTTCATTGCCATTTGCCAATTGCCTGTTGCTTCCTGATCTGTATTCCACTTCGCCATTCTTATTTTTAATTACCTCAACATGGCCCTGTTTACTCAATAGCCCGTCTTGTGCATGCTGGAGCGGGATCGTTGAACCATCGGCAAGGGTCAATACCGCTTTATCGCCCCCGGGCAGTGCATCTTCTATGGGTTGCTGAACAGGCTGGTTGTTTTTTGCAACATTATTTTTTGCCAATCGGTTGATGATCGAATAGCCACCCAAACCTGCTATCAGTACAATAACCGCCGCTGCCGCTACCCGCGCCCATCTAAACCGGTTACTGTTGTTTAAAGGGTATACTTTATCGTTTACGGTTTGCGTGGCTTGTATAAAAAGATGCTCCCAATCGGTTTCGGGCGCCGTGGCAAGTGGTTGCAACACGTCGTATTCAGCATCCATCAATTGTTCCAGTACTGCACGGTTCTCAGGCTGGGCTATAAAGGCGAACAATTCCTGCAACTCTTCACGGGTACACACTTTTTGCGTGTATAACCTGAAGAGGTATTGTATGCGGTCAGTATCGACAGACATTTAATGAATTATTAATGATCTATAAATAATGGGATAATACAAATAGTACAGACAATCGAAAAAAGAAGCAGGACCGGGAAAAAGTGATAATTTTTTAAAAAAAGTTTTCTGCGTGTTTTGTTATAACAATAACAAACTACAGTTGATGCAGCATAATGTAGCAATCAATGCAGAATAGCGGGCGAGGTAATCCCGTATATGCTTCAGTATTTCAACGAGCATATTCTTGACCCGGCTTTTTGATAAACCCAGCTGGCAGGCAATTTCTTCATGGGTAAGTCCCTGTTCACGGCTCAGTTGAAATAAAGTTTGCCGTTGCCCCGACAACTGGCTTACGGCCTTACTGATCAACCGCTGACTTTCCTGTGCCTGCAATATATCTTCAGTAGCATTATCAAACTGCGATAAATTTACCCACACCTGTTGCTGCAACCGGCGATCACGGGCCACCCTGGTTAAATGATTCAGGGTTTTATTGCGGGCAATGGTATAAATATATTTACCGGGATATTCAACACCGGCGAGGCTGATACGACTTTCCCATAATTTAGCGAACACCTCCTGTACAATTTCTTCTGCATCAACACGGGAGTGCGTCATTTGCAATACAAAAGAAAACAACCGTAGTTTATACAGTTCAAACAAATGCCTGAAGGCCAACTTATCGCCATTGGCCACTTGCTGTAATAATTCCCGGTCGGTATATACGTTTTCCAATGGTACCCTGAGCGTTGGTTATACAATCAGATCAATAATTGCATGAAAAGGAAGTTCATTCAGGACTAAGGTAAACATAAAATGCTCTTTTTTACCGCGCAAACGATTGCGGTGATTATACAAACGTTTGCATTTTATTAAGTAAAAGGGCAAGGGCTGTAAACGATGACCAAACTTACAATAACAATCATATTTGTTTATGACAACCATCATTGAAATAAATGGCAACGTGATATACATTTGTATAACGGGTTTTTCATAGGATATTTAAAAAATCAGAACGAAGCTCCGATTCATCGGAGCTTCCTTATTTTATAACTGTCATAAAACATAATAGCTCTAATAAAAACGACAAAAGCGCGCCCGCTTTTAACACGAGACACGCTTCTTTTTAATTCTTTTTAATTAGTTAAAGGCGAAATGAGCGTAAGATCGTTAGTTCAACAAATTCTCCAATTCTTTTTCATTTAAAATAGTGATGGCGCCATCACTAATATCGATCAACTTTTCACTTTTAAATTCACTGAGCGTTCTTATCATTGAAGCAGTGGCCGTGCCTGCAATAGCGGCCAGGTTCTCCCGGCTTAAATTAATAGACGATTTATATTTCCTGTTTACCGTTATCAATGCGTCGGCTACTTTTTTTCGCAGGGAGTTGTACGCCAGTCCCAATAACAATTGCTCCTTTTCGGTTATGTTTTTGGCCATCATGGTCATAAACCGGGTAACTACTTCGCGGCGGGTATTCATCAGGGCATCAAATTCGTCTTTAGGAATAACGGCCAGCTCGGTATTTTCCATGGCTTCCGCTCGATCTTTATAAACAGTTCCTTCCAACAAAGCAACATACCCTAAAAAATCGCCTTCGCCATAAATACCTACGATCAACTCTTTCCCTTCTTCATTGGTTTTGTACGTTTTTATTTTCCCTTTTTTAATATAGTACAGCCGCGCCGGGCGATTGCCCTCTACATAAATAATTTGTTTTCTTTTGTATTTAGTAATATCCCTGTTCTCTGACAACAGGGACAAAATATCTCTTTCGTTGGTTGTTTTTGAATAACCATTCGCATGGCCGTTCCCATTTACGGGCGCTTCATGCTGAACAAAATCCTGCTTCAGCCATTCAACCCTTTTCAACCGGCATTCAATGGCTTGCAATAACTCTGTCTTTTCAAATGGCTTGGTAATATAATCGTCAGCGCCTAATTCCATTCCTTTTCGCATTTCGGAACGCTCGGCCCTGGCCGACATAAAAATAAATGGGGTGTTTCGAATGGCTGGATTCTTATGCAACAAGTGGAGAACGCCAAAACCGTCTAATTGCGGCATCATGACATCGCATAAAATCAGGTCAGGTTTCTCCTGTAAAGCAAGCTCAATCCCTGTTTTTCCATCTTCTGCTGTAAAAACCTTGTAATTAGCCAACTCCAGTATCTCCGTAACATTCTCTCTGATCCCGGCATTGTCTTCAATAACAAGAATCTTTTTCATGTTTGGTTGAGTTTTAAAAATGAAATAAAGCTGTTTACCAATGCTTTGGCAGGCACAAGTAATAGACATAGTCTTCGAAAGGAACAATATTTATTTTCCGGGAACCGGTTGGGATAAGGAGGGTGCAAGAGCTAATTTTTCGGAGAAGTACGCGTTGTGAATTAGCAAGGAGAAACTATCTCTAACCCACAGTAATGACAATCAAAACAGTGAGCATAAATGTTTAAACACCTGCTAAGGATTGGGTTGCTTGTGCAATTGAATTGGATGGACTGTTATTTTAAAGTTAACGTATTTTAAATATTATTCCATCCCACTCATAATTTTTTTTGTCAATTCATTAGGTAATTGGTCCCTGTGTTTTACAAAACGAGTCGTTGATTAATGTTTTCTAGGTATGACAATAAAAGGATATGCAAAGTTGCATTATTTTATTTTTTTCGCATCCTGTGCTATCATGATTTTTGACAAATATCATCATGATATATATCATCATTGTGTCACTTCATCTAATAAGTACAACACAGAACGATAATTTTTACCAGAAGATTCTGCTAATGCCATTTCACAAGTTTTAGCAGTTGAATAACAATCATTGCACTGCGCACTGTTCACCTCAGCAACTTCTGCCCGCGTTGCAGCTGCCGTTAAACCGGGATAATAAAAACCACGATCACCGGCCATACCGCAACAACCCGCAGCATGAGGAATAACAGGTTCCACAACCGTTTGCGTAGCCAGTTGCAGCATATTTTTGTTCAATCCCATTTTGTATAATGAACATACCGGGTGAAATACCGCTTTGCTTTTCTTTTTAGTGATCGTGAGCCTTGGCAATAATATATCAGTGGCAAATTGAAGGCTATCGATAATTTTTAACCGGTTGAACCGAAGCTGGTTTTCCGGCGTTAAATGCGGGCGGCAGGTCTGCAGCGAATGTGTACACGAAGTAAGATCCAGTACAACAGGCAGCGCACCCTGTTTGCTCCACTCCCACAATGTATCGATGGTCTTATTCACAAAGAACCGGTATGCAGGCGTAAAACCTTTTGAAGAGAATGGCTGCGCGCAACAGGTACCGGTTAGGTTGGAAGGGATCAGCAACCGGATATTCGCTTTCGTGGCCAGCCGGCGGCAAACATCCACGATCGATTCTTTTTTTTCTATATCGCGGCCCATGGTGCGGGTGATGCACGAAACAAAATACACTACATCAGCCTGTTCAGGCAATTGCGGTTGTACAGCAACCGGCGCAGTTAATTGCGTTGGCCATAAAGGGAACGAAGGCGCTATTTTTCTTACACCGCCCGTTAATTTGAACATGGCTTTTTTACCAAATACACTATTCACCACCCGCCCGCTGCGCAATCCCAATTTGATAAGCCGTTCAACCAAGCCAAAATTTTTGGCCACCTGCATTGCTAAAGCATTAGCCCGCTCAGAGTGGTTCTCTTTTCGCAATCGTTTTACAAGTTCACCTGTATTAATAGCTACAGGACAGTCTGTAGCGCACATGCCATCCACCGCACAGGTATCCAGGCCATCGTACGCATAATCCTTTAAAATACTATTGTAAGTGGTGGTATCACCGGCTTTTTTAAGGCGCGATAAAGACCGCCGCAATACAATTCGCTGCCGCGGCGTAAGGGTGAAATGCCGGCTCGGACAACGGTTCTCACAATACCCGCACTCCACGCATTTATCAACTTCTTCTTCTACCACGGGCAGCGGCTTCAAATTCTTTAAATGACAGGTTGGGTCTGCATTGATGATAACCCCGGGGTTCAGGATGTTTCCGGGATCAACCAGGGCTTTTAACTCCTTCATGATCGCGTACCCTTCGGCGCCCCATTCAGCTTCAACATACGGTGCAATCTGCCGGCCGGTGCCATGCTCCGCCTTTAACGCCCCGTCGTACCTTTTAATGACCAATTCCGCCAGTTCATCATTAAAAGCGCCAAAAACGGCTACCTCCGCCGGCGTTTCGAACGACTGCGACAACAGGAAATGCAGGTTGCCTTCCTTTGCGTGGCCGAACACGATGGCATCGTAGTACTTATATTTAATAAACAGCCGTTGCAGGTCTTCAATGGCTTCGCCCAGGCGGTGAACCGGAACGGCAATGTCTTCCAGCATGGCCGAGGTACCCTTTTGCCGAACGGCCGCTACAGAAGGGTACATGCCCTTGCGTAGCTTCCAGTACGTAGCCTGCAGGGCTTCATCGGTCGTAAATTCGGTCTTATACGTGATGGGCAACGCATCAATGAATTGCATTGCTCTGGCTAATTTCTCCTGCAGGCCGGCAGCAGTATCAGATTGATACTCGCACAAAATACCGGCGCTGTTTGCAGGCAATGTTTTTAAAAACGCAGGAGCGCCCGCCAGTTCTTCAATGGAGCGAATAGCGGCCCTGTCCATAAACTCCAATGCTTCCGCATCGCTTTCCTTTAATGCCGGAATGGCGTTGCAGGTTGCCGCAGGCGAAGCAAAGAACAACAACCCGGTACTTTTGCAGGGTTTATCGGGAATGGTGTTCAATACGGCTTCGGCAATGAATGCCAAGGTGCCTTCCGCCCCAATCAGCAAATGCGCCAGCACATCTAATGGATGGTCATAATCGAGAAAAGCATTGATGCTATACCCCACTGTATTCTTTAGCTTATACTTGTCCCTGATCTTCGTTGTTAAAGCCGCATTGTTTTTTATGCGTTGCGCCAGTTTTTTGATGCCCGCACACAATTGCGGCTGCGTGGTTTCAAAACGCCTGTAGTCGTCTTTATTTTCGGTATCGAACACTTCTCCATTTGGCAGAACGAATTTCAAATACTTCAGGGTGTGGTACGAATTATTGACAACCCCGCAACACATACCGCTGGAGTTATTGGAGAGAATGCCACCCATCATGGCGGCATTGATAGAAGCAGGATCGGGACCGATCTTCTTTTTATATTGTTTCAGCAAATGATTTACGTGGCTGCCGGTAATACCCGGTTGCACGCGCACCGCATCGCCTGCCATTTCAACTTTGATCAGCGGCCAGTTGCGCGACAGATCAACAAGGATGCCATCGGTAACCGACTGGCCACTCAGGCTGGTGCCGCCGGTGCGAAACGTAAGTGACGTTTGATGCTGCTGAGCGAGTTTAAAAAGCAATTGCACTTCTTCAATATTCACAGGAAATACGACGGCCTCAGGCACCAGCGAGTAAAAGCTGGCATCAGATGACCAGGCATGCAGATCTATCAAACGTGTTTTTAACCTGTCTGCCGGGAAATGTGCTGCCAACGCCTGTTGTACCTGCCTGGCTGCAGGCAGGGTTTGCTTTTCCTTCGTCATAGAGGTAATCTCCAAATGATTTTGCAATACTTGCTGGTTTCTGGTTGCAAGTTACGCCATTCACGACAAAGCAGTAAGCCAATTGGCAGGCTAATTACTTATATACCAATGGAAATGACTATTCCTTCGGCAGAACGGACCTTCATAGCCAAAGAATGAACAACACGTTGCAGAAACCAGCATGCAACCTGTTTATCATGGATCATTTAATTGTTTTAAGCGATGAATGCAATAATGATGGTCACGTATGACGGGATCATGAAAAGCAAATCGTACGAAAAATATATGAGCCTTCAGTGAATACCAGTGGATCTGTTACGTGACCGGAATCTGCAGTACAAAAAAATTTGCAGCCCGGATAAATGATGTGTTAAATATCCGCGCATTGAATTTACTGAGGAAAATGGTACACACAAATTTTAAATTTTTATTACGCACAACCGCTACATTCTACAGACATTCATCTGTTTATTTCCCGGATGTGTAACCGCACCTAAAGATTACAATTAAAAATATGCGTTACCGTTTGCGCTATTTTCATTAAATTCAGGAAATTTTCGTTCTGAAGAAAAGTGTTGCCATAATGCTGCTTGCAGTACACCTGTTTAACATAGCAGGATATACGCTGTTGTTTGACTATTTTATACAGCAATCAGACAGGCAGTTTATTCAACAGCTCGACAATAACCAATACAACGACAGCGAACTCATTGAAGTAAAAATAGCATTACATACACCCTATCTTACCAGTTGGAGCGATTATGAAAGAATAGATGGAGAAGCAGAAGTGAACGGTGTTTATTATAATTACGTAAAAAGAAAGATATACAACGATACGCTATACCTGTTGTGCCTACCGAATAAAAACAAGACCCAACTAAACGCTGCACGTATTGATTATGCGAACAAAGTGAATGATGTACCCGCCAATGCAGATGATACCGGCGCGCTTAAAAAGAATCCGGCTGGCAGTGAATACCAACAACCGCTAAACCAATTTACGGTATCCCTGCCTGCAACAGCCACCGGTAAGCAAATGCAGGATCCGGCTTCATCAGTATTGCAATCCATTATCACCGGCCCATTTCATCCTCCACAGGGTTAAACGCAACCAAACTAATATAATAACCCGGTGGGAGGAACGTTCCCCTACCCCATTTAATATCCCTGGCCTGTTATTTAACGTAACTGTTAACTAATATGCTACACAATATTCTTCCATGACCATTGCCTTTCCTCAAACGAGGCTGGCCATATTCTTATGGCTGGCCCTTTTTTCCTGTACTTCCCAAAAGTCGAACAATAAAGAGATGATCAGCCTGCTGTCAACGGTTGCAGCAAGCGAAAATTCAGTCAACAACTCATTTGCATCGGAAACAAAGTATGCATTCTATGACTCGTTGTTGAAGAAGGCTGTTATTTACCCCGATTCGGCCACTGCCATTTATGGCATGGCCAATACCCTGCTGGAACTGGGACAGGAAGAGAAAGCCATTGTGCTTTTTGAAGGCCTGTTAAAAAGCCTGCCGCCCACCATGTTAACCAATCAAAAATTAATAATGAAAAACCTGGCCATCGCTTACCTGCGGCTGGGCGAAAGAAAGAACTGTATTTACAATCATACCGGCGAGTCGTGCATTTATCCCATTGCCAACAAAGGGATCCATGTGAACAAACAGGGCGCGGAGAAAGCCATTGAACTGTATAAAGCCCTGCTGAAATACGACCCCTACGACATGGAATCGAAATGGTTGCTGAACATTGCCTACATGGCAACTGGTGAATACCCGCACCAGGTGCCGGCCCCTTTTTTACTGAGCTTACCCGGCGCCGATAGCAGCGTTGCCATAAAGCCATTTACCGATCTTTCAGCCCGCGTTGGCCTCAATATAAAGAACCAGGCCGGCGGCAGTGTGGTTGATGATTTCAATAACGACGGCTACGCAGATCTCATCACCAGCAGTTGGTCGTTACAGGAGGGCATGCATTATTTCATTAATAATGGCAATGGCACCTTTTCAGACGCAGCTATTTCATCGGGGTTGAAAGATCTGACCGGCGGGCTGAATATGGTGCAAACCGATTACAACAACGATGGCTGGAAAGATATTTTTGTTTTGCGCGGCGCCTGGAAAGGGAAATTTGGGAAAGAACCTAACTCGCTATTAAAAAACAATGGCGATGGTACTTTTACCGATGTTACCAAAGAGGCCGGTCTGCTTTCCTTTCACCCTACCCAAACAGCCACCTGGGCCGACTTTAACAATGATGGCTGGCTGGATGTTTTTATTGGCAATGAATCATATGGTTACGATGATATCAACCCTTGCGAACTATACATTAATAATACAGACGGCACTTTTTCAGAAGCTACTGTCAAAGCAGGCTGCGACGTGGTCGCTTTTGTAAAAGGAGTTACCTCCGGTGATTATAATAACGACGGCTGGACAGACATTTTCATTTCTACATTAAACGGCAAAAAAATACTGCTGAAAAATGAAGGCGTGGTGAATGGCTTCAATCATTTCAAAGATGTATCACTGAAAGCCGGTCTTGCCAACAATAACACCGGCACCTTTACTACCTGGTTCTGGGATTACGATAACGATGGCTGGCTTGATATACTGGTATGCGGATATGAATTCACTAAATCGCTTGCCTGGTATTCGGCCGCACAGGCTGAGAATGCCCCTATTGGCAACTCAGGTAAAATATTCTTGTTCCGTAACAACCAGGATGGAACCTTTGAAGACGTATCGGAAAAATCAGGCCTGCATACCATTGCGTTTGCCATGGGCGGTAATTTCGGCGACATCGACAACGATGGCTATCTTGATTTTTACCTGGGCACCGGCAATCCGCAATACACTTCGCTTGTACCAAATAAAATGTTCAAAAATATCGCGGGCGCCCGGTTTGCCGACATTACCATTTCTGCGCGGGTAGGCAACCTGCAAAAAGGACATGGCGTTTCATTCATTGACCTGGATAATGATGGCGACCAGGATATTTATATTGATATGGGCGGCGCGTATGCAGGCGATGCGTATGAGAATGCCCTGTATGTAAATCCCGGGCAAAATAACAATCACCGCATCCTGTTCACGTTTCAGGGCAATCAATGCAACCGGGCAGCGATCGGCGCACGGATAAAAATAACTTTTACAGAAAATGGCATGCAACGAACCATTTATCGCGATGTGAACTCAGGCGGAAGTTTTGGCGCCAACCCGCTCATGCAACATATTGGGACCGGCGCCGCTACGGTGGTGGATGAAGTAGTGATACAATGGCCAGGCACAAAAACCACACAAGTGTTCAAACAATTACCGGCCGATGTTGTTTATACCATCAAAGAAGGCAATCCAACTTTTACCACTACACGATTAAACAAATTCAATTTCAACAGCGTAACGCCCAATATTATCGACTGCTTTCCGGCAGCTAAAGCAGCAGTCGCCGGTAAATAACATAACCCGCCGGAATTTTACAAACTTCCGGCGGGTTTATTTTAATGTTGTATGAGCGTTTGCAAAAACCTGTTTAATTTATCCATCAACCAGGCTGATTTCCACTTCTTTACAATTGCTAAACAGTAACCTCACCGAAAATTGGCAAAACTATTGCTATGTTATGCCTGGATACGGGATCGTACCTATCTGAGAACACATACATGCCATTACGGTCCCCTGCAATATCTACAACCAACCTGATTAGTTCCTAAGAAATACAGGCGCTATTAATTTTTTAATAGCATGCACTGTTAACTTCCGTTTTCACCCTACTTTAATAATTTTGTACCGGGCTATGTTGCACGGATAACTTATTTCAAAAAAAGGAAAACCTGGCTGCACGTTAAACTTGTGCGACCAACATGTATCCAATGTAAAATTATTAACAGCAATTTATGCATCGTGAACCAACGACCATATTATATATAGATGACGACCAGGATGATCTGTTGATCTTTGAAGAATCGGTGAGCACTTTATATCCTGCGGTTACTTTATATAAAGCACAAAGCAGTGAAGCGGGGATGAATATTTTAAATAAACTGGAATCGGAAAGAAAACCATTTCCTTCGCTGATCATGATAGACATGAATATGCCTAAAATGAATGGCCGGGAAACCCTGCAGCACATACGAAATAATAAAAAATGGCAGCATATTCCGGTTGCCATATTTACAACTTCCGCGAACAAAGAGGATATTGAGTTTTGCAGGAATTACGGCTCAGCCTGTATTACCAAACCCATGAACTTTACTGACTTCAGCCATGCGTTGCAAAAATTATTTAATCATTGTAATATTCACTTCAGCGAGAAGTAAATGGCGAGCAGCAAGTGGGGAGCAAGCTTTTGGTTCTTAGTTCACCGGCGCCCCATGTCCTGTTGTTGGCCGGATCGCGCATTCCAGCTAGTAAATAATTGTTCATTCCCTGCAATAAATTCTTCTTTGGTTTTGCATTCCCACAAACCGAGATCAACTTCATAAGCCGGTCATCTTTTACCACGTTGCACCTCTTGCAATCTGGGATGCACGCGCGCATGGTATTAATATAATTGTATAGTAATATTTAATTAGCGATAACAAGCTAAACAAAACTTGCACTATTTAAACAAAATCAAAGACAAATTAATCTTTTTCAACCCAAAGTGTGCACTTTACAGGCCGATAAATTAAACCCTTTGTAAGCTTTTTACAGAAAAGGAAATAGATTTGGGAAGAAATTTTGGGATTTTGCGATTTCGGGATTTTGCGATTGTGAATGTTCGGGATTTCGAATAATAGCCTGAAGGTCATTCTGAGTGGAAATCTCAAAATCTCTAAATCACTAAATCAGCAATTGCCATCCAATGACCATCACCGACAGACACCAACTCATTATCCAGAAATTACAGGAACAGGGCCGGGTAGATATCCAGGAACTCAGCGAAGCATTGCAGGTTTCCGGCGTTACCATTCGAAAAGACCTGAAACTGCTGGAAGAAAAGAACCTGTTGTTCCGCACCAAGGGCGGCGGTTCTATCAATAACCCGTATGCCGTGGAGCACACGATCAATGAGAAGGAGTTCATCAATGCCGGTCAAAAGAAGAAGATTGCGAAAGCGGCGCTTACCCTGCTTAGTCAGCATGATTCCATCATTATTGGTTCCGGCACTACTGTATTTGAACTGGCGCAGGCGTTGTATCCTTCCAAACATATTACGGTTATAACACCGGCGCTGCGGGTAGCGTTGGAATTATGCAACCGGCCCAATATTGATATTCTGCAAATAGGCGGATTGATCCATCATAGTTCCGCATCGGCAGCCGGCGCTTTTGGCGAACGATTGCTCGAAGATATTTCCTGCGGCTTATTGTTCCTGGGTGTTGATGGTATTGAACCCGAATTTGGATTAAGCATCACGAACCTCGCCGAAGCGAGCCTCGATAAAAAAATGGTCCAGGTAGCGCAACAGGTAGTGGTGATGGCCGACAGCACCAAGTTTGGCCGCCGCGGCATTGGCCGCATTTGCGGATTGGAACAGGTGGATTATATCATCACCGATGCCGGGGCGCCCGCTGAAAGTATAAAACAGTTGGAAGAAAAGGGCGTGAAGACAATTATAGTTGAATAACGAATATCGAACCGAAGAATATCGAATGTCGAAGTGAAAACCAATTAACTTTACAATGAAAGTATTCCTGTATTCTACTTCGACGTTCTACATTGAACATTCCATATTCGACATTTATCCAGCCTGACCCTCACTCGTGGCGCCGGTTGATTTATCTATAGTTGGCTGAGCAGGCACAGGTTGAGGCGCTGGCTCCGCTTCCACCCAATCAGATGGTAAATAACCTTTATATTTCTGTAATACCGGGTCCATTTTCTTTTTCACCCATTTGGAGATGATCTCAAACACCAAAAAGCCGATGATAATGGAGATCATCCACTCCATGGCGCTGAAAGTTTGCTTATCAACTACTGTTTTTTTTGCTGCCAATCCCCATAGGTTCCTGATACTACGGGTAGTGAAGAAATGAGAAACAAGGCGGGTAGAAGCCATCCCGATGGCAAACCCTATAAAGTTACCGGTAAAGTTGCTGTACATGTATTGCAGGAACTTCTGGCTGGTATTGCTTTTCATAGTGTATAGTTTGGTACGCCACTAAAATAGCATCTTCCCGGCGAATTAGCCAGTTTGTGTAAAACGTTTAGGTTTATTGCATTTGGTTCATAGTTCTTTTAATTAGGGCAACCCTTAGCCCTATGTACAGCTTTCTTCCTGATAAATAAGGATTTAAAAATACTTACCCATGCTAAAGAGCAGGCAAACCATAAACTATAAACCAGAAACCATAAACTATTTATTTTTGCCAAATGGACTATTTCAAAAGGCTGCTGGATTTGTTGAGGACCGAACGTGAAGAAGACCGGCAATTATATCTGAAACTTAAGCAAACTACCTCTGTATCACAACGCAGGGCCAACGGGCTTACCTGGTATCCTATTGCCATTCGCGACCAGGAAATGAGCCGGGGCGATTACCTTACCGTTGAAGTGGAACGCACTACCCACCACGATGTTATTCATCAGCTTCGCTTCGGCATGCCTGCCGTATTGTTTTCGAACCACGATGCTGAAACCAATAAAGTTGAAGGGACCATCAATTTTGTAAATGGAAACAGGTTGAAGATCACCCTGCGCACCGATGAACTGCCCGACTGGGCCAGCGATGGCAAGCTGGGCATCGACCTGTTGTTTGATGAGAACAGTTACGATGAAATGCAGAATGCCTGCAAACTGGCTTCTACCCTTTCTGAAAAACCAGCCGAAGGAAGGCTGATCCAAATACTTACCGGCGCTAAAACGCCCGATTTCGATACCAGCGCTCACGTCGCAGCTATAACATCACTCAACGCTTCGCAACAGGCTGCCGTCAATAAAATACTCCAGGCCAATGACCTGGCCATTGTGCATGGTCCGCCGGGAACCGGTAAAACCACTACGCTGGTGCAGGCCATAAAGGCCATGATCAAAAGAGATAACCAGCAGATACTGGTGGTGGCGCCCAGCAATACCGCCGTTGACCTGCTCAGTGAAAAATTAAGTGATGAGGGCCTGAATGTATTGCGGGTAGGCAACCCGGCGCGGGTTTCTGAACGTTTGTTATCGCTTACGCTCGATTATAAAATGGCAGACCACAGCCATACCAAAGAAATAAAGCGCCTGAAAAAACAGGCATCGGCGTACCTCGATATGGCGCATAAGTACAAACGCCATTTCGGTAAGGCGGAACGCGACCAACGCAAAGCTTTGTTTGCAGAAGCGCGTAACATCATGAAAGAGGTTGACAATTCTGAACAATATATCATCAATGACCTGGTAGCGAAAGCCCAGGTGATCACTGCTACCCTTGTGGGGGCCAATCACTATACCGTTCGCAACCTGAAGTTCAATACGGTGGTGATAGATGAAGCCGGACAGGCATTGGAACCAGCCTGCTGGATCCCCATTTTGAAAGCACAAAAAGTAGTGCTGGCCGGCGACCATTGCCAGTTGCCGCCTACCGTAAAAAGCGCCGAAGCCGCCAAAAACGGACTCGCCACTACCTTGCTGGAAAAATGCGTAACGCTGCACCCCGAAGCGGTAGTATTGCTGGAAGAACAGTACCGGATGCACGAAATGATCATGGGCTATTCTTCTTCCACATTCTATGACGACCGGCTAAAAGCGCATGCTTCGGTTGCCAGCCATGTTTTGTTCTCGAATGATAATCCCCTGGTATTTGTTGATACGGCCGGCTGTGGTTTTGATGAAAAAACGGAACAAACCAGCACCTATAACCCGGAAGAAGCGGCGTTCCTTTTCAAACACCTCACGCAACTGGTATCGGCGCTCGATAGTCATTACAAACCCGATAATTTTCCCAGCATCGCGATCATTTCGCCTTATAAGCAACAGATAGATACGTTGAAAGAACAATTTATGAGCAGCCCTGCCCTACAGGTGTATGAGCATAAAATTGCCATCAATACCATCGACAGCTTCCAGGGACAGGAACGTGATATTGTATACATCAGCATGACGCGGAGTAACCCCGATAGCCGCATTGGCTTCCTGAGCGATATCCGTCGCATGAACGTAGCCATGACCCGCGCCCGCAAAAAGCTGGTTATTATTGGCGATAGCGCTACCCTGTCGCAATTTCCTTTTTATTCCAATTTCATTTCGTGGGCGCAGGAACGTGATGCGTACCAAAGCGCATGGGAACTGGTGGGGTAAGGAATACAGCCGCAAGCTGCAAGCTGCAAGCTACAAGCTGCAAGCTGCAAGCTGCAAGCTGCAAGCTGCAAGCTGCAAGCCGAAAGCCAAAAATACAGGATGACGTTTTACGCCTGTGTTAAGCGTTCGGCGTTTTCTGTTTCCATTCCGAATAACGGGTTTCTTCGGGCACATCGGTAGGGCTTTCAAAATTAAGCCGGTACCCATCGGGATCGGCCACTTCAAAGATCCAGAAGTTATTTCCAACAAAGGGTTCTGAAGCAAGAATTTTGCGTGCCGTCACTTCCCGGTAATAGCCCAGGGCGTCTGCACAAATAAAACAGATAGACACGCCTAAACCCAATATTCCCTCGGGTTTAAGACCTTCCCGGTATTCCTGTAACATAATAGCCGCTTCACCCAGCTTCAGCAAGCACCATTCTATTTTTCCTTCAGGCATCCATTTTTCGACCATGGAAAAACCAAGACCATCAACATAAAACCGCAACGACGCCTCCATATTGGTTGTCCAGAGAAAGGGAACGGCCTGTTTTATGTTTGTCTGGGTTATTGTTTCGGTTTGCATGGCAATTGGTTTAATCTATTAATGAAGTTGTATCTGCAGGAGCAGGTTCGTCGTTTTCAAGGTACCGCTTCGCCTGCATATTATATAATGAGGCATATTGTTTGTGTAATTGCATCAACTCTTTGTGCGAGCCGTACTCAATGATGCGCCCCTGTTCAAGCAAAATGATCTTATCGGCATTTTTCACCGTGCTGAACCGGTGCGTAATGAGGATAACTGTTTTCCCCTGCATGTTGCGCTCGAGCGTACTGAAGATCTTTTCTTCAGTTACAGCATCTATGGAGGCTGTAGGTTCATCTAAAATAGTAACGGCCGCATTTCGATAGAACATGCGCGCTACTGCCAGCCGTTGGTGCTGGCCTTTCGACAGATCGATACCGCCTGCAAACTCTTTCCATATTAACTGATCGTAATCTTTTATAAAATCATCAGCGCCCGAATACAAGGCAGCCTGCTTAAGCCTTTCTTCTTTTTGCGTTGGTAATTCGCCATTTTCCTCAATTCTTCCCACCCCAATCGATTCGCGAATGGTTAAATTATATACGGGGAAATCCTGGAACAAAATGCCAAGCGCGCTTTGCCAGTCTTCCAGTTGAATATCTTTTAAATTGATGCCATTTACATAAATATTTCCTTCGGTAGGATCATAAATGCGGCAAAGCAATTTAATGAGTGTTGTTTTGCCGGAACCATTCACCCCAACGATAGCTACTTTTTCACCCGGCTTTATAGTAAAAGAAAGTTGCTGTAATACCAACGGGGTTTCACCTTCTTCAGCGGGATAACGAAATGACACATTATCAAATTCAATCAGCGGCGGTTCGGTAATATCGAACCGCGCCGCATTCTGTTTGGAAACAATTCGGGGCTGCATGTCGAACAAATCAAACCAGCGGGCTGCATACCGCGATGCTTCTTCGGCATACGAAATACTTTCAATATAGCCATTGATGGTTTGATAGAACCGGGTGTACGTGGTAAATGCAAGCAGCAGTCCCCCAACCGCAATGCGATCCGCCAGCGCTTCCCGGGTCATGAGGGCAATGGCGGCAAACAGGAACAGCAGGTACCACAAACTCATGATACTGTATGAAATAGCCTTTTTGCGTTCGGCCACAATGATCTTATTATTAAAGGCAACCTTCCGGTCCCTGATCTGTCCTTTCAACCAGTTTTGCAGTTTGAGTAAAATAACATCAACCGCCTTCTGCAATTCTTCAAAATGCGAAATCCGGTTGTTGATGATGCGATGATCGTCAATGGAGAAATACCGGATGCGGAACACTTCCATGCTGTATTTCTTGTAAAAGAAATAAACAGGCGCCGCCGCCAGCACCGCAAATACCACCAGCCATTGATTCAATGACCACAAGATGGTAATAGAAGTTATAATGCCCGCGAAATTGTTGGCTGAATTAAAAAAGAAATCCTGCAGGTTCAACAAACTGCCAGTTCCCCACTCCTGTGCACTGCGTAACAGGTTTTGGTAAGAACTGCTTTCAATGGTGCCGATATCCAGTTTACCCTGCCGCTCAATTTTATATAATTCCAATTGAACACTTTGCTGCATGCGGAAGATCATGCGATAATGCGATGCAATATTGCCAATAATAAGGGGTACCAGAAAAGATAAACCCAACACCACCGACGACCAAACCAACTGATTGGTTGTTCCTGTACCCTGTTTTATTCTAATGATCTCATCTACGATGGATGCAAAGCTGGTGAACTGAAGATATACGACGGCGCCCTGGAAAATATTAAACAACATCAGCAGGATCAATAACCTCCTGTTAGTTTGCCATGCAAAACCAATTGATTTGATGGCTATAGTAAACATATTCCTATTATTTTTCATGAAGTAGTATTAAGGTTAACAGGCAATCTCCCCCCATAGTTCAAATACTATATAATTATAATTTACGAAAAAAAGTTTTAAGCACGGCCTTTCCTGCCAATTTGTTAATACGGTAAAATTTATTTGGAACATTCGTTCCGATATAACTACATTTGTACCGGAATGATCGTTCCAATATCAAATTACGCTAACAATTACAAAAAAACAATCCATCTATCATGAGTCGTTTAAAAAATAAAACCGCCCTTATAACCGGCGGAAACAGTGGAATTGGTTTTGCCACCGCAAAAGAATTTTTAGAACAAGGCGCTACCGTGATCATCACCGGTCGCAGCCAGGCAGCGCTTGACCAGGCTAAACAGGCATTGAACGGGCAGGTACACACTATTCTCTCCAACACCAGCAATTTGAGCGATATTCGCACGCTGGCCAAACAGGTACAACAAATTACGCCGCGCCTCGATGTGCTATTTGTTAATGCCGGGATTGGTAAATTTGCGCCAATTGAAGCGGTTACCGAAGAACATTTTGACGAACAATTCAACACCAATGTAAAGGGCGCTTATTTCACCATCCAGGAATTGTTGCCCGTATTGAATGATGGCGCATCCATAATTCTCAATACTTCTATCAGCGCCCACACGGGTATGGCCACTGCCTCTGTTTATTCGGCTACCAAGGCGGCGCTGCTCACATTAGCGCGAACCCTGTCAACTGAGTTACTGCCCCGTAAGATCCGCGTGAATGCCATCAGTCCCGGCCCTATTACAACACCGATATTCGGTAAAATGGGGATAACATCTGAACAGATCGATAGTTTTAAAACGTCTATCCAAAGCCAGGTACCGATGGGCCGCCTCGGAGATCCTGCCGAAATTGCCCGCGTTGCCACCTTCTTCGCCTCCGACGAATCGAGTTTTGTTCTGGGAGCCGAGCTCATCGCCGACGGCGGGATGATCACTTTGTAATAAGTAAAAATGAGGAATGAAGAATGAGGAATGAGAAAGTAAAGACAAATAATGATCATTAATACTCACTGAGAAATGAAAGGGCATCCCAGCTTTTTCATCTGAAAATATTTATTATTTTTTAGCCAGATGGAACTTACCATGACAAAATTTTCATTGCCCTGTGTGCCATAATGAAAATTTTGTCATGGACGTTTCATTTCTTATTCTTCCATTTTTACTTTTTAATTTCATTTGTGGTAATTTTGGAACAAAGATTCCAAATACACCCGATGCCAAAGACAAAACAATTTGACGAGAACGAAGTACTAATGAAAGCCAAGGAGCTTTTTAGTGAAAAGGGATACAATGGTACTTCTATGGACGACCTGGTTCAGGCCACCGGTTTAAGCCGTTCGAGCATTTACGATACGTTCGGCGATAAACATGGCTTGTTCCTGAAAAGCCTTAACCATTACCGGAATTCGCAGCAGGGAGATATGGAAAAACAATGCGCCAAAACAGATAGCCCGAAGAAAAAGATCCGTTCCATTTTCGATTATACCATTAAGAATATCCTGTCAGACAAAGACCGGAAAGGTTGTTTGCTGATCAATGTAAGCATGGAACTAAGTGCGGTTGACAAAGAAGTAGCCGCCGTTTCCCTGTCGAATATGGAAGACATGGAACAGATTTTTGGATCGCTGGTAAAGGAAGGACAAAGCAAGGGAGAAATTTCGAAGAAATTTACGCCAAAAGCGTTAGGCCGGTACTTGTACAGCAGTTTAATAGGACTGCGCGTAACCGGTATGAACCGGCCCGACATTGACACCCTGCGGGAAATTGTTAAACTCGCGCTCTCTATTTTGGATGTCGAGTAGTAAGTGGCGAGTAGCTAGCAGGAGTTCCCTACTAGCTACTTACTACCAGCCACTAGCCGGCTTAAACTATACTCCTTTAGGCAATTTGCCTGCTCCACAGTAGATTTGCCAGATTATGATACAGGACAATTTATTGCTGGTTTTATCACTGTTATTTATCATAAGTATTCTTACGATGATCAGTGGCAAATTAAAAATTGCCTACCCCATATTTTTAGTAATAAGCGGTTTGCTCATCAGCCTTATACCAGGCATACCTCAAATAACCCTGCATCCCGACCTGGTATTCCTTATTTTTCTGCCGCCGCTATTATATGCAGCAGCCTGGAATACTTCGTGGAATGATTTCTGGCGATATAAACGGCCCATTAGTTTGCTGGGTTTTGGTTTGGTCATTTTCACTTCGGCTACCGTTGCCTGGATCTCGCATTTATTGATCCCCGATTTTTCGCTGGCCGCCGGTTTCCTGTTAGGTGGTATCATTTCACCACCTGATGCCATTGCCGCTACGTCGGTATTACAGGGATTGAAGGTTCCCAAAAGGGCCATTACTATATTGGAAGGAGAAAGTTTGGTGAATGATGCCGCGAGCCTGATCGTCTTTCGGTTTGCCCTGACCGCAGTACTTACCGGTCAGTTTCATATTTGGGATGCCACGCAGACTTTCTTCGTGGTAGCGAGCATGGGCATACTCATTGGTTTGGTGATCGCGCATTTTGTTTATGCCATACACCGGTTCTTCCCTACTACACCGGCCATTGATGCTGCCTTTACGTTGATTGCGCCGTATATCATGTACATCACGGCTGAACATTTTCATGTATCGGGCGTATTGTCGGTGGTCAGCGGCGGATTATTCCTCACGTTCCGCTCACAGGACCTTTTCAGTTACGACGCCCGTATACAGGTGCTGGGTTTATGGGATACGCTGGTGTTCTTACTGAACGGGTTTGTATTTATTTTAATTGGCCTGCAGTTACCGGATATTGTTAAAGGCATGTCGGCGCATTCTGTAGGCGAAGCCATTTCATACGGGGTTATTATTAGTGTGGCCACGATCCTCATCCGCATCATCTGGGTTTTCCCCGGCGCCTATATTCCACGGATGTTGTTTAAAAGTATCCGCGAGAAAGAACCCAACCCGGGCTGGCGCAACATCTTATTGATCGGCTGGAGTGGAATGCGCGGCGTGGTATCACTGGCATCGGCGCTGGCAGTGCCGCTAACCGTAGCTAACAAACAAGCCTTTCCGCATCGTGACCTTATTTTGTTCATCACGTTTGTTGTGATCTTAATTACCCTCGTGCTGCAGGGATTGAGCCTGAAGCCGCTCATTCGCATTTTAAAAATTAAAGGCGAAGAAAAGGAATCGGAAGCATTACAGGCGCTTGACCTGCGGTTACACCTGGCCCGTGCAGTGCTGGCGCATATGGATGGCAAATACGAAAAGGAAATAGGAAGCAATGAAACTTATAAACGCGTACGCGATCGCTATGCCCGCATGATAGAGATCACGCAGAAAAAGCTGGAAGCGCAGGAAGGAACCGATGAAGGACAAAATTTTTTACCGCATTACCGCCAGATGTTGCTGGAGCTGGTAGAAGTACGCCGCCGCGAACTAAACCTTTTCCGGCATGCCAATACTTTCAGCGAAGAACTGATCCGCGAACGCGAATGGGAACTCGATTTAGAAGAGGCAAGGTTAAGAAGATAAGCCTTTTGTTATTTAAGAAGTTTCATTTAATTGCCAATTGCCTATTTTCTCCCCCTTTAGGGGGCTGGGGGGGGTATTATTTCTCAAACACCACTTTCAACACACACCCCTCGCCGGGAGCGGTTTTTATGTCAACCTTGCCATTAAATACATCGGCGCGGTTGATGATATTGTTCAACCCAATACCCTTGCGTTTCAAAACCGGATCGAACCCTCTGCCATTATCGGTGATGGAGAGCATCAGTTTTTTGCCCTGCCCTTTCAGGGTGATCCCTATTTTACTGGCATTGGCATATTTCAGGATATTATTCATCTGCTCCTGCACAATGCGGTAAATGGTCAACTTTAACCCACTATCGAGTTTTGATTCATCGAACCCGGCATAATTAAAGCTTACCTCAATCTTCTGCGCCAACTTTATATCCCCGATCATGTCATTGATGGTTTCAATGATACCCAGGTCGGCAGCGCTGGGTGATACCAGTGATTTCGACAGTTTGCGGATCTCTTCTATGGCCATATGGATATGTTCCGCCGCTTTATTGGTAAACTTCTCCCGTTCATCACCTTCAATGAACGGCGACGACAGGAACAATTTGGCCGAAGCCAGGATCTGGTTCACATTATCATGAAGTTCCTTTCCTATATCCGACCTTTCTTTTTCCTGTGTATTGATTGTGCTTCGGGCCATTTGCCGCTGACTGTTCACTTTTTCTTCCAGCATGCGGGCTTCCTGCAGGCGCAATTTTTCCTCGGCCTGTTTATGGTTGGTAATATCATGTGCCGCACCGATCAGTTTCACCGGTTCACCCAAATTATTTTTTATCAACTCGCCCTGGGAATGAATAATGCGAATAGAACCATCGGGCCGCCGGCATCTGAATTCAAGATCAAAACTTTGTTTATTGTCTATGGCATCCTGGATACGGCCTAAAACATATTCCAGGTCATCGGGATGGATCACTTCCAATCGCTGTTCCCAGGTAGGTGAAAAATTATTCGGTTCAAGCCCAAAAATGCGGAACAATTCATCAGACCACATGGTAGCGCCGGTTTTAAGGTCTATTTCCCAACTGCCCAACGATGCCAGCCGCTCTGCCTGCAGTAATAATTTCTGGTTGCGCAGCATCAGTTCTTCCGATTTTTTCCGCTCTGTACTGTCGATCCCGATAGCAAAATAGCCGCTTAGTCTTCCATGACTATCAAATTGCGGTTGTGCCTGCATGGTGATCCACACCTTTTTACCCGACTTGGTATATAGCAGCATTTCACTATCGAAGGTGCGGCCTGCCCTTTTATTTTCCTGTAAAGCCCTAATGGCATCTTTGTCTGTTTCTTTACCATATAAAAAATCTTCGGGCCGTTTGCCGTACACTTCTTTCAATGTATATTCCATAACCCGCGTAAATGCCGCATTTACCCATTGTATTCGTCTATCCAGATCAGTGATCACAATGGGGCTCAATGTTTCGCGGGCAATAAGCGAGAGCTTTTTCAATTCTTCTTCGGCTCTTTTCTTGGCCGTAATATCCCGAATGATGGTACTCATGCGGTCTTGCCCATTCAGGTCTTTGAAACAAATCGATGAAAATTCACAGGGAATTTGTTCACCATTCTTTTTTATACCGATCATTTCCCCCTGTACAAATCCTTTTTTATTCCGTTCTTCCATCAGCCGCATAAACTCTGCGGTCTGTAATACCAGACCCTGCCGGCCTATCTTTTTAAATTCTTCCTCGGTATAACCAAACAACTCGCAGGCTTTCGTATTGGCTTCGAGGATGGTGCCATCGGGAACCCCTAATATAAAAGCATATAAACTGCTGTTGACAATGGCCCTGTACTTTGCCTGGCCCAGGTAGATCAATTCCTCAGCCTGCTTATGTTGGGTAATATCCTGAAAGGTGCCAAATAACTGAATGGTTTTATTGAGGGCCAGTTCGGGCCAGCCAATGGCCCTTATCCATTTTTTAGAAGAGTAATCTTTACAGCAATTCAGGTCAATATTGAACGGCGTACCTTTTTGAATGGCCTGGTGCACGGCCCACTTGAATTGCTGGTATGCTTCCTTGCCAACGAAAGTAAGCATATCGTACCAGGTGATCTTTTTGTTCCTGGGTATCTCCAGCAGCTTATACATACCTTCCGTGCATGACAAACTGTTGGTTTGCACATCCAGTTGCCAGCCCCCAATGCCCGCTGCCAGTTCGGTTTCTTCGAGCAGGTGCTTGTATTTATTGATCTCTGAAATATCTGTTATGCAAACCACAATATTCCGAAAGCCATCAGGGTTATTAATTACTGTCACGCTGCAATTGGCCCCGAAAATGTGACCATCTTTTCGTTGTATAGGAAATTCAGTGAGCGTTCGGCTGGAAGAAGAAGACGTCATGACATCTTTGAAATTTTTCACGGTAAAATCGCGTTGTACTTCCGGCACAACCGTTAAAAAATGTTTACCTACCAATTCCCTGCGTTCGTACCCGATCATCCGGCAATAACTATCATTCATATCAACGAAATAACCTTCATGGTCCACGATCAGGACACCAACATCGAGGGCATTGAATACCGCATTTAACACCGGGTTGTTTGCATTTCCCTGCACAGGCATTTTACTCCGTTTCGCTTTGGAATGTACACGCATATCATACTTTTTACCAACTCCACTCCATAAAAGAAGAAGCCAGCTTAATAAATTAATGTAATAAGAAGTAATCAGGTACCAGATAACACGAGACGCAGGTTCAGGAACAGGTTGAAGGGCATTCTTTTTTAAAGAATTACCGGACAAAAACAGGGTAATAGAATTAGCGCAGTTAATCGCGATCTATCCAAAAAGGCGATCTAATTAAATTTACAATTTTATTCAATACCATAGCAGAAATTGTTGTGCCCGAACATGCTAAAAATGAGGCTCAACGGGCTTCAGCCAATTTTCTTAGCCCTGATCAGGTTGCTGATAAAAATTTGCATAGAACGCAAAAAAAACAGGCAACCCATCTTACAATGAGTTGCCTGTTTCCGCTGATCATTATAACAAAAAATTAGCTGTTACTTTCCGATGTCTTTTATTTTTATTCTGGCAAATTCATCAGCCAGCTTATTCAATTGATCTGCGGAAATGGTTACCGCTCCCTGATCAATTACTACGCGAAATACAAAACGCACGCTCTCCCCTTTCTTCAATTGCAGGTTTTTGGCCGACTTTCCATTGGTAAATATTTTTTCGCCGAGCGGATTGGCGGCGAATAATCCATATCCCCTGGCATGCCAGTAAGTGGGATAGTTGATGTTACCGGGATGATCGATGATAGCAATGCTGATGGAATCGTTTTTCATTTTGCCATACATCTTGCACCAGACAGCCCGCGTGCTCCAGGCGTTATCGCCTTCCTTACCGGCGCTGGTGATATAATTACCGGTGGCAATGGCGTCGGTATTGCCTTTTACGATGGTCACAATGCCTTTATCATCAGTATACAACTGATCTTTCTTATTGGAGATCTGTAATTCATGCGCTACGCGAATGCCCAGCAAACCATCTTTTGCATCGGTGAACAACACATCGGTATTTGCTTTTAACACGGTAATGCGATCAATGATGCGTTGGGTCTCTGTTCCGCTGATCTCATACTGCGTGGTTTCTTCCAGCAATACATCGTTCTTCTGGTTGGTCCAGTTGGCATGATAGGCCAAAACGCCTTTAGCGCCATCTTCGGTTTTAAGAATACGGTCTGTTTTGATCCAGCCGTACATGCCTCTTTTTTCTTTAGGAATAGCAAAAGAATTATTCCAGAAATCGAGCCCGTTCACATTTTCAAAATTGAACCATAAACCCAGGTGATGCGGATGATCTGTAGGGTCACCGGGCATTGTATGAATGGGATACCCCCGGGTTACCATGGCGCCATTGGCGGAAAAGATCGGGTACAGGACCGGCTTGGCCAATGTATCGGGAAAAATAAAATTGGTGAATAGCTTTGAGCCCACAAATACACTGATCGTATTATGGTCTTTTTCTTTCACAAACTTTACCGTTTCTTTTTTCTGGGCGTAGGATATTGAAACAAGAAAAGAACCAATTGCCCAAAGGAAAATCTGTTTCATAAAAGGTTTTATTTTGGATTGCCTGATGGTTGAACCTGCCTGATGGTTGACCCGTTGAACGATTAGCCATTAAACCATCAAGCCATCAAACTTAATATTTAAACGGTTTACCACCCACCATTACTTCCTGTGTTTTTTCATCGAAAGTAGCTTTCAGGCCAGTGCGGGCGGCCGCAGTGGTCATAATGCAGGCAATGGAATGGTTATACCCTGCTTCCACCGGCGCATTGGGTTGCTTACGGCTGCGGATGCATTCCATCCAGTTGCGTACGTGGTTGCTGGTTAGTTTATCGCCACCGGTATTGGCGCTGGCAATAACGGCTTCTGTGTGTGAAAGCGTTTGCTCGGCCAGCAGGTTGGGTTGCATGCCCATATCATCGGCGAATCTTTTTGAGAGGCCGCCTTTGGGCGACACCGTATTTGTAATGAGGTTCAGTTCGCCGCCATTGGAAAAATATACTTCAGATGGCTTTTCATCTCCATTGTGCATGCGGCTGCCAAACACCACCTGAAAACCGGTTGAAGGATCATTGAGCGGACCGTAATCGAATACAGCGGTGATGGTATCCCAGTTCTTTCTGCCATCCTTCCACATATAAATACCGCCATTGGCAACTACGCTGCGCGGATGCGCAAGGCCGCTGAACCAATGCACCGTGTCGATCTGGTGGCTCATCCATTGACCGGGCAATCCGGACGAATAAGGCCAGAACAATCGGTACTCAAGATATTTGCGCGGATCGAACCCTTCATACGGGCGGTTCATAATAAAACGCTTCCAATCTGTATCCGCTTCTTTTATTTGTTGTAACAACGCAGGCCGGCGCCAGCGTCCCGGCTGGTTTACATTCCAGGTAAGTTCAACCATGGTAATTGGCCCAAACTTGCCCGATTTTATATATTCATCAGCGGCATGGTAGTTAGAACCGCTTCTGCGTTGCGAACCGATCTGCACGATCCTGTCGGTTGCCTTAATGGCTTTCAGGGCAGCGCGGTTATCTTCCATGGTTTCGGCGAATGGTTTTTCAACATAAGCATCGCAACCGGCTTTTACGGCTTCTATGGCGTGCAGGGCATGTTGAAAATCGGCCGTACTGATGAATACGGCATCAACCAGTTTCCTGCTATATAATTCTTCATTATTACGGCAGGCTACAATATCGTGCCCCATTTTTTCTTTCCATTGGGCAGCGCCTTCTTCCCTTCTTTTGTTCCAGATATCAGATACTGCAACAATATCGAAATTCAGCTCCTTGTAGTGGTTCATAAAACAAGGCATGTGCGAAGCGCGGTGGCGGTCTGAATAACCAACTACCCCTACCCGTACCCTGTCGTTAGACCCTAAGATCCTTCTATAACTTTGAGCAGAAAATCCGGCCTTTGCAACTAATAAACCAGCTCCGGCCATAGTGGTTTGTTGAATAAACCGGCGACGAGAATTTTTCATATCGGCATTATTAAATTGGTTGAATGAGAGGTCTTAAAATTAAGGAGAACAATATCATTTTCAGCATTAAAAATCAAGAGGGATATATTAATGAATTTATTGTTAGAATAGCTTAATAGGCAGCAAGACGCAAATTACCCGTTGGGGGTTGCAAGATATTGTAGGAGTTTGTGGTTTGAGGTTTGTAGTTTGTGGTTATTTAAATTCTAAGCCTCGCGACATTCCATAAAAGCTCAAGGCAAGCCTTTCGGAGTTTTTCAGGTTTTACAGTGGGCCAAAACATGCGAAGCAACCATAAACCATAAACCATAAACAAGAAACTATAAACAAGAAACTATTGATTTAAGGCGCTCCGCCATGAGAAGCAACCATAAACCATAAACTATAAACAAGAAACTATTTGATTTAAGGCGTTCCGCCATGCGAAGCAACCATAAACCATAAACCAGAAACAAGAAACTATTGAAATTGCAAAGCAAAATATTCCAGCGGTGTAGTGCCGGAATTCTTAAGTGCATGTTGTGTACCTGATGAAAAGAAGATCAGGTCGCCGGGAGCGGCTTTCTGGGCAGCATCGCCCAGCAGTACCAGGGCTGTTCCTTTTCTAACCAGGATGATCTCTTCCTGCGGATGTTTATGCGGATTATGGCTAACCTGTCCGGGATTAAGAGAGGTTACATGCAGTTCCATTTTCTGGAACAGGGCGGTAAAGCGATCGAATACGGCGCGTCTTTCGCCTTTGTCGTTTTCCTGCACCGACCAGTTATCCCAGTCGCCGGCAAAAGAGCCGCCTGCCTGGTTACCGCGTTCTATATTTATGGGCGTTTTCGTTTTGAACCGGATCACATAATACACGGTCAGCACCTTGCCGGTATTTTCGAACGTATGTGCATCGCCCGGCATAATGAGCGCAACACCACCCGCACCAATGATGGTAGAGTTGCTTTTTGTCACCACTTTTAAATTACCTTCCTTCACAATGATCAGTTCTTCTACATCAGGATGAGCCAGTGCAGGATGCGGACTTTTGCCCGGATCAAGCTCTACCACCAGCATTTCCAGGTCGGCCAGGGTAGCGGTGGGCCCATGGGCCATTTTCATGTAATAGGTACTGGAATCCTTTGCAACGATCAAATCATTCCAGGCAAACACCTTAGACGCAACATTTCCCTGCTGCCCCTGTGTAAACAAGCTCGCCAAAACAATAATTATCAGGAAGATAGGTTTCATGCCGTAAATATAACAACAGTTTGTTATAAGACCCAGTTTCCTATATATAACGAAGCAGGATGGGGATGGATTGTGAATGCGGTCAACAATAACAATTCTGCTATAATTCCCTGATGTCAATGGGGCTATGCTGATAAAAAAAGAGCCATCCGTTTGCTGCGGATGGCTCACAGATGTCATTTTTCCGCTATGTGTTCTCTATTCTCTCACCAGTTTTGTGGTTATCACCCTGCCATTATGCACCAGCTTCAGCGTGTACAATCCGGCAGGCAGGCGACCTGGTTCAAAGGTCGTTCTGTGGCTTCCGGCCGACAGGTTGCCATTCACGAGCACAGTTACTTCTTTACCGGTAATATCATACACAGATAAGTAAGCATGGCCCGATTGTTCCAGCGAGAAAACAATGGTATTGGTTTCCCGGAACGGATTGGGATAACTACTGAGCGTAGTACCGGCTGTGGCCACCGGTGCCATAGACCGCTCCATTAACGATGTGACCACGGTGCCGGTCTGGATCTTCACTTCTGTATAGCTGTTCCAGGCATTTACACTATTGCCATGCCCAACAATGCGAACGTATTTGGCGGTGCGGGCCGCGAAGGAGAAGGTTTGCAGGTTGAGCGAAGTGCCACTGCTAACCAGTCCGGTTGCAGCCGTAGTCCAGTTCTGTCCATCATTACCAGTCAGCACATCGAACCGGGAAGTACGCGTATTGCCATTGTAAAAGGCGATCTGTACACCAGATACGCTGGCAGCACTGCTTAAACAGAATTGTATCCACTGTCCATCGCCGTTGGCAGACCAACGTGTGTTGAGATTATTATCCAGCACATTGGCCGGCACGTTGCCATCGTTGCCGCTGGCAGTAACCGGTTCACAAGCGGGTGTACCGCCAGGGAAATCATCAGCAGGAGTCTTCATGCGTTCGCGGATCCAGGCGCCGGCCGGTTTTAACCGGGCGGTTGTCCATGGGCCATTTGAACAGGTACCGGTTGTCCATACGGCGCCGGAACGGAAGTCGTCAGAGTAGTTCCAGTTGGTCCAACTAATCTTTTTTGTGCGCATCAGATCAATGAACTGCTGTGCCATGGTGAAGTCATTCGCACCATCACCACTGGCTTCCTGTGTACCAAACTCAGTCACAAATACAGGCAGTGCATTAGACGCCGCATTCAGTTGGTTCAGATACGGTGTACGGTGATCCCTCGCATAGAAATGAAAGGTGTACATCACGTTCGGGAACTGCAGCGGATTGTTGATGACGTCCTGCAAGGAACCATCACCTGATAGGCCAAAGGTGCTCCATCCGTGTGTACCCACAAGGATCACGGCATCGCCATCAATAGCACGGATGTGCGGGATCATCTGGTCTGCATAAGTTTTGATCTTTGCCCAGGTAGCACCTGAGTTAGGTTCATTACAGATGTCGTAGATGATGTTGTTCTTATTCTTGTGCGTGTTGGCAATAGCCGAGAAGAATGTCTTTGCTCTCGAAAGATTGTAGTTGGGATCACCCGGCGTCAACTGATGCCAGTCTACCAAGGCATACATGCCACGTTCGGTAGCCTCTTCGATCAACCGGTTTACCTGTGCGGTAAAACCTGCAGGATCGGTTTCATAACCGCCTTCCTGTACATACAGGGAAATTCGCAGTACGTCTGCGCCCCAGTCATTCGCGAGGGCATCGAGCGAAGCTTCGGTCAAACAACTTCCCCACCCATACCACTGGATGCCGTGGGTGCTCATGCCACGTAACTGAATGGGATTGCCAAACTGATTACATAATTTTGTTCCGATCACGCGCAGTTGCCCATTCTTCGCTACCGGCGTTTGTGCCTGCGCGTGCCGGCTCGCTGCCAGCAGCAAACCCGCGATGATGCATACAAATAGGAATGTAACTCTTTTCATTGGATAATATTTAGGTTTAATAATAGATAGTTCACGTTTCACGACAACGTCTACCTTTTTACGGTAACTTTCACACTCATGGTTTCACTTCCTATTGTTATTCTTGTAATATAGGTTCCTGCAGGTTTGTTGGCCGTGTTCCAGTAAACGGTTTGTTCGCCGGCCTGTTGCTGCCTGTTTACAATCTCTTCCACCTGACCGTTGATATTATACATAGCAATGCGCACGGAGGCCGGCTTCGGCAATGTATACCTGATAACAGCCTGCTTACCAGCAACGGGATTGGGATATACCCTGATATTATAACCACTGGCAGGTGACTCATCGGCAGGAACGGTTTCGGCGCGGGCGGTTACGGCAGCAGCCGAGGGTGCGCGGCCATCCCTGAAATGGCGCACCCTTCTCCATTTTACAACGGCTTCATCGGTAGTGAGTGTACCATAATTACCGTATTTATGGTAATTGGTTACTGACTCATTATCGGCAATCTCCGCCTTTTTCACCCCATTAATATAGATCACGATCTTATTGCCTGCATTTTCCTGAAGATGTATAACGTTTACGCGTACTTCTTTTCCATATACGTTCGTAGCCAGGGTTTGCCCTCCCCCCCGAATCGATCCCCCACTGGCGGCGTATCCCCGGATCATCAGTTGGGTAGCGCCACTTGTACTGCCGAAGATCTGCATCAGGCTTTCATCATTCAGGGGCGAATAGAAAGTTACATAGCCTTCAAACTGGCGGCTTCCGCTGGAGTATTCATTTTGCAACCTGATCTCAGAGCGGTTGGTCCGATTGTCTAACAGGCGAAAAGTTTCCGTTTCCGTACTACTGGCATAGCTGTAATCGGCACAAATGGGGCTGCAAACAGACTTATAAGATGTCCAGTTAAAAGTTTGCAGTCCATCTTCATTATCGAGGTGAATCTTTTTGGTAGGTGAATATTGCACCCAGCCGCTGCCTAATTGCGCGTGGGCAATGAAAGATAATGTTGACAGTATGGTGATACAAAAAACTGTATGCAGTAACCTGCGTGCCAGGTTGGTATTGTTGGGATTCATATAGCGTTTTTAAAGATTAGCTAAAAAGGAGCCTTTATTCTTTCACTATCATTTTTGTGGTATTCTTTCCATTATACACCAGTTTCAGCAGGTAGGTACCGGCTGCCAGGTGCGGCGCATTGAAGGTGATACGATGTTGGCCGGCAGAAAAATTTCCATTCACCAGCACTTGTACCTGACGCCCCGTAACGTCATGTAGGCTCAACTGTATGTGGCCATCTTTTTCGAGATAGTAAGTAACAGTGCCTGATTTATTAAAAGGATTGGGATAGCTGGCCAGGGTTGTTTTTGAGGTCAGCGTTTCCTGCATTACCCGGGCTGCAATTGATGAGCTGCTTTGGACCCGCACTTCCGTATAACTGTTCCAGGCGTTTACGCTGTTGCCATGCCCTACAATGCGAACATATTTTGCCGTTCGCGCAGTGAAGGTGAAGGTTTCGAGGCTTGTACCGGTACCACTGCTAACACGGCCTGCAGCGGCCGTTGACCAGTTTGAGCCATCGGTACTGGTTAAGATATCAAACGTGGATGTACGGGAGGCGCCATTGTAAAAAGCGATCTGTACACCACTTACGGTAGCGGCACTGCTCAAACAAAACTGGATCCATTGCCCGTCGCCGTTAGCCGACCAGCGGGTATTGAGGTCATTATCGAGTACATTGGCAGGCACATTGCCATCATCGGCGCTGGCAACTACAGGCAGGCATTCTGTTGTATTGCCTCCATTATGGCCCACCATTGATGTGGAAAGTATTTGCGCAATCACCGGCGCGCCGGAAGTTTCATCGGCGCCTACATCTAATGGAGAAGTACGGCTTTGTCCATCCATATCAACCGTAACGGCTGAATACGTACCGGTGGCCGCGCCAATGGCCGGGCTTCCCGACTGCAGATGAAAAGTGCCGGTGCCATTACGGGCCAGCAGGGGATTTACGTTTGTATAACCGCCTGAAGGCATTGAACCCGCCCCATTGGTGTTGTAAATAATATTGCCCGACCATACAGCACCGGTGTACGGACCAGCAATGGATGCGGCAGCGCCCCCGCCCTGTATAATATTATTGACAAACCTGGTATTAGTGGCGCCTAAGCCATTGGTACGTCCTGCCTGGGTGTAATTGGAAGAATTATTGACCAACGTGTTGAAAGCAATCAATACTCGATCGGGCCGGTCGTGCACCGTTAACGCATCGCCATTGGCTACTTCGCCATCGCCATTGCCAATGTTGATGGCAGGATTACAATTTTCGAAGTGATTGCTAAAAATTACATGGTCATCGCCAAAGATGCGAATGCCGGGTGTATTGATAAAATAATTACCATACACCACGCACCAGTTCCCATGCCGCAGGGTAAATTGCGCCGGGCAATTACGAATGGTATTATAGCGAATGGTAACCGCAGAGGCTTTTATAGAGATCATTTCATTCTCACCTTCACATTCTTCAAAAAGATTATGCTCTATAATGCTGTTGCTGGAAGAAAGGCTGTAACCGCTTAAGCCGAACTGCACTGTTTCGGCGCCGTTACCCGACTGGGGTTGCTGATCGAGAAAGTAGTTGTGATGGATGTGCAGGCGTTGCGCCACCTGGCTACCCGAGCCGCGCACGGCAATAAAACGCCCCAGGGCATTCTTGTGTTGAAAGGTATTGTAATCTACCTCGTGATCGTTGCCATTGAGCAGCAGGTTCTCCCCTGCACCGGGTGTTTGAAAAATATTGCGCGTCCATCGGCAAAAACTGGTACCGCTGGCCATAGTGGCCTGGGAAGCGCTGTGGGTAAATTTGAATCCTTTGATAATGATATACCTCGCCGGGCTTACAATATTAAAACCATTGGAGCCTGTTATTTCAGCGCCGCCAATGGATTGCGCCTGGATGGTGATGGGTTGCGACGCCGTACCCTGTTTGTTCACAGTGATATCTGCACTGGCTGTATATACGCCATTGGTTAAAATGATAATATCGCCGGGGGCCGCATTATTAATGGCTGTTTGCAAGGCAGATAAAGAAGATACAGTAACAGTGGCTGCTTTTAGTGTGGCGGGTAGTACATAGAACAGTAAAAGCAATGAGTAAAGCTGTTTTTTCATTGTTTTGGTTGTTTGCGGTCAAACCAAAGGCATGCAGGCATCCCGGGCAGGATGTAGCCGCCTGTTACATTGACCAGGAATTTAGATGGAAATAATGTTGATGTACGGTAACCAATACCCTAATTGCAGCACTGGTCATAAGGGAAGAACCCGTGTGCAATTATAAAAGAATTGATCACACATAGAAATGACGATAATTTCCCTGCGTATTCCTGAACCATTTGTGAAGAAGGTGATGAACTATAACTGCCGGATGCTGTTGCATAAATCGCACCGCAATTACAAAATGGGGAAAAATAAACATGAATAGCAGGGACAGTCAATTTACGGAAAGCGCTAGTAGCAGGAGTATATATTACCGATATACTCAGGTGAGTTTTCTTTTTTCATGTGACAGGTTTTATTGATTAATCGTAATGTATATGAAGTAACGGATTTCATCAACTGAAAACGTCTGCTTTATTAACCAGTGAATAAACTATTTTAACACAAATAATTTTTACCAATAATGTTTTAATTAGCTAGTGGCTAGTAGTAAATAGCTAGCAGGGCTTCTGCTCGTCTTTTACTACTAGCCGAAACTTACCGGCAAAAACTAACAAACTCAATAACTAAGAACTAAAAACTTGCCCATCCCACTCGCTACTCGCTACTTACCACTCCCTTTTATTCTACTCTTTCACTAATTTTCTCGTAACAACCTTACCGTTATATACCAGCTTTAAAGTGTAAACGCCAGCTGCCAGTTTATTTGCATTAAACAGCGCTTTGTGATTGCCTGCCTGTAGCGTACCATTTACCAGCACAGCTACCTGCTTTCCGGTTATGTCTAATACGGCCAGGTTGGTATGAGCCGGCCTCTCCAGGAAAAACGTAATGGTGTTTTGTTGTTGCAATGGATTAGGGAAACTGCTCAATCCTGTTTCGTTGCTGGCGATATTATTATCAACGATTTCCTGTCCTTGTTCACTGCGGGCTGTACGCAAAGTACCTGCTGTGGCCGGGCATTGGCTGGCGCTGCTTTCCGAGATACAGAAATCGTCAAAGCGTACCTGTTCATCGCGCAGCACGTCATCCTTGCCCCTGTAAACGCCCCATTTACCACGGTTATATTCCGCACCGGAGCGCCACATATCGATACCGGTTTTGCTGTAAGATAACAGTGTAGCGCCATCGCTCATGCGCTTCAGTGTGATCTCTACAGTGCCGGCACTGCCTTCACTGCTTTTGTATTTTACATACGCCTCCACCCAGGTGCCTTTAAATGGCGCCAGGTTTACCTGTGTTACCGTGCCCAGGGAGCCACTGCCCTCTCCCGAACTATGAATGATCTGCATTTTCTCCGGTGAACCGGCCCGTGGCGTAATGGTGATCAGCGGCGCGCCGTCGTCGCCGCCATACGCTTTGATCTGGAAGATATGCGTGAACCGGCTCGAAGGTTTAAACCCGGCATCCAGCTTGAACTTCCAGCGATAATAAGCTGTTTGTCCGCTCGTGTGCTGCATAACGCCGCCTGACCCCGACCCGCCTTTGATCTCCATGCGTACGCGGTCATCGTTGGTGCAGCGATCGTCATCGGCATCTATATGACTATGAAATACAAAAACATATTTTCCCAGGGTGCCATCGTTTGTTACAGTTACATGCGGACCAAAAGAAGTGTGTTTACAATCGGGGTTTTCATTGCCGAACCCTTTTGCGGAGATCTGGCTGTAAGCGGAGCCTGAACTGGAAGCGCTTAATTTAACCTGGGCGCGTAATTGATTTTTAGCAATTAATAAGAGAAGAAAAGCAGCGGTTAAGCCGAACCGTTTAGCGTATATCATAACGATACACGTGGATAAGTGTTGATGTTTCATATAGCAGTCGTTTTTAATAAAAAGAAGTGACTATGAAGTAACTAATTTATTAAATCGACTGTGCGTATATGGTTAGCCGAATTGTAAACTATATTGGCGTGAATGGTGAAGACAAGGCAGCAACGAGGCATAAAGGCATAAAGTGAAAATCGTTGTACGCTTCACGTAAATACAGCCTAAAGCCAAAAAATAGAGTTGAACAGTACAGCAAAACCAAATACAATCCCGATAGCAATCGGGAGCAATAAACAAAAGGAAATCGTGAAACCCGAATAAATGAAAACTTCCCGAATAAAGAACCACAAACCATAAACCATAAACCACAAACCACAAACCACAAACTACAAACTACAAACACCGCTTAGGGATCTGAGGGATTATATAACTCAACGCTACCGCTTTTCGACATGCTTGAGCTAAGGAGAAAGTTCTCTTCTTTCTTCCCATATAACACGCGTACCAATGCAGTATTGGGCGGAAAAGTTCCCAGGCTTTCAGCATAAACAATCAACCGGTTGGGATAACCTTGAAAAAGCGGCACCTTAATTATAAAAGGTTTTTCTTTTAATCCCAGTTTTTGCACGATCAACTGGCCATTATAAAATATGCTGATGGTATCGCCATCAACCACCCCATTATCCATCAATCGTATTTCAGCGGAATCGGCGTTAATGACGTATCGGGCAGGCGCGGTGACGGCCCTGCCGGCGATGAAATCACGGCCCACCATTGAATCTTTATATATGGGCTTAATAAAATTAAAGCTGGTACCGGCGGTTTTTGCAGTCAGCCTGCGGGGAGTAATATCAGGCTCGTATAAGAAAGCCGGTTTATAAACCAGCAACCCAGCGTGTTTTGAATAGCGAGCTACGATGTTACAAAGCGTATCGCATTTTCTTTCACCCTGTAATACCACGCTATCGCCCTGCTTTTCAAAGGTGTATTTCATGCTGTCGCACAAATTACAATTCTTGGCCCAGGTATATTGTCCGGGTGGGTCCTTGAAATACACCACTTCCTTCAGCTTGGTCATGATGTGGTCATTATAGATGCGGCCGGTGATGCGGGTATGCAATCTTATCGTAGTATCGGAGGGAAGGATACATTGCACCACCCCTTCAAATTGCGAACCGTTGACCTTTACAATTTGCAGGCGGGTATCGAAAGTTTTGGTCAGTTTGCTTTTTTCGCCAAAATACACGCCATTCCAGGCCCCTGCCAGCCATTTATTATCCTGACAGAAGCCAGGTATAGCCACCGCTATACAAACCAGGTGAATTATTACCAGTATATATTTTCTCATTATTAGTACAGTTGTACAATTGCCTGAAAGCAAATTGAATAAGCCCCTGTTTTAATAGGCTACCGTACAGTTCAGGGAAGTATATTATGGCGATTGCCCATAATATAATGGGGTTGGAAAATCATGGCAATTTAAAGCCAAAAAACAACCCGGCAAAACCAAAAATATACCTGATAAATACTATGTGAATTACGCCGGCATAAAAAAAAGAGGCGCAGCATGTTGCTGCACCCTCTTAAACATGTAGTAATTGCGAACTTATAAAAAACGCTTTTTTGTTGATCCTCTACGCCACATTCAATACCGGCTCATGCTGCTTATCGCACACCTGCGCAAACAAGTCATCATTGAGCAGGTCCTTTACAGACTTTATAATAAAATCAGGCGCATAACCAAACTGATCGAGGTCAGCTTCCCTGGTTACGCCTGACAAGGTTAATACGGTGGTAAAACCCATAGAGCCTGCACCCAGGATGTCTGTGCTCATGGTGTCGCCGATCATAATGGTTTCATCGGTTGACAATTGTAAGATCTTCCGGGCCATACGCATCATCACCGGGCTTGGTTTACCTACGCTAAATGCCTGTTTACCGGTAGCAAATTCAAGCATAGCGACAAAAGCGCCACAACCGGCCCGGTATTTTCCGCTGCCCACAGGGCAATTGGGATCGAGGTTGGTAGCTATCAGTTTCGATCCGTTCATGATCATGTTAATAGCTTTATCAACCGATTCCAGCATGATGGTGCGGCCTTCGCCGATGATCACATAATCAGGATGATCATCAACAATAGAATAACCAACATTATGCAATTCGGTCAACAAACCACCCTCCCCTATTACATAAGCCGTACCATGCGTTTTACGCGAAGCCAGGTAACGCGCAGTAGCCATAGCACAGGTGAAAATATCTTCGTCGTTTACATTAAAACCTAATTTGCGCAATTTGTAGCACACATCGCGGGGTGTACGCTGACTGTTATTCGTTAAGAATAAAAATGGATAACCCTTTTCACGCAATGAATTAATGAATTCAACTGCGCCGGGTATTGGTTCACTGCCTTTGTAAATAACCCCATCCATGTCGATAAGAAAGCCCTTTTGTGCCATTGGTTAAATTTTTATGATTTAAAAATTGCTGCTTTTTCAAAATGGCAGGCATCCTTCGGCTCCGCTCAGGACCGGCTCCGCTCAGGACCGGCTCCGCTCAGGACCGGCTCCGCTCAGGACCGGCTCCGCTCAGGACGAATTTATTCACAGGCAAGAAGCGAAAACTTCAAAGGCAAGAATTGGCAAGTAGTTGAATCAGGGAGATAATGCAGATGAAGGCAGGCAAATACTATTGTTAAACGGTCAATGGCTGCATTTATTGTAAAGCATAATTGCTTAATGTACATCCATTGTAAGAAGAGCTGCGCAAATATAAGCGATAAAATATTATAACCCAGGTTAATCCAATATTAATCTTTGTATATTAACTCGTCAATGATCAACGGTGAATGGTGAATATTGCAGATAAATATGAGCTATGCAATGACAAAACAACCACAAGTAGCAAAACGATCGAATTTATATTACACAGATCATATTCTTGCTTTTCTTCCCTGTTCCAGATCTTTCAATGCTTTATTATACCGGTACAACACTTCCACGTATTTTTCAAGTACGGGTAACAATAACCAGCCGGTAGCTTTACCATCAACCAGCATAAAATAATATTGAACAGACCGCTTAATATCTTTTTGCTCCAGGCATATCCATAACCGTATCAACCAGAAGTTGATCACTTCCGATGCATGGTATTGTTCATACCCGGGCACGGCCTCCCTAATATCCTGGTAGGCATACAGGTTCTCAAAACGATCATCGGGCGCCTGTTGTATCAGGGCGCCCAGTGCCAGGCTAAAATGCAACACCGGAAAATATTTGTACATTTTCAACGCATGATGCCGGGCCACGGTGCACACCGCTTCCAGGTCGAGCAGGATGCCCTGTTCGTAAATGGTTTGCAAGGCAAGCGGATTGTGCGCATATTTATTAGCCAGTTCAATCATTTTTGTTTCGAACTGGTGCATCAATTGCTCGTTACTGCGATCGAGTATTTCAGCCAGATCATCTGTAAGCCTGGTTACTTCAACGTGTTCTTCAACATGTTCTTCCAATACATTATTAGGGGTTGGCGCACCGTGGCCAATTTCATCCCACATCTCATGCCACACGAGTTCTTCGGCTGGTGTACAGGTATTTATTTCGGGCGGCAATAAACGCGTGAGCAATTCGGCATGAATGGTTATCTGTTCCATTACCGAACGCTGTTGCACCTTTTCGGTATTCAGCATATCATCTGAGCGAATGCTTTGCACATTGCTCAAACTCACTTCCCCCGCCGGTATGGTATCCATCAATAACTCTGATGTTTGTACATCATCGCGTAAACGGGGCGGCACATCCGGATCTTCTATTGTATAATAATAATTTCCCTCGCCGGCATATTGTTTCAGCTTGGCCAAAATGTCAGCAAACTGACCAGGCTTTTCAACGATCAAATGCGGTAATCCATCTGTACCTACCGGCACTTCAATAACGGGTATAGCATGGTCATCTTCTTCCAATATAAAGCGGGTAACTTCAAAATTATGATGCGGATGAATATCGAATTCCAACGCAAAATCGTGACCGGCATAAATAATATTATGCGCCAGCGCATAATCTATCTCTTTAAATTCAGCCAATTCCAGGCTGTATTCAGAAAAAAATTCATTTTCAGATGTATTGAAAAAAAACACTGTGTCCTTTACGCCCAGGCATAGTAGATCAACCCTGTACAAACCAATAGTAACATTGCCATTTGAGTGTTTTCGCATTACCGATACATTGGCAATCTGGCTTTCTTCCCAATCTTTGTTCACCATACATTTACTCACAGGCAGTGTACGCGCCTTCATTTGCACATATTTTCGGGGAGAGAGAGTTTGCATACCTATGTAAAATTTATTGTTGTGGTTGTTGCTTGCAGTTGATCTATCGTTGTAATACCGTGCAGTTGTCCCGGAACTCCAAAGTAAACGCATTTTGTTGTACCATCAGGCAAAAGTTGTTGTCATAATTTTCACACATTTCTCAACACTATTATAAATCCCTGTTTGATATTGTTTTGTGATCAATGAATTATTTTGACGATCATCATTAAATGCTGTTACCCCCTTAGTGGTATTGTTATGCCCGTTACAAACCCCTAGATTTGTCCTTATTTCATGCTGTTCCGCACCTACCCACGCACCTTTTTAAACAAACAATATGCTATTGCCAGCGACATTAACAAAACAACTGCCTCTACTTTTACTAGTAGTTCTCCCTGTAATAACCTGTTTGCTCACCAGTTGCAGCAGCACCAAAATAATAACGGAATACGATTGCGCCGACGCGGCAAATGTGAATAAAGACACCACCGTGTGGCATTATTTCTGGGGACTGAAGCAATCAAAAGATATACAACCGCCATGTGATAAACGGTATAACCACCTGAATAAAGTAGTGGTGAAATCTACACCGGGCAACGTGTTATTAACGGTTATAACGCTGGGCATTGTAATACCGCAAAAAATATCCTGGTGTTGTGCGCCTCCCAATCTGCAGCCCGGCAGGTTAGGGAATTAGTATTATTAGTTGACGAGTTGACAGAGTTGATATAGTTAAAAACTTTTCATATGGCATTACCTGAAGGTATAACGTTGCTTCCGATCACCGACTGGCAAAACGGTCACCAGAACTTCTCTGTGAAATTAACAAAGGATGCCAGCTTTAATATGCGCCTGCCCTTTGCCTTTGCTGAATCAGAAAAAAATTATCACGCCACCACAAAAAATTTTCAATGGCTCATACAACATGCTATTGATAATAACATCCGCTTGCGCGCCATGGGCAATGGCTGGAGTTTTAGCGATGTAGGCGTTTGCAATGGCGGACTGGTTGATACCCGGGAACTGCGCACCTTCTTCAGCATGGGTGAAAGTTTTTTATCGCCACAATACCTGGCTACCGGCAAAACCGCAAAAGACCTTGTTTTTACACAATGCGGAATGAGCATTTTGCAAATGAATAAAGAGCTGGAACAGGAAAACGGCTGGCTGCGTTGCTTGCGCGCTTCAGGGGCCAGCAATGGACAAACCATTGTAGGCGCCACCGCAACCGGTACCCATGGCGCCGGTTTTAAAGCAGGCGCCGTGCATGACGCAATTGTCGGTTTACATATTATTACGGGCGCCAACCGGCATGTATGGCTCGAACGGGCTTCGAACCCTGTTGCATCGCAGGCGTTTATCGATTGGCTGGGCGCAGAAGTATTTCGTGATGATGACTTGTTTAACGCCGCCGTAGTAAGCTTCGGCAGTTTTGGTTTTATACATGGCGTTTTGCTGGAAACAGAACCTATTTACCTGCTGGAAAAATATACATCTGCCAACATTCCCTATAACGAAAAATTGAAACAGGCTATTAACGAATGGAACTTTGATGCCCTAACAAGTTTTCTCCCCTTCCCGCCCGAAAGCCCTGGCCGTAGTTTATATCATTTTGAAGTATTGGTGAACCCACACCGGTTTGCCGTGAATGATGCCGACAAAGGGGTGTACCTGAAAGTAATGTACAAAACCCCATACCGCACCGATTATACAAAGCCGGCATTGCCCGGCGGTAATTTTCAATATGGCGATGAACTGCTTGGCCTTGTGCAAAGCATTCTTGACAATATCGGCAAGAAATTAACACAGAAACTGGTGCCGCCACTGGTCACCAAATTATTTCCCTTGGCATTTGCCGCCAATGAAGAAGTAACCGGCACCATTGGAGAAATATTTACCAATACGCGGTTTCGCGGAAAAGCCGCGAGCGCCGCCATTGCCATCGACACAGCCGATTCAAGCCGCGCCATAGAGGAAATCGTTCAATTGAATGCGAAGACCCCGTTTGCCGGTGCGCTGGCATTGCGTTTTGTTAAAGGAACAAAAGCAACGCTGGGCTTTAACAAATTCGAAAAGACCTGTGTGCTGGAAATGGATGGCGTTGAATCAGCTACCAGTCGAAAGTTCTTTACCAGCGTATGGAACCGGTTTGAAGAAATTGGCCTTCCCTATACCTTACACTGGGGCAAGATCAACTTCAACCTTACGGAAGCGCGCATTCGCCAGATGTATGGCGATGCCGCCGTCAACAAATGGCTGACCGCCCGCCATAAATTGCTGGATGATTTTACACAGAAAGTGTTTACGAATGAGTTTATGGAGAGAACGGGGCTAATTTGAAAATTTGATAATTTGAAAATTTGAAAATGGAATACAGTCTAGGCTTTCCCCTGTATTCGGTTTACAGCTTTCGGCTTACAGCTTATAGCTGCCTTTACACCCTCACATAGATCTTCCTCTTATCCATCCAATACCCTACCAGCCAGCACAACAACATATACAGCACTGCCTGTACAAATGCGCCGAAATAGGGCGAGGCAAAATGGATAAAGAGGTTATCGTAGATCCATGTAAAGACCGTTGTACCCGACGGTAACCGGAATACACTCCAAAGGATCACCAATACTTCAGACAACAGGTAAATGAACAAGGGATTTTTTCCAAACACCTGGAAGAAAGGTGTCCAGGACGTTTTATGTTGAATGTCGGCGATATATACAATAGCAGCAATAATTAAACAATCAAGCCCTACCGTTTGCAACACAAAAGTGCTGGTCCATAATTTTTTATTGATGGGAAATGCATAATTCCAGAAATGCGCCAATACCAGGAAGGAGAAACCAATCAGCATTAGCTTCGTGAGCGCTTCGTACGTGCCGCCTTTCTGTTGCAGGAACTTACCTACCCAAAAGCCCGCCACTACATTGCCGATGGCCGGGAACGTGCTTAAAAAGCCTTCCGGGTCGAACGGCACGCCATTCCCATGGTATAAGTGATCAGGGCCAACCAGCAGCAAATCGAGCTTTAAAACCGCATTCCCCTGCAACGACAGGGGATCGGCCGCATCGCCAAAGAAATATAACACCGGCCAGTATAGTAACAGGATCGCCGCGGTAATAATAGCCGTGGTGCGGAACTTTAAAAAGTAGATCATTAACGAGGCAAAGCAATACGCCAGCGCAATGCGTTGCAAAACGCCAAAAACGCGGGTCTTTTCAAAGGGCAGGAACACATATTCTCCCGAAGCTTCATCTAACCGCACAAAGGGGAACCAGTACATCAGGTAACCCAAGATAAAAATGAGCAGGGTGCGTTTGAATATTTTGGCAAGAACGAATGACGTTGTAGCCGTTTCCCATTTGGGCATTACAAAGCTCATGGCGTTCCCTACGGCAAATAAAAAAGATGGAAAAACCAGGTCTGTGGGGGTGAATCCATGCCATTGGGCGTGCATCAGCGGCGCATACGTAAAGTCTCCACTGGGAGAAGTATTTACGATGATCATAAAACAGATCGTCATGCCCCGGAACACATCCAAAGCGAGGAACCTTTTTTGTTGTTGCATGTTCAGTCAGTTGGTGTAGCAGCAGTTACCTGAATGGTTCGAAAATAATCAATTCAGCCGAATAGGCAAATTCCTGCGTTGGTAATGCACACTTTATTTCTTTAGCGGGACCTTCAGCGCTTCCATCATCTTATAAAACAACGCTGTATTCTCATAAACGCCCCTGAACCGGAATGATTGCGGGCCATAAGCAAACACCGGCACGGGTATGGCGGTATGGTCATTGGTTGAAAAAACGCCACTTACATAGCCATCTCCATAATCCCCGGCCAGCAACGACAAACCGCCGGTTTCATGATCGGCTGTTACAATAACAAGTGTTTGCCCGTCTGCATCTGCAAATTGCAGGGCCTTTCCAATTACCTGGTCAAAATCCATCACCTCACTGGCTACATACGACATGTTATTGGTATGACCGCCATGATCAATTTGCGCGCCCTCTGTCATTAAAAAAAAGCCGGCTTTATTGTTCGACAATGTTTTTACTGCTTTTGAAAAAGCCTGCTCTAACCAGTTCTCCCGGCCCTTTAAAGCAGGTAAACCCGCTTTATTATCAATCACTATCCACTTTTTGGCAGGGTCGGCAGTAACACTGTCGATGCTTTGAACAACGCTGAAGGGTGGTGAAAACTCTTTCAACAAACTGCTATTTGATACAATCCTTTTTGCAGAGCCCATCAGCATATCAACGCCCGATCGTTTCAGATCGCGCAGGATGGCTACAGATGAATCCCGCTCTGGTTGATGCGCATAAAAATCAGCCGGTGTGGCATCTGTGATATCACCGCAGGTAACCAGACCGGTTTTAATATTCCTTGTTTTTAAAAAGACCGGCAACAGCGGAATGGCTACACCGGTATGATCAACGCCCACATGCCGGTTATTGGTTTTTACCCCGGATGCAAGAGCCGTTGAACCCGGTGCGGAATCTGTGACATAATTGTCGTATGAACTGGTCTTTGAGAATCCGATAGACCGCATATTGAAAACATTCAATGCGCCTTTGTTGGCAGTATAGCCGGCGTACAACTGCGCCAGTCCCGTTCCATCGCCTATGAACAACAGGATGTTCTTTACCGGTTTATCAGCACCATCATGTTGATACGTTGGCTGGTAAGGTTTGTAGCTGGTTTTATTTTTATAGGAACTGGCCGGTAATTTTCGCAGGAAGTCGGCTATTGCTTTTATGCTGTCGGTATTGATATAATCTACCTGCAGGTGGATCAGTTGGTACCATGCATTGATGAAATCAGGCGCGCCCCAGAAACGAACGGGTTTATTCAACCCATGCGCCCGGCTTATCAACCGTTGCAGGGTATCACGTTGCGGCGCAGGAATAATTCCTTTTCCATTCCATCCCGTATAACTCTTCAGGTCGCCGCTCATCATCACAATGCGGGAAAGCGCCGCAGCAGGATATTCCTTTTGGATCTCCCCATCAAAGTTTATAAAAGCGGGGTAAGATGTATAGGTCGTTGAATCGGGCCGGTTGCCGCTGATGGCAATTTGCAGGGAAGAACATTGGGTAAGCAGTGGATATTTTTGCAACAGCTCCACCAGTTTGTTCAGCGTGGTGACAGCTTCTGTTTTAATATCTATCATTAATTGTAACCGGCGGGAACTGTCGGCATAAATATGTCCATTGCTTTTTTCAATAAATGCCTGTATTGGTTTTAAATACAATTCTTCGAGGGTGCGATGCAATGCCAACTCATTTTTAGTATGAGCTACCAGCAATTCGTTATTGTGCCAGAAGAGATCTGCTTCAATTGAGCCAAAGCCTTCATTGTAGGCTGTAAACAAAGGGACCGGCTGTTCATAATCGTTGTGCGAATGGGCGTTGGCAACTGTGTAACTGATGGGTTGCGAAAAAGAACATGTGGCAATAAAAAACGATACGAATAAAAACAGCTTGTTCATGAGTTATTAAGTTATTCAGTTTTTGAGTTATTAAGTTGAGCACAACTTCGAACTAAGGAACTAACGAACATAATAACTCAATTAGTAAAACCCCGACAGGGTAAACACAAAGCTACCACCATCAGGGTTTTCACTTTTATATTATTTATAAAATAATAATTGCTTTACATACAACTGATTTACCAACCAGTGCTTTGTTTTATCACCCCGCCACTATTGCTGATCTCATTTGAGGGAACCGGCCATACATTATGCACGGCAGGATTAAACGTTCTTGCCGGCCAGATAACAGCGCCGGAAAACCCATGCAACGGCTGCGCATACACGGCTTGTGCATCACCCCAGCGAACCAGGTCGCGGTGACGGTCGGCCCATTCACCGGCCAACTCACAACGGCGTTGCTTTTTCAACTCTGCTATTGTAGCGCCGGATACAGCTGTCAACCCCGCGCGGGTGCGAATGGCATTGATCTCCGCATCGGCACTTTTACCCTGCATTATTTTTGCTTCTGCTTTTATCAGCACTACTTCCGCATACCGCAACAACGGCGGGTTCAAGGCTGTAGTAGGGTGATCGCCATTTGGACTGATATACGTACCAATTGGATTGGAATAAGAAAAAGGTTCCATGTATTTCCTGAACTGGTAGCCACTTAAACTGTTATTGGAACCATAGATGGTATCTTTCCCGAAAAATTTAAAGGTATCGCCGGGCTTCAGGATGGTAGCTTCTCTACGCTTATCCCCTGTTTCATAAGCATCATACAATTCTTTGGTGGGTGTAAAATATCCCCAGCCATTGTACTTGCCCCAGCCTTTGTTTTCCAGCATTACACCAGGCAGAATGCTTCCCCAGCCACCAGTTCCTTTGGGTGTACTAAGCGCACTCCAGATATATTCTTTACTCCAGTTATTGGCAACGGTAAACACATCGGTGAAGTTGGTCAGCAGGGCATGTTTACCACTGTTAATAACCGAGTCGGCATACTTTTCGGCATTGGCCCAGCTCTTTGTATACAGGTACATTTTCGACAGGTACGCCCATGCTGCGGTTTTGTGCCCCCGGCCATAATCTGTTACAGCATACATATCAAAATAAGGCAGGAGCGCCGCAGCTTTCTTAAGATCGCTTTCTATCAGTGTATAATTCTCACTTACACTGGCAGTACGCGCAACCGGTGCGGTGCTCGATGAATTTTCCTCGGTAACAATAGGCACACCGCTATTTTCATTACCATAATTATACGACAACTGGAAGTACATCAGTCCGCGTAAAAAATAAGCTTCGCCCAGGATCCTGTTCTTCAGATTTGCATCCATATTAATACCCGGCACATTCAGTATTACATCATTGGTGCGTTTAATAACTATATAGCGCATCTTCCATTGATCGGTGAGGTAAGATACACCTGGTGTAGCGCTGTTGAAATTCTTTACATTTTCAGCCTTGGCATTTGAACGGCCGGTTACCATATCATCGCTGGCGTTCATATACCACATATAACCGCGGCCGTAAAATTCTTCCCCATCAAATTGTTCATACAGGGCATTGGCGCCACTGATGGCATCGGCTGACGTTTTCCAGAAGTTACCGACTACGGGTGAACCTTCCGGTTCAATATCCAGTTTCTTTGCACAACTATTCAAAACAATAGCAGCCATGCAAAATATAATGATCGTATTGAGTGTCTTTTTCATATTCTTTTTGCTTATGCTGTTAGAAGTTAACGTTTACCCCAACAAATACGGACCGGGCCTGTGGATACCGGCCGTTATCTATACCATTAAAGCTCATACCCACTTCAGGGTCGAAACCGCTATAGTTTGTAATCGTTATTAGATTATTAGCTGTTACGTATACCCGCAGGGTATTTAATTTAACGCGTTTCGCTAACGTGCCAGGTAATGTATAACCCAGGGTTACGTTCTTGACACGGGCGTAAGAACCATTTTCGAGGTACCAGTCGCTGGTGGTGCTGAAGTTGCCATTGGGATCGCTTAAAGAAACCCGGGGAATGCTGGCATTGGGATTAGCGGGGGTCCAGGCATTCAACACATCGTTCAGCATGTTATAGTTCTGACCGCTTACCCCTGCCTGCATGGCCAGGTATTTCAGGCCATTGAATATTTTGTTGCCATGTACGCCCTGTACAAAGATGTTCAGGTCGAAATTTTTATAGCTCGCATTAAAACTAAAGCCGTAAGTGAAATTGGGGTAAGCGCCTTTTTGTACTACGCGATCGCTGTCATCAATTTTACCATTGCCGCTTACATCCAGAAACTTCAGGTCGCCGGGTTTGGCATTCGGTTGTATAAGGTTGCCAGCTTTATTCTTATAATTATTTACTTCGTCCTGCGATTTAAACAAACCGGCTGTGGGCACTACGAAATAAGAATATATAGGATCGCCCACCCGCATTAATACCGGCGTTAGCGTGCTACGGATGTTTATTCCAGCCGTTGAAACAACCGTATAGTTATCGGTTAAAGAAATTAATTTATTCGATACTTTGGTTACCGTGGCGCCTATGCTATATTGAAAGGCAGCCTTGGGATTACCACTATAATTAATACCCAGTTCAATTCCTTTATCCTGCGCCTTACCCACATTCGCCCATTTACCATTGCTTACCCCACTGGTTCCCGTCGGCGGAAGCTGGTACAGCATTTTCCCTGTATTCTTGATAAAATAATCGGCAGTCAGCGAAAGGCGGTTGTTCAACACAGCTACATCAGCGCCTATGTTAAATTGACTGGAATTGGCCCATCTCATATAGGGATTTGACAAGGCATTTTCGGCATATCCATACACCTGTGCAGGGTCCTGGCCCAGGTAAGCGGTAGTGGCAGCCAATGGCACATTCACCATGTTTACCGGCAAGCTTCCCAGGTTACCCAGTAAACCATAGCTGGTACGAAGTTTCAGGTTGTTTAACCAGGAAATACCATGCATAAATTTTTCGCGGGTAACTACCCAACCGCCAGAGGCTGAATAATAACTTTCAAACTTGTTGCCCCTGGCTACCAGGGAAGAACCATCGCGCCGGCCTAATAAAGTAAGCAGGTATTTTTCTTCGTAGTCATAGTTCACACGCGCCAGATACGAAATAAGCGCCCTTTCCGTCTTGTAGCTGGTGGGCTTGAAAATACTATTGGCATTTTGAAAGTACCGGTAAGCTACGCGTTCGTCGGTAAAATTCTGCGCATAGGCATAAGAACCTTCCCACTGCTCGTGCTGGTACACATAACCTGCAACAGCAGCGAGATGATGTACACCGAATGATCTGTTATAAGAGAGCGTTTGTTCAGCCAGCAGGTTGCTGGTATTATCATTGCCAATTGAAAGCTGGTTGTAATCAAAGATCTTTCCTATTTCCAGTACCCGCATGGTGAACTCTTTGGTAGTGGAAAAGCTTTTGGTAAGCGCGAAATTGCTGCGGAAGGTGAGATCGGGTAATAGTTTTATATCTACATACGGATTGATCAAAATACCATTCACCGGGTTCTTAAAATCTAACCGGTTCAAATAGGCAACCGGGTTTATCACATCCCCATAGTTACCCGCATATAAGGCAGGCAGGCCGGCATAGGTACCATTGGCATTGTAAGGGGCAACACCTGGCGGATAAAAGATAGCTGATAAAATAGCGCCCGTGTAAGCGCTTTGGGTATTGGCGCCATTCCCATTGGTATAGGTGTATTGCAGGTTCTCGCCTACTTTCAACCAGGGCTTCAACTGGTGATCGGAATTAAGGCGGAAATTATACCGTTCTGCATACGTGTTCAACAATGTACCTTCCGCTTTACGGTAGCCAAAGCCCATAAAGTATTTCGACTTTTCATTACCGCCGTTAATATTAATGTTATAATCGTTTATTTTACCGGTCCTGAAAATCTCATCCATCCAGTTGGTGCGGGTGATTTGTCCATCGGGATAGGTGGTAGCATTAAAAGCAGGCAATCTTGGTTTGCCGGCATTATCAGCAGCCAGGTTCATCATATCGGCATATTCCTTCGCATTCAATGGCTGTAATTTGCGCCAGGCTTTTTGCGTACCATATTTGGCATCGAGCGTAATGGATGCAGCACCTGCCTTCCCTTTTTTTGTTGTAATGAGAATAACACCACCGGAAGCACGCGCCCCGTAAATGGCTGCCGAGGCATCTTTCAACACAGAAATATTTTCAATTTCAGAAGGGTTTACCACTGGTGTACCGTTGGCTACTACCCCATCTACCACATATAAAACACTCTCCCCATTGATACCACCCAAACCACGAACGTTCACCCGGGGTAATGCTGTTGGATCGCCGCCTTCGTTTTGAACGATCACACCAGGCGCTTTACCCTGCAACATTTCGGTGAAGTTGTGCGCAGAGCGCGATGCCACCTTATCCAATTTTACATCTGTTACCGCACCTGAAACGGTCGCTCTTTTTTGGGTGCCATATCCCACAACCACTACCGTATTTAACTTCGATTCTTCCAGTTCCAATTTGATGGCGTTGGATATACCTGCCTTTAAGATTACTTCCTTTGTTACATACCCAACATAAGAAATAACAACAGTGATCGACTCACCATCCGCATCCAGACTAAACACGCCTTTCGCATCGGTTTGCGTGCCTATGTTTGTGCCTTTGATGGTGACCGTAACCCCGGGCAACGGACCGGCATCATCTGTTACGGTACCGGTAAACACCTGACTACCCGATGAGGACACGATAGCGTTGGCGTCGGTTTGCATGCTTGTTCCTCCTGTTGCAGCTTTGATCTTTTCTTTATTAAAGATCACGATGGTATTGGCATGGCTTTCAAAATCAAGATTTGTATTATGCAATATCTTCCGGAGCGCCTCTTCAAGGGTGATCTTCTTTTTTTCATGTAATGTTACTGTATACATTTTCACTTCATTGCCATCAAAAGCAAACTTCACCTGAGTGCTGGCGGCAATGTCGGCCAGTACTTTTTCAAGCGGCTGCTGTTCAACATCAATAAGGATCGTTTTTTTAAGCGGGTTGGCTGTTTGCGCCGTTAGTGGCAGGATCAGCGCCAGCAAGCTCAACAGCATGGCGGCCCGTGAAAGCATGCAGATTGCTTTCCATCTGTGTACAGAAGGACTCATAAAAAAATCGTTAAGGATTAATTATTGAATGAAGACTGTCTGGTTATGTAACGAAAACTGAATTTGATCTTTCGTGCCAAGCAGGTTTAAGATCCTGATCACTTCTTCCAGGGTAATATCCCGTTTCACCTGCAGATAATAATCGCCTTTATAATCTGAACGATTGTTTTGCACGGTCACTTTAAAGTGGTTTTGCAACCATTGTATCACTTCGGGTAAGGATGCATTTTGAAGGAACAGCTCACCCTGGATCCATGCGTTGGCTTCGCCGGCCTGAACAGAATCGATGAGCGTTACCCCTTGCTGTTTGTTATAGCGTAATCGTTGGCCGGGCACCAGGTAACCGAGGGTATCCTGTAGTTTCTGCACCAATACTTTACCGGTAACAACCGATACTTTAATATCGCCGGTACGGTCGATCATTTTCACGGAAAAAGAAGTTCCCTTTACTGTGGTGCTTACATTGTTCGACTGAACCGTAAACGGATGTGCGGGATCTTTCTTTACTTCGAAAAACGCTTCGCCCTGTTTCAGTTCAATAGTTCGATGACCGGAAAAATTGCTGTAATACGAAATGGCGGAATTGTCGTTCAACCATACGGTACTTCCGTCGGGTAATACCTTTTTCTCTACTTTACCGGGCGCAGCGGCTACCACAATCAATTTCGGACGAGTGAGCCAATACGCTACACTACTGATGGCAATGAGCACGACTGCAGCGGCCGCGAATTTTATCCACCGGTACCGGTTAATGGTTTTCACCGGCGGGTTGGCGACCAGTTTCGAAAAAATAGCATCGCGCATTCTGCTCTTGAGCAATAACCGGGCATTGTCATCGGCAAAGGAATAGCCAGTGCCGGCAGCCGATTGCGCATCGAGCCAGTTATACAGCTCCTGCAACTCTTCTTCAGAACAGGCATTCCGCTTGAATTTCTCCAGTAATTGATCTATATATTCCTGATGATTCAACGATGATATTTTTCCAACTTCAACATAAAGACAGGTAAAATGGGAAGTCTAACTATCCGGCGGCAAACTTTTTTTTAGAAAAAATAAAAAACGATGAGGGAGAGTAATTCCGCCTTCCATACCATACTTAACTTTTTGACCGCAGTATTCAACTGGTTGCGGACGGTTTGTTCAGAATTGCCGGTGGCATTGGCTATTTCGGTAACTGATAAACCGGAGAACTGGTGCAGTTCGTACACCTGTTTCATTTTATTAGGCAACATACTAACCAGCGATCTCAGGGTAGAGTCGGTCTCTTTTTGCTCAAGACCTTTAGCAGGAGAAAAATCGCTTTCATTATTATATAATTCGTCGAGACTGGTTACCGGGTATTTCTTTTTGGCGAGGTGATTGAGAATACGGTTTTTTAATGCGGCAAATAAGTAAGCGGAAAGCGATTGTAGTTCGGGGAGTTCATGACGTTTATTCCAGAAATGAATGAAAAAGTCCTGCACTACTTCTTCAGCGTCGTGACGGTTTTGCAATACCTTAAAGGCATATTGAAACATTGGTTCCCACCAGGTATCGAACAATACCTGGAATGACTGTTGATCGTTGCCAGCAATTTTTTGCAGTAACAATTTTTCAGCGTTTCCCACTTGCAGCGTTTAGTTATCAATACCTAAATTAATAAAGGTTTCTGATTTCATGTAAAAAATTCTGCATGCAACAGTCCAACTCACAAGGCCACGTTATTTTAGCTATCGTTTAGCAGCACCATGAAACCAAATACCGGGTGCAAATTAAAAAGAGTTGCTTTCCGTTACCGTGTAATCATAATTAAGAAATTATTATCAAGAAGAATTTAAAAAATAGAAGCGAATACACCACTTTTAACAGCAAAAAACTTATTTATAAAATTGATAGTCAATATTTAACAAATAATAAAGCGCAGAACTTATTAAAATACTTCCCCAATACTACATTTATAATAAAGAAGTTAAGCAATCAATCCCATCCCAACTCCACCATGAGCTATAACCGTATAATAATTTTACTGTTAACCACTACCCTGTTAACCTATTGTTCCAACCCGGCCAGGCCGGCGAAAAAACGGATCATTGCCCTTCAGTCTATTGGCCATTACGATCAGCAACAATTGCAGTTTATCCGGAAGGAGTTACAACAATTCTTTAAGACACCCATTTTCATTCTCAAAGAAACCGGGATGCCGGCTTCCTTTATAAATATGTCGAAAGGAGAACGGTATTCGGCCGATTCTATAATTAAATGGCTGGCGCATACCGCACCCGATTCCATATCGCAGGTGGTGGGCTTCACTCATAAAGATATTTTTACGACGAGGCGGGAAAACGGGCATATTAAAGAACCGGAGAGCACCTACGCCGTATGGGGCATTTTTGGACAGGGTTATATGCCGGGCCGCTCCTGCGTGGTGAGCGACCATCGACTGCAAACAAGCGATAATAAGCGCTTTAAACACCGGCTTCGCACGGTGGTTATTCATGAAATAGGACATAATATGGGGCTCCCCCATTGCCCGTCCAAAAATTGCATCATGAGTGATGCCAATGAGCGGATCCAAACCGTTGATAACAGCGCAGATGATTATTGTAAAGGCTGTAAAGAGCGATTATACCTGAATGCGAATGCGCTTCCGCTACAACTCAATTAAAAACAAGGGGCTGTCAATACCTCAAAAACAGCCCTAAACCCTCCAAATTCGCCGCTTACCAAAAAAATAAAAAATGATTTTAGTCATTTTGGCGGTTCAACTGTTTTAATAGTACACTGATCAGTACTATAACTGAAGCCCCGATGTTTCCACACCGGGGCTTTTAATGTTTTTTCAGGAAAAAAGCGACTCCTTCCTTGCAAAAAGTAACTATAGCTGCCAGAAAAGAGATTATCTGTTAAAAGAAAGTGATCATCTCTCACAAAAAAGTAATTATAGCCAACCGTTTTTTTATATTATCTCCGGAAAAAAATTATAACCCTATTGTTTAACCTTATAACGGGGAAAAATGTAGCTATCGCTCACCTGATAATTAATTTTCCAGCAATAAAATGCTTAAAGCTCCCCGAATAAAAAAAAACCTTTCCAAAGTCAAAGCTTTAGAAAGGTTTGTGAGAACTACCTCTATTCAGTCGAAGACTCTTATTGCTTAACTATTTTCAAAATTTCCGGGTTTCCGCTTTTCACTACTTTAAGGAAATAGATCCCGGCTTTTAAAGCCGACCCAACTTTTGTCTTATTTTCTGCAGTGCCTTTTTCTACCTGTTTTCCCTGTTGATCGAAAATAATGTAATCAAACTTTCCAACAGAACTTACAGTAAACATACCGGTAGTTGGATTAGGATAAACTGAAGATACACTTTTCAAAGACCTAGCTGATCCCTCAACAGACAAGCTTTGCCCGCCGGTAGTTGTTCTTGCCGTTCCTGAACAGCTCACTTCAGTTGGATTATTTCCGCTTACTTTTAGATAATCAATATTAGACAATCCACTGTCAACTGTACTCTCTAACCTGATCGTATTTTGTCCGGCTGTAAACGATTGGCTGATAGAAACGTCAGTCCATGTTGTCCAACCTGCGGTTGCCGGAAAATCGATGCCTGAAAGCACTTCAGCATCATTAATCAACAATTTGCCTGGCCTGTTAACTCCCCCGCCATTTGCATAGCGCCAGGTTAACACGTAGGTGCCTGTTACAGGTATATTCACGTTCCAGGTTACTCCCAGGCCAACTCCATCGTCAACATTGGCAAAACCGGATCCTGTATAACCCGCATTATTATTATCCACCGTGCCATTCACACTACAAAAACCTGTGGCATTTTCCTGTATCGTTATAATAGGACCAATAGCGCTGCCGGAGTTTTCACCCGTAAGAAAATTCAGATATTCCTCCAGGTTAGTATACCCATCAGCATCAGGATCGCTATTATTATCTGCAATAGCAGGATCAGTTCCATTAGCCGTTTCCCAGGCATCGGGCATTCCATCATTATCTGTGTCTGTAGGTGCAGTACCAGCGTCATAAGCTGGCCATCCACCAACTTCTGATGGTGAATCAATTATCCCAAACTTACCAGATGTTGCACCTCGTACGGGTGCAGTACCGTTTGTAGTTTCGTTTACAATACGCACATCTACTGCATCTCTTACCGGCAAGGTGGCTCCTGCATTTAACAGCACGTCACTATAAGCTGCCTGCGCTGTTTGGGTGGCGATATCTGCTCCTGCAAGACTAAATGGAACGGTTGATTTTGTTGCCGGCTGCTGAGCTGTCGGGATCTTTGACAGATCTACCCCAGTCCAGTTATTTGACGTTTTTCCACTGTTCCCGTTCATATAATTTCCGTCTACATACCACTTTCCAATGCCAATAGCGTTGTAACTTGCCTGTACGAAATTCAATGAAGACGAAGCTGGTCCGGGTTTGTAATAATTATTCACCATGTTGATCTGTGATATACCTCCCGCGATCTCAATTTCTCCACCATATGCAGCGCCAGCGCCTCCTGAATTATAGATAACGTTATTCCTGTAGTCAACCAATGCCATGGTATCATGCGCCCTTGCACCACCAAAACGGATAGCACGGCTATTCTGATGTGCAATAAGGTTATGATGGTACGAAGCATTTTGTCCGCCCCAAACACCGCCATAACCCCGTACCCCTTTAGCATGTCCTGCATTATACAGGCCTTCGCTAAAAATGCTCCATTGTACTGTTACATTTTTTGTATCGTACATAGCGGCACATTCTTCATTTGCCCAACTGAACGAGCAATGGTCTATCATTACATCATGGCAGTTTTCCATATCAAAACCATACACTCCGGTAGACAATGTACTTCCCGGCCTCGATCTTATATAGCGAATGATCACATTCCCGTGGTTACCACCCAAACTAACCGCCCGGGCGCCGTTCAGGATAAATGAATGTCCTACGAGGCAGATGCCGCCGCCCGGCGCCGTTTGTCCTGCAATGGTCAGGTCAGACCGCTTTATATGCAACTTTGACAAGAGGTTAATTGTTCCGCCAACTTTAAAAACGATGGTTAGTGGTTCGCCCGGGAATGAGCTCAGTGCTTCCCGAAAGCTACCGGCTCCGGAATCACTTAAGTTGGTAACTGCATACACTTTGCCGCCGCGCCCACCGGTAGCAAATCTTCCAAATCCCTGGGCGGTTGGGAATGCTAATTGTTGGGCCATCATCTGTGACCCTGAAAGAAGGAGAGCGCCTACGCCTAAATAACGAAAGCATTTTTTCAAACGAATGAAACTGTTCTGGTTTGTTTTCATTGGGATTAAATAGTTATTAAAAAAATGCAAAAATACAATAACCACCAAGGGTTCAAACAATAAACAGCTACATATCCCCAATGAACCTCCTATTATAAATCCTTTCTCCTATTATTTATTTTAACAACACCTCTCCTTTCCTGTTTCAGTCACTGTGTTATACAGTTCAAAAATGACATATTTGAATTTATCTGAAGTTATAAAAAAATTATACCCGTTACATAGTAATGTATCGGGTATATATAACAGTATTATTAATATGGTAAATTACTTTTCTAACCGCCTGAACTTTTTCAATATCCTCGTTTTACCGTTACAGTTCATTTCATGTGCTAAAAAAGCGTGGAATAGCTGTTCAGTAGAGAACATCTGATCACTTTTTTCCCAACCTGCATAAAAGCGAAAGTACAATGGGTCGTTGTCTTTAATATTGGCCTTCATGATGTATGTATTCTGTATATCGGTATTGGCATTGGGTGTTGTGGAAGTGCCAGCCACATGTGCAGTGCGCATCACGACCGCCAGTCCCAGTTTGTCTTTATTCTCCGATTGTTCATCATACGTATAGATCGCTCTCCAACAATTTAAATTGATCTCATGTACATTTTTGCTTTTCAGATTAACGATACCCGTAACCAGTTGAGCGCCGGCCGGCGCTCCGGTTATGGTTAAATGGCTTTCATAAAAGTATTGTCCACCCCAGATATGAATTTCTTCGGTTATTGATACAGGCGGTAATCCTTCAACGATTTTCCAATTGAGGTAATGCAAGCGGCAAATAGCCCTTACCGGACCGTCGGCTACTTTTTCATAGGTTACGCGTTCTATATTTTTTCCACCCAGGCGCACCAGTGTATCTTTTCCATTAGGCAATGGTACCAGTAAGGCTAATGAACCAGCCCCCAATGAAGCGCCTACTTTTAAAACATCCATCCCCCAGTCTGCCTGCTGATGATAATTTTTGGATGTATCTGTACCCACTTCATCCAATACCATGCGATTGGTGGTCTTACCCCAGATGTCTTTCCCATTGCGTACATCATAATATAAACGAAAACCAACCTTATCATTTTCCCAGGCCGGGCCTTCGGTGAGATAAGGCGGCAATACCTGTTTTGAAAAATCAGTGGGCAACGCATTTACCGGCATGGTATCTTTATCGAGTGCAGGTCCGAAAGAGTTGTCCGCATTCTTTTTCATATGCCGTACATGCGCGCGTACCACTGCCTTTACCGTTGCCGGCGCATCGGTGATCACTGGTTGTATGCCCAGCATTTTGTTCAACTTCCATGAATAAAGAAATACTGCTTCATCCCATTCACCATTGGCATCCAGATCATCGAATTGTACAACCATCGGAACACCTTTGTGATCATATAATGAAACATATTTTCCAGAAGGAATGATCCCAATTCTTTTTTCCAGGTCCGCTCTTTTTATAACAACCAGATCTTCAGATGCGGGGTTTCGGGGATCGGCTATGGCTAATGGTTTTACGTGACGGCAGGAAGCGAGTAGAAGGAGAAACGGTAAACCATATTTAAAATAACTCATGTATTGATTGGATTGTTTTGCAATAATATGAAAAAGCTTCAAGGTACAAGCCGCAAGCTACAAGCAATACATCAATAGTCTGCCTGAAGCCAGAAGCTTGCAGCTAGCGACTCACTCGGTAATATAAAAACTCTGTTCCACCGACTCCGCTGACTTAATTTTTGGTTCTGTATTGCTTCCATATTGCCAGGCAACAATGGTTACCTTTACGGGATACTTACTACCTACAGGGATCTTCGTCAATGCAAGTATGTTGCCTTTTATCACCGCCGGTCCTTCACGCACATAATATTGCACCGGTATATTGGCGCTGGAGATCGCATTCAACGGAATTGACTTCACGCCTTTTTTAACATTGTCCAGTTGGGGAAAGTGAATGGTTTGCGGTTTGCCATCGAGGTTCTTGCCCGGTATATCCATCTTGGCCTGTTGCACGGCCGGCTTATACATTTTATCACCCGGATGTTCTGCAGCAAACCAGCATTGATAACTTGTTGCGAGGTTATTCAAGCCCTTCTCAAAACTGAGTTGAAAAGTAGTATCATTTATTTTCCTGAACGGGCCCGCAATGCGATTGACAACGAGGTCTCCACTTTTCGCATGACCTATAGCAGCGCCTGCCGGCAGGCCAGTCCACTCTGAGGTTCGCGCATGCGCAGCGGGCACTTTATCAAGAAATGCAGGCACCACTTTAAATGTAATGCCATCGGCCATGGGTTGAAAAACAAGATCAACCTGCTGGTGTGTATTCTTCTGCGGCACTACTTTGTCATTTTGTATATAGCCTAATAACTGCGCTTTTTTATTGAAATGGGCCGATTGATATTCCTGTGTGGCCTTCATCATATCTTCATCAAAGAACCAGAATGCCTGTGTAACATCACCGGTATATTTTTTAACAGGCGCCGGCGGCGCTGCAGGTAATTGATTCAATCGCCATTTATCCATTAACCAGCCTGTTTTGGTGGGATCAATTGGTAACAGCATAGGCGCTCCGTCTTCTGCAATTTCTTTAGGCAACCGGTAATACGCTGCTTTCTTCAAATACAGCGCAATGTATTTTATCTTTTTTACCGTGGCAGCGAAATGGCCTTCAGCCGGACAAGCCAGCATACTCAAAGGAAGCAATGGATGCTGCTGCCGTTCTTTTAATCCTTCAGCAGCCCAGCTATTGGCAGCTTCATATTCACCCATGGTTTCGAGACAGGGAATAAAATCTATGTTCTGGTCCTTTTGCCAGATATCCGGCGCAAAACTCGGATGGCGGAAATAAGGCCATTGTCCGCTTACAGAAATGGCACACAAGGTCCGGTTCGGATTCCAGGCAGCAAAATAATAGGGCCAACTGGCGGCGGCAGAATGCCCGATGCCGGCCACCGGCACATAGGTCAGTTCACTATAGCCCGATTCATTCGCAAGGTCTTTCATCATGCCGTTAAATATATCACCGGCGCCTTCATTAAAGCGAAACAAATGATCGAAAAAAGGCGATACCCAAATGATAGCGAATGACAGCTTACTCATTTCCTCTCTGAAAACAGGATGCTCAACAATGGATTGTTCCTCCATATTGTTTTGCGCCAACACTACCGCCCGCACGTGCTTACAATCAGGCGGGACCCACAGGAAAGCGCGGGAACCAGCGTTCCGTGCGGCCTTCACCGGCACCGACCATTGCCATACTTGTGATAGTGCAACATTACATATACAAACAAGCAATATTGCTATAATATATCGGCACATGATATAATCGATGATCGTGAATGGTGAAGAAAAGGCAACGAGGCAACGAGGCAACAAGGCATAAAGGCAACAAGGCAACGGGAAAAACCCTTCATCATTTTTCATTTCCCTGCCTTCTACATTCTACATTCTACATTGGACATTCAATATTCGATATTTGTATTCCTTTCTCATTCCTCATTTTTCATTTCTCATTTCTCATTCCCCCGCCTTCAACTTCTACATTCTACATTGGACATTCGATATTCGATATTTGTATTCCTTTCTCATTCCTCATTTTTCATTTCTCATTCCCCCGCCTTCAACTTCTACATTCTACATTGGATATTCGATATTCGATATTTGTATTCCTTTCTCATTCCTCATTTTTCATTTCTCATTTCCCCGCCTTCAACTTCTACATTCTACATTGGATATTCAATATTCGATATTTGTATTTCATTTCTCATTCCCCCGCCTTCAACTTCTACATTCTACATTGGATATTCGATATTCGATATTTGTATTCCTTTCTCATTCCTCATTTTTCATTTCTCATTTCTCATTTTTCATTCCCCGCCTTCAACTTCCACATTCTACATTGGACATTCAATATTCGATATTTGTATTTCCTTCCTCATTCCTTAACCAGCTTCCTCTCCAATTCTTCCAAAGAAACACCTTTGGTTTCAGGAACTTTTAACAGCACCCATACCAATTGCAAAACCATCATAAAGGCAAAGAAGGCGAAGATGGGCCAGGGACCTATTTCACTAAACACTCCGTCTTTTTCATCCAGGAAAACAGGCGTTATCCAAGTAATAATGGCCGCAAATACCCAGTGCACGCTGGCGCCAAATGATTGCCCCATCGCCCGCACTTTGTTCGGAAAGATTTCTGCAATAAACACCCAGATCACCGCCCCCTGTCCAATAGCATGGGCCGCTATAAATAGCAGCAGGAACACCATCAGCAACCCGGCACTGGCATGTGTATAAAAACACCAGGCTACCATGGCCAGACTAATAATATATCCGAATGAACCGATGATCAGCAATGTTTTTCTTCCTAATCTATCTATCAGGTATAGCCCTGCAAAAGTGAAGATGAGGTTGGTGCCGCCGATGGCAATGGAGTTGAATAATGATTCTTTGGCCGCTAACCCTGCCTGACTTAAGATCTCCGGCGCATAATATAAAATGAAATTGATACCCGACCATTGGTTGAAGAAGGCAACTAAAAATGCCAGCCACAAAATGGTTTTGTATTTCGAGTTGAAAAAACCTTTGCCATCATGTCCGGCATGGGCCTCGTGCTGTGCACTGGCCTCGATCAATTTTATTTCCTCATCGATATTGTTCATGCCCAACCGTTCCATCACTTTCCTGGCCCCGGCATCGTCTTTCTTTACCGATACCAGCCAGCGCGGGCTTTCCGGAATACGAAATACCATGAATGTATAGATCAGGGAAGGAACAGCCATAACGCCCAGCATCCAGCGCCAGTCGTTGCTACCGCCTACGCCTTGTAAAAAATAGTTGCTCAAAAAAGCAACCAGGATGCCAAACACAATATTGAACTGGTACATCGCTACCAGGCGACCTCTTGTCGATGGCGTGGAGATCTCGGAAACATATGTAGGTGCTGCTACCGACGAAACACCAATGCCCAACCCACCGATAAACCGGAAAAAGGAAAACGTATACGGGTCAGTGGCCAATGCAGAACCCAATGCCGACACACTGAATAAAATACCTATCCATAACAATACTTTTTTGCGGCCATATTTTTGAGAAGGCCAGCCACCTAACATGGCGCCAACTACCGTACCCCACAATGCCATAGACATGATGAAGAAACCATGGAACAAGGGGGAAGTATGCCATAGATCTTTTATAGGCTGGTTAGCACCGGAAATAACAACGGTATCAAAACCGAAAATAAAACCGGCCAGGGCGGCAATCAATGAAATACCGAACAGGTTGGCAGAAGAAGATGTGGCGCCTTTTTGTGCGGTAGTCCCTGTATCGAATGAAACTTGCATTGTTTTAGATTTAATAAATTTTATAAAGCTTTTCTGATTGCTGAATGGTTTGATTGTTCGATTGCTATGGTCTCCGAATTTCAGAAACATTGGAAAAATCGATCCACTAAAAAGTGCTGCAGGCTAAACCATCAAACAATAAAGCCATCAAACCATACGATAATATCTATGATGTATCGCGGCGCCCATCATGGCGGCCTGCTCACCCAATGTTGCCTGCTTTATTAGCGGACGTTTATTTTCGGCCGGTAAATGTTTTAGAACCTGGTCTATAAACAGTGAATATGCATTTGAAATATTGCCACCAATAATGATCACTTCCACATCGAACGAACGCAGGCAATGCTGTAACACCTCGCCAAAACTCACACTGAATTCATCAAAAACCAGCCGGGCCATATCATTGTCGCAATACATTTCCGCGAGCTCTTTCACGCCGTTGACCTGCCTGCCGGTAAGTTTGTGAAACGTTTTTACAAACCACCGGGTCGACAGGTATTCCTCGGCAATTCCACCCTTAAAAGGTAACACATTTAATCCGGCATTGGTAATTTCTCCATCAACATATAAGCAGGAACCCAAACCCGTACCCAGGGTTAACCCGAGCGCCCTGGTAAATCCCTGTCCGGCCCCGCCAAACAGCTCGCCTTCCAGGAAGGCATCGGCATCATTTCTAAAGCTGATCTGTTCCGCGGGCATACCGGTGCGGGCCGACAACTCCTTCCTGATGTTCATGCCATACAAGGCTTCATATTTATCGAACCCCTTAATAAGGCAAATGCCGTTGGGATAATCAAACGGGCCGGGCATGGCAAAGCCAATGGTTGTTGCCTGGTGTTCACAATACAATAACCTGCCTTTAATAGTATCAGCCCAAATACCTAGAATTTCTTCCGCCGGGGCATGCCGGTTCACCAATTGTCGAACCACCGAATCTTCTATGATCTTTTTCTGAGCCAGGTCAACAACTCCTGCAGTAATGTGTGACCCACCGATATCAATTCCGAGCGCCAGTGACATTGACGCAGTACGCTTATCCATTGTATTTATTTAATATAACCTAAAAGAAATCACAAGAACCAAAAGAAATCACAAAGACAATAATTATCTGTATTTATTTGGAGCATGACTTTTTGATTTTTATTTTTTTGGATCTTGAGATTTGAATTTGGAATTTTATTTTATTGGTGTTAACCGGATAGCCTGCCCGCCGGAAGGTTTTAATTTTACCTCCAGTACAGTCGTTGCAGTTACTACTTTCTTTTGCAACCCTACTTTTGTTTTTGTTTGTACCGTATCATCATCACTGTAAATAACTGCTGTGTATTTTTTTCCTTTAGGCAGAAAATCAAAAGCCAGTTGTACCGTTCTGGCATCATTGTTTGTAATGGTGCCTACAAACCAGTCATCGCCTTTTCTTCTGGCAGTTGTGATGAACTCTCCGGGTTTGCCTTGCAACACTTTTGTTTCATCCCAGGATACGGGTATCTTATCCCAGAACTCCAACTCCGGTTCATCATTACTGTAAGCCGGCTTGTCGTACCAATATAATGTTTGAATGGGACTGTAATAAATGGCAGCCAGCGCCAGTTGATGCGCCTGCGTTGTTTTGATGCGCTTGTCGTAATAACAAATGGTATAATCCCCCGCGCCCGCCATATAGCGGGTAAATGGCAACACGGTATTGTGGGTGGCATCGGGCATTTCTTCATTACCGCGAATGCCTTCGGCCGTCATCAGGTTGGGCCACGTTCTTTGTTCGCCGGTTGGCCGCCAGTCGTCGTGCACATTTACCATCATGCGATTTTCGGCGCACTTCTTAAACATTTCTTCCAGCCAGGTAGTCCAGCGATGCGAGCCCGCCTGTACAAATCCAAACTTCACGCCTTTCACGCCCCAGTCACGATACACGCGGAATAATGAATCTGATTGCGCATACACCCCCTGCAGGTTGCAATACAACCAAACCCCTATTCCTTTTTCCTTTCCATATTTGATGATGCCGGGCAGGTCAAAATCGGGGATGGCTACCTTGGTGGCATCAGAGGTAAATGTGAATGCCGGGCCATACCATTTCCAATCGAACAAAATGTATTGCAGCCCATGCTTTGTGGCGAAGTCAATATTCTCAAAGGCGTCTTTTGTGGTTTGCGTCATCACCCGCATGATCTTGCCGGGCTTGATCCAACTCACATCCTGAATTTTTGACGGGTCATTCAGGTTCAATAACAGGTCATTGTTCGTAACAAGATCGCCCGGCTTTTCAGCGACCATCATCACCCGCCAGGGTGTACCTACGGGTGATATCAGGTCGGCTGGTGTGTACATGGACGTAACTATCGTATTTTTCGTTTCTTTACTTAATTTGAATTTTGTGCGGGCATAATCTACCATTTGCGCTTCGGCCAAACAGGCATACCAACCATTGGGCAATTGCAGGGTCAAAGGCCTTTCGCTTTCATCGGGCCAATCGTTTAATGGCAATAAATTATAGGGCGCCTGCGCCCAGGAGGCATGCCAGGCATTTGTGCCTTCGGGCAAAGTGAACGTTGTATTTTCGGCCACTACCCGGTAATAAGTTCCTTTTATATTTTCGGGAAAGAAATAACGCAACGCAGCGCCTTCGTTATACACCCTGAGCTCCACGTGCATCCAGTAAATAGGATTATCATCTTTCACCAGTTCTACAGTAACAGCATTGTAATTGTCTTTTATCACGCTTCGTTCGCCGTACACCGGTTTCCAGGCAGTATCCTTCGAGGAGTACTTTATGGCTTTTACCTGCAGGTTCTCGCACCATTTAACATGTTTATCCACTTTCAATGCCATTGCCCTTTCCGACAAATTATTATCCAACTGAATATCCAGCACCGATTCGGTAATGACCGGTTGTTGTTTATAGTTCAGCGTATAGAACATGGTCCTGGTACCATCGGCATTTTGCTTCTGGTAAAAAGTAACCACGTAATTCTTATCCGGTGAGGTGATCATTGTTTTTGTAGAGTCAATGATACTTTGACCAACAACGTTTGCCAGTACCAACAACGAAGCCATCACGGCCACTGTTCTTTTTATTAGTCGATTACAATTTGTCATATATATTTTTTCCTTCCGATAATTTTTTTAACCGCAACAAAGCCTCGATATAATAATAATCGGCGTAGATGATCGAAGCATCGATTTCACCGCCATTGGGTTTATGCCCCGTGCTATGTAACAGCAATGCATTGTTTGTATTCCTGCTCTGGTATTTATCTGTTGACAGCGATTGCAACATTTGCTCCGCTTTTTGCCGGTAGTTTTTCGCTTTTGCGCTATCGGTTACAAGCGTGCTTAATTCAAGCAAAGCGGAAGCTGTTACCGCCGCAGCCGAAGCGTCTTTTGGTGCATTGGGAATACCCGGTGCATTGAAATCCCAATACGGGATCAAATCGTCTGGCAGGTTTTTCAAATACACATCTGTCACTTTTTGCGCAAAGTTCAGGAAGCGTTCATCTTTTGTTTCGCGATATACCATCGTAAATCCATAGATCGCCCAGCTTTGTCCGCGCGCCCACATACTGCTATCGCTATATCCCTGATGCGTGACGCCTTTTATTTTTTTACCCGTTGCCGTATCGTATACCACTACATGATACGAAGTATAATCGGGCCGGAAATGATTTTGCATGGTTGTTTCGGCATGCTTCACCGCGATGTTGTATAAATTATTATCACCACCGGTTTTAGCAGCCCAGAATAATAATTCCAGGTTGATCATATTATCCATGATCGTATTGTGGCGCAGGGGCCAGTCAACACCCGGTACTTCCCTGGGCCACGAAAGAATAGTGCCAACCTTGGGACTGTACAATTTTGACAACGTATCGGCAGCTCTTAGCAAGATAGAACGATAAACCGGATCATTCGTTAACCGGTACCCATTGCCAATGCTGGTGAAAACCTGGAAGCCGAGGTCATGATCGATGGCTGCAGAATCTACCAAGGGGAATAAGGCCCGCGAATATCGTTGGGCCTGTTGTTTCCACTTGTCATCTTTGGAATATTCATAAGCATACCACAGGACGCCCGGCCAGAAACCGCATGTCCAGTCGCGATAGTTCACGAACCGCCATTCCGTTTTGCCATTGGCAATGCTGCGCGGGATCTGTGCCGAATCCGCCGGCAGCGATGCTACCGCTTTATCTGCCTGCCCAATACAATAATCCAGGTTATTACGCTCAGCAAGCGGCGCCGGCGAGTTACATCCGGCAATAATGGCATCAACTATAACAATAAGAACTCCTAATCTTTTCATTTCATTTTTTTTAAACCATAGCATCAAACAATCAAACCATCTAGCAATCCATAGACTTATTTCTTGATCATCAGCTTCACGGCCTGCTTATCGTTCAACTGAACCATATACACGCCTGATGCCAGTACATTATCTAACCTGATTTCCAACAAGCCTGCATTGTTTTGTTTAATTACTTTCTGCAACACCAGGGTCCCATACATGTTATACACCTTTACATTCAAGGCGCTGGTAAACCATTCGCTGTTGTATTTTATATAGAACCGGTCTCCCGAAACAGGGTTGGGATAGATCATGATCTTGTTTATCGCTGCTTCCGGTACAACGCTATTAGCAGCAGTCACCACCCGGGCATTGCTATCCACGCCTGCGGGCTCTGTTCCATAGATCAACTTTCCTTTGTAATATACAGTAACATGATCGTTGCTGCTCATTGCCCCTGCCGGCAAATAAGAATGGTCATTTGTTTCATCAAAACGCGACCAGTCGCTTTTGGCAATACGGTATTGAACATTACCTGTATTGCTTAACGGGTACAACATACCTGTATTGGGATTCACTTTCAATTCAAAATAGGTGTCGGCAGTGGATGCGGCAGGCGCCACGGTAACAAACTGACCGGTTATATTGGCATTGCCCAACACGGCATAATCGATCCAATAGTTCAACGAGGCTGTTCCATCTTTGGTAAACCAGTAACGCACGGAAAGATCGTCATAATTCAGCGGCACGTTTCCTTCGTTTACCACTTTAAGATAGGTTTGTAAACTGCTCGTATTGGTGTTGTGATTACGGTTCTCTGTCATTACAGCCACTTTTGTAACAACCGGTAAAACAGCCGGCTCAGTACCAGCCACGAGCACGCCGTTACGGTATACCGTAATATGATCATTGCTTACATAGCTTGGAGCATTCAGATAGGAATAATCATCTGCTTCATTGAAATTAGCCCAGTTCTGATTGGCCAGTCTCGACTGAATGTCACCTGAGCTACCAGCGGCAGATAATGCGCCAGCCGTTGAATCAAAACTATATTCAATATAACCGAATGCACCATTGTGTGGTTGCGATAAGGAAACATATTTCATTTTTACCTTGCCGCTGCCCAGTTGCGCATAATCAATCCAGGTATTGATGCCGGCATAATTTTCAGCCGTTAACCAATACCGTATAGCCAGTTCATTATAAGCAAGGGCCGCGGAACCCTGATTGATCAAGTTCAAAGAGGGCTTAATACTACTATTTGCCACCTGCGTATCGCCGTCTTTATATTGTACCACCAGGTGTAACGGAAGTACGGTAAGGGTGCGGGTAACCGGTTCTGCAGGCATATACACGCTATCGCCCGGCTGTGTAACCGTAATGGAAACACTGCCCGCTTTCAGCATATGCACCTTTCCATTTATCAATGTAGCCACTGTAGTATCTGAAATGATATAGGAAACCGGTAAGCCTGAAGTGGCCGTAGCGCCTGTTTCAAAATCAACATCGCCCAGCAATTTAGTGATGGAATCAAATTGAATGGTTTGCTCTTTATAGGGCACCAGTTTTTGCAGGTCTTCTATTGTTTTAACCGATTTTATCCAATCAATGGCATAGCTGGTTTCACCGGAAGCAATATCTGCAATTTTAAACTGGAAGGTAGTTAATGCAGTGGGTGCAGTGAGTATTGTTCCAGATACGCCGAAACCAGTCTTGGTAAGATCATAGTAATACACATCAGCGCCTACTTTACCGGTGAATTTATTATTGCCATTACCGTAAGAACCCAGGTTGGTATCGAAAATAACATTGCACACCTGCGGCTTTTTAAATTTAATGGCTATGATGGGATAGTTACCTGGGAATAATGTAGCGCCTGCGCTTTTCCTGATATCTCCGCGATACTTTCCATTCGATTGTAAGGCAGGGATTACTTTTAATTGCGCACTATCCGCTGTAATGGTAGCGCCTGTAGTTGCTGACACCCAGCCATCGGTTGTATTGGTAAAGTTATCGTTAACAAGCCCTGTAGCGGGATCAAGCGCTAGTACTTCAGCTACCGTCTTAAACGTTCTCACCCAATCAACCGTATAACTGGTTTCACCGGAAGTGATATCGGCTACTTTAAATTGAAAGGTAGATAATACGGTTGGGAACGTTGTAGATAACAAGGTACCGCCTGAACCGAATCCTGTTTTGCTCAGGTCGTAATAATAGATATCTGATCCCGCTTTGCCCGTCCATTTATTGCTGCCATTACCGTAGGAACCGAGGTTGGTATCAAATGTAAAGTTGCAGGTAGCGGGTTTCTTCATTTTCACCGCAATAATGGGATAGTTTTTCGGGAACAGGCTGATGCCACCGTTCCTGCGAACATCGCCACGCCTTGAACCATTTGCCTGAACAGCGGTAGTAACCAGCAACTGATCGTTATCATTAACAGCAGTGGAGCCGCTGGTAACTGCTGTCCAGTTATCGGAACCGGTTGTGAAATTGTCGTTCACCAATCCTTTTAAATAATTTCCGGTGGTATCAAAACGGTGGTTGGAAGAATCGCTTAGGAAAAAGAGCAAAGAACCATAACCCGGATTATCTGCACCGAATGGAGCGCCTTCGGGCCCCATTACAGACAACACTTCCAGGGTATAGGGCATTTGCAATCCCTTGCGGTAAGCATAATGGTTATACGCGATCTCAAACACCGCTCTCAAATTCCCTCTGCCATTCGCAGAAATAGCTTCGGGCGTATAATCCTGGTAATTTTTTTCACAAAATTCATAGCTTGTCTGGAAGGGAACCGTATAGCCAAGGTTGTATTTTGAGGTATATTCAAAACCACGCATGATGGCATTGCTGGAGGCTGTGTACAGGTCAACGCCCTGCTTCAATGCTATTTCCGACAATTCGGCCAGGGAACCAAGCGCCAGCATGGTATGCGGCTGGTCGCGGTTACTTTCCTGCAATTGCCCTGCATCGGTTAATACATAATTGTCGATGCTGCCGTTTCCTTCTCCATAATAAAAGTATGTCACTACTTTATTGAACGTGGGAATATCGTCACTGAAAATAGCGATGGCCATCATGGCTTTCATACAGATAATATCCCAGTTGCCATGTGCACAGGGTCTGAAATTTTGCAGTGTGGGATAGAAAACCGCCTTCAACATGGTTTGGCATTGCTGTACTTTTTGCTGCGGCCAGTTAGTATACGTATAACGCATAAGTTCCGCTGCATTGGCAAGCATAAAACCATACAAACCGTTCAACTCTGCATCACTACCGATAATACCAATGGTCTTTGCAGAATAGGCATCCAGGATCTCAACCGCTTTTTGAGCATGCGCCTCAATACCGGTAATATTCCACATTAATGCATTGTAATATGCAGCCATGAAATCGCTTTCCACGCGGTCTTTTACAGCTCCGCCTCCTACTCCATCGATCGTAAGCGATGCATCGCGGGTGAGATACGTAAATGGACCACGTATGGCATAGATAGCCGATGCTTTAGGATTTGCCTTTAACAGGTTGTAGCTTTCATAAGGACGGGCAACCTGCCTGGTAACCAGGTCTTTCATCCGGGCCAGGTCAGTTGCATTGTGCAATAAGCCCGGGTGACTGAAAGTTCCTGTAAAATTGAATGCAGGCGGCTCAATAATGCCCGCGTATAAACGCAATTCGTTTACCGTGCGGAATGTTTTCACCCAATCTATTTCAAAAGAAATATCATTGGCTGCCAGCTCTGCCTGCGTTAAAACTACATCGGCTACTTTAAACTGAAATACAGAGAGCGTGGTTGGCGCTGTGGTTGACAGCACCGTAGTGCCTAACTTACCGGTAGAAAGATCCCAGTAATATATATTTCCTGAATCCAAAGCCAGTTTGGTAGCATTGTTATTGGTCCCATTGTACGAACCCAGTTCGGTATCGAAAAAGAAATTACACATGGGTGGTTTTTTAAACCGGATGGCTACGATGGGATAATTACCGGCATGAAAGGTAACTCCACCGTTCTTTTTAAAATCGCCTCTGTATTTTCCCGAGCTCTGCAAAGCCATTTTAATAACCAGCTCACCATTCACCAGCGTACTGGTGGCTCCAGTTGTTGAAGCCACCCAGTTATAGGTAGTGCCGGAAGAGAAATCGTCATTTAACAGGCCATCCTGAGCAAAGGAGTGTATGCCTGGTAAAAGCAAGATGATCGTTACAAATTTTAATAATAGCCTGGCTGGCATAATCGTTAATTTTGGTTTAATAAATGTGATCGCGTCTGAGCATTCCAGGGGCTGACCAAAAGGCCCCTTTCCAGTCAGTTCTCCATACTTACAAGTCAAGACGCGTATAAGGCATCGCGGGCAAATTAAATGACAGCACCGCTTTACCATTCACCACCTTTTTTACTCCAGCCATTTTTTTCCCGTTTACGCTGAACGCGTTTGATTTGTCATGAATGATTTCCTGTGGAAGGGTGAGCGTTACCGGTTTTGTGCAGGAAATGAACCATTGATCATCCTGTTTGCACAATACTGCCGATGCACTGTCGGAGTTGGCCACCATACCAAACCCTCCTTTTGACAGAGTACGGCCATTACCCAGGAACAAATATTGTATTTCATGGCTATGTTCACTGATCACGGCATAAGTACCGCGAAAAGTGCATTCTTTATAGTTTACAGATCCACTACCCGTTGAGGTAGAAAAAATAGTTTGTTTACTGCCGTTCCTGTTTTCAACCACAACACCTGCAAAATCGTTGGGCGCCCTGGGTGGGGTAAATGATGTAATGGCTGTAACAGCCGCAGGTTGTGATGATGAGGAAGGTTCGAACACCGCTACAAAGGGTTTTGTCCAGGCCTCACCATATTGACGCGCTACAATGGCAGGCAACGGCAACTCCGCAATTTCTTTGGGAACAATACCGCGATCGATGGACGTTGACCTGGGCGATTTCACGGTAAATATTTCCCTGTTGGGCGCCCCTTTCATCCACATGTTCATGAAGATGGAATCCCTGTCGGGCATTCTTAATTTGAACGTTGCTTTAATATCGTTATCTGTCTTGATCGACTTTTCATCGTACAAATAATCGTAGGCGAACAGATCGCCATTGGCAAATGCCAGCTTATCAACAGGCGGCAGGTGCAAGGGCTTGCCGGCGTTATCGTTCACCGTAAGCCCTTGCCCCATATTATGATAAAAATAATCGTGGTACTTATCACCGCCTTCCTTTTTTGCAGAACGAAAGATGTCAATATAATAACCGGTTGTATCGCTGGTGCGGATAATGCTCATCATGCGTTGCTGATTGGCATTGGTTTCCGGTTCCAGAAAATACAGATCGGCAAATGTGATATAAGGAAAGATCCCCGTTTGAACTCCTGAAGCGGGGTAACAACTTTTTACCTGGAAGCCATGGTTACTGCGCATTTCGGGATAGGATGAAATGCCATCTACCACTACTGTATTATGGGCCGGGAATTTCGAATAATATTCCGCATAATCGGGTTGAAAATAAGTAGTACCGATGCCTGCTTCCGGCGCCAGTGGTAATCCTTTGCCATACAACTCCAATGAAATACCATTGGCATGCATGTGATTGCCCAGCGATCCATTGAGCGAAATGGCCAATGCCCGTTGGGGATCAGTGCCGCTTCGTTGTATCAACCAGCTTACGTTGGGCGAATAAAACAATGGACTGGTAAAATCTTGTAACGTGCCTGCTGGAATATTCTCTTTCAGGGTAAAATCAGCATACGTGAGCAATGAAACCAGGTCGCGACGTTCCGCACCTGTATGAGGCTTTCCATTGGCCATTGACCATTCACTATTCACCATTTTCACCATCCGCGTAAACAAGGCTTCCTGCTCCTGTTTCTTATTCTTCTGCGCGTTCATTACCACCTGTTGCGCAGGCGCTATTGATAATCTGCCATAATGCGAATCGCCAAATGAAACCATGTATCCATTGGGAAACAGGTATTGCGCAGTACCCAGCACCGCTTTTTTCAGAACAGGCAATTGTTCCAACAGATCAAAATCAAGCACCCGGTCGAACAGGGTCACAAATTGCATGAACTCGCTTATTACTACCTGCGCATAACCCGGGCTCTCGTTCCAGATGCCGGTATTGGGATCGTAGCCTTTTTTGATCAGTGCGGTCAATGACCATTGGCGAACAGCCGTTTGATTCAGGATCTGGTCGAGATAATATTGAGCACCGCGGCCATCCGCATATGCACTATTGTTCTCCAGGATCAATGCGATGTAAGCCACAAAACGCGCTTCTATGAGGTCCCAGTTATTAAATGGAACGCCATTCTTTATAATAAGGTCGGCCCATTTTTTAAAAGCATCGGCATATATTGTCATATTGCCCGGTGCATGCTTTTGTAGGTAGGCGTGCAGGAAATCATAACAGATCGTCATCTCGTTCACAATATCTTCATGGATCACTTCAAATGACGTTAACCCAACAAGCGTTTGATTATGCCCGTGATTGAGATCGTAGGGTTCTTTGCGGTAATAGAGCCCTTTCATATATGTATCAAACAGGTCATAAGCGAACTTTGCATATTTTTCTTCCCCTGTATACCAATACACGATGGCCGCATTTTGCGCCATCTCCATGATCCGGCGATTGATGCCTTCTACTATACGACCTGTTTTTGCCTGCTCAACCCATTCCAGCGGCTGGCCAGGTTTTGCCCGGTTCACATAATACAAACCACGCGGGTCATCCATGTAGGGCACAATATCTTCCAGCTTCGGTGCGCCAAAGGAAGTAACCGCATCGCGGGTGCCGGTAAAACGAACGGTAGGCACAGGCGCCTCTCCTTCCGCATGATCATACACGCCTCCTTTGATGAACACATCGGTCGACTTTGTTTTCCAATACATCTGCAACCGCGATATGATCCATGTACTGTCTGCCTGATGACGATTTACATATTCCTCCAGATTTTTTTTCGCCTGCTCCCAGGAGGTTCGGGCCCAATCTGAAGTACCGATCAATTGTTGTAGCCGTGGTCTTTCATTATTATTTGTAAGCAATCTTGGATGAAGCGGGGTAATCGCCGCAGGTATTTTTATTACCTGCGCGCGATTTGAGAGAACTGATAGCAGAATCAATAAAACAATGCCTATTCGTTTCATTACCATTTTTTTTATGACTTACCAACCCGGGTTCTGATCAAGGTTCGGATTAAGCGCTCTTTGTTGTGTAGGGATGGGCAACAGGTAATTCTTTTGCGCCCAGGTGCGGCTGCCTTCAAAGATCAGGAAACCATTGGCATCAACTGTATAAGGAGATGTGCCGTTCACTACCCAACGGGTTTGCCAGCGTGTGCCTGACCATTTTACACCTAATACATTCATCGGCATTTCGATTTCGGCTGTTTTCCAGCGTTTGAGGTCATCAACCCGAAAACCTTCCAAATATAACTCGATCGTTCTTTCACGACGGATCTCCGTACGCATATCCAGGCTATTTGCAGACACCAGGCTGTTGCTTAATTTGGGCATGGTTTTGTTCACCCGGTTACGTACCAGGTTAACCGATTTGTCAAGATCAGCATCGCTGATAGTTCCATTGCGCTCATATACGGCTTCTGCATAGTTCAGGTAAACTTCGGCCAGCCGGATAACAGGCCAATCGTATCCTTCTTCATTATCATTCAATCTTCTTTCAGTGGCCCACTTCTGGTTTTGATACCCGGTGCCGCTCGCTGCATTGTGCCGGCCTTTTGAACTGGCTATATCAGCCGCATCTCCCGTCCAGTTGGTACGGGAGCCGGGGTTTTCATTATCCCAGTAATAATTGCTATCGATCATCATCGTATAGCGCATACGGTTATCCCGGTTCTGGAACTCAGATCTTGTCATGCCATATCCCTGGAATAAAGGCGATTTGTCGATGGGCAATCCATCCTGACACAGGTACATATCAGCAAACTTTTTTGAAATACCACCTCCTATAAGGGTATGCGTAACGTTATTGCGTATTTGACGAAGCGTGTACGAATACCGGTTAGCCAGGATATATTCTTTATTGGCCGATTTTGTTATGTTGGCCGGATTTGACTTTTCATCTTCCAGGATGAACATATATTTCTGTGCTGAATCGCCCAGTGCAGCCGGAGCGAATAATGAGTATTGCGTACTGGTAATAACTGCATTACTGGCGGCAATGGATTTATCAAGTAAGCCATTGTACCGGTTGGCATCGCCGTTCCTGAACTTTTGCCAGGTGCCTTCATATAAGGCTACTCTTCCTAAAAATGCCTGTGCAGCGCCTTTGCTGATGCGACCTTTATTAGCGGCCGTAATAGCTGACTCTAATGGCAATACTGCAATAGCATCTTCCAGGTCTTTGATCACAAGGTCAACTACCTCATCTCTGGAATTGCGGGGCGCCTGTAATTCAGGAGAACCTGATGTAAGCGGCTTTGTTACAATTGGCACACCGCCGAACTGTTGTAACAGATCAAAATAAATATAGGCCCTGAAGAATTTTGCTTCTGCCACATACAGCAATCTTTCCGGCCTTAACGGGTTATCTATATCCACGCTGTCCTTGGCCAACAAATAATTAATAGCCCGCAAGCGGGTATATGCGTTATCCCAGTTGGCATCGGTAACGCTTAATGCGTTTGAACCATTGCTGAACGGGCTACGGGACGCCGTTAGGTCGCTGCGGATATCAGCATGCGGAGAAGGTGGTTGGCCCGGCGCCGGATCATACAACACATTGGCAAATGTGATCATATAGGTATAGAACTCATTCGCCGCTAACTTATACTGGTCTGCGGTTTTCCAGTAATCGGCATCAGAAATTTCATTGATGGGCTTCAGGTCCACAAGCTTATTACAACCAGCCAGCACGAGGAGTGCCAACCCGGTCATGAAAGCCTTATATTGAAAGGTTATCTTTTTCATTCTTCCTGTTTTAAAAAATTTAGAAAGTAACATTTACGCCTGCGGTCAGGTAACGATAAAAAGGATAGCGTCCGCTGAATGTGCTCACGTTGTTATTATTGTTATCGCCTGTATTGGCCACATTCCGGGTAGCTTCAGGATCCCAGCCATCGCGGATCTTTGAACGTTCCCAGAGATCGTTGCCAGAGAAATACACCCGCAATTTTTGGATGTGCGCTTTTTGCGTAATGCTGACAGGTAAGGTATAGCCTATCACCAGGTTCTTGAGACGGAGATAAGCGCCGTTCTCTTTCACCCAGTCAGAAGGGAAATAGTTATAGTTATTGATGGTACCAGTTGAAGAAATGCGGGGCAAATAAGCAGCTGTTCTTTCGGGTGTCCACCAGGCATTTTCAAAGGCCTGGTTCTGCGCCTGGAAAACAACAGCAGCTGGTATACGCCAGTTGCCATCGCGAATGAGCGTTCTTTTGGCAACGCCCTGGAAGATCACATTGAAGTCGAAACCTTTATACTCTATGCCCGCGTTGAATGAATACACCAGGCGCGGATCGTCAGTGCCCAGGTATACAGCATCTTCAGGAAACGTGATCTTGCCATCGCCATTCACATCTTTGTACATGTTATCTCCCAAAGCCAGGCGATTATTGGCTTGTGCGGTAGGGGTACCCGATGGCATTCCGATATTATTATCTTTAATAAATACGCGGTAATCATCCAGCTCTTTCTGCGTTTGTATGCGACCGGCATACTGCAGGCCGAAATAAGAATTAATCGGATAGCCTTCTACCGCATTATTCATGCCCCGGTTATCGGTCCTGATCAATTTTTGTCCGCCGAAATTAACCAGCTTGGTTTTGTAATCAGAAAGATTACCGCCGATATGATACGCTATATTTTTTCCAATGCGATCGCTCCATGCCAATGAGATCTCCCAGCCATTCGTTCTTAATTTTCCATTATTACCGGCAGGCGCACCAACACCCAATACAGATGGATATGTACGGGCGATCAGCATATTGTTATTATTCTTCGTAAACAATTCAAATGTTCCGCTCAACCGGTTGTTCAGCACGCTTACATCCATCGCCAGGTTGGTGGTTTGCACTTTCTCCCAGGTCCTGTCCAACGCAACCAGTCCACCCGGTGAAACACGTACTACCGGACCTGTACCAAGTATAGGAAAACCTGCACTGCCTGCACCGGTTGAATAATTCAGGTTCATGAGTTGAATATAATCGTACAAACTAATTCCACCCTGGTTACCTACATTACCATAGGAAGCTCTTAATTTCAGATCATTGATAAAGGATACTTCTTCCATAAACGATTCCTGCGAAATGCGCCAGCCACCGGAAAGGCCATAGAAGAATTTCCAGCGATTGACTTCATCAAATTTGGAAGAACCGTCATACCGCGCATTTACTTCCAACAGGTATTTATTGCGGAAAGCATAATTGATACGGCCAAAATAACCGGCTAATGCGTAATGGTTCTGGCTTTCGGCAACGGTTTTTGAAGTACCATCACCTGTGCTGAGGTTTAAGGAAGAAGGCACATCAGCCACCACATCCAGGGTTTTTGCATAGAAAGCATTGAACTCCTGCCGCTCATATTGCGCACCGGCCATCACTTTTACATCATGGTCCTGGTTGAATGTTTTGGCATACTCCAGGTAAGCGTTCGTGTTATAGTACGCTTCTTTACGATTGGCGCGTTGATAAAAGCTTCTGTTACTATTGGAAGGCGACAGGGTTGAAATAACCTGTGTACCCGTGTAATCGTACCAGGTGATCACATTCTCCCGTGTTCTGTAATCGGCATTATGGAAATAATAACCAGCCGAAGCTACCGCCTTTAGATCCTTTGTAAGATTATAGGTAAGGGTAAAGCTGCTGTTTATGCGCGTGTTCATTTCTTTACCATCACCACCGTATTTGGCAATGTTATTATTGGTGGCATTTGAAATACCCGATCCCCACACATAGGGTTTGCCGTTCATTGTTTCTGTAGGCAAGCCGGGTTGAATACCATTATTCAATACCGCGCCAATATTGGAAGGTTGTATGATATCATTTTTCTCCAACGATACATTGCTTTCCAGTTTCAGCTTTTCCGAGAAACGGTAATCATGCGTTAAGCGGAGGTTATATCTTTTGTTGGAATTATTACCAACCTGTAACAGGCTGCCATCATTCAAATATCCCAGGGATATGCGGTAGCCCGATTTGTCGTTGCGTGATGCAATGCTTAACTGATGCTCACTGGAATTGGCATCGCCCCACAACACATCCTGCATGGTGCCGGGAAAGAATACAAAATCCCTTACATCTGTAAAAAAGCCGGCTGGTTGTAATCCTAAGTTGGTAAGAGTTGTAGCCGCCTCGGCAGAAGTCAGGTACTGAATATTATTGTTAACGGCGTATTGCGCCAGCTTTCCATATTTATACCAGATGTCTGTAGTTGCAAATCCATCGGTAACGCGGGCCTCTTCCATCATGGAACCCCAGCCAGAAATATCAATGAGATTTGGCTGCAACCCGATCTTCTTGCGCGACAGTGAACCATTGTATTGAATGGTTGACTTGCCTGCCCTGGCTCTTTTTGTAGTAACGATCACTACGCCACCGGCTGCACGGGCGCCATAGATAGAGGCAGCGGCAGCGTCTTTTAAAAATGTTATGTTATCGATATCAGCCGGGTTAAATGAATTCATGGCGCTGCTGTTGGGCAGTGTCAATCCATCTACGATTATCAATGGCTCCGTTCCATTCACTGATGAATTTCCGCGGATCAAAAAATTCCATGCTTCACGACCCGGTTGTGATGAATTCCTGGTAATAGTCACGCCAGGCACCTGACCTTGCAAAGCAGCCAACGGGCTGGCAATTGGACCACGGTCCTGGAATGTTTTAGCGCCTACAGTTGATACCGAACCGGTCACTGATCCCTTTTTGGCAGTACCGTAACCAACTACCACCACTTCGCCCATTTCCACTTTATTAATGGTCATACCAATAGCCATGGTTTGTGTAAAGTCGGCTTTTATTATTTGTGTTGCAAATCCAACAGCACTGATCTCGAGGGTTGCATTGTCAGGAGCAGACAAACTAAACGTTCCATCTATCGATGTAGTGGTAATCTGGTTACCACCTTTCACTTTCACTGTGGCGCCGATGATGGGCTCTTTGCTAGCCGTATTAATAACCTTGCCTGTAACTTTTGTAGCCTGTGCGTTGACCGTGTTGCAGAACAGCAGCAGCAACACTACACAGACGGAAGATAGAAGGACCGACTTCCACACAAATCTTTGTAAGCTTCTCATTTTGGTAAGTATTGGTTGAAGAAATTAGTTATTGAGTTATTCAGTTATTCAGTTATTCAGTTATTGAGTTATTCAGTTATTGAGTTATTGAGTTATTGAGTTTTTAGCTAACGCACTCAATAACTAACGAACTAAATAACTTGTTTTCTGGCTCGATTCCCTGATAATGAGTTTCGTTTGCAATACAATGGTTTGTTTTGCAGGCGCCTTTTCATTACCGGCTAAACAGGCCATCAATTGTTGCATCACCTGATCTGATATTTCCTGAACAGGTTGCGCTACGGCAGTAATAGATGGTGAGAATAAGGAAAAATGAGTATTATCGTCGAACCCGATCACAGCGATATCGTCGGGAACGGAAAGACCAAGTTGTTTAATGGCTTCAAGTCCGCTAATGGCCAGGTAGTTGGTAGCAAATAAGATGGCGTCTGTTTGCGGATTGGCTTCCAGGAAATGTTTTATCTCCTGTTTATATCTTTCGTGGTCAGGTTTCACGTTGAACGAGACCATTTTCACCAGGGGTGAAAGGCCATTTTCATTTATAGCATGGTGATAGCCATTCAACCGGTCGCGCATTTGGGTTTGGGTAGAAGGAATGGTAACGAACCCGATGTTCTTGTATTCATTCTTTACAAAATGCCGCATGGCCTGGTACACGCCGTCGAAATTATCCACAACAATATTGCAGGATGCCAACCCGGGAAAATACCGATCGAACAGGACTACCGGCAGGTTGTCATCCATCAGGGCCTGGATGTCGTCTTCAATACCTGGTGGCGGTACAATAATATAACCATCCACCTGCGTGTCGCGAAAGGCGCTGATAATGTCTTTGGCTATTTTAGGTTCGTTCTCGGTACTGGCATAAAAGATCTTATAATCCAGCTTGTAGGCGTGTTCCTCTACTATGCGCGCAATGCCCGAAAAGAAAGGGTCAGCAATGCCTTCTACCAGCATGCCGATGATCTTGCTTTTGCCCGTGCGCAAACTTTTGGCTACCCGGTTAGGCCGGTATCCCAATTCCTTAACATGCTTCAGGATCTTTTGCTCCATTTCTTCACTGATGCGCTTTTCGGTAGCCTTCCCGTTCAATACAAAAGAAACCGTAGCAGCCGATACGTTTAGCTGTTTGGCAATATCATGTATAGAAACTTTCTTTTTCAATGTGTTATATCATTTAATCGATTAAGCAATCCACCTTAAAAACAAGGAACCCCCAGGCGCTGCAACGATTGTTGCACAATTACTATTTGACTTATAGAACACTAATAAATAAGTTGAGGGAGTCCGGCTTCTCCAAGGGAGAAAGCCTGTAAGGCTTTGATTAACACAAGATAAAAGTGTCGTAAAGACGTTAAAACAATAAGTGGCAGTCGTTGACATAGCAATCGTATTAAGCAGGCAATAGCCGTTCATTAAAAAATGGGCTCATCTTTTTTTGCTACTAAACCCGCTGTTTAGTTAATCGATTAGGCAAATGGTGTAAATTGGTGTCAAATTAACGCTTCTCCATGATTTCAACATCCGGAAGGCTTTGTTTTATTTGGGCAAACGTTGGCATTGAAAGGCAGTCGTGAAAGCCAGTTAATAAGTATTGAGTTATGATGTTGAACCTCAAACTCAAGAACTTAATAACTCAATAACTAAAGAAATAGTGCCCAGCAACCGGAAACTTGCGCCTTGTCCCTAAATTCCTTGAACTCTTTTAACGATTGATTGCATGAAGAATGATAACATTACTATTAAGGATATTGCCAAAGCCCTTAACCTCTCCTACTCTACCGTGTCGAGGGCATTGAAGGGAAGCTATAAGATCAGTGAAGGGACCCAGCAGTTGGTAAAAGAATATGCTGCCACGCATAATTATCGCCCTAACCTGATGGCCCAAAGCCTGAAGAACCAGAAAAGCCGTTGCATAGGGGTAGTGCTGTGCAGTATTCCCAATAGCTTTTTTGCAGAAGTGATCAGCGGAATTGAATCCATTGCTTACAATAAAGATTACCTGCTGATCATTACGCAAAACCTGGAATCGTATGAACGCGAAGTAAAGAACCTGGATAATTTAACCTGGCGTTCAGTAGATGGCTTGCTGGTTTCTTTATCAACCGAAACCGAAGACATTAGTCACTTTCAAAGATTACATGATCAGGGACTGCCCATGGTTTTTTTCGACCGGGTAACAGACGCCATTCCTACCCACCAGGTTATTACAGATAACATCGGCGGCGCTTTTGACGCTACGAAGCATTTGATCGAACGCGGTTATAAACGCATTGCCACCATAACCAGTTCTCCGTTTTTATCTATTACCAGGGAAAGACTGGAAGGGTATAAAAAAGCGTTGACAGAACATAATATGCCAGTGAACGATGATCATATTCAATACTGCCCGCATGGCGGAATGGTGATAGAGGAAATTGATTCGGCATTGAATAACCTGTTGCAGTTGAATGAGCCCCCGGATGCCATACTTACGGCCAGTGATCGCATTACCATTGGCAGTTTTTCGCTGATACAACGAAAAGGGCTGCTTATTCCCGATGAAATAGCAGTAGCCGGCTTCAGCAATTTCAATGCGCCGGAGTTGTTCAATCCACCATTGACAACGGTGCGGCAAAACGCTTTTGAAATGGGCAAACAGGCCACGGAATTACTGATACAACTGGTAGAAAGTAAACGACCGGTTACTTCGTTTGAGAAGAAGGTGTTGCCAACGGAGTTGATTGTAAGGAAGTCGACATAGGAATCAGCTAGTAGTAAGTAGCTAGTGGCTAGTGGGAAAAAGCCAAAAGATAATAGGGAATTACGAACTAAAGCCCTACTAGCTACTTACTACTGGCTACTAGCCAATTATGTATCCACACGTGTGCAAAAAAGGTTCTTTACATATCCTCCCTCCCTCCTATTTTTGCCCATTACCCTATAAAGTAATAATTGGCCGATGATTTCTACAAAAAGCGATCAGAAAAATGTGTTATTGTTACAGCCCCATCGTTTATTGTCAGATCATAACCTGCTGGAATGTTTACAGATCACCAAACAAAATAACATTCCTAAATATATAAACAATGAGTTGACCAGTGCTGAATTGAATAAGAACTATCCCAAACTGCCCAGGGAGGTAAAAGATGTGTTGTTGGCGTTCAGCAAGGAGCGCATTGGCCTGATGAAAGAAGATATTCAGAAAAAATTTACTTTACAACGCGCCGGTGTTTCCTATGAGGTGTATTCTAAAACGGCCATTTCCCGCCGCCTGCACGAGCATATGGAAAGAATGAAACCGTTTGCCGCCCTGGTAAAATGGTATCATAAAATACCCGGCGAAAAAGGGAATTTCAAGACTGCCCCCGGCAGCTTCAGTACATATAAACCGCAATTACAATTTGAGGTTACCAAAAACGGAACTGCGCTTCAATTAAATACTATTATTTCGATAAACGGGGCCGCCTATGGTCTCGACCAGTTCAGCCGTTACCAGTTCTTACTGCTGAGCGGCAGCGAATATTTTATTCTTTCTTATAAAGATTTCCAGACCCTGGAATGGCTGAAGGATAATGATCCGCAACAATACAGCCACCAGCCGCAGGAATTTTCAGAAATCATTCTGGCGAAACTGGAAACAGATTATACCGTTAACCGCAATAACCTGTTCCAGAAAAATGAGATCCGCGAAACACCGGTAAACCGGGTTATGCTGAGCGAGATCAGTCAGTCCTTTTTGGTATTGACGCCACAATGGGAATACGACGGATTTATCATTGAAGGGCCGTATAAAGAAACTTACGAAATTACCCGCAACGGTCAGGCGTATGCTATTTATCGCAATCAGCAGGATGAAAAAGCCTTGTGGCAATTGCTGGAAGGGTTGCATCCCAATTTTGAGAAACAACTGAATGGCTATTATTATCTTTCTTTTGAGGAAGCACAGAAAAAACAATGGTTCCTTAAAGTATATCATAAACTGCTCGACCTGAACATCCAGGTGATCGGCATGGACATGCTGCAACACTTCCGGTATTCGCAACATAAGGTTAAAACCGATGTTACCATTAAGACAGAAGTCACCGATGCGCTGGTGTTGCATATGGCTATTTCATTTGGGGAAGAAGAAGTGGCGCTGACCGAAGTGCAAAAGATCATTCTGGCCGGACAACGGGCTATCTTATTGCAGGATGGATCGCTGGGCATTTTGAACGAAGAGTGGTTGCAGCTATATGGCACGATCGTGCGGCATGGAAAAATTTCAAAGAATGAAATACAGGTGCCGCGCTGGCTGGCATTTAGTGAAGAAGAAACCGGAGAAGGCACGGCTGTTTTAAAACCTGTGCTGCACAATACCTGGCTGGAAAAATGGCAGCAATGGCAAAAGGATGGCGAAATGGTGTACGAAGTTCCGACCGCCGTAAAAGCCACCTTACGCCCTTACCAGCAAAAAGGTTTTGAATGGATGTTGTTGCTGGCCGAGGCAGGCGCCGGCGCATGCCTCGCAGATGATATGGGTTTGGGTAAAACGCTGCAAACGATCAGTCTGCTGACGCACCAGTTGCAACAACAACCCGGGCAACGTCACCTGATCGTTTGTCCATCATCGCTTATCTACAACTGGTCGCAGGAATTACAAAAATTTGCGCCGCATGTAAAAGTGCTGATCTTTCATGGTGCGGGAAGAACCGTACAGGATGTGGCCACCGGCGATTACCAGGTGATCATTACCAGTTACGGCACCGTGCGGCAGGATATTGAAGAGCTCTGCACCATTGCCCTGGGCACTATTGTGCTCGATGAAAGCCACAATATCAAAAACCCGGCGGCACAGATCACCAAAGCAGTGGAAAGACTGCAATCGGCTTTCCGCGTTGCATTAAGCGGTACACCGGTCATGAACAATACATTCGACCTGTATGCGCAAATGAACTTCCTGTTGCCTGGCATCTTTGGTTCAAGAGAATTTTTCCGCCGCGAATATGCCGACGCTATCGATCATCACCGCGATGGAGAAAAGATCAAAACCCTGCAACGCATTACCGCGCCGTTCGTTTTGCGCCGTACCAAAGAACAGGTAGCCGGCGATCTGCCACCAAAGACCGAAATGGTGATGTGGTGCAACATGAGCGATGCACAAAAACGACTGTACGACGAGGTGAAAGACAACATTCGCCAAAGCGTATTCCTGAATATTGAAACGGAAGGCCTCGGCAAGAGCAAGCTGGCGGTGTTACAAGGCATGTTAAAGCTGCGCCAGATCTGTAATTCACCATTGCTGCTTCCCCGCGAGGAACAAACCTGCAACGATTCCGTGAAGACCGACCTGCTGATGAATGAATTGCAGAACAACCTGAAAGATCAAAAAGTACTGGTGTTTTCCCAATTCACCAGCATGCTGAACCTGTTGGCTGACAACTGCCGCGAACAAGGCATTGCATATTATCATTTCGACGGACAAACCCCGCCTGAAAAACGGATTGAAATGGTAAGCCGCTTCCAGGAACCGGGCAATACCACCAATGTATTTTTAATAAGTCTGAAGGCCGGTAATGCGGGGTTAAACCTCACGGCAGCAGGTTATGTTTTCCTCGTTGATCCCTGGTGGAATACCGCGGTGCAGCAACAGGCCATTGACCGTACACACCGGATCGGTCAAACCAGGAATGTGTTTGCGTACAAGATGATCTGTAAAGACACCATTGAAGAAAAGATCATTCAACTGCAGCAACATAAAAAGCAACTCGCCGAAGAGCTGATTGCAGAAGATGAAGGGTTTGTTAAGTCACTAACTGAAGAAGATATTAAATACTTATTTAGTTAAGAATAAACTTAAGGGTAGTTAACAAGCAGTTTGTGGTTTATGGTTTATAGTTTGTGGTTCTTTTATTCGGGAAGGCTGATCATATTTTAACTTTTTCGAATTTCACAGCAGTCCCGCATTATCTCATTAGGCTCAAAGCGCGAAGCAACAACAAACCATAAACCACAAACCATAAACTTATTTCCATTAGCCATTTCATACTTGTCAGCTCCCTATCATTTCGAGGTGAGTTCTGGAACCAAAATGCATATTATCATTAACCAACACTTTTTCCAAACACTCCTTCGCCTTAACCTCATCGCCCATACCTAAGTATCCCAGTCCCATCATATAATCGCAATGCACCTGGTTGCGGGTATTCAGATCATCATCAAAGATCAACAGATTGGGCAGCGATACGGCGAAATAATCGATCCTGATATCATCGTCGCGGTGTGTTTTACCATACTCGATCAGCGTTTTGAAGATAGCTGCTGCCCGTTCATTATTCCCCAGTTGCCGCCATGCCATGCCCTGGTAAAAGATCTTATCGGGTTGCTGATCGTTATAGAACATCGCAGCCGCTGGTTGGGATAACCCATTTGTAGCCCTGGTAAAAAATTCAATTGCCGCTTTATTGTTTCCCATGCGCATACAGGCAATGCCCAGCCAATAGAAAATATCATTCTCCTGAACGCCAAACAATTTTCCTTCGCCGAGGTTATGCGGATATTCCTGCGCCCGCTGCAATAAACCGATCGCCTTTTCATAATCTTTCACCTGTATACATTGCCTGGCCATTTCTGTTAAACTGTACAGGTATTGGGCCGACACTTTTCCTTCTCCTCCCTCCCAGGGATGAAATTTCCGCTCCATGATCTGATCAAATGCTTTCTGGTATTGTCCAATGAAATTATACAACGCCGCACGCTCCAGGTACAGATCATCACGTTGGATAACAAGGTCCAAATGCTTTTCTAAAAACTGCAACCGTGCGGAAATATCCTTATTCAATCGTTTATATAACTGGTCCAGCTCCATCAATACGCGGGCATCGGTTGTATCTAATGCAAACGCTTTTTCATAATGCTGTAACGCTTTTTGCGCATCCTGCTGCTTATTGAAATACGCTATGCCGAGGTTGCGGAATACGGTTGGAAACGTACCATCGCGTTGAGCAGCTAACTCCCATTGGGCAATCGCCTCTTCATATTGCCTTTTATCGTACCATAAATTACCGAGGTAATAGGGCGCTTTGGCATCGGCTGCATTAAGCCTGGCCGCCAATTGCAGCACAGCTATATCTTCGAGCCGGTTGGGAAAACAACCATAACTATCCGCCTTTGCCGCCTGTGCATAATACCCACCTATTTTGTCGTTTTCGTTTTTAGCATAATGCAACCAGCCCAGGTAATAACATACCATGGGATACCCCGGATCGATGGCCTCCTCAATATACCAATGAAACAATTGAATGGCATCCTCATACAAACCACACGCTGCATAATCGAGGGCATATTCAATGTAATTGTGCACATTTCCGCGGGCGCCGTGTTGCAGTTGCAGTAATGATTGTTGTGCCGCCGCTTTTCTGCCTAACTCGTCATTAGCTTTATATTGTTCTACATACAAAGAGAGGTTGAATGCATCCCGTTGCAATCCTTCGGCACAAGTATGTAAAGCCGCTACGTATTGTTGCAGTTCGTTATATGCAGCCGCTTTCAGCGCCCAGGCCTTGCCGTTGTTCATATTCCTGTGGAGCGATTGTTGCAGGTGTTTAATCGCTTTAGCCGGTTCGCCCTGTAACAGATCGATCTGCGCCAACGAAAAGAAGGCGCTGCTTTGCCAGGCGCTGCACCAGGTAGCTTTATAAAAGGCATCATACGCTTCCTGGTGCCGGCCCTGGTATTGTAAAGAAAGCCCGAGATTATAATAAGGTTCGCTGTCGTATGGATTGGCATTGCGTTGTGTACTGGCAGCAATTGCCTTTCTGAAATACGGTTCGCTTTTGGCGAATTGCCCTCGTCGCAGGTACCAGGCGCCCAGCGCGTTGTTATTGCGAATATCACTGGCATCGCGGCGCAACGCTTCTTCATAATACGGCACCGGGCTGTACGTTGCATGCCGGTATTGCTCCAAATGCTGACCAGTTAAAAATAATTGTTCATTGTTCGCAACTTCACCCGGCTGCAAGGCTGCCTTGGCCGGTTGTGGTATTTCGTTCTTCTTATTCTTTACCGGTTCATACCGCAGCACTTCTTTGCCCGTTACATTGGTAATAATGAGTAAAATATTTTCAGCCGTTGTATCCTTATCTACGGCAAAAGATGCAGTGAAAACATCTTCAGGCGAACCATCTATTACATATTGTTGTATTTGCGCACCAGTTTTATTGAATACTGTAAGCGTTAGCTGTCCTTGTTTTGACGTTGCAAATACTTTTACCACCAACTCAGCATTTTCCTTTTCTATATTAACCAGCAGGTCCTTCGAGGCATTTTTCACCAGTCCCAGTTCGCGGTAAGGCATAAAATACTGGGTGAAGGTTTTTTCTTCATACGGCATCAGCCACGTAAAATCGGGTTGATTATCTGTGAACACACCGGTCATTAATTCAATATACGGACCATCTTCATCAGTAAGGTTACGGTCCCAGGCCTGCCCAAAATCGCTATGTCCCCACGTCCATTGTTTTTTTCCCGGCGACACATAGTGATTGGCCACATGCAATAAGCCGGCTTTGGTATCGTGTTCATAACCGCCCACAAAATCATAATCGGAATGAATGGCCATATAAGAGGTAGGAACCGGAATATTTTTGTAGCGGGAAATATCCGTACCGGGAGAATAATCTACTTTGTAATAAGTACCGGTGGCAATGGGAAAGGTTGACACATCGCGTTTGCCATGATCAAACACCGCATTCACATCGGGCGGAAACACGCTCTGGTAATCGTCATTTACTTTTACCGCCGGGTTGGCCCACCACAAAAAAGTTTGCGGCAATGGCGTGCGGTTGAACAATTGTACCTTTATTTCTAAATATGCTTTTCCGGGATGCAAAGTAAAACCGGCCATACCTTTTGTGCGGAACATGCGTTCTACTTCGTTTACCCATATGGTTTTACTGCCGTCTTCATTTTCTTTGATCGACCAGTCAACCGGCTGAAACGTACTTGGCCGGTGGTGTTGCGGCCAGTTGAATTCAATACCACCCGAGATCCAGGGACCACATAACCCAACCAGCGCCGGTTTTATTACCTGGTTATAATAAATAAAATGCCGTTGCTTTATTTTATCATAAGCCATTTGCACGCGGCCGCCCAATTCAGGCAGGATCATAATTTTCAAATACTCATTTTCCAGGAACAAGCCATTGTAGGTTTTATCCTGCTTTTCATCGAATATTTTCTCAATGACCGGGTGCGGATACACGACCCCACTGCTGCCCTGGTAAACCCGTTTCTCAAAGAACATGGGATTCTTATCAGGAGCGCCGATTTCATAGGTCGGGATCGTTACTGGCTCCTGCCACACTTTTACTATTGATTGAGTCATTATATTATATTGTATGATTCGTTTTTAACTAATGAAATCCGCCACTGATCTCCTCCAGCGTTTTACCTTTTGTTTCAGTTATACGAGTGCGCACAAACAAAAACCCCAACACACAAATCCCCGCATACATGTAAAACGGACCATATGCACCCAGTTGTTGCGCGAGTATAGGGAAAGTGAACACCAGTACAAAGTACGCCGCCCACAATGCCACCACCGCTATGGTAGTAGCGCGCGCCCGAATATGATTAGGGAATATTTCAGCGATCAGCACCCAGGTCACCGGGGCCAATGAAGTAGCATACAAGGCAATGGCGATCAAAACAAATACAGAGAGCAATCCGGCCGCTGCCTGGTTCTTCAACAACAACGCCAGAACAATATAGATCACCGATAATCCCGCTGCCCCAGCTAACATCAATGGCTTTCGGCCCAGTTTATCTACCTGCCACATGGCTATAATCGTAAAGACAAGGTTCACCACTCCTATCGACACCGTTTCAAACAACTGTTGATTGAGATTAGCGCCCACCGATTCAAAAATAGTAGAGGTATAATTGAACACTACATTAATGCCACAGAACTGTTGAAAAACGGCCAGCAAAATACCGGGAATAATCGCTTTACGCATGCCGGCTGACCATACACTGGCGCCCGTGCTTTGCAGCGCACCCTGCAATGATCTTTTTATATCAACAACCGTATGCTCCGCAAAATTCGGGTTACCTATTTTGCTTAGCACACGTATCGCCTTTTCATTTTGATTTACCTGCATCAACCACCGCGGGCTTTCAGGCAACCAGATCACACCCAACAAAAAGAATAAAGATGGAACGGCGCCCAGGCCAAACATCCATCGCCAGGCATCAGGGCCATTATCAGCCAGCAAATAATTTACCAGGTTGGTAATCAAAATGCCGATCACTATCGTGAGTTGATTAATGGCCACGTTGCGACCGCGTACCGCAGCCGGAGAGATCTCCGCAATGTACATGGGACTTAACATGGAAGCCATGCCCACGCCAATGCCTGCTGCAAACCGCATGGCAATAAAATCAGTCAATGAATTTGAAAAGGCCATGCCCACCGACGACAAGGCAAAGATGACGGCAGCAGTCATTAACCCGGGCCTTCGGCCATACCTGTCTGCCAGCGCACCGGCAATAAGGCAACCTACTATGCAACCCAGGGCCAGCGAACCGGTGAGAAAACCTTCCCACCAGGGCGTTAACCCGAATGTAGTGCGTAAAAAAGGCAGCGCGCCGGAGATCACCGCAAAATCAAACCCAAACAAATAACCACCCAATGCTGAAATAAAGGAGATGGCAATGATATAACTGTTATTGAAACGATGTTCGGTCATGGCAAACAATTGTTGTAATGCATTTCTATTAATGAACAAACGGATAACTGATCACGCGATAACCAGCCGGCGTACAAATGTCAAAGCCAATGCGGGCATTCATATCTGTCAAAGTAATAGTTGCGGTTTCGCCCGGTTTTAGCGTTGGCAATTTTTGGCTCAACACTTTATTCTTTCCATTCAGCCAGGTTATCATAAAATCGGTTACTGTATAAGAAGGTAACCCATCTTTATTTTTCAGCATAACCTGTACCGTTGTCTCGTTCAGCTTTTTTACATTGGTGATCAGAAAGGGTGAAGCCAGTTGTTTGAAGACATAGTACGATGATTTCTTTTTAAAATAAAAATCGGTAATACCATGAATGCGGGCCTTGAAATTGGCAGCACCATCCTCGCCCATTTGGGTGCGGTAATCGTTCAGGCAAAAATAAATACAGCCCATAATGTATTTTCGCTTGGCCCATTCATTGTAATGATAGGTCATATCTTCTATCCGCTTCAGGTCACCGCCGGTAAACCGGGGTTCGCACAACCCATTCTCGGTAATGAACAAGGGCCGGTCGCCCATGGCACTTTCAACTTCGGCAAAATAAGCGGGCAGTTCATCTGATCTTTTTCCAAACCAGGTACCGATGTATTCATTCCAGGTGGGCAGGTCGCCGATAAACGCTGCGTCCTGTTGTTTGCGCCGGAACGTTTCATTCGACACTACGTTCACCAGCCGCGAGTTATCCAGCGATTTAACAAACTGCTTCAAACTGATGTATTGGCCGGAATCGCGGTCTTTGCTATGTACTTCATTACTCATGGCCCAGGCAAAGATGCAAGGATGGTTATAATCGCGCTCGATCATTTCCGCAAACTGTTTCCGGGCCACCCCTTCCAGTTGCGGTGTTAAACGCTCCGGTTGTTGCCACCAGGGAATTTCCGCTTGCAGCAGGATGCCTTTTTCATCCATCTGGTCCAGGATATACTCATCTACCTGCCAGTGAAAACGGCTAATGGTCACATTCAGGTCTTTGAACATATTAACTACAGAGTCCATTACCCAACGGGGTTCGGCACTACCATGAGCCGGATGGCTCGATGGCATGTATTCCAAACCCGGCAACCGCACCGCTTCACCATTTAAAAAGAATTGCGGTCCGCGCAATTCAATTTTACGGCAACCAAATGTTTGCGTAACCTGGTCGGAGGGTTGTTCATTATTTTGGACCGTTACCTGTATCTGATATAAGAAAGGATCATTAAAATGCCAGAGATGCACTTTACCCAGATCAATGGTAGTAGCAAAACCATTGCCTTCAGAAAAGGACAGCTTTTTCGTAAGCACTGTTTTGTTCGACTTCTTTTCATTGATGCGAACAACAGCCTCTACAGACCTAATCTCCTCTTCCCATAATTGCAGATCTAATTTGGCGGTGGCTGTTGAATCGGTCACGTTAACATCCGGCGTAATATGTATATACCGCACAGAAGGCTTACCGGTCACCTGCAGGCTAACGCCACGAATGATACCACCATCATTACACCAGTCGAACTTTTTCTTATAGGGAAGGTTGGTGTCGGAAAACGCGTTGCTTACCGATACTACCAGCTTATTGGGTGCACCGTATTTTACCTGTTTGGTAACATCCACATAAAACGTCGTATAACCGGCATTAGTATGCGTAGCGAGCTGTGCGCCGTTCAGGTAAATAACCGCATCGTGATATACCGCATCAAATTTCAGGCGCACCTGTTTATTGCGGGCTTGTGCAGGCATAGTAAAAGTTTTTTCATACCAGGCCAGTCCGCTGTAATCTTCCAGGCCTTTCATCACGTTCCAGGTATGCGGAACCTGTACAGTTGCAGCCTTAGCCGGCAACCCCTGCTGCCAACGTTGCCCCTGGCCTGCATTGGTTGAATCTGATATAAACCGCCAGCTACCGTTCAATGAGATATTTTGCCGGGATGATTGGGCATGCATGGATAAAAAGCAAATAAGAAAGAGGTAAGTACAGCAAATAATTTTCATGAATGGCAGCTTTGATGTTCGTATAGAAATAATTGTACAAATATGCCAGATAGAAGCTGATAGGAAAATAGCCATTTTTATTGAAATGATGGACAATGTTATTTTCATAGCTATCAATAATCAATTATATTTATAGGCAAATCATACAAACAGCTTGCCATGCCGTTACTCAAAAAACGCGAAGGTTTTCAAGGCCAGAAGTCAATCGTGCTACCCCGGAAGATCCTTTCGGAATTTAGTAACAGCAACACCATTGCATCGGGCATGTATATTACCGATATCGGTTATTACCCTAAAGCAAAATACCATTTCCGGCAGCGGACGCATGGCAGCGATCAGCATATACTTATTTATTGCCTGGAAGGAAAAGGGAAAGCGCAGGTACAGAAAAATAATTACGCTTTGCAACCAGGTTCATTCATTATCATTCCGGCGGGCTGTGCCCATAGTTATGCATCGGCAGAAGATGATAGCTGGACAATTTACTGGATCCATTTTACCGGCTCGCTCTCGAAGAAAATGGTAGAGACGATAAAGCAAAAATTGAACGGTTATTGCAGTCGCGTAGCCTTTAAACAAAAGCGGCTCGACCTGTTCGATGATATGTACGCCTGCCTGGAACGCGGCTATGGGAACGACAACCTGTGCTATGCCAATTTGTGCCTGTATCATTTCATTTCGTCGTTCCTGTATGATGATCAATTCAACCTGGTAGACAAAGCACATGCCGATGATCCCGTAGAATTGTCCATCAGTTTTATGCAACAGCATATTGCACAACCGCTCTCCCTGGAAGAAATTGCCCGGTCGGTGAATTTTTCAGCGTCGCATTATTCAGCCCTGTTCCGCAAAAAGACCGGGTTTGCGCCCATTGAATATTTTAACCATCTCAAGATCCAGTTGGCCTGCCAGTACTTACACTTTACCGAACTACGGGTTAAAGAAATTGCCGATAAACTGGGCATTGAAGACCCTTACTATTTTACCCGGTTGTTCACCAAGCTTATGAGCATGTCGCCGAATCAGTATAGGAGTAGTAAGCAATAATCGATTTCTGATTCCGGGATTCAGAGATTTGGTGATTTCTTTTGCGCAGACCTCCTATAGGTCAGGAAAACGGATACAAAAAACAGCATAATAATTATTATCCCTGCAACTTTTGCCACCTTCACACCCGTATAATAAGAGGCTGGCCTAAACAGGAAGCGAATACTATGCTGACCTGCAGGAACAGCTAATCCACGTAAAACGTAATTTGTTCTAACAATAGGAACTTCCTTATTATCTATGTAGGCCTTCCATCCTTTTTCATAAAATATTTCACTAAACACTGCAAAACGTGGTGAGGCGGCGTTTGACCTGTAGGTAATTTCATCATTCCTGTTTTCTACCAATTGAATGGCATCTGAACTGTTCCCCGTAGAGGGCCCAGTTACAAGCTGTTTATCCTTAGTGAACACAATAGCCGTATCCCTGGCGTTTAAATTACTTAATGCATTCATTACCGTTTCCGCAGTACTTTCAAATAGAACACTGTTAACAAACCAGGCATCACCTAAAGCATGCTGATTTGTAATTACAACATCTTTCCCCAAAGAATCCTTCCCTATGATATACTTTGTATTTAGCATATTGATCGCCGGAGAGCAATTGGGGTAATTGTATAACTGGTGTTCAATCAGGTCCTGGTAAATACTGAGTTTAGCAGGGTGATAACCGCCGATGGATCTGTGAAAGTATCCACTCAATGCACTTGTATTAAAAGCACTATGCGCCCCTTCCCTTACATCAAATACCCGGTAACTACCTTTATCCTGTAAGATCTGCTGATCGGCAGCAGAGGGTGTAAAGTTTGCGTGCTGGTAGTCAGATGCATCCTGGTAATTATCTTTATTTAAATATTTTACATCAATGGCTATTACATCAATAAAAGCCAACAATCCAATACCCGCCATCAGATACGGTCCCTTTATTCTATTCTTAAGATACAACAACATTAACAAGGCGGCTGCAGCTACAAATAATAAGGAACGAACCAGGCTGCCAAAAAACAGCACTTTTCGATCTTCTTTTAAAGCAGCTATAAAACCCAGTGCATAGTCTCTCACCTGATCAGAAGCTGAACTAAACCGGCTTAAAAGCTGCCTATCGCTGTCTGCAGTAAAATCAGCATTAAAATATAATAACAGTAGTGCAAGAAAGATGCTACCCGAAAACAATAAGCTCTTTTTATACTTTAGCCAGAGTGTTGTTTTGACTTTTGTGTTGACGATCATCTGCAATGCCAGTACAGCCATTACACAAAAAAGGAATGTTGGGATAACAATGATCATACTTGGCGCTCTGAACTTATTGTACACCGGTAAAACGTGCAATAAAATGGTATTGAAACTTTCAAAATAGCTACCCCAACTCATTATAACAGCCAATATACAAGTTGCCAGAATCCACCATTTATGTTTATCAGCCAATGCCACAAAACCAAAAAGCGCCAAAAAGCAAATAATGGCCCCTACATATGGCGGACCTGCTGTACCGCCAATACCACCCCAATAAAACCGGAGGTTATATTGTAATTGCTGCGCCAATTGTGGCGGCATTTGTCGCAATTGTTCTATCGCCTTTGATCGATCTTCATCCACTTCAAGGCCATCGCTGCCGCCATATATTTTTGGCACCAACATCACAAAAGGCTCTGTTATATACATGCTATAATCAAAAGCATATGCTGCACTCAACCCTCCCTTAGTAGCAGTTTTGCTCTGCAATTGTGATCCGCCGCGAATGCTGGTCTTAGACGACTCATATGTGGTAAAAAGTGAAATTGCACTACTCAGCGTACCTAAAATACCAGCCAATACAGCTATACTGATTGAAATAGTCAGGCGCCTGAAGTCTCTTTGCCGAACCCAATACACCACATAGCCCACCGTCATAAAGAGGGCGATCATTAATAAATAATAAATAATCTGAACATGATTTATTGCTAACAATAATGCAGTGATTATGGCCGTGAGCGTTGCGCCCCACAGGTATTTTTTTTCATAGATCAGCATAAGCGATGCAATGAACGCCGGCATCAAGGCAATAGATTGCATTTTGGTATCATGCCCAACCGCTATTATTATCGGGTTGTATGTTGCATACGCATAAGCCAGCCCACCTATTATACCTATGTAAAGATTTATGCGTACAATTTGGGTTAGAAAATAAAAGCAAATGCAGGCAAGGAAAAAGAAACTGATTGGCTTTGGCAGAAACAACGTAAAAATGTTATAAAACCAATTAGGCGTAATAATAATATCGGAATCCAAACAAATTTGATAGGTAGGCATTCCGCTGAAAAGATTGTTTGTCCATAAGGGATACCGGCCATATTTTTCTTTGAACTCAAATGAATTTTGCGCCATTGCCTTCCATTGAACATTATCGGCCTGTTGTAGCACCTTACCATCTAAAACAGGTCTGCAATAAAAAGTAGCAACAACCAGAAAAATGATGACCGCAATAAAGTGAGGCAGGACCCTGGACAAAAATTTATTATTCATACAAGAATAGTTCAAATATATTGAGCACTATAATATACCTGTTTAAGCCCAATCATTGGCTTACCAGGTAAATTATACACTTTATTGATCAAAATCAAAACTTCTTCCAGTAACCCTAACCCTGCACCATATTTCAGCAATATTCTTATTTTTATACTATACGTGATAGTTAGTATCAATTACCATTAAACATACCGGCTAAGCGTGCCGGATTTCAAAACCAAAAACCTTGACGTTATGGGAAAATTTGTAATCACAAAACGCGTAAGTGGCGAATTTCAATTTAGCTTAAAAGCCGGCAATGGCGAAACCATCCTCAGCAGCGAAGGCTATTCCACAAAATCAAATTGCCAAAACGGGATCGATTCGGTAAAACGCAATGCAGTGGATGAAAACAAATACGACCGAAAGATCTCCTCTAATGGAAAATTCTATTTCACCCTGGAAGCGGCTAATGGTCAAACCATTGGCGTGAGCGAATTATATGAAAGCGAAACCGGCCGCAATAATGGTATCCTGTCTGTAAAAACCCAGGCGCCCGATGCCATTATACAGGATGCAACTATTTGATATAGAAAGCGTGCAATTCAGGCTAAAGTCCCGATTTAATCGGGACATTTTTTTGCATATATAATGCCGACTGGTCGTTAGTGAACGCAATTGTCGCAATTCACCCCTCAATTTGTCCCAACTACCCCCCGCCCGGGTTCAATATTTGCATGAACTTTAGGTCATACAACAAACCTGATTTTAAAAAATAAAAAATTGCACACCATGGAAAAACAGGAATTCAAAATCGCCATTGACGCACCGCGCGAAAAAGTCTGGAAAGTATTATGGACCGATGATTCGTATCAGGCCTGGACAAAACCATTTTCTGAAGGATCGCACGCCATTACCGACTGGCAGAAAGGCAGTAAAGTGTTGTTCCTCGACGGTAAGGGCATGGGTATGGTTTCTACCATTGATGATGCTGTTCCGAACCAATTCATGAGCTTTAAACACCTGGGCGTTGTGAAAGACGGCATTGAAGATACGGAAAGCGATGAAGTAAAAGGCTGGGCTGGCGCTCATGAGAACTATACCTTAAAAGATGTACAGGGAAAAACAGAGCTGGTGGTTGACCTGGATATGAATGAAGAATATAAAGATTACTTTCTGACCACATTTCCCATTGCCTTGCAAAGGGTGAAGGAATTAGCGGAACAATAAGTTTGTTAGTTATTGAGTTTGTAAGTTTTTGAGTTCATTAGTTCTGCCTCTTAAAAAACTTAATAACTAAGAACTTAATAACTGAATAACTAAAAAAGTGAACTACTTACCAGGTGGTTCACTTTTTTTTACTCCTCCCACCAATATATTAACTTTAATTACCCTGGAATTCACCCTCATTATCATTTTTCGAACAGTGTTACAACCTTCCTTCACATTCTGCCGTCATATACCCCTGATTTAATTAACTTTATTAAAACCAGTATCATGGCTTCCATTACCATCACCGTCAATAATAAAAAGCATACCGTTGATGTATCGCCCGATACGCCATTACTCTGGGTATTGCGCGATGAGCTGAACCTGGTAGGCACCAAATATGGTTGCGGTATTGCCCAATGCGGCGCCTGTACGGTGCTGTTGAACGATACCAGTGCTATCCGCTCCTGCTCCTACCCGGTTTCTGCGGTAGGCACCAACAAGATCACTACGATTGAGGGCTTGAGTGAGAACGGCGATCACCCGGTACAAAAAGCCTGGGATGAATTGGATGTGGCTCAATGCGGTTATTGCCAGAGTGGCCAGGTAATGGCTGCCGTTGCGCTCCTGAAAAGAAAACCGCACCCCACCGATGAGGATATCAATGCGGCCATGAGCAATATCTGCCGGTGCGGAACATATGTAAGAATTCGTAAGGCAGTGCATCTTGCAGCTGATAAAGCAAATGATAAGAAGTGAGTAGCCGATGGAAAGTAAAGAAACAGTTTATAGTTCATGGTTTATAGTTTGTTGTTGCTGCCGCGCTAATGAACCATAAACCATAAACAACAAACCATAAACTCTTTTTAACATATGAAACAGGTTCCCACAAATATATCACGCAGACATTTTCTTAAAATAAGTTCCCTCGCCGGTGGCGGCGTATTGTTTGGTTTTGAAATGCTGGCCAACATCACTGCTGAAGCTGTTGCCGATGCACCGCTCTTTTCCCCCAACGCCTATCTTTCCATAGATCCCAAAGGCATTGTAACGCTGATGGCGCCCAATCCTGAGATCGGGCAAGGCGTAAAAACATCGTTACCCATGCTGCTGGCCGAAGAGCTGGATGTAGACTGGAACAAAGTGGTGATCAACCAGGCGCCGTATGATAAAGACAAATACGGCAACCAGGGGGCCGGTGGCAGCGGCGCTATTCGCACCCGTTATGAACCTATTCGCAAAGCCGGCGCAGTGGCGCGGCAGATGCTGGTTGCGGCAGCCGCACAAACCTGGAATGTACCGGAACAGGAATGCACTACCGAAAATGGGTATGTCATTCATAAAGCAAGCGGTAAAAAACTCAGTTATGGCGAACTGGCTACCAAATCGGCTTCCATGCCGGTGCCGGAAAACATCAAACTGAAAGACCCGAAAGATTTCAAGATCATCGGCAAAAGAATAAAGAACGTCGACAATAAAAATATTCTTACTGGCAAACCTTTGTTTGGTATCGATACCCGTCGCGAAGGCATGCTTTACTGCATGGTAGCACGGCCACCAGCCTTTGGCAGGAAATTAAAATCATTCGATGATACCGAAGCCCGCAAAGTTCCCGGCGTAAAAAATGTTGTGCGAACTGAAACAGTAGTGGCTGTTCTCGCCACCAATACCTGGGCGGCAAAAAAAGGACGTGACGCCTTGAAAGTGGAATGGGAAGATACCGGCAAACTCGAAAGCACCGCCGATCACGTGGCCGCTTTCAAAAACCTTATTCAGCAAAAAAGCGAAAAGCCCGACCGTAACGACGGCGATGCAGAGAATGCATTGACCAATGCAAAGAAAGTTTTGGAAAGCATTTATGAAGTGCCCATCCTGAGCCATGCGCCCATGGAACCGATCAACTTTTTTGCAGATGTGCGCGATGGTAAGGCAGACCTGTACGGACCCACACAGGTACCGGGCAGGGTACGCACCGATGTAGCCAAAGCATTAGGCATTAGCGAAGATAATATTACGCTGGGCCTGCCCCGGCAAGGCGGCGGTTTTGGCAGAAAACTACGCAGTGATAATGCAGTAGAAGCAGCGCTGATCTCCTCCGTTGCCAGGGCGCCCATACAAATGCTATGGACACGCGAAGATGATATGCAGGGTGATTTTTACCGGCCCAATGGCATGTATCGCTACCGGGCTGCTATCAACAATAACAACGAACTCGATGGCTGGTACCTGACCGCTGCAGCCCTGAACGGTCGGGCCGCCGCGGCTGATAATTTTCCAGCCGGTGCGCTTGCCAATTACCGCGTGGATGGCCATGGACTTACTTCCAACATTCAAACCGGTCCCTGGCGCGCGCCAACGCATAATGCCATTGGATTTGCGGAACAAAGTTTCCTGGATGAAATAGCGCATGAGTTAAAGAAAGATCCCATTGCATTCCGCCTCGAACTGCTTGAAAAGGCAAAAAACAACCAGGTGGGCAAGGTGAATTATGATATTGAGAAGTTCAAAAGCGTCATTAACCTGGTGAGCAAAATGAGCAACTGGGAAAAGAAAACGCCCGGCCGGTTCAAAGGTTTTGCGGCGTATTATTCATTCAGCACATATGTAGCGGAAGTGGCTGAAATATCTATACAAAATGGCAAGCCGAAAGTGCATAAAGTGTATTGTGCCGTCAATTGCGGACAGGTAGTGAACCTGAGCGGCGCCGAGAACCAGGTACAGGGCGCCATTGTGGATGGATTAGGGCATGCCTGGTGTACAGAGATCACGTTCGATAAAGGCGCGGTGCAACAGAAAAATTTCAATACGTATAAAATGATGCGCATGCAGGATGCGCCGCTGGATGTGGAAGTGCAGTTTGTTGCCACTAATGAGGCGCCAACCGGTTTGGGTGAACCGGCCCTGCCGCCGATCGCAGCCGTTGTTTGCAATGCCATTTTTGCCGCTACGGGTAAAAGGATCAGGAAATTGCCTTTTGGAAATGCTTAAGGCGGCTGAATGCGGAACGCCGAACGCAAATTGCGAAAACCGGACCTTAAACTGTATTTGCGTTTAGCGTTAAGCTTTAAGCGTTTAGCGGCTTTTGCGGCTTTCTTCCTATTTTTACGGCCATATGACCAAATTATTATCCTGGTTCAAACGTCATAAAAACAATAACAGCACAGGAGAACCCACACCAACATTTTCTCATTTCCTGTTTAAAAATACTGTCAATAAAAGATACCTGCTTATCGCACTGGCAGGTATCTTACTTCAATTTGTAATTTTCAAGATCTGCTATCCATTTCCGGATTTCTTTTCCGACAGCTATACCTATATCAATGCAGCCGCGCATCACCATGTCATCAGCGTTCGGCCCATAGGCTATTCCAGGTTCCTGGAGCTGATCCACCTGATGACCACCTCCGATACGGCGCTGATCTTTATTCAATACCTGGTAGTACAGACAGGCGTATTGCTTTTATTTTTTTCTGTAAGGTATTTCTTTCCCCTGCACAAAACTATTAGCCATGTGCTGTTTGCGATAGGGGTATTTAACCCCCTGGCATTATATATCAGCAATTATGTAAGCAGCGATGCACTGTTTGTTGGTTTGGCCATAATATGGTTTACCCAATTACTCTGGATCATCAACCGGCCGCGCTGGATCCAGTTATTACCGCTGGCCGGCTTGTTATTCCTGCTGTTCACGTTGCGTTTTGCCGCTTTATACCTGCCGGCCATTGCGCTTTTGGCGTTATTATTCTGTGCATGCAACTGGCTCTTTAAACTGACCGGCATAGCCTTTACTGTGCTGCCCATATTCATAGAAATACAACGCATCAGGTACATAACCAAAAAAGAAACCGGTACGGCGATATTTTCAGCTTTTGGCAGTTGGATGTCGGTGAACAATGTGCTGCATATGTACCCCTATATTAAAGTACAGGATGCCGACCTGCCCTCTGCTGATTGTAAAGCCTTCAACCGGGTGGTAAAACAATATTTTGATACCATGCCGGTATCGGAAAGACCCTACCCCTCTTTAACCTTCTATTATTTGTGGGCCGGTACTGCCCCATTGAAAACCTATCACCATTCATTCCAAATACAAAAGAAGATCAATGGTTATTTCAACGCCTGGCATGCGGTAGCACCTATATATTCTCAATACAGTAACCGGCTTATACGGCAACATCCTGTTGCCTTTGCGCAGTATTATTTGTGGCCCAATGTAAAATGGTATGGATTACCGAAACTGGAATCACTATGCATTTATAATACGGGAATTAATACAGTAGATTCCACAGCTATCAAATGGTTCAAATATAAAAGCGACCAGGTAAGAAGTGTTAACAAAACAATACAAGGCACTATTTTACAACCAATGCCTTATTGGTTCCTGTTGGTAAATATTGCTTTTTGCACGTTACTGGTGATGGTGATCGCCCGGGTAAAGCGCTATTCCTTACCATTCGGCTTGTTCCGTACACTTTTATTGGCTGGAGGCTTCTGGATCATCAATTTTTGTTTCAGCATCTATGCCGCACCTATTGTACTTCGTTTTCAATTTTTTCCCATGATCGTGTACAGCACTTTTTCATTGGTACTGATCAACATTTTATTTACCCGCCGTCACCATGCCGTGTCGCAATAAGCGCGGGTCCATAAGGTAACGTGCAACAATACGGCCTTGCACCAGGCTTTGTGCATTTTTTCAATAACACCGAGACTATGCCCTTTTTTAGCCAGGAAGGGTTTAATGGTATCATTCACTACGGCAGTAAATGCAATAACATATCGCATAGGAATATGCGGCGGAGCTGCAGCCGTGTCGGTTTTATTTTTCTTTTCATGTGTATGCCGCAACCCGATCTCGTGCTGGTAGTTCAACCAATCCTGGTCATATGGCTTTGTGCACACATCAAGGACCCATTGCTTAAAGCGCTCCTTCACCCTTATTTTATAATCTTCGTCGATATTGCCCTGGGCATCTTTAAAATAATACGCCAGGTGCGGTGTAGCGGTTATTACTCCCCGCCAGATATTTATAATGGATTCAGTTTGATCTTCCAGCACCTCGCCTGCGACACGCAGGTATCTTTCATCTTCCGGATCAAACGTAATAGTTTGCTTTAACTGATCCAGCTCCTCCATAGTTACCGGTGAGGTAGCCAATTCCTTTGTCCCATAGTCGTACCCGGCAACATGGTCCACTACTGATTGCATAACTAATTGTTTTTATTCATTTTAAAAATTTCTAAAAAAACCGTACCACTAAAGAGTGTATGCATGGCAGGAAAAAAAATACACAGGGAGAACAGCAACAGAACAATAATCGGGAGAAAATGCCCGAAAATTTATGCCCTGCAGATACCACCGGCAATTGCAGCAAATACAGTCAATTGCATAAATTTGCACCCGACCTGAATCCTGAAGGAAATTATATGAAAAAAACCTTATTAATCACTTCTTTATGTCTTTACGTTGCGTTCAGTAAAGCACAGATGGTTAAAGTATTTTACGAAAATAAAGATCAGGGGTTTGTTATCTATGCTGACAATTATGAGTTGTACCCTGTTTCGTTTACATTCAGTTTTAATTTATTAAACCTTTACTTTTCCGGATCGGATAAAAAGGTCTATGTAATTCCACCTAAAAGAGAACGATTCAGAATAGGTGAATTGACACCATTACGAATTGGAGATCAAACAAAGTTCAGTTATAATTTCAAAACGGCCATTGGTGATGTAACCGTAAAAAAGTATGATACCTCTTTTGCCTATGATCTGCCTTTTCAAAAAGGTAAAAGCTATAAGGTAAATCAAGGTTACAATGGAACTTTCTCTCATCAAAATGAAAATGCGCTTGATTTTACCATGCCGGAAGAAACCGAGATATTGGCAGTAAGAGAAGGCAGGGTTGTTCAGATCGTACAAAACAATACGGAATCGTGTCCACAGGAAGAATGCAAAAAATATAACAACTTTATTTTAATTATGCACCCTGATGGAACTTTTGGATATTATGCGCATATAAAATACAATGGATCAAAATTAAAACCGGGAGATCATGTAAAGCAAGGAGATGTTATTGCATATAGCGGCAATGTTGGCTGGTCGGCCGGACCTCATTTACATTTTGCTTGCTTTTTAGGCCGATTTGAAAAGTGGCAAACAATAGAAACCAGATTCAAGATCAATAAAGGGGATAGTGTGGTCGTATTAAAAGAAGGGAATGATTATATGCGGGATTATTAATCCTGCTACGATTGAAATTCATACCTGTAAAACTTAACATCCACTGCCATGCGGGGAAATGAGTCAGGCAGATCTTTTATGGCTACGGCAGCAAAATTGTTCTTTTCGTAAAACCGGTGGGCAGCGAGAAATTTTTCAGTGGTGCCGAGGTATATTTTGGTATACCCCTTTTGTTGTGCCCACCTCAGCAGTGTATTTAACAACAATTGCCCAACGCCGTGCTCTTTACCCCGATAATTTTTGCCGACAAACATTTTTCGCAACGCACCCTGGCCATTGCCAATGTCTAACAAAGCAATAGTGCCTGCTACGCTGCCATTGTCAACTGCCAGCCAAAAGTTGCCATTATCTTTTTGGTAAAAATCAGGTATTTGTTGCAGGTCCGGTTGTTCTTCCGGCGTTATGGGTATCCTGAACTCTTCCCTTTGAATATTTACAATTAAATCAATAACTGGTTGCTTATACAGGTCGGTATATTGTTCAATCCTTACTTCCATTGTAACATAAATGTACGCCAATCACCTTCTACTCTTCCACCTTTTTAATACCTGTTTGGGTGAAGATAATTTTCCTGCTTTTATAGAGATTACCAGTGGTCATCTTAAAGGTCTTTTTGCTCATGCCGAAAAAGGAATAAATGTCTTCGGGATTCGATTTATCGTTATAAGGCAGGTAGCCATTGTTCTCTTCCAGCAAACGCATCACCTTGCCCGCTTCATCTTCTACCCGTTGGTAACCGGCCTTTCCTACAGCTACATCTATTTTATTATTTTCCCGGATGTTCTTTATGTAGCCTTTCAACTTATCACCCACCTGTATTTCCTGGAAAATATCATTGAAATGCAGTACGCCGGTATGCCGGTTGTTGATGATCACCACATAGCCGATATCGGTACGGCGGTAAACCAGTAAGTCAACCGGTTCCAGTTCTTTTACGGTAAGCAGCTCATTGCTTAAGTAATGTTCAATTTTTTCAGATGCCGCCACGCGGCCCGTTTGCTCATCGAGGTATATTTTTACGAGATAGTGGCCTCCCAGGCGCATACCTTCCAGTTGCTTCGATTTGGGCACAAACAGGTCTTTCATCAGCCCCCAGTCCATAAAAGCGCCCTGTGGGGTCAGCGATACCACCTGCAGGTAAACAATATCGCCTACGATGCCTATGGGTCGCTGGGTAGTGGCGATCAGCCGGTTCTCCGAATCGTGATAAACAAAAACTTTCAGGGTATCGCCTACTTCCACGCCGGACGGCACAAACCGTTTTGGCAGCAGCACTACATCCTTACCCTCGCCCAGGTACAGTCCAAAATCGAATGCCCGGGCTACCTTTAAAATATTGTATTCCCCAACTTTTATGCTGCTATCTGCCATTTACCTGCTTTTTTGCAAAGAAACGCTATTTAGTTTTAAGTTCTTGGTTCTTGGTTTCAAGTTCTTGGTTTCTAATGATTTCGTACGGTAGCGCTTCGTTTATATTTAAAAACGGTCGGTTTATATATATTTTGATACCATTTTTATATAAAAACATAGTAAAAATATCTGGGGAAACACCATTTCTGTATAAAAACACAATGAAAATATCTGGGGAAGCATCATTTCTGTATAAAAACATAGTGAAAATATCTGGGGAGGCGCCATTTCTGTATAAAAACACAGTGAAAATATCTGGGGAAGCACCATTTCTGTATAAAAACATAGTGAAAGAATTTGGGGGAAGCCTAAAAGGCGCCAGCCCAATGCCGCTTTAAAATCCCGCTACCCTGTTAGTTTCCGTTACTAACAATCGTTTTTGCAATTTTTAGTAGTTGGTGGCGCATAATGAAAGGTTCGAACGGTTTCTTGATAATAATCAAATAAATTGACGATTCTATCCGTTTCAAACGGCTACATAGCCAAAGTGACTATATTTATGCCTTTCATTGTTATCTGGTTATGAGAAGACTGTTCAATAAATGGATACTGCTTGCAGGTTTCTTTTCGCCGTTGGCGCTAGCTGCTCAAAATGTAAGCCTTGGCAAATTATTATCGCTTCAGAAATCTTCACTGATCAGTATCCAGGATTATATTGAAACCGGTATGTGGAAGCTGAAAGGAATTACCACCTTACGTGAGGTGGACAGCAGTATTTTCCAATCCCGCACCAGGCGCTTTTTAGACTCCCTGGCCATCCATCGAAAACCCGAAGGCAACCCGCTGACCGCTAACTTTTTTCATACCCAATTATTGGAAAACACCAAATTTGAAGCCCCCGCCTGGATCGAATACCTAAGCCTGGTTGATACCAAAATAAACAGCAAAACCCTGTTTACGAACTCCTTCACCATCACCATGCCCAAGTTCTTTTTATTCAATGCCATTGACCTGAAAGTAAAAAGCTTCGACAAACATACTTTCCACCATTCATTACGCTTCAGTTTTGGCGACCTGGAAACATTTAAGTCAACCATCAATGAGATCGGAATTTTACAAATTCCCGAAAAGGATTGCTACGTTATGTACAACGATCCATTAATTACCCGCGTATACAAATTAACCGACCAGGTGATCAGGCTAACCATCATAAATTCTCAAATACCTTCCTATTCGCTGGAAATTCACAGCCGGTCAGACTATGACTATTTACATGGCACTGAACAAAGTTTAAAAGGCAAGGTTGATTTTATTCATTAATGAGGTTGCAGAAAATGCGACTCTTATGATTTTACCGCCACCTGTCTTTCGGGCAGCGTATGTTCATTCAGTTTTGTTCCGGGATTTAAGATATAGGTGGCAACGGTATTATCGCTCATCACCTCTACCATTCTGAAACCTTTGTAATTGGTTCCCCAGTTTCCGCCAATATGCGAATCGAATAAGAAAGGAATGCCTTCCCGTTCTTTCATATCGTCCTGGTCATGATCGTGGCCATTGAATACCGCGCGTACATTTTTATAATCTTTCAACAGGTTAATGAACTCCGGACAATCTACGCCATTGTCGGTCCATTTAACCGGTGTAATATGAATGGCTATAAACACATTCGGCGCCTGCTTGTATTTTTCCAACTGGGCGCGCATCCAGTCAAGGTCCGGACAAATGTATTCGCCTTTAATGTTGGAAGTGGTTGCCAGCAGGAACACCTGATCATCTACCACAAACGAATGATTCAGAGGCATGTTCCAGGTCTTCTTCCACAACTCTTCATCCACTCTGTCGTGATTACCCTGCGTTACGTAATAAGGCATTTTCAGTTTGTCGAGATGCTGTTTGGCCAAAGGCAACATAGCCGGGTCATCATGAATGATATCGCCGTTGATGATACAGGCTTTTAACCGGCGCTGTTGATTGATGTGCTGAACAATATTGCCATAATCAGTATCCCAGGTTGTTTTTGGTTGGCCAAAATGTCCATCACTCGCTACGGCAAAACGAAATTTTACTTTTACACGATCAGATGTTAACGACAAAGCGGAACGATACAACAGTTCGCCGTTTGTGAACAAAAGCAGAACCGGTGCGGAGTTTTTAAGGAATGAACGACGATCCATTTTTTTGTTTATGGTTTGTTGTTTATTGTTTCTGGTTTATAGTTTATGGTTTTTTGTTTATGGTTGGCCTGGGTTTGTTGTTTGTTGTTTGTTGTTGCCCCGCGCTTTGAGATATCTCGCCAGGGTAAAAACTGCCCGAATTTAAAGAACCACAAACCTCAAACCACAAACCATAAACTGCTTCTTTAAAACACCTTATTTCCACTTATCAACCAACATTTTCATAAAGTACCCGCCCACTACACTGCGGGCCTGAAAACCTACCTGCTTGCCATTGGTGGTTTCGTGCCAGTCGCTCAGCGGCACCCGCGTTGGCGTTTCTGTAAGATACACATAAACCGGGTTGATCAACGCCTCAAAATCGGCCTGTGTGCTGGCCAATGTAGCCGTCCAAAGGATCCAGTCTGATTTGGTATACGTTTTCCGGCTGTCTAATGGCAGTCCAAAGGTATTTTGTTTGGTGAGATAATACCTGATCTCTTTTTCATATACATCAGCGGGAAACAAATGCAGGCCTAATAATTTATCCCAGGCCAGGTTGTACTTCTGGCTCCAGGTATTTTTGTCGGAAAAGGTTAATGCAAAATGGTCTCCATCTTCTGCCATAATTTGCCATTTGGTAGCCATCTGACGCGACCGGGATGCATACATGGTAGCAGGCCAGCTTTCATTCAGCATCTCAGCGAGCATGGCATAACACCTCAGGGCAACAATAGCTTTTACTGATAAATTAGTATTCCGCGCAAGATGACCGGCAAAATCATCGGTACACAACTGGTTGGCCGGATCAAACCCTTCCTCACTTAAATACTCCGCCCAGGTGGTAAGCGCCTTCCAGTGCTTTTTAGCGTAATTGGCATTGCCTTCTGCTTTGGCAATTGCTGCCGTCAAAATGATCATATTACCCGATTCTTCTACCGGCATATCTTCGCCGTAGGTTTGCCCGTTTGCAATGGGATAGGTTCCCAGATCATGCGCGGCAAAAGGTTTGGTAAAGCGGCCGCTTTCGGTATAATAAAAAATACCATTCAGCATGCCCTTTAACAGTTCGGGATTATATAACAGGAACAAAGGCGCTGAGGGGTACGTAACATCTACAGTATTAATAGAGCCATTGCTGAAGTTTTCTTTCGACAGGAACAACAGTTCCCCTTTCGGGTCTTTTACGATCTTGTGCGCCGCAATACTTTGCCGGTACGCTGCAACACATAATTGGGCATATTTTTCGCCGCCAGCTTTCTTTGCATCGGCATATAGCTTCTGATCAAACGCAGCGCATTGCTGCATGATGCTTTTATAATCCGCCGCGGCACGGGCCAGCTCCTTTTCAATAGTACGCCCTTCGGCTTTCCACACCGGTGGCAGGTCCTGATTAAAATACTGAACGGAATACAGGTCGTCATACCCCACCATAATGAATTGCTCCTGCGCTTTTGCGTTCGTTTTAATTATGGGAAAGGTTGCACCCAATACCAGTTGCTTACCGGTAATTGAAGCAGGGGCTTTAATAAAACCAGGGATCACGGAAGTGTCTGTAGCAATGCCCAGCCGCGTATTGGCGCCTTTTGGCGCTGAAACATACAGGAAGCCCCAGTCTATTCGCAAATCGTCGCCTTTTTTTTGTAATACCGGTTGCTGAAGGGTGCCGGCTTTTAACACGGGCAAACCTTCGGCAGAAGCATATCTTTTTGCTTCCACTTCCTGATCTGGTTTATTAACGCATGCATTGGTTGATACGCTTATATATACCTGCGCTTCATGCTCCCTGCCATCGTTCGATTGCAGGGTTACCGTAATATAGGAAACGGGCCGGGTCAACACCAGCCAATTATTTAACAGCAATGGTGAAGTGAATTGCAATTGCAGGTCAACCGCGCCACAGGTAAACGTGTAACTGGTTCGGGTAGCAGTTACTGTTACCGATTTTTGTTGTGCGATGGCTATGGGCGACAATTTATTCTCGACCATTTTCCCGGAAAAAGCATCCTCCTTCTCTTTAAAACCCTTGCCCATAAAGCGATAGCATGAACTATCGATCCATATGTAGCCCGTCAGCGGCTGATCGGCGCCCGTCCAGTGTTTGGTAGAACCGGAGGCAAGCTCATCGGAGAACGACCAAATGCTGAAGTATGGATCATGGGTAATTAACGGATAAGCCGGCGCTTTTTTTAGTTGGGCTAAACTTATGGCCGAAAAAAACAACAAAACAGGAAGTAAAATGGTAAATTTCATATGCAGACAAGGTGATTAGCGTGTTGACTTCAATTGATAGGCTGATTAAAATCAGGCCGGAATATTGCATGAGTTTCTTTGCAATTTACTTTAATGACCGAATTTAGGGCGTTAGCAAGATTAAAAGTGAATTAACGTAAAAAATAATGTCATAATAATGAATTGGCATACATCCACCATCGAAGACGTTTTCAAAGAACTGCAAAGCAATCGGGATGGCTTATCAACCGATGAAGTTGCTAAACGAATTCAGCAGTATGGCCCTAACCAGTTGCAGGAAAAAAAGAAAAAACCTGTGTGGCTGGTGTTTTTGATGCAGTTCAAAGACGTCATGATCCTGATCCTGATGGTAGCCGCGGTTATTTCTGCTATCGTCGGCGACGTGAAGGACATGATCGTAATATTGTTCATCATAATCATCAATGCGATCGTAGGATTTGTGCAGGAGTACCGCGCCGAAAAAGCGATCGAAGCGCTAAAGAAAATGTCGGCAGCCAACGTACGGGTAAGAAGAAATAAAAGGGTTGAACAAATTCCCGCAGCAGAAGTTGTTCCCGGCGATGTGGTGCTGCTGGAAGCCGGCGATATGGTGGGCGCTGATATCCGCATCAAAGAAAGTCATTCGTTAAAAATAGAAGAAGCGTCCCTTACCGGCGAATCACATGCCGTAGACAAATCACCTGATCCCATAAAAGAAGATGATGTTCCGCTGGGCGATCGCATTAATATGGCTTACAAAAGCACCCTGGTTACGGCCGGCAATGGCACCGGTGTGGTAGTTGCTACCGGCATGCATACCGAAATAGGAAAAATTGCCGGGATGTTGCAGGAGAAAGAAGCCACTACCCCATTGCAACAGCGCCTGGCCGATTTCAGTAAAAAATTATCATTTATTGTTCTGGGCATCTGCGTGGTGTTATACTTTATTGGAATATTACGCGGAGAAAAACCGGCCAGCATGCTGCTCACCACCATTTCGCTGGCCGTGGCCGCCATTCCCGAAGCATTGCCTGCCGTTATAACCATTGCGCTGGCACTGGGCGCTAAAAAGCTCGTAAAAAAGAACGCACTGATCCGCAAACTGCCTGCAGTTGAAACACTGGGTTCAGTAACCTATATCTGCACCGATAAAACCGGTACGCTAACGCAAAACCAGATGACAGTACAGGAGATCTGGCAGAACGATCAGTTTGATCAGTCAATTCCCAATATACAGGATGGGCAGGCATTGCTGCTGGCCATGACGCTGAACCACGATGCCAGGGAAGACCATACCGACAGCAACAAACGCAAAGGCGACCCTACGGAAGTAGCCCTGGTAGAATACGCCATTAAACAGGAAAAATATGATACCAACTGGGAACAGGCTTTCCCCCGGGAACAGGAATTGCCGTTTGACTCTGACCGTAAGATGATGACCACTGTACATGCGGTAAACAACGAATACCTGGTGGTGACCAAAGGCGCACTGGAATCAATTCTAAAAATATGCCAACCAGCCAATCAACAGGACATCACGAAACGAAGCGATCAGCTTGCCGAAGCCGGCCAGCGGGTAATAGCCTATTCGTGCAAGCTGATAAAACAATTGCCGAAAGAAGGCGACCTGGAAGCACTGGAAAGCGATCAGCATTTTTGCGGCCTGGCGGGCATGATAGACCCACCCCGCCCCGAAGCCCGGAGGGCAATTGAAGAATGTAAAACGGCAGGCATTGTGCCTGTAATGATCACCGGCGACCACCCGGTAACAGCGGCGGCCATTGCCCGCGACATGGGCATACTGCAACACAAAGGCGATAAAACAGTGACCGGTGTGGAGCTGGAGAAAATTTCTGATGAGGACCTTGAAGACAGCATTCAGCATATCAAAGTGTACGCCCGCGTATCGCCCCAACAAAAACTACGCATTGTAAAAACCCTGCAAAAAAAGGATCAGTTTGTGGCCATGACCGGTGATGGCGTGAACGATGCTCCCGCTTTAAAACGGGCAAACATCGGCGTTGCCATGGGTATTACCGGCACCGACGTATCGAAGGAAGCGGCAGATATGATCCTGCTCGACGACAACTTCGCCACCATTGTAAAAGCCGTTAAGGAAGGGCGAAGGATCTATGATAACATCAGGCGGTTTATCAGGTATGTACTGGCGTGTAATTTTGCAGAGATCCTCACCATCTTCATGGCTCCCATAGTGGGCATGCCAATACCGTTATTGCCTATACATATTTTATGGATCAACCTGGTAACGGATAGTTTACCCGGGCTCGCGCTGGCCGGCGAAAAAGCGGATACCAAAGTGATGCAGCGTCCGCCACGTGATCCTCGTGAAAGTATTTTTGAGCAGGGCGTAGGATTTACTTCTATCTGGGTTGGGATCTTAATGGCTGCCATTGGCCTGGTAACACAGGCATATTACATTAATGATGAAGACGCGCACTGGCAAACGATGGTATTCACGGTGCTTTGCTTCAGCCAGATGGGACACGCCCTGGTATCGCGCAGCGAATACGAATATATTTTCCGCATAGGCGTGTTCAGTAACCGGCCGCTGATAGGCGCCATTGCGCTTACCTTTATTTTACAACTGGCATTGATCTACATTCCATTCTGTAACGAAATCTTTAATACAGAACCGCTTACCTGGACGGAACTGGGCATATGTCTCCTTATTTCCACCATTACATTTCACGCAGTGGAATTTGAAAAATTCATTAAGAAGCGAATGGGTAAATTGTAATTATTCAACAATATAAGGATAGGGATACAACAGCACTTTCCAGGTAACACCCCCATCGGCGGTCACATACAATTTCTGATCGCCAAACATCAAACCATTCTGATCATCCTGGAAATGCAGCTTTTTCATATTGATGTATTCGTAGCCGGTACTGGAAACCGTATTCCAGGTAACGCCGGTATCGGTACTTTTCACCAGGCTTTCGCGGGTAACACCATAAATTACAGATTGGCTTACCATGTGGGCAGCTGTAAGCTTTAAATCGGTTGTTGGTTTCTTCCAGGTAATACCGCTGTCGGCCGACATATATACATTCCCAAAATCTTCAATAGCGCAAACATTACCTTTTTTTCCGGTTTGCAATCCGGTGATGTATTTTTTAACTATCTCAACAGGCGCACTCCACGTACGGCCGGTATCAAGCGTCTTAGACATAAAAGTGGCATAGGAACTGTTCTTATACAGCAACATCCAGCCTGTTTTTTTATCGGTGAATTTTATGTTTATCGGCTGAAAGGCATCATCGAAATAACTTACGCGCGTAGCTACTTTGGTAGTGAGGTTTAATTTATAAAACTTGCGGCTATCGGCAGCGGTTGTTGCCTTTTGCTGATAGGCCAACATTACATTGTTACTATCAATATAACTTACGCACACCAGTTCAGTTGAATTAAAACCTGCCGTATTAATGACCGGAGAAAAAGTAGGAACATGGCCCGTCCAGGTACTGCCATAATCCTGCGATACATGGATTGTAGGCGCCAGCGAAGTACCTGAAGCCACAACAATGTTGTTATTATCGTAACTAAAAGGCGTTACTTTGGTAGCAGGCAGTGAATAAGCGCCGTAATTGAAACTTTTGAACTGGTCAGTGGTAGAAAAAGCATTTTTATCGGTAATACCGCGTATGATGTTACCGCTATCTAGCCGCACATGCATTAAACTATTATCCTTCACTAAATTCCTGAGATCAGCATTCAATACCGGTTCGGTAGGAATTTGAGTGAAAAGGAATTTGTCCTTATCTCCACAACCTGATGCAACAGCACCGATAAGAATAAGAAAGTATAGTTTTTTCATCTGATATTTTTTATTATCAATGGCCAGATGGATCTTACCATGAAAAAATTTTCATTGAATTTTATGTTATAATGAAAATTTTTTCTTGGACGATTCATTGTTACTTTTTGAAATTCAGGTTAACGCCTACGCTCAGGTTTATTGAACTACAATTGTATACTTTATGCTCGGGCATAATAAAACCTGCTGCCAGCATTTCCCGTACGAGCTCAGGATTTACTTTCAGATCGGGTTTGTAATATTCATAATCGAGCTTAACATACAGATCGCCGGAACGCACAACCATAATACCCGCATCGAATGAAATACCGGAACCAGTTAACACTTTATCCGTTGTTTCAATGCCAGGGGTAGCCGCTTTTTCTTCACCGATCTTGGTGAACTGGCTGCTACTCATATTCTGATCAACTCTGAATATGGGGAAAAAAGAGAATTTCTTTAAGGTATACGCGTTGTACTGAATTTCAATGCCGCCCTTCCAGGTGCGGAATGCTTCGCGCTGGGTTTCACCCAGTGCCACTTCTTTAAAATAATATTTCAACCCGGCTAACGGTCGTACCCACAACTTGTTTTTTAGAAAAGCTGTTTTTACCCCGATAGATGCGTTGAAACCAGCCTTGAATATATCGCTTAGATCTGCGTTGTTGGGAGAAGCCACACCGGCATCGATATCAACGGCAAACCGCCATTGTTTTTTAACCTTCGGCTTTTTTTGTTTATCCTTCTCGGTCGTTGTAATTAAAATAGGCGCCTGCGTGGGTGTAGTCGCCTGCGCTTGTGCAACACGCTGAATAAAAAGTGCAGAAAAGACCCATAGGATACAACGGATACAAAGGGTTTTCATTGGATATTTTTTATTGTCTGTCTACAAAAAATAAAATAAACGGCAGTAACCAAAAGGCCGTACGCTATTTACCCATCTTTATATTTACATTAATCTATATACAAAAACAGTCACAGTATCAACACAATATACCTGATTCCTGTTCAGGTTTTGTTTACTTTTTAATTGGTACCTGGTACTTAAGGCGTACTCTAAAACGCTAATACCCATGCTGGTATTGTTTATAAGTTTATAAGTTCGTAAGTTATTAAGTCAGTTAGTTCGAGCTCAATAACTCAATAACTCAATAACTCAATAACTCAATAACTCAATAACTTAATAACTCAATAACTTAATAACTCAATAACTTAATAACTAATTACCAGTAACAGGCTTATCATCCTGTTTGCCAGGATCCTCATCCGGTTCAGGAACAGGAATTTCACCAGGCGATGTACCACCGGGATCATCTTCCGGTTCAATCTCGGGTTCCTGGTTAGGAGGTGTTGGCCTGCTTGGAACAGTTTCGGGAGTAATTTCCGGTTTATCGGGAGATGGCACTTCTGTTGGTTTATTTGGATTTGTTTTCTTGGCCATAATATGGTGTTTACAGGCTGAAAATGCAAAAGCCATTCCACGCAAAACGCGGAACGCGAAATGCAAAAACCTGAAATTCAGCTAAACTGTATTTCGCGTTAAGCGTTGGGCGTTTAGCATAAAACGCGGAACGGCGCTAAGTGTTGAGCGTCTTTTGCATTGAACGTTTTGACCGTCATAATTGTTCCAATAATTAATAAACGCGCCTTCCTCTATGTTCCAGGACCGAATTGACGCAGGCCTGGCATTGGCCACCCATTTACAGCATTATAAAAATGTTGATGGCGTAACGTTGGCTGTGCCGAGAGGCGGTGTACCGGTAGCTTTTCCGGTTGCGAAAATTTTACAACTGCCATTGGAGATCATTCTATCTAAAAAGATCGGCCATCCTACCCATAAGGAGTTTGCCATTGGCGCAGTAAGCCTTACCGGACAGGTAATTTCACCGCATGCATTTGCATCGGACGAATACATTAAACAGGAAACAATAAATATTCGGGAGCAATTAAAAGCCAGCTATGCGCAGTATATGGGCGAAAGAAAACCAACGCCTTTAAAAGATAAGATCGTTATTATTATTGATGATGGTGTAGCTACCGGGTATACTTTATTAAGCACGATTGAAATGATCAGGAAAGAAGCGCCTAAAAAAGTAGTAGTGGCCGTACCTGTGGCATCGAAACAGGCAGCTCAAAAACTAAGCGAAGTAGCAGATGAATTTGTTTGCGCCTGGATCCCTTCGCGCTTTCATTCAGTGGGTGAGTTTTATGAAGACTTTACGCAGGTGAGCGATGAGGAAGTGATTAAGATGCTTAACCCCCACCCTCCGCCAGCTGGCGGAGGAAATGAAGAATGAGAAATAAGAAATGAGGAATGAAAAAGGAAGTACAAATTCGAATATTGAACCTGCCTGCCGGCAGGCAGGTATTCAATGTTGAAGTTGTAAAACGAAAAGCAATTAGGTTTTGCTTACAGCTTATAGCTTGAAGCTTGCGGCTGTATTACACTATTCACCATTCAAACTTTCACCGTGCTCGTTATCTGATCAGGAAGACCTTGTTGCAGTTTTGCCTGTTCATGCACTGCCTTTTCCAGTTCATTAACAGCTGCGCAGGCGCTCTCATCAAAGCTGGCAGATCGCCGGTGAACAAACAAGGTATCTCCATACAACGTGAGCCTGATCTCACAAACCTTATTCTCTTGTGGTGAGGCAGCATCATCATCACGCAGTATAATCTCGGCCTTAACAACGTCCTTAATAAGATGAGAAAATGAAAGCACTTTCTCTTTCACAGGCTTTAATAGGGATTCATTTACTTCTGAATGCGGGGCATGAATCTCAATTATCATTGACTCAAATCGGAATGCCATATAAAATATTGTATATCCTAAGTTACGACTATAAATGCAATTAAAGTCGCACCAACAGCGGGTTTAACAGATATTGGTTTTAAAGCGCCAAATACGACTTCCCACTATAACTTTATGATAGATAATGATTAAGCCGCACAATTAACACAAAAGCATAATATAATCAGGGCTTCGACAAATTCATATCCCAATCTTTCCATACCGGTTCATAGCCAATATCAGCGATAACGCGGGCCATTTCGGCCGCACTGCGTTCATCTGCTATTTCAAATTGTTCGAGCGATTCCGGTTCTACGGCATAGCCACCCGGATTGGTTTTTGATCCGGCACTGATAGAAGTAATGCCTAACCGTATTACATGATCTCTGAAGCGCGGCAATTCACGGGTTGATAACGACAATTCCACCTCCTGGTTAAAGATGCGCCAGGCGCAGATCAATTGCACCAACTCGCGGTCAACCATTTCAACTTTTGGTTCAAGCCCACCGGAAAAAGGACGCAAACGCGGAAATGAAATACTGTATTTGGTTTGCCAATACGTACGTTCGAGATATTGCAAATGCAATGCGGTAAAAAATGAATCGGTACGCCAGTCTTCCAAACCTATCAGTACCCCTAAACCGATCTTATGCACTCCTGCCCTACCCAACCGGTCGGGCGTTTCAATGCGGTATTGAAAATTAGATTTCTTTCCTTTCGGATGATGCTTTTTATAATCTTCGCGATGATAGGTTTCCTGGTACACGAGCACCGTATGCAATCCTTCTGCGATCAGCTCGCGGTAATCGGCTTCATCGAGCGGTTGCACTTCCATGGAAATATGGGCAAAATGATCCCGCAACAGGGTGAGGGCATTTTTAAAATACGGCACATGCACGGTATGATTCGCTTCGCCCGTTACCAGCAATACATGTTCATATCCCATTGCCTTGATGGCGGTCGCTTCCTGTATGATCTCCGTTGCAGACAAAGTTCTTCGCCGCACTTTGTTATCGAGACTGAAACCACAATACGTACAAATGTTATTGCACTCATTGGAGAGATACATGGGCACATATAACTGGATCGTTTTTCCAAAGCGTTGCTGCGTGAGATGCTGGCTCAGTTGCGCCATTGGTTCCAGGTAAGCAGCACCAGCAGGTGAGATCAACGCCATAAAATCATCCAGCGTTCTGCTTTGTCGTACCAAAGCCGCTTCAACATCCGCCTTCGTTTTGCTGTAGATACGTTCCTTAACCTCGTTCCAGTTGTATTGATTGAATATGCTGAGAAAACTATCCATGGTATTCATCTGTAAATATCAATTGTGTTTTGGCCAGATGGAACTTACCATGGCAAAATTTTCATTGCCCTGTAAGTCATAATGAAAATTTTGCCATGGACGTTTCATCTAAAAATGCTGTTAAGGGACTGCTTGCTATTGCTGTGTTCAATGGTTTTGCCAACCTTGCTTCGTATGCTATTCTACCTGCTTCTACTGCCATTTTAAAAGCAGTTGCCATTTGTACCGGCTGTCCCGCTACTGCAATGGCTGTATTCACCAGCACCGCATCGGCGCCTATCTCCAGCGCTTTCGCTGCATCGGATGGTGACCCGATACCTGCATCCACCACTACAGGCACTTTGCTTTGTTCAATGATGATCTCTAAGAAGTCAATTGTCTTTAATCCTTTGTTGCTGCCGATGGGCGAACCCAATGGCATTACAGCCGCAGCGCCCACTTCTTCAAGACGTTTGCATAATACCGGGTCGGCATGAATGTAGGGCAGCACCACAAAACCCATCTTTACCAGTTCTTCAGTTGCCCGAAGGGTTTCAACCGGGTCGGGCATCAAATATTTGGGATCGGGATGAATTTCCAGTTTCAACCAGTTTGTTTGTAAAGCTTCCCGCGCCAGTTGCGCAGCAAAAACCGCTTCTTTGGCCGTACGCACACCCGAGGTATTCGGCAACAGGTTGATGTGGGCATGTTGCAGGTGCCGCAAAATATCATCCTGCGGATCGTTCATATCTACCCGCTTTAATGCAACGGTCACCAGTTCTGATCCCGATGCCAGCAAGGCATCTTCCATTAAAGCAGCAGAGCTGAACTTTCCCGTACCGGTGAATAATCGGGAGTTGAATGTTTTATTTGCTATTGTTAACATGTAAGTTCGTTTGAGAATATCATTATGAATTAGCTGCAAGCTTCAAGCTGCACGCTGCAAGCAAATACAATATGCGGTAAAGCGTTTTGCTTATAGCTTGTGGCTAGCAGCTTGTAGCTTTAACCCTATGAGTACATATCATCAATTTGTTTAACAACGGCCATCTTATCATTAGCATTAGTAATCGCCCCCGAAACCGCCACTCCATACACCCCTGCGCTTTTTAATCCAGGCACATCATCAGCAAGTATACCACCGATGGCTACAATAGGCGTTTCAATACCGGCAGCCTTCATTTGGTCCATGATGCGTTGATACCCTTCCAGTCCTAATATCGGGCTTAATTTTTCTTTGGTAGAAGTAAAACGAAATGGTCCCAGCCCGATATAATCAACACCTTCATTCACCCGCTGCTGAATATGTTCAAATGTATTGGCCGTAGCCCCAACGATCATTTGCGGCCCTACAATGGCCCGCACTTCGGCAACCGGCATATCCTGCAAGCCAACATGAATGCCCCGGGCGCCCACGGCTTTAGCGACGTGCGGAAAATCGTTTATGATCAACTTTGCATTGTATTGATCGCATAAAGCCTTTGCCGCTGTTGCCATATCTAATACCGTAGCCTCCGGCTGGTTCTTTACCCGCAATTGCACCAGGCGGCAACCGGCCTGCAACGCTTCTTCAATGGCCGCTATATGCGTTTTTGTCGCTGTTTGCTGTGAGATAAAATACAATCGGTCTAACATATGGAATGATATCCCAGTAATGACTGGTTACTGTTTAAAAAGGTTTCTACATATTGTTTCGCCATGCGACAGGCCTCCTGCAATGAATGTCCCTGCGCCAACCGGGCAGTAATGGCGGCTGCCAGTACGCAACCCGATCCATGTTTGGGATATACTTTATCAACACCTGCTTCAATGATCGTGTTTCCCCCGGTTTCGTAGAGCGTATCAGTACCTAATGCATCCAAACGGTGACCGCCCTTTAACAACACGGAACAAAAAACAGAACGGTCGTCTTTTATCAATACATCATTGGTAATGGTTTGCAGGTGCTGCAATTCATTATAGTTAGGCGTTACCAATGTTACGGTCGACAGTATGGCTTCGAGGCTATGAAAAATATTGATGGCATGAAAATCGTACCCGGCGCTGGCTTTTAAAACCGGGTCCCACACTATTTGTATACCGGGATTATATTCTTTCATACACCGGATGACCGCAATTAATGTATCCGGCGATTCTATAATCCCTATTTTACAAGCCGGCACCACAAACTTTTTCAACAACGGCTCCAACTGTTCAATGATCTGCTCTGCGCTAATCCAGTTAACATTTACAAAACTGTCGTCGGTTTGCGCCGTGAGGGCCGAGCAAACGCCAAAGCCATACACCGCATGTTGTTCAAATGTTTTACAATCTGCCAACACCCCGGCCCCGCCGCTTGGATCGAAGCCGGCTATGGATAATACGTATGGTCGTGGTGGTTGCATCACTTAAAAAACGTTTCACAGGCATTCAAAGGTGGGTCTCCTTTTCAGGAAGGCTCGCCTTCACCTGATCCTGTATTAATTTATAATTCTCAATTGCGTTCGCAGGTTCATTCCATATTGTACCCAAAACAGCAGCGCCATCAAAATTCATTGCAGCTACTTTCCGGATATTCTCCCCATTGATACCGCCCAGCGCAATAACCGGCACCGACTTCTGTTCATCGTGAAGATAAAAATCGTCACCTGCCATGCCCTGGTATTGCCGCTTGGAAATACTATCGAACACCGGTGAAAAAAATGTATAGGAAAAAAACGATGACAAACTTTGTATGGTTTGCAAATCATGCACCGATGTACTGAGTGAATAACCTTTGTCTTTTAGTTGTTTCCATGTAGTTTCATTAGTCATGCTCCGGTACTGCTCCGTAAAGTGTAACCGGCGAATACCATATGCTGCTGCCAGGTGATGAAACCCATGCAAGGCGATCCGGTGATGAAACGCAGCCGGTATGGCATCGAGCAATTGTTGCATCGCCTGCTCATCTGCTTCGGGCTTACGCAGGTGAAAATATTCCAACCCTTCAACAAACAATTGCTGAATGATGGCGGCCTCACCGGGAAACATAACAGGATGTGATATGACTATTAATGAAAACATAGTGCAACAAAAGGTACAGTTACCAGATACCAGGTCTTGATTGTCGATCACCCGACCTGAAGTCAGGATCTCCGAATTTTTGCCCGGTAACCGGAATCTGGTAACCGGCAACTACAAATACAACTGACTCCCCTTCTCAGCAAACTCCTTCGACTTTTCTTCCATCCCCTTTTGCAATACATCGCTCTCCTGCAAACCATTATCGGCTGCATACTGCCGAACGTCCTGCGTAATTTTCATAGAGCAGAAGTTCGGTCCGCACATGGAGCAGAAATGCGCTACCTTGGCGCCATCGGCCGGTAAGGTTTCATCATGAAACTCCCGCGCCGTATCGGGATCAAGCGACAGATTGAACTGATCTTCCCAACGGAATTCAAAACGCGCTTTGCTCAATGCGTTATCGCGGTATTGCACACCGGGATGTCCCTTGGCCAGGTCGGCAGCATGTGCTGCGATCTTGTAGGTGATCACGCCATCCTTAACATCCTTTTTATTGGGCAAACCCAGGTGTTCTTTAGGGGTTACATAACATAACATCGCCGTTCCAAACCAGCCGATCATAGCCGCACCAATGGCAGAAGTAATATGATCATAACCCGGTGCAATGTCGGTCGTTAATGGACCCAGGGTATAGAAAGGCGCTTCGTGGCAATGCTGCAACTGCTTCTCCATATTTTCTTTGATCAGGTGCATGGGCACGTGACCGGGTCCTTCTATCATCGTTTGTACGTCGTGCTTCCAGGCGATCTTCGTTAGCTCGCCCAATGTTTCCAGTTCAGCAAACTGCGCCGCATCATTGGCATCGGCCAAACTGCCCGGGCGCAAACCATCGCCCAATGAAAATGCCACATCATATGCTTTCATGATCTCGCAGATCTCTTCAAAATGCGTATACAGGAAACTTTCTTTATGATGCGCCAGGCACCATTTGGCCATGATGCTGCCACCGCGCGATACGATACCCGTCATCCGTTTGGCAGTTAAGGGAATATAACGCAACAGCACACCCGCATGGATGGTGAAATAATCCACCCCCTGCTCTGCCTGTTCTATCAATGTATCTCGAAAGAGCTCCCAGGTAAGTTCCTCTGCTTTGCCATTTACTTTTTCCAATGCCTGGTAAATAGGCACCGTACCAATAGGCACAGGTGAATTACGAATGATCCATTCCCTGGTTTCATGAATGTTTTTACCGGTAGAAAGGTCCATGATGGTATCAGCGCCCCAGCGACAGGCCCATACGGCTTTTTCCACTTCTTCTTCAATGCTGGAGGTGACGGCCGAGTTACCAATATTGGCATTGATCTTTACCAGGAAGTTACGCCCGATGATCATAGGCTCACTTTCCGGGTGATTGATATTGCTGGGGATAATAGCGCGACCGGCCGCTACTTCCTGCCTTACAAATTCAGGAGTGATATAGCTTTTTGGCGTATTAGCGCCGAAGCTATGACCGGCATGTTGTTGCCCAAGCAAGGCATAACTGCCGTTCAGTTGTTCTTTCAGCAGATCATACCGTTGGTTCTCGCGAATGGCAATGTATTCCATCTCCGGTGTAATGATGCCTTTTTTGGCATAGTGCATCTGGCTTACATTGCTGCCGCTTTTGGCGCGCCGGGGTTTGCGAATATGTTCAAAACGAAAAGCATCGAGCTTTTCATTGTTCAATCGCTCAAGCCCATACGAAGAAGAAACCTGTTGCAGTTGTTCCGTATCCTGCCGGTCGATGATCCATTTTTCACGCAGGGCAGCCAATCCTTTTTTTACATCGATAGTAACATTGGGATCGGTGTACGGACCGCTGGTGTCATACACGGTAACGGATGCATTTTTTTCTGTTTCCCCTTTCCTGCCATGCAATGCAGTATCAGTAAGTGAAATTTCACGCATGGCCACAGCAACATCAGCATGAAGCTGTCCTTTTACATATATTTTCCTCGAAGCCGGAAACGGATCGCAGGTTAGTTTACTTTGATTTGGAACACTTTCTTTCTTCATTTTACTTTATTGTTAGAAATGAATAATCATTTATAAATCGTGAATGGTCAATGGTGAATAACTAGTAGTTAGTAGGGACCCTACTCGCCACTCGCTATTCGCCACTAGCCTCCCTGGGTGGCCCTGATCAGCATAACCTTATCTGCTTCACATAACATATAGGCCGGCCAATCGGTACTGGGAATTACGGTTTGACCAACCGCTACCGCCAAACCGGCTACCGGTATGCCTAATACCTGGGTAAGCAATTGTTCCAACGAACATGAATCCGGAATGTCTCTGGGTTGTTGATTGATAAGTATGTTCATGCCAACGGTTTTACATCAACTTCAGGGAATGAACATGCAGCAAAGAGAATAAAAGAGAAAGAAAATAAAAGAAGACTTTCACTTTTCCCTTCGGCAGTACGAACTGCATCAGGTTCAAAGGGTATTATCTCAGTCCGTTTATGGACACCCCTAAAGCGGTGTAAAGGTATAGAAAAAATGAATTGATCAAAGTTTTTTGATTTTTCTCTACAAAACGCCTGATCGTTTGATGGCCTGATGGCTGGATTCCCGAATTAAACTGCCCAATTATACGCCACCGTCTGAAAGCCAGAGAGCACAACCATCAAACAATCGAACCATCAAACTATCAAATATTGTAATATCTCTTTCATCCTGTTGATGTTCCTAATTTATAAATCACTGAACTCAAAACAGGTATTCAATCTTCAGACAAATCAGGTGTACAAATGACATTTTTATTTCCCCTGCTGAAGTTTGGGGTTATAAAATAGATTACATTAGTATACGCTTACAAGTTACAGATTACATAGTAAGTAGTAAGTAGCGAGTGGCGAGTAGGAATTAAATGTGAGTGGTGAGTGGTGAGTTGTGAGTGTTGAGTAAGCCCGCCGGTATTTCAGCATTCGGAAAGTTCAGAAATCCACTCACCATTGACCATTCACGATTGATGATTGCCGATTCATGACAGCCGATTCATCCCGGTTTAGCCGGGAGTCATTTCACGTTTGCCGTTTCACGCTTCACCAAAACACGTCATATGAAAAAAATGAAACCCTGTCTTTTATTATGCCTAGTATTCCTGTTTACCCAATGTAAAAAAACGATCAACGAGCCCACGCCAACAACCAGCGACAACAGAACACCAACCCCGGAAGCCTTCGAAACTGTTATCAGCAACACCTTCACCAATTACGCTACTTTTGAGCAGTATTGGAATTACCTGTATCCCTGGGGATCAGACCACAATGGCACAGCCCGTATGTATGCAAGCCCAACTGATCACAATCACGTGTATCTCGATGCATCCGGCGTGTTGCATATTAAAGCCACCCGTATAACATGGAATGAAGGCAACAGTAGTGCTGATCCTTATTTGCCCATCCGGTATCATTCCGGCGCTATCAATACCAAATTCCGTGTACTGGTAAACGACCAGTTCCCTAACTACGAGATCAGGGGTGATTTTCAGGCGCCATCAGTAAGAGGTTCCTGGCCTGCCTTCTGGCTCACTGGTGTAAATAGCTGGCCGCCTGAAAGTGATATCATGGAATTCAAGGGCAATACCAATAACTGGCAAAATACTTTCCGTACATCCAGCGATGTTTCGTCTATCATTACCAATGTATCATCACCGGGAAGCTGGCATAATTACCGCATCTGGATGACAAAATCCTCTGCCACCGATGTGATCATACATTATTACATCGACAACGTTTGGAAAGGTCAGCATACCGCCAATTTTGTAGGCAAGCCTATGTATATAATCATCAATATGCAAATGGAAGGCTCCAGCGGTTCGCCTGGTCCTACCGCCGACACCTACCTAAATGTGCGGAATGTATATGTAGGAAGAACCAGGGCTTTTTAACAGAAGAATAAATGTTTATACTGAGAGTAGGGAAGTCAGTAAAGTCCGGAATTGAGAAAGATGGTTACAGAGAGGGATCTTTCAATCTTCCGGACTTTCCGACTTTCGGTCTCCCGTGCCTTCCATCTTCCAGTTCCCCGTTTTTATAACTGTCAGACTTCCGGCATTCAGACTTTTCCGTTCGATACTACCGATCTAGCTTAAACTCTATACACACAACGATTGCACATCAAAAGTACAAACCGCGTATTATGAAGGAGGTGAGATAAAACAGGGAAGAATATGACATATATCAATAGGTAGTTTAATAATTTTCAACCATTTTAATCGTTTACCTGATATCTTTGCCAAAAAACAGGTGATTTGTATAAATGGTGGACGATATTGTTTTTGATTGGCATACTGGGGCAAACCTTCAGTAAAAGCCTTATTGTCCTGAATTTCAGGATGAATCAAAAAGCCATCGCTGCCAATTTATGTGAGAACCGCACCAAACCCAGGTCCTGCTGCCAGGGTAAATGTTATTTAGGCAAGCAGTTGAATAAAGACGAAAATTCACAAAACACCCCGCTGAATGGTGGTCCCGGCTTCAAATTCGAAGTATTATTGTACAGCGAAAAGAAAGCCCGCATCCATCACCTTGTATATAAAGATAAACCGGTTCATGTATCGCGGTATACCGATCCCATTTCTCAAAAGGTAATAGACGCCGTATTTCATCCTCCACAAGTGTAAGCGCGCTACACAACACATTTTACGCAAAACGCTAAGCCGAACGCTAGAGGCCGAACGCAGAACACTAAAGGCTTAACGCCAGCCCTGAAAAATGTTCTGCCCGAATAATTTCGAAGAGCCCGAAACTCGCGAATTAGCCTTCCGCGTTATGCATTAAGCGTTCCGCGTTAAGCATTATGCGTTATGCATTAAGCCTCCCGTTCCAATTACTTCAACCTATGTATGCGTGGGATTGACTGGCATTATATTGCCCGTTAACCAGGGCATGCAGCAACGTAATGACTATGAAATTTTTTATAACCTGTGTAACTGCTTCTTTGATCATATTGTCAGCCTCCCGTGCATTTGCCCAAACTAATTGTACCGGCAAAGTGATCGACGCAGCAACACATGAACCGGTGGCCCACGCATCGGTATTAATTAAAAATACCAACCAGGGTACTATTACCAATACAAATGGAGAATTTACATTACCGCTTACAAATACCGAATATGAACTTTTAGTTTCTTCGTTAGGTTATCATGCTGTAACCATCGGCAATGCATCGGCTCAAAAACGCCTGGTGATCTCCTTACAAACCAACAATAACAGCTTACAGGAAATTGTGGTAAGCGCCAGCAGAACGGCACAAAAACGCAGCGAAGCGCCGGTGGCCATTGCTACCATCAGCAAACAAGCCATGGAAGACACCAAAGCCACCCGCATCGATCAACTCGTGAATAAAGTCAGTGGCGTAAACATGGTAAACCTCGGCAATGAACAACATGAAATGAGCATTCGCCAACCCATGACCACCAAGAGCCTGTTCTTATATTTAGAAGATGGCATTCCCATTCGCACCACAGGCGTGTACAATCACAACGCCCTGCTTGAAATGAATATGCCGGCAGCCAGGCAGATCGAGATCATAAAAGGACCGGCCTCCTCTTTATACGGGGCAGAAGCCATTGGTGGCGCAGTGAATATTATTACGCAGGCGCCGCCCGCTATTTTTAGCGGACAGGTAAGCGCCCAGATCAACAACAATGGTTATAAAAGAACGGATGTACAGGTGGGCCAAACGTTTGGCAAATTCGGTTTGCTGATCAGCGGTTACTATGCCAACCGGCACAACGGCCCGGTTGATCACAGCGACTTTCATAAAACCGGCATAACCATTCGTGGTGATTATGCCATCAGCGAAAAAACAAAATGGGTGAACAACATCACCTATGTGAATTATTACAGCGATATGCCGGGCTCGCTCGACAGCGCACATTTTGCCAATAAAGACTACAGCACGCCGCAAACCTTTACCTATCGTAAAGTGCCGGCTGTTCGATATAAGTCGCAACTGCTCCATCAATGGAGCACCAGCAGCACTACACAGGTGTCGTTTGTATATCGTAATAATTCGGTGCAGCAAAACCCATCGTACCGGGTAAAGAATTCAGCCACCGATGCATCCCGGGCATTTGGAGAAATCAATGAAAGCGCCTTCAATACCTACATGCTGGTTGCGCAACATCAGCAATCGCTCCCCTTTTTGAACAGCAAACTCATTGCAGGCGTAACAGTCGACAATAGCCCATCTTCCTACAACAGCAATTTCATCAACATCAGTCGCGATAACCGGGGTTATTACGTTAACTATTCTACAACCGATTCTGTACTTAGCCAATATAAAACCGGCATCAACAACCTGGCTTCTTATGTACACTACGAGGCGGAGTTGGTAAAGGGATTAAAATTAACAGCCGCATTGCGGTACGATTACTATCAATACGATTTTGAAAATGCGCTACCGCCTTCGGCATTTACCGGTGCGCCTACTACCAAAAACAATTTTAAACGCTTTTCACCTAAAGCAGGTGCCACTTATAATTACAAAGGCATCGGTTTATATGCTAATTACAGTGAAGGCTTTGTTCCACCACAGATCAGCGAATTGTACACGGGCGTAAAAGTGCCGTACCTCGGCCCGCAAACATTTTTCAATTATGAAGTGGGCGGCTGGTTTTCCCTGTTAAAAAATAAATTGTATGCCGACTGGAGCTGGTATTTGCTTAATGGCACCAATGAGATCATCAGTGTAAAGAATGTTGACGGTTCTACCGAAAACCAAAATGCCGGAAAAACAAAACATACCGGTATTGAATATGGCATTACGTATCGCCCGGTAAGCTCACTGTCCTTACGATTCAGCGGCGCCAACAGCAAACACTCATTTGTACAATACCTTGAAAAAGGAATTGCCTATGATAACAATGAACTGGCTGGCGGACCGCGGTTCATTGCCAATGCCGAAGTAACATATAAGCCTGTATTCGTAAAAGGTTTACGTGTAAGCGCCGAATGGCAGCATATAGGTGCGTATTATATGGATAATGCCAACACAAAAAAATATGAGGGCTATGACCTGTTGAACCTGCGCGCCGGGTATGCTATCCGCCAATTTGAAATATGGGTGAACGCACTCAACGCAACCAATACATATTATTCAACGTTTGCCAGCAAATCGGGCAGCACACTTAGTTACAACCTCGGCGATCCGCGGGAGTTTACGGTAGGACTTGTTTATAAACTGAACGTGAAACGTTGATATGACCCGCCGATGAATATCCAATATTGAATGTTGAATGTCGAATTTTGAAGTGTATTCACTTCGGCATTCGTTATTGGATATTCAATATTCAATATTTTTCAATCTAATCCTTTTTTTGAGAACGATATTGTTTCGGCGACAATCCAATGATCTTCCGGAAACGTTTTGAGAAATAATACGGATCATCAAAACCCATGCTTAAGGCAATGTCTTTCACCGAACTGCTGCTGAAATCGAGCTGCTGACTTGCCTTTTGCATTTTCATCTGAATGAAATAATCGATCGGTGCATAGCCGGTCTTTTGCTTGAACAAACTGGAGAAACGCGACGCAGAATAATTGTAATGACTGCTTAAATCCTGCAGGGAAATATTTTCATTGATGTGTTCCTGCATATACAGGATGGCGCTGTCAACCACATCCAACTTCTCGTTCGGGCTAACCGTAGTATGCTTTGAATTATAAATAAACAGGCTCAGGAAATGCGGTAAGCATAAATTGGCAAAGATGAGGTTATCGGTGCTATACCCCAACTCCAGCGCTTTGTACATTCGGGAGAACATCGTAATGATCTCGCCACTGCTCTTTATATAAAAAGGTTTGAAGTGTTTCTGCACCGCATGCAACTCATTGAACTGCGGAAGCGATTCGCCGCCAAAATGGATCCAGTAAATGGTCCAGGGATTATCTTCGGCGCTGGCATAAGCATGTTCAACATTTTGTGGTAAAATAAAAAACTGGTTTGGACCTACCTCTGATTTTTTATCACCTATCTGGTACCACCCCGCGCCATCTACGCAATAAAATAAAAAGTTTTCCGGCAATCCTTTTTTCCGGTATGTATAATGGCCTCTTGCGTTCGGATAATACCCCAGGCTGCAAACATATAACTGATTCAACATGTCGTTAGACTGGATCTTTTGTTTCAGCACCGTTTTAGGTATTTCTATACGCTGGCGGCCAATACCATACCAGATGTTTTTATGAGAGCCCTCTTTATTTTTCGCATTCATATGGTATAACAGTAGAATTTACGGCAAGATACTTACATTCGCTGATTCTCAGTTCTCCCTTTTATGCTATATGAGATTTTAGCATTGGGAATATTGAATTGTATTATAGCCCATGAACAAGAAAAACTTCCTTCTGATCACAGGCATTTTTATTGGTATCCTTTTTCCGTTAGTGATGCCGGCACAATCTGTATTGCCGCCTTCTTATAATGTAACCTGGCATTCGCAAAGTGAAAATGCCGCCGGCTCCATGCCCTGTGGCGGTGGTGATATCGGACTGAATGTATGGGTAGAAAAAGGGGAACTATTCCTGTACATGGCAAAAAGCGGCAGCTTCGATGAAAACAATGCTTTATTAAAACAAGGCAGAATACGTGTCAAATGCACACCCAACGCCTTTGAAGGGGAAGACTTTAAACAGGAATTAAAATTAGAAGAAGGCTACATTCAAATTGACGGTAAAAAAGACCAGCTTCAAACAACCATCAAAATATGGGTTGATGTGTTTCGTCCCGTTATTCACATTGACATTTCGGGTAATAAGTCAGTAAAAGCGGATGTTGCCTATGAAACGTGGCGTTTTCATGACCTCCTCAATTCAGGAAAAGCCAATAACGCCAATTCCTATAAATGGGCGCCCCCCACGCAGGTAATTACTTATTCAGATGAAATTGATCCCAAAGGGAATTCCGTATTATTTTATCATCGCAACCGCGCTGATGTACCTACTATTTTTGATGTCACCGTAAAACAACAAGGCCTGGAAGCGGTAAAAGATAAATTATATAACCCCATTGCCAATCTTACTTTCGGGGGCATGTTGCAGGGAAAGAACATGGAATCGAATGGTGTCTATAACGGACAATACATGGATACCGATTTCAGCGGCCTTCAACTGCAAAGCAAAAAACCTGCCCGCGAACATCACATTACCGTTTATTTACATACAGCGCAAACGCCTGCTGTTGCCGCCTGGAAGACGGGCCTGCAACAGGTTATAACCGATGCAACAAAACATGCCGCTATAGCATGGCAACAAACCCGTAACTGGTGGAAACAATACTGGCAACGCAGCTTCATATATTTACAACCTGGCAAGCCCGATACCAGCTCTGCCCTATGGCAAACGGGCCGCAATTACCAGTTATTCCGCTATATGCTGGGGTGCAATGCGTATGGGAATTATCCTACCAAATTCAATGGCGGCCTGTTCACATATGATCCTTCGTTAACCGATAGCACTTTGCGGTTCACGCCCGATTTCCGCAACTGGGGCGGCGGTATTCATGTAGCCCAGAACCAGCGGCTGGTTTATTTTCCCATGCTAAAGAGTGGTGATTATGACCTGATGAAACCACAGTTTGATTTTTATCTGCGTTTGCTGCGTGCAGCCGAATTGCGCAGTGAAATTTACTGGAACCATAAAGGCGCCTGCTTTGTGGAACAACTCGAAAATTTTGGATTGCCCAACTGTACCGAATATGGGTGGAAGCGACCGGCGGATGCTGATAAAGGCGTTGAATACAATGCATGGCTGGAATATGAATGGGATACGGTGCTGGAGTTTTGTTTAATGATGCTGGAAACAGAACGATATGCCGGCAAAAATATCAATGAATACATTCCGTTTATTGAAAGCTGTCTGCGTTTCTTCGATGAACATTATCAATACCTGGCGGGTAAACGGGGAAGAAAAAAACTGGATGGCAACGGCCACCTGGTCATATTTCCCGGTTCGGCAGCAGAGACATATAAGATGGCTTACAATCCTTCCAGCACCATTGCCGGATTGCGTACGGTGCTAACAAGATTATTAGAATTACCTTCTCAATATCTCTCCGATTCATCACGCACTCATTGGCAATCGATGCTATCGCGTATACCGCCCATGAGCTACAGGCAATTCGGCAATTATACCACCATTGCACCTGCAAAAGCATGGGAACGCATAAACAATACAGAAGTACCGCAATTGTATCCTGTTTTTCCCTGGGGCATCTATGGCGTTGGCAAGCCGGGATTGGATACCGCTATCAACACGTTCAAACACGACACCGATGCTCTTAAATTCAGAAGTCATGTGGGTTGGAAACAGGACAACATTTTTGCGGCCCGTTTGGGTTTGACTGATGAAGCACTGCAACTCACTACCCAAAAATTAAAGAACAGCGGCCGCCGCTTCCCTGCTTTCTGGGGCCCGGGGTACGACTGGACGCCCGACCACAACTGGGGCGGCAGCGGCATGATCGGCCTGCAGGAAATGTTGCTGCAAACCGATGGTAAAAAGATCTTCCTCTTCCCGGCCTGGCCCGGCAACCAGGATGTGCATTTTAAATTACACGCGCCGTATAATACCACCGTAGAAGCCGCCGTTGTAAATGGGAAACTGCAATCGCTCATCGTTATACCGGAAGAAAGAAAGCAGGATGTGATCAATCTTTTAAAACCTGGAAAGCCATAATGAGGTCTTTATTAACCGCCGTTTTGTTTTGCCTGGTGTGCAGCTTGTCAAAAGCCCAATCGCCGTGCGACCAAATAAAGTATTTAGACAAGCTGGCCATGGCGCCAGCTGAATTGCCTATTCAGGATTTTAAAAAGTTCGACTACAACGAGATCCCCGATTCGGTAAAAGCGCGGATACAAAGCGAGATCATCAAAGAAACATCTGAAGCATTTTTCAGGGGCCTGCGCGTGAAAAGTGTCAAATACCTTGATTCCGTCATCAACGAAAAGTTGTTCTCGCCGGTTGTCATATACGACAACGAAAACAACCCGATCAATTTTGTATATGTTATTTTTTACGAAATGCAATTCAAGGGAGCCATTCCTTTTGTATTTAAACTGGAGATAAAACAGAATGGCGAGCTGTTGAAGAAAGGACAATTTGAAGGTGTTGTGAACCAGAAAAAGAAGATCATCAACTGCGCGAAGGCATTATCTATAGCGGCCGCCGACAAGGAAGCGCCGATCAAAAAACCGGGAGATATTTACCTGTATTACAATCAAACCTATAAAACCATTGTGTGGCAGATCATGGAAGCAGATAATACTTCAGGCGACAGCCAGCATGTAACGGTGATCAATGTGTTTGATGGCGAGATTCTGGAACGGAATGAATTTCTTAAAGGGATGACGAATTTTGATAATGAATAATCTGTTTATGGTTTATGGTTTGTAGTTTGTGGTTGCTTCACGCTTTGGAATACCTGACTACTTTTTAACAGCTTTAACTTTTTACCAGTTTAATTTTCGAATATTATGAGTTGCAAAAATATTAGACTGCTGAAATCAAAGAAACTATAAACTATAAACTACAAACTACTTCCGCACCCACACCGTCATATCACACTTTCCCCGGTTACCCCAGGCATAATATGGGATCATGGTTATTTTAACTGGCGTTGCCGATGTACGCGCTTCTTTGTACAGGGCGTTCGACCAATCTGTTTTAGGCTGCAACAAGCCGGTTCCCTGCAAAGTGGCTATTTTGCTTTTGTTTATTATGGTGATCCCTGGCTTCAGATCATTCTTTACAGGCAGTGCAATGTCAAAAACGTTCGTACCTTTTGGCAGGTCAGTCGATTCCAGGCAATACACGATTGGTCCGCGTTTCACCGCCAGTTGGTTCCGCGTTTCTTCTACCAATGGATTACTTTCAATTAATGTTACCGGCATGCTCAGGTCGAGTTCAATTACATCGCCGGCTTTCCAGGAACGGTTTATTTCAGCGTATTGCGCCGCTTTTGTCGCAACAGCCAGCGGCTTGCCATTTACGGTAACGCCTGCTTTCTTACACCACCCGGGTATACGCAGGAACAAAGAAAAAGGATTAGTTCCCACTTTGGTTACAGAGAATTTAATATGTCCGTCCCAGGGATAATTGCTTTGCTGCGACAGTTGAACCACAGCGCCGTTTTTTAACCGGGTAGATAAAGTATTGCCGCCATACAAATGCACCCAGATACCTTTTTCAGAGGTCGTATACGCATAATCACTCACCTCTGCCATCGTGCGCACGGTATTGGGCGGACAGCAATTAGATAAGCTGATATAAGGAATACGACCACCGGCCCAACGCAACGTGTACGGGAATTCACCGGAAGCGCTCAGCGGATTTGTGTAGAAGAAATTATTACCATCGAGGCTGATGCCCGATAAGATGGCGTTATACAAATCCAGTTCCATCACATCGGCATACTTGGCATCGCCCGATAACAGTAACATCCGCCAGTTCCATAACAGGTTGCCGATGTTGGCGCAGGTTTCATTATGCGCGGTCATATTCGGCAACTGGTAAGCACGGCCATATGCCTGATGCGTTTTTTGAATGAACGGCGGTTGATAGGATACACCATAGGGCGATACGCCGTCGTACAAGGCGCCGCAACCGCCGGTAACATACATTTTTTTGTATACCACATCATCCCAGATGGAATGCAAACAATCCATCAATGAATCGTCACCGGTTTCGGCATACACATCCGCTACGCCGGCATATAAATAGTTCGCCCGTACCGCATGCCCCATTGCCGCTTTTTGCTGACGGAAAGGAATACGGTCCTGGTTATCGTCGGTGCCATTATCAACCAGTCCACGAATATTAATTAGGTTAATCGCCAGTTGCAGGTATCTGACATCTTTGGTGGTGCGGTACAGTTCTACCACACCCATATAATGCGAAGGACAAATTGCATTACGCGCCAGTTCCGGTGAAGAACGCTTATAAAAATTATCCAGGTAATCTGCTGCCTTAATAGCTACGTTTAGTAATGTTCTTTTACCGGTAACACGGTAATGAATACAACCCGCCGTCATCAAATGCCCCAGGTTATACGTCTCAAAATTCAACCGATCTTCAAATGCTTTTGTTTTACCCGAGTTTCTTTCCGCAATAATTACGGGTGTATGAATATAACCATCGGCCCGTTGGCATTGCGCAATGGTTGCAATGGCGGTATCCATCATTACCTCCAGCCGCTTGTCTTTGGTATCGGCATACAAACTGGCCACTGCTTCCAGCAGTTTGTAAAAATCACCATCGTGAAATGGAGGACCTTTGTGTGAACCGGTATCCCTGCCCGCTGCAATTTCAAAATTCTTATATGCATGGCTCACATTGGCATCGGTATAAGTGCGCCATAAATGCGGTACCATTGAATCCTTGCACACCTGCATCCGCTCGCCCCAAAATCCAGTCGTCCATGTTACGGCATTCAGATCAACCGGATGCAGTTTTGCATGTGCACTGTTGCTGGTATTCACCAGGCTGTTGTTCTGGCTATACACACTATTTCCCGCAACCAACAGGGCGAAGGAAAGACTACTCCATTTATACATAGCTCTTATAAAATTTTCAAGATTTACTATTGTTCTATTTGCAATGTTACCGGCCCCAGCAAGCCCGCAGGCAACAGCGGTTTGTCTTTTAACCATAGAGGCGCTGTGGTCCAGGTGATGCGTTCTTGCTGTGGCAATGCCAGATCACCTTTCAACCGGTTGCACCAGGTATTGGTAACTTCAATCCGCAATTCGTTTTTACCAGGACGCAATGCTTTTGTAATATCCAGGCGATATGGCGGCGTCCACATAACACCACAGGAAATTCCATTCACAAATACTTCAGCCAGGTTAGCTACACTGCCTGCATCGAGCCAAACCCTGCCGCCGGCAGCCGGTGCATTCTTATTTTCAAAGGTTGTTGTATACACAGCCGTTCCCGAATAGTATTTAATAGCGTTATTATTATCGGTTGACCAGTCGTTCAGTTGCTCAAAAACTACTGGTTGTGCCGGACCGCCTTTTGTACTATCGAAGGTTACATTCCAGGCATTTCGAATAGAATCCACTGTTATGTCATGTGCGGCCAGATTCAGGAAAGAAGTTTCTTTTGTTGGTTTACGTAACACAACAAATAAAGACCCGTTGGCAGGCAACACCAATTGCAGTGCTGTACTACCATTTTTGAACATATACATGTCAACTTTGGCCTGCTCACCGGTAACAGGGTCCCAGATCTCAGGTACCCGGCCTGCTACCCGTAACGACAACGCCAAACCGCGGTCTTCCTGCCGTTGATTACTGATAAAATAGATATCAAAGCCATTCCCGCTTCTATGCGTCCACGCAATATCACGGGTTGGTTTTCCGGAATCATCCACAAACTCCAGGTCTCTTTGGATACCAATAGGCTCAAACGAACTTTCCCGGTAAGGCCCCTGTACTACCGTACCCTTGCCCACTTTCCATTTCATTAATTTTCCGGTCGGCACTTTTTTCCAGATAGAACCGGCAATCGTTTTTACCAGTTTGTCAGCAACAGCAGCTTGCGTTAAACTGAACGATTGCTCTGGCGCATCATTTACAATTATGGTTGCGCCGGCCATTACCAGTTCTGCTATCTTTTTGGCAACTGCCGGGGTCATGCGTTTGGCTGTGGGCGACATAGGATGTGGCTGCGGTAAAATCAAAAGTTTATAACCCGCCCCACCCGGTAACTCAATACGGCCATTACGCACGGTAGCCTTCATCAATGCATCCGGATTAATACAATCATAGGCATAACCATGCAAAGGATCAACCCAATTCTCCGGGTCAGCCATATTCGCGGAATGCGTTACACCTTCCGGCAAAGACCTTAATGGATTACCGGCATTGGCTAATCGCTTTTTTTCGGCCTCTACTAATGTATCGCCAAAAATGCCGGGCAGGGTGCTTACAAGCCTGTCTGGCAAAATGGAACGGCGGGGAATTTCTTCACCTGTAAAAACGGCCACATCCACTACCGGTTTACCTTGTTGTAACAATGCCTGACAACGTTGCGCATATTCTACCCAGGCTTTCCCCGGCTTCCACCAGGTTTGGTCCCGCTGGAAATACATGCCTACTCCATTCAGGGTCATGCCCGGCTGGCGGTCCATCCAGGGGTTATGCATGAACACATGGTACACCAGCCGGTTAACACCCCAGGCATAATTGCGGTCACCCAGCGTCTTTAACATGCCGGGATGTTCATCCCAGGCCATCCGCAATTCGGTAAATGCTTCGGCCCCTATAATAGACTTACCATAGATATGCGCGCCTGAAATGGCATCAAACATATCGTTGGGTTTATCGTGGGTTGGACTGCGCAACCAGAATTCACCCATAGGGATATCCGTGTTCTGATAATGGAGTAACCCGTCACTGGTCATCGTAGGCGCTACCGTTTCTCCACTGATCACACAGCCTTTTGCATGCGCCAATCCTTTAAGGTTACCATAAAAGTTATCATTAACCAGTTCGGCTATAGTTTGCCGGACATCATACAAAAAACGTTCACTCACATCGGCGCTTTGCACAGGCACACCATTCATGGCAACGAGATACGGCAGGCAATCATACCCCCGGCGCTTTTTAAATTCCGCTCTGAACACCGGTGACCAGTTCTGGCTGCCACATTCCCAACTATCGAGATGGAACATTTTTAGTGCTTCGCGAGCTACATCAGGCCCTGCTTTACGGATGGCTTCTGCAAACCAGTTATCGAATTGCAGCCGCACCGCTTCGGGATTAAACTTATCGCACTCCAGTCCTTTCCCTCCGCCACCTGTTGCATTGGTTTGGCCGGTAGAAGTATGTCCAACCCGCATAATCGTCCAGTTGCCTTCAGGCACCTCCCAGGTAAGGCGGCCATCCGGTGTCATCTTGCTGGTAATATCGATGATCTTATTAAGCGGCACACACAAAGAATCGGGCGCCTGCGAAACTGTTGTACGTTCACTTACCCGCCATATAGCGCCGCTCTTTCCTTCGTATTGATGGATCACCGGTTCGCCCGACAACAGGATGCCATTGATCTTCAGCGATTGCTTCCATTTCGCAGCATCCAGGTCTTCCGAGCCCGGTTCCAGTCCTTCTCTTTTGTATACAAACCTGAAATATCGGGCTGTAGTGGCTTTAATGGCATAGGTCACATCGGCATCGGTATCCTGCCAGCCATGGCGGGGCGATTGCAGCCGTTCTACTTCACTGAATTGTTTGCCATCATTGCTCACCATGATCATTAACCGTCGTGCAGAGTAGCTGCTGGTACCGCTGGTCCTAATTACAATTGACCTGCCCGTAAATGGTTTTTCATATGCATATTGGATCCAGCAGGCGCTGTCGCTCCGGAAGCTTTGGCGGTTGCGTTTATCGATCAGGAATTGCGGCGATACGCCGGCCACACTACTTGTAACCACCGGCACCAATGCCGTATCGGCTATGCTTTTTTTGATCATGGTAGGAAATGCGAACACCGCTATATCGCGATAATAATTCGCCCGGGTTTCGGGCTGTGGCAGCAGGCCATTGAATGTTCTATTACCGGTTACGTACGTCTTTGTGCTTACCACGCGCTGCATAGACATTTCGGGTTTTATCCATGGACCACCGGCCAGGGCAAAACCATCACTCACATGCATACCTAAGGGCAAATGCAGGCGTTTGGCTTCCTGCATGGCAAATACAACCAGTTGCCACCAATGCGGTGATAATTGCTGCGCAGGCGGGTTCACCAACGGTATGCTATCGGCGCCACCAATGAACATCATATAAGCCCCGCCAATACCAGCCAACTTCATAGCTTCCAGGTCGGCCGTAATACCTTCTTTGGAAGCGGCCGCCCGGTTCCAGTACCAGATCACCCAGGGTTTGGCCTGTTCCGGCGGATGACGGAACAGTTCATCGAGTGAGGTATCTGATAATGGAGCCGTTTTTGTAAATGAAGTCATTGCCGGGAGCTTCCGCGTCTGTGAAAACAGGGATAGTACACTTAAACAGCCCAGTAATATGATAGTATATTTTCTCATTTCATGAATGATCAAGGGTAAAAACAGCTGTAAGCCATAAGCTGTAAGCCGTAAGCCATAAGCTGTAAACAAGCAAATGCAGTTATAAGCAAATACCGCTTAAAGCCTGCCACCAACTGTATTTCATTTTCAAATTATCAAATTATCACATTTTCAAATTACCACATTAGCCTTTATATTTCACCTCATACTCCTTCCCTGCCTCTACCGTCATTTCATATACATTATTTCCTTTACTTACAATCACCGCTCCTTTGCACGAAGGTTTCGCCTGGCTTTTGAAGCGAAGCGTACCGGTGCCTTCACTGCCTTTTATTTTTATTTTGGAAGTGCTGCAATACACATCGATATCGCCATGAGGCGTAGGCACTTTTCCTTCCATCCATTGCAATCCACCTAAAACCGGTTCCGCCACCCAGGTGGCATACCCCGGTGAAAGCGGTAGTACGCCCAGGTAATATTTTCCCAACAGGTAAATGGGACTGGCGCCCCAGGCATGACAAAGGCTTTTTCCAAACGGACGGCCATACATAGCGTAATGCTCCGCGCCTTGTTTGGCAGGATTGTATTCTTCCCAGAATGAAGTAGCACCGGCCTGCAGCATCCCGCCCCAGTAGCTCTTCATTTCCGACAACACATATTTTTGCTCGCCCATAGCACACAATGCCTCCAGTTCATAAAACCGCATGTAGGGCGTAGTGATCTTTTGTATAGCATCGTTTAACAATACATGCTGTTTTACCGCTTGCTTCTGCTCATTATTAAAATAATTAAAGAAGATGGCAAACATGTTGGCGTAACGGGTTACATTATCGGTTGGCTTTCCATCAACCCGGCTGTGCACGAGCGCATGTTTGGCATCGTTCCAGTAAATGGAAAATAATTTTGTTTTCAGATCTGCAGCCAACCGTTTATACAGTTCTGCATTCTTTGTATCGTTCACCATATTGGCACAAAGCGCCATGGTTTCCAGGCTCCGGCAGAAAAGCAATTGCTCAAAGCTCACCTCTCCTTTTTTACTTAAACCATTTGCCCAGTCAATAAAGATCCAGTCACCAGACAATCCCTGCATCAGGCCATCTTTATTGCGACGTTGCAAACAATAATCCATCAGGCTTTGCATACGCGGGTAGGTTTGCTGAATGAAGGTTTTATCGCCCGTATACTGGTAGAAATCGTAGATCCCCAGGAACCAGTAAAAGGTATAGTCCATGATGGTATTGATGTGACTTGTCACCGGGTCTTTACCACGCAGGGCCATTAATGTACGGGAAACCGTTGGCACATCAAAGAAAAGATAATAGTTCATCAGGTAGCTCTGATACGCATCGCCACTCCAGATCCAGCGATCACGCTTAATACCATCGATGAAAAACTCACGGGTAGCCAGTTGCATGGTATACGCCGCCACATCCCATATTTTATTAAGGCTTGTATCTGAACAACGGAAAGAACCGCGATTGGCAACTGGCAGGTATTCGTACAACATCGAAACGGAGTCAACAGTAACATCGCCCTCGGTTTGAATATTTACAAAACGGAAAGCTTTTGACAATACCATTACAGAATCCCTTTTTGAACCAAGGTTCACCTCTACCCGGTCGAGCGTTTCACAAGTACCAGTAGCCAATGCTTCCTCTTTTGATTCGCCATAATATAACGACAGTTTACCATTGCCCTGCAAACCATGCAGGCGGATAAAACCAAAGGTTTCCCTGCCAAAGTCAACTAATAACGATCCGCCGTTTTTGGTGGTAGCAACAGCCGATTGTGGTTGTACTGCCAATTTAAATGCGGAAGGACGTTGTGCAGGGTCGTTGAAATTCCAACTGCCGGCTTTTAACCAGACAGTAGCTGAAATATCTGATGTTTTACCGGTCTCGTCGATCCATTCCTTGTCTTCAAACGTTACCAGCCACGAAGAATCAGAAACAATAGTCTTACCCTTCACATAAATAGCAGGTACGTTATCGCGACTGAATACTTTTACATTAATGCGGTGCTTACCGGCAGGTATGGTAATCTGTTGCGGTGTACCTTCAAAGCCCTTTCCATCGAGTTTCAGGATGTAATTGCCTTCTACAAATACATTGATCTGCTCCGGTTCCGCCAACTCAACATCTTTATGAAAATCCATCAGCACATAATGATTATCCAGTTTCCAGAAAGGCGGAAAGAAAGATCCCCGCTCGGTGCGACGGTTCTGCATGTTGTTGGCCAGCCAGATCTCAAAATCACCGGGATACCAGATCCAGGTAGCCTGAGCAGCGGCCCCGGGCGCCGCCTCAACATGATGCGCGGGTTGCGCCTGAGTTGTGCAAGTGATCCATAACAACGAAATCCAAATTGAGTGTTGCAATATGGCATGTCTGCAATTCATCCGGAAGGTTTTATTAAGTAGTTTATCGTTTATTGTTAATAGTTTTTGGTTCTTTTATTCGGGAATTCCTGATTTCTTTTGTATTCACTTCCACATTTAATATTCAATATTCCCTTTTACATTCCTTATTTTTTATTTCTCATTCTTAATTTCCCTGTACGCTTCCTCCAGACCAGCCCTGTTCTTAATACTGTCCGCTACCATCGGCCCGTTGTTCTCCCAGGTATTACCGGGGCCATTGGAATTCTTCATGAACTTTTCCACTTCACAATAATTATCTTTCAGGGTGATGTATGCAGAACCTTCATCGAGGTACATATAAAAGAAATGGTTGGGATCATGCGCATAAGGCGCTTTCCCGATCGTGTGCACATAATTCTCACTGATCACCGAACCGGGCTGTGCAGACAAAGTATATAAGCCAGCTACATCATACAGATGCTTTGCATAATGATGCACCAGGTTGGCATGAACGCGGTTGTTACGCATGGCATTGATGGTTTTCGTCCAACCCCACCCTACGCAAATACCGCTATAAGCGACATCGCTCACTTCGTTGTGCTCAATATTAATATCACGCACATAACCGGCGCTGATGCCCACACAGCCCCAGTCTTCATTGGCGCAATTGGTAATAAAACTATTGCTGATGGTGAGTTTGCGGCATAATTCCCTTTCATCAGCCGGGTTATAAGGCAGATGGGTCTCAAAGCCGGGATCGGAAAAAATACCGGCTTGTACAGCCGTACCGGCAATATCGCGGAAGGTGCAACCAATGATGGTATCATAGTTGGTGCCTTTTATATAATCGAGCGCCGTAGCGGCCATGTGTGAAAAATTGCAGCGCTCAAAACCGGTATTGTTTACAAATTGCAACTCAACACCAGCCGGTTGGCGGCCGATCCAGGCCTGGTTCTCCAATCCTTTTTTATCGCGCGTACCGGGTATTTTTAATTTGTAAGCATCCAGCAAATACATACCCGCTTGTAACGGAACATGTCCTGCCTGTGAAGGACGCAACCAGGTGGTATGACTAAAATTGATCCCTTTGAAATATACATGCGAAACCGGGTTATCAATGGTTCCTGCTACCCGGGCAATGTTTTGCAAATAAGGGGCAACCACCTTCGCCGTGCGCAGATCTTCCCCATTGCGTGGCCAATAAACGATACGTTGTTGCTGTACATCCAGCAACCATTCACCGGGTTCATCGAGGAACTGAATGGCGTTGGTTAAGAAGAAAGCAGAGTTGCCGGTCTTTTGTGAGATCCAGGGCGCTGGCCAGGGATGTTCAGATTGAATGCGGCTTTCCGGCTGATGAAAGCTCAACAACGCACTATCACCCTTTATAGTAACCGATTTTATTCTTAAAACAGCAATCGCCCACCACTGGTGAATAACCATTTCCAGTCCGGCCATTTTATCCCAGCCCGTGGTTGTTGGTTTGGGGATCCAACATTGCTCCGTTTGGTGATCCCAGGAAAGAATGCGGTTCATACTGTCTGCATTCCTGTCGCGGGCGCGAACGGCTTTTTGATCGTTTACCCACAGTTGGCGGAAATCGAGCAAGCGGCCTGCTTCTACAGGTGCATCAGCTATCCAGACTTTCCCCTGTGCAGCGGCTGGTAAACCCGGAATTTTTTCAGTTGCTTTTCGCCAACCCTTCACTGGTATTCCACCACTTAATACGGGCTTAGCGCCTGGTGCTGCTTCTATAATAGTCGGACTACCCGGCGTACCGGAATCCTCAGGCCGTATAAACAAAGGTTCACTCAATGCATATACGCCGTTCTCTACAATAATGTGAATGCCATTCGCAATAGCAGGATCATTTAACCGGCGCATTTCCCTTGCCTTTCGCAACGCCATGGCTACTGTAGCCATTGGCTTTTCTTTTGTACCCGGATTGGCATCTGACCCACCCGGGGCCACCCAGATATCTGCCGCCTGCACCGACAAACTCATACTGCAAGCCAATACTAAAGAAGCAATCGCGCAATTAAACAGTTTTTTCATGTTGATCTGAAAGCTAAGCCCGTTATTATATTCGTTCTATTAATGACGCGTTTCGGCCCTTCGACTGCGCTCAGGACGCTCAACGCGTTGACCAGACCCTTCGACTTCGCTCAGGGTCTTTATTGAAATATCGACTTCAGGTACGCGGTATTCGCGCTGAAATTCTTTTTTACATTACGAGGATCGGTAGCATCGCGTGACCGCTCGATCACCAGCCAGCCGGTCCAACCCATTTTCTCCAGTGTCAGTTTTACCCGGTTCATATTGATCTGCGGGTCATTCTGCAACCACACACTGTCCTTATTGGTACAATGAATTTGACAGATGCGATCCTTACCCAGTATAGCCAGCTCTTTATACAAGTCTCTGCCGGCCTGCAATGGATTGGAAAAATTGAAATAGATCTGGATGGCAGGTGAACCAATATCTTTTAACAGCTTAACTTCTTCCGTAGCGCTCAATGCCGTTTCAATGCCAATGACCACGCCTGCTGCTTCAGCCATCTTTCCCACTTCTTTTAACCGCTCTATTACGGCAGGCCGCAATTCAGGATATTTAACCAGGTCGCCCCTGATGCCCAATGGCAGAAAAGCCACTTTTACATTCATCTGCTTCATGGTATTGATACAATCCTGCACCGCTTTCACCGCAGTTGGCCTTTCTGGAAACGATTGCGCATAAAAGCCTGTCATGGCCAGCGAGGTTATCTCCAGGTTCAACTCTTTTGCTTTATTTAAAAATTGTTCCCGCACCGAATCGATCGCCAGTTTATTATCGAAAGTTTCGCGTTGACCGAGACCACCCATATCCACCTCTACGCCATCGGCGCCGATCTCTTTGGTTAATTGAAATGCGCCCAGCTTTTGCCGCTTTAAGATCATCAGATCTACAACCGCAATTTTATATTGCTTGTTCTCGTTCTTAGATTGCGTTCCAGCGGTCTCAAATAATTTTTTCAGCTCCTCATAGCTATGAATAGCATTAGCAGGTAATTTCTCCCCATGCTCACCGAATACTTTCAGCGCCGCTTCAGGCTCTATCGTTACTTTGCTTTCATCGATCTTACCGGTTGCATCTTTCACTGTCTTCATATCTAAACGAAAATGTTTGCCGATAAATTCATACAAAGCAATGCGTTTATTAATGCCATAATCATGTCCTTCTTCGGGCAGGTGCACATTTTCAACGATGTCGGGCTTACCATAATACCCGTACATTTTTTTCAGGTATGGAAACTCCGTTTCAGGAACATGGGCCGTCCAGTCCTTACCATCTGAGATAACCAGTTGTGGACGAGGCGCCGCCATTGCCGCTATTTCCGGGTTATTAGTGCCGCCACCACATAAATGCACCGGCATACCGCTTTCGCAGGGGCAGCCGCCACTATGATACGATGACAACATAACTACCGGCACGCTTAATTTAATGCGATCATCCAGTGCCGTTACCAGCATGGTATGGCTTCCCCCACCCGAACCGCCACTAATGGCAACGCGACTGGTATCCGCTTCTTTTAATGCCAGCAGATAATCCAGGATGCGAAAAGCGCCCAATGCCTGTACCGTCATGGCCAGGCTACGCCGATGATCTTCAGATTTGAATTGCAACAGCGATTCACCCCAGGCAAAGATGTCGTAGCTGATGGCCATACAACCCATACGGGCCAGCGTGGCACAGCGATACTGGCAATCGGCACGGTAACGGTGTTTGTCCCAATGACCGTCCGGGCATAACACGACGGGGATCTTTCCTTTAACTTTTGCCGGGCGATACAATGACGCGCTGGTATACACTCCGGGCAATATTTCAAAGGCAATATTTTCTACCGTATAGCCATCCATCTTCCGCACCGGCGTAATGACAGGTTTTGATGCCGGCGCCGCAGGCATGGGCGACAATTGCAAAGCGGAATACATGCAGGCGCGTAATTCGCTTTTGCGTTTCTCCCAACTGGCCACATCATTATATAAAGATGACAGGTATTCCAATTGCGCTTTGCCTTCTTCCACCGTTTTCAAATGATATTGAAACGCACTGATCTTATAACTTTTATCGCCGGTCTTGCTGAAGGAAAGGTCCTGGGATGCCAATACGTTTGCCAGCGTCTTCTCCACATCGGGCCGAAAGCGCCAGCGGGCATAGGTTACCCAACGATCGCTCACCATAGCGTCGCTGAACCTGATCCTGATGCCATATTGCTGCTCGATCTCCTTCAACACCTGTTTCAACGGCTCCCGGTAGGCATCGTCGGATGTCTGGCTTAGGCAATCGATTGAAACCAGCATCCAGATGCAAAAAATAAATTTTCGTATCATAATAATTTTGTTAGAAAAGCTGTAAGCTATAAGCCAATACAGTTCCCGTTTTTCGTTTCCTACCAGCTACTCACTACTCGCCACTCGCTTTCTCATACTGCTCTCAAAGTAATCCCCGTCGCTTTCCGTTCCGGGTGCGGTGTTGCATTGTTTAATAAGCTGCATTATAAATTTCAATGGCATCCGCTTCGGTGATCGGCCGCGGATTGTTCTTTAATAACCGGGTGATCTTCATGGCATCCACCGCCATTTGCGATATGGCTTCTTTGGGAATGCCTACATCCCGTAACCGCGCCGGGATACCGCAATCGCTGATCAGGGAACGGATCTTTTCAATACCCTTCAAAGCTGTTTTTATATCATCTGCCTGGCGATCGCAACCCAGAGCTATTGCTACATCTGCATAGCGTTTGGGCGCTGCCACATAATTAAACTCCATTACATAGGGTAACAACAAAGCATTCGATAAACCATGGGTAAGATGGAAAGTACTTCCCAGGGGATACGACAGGGCATGCACGCCGGCTGTATTAACCGGACCTAAACAAAATCCCCCCAGCAAACTACCCATCGCTAACTGGGTACGCGCGGCTGAATCCTTTCCATTTTGCACTGCCTGCACGATGTGCGCTGCGATCAATCGCATGCCTTCAAAAGCGTACACATCGATCAATGGATGCGCAAACAAATTGGTATATGCTTCCAGGCAATGCGTTAATGCATCGATACCAGTTACAGCCGTAATAGAAGGCGGCACGCTCATCGTTAATAGCGGATCTATATACACTATATCTGGCACCAGGAAAGGACTAATAATGCCTTTCTTCTGATTATCTGCTTCATCAACCAGGATAGAATTGGGCGACACCTCGCTGCCTGTACCGGATGTAGCCGGTATACAGATCAGTTTTTTGGAACGCTTTTTCAGTAGCCCGATACCGGTTATTTCTTTCAGGCCCTGTTCATTGTCCAATAATGCGGCAATCAGTTTAGCCACATCCAGTACACTGCCGCCACCTATGCCTGCCACTACATCGGGATTGAACCCGCTTACTTCCTGCATCATCTGCTGCACTTCTGCAAAAGTAGGTTCGCGCATAATGCTCATGTTCACAAATACTTTTACGCCCCTTGCTTCCAGTATAGCGATCAATGTATTCAACTGGGTAAGCAACGGCGAAATGGTCACAATTAATAGCCGGTTACAGGATAAGGCAGTAATTTCATCGGGTAATTGCTCCAATGTTCCTTTACCAAATACGAGTTTACCAGGAAAATTTATTTTCAATAGATCTTGCATATGAATTACAATGTTTCATTTCGAACATATTTATCAGTTTATGGTTTGTGGTTTGTAGTTTATGGTTCTTTTATTCGGAATGAACGATTGTATTCAGCTATTCCGATTATTCAGCAACAATAAACCATAAACTATAAACAATAAACTGTCTCACAATTCACTATCTCCCATCTGATCACCCGATTTAAAACTTTCAATCGGCGCCAACTGCAACTTCGACGGATCTACTTTCACATATTTAACACGCTGGCGGCGCCAGGTATATACAATGTGCACCATGCCATCGGCAGACTGAATCACTGACGGATATGAATACTGGCTCACCGGTGAATCTTCCAGTACCAGGGCAGCACTCCATTTTTTTCCATCCTGTGACACTGCCACATTCAATGGCGTACGTGCCCCCTTGGGCGCTCCTTTGGGCGTTCTCACATGATTGTATACGATCAACTGACGGCCATCCTGTAAGGTCACGGCATCTGTACCCGAGTTATTGTTCGGCAATTCGGTTTCAGCTAATGGCGACCAGGTCTTACCGTTATCGGTTGACCATGATTCCACCACCGCAGCGCTTTTGCTTCTACATAATATTTGCAGCCTGCCATCTTTATGGACCAACACACTCGGCTGAATAGCGTTTATCTTTTTATCCGGGTTGATGGGACCCACCATTTTCCAGGTTTTGCCCATATCGGACGATACTTCAAAATGTACCGTCCAGCCATTCACTTCTTTACTCGATGGACTAATTAAATCGCCATTGCTTAACAGCACCGGTTTGTTTTTAACCGGACCTAAAAAGCCTTCAGGCATGGCTTGCGGTTTACTCCAGGTAACGCCATGATCGGCTGAACGGATCATAAAGGCTTTCCAGCCACCTACATTGGGTCCTACTTTATAGAACAAGATCAAATCTCCATTGGGAACCTGATACAACACAGGATTCCAGCAGGCATAGCGCAAGGTATCGTTCACAATGCCATTGGCCACAGCTACCGGTTCCGTCCACTGGTTGTTTACCCGGCGGCTTACCCAGATCATCACATCCGGGTTTCTTTCTTTGGTGCCACCAAACCAGGCAGTCACCAGTCCTTTCGGCGTTTCCGCTATAGTAGCGCCATGGCTTTCAGGGAAAGACGTTTTATTGAATATGAACTCATCTGCTACAATACCGCTTTTCAATTTATACAGGGAAACAAAAGCATATTCGCCCGAGCCCACTTCCAGCACTGCCTTCTTCCCTTCCATGCGTACGAAGCGAATGCCTTCGGCATCTGTTACCGGTTTGTTGTTCTCCATAATATGCTGCACATCATCAGCCGGAACATACAGCAGCGCGGTTGTATTGGCCGGGATGGTAACATGCCATTCAAAGCGGTCAATCTCTTTTTTCCAGGCGCTTTTTATGGCACCATGCATCGATTCATACGAAGCGTTTACAAAATGCAATCCATCTAACGGCGTGGGTTGCATGATGATCTTTTTGAAACCGGTCTCTTTACTATCGGATTTAATACCCGCTGCATTCTCGTACATCCACACGAGCAGGTCGCCTAGCAGCATCACATGGTTTTGCGAGTTCATACTGGGGTTAGCCGTGTTGCCATTCCATAATTCCCAAATGGTAGTTGCGCCATGCTTTACCATATACCCCCAGGAGGGATACGTAGTATCAGCAATCAGGGTGTACGCCATATCGGGCAACTTGTAGTCGCTTAAACAACGCATCAGCCATTGCACCCCGATAACACCGGTACTGATGTGGCCATGGTTTTCAGTCCATATTTTATGAGAGATATTATTAAACACCCCTTCTTTCAAACTATCGGGCGTAATATTAAAATACAACGGCAACAGGTTAGCCGTAACGGTGTTATTGCTGTACCACTTCTTTTGTTTATTGTAAAAGTTTTTGTTGAATGCCTGCTGTATGTTGTTACCCAGCGCAGCAAATGTGTTGGCATCTTCCGGCTTGTTCAATAAGCCGGCAAAGCGTTGCATATACCACAGCATGCGATAATAATACGCGGTAGCAATGAGCGTACCATCTGTTTTACGGGCGCTGTCTTTCGAATGGATCAATTCCGGGGATTCGGGCGGCACACACCAGTCGCCATATTTATCTTTGGTAACAATAAAATCCTTCATGTATTTACGCTGCATGTATGCCAACCATTTTTTCATAGAGGCATAATGCTTTTCAATCACCCGCTTATCGCCGTACTGGTTATACAGCATGTCGGCAATAGTTACATAAGTGCCGGGCCAGGTCATATTATCACTGTAATAATTCCAATAAGCCGGGGCAACATCGGGAATAGAGCCTTCTGCGGTTTGTGCTTCTTCAATGTCCTGCAGCCATTTCGCGTACAGATTCCCATTACCAAACAGAAAACTTTCGCCTAATGAACCAACAGCATGATCAGCGAGCCAGGGCATGCGTTCATTGCGTTGCGGACAATCCAGCGGCATTCCTTTGTAATTACCGCTTATGCCCCACCAGGCGTTTTTATGAATACGGTTGACTATTTCATTGGAAGTTTCAAACGTTCCGGTTGTTGCAATGGCATCATAAATTACCTTTCCTTCGAAGTCGTTGATAGTGGGCGTACCGGGATAACCCGTGATCTCAACATACCGGAATCCATGATACACAAAAGTGGGTTGCCAGGTTTCTGTACCACTTCCTTTGGCAGTGTATTTATCGGTTACTTTGGCGTCGCGCAGATTGGCTACGTACAATTCGCCGTTTGGCTGCAGGCTTTCTGCAAAACGCAATTGCACCTGCTGGCCTTTGCTTGCTTTTACCCGCATCTCCAACCGGCCTACCATATTTTGTCCCATGTCCAAAATGAATACACCCGGTTTTGGCTGTGCTATATTCACCGGCCTGATGGTTTGCATTACTTTAATGGGTTCATTCATTTGAGCGATCAAACGGCCACCCGGCGCCTGCACCACTTGCGGTTGTTGCCAACTGTTATCATTAAAACCGGTATTGTTCCAGCCGGTCAATTCTTTGGTAGCATCATACTCTTCGCCATCGTATTCGTTATTGGTACGAATAGGACCGTCGGCAGTCATTTTCCAGGAACCATCGGTAACAATACTTTTTTTAGTTCCATTGGCATAAACTATTTCCAGTTGTAATAGCAGTTTAGGAAAACCAAATGTTTTGATCTTCTTTGGCTTGTAGTTCTGCCGCATGGTAAAGAAACGGCCATTGCCCAATACGGCGGCAACGACGTTGTTCCCCCTTTGCAATTGGGCAGTTACATCGTATGTGTTGTACAGAACAGACTTAGTGTAATCGGTAGCACCCGGCGCCATTACCTGGTCGCCTATTCGCTGACCATTGATGAACAGTTCATACAAACCCAGGCCTGATACATATACCGTTGCTTTTTTTACTGCAGACGGCTCAGTGAATGTTTTACGAAAATACCGGGCAGATAAGCGGGAGAACTGGGTAACACTGTCCCAGGGCATGGCTTTATCCAGGCCGATCCATTTTGCTTTCCAGTCAATGGGTGATAATAATCCCATACTCCAGGAAGCGGTTTCGCTCCAGGTTGTTTCGCCTTTGTTCGTCCACAGTTTTACTTTCCAGTAACAGGCGGTGCGGCTGGCGAGTGGTTTGCCTTTATATACTACGTGTATAGATTGGTTGGAAGTCACTTTGCCCGAATTCCAGATATCTCCCTCGTGCCGCGCCAGTTTTTCCGGTGTAGAAGCCACCAACACCTGGTAAGCGGTCTGTTGAATGTTGCGGGCCCTGCCGGAAAGCTGCCAGCTCAGGCGCGGTTGTGTTACATCAATACCAGCCGGGTTATTCAACATTTCACAACGCAGGCGCTGCACGGTGATCTGTGCAACAGTAGTTGCAGTTGATAACAACAGCAATGTGCTCACTAATAAAGAGAATCTGTATTTTATAACAATGTTCATTTTGTTCGATACGCTTTTCGTGTGTCGGCAATCGTGAAAATAGCTAAAAGCCATAAGCTGTAAGCTATAAGCAAATACAGTAGCCGTCAATGGTGAATTTCTATTTATCAACTTGTTAACTTATCAACCTACCCTACTCTCCCGAAAAATCGAAAAACAGCGTAATATCCTTCGCATACATCGGGTCTTTCCAATAGTCAAAAAACATGTGCTTTTGGCCCATGGGTCCCATCTTCTCTGCTTTCTGCGATTTGGTACCGATCGGTGAAATGCCATGCATGAACGACAGATCGCCGCCCGGGAAAACCGGCGCCGTATTGAATGGCGTTACCGAGAACCGGGGCGTGAACAATCGTAAGAAAACATCTTCATTGTTGCACACAACTGTCAGCGGTTGACCAGATGTGATCAGCTTCATCGAATACAGATTAGAGTAATACCCTTTGAACTCAGGGTATACCAGCTTGCCTTCGCCGGTTGAAGTATTGTTGTACTCTTTATTCCAGGCATTCAATGTAACACCCTTCATACGGTTCTTCCAAACACGGTATGGACCATTACCAACCCATTGTATTGATTTCACAATGCTTTCGGGAAAAGAGAAGTTAATACCTACTAACGAAGTCTCATATTCCTTCGGATAATATTTTACCTGCATTTTTACCCAGCCTGATGGGTATACCGTCCACTCTAACATTTGGCAAAGGCTTTTCTTCTGGAATTCAGCAGCAATAACCTGGTTATTGCCTTCTTTGCGGGTATTCCATTTAACAAAACCCGTTTCGCCTTCACATAATATGGGACCATTGCTTAATGGAATAAAGCCTTTTCCATTTTGTACCATTTGCAATAAACCGGTCGTTGTATGGAAAGAAATGACAACATCACCGGCAGTGGCAATGATCAAAGAATCTTTTTCTTCAACTGTAACAGCCGCTTTGCCCTCCTGTTTCACCAGGGTTTGCGCCATAGCAGATGGTAATTTAATGGGCCAGCTCCAGGTATAGATCTCTTTTTGATGCGCGTCGTAAGCCGTTACATACAGCACACTGTATTGTTGCCAGTTGGCCGGCAGGTTGCAGGTAATGGCGCCTGTTGTACCTGGTGCGATATCAGGAACAGTAACCGTGCCGGTAGTGGTCTCCTTATTACCATTTTGCAGCGATGCCAGCTTAAAGGTGAAGCGGCATTGATTGAGATTGGTAAAATGATACCGGTTCTCTACACGGAAATGCCCGTTAAAGGCAGCGGTAAGATCTTTTTGTTCAAAATGTACCGGTGCCCATACTTCTTTAATGGTATAATAGCTGCCTTCTTTTTCATGGAAGGGACCTACAATTCCATCCGGCGCGTGGTTGCCATCATTGTCAATACTGTCGTTTTTGTCTTTCCTGGCTACCCCTTCATCGGCAAATACCCACAGGAAGCCACCCGCCGACAACGGATGACGCCACATCAGTTCCCAGTAATCTTCCAGCGCTGAGCCTAAACCGCCATCATATAAACCATGCAGGAACTCTGTAGGAAAAGTTATTTTATGACCATGCAAATGGGTGTCGTTGCCATAATCATAGTTGATATAATGCTGGGTATCGAACTGACGGAACACCTGCCAGGGATGGATCAACGGACGTTGCTGAAGGTCCAGTTCATCGAACCAATGGTCAAGCTCAAAATTATGTCCGCCTTCATTGCCGTTGTCCCAGATCACGATGGAAGGATGATTGCAATCGTGCGCGATCATTTCCTTTACCAATATAGAACCCACTTGTGTATCGTATGCTTTGTGCCAGCCGCCTAATTCGTCCAGCACCATTAATCCCAGTGAATCACAGGCGTTCAGAAAATGCGCATCGGGCGGATAATGCGACATCCGCACCGCATTCATGTTCATGTCTTTTATCATTTGCACATCTTCAATACTCCGGGTTTCATTCATCGCCCGGCCGGTGGCAGGCCAGAAAGAATGGCGGTTCACGCCTTTGAATTTTATTTTAACGCCATTCAGGTAAATGCCATCGCGCTCGCGCACTTCTACTGTTCGAAATCCGAATTTCTCCTGAATGACATGAACCGGTTTTCCTTTTGCCAGTAAAGTAAGCTCAACACGGTACCGGTTGGGAAATTCCGGTGTCCATAGTAACGGAGAAGCTACTGTTGTTTGCAACATAGCTACCGAATCACCGGCTTTAATTGTTGCAGAAAAGGCGTTACCGGCCTTTTTGCCATCCATGGTATACAACTGGGCTGTTACTTCATCAGCTTGTGTTGCTGTTGAGAGTTTTACCTTGGCAGTAAAAGCGCCCGTTGCTTTTCCATCTACTGCTACGTGAGCAATATGTTCAACCGGAAGCGCCTGTAAAAATACGGGCCTGAAGATACCGCCGAAGATCCAGTAATCACCGCGGCGTTCTGCACCGTTCACCGATTCATTGGCTGAATGCTTGCTTACCGTTACTTCCAGCAAATTCTTCTTTCCAAATTTTAACAGCTTCGTGATGTTGTAGGTGAAACAATAGAACGATCCCTGGTGTTTTGCACCTGCTGACTGGCCATTGATCTTTACTTCGGTGTCGGTCATGGAACCTTCAAAAACAATGTTGATCGTTCTGCCCTGCCAGTTAGCAGGCACGGTGAAGTTGTATTTGTATAAGCCTTGTTCTTTACCACGTAGGGAATCTTTATCGTGGCCATAATTGTATTTTCCAAAGCCCTGCAATTCCCAGTTCGATGGAACCGGAATGGTTGTCCATTTGCCAGAGTTACGGCCCGCGGTACAGAAGAATTGCCAGTTAACGGTTTTATCGCTACCGGTACCGGAGAGGTATTGGATCTCGGTTTGTTGAGCTTTCGAAGAGCTATAAGCTATAAGCTGTATGCTGCAAGCGAAGGCCAGCGCCTTAAACAAATTATTTTTTATAGTCGGTTTCATTTCCATCTATTCTTCTATTCTGATTACTCTATTGTTCCGATTGCACAGGCGTGCCATGGCTTCAAGCCGTGACACGCCTTATAATTAAAACGCTCCGGTTACCCGTTGTAAATTATCGGCGGCGGCCACCTTCTTTCCATTCACCCATACACTTAATCCTTTGCCCTTTTTATATTTCGTTCCATCTTTATCCCAGATGATCGTTACTGTTTTTCCATGATACGATACGTTATCCAGGCAGAACCAGGCCCATTTATTTTCCGGTATCAGCGGATTTACTTCTATCGTATTATCAGCGCGTGGACGCAAGCCCATCAATCCTGTTATCACCAGGTCGTTGTATGTACTGTGATTATAATAGCGGCTGCGTTCCTGGTCGCCTTTTAACCAATAGCCGGTCTTTTCGTCGAGGTACTCGCCTATATAGGGACGGCCACGATAGTATTGCGATTCAACATACAACTCCATCAACCGGAAGTACACCGAATCGTTCACTACTGACTGTTGATAGTTATTCATTAAATTGGCCATGGCAGTCATTGTTTGCGAAGTGGCATAAGGCCATACCGCGCCATCCCATTCGCACTGGCAACAGCCATGCGTACGGAATTGCGGATGATTTCTTTCCGCCGTAGTTAAACCGAATGGTGCAAAGAACCCCTTCTCATCTGTTATTTTTTTCCAGGCTGCTTCATATCCTGCATCGGGCAAATTGAAATACCAGGGAATAAAACCGACTTCTTCCCGCACATTGGCCATTGTATCTGCCTGCTTCCGGGTTTCAAAAAAGGTATCCTTCGCATTCCAGAGCAGCTGATGAAATAACTTCCTAATGCTGTCTGCCTTTAATGCATACAGGTCTGCTTTGACCTTGTTACCAGCCATGCTTTCGATAATGGATAATGCCATGGCATTCCCATACATATAACTATTAATGGTAGGCCGGGCATTCTTTTCCTTTCTGCCACCGCTGATAGACTCTTCCATGCCATCCTTTACATCTGCCTGCCAGAAAAGACCGTTCGGCAATCGCCTTTCTGCTTCCCAATCAGCGTAATCTGTTTCCAGGTCCGGAAGCATATTCAGCAAATAGCTGCTATCGCCATTTACCAGGTACCGGTTATACAGGGCATTGCTATTCCAACTGCTGAAAGTATGTAACCTTTTCATGGGTTTGCCATCGTTACCCCGGTACCATACGTGCAGGTATTCGTTGAGGTATTTATTGTCATGCAACCAGCGGGCTTCATAAATATGATGCCCCAACGCACTGGCGATGAGGTTGTATTTATCGGCATAAGAACGGTTCACCAGGAATTCGGTAAACACATAACCCACCGGCGTTTGCTTGATGTGCTTCCGCAATGTCCACCAACGGTAGTACCACATTTCTTCAAAGTTCTGCTGTGGACATTCGAACAACGGAATATTCGCTTTCATCCAGTCCCACGACTGCGCATTGGGAATGGCCTGCGCGATGTTCTCATCTTCCATTTTATTGAAATAATCTACATAGTGCCGGAAGTTTTCCGCCTTCAGTATAGCGCCACCGTTCTTTTTGCTTTTTTGAGCAACAGCACAGCTTGTGTACAATACAATAGAAAGTGATAATATGACTACTTTTTTAATCATTTTCTTCTGCTTACAGTTCTTTTTTTGTTTTCACCGATTTGATATAATACGCTGCCAGTTTGGCCTGTGCGCCGGGGTTAGGCAGGTCATACATCTGGTCGGTGGGGGTATCGGCATCAGGAAAGCGTCGTACATCGCCTGTTCTGAACACGAAGCGTTGCACATTCTCAAGGGGTGCAAAGAAGATCTGGTTGCCGCCCTCCTGCTTTCCATTTACTGATACGGTATAAAAACGAGCCTCTGTATTTAACGACACGGTAATATTATAGGGCACGCCTGCTTTATACTTTGTAATGCTCTTATTTCTATAGCCTGCCTTTACGGTCAGTGTTCCGGTTGAATCAAATACCAACCTGATGCCTGCATTCCCTTTGCCATCCTGAAACTCGATGTACAGGTTACCGTGATCGTCCTGCTGCGGCGTAACAGAAAAGGTTGCTGTCATTTTCTTTGCAGCCGGCAATACGCGCTCTGCTTTAGCATAGTCAAATGGATCTTTGTCTTTTATGACCAATTGTTGCGTGGCATCAGTAACCTTCTCTAACGATACCGGCGCCCATAATGGACTGTATATATTCCATTCCTTTAATGCGCTGGCGGCAGGCAATTCCGGGAAATCATCGTTCACATCCTGGTCAACTTTATCTTTCACCGGTACGGGTATGCTCGTAACCCAAATATCTTCTTTGTTCATGCTATAGGTTACCCAGCAATTGCCATCGGGCGAGGTGGCGTTTGCTTCCAGTCCACGTACGTATTGCGGTCCATAACTTTTATAATTTCCGCCATAGCGCATGGAAGTGATCTCGCCGTTTACCAGCAACAGGTTTTTATAGTTCAATCCATCATCGCTTACAGAGAGCGCCAACGGCCAGCGAAACTCCGATGGATTGTATACGGTAACATATTTTCCATCTGATGTACGCTGTCCCCAGATCTTGGCATTGCTGTTCACGAAGCGGGGCGCGCGTACCGGGTTGTATAACCAGGTTTTGCCTTTATCGGCACTGATCGATGTTAACGCCACCTTCCACAACCCAACCGTTCTGCCATCGGGTAATTCGTAAGAGTTGAATGCTTTGTAATTATTGTTGTGCAACGCGATCAACGGATCATTGCGATCGGCCTCTTCGCTCCATTGTTGTAATAACAAGGTATTGCCTAATGCTTCTTTACAAGCCTCTACAAATCCTTTGTCCTTGCTGCGCTCAAAAAATGGATAGTCTGTATTTTTTGCATTGAATGCGTGGTTGTACCGGATGAAATGGATAGGGCCAAAGCTGCCGTCTTTATAGATCTCCCGCACCACGCGACCAATTCCATTGCCATCGTTGGGATCATCTTTCGGCCCCAGCACCATGCCGTAATAGGCAAATATCAGCAACCTGTTCTTAGCAGAAATATAAAAGCCCATGCGCTGATGCATAACCGCTGTGAGGTCCTTCGCTACCCCATTATAGCCTTCCTTGGTGGTACCATCGGCGATCTTATAAGGTGGAAATACAACAACTGGCGTGGACCAGTGATAACCATCTTTGGATGTCATCAGCACCGATTGACCCGGCGGCACATGTTCCCCAACGGGATTGCTGAGGTATTCCAGGAAAAAGGTGTTGTTCCAATAGGTGAGCATGGGCGCGTGGTTGTACGTCCAGCCAAAACCATTGGCCGCATCAGGTTGCTCGCGGTTGGCCCGCATTACCTGGATGTTGTGCACACCCACAGCCGGCGACAACTGCCCATGATGATAGTCTACGTTTGCTAAAGTAGTTCCAACATAACGCACGGTGTCTTGCTGGGCGGTCAGTTGCATGCAGGTGAATGTAATTGATCCTAAGAATGCTATTTTATTAATAAAGTTCATCATTTCATTTTTAAGTTCGGCTAGTAGCTAGTGGCTAGTAGGATTACATTTCGTCATTCATTACTATCCGAAGCACTCAAAGCTTCCCAACTTGTGTCTTCCCTACTCGCTACTCACTACTTACTACTCGCTATTATTCCATTCAACACTTTCTTTGTAGTCATAAAGATCGTCCCGTGTTTATGCCCTACAGGTACTGAAACAGCCACTGAATCAAAATGAATAAAATCGCTTGTCTTTACGGCATCATAACGCTTGTTGCGATACGCATCGTAATAGATCAGCCATTCGTTACCCACTTTTGCTACGGAAGGACCTTCGGTAAAATTTCCGGTAAAGGGTGCGGATACATTTTCCCATGGACCGAGTGGATCTTTGCCAAATGCCACTTTAATATTTCGGTTAGGGCGGGTATTATCTTTCAACACCAACACATAATCCTTTGCAGCTCTTTTCACGATCACGGCATCAATGACGCTGAAACCGGGATCGAGGTATAATTTGGATGGGGAGAAGGTTGTAAAATCTTTGGTCACTGTATAATACAAGCGGTGATTATTGTTTTCATCCTCCTGCCCTTTCGGGAATTTAAACGGAATGGTAGAAGCCCAAACGATAATGAACTGGTTACTCTCATCATCATAAAAGATCTCCGGCGCCCACACATTCACCACATTGGAGTCATTTTCCATAACGGGAATGAATTCGGGCGCTGACCAATGCACCAGATCTTTCGAATGCGCATAGCCAAATCCTTTGTCTTTGTTCCAGCCGCTCGTCCAAACCAGGTGGTATTCGCCATCGGCGCCTTTTGCCATAGAGGGATCGCGCATTACTTTACTGCCTACCTCAGGTTTAACAAAGGTGCGACCAACATCTGTCCACTTATAGCCATCATAGCTGTACAAAAATCGCAACCCGTCTGTAGCGGGCTCGTTAAATGACGTGAATAGGTACACGGGTTTCTGCGCCGTGCAGGAAACCAGAAAAATGCATGTTATGTATATTAAAACTCGCATGATCATTTTATCAAGAACAGCTATAAGCTGCAAGCCGTAAGCTGCAAGCAAATACAAATACAGCTGCAAGCTTCAAGCCGCAAGCTGTAAGCAAAACGCCCGCTCTTAGGAAGCTAGGGGGTATCCAAAACTAGCACCCAGTCATTCCCTTCTTTCACTTCTCCCGGTGCATCGAACTCCTGCACGCCTTTATTGGTAAACGTACCATTACCCGTGACACGGCTATTGATCGCAGTGTATTTCCCATCCCGCGGGTTGTACCACGAGGCTTTGCTACTTTTACCTGCAAGCTTATCCATCTTTACTGAAATATTTCTGCCTGTATAGGTATATACCATTGCATAGTTCTTTCCACGGGTGGCTATTAAGCGATCATATTGCTCTCCTGCTTCACCGGCTATCAACGACTGGTCTGGTACGCGGTCGAAATAAGACCTGGACAGCATCAAATTTTTTATATGCTGCATTTGTGCTGCTCCCGGCGCGTTGATCGCTTCGTACCAATTATTTGTTACACCATAGTTGCCGTCGGTATCATTCGGACGGTGCATTTGCATAACGGCATTGTTGCCATAAGTATAGCCACAACCGCCGGCAAATACCGACCAGTAAGCATACCGCCTTACATCATCGGCACCCCATCTTTTCTCCAGGGAGTCATGTAACCCCTGCGGGATCTCTTCATAGGAAGGCTCTCCATCGAAGGTGGGCTTTACCGGTGTTTTGCGATAATCCATTTCTGTGTACTTCCAGTTGTCTTCTCCATAGTGCAGGTCACCGGCGCTGGTATCCTGGTTATAACGGCGGTGGCCGCTCTGAAACATGTTGAACTGTAACCACGTCTCGTTGTGAAACCAGATCGAAGACGTTGTACGTCCGCGCGGATGAAAGGTCATCAAATGACCGGGATCTTTTTCATGCAAGGTTGTACCAAGCGCCTTCCATAGGGTCATGGAATCTGTTCCTCTGATATCGCCGCCATTCAACCAAACAATATTGGGTTGTGTTTTATAACGACCAGCCAAAAATGTTGCATATTGTTTTGCCTGTACAGGGCTTACTTTACCAGCTTTTACTTCACTGCCCCAGATGGGCACCATGGCAATGTAAATGCCACGTTCTGCTGCAGCTTTAACAATGAAATCTATATGGTCCCAATAGTCGTATTGTGAAGCATTGTCAGCATTATTGCCCGGGGTTATTATGGGCGTGGCTACATTACTATTTTTTAAAGCCGTATCGCCATATGCATTTACCACCTTTGTTGTATGCAGCACCATTACCTGAATTACATTAAAGCCTTTTTGTTTGCGATCGTCCAGGTAGGTAATAGCTTCCTCGCGTTTAAGCCTGGAGAACAACAACCAACCGGTATCGCCTAACCAGAAAAAAGGCTTTCCATCGGCCGTCATAAAATAACGGCCATTGGCGGAAACTTTTAAAGGCTTCAGCGCTTGCATCGGACGCGGATTATCAGCGGTCCGAACTCCTCCCGCTGCCATCGCAGCCATTAACACGAGCGAAATAACTTTAAACATACTTATTACAATACTGATATTTAATTATCGATCATCCCTGTTTCCATTTGCACATTTTCACATTTGCAAATTTGCACATTAGCCTTTCCTTATCCACGCAACCACACTCCCACCCTTCACATTCTTCAAAGACACCACTTTCCCGCCTCTGATCTTCTCTTCCTTTCCTATTACATGACCAGTGGCAGGGTCAAACCATTTTACCCTGAAGGCGCCAGGTACGTTGGTGAGATTAACCTGAATATCATTATTTCCATAAATGATATAACCATTACCTGCATTTGTTAAAGTGTATTGTTCTTTAATGGAACCATCTACCGGCTTCATTGCAGCAGCCGCGGTTATAAACCCTGCATCGGCCATAACAGGAATATTCGCTAATGACCCCCCAGCCATAAACACCGCCCAACCCAGGTTATCGTAGTTATCACCGGAATACATCACTGCTTTGCCGGCAAATTTATCGCGGTATTCTCTAACGGCGCGATACACCTGCTCAAAGGAAGTTTTTTTAGGTTTGAACTGGCGCGCCTGCTGACGGGGAGCCAGGCTTTGTCCGCCCAATGGCGCGTATGCCGTGCCATCCTGCTGATAATGCCAGTAGCGGATATCAATAAGATCAATAAAAGCAGCGCGGTTGGCATCGGCTAAAATAGCATCCTGTACGTCTTTAGTTGCGCTTAAGCCGATCAATGCTTTCTTACCTGTATCTTTCTCCCACTCTTTTATAACGTCTATCCAGAACTGTATAAAATGTAAAGGCCCGGTGTATTCTGAACTGGTTAACTGGATCACGCCATTGTTATCGGCAAAATTATTAAGGCATTGGCGAATGTAAGCCCGGTGCAATTCGCGGCGTACCGGATGGGTTACATCGTAAAACTGTTCCGCCATGAAGATGCGTTTATCACCCGCATACGGCGGCGGTTCAGGGAAACCGGTATTGTTGATGTTATTCACCGGCCGCCAGGGAAAATCGGCATAATGGGCGCCGGCTTCAATGATGTTGTGTTGGAAATAATTTTGATGTACCAGCACCAGTCCTTTCTGATCGGCCAGGTCGGCAAATTGTTTCAGGCGGTTCCAGTACCAGTGGTTGTATTTCGTAAGGTCGTATTTACTCAACCCATCCCAGGCCGTGTCTTTTCCACTGCGGGCAAAAGGCAATTCATAAAAGGGCGTCCACACATCACCATCGATGCGGCGGATGCGCTCATGATCATCACGACGGCGCTCGTACCACAAAGCGTAGTTCTGTTCAAAAGCTACCTGGTGTTTTGCCATCATGGTATCGGTCATTTCACAAAGGTCATCAGTCAATCCTTTGCCCGTTTCACCGGGAATAAAACGCGTGATGGCCGGTTTGGCATTCACCACTCCATAACGGCGGGGGTTGCCGCTCCACCAGGGTGATTCGGCTCTTGTTCCTGTTAATACCGCATTGCCGCGCACCAGCCAGCCATTCTGCACATTCATAGCAGCGCCGGGTTGCGGAGTGGCCGGTTGTTTAAATCCAATTTCATCTATGGTTTTAACACCAGCAGCAGCAACGGGTATGGGTTGCCGTTTGCTGGCGCCGTCAATAAATTCTGATACGGTGGGCTGTGGTTTTATAGACATGGCCGTTAATTCCGCAGCCTGTGCTACTGTCGGACTACTGGTAGCATCTGTCCCTATCAACAGCAATTGCATCCTGCTGGTAAGATCTTCCTGCAAACGTTCTTTGAGCTGTGCATAATACAAACTACGCGGCTCTATGGTATTGTTCGATTCGCCCCAATAACCATCGCCTGAAAATTGCGCCCAGCTACCAAACGACCAGTTCTGCGCAGTGGGTGGTTGATAACAATCAATACGGGATGCAGAACAATTCCAGCAAACACTATTGGCCACATTCCAGCCGGCGCCATTGCCATCCTGGCCGCGGTTCATAAAGCTGATCGCCTGTCCGTCAATCGTCACCATATCGAACAACACACCGGAAGCCCAGCTATCGAGGCCGCCACTGAAACTAAAAGCTTTGTGTGACTCGCATTGTACAAAAGCGTTGGGACCAGCCGCGCAAAAGCCGGTTGCAAAATCATGACCGCCGTATTCTGCATACAACCGCTGGAACAACGATTGCTGACCGGCTGTAAAAAATGTATTGCGACGCAGTCCACCGATCTCTGATACCGGAGCCAGCGATTTACAATCTTCTACCGTAATACGTTTACTGGTTTCTGTTACAAACACGGCCGAACCGGCAAAATGTTCAAACACCACCTGACGTACCCAGGCATCAGCGGTATTTTCTATAGTAATAGCCATCCAGCGATGGGCTTCATCTTTCGGATTGTTCACGTCATATTCCGATACACAACGTACGTTCTCAACGCCCACATCCTGAATTCGGCCGGGCCAGTTGTACGAAGCGATCAAACCGCCGCCAAACTGTTCATCGAGGGCAGTTGTGATCGGCGCGTCTATTTGAATTGAATTATTATTTACCGCAACAATTGTTCTGTCCCAATAGAGATCGCGCTGGCCGGGTTTCCAGCCCAATGCGGTTATACCGCCGCCAAAATGCGCAGTATGCAGTTCATTGATCCAGTTGGCGGTGGATGGCCGGTGGACCATTACTTTATCGCCCACCTTGAATGTATGGGGTGATGCTACATTGAACGTAACACTATTGACTGGGATATATTTATCGGTGAGCTTTATTTCTGAAGAGGAGAGCTGCCGGTCGTTTTTACCAGCTATGGCGATGAGGGTTTGCCGGTCGGGGCCGACGCCTTTCAGGATCGTTCCATTGTTACCGTAACCGCTGCCGCGTAAAACGACACCGGATGCGCGAATGATCAACTGACCGGCTATTTCATAGTCGCCGGGTTGTAATAATACCGCCCCGCGCATATTGTCTTTATCAGGGGGTAATGCCGCTACATAATCCAATGCCGCCTGTATACGGTGGGTAGCGTCGCCTTGCTTTACAGGCACCACTATACGAACCGGCGCATCGGGAATGGCTTTTTCGCCTGCTTTATAACCACAAAAGGAGAAGTCGGGAATACGGTTGCCCAGGGAGTCGGCAACATATACCAGCCGGCCTTTTTCAAATGCCAGGGGCGGTGGCGGCTTTTTTTCTTTCTGGGCGTGGCCTGTCAATACAACCAGCAACAGGCTGATAATAAAAAAAGGTCTGATTGTTAAAAACATGGTTGCCGAATGATTAATAATGTTTTTACCTGCGTCATTTTCATTGTTAGATGGTCAATCCAAAAATAACGGGACTAATCTTTTGGATCAGTCCCGCCTGGGATCAATCTTTCATGGCTGTACTTAAAGAGCTGCTATTTCTTAACTGTTTTACTTAGATCTGGTTTTACATTGCTCATCGATACGAGGCTATTGAGGAACGCTTCGATATTCGTATAGCCATCCTTGTCTTTATCGAGTGAAGCATCGGCTGCGTTCTTCGGGTTCAACCCATTTTTAATTTCGTAATCATCGGGCATACCGTCGTTATCGCTATCCTTGTAAGGGGCGCCTTTGTATTCAGGATAACCACCAACCTGGGCCGGATCGGTTATGATACCTAATTTGTAAGAATCTATAGGCAATTTACGATGTTCAAATTGTTTTTCGGGCAGGGGTACGCCTTCTTTATAATTGATCTTACCGGTCTTAACCTGCTCAGCAATGCGAATATCAACGGCATCGCGTTTAGGCAGGGTAGCGCCTGCATTTTTTATTACATAACCGAATGCTTCGGTAGCCGATACAATGGTCATTTTAGGCATGGGCAACGGCTCATTCCATTTTATGAAATCGGTGTATTCTCCGGCATTACTCTCATCTTCTACCTGTACGCCGCCAGCCCAGTTATTTTTGGTTATAGCATCATAGCCTTCCATGATATTGCCATGCACATAAGCGCGGCCATATACTTTGTATTTTAATTTGCTGCGGCCACTCTCAGGCTTCAGGAAACGGTGCCCTACAGGTGTATTTTTAGGCGTTACCGGACCAGGTTTGAAATAGTTGTTGATGAAATTATACATAGCGCGGTAGTCGCCGCCATCGCTTGAACGGTGCATCCAGTTGAATACAACGTTGTTTACAAAATTGAAGGTGCCATTCCAGCCAACAGAAGGATTACGGCCGGTATTGTTCGCCCACATGTTGCGCATAAAGGTGCAATTCTCGCCGCCCAATGTGCTACCAAATGAGTGGTTATAAGTATCAAGCGCTTCGGCAAAAATTGAATTCTGGATGGTGATGTTTACCGTTCCCAGCTTCTGTTCGGGTATACCGGTGCTGTCGTTGTACATATGGCGATACATGCTCATGTTCTCATCCAATCCCCAACTGGCCGAAACGTGGTCGATCATGATATTACCAATGGGATTGCCGCCGATGGCATCATCGCGACGACCTACATTGGTTTCGCCGCGACGGAACCGCATATAACGGATAACCACATCGTGGGTATTGATCCAAACCGATTCACCGGCAACACAAACACCATCACCAGGCGCAGATTGACCAGCAATAGTGATATAAGGTGCACGAATGATCAATGGCGATTTAATGCGAATAATACCTGCAACGTTGAATACAACGATACGGGCGCCACCGGCTTCGCATGCTTCGCGTAATGTACCGGGGCCTCTGTCTTCCAGGCTGGTTACCACAAACACTTTACCACCACGACCGCCAAAGCTATAGGCGCCGCCACCTTCTGCACCAGGGAATGCCAGGATATCTGCCTGAGGCAGATCGTACGGACGGGCAGCCCAGGGAATATAGGGCTTACCCTGTTTTGCTTCCTGCTCAATAATGGGTAATGCTTTGGCCCATGCTGCATCTGACAGAACACGTTCTGCATTCAACAATGAGTCTGACCATTTCTGAACATCCTGCGGGATCTTCGGGTATTGTGCCAATACCGGTGTTGCCAATGTTACAGCGGAAGCAAAAAGAAGGTTGCGAAACATTTTCATAATCATTAACAATTTTCAATTCATGGTGTGTGATATCAGTTCCAGTTGATAAGGTTCTAAGTGATGCAATGTATTGTAAAAATACAGGGAGGATGATTTGTCCTCCCTGTTAGCTTATGTTCATTTATCCAGACGCATCATCTACATTCAGAAGTTGCACATACTGAAAATTAAAATCGTCTTCTTTTATTTTTGCACTTTTACATCTACTTCAATGGTTGTTGTTTTAGCATCAGAAGCCTGATTCGCATACCTGAAAAGAATGGCGCCATATTTTCCAGCCACGGTCTTAAACCCGATCACATTGCTTCCACTTGTAGTATTAACTTTAATAACCTTCGATCCTGTACCGGAATTCATATTATTCTTAATAAGCGTATTGATGGCGCCCGCCGAAGTAAGGCCCGATACAAAATTCACACTGCTTGGCATCATTTTGAAAACAGTAGCGTTCTTGGTCCAACTGCTTATATCATAAAAATTCAGTTGCGTTTGTGGCGCACTCAGCGCATAGAATGTATGCCCATTTTTAACGCCGCTAATAGAAGTTGTATCAAAATAATAACCAAAATCAATAGATGCAGATTTACCACCGGCTTCATTAAAATTGAAAGCCTCACCGGTAGTGGTTGAATAATAGCATTTATTCACTTTATCGGTGGTATCGGGAACAGCCATTATGCGATATGACCAGAAATTAAAGTCGGGCTTTACCGTAACAGTCAGCAGTTTGCCGCCATCGCCCAGAAATTCGGTCTGTTTGGTTCTTGCCAACACCCGGTAAGAATAATCACCGGCTATACTGTCGGCCCTGTACCCTTTAATTGCAGAAAACGATGTTTTTCCACCCGAAACAACAAACGTATCTATTCTAACCCCGTTCTTCTGTATTTCCACAAAGGCCATTTCTTTTTCTGAGGTAACAGTAAAATCAAGGTAAATACTATCCTTGGGATTGATCTCCGTATTTTCAGTAATGCATTTAGGGTTGCTGCTGTTATATTCTACGGTAACGCCATAGGTGTCTATAGGATCTACTTTCTTTTCACATCCATAACCGAAAGCCACCAGCACACCCGCAGCAATTATATATTTTGAAAAGGTCAGTTGCATAAATCAAATTTTAAAAATGATCACTTAAAAAATTATTGCAGCGGATCGAATGTGCCGCCGGTCCATCCTTTTGTTTGCTCCATTGTATAGGTTGCCTGGTTGAAAAAGTTGGGCAAAGCGTAGAAATAATATTTCTCAGGAATGCTTACTACGTTACTCCCTTCAATCGTTGTAATACTTGGTGTAAACATGGCCTGGTAAACGCTTTTGTTATTCAGGTTGGCGGTATCGCGGGGTTTTACACCGTTGGCATCGGCTTTGTCAAGGAAAATATCGGTAGCCAATGCGCCACTGCGGGTTGTGCCGGCATAATAAGGTGGTTTGGGAGCCCATTTAACCCCGAACCTTGATGTAATTAACCCATAATTGCGGGTCCTTCTCAGATCCCAGTAACGCTTTCCTTCCATGGCAAATTCCACTTGTCTTTCACTTAAGATCAGGCTTCTCATTTCTGCCGTATTAGTTGCCACACTCAGTCCGTAATCGTATGTTCCCTGTACAATACCAGCGCGCTTGCGGATGAGGCGCACCATATCTTTTGCTTCCGTCAGCCTTCCTGTTTCGTTAGCGCATTCAGCCAGGTTCATCACTACTTCGGCAAAACGCATTTCTATCCAATCCATGCCGCTTCCGCCGCCGGTATTGCTGTTATACTGAGCCTGTGAAGCCTGCAGCGTGGGGTTAGTGATCCTTTTGCAATAAAAGCCGGTAATAATGGTATTTGCAGTTTCATCTACTACACCAGTATAGTTCCATTGTTTACGAAGCGCTTTACCACTAAGCGGCCACGCGCCGCCATTGTAAGCGATCGACATTTCAAACCGGGGGTCCCTGTTTCTCCAGAACAACACAGCATCGTAACCGGATGAAGTATGTGAAATAGGCAACCCATTGTTCATTGTATAAGCCTGCACCAGGTTCCAGGTTGGCTGGTTAGAACCGCCGCCACCTGATTCGGAATAAGGCCTTGTAATATATTCAGTGTTTGTACCACGGGCCGGACTTAAGGATACTGCGTCGAGCTTGCGTACCAGTAATATTTCTTTATGGTCTTCGGTAACAAAAATATTAGCATAATTAGATAATAAAATTTGTCCTCTGGCCACACAGGTATCATAAGCCTGTTTACAGGCGGTATAAGCATCTTCCCAACGATTTGCAAGATTGGCAGGGTTAAACTGGGGACTTGCCCAATAAAGCAGTACTTTACCTTTGTAAGCAAGCGCTGCGTTTTTTGTTATTCTGCCAACATCTGAACTTCCCCATGAAGCAGGCAGGTAAGCGGCTGCAGAATCCAGGTCATTAACAATAGCTGCAATACATTCACTTGTTTTTGAACGGGGAACATTTAAGTCTTCCCCATTTAAGTCCTGGGCGTGTAATATCAACGGAACGCCACCATACAAACTTACCAGCCGGAAATAAACATAAGCCCTTAAAAAGAAGAACTGGCCTTTGAGTTTAATTTTCACATCATCTGACAATGTACTGTTATTAATTCCATCAATAGCCACATTACATCTTCTTATATCAAAGTAACGGTTAGTGCCGGCACCGTTGCCTGTGCCAATATCCGTTACTGAATTTTCAAGTAATGTACCATATAAAAAATCGGTATTGGCATTGTTCAATTCATCCGATGTATTATGTATACCTCCAACTGAAGGCCAGTTAGGCATGATGAGATCGTAGGTTTTGTTCAGAAAAAGGCTGGCAGGACCTTCGTTGTTCCAGATACCTTCGTCATTGATACCATTCTGATCTTCCAGATCAAAGAAACCTTTTTTACAGCCGCACAAAACACTTACAAGCAACAATGACGCGGCTGTATAACGGGAGAATTTATTTATGAATGAACTCATTTTTTTTCTTTTTAGATAAGCAATCGTTATAATGTTACATTAACACCCAATGAAACAGACCTCAACGTAGGGTATTCGGCAAAGTTACCTGTGTAAGGATCTTTATACTCAAACGGATTTATGATATTTAACAGGTTCCTTCCGCTTAAAGCAACTTTCATTCCAGGGAGCCTTAACCTGTCGACCAATGCTTTTGGTAAACTATAGGTCAATACTGCGTTATTGATATGACTTACTGTTCCGTTCACAGCCCAGAAGGTTGAATTTTCTCTTGCCAGCGGCGCATCGGCCCTTGGATACCTGGCGCCTGGGTTATCAGGCGTCCAGTGGTCGGTCCAGAAAGACGGTGCATTTGTAAGCGTTGTAGGCACTTTCCTGGCTTCGCTGTCATAGAATTTCTTACCCCCTACCTGCAAATTAAGGTTGGTTTGCAGTTTGAATGATTTATAGGTAACTCCGAATGTGATACCAAAACCTACAATGCTGGTTGTTCTATCGAACATGGTGGTAACATCATTGTCATCTATTTTACCATCACCGTTAATATCTTCAAAATCCATAAAACCTACCTGGGGTTTTGCGCCGCCGATAAGGTAATTGGGATTTTTCGCCAGCAGCGCATCTACCGCTTCCTGCGTTCTCAAGATGCCTTTTGAAATATAACCGAAGTTGCTGCTGTTATACTGACGAGGGTCTCTGCCCTTGGTCAAACTCAGTTCGTTACTGCCATAAATTCCCAGGTAAGCGGGGTTATAATAGGTTTGAAGCACCATGCTGTTTGAAAACCCAAAGTTCACATCGGCGCTAAAGCCCCAGTCCTGCGACAGTTTTGTTTGATACCCTATCGAAAATTCAGACCCCCAGCTTAATGACTGTCCATAATTCACCACTGCTGCCGATACACCGGCAGTAGGTGGAAATATGGAATTGCTCTGGTTGTCATATCCATCGTATGAATATCTGCGATAAACATCTACTGTCAAATTCAGCTTATTCTTCAACAGGGTCACATCGGCGCCCACGTTCAATGTTCTTGACTTTTCCCAGGTGATATCCGGATTAGGAACAACATTTGGGTCTAACCCGTTTGTAACGGCAGTACCAAATAACATACCGGTAGTTTGCGTGAAACGCGACTCCCATAAACGGGCATTAACCCTGTCTTCCCCCACCAATCCATAATTGGCGCGCAGTTTCATATAACTAATGAACGGTAATTTATCTCTGAAGAAGTTCTCTTCGCTTATCTTCCAGCCAAGGCCAATGGATGGGAACAGGCCCCAGCGGTTAGCAGCCGAAAAATTAGAAGATCCATCATACCGCGCAATCACCTGAACAGAGTATTTGTTGAGCAATACATAATTCATTCTACCCAGGTAAGAGCGTTTTGCAGATGCAGTATAAGTTGGGTTCCGGATGGTTTGTCCGCTATTGCTGAACGCCCAGAATTCATCAACACCAGGCACCAACTGACCGTTTTTATAAAAAAACACATTCTCACTGTTCCCTTCACCCTGGTCGAAACCCACCATGATATCAAAGTCGCTGTTCCTGAAATTATGAGCATAGCTCAGGGTACCAATCAACTGGTAGCTGCCATTGAGCGTAGTGCTTTCGCCCAGCTGATCAGAATTGGAGACCGTTTGGGTGGGTGTATTTGGTAACGTTTCGGAATACAACTGACTATTTTGCCCTGTTCGGTTATAATTATACACTAAATAAGGTGGGAAATATTCTTTATGATTCGCATTGCGGTTTAATTTACCAAACTGTATTTTGGCCGCCAATCCCTTTAAAAAAGTGGGTTTATACTCCAAAGAAGCGTTTACGCTTAACCCCTGCGATTTCTCCCATTTATAGTTTCCTGATTTAAAAAGCGCCGCAGGATTCCATCTTCCCGGAGGATTAGGCCCCGTCCAGCTAACAGGATTACCATTAATGGTCAAAGGCACCCACTGTGGCGTAAGGAATAAAGCCCTGATCATTTGATCATCCGTTTCATCGCTGGCGCCTTTTAAAGTATTACGATTGTCTTTGCTAAAATCAGAGGCAAAGACCACATCAGCAGTAAGCCCATCGATGATCTTTGCATTCATGCCGGAACGAAGACCATACTTATTTATACTGATATCGCCATAATTACCCGATTCTTTATAATAGTTAGCGCCCGCAAAAAAAGTAATTTTATCGGTACCGCCACTCACATTTAGCGTATGCCTGTTGAGCGAAGACGGTTTCCAAAGCTCATCGTACCAGCTTTTATACGGACTTGTTTTTAAGAACTCGAGGTCGGCTTGCGAAAACCGGTTATTGTCAGAAGCGCCTGTAAGTTCATAGCCATCATTGAGCATTTTGGCATGTTCATAAGCGCTCATCACTTTTGGCTTTACAGTTGCATCAGTAATTCCATAATAGCCTGCATACGATATTTTGGGTTTGCCTGCCTTTCCTCTTTTTGTAGTAACCAGCACCACCCCTTTGGCGCCGGCAGCTCCATAAATAGCAGCAGTAGCGTCTTTCAAAAAAGTAATATCTTCTATAAGGGTAGCATCCAGATTATCAAAATCCTCTTTTCTTACTACGATGTTATCAATTACATAAAGCGGATCAGCCGTAATGCCCAAACCTGCTGCGCCAGAAAACACACTGCTGTTTCGGATATTAATAGTTGTTGTGGATCCTGGCTTTCCGGAAGCAAAGCTAACCCCTACTCCGGGCAACCTGTTTATAAGAGCAGCGCCCAAATCGGCTACCGGCAGATCTTCTATTTCCCTGGGCTTTATTGTAGCTACTGCACCATTAATATTTGACCTTTTTTGGGTTCCATAACCAACCACCACTACATCTTCCAATAATTTATCAACCTTATACAGCGTCACGGCAATGTTCTGACCAGAACCTGCTTTTACCTGGTAATCGAGATAATTAACATAGGAAAATGTGAGAATAGATTCCGAAGTTGGAATTTTTAAAGTGAACTCGCCTAATGCGTTGGTAAGCGTATTCCCGGTTCCACCTTTTACTCCAATGGAAACACCTTCTAAGGGAGCCTTGGTTTGCTGATCGGTTACCTTACCGGAAATGGTTCTTTCCTGTGCAATCGCAAGAAGTGAGCTGCCTATACCCAATAGTAATAACAACAGTTTTGGTAATCGCAGACAATTCATATAGCATTTAGTTTTTAGGACTTAAAAAAACTTTAAGCAATCTTATTAATATGATTGGTTGTAATTTCAAAGCGTATAACATACAATATTAAGGGCGCCAAATTGCGTACAACATACAAGTAAAACATTGTAACTATTACTACTTGAAACCACTTACGCTTCGATAATTATTTACTTTGCCGCTTCCTTTCTTTCCCTGATCCGTTGCTGCCATTCCGCCTCTGCTTTTTTCATATCTACACCGGCAGCCGATAAATAATTATTGATGCGGCCTTTGTATTTGCCAAACCAGGCATGCTTTTTATCAGATGACTCCGCATCCATCGCATGCTCGCGCGCTTCGGTTAACCAGGCCAGTATTTGTTTTTTTTGCTCTTCGGTCAAAATGGGCAACATGTCCTGGTACGCAGTATAGGTCACGTTCAGGACATTATAAGTCATTCCGTTTTTTACTTCCTCTACCTGTTGCGGGGTGCAAAGGGCTGACAATTTTGCCAGGTAGGCAGTATGCAATTTCGCCAGTTGCTCATCGGCTTCTGCTTCCAGTTTTTGAATGGCCGCTTTATCTTCAGCAGTTAATGCTGCATGTTGCGCTTTAATATTTTTTATTTGGGCATTACGATCATCATGAATACGGCCCAACTGAATGTACTGATCAGCGATAATAGCCTGTACTTTCTTATTAAAGACAGTATCAGTACTATGTAACGCTGCAACGATCTTTGCGGTTCTTTTTGCAATTACTTCGTTATACCCTTCCGTTGTGGCAGCGGCAGGTGAAGATTGGGCAAACACCAATGTCACTGATAATAACATCATTAATAATGTCAGCGCCATCAGCATTATATATAAACTACCTGTACGTTTCATTTATATCTTGTATTATGAACTAACGGTTCCTGACAACTGTCGGAACTGTTATTTGATTACGTATGTTTGTTTACTTCAGCCTTTTTTTCTTAATGTGGTGTGTGAACGGTTTGCTTCGTTCAATGGATCTGGTTTAAGAACCTGTAAAATTCATAGCGTGGGGACTAAGCCGTTCCAGATTAGTGTGAATTGTGCCAGGAGAGTTTTAGTTTGTCCGGATATTGCGCTGGTGATAATTGCTGGCGAAGAAGGCCATATTATTCATTGCAAATAAGGAAACCGGGCAAGCAAAAACGCTTCATATGCTCAATCGTTCAAAATTCCTTCAGATTACAATGGATTAAACCAGGAACCGCTTAACCAATTTTTCCGAATTCATTGTTATCTGTTTGATATTCCTATTACCGTAATAAAGGTACAGGCGACCCTATCTGTAAACAATGTAAGGTTTCACTAAAATGATGGAATATTTTACTATTTTTTACTTACCGGCTTTTGATCATAATCTGGCGATTTAACGAGTTTGGAGCAGGACAGAACCGGATGGTAAACCGGGAGAATGGATGGTGACACGAATAGTTCCGGCTTTTGGCCTGGATTGAATGATCGCTAAGCACAACCCTTTATAAGCCTTATGGGACGGCCCTTTAAGCGATTCCAGGCTGGCAGGATAGCCATTGTCTGTTCCGGCCAATGTACCTTCGCCGGCAATTTCTACCGTAATTCTATTTTCGGCATCGGGCACCAGGTTACCGTTTTTATCCACAATTCGAACGGTAATAAAAGAAAGGTCTTTTCCGTCGGCATGGAGGATTTTTTTATCTGGCGCCAATTCCAGGCGTGCGGGTTCTCCGGCCGTATTGATGGTTTTTGTACGAACGATTCTACCGTTTTTACGGGATACCGCTTTCAATATGCCGGGTTCATATTTTACGCGCCATTGTACATGAATATCAAGCGGTTGCTTTTTACGTACGCCTAACGACCGGTTATTCAGGAACAGTTCTACTTCATCTGCATTATTATAATAGGCCCATACATCCACTTCTTTACCGGCATCCCAATTCCAATGCGGAAATACATGCAGCACTGTTTTATTGGTCCATTCGCTTTGATACATGTAGTACGCATCTTTAGGAAAACCTGCAAGGTCTATGATACCATAATAAGAACTCCGTGCCGGCCAGGGATAGGGTACCGGTTCGCCCAGGAAATCGAAACCCGACCACACAAACAACCCTGATAAAAAATCATGTTGCTTAATAATTTTCCAGGTTTGTTCATGGGTAGAACCCCAATACGCCGCCACATGATCATACGCTGAAACGCTGTAGTCGGCATTCCCGTTCTGTACAAATTTTTGTCCTTTTAATGGCCAGAAACGAATGCTGTCGGAAGGCATGTCGTAATGCCCGCGGCTGGCCAGGGCCGACATGGTTTCAGTGGCAATAAACTTCTTGCCCGGATACCTTTTCAACACTTCAGGATACAATTGATGATTGTAATTCATTCCCAACAGGTCCAAAGCATTAGCCTGGTAAATGAAATTCTTTGTGGTATCGGTTTCAGTAAGCGCCGATGTTACCGGCCGGGTTGTGTCGAACTGTTTAACAATGTTCACCAGTTCCTTCGTAATGGCGATGCCGGTGCTATCGAACTGTTCACGGATCTCGTTCCCTATACTCCAGATAAATACAGAAGGATGGTTGCGATCCCTTTTGATCTGATCTGCCAGGTCCTGCTGATGCCATTTTTCAAAATCAACATTGTAATCGAACTTGTTCTTTTTCTTGCGCCACATATCAAAGGCTTCGTCCATTACAATAAAGCCCATTTTATCACAGAGGTCAAGGAACTCCGGAGCAGGCGGATTATGCGCCGTACGGATGGCATTGCACCCCATTGCTTTCAACATTTGTAATTGGCGTTCCATGGCGCGTACGTTCACAGCAGCGCCCAGCGCGCCCAGGTCGTGGTGCATACACACGCCTAAGATCTTTGTTGGTTTCCCATTTAATGAGAACCCTTTTTGTACATCGAAATTGAAGGAGCGGATGCCGAAATGGGTAACATATTCATCTACCGTTTTGCCATTTACTTCTACGCGTGTTACCCCTTTATATAAATAGGGCGTTTCAATTGACCATAATTTCGGCGAGGCAATAGTAGTGAAATAAGTATAGGTCGATTTACCTTCAGGCCATCCGGGTGTACCATACCGGGTAGCACTGGTTTTGCCTACCAGTTTTCCCGAGGCGTCATAAATTTCGGTATACAAACTCCCCTTCCCTTCTTTACCGGTAGTATTATTTAATACCGATTGTAATTGAACAGCGGCCACGTTTCCACTGATATCCTTAGTGGTAATAAATGTACCCCATTGATCAATGGCAATTTTATTGGTAACCACCAGCCGTACATTGCGGTAAATGCCGGAACCAGTATACCAGCGCGAATTGGGCTGGGCCGAATTATCTACTTTTACGGCGATCACCTGTTGGGCAGTGCCCGGGTTACAATAAGGCGTTATATCATAGCGAAAAGAAATGTAGCCATTGGGGCGCTTGCCTAAGTAATGACCATTGACCCACACTTCACTGTTACGGTATATACCATCAAATTCAATATATACATTCTCATTCTTTATAGCTGCAGGCAAAGTGAATGTTTTGCGATACCAGGCAATACCGGTTGGCAGGGCAGCCTGGTTGGGCGTGCCCGGGTGTTTTTCGCTGAACCCACCCTCAATGCTCCAATCGTGCGGCAGGTTAAGTGTTCTCCAGTTGTTATCATTATAACCGGGTTCTTTGGCAAGAGCGGTGTCGCCTAACCAGAACTTCCAGTTGTTATTGAAGTCGATGATGGAGCGGGATTGTGCTATTGAACCAATTCCATTCAACAATACCAATACTATAAAGCAAATCTTTTTCATTCTAAAACCCAAAATTAAATACCAGGAATTTAACTTAGAACTAAAAACTTAATAACTTATGAACTCCCCTCCTCACCAATAGGTAATCTCCCGCTTCCATGTACTATCAGCAGGGATGAAGTTCCCTGTTTTATCATAAGTATATTTCATGACCAGCGTATCAAATGCATTCTTCTTTACGTCAAAATTAACCATCATCACCATGTCGTTATACTGGTTATAATAATTACGGGAATAACCCAGCAACTTATTATCAGGATCTTTTTCTTCTGCATAAATTATATGACCGGCTGTGTCTTTCTTATGCAGCCTGATCTTTCTTAAATCACCGCCCTGATCCCATATTTTCTCCGTTCGCATGGTATCATCATCATATGTTTCAATCCTTTTAATACCTGTTGGTTGATCAAAATAAATTGACTTTTTACCGCCGTTACTTACATATTCGTACCGGGTCCTGGCCATCAGAGCAGTGTCAGTGTAATTCAGTTCTTCCAACACCCGGTTCTTTCTATCGTAGGTATATATTGTTCTGTACACCCCAACTGTAGTTTCTATAAGATTGCCGGCCTGATCGTATTTTTTTTGCCACATTTGCTCTTGTTTCCCATTCACATAACGCTTTATAAGCGTTAGATCATTAATGGTATCATACTGATAGGTAATCACATCTACCTTTTTGATACCAGAGACAAAGAAACTATCAACCTCCCGCACTTTAAATCCTTTTTCATTGTATTCAACCAATTTCGTAGATAGACCGTTTTGGTCTGAATAGCTATTCACGATCTTTTTAACCCGGCCTTTCAGGTTATCTTTCTTCCAATCATTTTCGATCAGTTGCAGATAGTTGCTGTTGTTGTGCCGACAGGCAGTAAAGGCTAAAATTATCAGTAAAGAGAAGATTATAACTTTTTGCATATTTAATGTTTACTTGCAAAGACCTGTCAGAGCCTGCCCCGATTTATCGGGGTTCGCTTGTACCTGCTATTTATTCAAGATATGATGGCGAACCTTACAGCTCTCTCTTTAACTAATCAGCAAATTCAATTGTACTTTTTCCCAAATCAGCCGACGTAGCCACCGCAATACCTCTTTGATCTTTATTATTGACAGCGCAATAAAAATGATATACTACCCCGTTATGTTTCACCACAAATGATTTATGGGCAAACCGCTCATCGTATGGAGCTGAAGATTCTATCAGGTTATCGCCCTGCCAGTCTGTCCAGTGTACGAGATCGTATGAGCAGGCAAACCGGTTGAAGGCGCCTTTGCGATCCTGCCAGAAAGCGCCAAAATAGAACATCACGTAAACGTTTCCGATCTGTTGAATAACCGCATCGCCGGTAATGCCTGCAGGATGGTGCAGGACGGGTTCTGTTTGGAACCGCTTCCAGTTGATCATGTCGTTAGATACCGCCATGCCGATGCGTTCGTACCAGCGGGTTTTCTTATTATCGATAGCCGTATCGCCATTGGCATTATAAAACATGACAAACGGGTAACCGGTAACTTTTTGCTTATCCCAGATAACAGAGCTTTTGAACTGCTTTTTATTTTCCCACCAGCGCACATCGGCGTCTTTGGAAGTTAAGATGGGTTGCGACTGACGTTGAAACTCATGCGGCTTTGATGGATCTTTTGTGGTGTACGCCATACCGAGGGATAACAACCCGGCTTCATAACCACATTCCCGGCCACCGAAGTATGACATCCAGTACTTTTTATTGTACGGCTGCCATTGATAGCTCCCACCCCATTGCAGATCCTGCAGCGCTATATAGCCGGCTTTTTGATTGGCGTCCCATAAAGTGGTATCGGAAGAAAATGACATCAACCGGCCTAGCGTTTTCCAATGCAACAGGTCGTTACTTTGCGCCAGCCAGGTTTCATAGCCGCGGCCATCAAAATTTACGTACGTCATAAACCAGGTATTGCCTTTGCGAAAGACGGTTGGGCAATCGAGCTTTTTACCATTGTCAGCCGGCGCCACTACCAAGCCATATTTATAAGGGGTTTTTACCTGCTCATACACGGCTAGCATCACCGAATCGGGCACTGTTTTTTGAGCGGGTTGGGCCCATGCCATCACAACACCTACTTGCAGAAAAATAATAGCTATACTCTTTTTCAAGATCAATTTTTTAGTCGGTCAAATTCATTTATCATTTAGTTAGCGCGTTTCAGCCCTTCTACCCTTCGACCCTTCGACTTCGCTCAGGGCAAGCCCGCTCAGAGCCGTGGCATGAGCATCCATTTTTGCAAAGATATAAGGGTAAAGATACGTTTACGCAACTTATGCTGTTTTGAAAACGTCTAAGAGTTATTTATTACTTTTATCGCTGAAATCGTGCGTACAAAACAAGCCGTCATGAAAAATTGCTTCCAGTCCCCTACAGGTAAGTTCATCTTTCTTGCCCTTATTACTATTACTGCATTTAAAAATACTAATGCCCAGTTAATCGCCTTTCCTGGGGCCGAAGGCTATGGTAAATATGCAACCGGCGGGCGCGGCGGTAAAGTAGCCGCTGTTACCAATTTGCAGAATGATGGCCCTGGCAGTTTACGCCACGCATTGGCAGCTTACCCCGATGAACCATTGACGGTTGTGTTCCAGGTTTCAGGCATTATTGAATTGACATCGCCCTTGACGTTAAAAAGATCGAATGTGACCATTGCCGGACAAACCGCACCGGGCGATGGCATTTGCCTGAAGGGACATTCTTTTATTATCAATGGCGCCGGCAAAGGTGACAATAAAGGAAATATTATTATTCGCTACATCCGGTCGAGGCCCGGCAGTACGTTACGCACCGGAGTATATGGGTTAGACATAGAGAACTGTCATGATATTATTATCGATCACTGTTCGTTCAGTTGGGCGAATGAAGAATGTGTAGCGGCATACGATGTAAAGAACATCACCATTCAATGGTGTATTGTGAGTGAAGGGCTGTATGAAGCGGGGCACCACAAAGGACATCGGTCATACGGCGGCGTATGGGGCGGACAATACGCTTCCTACCATCATAACCTGCTGGCTCATTTGAACAGCCGCACCGTACGGTTCAGCGGGGCACGGGCGCATGATACCATGGCGATCGTTGATTACCGCAACAATGTAATTTATAATTGGGGCAACAAAAACGCCTGCTATGGCGGCGACATAAAAATTCCCGGTGGTGTATCGAAGGTAAATATTGTGAACAATTATTATCAACCGGGGCCTGCCACTGCCGATACCCTGAGATTCGTGCATGCCCAGTACGCAAGAAATCCCGATAACCGGGTAGGCGAATGGTTCATCGCAGGCAATTACATGGCGGGCAACAGAGAGCTCACTCAAAATAACTGGCAGGGCGTTGATCTTACTGCATTGCCAGACAGTAGCCGTGCCAGGGCGAAATCAGATACTGTTTTTCCGGTAATGCGCATCATGAATAACCAGATTGCCAAGGAAGCATACAAAGCCGTACTGGCCGGCGCCGGCGCCACGTTGCCTAAAAGAGATTCTACCGATATCCGCATCATTTATGAAGTGGAACATAAAATTGCTTCGGGACAAGGCTCGTTTGGGAAAGCAGGGATTATTGACAGTCCGGCCGCTGTAGGTGGCTGGGCAACGTATAAAAATGGTAAAGCATTACCCGACACCGATGGCGATGGGATGCCAGATGAGTGGGAGTTGAAGAATGAATTAAACCCCAAAGATGCATTTGATGGAAATGTGGTTAATGCTTCGGGATATACGAATCTGGAGGTTTATTTGAATAGTTTGGTGGCGAGTGGGAAGTAGCGAGTGGCGAGTGGGAGTTTCAGGTTACAGGTTACAGGTTGCAAGGAATACAGGTACCAGTTGCCGGGTGCCAGTTGCCGGGAAAACAAATACAGATACAAGTTACAAGGGAAGCAGTTGCAGGTTACAGGTTACAGGGGAATGCAGTTACCGGGGTGGCACACCTGGCCATAATGAAAATAGATTGTATGAATAATTTATAATTTGAATACTAGTACATACGCTTCCGTTAGCATTGCATCGACGAGCCTTTTATTGCACATTTATACCCCAAATGACGCGTCTACCTAAAAATATGGATAGTATTGGTTACAAAAAGAACAGGATAGTCCATTAATATTTGACCATAACATCTAACAACTTAATTACCCAGAAATGATATTTCCGGATGTCAAATTAGAAGAGACATCTCCTTACTTTGTTCCAAGGCCTATAGAATCAATTATGCAATTTCCCTGTTGCACCTGTACAGTAAAAAATAAAGTATTTTCAGGCAAAACAAGTTTTACCTGATTCGGGGCGATGAATGCTGTTTTTGAAGATTTATAATGCGCTAAAAGTGATTCTGATTCCTGTGTCAGGAGTAAAAAATCGAATTCAAATCCTTCCGGCGGCCCATCATTTTGCTTGGTCTTGACGAGGTTTACATCTGCTCCTTTAAAATATTGAAGCGTTCTCTGTAAAAACCGCTCCGAAAAAAAGCCGGAAGCACGAAGCGTGGCCAGGTATTTTTCTGCAGCATCGAAGTCTACCCTATATATAGCGTTTGCACTATCCCCTTTCAAACTTACTACTGCATCCTGCATGGGATTCACTATTTCATAGTTCGTTTTATACCATTTTAAAAACGCCATAATAGTATTGGTACAGTCGGGAGAAATTTGATTACTATCTTTTGTTAGCATATCGTTACTAACAGCAGAAGAATCCCTGCCAATACTATTACTACTGCTGCTCTGATTGCTTTCATTGTTGCAGGCAAAAGAAAAAAGTGCCAGGAATAGCAAAACAATACAGTTTTTATTCATACAGATTAAGTTTTAGCGTTCAGGGTGAACCTGTGAAACGGCATATGTTCTACCGTTATAATTTGTTGTTCCGGTCAAACTGAAATTTCGCTGCAAATATAATCTATTAAATTACCTTTGTCATCTGTGTAATATGCTTTAACTGCATCGCCGGCACCAACAATAATGTCAAAACTTTTTTGCCTGTCCTCAGGGATAATTGTATAGGAGTTCGTCTTGCTTCCATCGTCCACCCGATGTATTTGTGCTCCAGCCGCATTCCAAAATATACTGGTATCACCTAAAAAATCTGAATATAATATCGGATTATTGCCCATTGCAGCATATGGGTTTTCATAATCAGTTGGCTTCGGATCTATCTGGAACCATCTACTGCAAAAAATGCCTGAACTCCACCTACAATAAGATCCGCAGTATGATGATTCTTCCAACCATTAACCGCTCCATCAACCCATCAAGGACAGTCAGTCCCATTGATGCCACACGCAATTCCGTAAAATAGAAAAACTCCCTGACGATAAAAAGAAGCTTGTTAAAGAATTTCCCGATGCATTTAAATTCAAAGCCGATTTGCAAAAGCAATTAGCCTCATAAATAAAGAGGTGGTATCAAAAGTTTGATGCGGCATACATAAAAAAATCGGAGCCAGACAGCTCCGATTTTTTATGTGATGTCGATTATTTGATTCTTGGTTTGAACCAAATCGTATCGCTCATAGGATTTTTACTTCTGATGGAATCCAACCCGCCTTTAAAAACATAATACTGTTTCGAAACCTTCGCTATCTGCACTACACTGACATGTGCATTGTAAAAAGCCTTTTCGTCATCAGAGATCGGTCCGCTTTTCCGGATAAATTTTAAACTAAACTCACAATCAGCGGTCTTTGAACATATCCCAATTATTTACTTTTATTGTAGATGATCTTATTTATAAATCGTAATCCATCACCGAATTCCATTGGTTGTATCCGTAAGTATTGCAGTTGTCGGGTAGTTTTATCATTTTCATATTCTTGGGATGTCATCAAATCCATTGATTCATCAAAAGGTCGATTATCTATTCCAAACTCCCATGTATGGTTTTGAGCAGGGAACAGCATTTTTTTACTAATCCTGTTAAAGGACAAAGAATACTCTCTATACTTGAAAATAATTGAATAGTCTAACAAATCTTTTATTTCTGGTACCAAAATAGAATGACCTTTAATTTTGGCTTTTATCGTATCGTCATGGTGGACAATAGTAAAACTAAACCGATTGTCAATCTTTTTTTCCTTCCCATCCACAAAAAAAGATACGTAAAATATATTTCGACTACTTGTATTTACCTTTTTGCCGACAGACTGAGAAAGACAATGGCAACTACAAAACACTATTGACACAAGAATTAATGTTTTTAAACTCATATTACTCTGCTTTGTAATTTAAAAATATATTAAGTGGTACGGTAGCAATAGTTTGACCATCGCCATTTACATTTTTGTAGATGTAAACTTTATTATACTCAGGGCTCAACACATAATTATTTCCTTTGATTTACCGGCGAAAGTGTCCGGTCCAGTATGAACTTCCCTGAATAACCCATAAAATTGAATGAGAATTGATCAGGCTGCGCATCTGTATTTTTTTCATAATCAAGATCGGACCGGGCTTCCTTTAAAAATTCATTAAACTCAGGATTGTTATTACTGATTCTCTTGGGTGGCAAAGTTCTGGTCCCTCTTTCATCCGGGATATCATAAATAACACGCGAGATCATTCCCCCGGCAATTAACGCCCACCCACATCCCACTTGCGATGTATATTCATCCACCTTAAAACCGCTGCTGCTATAGCTTAATGCTACGCCAATATCATGGCCTGCCACTTTTAAACTATAAACAGGAACGCTCACCGATGCCGCGCCTGTTACCAGGTTGGGGGTTAAGCCGCCGTAAGCTCCCAAAGAAGCCGCATTGGGCGAAGGCGGTATAACATCGATCTTATTACTATAATCCTGGGCGCCAGCCTGCATTACAGCCAACAGGAGTTGTGCAACAAAAAAGGCCTTTTTTGTCATAATTATTTCTTGCTTAAGTAAACAGTATGCTTAATTAACTGGAGTATGTTATTCCGGACTTTGGGTGAAGATGTTCCCGAATCCTGTTCGAGGGAAACTTGTATAAAGGCATAGGCATGCCAGATAGAACTATTGGCAATAGGTTATTTCTCATGTGAAAGTTTAGGGTTATTAGTATCCTTTAGTGTGCGCTAATATAAATACTTTTTAGTATTCACCTGATTTTTAACAGATGCGCATTTTTATAAATACGTATGAAGCTAAGATCAATATACAAGCGTATAACCCTACTGCACATCCACTCCCCCAATGGCCACCCCCTCCGCATCAGTAGCGGTTATACGTACAGTATACTTTCCGGCATTGATCATGGAGCCGGTGGTTGTGGTGATATAATTCCATTTTCCTTCGCGGGTATTCGTAAATTCCATGGGCTCGGTTTTCATCACGGTACCATCCGCAGCAATCAATTGCCAACTGGCTTTGCGTGGTGCAGTGCCCTGATAAAAATACCGGAACGTAAGCGAATACACATCGCCTACGCCTGTATTGATGGTCAGATCAACCTGGGCGCCGGCAGGTTTGGTAAATACCACTGCTTCCCGTTTATTGATGGTTTGTTTGGTGGTTCCTTCACCCTTTGTTACGGCCTGGTCCATTTTATAACTGGTGGTAGGTTTCTGATCGAAAGGAGGTTGCAAGGTGGTGACGGGCGTAACGATAACGGAATACACACCCCCCTGGCCCCCTAAAGGGGGAGAGGAAATTCCAGCAGTGCCATTACTGCCTATTGCCACTGTTGCGTTTGCATTAAAACGTTTGCGATATAACCTGAAATTTCCTGATGCCGTGTTCTGCAACGTAGTTTTCGTATCCTCATAATCTTTTAACCACTCCGGTAATTGCAGCGTGGTATCCATTGCTATAAACACATCGGCGGCAGCAGTGAGCGTAAAGGATAATTCATCTGCAGCACTTCTACCAGGCATCTGTATCCACTCAGCACCATACAAGGTCGGTGGCAGTGCGGTAAATGCAATGTTGCTGTCAGTATATTGTTTATCTCCTGTGTTCAACCAGGTTTGCGCTTTTACTTTTTGGGCTAATGCAGGATCAGTTACAACCAAATTGCCAATCAGCGCAGGTGATGGCAAAGCCGCTTTTGCCTGCTGATTGGTTGTTGCAATAGCAATGGCTGAAATAATGGCTTGTCCGGCTGCAATACGTGGAAATGAAATAGATAATTGTCCACCCGTAACATGCACATTCACTACTTCTTTCAATGCGCGATCATGATCCACTTTCGCCCATATATCGAGGTTCTTTATAACCGTCTTATCATTGATGGCTACATCAAACACCCGCCAGCCTTTACAATTCATGCCACCGCCGGTTCCCCACCAGGGTTCTGTAAAATATAATTCTACCCGGTAATCGCCATCCGGCACCGGAAACTCATAGCGCAGTTGCTGCAGGCCATACCGGAAAGTCTGGAACAATGGCCAATCGACCGTACCCGCAATGGGATCATAAGTTTGGCGCTGACTCGCAAAGAATGCCGGCATGCCCGGAAATTGTTTTGTCCAGGAAACAGCCCCCCAGGTGTCTGATGATTTTCTTTCGCGATCAGCCAGCCAGGTATTGCCATTACTGTCTTTGTAATCGGGGCCACCGCAATTGACGCGGTATAGATACCCCCCCGGCCCCCCTGAAGGGGGGAGAATGCTCCCTCTAGTTCCCCCGCCAGTTGGCAGGCGGGAATTAACATCTTTATAAAAAGCATCAAAGTGCGGAGCCTTCGGCAAATGATGTAATACAATATAATCTACCGCCACTCTTTTCCCATTAACATACCCTGCTGCATACAATACATTGTAATTGATATTAACGCCGTCCCACTGAAAATGGGTACCGACGCCATTGCGGGTACGTTTACCTAACGACATACCATTTACATCATTGAACAACTCCACTTCATCGCAATTGGAGTAAACGACAATCCCGTCTTTTTTACCAGGTGTTGCCCAGCGGCCGGGCCAGGTATGCGAAGCAATGTACACCATGGGCGATGTTTCCTTTGGCGCATAGTTGGCGCGGAACATATAAAATACATCCAACGGTTCTTCCCAGGGCGTTAATAAGCCTTTATAGTTCACCGGCCCTATGCGGTCCAGCTCACGGTACCCTTCCCCACTCTGCACCCGACCGGGATTATCGTGTGAGGTATACAACCAGAAAAAGTGACCGCAGGTACTGTCCTTAACGGACTCCGCCAACCGCACTTTTGTTTCCATCAGTTGCGTCATGCGGTCTTCACTGAGCGCACCGTTCTGCGCAAAACCACCTTCGGTATGCAGATCAAGCGTACGCCAGGCGCCGTATTCGCCGATCAATTGCTGGCGAATGACATCTTTGTCGTATATGGCGGGATTGCCGCCATAAGTACCCGTCCAGTTCTGCGGCACGTCCCAATCAGTTCCTTCGCCGCCGTTGCAGGTAGTTACTTTTCGTTGGTACGAGGTCGTAGGATCAAGTTCACGAATGAGCTCAGTGCAATCCCGGGCAAAATCTTCAGGGATCTTGCTTTCATTCTGCAAACCCCATAATACCAGGGACGGACTATTACGACGTTCTATCACCCACTCTTTCAGCAAGGTTTTGAAGTTCTTTTTAAACTCAGGCGTGTTGTACCACACGTGAGCGGAGAGCTGCGTCCACCAAAGGATGCCCATGCTATCGAGCAAATATTGATAGCGCAGATTATGCGGCTGGTGCGCATCGCGGAAAGCATTGAAGCCGGCCGCTTTAATTTGCTGTACGCGGGCTTTAACAGCCACATCGCTAAAGGCATGGCTGTTGCCGATCAAATGTTCATACTCGGCAATCCCGTTAATGAAGACCGGTTTGCCGTTCAGGAAGAATTGTTTGGAAGCGCCCGCTCTGCCAATGGGCCAGCTTATCCATCGAATGCCATAAGGCGTTTCTTCAACATCGATCACTTTACCATTCTCTACTACTTCCGTCACCAGCGTATAACAATACGGATCGCTCAACGACCACAAATGCGGCGATTTGATCCCGGGAAGGTGTTGTTTTGTAACCACCACACTACCGGGCTTCAGCATACTTTTTGAAGTTATTCCCGCCACTAATTGCCGCGCTTTGTTCAACAGGCGTTGCGTAACAGTAATGGTAACGGGTTTATTGTTGTAATTTTTAATTGTTGTTGCCAGGTGCAGCTTCGCCGACATTTCCGACAACGCCGAATCGCTCCAGATATGCACGCCAAACGGTTCTACCCGAACTGCATTCGTCGTAATCAAATGCACCGGGCGGAAAATACCCATAGGTTGAGAGCCTTCGCTAAAACCCCGTTCATCGGAGCAACCGCCGCAAACCCAGGGCAGGTTATTGATATTGGCCGGATGATCGGCCCGCACGGCTAACAGGTTCGGCTGGTTGTTATCAACGATAAGGTCAGTAACATCCAGCGTAAATGTGGTTCTGCCACCGGCATGCTCACCTGCTTTTTTGCCATTAACCCAAACGGTAGCAAAAGAGCCCACCCCTTCAAACCATAAAAAATAGCGCTTGTTCTTTTCTTTACGCAACACAGAAAAATTCCTGCGATACCAGGCATAACCGTGCCGGTTACCATGGTGAAAGCGGCGGTACCCTTCGTATGCATCCCAGTTGTGCGGTACGCTTACAGCTTGCCAGCCGGCCGTATTGAAAGCAGGATCCTCAAACCCATCATATGCATGAAGGTTGCTGTCGTTGGCAATGGATTGCCAGTAATTATTTAATAAAATGTCGTGCCGTAATGAAGACATCTGCGCCCATACACCTCCTGCATACACAAAAGCAAAAAGAAAAAGCAAGATTTTTATTGTGGTTCGGAACATAATATTCAATATTTATACATAACACCACTCTACTTCTATTACGCCCATCCTTCGACTCCGCTCATCCTTCGACTCCGCCCATCCTTCGACTCCGCTCATCCTTCGACTCCGCCCATCCTTCGACTCCGCTCATCCTTCGACTCCGCTCATCCTTCGACTCCGCTCAGGATTATCGCATGAATCCCCTTCGACTTCGCTCAGGGTTCGTAACTGGTTACTTCTTCAGGCTCCCATTAAAAGTATAACTACCATTCTTCTTCGTAGCAAACTGAATTTCCTGCGTACCATATTTAAGGCGACAGGAATTACCTGTAGTAGACAGCACTTTAACCTGTTGCAATTTCCCCTGCTTCCAGGTTATGTCTACTTCAAAACCACCGCGGGCACGAATGCCTTTCACTTCTCCATCGGGCAATTCAGTTGGTAAGGCCGGCAACAATTCAATAACGCCGGTATGGCTTTGGATCAGCATTTCAGCAATACCGGAAGAACCACCAAAATTACCATCGATCTGGAACGGCGGATGCGCATCGAACAAATTATTATAAACACCACCTCTTTCATAACCAAGCTCACTGATTGCCGGGGTGAACAAATTCTTGATCATCGTCAATGCATGATCGCCGTCTTTAAAGCGCGCCCAAACGTTCACTTTCCAGGCCAGGCTCCAGCCGGTACCACCATCACCGCGATACAACAACGATTGCCGCGCCGCTTTCATCATCGCAGAATCCTGCCAGGTAATATCAGTGCCCGGATACACACCCCACAAATGTGAAATGTGTCGGTGCTGGTTACGAACATCATCCACATCTTCCATCCACTCCTGCAATTGATTGTGCTTACCGATCTTATTTGGCGCTATTTGCGGAATTATATCTTTCAGGGTTTCAGCAAAAGCGGCATCTGTTTTTAACACTGCAGCAGCAGCAATACAATTCTTAAACAGCTCGCGAATGATCTGGTGGTCCATGGTAGGACCAGCCACTAACCCACCCTGCTCGGGCGAATTAGACGGCGTACTGATCAACCAACCTGTTTTTGGATCTTTTACCAGGAACTTTTCGAAGAACTCAGCGGCGGACTTCATAACGGGATATTGTTGGCGCAGGAATGCCGTATCCTGCGTGAAGAGGAAATGTTCCCAGCTATGCAAACACAACCAGGCAGCGCCGGTAACCCAGATCCCATGATTGGCCGCATTGATCGGCGCCGTACCCCGCCACAGATCGGTATTGTGATGCAACACCCAGCCGGGCGCGCCATAATGTTCTTTCGCCGTTTGACTACCCGCCTCCGCCGCTTCTTTCATCAATTGAAATAAAGGCTGCGTACAGGTAGAGAGATTCAACACTTCAGCAGGCCAGTAATTCATTTGCAGGTTAATGTTAGTAGTGTATTTGCTGCCCCAGGGCGGCGTCATCAAATCGTTCCAGATGCCCTGCAAGTTAGCCGGTTGCGTACCTGGCCGGGAAGAAGAAATAAGCAGGTAGCGGCTGTACATCAAAAACAGGGAGACCAACGAAGCATCGTTCTGCATGGAGAATTGCTTTATGCGCTGATCGGTAGGCAATGCCGCATTTTTACCAGTTGGCACCGTAAATGAAAACGTATTGTACAGTTGACGATATTCTTTTACATGGGCCGCTTTCAGGGTGCTGTATGGAATGTTCTTAACACGCGCCAAAGCCAACTTACAACCGGCCACCGGATCGCCCGATACATCTTTATAATTTTTAAAACTGGTAGCCGCCACCAGGTAAAACGTAGCCGCTGAAGCCTGTTGCAGGTTAATAGCCGTATCGCTCACCGTTAGTTTGCCACCGGTAGCAACAGCATACAAATAACCAACCGCTTTTAATACGCCATTGCTCACTTCCAACGACAATGCCAGTGTATGATCATCGACTTTCTTCAACACGTATTTTTTATGCGGCGTATTCAGCAACGCCTGCAGCGACAGAGCGCCGGGTTTGCTGGCGGATAAACGCATAACCAGGCATTGATGCGGCGCGCTGATAAAATATTCGCGGGTATAGGTAGTACCATCAACCGTATAAGAAATTTTTGAAAGGGCGCTGTCGATATCCAGTGAGCGTTTGTAATTGGAGCTGTTATTGCCTTGGGCGAAGCGAAAATATACGTCGCCGAAAGGCAGGTACTCAGCTTCATAACGAGGAAGTGTAGGCGGATTATCGTTTTGAATGGAATATTTCCAGGAATTAAGCGCCACAGAATCGGCCTCATTACCCTCGGGATAAACGATCAGCGGCCTGGTGGTACCTTTCAGGCCGATCAAACCGCCTTTATCAAAAAAGTTAATGACCTGGATGGCCAGGGTATTTTTTCCTTCTATAAAAGCCGAAGCAGGAACAGTATATTTTCTTTTCTTACTAATACCTTCGTCGGCCCCAACGAGTTTACCATTTACATAGGTAAAATCCATATCGCGGATGCGACCGAGGTCAAGCACCAGGTTCTTACCCAACCATTTTGATGGAACGGTGAAAGAAGTGCGGAACCACAAGGCGCCATCCATGCCCATCAATCCCGCCCGCTCCCACCCTTCGGGTGTAGGCAGTTGCATGGTTGTCCAGTTATTATCATTGAAGTTTGCAGCAGCCGGTTCCGTTTGATTCCGTACCGCTGCAAACCAGGTATCTTTTTGGATTTTATAGGAGCTGTCATCGGGATCTTTCGTTCCCATAAAATATTTCTCTGCCATTGTTTCTGCTTCAGCCTGTTTGCCATCGGCCAGTAATTGCCGTATGGGTTGCAGGTATTGCACAGCTCCCGGACGTGCGTAATTACGTGGACGGCCACTCCACAAAGTTTCCTCATTCAACTGAAGATGTTCTTCATTGATACCGCCAAAGACCATGGCGCCGAGGCGGCCATTCCCGAGCGGCAGCGCATCCGTCCATGCAGCGGCAGGTTGCTGATACCACAAGGATTGAGGCTGGCGTTGGGCAAAGGCGCTTGAAAAAGGGCTAAAAGCCGACAATAAAAGGGAATTACAAAGCCATGTTTTCAGATGCATACCGGGCAAGATAGTTTATAGTTTAAAGTTTATAGTTTAACGTTTATAGTTTAAAGTTTTTAGTTTAATTAGACGGGGTTTTGGGCACAAAGGTGGGCAATAAATAAATAATGTTACCGGTTTCCAGTTGCCGGGTATGCACTCATTAGTAAAAATAAAAAGTGTCGGGGAGACGGTTTTGGATCGTGGTGTATGGTTTGAAGTTATTTTATCCGGCATGGCGGATATTGTTCAGGATCGCTCAATACCGGTATATCGGGTTTAAGGATTTCTTAAGTATTATCAAACCAGTTTTTGAAATGTACAATCCTATTATTCCTGATACCAAACAGCAGATATTCATCCGTATCTCCAAATCTCGTACGCAAATATTTTGATTTTTTTACGTTGAATTCTTTATAAGATTTCGGGAACAATTTCTTAAGTACGCTTACAGAATCACCTATTTTTATCTTGGTAGATCTATAGGTCAATACAAAATCAGCGTCAGAGATTTCAAACCCATGCAGATATCCATCGGGCGAGACCTGAATTATAGATCCTTTATAATGATAGTCGTACCATTCCTCATCTATTGACTCTACCTTTGTGATCTTTGCCGGCTTTCCGAAAGCTTTGATTATCGTGCTTTTCTTTTCACCCAATGGCAATTGGTTAATACGCACCTTCAAACAATCTACCGTGTCATATTTGTCATTGAATTGAGCATAGGAGGATATAACAATACACAATAAAAAGGATGATAAAATTGATAATATTTTCATAGCTGAAAAAAGTAGCGTTATATGTAATCCCGATTCGATTTTATCTCTGCCTGGCCTTACCTGCCAATCACAATTTTTGCCTGAATGTACACACTTATGCCCCAAAACTGCACACTTATTGGCCAAATAGCACGTTTACCAATTCATTCCCGTCATACACGGAATTATATATATATTTAAGCGTTATTTATACAAATTATGATCAAGCGCCTGAATACCGTAGTTGCCATTACTATTATGGCCCTGTTAACATCTTGTGCCGCAAGTTATAAACCTGTCAATCCCCCCATGCTGCGTTACCAGTCGATTGGCGACGACAGTACTTTTTCCTATCAATATAATGTGCTTGCCAAAGCAAGAAACAGAAAACTGGCCAAAAAAGAAGCAAAATATGGCATGCGGGTGGTGGCGGTAAAGATCTACAACAATACAGGACAAACGCTCGTGTATGGCACCAACTTCAAGATCTATTCAGGCAATAGTGAAGTTCGATTGCTTGAAACAGATGTTGCTACATTCAGAATAAGACAAGTAGCTCCTTATCACCTGTTTTATTTGTTACTGTCGCCCACGAAGCTTACTGTCTCCGATTTCAATAGCAGTAAATCGTATCCGATTGGATTGGTAATTGGTCCCGGTTTGGCTATAATTAACGTGGCTGTGGCCTCTACTGCCAACAAAAGATTCAGAGAAGAGTTGACCGCTTATGATATTACGCAAAGACCAATTGCAAATGGAGAAACATTATACGGTTTAATTACTGTAAAGGATACTGACTTTGCACCGTTGTCGTTGCGGGTGGGAAGGTAAGTTGAAGAAGAGTAGAGAGGGATTCCCCAAAACCCGTGTTGGAGGCATGTGTTCTTGTCATTCGTTAATTTTTAACACTACATTACCCTTTTTTCGTCCTGTGTCAACATATCTATGTGCGTCTATTATCTCGTCCATATTAAAGGTTTTGTCAATTACTGCATTTAACTCTCCTTTTTCAAATAGTTCTTTTAATAGTTGTAGTTGTTGTTTAGTTTCCGAAGCATATCCTGAACTGACACTTTTGTAAACACCGTTTTCGTTCAAGAGATTTCTACATTCCTTTTTAGTGGTTTTACCAACAGCGTCAAAGATTATATCAAATTTGTCTTTTTGTTTGGTAAAGTCTTCTTTGTCGTATTGGACAATGTTCGTAACTCCCAATTCACGAACAAGGTTCTGTCCTTCGGAACTACAAACAGCGGTTATGTCAGTGTTGTAATGTTTTGCTATTTGGATTGCTGCTGCCCCTACAGAACCCGTAGCCCCAATAATCAAAATTTTTGCGTTTGGTCGTTGGGCTATCTTTGCTTTATCCAAAAAGTGGATTGCTGTTTGTCCGCCAAAAATGATAGTTGCCGCATCTTCGAAAGTGGCATTGGTGGGCATTTCAATTACGTTCCCGTTTTGATTGACGGCAATGTATTCTGCATAAGTCCCAAATTTAAAGCCTGTCATACCGAATACCTTGTCCCCAACTCTGAATTTAGAAACTTTGTCACCAATACTTTCAACAACACCTGAAAAAACAGTCCCTAAAATAGGCTTTCTCGGCTTTGAAACACCTAAAACTAATCGCATAATCACTTTCATAAACCCCTTGACATCAAGACTTCTTACTCTAACATCTCCTGAATTTATAGCAGAAGCAATTATTTTGATAAGTAATTCGTTTTTTTTTACTGTCGGCTTATTTACATCCTGAATTTGAAGAACTTCAGGCGGTCCGTATTTTGTGCAAATTACTGCTTTCATTTTGTCAGTCATTCTAAATCTTATTTTTTTATTCGTGATATTGTGTTTTGAAATTATTGCTCACGTTTACGGTGTCCGTTACACTTGCCACAAACGTTTTGCAGCTTGCCGAAGGCGGGGCTTTCGGAGCACCAAACTTTCATGCAAGCACAAATGTTTATTAATGCTCTACTGTTCATTTTACCACTTTCGCCCCGCTTTTGGCAAGGTACTGTTATGCAATCGCCAGCCGCACACAGATTATTTTAGCTTCTCCACAATTGTCTGCATAAGTTGGTCGCATTGACTTTTGTCAGCTTTTAAAATGTCGCTGTCGTAAGTTTCTTTTCCGTAATTAGAATAGGTCGAGGTCATGCTTGAGAGTAGTTTTTTGATATTTTTTAGCGAGTCTTCGTCCGAAATGTCTTGATATATCCCGTTTATTTTTTGGGTCGTCACGTCAAGGTCCCAACTGCCAAAATTAGGATTGTTAACGTCAAGCGAGTCCTTTTGTACACGCTTACGTTTACAAAGGTCTATGCAGATATTGTCGGGACTTTTTTTGAGATAAATGATATGTACTAATGTACAAGGATTTTCCGACATGTACCGCCGATTAAAACGGCGTATGTCAACTTCGGGCCGCAGTACCAGCACACTAAACAATTATGCCCGTCATCTTGCTCAAATGGCCCTTCATTTGAATTGTTTGCCAACCGAACTAGAAGACGATCAAATCGAAGATTATCTGTATCTGTTACAGCAACAGCACAATACTCCATCTGAAAGTTACTTCAAACACACGGTGTTTAGTCTTCGTTTCTTGTTTCGCCTGGAAGGGTTGGACCAAAAACGGGTTGCACTACCTTCCATTGAGCGCCAGGAGAAATTACCAGTGGTGCTCAGTCGGGAAGAAATGAAACAATTGCTCAAAGCACCCACCTTATTAAAGCATCGCATACTCATTGGATTGCTCTATGATTGCGGTCTGCGTTGCCTGGAAGTGCGTACGCTGCAAATCAAAGACGTTGATCTCAATCGCCGCATGGTGCACGTTCGCCAAAGCAAAGGTAAGTAAGACCGTTATGTACCTATTGGAAGTGTGCTGGCCGATGGCATCAAAAAATATTTGGATGCCGAACGACCTACAAAGTGGCTATTCAATGGCAAAGGCGACCCCTCTATTGAAGGTCGTAAAGGGGGCGACTTCGATAGCCGGTATTCCCAACGCGGTGTGCAGTGGGCCGTTAAGGAAGCAGTGAAGCACACCGGTATTAAAAAAGAAGTTTCGGTACATACCCTTCGACATACCTATGCTACTCATTTGCTGGAAGACGGTACGGACATCATGACCATCCAAAAACTATTAGGCCATGAAAGTATTGAAACCACGATGATCTATCTGCATGTGGTTAAGCCATCAGAACGTCCACCACTTAGTCCACTTGACCGCTTGTATGGCAAATAACCCATGCGGCCTGCCTTTGAGGTCGCTACTATACTGAACTGTTACTGGGACAAGGCCAATGAACAACTGAAGTTGAACGGATGGCAATGGCGTACGCTGCATGCCATCCGCCGCTGCCGTACTGCCGATATGGGTGGCCATATTGATCAGTGCGATCAGTGCGATCAGTGCGATCAGTGCGGCTACCTGCATATCAGCTACAATAGTTGTCGTAACCGTCATTGTCCTAAGTGTCAGGGTCAGCAGCGGGAAGCCTGGATGGAAGCCCGCCAGGCCGATCTATTGCCGGTTCCGTACTTCCATGTAGTTTTTACTTTGCCCCAAGCCATCAACAGGATATGCCTGTATCAACCGGCTACGGTTTATAATCTTTTATTCAGTACAGTATGGAGTACCATACAATCATTTGCCGAAGATGAAAAATACCTGGGTGCCACCACCGGAATGATTACCATATTGCACACCTGGGGGCAAACCTTGTCACTGCATCCACATTTGCATTGTATTATTCCAGCTGGCGGAATTACCAAAGACTGTGTGTGGAAGTTCACCCGTAATAATGGCAAATTTTTGTTCCCGGTAAAAGCACTCAGTTCAGTCTTTAGAGCTCGTTTTGTAGCAGCATTACGCAAAGCATTACCCAATGAACCAAAAGCATTCTTTAACAGCTTATTCCAAACCAATTGGGTAGTATACGCAAAGCGACCGTTCGGCGGCCCGCTTCAAGTGATAGAATACCTCGGCCGGTATACCCATAAAATAGCTATCAGTAATCATCGTATCACCGATATAGGTAATGATGCCGTAAGCTTTACTTATAAAGACTATCGTCAGGATGGTGTACAAAAACAAATGACACTGGATGCCACGGAGTTCATCAGACGATTTGCTTTACACATTTTACCCAAAGGCTTTGTACGCATCCGGCATTATGGTATACTGAGCAGCAAGCTGAAAGTAACAGCACTGCCGGTCATCTGTAAACAGTTGCAACATCCCGGGCAACCCGAAGCTGCGGTGATCCAACCTGTTACAGTTACCCAACCCATTGAACGCACATGTCCCTGCTGTAAAAAAGGGATCATGCAGTATGTAATGGGCTTTGACTTCCGTGGGCCGCCGCCATTGTATCTGTTAAAAGAATTACTAAAAGATGGTATTAATCCTGCTCTGTCAAAAACGGCTGTGTAGCGCGGCCTGGGATTTTTTTGGATAGAAGTCAGGAAACAGACCGCCAAATCCCTTATGAATACTAAATACCAGCAATGGTTAATGTAAAATAATTGTTACTGAACGCTTTTTAGAAAACAACCTGTTTATCCGGCATCCCTATTATACTCCCGAAGCCTGCTAAGGCATCTTTATCTCCAATGCAATCCCCATAATTATTATTCCGGCTACCGAAGGTTCCGTGCAACATTAAGCTTCATCGTTGGCGCTTCGCACCCGACGAAGGTTAGTTGTTGCCTGCAGTTATTTTGGGTACTCGCAATTTTGAATATGTCTGTTAAAGAGTTCAAAATAGAGATACTTGTCAAACTCAAATTTCAGCTTACCATCGCTGTTCGAGATTGTCCAGATAACTGAATTGTCAGTTTTGTCAATAGTGATAGCGATACCTCCGCAATCATAATCTCCACATTCTGCACAACAGTAAATCAAAATTTCAGGATTAGATAATTCTTCTCGGGTCTTTTCTAAATACCATTCAAATTCATCATCAGTCCAGTTGTCAGGATACAGCTGTCTAATTTCTTTGTCAGAAATACTCTTCCCTAAAAACTGTTTGACCTTAATTATATCAGTTTTTCGATTTGCTGATGAGCCTAAAACTCCAATCCAACTGTCCAAAATACTACCTTTCGATTTATAAAAAGTGTCAATCAATGATGACAAAGGTTTGTCGTCAATAAAAAATTCGAGAAACTCTTTGTCCGACTTGATTAGTCCTTTATGGGTTAAGCTAGTATTTCCTTTAGGCGTTTTGTCCGCCTTTGTGAGTTGTTTAAGAGAATTGATAGTATTGTCAACCAAGCTACCTTGTCTACGATATTTTCTAAGGGAAAGTTTGTCCATATAATTGCAGGCAACGTTTTGGCGCTTGGTGAAGAAGCGGATTTCGAGGCACTAAACTGTCTGCCTGCACTGAACTTGATACGAAGAACAAAGCTTCATTTAAGCACTGAGGCCGCTTTTTTGCCAAACGCCTGTTAGCAGTAATAGTTTTAGTCTTTAAAGCTCTTACCGCCAACATAAAGGTCAAAGTTTATTGATAGTCCTAAGTCATTCATTCTTTTGATGTCGTCAGTGTCGATATTGTGTCCACCAATCATTCCATTTCCGTTATGAATATCCATAGCAACTTGAATATAGCCATTTGCTTTGTCAACAAGTCGTCTTATACCGTCTTTGTCTTGTTCTAAAAGGTCAAGAAGTTTTTTCAATTTGTCTTCAAACTCGTCAGGCTCAGGATTAGGCAGAATTTCAAAATGGCTAAAAGTATGATGCGATTTTCCGCTTTTTCTGAGGTCGCCCTTATTCCAAAATTCTGTTGGAGTTAGACTTGTCATTGCTTTTAATTCGTCCGCTGATAGCGTTTCAGATGTTGCTCTGAAGTAAACTCTATGAAATGCTTCTGTTCCAACACCTGTACCTTCATTTGTCTTTGTGTTAATATAAACTGCGAAATAAAATCGTTCTTCAAGCACGGGTAGGTAAGCAATAAGAAACTCGCCTTTAGTGTCACGGTCGATACGGTCAACTTTGAGCTTGTTGTCGGTATAAATTGGACTATGAATTTCAAGATACTGTTCTGTCACCCCAAGTGTCTTTACCTTGAATTCTTTTTCTATAAGTTCTATGGCTTGTTGGTCGGTCATACTATTACTGCTAACGGCCACAGCTTTGCGTTCGGCAGGGTATTTGAAAAACGTCCAGCCCGGAACTGCAGCCGATTAAAGATACTGAAGTTGAAAATATATTCTGTTGCTAATCCGTGTTCGGTCAGCTGGATATGTAGCTGATAGTAGCACTGCCGATGAGGATTTATTCGTTGCCCCCTGCTGACGCAAAACTGCCTGTTATATGCCGTTGTTAGTCGGTATACTCAATGTCATACTTGTTCAGCAGTTTTTTGTTTTTGTCAACAAACACCAATGTCTCAAAATGCTTTAATGGTTTTTCCCAAAGTGCATTTAATTTTTCCTTCAGTTCAACAAAGTCATTGTGCATTTGCTGGTCTCTGTCAATAAAGTCATGTGGAAATCTGTCTTGCTTAACAGAAAAAACTTGATACCACTTTTTATAGTTTTGAATCTTTGTCTTTTTTGGTACAAAAACTTGATTACCCTCCCAAATACTTGCAATTTGTGTATTGTGAACAACTACGTTTCTATAAGTCCTTATTTGTAAAGCTGTAGTGGAGTATTCTTTCCATTCCTTTGACTTTGAAAAATATTCGTCTAGTATGTTTGCTCGGCTTATTAACTTTATTGGGGCGGTCTTTCCTTTACTTAAATAGTGTTGATATGTGCTTGCATAGTATTTGTCATACCAATCTTTTGCAATATCAAGGAACTTCCCTTTGCTAAGTTTTTCTAAAACAGTAGTCTGTTTTTCCTCGCATTCAAGACTAATAAAATATAGTTGGGTCAGAAACTCTTCGGCCAGGTCACAAGCACTTCCCAAATGAGCATAAAAGTTTTCAAAATAGGAAAAGTGTTTATTAGTCAAGCATTGTCCCGCATATACTAAGTTCAGAAACACAGAATAATGAATGGACGACAGTTCTTGCAAGTCTAAACTTATATTTTGTCTGGGTCTAATTTTGTCATTTGGATTTATTACAGCGCTATCAATTCTTTTTGTAATTGGAGTAACAAAGCGTTGCCAAAATAATTCAGAGTTTTTAAAGTTGTCAATAACAATGTCGCCATAAGCGGTTTCATATTTGTCGCCAATGGTTTTGTAGGTAAATGTCTTGGTCAGGTCTGATAAGGCTTGTAAAGTTGTTTGGAGTGGCATTTACAATGGCATATAACGGGCAGGGCTTTCTGCTGTGCTGATATTCCGTGATTAGTCAGCCCGAACCGATGCTGAGTAAAGTTACTGCAGTTGAAATTATATCCTGTTACTCGGCTTTATTCGTTCAGCCCGGACTGCAGATGATAAGCGAACGGAACGATCAGTATATATCCGTCAGCCAGCATAGCAGAAAACCTCATGTTGTGTGCTGTTATTTTCCGTCGAGTGGTTTCCAATTTTCGTCTCTTTGTTCGTCTTTTGATGGTTGCCTTACATTAGATAACATTTCTCTATCACATGCTCCAAATTCTATAAAGTTTCGCTGTGCTTGTTTTAAAGACATTGGATTTGCTCCGCCTTCATAGTTTGGGTCATCAAGTTTGAATAGGGTCGTTTTCCCAATAACATACTAGGCAAATGTCATAAGAACCATTTGGTTCATGCTTAAATGTCTTATAACCACAACAAGGGCAACCAAACTTCATTACCAGTTAATCATTTTGATGAAATTGTCAAACTTTTCAATTCCCTTGTTGGCAGGATATTGCCTTTCAAACTCGACTGGCTCATTTGGTTTTGGATAATATTTAAACCACCACTTTTGTCCTTCGACATCAAACTCAATGTGAAGAGCTTCTCTATTCCACTCCATAGGATTGTAAATGCCAACAACTAATTTGTCCATTGATGTATATCCAAAAAGGCGTTGAGATAGCCCTGACATTTTAATGTGTTTAACAAGCAGGGCAATATTGTCTTGGTACTGTCCCTGAAACCATTTAGTGAAATGCTCTTCAATGTCGTCCCATGACCTAACAGTTGCAGTCTGAGCCTTATAGTTGAATATAGATTTTCGGTCTGTCATAATAGTACACAACGGCTCGGGCTTTCTGCTGTGCTGAAATTCATAGCTCGTCAGCCGAATAAGTTACTAAAGATAAATAGAATTACAAATGTTGAGGTGAGCAGTGTCAGCCAGCATAGCAGAAAACCAATGTTAGGCGCTTTTTGTTGTCTTAATGAATGCTTGTGCTCGTTTACGAATGTGTCCGTCTTTGTCGTTTAGAAATGGCTCAATAAGCTTTTCGTCATTTGCAAATTCGCCGGCAAAACACAACGACCACTCTCTGTGTCTTGCGATGCTGTCACTGTTGTAATGAGTAAAGAAGTCATTCCAATTGTTCTTATCAACATGCTCCGCTAAAACAAAACCAATACTTTTTCTTACACTTTCGTCTCTGGTAAGTTTGTCAAGTTGAAGCAAGAAGTCAAAGTCAGAAACTGACCAAATATTTGATAGTGCCGTAATGGCTGTCTTACAAACTTCTATGTTTTCTGCTTTAGTCAATAATTTTATCTTGTTATGAGCTTTTGCACTCTTCAAATTTGATAAAGCGTTTATTGCTGCTGTCACAACAAATTGATGTGGGTTGTCCAAGTAAGCAAGCAGTTTGTCTTCTAATTGAATTCCCTTTTCATTTTTACCAATCGCCTCAATAGCAGAACGAAGATGTGTCCAGTCTTGATTTGTCAGCAAACCGCTTAATGCGTTAATAGCTTTGTCTGAACTGTTGAGAGCAAGTGCAGTATAAGCATTCCAGCAAACGGGTGGTGGTTCTTTGGTAAGTTGAACAAGTTCGTCTACCGGTTTGTCGTACGGAATGTCTAAACCATATAATGTGTCCGGTCGTGTCATAATTAAGACTGTGCAAATTGCGCATAACGTTCGAGTATTTGCGAAGACAGGGAATTCATTGATTGTTCCGCCCGATACAAATGCCCATTTGAAAATATATTGTTGAAGTTAAGAACTAAAGTGAACATTTAACGTCGTGCCCGAACCTCAGTTGATGCCTGCCCATAGCTGATGTTTTATTGTCCAGCCCTGCTTTTGCAAATACTTTTGTTGGCAGCAGTAAGATTCTCGGTTGTCCAGCCCTTTGTGTGAAATGCTTTAGTCACTCAAATTGAGCAAATAATTTGCAATGGTTTGTGTCTCAGCACTTGTGAATATTGGTTTAAAATATCCAATGTAGTTGAGAAGTTCACTTACCGTCAAAACCTTTACATACTGAAACTCATCGTTTGGTTTTGAATTGGTCAATACAATTAGGTTTCTTATTGGTATTTTTCTGTCTCCCCAATGATGTTGCTGAAGTCTTAGTCTGCCACTTGAAATATTGTCGGTTAGTGTTTTGAAGAGTGCAAAGTTTGTTCGTTTTACTTGTTGAACCGGAGAACGCAAATCCAAACTCTTTAATGATTTTTCACTCCAGTTTTTCGTCTCAATAAGAAAAAGTCCAGAAGGCGTAACAAGCAAATGGTCAATTTGAATTGATTTTATATAGTCATTTTCTTGCCGATTGTAGATAGCTGGATGAAAACTTAGGGAAAAGTCATTTATTAGAACATTTTCGTCAGATAAGTTTTCTAATTCTTTTACAACTTTATGTTCACCCAATGCTCCATAAATTGAATTTTTCACTTCGTCAATTACACGCTGTTTATGCTCAAGTTCTTTTATCATTTGTAAAGAGCTTTCGTTAACGGCGTTGCTAAAATACATAGTGATATAGTTGTTACGATTAATTTTGACCTGATGTTGACCAACTAATTCCCTTATAGCGTAATTCACATTATTATTCAAGTTGGCTTCTAAATCTTGAAGTTTCTTAGTATAAGTTCGACGCTTTGTATAGTTGACAAATCTTTTAATAAAATTCAAACCAGTTGAAGGGGATAAGCTGATTAGCTTTTGCTTAACCTCTTCAATCTCACTAAGAAAACTGTTTTCAAAGTGAGCTTTGTCTGTTTTAATAGCAATTTCTAACTGTGAAATTTCTGCAGCAAGAGTAACCTTTTCCTTTTCTATCATTTGTTCGTGGTCTGAAATAATTTGCTGTCTTAAAGTCGGAAAGTTCTTTTGAAAACTAATTACCTCGTTTAAAGAATTGAACCCATTTATATTGTGTCGCTTTAAATGTGTTTTTACCGTTGTTAAACAACCAACAGAGTTATGAACTTTGCACATTTTTCTTTGTCAAAATTTTGATGGTTGTGTCCTGAACTTATTGCTGCTAACACTTAAATATACGCCGTTAACCGGCTTCATCTAAAAAAATCCTTATTGATAATCAAAGTTGTAGTATTCGCCTTTTTCATTGTTACGGCACAAATACAAAATAATATTATTACCAGTCAACCTTTCCGCTACGCTACAAATCATCCAAAGGGCTCTCAATATTAATAAGTGCCTTCTTACTAATGTGCAGATAGCGCTCGGTAGTTTTAATGTTAAAATGGCCTAACAAATCCTTGATGTATTTTATATCTGTTCCTTTTTCAAGTAAATGTGTGGCAAAACTATGTCTGAGCGAATGTATACCCACTTCTTTTTTTATCCCCGCTTTGCCTTTTGCTGTCTGAAATATTTTTTGAATTGTCCGGATAGGGTATAAGGTTCCGGTTTGTTCCGATTCAAAAAGATATTCTTTGGGTTGGGGAGTATAGTTTTTTATATACGACCTCAATATATCCAACAGCACTGGGCTTAAGTTTACATATCTGTCTTTCTTCCCTTTCGCATTTTCCACAAATATCTGCATCCGGCCACTATCAATATGCTTTATTTTTAGTGCTGTTATTTCGCTTACTCTTAATCCCGCACTGTATGCTGTAAACAACATGGCTTTATGTTTCAAGTTGTTTAATGCATTAAATAACCTTGCCAATTCATCTTCACTTAATATTTTGGGTAAAATCAATTGCTTTTTGGGCCTCGGTATTTCCCAGAAAAACTTTTCTCTCCGTAAAACTTTTTCATAATAAAACTTCATTGCGTTAATTCGGCTATGTAAAGTATTCTCCTTTAGTCCCAGTTTTTCATAGCAATAAATCAGGTATCGCTTAAGCATGTCTGGTGTCAGTTCATCAGCAGGCATATCTTTGACGATAGTTAGTAATTGCGTCATTTCATTCAGGTAAGTACGGATTGTGGAGGAGCTATAAGCTTTCAACTTTAATACTTGTTCCATAGCTGGCAAAACATGTTTATTTACAGATGAAATAGTCGTCTGAATTTTTAAACGGTTTTGCTGAATAGTTGTTATAGATGGTTGAAATACCGACATGTTTACTGATAAGTACGGGCTTACCGGGTTTCCTTTCTTTTTTAATTCCAGATAAGGTTTCAGTTCTTCAATGCCTGATTATTACCAAAATATACGCCTATACATTCCCTGTTCCTGTAAAAAGTGGTTTTAATACAACTTTATCCATATTCCTGGTTTTTAGCTTTTGGACACGACATGCTTGTTCTGCGTACAGGTCGAGTAGATAAGGACATTTCAGTCCAAACCTCTCACAAAACCGTACGTGAAGCTCTCGCTTCATACGGCTTTTCATTGTCAAACATTAGGGAATCACACCTTGCTTCCAGTGTTCAAATAGTAGTGGCTCTTTCGTAGCTTTTCTACGAGCCCATAACATCAGCCGATGGTTTATATACCTTAGCCTGAGTTTGAGCTCGGACGGATAAAACTTGCCATAGCTATTGAACCATCCTCTTATTTTTGGATTCAGTTCATTCGCTATTAAACCAATGTTAGGCGCTTTTTGTTGTCTTAATGAATGCTTGTGCTCGTTTACGAATGTGTCCGTCTTTGTCGTTTAGAAATGGCTCAATAAGCTTTTCGTCATTTGCAAATTCGCCGGCAAAACACAACGACCACTCTCTGTGTCTTGCGATGCTGTCACTGTTGTAATGAGTAAAGAAGTCATTCCAATTGTTCTTATCAACATGCTCCGCTAAAACAAAACCAATACTTTTTCTTACACTTTCGTCTCTGGTAAGTTTGTCAAGTTGAAGCAAGAAGTCAAAGTCAGAAACTGACCAAATATTTGATAGTGCCGTAATGGCTGTCTTACAAACTTCTATGTTTTCTGCTTTAGTCAATAATTTTATCTTGTTATGAGCTTTTGCACTCTTCAAATTTGATAAAGCGTTTATTGCTGCTGTCACAACAAATTGATGTGGGTTGTCCAAGTAAGCAAGCAGTTTGTCTTCTAATTGAATTCCCTTTTCATTTTTACCAATCGCCTCAATAGCAGAACGAAGATGTGTCCAGTCTTGATTTGTCAGCAAACCGCTTAATGCGTTAATAGCTTTGTCTGAACTGTTGAGAGCAAGTGCAGTATAAGCATTCCAGCAAACGGGTGGTGGTTCTTTGGTAAGTTGAACAAGTTCGTCTACCGGTTTGTCGTACGGAATGTCTAAACCATATAATGTGTCCGGTCGTGTCATAATTAAGACTGTGCAAATTGCGCATAACGTTCGAGTATTTGCGAAGACAGGGAATTCATTGATTGTTCCGCCCGATACAAATGCCCATTTGAAAATATATTGTTGAAGTTAAGAACTAAAGTGAACATTTAACGTCGTGCCCGAACCTCAGTTGATGCCTGCCCATAGCTGATGTTTTATTGTCCAGCCCTGCTTTTGCAAATACTTTTGTTGGCAGCAGTAAGATTCTCGGTTGTCCAGCCCTTTGTGTGAAATGCTTTAGTCACTCAAATTGAGCAAATAATTTGCAATGGTTTGTGTCTCAGCACTTGTGAATATTGGTTTAAAATATCCAATGTAGTTGAGAAGTTCACTTACCGTCAAAACCTTTACATACTGAAACTCATCGTTTGGTTTTGAATTGGTCAATACAATTAGGTTTCTTATTGGTATTTTTCTGTCTCCCCAATGATGTTGCTGAAGTCTTAGTCTGCCACTTGAAATATTGTCGGTTAGTGTTTTGAAGAGTGCAAAGTTTGTTCGTTTTACTTGTTGAACCGGAGAACGCAAATCCAAACTCTTTAATGATTTTTCACTCCAGTTTTTCGTCTCAATAAGAAAAAGTCCAGAAGGCGTAACAAGCAAATGGTCAATTTGAATTGATTTTATATAGTCATTTTCTTGCCGATTGTAGATAGCTGGATGAAAACTTAGGGAAAAGTCATTTATTAGAACATTTTCGTCAGATAAGTTTTCTAATTCTTTTACAACTTTATGTTCACCCAATGCTCCATAAATTGAATTTTTCACTTCGTCAATTACACGCTGTTTATGCTCAAGTTCTTTTATCATTTGTAAAGAGCTTTCGTTAACGGCGTTGCTAAAATACATAGTGATATAGTTGTTACGATTAATTTTGACCTGATGTTGACCAACTAATTCCCTTATAGCGTAATTCACATTATTATTCAAGTTGGCTTCTAAATCTTGAAGTTTCTTAGTATAAGTTCGACGCTTTGTATAGTTGACAAATCTTTTAATAAAATTCAAACCAGTTGAAGGGGATAAGCTGATTAGCTTTTGCTTAACCTCTTCAATCTCACTAAGAAAACTGTTTTCAAAGTGAGCTTTGTCTGTTTTAATAGCAATTTCTAACTGTGAAATTTCTGCAGCAAGAGTAACCTTTTCCTTTTCTATCATTTGTTCGTGGTCTGAAATAATTTGCTGTCTTAAAGTCGGAAAGTTCTTTTGAAAACTAATTACCTCGTTTAAAGAATTGAACCCATTTATATTGTGTCGCTTTAAATGTGTTTTTACCGTTGTTAAACAACCAACAGAGTTATGAACTTTGCACATTTTTCTTTGTCAAAATTTTGATGGTTGTGTCCTGAACTTATTGCTGCTAACACTTAAATATACGCCGTTAACCGGCTTCATCTAAAAAAATCCTTATTGATAATCAAAGTTGTAGTATTCGCCTTTTTCATTGTTACGGCACAAATACAAAATAATATTATTACCAGTCAACCTTTCCGCTACGCTACAAATCATCCAAAGGGCTCTCAATATTAATAAGTGCCTTCTTACTAATGTGCAGATAGCGCTCGGTAGTTTTAATGTTAAAATGGCCTAACAAATCCTTGATGTATTTTATATCTGTTCCTTTTTCAAGTAAATGTGTGGCAAAACTATGTCTGAGCGAATGTATACCCACTTCTTTTTTTATCCCCGCTTTGCCTTTTGCTGTCTGAAATATTTTTTGAATTGTCCGGATAGGGTATAAGGTTCCGGTTTGTTCCGATTCAAAAAGATATTCTTTGGGTTGGGGAGTATAGTTTTTTATATACGACCTCAATATATCCAACAGCACTGGGCTTAAGTTTACATATCTGTCTTTCTTCCCTTTCGCATTTTCCACAAATATCTGCATCCGGCCACTATCAATATGCTTTATTTTTAGTGCTGTTATTTCGCTTACTCTTAATCCCGCACTGTATGCTGTAAACAACATGGCTTTATGTTTCAAGTTGTTTAATGCATTAAATAACCTTGCCAATTCATCTTCACTTAATATTTTGGGTAAAATCAATTGCTTTTTGGGCCTCGGTATTTCCCAGAAAAACTTTTCTCTCCGTAAAACTTTTTCATAATAAAACTTCATTGCGTTAATTCGGCTATGTAAAGTATTCTCCTTTAGTCCCAGTTTTTCATAGCAATAAATCAGGTATCGCTTAAGCATGTCTGGTGTCAGTTCATCAGCAGGCATATCTTTGACGATAGTTAGTAATTGCGTCATTTCATTCAGGTAAGTACGGATTGTGGAGGAGCTATAAGCTTTCAACTTTAATACTTGTTCCATAGCTGGCAAAACATGTTTATTTACAGATGAAATAGTCGTCTGAATTTTTAAACGGTTTTGCTGAATAGTTGTTATAGATGGTTGAAATACCGACATGTTTACTGATAAGTACGGGCTTACCGGGTTTCCTTTCTTTTTTAATTCCAGATAAGGTTTCAGTTCTTCAATGCCTGATTATTACCAAAATATACGCCTATACATTCCCTGTTCCTGTAAAAAGTGGTTTTAATACAACTTTATCCATATTCCTGGTTTTTAGCTTTTGGACACGACATGCTTGTTCTGCGTACAGGTCGAGTAGATAAGGACATTTCAGTCCAAACCTCTCACAAAACCGTACGTGAAGCTCTCGCTTCATACGGCTTTTCATTGTCAAACATTAGGGAATCACACCTTGCTTCCAGTGTTCAAATAGTAGTGGCTCTTTCGTAGCTTTTCTACGAGCCCATAACATCAGCCGATGGTTTATATACCTTAGCCTGAGTTTGAGCTCGGACGGATAAAACTTGCCATAGCTATTGAACCATCCTCTTATTTTTGGATTCAGTTCATTCGCTATTTCTACTAAATTGACAGTCGTTGTTTCAAGTGCATGACAGGCCTTTACTTTCTCCTTTATTGCTTTGATCGACTTTTTGCTTACTGCAGGAAGAAAACTAGTGAAACATTCACTTTTCTTATCTCTGGCTGCTC
>NZ_STFF01000004.1:0-611663 GCF_004834005.1 Niastella caeni
GATGTCGCAAACGAAACAAAAACCTTTTGACATTAGATTTGACCGGGTAGTACTTGCCTATCAAACGGTGAAGGCCAATAAGGGTAGCTATGGTGTAGACGATGTGTCGCTGGAAGCATACGAAGAAAACTTGCAGGGTAATCTGTACAAGTTATGGAATCGTATGAGCTCAGGAAGCTACTTCCCACAACCAGTGAGACAAGTGCAGATAGACAAGAAGAACGGTGGCACCCGTCCACTGGGAATTTTTGAAACCCGTCCGAATGCAAAGCTCAAAAACGTTGGCTGTAATTTTAAAAAGACACATTCCAGTATGAAAAATTTCATGATCTTTCTTGTTGTGTTATTCCTTACAGTCTCAACATCCTATGACAGACCCAAACTTCTGACACTATACAAATCAAATCGTGTTCAGAAACTGTAAATTATTCAGTTGATGACATGATATTAAAAGGCCAGGTTGGACAAACTCTTGCAAAGCCAGACACAAATCCTTCATTCCAAGGTGGGCTTGACGAGCTTAAAAAATATTTTGCATCGCACCCCTTGACTGACACAAGAGCTAAGAATATCGTTTTTAGAGTTCATATCGGATTCTTAGTTAATTGCAATGGATAATCAGGAAATTTTCAAATAATAAGCAAAGGCAAAGGTAACTTACAGGAAATGGCACATCAAGTGTTGAAAATAGTAAAAGATATACATCAAAACTGGCAAGCAGCATCTGTTGACAATAAAACTGTGGACTGTTACCAAATCTTATCATTTACTGTTTTAAACGGAGCATTGGACAAAGTATCATGTCGTTAGACAAAAACTGCCATACCGCTACATCGCCAATGCTTCAACGTTGGTAGCAAGCCAAAAGAGATATCCTACATCTTATGTAAAATTGGCTGACAAGGCATTTATAAAAATGAAATTTCTTCTGCTGACATTTTTCTTTTGCGTGACTCAAGCTACTTTAAATGCACAACAACTTGACAAAAGACTTTTAGATGAAAAAGTAAAATTAATTGACTCGACTTTCAGATTCAAACAGACAATGTATGTAATAAATGGCATTCCTTACTCTGCGGCTGATAGTGTGACAATTGATTCCGTGCTTCTAGCAAACGGATTTAAATATTTGGTAAGCATTGATATTTTAAAGGAAGCAGCAAGAAATCTAATGCATAACAACAATGATGTTATCCTTGTTACTTTTGCTTACAATCAAAAACTTAAACGAAAAAGGGAACTTTTTAGAACTGTAAGACAACGTTTTGTTGATAATTACGTTTCATTTTCTCAACACTTTTTTACAGACGCAAAAGATCCGGTACTTTACATTGACAATTTATTGATACATCATACAGAAGCTAAAGAGAAACTAAAAGGACTGACATTGAAATCTGTTTATTACATTGACTATAATGACAAAGCCGTTTCAACTGAACATTATGGACAAAATGCAAAGAATGGACTTGTTCGAATTTGGACAGCACCAAAATAGACAATGGCCAGCCACTAACATTGGGTTTTATGCAAGTTGGGCGACACGGAATACCAATTCCCAACCTGCATAAAGTCCTGAACGTTGACTGCAAGTTCTTCGACCAGTTTCAATCCCAAAATTCACAACAACAAATTGGTGCGACTAAAAATTTTGCTATTCCTTTTTGGTGGCCGTTAGCCGCAATTATTCACATCCACTTTAAATATGATACTGTCAAAGAGAGCATCCGATTTTTTGCAGAAATCTAAAAGAGAAAGTTCACAACTGACAGACTCTGAGATTCGAGAACCGTCAATTATAATAATGCACCAATATTTGAACCATTGATTGACTTTCAGAAAAGATATGGTGGTTTTATTTTCTATGCAGGACTTGAACCTATTAAGTTCAGTCTTATAAAAGGAGGGGGCGGATATCCTAAGTCCAGTAAAACAGCGATTGTAGAATTTGAAGAATCGGAATCAGCATCACCAAAATACTTTTTTGATTGTGCGACCACACGTTATCAAATGCAATTCTTTTTAGATGAAAATGGGGTTTATTATGAGGATTATGAAGCAAAGGCTTCTAGCTTTGCCAAAACAGTTGAACATTTAGCCTTGTGGGACGAGATGCGTAATCGAAAAGACTTTGAACTTCTTTTCAGAGACCGTATTCTTAAAAATAACAATGTTGACAAAGAATTAAAACTTGACCTTTTATCAGAAGCATCCGACCAATACACTCTTTGGTTCAGTAATGATGTTATTTATATGCAACAATGGCAAGGACAGACTACATTAGTTGTATCGAACAGTTATCCAGACAAATCAAAGCTTTTAGCACTCTAACGAATGCGGCTAACATTGGGTTTTATGCAAGTTGGGCTCGACATTCTAACATCAACTAATTGCAAATCCCAGCTTCAGTTCGGTCAGACGAATAACTATAAGTTTTTGTACATAACTTCAACAATATATTTTCAATCGACAGTGATTATCGGCAGACGGAATGTTATTTCCCAACCTGCATAAAGCCCTGTTCGTTAGTGGCAAGGCTTCAAAAACTTCACGATGCCAAAACAAAGACAATATTCGGGTGACGAGACAACTGAAACTCTTACCAATTGGAAGAAGGATCAAAAGTCAGCAGAACGGCTGGCAAGTAGCGTATTACATTTAGATAACTTCACTGACATAGACCCATCACATCCAATGGGTGGACGAGATGGCACAAAAGATATTAGTTGCAAAAAAGGTGACAAGACTTTTATTGTAGCCGTTTATTTTCCAAGAACAGCTCAGGCTTTTACTACAATTTCTAAAAAATTTCAGCAAGACTTCGCTGGCGTTTCAAAGAATAAAGCAGATGGCATAATATTCTTTACAAACCAACATCTAACTATAGGAGAAAGAGCAAAAATTAAGAAGGCAGGAAAAAATGTAGAAGTTGAAATTTATCATTTAGAAAGAATTGCTTCTATACTTAACTCACCTGTTGGCTATGGCGTTCGATTGGAATTTTTGGATATAGAGTTAAGCAAGGCAGAACAGCTTTCTTACTTTGCACATAAGGACAATGAATACAAAGTTATTCAAAGCAACCTTTCAGATCTTTTAGGAGTATTAAATCAAACCGGTAGTCTTCCAAATATCTCCACTGATAAACTTAAAGAATTCAAAGAAACATTGGAAACAATAGTTGGTGACAGAAATTCAATATTTGTTTACGGAAACTCTCTAATTGATAGGCTTCACGTTCCACTTAAAGAACTAAAGGAGTTTCAAGAGGTTTTGAGTGACTTAACCGGTTCGGATGGTAGCTGGTTGGTTAATAGCTATTACTTTGCTCCGCTACAAAAACTAAACGTTCCGGTTCAAGCTCTTGAGGAATTTAGAGATATGCTATATGATATTGTTGGCGACAACAATAGTTGGATGATAGCGAATAACGCACCGATAAACAAACTTTATGTTCCTTTAAAAGAGTTAGAACAATATAATGAAGCTCTCGATGACACTTTAGAAAAGCTTAAAGAGATAGAAGAACTTAGACAGAGAACAATAAAATAGCCCATGCCGCTAACATGGGGTTTGGCACTATGGCGGCGGAAGAATATATACTCATCGTTCCGTTCGCTGCTAAGCTGTGGGTCAGGGGCCGACACGATTACAAAGGCAACTTTTTCATAAATTCATATTCATAATTTTGTTTATCACCAGCACCGGGCTGACGGATCACGGAATATCGCCACAGCGCCAAGCCCCGGCCGTTGTGCGTCATTCTTTCGGCTACTCTAACATGAACAATCAGCTAAAAAATATCAGTATTTGCGACGAATGCAATAGCGAATATTATTCCGACACTTCTCAAATGACTAGACTCTGCCCCGAGTGCTCTCATGTTTTATATGGTTATGAAAACTGTCAACACGAATTCGCAAACGGACGATGTATCAAGTGTTTCTGGAATGGCAATTCATCTGACTATATAAAAGGTCTTAAAGAAAAACAGCAAAAAAAGAGCGAGAGAATATTGTACGTCGTAGACTTTTTCCGAACTAAATATGGTGCGACAAATATTCTGATAAACGACCATTGGGAAAGCGATGCAGAGGCGACTGGCTTAACTGATAGAAGTGGTCAGTTTTTAGCTTACATATCAACAATAAGTGGCAAGGACAACAATTACTATTTGGCTTTAGAAAATCCATCGACGGACAATCAATTACCATATTCGCCGGCTGGTGAGTTTGACAATTTGATTTTGGAGGAGCTTGAGAGCCTATTGACAAAACATTTAAAATTGGCTGACTAAAACGAACGCACAACAGGTGGTTTTGTGCAAGCGGAGCACGGCATTGTAACTTCAGCTAAGTGCAATCATCATCAGCAGTTTCGTCTGGACGAACTAAGCCAAGCGATAAAATAAACAATGAATAATAATTTATGAATTTAGCAGCGGTAATGAACAGACGGAATGCTAATTCCCCACCTGCACAGCCCTGTACGTTAGCAGCAACTCTATTTAACAACCCTATGTTTTGGAAAAAGAAAAAGACGGACACCTCACACGACAGCAAAATCATTCTTGGAATGATAATGCTCAATGACAACAATACTTTTGACATTGACCGATTTACTGTCGATTTCAAAAACAATTACGTTAAAACCATTCAAGAACCTTCTGGTGACAATGCTTCTTTTGTATTTAGAATCGGCGATGAAATGGTGGCTATTGCACACATGGACATTCCTATTCCCAAAGGTGACATTGAAGCGACAGCTCAATATTCCTACAATTGGCAAACCGCATTAGAAGACACAAAAGACCATAAAAGCCATTTGATTGTTTCCGTTATGCAAGGTGGACAAGACCAGATAAAGCGATTCAAACTTTTTACACAAGTTCTTTGTTCACTTTTGCGGACAACAAATGCAATCGGAGTTTACAAAGGAAACCAATCTTTGTTGATACCTAAAGAAGACTATTTGAATGAGGCTGAAGTAATGAGTGAGGAATACTTGCCTTTGAACCTCTGGATTTATTTTGGCTTACGTATGACTGAAAATGGCAATGCAGGTTATACATACGGGCTTAAAGAGTTTAACAAAACCGAGATGGAAATTGTAAACTCTTCAAAAACCTTGGAAGACATAAGAGGATTCCTTTTCAATATTGCTCATTATGTGTTGGATTACGATGTAGCATTTCAAGATGGACAAACTGTTGGCGGTTCAGCAGAAGAAAAAATAGCAATCAGTTTTTCTAAGGGACAATTTGTTGAAGGCGAAACATTCAAATTAGCTTATTGACAAAGAGTGTGCTGCTAACATTGGGTTTTATGCAAGTTGGGCTTGACATTTTAACATCAGCTAATTGCAAATCCTAGCTTCAGTTCCAGCAGACGAATAACTATCAGCTTTTGTACATAACTTCAACAATATATTATCAATCAGCAGCGGTTATCGGCAGACGGAATACTAATTCCCAACCTGCATAAAGCCCTGCCCGTTAGCTTCAAACTTAAAGACGATACACATGAGCGACTTACCATATAGAATTAGGATAAAAAATGAAGCAACTGGAATGAGAGTTGTCGCTCAATTTATTCAAGAGTTCTGGGAATGCGGTTGGCAACCTTTTGACGCAAGAAATGACAAAGGAATTGACGGATTAATTCTCATGAAAAAAAGAAACACTGACCTTGGTGTAAAAATTAACGTTCAAGTGAAGTGCGGGGCAAAATATATATCGAGCGAAACTAAAGATGAAATAAAAATATCCATTGACGATGAACATGGGTTAATTGAGCATATTGAATATTGGAAAAAACAAGTTGAGCCTGCGATTTTAATTTTTGTAAACCCAGCAAAACCAATCAGAGATAAGAGTGGAAATATTGTTAAAGATGATAAGGGTAGGACCACTTGGAAGGAAAGTCGCTTAAATTCAAAAGCATGGTGGGTAGATTTAAAAAGTGATGATTTAAGAGTTGAGAATTCAAAAACACTAATTAGCATTCCGAAAAAAAATGTTTTTGGTGAGCACAGTAAAGGGGCGTTTCTTAAATTGATAAGACCTCTTATGTCCAATGCTCATTTACCTTTAATTGAGTTGAATACTGAAAGTAAAAGACTCTTGAATTCTATAAAGCTCAAAGAAGAATCTCATAAATTTTACAAGGATTGGAAAAATGGTAATACCATATTTTGTAAAGCACTAGATAAGAATGTTAGAGTTTCAAGAACTGGTTGGAATCATATTTTGTCGTCAAATAGAGGCGCAGAAAGACGAATTAACTCATTAAAATTGTTAGGAGTTGCGAAACAAATGATTGACCAAGTTGAAAAAGACAAGTTCTTTTTGCTTAACCAAAAGGAAAATTTATTTGAACTTGAGCAAAAATTAGGAATTAGGGCGAGATACATTGACAAGCAACTCGGTGAACAAGTCGTTCAAGTAATTATATTAAGAAAGCTAAATACAAGAAATCGAAATGAAAAACTATGGTTTTACAGCGTTCATTACAGGAGATAGATGCATTACCCTTGTTTAATTCACCTTTATAATCGGTTGACTTGCGTCCTAAAACGCTAAATAGCCGGCCACACATCTATCTCGCTGAAATGAGTGATAAATATATGAAAAATCTTGAAAAAGCCAACAGGTAACACGGGTTTTGCGTCAAAAGGGCTGACGTGCAAATTTGGAGCTTTGTGCTTCTAATGAACTTTAGTAATAAAATGAAAGTAAAAAGTATTTTGACCGGTATTGGCTTTGTTGTTCTCTTTTTTATTGTAGTAAACTTAATACCTAATTCTGGCACGACTTATTACGAATTTGAGAACTACAAAAATACCATAGATTCATCAATTTCGGGAACAGTAAAAAGACTTATTGCATCATAATTACGTGCTGCTAACATGGGTATTGCTGGCAAGCGGGGCTGGACATTGGAACTTCAGCAGTTTGCATCGCTGTACATTAGTCCGGGTTGGACGTTATTAATTTCACTTTAGATCATATCTTCCTCAAAAATATTTTCAATCATCATTTGTTCGGGGCTGGACAGTATAAACATCCCGCCTGCACCAATGCCTTTCCGTTAGCGGTCAGCTTAAAACGACACAACAGAAATAAGAAATGATATTTTTATATACTGCAAGGGGAACATATGACAGTACTTATGACGAAGACGGAATGTCTTGGGACAAATACATTGAATGGTCTAAGTTGACACATTTAACCGAACTTGTTTCGCTAGACGGAATGTTAAATGAAATTTTAGTTGACCCTGATTATGACAATGCAGACGATTGGAACTATATTCATATCGTAGAACAATATCAAACAGGCTTTTTTACGACACTTGACTTTGTATTCAAACGTCTAAAAGCAAAAAGCAAGTTTAACCTTTTGACAGTTGTGTTAGAGCCAGACAAAGACTGCAAGAATATAAACGTTGAAGGTTATGAATTTATCGGTTATGATTTATTAGACCAAGATTTCAGCATCAGTGCTTTGACAAATTGTGGTGGTTTTGACGAATCATTTTTGCCAGCAGACGTAAACGACAAAGGACTTATTGACGACTTCACAAAAGCATATGAAATTAAAAAACGACTTTTAGAAAACAATCCTGAAGAACATCACGCAGACACAAACGTTATTGCTGTTTGGCGTCACAAAACAATTGGACGATGACACAAACTGATACGAACAAAGAAAGCCAAACAACTAACAGACGTTTGGCTCAATGGCGGGTGACGTGCTTAATTGAACATTCTACCTCGCATCAACGTTTGTGGTGTATTGACAGTTTTGTGCTCCGAAATCCGCCACTGCGCCAAGCGCCAAAACGTTAGCGGTAATAATATGACGACACTACCGAAACATAACATAACAACCGAAAGTGCGACTGACTTATTAAAAGACGGACGACCCTTGACTGACATTTATATTGACGGAGTACTAAAAATTGAAACGTCTGACACATGGGACAAGGAAGTTGTATTTGAGAATTGTATCGTAGAATATTTTTCTGGTAGTGTTACTCAGTTTGACAAACCTGTAAGACTAATAAACTGCCACTTCAAAAAATGCCAATTCGTATTCACTTATTTTTTAGGCGGACTGACAATAGACAATTGCACTTTTGACAATTACTTGGACTTTCAAGCAGGCGGACATAACAAAACAGGAAATCCAGTAATCATAACTAATAACGAATTCAAAGACTTTGTAAACTTCTTTGACTGTTGGTATGAAAATGAAGTTACAATTCGCAACAATAAGTTTCACAAAGGGACGAACTTATTAGGCAAACCACATAATATTCCTGTGACATTTGATAAAATAGCAATTATCAAAGACAACATTGGACAACTTGACTTAGATAACGAAGGAGAAAAAAAGTGAGTAACAGAACGATAAACATATTGACAGCCATACTGCCCAACAGTTTCATCAGCGTTGGGGCGACAGTAAAAATGTTCTTTATCATTTAGATTTGACTTGACCCAAAGCCCACATGGGCTTGACAATCTTTGTTCGGCTTTTGTACATTTTTTGTTCTTGGTTTTTCAATTTAGCTTTTGTAACTGGTGGACTTTTGCTCAAGTCTAAGCAAGTGGACATAGTACACGGTTTGACAATCACTGCAACCTTGACAAAAACTATGACCAGCACGCACATAACTATCAAGCAATAACGTTTATTTTTATGAAATTTTTGAGACTATTATTTCTACTAACATTGCTGACGAATTACTCCTTATTGCAAGGGACAAGACACTTTAAAACATGCCAACATAGAAAGCAATAAAGTTAGCTTTGTGACAACTATTGACATCAAACAAGCGACTAAAGACGGTATTTATCTAAATGGTTACGTTGTAAATATTTCATATGACAAGCTGATGAAATTAAATGGCAAAAGAGTTCGTATTAGCGGCAAAGTGACTATTGTAAAAGGACTTAAGCATTATAATGACGGAGAAATAAGACAAGGAAGACAAGAAGACACCAAACATATTTTAAGACCTAAAATCAAAATTATTGACAATTGATTTCTCCGTTTTAAACTTATGAAAGACGTAAGAAGTACGGCACAAGAGGGTTTCTGCTATGGTGGCTTCAGAATAAGTATGACAGGCTTCTAGCCAAGACGGAATTCTCGCGATGACCCCAAAAAATATTAAAGACGAAAGGAAAATAGTTACTGCTGCCATCTCAGCTGGCATCATCTTGTATTTATCGAAATTTTTAAGACCCTACTTTAGTGACAATAATTCTGCCCTATTTATTCTGGGATTTTTACCCAATTTAGGGTTGGCGTTTGCTCTACCGTTTATTTATGTTGCCAATAGGATTCGATTAAACAAACCAATTAAGCATTTTACTATTTCCTGTGTTGTTACACTTTTCCTAATGATTTTGAATGAAATAAGAGATCAATATCAATCAGGGCGAGTATTTGACTGGTATGACATTTTTGGATCATTAGGTGGAGTTGTATTTGCATTTTTAGTATTTAATTTTGTATTTAAAGTAAATAGTGGAAAAGTTTGAAAACCGAGTTCACCCAAAAATCTGCGCAACGAACCGCTAACAGGGGATTTCTGCTATGCTGGTTCAAGTGCAGGAATTCTATTGAACATTTGTGCCAAAAATCCGCCACATCGCCAAGCCGTAACTCGTTGGCGGCAATGCCAGGGAAAACTTTTTCCAATCAGCAACAAAAAAGACATCTTATATTATGACAAGGCCGCTTCTGTTAGTATTATTATTGGCAAATCTTCAAAGTGCAATTGGACAGCAAAAAGATATTGATGACTTGAAGACGCTCAATCAGAACTGGCTCAATTCATATCCAAAAAAGGATACTGCAACATTGGCAAACATCTTTGCTGACGATTTTCTACTGATATCTCCTAACGGTACCAAAATGACGAAGAATGACATTCTAAGAAATTTGAATAAACAGGAGACAGTTTCAATAAGGGCGGACAGTGTGGACGTAAAACTGATTTCTAGCAACGTGGGATTAATAACCGCTTACACAACATTTGTTTTAAAGGTGGATGGCAAAGAAGTGACAGGACGAAATTGCTATCAAGATGTGTATGTAAAAAGAAAACGCAGGTGGTTTGCTGTTGCAGCTCATGTGACATTACTCAAGACCAATTGAGAAGATGCTCTGCATGGCACATGCCACCAACAAGGGGCTTTCTGCTATGCTGGCTTCAGAACATATCCTCATCGATATATCGCTATTCAGCTTCAGTCCCAACTGAACGAAAATAACCGAACTTTGGAATATACCCTCAGCTTTCTATCTTTACTCAGCAACAATACCAAGCTGAAGTCGACTTTCAGCACAGCAGAAAGCCCTGGATGTTGGCTGCCATTTTAAGACGAACGATAATGAACATATTTGGACTAAATAAAAATGACAATTCAGAAGACATTTACTTCCTTAGAGAGACCTTGCCACACATTGACACCTCAAAGCTTTTCACAATGACTAGCGAGTACGGAAAATTGCGTGTTCAAAATAAAAATGTAAACTGTTTATTCAGTAATCTGACCCGCGACAGTTTTGACAAAATATACAACGACTTTAACCGACACTTAAACTTGAACTTTGAGCCGCTTAATCTCGACAACAAAGTATATTCTCTGACAGCAGACGAACAAGAAAAATTGTTCGAGACAATCGTGACAAGTTGGATATACTACTATACTATAAACAATTTGATTGTTAAGGTAAAAAGGTCAGACTTTACGCATCCTTATATGGTTGACTATGTTCTTAACATTGTTGACAAAAAATATGGGTCTGACACTAATGTAAGTTTGGCTTTAGGGGCAAAAATACTTCGACAAGACCTAAACGATTATACAAAGACCGTAAAAGGACGAAAAGCATATTATGACAGATAAAAAGCGTCAGCTAACACAGGTTTTGCGTTAGTGGGACGGACGGTACGAATATGAACATTGAACAATTAATAAACGTTGGTGCTGGCAGACAGTTTACGGTTTCAAAAGCCCACCAACGCAAAGCCCAAAAACGTTAGCTGCGATTTTGACAGAACTGCTATATCAAATCACACACACAATGAAACTTGTAACGATTTTGACCCTTGTGTTGGTCACAAAATTTTCTATAGGACAAACCACTTTCAATGATACACTTGCTAAGCAACTTGAAATTGTTTACAACGACGACCAAATCTATAGACAACAACTTGACAGCGTTCAAAAGAAATATGGACCAAAATCAAAGGAGATGCAAGCACTTTGGCAAAAGTTAAATCAGCAAGACAGTATTAACGAAATAAAAGTGAAAGCAATTTTGGACAAGTATGGATGGCTTGGATCCAACATTATTGGGGTAAATGGAAATGACGCATTGTTTTTGGTAATTCAACATGCAGACTTATCGATACAAGAGAAATATTTGCCAATAATGAAAGAAGCTGTTAAGAATCGAAACGCAAAAGCAAGCAGTTTGGCATTACTTGAAGATCGCGTTGCTTTAAGACAGGGCAAAAAACAAATCTACGGTAGTCAAGTTAGCTGGAACATGGAGACAAACGAATACTTTGTTTTACCTCTTATTGACCCGGACAATGCAGATAAGAGACGAGCGGATGTTGGACTTCCGCCACTTGCACAATATCTAAGTAATTGGAATATGAAATGGGATGTAGAACAATACAAAAAAGACTTGCCAAAACTTGAAGAGAAGTTGAAAACTAAAAACCAATAAATCGCAGCTAACATCGGTTTTGCAATATGGTAGCTGATGAATAAGTGTTCAGCGATTGTAATACTATTAAACTTTAGTAATAAATTTAAACTGACGGAGTACGGAATGCCACCACATCGCAAAGCAACATTGGGTTTTATGCAAGTTGGGTTTGACCTTGTACCATCAGTTAATTGCAAATCCCAGCTTCAGTTCCAGCAGACGAATTACTATCAGCTTTCTTACATAACTTCAGCAATATATTTTCAATCAGCAGCGGTTATCGGCAGACGGAATGCTAGTTCCCAACCTGCATAAAGCCCTGTTCGTAGGCTGCTACTTTAAAGAAACTCTCAAATTATCAGACACTGACATCTAATATATGCGACACATTTATTTGTTGATAACAACTCTAATTTTTATAAACGCTTGTGGACAAAATAAAAGTAAAAGACTGACAGTTATTTATTTTGACGACCAAAACCCGAACTCAAAGGTGACAATTGACACATTGCTTAAAGCAAAAAAAATCAATGTAGCAGACACACCTATTGATTTATTTTTTGCTTGCAAGAATTTTCATTTGCCTTATTACGTCCCATCTGACGGGATTTATAAAAATGCAGCTAAAGACAAAGAGTGTGACATGAAGATTTATCCAAGAAATGTAAAGTGCTATGAATATGACAACAAGAAAAGAGTAACCAAAATGACTGTTAAGGGAAGCGGAACGATGAATAATTTCACGTACTTGTATAATGACAAAAGCCAAATCACGGAGATAACAGATATGGGTTCAAAGTTCGAGTTTACATATAATACCGACGGAACACTTTCTGAATTAAAACAAACAAGTCCATTTAATAAAAAATTAGTTTTCGTTTACGAGTGACGAAAAGCAGCAGCCAGCAGGCGGTTTGGCAATATTTTTACCCAAATTTGGGTTGGCGTTTGCTCTACCGTTTATTTATGTTGCCAATAGGATTCGATTAAACAAACCAATTAAACATTTTACTATTTCCTGTGTTGTTACACTTTTTCTAATGATTTTGAATGAAATTAGAGATCAATACCAAGCAGGGCGAGTATTTGATTGGTATGACATTTTTGGATCATTAGCTGGAGTTGTGTTTGCATTTTTAGTATTTAATTTTGTATTTAAAGTAAATAGTGGAAAAGTTTGAAAACCGAGTTCACACAAAAATCTGCGCAACGAACCGCTAACAGGGCTTTCTGCTATTCTGGATTCAGAACATATCCTCGTCAACAAATCGCTAATCAACTGAAGTCCTAACTTTACGAACATAACCGGGCTTCGGAATATTACTGTTATTGTAAGTGGACCATAAACAACAATAAAACTACCACCAACAAAAGTATTTGCAAAAGCAACCGGGCTGAACAATCAATGAATTCCCTGCCTTTGCAAATACTCGAACGTTACCTGCAATTATTAAGCAGCCTAATTAATTCAAATGAGACAATTCACATTCGCAATTCTTTTTATTTCTTGTATCGGCTTTTCGTTTTGTAGCAGCGGACAAGAAAGTTTCCCAGACAAAATCATGGTTGCTAAGTCAGACAAATTAAAGAGAGTGAAAGGAACAAGACTTTTTGTTTCCACACCAGATAATTACAAACCAATAGAAAGTATGGTTCGTATGCAACGAGATGACAACACTTACTTTCAGGTGCTTGAAATTCCCAACACCAACTTTCTTGAATACAAAGGCAGCTTGACAAAAGAAGCGATTGAAAGTAAGGGAGCAAAAGTTGACATTGACAAGCCAGTTAAATACAACGGGTTTGACGCCATCTATTTTTCAGGACCATCGAAAACAGACGGTGAAACAAAATTAGGTTTAGCCTTTGGCGACCAAGATTTTGTTGTAATGCTTGTTGGTGTTTGCAAAACTCCCGATAAGACGGCTATGGATGAACTGAATAAAATTTTCAGCACTTCATATTACGACAAATCATTTGACCTTAATCCATTGGAGTTAGCTTCTTTTAAGTTTGATGGTAGCATTACAGGTTTCAAGTATGCTTCATCAATGGGTAACGTTTTCATTTATACTCCTAATGGCAAAGAAGACTTGAATAAACAGCAAGACGACTTACCAATTTTTCAATTTTCCACAATTGAAGCTCCCACCTTTTCAAAAGCAAAAGAGTTTTTGGACTATACCATTTCAAGATACAGTGTTCAAGGAATACAAATGAGTGACATTACTAAGAAGGACATTTCTATTAACGGAAATCCTGCTTACGAAGTAACAATAAAGGCAAAAGATGCTAATAATAACACGACATCCTTATATCAAGTCATCATTCATAAAGGGACAAAAGCAATTTTATTCTTAGGCTCTGACACAAAAAACGGAAAATGGCTTGACAAGTTTAAAGCGACAGTTCAAAGCATACAACTATAACTGCAGACAACAGTGCATTGGCAATATGGCGGCTCGACGAACAAATTGTCGGCTACAAATCGTTAATCATTACACCTGTTCGGTTCGACCGAATTTAGTAAGCCTTTGAATAAATTTTTACATTAGTTCTTTAATCAGCTTCTCGGCAGACGAATACTAATTCCCAACCTGCATAAAGCCCTGAACGTTAGCAGCAATTTTAAAACGACACTAAATAAAAATATGAATAAGAAGATTGATTTGGCTGAATCACAATTTATGATTACAGTTAATTACGACTCGCAAATTTTGATTGATAATCAAAGTGTGGGAAATGTTAAGAAAGGAGAATTTGGAATTTTTAAAGTATTCCCAGGAGAACATTACATTGAAGCTAGAAGTTTAGACGGAAAATGGAAATACAAAGGACTTCATAGCGTTCAACTTGGTTATCAAGAAATAGTGGAATTAGTTTTGCTACCAGCAGATGTTAGTATAGGTCTTTCTGGAACTTATAGAGACCAACGTGACAATCGAACTTATAAGACAGTCAAAATCAATGGAAAGACTTGGTTAGCAGAAAATTTAAAATACACTATACATCGTAGCTGGTGTTACAGTAACAATCAAAATAACTGCAACAACAATGGACGACTATATCATTTAGATTATATTAAAGATGCCTGTCCTATTGGCTGGCATATTCCGACTAGAGAAGAATGGCTAGAACTAATTCAATTGTATTCTAATGAAACATTGATAAATGATTTGAAGTCCGGGGGTAAATCAAACTTTAACTTACAATTTAGTGGCAATATTTGGGCTCGTATGAACAATAATGCTGTTTTTGAATCTTATGAATTAGGGCAAACTGAAAAATTTTGGTTAGACGAACCAACTGTGGTTGATGGTCATAATGAAAAAGGAATGTGTGTAGCATTTAATCTCAATGGATTTAGTATACAAAAAAATGTTGCTAGACAACATGGTAACCAATACTGTAATGCTATTAGTTTAAGATGTGTTAAAGACGATTAAAAATAACAGTTGCTAACACGGGTTTTGCGTCAGGCGGGGATACGTGCAAAATTCAATGTTAGTTTTTCAATTGAATATTAGTAATAATTTCAGCTTTTGTGGTCCGAAACCCGCATGAACGCAAAGCCCGAAAACGTTAACTGCAACTCTATTTGACACATCACTATGTTTTGGAAAAAAAGGTAGACAAAACTCAAGACAGCAAAAAAATCTTAGGAATGGTCTTGCTGCAAGACGCTAAGGCTTTTGACATTGACCCTTTCTGCAACGAAAAGACTTAAAAATGGAACTTGCTAAAAAACTAATTCAAAGTTCACAAGACAAATAGGGCAGCAGGCAACAAAAGTATTCGGGCGGTACGTTCATCTTTTCAATAAAAGAATCTTATACATCCAGAGGCGTGCCCGAAGTGACGTGAATTTTAAAGATGGCGAAACCATCGGTTACACTGAAGACCAGAAAATTAAAATTACATCATCTAAAGGAGTATTTGTTGACGGAGAATCCTTCAAACTTGAAATGTAGAACAAAAAAGCAGCATACAACAAGGGGATCCCGCCCGAACGCAAAGCCGAAAACTGTTAGCGGTAATTAGATTAAAAAACTTCTTGGTAAAGAAAAAAATACAACAATGGATTTTCAACAACTAGTTCCGAATGTTTATTATGTGAATATTACTAATGGCTTGAAAATGTTTTCCGACTGTTTAGGTTTTGTTATTGGACATAATGAAATAAAATCTGACCAACCTTTTTGCGTACTGAATAATGATGGATTAAGCATTTATCTTTTTGAACATGCAAAGCTTGCCAAGGAACATAATCCTGAGTTTAGGTTTGTTACTAAAAATATTGAAGAAGTTTATGAAAGGGTTTCTAAATCTCATCCAGAATTTCTTCATCCAAATCTTAAAGAAATTACGCTTCGCCCATGGGGTGCTAAAGAATTCGCATTAAGGGATGAACAGGTGTGTATTATAATTCAACAGTGGTGAGGTCATTTTGCAGAGCGACACCCAAACCGGCACATAGATAAAATGGATCAATGACAATTTGAACAATGAAAAATTATTTATTAAAAACTCAAGTTTTTACTTTCTTGACAATATTACTTTTTGGCTCTGCCTGCAACGGACAGGTTAAAAAAGATTTACCAAAAGAAAAGGAACATCCAAAACTTATAAAAACCTTAGGTGGCCCCCGCTATGGAAATGTTCAATGTATCCTACAGGACAAAGCCGGCAACCTTTGGTTCGGCACCACAGAAAATGGTCTTTATAAATACGACGGAAAATCGTTTACCCAATATTTGGTGGCAGATGGGCTTAACAGTAATAGCGTCTATACCCTATTTGAAGATAAAGATGGTAAGTTTTGGATAGGTACAGAAGTGGGGCTGTGTCTTTACGATGGTAAAACATTTGCAGAAATCAAGATTCCTTTACCCAAAAACCTGCCTCCCAACAAGAATAACCACTATCGCAACAAGCATTGGGTATTCAGTATCATACAAGCAAAAAGCGGAAAATTATGGTTCGCAACTATAGATGGTGTTTATATCTACGATGGCAAATCTTTTACTCCATTTATAATTAATGACACAGCTAGTGGCTTTTTGAGCACTAACCATAACGTGGAACGAATTTTAGAAGATAAAGCAGGTAACATTTGGTTTGGAGCACGAACCGACAAAGGTGTGTATCGTTACGACGGAAAATCTGTAACAAAACTTGAACTAATGGAATTATTTCAAGATGGGCCAACGCCAAAACCTCATAGTTGGGGCTGGCCTCAACTGCAAGACAAGAACGGGAATATTTGGTTCACTAATTGGGGTGGAGCCTACCGGTATGATGGCAAATCATTTACAAGTTTTAAGTTTCCTAATAATGGGTTTACCCGAATTATAGAAGACAAAAAGGGAAACCTTTGGTTTGGTGGTGATGGTATTCACCGTTATGATGGCAAAACTTTCACTCATTTTTCTACAAAAGATGGGCTAACCAATCCTTGGGTTTGGTCAATTTTGGAAGATAAAAGTGGCAATCTTTGGATAGGCACAAGAGAAACAAGTCTTTTTCTTTACGATGGAAAAACATTTATTACTTATTCGGAATATAAACCCAAGCCTGTAACGGACTAACTAAATTTGCTGCAAATAGACTGAATTGGAATCTTTTTCTTGAACAACGATGATGTAAATGAAAATATTGAATTATAGAAAAAATAGCTATAAAAGGCGTTTGGCAAAAAGGCGGGTTCAGTGCTCAAATGAAGCTTTGTGCTTCGTATTAATAAAATATTTGCAAAAATAATGACAAATATTTCGAAACTCTTCTTCCCGACAATTCTTTTAATAGCACTAACATTTTGTGGACAGACACCAAAAAGCTTTGACAATGGTGCTTATGTTGTTGACCCCAGCATAAAATCCAGGATTGACAAAAAAGTAAAATCTTTTAACGGTGTCACTATGAGTTCTATGGATTTTAAATTGTTTAAAAATGACAGCATCCTTGCTGACACTTACGCTAAGGGAAAAAGTATTGACGAATGTATGACTATGACTTCACTTGACGGTGACACAATAAACATTATAGGGTTTATGGGAATGTTTGCAGGTTTTGGTTATCAAATTGCCTTATTTAAGGACGCTTGTATAGTTAGACACTTTGCGAAGTCTGACGTTGAAATTTATAAATTAAAGAAGACAGACTCTTTAAGTTTCGGCGTATCTGTTCCTTGTAAAACTTACAAATTGACTTTGGTGAGCAAGCCAACTTTCAAAAAAGGCGACATAGTGGAAGGAATTATTGAATTGATGAGTGATGAATATTATGCAGCAGCAAACGGTAATGAACGAAAATATAAAATGCAGTTGACAGGATATTTTAAGACCAAGCCATTAGCAAGTTCCGCAGAAAGTTATCAAAAAACTAATTGACAAAAACAAATGAGCATGCTGCTAACAGCCAGTAGCGGCGACATCTTAGGACAGCCCTACACTTATTAATTATTTTCAATAATGACCATTAAGGAACTTTTCGGCAAAACAATAACTAATATCTATGCGACCTTTGGTGTAGAGCAAGAGTGGCTAGACACGGCAGATTGTTTTATTGAACTGGATAATAATTTAGTTATAGCATTTCCTTTCAGTTTTTCTGAAGAAGTTTGGGTAAGAGAACTTGACGCAAAAGCAACCACACTTTTTAATGACTTATCTGATTATCCAGTTTATCACGTAAACAAAGAAGGAAAATCCATTGGGGAAATCGCAGCGACTTATCAAAAACAAAAGCGAAATATTTTCAATAGAATCAAAAAGGCAATATTTGGACAAGATGTAGTAATTAAAGAATATCAGCCTTACAAAGTTGAGTATAAAGAGAATAAAGCTAAATACATTCAAGGGGCTAAGATTTCAGACTTTCTTTGGTATGACGACGAATCCGAGAAAGGACTATTTCTACTTGAAAATGGCTATGTGATTACGGAAACAAGAATGTCGCCAAGCGGTACTGGACTTGCTGGACTGAACTACTATGAATCGTTGCAGGACTTGGAATCATGGAGAGGAAATGATTTTAAGCGACTTTCGGAAAACGAACAAGGCAGCCGCTAACAATGCATTGGAATATGGCGGGGCGACGAACATATTGTTTATCATTGGCGCCCACCGTCACCAGTTGTGCGTTGTGCCGGGCTGAACATTCAATGAATTCCCTACCTTCGCAAATACTCGAACATAAACCATTTAAAACCTCTATGCAAAAAAAATTATTGACCATTTTAACTGCTTTCGTAGCGACAATTTCCTTTGGACAAAACGCAGAAGAACTTAACAAGAAATCAAAAGAATTCCTTGCCCAACAAGACTTCAAAAATGCCGTTCCCTTAATCAAACAAGCAGCTGAAAAGGGAAGTGCGGAAGCTCAATATAATTATGGCATCTGCTATCAACAAGGCGTTGAAGTTCCCAAAAGCGACAGTATTGCCAACATTTGGTTTTCAAAAGCTGCCAATCAGGGTTGGAAAGACGCACAGTTTAAGATGGCTTACAGTTACGCAATAGGTCGCGGTGTGACAGAGGACGATAATCAAGCATTTTATTGGTTTGTTAAATGCGCCGAACAGTATGACGTGGAATGTATGTTTAACGTGGTGACCTATTATAAGGCAGGTCGTGGGACTCAGAAGAATATGGACAGCATGTTGATTTGGGCGACACGTATTGCATTATTAGAAACACCGGAAAATTTAAGAATAAGCGGACAAATCACTTCAGCGAGAGCAAATCTTGCAATGATGTATCGTGACGGACAGGATGTTCAAAAAGACCTTACAAAAAGCTACATGTGGTTTCTGATATACAATGAAAGCAAACGTGATTTTTCAGTTCTTGTGCAACAGAAAAACATAGAAGCCATTCAAGCTTTGGAAAAGCAACTTTCTCAGGCCGACAAGGACAAAGCAAAACTTGATGCGGAGAAACTTTTAGGAACGAAGTTGGAAAACCTTGCTAACCTTTATAAACAGGATTTGTAGTGCGACAACAGGTTTGACCAATCCAGAAACAGAGAAATTCCAGTTGGAATGAAAATGATCAAACTTCCAAACTCCATTCACAACGATATGGACGACCACGCTAATAATGAGCAGCGAAATGAAATTAGAAGATATATTACGGCATTTTTAAATGACTGACAATTTTCTGACAACTATATGGAAGAAATTCCTATTGGTAAGTGGTTAACTTATAATCCCGACCATACAATTAAAAACATAGCGTATTACAATGATGGTAAGGTTGTTTCGCTTGACAAATAACTATGGAATGCCCCCTTTTACAACAAAAACTGAAACTGTCGCTTGGCGCCGTCGTTGCCCCAGTCTTTCATAATGGTTTGCACATGCGACCGGTAATCAGTGCCGGTCATTTTCTTTCCTTTCCTTGGCGATACCAGGTCTTTATCTGTCACTTCTATCAATTGCAGTTTCGTGGCATACCAGGTGGTATGCAATCGCGGAATGGCAAGCCCCAGTATCATGCCCGGTAATCCATTAAATGATTCCGGTCCGCCGTTGGTTAAAATTTCATCGGTGTAGAATGCGATCACAACAATGGAATCCATTACCTTGCCTACCGCTTTACGGCAATCGAACCCGGCAATCTTTCTTATTTCGGGCGTGATCTTCCATTCTACATGACGCAGCGAGTCTGCTACCAGATATAAATCGCCCCATATGCTCCTTTGCGTTATAGAGGTATTGCTGTCTAATTTGGTGAGAATGGTATTCTCCGAATCAAATATGCCCCAATATTTATTCTGCTTCGTATCCGGATCACGGCCCACTTTGAATATCGTGCGGTCTCCTTTGAAGGTGAGGTCATAATAGAAAGTTACAAATTTCGGCAGGTTCTTTTTAGCCATATCATCCCAGATGCTGCTTTCATCCATAAACGCATGCTGGTTGGTCTTCCGTTCAAATTCAATCCTTCCCTGGGTAATAAATTGTTGCTGCGCCAAAAGCGTAGAAGGGGATAATGATGCGATTATATAAATAAGTATCTTCATTGCTTTATTGATAGTTTTTTGTTATTTAGTTAAGAACTTAATAACTAATGAACTTATAAACTTGCTTTTACCAATCCATCGGTTTTCCATTCTTGTTAAAATTCCAGATGAACGACAGCATAAAATACCGCCTGATGGTATCATAGGTTCGCTCTGATAAAAAGTTGCTGTTGATGTTCCGGTTGAACCCGATGTTCTGGTCAAGGATGTCATTGGCGGAGAACCGTAACCGGGCTGCATCATTCTTGAACAGCTTCCGGTCTAACCGCGCATTCAACCTTATTGAATTGTTGTTCTTGTCAAATACACTTGTTTTTTGGCGAATATTGAAGTTGCAGGAACTGCCTATTTCAAGTTTCCAGGGCAGGTGTACGTTTGCATCTACATAATGGTCTTGCGTCCAATACCGGGTAACCAGGTCGCTTCGTAACGATGTTTTGGAAACATTATGGTTGAAGTTCGTGGTAAGCCAAATAGAAAATTTCTTTTCCTTTTCATAGCTGAATTCTGGCCCTGCACCGAATGTATAACTATCGTTCTCGTTTTGTAATCCATCAATAAAATTGGTGTTGTGGTTCACATTGAACCGGCCATTGACGCCCGCCCTGAATCCCAATTTCTTTATTTTCTTTCCATAATAGAAGTAGCCGTTTATTCTATAATTACCGTCCACATTTACGGGTTTGCTTGTTTTTCGCCCGGTAGAAAGGTCTAATGTATTGAGCGTACTGAAATCATGCTGGGTGGCAGTCATATTTAAGCTGACATAAATATTTCGCTCCGATAAAAATTTATAACTGTTGAACGTCAGGTAAAAGTTGTGGCGAAATGCCTGTTTCAGATCAGGATTGCCCACCCTGATGTTCAATTGGTCTGTAATGTCCTGTATCGGTTGTATCTGGTCAATAGAAGGCGCTTGCGTGCTTCCGTTATAATTAAACCGCAGGTTGCCTTTGCCGCCCATGGTCCAGTTAAGGTTTGCCTGGGGATAAAAATTGGTAAAGCTGTAATTGATGGTGGAATCGCCTTTCAGGTCTTTGCGGGAAAAAGCGGCATTAGATACATTCATGCCGAAGGAAAAATTAACTCGTTTGGGTTTGGCATACCGGTAATTGATGCCGCCCGATTGTGTCAATACATTAAAGCTGTATTCATTGCTTAAGGAATCTATTCTTTCTTCATATTTCCCTGTTGGGGCTGTTTTTTCAAATGTAGCAATGCGCGATTGCCGGTGGTTGTTATCGATACTGTAATTGAATTCGAGTAACGATCTTTTGGTAAGCGGCTCGGTGTATGTAATGCGGGAATTTATTACCGACGTAATATTATCCGTTCCTTTTTGCTGGTCCAGTATTTTAGTGCTATCCAGCACGTTGTTCCTGAAATAATTGTTGTCGGAAAAGAAAATGCCTTTCGATGCAACTTCAGTATAATTCTGGCGGGCAGCCAGTGAAATGGTCCTTCCCTGTTTTTTGAATTTCTGTTTCCACAGCAGGGTAGAGTTGAAGTTTTTGTTGTTTGCATCTGTGGTGGTTTCCCGGTCAATAATACTCAGGGTATCACCGTAACTGTTCAACGATTCCTGGTGAAACTTACTATGGCCATAGTTATTGCCCGTTGATGCCTGTGCCGTTATTTTTACTGATGAGAAGGAGTCGATCTGAATTTCATACAGGCCCTCGATGCGGTTTCTGTCGCGGCTTCGGAAGCTATTGCCGTAATCATTCACATATAATATGGTATCGGGTAAACGATACTGGCTGAATGTATTTCCCTGGGCTTCCGTGTTTATTTTATTATACTGGTACGTACTGTTTAAATGGATCTTATCGCCCTTCCATTTATTGGAGTAATGCAATCCACCGTTCCATCCTTTGGGCAAGCCTTCGCCCCAATAATTGCCGTAACCAAATTCATCATCATTACCATTAAAGGAAATGTACATGCCGCCCGCATCATCGCTACCCATTTCTACGTTATTGTTGGCGCCGTAGTTCATGCCTTCCTTCCAATCGAGCCCCGTTTTACCGGTGTTCGACATAATACTAAAAGCCGCAAACTTCCGTTTTCCTTTAAAGGCATTCACCATTACATTATTGTTCCAGTAACGGTTGGCATCGGAACCCAGTTCCACTTTGCCAAAATACCCTTTCTTTCTATCTTCTTTCAGTTGCAGGTTAATGGTCTTTGTTTTCTCGCCATCATCGATGCCGGTAAAGGCCGCCTGATCGCTTTTTTTATCAAATGCCTGTACTTTATCTACGGCGTCGGCTGTTAGTCCACGCGTGGCAATGGTGGGGTCATCGCTGAAAAATTCTTCACCGTCAACCAATACTTTTTGAACCGTTTCGCCCTGGGCAGAGATCTTTCCATCTTTGTCTACCTGAATACCGGGTAGTTTTTTCAGCAGGTCTTCCACGGTAGCGCCCGCACCCAGTTTAAAACTGTCGGCAATATACTCGGTGGTATCGCCCTTGATGCGAATAGCGCCCAGTTTGTGCTGTACTACTACTTCCTGCAACAACTGGCTTTTCAGGGTCAGTGAAATAGCGCCCAGGTCAACCGTTGAACTTTTGGTTATTTCTATACGGTCGAAATAATCGGCATAGGCCGGGCGGGTAACCATAAGAATAAATTTGCCCGGCAATAACTTTTGCAGGTTGAACTGGCCCGCTTTATCAGTACGGGTAAAGCCTGCCAATACCGAATCGGCAGGTCGCAATACAGCAATAACAGCATTGGAAAGGTTTCTTTTTTCCGATGTGTCAATTACTGTACCTTTAATAGCGGCATCCTGGGAAAATACAGTCAATGAAATAGCGAATAAGACAACAAGGAGTGCAGTCGTTTTTTTCATGGCGTTTTTAAAGGGACAAAAGCAATTAGCCATATTGCTGGTTAATATGTTTTAAGGAATCTACCCCAATACGCCTTTTTGGAGTTTGCGAATGTCTGTAATGAAATTGGGAAATGACCTGATCGATATCTTAATTTAACGTTAAAGCACCGTTCAATTTATCTGGTAACGTAAAAAAGACAAGTAATAACCGGAACAAACAAACAGAACAGGTATATGGATACATTGAAAAAATACGAAGAGGTCCATTTTGTAGACAGTACAAAGGCAGTATGGAATTATTCTTTATTATCGGAGGAAGACATCCGCAATTTTCAGCAGGGCACGCATTACCGATTATACGATCTGTTTGGCTCACACGAAGTGGAGGTGCTGGGAAAAAGAGGCTATTACTTTGCCGTATGGGCGCCCAATGCTACTATGGTTTCGGTGATCGGTAATTTTAATGACTGGAACCCCAACAGTCATCCGTTGTTTGTACGGCTCGATAAATCAGGTATATGGGAAGGTTTTATTCCCGGCCTGGCAAAGGGCGAAGTATATAAATATCATATTGATGGTTTCCAGGGCGTCAAAACCGACAAAGGCGACCCATATGCTAATTTCTGGGAGAAAAGACCCAATACCGCTTCTATTACCTGGAACCTTGATTATACCTGGAAGGACAACGAGTGGATGCAGCACCGCGCGTGGCACAATTCGCTGGAAGCGCCCTGGAGTGTTTATGAGGTACACCTGGCGAGCTGGATGCGCCCGAATAAATATGATGAAGAAACATATAACACTTATGATCAGATTCGCGAGCTGCTGGTTCCGTATGTAAAGGAAATGGGATTTACCCATGTAGAGTTTATGCCGGTGATGGAACACCCGTTTGATGGCAGTTGGGGGTACCAGGGCACAGGTTATTTTGCGCCTACATCCCGCTATGGCGATCCGCAAAGTTTTATGGAGCTGGTAAATGCTTTTCATGCCGCAGGCATTGGCGTTATTCTCGATTGGGTGCCTTCACATTTTCCTTACGATGCGCATGGCCTGTTTATGTTCGACGGGGCCAACACCTACGAATATGCCGATATGCGCAAAGGTTTTCATCCCGACTGGAACAGCTATGTGTTCAATTATAGAAGGGGAGAGGTGAAATCTTTTTTGATCAGCAGCGCCCGCTTCTGGTTCGATAAATTTCATATCGACGGCATACGGGTTGATGCGGTGAGCTCCATGCTGAAATTGAATTATTCGCGTACCCACGGTCAGTGGGAGCCCAATGAATACGGCGGCGATGGCAATATTGAAGCCATCTCGTTCATCAAAGACCTGAACGAATGCATGTACCGCGATTTTCACGATATACAATCCATTGCTGAGGAAGCAACGGACTGGCCCGGCGTTTCGCGCCCTACTTTTCAAAACGGCCTGGGCTTTGGCATGAAATGGATGATGGGCTGGATGCATGATACGCTGGATTATTTTAAAATGGACCCTATTTACCGGCGGCATTACCAGAACAAGTTTTCCTTCAGCATGATGTATTATTATGACGAAAACTTTTTATTACCATTAAGTCATGACGAAGTGGTGCATGGTAAAAGCCCGATGATCTTTAAAATGCCCGGCGATGAATGGCAGAAGTTTGCCAACCTCCGCACGTTGTATACATATATGTTTACGCATCCGGGAGGGAAACTCTTATTCATGGGCAGCGAGTTTGGCGATACCAATGAATGGAATTATAAAAGCGAACTGCAATGGGACCTCTTGCAGTTTGATGCGCACCGCCAGTTGAAAGATTGTGTAAGGGATTTGAATAATCTATTACGTACCGAACCGGCGATGTATGAAAACCAGTTTAATATTTACGGGTTTGAATGGGTAGACCTGAACCATCCGGCCGAATGTGTGATAGCGTATCGCCGTAAGGGTAAGGACCCGGCAAACGATCTGCTGATAATTTTAAACCTTACGCCTGTGGTACGGAACGACTGGAAGGTATACACCTACGGCAAATCGCAGTGGAAGGAAATTTTTAATTCCGACGACAAAAAATACTGGGGAACCGGGGATATTTACAATCCTGAGATATTAACCACTAGTCTGGATAAAAACGATAATATGTATGAAATAAATGTGCACCTGCCGCCGTTGGGTGCAATAGTGTTGAAGTAAAGCTTTTTGCAGTGAAGAAAATATAATAACTATGAAGAACCTTAATATTATATTAATGTTGGGATTGATTTCCAACATTACTTATTCTCAGACCGACAGCACTGATTTTTATTTTCAGAAAGGAATGGCCGAAAAAGAGGCCCGCCGTTTCCGGGAAGCAGAAAAGAATTTTGCCAAAGCCGCACAATTCTCTCCCGGCAGCGCCAAAGTGTTGGTAGAATGGGGCCAGTCGCTGATAGAACAGAAACGCTACTCTGAAGCCAGGACAAAATTTACCACCGCTTATCAGTCGGATAACAAAAATCCCGAGGTCATTGAAAACCTGGCCACCTTGTCGGTGAATACCCGCCAGTGGAATGATGCGATCACGTACGCAAAAAAAATGCAGGAAGCGAAAATTGGTAACTCCGCCAATTACATTATAGCCAAAAGTTATTATGAGCTGCAGAATTATGGCGAATGCCTGAAATACTGCGAGCTGGCATTCAAAGAGGATCCCAAACGGGCTGAAACCCCTTATATTGCCGGTCGCAGCCTGGTAGAGATGAGCAACTACAAAAAGGCCGCCGGTTGTTTTGAACAGGCTATTGAGCGTGACAGCACCAAAGCGAACTGGATGTATGAAGCGGGACTGGTTTACTACGCAATTCCCGATGACAAGAAAGCCATCTACTGGTTCGAAAGAGCAGGCGCCAAAGGATATACGCGCAGCAACGATTATATGGAGAACCTCGCCAATGCGTACCTGAATATCAAGAATTATGAGAAAGGCCTGTCGCTGATGCAGGAAGTACTGCAACGCAAACCGCAGGACCAGGAATTATTATATAATATTGCTGATGCTTATTACCAGACTGGTAAATATGACGACGCCATCAGTTACTGGGACAAGATCCTGGCCATTGATAAACAAAACGCCAGTTCTTTATATATGATCGGCTTATCGTACCAGAAGAAAGGAGAGAAGGAGAAAGGGCAGCAGCTTTGTGACAGAGCCATTGAAATGGACCCTTCTTTGAAGAAATTGAAAGAGGAGAAGAAAATGCCCGGTGGAATTTAATTAGGAATAGTTTGGTTATAATAAATAGCTTCCAATTTTAATGATTCATTTAATTGGCAATTGGCAATAAGCAATTGGCAAAGAATTCAAAAAGTTTATTATATAAGAAAGCCCCGGATTATAGTACCCGGGGCTTTTGATTTTTAATTTGCCAATTGTCTATTGCCTATTGATTCACTACATTCTCTCCGGTACCCGTATCCCCAGCAACGCCATCCCGGATTTAATAACATGGGCGGTCATTTGGGATAATTGTAAACGCAATTCCTTCTTTTCAGCAGATTCGGCTTTCAAAACTTTATGCTCATTGTAAAATGAATTAAACAGCTTCGCCAATGCAAATGCATAACCCGCGATCACACTGGGGTTCATTTCGGCGCCGGCTTGTTGTAAAACGTCGGCATATCTTTCCAGTGTAATGATCAGTTGTTTTTCGAGCGGCAACAGATCAGCGCCTATTTCACCACCTTTCGGTAATTCCTGTCTGAATATAGACTGCATACGCGCATACGCATATTGAATAAAGGTAGCCGTAAAACCATGCAGGTCTATCGATTCTTCGGGATTGAAGATCATCCGCTTTTTAGGATCAACGCGTACAAGGAAGAACTTTAAACCGCCGGTTCCTATAATATCATACAGATCTTTTAATTCTGCTTCAGCCAACCCTTCCGTTTTGCCCAGCTCCTGTGTTTTGCGTTCGGCTTCCTTAATCATTTCATCCAGAATATCGTCAGCATCAACCACAGTACCCTCACGCGTTTTCATTCTGCCGGTAGGCAATTCCACCATTCCATAACTTAAATGGAAAATACCATCAGCGCCATCAACGCCCAGTTTCTGGCAAATGAGCTTTAATACTTTGAAGTGATAATTCTGCTCATCGCCCACCACATATACGCTTAAATCGCACTTGAATTCATTTTGTTTCACTTCGGCAAGACCAATGTCCTGGGTAATATATACTGCCGTACCATCACGGCGTTGAACGATCTTTTCATCGAGACCATCTTTGGTTAGGTCTACCCATACGCTGCCATCATCTTTTCGAAAGAATACTTTTTTACGCAGGCCTTCCTCCACCAGTTCTTTTCCCAGAAGATAGGTTTCGCTTTCATAATATACTTTATCAAAGTCGCTGCCAATACGTTTATAGGTTACATCAAAGCCACTGTACACCCAACTGTTCATCATGCGCCAAAGCTCTACTACATCGGGTTTACCAGCTTCCCAATCGACCAGCATCTGCTGGGCGGCTTTCATAATGGGGGCTTCTTTTTCCAGCTCCTCTTTTTTGTCATCCATGTATTTGAGGGCCTCTTCCTTTGATTTTCCACTCTCAATCAATTCAGCCAGTTTCTTTTCCTTGATGGGCTCCATTTGTTTTTTCAACGCTGTGCCGAACATCACATAATAATCGCCCACCAGGTGGTCGCCTTTAATGCCGGTGCTTTCAGGCGTGGCGCCATTGCCAAACAGTTGCCAGGCGATCATGCTTTTGCAGATATGAATACCGCGGTCGTTGGCAATACAGGTCTTTATTACTTCATAGCCATTGGCTTTATAGATCTCAGCAACACTCCAGCCCAGGAAATTATTACGTAAATGACCCAGGTGAAGCGGTTTATTGGTATTGGGAGAAGAATATTCCACCATTACGCGTTTGCCATTACGCGGCTGCCGGCCAAAGTTGGGATCGTTATATTGTTCCTGCAGGAATTGCAGCCACCAGCCATCGCTTACCGACAGGTTTAAAAATCCTTTTATGACATTATAACCGCTAAAAAGGGCGGCATTGTCAGCCACTAGTTGCTGGCCCAGTTCATTACCTAATGCCTCGGGCTGCTTTTTCAACGTCTTAAGCAGGGCAAACAGCACAACCGTATAATCACCCTCAAATTCGGGTTTGGTCTCGCTTACGGTTATGGAGGAAGGGTCAATATCTACCTGGTACAATTTGTTGATCTGTACGCTAACTGCCGACTGAATAACGGGAACTATTGCCATGCTTTGATTTTGAGGGGCAAATTTAATACAATTAAGCTGTAAGCCTTAAGCTTTAAGCTCTAAGCTAAAAGAAGGCACCAGGTGTGAGGTTGTATTTGCTTTAAGCTGTATTGGGGTAAGAGCCGCCCTCCGGAGAAAGCAGCTCTTTTAGTGTTTAGGGGTTAAACTGTCTCAAATATGTAGGTTTTTAAGAGATTAAAAACAAATGTTAATTTTTCTTGACTTGAGTCAATGGAAAATTGACCGAAACTATCATGTGATCGACGTTTTGGCAAAATAGTAACCCCGGGAAGCCAGCGCGGAGAGCGAATTGGGATAAAATATGCACGTTTCCGGGAACGGCACCCGGTAATTATTGATATTCAATTACCTTTGTAGCGTACAAAAAACCGTTTGTGAAGAACCTGATTAATGCCGTAATAAACTTTTTTTATCCTTTTTTTCGCCGGTTAATGCCATTGCAAACCTTTCGGTATGCAGCGTGCGGTGGAGGTAATACATTGTTGGATATAACGATTTTTTACATCAGCATTCATTATTTATTCAAGACTCCATTGGTTCCCACACCCCTGGGGTTCCCGATCAAACAGCACGTGGCCGCTTTTCTCGTTTCGTTTTCCATAACTTTTCCGTTGGGCTTTTATATGAGCCGCACCATTGTATTTCCCGGTTCAACTATACGGGGAAGAATTCAGCTATTCAGGTATTTTGTACTGGTGATGATCTGTCTTTGCCTGAATTATCTCTTCATCAGGCTGTTTGTTGAGCAATGTCATTTATATCCCACCGTATCAAAAATATTGACCACTTTTATTGTTGTAGGTTTTAGTTTTCTTACCCAAAAGCATTTCACATTTAAAGAAGAAACACCTGAAGAAGAGGCATTCCTTGAAGCAGAAGCGGTGATGGAAGCAGAAGCGCTGGATGAAAAGCAGAATTAGCACCTTAGCAATTCAGCATATTCTTTCATCATAAATTACGATGAATTATGTTAGTACCGGAATGTTACTGTTACTCATCTTAATATACTTCCTCAGATTCCTCGGCCTGTACTGGTACATTTCGCGGAACCGTTCCAGCACACTTTCATCAATGGTTTGGCGGGTATCATCGTGCATGGTGATGGGGCGCCATACCGGCCACCAGAACCAGTACAACGGTGAATAAGATTTGCGCAATTCGCCCCAGGGATTGCCTTTTATTTCTTTGTATTCTTTTTCATCATAACACAAACCGATCTTATGGGCTTGGGCAGAGAGCCATTGTAGTGCAATATCACTAAGCCCGCAATCGGCATAGCCGCCGCCAATATTACTGTGAACACCGGCAAACCAGCGTTGCTCCACCTGTTGCGGATGATTGGGATCATTTTTAACGGTGTCGCTTACTTTCCATAAAGTGGGCAGGAACATTTTTCTTCTTTCATCAATAGCCAAAGCATGGTAAGCATTTTCAACAGTGCTGCTCAGGGTAACATCGTGAAATTGATATCTTTTCATATTGAATACCCTGTACCAGGGCAGGGGAATGCCCAGGCTGCCTACCGTATCCCAAACCCCGATAAATTTTATGGGGGTTATATTTTCTCTTGCATATTGCTTTCTGAAACCTGTCATCATATCCGAATCAGGAGCTGTATATTCATCGCGGGCGCGGTATAGTTCGTAGGCTTTATCAACCAGTTCAATGTATTCGGGTTTCAGGATACCGCAATTCCTGATCAACCCACCGATGCTGCGGGCCGTATAAGCGCCCCGGCTAAAACCAAACAGGTATATTTCATCGCCGGGCTCGTAGTTTAATATCAGGAAGGTGTAAATGTCTTTGATGTTTTTGTCGATACCCGCACCGGTAATGCCGCCGAGCAAATTGGCTTTCCAGGAATAACCGGTGCCAATGCCCTTATCGTAAAATTTTAGTTGGGGAATAGGCTGACCGTTCGATGTATCATACGAGCAAATACACTGATACATTTTTTCGACGTTTGTTTCTACGCGTTTCCCCCGGTCGGTATTGCCCGGTTTGTTCCAGGTTCCATCACTGCAGGTTATAAGACGTTTCATGGCAGTTAGATTAACATTATAAACCGAAGAGCGCTTCCTTTTTGGGAAGTATGGTTTCAGATTCGGTAAAAATTAATAAGAACAGCTATTTTAAAAGTACGAGTGTTTAGTTGAATGGTCCGGCCGGGAAATACCTGATTTTACAGGTAGTTATACGGGGGATCAATAAACGCAGCTATTAAATCAGGCGGGAATAATAAGTATATGCGAAAATGCGAGCAGCAAGGTAAAAACAATTCTCATTCAATGTACATTTTTGCAATTGATATTGATCAAAAAGAGAAGGCATAAAGGCAACGAGGCATAAAGGCTGAAAGCTTAAAACCGCTGTAAGCCTAAAGCTGTAAGCCGAAAGCCGAAAACCCAAAAGCCCGGTTGTATTTGCTTACGGCTTATAGCTTGGAGCTTATAGCTGTATTAGTCTTTAATTGTATTCGCGTGTAACGTGCAGTTTGCGGCTTGTAGCTTGCGGCCTTCTTACTTCACTCCGCCGCTCCAGAACCAGTTGCCTTCTTCGGTATAATACCATTTTCCATTACCGTTCACCGTTTCGCCCTGCATGGTAAATCCGTCATAGGCCAGTTGAATACCGGCATTAACCATATTCGTTATCTTATACACCTTACCGGGGCCGGCCCGCAGGTTCAGGCGGGTAAGCGTGGTTACTTTGCCAAACTTTTCGGTTTTGCTTATCTGTCCGTTCACTGCCTGGGTGCTGCCATTTACCAGGGCAATCAGTTTATCAAGGTCAACCTTGAAGCCCGGACAGTTCTTTAAAGAATAAATTTCATGGTGACCGATAATATGCAGCCGGTCAGCCGGTATGCTCCACCGTTGGCACATTTTACGGATCAGTTCGGCGCTGGTGGCATACATGGTATCCGTCCATTCGCTCATTTCATTGCCTTCGTGTTCTATGCCGATCGTATAGTAGTTGGGATTGATATATTGACCGTCGGAAGTCTTTTTGATCAAAGGCCAGGTTGGGTCGTGAATGCGGCCGGCATGCCAGGCGGTATCGATCTCTTCCACATATTGATGTACTTCGCCGCTCTTGCCAACGCCATAATGGGCCGATACCTGCGACAGCGGGCTGAGAAACCAGCTATCCGTACCTTTCAGGGTTCCATCCATAATATGAATAACAATGGCTTCGGGTCGGTAGGTTCTTCTTCCCTGGGTAAAATTGGGACTTAAAAGTGATGTGATGTTCATATAAACGTTTTAACCCTGTGCAGGGGTGTTCAAGGCTTCATCCACCACTTTTTCTGACAGGGTTTCGGAAGCAGATCCTTTGTTTTCGGTAATTTTTAAGGCAGCATAGGTAGCCGAGCTTATTCCTAATAGTATCAGGTTGTTATCGCTGATAATTGGAATTAAAAAGTCGGTTGAATGCAGCAGGCATTGCGCCAGGTTGGGATCGCCTTTGGCAAAATCTGTAAGGCAATAATTGGGATCGCCGAGGTTCCCCAGTACCGATGCAATGAACCAAATACCAAATATCACATTGAAGATGAGGGATTGAAATCGTTGAATGCTTACTCCATTATTATCGGATAAGAGGTCAAGGAAAAAGTTACTTGTTTTAATGTCCTGGTGCCGGAATACCAGCGGGTTTTGCTGATCGGCCAGGTCAATAACGCGGGCGGTTGCCGTTGTGCCGGCGCTGATACCAAGTAAAACAAGGGTAGAAGTGTGCAGATTAGGCGCATGACCGGTTTGCAGCATAATGGTGGTAAAAGCAGAAATTATGATCACCGACCACCAGGCTAATTGTACCCGCGACCAACTGTAAGGGCGGGGGCTGGCTTTGCTGAGGTCGCGCAACATGTTGAACTTTCTGTCGCAAAAAACGATGCATGCAGTTAGGATAGCAAACAGGGCCCAGAACTGAAAAACCATAGAGTATTTTTTAAGGACATTATTAAGACAAACCCTTTACTTTCAAAGGGAATGCCGGATTTTAAAAAAGAGCATTATTCCTGAACTTAGCGTACAGTTATTTATCTGATACCGAAAAACTTCGGATATGGCATGGGTTTTCTACTGCGTATTATCAGCAGGTATAGGGGTGTTGAGGCAGTAAGATATACACAACCTTGTATAATTGCAATGAGGATTTGTACTCGAATGGAGGGGAAATTTACGATCGATGCCCAAAGGCTGCAGGCTAAAAGCCTAAAGCCAAAAGCTGAAAGCAAAAGCCTGAAGTTAAGAACTAAAAGCTCAAAACTGTATTCCCCGGTAACCGGAACCTGGAAACCGGTAACCCGCCATTAGCACATTCTGCCTTAAAACCTGCCATTTTTTCACCCTTTACCGGCACGGCATAATCATTGATAACCATAAGGGAACATTAAATTCAGCATAATATGGGAAAGATAATAGGAATTGACCTCGGTACCACCAACAGTTGCGTTGCCGTAATGGAAGGGAACGAACCGGTGGTGATTGCCAATGATGAGGGACGCCGTACCACCCCGTCTGTTGTGGCTTTTTTGAAAAACGGCGAACGTAAAGTAGGAGATCCGGCTAAGCGCCAGGCGATTACTAATCCGCACAATACCATCATGAGCGTAAAGCGTTTCATGGGTCGCCGGTTCGACGAGGTGACAGAAGAGATCAGCCACTGGAGCTATAAAGTGGCAAAAGGTGACAATAATACGGTACGTATTGACATAGATGGCCGTTTATATACACCCCAGGAATTATCTGCCATGATCCTTCAGAAAATGAAGAAAACGGCCGAAGATTATCTGGGTCAGGAAGTAAATGAAGCAGTTATTACTGTTCCGGCTTACTTCAACGACGCACAACGTCAGGCTACAAAAGAAGCCGGTGAAATTGCCGGTTTAAATGTACGCCGTATTGTGAACGAGCCTACGGCTGCCGCACTGGCGTATGGTCTCGATAAAGGCAAGCACGACCAGAAAATTGCCGTATTTGACCTCGGTGGCGGTACATTCGATATTTCGGTACTGGAACTTGGTGATGGCGTATTTGAAGTAAAATCTACCAATGGTGATACCCACCTGGGTGGCGACGACTTCGATAAAGTGATCATGGACTGGCTGGCCAACGAATTCAAAAATGATGAAGCCGTTGACCTGCGCAAAGACCCCATGGCCCTGCAGCGGTTGAAAGAAGCTGCTGAAAAAGCCAAGGTAGAGTTGTCTTCCTCTACTGAAACAGAGATCAACCTGCCTTACATCACAGCTGTTGACGGAGTGCCTAAGCACCTGGTTAAAAAGCTGACACGCAGTAAATTCGAGCAGTTAAGTGATAAATTATTTGAACGTTGTTTGCGCCCTTGCGAAAAGGCGTTGGAAGATGCCGGCATGAAAACATCTGAAATTGATGAAGTGATCCTGGTAGGTGGTAGCACGCGTATTCCAAAAGTGCAGGAAATTGTTGAGAAGTTCTTTGGCAAGAAACCCAACAAAGGGGTTAACCCCGATGAAGTAGTAGCCGTTGGCGCTGCTATCCAGGGTGCCGTATTGACCGGTGAAGTAAAAGATGTACTGTTGCTCGATGTAACACCGCTGAGCCTTGGTATTGAAACGATGGGCAGTGTAATGACCCGCCTCATCGATTCCAATACGACCATTCCGCATAAAAAATCGGAAGTGTTCTCTACCGCCAGCGATAACCAGCCTGGTGTTGAGATCCATGTACTGCAGGGCGAACGTCCGATGGCCAACCAGAACAAGAGCCTGGGACGCTTCCAGTTAACAGATATTCCGCCTGCGCCGCGCGGCGTACCGCAGATCGAAGTAACTTTTGATATTGATGCCGACGGTATTCTGCACGTTACGGCCAGGGATAAAGGCACTGGTAAAGAACAAAAGATAAGGATCGAAGCCGGTAGCGGTTTGAGCAAAGACGAAGTTGAAAAAATGAAAGCTGAAGCCAGGGCCAATGAAGCCACTGACAAAGCTGCCCGGGAAAAGGTCGATAAGATCAACCAGGCCGATAGCCTCATCTTCCAAACAGAAAAACAACTGAAAGAATACGGCGATAAAATTCCGGCCGACAAAAAAGCGCCTATTGAAACTGCGCTGAACAAGTTGAAGGAAGCTCACAAGTCGCAAGACTTAGGCGCCATTGATGCTGCTACAACAGAAATGAACAATGCCTGGACAGCAGCCAGCGAAGAGTTGTACAAAGCTACACAAGGCGCACAAGCCGGTGGCGAACAACCCGGAGCCGGTGGTGGTAATCAACAACAACCCGGTAATGGTGGCGGTGGCGAAAACGTAACCGACGCCGAGTACGAAGAAGTGAAATAAAGGACGACGAGGAGATAATAAAAGACGAAAGCCTTCTGCTTGATTGCGGAAGGCTTTTTTTATTATTAGCACATTGGTTATATTATCTCCATTTTCTCCATCAAGAACGAGGCATTCTTATTCTTTGCCACGCCACGTTGCAAGGTATAGTCAAATAACAATTCACCATTGCGAATGGTGCTTTCAAAGCAATAGTTGTTGACTTTGCCCGGCAACTCATCTTCGAGCCGGCTGAGCGCCAGGTCGTGGGTAGCAAACAAAGTGAGGCAACGGTACTGCAACAGCTTTTTAATAAATTGTTCCGACCCATGCGTTTTGTCTTCTGAATTGGTGCCGCGTAAAATTTCATCAATCAATATCAACACCGGTACGGTTTGTTGCTGCAGGTAATGAATGATCTGTTGCAAACGTTTCAATTCAGCCATAAAATAAGAAGTATGCTCCTGCAGAGAATCGCTTACGCGAATAGAGCTGCGAATGACCATCGGCGTAAAAGCAAATGACGCCGCGCATACCGGCGCACCGCATTGCGCCAAAATGAGATTAACGCCCAGGGTACGCAGGAAGGTGGTTTTGCCCGACATATTGGAGCCGGTTACCAGTACCAGCTGTTCATCAATACCGAAAGCGCAATCATTGGCAACGCGCTCTTCGCCGGGTATCAAGGGGTGGGCCAGTTGTGTGGCCGATATGGATATGTTGCTGGTATTTACCACCGGGTACTGGTATTGCGGGTAATTAAAAGCAAAGGTGGCCAGCGCATTCAGGCTTTCTATCATGCCCACACAATGGATCCAGTCGTTGAACCGGGTTTTATACCGCTGTTTCCAGCTTTCCAGCGCCCACAGGCATTGGATATCGTACAGGAAAAAACTGTTCAGGAATATGTTTACGATCAGGTTCAACCGCTGATCGAACATGGCCGATAACCGCGAAAGCTTTTTTACTGATTGATGCGCTTCCACCGCAATGGCTTTTTCTTTTTCCAATTGCACCGCATTGCCCGTTTCTACTTTACTGAAATGAGATAAGATAGTGGCATACTGATCTAATATCGACTGCTTTTTGCCCAACAGGTTGTGTTGTTGCTGAATGCGCTTCGCAAAAAGGCCAATGGTTCCCCAGCTTACAAATACAATGGGTATTAAAGGGTAATAATTATTCGTAACCAGGTAATAGAACAGAAACACTATACTGTAAGCAGGGACCAGCCAGCGCAACCATTGAATCCAGGTTTTATTAAGAATGATGGCCGGCCGTTGCAACCAATTGGCAATATCGTGCAGGTTGCCTTCTTTTTCTTCATTTAACAATCCATGTGCCGTTAATAATTGTCGCAATTCTTTTTGCGTGCTCAATGCCTGTACCGCTTGTTGTTGATGTTCTATGGCTTCGTTTGCCAACAGCGGATGTTGTAACAGGGCGGCCAGTTGTTGCGTGCCATGCCAGGTAGTAGTGCGATTGAGCAAGTGAAATAAAGAACCGGCGCCAAACAGGTCCAGGTCGCCCGAAATATTGTCATACGATAGAAACGATTGGCCATTATTGAACTGGTTGGGCTGATGCCGGAGTACAGCCAGTTCATTGGTATTAATGAACAGCAGTTTTTCCAGCAAAGCTTTGCGATCGCTCAACCGCCAGGCAATGCGCACCAGTATGGCAAAAGCGATAGCCACCAGCAGGGTAGTGATCATCCAGGGAGTGCTATGTGTAACGATCCATTTATACGCGGCCCAGGCAAAAACAAAAAAGCAGGCCAGGCGCAAACCCGCTACCAGCGTAGCAACCGGTTGTATGCGTTGTAATGCGTCTTTATAAAAGGTTACTTTTTCTTCGTAATATGTAAGGGTAGACTCCATAATAGGTAACAGCAATGTGTTTTTCAGAATGCAAGATACGGTTCTAAGACGGTTACCAGTTGCCGGTTCCCGGTCACCGGGCAAAAAGTTTTGGAGAACCCGACTGCCTGCAGAGTGATCGAAATTCAGGTCCAGGCAACCGGTAACTGGAAACCGGTAACTGCCATCAAAATATTTTTTTATTCACTATGCAATGCCACCTCAAAAAATAAAACTTCACTTGTGTTTTACTGTTATAAGCCGTAACTTTAGTTAAGTTAAACGGCTCCTGAAATGGAATTTCAAATCTTATCCCATGCCGGTTTATTAGTAAAGAATAAACCGGGTAAGTCACTTATTTGTGATCCCTGGCTGGTTGGTAGTAGTTACTGGCGTTCGTGGTGGAACTATCCACCGGTTAGCCCGGCACTCATCAACTCCCTGCAACCCGATTTCATTTACCTTACGCATATACATTGGGACCACTTTCACGGCGATTCATTAAAAAAGTTCCCTGCTGATATTCCGATCATTGTTCCCAAGGGCAACTATACGCGCATGAAAGATGACCTGTTTTACATGGGATACAATAACATCATTGAATTGAAACATGGCGAACGCCTGCAACTCGATGATAACTTCTTTATTACCTCTTACCAGTTCTGGATTTTTCTCGATAGCGCGTTGCTGATAGAATGCGATGGCGTAAAGCTGTTGAATCTGAACGATTCCAAACACATGGGGCTTACGCTAAAGCAAATAATCCGCAATCACCATCCTATAGATTTTGTTTTCAGAAGTCATAGCTCAGCCAATGAACGGCTGTCGTATGAAATAGTTGATGAACCAGATGCACCGGTTGATGACCTGGAGCGGTACATTACAGAATTTGCGCAAACAGCAAAAGCTACAAAGGCAAAATATGCCATTCCTTTTGCGAGTAACCATTGTCATTTGCATAAAGACTCTTTTCATTTTAACCGGTATATTCAGCATCCGGTGCTGGTGGAGGAATATTTTAAGCAACATCACATACAATCGCCCATGGCAAAGGTGATGGTATCGGGCGATAGCTGGTCAAGTGAAACAGGTTTTAATATCAGTGATAAAGACTGGTTTACCAACCGCGAACAATTACTGGCCGACTATTTACAACAACAAAGCGAAAGCCTGGAGAAATTTTATAAACAGGAGAATCAAGCGACTATTGATACACAGGTGGTAGCCGATTACTTTGAACAATTCTCAGCCAGCTTACCATTTTTTATAAAACGTTATTTTAAGCGGGTTCATTTTACGTATGTTCTTTCAGCAGGGGATTCGGCAAAATATATCTACCAAATAAACGTCAGCAATGGCAGGGTTGTGGAGTTGCCTGCCGATACTAAATTAGATCATGCTACATACCCCATACAAATTCATACCACTGCTTTTATTTTTCTGCGGGGGATAGAATTTAAAATATTCTCGCACATGTGCATTGGCAAACGCGTGTTTTACAAGGTTACTGCCAAACACAAAAGATACATGGAAGCATTGAACCTGGTGTTTAATGCGTATGAATATGACCTGTTGCCGTTGCGGAGGTTGTTTACCCGGCGTTCGCTTCAATCGTGGTTGATGCGCTGGCGCGAGATCATTTTGTATATGCAGTTTGTGCGGGATAAAGTTGTATACGGCAAGTTAGATATTGAGAAATATCTTAAGTAAGGCATAGACGCATAAAGGAAAAAATAAATACAGCATTTCTCTATGCTTTATGCCTTGTTGCCTTTATGCCTTCAACACAACCTGAACAGTCTCTGGGGTTTGCTGTAATAACTCTACTGAACGGCCGGCGATCATTTTTTGAAGAACTTCTTCATTGTAGTGACGTATGGTAAGCAGGGTAAGTCCTTTTTCAACCTGCACCTCAAAAATGCTGGCAGCCGCCAGGGCGAGCTTTTCAATCTTCTCCGTTTGATTATCCAAACAAACCTGGATGGTAACCGCACCGGTTTGCATGAGGTTGGGTTTTATTTTACTGTCGGCCAGCAGTTGATACAGATCGGCTACGGGCTTTTCTCCCACAAACGAAAAATCTTTTGAATGCAGTTGTATCAGTGCCTGGTTTTGTTTCAATACAACGATCGGGGGCAGCCCTTTAATGGTTTTACTATGGATCACCGTGCCGGGCAGGTCTTTATCGAGAAAGCATTTCACGTACAGGGGAATGCCTTTGTTTTGCAGCGGTTTAATAGTTTTCGGGTGAATTACCTGCGCGCCATAATAAGCCATTTCAATCACTTCGTCGTAATTCAGTTCCTGTAGCAATTGCGCATCGGGAAACAGTTTGGGGTCGGCATTCATTACTCCTTCCACATCTTTCCAGATGAACTGTCCTTCGGCGTTCAGCAAATTGGCAAATACGGCCGCTGTATAATCGCTGCCTTCACGCCCAAGGGTAGTGCTTTCCATTTCATCGGTAGAACCGATAAAGCCCTGGGTAACGATCACTTTATGTGCTGCAAGCAGCGGCTGTATAACGTTCTCTACTTTTTCACTGGTATAGCGCCAGTCGATATTGGCATCGCGGAAGTTATCATCTGTCCTGATGATATCCCGAACATCGATCCAGTGATTGGTAAAGCCGATTTCATTCAGGTAAGCGCTTACGATAACGGTCGACAACAATTCACCGATGCACACCACCTGGTCGTAATAATAATCGAACCCCTGTACCGGTTTGTCGTGCAGCAGCCATTCTACTTCCGTAAAAAAGTTGTTCAGTTGTTCAAGCGTTTCATTATAGGTGGTGACAAGTACGTATTTGGCAGTGGTGAGGTGACTTTGTTTAATGGCCTCAAACAACCGCAGCGCCTCTTCTTTTTTATTATCATAAAATGCCTCCACTACCTTTTCCAGGGCATTGGTAGTTTTACCCATGGCCGAGATCACGATCAGCAATTCCTCACCGTGGAAAGATTTTAGAATATGTCCTACCTGTTGGATTCTTTCCGTACTGCTTACACTAGCGCCGCCGAATTTGAAAACTTTCATAGCTGGTTGAAAATGTTATTTGATTGGATTGCAAAAGTAGTGAAAGTAAGGAAGGACAGAGGTTTCATGATTTAGAGATTTTGAGATTTCGTGATTTTGCGATTTTTCGGAGCGCTTAAACCAATACAAATCCCAAAATCAACAAATCCCAAAATCAGAAATTGCTTCTGTTTCCCTTACCTTCGCAGACTAACAACTGTTAACCAAAACAAGGGATTTATGACCACTATCAACAGAAATGTATTAACGCTTGACGAGTTTACCATTCAGCAGTTAAGGGATTTTCCACATGCCACGGGCGAACTGAGCGGTCTGTTACGTGATATGGGACTGGCTGCCAAAAGAGTGAATGTAGAAGTAAATAAAGCAGGGCTGGTAGATATTTTGGGCGATGCAGGAACCATTAATGTACAGGGTGAAGATGTAAAAAAACTGGATGTGTTTGCCAATAACCAGTTTACCGGGGTGCTGCAACATGGTATTAGCTGCGCCGGTATTGCCAGTGAAGAGCTCGATGAGCATGTTGCCTTTGATGATGCGGTAAGCAAGAACTCAAAATACGTTTGTCTGTACGATCCGTTGGATGGTAGTGGCAATATTGATGTGAATGTATCTATCGGCACTATTTTCAGCGTTTACCGCCGGGTTAGCGAAAAAGGAACTGTGGCTACCAAGGAAGATTTCTTACAACCAGGAAGAAAACAGGTGGCCGCCGGTTATATCGTATATGGAAGCTCTACCATGCTGGTATATGCTACCCGCCGCGGGGTAAACGGGTTTACGCTAGATCCTTCTATAGGCGAATTTTGCCTGAGCCATCCCAATATTAAATGCCCTGAATTTGGAAAGATCTACTCTGTTAATCATGGCAATTTCTTCCAGTACGACCAGGCTGTTCAGAAATACATTGACGTTTGCCAGAAAAAGAACAAGGATACCGGTGGGCCTTATACGCAGCGCTATATCGGTAGCATGGTAGCCGACGTTCACCGCAACCTTATTAAGGGCGGCATTTTCATGTATCCCGGTACTATAGAAAAACCTAAAGGCAAGTTGCGCCTGTTATACGAGTGCAATCCGTTTGCATTTATTGCAGAAGTAGCGGGTGGCAGGGCTACCAATGGTAAAGAAAGGATCCTGGATGTACAGCCTACCGAACTGCACCAGCGCAGTCCGTTATTTATCGGCAGCAGAGGCATGATGGATGAGCTGGACGGATGTTTGAATGGGAAAGAATAAGGGGTGATGGCTCAATGGCTGAATTGTTTGATTGTTATTGTGTCTGCAATTTGAGCTTTTCGCGGATAGCAAGAGGCTTGAAATTCGAGAACCCAACCATCAAACAATTTAACCATCAGGCAATCTTTTCTGGTATAGATTTAGCATTAATGGCTCAAAGCCCACTTCATGAAAAGGGATATGTGTAGATTTATTGGCATTTATATAGTTTTCATTAGCATATTTTTAACATTAGCTGGTTGCGAATCCACTAAAACAACTTCATCCACAACAAAAAGCACCAGCAGAACGACCAGCAAGGGGGGCAGCATAGCTAAGTCAACCACGAACGAAAAGAAAGTGGTGGTTACGCCTTCTACCCCCGTTGTTGAAGCCAACCTGGCGCCGGGGATGGAGCGTGATATTCTTGGGTTGGTGAATGAATACCGGAAAACGAAGAAACTGGCGCCATTGCAAACAAATGCCGCCATAGAATACCAGGCGCGCCGCCATAGTATGGATATGGGTACACACCGCATTCCGTTTGGTCACCAGGGATTGTCATTTCGCATAAAGTACATTATGGAGAAAGTATCCGGTGTTACACAAGTGGGCGAAAATATAGCGTATGGAAATCTATCGGCCAAAGCTGTAGTGAGCGGTTGGATAAAAAGTCCCGAACATCGTAAGAATATGGAAGGCAATTTCAAATACACCGGTGTTGGGGTTACGCGTAATATGCAGAATCAGTTGTACTTTACGCAGCTCTTTGCGAAATAACCAGGGATTTAGTGATTTCGGGATTTTTGATTTCGGGATTTAGAGAATACTCGGCATGTTCAATCTAGAGCAAATCCCCAAATCACTAAATCTCAAAATCAGCAATCGAACATCTGCTCTTTAGAAATCAGCGGCATACACTCTATCACTGGCCTACCTGCTATATTAATTCCGGCCCCTCATTATCAAACTTTCGGGGTATCTTGTGCCTCAAATTCAGGAACAGTTAATGAGCAAGGTGATCATTTCCGTAAAGGACCTCATCAAAAATTACGGCCAGTTTGAAGCAGTGAAAGGCATTAGCTTCGATGTTATTGAAGGCGAAATATTCGGACTCTTAGGTCCCAATGGCGCTGGCAAATCAACCACCCTCGAGATCATTGAAACGCTGCGCGAAAAAACAGCCGGCGAAGTTTGGGTGAATGGATTTAATCTTGATAAAGAACCCAATTCCATTAAGCAGATCATTGGCGTGCAATTGCAAACATCGGGCTTCTATCCGGGGTTAAACCTCGTTGAACTGATCGAACTGTTTGCCGGTTTGTACAATAGAAAGATCGTTGCCCGCGACCTGTTGAAAATGGTGAACCTCGAAGACAAGGCGAAAAGCAAATTCAAGGAACTCAGCGGGGGCCAGAAGCAACGCTTCTCAATTGCCACTACGCTCATCAACGATCCGAAGATCATTTTCCTCGATGAACCCACCACCGGCCTTGATCCACAGGCGCGCCGCAATTTGTGGGACCTCATCAAATCTATCCGGGCAAAGGGCACTACTGTAATTATTACCACCCACTATATGGATGAGGCAGAGGTGTTGTGCGATCGCATTGCCATCATCGACGCCGGCAGGATCGTAGCACTGGCTACGCCCGATAAACTCATCGACGACCTGGTAGCTACCGGTTTTGAACGACCTAAGGAAGTTAAGAAAGCTAACCTGGAAGATGTTTTTATACATTTGACTGGACACAATTTACGCGAAGAATAACTTTAAAATTTGAAAATTAGCCAATTTGAAAATTTGAAAATGGAATACAGTGAATGACTAAATGGCTTCTTAAATTAGAGACGGCATACCAATAACTTCTGATAATCAAATTTCGAACTAGTTTTCAAATTAACTCATCTTCAAATTTTCAAATTATGGACTTACGCTATCCCATAGGCAAATACGAACCGCAACCATTTTCCGACAAACAAAAACGCGATTGGTTGCAGGATATCCAGTTCTTACCCGGGTTACTGGAAATGGCCATCGAAAACCTCGATGAAAAACAACTGAACACGCCCTACCGCGATGGCGGCTGGACGGTAAAACAAGTGGTGCATCATGTGGCTGACAGTCATATAAACGCCTACATCCGGTTCAAACTGGGGTTAACGGAAAACAATCCGGTTATTAAGCCTTATGAAGAAGCATTATGGGCCGACCTGGCCGATGTAAAAGCAGTGCCCATCAATATTTCCATTACTTTGTTATATGCGTTGCACACCCGCTGGCATTCAGCTATATTGAATTTACCGGCAGAAGCGTGGAACCGCACGGTATTTCACCCGGCAAGCAACAAAGAAATGTCGTTATACTATCTGTTAGGCAGTTATTCCTGGCATGGCCGGCATCATGTAGCGCATATTACTACCCTGAGAGAGAGAAATGGCTGGTAGATTCACCATTCACCTTTCACGACTGCCGATTGCCGTAAAATAAAATTATACAATGAGAGACCTGAAATGGAAAACTATTAAGTCGGAATATTTATTCAATGATCTGTGGTTTACGGTGCGTAACGATACCTGTGAAAGACCCGATGGCAAATTGGTTGCACCGTACTATGTATATGAGTTCCCAACCTGGGTAACGGCCTTTGCGTTAACAGAAGATGGCCAGGTGATCCTGGAAAGACAATACCGCCATGGAATAGGGGAGACCAATTTCGAACTTCCCGGTGGCTGTGTAGATGATACTGATAAGAATTACGAAGAAGCCATCGCCCGCGAATTACTGGAAGAAACAGGTTATGCCTTCACGCATTATGAATACCTCGGTAAAACCTGCGCCAATCCTTCTACCAATAATAACTGGATGCATATGTACCTGGCCACAGGCGGCAAAAAAGTAAAAGGCCAGGAGTTGGACGATAATGAGGACATCGAGATCAGACTGGTTTCAATTGAAGAGTTGAAACAATTGCTGCGCGATAACCAGTTCATTCAAAGTATGCACGTGACTGCGATATTTTATGCATTGAGTAAGTTAGGAGAGTTGAAGTTTTAAATAAGTTATTAAGTTCATGAGTTCGTTAGTTCCTGTTCAACTTAATAACTTACTAACTAATGAACTTACAAACTAACTTCCCCAACTACAAACACACTCCCGCAAACAAGTATCATATCATTCTTGCCCGCTTTGTGCATGGCCTGCTGTACTGCCGTATTTACATCGCCATAAGCCTGGCCGCTTAAACCGATGGCTTGTGCCCGGGCCGCCAGTTCTGTTTCGGGCAAAGCGCGGGGTATTTGTGCACGGGTAAAATAATAGGTGGCTTCTTTAGGCAAAAGCGCCAATACTTTTTCAATCTCTTTATCTTTCACCAATCCGATCACAATATGCAAATGCTGGTAATCGCTTAGTTCAATTTGAGCGGTGATCTGTTTAATGCCGTCTTCATTATGCCCTACATCCAGCACTACTACCGGGTTGGCATGGATCACTTCCCAGCGGCCATGCAACCCGGTTAGCTTTTTCACCTGGCGCAATGCCTTTTGAACATGATCTTCGGTTATTTTAAAACCAGCCTTTTGTAAATGATAAATGACCTCCAGCACAGTTATGCCATTCTTTGTTTGATAATAACCCGGCAGGTCAAGCTGGTAAGTAGTTCGTTCATCTGAGCCGGATTCAGATACCTGCAGTATCAGTTGATGATGTTCGTATTTCCATTCGGCCACATACCGTTGTTTATCGGCAAAAAACAACGGCGCCTGTTTTTCTTGTGCTACCTTTTCAAATACAGGCCTGGTTTCAGGAGCCGTTTCCCCTATAACAATTGGTACCTGCGGTTTTATAATACCGGCTTTTTCTAAAGCAATGGCAGGCAAAGAATCGCCCAACAGGTTCATATGGTCCCAGCCTATATTGGTAATGACGGCCACTTCGGGCGTAATCACGTTCGTTGAATCCAGCCGGCCACCGAGCCCGGTTTCTATCACGGCAATATCTACCTGTTCGTGTACAAAGTATTCAAAGGCCATCGCCACCGTGATCTCAAAAAAGGAGGGTTCTATTTCATCAATAACCGGCTGAATGCGTTGTACAAAATCAACGACAAACTGTTTATCGATCATTTCGCCGTTCACCCGAAAACGTTCCCTGAAATCTCTCAGGTGAGGCGAAGTATATAAACCGGTTTTATAGCCGGCTGTTTGCAAAACAGCGGCCAGCATATGGCTGGTAGAACCTTTGCCATTGGTGCCGGCAATATGAATGGATTTAAACTTTGTTTGCGGGTTCCCTAAATATTCACAAAGTTGAATGGTATTGGTGAGGTCCTTTTTATAGGCCGCTGCGCCAATCCGGCTGAACATCGGCAGCCGGGTAAACAAATAGTTCGTCGCTTGCTCGTAGGTCATCGGTATAATTAGGGCGACAAAGCTAAAAGAAAAGTCCGAAAGAAAAATTGACTGAATTTCCCTCGGACTTTGTATATAAAGGATTAGTAAGTATTACCGGGGTATGATTTTTTAGTTAGTAACCTTAAAATTCATTTCAAACGTAACAATCTGCGTCTCTGGCGCATTTCCATCAACATTCAACTTTAACTCTCTCGCTTTTCTTTTTGCTATTTCTATTAATTGGCCATCGCCAGTTGTTCCCCTTGGTACAATATCAACGCTTAACACCGATCCATTTTGTCCAAACTTAACCGCTACCACTACTTTTCCGTTTTGATCAAAATCATCCCTGAAACCGGGCCAACTTGTTACTTTTCTATTACCAAGCCCCGACCTGATTCCAATACCTGAATTACCGCGACCGCCACCAGTATAATTCTTTGAATCGGGATTGCCACCAGGTCTTCCCTGGTCACCTGTTCCGCCGGCTATTCCCTCACTGCCCCCTTTTTTATAGGTGGAAGCCTCATTGCCGCCTGTACCGGTACCATTTACTGCTCCCATCGTGGCCTTCGGTCTGCGAACAGGATCTGCTGGCGCTGTTACAGGTTGCGGATTTTTTACCGGCTTGCTTTTTACCACCTCTTTCTCGGGCACTTTGGTAGCCTCCGGTTTTGCTACCGGCGGTTTTTTAATAACCGGTGCGTCTTCATCTTTATCGTCGGTCTCTATATCTTTTACGTCTTCTTTGGCCGGTTCTGCTTTAGGCGGAACATAGGCATTCTGTTGGGTGACAGGCGCAGGTGAACCTGGCTCAAAGGGCTGATCATTGCCCAAGCCAGCATCGCTGTTACCCAGGTTTACTTCTATACCTTCGTCAATAGGCGGTTGCGGTAAAGGAGGTAAGCCCCACTTTACAAAGATGAATATAACCAGCATCAATACACATACCACAGCGGTATAGCTGCCGGCCTGAATATTTTTCTTTGATTCAAATTCCTGCGACATGATTATTGTAAATTGGTTATACTAAGATAAGTTATAAAATTTAAAGGTTAACAAGTTGACAGGTTAACAGGTTTACAAGTTAATGAGGAAAGCTGCCGGCTGTATAAATTTTAACAGTTCATTTGTCTTATCAGGCCCTTGTTCACTCGTCAACTCTTAAACCACACATCATAGGCAAACCGAATAATAGTAGCGCATACAACGATCAGAAAGAAGATCCTGATGAACGCATTGCCGCGTAAAATAGCCAGGCGGGCGCCCAGCCACCCACCCAGGGCGTTACAAGCCGCCATAGGTAAGGCAATAGAAAAAATGATCTTGCCGCTAAGGGTAAAAAAAGTAATTGATCCCAGGTTGGTAGCCAGGTTTACAAACTTGGCGTGGGTACTGGCTTTTAAAAAATCAAAACCGAGCAGACCAATAAAGGACAGTATTAAAAAGCTGCCGGCACCCGGACCAATAAACCCATCATAAAAACCAATTACCAAACTGATCAATACAGAATAGATGATCTGTTGCCGGAAGCTGTGGTCCTTTTCGGTATGATCGCCAAACCGGCGATTGGTAAAAGTATAAATGGCTACAATGATCAGCATAATGAGCAACAGCGGCTTCATGAAGCTGTTATTTACTTTCGTAAGCAAGGTTGAACCGGCAAAGGCGGCAATGAAAGCAATGATGGCCATTAACCCGATCAACAACCAGTTTACCGGCACGCGGCGCACATATTGAGCGGTTGCAATACTGGTGCCGCTGAAAGAAGGGATCTTTAATGTGCCCAATACCGTTGCCAATGGATATTGCGGTAATAATACCAGGGCGGCAGGCGTTTGAATTAATCCGCCACCTCCGGCAATTGCATCAGTGAACCCGGCGAGGAAAGCGAATAAACAGAGTAAAAGTATCTCCATGGTGAATCGTGAATAGTGATGTTTAGTTTATAAGTTATTAAGTTCATAGGTTATTTAATTCGTAAGTTCATTAGTATGTTAAGTAGTTAAACTAAGAACTTAATAACTCAATAACTAAAGAACTAGCGTTTTCCGCCAAGAACCCCCATAAACTGTTTCCACGGGCCTACGGCTTCGGAATATTGTTTGGCCATAACGCGACTAAGCTGATGTATATGCGTAAGGTCATGCACTACCCAGGAAGCTAATAAATGACGTAATGTTACCGTCCCCAATGATGGATGTATCCCTGTTAGGTCGAGCATTTCTTCGGTCGGGCCAAGCGCTTGTAATTGCGCCAGATTTTCTTTCCGCAAAATTTTAAACTCATCCAGCAACTGGCTCAACGTCTTGCCCTTGCCTTCTTTAATATGTCCTTTCATATCGAAAGGCACAAACTCTTTATTGCCCTCGCCCAGTATTACTTGTGCGCGTGGGATCCAATCTGTTTTTTCACCATGTATTAAATGCGCGACAATCTCAAAAGGCGTCCAGGTATCGCCGCCTTCATTATTATGTATCCATTCATCCGGTAGTCCGTATAACAGCGATTCCACTACTTGTGGCGTTCTTTCCAGTACCGGCAATGCTTTTTGTAATTCAAATTGCATACAGGTCATTTTTAAAAGGCAAAAGTAAGTTAAGATGGTCGGTTACCAGGGTGCCGGTTACAGGATTGTGGCGGGGCCGGTTGGGGAAACAGCTTCAAGCTGCACGCCGCAAGCGAATACAAGTACAGCTTTCGGCTTTGGGCTTTAAGCTGCGTTCATATAACTAACAGTTGTTTTTAACTATGTCAACTTTTAAACTTTTCAACTTGTCAACTTACCCTTGGGCATCATGGTCTCAATTTTACAGAACCCGCTACCAGGGCGACTTTTAACATTTTGTATGGCCTTTCAGCATCCTAAAAACGGCCCTGAGTTGATTTTTGGAGCGAAAAAACGCGTGCTATGTTTGCATTACGAAACGCAACAAACCTTAAAACATACAATTATGAAAACGAGGAATTATGGAAACCTGGCTATCGTAGCGCTGGCTTTTACATTAGCATTTTCAACACCTGCTATGGCCAATGACGGAGGAAAGAATGATCACAAATCTGAATTAAAGTTTATCGGTAACATGGAAAACCAACCGGTATTCGAGCTGAGCCTGAACAATAGTGAAGAAGATGAATATACCGTAATTTTCCGCGATGAATTGGGTAATGTACTGTATAGCGATAAATTCAAAGGCGCTGGGATCACCAAGAAGTTCCTGTTAAAATCTGAAGAATTCGGTGATGCAGCTTTGAACGTAGTAGTGAAATCCAAGAACCGCAATACCACTGAAGTGTATTCGATCAACAGAAGCCACAGCTATGTTGAAGAAACACAAGTAAACAAGGTTAAGTAATCACGAAGTTCATCATAGAGTGTTTTATAAAAAAAAGTCTGTTTCAGAAATGAAGCAGACTTTTTTTATAAAGTATAGATAACATTGCTCAATTTAACCATCAAACTATAAAACAATCAAGCAATTTCCCCCATCAATGCGCGAAATCTTCTTCGTAGTTTCCGGTTATCCGTTCCATTGACGGGTTGAAGTAACCGAATTTTACCTGAGGGAATTCCTCACGGATCAATTCCTGTAATTGTTTTATACCCAGCAAATCGCCGGTTTCGTAAGCGCTGATCTTTCCCATATACCAATCCGGATCGATATTGAAATTACGCCACTGTATCATGTTCAGGTCTGTATCGATGATCAGCTTTCGCAACGCTTCGTATTCTTCCACACTGTCCGTCATGCCGGGGAATACAAAATAGTTGATGCTCGTCCAGCCATTATAACTCCGCACTACTTTCAAACTTTCTATAATATCCTCAAACTGGTAATTATTGGGGCGGTAATACGCTTCATAAATATGTTTGCGGGCCGAGTTGGTGCTTACGCGAATAGAGTTCAGGCCTGCTTCGCACAACGCTTTTACCGCTGCCGGTTTTGAACCGTTTGTATTGATATTGATGCTGCCTTTGTCGGTATGCTTACGCATTTGAATGATCGATTCGCGAATGGTTTCCCACATCAGTAACGGTTCGCCCTCGCAACCTTGCCCGAAACTAACAATGGGGAAAGGTGCTGTTTCCAGGTGAGGCACCGTGAACTCCACAATTTCTTCTGCAGTGGGTTTAAACGTCAGGCGATCCTGAGTAGAAACAATTTCTTCTTCCTGCGGTTGAAAAGAAATACAACCGATGCAATTGGCATTACAGGCTGGTGAAGAAGGAACGGGGCATTCCCAGCGACCCATAAAATAATTACGGGCAGCCGGACAATTATACGTCAGGCAACAATTTTCAGCCAGGTGTTTCACCAGGCGGTTTTGCGGATATGCTTTTAAGAAAGTATCTACGCCGGTTTGAATGCGTTTGGTATCAAATCCACTGCATTCCTGCCTGATGTCCTGTTCAATGCGTACGGCCGGCACGTAAAACACGTCGTTGTCCCAACCAACAGCCGTATAACAAAACAAGGGCAGGGTGGGTGCATCGGCGGCTGTTTCGTAGGCAGCCAGGTATAAACCGGTATGGGCGGGTGGAATGAATGCTGCTACCGCCCAGCCTTTATCGCACAGGCGCATCTGGCCGGTTTTAACATCTATACCAATGCCCCGGCGACCGGGTAATTCGTACAAAGAACCGCCATCTGGTAAAATGATCCAGTCTTCTACCGGCACTTCATAGGCATCCCAGCCGGCTCTTCCCGTAGCATACAAAGTAGTATCCTCAAAAATGTTTCCTTTCCCGTCGGAATACAGTAAATACGGAGAGTTCTTTAATTCAGACATTTTTTTCTTTTTCTAAAGCTCAAAGCTTCAAAGCTGTAAGCTTCAAGCGGTAAGCTATAAGCAAATACAGGTTCCAATAAACCGGAAACAGCTAACCCTTTTCCCTGGCTTGCAGCTTTGGGTTTAAGGCTTATAGCTTTTTGCTTACAGCTCTGTTTTCAAATAATGTCTGCAAAATTCGTGAATTTGATCGAGTTCTTCGAATTGAAGATTTTTCTGTAGATCAAAGTGGTAAGATTTATCCCCTGAAGCCGCAATGGTGATGGAATCGTATTGAGCCTCAATGCGGTTGATGTTCGACCATATGATGAACCGGCTCTCGGGCAGGGCTGGAATACTGATTCCGGTGTGATGAATGGCCACATATTCGCCGTTCAGCATTTTTTTCTCGCACCAGAACAGGTAAATATAGGCGGCACTCATAAAAATATGTCCGGGGCCTGTGAACCATTCCCCGCCGGTGCAGGAAGTAAGGCCAATGCCCAGGAAAAAGAGGATTTCTACCAGTCTGAAAAATAAATTCACCAACGGCATGTCGGCAGCGATATTTTTTCCGGCCATTACCAAAATAAAAATATCCACCGCCATAAATAGCAGGCAGCCTAAATAAACCGGACTGCTATGCGGCTGATTAAAATGCGAAAGGGCATGTACAAGGATCAAACCACCGGCAGCCAAATGCAAATAGCGACCAGCGTGTTTCAGTTTTTGAAATGCTGGATGAACAACGGGGAGGGCTAATGAGTTCATACGGCAGTAGTTTAAGAGAAAGATGCTGCACGAAAAAAATTCCACAAGGGAATTTTAAAAAATGTTTCCACAACAATCGATTGCATAATTATTAACTTTTATTTATGCGTTTTTGTGCGAGGTAGATTTTTTATTGTGAGTACATTTTTTTAGTACGTTTAGTCTTTACTTCTTCAAACACCAACCATCATGAGAAAACTTTATCTTATTCTGTTATGTATTATACATAACGTAACCTCATTTGCGCAAAGCGATTCCACCATTGTTCATCACGTTAACAAATTGATTGCACACGAACCCTCCATTCGAATGCGGGCCGATAGCATTATCAAGGTCAACGGCGACCTGCAGGTGTATTTCAACACCGATAGATCATATGTGCAGGGTTCAATTTCTGAAACAGAATCGGAAGGACTGAACGAACTATTAGTACACCTGATTACCGACACAGACAGCCGAAACGTGCTGTTGCTGGCAAAAGACAAAGCAACCGGCAAATATAAAACGCTGGATTATTTTGTAAAGACACCAGCTATTGAAAAGTACAAAGCAGTTAAAAATAATGACCCTTTTCCGGATAAGCAGGGAAAGGCTGCCGCAGCACAGGCCCGCGTCATTCCGGGGGTGGGACAGCCAATTGCAACCGGCGCATTAAGCGGCAAAACCGTCTGGTTAAGCCCCGGCCACGGCTGGCACAATACGGGAACAGGCTTTATCACCCAGCGCGGTACTACCAACCAATTGGTAGAAGATTTTATAACTGCTGAAACAATAGATTATTACCTGTTGAATTACCTCACGAATGCGGGCGCCAACGTTTGGAGTGTACGCGAACGCGATATGAACACTTCAGAGATCATCGTTAACAACGACGACGGCGCACCGGCCTATACTGAAACCGGTACCTGGAATACCGGCACCGCTGTCGGTTATGGCGGCACGTATCGTACCAATACTGCCAATGCCAGTGCAACAGCCAAAGCTATTTTTAAGCCAACCGTTACTGCCAACGGATTGTACTGGGTTTCCGTACGCTATATCAGTGGCGCCAACCGCGCTACCGATGTGCAATATATCGTAAAACATGCCGGCGGGACCACTACGTATAAAGTGAACCAGGAAATACATGGTGATACCTGGGTATACCTGGGACAGTTTTACTTTTTTGCCGGTGGTGATTATAATGTTACCATCAGCAACCAGTCAACCGACGCTTCTCAGGCCATTATTGCCGATGCCGTTCGTTTGGGCGGCGGTATTGGCCAAACCCCGGATTGTATAAATGGCGGTGCAGCCAGCGGCAGGCCTCGGTTTGAAGAATCAGCCCGGCAATTTGCCAGGTATCAGGGGCATCCGACATGCCGTGAAGATGTAACGGTTCGTCCTGTTTATTCAGAATGGGAATTAAGCAAGGGCGGCAATGAAATAGACAATGCGGTGTATGTATCCTTTCATACCAATGCAGGAGGTGGAACCGGAACGGAAACCTACCGGTATAACGGGGCGGGTTCCTCGCAACCGAACATTACGCCGGGCAGTACGCAGCTACGCGACAGTATTCACAAGCAGCTTGTTGCCGACCTGCGGGCCGGTTGGCGCAGTACCTGGGTCGACAGGGGCGTTAAAACCGCAAACTTTGGTGAATTACGGGAGTTACTCACCGTGCCCGGCACATTGGTAGAACTTGGCTTTCATGATCATACCGGTGATGCAGCCGATATGAGAGAGCCGGAATTCCGCCGGTTGGCTGCCCGTGCCACCTACAAAGGCATCGTTAAGTTTTTCAATTACCGCGATGGCGTGCCGGTTGTTTTTTTGCCTGAAGAACCAACGCATGTAGCTGCCAGGAATACAGGCAATTCCACTATTCGCATTAGCTGGAAGGCACCTGTTAGCGGGGGTATTTACGGACATCCGGCCACCGGGTACCGCGTATATGTAAGCGAGAATGGCCGTGGCTTTGGCGATGGTATCAATGTCACTGACACAGGATACACCTTTAGCGGCACCGCCGATAAAACCTATTTCTTCAAAATAACGGCGGTAAATGCCGGTGGCGAATCCTTCGCTTCGGGCGTAGTTGCTGCGCATACACCCCTGCATAGCGGCGGCAATTACCAACCGGTTAAATACCTGTTGGTCGATGGGTTCGACCGGATCGATGCATCGGCCATGTTGCTGAAGTTTGAAAGCAGCGCCCTGGGTAATGTTCGTAGAATGGTACTCGATAAAATGAACAACTACAGTTATATGGTAGAACACGGCAAGGGCCTGGCCAGTTGCGATGTGGCTTTTGATGGAATTCAAAATGAAGTAGTCACTTCCGGAAATGCGGGACTGTCGAATTACTTTGCGGTTGACTGGTTTTTAGGCGAAGAAAGCACCAGCCCCAGAACTTTCGAGGCAACCGAAAAAACGGCCATTAAAAACTACCTCGATAATGGCGGCCGGTTGTTGCTCTCCGGGGCCGAAATAGGGTGGGACATTGGCCGGACTGCATCCGTAAATGCCGATACCAGTTTTTATAAAAATTATTTGAAAGCCGTATATGTGAGCGATGACGCTGGTACTTATAATTTTAACGGCACTACCGGATTTTTTAATGGAGGCAGCGGCACATTCGGCAATGGCGTCAACGGTTATTATGATGTAGATTATGCCGATGTTCTTGGTACCACCGGTGGTTCTGAATTGGTATTGAACTATTCAACCGGTACAGGAGCCGGAGTAGGTTATAAAGGCCAGTTCCGGGTATTGTATTTTGGCTTTCCCATTGAAGCGATCATCAATGATAATGTAAGGAATAATTTGATCTGCGAATCGGTTGATTATCTGGCGGAAGCAGACAATAATTCTCTTTTTGTTTTGACTGGTAAACAGGGTCGCAGCGGGAATAAGTTACAATGGATCACAGGACCGGAAATAAATACCGCACATTACAGGCTGGAAAGAAGTACAGACGGCAAAAATTTCAAAACCATTACTGGTCCCATTAAACCCATGGGTTCGGCTGCTGAAGGATATAAATATGATGTTGATGATAATGATATTAATACTACCGCTTATTATCGCGTGGTAACAACCGATAAGAACAACAAGCAAACGATCTCTAACCTGGCCATCATTCAAAACGAGCAGCAGCAAAAAATGTTTGTGTTGAATAATCCGGCGCGTGGCGATATCCGGTTAAAGATCCAGGGAACAGGATCCTTCCGCTTAACGCTGGTAAATGCGGCCGGACAAACCGTATATCAAACCAATGTAAATGCCGTTAATAGCCGCAATGTGGTGATACCGGCGGGCAAACTGAACAAAGGCATATACTGGTTGAGCGCAAATGTTAATAATCAAAAGCTGGAAACGGTGAAGATTTTGATACAGTAGAATACAGCTAAAAGCCTAAAGCTAAAAGCCTAAAGCTATAAGCCTAAAGCTATAAGCCTAAAGCTATAAGCCTAAAGGCGCAAAAGCAAAAACAGCTTCCCGTTTTAGGCTTTTAGCTTTGTATTTGCTTACAGCTTGCAGCTTGCAGCTTACGGCTTACAGCTTGCAGCTTACAGCCATGCAAACGATTGCATCTGAAATGCCCTTTGTTTTTTGTTATAAACATTCATAAGTGGTAATTTCATCGATACGATTGCATTCACCCACATTATATATCCATGAATAGAAGACATCTTATAAAGCAGCTTGGTCTGGGCCTTGGCGCCACAGTATTAGGACCAAAAGTCATGGCTCAACTTGCCAATGATACCATTGAATATGAGTTGCCTCGAAATCCACTGCACAAACGAATAGACAAACCCGTTACTGCCATTACGCTGGGTGCAGGTAACCGTGGAAATGTGTATGGAAATTTTGCTGCTAAATTTCCTAACCTGTTAGATATCGTTGGCGTAGCCGAACCGGTTGCCATTCGTAATGAACGGTACGCCGCCAAACACCAGATAGATGATAAAAACCGCTTCGATACCTGGGAACGGGTATTTGAGCGGCCCAAATTTGCAGATGCCATCATCATTACAACTCCTGATGCATTGCATTATGCGCCATGTATGAAAGCGTTGGAAATGGGCTACGACATTTTGTTGGAGAAACCCATTGCGCCTACAGAAAAAGAATGCCGCAGTATTCTGGCATTGGCCAAAAAAACTGGTCGCATTGTAGCGGTATGCCATGTATTACGCTATGCGCCTTACTTCGTAAAAATGAAAGAGCTCATTGCACAGGGCGCTGTTGGCGATATCATCAGTATTCAACACCTGGAGCCGATCGAGCACCTGCACATGGCGCATTCATATGTACGCGGCAACTGGCACAATTCAAAGAAAACTACGCCGATCATCCTGGCTAAATCATGCCACGACCTGGATATTATAAAATGGATCATCAACAAGCCGGCCAGGCAAATTTCTGCCATGGGCGATCTGAAATGGTTTAGAAAAGAAAATGCACCCACCGGCAGTACTGCCCGTTGCACCGATGGTTGTGCTGTTGAACGAACCTGTCCGTATTCCGCCATCAGGTCGTACTACGACAAACGGCTTCGCTTATCCGTATTTGACCTTCCGGATGATAAGACGAAACACCCCGAAGCGATTATGGAAAAATTAAAGACCACCGATTATGGCCGGTGTGTGTATCGTATGGACAATGACCAACCCGATCATTACATAACCAACATCCGGTTCGGCGATAATATAACCGCCAGCTTTTCTATGGAAGCGTTTACCTCTTACGCAGGCCGCCGTACGCGGGTTATGGGTTCCATGGGCGATATGGTAGGCGATATGAATGAACTGGTGATCACCGATTTCAGGACCGATAAACAAACCAAACTGGTGCCTAAAGCTGAGGATGTGGAAGAATACAGGAACAGCGGCCATGGCGGTGGCGACTGGTTGCTGGCGCATGATTTTGTGCAGGCGGTGTCGCAGCAAAATCCCAAATTACTGACCTCTACCATCGATGAATCTATCGAAAGCCATATCATGGGCTTTATGGCCGAAGAAAGCCGGAAGACCAATAAGGTGATGGCGATAACGATGTAAAGCGGTCATGACCTCGTTAGGCTGGCTTTGGGGGCATTACGACCCCCGAAGCTTTAGCGAAAGGTCATGTTATTATAATGATAAATGTACAATTCACAGTTTTAATAATGGTATACATACTCAAAAAATAGTGTATATATCTGATTGTCAATTCTATAGGCGCTCCGTTATAATTTTTTCAGACTGTTTCCAGGATATATTCGAATTCTTCAGTTTCACGTAACGATTAAAAAGGGAGAGAACATGGGTTGGCAAAAAACTGGCCGACACAACGCAGCATCGACTTTTATTTCGTTATTCAGCTTCATCAATCAGCTCGACGTTATAATTTGGCGACATCTATAACAATGAAATTTTAATTATAAATTTAGCTGCGGTTCGGGCTGGACAAATTTCAAATACCTGTTCTTCGCCAAGCCCCGACCGTTGGCTGCAAGCGTACCGCGCAAGTCAGCTATCCCAAACTTAATTGAAAATCACAGAAATTGACATATTAAAGGACAAGACAACGATGAGGCTAATTATACAATTCATAATTATCATTTTATTTACTTCAGTGACCTTTACTTCTGTTGGTCAAATAACAGACAGTGTTCAGACGACAGCCGTTTCTGCCGACACATTGAGTACTGTTCAGACAGAAAATTTTCACGAAGAAGTTGATGAGGGTTTTGAACCAGGGCTTGCGTTATTTGCTTTATTCGGAATAGGGTTTATGTTTATTTGTGTTGGTGCTTTTGTGGCTGCTGGCGTTTCGTTCAATGAATTCCATGCCTTCGCAAATACTTGAACGTTGGTTGCAGTTAATCACCAGCCGGTACCCGGCAGACCGAACACAGAATGCCGCCACATTACCAATGCTTTACTGTTGGCTGTAACCGCCCGATAAATGTTAAAATGACAGAATAATATATAAAGATCAAATTATGGGGATCAAGAAAAACATTTCTATTACTTATTTTACCTTACTATTTACTTTTCTACTCTTTCAGCAAATGAAAGTTAGTGCCTGTACAATTGCTAGCGCAGTTGCGTCCAATGGACATGTCTGGAATTGTAATAATGAAGACGGTCCTCTTGGTGTCGCCAATTTCATTAATGTATTTCCTAAATCCACTTCAATGAAATACGGTTATTTTACACTTTCATATTTTTCTCCAAAACTTGGGGAAGGAAGTAGCATGCAAGGGGGAATGAATGAAGCTGGATTGACATTTGACTTCAATGGAATTAACACTGTGAAGGGATTCGACCCAAAAAAAATGAAAGCCTTCCATTTCGGAGACGAGCAAATTCTGCCTTATATTTTGGGCAACATGAGTTCGGTGACGGAAGTAATTGAGTTTTTCGAAACGTACTGGTTTCAAAATGGTTTCGTAAGTGCTCAAATGCACGTTGCCGACAGATTTGGAAGATTTGCCATAATTAGTGCATCGGGAATTAAATCGGTACGAAATGGTGCATTCCTCATCTCAACAAACTTTGACATATGCGGGAAGGAAGACAGCACATCATGTAGAAGATATCCTATAGTAACTTCTATTTTAAAAAACCAAGACGCGGGGTTTAATACCATGATGGAAATCTGTAAGAAGACAAGTGGAGAGAGTACGATGTATTCCAATATTCAAAATCTTACAACTGGAGAAGTTTGGTTTTTTTCCAAACACGATCCAGAAGTTATGGTTAAAACCAATATTTGTGATCTTCTTTCCAAAGGACCTAAATCGTATACATTTAGCGACTTAAAAGCACTCATCGAAAAGCGAACAGCATTTCAACCTCTTCACCCAACTAAGATAGAATTAGCTGACGTCTTGAAGTCTAGGTACATTGGAACATATATGAATGATTATACAGGTAAATTGGTCGTTGAAATTCATCAGGATGGAATCAAAATTACATCAGTAGATGGCAATTCAAATATTCTTTTGCCACAATCAGAGAACACATTTTATTTTCCAAATGAAGACGTGAGAGTAGAATTTACTAAAGACAAAAAGACCAACAAATTGACAATGAGTTTTTACGAAAATGGATTTTGGATTTTTGACGCTAGGAAGACTTAGTAAGGAAATTGGTTGGATAAGTGGCAGCAGCCAACAGGAAGTTTTCTGCTATACCGGCTAACGACCAGAAATTGAAGATGACCCTGACCTGACTGGCAAAAAATTCCCAGGTAATCCGACAAAATCATATCGTTCAACAAAGCCGTTCTCCCCCCGGCGGCAGCGTGATCTTATCGCCGGTAAAAGTTTTTACCGGTTTGCCGGCCGCATCAACAATGGTTACTTCGTATTGAATAGTTTGCGTTTTATCATCATCGTTTTTTACTTCCGATACTGCATGAATGGTTGCCGAACGTCCGGTAATGTCAAAACCAAAAGCAGTCACCCCATTTTCGAGTAAGCCAAGGTGTTTTCCATTTAAATAAAAGTCACCGGCCTGGCGGATGCCTTCAAATTCTAAAAATATCTTTTATGCTTTTGCTGACCGCCACGTGGAAACTGTACTGCAGAGTCCTGAATGGCTGACAATTGGAATGGCATACCTTTGCTATTAACAGCGTGCAGCGTGGGCCCTGAGGCTGTATTCCATTATCAAATTATCACATTAGATTTTCATCTGTCCATGAAACAAAAGAAATTCCTGACCGCTCAATGGCTGCGTCTCATCATGGCCAACTACCTGGTTGAGCCGGAAGTGCTGAAACCGTTCTTGCCCGCCAAAACGGAATTGGATTCCTGGAATAACAAGACGTATGTGAGCCTGGTTGGTTTCCTGTTTCATGATACCTGTGTTCGGAACGTTCGCTTTCCTTTTCACACCACCTTCCCGGAAGTGAACCTGCGTTTTTATGTGCGATATAAAGAAAATGATGAATACAAACGAGGGGTGGTGTTCATTAAGGAGATCGTGCCCCGGCCTGCCATCACCTTCATTGCCAACTACCTGTTTAATGAGCGGTATGTTACCCTGCCCATGAAAAGCTTTGTGAATATAACTCCGCAGCAACAGCATATCGGCTATCACTGGAAATTTAAAAATCACTGGAATAAGTTGGAGGTGCACACGGGGTTGAAAAAATATCCTATTCAGCCAGGCAGTGAAGAGGAGTTTATAACGGAGCATTTCTGGGGATATTCGGCCATCAGCAAAACGATGACGGGAGAATACCAGGTAGAGCATCCGGGTTGGGATGTGTTCCCGGTGGAGCAATACAAGGTGGATTGCGATTTTGAAAAATTGTATGGACCTGCTTTCTCGGCATTGAATGGCCAAACCCCGGTATCTGTATTTCTGGCAGAAGGCTCGGCGATCAGTGTATATAGTAAACGGGCTATTTGAACTTCTTCAATATCTTCCTCGCCCTGCTTTTAAAGGCGGCAGTTTCGTACGGCCACCGTTCTTCAATGATCAGTTTTAATTCAGGCTTTATATCGGGATATTCGTTCGCCAGGTTTTCCAAAATGGTCAGGGAAAATGCTTTTATGGCCGGGGCGGTATCATTATCGGCAACGAATTCAAAGCAGTCGTTCATTACCTGGCCGTGAAAGCGTTTGGGAATGGTTACAAATTGTAACAGTCGAACCACATTTCTTACCACCGCAATATGGGCGTCCTTTTTCTTTAACAGCGGCAAGATCTGTTTAAACCAGGGGTTGATCAGCTCCGGGTGGTGCTCCACACAAATGCTCAATGGCCAGCCTGCCCGCTGGGTTACCCGGTACTCGCCTTTCAAAAACAATTGCATAAGCTCGGCAAACCGTTCTTTATCGTTGCCAACATACCGCACTATTTTCCCGCACTGTGTTTTAGAATGCTCCTTTTGAATCGTTTTTAATAAATCCATATAAATTTGAAAATAAGCCAATTTAAAAACCTGACACATAGAATCCTGCTGAAAAAATGAAAAAGACCTACGTATTAAGCACGCTGATCATTTGTATGGTTACTGCCTGTAACCATAAAAAGGGCATTGTTGTTTTTCAAACCGATTTCGGGTTGAAGGATGGAGCGGTGAGCGCCATGAAAGGGGTGGCCACAGGGGTAGATGCCGATCTGAAGTTGTACGACCTCTCCCATGAAATACCGGCCTATAATATTTGGGAGGCAGCCTACCGGTTGCAGCAGACGGCTGAATACTGGCCGGCCGGGACTGTATTTGTTTCGGTGGTTGACCCCGGAGTAGGCACCAGCCGTAAATCGGTGGTGCTGAAGACCAAAACAGGCCATTATTTTGTTACCCCGGACAATGGAACGCTGACATTGGTTTCTCAATCGCTTGGAATTGAAGCAGTACGTGAAATAGATGAGGAATTAAATAGAAGGAAAAACTCACAAGCCTCCTATACTTTTCACGGAAGGGATGTATATGCCTACACCGGGGCAAGGCTGGCGGCAGGCGTGATCTCTTTTGAAAAGGTTGGTAAGGAATTGCCGGCTGCAGTAGTGATGATCCCGTACCAAAAAGCTGTGTATCAAGGTGATTCGATCAAGGGTAACATACCCATTCTTGACATTCAATATGGCAACGTATGGACTAACATTAATGATTCGATTTTCAAAGTGTTACACGTGGAACCTAAAGAAAAAGTGGAAGTTAAAATCAAAAAGAATGACAGCCTGGTGTTCTACCAGGATATTGAATTTGTGCATACGTTCGGCGATGTGCCGGAGGGGAGAACATTGGCTTATATGAATAGCCTGATGAACTTTTCCCTGGCCATAAACATGGGTAATATGGCCAATAGTTTTCATATTAACAGCGGACCAGAGTGGAATATTGTAGTTAGAAGGAAAAAACCAAATTAATTTTTACACAATCGGTTGGAAAAAGTGGAAAACCAAGGAGTTAGGAGTAGAAAGAAATTTGGAATTTAAAGAAAGGGCGGGTTGTTTTTGGTTGCTTTATTAATTTATTGATTTTTAGTGTTTTATTATTTTTACTTCGTTTTTAAATATAGATAGGCGTCATTGCAACTTTTGCCATTATGTAGGGTTTGCTAATTGCCAATTGCTCATTGCCTATTGGTTCTTCTTCGCTTTCAACACCCTTTCAATCAACCCATCCATTGCATTGCCCTCAATCCAGCGGGCAACGATGATGAGGTCATTTTCAGCATCGACATAAATTATGTTAGAACCGGCGCCTATATGAGCAAAAGCTGTCGCCGGTGCGCTGGGGTAGAATTTCTTATCGGTGTTTAAATAATAGTTCATGAAGCCATAAGTCGGCTGAACCGAAGTTGGCGTTTTGGCCATTTTCAGCCAAGCCTCAGAAAGAAGCTGTTTATCCTTCCATTTTCCATTGCGTAAAGTGAGGTAGCCAAACCGGGCCTGGTCGTAAGCGTTGATGAACAACCCGCCGCCCCAATGCGAACCACCGCTGACCGATTGCACCAACTGGCCATCCATGATCACCCACGAATTTTCGTAACCCGTCCAGCGCCAGGTGCGCGAGGCGCCGATGGGGTCCATGATCCTTTCCTTCAGCACCACGGGCAACGGCTGCCGCCAGATATTCAGCAATGCCAGGGCCAGCACATTCACCCGGGTATCGTTGTATTTGTATACGGTTCCGGGTACATTTCTTTTTCGTGTCAGCCATTCACTCGGGTTTTGCTGCGGGCGATCGGCCCAGTCGGGTTTGCCCCATAAAGTACCCTCCCAGTCGCTGGTTTGCCGCAGTAAATGGTCCCAGCCAATAGTGCGGTTGTGTTCGGTGCCAAACAGGTCAATAACATCTTTATGTTCCAGGGCGTCTGACCGGTTATCGGCCAGCCGGTTCGGTTCATACGGAAGAATGGGCGCCATATAAGGGTACACTTTATCGGCTACCTGGGCAATCAATCCGGCGTCATAGGCAAGTCCCGCTACAGACGACAGAAAACTTTTGGCCACACTGAAAGTCTGATCTACCCGACCTGGTTCACCCCATTCGGCTACGATGTATCCATTTTTAATGATCAGGCCGGTGGCTGGTCCGCGTTCTTTCAGCGGCCCAACGGGATAACCAAACGGTTCCCGCCCAAAGCCACTTTGGTAATGCGCTTTTTTCAGATCGCGCGGTTCTTTCGATTCATGCGCCTGTGCATACACAACGGCTTCCTGCAATAAAACAGAATCCAATGCCACCGAACTGGCGCTGCGGTGTTCCCAGTTGCCTGGTGGCGGATAATAAATTACAGGCTTTTTTTGTTGAGCGAACAGCCCTGATACAGTGATTGCAAGTATTGGCGTGAAGAGCAATCGCAAATAGAAAAAATATTTCATAGTATAATAGTTCTGGTGCTATATTAGGTATTAAGTTTTATGCCTGCCTGCGGTAGGCAGGTTCTAAATTAGTTTGTAAGTTCGCTAGTTTTGCAACTTACCCGTGAATAAAAGACCGGAAATAATTAAGCATAAATAAGAACCAATTACCATGACAATAAGAAATCTGCATATTCCACGGCGCTCAGGCATTAAAGATAAAGGTGTTACCGTATTAGCGGGCGATATTGGCGGTACGAAAACCAATTTGGCATTTTATGAGGCTACTGAAACCGGATTGAACATGTTGCATATTGGTAAATATCCTTCGGCTGAATATGCATCTTCCGAAGCTATTATGCAACAATTCTTATCAGACAATAAATGCCCGGCGCCCGACAGGATCTGCCTCGGGGTTGCCGGTCCCGTGTTGGATGGCAAAGTAAACCTCACCAACCTGAGCTGGGATATAGATATTACAGAAGTGAAAAGCGCCATGGGCGTAGATGCGGTATTTTTGTTAAACGACCTCGAATCCATGGCTTATGGGCTCGCAGGTTTAACAGAACAGGACCTCATAACATTGCATACCGGTGATGAAAAAAGTACCGGTAATATGGCCATCATTGCACCGGGTACAGGTTTGGGCGAAGCCGGTATATATTGGAACGGTACGAACCATTTTCCTTTTCCAACAGAAGGAGGGCACGCTGATTTTTCGCCAAGGACCGACCTGGATTATGCTTTGTTGAAATTTTTGCAAAATGAATATGGTGTTGTTAGCTGGGAAAAAGTAGTTGCCGGCCCTGCCATTGTAGATATTTACCGTTTTTTGCGCGATGTAAAGAAGATGGAAGAGCCGGCCTGGTTAAAAGACGCGTTGGAGGCTGCAAGCCAGGATTCAGCAGTTATCAGTGGCGCTGCCATAGAACAAAAGGCGGCTATATGTGTTGAAACAATGTTGCTTTTTGTGCGGTACCTGGCGCGTGAAGCATCGAACCTGGTATTGAAAATGAAAGCTACCGGCGGTTTGTTCCTGGGTGGGGGTATTCCACCTAAAATTGCACCCTTGTTATTGCAAAAGGAATTTATGGAGCATTACATGGATTGCGATCGCATGCAACATTTGTTGGAGAATGTACCGATAAGAATTATAAAGAATGATAAAACGGGGTTGATTGGCGCGGGTTATTATGGCGCGTACTTAATGTGATGGTGCTTGCTTTCAATTACAGGTGCACAATAATAAATGCACAAGCGCGAAGCGATGCAGAAGAATATCAAAAAATCAGGAAAATAAATGTAGAAAACGAAAGTGTCCCGGCAAAGCCGGGACACTTTCGTCTATTAATTACTGTTGTGTGGCAGAAGGTGAATTCAATTGCATGTTCACTGTATCTGGTTTCTTTTTGGTTGTATCTTTCTTTTTCTTAGGAGTTGTATCCTGCTCAATGTAATTGCCATTATACTCCTCTGCTCTAACCGGATGGTTTGAAATTACCATAGTTGCTGCGAAAATGCAAAGACCAATGCCTGCCGCTAAAAAGCTTCTTTTCATAACTTTGAGTTTTTAATATGTAAAAAATGTAAATAACTACGTCATGGGGGCGGGTAGGCTACAAACTCAGGTTTAGCAATCGTCTCGTAGTTTAGAATAGTTAGGTATTCATTAACTATTAAGAATCATGCCAAAAAAATATACTGAGTTCAGGAATAGAAAGAATAAGCTATCTGTTATACCTTAGTTAACTACAACATCTGCTTTAAGAAAGCTGTATTATTTATTGATAATCCTAAAGATATATTCCGGCAAAACAATATCTGACCCGTACATTCGTCTATCTGAAAAATACCTTAATACCGCTAAAGAAGCATTTTAGGTATAAGCAACATTGATTTTTAATAAAATGTTAATCGCTTTATATGGCGCGAGGCAACAGGCAGGATAACGGTGTTCGTAAACCGGATATGCCAAAAGCAAAACTTACGAAAGAAAATCTGAAAGAAGCGCTGCTCATTTTCAGTTATCTGAAACCGTATCGCTATACTTTTATAACCGGATTACTTTTCATCGCTCTTTCCAGCGGTACTACTATGGCATTTCCTTATTTTTTGAAAAGACTCATCGATAGTGCGCATTCGCTCAGCCTGGGTAAAGAGGCTGTTTCACCAGGTACCATTGCATTATGGATGTTGGGTATTTTAACCTTACAAATGATCTTTTCGTTTATGCGTGTATACCTGTTTACATATGTTGGGGAATATGCATTGGCGGATATGCGAAAAGAGGTTTACCGGAAGATGATCATGATGCCCATGGATTTTTTTGCGCAGCGCAGGGTAGGGGAATTATCGAGCAGGATCAGTGCCGATCTTTCTCAAATACAGGAAGCAGTAACAGGTATGCTGGCAGAAATTTTGCGTGGAATTCTAACGCTTATCATTGGCATGGGATTGATATTATATTTATCCCGATCGCTCACGGCCGTTATGTTATCGGTTGTACCCATTATAGTAGTGGCTGGTGTGGTGTTTGGAAAAAGAATTCGTAAGCTATCCCGCAATACGCAGGACCAGTTGGCTGATTCGAATACTATTGTGCAGGAAACCTTGCAAGGCGTGAGCAATGTAAAATCGTTTACCAATGAATGGTATGAGATCGGCAGATATACTCGCAGTTTACAACAGGTGGTGAAACTGGCGGTGAGCAATGGCCGCTTTCGCGGTCTGTTTGTTTCATTTATTCTGATGAGCATTTTCGGAACTATTATTCTCGTGGTGTGGTATGGCACTACCCTGGTGCAAGCGGGTACGTTGTCATTTGGCGATCTTACTGCCTTTGTTGTGTACACCGCATTTGTGGGCGGTAGCATGGCCGGCTTTGCCGACTTGTACAGCCAGTTGCAAAAAACATTGGGCGCTACCCAGCGCGTTCGGGAAATATTACGCGATACCACAGAACCAGTGACTGTTACAGATGAACCGGTGGAAGAAAAAAACAAATTACTAGGTGCGGTTACCTTCGACCGGGTTTCATTCAGTTATCCTTCGCGCAAAGAAGTGCATATTTTAAAAGAGATAACTCTTACCGCCGCTCCCGGTGAACAAATTGCCATAGTGGGCCCAAGCGGCGCCGGTAAATCAACCATTGCCGCATTGCTGTTGCAATTCTATCAGCCCGGGAATGGACAGATATTATTTGATGGCAAACCGGCCAATAGCATTCCCCTTTCTCAACTTCGCAAACAAATGGCCCTGGTGCCGCAGGATGTTTTCTTGTTTGGCGGAACCATTCGGGAAAATATTTCTTATGGTAAACCCGGCGCCACTCAACCCGACATTGAAGAAGCAGCCCGCAAGGCCAATGCTCATGATTTTATCATGAGCTTTCCCGAAGGTTATGATACGGTGGTAGGGGAGCGGGGGATTAAATTATCGGGTGGGCAACGTCAACGAATTGCTATTGCGCGGGCTATATTAAAAGACCCGGTTATCCTGGTACTGGACGAAGCAACCAGTTCGCTCGATTCTGCTTCTGAATCACTGGTGCAGGAAGCGTTGGATAACCTGATGAAAAACCGAACTTCTTTTGTAATTGCGCATCGATTGTCAACCATTCGCAATGCCGATAAGATCATTGTTCTCGACAAAGGCCATGTTATAGAAAGCGGCACGCACCAGGAATTACTGGCATTGAACGATGGATTGTATAAGAGTTTAAATAAACTGCAGTTGGAGTGGGCGTCTGAATAATTATTTGATTGCTTGATGGCTGGGGATTACCTTGCTGAAGCTCGCCCATTAAACTTTACTGCCCGATAATCGGAGTTCATAACCATCAAACAATAAAACCATCAATCCATCCTTATTAAATTGATATTAAAATTCATTCGCAGCAAACGCATAGACGTTATTTCCCGTCTAATAGCCCGGTCCGGTTATTGAATTAATTATAATTAATAAGATACCGGTGTATAAAAAACAATTACAAACTGCGTAATGAAACCTGTATTAGCACTGTTATTAGCAAAAATTATTACATTATCCGTATGTGCCCAAATAGAAAACTCACCCAGGAACAAGCCCGCTGCAGCAGGCACTGGCAAACTGATTGGAAGAATCGTGGATGCCAAAACCAATAAAGGCATTGAAGCTGCATCTGTACAATTATTTCAAAAAAACAGCGATATACTGGCCGGTGGTATGTTAACCAAACCCAACGGCGATTTCGACATCATCAATCTGTCTATTACCGATACTTTCAAGCTGGAAGCAACTGCTATAGGATATGCTAAACAAGAAGTGATCATCACATTCGATAAATCTGGCAAGGGGAGTGGGTTCACTGTTGAAAAAGACCTGGGAAATATCAAACTGAACGCCGAATCGCATTACCTGAATTCTGTGACGGTTGTAGGTCAAAAGCCTGCTTTGCAAATGGGCATCGACCGGAAGACTTTTGATGTAGAAAAGAATTTAGCTTCTGCCGGTGGTACCGGCATTGATGTAATGCGCAATATACCTTCCGTTACTGTTGATGTAGATGGCAATGTACTGTTGCGCAATAATGCGCCCCAGATCTTTGTTGATGGCCGTCCTACTATACTCACTTTAGATCAAATACCCGCAGATAACATTGAACGCGTAGAACTCATCACCAATCCTTCCGCCAAATTTGATGCAGCCAGCACCGGCGGCATCATTAATGTTGTGCTCAAGAAAAATAAAAAGATCGGATTGAACGGCCTTGTTTCTGCAGGCGCCGGTTCACCAAATATTTACAATGGCAACCTGGCGCTTAATTTACGTCAGGGTAAGTTTAATTTTTTTGTAAACGGAAATTATAATCAATCAGGCGGCCGACCCAAGACGGAAACTTATCGCCAGAATAAAGACAATGGTATTGTGACGGATTATTTCAACCAGTTTGCTTTTACCGATCGCAATCGTCGTTTTGCTGGTGTTCGGTTTGGAATGGATTTCTTTTTAGACAATCGCAACACATTTACCCTTACGCAAAACTTTGGTGGCGGACGGTTTACCAATAATGAAGAACAGCACCAGGAGTACCTGAACTTGCATCAACAACCTGATCATTATGGTTATCGTACCTCCGATAGCAGATCGACCAATGGACGTACCAGTACGCAGTTTGTGTTTAAACATAATTTTGTAGAAAGCGGTAAGTCGATAAGTGCAGATATTAATTACAATTATGGCCGTAACAGCGATAATACGAATATTCTAAACACGTATTCGTTCCCTGATGGCAGTATGTATGCTCCCGAAAGCCGGGTTCGAAACAATGGATCGGGCAAGAACAACCAGATCACCGTACAGGTAGACTATGTAGATCCGCAGGGAGAAGATAATAAACTGGAGACAGGTGTTCGATCGTACATAAATGACTTTACCAGTTTTTTCAATGCTTTTTTTGTAAACAATTCAAGCGAGATCAAATTACCATTAAGTAATAATTATCAGTATCGCGAAATGGTGAATGCGGCTTATGTTACTTACACTGGCAAATTGTTGGGGATAGGCTACCAGGCCGGGTTACGTGCTGAACATTCAAAGTTTGATGGCGAACTGGTAGATAGCGCCAAAAAATTTGGCTATCAGTTTCCGGGCAATATCGGAAGTTTGTTTGATGCGTTGTTTCCCAGTTTATACCTGAGCAAGAACATTGGGGAAGGACAGGAAATTCAACTGAATTACAGCCGTCGTATCAGACGGCCCGATTTCTGGCAAATGAACCCGTTTGTAGATATCAATGATCCATTGAACATCAGGCAGGGAAACCCGGCGCTGCGACCAGAATTCACCAATTCATTCGAGTTCAATTACAATAAAATCTATAACTCGGGAAGCTTTTTAGGCGTAATTTATTTCCGCAATACACAGGGAGATATCACCAGGTACAGCGACACTATTACAGCCGCTCAATACCAGCAATTGAATAACGCAGCCATTGATCCAAGCGCCATTTTAAATACGTTTGTGAATGCCAGATACCAAAACAGGCTGGGCGCCGAGTTGACCTTGCAGCAAAAGGTGGGACAGCACCTGGATATTACGCCCACAGTAGATATGCAATATAAAAAGGTAGAATCGAAGGTCAATAATACCGATCTGAGCAATGAAGGTTTTAACTGGGAAGCCAAGCTGATCATCAATTACCGGTTTGCATCAAAAGCAGCATTCTGGAATAAATGGAGTTTCCAGGTTACCGGCGGTTACGAATCACCGGAAGTAATACCACAGGGGGAGCGGAAAGAAATGTATGCAGTTGATTTTGGATTACGCAAAGAATTCTTCAAAAACAAAGCCACCTTTACATTTAACATAAACGACGTATTCAACTCCAGGAGACGGGGAATCATAAACGATACGGAAAATTTTTACCAGGATGCATACCGTCGTTGGGATGTGCGTAGCTTCCGGGCCACGTTGGCTTATAAATTTGGTAAGACCGACTTCCAGTTATTTAAACGGAGTAGCGGTCATGAGGACCATGAGGAAAGAGATTAGGGTCAATTTCTGATTTTGGGATTTTGAGATTTCTGGATTTTTCTAAATCTCAAAATCCAGAAATCTCAAAATCAGCAATCGATCTTTAGGGGGAAGTTGGTATAAAATCAACATACATATACTTAAAATTAATCACCATTTCTTTGAACTGGTTCATGATATCCTGTCCAAAATTGCCGTAGTACAATTTGTCTTTGGGGGTTGAACTGGAAGTTTTCACCGCTACGTCTTTCAGCAAGGCAGGCTGCCCGGCCACTGTAATAGCAATTTGCGACAACCGGAACGCTTTTGTTTTAGTTATGCCACCGGCGCCGCCGATCTGCATATCGAACGGTTTGCCGGCAGAATCAATCAGCTTTTTATAATCCTGATAAAAAGGCTCGTTTAAAAAAGTAAACTGGGCGCCCGTATCAAATGTAAATGCCAGGGTATCGGCATTGTAAGCGATGGAGATTACCGGCAACAATTCATCAACCCCAAAATTGCGGAGTTTGCGATCCGTAGGGAACTGGGGCACTGTTAAAGTTTTTTTATTGATGCGAATTTCCTGCAATTGTTCAATGATAGGAAAGCCGATGATGCCTTTAATGGTATACAAGCCGCGGGCAAAAGAAAGGGCGGTGTCTGGAAATACCATGAACACCGCATTCCTTACAATAATATTACCCATTTTGAATTCATTGGCAATGCCCAGGTTGGCATACACCTCCAAACCGGTAATAGCTCTTACTTTAAATCGTACATTCATCATGCGCAGGTTGCTTTTACGAGCGTATGATTCCGTTATAACAGATAAGTTGGCGCCGGTATCAAAAACAAAATCAAAAGTGCTGTCGGCAAAACTCACCGGAATATTGATAAGGCCGGCAAGGTCGCGGCGATAGGAGATGTTTGTTTCGCTGGTAACAGAGGTTGTTTGAGGCGGCACATTTTCTAATCCTTTCCAGATAATATCAGAATTGCGGGCATCATCCCGTTCCTCGGCGGATAGAACATGTCGGTACTTGCGTAATAAAAACTGGGTGGTGAGATGAGCTTCGCGATACTGGTACAGCTTTACATGATTATCTATTTTTTTCATCAGCAAATTACTGAGCTCATTATGGGAAAACTCTTTTTTGTAATTATCAAGCAGCAGGGCGATTTCCTGGTTAGACGTTGTGAGATCATGAAAAAAGTTATGTAAGAAAGCCTGGTAATATAATTTACGATGCGTAGGCAGATTGCTGTAGGTGTTGCTTTTCAATTCGCGCTGCAGCTCAAAAAAATGACGGTGAATTAACAAACTGTCAAGCTTTCGGGTGTCTGCTGCGAACAATGAAATGCCGGTAAAAAAACAAATAAAAATTAAAAATATCCGCATAATTTCAAAGTTAGGGTGAAGGATCCGAAACCCAAGCTGTTTACTTGGAACGAGGGCCGAAAATAGCAAAAAGGGCAGAACAACTTTTATCGGTATATTAGTCTTAACATATCTTTGCTCCGCTATGAATAAAAGCGAATTGATCAATGAACTGATACGTACACGCAGGAGTGTGTTTACCCAACAATTTGAGCCGGGAAAGACCATTCCAGATGCGATCATCTGGCAGGCCCTTGAAAACGCCAACTGGGCGCCCAGTCATAAATTAACTGAGCCCTGGCAGTTTACGGTATTTACAGGAAATGGATTACAAAAATTGGCTGAACAACAGGCTGAGATCTATAAAAAGTTTGCCGGCGCCAAATTCAAACAGAATAAATACGAACAGATGCTGGTAACGCCGCAGCAATGTTCGCATGTTATTGCCATCGGTTGTAAACGGCATAAAGATCAGTTGCCTGAAATGGAAGAAGTGGCGGCGGTAGCGTGCGCGGTGCAGAACATTTATCTTACAATTTCATCATACGACAATATTGGCGGTTACTGGAGCACAGGCGGTATTACTTTTATCGAGGAAGCCAAAGCGTTGTTTGGTTTAGGGCATGATGATATGCTGATGGGATTCTTTTACCTGGGTTATGTAAAGGTTCCATCTGTTTCGGGTAAACGAAATTCGATTCAGGAAAAAGTAACGTGGGTTAATTAGGATTGGGATACCTGGATAGGGGAGATGAACCGGGATCAATGCCCGTTGAATTTTCAACCTTTTTAATATAAAATTTTTGCGATCTGAAACCCGCAAAAAATTTAATTAAAATTCTTGAATCGTTTGCTGCTGCGATAGCTAAGCCAAATGAAAATTACCGGAATAAACAGGATCAAAATCAGGGCGATTATACCAAGCATACTTTTGAATTTTACAAGGACTCGGATCCATCATTGAACGATTAAAGTATTTAGTTTAGTATAAGTATTTTCTCCTAACCGGCTAAATGTTTCTTCAAATCCGGTTTAATTGATCTGGATCATGTAGTTGAGGTTTACCCTTGTAATAAGTGCCGCCCTGCTGTACACTTTAAACACATCGTCTTTTTCGTTGCCGTTTAGCGTAAATGTATTTGGAATAAATGCCTGATCGTCAAGTGTTTGACCTTTTACAAGTTGAGAAAAAAACGGTGGGCAATCCCATCTTGTACCAAGCGCCTGTACTGTCATTCCTACTATGACTGATCATGATTTTCCAGTTGTCATTTATTTTCTAATACAGAGGTTTTCCACCATTATTTTTTAATCGTCACAGGAAACTCAATTCTTATTTTTTCCCATGCCATTGCAATTTTTCCATCTTTATCGTTGCTTCCTTCGATAAAGTATTGAAGCCTTTCGGTGAGGGAGTGTTTTTGAGGTTTTACTTTTATTCTAACCACATCTTCTTTTTTATCATACTCCGATGCCAGGTGTTGTTGCCACTTTTCATTAATGATAACTGTCCATTCCTTTTTTCCCGGAATAGTGAACAGGGCATACTTCCCGGCAGGAATTTCTTTACCACCAATTATGAATGGCCTTGCAATTTCAACGGTGGTAGCATCATGTGCTCCGGTTACCCATACTTCATCATAGGGAACCAAACCTCCCCAAATAACACGTTTTCTTACCGCTGGTGAGTGATAACTGATCTTTACGGAATCCTTCCCAATGACACCTGCCGCCATAGATTTAATACTTTTTTTACTGGTATCTTTTACCAGGTTGGGGTTATAGCAAACTTCTCCGGATTGGGCTTCACCGCTTATTGAAAAAAACAGAAATGAAACAAATATCATGGCAAATTGAAATAAAGTCAGTCGGCTGTTATTCATTATTGATGTCGTTTATAATTACTCAATGGTTTTTTTATTTCTCAGCTAAATCTACTTTTTGAAAGGGGGTTCTTTTTGAAACCTTTGAAGCTAATGGCATATAACGCAAAGCCTGAAAACACGGTTATCAGGCCGAATATGGAAAATATGCGAAGCAAGAGGTTTCCTATATTATCTCTCGAATTATAATCCATGGTATGCAACATCCAAAGAAAATCAAATATTCTCCATTTATTGTTACGGAATTTTTGAACCGTACCCAGTTCACTGGCTACATATACTGTGCTGCCGGATGGATGTTCAAACGTAATGGCATAAGCTGGTAAAGGACTTTCCCTATATTCATGATGGCCATTTGTTGCAGTGAGGTACTCAACTGATTTTACTTTTGGTTCTCCATTGAAACGTTTGCTGGCTACTTCAATGGCCTGCTCTTTTGTAAGTGCCGGCTTTAATTGTCCGGTTACTGCATCGGCCAGCCAGGTGGCCATTTTCATGGAATGTTGATGCCCACCGCCTTGTTGTTTGGAAGTTATCCCACGCAGCTGGTAATAAGGTTTTCCGAGTATTTCGATAAGCTGAATTGAAACAAAGGAATCTACCGGGTGAGCTTTTTTTATACTGTCTATTACAGTTGATGGTGATGCCAGTAAAGACCCAACCGGCAGAAAGGGCGGTTTTCGTTTTTCAAAATCTCCATGTACTTCATCCATATTACTCCAACTGAAATACAATCCCCCGATAGTCCATAATAAAAACTGGATACCTAAAATAACACCCAGGTACCGGTGTGCTTTACGAATGTAAAAGTGTTTGCTCTTTGCCATTGGCTACATTTAATGATGACCGCTGTTCCAGCGATTGTTCCTTTCTTCTTTCCATATGAAAGCATTTATTACAATGTACCATTTTTTTCTTTTCACTCACAGGAGGACAGATGCAGCTTTCATGCTGCACCTGTCACTACTTTATAATTCTTATTTGTGATGTTGATGATGAGAAGACGACTCACCTCCGCTGCGGTCATACCTGCAACAGCCAGGTAACTTATTATATGTTTGATCTGCTGCCTTTTCTTTTTCTGTGTCATGTCCTGCCGCGGCAATTTTCTTTTGAATAGCATCAGTCGTTAATCTGGAAGAATCATAACTTACTGTCATGATCTTTGTTTCCACATTCCAGTTTGCTTTCACAACACCCTCCACAGCAGCAGCTTTTTCAATCCTTTTCTTACACATATTACAATTGCCATATACTTTGAAGCTATCTGTTTTAGTTTGTGCAAGCGCATTGGTTGTACCAAATATGGAAATCATAATGATAACAAGAAATAATACTTTTTTCATTTTAATAGTTTAAATATTGAGTTTATTGTTTTATTACAATGCCATTAGGTTTTTTGCCTACTGAAATATCTTTAATTTTAGAATGATCGGTCACATTGATGACAGATACGCTGGCTGCCAGTTGGTTGGTAACATATGCTGTATTACCATCGCCTGTAAATGCTACTGCATGAGCACCTGCGCCAGTGTTAAAGGATCCGCTATGTGACCACTGGTTACCCACGGTATTCCATGTCCAGTAGTGCACTTTACCGTTATCGGGGTCTGTAACCCATAATTCTTTTTTAACCTGGTTGTGAGCAGCGCTGCCAGGCATAAAACCAAGGGGAATGGTCTGCACTACTGTATTGGTTGCTACATCTACAACGCTGATGCTTTCACCTTCTTCATTATCCACATACATTTTTCCATCATATCCTACCCATGCACCCACCGGATCAGCGTCAACAGCAATAGTAGTAATCACCGTTTTGGTTGCAGGATCAATTACTGAAACGGTATTATCGCCACCATTAGCTACATATGCTTTGGAGCCATCTGCAGAAAATGTTACTTCTGCCGGTTCCATACCTACGGCAATAGTTTTTTTCAATGTGAACGTTTTCGCATCGTAAACCAGCACCTTACCATTCATTCCCATTTGGGAGGTCCAGATTTCATTGCCATCAGGCGAGTAAACGGCATTGTGGTTCATGGCAGGAACTTCTAATTCTTTAAGAACTGTGCCTTTAACGCCATCTACGACCAATACTTTTCCTTTCATACCTGCCATGCCACCCGAATGGCCTTCGCTCAAATCCATGCCGGGTACGCCAATAGCCAGGTGATGCATATCCCCAGCAGTATGATGGTATACATGGTGCGGCCACATAGGCATACCGGCACCAGACGACATTAATTCAATGGTATCGGTAACGGTATTGCTGTTAAGATTAATAACCGATAAAGTATTAGTCTCCCCATTAACTATGTAAGCGGCAGGATAGTTAATGTTTTTTTCTTCCATTTTCATACCGTCCATTTTGTGTTTCCTGCAGGCAGGAACAGTTAAAACAATTGCAATACCCATGGCGCAAATAGCACCAAGCGCCAGACGATGACTCAATTTCATATCTGCGAGAAGTTTTAATTATTGAAAAGATGTACCTGAATCAGTAGCAAAAAGGAGAGGGGGTGATATAACAGCGCTACTGTTTTAAAACAGCGTATTAAGAATAACGCCCTCCACCTGCGGGTGGGCAGGGTATCAGATGCGGAAAGTACAATGGAGAATATGTATCGGAATACTTCGGGGTGGCCCGTGACTTACAGGAAGTTCCTGCGCAACAGACGGAATATAAACCTGCGGAAATTCAAAATAAGAAACCGGGAGTGTAGCAACGAACTGAGTGAACTGGAAAATGTTTTCAATAGCTTTCTGGTGGGCTTTTTCCAGTTTTACTAATTTATGCTCATCCTTACAGCATTTTTTTTCACATGCTGTCTTTTTTTTCATCCCACAATTACCACATTTGTCTGCCTCAGAGTGCCAGAGCTTCATTTCAACCAGCTTACCCATGCAATAATGCAGGTGTATGGTAGCACCGGTTGAAGTGCCCAGGTAAAACAAAGCTAATATGGTAACAATGAGCCTTTTCATGTTCCTGACAAAAATAGTAGTATTTTTTTTGCCCTTGTTATATAATTTTCCCGGTTTGTTATATTTTATTTGTAAAATGTGACGGAAGAATGCCCGAATAAATGCTGGTGCTTTTTTCTACTTCAAAAGCCGCGATAACATTACCGGCGCCATTTTGAAACCATCAAACATCAATCAGTTTAAACGTGTTAAGCGTTTCTTTTTCTAAACTGATAAAAAGAGCATTTTGCCTGGAATGTGACATTGATTAAATGCGATAAGTAAACGCTAACAGGCTATCGATTTAGAACGCGACTGGAACGCTTATCCCGTCGCTTTTTGTTCCCGGAAAACTTTAAGCATTCTTTCTTTGGGATAATGTTTTGTCAGCTACACCATATTTTTTTCCTGCTAATTTCTTGGGACCATAGTATTAATAGCGAGTTTAAACTATAATTAATATTATGTTAAATAGATGTTTTGAGTAAATCAACCCACTTCCAACCAATACAATTCCCTGCAATTCAATTCCATTGGTTGGTTTAAACCGTTCCCAGGATTTCATCACCTCCTGGCGACGCCCAGCGAAACTGGATCTCGCCAGTAATTAAGCGATCGCTCGCTCAGGGATCCTTCAAAGCAAAGAGAATCGAAAATTGGCGAATCAAAATCCGGAAAAGCAATAGGATTCATTGAAACTGGTCAACAATTAGTGCAAGTTTCCCGTGCAGCTGTAAAACAAAAAGAATCGAATTATCGGCTATTTTGGGTGAAGCAAATGAATTAAAATCAAAAGGCCGCCGTTTATTGCAAACCACGGCCTCAGTTATTTAAACGGCTTGCCAGCCCATCAGGCCAGATAAATGCCTGCCGAAAATTGTCCTCCTCACACTCCCACTTCAAACCGCCGTCAATCATTTCTTCCCGGCGCTCAACCTGTAAAATCCGGCGCCATGGTTATTAATATTCACAGAAAATTTATCGGTAAACGCTCCTAATGATTTTCCGGTCCACGTATCCATGTGCTTTATCATTGCCAACATACCAGCGAATGTCTGCCACCACATAGTTACATCCTGATGATATGTAGTAAATAAACCAATCGTTAAAAATAATGGCTTCATGTAAGAGCTAATTTTTTTTAGCTAAGGGTGAATATGATTTAACATGTAATAAAATATGCATTTGCTATTCATTCTCAACTTATAGGCATATAAAAAAACGCAGCTTGGAAAAGCTGCGTCAAATTGATTGAAAAATTAAACCCTTAAACCCATGCGCACGATTGTTCAGCGCATCCGTAAAGGTAATGGCCAACTGCCATTTGATAAACATCATTTAATTAAAAGGCTATTAAAATACACAGTAATCAACTGTCAAATACACGAATGAAGCTGATAGCGGATATACGGTCATTATATAAGAAGAAAGGCCCCCGATGAATCGGGGGCCCTCCTATTCAAATTTCGTTTATACGTATTAGTGTTTTCTGTCGATGTTGTTATATTTATCAGTATACTTTGTTACTGTATCCTGTAATTTTTTAATATCTGCATCGATCGCTTTTACTCCTGCTGCATCTTTTTTAGCTTCTGCCTGGCGTTTCTTTTGCTCCAGCGCATTTACTTTTTCTTCATTGATGATAATGAGCAGGTCTAACGCATTTTTCAGGTTGTCCTTATCTTCCATTTTCAATTTGCCCTGGCTATCGAGCAGCTCATCAACCTTGGTCAAATAAGGCAATGCCAGATCGAACTTTTTTGCGGTTTCTGCACGCAGTTCGTCTTTTTTCTTCAGTTGATCAGGTGTTAATTTAACACCATCTTTCGGACGAATATCCTTGTTCTCATTATTGATTTCAACACCCTGATTGTAATAGATCTGTCCTAATACCATGTTGGCATTTGCATAATCAGGTTTTTTCTCCAACGTTTTCGTCATCACTTCAACCGCTTTTGCGATCAGCTCTTTTGAGTTGGCCGGGCGTTTTTTGGCATCCGGATCGTAACCTGTTTGATATAATTCTACGCCATAGTTGAACAGGAACAGATAGTTATCAGGATTTTCCTTGATAACCGCCTCGTATTTTTTAAACAGGTCTTCTTTGTTACCTTTTTCACGCGCCATATCAAGTTCAAAGCCGGTCCAGAAAGGATCGCTGGGGTATACTTCCTTTCCCAATGCAGAGAATTTAGCAGCGTTGGCGATATCATCTTTTCTACGATAATAATCAGCCAGCCATTTATAAATTTCTACAAAACCTTCCCCTTTTGCTTTGTTCTCGGCAATTTTTCCATAATAAACAGCCGCATCATCGGGCTTCTGTGCTTTTTCAGCCGATATACCAGCATATAAAGTGGTGGTAGTATCTAACTTAATAGGAATAATTCCTTTGGCAGACATAAGGTCGAATACTGCCAGTGAATTTTTGAAATTTACGAATGCATCATTGTAATTGCTGGCATTGTAAAAAGTTGCCGCATCTTTTGAGTACCCTGTATACAGCTCAATCAGTGGCGCATTGTTATCCAGGGTTAACTGAATATTTCTTTTAGCTGCATCTTTCTCTTTAGCCTCCAGCTCCAAATACTGCTTCATTGATTCAAATGCAGTGGAACGCGCATCTGGTACTGTAGATTTCAGTGAAGAGTCAGCGGCAATAGCGCCATATATTTTTGCCTTTGTATACCAGGCTTCTGAACTGGTTTTGTTCTTTTCAACGGCCAGTACATTATCGATCTCCGTTTTTGCTTCGGGGAGTTTTTTCCTGGTCAGCAGGTCTTTAGCCTTTTCGAGTTTCTGGGCCTGTGATAAGAACCCAACTGCAGCGAGCAATGCTGTCAGAAACAATTTTTTCATCTGAAAATATTATTTGTTTTTAAGTCAGATGGTCGATTCATCTGTGTGTTTTATATACGTGCGTGAATGCTCCCAATTATTCATTATCCGGGTTTTCTTCCGCTCCGGGTTCATCCCCTTCACCGGATGCTTCAGCACTTTCATCAGATGCAAACTCATTACCATTGGTTGCCTCAACTGCTGTATTTGTATCTGCCTGTGCTTCTGCTTCGTCATTTTCTCCGTTCACTTCGTCTTCGTTATCATCGAGTTTGGTAATAGCGGCAATTTCATCACCGTCATCCAGGCGAATTAATTTAACACCTTGTGTATTGCGGCCCAGTTCGCTGATGCCATCTGCCGGCATCCGTATGGTCATGCCGCTTCTGCAGGTGATCATCAGGTCTTCTTTTGCCGCCACATCCAGCATACCTACCAGCGAGCCGGTCTTATCGGTAACGTTGAGGGTCTTCACCCCTTTTCCACCCCGGTTCGTGATGGGATATTCTTCTAATTGTGTTCTTTTTCCGAATCCTTTTTCGCTCACAACCAACACACTACGCGAGTTGTCTTCCTTGCTGACACATATCATGCCAATAACTGCATCATTTTCATCGTCTACGTCAATTCCCGATACCCCAATAGCGCCACGGCCGGTTGCCCGTACTTTTTCTTCGGGGAAACGAATGGCGCGACCGCTTTTCACGGCCATCATGATCTCGCTATTGCCGGTGGTTAACCTGGCAACCAGCAGTTCATCTCCTTCCACGATCGTAATGGCATTCACCCCGGTCTTGCGTGGATTGCTGAAATCTTCCAGTGCTGTTTTCTTAATAATACCTTTTTTGGTGCACAGCACAATGTTGTGACCTTTTACAAAGGTTTCATCTTCGAGGTCTTTTATGTCGATGATCGCTCTGATCTTATCGTCGGGTGGTAATTGTATCAGGTTCTGAATGGCCCGGCCTTTGGCTGTTTTATCGGCTTCGGGTATTTCATAAACGTTCAGCCAGTAGCAGCGTCCTTTTTCGGTAAAGAACAGCATGGTGTGGTGAGAAGAGGCAACAAACAGATGCTCTATAAAATCCTCTTCACGGGCCTTGCCGCCTTTGGCGCCACGACCACCGCGGCGCTGGGCGCGGAATTCGGTGGCGGAAGTACGTTTGATATAACCCAGGTGCGAGATGGTGATCACCACATCTTCTTCCTTGATCAGGTCTTTAATGCGTACTTCATTATCGAGGTAAGTGATCTCTGTTTTGCGGGCATCACCGAACTTGTCCTTTACTTCGGTCAATTCGGTTTTAATGATATCGTACCGCATGCCTTCATTATTTAACACTTCACGCAGATGGCCGATCAGTTGCATCAACCCATCATATTCTTCCCTGATCTTTTCGCGTTCCATGCCGGTTAACCGTTGCAGGCGTAATTCGAGGATGGCCCTTGCCTGGATCTCATCGAGGCCCCAGCCGGCATTGATAAGGCCTTCGCGGGCAATTTCAGGTGTGGCCGATGCACGGATCAAAGCGATCACTTCATCGAGGTGATCGAGTGCAATGAGATAACCTTGTAAGATATGGGCTTTCTTCTCTGCTTCACGCAATTCAAACTGCGTACGGCGAACCACTACTTCATGACGGAACTCCACAAACTCACTGATCATATCTTTTACGTTCAGTGTTTTTGGGCGACCCTTTGACAGGGCTACGTTGTTTATGCCATATGAAGTTTGAAGTTCGGTGAATTTATACAGTTGGTTGATCACCACGTTGGCAATAGCATCTCGTTTAAGATCTATTACTATACGGGTACCTTCCTTCGCGTTCGATTCGTTGTTAACATGCGCAATGCCTTCGATCACTTTCTCATTCACAAGTTGTCCGATCTTATCGCACAACGCATCGCGGTTTACCTGGTAAGGCACTTCGGTTACGATAATGGTTTCGCGACCGCTGGGTTTGGTATCAACCTGCAGTTTACCACGCAGCACTACCCTGCCCCGGCCAAAATGCATACCGGCACGTACGCCTTCCATACCGTAGATGATACCGCCGGTAGGGAAATCGGGCGCTTTGATATGCACCATCATTTCGTCGATGGTGATCTCGCGGTTATCGATATAGGCAATACATCCATCTATTACTTCACTCAGGTTATGCGGCATCATGTTGGTAGCCATACCAACTGCAATACCGCTTGACCCATTTACCAACAGGTTGGGAACACGCGCCGGCAGAATGGACGGTTCTTTTTCAGAATCGTCGAAGTTGGGCTGAAAGTCGACAGTATCCTTATCGATATCCATCAACATGTATTCAGCCAGCCGGTCGAGCCTGGCTTCTGTATAACGCATGGCGGCCGGACCATCGCCATCCTGGTTACCATAGTTACCCTGGCCATCTACAAGGGTATACCGCATGCTCCATTCCTGTGCCATACGCACCATGGCGTCGTACACCGATGAATCACCATGCGGGTGATATTTACCCAACACCTCTCCTACAACACGAGCCGATTTTTTATACGCTCTGTTATAGTTTAATCCCAGTTCATTCATGGCGTACAAAATGCGCCGGTGAACCGGTTTCAACCCATCGCGTACATCGGGCAAGGCACGGCTTACGATTACTGACATTGAGTAATCGATATAGGCCGTTTTCATTTGCTCTTCGATATTTACAGGGATAATACGATTCTGATCGTTTGTTTCCTGTGGTGTGAAGTTTTCTTCCATACTTGTATTGCAGATATGATTTACATCCGTTTAATGCTCCTTTGGATGGGGGGCAAAAATACCCTATTTAAGCGTGAAAACCCGGTAATTGTGAGGGTTTTTTAGGCCTAAATTTTATACACAAATGTTAAGAAAAAGGCACAAGAAGGAAGGCACAAGGCACAAGAAGGAAGGTACAAGGCACAAGAAGGAAGGCACAAGGTACAAGAAGGAAGGCACAAGGTGCAAGAAGGAAGGCACAAGGCACAAGAAGAAAGGCACAAGGCACAAGAAGAAAGGCACAAGGCACAAGAAGGAAGGTACAAGGCACAAGAAGGAAGGTACAAGGCACAAGAAGAAAGACATAAGGCACAAGGTTAGAAATTCAGGTTGCGTGAATTTTATCGGGGACTCCGAATTTCAGGTCTTGAGCCTTGAACCTTGAACCTTGAACAGGTATACCAGCTTTCATTATGCGTTTCCATACCTTAAAAACAATTCTTATATATCCTTTAACAACTTAAGTAGCTTAAGGGTGATCGGGTATCATTAGGCTAATGGTGGAAAACTTACTTCATTTTTAACGTCTCTTTTATAACTTTTCTAATTGAGTATTTGGTACAATAAATGCCAACTGTTAACTTGCAGTTACTATAATTTTACCCTCCAGGTATCCTATTTAAGAATCCCATTTAACCATCTGAGCCCGCGACCCGCTGAATGTATTTCATTACGGAAGTAGCTAACTACAGCTACCTGCTTGCAAAATTTTACTAGCCTTTTTTATAGTTATGAATACATACCTACTATTACGCGATAACAAGCAAACAGGACCGTATACAGCGGAAGAGCTGGCGGCAAAGGGGCTGAAACCTTATGACCTGGTATGGCATGAAGGAAGAAGTGCAGCCTGGCGTTATCCCAGTGAAATTGAGGAATTGAAACCTTTTGCTCCGGTTGTGGAAGAACAGCCGTATGATCGTTTTTATAAGAAACCGGGCCTCGAAACCTCTTCGGTAACTGAGCAGGCCGCCACCCAGCAAAAGCAGGTTGCCGTTGCTGGTAATACGATGAGTGATGTACAGGAAAGCCAGCCGGTAAGCAGGCAGGCCGAGCAAGCCAATAGCAAACACATTTATGTTACTATGCCGGTGTCGAAAGCGCAGGCAGCCACTACCACGCCGGTAGCTAAAAAAGAAGAAACCAAACCGGTTGCACAACAAAGCGACAAGAACGTCAGTTCCACCAATAAAAACACTGAAAAGAAAGCCGTTTCTTCCTATATCATTTCCGAAGAGGATGATGAACAGAACAGCGGTATGCTGAAAGGGTATCAGAACAGGAAAAAAGAAGACGACGAGATCAACAATGGCTTCCTGTCGGAATACGAATCAAGAAAGGCAGCCTTTTCAAAAAATAAATCCGGCGTTTCAACAGCCGCCGTACAAAAAGCCGAAAAACCAGCTACCAGTAAAGCTGCAACCTGGTCATCAACATCCAAAAAAGACCGGTTCGATTTTAAAGCCTTGCTGGCAGGTTCGGGAAAATACCTGCAGGATAATAAAAATGTAACCCGCGGACTGGTTGCAGCAGTATTGATCCTGGGTGGGGTAGTCATCGGTTTGGTTATTAACTCGGGGAACCGGCAACCTGATACGCAGGTATTGGAAAGCCTGGTTAAAGAGATCAGGGACCAAAAGAATGAAAAGTCTGGTACAACGGGACCTGCTGGGGAAACTGTTCAACAGAACAATGAGCCGATGGCAGAGGAGCGCAATATCAACGAGGTGCCTAACAACAATTCCAATAACAATACCATTGAGCCGGCGCCACCTGCCGGCACTGCTCCTGCTAATAGTGTACAAACCAATCAGGCAGTGATGCGCCAGGGCATTATTAAAAAAGACAATAATGTAGTTCCGCCGCCAAATCAAAATAAATCCATTGCGTTACCGGCTTCCAATACAACTACCCAACCGGTAGAAGCCACGCCGGCCGTTATGGAAACCAAGGAAAAGCCTATTAACCAGGAAGTACTGGAAAAGGCCCGTAAAAATATTTATGAGCAGGTGCGTATAGAAGCAAGCGCCTTTAAGGTGGGCATCCTGGGTGGCATCTCCGACCTGGATATAACTTTGCTGAACAGCAGTTTATATACGCTCGACCAGGTATCGGTGGAGATAAAATATTTTGGGCCTGAAAAGAAACTCGTTAAAACACAAACACTCATCTTCAATAATGTTCCTCCCGGTAAGAGACGAACGCTGGAAGCACCGCGTACCAGTCGGGGCATAAGCATCGATTATACGATTACAAGCATCAATTCAAAATCGCTGGGAATGGCGCAGGCTGGTTTCTAAGGAAGATTCTACAATTGCAATTCGTTTTCCACATTTATTGCGTCTGGCATAGTTTTTAGACCTATATAACTATCTGGCACAGTTTTTTTAAAAGTAAGGTTCTTTCAGATAATTGATTTCAGATAGTTGATTCAAACGAGGAGTTAAAACCTTTGCTATTATGGACAAAACTGTTGCCACCTTAATTGGAATTATAGGTGTTGTTATCGGCCTTCATGCCACAAGAGCGATGCAGGAAACTAACATAACGGGTAAAGTATTTTCAGCGCGGGATTCAGTTTGGGTGTATGCAGTAAGTGGCAAAGATTCTTTAAAAACAATGGTGAACAATGGCAAGTTCCGTTTTACGGTAAAGCCGGGTTCATGGAAAGTGATGGTAACAGAGAACAAGTTGTTTAATGATGATGGTAAGTTGGTAGAAGTGGTAGAAGGAAGTACACTTGATATGGGAACGATCATTCTAAATTAAAAATATTAAATAAGGGACGGTTCAAAACCAAAGAGCTCCCCGATTTATCGGGGGGCTTTTTTTATTGTTACCGGTTGCCAGCTCTTGAATTTCGATCTCTCTACAAATAGTCGGGGACTCCGAATTTTTTGCCCGGTAACCGGAACCTGGTAACCGGTAACCATTGCAGCAATGTCTTTAGCTTGCAGATTGAAACTGTATTCTCAGTAACTTACACTCATATTACTTTTTCATGAAGTACATTTTAGTGTTTGGGGCGGGGAAGTCGTCAACCTTATTGATCGACTACCTTGTAAAAGAAGCTGCAGCCAACAACTGGTATATCACTGTTGCTGACATCACGCCTGCTCCAACGCTGTTTCCATCGGGCAACGTTATACATTCTGTGGTTTTACAACCAGATAATGAAACTGACCGCCATCAATTAATTGCTGCCGCTGATATTGTAATTTCCCTGTTGCCCCCTACCCTGCACCTTTTAATTGCAACCGATTGCCTGCAGTATAAAAAGAATTTACTCTCTCCTTCATACATTGATGAATCAATAGCTGCTTTGCATGCATCCATTAAACAACAAGGTTTATTATTCCTTTGTGAAATGGGATTCATTCCCGGCATTGACCATATGAACGCCATGCACCAAATTCATCGCATTAAAGCCAATGGCGGAACCATTACTTCGTTCAAATCGCATGGCGGCGGATTGATATCGCCCGAAAGCGATGATAATCCCTGGCATTTTAAAATGACCTGGAACCCGCACAATGTAGTGCTGGCCGGTAAGGATGGCGCGGTGTTTAAGGAGAACGGCGCCATTTGCCAGTTGCCATACGATCAGCTTTTCGATCCCAACCGGGTTATTCTTATTCCCGACCTCGGCTTTCTGGCCTGGTATCCCAACCACGATTCACTGCATTATATGCCGCTGTACGGATTGCATGAAGTGCCCACGTTTATCCGCAGCACCCTGCGTTATCCCGAGTTTTGTTTTGGCTGGAAAAATGTGGTAGAACTAAAATTGACGGATGCCACCAGGCAATACCATACTGATGGACTAACGTTGCAACAGTTCTTCCAGGAACATTTTGCCGCGCATGGTTTTGGCGAATGGATAGAAAAGCAATTGACGGCACGGTTTGCACAAACCAAACAATTGCTTGAAAAGCTGCAGCAATTGCTGGAAGTCGAACAGGAAGCCAATGAAGATGAAAGAAAAGCCTTGCAGGAATTTATGATGGTCGACAATAAAGGAGAATTAATGGATGTGAACCTGGATTCCATTAAAACCCAGGCGGCCGCTACGGTAGCCGGACAAATGCACGAAGCCAACCTGTCGATGAAACAGCTTTTCTTTTTAGGCCTTGATGATGACCAAACCCTGATAAACAAAGGCGAATGCAGTGCGGCGGAGATCTTACAATTTGCCATGGAACAAAAACTGTTATTGCAACCGGCCGACAAAGACATGGTGGTGCTGCAACAGGAGATCGGGTACGAACTGGAAGGGCAGCAACACATTGCCAGCAGCAGCCTGGTGATTAAAGGCGAAGACTATGTGCACACCGCTATGGCAAAAGCAGTGGGATTGCCATTGGGCATTGCGGCCAAACAAATTCTGCTGGGAAACATCCGCGAAACCGGTTTGCACATTCCCGTTATGTCATCTGTTTATGAACCGGTTTTACTGGAACTGGGAAAGAACAACTTCCACTTTGAAGAAAACGATACCACCATACCATAGGCAGGGGAAAGTTGCCCGTGCTGTTTTAGCTTTTTAATAAAGAAATTAACTCCTGTACCCCAAGCGTAGCCGGTTTTTCGATATTGGTTACATTGTTAACTCCGGCATAGGGAATTTGCTTGTCGATAACATATTTGGGTATTTCTATTGGCGCATAATTAACCAGGCCGGCAGCAGGATATACTACCAGGGAAGTGCCTACCACCACGAAAATATCGGCGCTGAGCACAACGGGGATGGCTTTTTCGATCATGGGCACTTCTTCCTCAAACCAAACAATATGCGGGCGCAATTGCGCGCCATCAGGGGCTTTATCGCCCAGGTTTATGTCGCCGCGAATATCGTATACGAGCGAGTAGTTCCGTTCACTGCGCATCTTTAAGATCTCACCATGCAAATGCAAGATCTTTTTAGAACCGGCGCGTTCGTGCAGGTCGTCGATATTCTGGGTGATGATCGTTACATCAAAATCATCCTGCAGTTTCGCTAACCCGATATGGGCCGCATTGGGTTGTGCGTCGAGCACATTTTTGCGCCGCTGGTTATAAAACTCCAGCACCAGGGCCGGATTCTTTTTCCAGGCGCCTGGGGTAGCCACTTCCCGTACATCGTACCCTTCCCATAAACCATCACTGTCGCGAAATGTTTTTAGTCCGCTTTCGGCGCTTATCCCGGCGCCGGTCAATACTACGATCTTCTTCTTGCTCATAAGCCAAATATAGGAAAAAGCGAGTGGTTAGTAGCGAGTGGCTAGCAGGGTTTTAATTCGGGGACCAGCTAGCAGCATCAAGCTACTTGATAAAAAAAGTGAGCCCTTCACGAAGAAGGACCCACGTAAATGAACCCCTATTTAGAATACTACTTTTTTGCTACCAATGAACCTGCCGCCTGAACGAGATTGATAAATTCCTGGCGATATCCATTTGCATCAGTTCCTTTTGCGCCTTTCGCCAGGGATACTACCTGAGCGAAAGAAGCGTTTTGTTTAAATTCAGAATTACGTAACAACATGCCGAAGGAAGCCACGGCAGCGGAGAACCGAAAGTTCTCTGAGGTACTGGCCAGGGCGAGATGTGTATCGGTCACCGGATGTGTGATCAATTTGCTGGTATCGCCTTCAGGTTTTTTATAGCGTAATTTGATGGTCATTAATTCATCTCCACCGCTGGCAGTGGCGGCGGCTTTTGCGGGCTGGTATTTAAGTGGATCAACAGTGCCAATGAATTCGCTTTTTACACCCACCGGGATCACTTCATATAAGGCCGTTACGGTATGGCCGGAACCCAGTTCGCCGGCATCTTTTTTATCATCATTAAAATCTTCGGCCGCTAATACCCGGTTTTCATACCCAATGAGGCGGTAGGCCTGCACTTTTGCCGGATTAAATTCAATCTGGATCTTTACATCCTTGGCAATGGTGAACAGGGTGCTGGCAAATTCCGATACCAATACTTTTCTTGCTTCATTGATATTGTCGATATACGAATGGTTGCCGTTTCCTTTATCGGCCAGTTGCTGCATTTTATTATCCTTGTAATTACCCATGCCATAACCCAATACACTCAGGAAAATGCCGCTTTTTCTTTCTTTTTCAATTAAAGAAACCAGTTCATCATCACTGCTGACACCTACATTAAAATCACCGTCGGTTGCCAGGATGATGCGGTTATTACCACCTTTGATAAAATTTTCCCGGGCAACTTTATAAGCAAGTTGAATGCCTTCGCCACCGGCGGTAGAACCACCTGCCTGCAATTGATCGATGGCTTCTTTAATGGCTGTGGTATTAGTACCGCTGGTAGAAGGCAACACTAATCCTGCGTTACCTGCATACACAACGATCGCTACTTTATCATCGGGACGTAGTTGATCGGCCAATAATTTCATAGACGATTTAACCAGGGGCAGTTTGTTGGGTTCTTCCATAGAACCGGAAACATCTATCAGAAATACGATGTTGGCGTTAGGCAGATTTTTTACCGGAATTTCTTTACCCTGCAAACCGATATGGACCAGGCGGTGTTGCGGGCTCCAGGGACATTCAGACAGTTCGGTATTAACGGAGAAGGGATCGTCGTTCTGTGGTTGCGGATACGTATAATCGAAATAATTGATCATTTCTTCAATGCGCACGGCGCCGGCCGGAGGAATGCTGCCATTATTAATATAGCGGCGGATGTTACTATAAGCCGCTTCATCTACATCTATTGAAAAAGTAGATAAGGGATTTTGCGTGGCCGCCAGGAATTTATTTTCAATGATATGATCGTAGTCTTCGGTGTTGAAGGATTTTTCTTCATCCGCTTTTCTTGCATCTTCGTCTTTATCAGCGACAGGCGGAGTGAATTGGGTAGTGCCTACAGCCGATGGTTGCAAGCTTTCCTGGAGGACAGGTACGGGAGTTAATACCATATCAGCGGTTACTTCGGTATCTGCAGTTTTTGATGATTGACTGGTATGATTGTTACAGGCAATAAAGAGCCACAGCAGCAATGCTGCCACCAGTTTGCATAAAAATTTCATGACTATGTGTTTATAATTTGAAAATGTACCAATTTGAAAATTTGAAATGGCAATAGCCCAATGTCAAATTTTTCAGTCAGGAGTATTGGTAAGATGCGGGGAGAGAGAAATTACATAAAGAAAGTTCTGAGTTCTTGGTTTTTTGTACTTAGTACTTAGTTCTTAGTTCTGAGTTCTGAGTTTTTGGGTTTTGAAATTTGTTTTTGGCTTCTGAAGTTTGGTTTGGGAGTTTGTGATTTGGAATTTGTACTGGCATGGCAATAAGTTTAGGTATAGATGTAATGATTAATTACTCTATGCCTGAAAAGGTAACCTCAATGAATTGTTAAAGAAAGCTAGTAGTGAGTAGTAAGTAGCTAGTAGGGGCTCCTGCTCGCCACTCGCTACCTACCACTAGCCTGTATTATTTTTCGATCGAGTTACTTTTTATTTACCACCGGCTAATTCCATGATCGCATTCCATTCTTCATCGGTAACGGGTTGAACCGATAGCTGGCTAATGCGAACCAGCGCCATGCTGGCAAGCCGTTTGTCTTTCTTTATGGCGCTTAAGGAGACGGGGTGCGCTAATTTTTTATATGGCTTCAGATCAACCGCCACCCAGCGGTCATCATCAGTGGAAGGGTCCTGGTAAGCTTCTTTTACTATTTTGGCAATACCTACGATCTCCAAACCTTCGTTGCTGTGATAATATAATACCTCCTCGCCTTTTTTCATTGCCTTCAGGTGGTTGCGGGCGGCATAATTGCGAACGCCATCCCAAAAGGTCTGTTTGTCTTTTTCAAATTGTTCCCAGGAATAAACAGAAGGTTCTGATTTCACCAGCCAGTATGCCATGAACGTTTTATTAGGCGGGCAAGGTAATAAAAATGTTGCAGGCGGCAAACGGAAAACAGTTACAAGTTACAGGGTTCAGGGTAAAGATCAGTAAGTTCTCAATAACATTGCAACCTGCAACCTGGAACAGCCCACCGTCTTACAATTATTTTTTCAATTGATAAATCTGAACTCATCCAACCCACGTATTTAAAAGAGATCCTTACCGGTACATGATCAATAAACACTGAAAATACATTATTTACCTAATCACTTTTATTAAAACCATTGTTATGAAATCGGTTAAAAGTTTTGCTATGCTGGTTGCCGCCGCTTTATTAATGAATGTGTCGTTTGCACAGGAGAAAACGGTTGATGTGGGTGGCGCCCCCATGTATCCTTCTAAAAATATTGTACAAAATGCAGTGAATTCAAAAGATCATACCACGCTGGTAGCGGCTGTAAAAGCGGCCGGTTTGGTTGAAACATTGCAAACACCTGGTCCGTTTACCGTATTCGCGCCTACCAATGAGGCATTTGACATGTTGCCCAAAGGAACTGTAGAAACCCTGCTGAAACCAGAGAACAAACCTACCCTCACTACCATCCTTACCTATCACGTAGTAGCCGGCAAACTCGATGCAAAAGAGTTATCGCGCTTAATAAAAGCAGGAAAAGGTAAAGCTGAATTGAAAACAGTTGCCGGTGGTACGCTGTGGGCCTCTATGAAGGGTGATAATATTATGCTGACAGATGAAAAAGGTGGTATGGCTACAGTTACCATCAAGAACGTTTATCAAAGCAATGGAATTATTCATGTAATTGATCATGTGGTGTTACCCAGGAGCTAAGGCTCATTGCGAAGGCTGGCTTTTGCCGGCCTTCTGTTTTTGCATATAATAAGTGTGTGCCACGCCGCCCGGCGTGGCATTTTGTTTTAAGAAAACTTTTAAAAAATCATAAATATTAAATCTAACGGTTCCCTTCTACCGTAGATATAATAAATCACTTACCACTTTTATCATCACTAAAAAATGTAAACATGAAAAAGAAAAAAATGCTGCTGGCTGGCTTGGCTATAGCAGGCATTACGGTAGGCGGCCTCGTATATGCAGCCGACCATATCGACTCTCCCGCTGTTACTAATCAAACAACAGACATTACCGATGTGTATGTATTCAGAGGACAGGATGTAAACAACCTGGTATTTGTTGCCAATACCCAGGGATTGCTGGCTCCTTCTGCCACTGGCGCTGCTCAATTCGATGCCAACACCCTTATTGAGTTCAATATTGACAATAACAATGATAATGTTGAAGACCTCGTGATCCAGGGTATTTACAACAATGGCAAGATGAAAGTATACGGGCCTGTTAAACCATCGGAAACTGGTAACCGCAGTAAACTGGAAGGTTCCCTAATGGCTGAAGTTGCCGTTACACCGTATGGTTCTGCTGCTAACATTGGTACCGGCGGTGGCCTGAAAGTATTTGCCGGCCCGCGCGACGATCCTTTCTTCTTCGATTTAAATCAATTTAAAAAGATCATTGCCGGAACTGCTACCGGTTTCAACAACCCGGGTTCTGATGCATTTGCAGGCACCAACGTGTTAAGCCTTGTAGTGGAAGTGCCGAAATCGATGCTGAATGCATCTAATGGAAAGCTGAATGTTTGGCTGGAAACGAAGAAGAAGGCCTAGTTTGTTAGTTATTTAGTTCTTGAGTTCTTGAGTTCTCTTCCATTCTTCCAACTTAATAACTTACAAACTCAATAACTTATTAACCCATGTTATATCACATAACTCTCAAGATTCTAAAAAGTAATTTTTATGAAAATATATTCAATTAAAACATTGCTGATCGCAGTAGGGGTGTTTGCATTCGTTGGTTGTGATAAGGACGACGACAAAAACAATACACCTGTGTATTATCAAACCCAGGACCAGATGGCGCGTCCTGCAATCAATACGGTATTTGTTTCCGCATCTGATAAAGATGTTTTTAACACAACAACGCCTTCAGCCATGAATGGTTTGTTCGGCAGTAAATTCAAATCAAGATTAATGGCGTTGAATCCTGGCTATACCACCAACCTGCTGGGTTTAAATGCCGATCAGTTCACCGGCGTACTGGTAACAGATGTACTGAACGCATCCACTACAGCGCCTACTTCATTTTACGATGGAACTAACGTACTTACCGGCCGCGCGCTGGCAGATGACGTTATTGACGTTGAACTGACATTGATCTTTGGCGGTCCAACCGGTACTTCTAACCCGGGCCTGACCAGCGATAAGGTAAATGCCAATGACAAAGCTTTTCTAACGGCATTCCCTTATTTGGCGAATCCGCATTGATACCAGAAGCGTGCCACGGTTCCAAACCGTGACACGCTTCCTACTTCTTGCTTCAAAAACACACCACATGAAAAAGCTATTTCCTTTTCTATTTATTGTTCTATTTACATTCACTGGTTGTGAACAATCGCCTGTCACCAATCCCAAAGACTATGCTGCATACTTGCAGTCACCCCCCAATACGCAATTGCAGCAGATAGATACAGAACTGTTTTTCTGGAAGAACAAATTGACGAAGACGCCGGGCGATATGGTTGCTGAATCAAAGATCGCCGGATTGCTTACCAGACGTTTTGGATATTCAGGCGATATAACAGAGGTTCATATGGCCGACAGTCTGTATCGTACCGTAAATTATTTAAACCACACTAGCAGCTCAGGTACTTTTCGTTCGCTGGCTGCCAATTGTATTACGCAACATCGCTTTTTGCAAGCTCAATTATATATTGATTCCGCCCTTGCCTTAGGCGATGATAAATACATTTCTGTGCTTATGGAATTTGATGTAGCCATGGAGCTGGGCAACAGGTACCGGGCGCGCAAAGCATTGAATAGCCTGGCCGATAAAAACAGTTTTGATTACCTGATACGTGAAGCAAAATATAAGGACCAGGTGGAAGGGGACCTGGATGCAGCTATTCTTTTAATGGAGAAAGCCTGGGACAAAATAAAAGACAACCCCACTCCTGCCCTTTATCTGTGGATCAAATCGAACCTGGGTGATTTTTACGGCCATGCCAACCGCTATCGCGAATCGTATGAATGCTACCTGGAGGTACTGGCAAAAGACCCGCATTATTACCATGCCCTGAAAGGAATTGCCTGGCTGGCCTTTTCGCACGATAAAGATGTGGCGAATGCCCGGAAAATTGTGGCGTATTTACAGCAACGGCATCCCATTCCTGATTATCAATTATTACTTTCGCAAATGGCCGGGTTGGAGCAGGATAGTATTAGATATAAACAACATATAGATGCATTCATGGCCACTACGCAAAATGAATTGTATGGCGGCATGTATAATAAATATCTGTTTTCTATTGAAGCGGATGAACGCAACAACGCCGGCCGCAGTTTGCAGATCGCACAAGCGGAAGTAGCGCATCGGCCAACGCCCGAAGCATTCAGTTGGCTGGCCTGGGCGTATTGTAAGAATGGAGATGTGCAAAAGGCCATGGAAACAGCCCGGTTACATGTGGCCAATAAATGTTTTGAACCAGATGCCTTGTTCTACCTGGGTAAAATATACCAGGCCGGTGGTGAAAAAAAGATGGCCCGGAAATATTTAAAAGCCGCGCAGGAAAGTTCGTTTGAATTAGGACCGGTTGTTAGCCATGAGATCAAAGAATCATTAAAAGCCCTGTAACCCACAATGAAAAAGATTTTCACAACTGCTTTTATTTGCTGCTTAGCCCTGGTGGCCTGGAGTCAGAACACGATACAGGGACGGGTTGTAGACAAGAACAGTAAAGAACCATTGGAGTTGGCATATGTACGCTGGAGCAATAATACGCAAGGCGTGGTGACCAATAAGCAAGGGTATTTCACATTAAATAAAACCGCAACAGATCAAAGCGATGCGGCGCTGGTCATTTCCTTTATAGGTTTTGTTACCAAAGAAATAAAAACTGATGACCGTACGGCTATTGTGGTTGAAATGGAAAAAGGCCCGGTGAATTTGCAGGAAGTCGTGATCACCCCACAATCAACGGCAGCATCTTTTCATACCATCAGTAAAATTGATCTGAACCTGCAACCCGTTCGTTCGGCGCAGGATATTTTAAGAACAGTGCCCGGATTGTTCATTGGTCAGCACCAGGGCGGTGGTAAAGCGGAGCAAATATTTTTACGTGGATTTGATATTGACCACGGTACCGACATCAACGTAACTGTAGACGGGTTACCTGTGAATATGGTTTCACATGCGCATGGACAAGGCTATGCCGATCTGCATTTTCTTATTCCCGAATTAACCGGCAGCGTAGATTATGGCAAAGGCCCTTATTACACGCAATACGGCAACCTGGGCACAGCGGGTTATGTAAGCATGAATACGGTCAACAGTCTCGATAAAAGCACGGTAAAATTAGAAGGCGGACAGTTTAATACGATGCGCGGACTGGCGATGATCGACTTGTTGAGCGACCGCCAAAAACAAAAAGGCACCAATGCCTATGTTGCCAGTGAATTTTTGTATTCTGATGGCCCATTTGAATCGGCGCAACACTTCAAACGCTTTAATTTATTTGGAAAACTGAATACACATATTGGCAACTCCAATAAACTCACTTTGATCGCATCTACCCTGAGCAGCGATTGGGATGCATCTGGCCAAATACCAGAGCGTGCGGTGAAAAGCGGATTGATCGGCCGGTTTGGGTATATTGATAATACCGAAGGCGGTTATACCACCCGCACCAATGTCAGCGCCCAACTCACCAGTTATGTTTCACCCAATGCTACCTGGGAAAACCAGGCCTATTATAGCAATTACAATTTTAACCTGCATTCCAATTTCACGTTCTTCTTAAACGATCCCGTTAATGGCGATCAGATCCGTCAGCGGGAAGCGAGGAATATATTTGGCTATCATTCCAAATTCTCTCACGAAACGAATCTCGGCAATTGGAACTTACAATCTGTATATGGGACCGGGTTCCGGCTCGATCAAACAAGGAATACCGAACTATCGCATACGATTGACCGCAACACGGTACTGGAATATAAACAACTGGGCAACATTCGTGAGACGAACGCATTCGCTTATGCCGATGAAAGCATAGAAAAGGACCGGTGGCGTTTCAATATAGGCGCCCGTATTGACTATCTTAATTTTCATTACTACGATAAACTGACAACCGATCAATTGCCTGACCAACAAAAAGTAATTGTAAGTCCCAAGCTGAATATTCAATACACGCTCAATACAAAAACGCAGTTATACCTGAAAACAGGTAAAGGATTTCATTCCAATGATGCACGCGTAGTGGTATTCAACCGTGGTTATGATATTCTACCCGCAGCATATGGCGCTGACCTTGGTGTACTGTTAAAGCCCACGCGCAACCTGTTGGTGAATGTAGCCGCCTGGTATTTGTACCTGAAGCAGGAATTTGTGTATGTAGGCGATGAAGGCGTGGTGGAACCCAGTGGAAAGACAAGACGTATTGGAATTGATCTTTCGGCGCGTTATCAATTCAATACCTGGTTATTTGCCGATGCCAATGTGAACCTGGCCAAACCGCGCAGTGTAGAGGATCCCAAAGGCGAAAATTATATTCCCCTGGCGCCGAATTTTACCAGCACCGGCGGTTTGAACTGGCAATTGAAGAATGGATTGAATGGCAGCTTGCGTTACCGGTTTATGGGCGACCGACCCGCTAATGAAGATAACTCAGTTGTTGCTAAAGGTTATACCGTGACTGATCTGTCAGTGAATTATACCAAAAAGAAATATGAGATTGGACTGGCCATTGAAAACCTGTTCAATGTTAAATGGAATGAAACGCAGTTCGATACCGGGTCGCGGCTGAAAGATGAGCCCGATCCCGTTTCTGAAATTCATTTTACTCCGGGCACGCCGTTTTTTGCACGGATGAAGCTGGCGGTGTTCTTTTAGCGAATACGCTGAATTCGGCGGAATGCCAGAGCCTTCAAAGTCCTGGTATTTTGGTTCAAATAAGGACCTCGGTATTTAATACGTTTCTTAATTTCATCTTCATTAATGCAAACAGGATAAGTGTGTGCGGTTGGCAACTCTAATGCTCAAACTGGTTTTAGTGGTGGGTAAATTATATCGCATTGGTTTTAAGTGTGTCTTTAAAATGGCATAAAACGTTTGCGGATTAAATTTAGTGGCAAATTAGTCTTGGTTTTCGGTATAATGTCGTTTTCTCTTTAATTATTCCCGTTGAGTAATGGTTTTCTATAGTTAAGCTATCCCTTATTTGCCCCATTTTACCCTGGCCCCAAATTTCAAGTCCACCATAGCGTTCAGATCCAAATGGTTTGTATGTTGTTACATAATGATTTCCTTTTTCAAATCCTTCAATTGGAACTGTGTCTTTATAGTTGATAATTAATTTCCCATAAAACCACATTCCTTTAGTGGAATCAACTTCAAGATAGATTTTTTGCATGCTGTTTTGCCCCTGATAGGAAATGTTTTTAAAGTCAATATACATTTCATACCGATATGATTCAATAACAGTTCTTCTTATGCTGTCACATGAGGTCAGTACAATGGTAAAGATCAATATCGTTTTTATGGTAGTCTTCATAATTTGGAATTCCGTCAGTCAATTTGAATATTATTTGATATTTTGTCCTTCGAGTCTATGCCAACCTTCGATTCTTTTTAATTCTACACCAATAGCATTTGTGTTAACCTCTGGAAACAAAGAGCTAATAATGTGTTTTGCCATTTCGATGATCTTTGGTTTGTTATTGCCAAAATCCTTAGAATACATTAAATTTCTTCTATTTTTAATAACATCAAAACCATCAAAACAATTTGTTCTGGTTATTTTATCAACCATGAATTTTCCCTGCCTGGTGTTATGGTTAAATGTAAAGAGGATAGAAAGTGATAAGGGTTTTGAACTTTTTAAATTCAACTTGAATGAGTCAAGTATATAAAAAAGCCCTTTGTGTTCAGGTATAGAGAAAAGAATATGTTGAATGCTTTTCTCGTCACTCTCACATAAGTACTCGTTTATTAGTTGTTCTAACTTATTTGCTAATTCCATAAAGTTTGTGCTTGATGTTTCAGTGAGTCCCCATAAATGTTAGCAACAGCAAATTTTTAATTGTTTGTAAAATTCATTTATATCTGTTTTGTCAGGAAGTCCTGCCACTTGCCCGTCTCCAAGTTCAATTATAATTAGTGCTCCATTTTTTTGTCTTGCAATGTCCATACTAAAAAATTTACTTTCAACTCGGGTGGCAATTTGTTCAAATTCTGTAATGTCAGGCTTAGTAAGATTATATTCTCCTTCTTCCCAATAATTGTAGATGCCCACCAATTTTTTATTGCAAAAGAATAAACGATATTCTTCTGTCAAGGGCATTCCACTTTTTGAGTGTATTGTTAAATAGTTTAATTCTACAAATTCTCTTACAACAATTCCCTCGTTTAAATATTTGTCCCGAAGTTTTATGAGGTTATCAATCTTCTGTTTCAGGTTGTCAATGTTTGAAGCATTTTCTACATAACAGGCAGTTTCCCAATCATGTTTTTCTGATTTAACATAATCCTTCAGAATTACAGATTTTTGCCCAAATACTTTTGAATTTTCAATTAGTAGGTCAATAGCGTTTTCATTGTCAAACTTTTGAAATACAGTTTTGGGTGTTACATTTTCAATAAATTTTAAACTGTCTGGTAAGTAATGACAATTTTGATATTCCGCAATGTTGTTAATGAGTTTATAGTTTTTCGATAATAGGTCGTTGTATAGTATAGAATACTGCTTTGGTGTCAGCATCCAACCTCTATAGATTACTGTTGATAATTTATCAACTGGCTTTATTCGTTTTGTAGCAATTGAAAACTTGTCGATACTTGTCAAGTCATCAAAGTTAACCAGAAGTGTCTCGAAGCCGTTTTCTTTTGCAGAAATGAATTGGTCTTCAAAGTCTTCGTCAACTTTGTTTGCTTGAACTGGACTTTCACAAAATAATATATAAAGTTGTTCTGTCATCTTTGTCAATACTCTGTCGTTATAATTTTACCATTCGAGTTCTCCCAAATTTGAGTCAAAGTATATTTTGTCAAATCTTGTTTGGGATAATCCCCTAAGTAACACCAAATTTCCAGGTGGTTTATTAAACCGTTCCTGAAAAATAATGTGGCATCCGCCTCAATTGGAAACTCAGTCGTTTGAATTTTTACTCCATTTAAAATCAAGTCAGGATTAAGGACTTTATAATTAATTATTTTGTTAGAATACGAGAATCTAACAAAAAGTCCACCTCCTGTATATTCGAAGTCGTCTTCAGTAATAAAAGGTAATTGTTGTTTAGCAGAAAGTCCGTCGATATCTCCGTCAAGTAAAAGTTCTAAAATATCAGATATGTATTTTGACTTTATCAAGGCCTTTTTTTGTGTATTGTTTATTTCTTTACAGGCAGCTTCTCGTCAACTAGAAACTCACTATCTGCAAGCTCTTTCCATTGAATGTTAGTTGCTTCATATATAATTGAAAATGGCTGTTCTTTACTATCCAGTTCCATTCGCAATGGTATCGCATTGGTATATCTGGCTATAAAACCCTGGCCCATTGCCTTAAAATTGTCAAAGTATGAATTGACGTACTTTAAACTATCTGTTGGATAGTATATTGTCCTGAACAATTTGGAGTTCGGTTCTCTTTCATTTGTTACTGTAAAAATGGCTGAACTACAAGGGATATTTAAAATTGTCAATTGCTTAGATTTTTTAACCGAAATAACGCTGTCAGGGATTTTACTCATGTCCTTATAGAATAGCGTGTCGCTCGTATGGAATTTGTCAATAATAAATGAATTGTAAATTGCAGGGTTATATATTTCGTACTCAAGTTTTACATTTTGGGGTACCCATTTAAACTTGCCTGCTTTAAAATAAAACTGTCTCTCTTTTCCGAATATTTTGTACAATTCATCTAGGTCAAGATGCTTGTTCTTAGGAACGATTGTTGTTTTATACGTTATTACACCCTCGAATTCTTTATTCGAAGACTGAGAGTAGATGCTATTTGAAAGTATGGCGGCTGTGGCTTTATCTAATGATTGTTTTTCAGCGGTCGAATCATTTACTTTTTGCCCAATAACATGAATTGAAAAGATCGTAATGATAATAAGTTGAAGTATTGCTTTCATATTTTTACAAATGTTACGAGATCGTAATATAATCAAACTCTTGATTTCTGGCAATGCCAGATGTATCGGAATTTGTATTTTTTACGTTAATGGGTAGGTAAATCCGTTAGCATGAAAAATATTAAAAAATATTTATTATCTTCTTTTGTAATTTGTTCGTTTTCCAGTTTGTGTTATAGTCAGAATTATTATGAGGAGGCAAACAAAGCATTTTCATCTTTTGAATTTAATAAGGCAGTTGAATTGTTTAGTAAATCAATTGAAAACAAAGAAGAACTGGCGAAATCCTATTTGTTCCGGGGAGCGGCAAAGATTTTTTTACGTCAGACAGATGAAGCCTTAAAAGACCTGGATCAGTCAAAACAGCTTGATCCTTCGAATGTCATATTGGATTATTATTATGGTAAGCTGTATTACCTAAAAAGAGATGCTAAACTGGCCATAGAATATTTTAATAAGGTTATTTCAAAAGCTCCGGATGCTGCTGCCTACAGTGAAAGGGCTGAAGCTAAATTTCAGCTGAAGGATTTTAAGGGTTGCATTACAGACCAAGATGCCGCCATTATAATGGATTCTACCCGTGAATATTCGTATGCGCTCAGAGGCTTTGCCAAAGTGAAACTAAAAAAGTACGAAGAAGCGGTAATTGATCTAAACACTTCCCTTCGACTGAAACCTAATAAAAATGCGTATACCTGGAGAGGCATCGTATGGTCGTTCACCAATAAGCATGAAAATGCTATTGATGATTATTCAAAGGCGCTCGCGTTCGATCCAAAGAACGCCGAGGTATATTGTTATCGCGGTATTGCTTATAGCTATGCAGGTAAAAAGGCAGAAGCCTGTGCTGATCTGAAAAAAAGCTATGAGTTAGGTTTTGCCGATGCTGAAGTGTTCATTAAGAATACGAAATGTGACTGATTACATGAAAGTTACCATTTAAACCAGTTCTCATTGACTATTACAAAGGACTTTGCCAGGAAAAAAGTAAGAACAACTGCAGTAACAATGATCGAGAGATAAAAAATGTTTTTGCCGTGTTTTCTGGTGGCTTCATCATAAACAAAGTATCTGCTGCCATTAGGCAGGGTTTTGGTAGACTTCCAGAAAACCAGGCCAACTATGATTCCCAAAAAACAGCCGATCACGCTTAAAGGATAACCGAGATAGATCCAGCCATGCTTTTCTGGCTGGGCCAATACCTGTATTCTTTTATTCTTTAAATAAGCCAGGTCTTCATTTGAATAGTTGATCCCTCTTGATCCCAATAACTGACGGGCGATAACATAATCCTGCCGGCCCCATTCATCCGGCTTTCTGAGAATATCCACCAGTTCTTTATCGGTGAAAGAGAACAGGTAATAATCCGGATCTACATCTTCCAGGTTGATCTGTATTTTATCGAGCAGCAGCTGATTTACATTTTCAAACTGGTTACGGGCTATTTTTAATTCATAATTATAATTATTCATTTCACCCGCAATCAACGGATCAACCCCTTTACCGATCTGCAAAAATTCATATGGGATCTTATGCTCTTTCAGAATATCGAGTACAGGGGCTGCTTGTTCGGCGTTAAAGAACTTCTCAAAGGCGGCGTACTGACTCATGGAAAATGGGTTTGCGTTTATTATTAGTTGACTTACTGAAATACCGTGCCTCAATACTACAAAAATCCTCCCTAAACAACAATGCCACGATCCTTTCAGAACCGCGGCATTGACATATAGAATAAATTTCTACTGCTTTATTTCACTCCCAACAACTCCACCTCAAATATCAGGGTGCTATTAGGGCCGATCTGCGCGCTTACCTGTTGTTCGCCATAAGCTAAATGCGCTGGCAGGAAGAAGCGATATTTGCTACCGGTAGCCATTAGTTGCAATCCTTCCGTCCAGCCTTTGATAACCTGGTTCAACCCAAAGGTTGCCGGCTGGCCGCGGCGTACCGAACTATCGAATACGGTGCCGTCAATGAGCGTACCATGATAATGACAGGTAACTTTGCTGGTAGCTGTTGGTTTTGCACCAGTGCCTTCAGTAATAACTTCATACTGCAACCCGCTGGGCAGAGCCACAACGCCGGGTTTTTGTTTATTCGCTTCCAGAAAGTCGTTGCCAGCCTTCAGGTTAGCTTCCGCTTTCTCTTTTCTTTGTTGAAATAGTTTGTCTGCGATACCCATAAAAAGTCATTTAATTAATTAATACAGCTATGTTCTCTTATTCAGCGGCTGCAAGCTACACGCTGCAAGCTGCAAGCAAATACAAAGCATTCTCTCCTTTGCCAATTGTCTATTGCCTATTGAATCACCATCCACTCGCTAACACATCTGCAATATGCATGGTTTGTAATCCCATTTCTTTTTTGCGAATATGCCCATCGATGTGCATCAGGCACGACAGGTCGGTGGATATAATGCATTCAGCCCCGGTGTTCTTTGCATTGATGCTTTTCTGATCGGCCATGCCAATGGAAATGGGATCGAACTTCACCGCAAAGGTACCGCCAAATCCGCAACAGGTTTCCACATCGTTCATCTCTACCAGTTCAAGCCCTTTTACGTTGGATAATAATTTACGTGGTTCCTGTTTGATCTTACATTCACGTAAGCCGGCGCAGGAATCGTGGTAGGTTGCTTTGGTATACAAGCTGGCGCCCACGTTTTCCACCTTCAACACATTTACCATGAAATCGGTGAATTCGTAGGTCCTTTCCTTCAGCTTCTTTACCGCATTCAACTGCGATGTATTTTCAAAAAGCTTTGCGTAATAATTTCTTACAAAACCCACGCAGGAGGCGCTGGGCGCTACTATATAATCAGGAGAGCTGAAATCTTTCATGAATTTGGAACATACTTCACGGGCGTCATCCCAAAATCCGGCATTAAAAGCGGGCTGTCCGCAACAGGTTTGGTTGGTATTATAACTTACGGTACAACCTGCTTTTTCCAGCACTTTAACCATATTAAAGGCTGTTTGCGGATACAATTGGTCTACAAAGCAGGGAATAAATAATTGAACATTCATGGCGAATCCCCTTTTGAAGTTGGCTTACAGGGTGAGCTTCCCTACAGGAAAGACCCTCTCTGTATATCAATAATGGTTTTTAAACGAATGCGTTATTGAGATCATCTTCAGGGCGGTGATCGCGGCTTCTTCTCCCTTATGGCCGTGTTTACCGCCAATGCGTTCCTGCGCCTGCTGATCGGTATCTACGGTTAAGATGCCAAAAATGGTAGGCACCGGTAAGGATAAGTTCAATTGTGTAATGCCGTCTGTTACGCCACGGCAAACATATTCAAAATGTGGTGTATCGCCGCGCAGCACGCAGCCGAGAGCAATGAACGCGTGCGGACGGTCGTCTTTGTATTTATTTGCGTCCCAAAAGCTTTTAATACCGAAAGGAATTTCAAAAGCGCCGGGAACGGTGATCACCTTTACGTTTTTCACGCCTTCACGTTCAAAAACTGTTAAACAGCCTTTTTCCAATTCATCTACAATGGCGGCATTCCATTCGGTGCGTACTATAACAACACAGGCATTCGTGTTTAGAATGCCTGCATCTATCTGTAATAATTTACTATTGCTTACTTCAGCCATATTATTCGGTTTCCGGTTCCCGGTTTCCAGTTCCCAGTTCTTTCCGATTATGTCGAGACCAGTTTTCAAATTCCGGCAACTGGTACCTGGTAACCTTAATTCAAGTCGCCCAGTTTACCTAAATATTTATCAACCTCAAATGCACGTTGACTTTGAGGATATTTATCCTTGATCGTGTGCAGCAGCTCGATAGCTTCTTTGTTCTTGCCCAGTTGCTGGTTCAGCATTGCTGCGCGGAACAGGTACTCGGGCGAATTCACATCATCTTTCTCAGACAAAGTTCCGGCCTTTTTATAATAATCGATCGCTTCTTCTTTCTTGCCCAGTTCAGCATAGGCGTCGCCCAGTAAACCGGTGGCGCGTAATTTAACTGCTTCCTGGTCGGTAGAGAAATCTTTCAGGAATTTGATGGCATTGTTATAATCGCCCAGTTGTATGTAGCTGGCGCCAGCGTAAAACGTAGCCAGGTTACCGGCTTTGGTTCCGCTGAATTTTGAACTGGCTTTTACAAAACCAATGTTAACACCATCGCCATTCAGCGCCAGATTAAATGAATCCTGTCTGAAATAGTCTTCTGCTTTCCAGATGGCTTCAGCCGCCTTGGCTTCTGCGGGCGCTTTAAAGAATGTTTTATATGCGAAGTAACCGCCAATAACCACTACCAAACCAACGACTACGGAAGTAATAACTTTATTGTTCTTACCCCAGAAATCGCGGGCGGAATCCACCACTCTTTCTTCGGTTGATTTTTCTACTGGTTGTTCAGGCACTTGTTTTACGTCAGTGGCCATGAATTATCTTGTTTTAGTTGGACAATGTTGTTTGCTTAGGGAAAAGAGTTTATTTAATCTACGATGAACGGATAGTCGGGTGTCATTACAATATCCTTCAACACTTCGTCTTCCGTTGGGATGGGCGACTCTTCTGCAAATTTTACAGCGGCCGCTACACTATCGTTCACGCGTTTATTGATCTGTTCAATTTCGTCTTTGGTTGCGTATTTATTCTTTTGAATAGTGTTGAGCACCAGTTGAATGGGATCGCGTTGTTTGTATTCTTCCACCTCTTCTTTGGTACGGTATTTCTGCGGGTCAGAAATAGAGTGCCCTTTATAGCGGTAGGTTTTAATTTCCAGTAAAGTTGGTCCACCGCCTTCACGGGCTCTTTTTACTGCGCGGGCCATGGCTTCGTGTACCGCTTCTGCGCTCATGCCGTCTACAGAATCGGCAGGCATTTCATATGCATCGGCCAGTTTAAAAATATCGTGTACGTTGCTGGTACGGGTTACCGATGTACCCATGGCGTAATTGTTATTCTCACAAATAAAGATGGCTGGTAATTTCCAGGTCATGGCCATATTGAACACTTCGTGCAAAATACCCTGACGGGCAGCGCCATCGCCAAAGAAGGTCAATGAAACGTTGTCGGTACCTTTATATTTTTCAGCAAAAGCTAATCCGGCTCCGGTTCCAATCTGGGCTCCTACTATACCGTGGCCACCAAAGAAATATTCTTTTTTACCAAAAAAGTGCATGCTACCACCTTTACCCTTGGCGCAACCTGTTGCTTTACCATACAGTTCGGCCATACAGCTTTCGGGACTCATGCCTTTTGCCAGTGCCAGACCGTGGTCGCGGTAAGCGGTTACAAAAGGATCTTCCTGGCGGGTAGCGGTCATAACGCCGGCGGCAATTGCTTCCTGCCCTACGTAGGCGTGGAAAAAGCCGCGGATCTTACCTTCCATTTTATATTTTTCTTCGGCTGCCAGTTCAAATTGACGGATTAATAGCATTAACTCGTACCAATACAAATACGTTTCTTTGGAGAATTTCGAAGCCACTTTATAAAAATTTGAGGTTTTAACCCCGCCGAAGCCTCCCGACTCATCGGGGCAAGCCTGGCAAAGGCGGGTGCAAAGATAAGGGTAAGAAGGGAAATACGAAATGGTGAAATGAGATTTTAAGCCCTATAGACGGTTTGATAGCCAGTTAATTGGATGAAAAAATGGGCAAAATGTGTATTTAGGGCCCTGTTTTCGGCAAAAATGGCAGATTGCCGGTTGCCAGTTACCGGATACCAGTTACCGGTTTCGGGCTTAAGTGCACACTTTCTGAAAGGGATTCAGGATACTTTACAGGAAAGGAGGAATTCTTCCAGGAACTCCGCAATCCTTTGGGGAAATCAAAAAACCTTACGGGAACCCCGCAATCCTTCCGGGAAATCTAAAATCCTTACGGGAAATCCGCAATCCTACCAGGAAATCAAAAAACCTTCCGGGAACTCCGCAATCCTTCCGGGAAATCAGAAAAGTTGTAAGGAATTCGCTATTCCTTACAATAAAGGTCGATGGCAACCCAACATAGATCATAAACAACGTAACAAACCATCAAAACAGCTCAACATTGGCCATAAAAACACGCAACAGTATGCCAAAACAGCTCACAACAGGCCTTTCTATTCAACATAGGTCATAAAATCAGTAACAATCTATCAATGCAGCTCAACGTAGACCACAGATCACGTAACAATCTATCAAAACAATTTAACACAGACCATAAATCACATAACTATATGCCATAACAATTCAACAATGGGCCCTGCAGAACAATAGTAAGCCGAAAATTGAAATGAGTAAGGGGAAATTCAACATATAGTGTGGTATATTGCGCCTTAATTAGTTAGTAAGTTCGAAAGTTATTTAGTTCATAAGTTGATCTGGGAACCGAAAACTAACAACTAAATACCTAAAGAACTAAATAACTTGTTATCTCTAACAAACATATCACTTACCCAATTCAAGAACTACCAACAAAAGCAATTTCCGTTTACAGAACGGATCGTAGGTATTTGCGGCTCGAACGGTGTGGGAAAAACCAACCTGCTGGATGCCATTTATTATTGCTGCTTCACCAAAAGCTATTTTACCCGTAGCGACAGCCAGAATATTTTACACGGCGCTGCCGGGTTCAGGATAGAAGGCCATTTTACCCTGCAGGGCGATCCATTGAAAGTGGTTTGTGTGCTGCGCGAAACCGGTAGAAAGGAATTTTCTGTGAATGAAGAGCCTTACGAAAAACTGGCTACCCATATCGGAAAATTGCCCTGCGTAATTATAGCGCCCGATGATGTGCAAATTATTACCGGTGGAAGCGAAGAACGCCGCCGCCTGCTCGATGCGCTGCTCTGTCAATTAGACGCCTCTTACCTGCAACATTTGATGGATTATAATAAAGTATTGCAGCAACGCAATGGCTTTTTAAAATCAATGGCCGAGAAAAGGATCACCGATTTTAAATTACTCGATGTTTACGACGAGCAACTCACCCGCTACGGCGATTATGTATACCGTAAAAGAAAGGAATTCCTGCTCGGTTTTCTGCCTCTGGTCAAGCAGTTTTATACCCAGATAGCCGGTCATACCGAACCGCTGGAATTACATTATGAAAGCCAGTTACATGACGCTTCTTTTCCGCAACTATTGCAGCGGCTTCGCCAGAAAGATGTGATGGTGCAGCGTACCAGCGGGGGTATTCATCGCGACGACATTAATACCCAGTTGAACAACCAGCCGTTTAAAACCCTGGCTTCGCAGGGACAGCGAAAAAGTCTGCTGTTTGCCATGAAACTGGCCGAATTTGAAACCCTGAAACAGGCCAAACAATTCCCACCCCTGCTCCTGCTCGATGATGTGTTTGAAAAACTCGATGCCGACCGTATGCACAACCTGCTCGATTATGTTTGTGTAAAAAACGCCGGCCAGGTTTTTATTACTGATACCCACCAGGATAGGATAAAATTCCATTTTAATAATTTAGGAATACCGTTTCAATTAATCAGTTTGTAGTTTGTAGTTTGTGGTTTGTGGTTTGTGGTTTTTTAGATCGGGCTGAACTATTAATTTAAACTCGGTAATTTAAGAAGTGTTCTTACCTTCGAGTATCAGTGTGTTGCCTGTCAATAATTAATCCCCGATATAGGGTTCAACGACAAACAACAAACTACAAACAAGAAACAATATACAATGGGTGAATATTCATTAGGAGATGCTTTAAAATACTTTCTCAACCACAGCCGGTTGAAAGGTTCCATACAGGCATTGCAAATTGAAGATGTGTGGGAGCAGATCATGGGCAAAACCATTGCCAAATACACCGACAAGATCCAGATCCAAGGTAAAACGCTTTATATCACTACCAGTATGGCCCCGCTTAAACAGGAACTCCTCTATCAGAAAGAGAACATCATCAAACGCGTGAACGAAACGCTTGGTGAAAATGTCATTACAACCGTAGTTATACAGTAAGTAAATTCCAAAAGACAAATCTCAAGAACCAAAAATAAGAATCAGCCACCGGCTATCGGTCCCGGCTAATGGGGAGCAATGAACACTGGTTAGCCTGATTATTAATCCAATTTTCATTTGTGTTTTAATTGATTAGCTTTAATTTTATCTCCTAGTTAATCAACCACAAAAAACCTTATCGTATGCTTCCCTCATTCGTTACCCGTTTAGAACGGATAAATCACCTCATTCAAATAAGAGCGACGGGCAATCCCAGGGTATTATCACATCGGCTGAACATTTCCGAACGGTCACTTTACCAGTACCTTTCCCTGCTAAAGGAAATGGGCGTTTCCATTGATTACGACCGGCACCGGGAAACATATTTCTACCCCCAGGGCGAACCTTTTTCCCTGCGGTTCCAGAAAAAATAATACTTACAGGCTAGAAATTAAAACCAGCACTGGTTCAGGCAATGTAAGCCTGCCCGTGTTAAAGGCCAGGGGTTACCATAAACGGTTTACCCATGAAAATATATTTTTATCGCATCAGCGCCATTGACCAATGTATTCAATCAGAATGTACCGGTGATGCGCAAAGGCTGGCAACCCACCTGGGTATTGCCAGAAGTACGCTATTTAAATATTTGAACGATATGAAAGAGCTGGGCGCGCCTATTGACTATTGCAGGAGGCGTAAAACCTTTTATTATAAATACAAAGGTTTTTTTATGCTTCATTTCAGGCAACGTTGAAGAGTCTGTTTATACTGCAGTGCCCTCTTTTAATTTTACGTACACCGGAAACCGGTATACAATCTTATCTTATAACCAAAAAATCTTTATTATGAAATGTAACTCATTTGTCAGGTTCTGTGCCGCTGCCTTATTATTGTGCGTGTTGCAGGTGAATGCCATGTATGCAAACAATGGCGGTACACAAGCTGCAGCACCTGCCCCGAAAAAATCTGGTTGGAATGTAAGCCTGCAATCGCTGAAAAAATTTGATGAAGTGCAAACCATCATGGCAAAGCTCCAAAGCCAATCGAAAGTAAAGGGCAGCACCGCTGTAACAAATTCAAGCCTCACCAATTACAGGCCCAACGGCGACGTGGTTGATATGGCCTGGCTGGAAGTAACGTTTACCGATGGCACGCCTACTGCTTATTTAAATGCGTTCGGTAGTAAAATAGTGGTGTCATACGGTCAAACAGATGCCTTTACGTTACCTGATCTTCATAATGTTGCCAGTATTACATTACGCCATTTCGGTTCTTACTTTTGGGGCAATGAATATGCTACCATACAAGCCTCCAGTGGTGGCCCTACGTACATGAACGATAGTCCTCAGGGCGACAGACTTGATTGGAGTATCAATGCCAGCCTTACCGGTGGCCTTACAATAATTATCTATTAATATCGCAATAAACTAACTGCTACAGAAGGCTGTTTCACAATGCGAGACAGCCTTTTTTGCATTCAGCCAATAGTTACCAATTAAAAATTTGCTTCGTAAATATTTTAGTGCAAATTTGCCGTGAGTGAATATGTGCTTCATAAGAATAATTGTTTGCGCCGCATTTATTTTTTAACCATGCTAATTGACTGAATATGCATTCGGGAAGACACTATACCATAAAGGAATTTATATACTGGACGCGCAGGAAAATTTACATACTTATAATCCTGGCCGTTTTACCAACGGTTTTATATGTAACAACCGGCTGCACGTGGATCGCTCTTCCCTGGCCTCCTATTGTGCTGGTTGGTACGGCTGCAGCGTTGGTTGCCGGTTTTCGCAATAATGCTACGTATGGCCGTTCCTGGGAAGCCCGGCAAATATGGGGAAGAATAATAAATTCAAGCCGCGCTTTTGGCATTGCGGTGATCGATTTTATTCGTCATCCGCAGGAAAATACATTAAAAGAGGTGCATCAGCGAATAATATACCGCCATCTTGCGTGGATCACAGCCCTGCGTCATCAACTCAGGGAAAAAAGGCAATGGGAAAATGCCCGGATCAACCCGGAGTATATCGAATACCAGAAATTGTATCCCGTGCCTGAATGGGAAACTTCGATGGTGGAAGACCTGAAAGAATTTTTGATGGAAGAAGAATGGCAATCGATCAAAGGCAAAAAGAATATTGCCACGCAGGTAATGGCCCTGCAGTCAACTGATCTCAGAAAGCTTGCTGAACAGGGTATGATCACCGAACTGAAATACCTGGAATTGCAGCAACTGCTTAAAGAACTGTATGATCACCAGGGCGGCAGTGAGCGCATCAAGAACTTTCCCTACCCGCGCCAGTATTCCAGCCTCAGCCGGATCTTTTTTGCCATCTTTAGCATTTTGCTACCGTTGGGAATGCTCAATGAATTTTCCAAACTGGGAGGTTATTTTATCTGGCTTAATATTCCTTTCAGCATTTTGGTAAGCTGGATCTTTATCACGTTGGATTTAATTGGGGAAAGTACCGAAAATCCGTTTGAGGGCGCTGCCAACGACGTTCCTATCAGTACCATCAGCCGCACGATTGAGATAGATCTGAAAGAAATGCTGGGGGTAGAAAAGATACCGCCGGCCCGTGTAGCTAACAATTTTATTCAAATGTAAACCTTTCCATATATGCTTTCCTACGACCAGATTTTTGAGAACAACCGCACCTGGGTTAGTCAGCAAACGGAAAAAGATGCCAATTTCCTCAACAAACTGGCCCAGGATCAGCAACCTGAATACCTGTACATCGGCTGCAGCGACAGTCGCGTAACCGCCGAAGAAATTATGGGCGCCGGTCCCGGCCAGGTGTTTGTACATCGTAACATTGCCAACCTGGTAAATAGTACAGACCTCAACGTTATGTCGGTTTTGAATTATGCCGTTCGTCACTTACACGTTAAACACATCATTGTGTGCGGGCATTACAACTGCGGCGGGGTGAAAGCAGCCATGCAACCTATTGACATGGGTATATTGAATCCATGGCTCCGTAATATAAGAGATGTTTATCGCCTGCATGAAACAGAACTGGACAGCATTGCTGATCCTGCGCTTCGCTACAACCGGCTGGTAGAATTGAACGTAATAGAACAGGCCACCAACCTTATTAAAACAGCCGCCGTGCAGCTTTCTTATAAAGAAAAAGGATTTCCTGTTGTGCACGGCTGGGTGTTTGACCTGCACAATGGCTTGTTAAAAGACCTGCATATTGATTTTGAGGGAATACTGGAGAGAATGCAAAAGATCTATAACCTTACCGGTAATAGCTGATCGAATTATTATTGCCAATTGGCTATTGCTATTGTAAATTGGCAATAGCCAATTGGTTCTTCTCGTTGCCCTTATACCTTGTTGCCTCTTTGCCTTATTTTCCTTGAATATCCGTCCGAAACTTCTCAATACACTTTCTATCCTGTAAGGTAACAAAACAGGTTCTTTCGTCTTTGCCGCCGAAAGTAATATTGCTTACATCTTTACCTTTCAGTTCCACCTCCTGTATCTGACGGCCGCCGTCGTTGAAAATGGCAACCGTTCCTTTACCATGTCGCGTAATGTATAAGTTGCCCTTGCTGTCGCATTTCATGCCATCCATGCCATAATCGGTAAAGGTGGCAAAGGTGCGTTCGCTTTTAATATTGCCTTTATCGTCGAGTTCAAATGCCCATACCTTACGTTGAATGCTTTCATTCACATACAATGTTTTTTCATCGGGACTCAGGCAAATGCCATTGGTTGTGCCCATGTTCTCTTTCAGCAATACGGCTTTGCGGTCTTTTCCTATTTTCCAGATCTGGCCGGTTTGTTTTTGCCAGTTGGGGTCTGATGCATATACAATGCCTTTTTTGCTGATGCAAAGGTCATTGGGTTGGTTAAACCGGTCGTCGTGGCAATAAACGCTTGTCGCTTTGGTATCAGGATCAACTTCCAGCACGTTATGCTCCACAAAATCAGCTACCAGCATATGCCCATCCGCGTTAAAGCGAATGCTGTTGCCCACGCTTTTGCCAGGCAGAGTAACAAACAATTCCACTTTCCCGTCGGGTTGAACCAGTCCAATAGTGCCGTCCTTTTGAAAATTCACAACAAACAACCTTCCCTCTTTGTCAACTGCCGGTCCTTCACAATTATTGGTAAATAAATTTTCCGCGGTATGATCGTACGCGCGGAACAAGGATTTACTGAATTCCTTTTGCGGGTTATGTTTTCTATGGCAAGCTGTTACAAGTACAATAGCGGCTGTGGTTATAAAAAGTTTATGCATAAATATTTTGTTCTGAATTCTAAATAAAATCAGCTGCAAGCTACAAGCTTCACGCTGCAAGCAATACAATTTGAGTTCAGCATTTCGCTTGAAGCTTATAGCTGGTCTTCCATTAGCAAATTAGCACATTATTCTAACCGTACTCTGGGGTCTACCACCGCATACAACACATCGGCCAGTACATTTACCAGTATAAAAAAGCAGGACGTGATCAATACCGATCCCATCACTACCGGGAAATCGAGTTTTTCCAACGCATCTACCGTTACTTTACCTATCCCCTTCCAGCCAAAAATGTATTCCACAAAGAAGGCGCCGGCCAGCAGTTCGGCAAACCACCCCGTAATAGCGGTGATCACCGGGTTAAGCGCATTGCGCAAAGCATGCTTCCATACCACCACGCTTTTTGATAATCCTTTTGCATATGCTGTACGAATATAATCCTGGTTCAGCACATCGAGCATGGCACTGCGTGTTAACTGCGTAATAATTGCGAGCGGACGAATACCCAACGTAAGTGCAGGCAACCACAGGTTTTGTAATGACCAATACGGCTGACCGGTAATTTCATCCATATCGCGCCAACTGCCGGTCATATGTAAACCGGTGTACTGGCTCCAGACAAAACCAAACAGGTAGGCAATTACAATGCCCATAAAGAATGAAGGCGCCGAAATACCCAGCACGCTGGTAAAAATGGCGGAGGTATCCATCCAGGTGTCTTTCTTCACCGCGGCCAATACGCCCAGCGGAATGCCAATAACAATGGCAATGCACATGGCGGCAATGGCCAGCAGCAGGGTACCGGGCAAAGCTTCCATCAATACTTCGCCTACATTTTTCTTGGTTTGATAAGAACGCCGCAGGTATGGCACTTTAATAGCCAGGTTAATACCGCTGCCTATAAAGAATCCTTTCAATTGCTTTTTCTCTATTTCGCTGTCGGTATGTATGGCCAGTGGCGACAGATCGTTCACGAACAGCACGAACTGTTTCCATTTCGGTTGATCGAGATACAGCTCGCGGCGGATGTTTTCTTGTGTAGCGGCATCAGCCCGCTGCCCCATTACGAGCCGCGAGGGATCGGCAAAACCCTGAAACAATAAAAATACCAGCACAATAACGCCGAGCATTACAAGCAGGCCGTATAAAATTCGTCTTATGAAATATTTTATCAATTGTGCTAGTTTTTTCAGTTAGCTAGTGGCTAGTAGTAAGTGGCTAGTAGGAGTTCCATTCAGAACTCGCTATCCTATTCTGCCTTTCCCCACTCACTACTCGCCACTCACTACTCGCTTTCAAGCTACTCGCCATTCGAGCTATTTCCAGGTAAATTATTTATAACCAACAACGCATTTTCAAGATCCGCATAACTCCATTTATTTACAATAGTTCCTTTTTTAATTAAAAACAAAGTCGGGTTGGTACGGGCGGCTGTTTTAATGGCGGTGGCGTCACAACGCAACGGGGTAAACGCATAAAACACATCGGGTGGATTGTTGCGCAGGGTTTCAATAGGGATATTGGTAACAAGGTATCCTTTTATGTGTTTTTGTTCAGCGCCCCGCATAACCACATTCAGATCGTTGGTCCATTTACCGGTTGTATAGCCGTTTTTCAAAAACAGGTATAACTGGTATTGGTCTTCATTCAGCAACGCCTGCGTGGTATCGTTGCCAAAAAATGTTTGCAGTGCAAAATCTTTAATGGCCGGCGAGGCATTGCCTTTGCGCACCACTTTATCGTACCGCTTTACAAATTTATAGGTTGCCTCATCATAATCGGCCGGAAAGTTATCGGCTGTAAATTCTACCTGTTTTCCTGCTTTTTCATATACAAAACTGATAACGGTGCTATCGGGTATAGAACCGGGCGGCGCCTGCATTTTTTCAGGAATATTATTGCCGATCTTATACGGCAAACAATCCTTTACAGGCAGGTGTAACAGTACGTACCACTGAAAAGCAAAGGAGAAAACGGTGGTAAAGAAAAGGGCTACAAGACTGTACATCGTATTTAAAGAAGGGGTGATCTTGTTTCGTTGCCAGAAAATAAAGCCGATCATTACCAGCAGGATCAGGTCTTTCATAAAAGACTGGTCGGCGGTTAAGGGAATGCAATCGCCAAAGCAACCGCATTCACGTATTTTTCCGCTGAACAGCGCATAACCCGTCAAAAAGGTAAAAAACACGATCAGCAGCAACAGCAGCCAACTGAACAAACGCATTTGCCAGCCTACCAGCACGGCCACGCCGGCAATGATCTCAAACGCGATCATGGCTACCGAAAAGGTCAGTGTATAATTATCGAGAAAGCTCCAGCCCCACACTTCAAAAAATTCCTGCATTTTATAGCTCAGTCCAAGGGGGTCATTGGCTTTTACCAATCCGGAGAAAATAAACAGAACGCCTACGATGATACGGGTAATGGTAAGTAAAATTCTCATATAGAATATTGTGTGGTGATGGCTAGTGGTAAATGGTAAGTGGCTAGTAGGACTTCCATTTCGAAACTCGCTATTATTTGCAGTTTTCCTGCCTGCATTTCCCCTCTCGCCACTAGCTACTTGCTACTAGCCTTTCATTAATAATCAAATGTAACAAACAAATGAGTATGTTACATTTGTGAATAAAAATAACGAACAAACCATAAATGTATACGCTGAATTGTAAAGGCCGCTTACTGGTTACGGAGAAACCGTTGGTGATGGGCATTATTAATACCACGCCCGATTCGTTTTATGAAGGAAGCCGGTTTATGGGCGAATCCGGCATTTTAAAACAGGCCGAACACATGCTGCAGGCCGGCGCCGATATCCTGGATATTGGCGGACAGAGCACCAGGCCCAACAGCACCCAGGTAACGCCCGATGAAGAACTGCAACGGGTTATTGGTGCTATTGAATCATTGCGTTTTAATTTCCCGGAAGCCGTAGTTTCTATTGACACGTATTATGCGCGCGTAGCGGCGGAGGCAGTGGCAGCCGGCGCTTCAATAGTTAATGATATCAGTGCGGGCACTATCGACCCGCTTATGCTCTCCACTACAGGCCGCCTGCAGGTTCCCTATGTATGTACACATATGAAAGGTACGCCGGCTACCATGCAACAACATGCCACCTACGACAACGTAACCCGCGAGGTGCTTGATTTCTTTATTCAAAAGATTGCCGAATGCCATGCCGCCGGCATTACCGATATGATCATCGATCCGGGCTTTGGTTTTGCCAAAACGCCTGCCCATAATTTTACCCTGTTGAAGAACCTGGCGGCATTGAAAATGCTCGATAAACCCATCCTCATCGGTCTTTCCCGCAAATCGACCATCTATAAAACCCTGGGCATAACCGCAGAGGAAGCCCTTAATGGAACTACGGTGTTAAATACCGTCGGATTACTACATGGTGCAAATATTATAAGAGTACATGATGTGAAGGAGGCGAAAGAAGCAATAGAATTAGTTTGTTGTTTGTAGTTTGTTGTTTGTTGTTTGTTGTTTGTTGTTTGTTGTTTGTTGTTTGTTGTTTGTTGTTTGTTGTTCGTTCACTGTTCGGCAGCCTTACATATTATGTAGCCTCAAAAAATGAGAAAAGGTATGCTATCAATAGATAACATACCTTTTAGTTTATTTTGCGGTGCGTTATAGTAAAGACTTCTCAAAGCGCGTCAGCAACTACAAACTATAAACAATAAACCATAAACTTCTTAATGCTTATGTCCATCACCTGCGCCATGTTGTTGAGGAGGCATTGGCATTCCGGGAGGCATAGCTTGTTTAGGCGCTGAATCACTTACATTCACCACTTCAATATCAAAAACAAGGTTTTCGTATTGTTTTCCGCCAGGACCAGGTTGTGCACCATAGGCCATGAAGAACGGAATGTACAGTGTACCTTTTCCACCCTTTTTGAAATATTTCAAACCTTCATCCCAACCAGGAATTACGGCGTGTGTGCCAACTACCACATCGAAAGGTTGTTTACCGGCTTCCATGTTGGTTTCAAACACTTTCATAGAAGGGAATGATTTACCGGTATAACGGATAGAGCAAAATTTACCCGAATCAACCTGGGCGCCATTACCTGGATCTTTTATTTCAACAAAAGTACCCTGAGGCGCTTTCTGGAACTTGATATTGTTTTTGGCGAGGTAGTCTTCCAGTTCTTTTACTTTAGGTCCTTTCAGGTCTTCCTGCTTTTTTTGTTGGCGTTGTTGGGCCTTTTGCATTTCTGCCATCTGGTCTTTTTGGGCAACGCTGTCAACGGTAAATACTTCTATTACTTTAAACGATAAAACGAGCTTATCTTTTGGTTTGATGAACTCTGGCAGCATGCCTTGTTTTTTAGCCAGGCTGTCGGCCAGGCGAATCACTACTGCGCTATCGCCTTTGTGCAGCAGGGTGAATATTTCCTGTGGATCGTATATCGGCCCTACGCTGTCGACCTTTGCATAAAAAGGCATTTGATCTTCGGAGCTGGCAAGTACGGAATCTCTTAATTTATGTACAAACGTGAGTTTTATAACATCACCCCGTTTTACTGCAGGTCCATTACCGGAAGAGACGATCTTATAAAGCAAGCCGCTTTTTGTTTTTTTGAACCCACTGTTCTTACAGGCCGTTCCCAATAACAATAAAGAGAGGGCACTTAATAAAATAGTTGTTTTTTTCATCTGAGAATATTTATTGTCTTTTGGCCAGATGGATCTTACCATGCCAAAATTTTCATAGACTGTTGTATGATAATGAAAATTTTGTCATGGACGATTCATCTGCTTATTTAAATAAAGTTTTATTGTAATTGCAACTCGTTTTTCTTCATAGCCTCAATGAAATGCTGAACGGTAACATCGAGCGAATCGCTGCTGCGGCCACCGGCAGCATTGTAATGACCACCGCCTTCAAAATAGGTGCGGGCAAAAGTATTTACATCGAAATCGCCTTTGCTGCGGAAGCTCCATTTCCGTTCCTCATCGCGGTCAATTACCAGAGCGGCCAGTTTTATGCCCTGGATGCTTAAAGGATAGTTCACCAGCCCTTCGGTATCGCCGGTTTTAATTTCATATCGCAATAAGTCTTTTTTGGGAATGGAAATAAGCGCAGTATTATATTCATAGAACAGGTCCATCCGGTGCAGCAGAATGTGCCCGATGAAGCGGAGCCTGTTCTCCAGGAAGTTATCGTAAATGTTCTCATGCACCAGGGTATGTTGTAACCCGCGATCTTTCAGGTCGGCTACCATCCGGTGAACGGAGGCGCTGGCCGAACCAAAACGGAACGACCCGGTATCGGTCATAACACCGGCATATAAGCAATCGGCCATAGCCGGGGTAATGCGGTCGCTATAACCGGATTGTACAATAAAATCATACACCATTTCGCAGGTGCTGCTTTTACCGGTATCACTGATGCCCCAGGTATAGGTGCCCATTTCGGGTTGCTGGTGATGATCGATCAGAATGCGGTCATAAGCGCCCTGGCGTAAGGAGTTAGCCATATGCTTGGTGCGTATGAGCACATTGAAATCGAGGCAGAAAACCCATTGCGCCTGTTGTAAGGCGGCTTCTCCCCTGTCGCGCTGCAGTTCATAATCAATAACGGTAGAGGCGCCTGGCATCCAGTCGAGCCATTTAGCCCAGTTGGTAGGCGAAATTATGGTTACCGAATGGCCAAAGGATTTAAGGAAATGATACATGGCCAGGGAACTGCCCATGGCATCCGCATCAGGTTTCTGATGCGTGGTAATCACCACATTACGTGGGGTAGTTAAAAGTGGATATATCTCTTGTATAGGTTTCATGAAACGGCAGCAAAGTTGCGGAAATAAAGTCCAACAGCCAAAATAGTTTGTGGTTTGTGGTTTATGGTTTGTGGTTGCTGCCGCGCTTTTGAAAGTCTTTATTAAATGCGGCAGATTTATAAAGCAGAATGTAAAAACATAATATAAAAGGCATGCTATCTTTAATGATGGCATACCTTTTTGGTTTTGAAGATGAAAATTTTAATGACTGCCTGAATTAGGAATAACAACAAACAACAAACCATAAACAACAAACCATTTCCTTACTTTTGCGGCCAAAATTGAAGATTGTATGAGTAACCGCACGTTTACAATGATTAAGCCCGACGCCATGAAAAACGGGCATGCCGGAGCTATCCTGGACCGGATCATTAAAGAAGGTTTCCGCGTTGTGTCGCTGAAAATGACCAAGTTAAGTAAGGAAAAAGCCGGTGAGTTTTATGCAGTGCATAAAGAGCGTCCCTTTTATGGCGAACTGGTTGACTTTATGAGCAGCGGATTGATCATTGCCGCCATACTGGAAAAGCCTGATGCTGTTTCAGCGTTTCGTACCCTGATCGGCGCCACCAACCCTGCCCAGGCAGAAGCCGGCACCATTCGTAAATTGTTTGCTACTTCCATTGGCGAAAATGCCGTTCATGGTAGCGACAGCGACGAGAATGCATTGATTGAAGGTAATTTCTTCTTTAGTGCACTGGAACAGTTTTAAACGAAATTGACTGATTTCGATAATTTCTGATTTTGAGATTTAGTGACCTGCCTGCCGGCAGGCAGGTTTTTTGATTTCATTTGGGTTTAGCCCTACGAGAAATCGCTAAATCTCAAAATTCCGAAATCTCTAAATCCTCACAAACTCTCCGTCTTCCTGTTCACATTCCCCATCGGCGTAACTTTGTAACCCTTTTTTCGCAACAGGTTAATTACGCCCTGTTCGCCGGGTAAATGCCCCGCTCCTACGGCAAATAAAATACATTGCTTATTCATCAATGCCGGCATTTGTTCAACCCAATGACGGTTGCGGCCATACAGCAGCAGGTCCATATATTCATCCATCCCGGGATCGCTTTTGTGCATCAGCGTATCCATCCGGTCGAGGTTTTGCTCGCGGTACACTTTTACCATTTCCATGGTTACCTGTTTGTAATTGTCTATGCTGTCGATATAGTTAATCAGGTCTTTCGCCTGCTTTTCGTAGGGTATGCTGTCGAAGATGGAAGCCTGGAATTCGGTCGTTTCCAACCCTCTTATTTCTTTCGGGTATTGCTTGCTTTCCCGCATGATCAGTTCTTCCATCCCGTTCTTTTGCGAACAGCTCATCATTTGCTCGCCAATGAGGCTGGAAATGAAATAGGGTTTGAACCGGTTCATCATGGTCAATGGTAATGGAACCGAGTGGCTTTTGAAATACGCTTCTACCCGCGCGTATTCTTCTTTGGTGAGCAGCTCCGACAATTTTTTGCCGTCGTTCATGCGCAGGTATTTCACGGCGCCCATCAATTCGTACATATTGTCCATGTCGAGCTCAAAATAGATCCGGTCGCAATATTTAATGGCCAGTTTCAGGCTGTCGCTCACCGTGGCATCTTCGGCGCATAAAACGTGCATGGTGCCAAACAGGTAGGATGACCGCGTGAGGCCGTTCCCGCTTATTTTCCATAACAAAGTGTTATCTAAACGATTATAAGTGGCGCCAGGCGCCCCACCGGGCGCTTTTTTTTCTGGTTTGTTATTTTGTTGCCCTAACCCGGCCATTGCCAGAGTTATATAAAAAATTAACATACTAGCATTTTTCGATAACATATTTGCGTGCTTTTATCCTACCAGGTGAATATGGTTCTTTTTTTTTATTATACTTGCATAAATTAACCCAATATGAAAACCGCCCTACCCCAGATTACAGAACAATTCCACTCATATTTAGTTCAGGTTGCCAATTTCAACAAAGCTATACCGGCTGGTTGATATGAACGAATAAATTTACAAAATCGGGGAGGCTGGGAATAAACGAATCAGACAACCGTTTATCTCATAATTAAATATCGAATAACGAATTTTAATGATGAATATCGAAGTGAAATTCCCGGTTCGGGTTTTGCCTTCGACATTCAACATTCGATGTTTTTTGTAATTGCTAAAAAGCATCTGTACATGAAACGCTTTGTTTGTAGCTGGTTGTTGCTTGCTATAGTAAACCTGTGTGCGGCACAAACAACCTTACCTGAATTTGGAGAAATCACAGCAGATGAGAAAACCCTGACTGTTTGTTCTTTTGATAAGGAAGCCGATGCCGTAGTGATCCTTGACCAGGCATCCGCAGATCATAACGAGCAGTATAATCTTATTTTTACCAGGCGTGTCCGGCTGAAAATTCTAAAGTCCAGGGGCAACCGGCATGGCGATATTGCTATTCGTTATATTCATAAGGACGATATTGAATATATAAGTAACATTGAAGCCTACACTTATAATGTTACTCCCAATGGTGTTGCCGATATTAAACATGTGCCTTCTTCTGCCATTTACCGGCAAAAAATAAATGAACGCATCTCCGAAGTTAAATTTGCCTTTCCCGATGTGCAGGTGGGCAGCATTATTGAATACAAATACACCACTACTTCTAAAAGTTATAGTTACCTCAACGATTGGTATTTCCAGAGCGAGCTGCCTGTTATGAACAGCCAGTTTACGTTGGTGGTAATGCCTAATTACGAATTTGCTTACCGCGTATTCAAGAGCGAACAATTCCCTATTGAAATAAAACAGGAAAAGGGTTCGGGCAGAATTTATTTTGGAATGAAGAACATTGCCGGTTTGCGCGATGAACCGTTCATGGATGCTGAAAAAGATTACCTGCAACACGTGGAATTTCAGTTGTCGGGCTACCAGGGCACTTTTGGCGGTACTACGCGCTACATGACTACGTGGAATGAAGTTACCCGTGAGTTGATGTCGAACCCCGTATTTGGTCTTCAACTGAATAAGAACATACCGGTTGGGGAAGAATGGATCAACAAAGTAAAAGCGATGTCGCCTCCGTTTGAGCGGATGGCTGCCGTTTACAATTTAGTTTATAAAGCGGTTGGCTGGAATGGCATCGGCGGCATTGGAACTACCAGTGGCGTTAAGGAGGCCTGGGAAAAAAAGAAAGGCAGCAGCGGTGACGTTAACCTGCTGTTGATTAACCTGCTGAAAGAAGCCGGACTGGAAGTTTATCCTTTGCTGGTTAGCGAACGTGGCCATGGCAAAGTGAACCCGGAATATCCTTTTATCGATCAATTCAATAAAGTAATGGCGTATGTGGTAATTGGCGACAATAAATATGTGCTTGATGCAGCAGGCGCCTATACCCCGCCCTTTATGATACCGTTCTCGGTCATCAATACCAAAGCGTTTGTTGTTAATCGTAAAAAAGGCGGCATCATTACTTTAACAGAAACGGCTAAAAAAGACAAGAACTATGTAAGCATTCATGCCCTTATAGATGATGAAGGCGCTTTAACGGGCGAAGCGATCATTCAAAGCGATGAATACGCCCGGCTTAACCGCATGCGGGCCTGGGCGCGTGATAAGGAACGTTTTCGTGAAAATTACTATACCACTTACCAGGCAGGGTTGAAACTGGATAGCCTGGTTTTGAATAATCTCGAGAACGATTCAATGCCGCTTGAACAACAGTTTCATTTTTCCATTCCTGCTACTGTAAGCGGCGATTACAAGCTGGTTAACCTGAACCTGTTCAGTGGTATTGCCAAAAACCCGTTCATCTCTGATATCCGGTTTACCAATATCGATTATGGCTGCCTGCAATCGCATACGGTTGTTGAAACCATAGAATTACCGGCTTCATTAAAAATAGAAAGCCTGCCCAAGAATGTACGCATGATCATGCCGGATACCAGTATTTCTCTTACCCGGTTGCTGGAAGTAAAAGAAAATACGATCCTGGTGCGATATGTAATTGCCACTACCCGCAGCGTATTCACCGCAGAGGAATATGATTATGTGAAAGACTTCTATAAAAAAATGGCGGAGATCATGAATGAGCAGGTTGTGTTGAGAAAACGATAATTAAGCGAGTAGCGAGTGGGAAGGCAAAAGAATAGCGAGTAGTGAGTAGCAAGTGGCGAGTGGAGAAAAAAAGCTAGTAGTAAGTAGCGAGTGGGAAAAAAGCGAGTAGTAAGAAGCAAGTGGCGAGCGGGGAAAAGCAAGCGAATAAGGATGTGAAAATTCAAAGGAGAATCACGAATAGTAAGCCCTACTAGCCACTTACTACTAGCCACTAGCTGTTTTGCCAGCATTCTCGATTGAAAGCATTAACCATAATAAACCCATGACCAAATTAACAATCCTTATCGCCTGCCTGGCAATTACATTATCATCGCTTGCGCAGAAAGGCGGCGACATTCCAGGCTTTGGAAAAGTTGAAAAGGCAGACCTGGAAATGAAAACATGTGATTTTGATGAAAAAGCAGAAGCAGTTGTGCTCTTCGATGTTGGCGAACTGTACTGCGATCTGTCTTCCATGGGCAGCAGCATGCAACTGGAACGGCATGTACGCATAAAGATCCTGAAAGATAAAGGCAAGGACCAGGCCGACATTAAAATTCCTTATTACAGCTATCGCAATGTTGAATATATTAAGAACTTGTCGGCCCAAACCTATAACCTCGATGGCGCAGGTAACATTGTTACCACCAAGGTGGAGAAGAAGCTCATTTATGAAAAGCCCATCGATAAATATCGTACCGAACAAATATTCACCTTCCCTGAAGTAAAAGCGGGCAGCATCATTGAATATAAATGGACGCAGGCATGGAGTGGCGTCAGCCTGGAGAACTGGTATTTTCAACGAAGCATACCGGTGAAATACAGCCGCTATCGCGTTGATTTTCCCAGTGCAATTGAAGTGTATGCAACGCCGCTTTGCGTATTGCCCTACGAAACTAAAAAGGATACCAAGGGCACCCGGTTGCTCCAGGTTTATTCCATGAAAGATATTCCGGCCCTGCGCGACGAGCCCTATATCAGTTGTGATAAAGACTATCTGCAGCGCATTGAATTCCGGTTCCTGGCGGTCAACCTGGCTACCCGCCGGCAAAGTCTTATTAAGACCTGGCCCGAACAGATCAAAACCCTTATGGAGGATGAGGATTTTGGCATTCAGTTGAAAAGGAACATACCCCGCACCGCCGACCTCGATGAGCAATTGAAAAACATTACCGACCCATATCGTAAAATGGCGATCATTCATGAATACGTTCGTAAGAATATGGAATGGAACGGGTTAAGTAATATCTGGGCTTTAAATGGCGTTAAAACGGCGTGGAAAGATAAAAAGGGAACCAGCGGTGAGATCAACCTGATACTGGTGAACCTGTTGAAGGACGCCGGGTTGAAAGCGCATGCTCTCCTGGTAAGCACCCGGGCGCATGGCGCTGTTACCAGCGCTATAGCCGATGTAAAACAGTTTGATAAAGTGCTGGCGTATGTTGAGATCGGCGATAAACCCTATGTATTGGATGCAACGGAAAAAATTACCCCCTCGCATTTAATTCCCCTGGACGTGATGTACTCTGAAGGGCTGGTGATAGAGAAACCGGAAACTTTTGAGTGGGGTTGGAAATCGCTATGGAATGATAAAACATTATTGAAAAATGTTGTTGTAATGCAGGCTGCCATTAATGAAGAGGGCATTATGAACGGGCGCGTTAGCCTGTTCAGTTACGATTATGACCGGGTGCAGCGCATTGAGGATGCTAAAAAAGAAAAGAGCAAATACATAGAAAAATATTTCAAAGCCGATAACCAGGGCGCCACCATCGACAGCCTGGTACTGGAAAACCTGGATGCCGATTCCATGCCGCTGATACAAAAAGCGCAATTCAAGATGCCGGTTAATTCCTCAGGCGAATACAAATATTTTTCAACCAACCTGTTTACACGGCTTGAGAAAAATCCTTTTGTGGCCGATAACCGGTTCTCGGATGTTTTCTTTGGCGTGAACCAGTCGTACAGCATCGTGGCCAATATAACCATTCCCGAAGGCTATGCTTTTGAAACATTGCCGAAGAATATGCGAATAATTATGCCCGATACCAGCATCTCCATTACCCGGCGCCTGGTGGCTGAAAACAACCAACTGGCCGTAAGAATGACACTGGAATTTAAAAAACCATTCTTTACCGTTCAGGAATACGCCGATTTTAAGGAATTTTATAAACAATTGTTTGCCGTACTGAGCGAACAGATCGCCATTAAGAAAAAAGGATAATTTCTATGAAAAAGTGCTTACCGATCATAACTGTACTTTGTTGCATTGCCGTTGGTGTGCAGGCGCAGCTACCTTTGTACGATCTGTCGTCAGTGCCTGATGCCGTGAAAAAAGAGGCGGACGTTATCAAGCGGTTCGAGGAAATTGTATTTGAAGTAACGGATATCGACAGGGCTTCTTACAAGGTGCATAATATGCTGACCGTTAAAAATGAAAAGGGAAAATCAGCCCTTTCGTTCGGTACAGAAACGTCAAAAATAGTTTCGTTGGGTGATGTAACCATCACGGTATACGATATGTTTGGCAGGCAGATAAACAAGTATAAAAAGAAAGATATGCGCACGGTGGCAACCGGCGAAGGGCTGATCGAGGATGGATTTCTTACCTACATTCATGTGCCGGTTTCAACCTACCCGGTAAACGTGGAATATGAGTATGAGCTGAAGTTTAAAGAAACCCTGTTCTTTCCCTCCTATAACATTATTAAGCCGGGCCAGGGAGTTCAAAAATCAAGTTTTACCGCCAAGGTGCCTAAAGACCTCGACTTGCGGTATAAGGAAAAGAACATAAAACTGGCGCCGCAGGTTTCCGAAGACGGTCAATACCGGTTATATAAATGGTCGGTTTCCGATTTGCCGCCTATAGAAGACGAAGCCGGCGCGGTAAGTTATCAAAACCGCTATCCGGCTATTTTACTGGCGCCCAACCGGTTCTCCTTTTATGGTAGCCAGGGCGAATTTTCTTCCTGGAAATCGTATGGCGACTGGATCGGCAAATTATACAAAGGGCTCGATGAATTACCGGAAGACAGAAAAGCCTTCTTTCGCAATCTGGTTAAAGACGCTTCTTCAGACCGGGAAAAAGTACGTTTGGTCTATGATTACCTGCAAAAGAACTTCAGGTATGTAAGCATTCAATTGGGCATTGGCGGTTTAAAACCATTTTCTGCCGATTTTACCGACAAGAAAAAGTATGGCGATTGTAAAGCGCTGAGCAATTATATGAAAGCGGCGCTGAAAGCCGTGAATATAAACAGTCATGTGGCCATCATTAACTCGGGTTATAACAGTGAGCCGGTTGACAAAGATTTTCCTTCGAGCTTTTCCTTCGACCATGTGATCCTGTGTGTGCCGCAACCTAAAGATTCCATATGGCTGGAATGTACCAGTTCAACTGCCGATTTCGATGTGTTGAGTTCGTTCACTGAAAACCGGAATGCATTACTCGTTACCGACGAAGGCGGCGTGCTGGTGCCTACACCGGTTAGCCGGGCTGGTGATAATAAATTCCTGGTTACAACTACCGTTAACCTGGCCGAGGATGGGTCTGGTAAAACGGCTACTCTCTTCCGTTCAACCGGGCGTTACAGGGTGATCATGGATAATATTGCGAACGAGAAGAAAGACGATCAGAAAGAGTCGATCGTATATCGTTTTGGTTTCAAGCAGCCTGATGAGTTCGAATATCTGAAAAAAGACAGCACCGAATATTATACAACGGCCCTGAATATGGTCATTGAAAAAGTACCTGAATTTACTGCCGGCAATAAAATGTTCCTGGCGCCCCGGTTGTATAAATTCTGGGAAACCAAACTGCCCAAAGCCGAAAACCGTAAACTGGATTATTATTTTCAGAACCCTTTTGAATATACCGATACCACCATATTCAGGTTACCGGCCGGCGCCGTAGTGGAAGCATTGCCCAAACCCAAAGAGCAATCGTGCGCCTATGCCACCTACAGTACCAAATACTGGTATAACGAATCGGAAAAAGCTGTTTATTCTACCGCTACCCTGGTTTTGAAGCAGTATAAAATTCCGGCTGCCGGTTATGCAGAAATAAAAAAATTATTCGACGACATTTTGATGGACGCCACACAAAGGATTGTTGTGAAGAAAGAGTAATAAAACTGTTTGTGGTTTATGGTTTGTTGTTTGTTGTTCTTTAATTTCAAGGATTTCTGATAGGTTTCGAGAGGCACAAAGCGCGGCAGCAACAACAAACCACAAACTACAAACCACAAATTTATAAACTGGTAATATGTGAAAGAATAATTCCTGTAGCAACCGCTGCATTTAACGATTCCGCCTTACCAAGTCGTGGAATGGTTATCCGGTTGCTGCTCAGGGCCAGCAGATCTTCGCTGATGCCCTTCGATTCATTACCTATAATAATAATGCCCTCTTTAACCGGGGGCAGTGAACGCAGATCGGTACCGTTCAATACGGCTGCATAGGTTGGCAGGCCGGGCGCCTGCTTCAGCCAACCGGTCAATGACCCATATTGCACCTGTACCCGCGCAATACTGCCCATAGAAGCCTGTACCACTTTGGGATTATAGGCATCGGCACAATCGGCACTGCAAAAGACCTGCGAAATACCAAACCAGTCGGCACAACGAATGATAGTACCCATATTCCCCGGGTCCTGTATGGTATCGAGCATCAATGACAGGGTATTACGCTCAGGCTTGCTCGCGGTAAATGCCGGTTTTTTAAATATGCCCAACACCTGGTTGGGGGTTTGCAATAAAGAAATGCGCTCCAGTTCTGAGGCGGAGACCTCTGTTACGGTTGTGGCAATATTTTTATCCTGTCCGTCGATCCATTCCTTTACGGCATATAGTTGTTGCAGGGGCAGGCGGGCACTTAATAATTCGTTAATTAGCTTCGGCCCCTCGGCTACAAACACCCCTTCGCTATCTCTCAATTTTTTGTGGCTTAAACTTTGAATATATTTGACCTGAGATTTAATCAACATTGCATTCCGTTTAAACAAAATATGTTATTAGCCCGGCAAGTTACTGCATTTAGATTGGTTCGTTGGATAGCGTATTGCGCTTTTGTTTTGGCGTCGGTTACATCCTGCACAGTTCCTAAAAAATATCAGGCTGGCAAACCCTTTGTTTATAAAACCAATATCAATATCGAAGGCAATGTGCCCGATAAACTGCAAATGGAAGAGCGGTTGCAAAACCAGTTGGATGACAGTTTAAAGACCCGCGTCATTTCTTACGCCGGGGTTCGTAGGGTATTATTAAAACCGCCGGTATTTGATACCGTCAATATAGGCCGGTCCCGCATCTTTATGACCAGTCTGCTGCATTCGCTGGGTTACTTTCATCCTGTTATACGCGATACTTTCCGCATAGATACCGTAGGTAAAAAGCAATACCGGGCCCACATCAGTTTCACGGTGATCCCGGGCAAGGTGCTGCGGCTCGATTCCATCGGGTATGCCTTCCGGGACCCCGAATTGCAGCGGTTAGCCCTGCGCCAGCAGGATAAATCGATGCTGAAAAAGACCGAACCCTATACCCTGCAAAAAGTATCGGACGAGCTGGACAGGTTGTTGACCGTTTTCCGCAACAATGGTTATTACAAGCTGCATAAAGAAGATATATATGCGGAAGTAGATACCGTGGTAGCTGCATTAATTGACCCAACCCTCGATCCGTTTGATCAGATCAGGTTATTGGATTCTTTACGCAGGAAAAGAGAGAACCCCACCATTAATGTGGTGATAAAACAGCAACCGGTAAAAGACAGCAGCCGGTTGAAAAAGTTCTACATCGGCAGCGTGACCGTTTACCCCGATGCTATTTACCAGGAAGAGTTTGATTCTACCATCCATGATACCACCCACATAAAGGGATATAGCTTTATTTATAATTCCCGGCGCTTTAAATTACCTTTTATAGCCAATAACATTTACATAAGGCCGGGATCGTTGTATGTGCAACGGCGCTATTTTCGCACCATTAATAATTTTACCAGCCTGGGCGCCTGGCAAAATGTAGATGTGGAAATGGTAGAACGGTACGACAGCAGCCGCCCCCTGCTGGATGCGAAGTTGCGGCTATACCCTGCTCCCAAGCAAAACCTGAATGTATCCTTTGAAACCAGCCGTAACGTAAGCGACTTCCTTACTACCGGCCAGTTGTTTGGTATTGGTTTGAATGGCCGCTTACTGAACCGGAATGCATATCGCGAAGCCATTCAAACCGTGACCAGCGCCCGGTTTGGTATAGAGTTAGGTACCAACATCATTCAAACCCTGCAGGCAAGTCTGGCGCATACCATCAACTTTCCCAAATTCATTTCGCCGATAAAAATAAAGACCGACAGCTTCATCAACGCGCGCACCTTATTAAACCTGAATGCGGCCTATACCGACAGGCTGTTGTTGTTCCAATCGCGCTCCTTCAATACTTCCTGGGGGTATGAGTGGGTAAAGGGCCGGCGCCGCGAAGACCAGGACCTGGTTGGGCAAAGATGGCGGAAGACCTGGCAATACATTCCTTTCAATTATGAATATACCGATGTAAAAAAGCTGGACAGCTTGCAGAAGCTGGAGAACAAGATCAGTTCATACAAATTTGCCTTCAATGACGGGCTTATCATTAGCCAGATAATGAGCCTTTCGACCGGGATAGAAAAAGATAATAAGCTTACGCTGTTACGGGGCCGGGTGGAAGAAAGCGGCGCTTTGTTCGGCCTCATAAAACGGCTTGAACTGGGTTCCCTGGCGCGGTTTGTTAAAGTAGACGGAGAGATTAAACACTATATTAATCACCCGCATTCTTCATGGGCTTTCCGGGCTTTTGCCGGATATGGTTATGTATATGGAAAAGCGGATACGGGTAGCGGACAGATTGTGAAAGAAAATAACCTGCCCTTCTTCAAAGCCTTTTTTGCCGGCGGTCCGTACAGCATGCGCGCCTGGCCTATTAGGCGGCTGGGGCCTGGTTCTGCGAACCTGTACGATAAACCTGACACCAGCGGAATTGAGCGTTTTGGTAATATGCAGATAGAGCTGAACACAGAATTCCGTTTTAATATTACTACCATTGCCGGTATTAAAGTGAACAGCGCCCTGTTTGTAGATATTGGTAATATCTGGAGTACCGAATTCGATCCGGTTACGAAAGCTAAAATACCGGAAGCCTCCTTTAAATTGAGCCGGTTATATAAAGACCTTGCTATTGGCGCCGGGAGCAGCCTGCGGTTCGATTTTGATTTCTTCCTGATCAGGCTCGACTGGGCTTATAAGATCAAAGACCCATTGTTTGCCTATAAGAATGATGGCTGGTTTAATGATATCAGGATCCTGAACGGGCAGTTTCAGTTGGGAATCGGGTACCCGTTCTAAATATTGAATGTAGAATATTGAATTTTGAATGTTGAAGTGAATACAGGGAAATGAAGAATGAGAAATGTAAAATTAAAAATGAAAAAGTAAAGGCCCATCGACTTCGCTTTTCATTTCGACATTCAACATTTGACATTCAATATTCGATATTTCTTCCCTTCTTCATTTCTCATTTCTTATTCTTCATTTTTCATTTCTTTCACCCACTCCAGCGCCTGTTCCATCGTCATAGATTTATCTAATGTAAAACTCCCGATCCTCGTACGGCAAAGGCTGTTTAAATAGGCGCCGCAACCGGCGGCTTTTCCCACATCATTGGCCAGGCTGCGGATATACGTGCCGGTTGAGCAAACCACCCTGAAATGCACTACAGGCATTTCAATACGTGTAAACTCAAATTCTTTGATCACGATCCTGCGGGGCTCCAGCTCAATGGTCTGGCCTTTGCGGGCCAGTTCGTACACCCGTTTGCCATCTTTTTTAATGGCCGAATGCATGGGCGGCACCTGTAATATTTCGCCGGTGAATTGTTGGGCAATGGTATTTAATTGTTCGGGGGTAACAGCGCTGTAATCTTTAAGGTCCTGCGGATCGCTCTCGAGGTCGTAAGTAGGTGTAGTGGCGCCCAGGGTGAATGTACCGGTATATTCCTTTTCCTGCGCCATGTATTCATTGATGCGTTTAGTGAATTTACCGGTGCACAGGATCAACATACCGGTCGCCAGCGGGTCGAGGGTGCCGGCATGGCCTACCTTCTTTATTTTTATGGCGGAACGAATTTTTCGAACTACATCAAAGGAAGTCCACTCAAGCGGTTTATTGATCAATAAAACCTGTCCTTCTTCAAAAATATTTTTAGGCGCCTGTTGCATTTGGCTGCGAAGGTAATTTGAAAATTGGCAAATTTGAAAATTTGAAAAATGCGGGGGCTGAACTGCAGCAATTGCTTAGGCAAGCTTCAAGCTGCAAGCTGCAAGCAAATACAGAACAGCTCAAGCGCGGCGGCAACCACAAACTACAAACCACAAACTACAAACCATAAACAAATTAAATTGCCTGCCTGGCCTTCAGTTCCAAATATTTATTAACGGTATTTACCGTAAGATTTTTCGGCGCGGTCAAAATAGTGAAAATGCCATGCTGTTGCAGCTCCTTTACGATCAACCGCTTTTCATACATAAACTTTTCTGCAATTGTTTTTGTGTACAGCTTTTCAATGTCTTCGGCCGGTTCGTCGGTCAGTTGGCGCAATTCGGTATTTTCAAAAAATACCACCAGCACCAGGTGATTGCGGGCAATATGGCGGATGTAGGGTAATTGGCGCTGCAAACCCGACAACGATTCAAAATTGGTAAATAATACAATGAGGCTGCGTTGCGAAATGCGGGTACGCACATGCGCATACAGCTTTTCGAAATCAGTTTCCTGGAATTTGGTCTGTTGGTTGTACAGGGTTTCCAGGATGCTTCCCATTTGGGCCGCTTTGCGGTCGGCCGGTAAAAAATGGCTGATGTTCTCAGCAAACGTAACCAGCCCGGCCCTATCCTGTTTTATCAGCGCCACGCGCGATAAGATCAGCGTAGCATTGATGGCATAATCGAGCAGCGTCATGCCTTCGAACGGCATTTTCATTACGCGGCCTTTATCAATAACACAATACACCTGCTGGCTGCGCTCATCGGTATAATTATTTACCATCAATTGTCCGCCTTTGCGGGCTGTAGCTTTCCAGTTGATGGTGCGAATATCATCGCCGGTAACATATTCCTTGATCTGCTCAAACTCAAGGCTATGGCCAATTTTACGGATCTTGCGACTGCCGGCTTCTGCCAGGTTATTGCTATACGCCATCAATTCAAACTGGCGCAAGGCCAAATACGAAGGCAGCACTTTTACCATTTGCTCCCCTTCATTCTTTATACGGCGTACAACCAGCCGCAACGGACTTTTTACGAATACATTGGTGTCATTAAAAATGTATTCGCCCCGTTCAACAGGTCGCAAGGTGTAGTTGATGTTCTGCGTTTCCCCGCTGTTCAATACGCCCGTTACCGAAAAATTGCGTTGCTGAAATTGAACCGGGATCTCATCAATTATATTTAACTGAATGCGAAAATGAAACTGGTTGGTAATGGTGAGCTGTACTTTATTGATATCGCCATTGCTGAACCGGTCGCTTACGATGCGTTGTATTTTCAACCCGTTTTTCCGGAAGAAGAGCAGCGCATAATCCAGTAACACCATGGCTACGAAAAACCACAGGCTTATCAGTGCCACCGGGTATAACACGGGCCAGTTGTACGACAGCACAAACAGTAAAATAATTGCAACGAACGTCCAGTAAAAATGGCGTCCGAAGAACAAGGGTAATATGTATTTTTTGTAAAAGGTCATGCTTTACTGAATGATGAATGCAAGCTGAAAATGGTACTGTTTATGGTTTGTGGTTTATGGTTTGTTGTTCTTTTGAGGGTAGCTCAAAAGAAGTTTTGAGACTCAGGGCGCGGCAGCAACCACAAACAATAAACTATAAACAATAAACTACAAACTTAAAACTACCTCGGTACTTCAATGCTTGTTATGATCTGCTGAATCACATCATCGGTAGAAGCGCCTTCCATTTCTTTTTCTGGCGATAACACAACACGGTGACGCAATACCGGTGGCATAATATAAATGATATCATCGGGCGTAACGAAATCGCGGCCCCGCATGGAAGCCAGCGCCTTGGCGCCATTCAGAATACCAATGGATGCCCGCGGTGAAGCGCCCAGGTAAATAGATTTATGGTTACGCGTATTGGCTACGATAGTGGTAATATAACTGATCAGCTTTTCTTCCACATGAATGGTGCGTACCTGTTTGCGCAATTCATGAATTTGCGCGGCCGATAACACGGCCGATACCTGGTTGATCATATCGTTCAGGTTTTGCTGGTGGTGTTGCATAACCACCCTGAATTCCTGTTCGGCTGTAGGATATGAAACGTTTATCTTGAACAGGAAGCGGTCTAACTGGGCTTCCGGCAAATGATAGGTACCCTCCTGCTCTATCGGGTTTTGCGTGGCTACCACCATGAACGGGGTTGATAACAGGTACGAATGACCGTCGACCGTTACCTGCCGTTCTTCCATCACTTCAAACAACGCCGCCTGGGTTTTGGCCGGGGCGCGGTTAATTTCATCTATCAGTACGATATTACTGAAAATGGGTCCCTTATTGAATTGAAAGGTGGAATCCTTGGGGTTGAAGATGGAAGTACCAATTACATCGCTCGGCATCAGGTCGGGTGTGAACTGGATACGGGAAAAACCAACCGAAATGCTTTTACTCAGCAATTTGGCAGTAAGGGTTTTGGCTACACCGGGCACGCCTTCAATAAGAACATGTCCATCGGCTAATACAGCAGCCAGCAATAGTTCCACCATTTGTTCCTGCCCTACGATCACTTTACCAATCTCGTTTTTTAAGGTGTGTACCGATTGCTGCAGCGTGCTGAGGTCGGTTCTAACATCGAAAAAGTTTTCCATGTATTATGCGTGTTTATAAAAATGCTCCAATTTATGATTCAGTTCAAGCAATGCTTCATCGGTTACATCGGGCGCGTCCTGTAACATATTGATGAAATACAACAGGTCTTTAAGCGCTTTAAGATCGTACCCGGTTTTCCAGGCCAGTCGTTTTTCAAATTCAGGGTCGTTCAGCGAAGCGCGAATGCTGTACGTGCTGCGAACATGGTCCTGGAAATGCACGGTCATCTTTTGCGCCAGGTTCTTGTTATCGCGCCGTTGAAAATACAGGCGGCCGATGGTTTTTACAAAGTCAACTGAAGCGTTCTTCAACGGCTGAATGACCGGTATGATGCGTTGTTTGCGTTTGCTTTCAAACAGGTAAATGATCAACATCAGGATCAGCAACAACCACATGGCCCTGGCCAATGCCGGTTGTTTGCCCATCCAGCTACTGGCGTCAAATAATCCTTTTCTGCCACCGCTATCTCCTCCTTCTCCTCTACCTGATTTATGATGCCGGAAATAATCATCCCACCGTACCACTTCACTGCTTTGCGGCAGATAAGATAATACGTTATCGTAATAAGCTTTGTTTTGTTTGTGTAATAAAAAGAAATTAGAAAAAGTGATCGGCGCCAGGTGAATGAACAAAGAACCACCGCCGTTGTATGCGAACCGCACAAAATTGGGTTGCCCGTACTTATCTTCTCCGAGGATAGTTGTAATACTGGAATCTACCGATACAAAAAAATTATCCATGGCCGTACCCGGATAAGAATACGACAACGAATCGTTGGTTTCGGGATTATTTACACTTACCGTTAGTGAATCAAATGTATTATAAGAACCAGTATAAAATGCCGTTTTTAAATGCAGACTGTCCAGCAAGGTTTCACCAATCTGGAAAGAAGAGATAAAGATATGTTGTCCCCTGGCAACCATGCTCAGCAAGGCGGCTACTTCATTTTCATCGGGAATTACCTCATCTGCAATGATGATATAACTGGTCTTTTGATCATCGTATTTTATTTCTTCGGTTGCGTCTTTAAAGTTCTTTAAGCTAAAGCCTTTATACTCGTCGGGCGATTTTTTATTGATCACCACCGAAGCATCGGGAAAGATCTCGTTCAGGTTTTCATAAGCGTAATAAGTGCCGTAGGGTATTTTATCACTGCGCCAAAGGGTAACCCGTTTGTTCATGCGTTTGCCTGAACCACAACTGGCCACCAGACCGGCTATTGCCACCAGCCAAAGCAAAAGATGATATCGTATTATTGGTTTCAAGAATGAAGGGCGTTGTAAAAGTGGCTGAAATTTTTATATACTACGTCAAACTGTTCCTGGGTTAATGTAAACTCACCATACCACATGTAATCGTATACGCGGGTTAAAGAGCTGAACTCGCTGCCCAGTTTATGTTTGCTCATCTGGTTCACATATTCGTAATTTGTTCCGTCGGCATGGTACCTGATCCATTGTTTTTCATTCAATAACTGCAATGCTTTCAGGTACATAAACCGTACCGCCATGCGGTGATCTTTGGAGTCAACTGCATTTTTTATCTTTTCATCCAGGTTGTCATCTTCAATACTGATCTCCTCGCCCGTTGCTGTTGTTTTTGCTTTTTTGGAAGAATAGAACAGGAACAATTTATTCACTACTATGATGCGATAAATTACGAACAGGAAAAAAGCGATCAGCACACCGTAGGTAATGGTTTTGATAGCAGAGCTGGAAAAGAACGAATGGAAATAATCCCAGAATCCTTTTTGGGGTTCTTCGCTCTGGGTTTGTATTTGCCGTTTCTGTTGCTGGGCCCAGTAGGCAGGATCATTGGCATAGGCAAATTCCTTCTTCTTTTGCAGGTCACGAACGGTTGAATCGGATACCTGGCGTAATACGGGCGGTTCTTCGGGAATGGTTATTTTTTGTTCAATATCAGTATCGGTTACATCTTCCAGCTCAGGCGGCGCTATAATGGTAATAGCTGTATCCGATACTTCCACCTGCGCCTGTATTACCTGCGAGCAGCAAAGGAATGTCGCAAAGCACAATACGATCCGTATGGTTTTTACAGTGGGACACAATAACCGGTATGAAGCAAAATAATTCATCAGTAAGGCAAATAATTTATTCAACGGCTTTTTCTGCTTTCGTTCTACGTTGTACCTGTATGGGATACCATACAAAATACCACATAATAAAAATAAATGAGGCGGCCAGGATGAAGATACTCACCCAACGGGGCATGGAGGAATAAGAATACCGGGTAACAAATCCTTCCAGGAAAGCTGCCACTATTAATATGGGAACAAGGCCGATCATTATTTTCAACCCATCTTTAGCTCCCCGCATCAGGGAATGCAACCGTTTATGTGTGCCTGGGAATAAGATGCTATTACCTACAATCAACCCGGCTGCACCCGACAGAATGATGGCAGAGATTTCCAATGTACCATGGATCCAGATTACCAGTACAGACGGCCATCCCAGGTTCTTCGCAAAAAAATAGTATTGAAAAGAGCCCACCATTACCCCGTTCAGGAACATTTCTTTTATACTGCCAATACCAATGAAAATACCCAGCACAAATACCCTGAAAGACACGTATATATTGTTCAGTGCAATATATGCAAACATGTTAACGGCTTTCATTTGTTTGTACACGCCAAAAGGTTCGCCTTTTGCGATATTATCTTCGGTCATCTCCACATAGCTATCGCCCATTACGCCCCTCACAAACGTTTCATCATGGGCTGCCGAAAAAGCCGCCATAATCGCAAAACCAACAAAAATGAAAAATGCATACAATATCTCCCGGTGATGCCGGCGAACGGTAAGCGGTAACTCCGTTTTAAAAAAACGGCCGATTCGGGACGTTTCTTCCCGCTTGTTCTTGTAAATATTAAGATAAATGCGTGAAGCCAGGTCGTTCAAATACTGGGTTACCTTACTATGCGGATAAAATGTTTTGGAATAACCAAGGTCATTAACCAGTTCGGTGAACTGTTGCGCCATTTCATCGGGATCGGTGCTGGTTTCGTATTGATATTTCTTCCACTTATCAATATTTTTCTTTATAAATAGTCCTTCTCTCACACAGACGTATTTTTATTGTTTCAAATCTACCTATTCAGGCCCAAATTAAATGTCTAAATAAATATAATAGTAAAATTTTGAACGTTATAACGTTGGCAAACAGATAATTGTTATATCCTACCCCTAAATGGGGTGAAAGCGCCAAAATGCAAATCCCAAATGCCAATTTGGTTCCTGAGAATTTGTTCCCGGAGCTTGGTATTGGAATTTTCCCTGTAACCTGTAACTTGTAACCTGCAACGTTTTATATGCTATTAGTAAAACTAGATACCGGCTTTAACATTGAAGTGGAATTTGCGCTCAGTCCCTTTCACCGCCGCTTTTTTGCCTGGTTAATTGATGCTACTATCCAGGGCACTTACGTGTGGCTGGGTTCAAAATTCCTGGATGCGCTGGTGGGGTACCACTGGAATGACGAGCTCTGGGCCGGGGTGCTGTTCATGCTGCCTTTTATTTTTTATCACCTGCTTTCCGAGATCACGATGAACGGTCAAAGCGTTGGCAAAATGGCCATGCAAATAAAGGTAATGACTTTGCAGGGCGGACAACCTTCCGTAAGCCAGTACCTCATTCGCTGGCTGTTCAGAATTGTTGATTTTCCCGTATTACTATTGGCTGGAGCGCTGAGCGGTTACTCAACCTGGTGGTCGATAATATTCATATTTGCCGGTTTTATCTGCGTTGTTGCAACGCCCAAATCGCAGCGGGTGGGCGACCTGGTTGCCGGTACTATTTTAATTGATCTGAAGAACCGCACGTCGTGGCAGGATACGGTTTTCACGGAGGTAGAATCTACTTATCAACCCCGGTACCCGCAGGTGATGCAGTTGAGCGACCGCGATATCAATACACTGAAGAATATTATAGAAACGGTGAAAAAGCGCAACGATTACGACCTGTCGCTTAAGATCGCCGATCGTATTCAATCGAAGCTCAAAATGCACACCGACCAGGATTCGCTGGAGTTTTTACAAACGCTGCTGAAAGATTACAACTATTACTCTACAAACTAGGCGAATGGTGAATGGTGAGATGCTTGCCCGCCTGTCGCTTTCTTTTTTATTTAAAGAAAAAGGGATTCCGGAAAGTCCCGAAATCCCAATTCGAAAATTCGTTAACTTTTGTTTTTATCGTGATAGACCAACGATAAGGGCTATTAATATAAGTAACAGGTATATTGACAAGATGACAATGGTTAAAATACCTACAAATTTGAAACTGGATTTGAGGTTACTGAAAGAAGCGTTCAGGGTTGATTGATCGTTATTGTTCATTGCCATTTGCATCTTTCTCGCAAAATTAAACATGTACAGGCAGGGAAAAAAGTATAGCAACGCCCCCCCTATATAAATGATGGTAACAAGAAGCCCGCTTGCGCCCATAGTGCCGCCCAGGGGTGAAAATGATGAGAGTAAACTGCCGGCAAATAAGGCTGCAATTACAAGTAAACCACACATTACAAAACCTACGATCGATAAAAATTTCGCCCATTTGGCAGTTTCGCCCAAATACCTCATGTTTTCATGATCAATTTGCAATTCAAATAAATTCGATTCTGTACCTACAGCGGCTTGACTGTACTGTTCCATGTTAAGTTGGATTTTTGGTTAAAGAATTAAAGGGCAAGGTTACAAGATATGGAAATAGCTGAAAATATAAAATAGCTGCAATAAAAAAAGCCCGTTACCGGCCTATGACCAATAACGGGCAAAATGACAATAATATTTTACACTTAATATGCCTGGGCAAACAGCACCCGTTGTTTGGCGGGCTTGCCTGAGAAAACGCATACCCCTTCTTCCTGTGGATTATCCAATGGAATACACCGGATGGTAGCCTTGGTCTTTTCCTTGATGGCATCTTCCGTTTCACTGGTACCATCCCAGAACGCAGATACAAAACCACCTTTTTCATTCAGGGTGTTTACAAATTCATCCCAGGTATTAACCTGTGTAATATGCGAATCGCGATAAGCCAGCGCTTTGTTATAGATAGATTGCTGAATGTCGGCCAGTAATTGCACAATGCGCTCAGCCAGTCCGTCCATTGACACGCTTTGCTTTTCTTTGGTATCGCGACGGGCCAGTTCAACGGTATTATTCTCCAGGTCTCTCAAGCCAAGCGCAATACGCACAGGTACGCCTTTCATTTCGTATTCGGCAAATTTCCAACCGGGCCGGGCGTTATCATTATCATCGTATTTCACGCGCACACCCATCGCTTTCAGTTGTTTCACCAGGTCCTGCACTTTTACATCTATTTTGGCCTTTTGTTCTTCCCCTTTATAAATAGGAACGATCACTACCTGTTGCGGCGCAATTTTGGGCGGAAGTATCAACCCCTCGTCATCACTATGCGCCATTACCAGCGCACCAATGAGGCGGGTGCTTACGCCCCAACTGGTAGCCCATACATAATCGAGCTTATTCTCTTTATCAGAAAACTTCACATCAAATGCTTTCGCAAAATTCTGACCCAAAAAGTGCGATGTACCGGCCTGCAGGGCTTTGCCATCCTGCATCAGGGCTTCGATACAATAGGTGTCAACCGCGCCGGCAAAACGCTCGTTCTCGGTTTTAACCCCTTTAATAACCGGCAATGCCATCCAGTTCTCTACAAAATCGGCGTACACGTTCAGCATTTGAACGGTTTCTGCCACGGCCTCCTTGGCGGTAGCGTGGGCGGTATGCCCTTCCTGCCATAAGAATTCGGCAGTACGCAGAAACAACCGGGTGCGCATTTCCCACCGTACTACGTTGGCCCATTGGTTAATGAGCAGCGGCAGGTCGCGATATGACTGGATCCAGTTTTTGTAAGTGTTCCAGATAATGGCCTCACTGGTTGGGCGAATCACAAGCTCTTCTTCCAGCTTCGCATCGGGATCAACCATCAGGGCGCCTTTTTTGGAAGGATCGTTCTTTAACCGGTAATGCGTTACTATCGCGCATTCCTTGGCAAACCCTTCGGCGTTCTTTTCCTCGGCTTCAAACAGACTTTTGGGAACGAACAACGGGAAATAGGCATTTACGTGCCCGGTGTCCTTGAACATTTTGTCAAGGGTATCGCGCATATTTTCCCACAGCGAAAACCCATAAGGTTTAATTACCATACAACCTCTTACGGCCGAATAATCGGCCAGGCCGCCTTTAATAACCAAATCATTGTACCATTGCGAATAATCTGTACTTCGGCTGGTGATCTCTTTGCTCATGTTTTAGTTTTTATTATTCTGGGTCTGAGGTCTGAACTTCCGACATCCGGCTTCTGACTTCCGACATCCTGCTTTCGCCCTCATTATCAGGCAATTCATCGATAAATTTTAACATTCGTCATGCAATTATTTCCTGGCAGGACCTGTCTTTTTATTGTAACTTTAGTTCGGAAAAACGCAAAAGTAGCACTTACCGCTGTATTGTGAATTGCTTTCAAATTATTTTGTAGCTTAACAACAGTAGATTACGCTTTAGTATGAAAAACGTTAAAATCATTACTATGAGGTTTCGAAATATACTACCTGCACTATTGGCAATACTTGCCTTATCCAGTTGCTCGGTATATCGTTCCGGACAAACTCCGGACGATGTGTATTATTCACCGACCCGTACGGAAGATTCGTATTTAACGGTGGAGAATACCAAGCGCGGCAGCAGTTACAGCCGTAACGATTATTACAATCCCGATGATAACTACCTGCGCATGCGCGTACGCGACCGTTATCGTTGGAGCAGTTTTGATAATTATGCATACATGAACGACTGGCAATATGCACCCGGTTATTACGGGTATTATAGCCCGTATGCTTATAGTACATATGGTTATGGCGGCTTTGGCTATGGCCCTTATTCTTACTATAATCCATGGTCATTTGGCTCCTACTGGAACAGTTATTATAACTGGAATAGCTATTACAATCCTTATTGCCCCGGCATCATTGTGGGAAGCGGTAAAACCAACCCGGTGGTATATAATACAGTTCGCAATTCTAACCTGACCAGGTATTCAAATAATAATTACAATAACCGCAACAGCGGCAGAAGTAACGGCAATATTTACCAAACAAATCCTAACGGCCGGTATAGTACCAGCAATAGCAGCAACAACAACAATAGCGGTGGATTGCGCAGGGTATATTCGGGCAGCAATCGCAACGACAGCTATTATACGCCTCAGTCGTCCTCTTCTCCGTCTTATACTCCATCAGCACCTTCAGCGCCGGTAAGGTCTTATACGCCTTCATCGGGCGGTTCTTCTGGCGGAAGTAGTGGTGGAAGCAGCGGTGGTAGCAGTGGAGGCAGCAGGCCAAGCCGCGGCGGCTAGTCCGTGAGCCGGCAAACCTTAAACGGGAGCCGGCAAACGGCAAACGTGAAACGGGAGACGTGACTTGCCGGAGTAAACAGTAAAAGTATTACCAATCCGCACTTTACATAATTTACCTGTTGCGGAAATATTATATTCTTTAAAAAATATTTGAATTACACAACTGTGGGAGCCCCACTTTTCTACAGTAAAGTCGCCTTTTATTCAACAGTAAGCATGAAACCTTTCGGTCGCACTACTACGAGCGAGCCTTTGCCGTTTGCCGTTTCACGTTTGCCGTATTTACAATGATCGCACTATGAAGTACACCATTACAATAGCATTTCTGGTATTGTTCGGCAGGCAGGCAATGTCACAGTTACCCGAAGACGCATTGCGCATGAGCTGGAATACGCCCTCCGGAACAGCCCGTAACCAGGCCATCGGCGGCGCCATGGGTTCCCTGGGCGGCGAGATCACTTCCACATTTGTGAACCCTGCAGGTTTGGGTTTTTTTAAAGTGAGTGAAATTGTATTGTCTCCCGGCTTTACCATGGCCAGGAGCAAAGGCAGTTTCCGGGAAACAGATGCTACCGGCAATAATTTATCGCGGTTTAACTTCAGTACCAGCGGTTTTGTATCAGCCACCACCGACCCGGGCAATAGATGGGTAAGCAAGGCTTTTAGCATTGCCGTTAACCGTACTGCCAACTTCAATAATAGAATTTATTACCGGGGACAGAACGACTATAGTTCTTATTCGGAACAATTTGCCGAGGAGTTTTCCCGGTCGGGTGTTTCCATCAATGATGTAAGGTACAGTCCCTATCTTTCGCTTGGCACTAAAATGGCCATTTATACTTACCTCATAGATACAGCCACTTTGAACGGACAATTACAGGTAGTTGGCCGGCCCGAATACCTGAATGCCGTTAACCAGGAAAACAAGATCACCACCCGGGGCGGTATTTCTGAAATTGCTCTTGGTTACGCCGGTAACCTGGAAGACCGGTTTTATATCGGCGGCAGCATTGGTGTTCCTATTGTGAAATATGAAAGAACGACCGTGTTCACGGAAACGGATGCCTCCGGCGACCCGAACAATAACTTTAAATTCTCCCGGTACGAAGAAAGATTGAGCACTTCAGGAGTTGGTTTGAATGGTAAACTGGGTATTATTTTTAAACCCGCGCGTCAAATGCGGTTTGGCATTGCCATTCACACCCCTACTATTTATGGATTGCGGGAGAAATTATCGGGTAAAATGGTTACCGATGTAGAAAGGCTGTTTGGCCCTAACGATCCGGGAGTAGATAGCATTAATTCTGATTATTATTATGGCAACAGCACGCCTGTTTATAAATACGACATGAGCTCGCCCTGGAAGTTTTTAGTAAGCGGATCGTATGTTCTTCATGAAGTGGAAGATGTGAGTGCCCAAAAAGGTTTCATTACCGCCGATTTGGAATACGTAACATATGGCTCATCGCGCTTCAGCGCTGCGGAACAAGGCGATGATGAATCGTATTTCGAAAGTATAAATAAGGTCGTTAAAGATTCTTATAAAGGCGCATTTAATTTCCGCATAGGTGGAGAACTAAAATTCAATACCATTATGGCCCGGTTGGGTTTTGCGCATTATGGCAATCCCTATAAAGATGATGCGCTTAAAGCGCGTAGAATAAATGTCAGTGGTGGCTTGGGTTACCGGGATAAAGGCATATTTATTGACCTTACTTATGTACATAGCATTATAAGGGATGTTAATTTCCCTTACCGGTTAGCGGATAAAGACAATACCTTTGCCGATATTAAAAGCAGGGTTGGACAAATATTGCTGACCTTGGGTTTTAAGATATAAGCAGCGGATAGCAAAAAATTTCACAACCGGCTCCGATATGTCGGGGTCTGCCTTTTCTAATAACCTTTTTACAAAAAGGAACCCCGTCTGGTGCCGGCTCAACCGGTACAGACGGGGCTTTTTTAAAGGGTTCATCATTCGTCACCTTTAACCTTCACAGTTTTCACGGTCGTTTACGGATTAAAAACAAACGGACTAATAATACTATCTCTTCTTCTTTCGTAGGGTAAAATTCGCTCTTATAAACAGCATATGGAAGCCTGCGAACAGTTATTGTTACACGCTATTTGCTTAACTTATTTCGTGTTAGGTAAATATGCTTATTGCTAATAGGAAGAGGAATACAGCTAGTAGTAAGTGGTGAGTGGCGAGTAGGTAGAATACAGCTGGTAGTGAAACCCCTACTAGCCATTAGCTACTGGCCACTAGCTGATGATTAATTATGAGCTTCGAATAAAAGCCCTACTAGCTACTTACTACTAGCCACTAGCTATATAATGAATCATTTCCTGAAGCGCATTGGGAGAAAACCATCTCATACTTATATCTTTCTTAAACCAGGTCATTTGCCGTTTGGCGTAGTGGCGGGTATTTGTTTTTATGCGGTCAATAGCTTGTTGCAGTGAGCTATTTCCTTCGAGGTGCTCGAACAGTTCGCTATAGCCTACCGTTTGCAATGCATTCAATTGTTTATATGGAATAAGACCTTCTACTTCTTTCAGTAATCCCTGTTCCATCATAATATCTACCCGGGTATTGATGCGTGCATGCAATTCGGGTTTGGGAAGTTCAAGCCCCAGTTTAATGATCCTGAAAGGACGGGTAGCTTTTTTCCCTTGCTGATAACTGCGTATAGACTCCCCTGTTGCCTGTTTTACTTCCAGTGCGCGAATAAGGCGTTGCGGATTTTGTATTTCCCCGGTTGCATAATACAATGGGTCCTGTTGCTGTACCTGTTGTTGCAACCAGGCCAGGCCTTGTTGTTCATATTGTTCTGTAATAGCCTGGCGAATGGCCATTGAAATGGGGGGCACATCATCGAGCCCTTCACAAAATGCTTTTATATACAAACCGGTGCCGCCGGTTACAACAGTAAAATTATTATGCTGAAATATTTTATCCGCTGCCTGTAACGCATATTGCTCATACACCGCAGCGTTTACGTCTTCGTGAATGGAATGGGAATTGATAAAATAGTGATGTACCTGTTGCAGTTCACTGGCCGAAGGTTTTGCCACGCCAATGGTCATTTCTTTAAAACATTGCCGGGAGTCGGCAGAGATGATAGCTGTATTAAAATGACGGGCTACTTCAATGGCTACGGCTGTTTTTCCAACTGCCGTAGGGCCGGCTATAATTACACATGTTTTTTCATTCATATTATTTGCCTGAGCTTGTAAAGAACCCAAAACAAATCTAAAGTTTATGGTTTATAGTTTATGGTTTGTTGTTGTCGTTCAATATCGGGAACTATTTATTACATTTTTAGCTCGCCAGAATTTATGCGGGGCCCCTATTTACAAAGACTGTTGAAACTTAAGAACCATAAACAATAAACTAAAAACAAGAAACTGTATTTATACTTCATCGTCCTGGCCACCTTCTTCTGCCTCTTCTCCCAGGCCCAGGTCTTCTTCGTCTTCATCGCCTTCGGTACCAAAGCCTTCGGTACCGGCTTTCAGATCGTATTTTTCTTCCATTTCGGTAAGCTTATCGCCGGCAATTCCTTTGGTGCCATATTGCGAGGGCGCAATGCCTTCCGATTTTATCATTGCCGGATAATCGATCTTGCTGCTTTCTTCTTTCGATACGCTGATCAATTCTACCAGGAAGCTCCAGTTCTTTACAAAATCGTAAACGAAGATAAACTTCTGGTTAGGATCTTTAATTTCAGAACCGATCGTCGTATTTTCCATCAGTAATGGTTCTACTTTATACGGCTTATCGTATTTGGCCAGGCTAATTTCACGACCGCGTTGCCAGTTATCGTTACTACGATAAAATGTAGCCTGATGTTTGTTGTCAAACTCGTACGATTTCAGTATTACCTGCTGCAACTGCAAAAAAGTTTGTGTGTGCTTAATGGCCACATCGCGGTAGATACTGTCATCTTCCTCAAAATATATTCTGAATTTTAAAACAGCCATACTTGAAATTTCAGGTTACTTGTTTCTGTTTTTTATTCAACCCAGTTCTGAATCCTGGGCCTATTCGAAAAATAATTCTCTATAATCGTGCCAGCCATTATACCTTTTGCCAGTTGCTCCCTATCACTCACCTCAACGTCAAAAATAAGACAATTCCCCAACTATCAAAGTATGCAATTTAAGTTGCATTTACATAGTAACAAAATGTTAGAACGTACACAGTGATATTGATTTATGCAAATAAAAACATAATAAAGATGAGAAATTACCGAAAATACAGGCTATTCCCAGATCAGTTTCCGGCAGCTTTTTTATTGACAATCTGGAGCCCCATTTCTGTTGCTTTTTTCATCATAAAATCGTATGCAGCGTCGTAGGTATTATCAATTTCTCCATCCAAAATGGCTTCGCGGATGGTATTTTTCAGATCTCCCACTATTTTACAAGGCGAAAGGCCAAATATATCCATAATTATTTCACCGGTAATGGGTGGTTGCCAGTTGCGGATCTTGTCCTTCTCCTCTACTTCTTTTAACCGGTGTCGAACCAGTTCAAAATTTTCGAGATAGCGGATCACTTTTTGTTTGTTCTTCGAAGTAATGTCGGCTTCACACAGCAACATCAGCGCATCGATATCGTCGCCGGCATCGAACAATAATCTGCGGATGGCGGAATCGGTGATATTTTCTTTGGTAAGACTAATTGGTCGCAGGTGCAGTTCTACGAGTTTGCGTACAAAACGCAATTTTTCATTTTGCGGCAATTTCAATTTGGCAAATATGCGGGGCACCATGCGTCCGCCTACTACTTCATGACCATGGAATGTAAAACCATGACCGCGTTCAAATTTCTTTGTAGCCGGTTTACCAATATCGTGCAGCAATGCTGCCCAGCGCAGCCACAGGTCATTGGTGTTTTTTGCAATATTATCAACAACCTGTAAAGTATGATAAAAATTATCTTTATGGCCCATGCCATCGATGTATTCGGCGCCGGCCAGGTCAATTAGTTGAGGAAAAATAATATGCAACAAACCGCTTTGATACAACAGGTCGAACCCCACAGATGGTTTGGCGCTTAATAATATTTTGTTCAGTTCATCAGTAATACGTTCCTGCGAAATTATCCTAATGCGTTCTGCATGGTCTTTGATGCTTTGAAAAGTAGCCGGTGCAATGGTAAAGTTCAATTGAGCTGCAAAACGAACGGCCCGCATCATACGTAATGGATCATCGCTGAATGTTTGGCCGGGATCGAGTGGTGTTTGTATGATCTTTCTTTCCAGGTCGAGCAAACCATTAAACGGATCTATGAGTTTGCCATAATCTTCCGGGTTCAAAGAAATGGCCATGGCATTGATGGTAAAATCCCTTCTGTCCTGGTCGTCTTTCAACGTACCCGGCACTACTTCGGGGTTGCGGCTGTGATAGCGGTAACTTTCTTTACGTGCGCCAACAAATTCTATTTCAAGTGTGGAAGCCTCCCCCCTGCCCTCCCGGCCATCAGGGTTGGAGGGGAAATCAAGATCATCCTTATCTTCTCCGGTGAAGGGAAAGTCAGGATCCTCTTTCTCTTCCTGGTCATTATGTTCAACTGTAAGATGCTTATGATCTTCTTCGTAGAAATGTCTTAGTTTTATTTGTGCTGTGCCGAAGTTTTTAAAGAAAGAAACAGCCGGTTTGGGTTGAAACCGTTCTGCTACTTTATGGGCCAGTTGAATGCCATCGCCCACACAAACAATATCGGCGTCTTTGGTAGGGCGGCCCAGTAATTTATCGCGCACAAAACCTCCAATCACATACGCCGGTACGCCCAGTTCTTCCGCAGCATGCGCTATCTTTTTAAAAACGAATAACTCTTTATCGTTGCACTTAATATCCATTGTCACAAATGTACTAAATTCAGAATGGTTTGATTGGTGGATTGTTTGATTGTTGGGTTACTCATTACTCAGGCTGTTCAATTAATGCGGGCGCATAACCATCAAACCAGCGAACCATCAAACAATCAGGAATTCAACGTCTCCAGCAATTGAGCATCCCCAATTTCATATGCACATTTAAAATGACCCAACGGACAGGCAGCCTTGCCGTGCAGTCCACAAGGACGGCAGGAAAGCGGCGCCTGGACCTCTACAATAAACCGTTTATCAGATAAAGGCCCAAACCCGAACGAAGGCAGGGTTGAACAATAGACCGCAGTTACCGGTGCATTAACCGAGGACGCAAAATGCATGGGCGCCGAATCGTTTACGTAATTCATGGCCGCATCCTTCATCAGCGCTGCCGATTGTAAAAAAGAAAGTTTGCCACACAGGTTTACCACGGTAGCGGGTAGATCCGCTGTACGGATGGCTTCGGCCAGTGCTACATCGCCGGGCGCCCCCAGCAGATAAATGGTATAATTGGCTGGTACCTGTTTGGCAAAACTGATCCATTTATCTTTTGGGAATTGTTTGGTAAACCAAACCGATGCCGGTGAAATGGTGATATAGGGATGTTTTTTATATACCTGCACAGCTGCTGCGTCCTGCTTCGAAGGATACAGGTGCGGCTTTATTACCTCGTCATTGGTAAAATCACGGACCAGATCGTTATTGCGGTCAACTTCGTGAATGGGATGATTGACATCGCTGATAACATGTTTTATTTTTTTATCGAACAGCCAGCTTAAAGGGTTTTTATCGAACCCTATTTTTTGGCCGGCACCGGAAAACGCTGTGAGTATACCGGTGGCGGTAAACCGCTGTACATTAATTACCTTGTCGTACCGGCGTTTACGGATCTGGCGTATGAGCTTCCATAAATTTTTCAGCTTGCCTTTCTTTTTTTCCCAGATCAGTACTTCATGCAGGTATGGATGGTTATGTAGCAAGCCTTCATTTCCTTTTCTAACCAGAAAATCAATTTGCGCTTCAGGAAAATGCCGGTGCAATTTTTCCACGATGCCCGTGGCCAGTACTACATCTCCAATAAAGGCAGTTTGTATGATGAGAAATTTCATTAGTTGGTTTGTTGTTTGTGGTTTGTTGTTTGTGGTTGCTGTCGCGCTTTGAGATTCAAAAAATAATTTTGAACTACCCTCTAAAGAACAACAAACTATAAACCACAAACCATAAACTGTTATTCTCTAATTACAGTGACACTTCCATCCCTATTCCATTTAATAATAGAAGAAGGGGCATGCGGTGTTGTGTCTTTTTGCCGGTGTTGAACAATATAATCCACGCCCTGCCAGATCGCCGGCATGATATCGCCAAAAGAGGCCGGCGCCGGGTCGCCCGACAGGTTCGCCGACGTGGAAACAATTGGTTTGCGAAACCGCTTGATCAAATGCTTGCAGAAGGGATCTTTTACAATGCGAATGGCTACCGTTCCATCAGAATTGATCACATTGTCGGCCAGTCCAATGGCGCCTTCATAAATGACAGTGGTAGGTTTTTTGGCTTTTGCGAGGTAGTCAAATACCTGCAGATCGATATGCGCTACATACTGCATCAGCTCTTTTTCATCGGCAAGCAAAATGATCATGCTTTTTGCCCCGGGCCGTTGTTTCAGATTGAATATCCGGTTAACGGCCGCAGCATTGGTGGCGTCGCAGCCGATGCCCCAGATAGTGTCGGTTGGGTAAAGGATCAATCCCCCGCCCTGTAAAACTTTTAAACAATGATCAACATCGTGTGAAAAATCCATGGTGCAAATGTAGCGTCAAAATTTTAATACCTCCATCCTGCGTTCCTCTTTGTCGTAATAGGCGTAATAGTATTGCCCGTTGGTTACAAAGATATTTTCCAGTTCCGATGGTATTTTCAGGTTGGCTGTATACCGCTCAATCTTTTCATTGATCGAGCTCACCGGTTCGCCCGGCATTCTACAAACAGCTTGTTCTGGGCCAATAAACAGTTTGAAAATAAAAGAAGAAAGATCAGCAGCCAGGCACAGGGAATTTTACGCATAGTTTTACGATAAGAAAGCGCTAAAAATAGTAAAAGGTTTAAAGCGGTCAAAACCGTTGTAATATTATAGCTTTTACCCTCATTTGCCTTATTTATAAGGTCCAGGTCAAAACCAGCCATGTTTTTATAAAAGATTTATGATCTGTACTGTATGTTTGCAAAAAAATTAAGAAATGCAAGATCTGATACTCGAAGCCTGGAATAACCGCGAGTTATTAAAAGAAAAAAAATATACCGATGCGGTAAAAGCTGTTATTGAAGAAGTTGATAAAGGCCGTTTGCGCGTTGCCTCGCCCGGTGATGGCAAATGGACGGTGAATGAATGGGTAAAACAGGCTATTCTGATGTATTTCGGCATTCAGCCCATGCAAACCTGGAACCTGGAGCCGTTTGAGTTTTACGACAAAATGCTGCTCAAGAAAAATTATAAAGAATTGGGCGTACGCGCTGTTCCCCATGCTGTCGCGCGTTACGGGGCTTATGTTGCCAAAAACGTGGTCCTGATGCCCTCGTATGTAAATATCGGCGCGTATGTTGATGAAGGCACTATGGTTGACACCTGGGCAACCGTTGGTAGCTGTGCGCAAATTGGTAAAGGCGTGCATTTGAGCGGCGGTGTAGGAATTGGTGGCGTGCTGGAGCCTTTACAGGCCAGTCCTGTTATAATTGAAGATGGTTGTTTTGTTGGCAGCCGGTGTATTGTGGTTGAAGGCGTAGTAGTTGAAAAAGAAGCCGTACTGGGCGCCAACGTGGTATTAACCCAAAGTACCAAGATCATTGATGTTAGTGGCAATACGCCGGTTGAATACAAAGGACGGGTGCCTGCACGCAGCGTGGTTATACCTGGTACCTATGCTAAAAAGTTCCCTGCCGGAGAATATCATGTAAGCTGCGCGCTCATCATCGGTCAGCGTAAACCCAGCACTGACCTGAAAACAAGTTTGAATGATGCGCTGAGAGATTTTAATGTATCTGTTTAGAAAACAGTTTTAGGTAATTCTTTATAAAAAACCTTGTGGCTTTTGCAAAGTTCTGCAAATACCACAAGGTTTTCTGTTTTTTATACCAGTTTATTAATGAGTAAAGATTTACGTTAGGCATTCTGTATTTTATTACGTTATTTCGAGTATCCTTAAATGTTAACTAATATTAGTTCCTAGGCAGAATCATTCATGTATCAAAACAATTTTTAACCCGTATTCAGTAAGAAGCAGTATAAAAAATTATATAATTCCCTGAGCGAATGAACGTAATTTGCACGCTGAAGCAGTTTATAATAACGCAGAATGAAAATTAATCAACCGGTTACCTGGGCGGGTTTTTTGATCACTATTGTAGGCTCCATCCTGTTTTCAACAAAAGCTATTATTGTAAAGGTAGCTTTTGCCAATACCTCTATGGACGCCCTTACCCTGCTTATGCTGCGCATGACCTTTTCGCTTCCCTTTTATTTGGGCGCTATATGGTTTGCCCGCCAGGAAAATTTAACCCCGCTTACCGCCCGCCAGTGGATGGGCGTTGTGGGCCTGGGTGTTTTTGGTTATTACCTCAGTAGTTTGTTCGATTTTATAGGACTGCAATATGTTACTGCCGGACTGGAACGGTTAATTCTTTTCCTCTATCCTACTTTCGCGGTCTTTATCAATGCCTTTGTTTTTAAACAGCCTGTTGTTCGCACGCAAAAAGTTGCCCTGTTGCTTACCTATACCGGTATTGCCATCGCTTACTTCGGCGAACTACACATCGGTGATATGGGCAATCCGCATTTTATCTGGGGCAGTTTCCTCATCTTTTTATGTTCTATCACGTATAGCATTTACATTGTGGGCAGTGGCCGCATGATACCAACGGTAGGCGTTACCCGTTTTACCGCTTATGCCATGTTATCTTCCACGGCCGGGGTTTTTGCTCATTTTGCTTTTGGCGGCGGCAGTTGGCAGCTATTGAAGGAAGCCGGTACGCACATCTGGTATGGCATTTTGCTGGCGGTTGTGGCCACCGTGCTGCCCACGTTTTTGTTGTCGAACGGCATGAAACGCATCGGCTCCAACAATGTGGCTATTATATCGGCTATTGGTCCGGTCTCCACGATCATTCAGGCGCATTTTGTTTTAGGCGAAAAGATCTTCCCCGCTCAAATAGCTGGTACTTTGCTGGTGATCATTGGTGTGGTGTTGATTGGGTGGAAGAGAAAGTGAAAACAGATATAAGCTGCACGCTGCAAACTGCAAGCAAATACAGATGCATGCTGAAACAAGACCTATAAACAATTTGCAATATTGCCGTTTCACGTTTGCCGTTTCACGACAATCCCTACCAACGCAAACACTTACTCTTATAATAGCCACATGACTTCTTCTTTTCCGGCGCCACTGCTGGCGCAACCTTAACAGGCTCTGCTTTGGCTGGTTCCACTTTAGCAGGTTCTACTTTTTTAGGTGCTGCTTTTGATTGTACCGCAGTTGATTTGTTTTTGCTAAATGTGAGCGGCATGCCGATCGAAATATTCCAGGCAGAAGCAGATGACGACAATTGCGTATTTAGTTGTTTGTTTTCTACCGGAGTGGTCAGTGTTTCGGTATTCATGTTGCCAATGCCTTTGAGGTATTGCACACCCACAACAAACTTGCTGGCATTTCCTTTGGCAAAAGCGAAGTTAACTCCACTGATGAAGGCGGATGTCCAGTTACCGGCACTGTACTGATAAACTGTTTCATTCGATTGAAAAGCACTGCTGATGGCTGTTGCAGGATTGGGAATGAACGCCATACCGGCATAAGGTTGTATGCGCAGGTTCATGACCGGTTTTTTGGCAGCGGCGGCGTTGGCCAGCATCATCTTCCGGGCGGCGCAGGGACTTGAAGCTGCAACCGGTGCTATGGTTGATGATTGTTTCGAAGCTTTTCCCAGTGCAATAGGTTTGCTGCTTACCTGGTAACCGGCTTCCAACCTAAGTTTCCAGTCGCCCTGCGAGGCGGAAAATTCTTTATCGCCCGTTTCAGGATTGGTGAATGCATAGGTGACCAGGGACCGGTTGGTTGCTACGCCTGCAAACGGTCCATGTGTTTTGTTGATGAGGTAATCCATCCGGAACCCTACTTGCGGAGAATAATTTGAACTTAAGGGCGAAATACAGGAAGTGTTGTTGTACTGTACACAGGTAGAAGCTTTTTCAATACCTACTCTGGGAGTAACGGAGAGTTGGGCATTCGTTGCAATCCCACAGGCAACGAATACCAGGCCGGTTAACGCTGCTTTTCTCATAGCTTAGTTTTTTTGGTGTCTTAAAAGTTACGTCATATTAACCGAAAGAAAAATTAGAATACATGAGTGGCGGGGAAACCGGTTACAGGTTACTGGTTTTTATGTTCCTGGGTTTGTTCAAAGAAGTCGGGATTTCCTGTTACCTGTTTTTAGTTTCAGATTAATGTTGAAGCTGTTAGCTGCCCCTGTAACCTGCAACCAGGAACCTGGAACAAATTTTCTGCTTGTGGCTCTATGCACAAATTCAAACAGAAAAAATATTTTTACCGGGATGTCCAATTAGTGTTCGTCCATTTGTTATAAGGGTATAATATTTATATTAATTACCAATTGTAATAACTTTAAAACCTAAAATTATGGATGATTACATGCTGATCTTCCGCCACGAAGATGGAAATAAGGTCGCCTCGCCTGAGCAAATCCAAATTTGGATGAAACAGACCATGGACTGGATTGCCGGCATTTCTGCCAAAGGCAAATTCATCGGCGGTAACGGTTTGCCTTTTGAAGGCAGCCAGGTGGTATGGTCGCACGGGGTGGTTACAGATGGCCCGTTTGGCGAGATCAAGGAAACTATTGGTGGATACATTATGGTAAAGGCCGGCTCCTTTGATGAAGCGGTTGAATTTGCCAAAGGTTGCCCCATATTACAGGGAGAAGGAAATAGTGTGGAAGTTAGAAAGATTGCCAAACACGATGGCGTTCATTAAAAAAATCATAAACTCTTAATTAAAAACTATGAAGGATTATTTATTGGTATATCGTACCGATTACAGTTTTTTACCCAACCGTACCCCTGAAGAAATGCAGGCTATGAGCAAACGCTGGATGGATTGGTTCGGCAGTATTGCCGCACAAAACAAATTGACCGACCGCGGTAACCGGCTCGATTTTTCCGGAAAAGTGGTCAGGAACGACAATACCGTCACCAACGGTCCATACGCAGAAATAAAGGAATCGATTGGCGGCTATTCTGTGATCAAGGCAGAATCGTACGAGGCAGCCGTTGAAATTGCGAAGGGGTGTCCCGTATTTAAAGTGGGCGGCAATGTTGAAGTGAGAGAAATAGCGGCGATGTAATAAAAGTACGGCCATTAAAATGAGTCAAATGGGTCTGCGCACAGCATGACCCATTTTGACGTTTGTGTTATCATCTATTATGCAGCAACAGGAATTAATACCGCATTTATTCAGAACGGAATACAGGAAGATCATTGCTGTGTTGTGCAAACGTTTTGGATTTGATGAAATAGAAACTGCAGAAGATATTGCCAGCGACACCTTTATGACCGCCGCCCAGATCTGGCCACTGCAAGGCATTCCTCAAAATCCCATTGCCTGGTTGTACGCTGTGGCCAAAAACAAAGCGAAAAATTTCCTGCAACGCCAGGCCACCTTTCATAATAAGGTTGTTCCTGATACAGCCACCACTGAAAACGCTTCCACTGTCACTGATTATGAGATCGACCTGTCGCCCAAAAACATCAACGACAGCCAGTTGCAAATGATGTTTGCCATCTGCCATCCCGCAATTGCGCCAGAATCGCAAATCGGGTTATCGCTTCGCATTCTTTGTGGTTTCGGTATCGAGGAAATTGCCGATGCTTTTCTAACCAACAAAGAAACCATCAACAAGCGACTGTACCGGGCAAAAGAAAAACTCAGGGAAGAAAATATCCCCATCGCATTACCTGATCGCGCAGCAATCGATGAACGACTGGCCACCGTTCTGGCCACCATTTACCTGTTGTTCAATGAAGGTTACTATTCCATCACCAATAATAAAACGTTGCGGAAGGAATTGTGTTTTGAGGCTATGCGGCTCTGTTATATGCTGGTTGAAAATAAATTCACCAACAAACCTGCTGCCAATGCCTTGTTGTCGCTCATGTGTTTTCACGCTTCCCGGTTTGAAGCACGCATAAATAAGAATGGTGATCTGGTCCTGTATGAAGAACAGGACACCAGCCTGTGGGACGCCGACCTGATAAGCAAAGGCGGTTATTTTCTCAATTGTTCTGCCAGCGGCAACCAGCTATCCCGGTACCACCTGGAAGCGGCCATTGCCTATTGGAATACCCGGAAGGACGATACCCATGAAAAATGGGAAGCTATTTTACAACTGTATAATCAATTATTACAAATTGAATACTCCCCTATTGCCGCCCTTAACCGCACTTACGCTTTATCCAAAGCGAATGGCAAGCAGGAAGCGATCATAGAAGCGGAAAAACTCAACCTCTCCGGCAATCATTTTTATTTTACCCTCCTGGGTGAACTATACACCGGCATCGATAACGGTAAAGCCCGCCTGCATTTTGAAAAAGCCCTCACATTGGCTAAGACAATTACCGATAAACAGGTTATTCAGAAGAAAATAGAAAGACTGAGCTAGTGGTAAGTAGTAAGTGGCTAGTAGGCTATGTTTGCTGCACGCTGCACGCAAAATACAGCCGAAAGCATAAGCTGTAAGCCGAAAGCAATACCAAATACAGTTACATGCTGCATACATTATTCCTACTCGCCACTTCCTACTCGCTACTCGCCCATTCAATACTAACTATTAACCGTATATATATACGAAATAAATAGGTGTCTGATGTATGCCTGATTTGTTTATTTTTATTGTAACTTCAAAATATAGCCGCAAAATGTATAAAGCGATCAAATCCTTTATGCGTTTGGATAATCCGGCCTTGCATGTTAAATGGATGGCCTGGGCAATTGACTAACAATAGCAAGTACACAGTTCGTCATAGTACCATGGTTCGAAAGGAGTTTTTCCAGAGGTTAATCGAACGATGGCAGAGGTTAAAAACGGGAGGCGCAGCCCTGCATTTCATCCTAAATGTTCAGTGGTTTCCGCAGGGCTGCTTTTTTTACAACACCAACATTAAATGATATTCATCAATTTATTTAGATAATTACAAACCCTCAAACCTAAACCATGTCAGCAAAATTGTTCTAGCGGTTAGTCACGATAAGGAGCCGGCGTTTAACTCTTTTGTATAACCGGGAAATACCCCACCTTTGCAAAAATAGAACGCTCCTATCCAGTTTACCTTCGAAAACAATCCTGCTAAAGACCTGAACACAACACTGCTCTTTACTCATTAACTATTAAAATGTAACAGATGTCTTACAACTACACCAATCTCGTATTTGAAGGTGGCGGCGTAAAAGGTATTGCTTATGCCGGTGCGCTGCAGGTTTTAACCGATTGCGGTATTATGCCTCAAATAAAACAGGTGGCTGGCACCTCGGCTGGTGCAATTACGGCTACATTGGTAGCCCTCGGCTATACAGCGCCCGAGATCAAGTCGATTATCATGAGCATGGATTTCAAGCAATTTGAAGATGGCTGGGACCCGCTTCGGTTGCCCACAGAATACGGGCTGTATAAAGGCAATACGTTTTTGGTATGGATCCAAAAAATGATCGCTGATAAAGCCAGCAAGGGGCCCAATGCTACTTTTGCCGATCTGTACAATCAAAATGGGATCGGTTTATTTGTGTTTGCCACCGACCTGAACTTATACAGCATTAAACAATTCTCCCATCTCGATACCCCGAATGTGCCCATTGCCGAAGCTGTAAGAGCTTCCATGTCGATCCCCATGTTCTTTAAAGCCTGGAAATTCAGCAATAACCTGCCCGATGATCATATTTATGTGGATGGCGGGGTTGTATTGAATTATCCGCTTACGGTATTCGATACGCCTCAAAATCCTGATAACCCCCAAACCCTGGGCCTTTATTTGTACGACCGTAACGGTAATAAAAAACCTAATGCGCTCGATTTCGATCAACCCATTGAGTATTGCAAGGTATTATTTGAAACCCTGCTCGATTCGCAGGATATTGATTTCGAGGAAAATGAATCGATGGAAAAGAGAACGATCAAAATCGATGATTTCGGCATAGCAGCCACTGATTTCGGCCTCACCCAGCAACAAAAAGAACAGCTATATAAATCGGGTGTTTATTATACTGAAGCGTATTTAGGCATACCTGTAGTCAATATGCAATAGGCAATTGACAATAAGTAATAGACAAAAGTTTGCGAATTATTGGGAAGCCCGAAGATCGGCAACCCTTGCCAATTGCCAATTGAAATTGCAGTTCATCGCCTATTCGAATAAAAGGCATCCGTACCGGTAGCTATCGGGACCAGGATGCCTTTTCTTAAACTTATTGACGGGTACCCTGGTGGGCCATCTGCTGATTAGGGCGGATGGTTCACTTTTTTACAGGCCTATCGTTTTAACAATTTTTGCTGGAACAACTGACCATTCCCTGCTAACACTTCCAACACATACATGCCGGTAGTACAGCCGGCTGGCACAGCCAGGCTAACAGAATGATAACCGGCGGTTAATTTTTCTGTAGCAACAACTACTTCTCTTCCATAAAAATCAAGTAACCTGAATTTTATATTGTCTGCTGTCTTTAGCTGCAGCTGCACATTAATTTCTTTGCTGAACGGATTCGGATACACCTGCATGCCCAGGCCTTTTACACTGAGGAAAATAATTCCCGAGTACGAATAGCTGCCACCTTTCTGTACGATCTTTAACCGGTAGAACCGCATAGCGCCAGTTGTATTTGCATTGTCAATAAACTGGTAGTTATTAATGGCATTGACGGCATGATGGGTAACCAGTTTACCGGCTGTTATAAAATGCAATGGCTGGTCGGCATATTCAATTTCATACCAGGCAACATTGGTTTCCTCCCTTAATGACCATTGCAAAACAGATTGGGTGTTATTGATACTGCCTCTGAATTTCAGGCTGTTTAAAGGCAATACGCCATCGGTAAGGAAACAGGTCGAGTTCTGGCTGCCCGACTGGGTAGTGTCATCTGAATTAACGAAGATCGTATTACCATCTGCATCGAGTAATGTAATTCTCGATTGGTTACATACATACATGTTAGGATCAGTGACTGCCCTGAATTTCATCACCGCTTTATTGGCAGCGCCCGGTTTAACTATACCGCTTTGTTCGCCGGGAGAATTGATGAACCGGCCACCTGCAACCGCAAAGGGCATTACGCCGGCAACATCCGGCACAGTAACACCATTTAATGTGGTTGAATTGGGAACGTATATGGTAGAAGAGGGAACAGAATCGTACAATTTTACGCCAGGCGCATTGATGTTACCAGTATTGGTTACCTGAATGGTATATTCAACCGTATCCCCTCCTACTACAAACGGAAGGCCGCGCGTATTTGCATACGATTTATTGGCTATTAATGCAGGCGAAAGCACCGGGAAACCACAACTGGTATAGTCTCCGCTGGTCCACACATTGGTGGTAGAACCGCCTGTAAGTGATGTAGCCTCCATGGTGGCGAGGTTGATCTTATAAACATTCTGGTATGAACCGCCGATGTAAACATTCCCTGCTGCATCAATGGCAATAGAATTGGAACTACTGGTTGGTGATGGATTGATACTTCCTAAAAAAGTAGTGACCCGGGTAGCAGGATTGATCTTGTACAGCTTGCTGGAATTAACGATCAGGTATAGTTTACCGGAGCCATCGCCAAAAAGATCGCCACCAGTCTCAGTTAAAATATCATTGGCGCCATTGATAACATCATTGATCAGTGGTCCTAATTGGGTGATCACCGGAAGACCCGTGACCTGGTTGATAGAAAAGCGAATCAGGTCCTCTGCGCGGGAAGTAACAGCATAGCCGTACCCGTCTGATGCAAAAGCCATTCGGTTTATGTTATAGGTAGTATTGGGTTCAAGTGGATAACCGGTAAACTTCCGGGCGCAAACCGGCGAAGCGTTCATATCAATATAACAAAGGTCCTGCGCCGGATTGGTAGCGTAATTATTAACAAAGTAAATACGGTTTGAATTTTTATCGTACGCAATGGCGGCCACATAATCCATCAAACTGCCGGCAGCAAGTGGAACACCGCTCACCGCATCATAACAGGGCCCGTTTTCTCCATCGAATAAAATGCTACCACCCTGACCGTTGGTTTTATTCAGCTCTTTAATAAAGCGGTAATATAATGGATCGGCCGGTGAACCGGGCGGGGTTATGGCCGTACACTCGTAAATAACCGAGCAACTGGCATCTGCCGTCAGGTTGGTAAATACGGTATTGGTGCTTTGCGCAAAGCCAATTGAATTATATAGGCCCTGTAAGGTGGCATTATTAGTAACATTACCGCCGTTGGCGGTAACGGTAACGCGGAAGGTAATGGTAGCGCTAACATTGGGCGCCAGTACCCCCGCAGCATATAATGGAGAATTGATCAGCCCTCCGGTTATGGCATAAGGCATAACGCCCGCCACATCTGCTACCGCTAGGCCATTCAATGTGGTAGAACCCGCAACGTACGATACGCCTGCCGGTATATTATCGATCAGCGTGGCATTGGTAATATTCGATGCCGACAGGTTGTTAATAATAATAGTATATTGAAGCACATCCTGTTGTGAAGCGGTAGTGCCGTCGCCACCATTTGTAATATTTTCAACTGACTTGCTGAGGTTCAACGTTTGTGCTTCTACTTTACATACAACACCAAACACCAGCAGCAATGGTATAAGCAGGAGTTTATACGCGTAAAATTGTTTATTCATAGGTATGGATTATCCGAAATAAAAGTATAAAACTTGAACGTGGTATACCTGTTATAACCTCAACTCTTTGGGCGTAATCAATAGTTGCATGCAGAAATAATTAATGGACAACGTTCATCAGTACATACTTATATTTATTAAATATGCAATTCGCCTGTAAAAACTATTCCTGAGTGTAAAAAAAGTGTGATGGATGGGGTTTTATTATAAGGCTATATGTAATCGCAGTTGACTAAAGTCAAAAGCCACTAACGGCAACACTAAATAACAGGTTATTTTTTACGAATATTAAAAAAAATCGTAACTTACGAGTACCCCCTAATGCAGCGAATATCCTTACGCTAAAATGATTTTTGAAAAACCAGCTATATAATCCATAGTCCTGATAAAGCCATTCGTTAACTCTCTTATGAATGATCTTATTTGGGTTGAGAATGATTAGCAGTACGGGATACCGATTAACTCGGCTATCATAAGATCAGCCATGTTCTCCCCTTCGGAATTTGTATTATTTCTGTCCCTAATCCCTTTTCACAATGTGAAATCCCGTTTTTAATTACACTGGTTCCCTGATTTGTATTAATCCGTACCCTTTTTTTAAAAAAAGTATACGGACTAACCAGTTTCGTAATGAAAATGGTATACCCAAACAGGTGATGACACTGTTTGTTTATTCAGCTAAAACAGGTTGCTGTTTTAGCAATTGTTCGAGTGTATTTTTTAGCTCAGTGAGAGAAGTCTGATAAGATATGACCATATCTGCACCGGATACCTGTGTTTTATTTTCTACGGGTCCTGCCTGCATGGAGTAGATCGCAATTTTCATCTGCGGCCAGTTTGTCTTCAACATTTTAATAGTCTCATACCCCGCCTTCTTCCGCGCATTGAATTCCAGCAAACAAATATCAGGTACATTGTCCTTCGACAATTGACTGATCAATTCCCTGCCGTCGTTTGCCTGAAGTGAAATGGAGTAACCGAATTCGGATAAAAAGTTGTGAATGCATTCACGCATTATGGAATGGTTATCGATAAGGGCAACTTTAACAACACCGGTTCTGATCATATTGGTAATCTAAGGTTTAAGCCTAAAAAACGGCAAAGATAGCCAGGGATCTACCTGTAAACGGTTTCTGTTATCCGTTAATTGCTCTTATGCAGGGTTTACTTAAATCTGGCTAAGAAAAAACACGTACGGGAACCCGGTATTGTATGGTTATTTTTCTCAATGCATGCACATTTTTCTGTTTTCGTAAACGGTTTTCCTGATTGCTATCACGATTTCGTATACATCCTGATACTTTCGCGCCGAATTAGCAACCAATTAAGCCGCGAAAGTTTATGAACAAATTTGTATTTTTTTTACTCCTGTGCTTATGCGCTACCCTACCCGCAGCCGCGCAGGAGCATACAGGCGCCATTAAAGGCGTTGTATTAACTGCCGACAGGAAGCCAGCCGCAGCAGTTTCTGTGCAACTCACCGCCAGGCAATTAACTGTTACCACCGATGAACACGGTGTTTTTACCTTCAACAAACTGGAACCAGGTGCCTACGAACTGGTGATCACCTTAATAGGTCATGAACCGGTAACCCAAACCGTAAAAGTAAGCGCCGGCAAAACCACCCAATCAACCATTTCGTTAAACGTTGCCAACAAGCAATTAAAGGATGTTGTGATTACCGGTAGATCAGATCTGCGTGCGGTGAAAGAACAGGCTTATACGGTGACTGTGATAGACGCTACCCGCCTGCACAATACCACTAAAGACATCAACCAGGTTTTAAATCATACCACCGGCGTAAAGATCAGGGAAGAAGGCGGACTGGGGTCTAATTATTATTTCTCCCTGAACGGCTTTACCGGCAAACAGGTAAAGTTCTTTTTAGATGGCATACCCATGGATAATTTCGGTTCTTCGCTTTCGTTGAATAATCTGCCCATCAATATGGCCGAAAGAATTGAAGTGTATAAAGGTGTAGTGCCTGTAAATTTAGGTTCCGACGCCCTGGGTGGAGCAGTTAACGTAGTTACGAATCAGAAGATCAAACAATACCTGGACGCTTCTTATAGTTTTGGCTCATTTAACACGCACCGCGCTTCAGTAAATGCCCGTTATACTACTGCAAACGGATTTGTTATCAACGCCAATGGGTTTTATAATTATTCTGATAACAGCTACAAAATAGATGTACAGATACCCGATCCGCAAACCGGTATTTATGGAAATACGGTAAAGATCAAACGCTTTCATGATGCCTATCATTCTTCCATGGGGCAAATTGAAGCTGGTTTTATAAATAAGAAATTTGCCGACAAATTGTTGATAGGGTTAATCAGGTCGGAGAACAGGAAGGAAGTACAAACCGGTATGAATATGGACCTCGTATCGGGCATGGTGTTCAATACCAGCGAATCGCTCATTCCCACTTTCAAGTATAAGAAAGAAAACTTTTATTTCAGGGGGCTTTCATTAACAGCGAATGCCAACATGAGCTTTGTAAAGTCAGGCATAACCGATACCAGTTCCCGCATGTATGACTGGTATGGAAATTACACGGTAAAAACATTCGGTAGTAATTCTGGTGAGATCTCTTACTACAAAACTAAATTCCGGTTTAATGACCGAAATGCATTTGCATCAGCAATTTTGACCTACGAGCTCAACAAGCAACATGTCTTTAGCCTCAGCCAAAACTATACTTACGCCCGGCGTAAAGGCGAAGACCCGATTGCCGTAGACCCCATTCCATTCGATATTCCTAACACCTTGTCAAAAACCATAACCGGACTGGCGTATAAATATGCTACCCTGAACAACCGGTTATCGGCAACCGTGTTTACAAAATTCTTCAGCATGTTAGCCCGTACGGTTGCGGCAGAATGGGGTACGCATGAAGCCCGGAAAAGCAGTTTTGATAGAACAGGCTATGGCATTGCCGCCATGTATTATCTCTTTCCTTTTGCGCAGTTGAAAACTTCTTATGAAAGCACCTGGCGCCTGCCCGAAGGGGAAGAAATGTTTGGCAATGGATTGCTGTTAAAAAACAATCCGTTCTTAAGACCGGAGCATAGCCATAATTTAAATGTTGGTATTGCCCTTACGAAAACATTCAACAAACACAAGCTGGAAGGCGATCTCAATTACCTGTACAGAAAGGCCGGCGATTTCATTCGTCTGGAGTCTGACGGGCAGATCAGCAGATATACTAACCTGGATAGTGTAAGGACCTCAGGTGTTGAATGGGGCGTACGCTATACGTATAATGATGCCTTTACTTTTGAAGTGAACAGTACGTACCAAAATACCCTGAACATTAAAACTTATGAGCAGGGCATTCCCAATTATATTTATTGGGACCGCTTACCCAATATGCCTTATTTATTTGGAAGTTTTGATGCCGGTTATAAAATTAAAAAGGCATTTTTTAAACATGATGTGCTTTCATTGACGGTAGGTGGAAATTTTGTAGAGAAATTTTACCTGTTCTGGCCAAGCCAGGGCAGCGCAGGCACCAAGTTTATCATTCCCCGGCAGTTTACCCAGGATGCATCTGTTACCTACTCGCTGCAAAATGGCAAGTATAATATGGCTGTGGAATGCACTAACCTGTCAAACACCAAAATATACGACAACTTCAAGCTGCAGAAGCCTGCCAGGGCATTCAATGTGAAGCTTAGGTATTTCTTCCACAAATAATTTTTTCATTGTAAAGCACATCGTCATGAAAATACTACAATCAAAATATACTAACTCATTTTTTGTTTTACTTACGGTAACAGGGTTATTAAGTAGCTGCTATAAACCTAAAAAGCATTTTTTACAGGCAAGTGGTAATTATGTGCTCGCCTTGCGTACGCAGGGAACCAATAGCACCACTGATTACCTGCTTTCAATGGATACCATCAACACAGCATCAAAAAACATATCTGCCACCGGTAATGGTATTGAGCAATTGGCCTGGTGTTATTTTGGTAGTACCGGCAGTACCGTATTTAGTTTTAGTTATGGAACCAATAACGTAGGTATTGGCTATGGTGTACGCGAAGGCGGTGGTTTGTATGAAAAAGGACGATTTTCCTTTGAGCGGATGGATTGTTTTGGTAAAGGCGACGACAACACCCTGGTTGCCATCGGCGCTCCCTGGGGCGGCGGCAGTTACGATTGCCAGATCCAGTTGATCGACGCTACCACCATGAGCATAAAAAAGAAGAAACTTACGCCCTTATACATGCGGGATGGATCGGATAAGCTGAACAAATGGCCCACCTCAATTGTGGTGAACGATAACAAAATGTATGTCTCCTTCTATCCGTTGGATGGCGGAAGCTGGAATACAGATCTTACAGACACGGCATATGTTACCATCTATTCTTATCCCGCGATGGATTCATTAACCACTATAAAAGATACCCGTACCGGCCCTATTGGATATTATGGTAACCAGGTGAACATGATCAAATCAGAGAACGGCGATATCTATACGTTATCACCCAGTTCTTTGGCAGCCGGTTACACCCAGGTAACCAGGAAATCGGGTATACTGCGGATCAAAAACGGTCAGCAATCATTTGATCCCTCCTATTTCTTTGATGTGGAAACAGCTTCCGGCGGGGCCAAGGTACTTTCAGCTACTTATGCCGGTAACGGATTGCTGGTAGCCAGGCTGCAAATACCGGGTTCGGATGATATCAGTAAATTGTGGGCCGCTTTTGATGTTACCATCCCCATTTGTAAAATCGCTATTATCGACCTCAATAATAAAACGGTTACAGATGTAACAGATATCCCGGTGCATGGCGGCCAGTATGGAGCGCAAGGCCTGGTGGAAGATGGAAAAGTATATCTTTCCGTTACATCAACAATTGCTGGCGAAGCACGCATTTATGCAATAGATCCACTGACAGCTACAGCTACCAAAGCTGCCAAAATAGAAGGACTGGAAGTGCCCGCTATTTATAAGATCGTTAATTAGTTCAGATCACATATAAAAAAAGATCAGGACCCGGTTAGCTGCGAGGCAACCGGGTCTTTTATTTTTTTGCAAAATTATTTTGCAACACACATTACCGTTACTAATATATCGAAAGTATTGGGCGGCGTACACTTCAGTATGCTGCCTGTTTACTTTTCCACAAGAAAATTTGCGCGTGTATTAAGGTTTAAATTCGTTGTTCAAATATCCGTTAACTAACATTTATCTTTATGAAAACAACGATCAAACCTTTTCCGCTACGCGCTTTTCAGAAAAACCGTTGGATGGTGTTCTTACTTGCGATCTTCCTGTTGTCAGGTAGTAATTGCTGGAGCCAGGCTACTGTTCCATTTACGTTATATAACAACACGTCTTACGCCGATGCTAATGTATATGTAGCCGTGGTGGGTATTATTAATGGCAATCATGTGTGGATCGACGCTAAGACCGGCGCCGTACGTTTGATGAATGTAACTGACAATACCGTTGCCGGCCCGGTGATCGGCGGCAATCAGGGCCCTGGTGGTAACGGCCGTTACGCAAATTGTTTTACCAAACTCAGTGAAGTGCCCAATAAAATTATCAATATACCGGGCATTGCAGGTTGCCGTATTTTGATCTCTTTCAATTCGCAATTATACCTGTACTTTTTTGGCGCTTCCGGCGCACCCAGTGGTTATGCGGCGCCCAACCTGGCCAACCCAACCGATCCTAACCAGGGCATTCGATACGAGATGATAGAATTGACCAATGCCAATAATGGTTTGTGGGCCAACACCACGCGGGTTGATTCTTACCAATACCCTATGGGATTGGAAGTATGGGGCAACGCGGGTTTCTATAAAAAAGTGGGCGAACTGAAAACACATGCGCAGATCCTTGCCCAGTGGCAGGCTCAGGCGCCTGCAGCATTTGCAGGTTGTTATGATGCGGCCAATGGCATTATTAAATTTCCTTCCAAAACGGCTGCCTTTCAAAGTGGCGGCGCACAAGCCAATTATTTTGGATCGTACATCGATGCGATCTGGTCGAAGTATACCGGTGGCATTTTAGTGTTCAATGCCGGTGATGCCGGCACCTGGAGCGGCCGCGTTTCCGGCAATGTATTTACGTTCACGCGTGCTTCCGATGGAAAAGTGGGTGTTATCTCCAACAAGCCAACCAATACCGAAGTGATGGAAGGCAGCGGCGTGATGGCATCTGGCAGCGAATTTGACAAGGTGATACAGGCGCAGATCTGTGCTGCGATCAACCGGCATGCCATCGATCTGAACCTGGCCGTTGGCACTACCCAGGACTTTGCTACCGACTCTAAATACTATGTAACGTCGCCGTATAACTGGTATTGCAAATTCTGGCACCAGCCCGATATCAGCTACAACAGCCTGACCTATTCGTTCTGTTATGATGATGTATTTGATAAATCATCTACTATCAACGCGCCTTCACCGGTTAGGGCAACCATTACTATTGGCGGTTTTGCCGGTTTAACGCCGGGCGGTAATTTTTCAACTGTTATTCAGGCCGAAAACTATACCTATATGTCGGGTATTCAGTTGGAAACAACTACCGATGCCAATGGCGGTCAGAATGTGGGTTGGATAGATGCCGGCGACTGGATGTCGTACGATGTAAACATTCCCACAACAGGAACATACCGCGTTATTTATCGCGTGGCCAGTCCGAACGCAAATACCACTTTACGTTTGGAGAAAGATGCAGGCGCTACGCAGTTAGGGTCTGTTACCATTCCCAATACCGGTGGCTGGCAAAACTGGACGAACGTAGCGCATGATGTAACATTACCGGCAGGCTCCTACTCTATTGGTATTGCCACGGCAACCGGCGGCTTCAACATAAATTATTTGACCATCACCAATAATTTATCGGCGAGGGTGGCTACACAGCATATACAACAGCAATTGGCGGCGGCAGACAATGCATTGGTATTGTCTCCGAACCCTGTAAAGAACCAGTTGTACCTGAAAGGAGCTGAAAAAGTGCAAATGCTGACGGTGTATGACCTGGGCGGGCATGAAGTATTGAAAATTCCCAATCCCGGTTCCACCATTAATATTCAATCGTTACAAACAGGCGTATATGTAATTAAGCTAAACCGTAAGGATGACAGTATTAAGACGATAAAGATTGTGAAGGAATAAGGAAACATTAAAAAGGGCTTCGAAAGAGGCCCTTTTTAGTTACGGGTTACCAGAGCCTGAGCGCAGTCGAAGGGGCTGACCAGGGACCGAGCGTAGTCGAGGGCCTGGGGTTTTACCTTGTCAACGATTTTCATTAAATTTGATTCATGAAAAAACTCATCCTATCGGCACTGGCTGCTTTTAGCTTCATCGCTGCAACAGCCCAACCTCCTGCCGGGAACGCCAACCCCGGCGACTGGTATGGCGAAAAAGTACAAACTGCTAACGCTATCAATATTGCCTTGATTCCGGCAAAGCTGAACGACAACCCAACCTTCAACACTAAAGTGAAAGCTAAAGTGCTCGATGTTTGTCCGAAGAAAGGCTGCTGGTTAAAACTGGCTGTGAATGACAGCACCACCGCTTTTGTAAAAATGAAGGATTATGGTTTCTTTCTGCCTACAGCCGTAAAAGGAAAGACCATTGTGCTGGATGGCGAAGTGAAAATGGTAACCACTTCCGTTGATGAATTGCAGCACTACGCCAAAGACGCCAAAAAATCGCAGGCAGAAATCAATGCCATCACAGAACCTAAAAAAGAGATCCGCTTTACTGCAACCGGCATTACCGTTGTTGAGTAAAACCTGATCAGGTAAAATAAGTTATTATCAAACTATACGTAGAAAATGAACAAACTGCGAGCAATTGTTTGCAGTTCGTTCATTTTGGTTTGGCCGGGATTTTTTTCGGTACTAACTATTAACCATATACTACCAGTTTCATTTACTTCTTCATTCCTCATTTTTCATTCTCCATTTTTCATTTCTTCCTGTGGTTATGCTTTTTTTGCCATTTCTACGCAATTCTTTGCATGCGCCCATTAATCAGGCGTTTCTCCATAGTTTGCAGCAGCCAAAATTCAGCTATATGAAATTGTTCAGGTTTAAAGTTCTTGTATGGAGCATAGTATGTACTTCTTTTTTACCTGTTTGTGAATTAAAGGCACAACAGAAAACCGATGCGGTTATTGAAAAGAAAGTGGATGCTTTACTGAAGCAAATGAGCCTTGAAGAAAAAGTGGGACAAATGGCCCAGGTTTCTATTGAGTCATTGGGCAATACCAAAGGCAATGTGTTTACTTTTTCTGATAAAATGAAAGATGCCGTGGTGAATTACAAGATCGGTTCTATCCTCAACACACCCGGGCTGCAAACCGCCGGTGACTGGAACCGCATCATTACCGAAATTCATCAGGCCGCACTGCAAACCAGAGCGAAGATCCCCGTATTATATGGGCTCGATCATATTCATGGCGTTAATTATGTAGCCGGCGGCACATTATTCCCGCAACAGATTGCACAGGCCGCCACCTGGAACCGGCAACTGGTTTATAACGCAGGCGTAATTACTGCTTACGAATCAAGGGCGGCAGGCGTTCCCTGGACATTCTCTCCTGTGCTTGACCTGGGCACCAATCCCGTATGGCCACGCATTTGGGAAGGCTTTGGAGAAGACCCTTATTTGACCTCCGAACTGGGCGTGCAATTTGTAAAAGCCGTACAGGAGCCATTGGGCAATAAAGAAAAGTTAGTGGTAAGCCTGAAGCATTACATGGCTTATAGCGATCCTAAATCGGGCAAGGACAGAACGGATGCCTGGATCCCCGAGCATTATTTGCGGGAATATCACCTGCCCGCTTTTGCTGCGGCCATCAAGGCCAATGCAAGAAATGTAATGGTAAATTCAGCATTGATCAATGGCATTCCCACCCACATCAACAAACATATTCTTACTGGTATCTTAAAAAGCGAACTGGGCTTTACCGGCTTTATTGTTACCGACTGGCAGGATATTGAAAATGTATATCGCCGCGATAAAATGACGAACAATATCAAAGAAGCGATTGCACTGGCCATCAACGCGGGTATCGATATGTCGATGATCCCCTATGATTACAAAGCATTTTGTACTGATCTGATCGCTTTGGTAAAAGAAGGGAAAGTTTCGCAGGCAAGAATTGATGACGCGGTAAGAAGAATACTCCGCGTGAAATATGAAACGGGTATTTTTGAAACGCCTGTTACCTATGTAAAAGATTATCCAAAATTTGGCAGCGCCGAATTTGAACAGGCTGCTTACAACACCGCGGCAGAATCTATTACGCTGTTAAAGAATACCAACAATGTATTACCGCTTCGCGCAAATGCCAAAGTGCTGGTGACCGGCCCTAATGCCAACTCCATGCGAACATTGAATGGCGGCTGGTCTTACTCCTGGCAAGGTGAAAAAACAGATGAGTATGCCGCTAAGTATAATACAATTCTGGAAGCCTTGCAAAAGAAACTGGGAGCCGGTAATATAGTGTATGAACAGGGCGTTGCGTATAAAATGCAGGGAAAGTATTTTGAAGATTCTATTGTAAACATTGAGGCGGCGGTGCAGGCGGCAGCCAATGTTGATTATGTGTTGCTGTGCATCGGAGAAAACAGTTATACAGAAACGCCGGGCAATACAAACGACCTGAGTTTATCGGCCAGTCAACTGGCGTTGTCCAGTGCATTGATCAAAACAGGCAAGCCGGTGGTTGTTATTTTAAATGAAGGCCGGCCCAGGATCATCAGTTCCATTGAACCTGGTGCAGCCGCTATTGTTGATGTTTTCCTCCCTGGTAATTTTGGCGCCGATGCATTGGCGGATGTGCTCACCGGAGTTGTTAACCCAAGTGGAAAGCTGCCCATTACCTATCCGCGATATACCAATGATCTGGCAGGATATATACATAAACCTTCAGAAGGCAGTGGCAATCCGCAGGGTGGTGAAACGGCGCCGCAATATCCGTTCGGGTTTGGATTGTCGTACACCAGCTTTTCTTACAGCAAGCTGACCATTAATAAAAACAATTTCGATCCCGCCGAAACTGCTACTATTACCGTAACGGTTACCAATACAGGCAACAAGCCTGGGAAAGAAGTGGTGCAACTCTATATAACCGACCTGGTTGCTTCCTTAACACCGGATGTAAAACGGCTGCGGGGATTTGAAAAGGTAGAACTGCAACCCGGCGAATCGAAAACTGTCACCTTCCGGATTTCATTAAAGCAACTGGCCTTTGTAGGAACAGATCTGAAGAAGCATTTGGAGGCGGGCGCCTTCAATATACAGGCAGGCACATTGCAACAGGTATTCACCATAAACAAAACGCTCGTTTTTTAATAGCTGGAATTTATTGGCCAAATGCAACAGATACAGTAGTTTGCCACGATGCATACAACTGAGCTGATTGTATTGTTTTTTATTAGTGCCATAGTAGTGGCCAGCATCGTTTTCCGCAAATTAACCGTTTCTGGTGCGGTTACAGGCGGTTGCCTGGCATACCTGCTGTACAAAGGCGCGGGAATTACCGGCATCATTATGTTGGGGGCGTTTTTTATTGCAGGCTCTGCAGTTACTGCTTTGGGGCGAAGCAGGAAAGAACAGTTGGGCATTGCAGAAAAGAATAAAGGGCAACGAACGGCCTGGCAGGTGCTGGCCAATGGCGGTGTGGCAGGCTTGGCTGGTTTACTTGCCTGGTTACGTCCGGAGCTATCTGTTTTATGGCAACTGGCAGCGGCGGCTTCCCTGGCTTCTGCCAGTGCCGATACATTATCTTCAGAGTTGGGGAGCATTTATGGAAAATCATTTTACAACATTCTCACATTTAAAAAAGATACTTGCGGACTGGATGGTGTGGTAAGTGTGGAAGGCACTCTGTGGGGCATTGCCGGCAGCGCGATGATCGCTGTTATTTATGTAACTGCTTATGGTTACAGCGCCTTGGCTTTATGGATCATGCTGGCGGGCTTTGCCGGTAATATGGCTGATTCTCTACTTGGCGCTTCGTTGGAACGTAAAGGCTGGTTAAAGAATGACCAGGTTAACTTTTTGAATACATTAGTGGCCGCTATGATTGGTTCGTTGGGCTATTGGGCCACACTGTAATTTCTGATTTGGAGATTTGGGGATTTCGGGATTTGAAATAAAAAAACAAGAACCAAATTTGAAGAACCATAAAGAGCAATGTTGAGATTCGGTGATTTGGGGTTTAGAATAAATACAAGCAGTTTAAAATAAGTTAAATCTCAAAATCTCTAAATTCCGAAATCAGAAATCCAATTGCGCGATGATCTTTTTTAACAACACGATCTGTCCGAGGTGATAATGGTTATGCTCAATAATACCATGAATGTTCCGGTAGTAATTACCGTATTTTTCTTTCACGAAAATTTCTTCAAATTTACTTTCCGGTAATTGCTCTATCAGGTTGGCAAAAGCTTCCGCATCGGCAAATGCCTTATCGCGTAAACTTTCCCACTCTTCTTCCGAATTAATGGGTGGAAGATCAAAAGCATTATTATCATGCGCATCGAGCGGTTGTCCCTGAAATACCTTCAATACGCGGCTTACATAATAATTCATATGAAAGACGAGCGTGGCAATTGTATTGCAGGAATAGATCTGGGTGGTGGCCAGTTCCCAGTCTACACCGGCAAGACTGTCTTTCAGGTTCACGTCGGTCCAGTTACCGCCAGCATAAAAAGTTCTGAAGTGAGTGGCTATTTGTTGAGGCAGGTTCATAGTTGTGGTTTTTAACATCTACCCTAATATTCTGAAAATTTACGAAAAATATAGCTTGGTAGTTTATTTCACCGCTCACGATGGATATATTCAGGCAAACGTTGGCCTTTTCGTATTCAACAGCAGGTCAAAATACGCAAATTGTTGAAGTCCGGGTAGGTTGTTAGCTTTTATCTTCCCCCAAATTCTGGCGATTGCTTTTCCTGGTAGTAATAATCAAAAAAACAATAACGCCTATGACCACAATGATTCCTATAATCGGTAACATACAACGGCATTTAAAAGTTATAGTTAAGACTGATTAACATGTAACAATCCATGGGTCAACGCTTTCCATTGCAGGTTCGCCAAACCCAACTGCGCTCCTATATACACGAACCAGTTTCTTATTTTGGTAAACAGGTTTCGACTCCGGAGGTTGCTATGTTCATTTCTTCCAAATACAGCAGCCAGAATGATTAACTGCTTACGGTAGATCACAAAAGTGGATGTGGCAGGCTGATCAAAAAAATGCGACGGCGCCAGGGTTCGCACCAGCGGATTTGACGCCGTCTTTACTGTAATAAAAGTCAACTGTTGTTGATCGGTTAATTTTTCACCCACCTGAATTACCTGAACCCAATCACTGCCGTCACCATCAGGGTTGTCGGGGCCGGGTATATTTATCCGCAGGTAATCAGATTTCTGCACGTGCCTGTTCACCGCAATGCCTGTTTCGTTGAACAATTTAAAAGAAGCCGATGCTTTTCCGGCATATTCATGCCACCTGTTTACATTCCGTAATCTGTTGGCAGCAACTTTATAGCATTCTTTTGCATGATTAATGTTCCGGCATTTGATGTGGCTGTGTGTAAATGAAGACTGACCCGACCTTTGATCCGGTACTACTTCATTTAACCATTGATCTTTCAATACCCTATTTTGCCGCATCTTATATTCTGCATTTATCTTGTAATAAATGCTATAGCTATGCCAGGGAAAATAGTAGTCAACAAAAAACTATTGTTGCAATCACTGCACATTTCAGCCGTGTTTTATTGACTATCTACAGGCATAATTTTTTCTATTATTGATATTCATAGACTACTTCAGCCTTTTTTATAGCAGTTATACATATTGAAATAACAATGACCGGCTGCAACCCGGCCGGTATATTATTACGTATTATCAATGAAGCTTAATAGAAATTGAAGCGTATGATACCGATAATATCAATTGAATTCGAGTACAGGCAAAAGACATATTATGCGCTTGTGCGGATCAAAGAAAGGAACAACACCAAAGAATACCATGTTACCATTATGAATGGCATGCTGGAGCAAAGATTATATGGCCATCATATTTTTGTTGAAGAGGATGGCGAATTCAAAATCGGACCGGTGCCGGAAAAAGATGCAGGTCAGTTGCGGTTAGCGGTTGGAATGGCTTTATGCAGGCATTATAATAAACCGTATGGTTCTAAAGTCGTATAACAGGGCGCCACTTCGCAACTATTTCGCTTCCTCCCAAATTTCTATTTGCAGGTAATAGCCTATGTCAAAATACCTGACTATTTTTTTAGCTAAATTTTGAAAGGCGTCGCAATCCTGTGAAATGGGAAGGATCTCAAAATAATGCTCGTCGGCTTTAACCACTTCAAATAAAGTTTCGAGGCTGTTTACTGCCGGGTGCGATTGGTTGAATCTGATCTTATCTCCCCGGCATACGCGTTGTGTGAAAGCAAGTGATTTCCACATGGTACTGGATTTTATATTATTGTGAAAGTAGAAATTTGATTTAGAAACTGCAAAGCCTTCGCTTATATTTATTTAAAACACATAGGTTACAACCTGTCCCGGTTAATTGGGTATTTTTTGTGCCTGGGTGGTAAGGCTGAAAAATGCGGACCAGGCAAGTCGTATAACTACCTGGTCCTGTATAGGCAATTAATTAAATTCCCGGATTTTTACGAAATGATTATTGGGATCTACGTAATAATACCCCAGCTTAACGGCTGAATCAACCTTGTAAGGCTTTACTTCGGGTAGTGATAACTCATTTTTGTTGATGGTAAGAAATACCCATTTGTCGATAAACTGACTTAAAAAGTGGTGTGATGAATTGTCTGTTCCGCGATAAAGAACGCTGTTTGTTTTGACGGAGTCTTTATTGTACCATTGTTGCACCTCCTTTACTGACCAGCTTTTTTGTACAGGATTGGAAGCTGTGCATGCTTCAAATACAGCCATTATACAAATGGCGATAAGAAAGTTCATTTTCATTGGTAATGGATTAGAGATTATGTATACTTTATGAAAAGTATCTCTCCTATTTTGCAAAATCAATGCCAGATATTTAATATTATACGATGCATTGATGTATGGTTTTAATGTAGTAAGGATACTTCGAATAATCACGGTTGATAGTTGGCGTAATTTCGGCAATGCATATTCTAAAAACCGGAAACCAGGTTGTTTATTGTCTTTTAGAAATTATTAAAGTCTAGACATCGTAATATTATATTTTTTATTTCTTCGATACTGGTGGCATGCAGGGATCGATCATGAGTCCGTTGGCTTCCCGGATGAGCTGAAAAATATGATCGGGGCGAACCACCACATAATTGGTGTTAAGCGAATTGGCGACATTCTTGAAATCGGTTGGTTTCACATCTTTCCACGGTTGCGCCTGAATGATGATGAACCGGGGCGCCGTCCCATTCCAGCCGGCTGAAGCTGTAGTAATGTGGTCCTTCATGGCCTGTTCATTCGAACAATAGTTACAGGATAGCGCCATACCTGGAAGCTTGTTATTGTAGATGGTTAAACCACCGCCGGTATTCTGGGCTGTGAGGCCAAGCAATGAGCGTGCATTGCTGGCAAAGGCCTGTCCAACGTTCTGGTTAATGCCACCGGTAATGGTATTCCAGATAGTGATCACCCGAAATCCGGCACGGCGATTATAGTCTTCGGTTTTCGCAACAAACTGGTTCAGCAAATTTTGATTGGGCCAACTGTTTGGATAGGTGTAGCCGTAACCGGAAGGGCCCGAGATCAGGTTGTCATTGCTGGTGGCTGTTTGCCAATAGAAGTTGAGCGCACCGGGCATGGCATCCAGCATGGCCGGTGATAATGTCCAGCCGATGGGAACGGCGCCGCGATCGGGATTATTCCACAGTTTGCGCATTAAATGCTCTATATACTGTAAGTTGTCGCCATCGCTTAAGATGAAGGCAACGTAGATCTTGTTTTGCAGGGCAGGTTTCGGCGGTATGGGTTTAATATTAACCGTTCTGGGCATCCCACTGTGCATCGTTAAGTTGGTAGCCCAATCGCTCGCAATCGTAGTGATGCCGTATTGCGAACCTCTTTCTACACCGGGCGCTTCTTCTGGCCACCAACCCATGTAGTTTGAACCGGCCGGCATAGAGGAAAGAAAACTATTTAACAAGGCGCTTTCACCAGCTACATCGGGATCGAGCCATATAACGGCAGCGCCCAGTGCTGTAGCATATTCGCGTAAGGCGGCTTTGTGCACATCGGGGTTTAATCCTATCAATAAACGGTGACTAAGATTGGGCCAATATGTATTAAAGATTGTCTGGTATACCTGCAGCTTACTGGTAAACTGTCCGCGCAGATCAAGTAGCACGGGTAAATTATAAGGGGCGGAAGTTAAGCGCGATAACAAGGCTGGCGAGGCAATGAGCGCTCCCCTGTCTTTGGCCAACATTGTTGCCAGGTTAACGGTATGAATTTGTGCAGGATCATAAACAATTAAACCCGATAGCTCGTTACGGTATTTTGTAATCAAACTCCATTTGTCCGCAGGTTCCGACCAACTCAACCCAAGAGATTGCAACCAGGTATATTTCCCTTCCGCAAAAGCATCCCCTTCATAGGAGAAGATGCGCGGTTGTGTTTTGTTTACTATGCCTTTCAGGGAAGCAAACAAATACATTTCAGCCGATGTGTTATTTTGCTGCACCGCCACCCAGTCTACTTTTGTATAAGCCGTTCCGCGCCAATACACCCGTAACTCTATTGATTGATTATTGGCCGGCATGGTAAAGGGCAACGTAAAGTTGGTATAATTTGATGCTATAGGAAATTCCTGCCGGGTGATGGTCTTCACAGCAAGCGTTTGGCCTGTTGTCGCATTTCTAACATCGATGTCCACTACCGGGTCGTTATTGGCGGTATTGTTATCGATCTTCATGCGGAACTCCGCAACGTTTGGTCCGGCCGGTATGCTTGCATCGTATGGACCATAAATCATATGATCATTGGCCGCATCGATACCGGTCTGGCAAAGCCAGCCATCGGTTTCTAATCGTCCGGTCTTGTGGCTAAGCGCGGGGCCTTCGCCTTCCCAGTGGGAAGATGTTTCCCGAAGTATGATCAGGTCTTGGGTTTGAGCCGGTGCAGGAAAAGAGGGAAGCAATTGATTCGACGGCCAGGTTACCTGGGCCATGGCCGGTAGAATGAATAATTGAAGTAGAAGCAGGAGTGCTACTACCTGTTTATGAGGTGAAGCAATTGTTATCATAGAAAAAAGTTTAATGTAACTGGCGGTAGTACGAATTTCGGTGTTTAGCAAAAGCGGTGGTGTGCTAAAAAGTATTCAGCTTTCATTTTAATCAGGCATTTTTTTGTAACTTTTAAAACGTACATTCTACCTATTACAAAAAGCTACCATGAAATACATCGCCTTATTCCGCCATTTGTTCCTGCCACTGTTGCTTGCAGTAGCTATACAACAGTCGCATGCGCAGCGCGCCTTTGTACATAAAGAATATAGCGAAGCCAACTATGAGGGTATGCGGTACGGATTATTCACGCCTGCCAATTATGATAGCAAGAGATCCTATCCACTGGTGGTGTATTTGCACGGCAGCGGGGACACCACTTCATGGGACCATAATTTTTACCAGGACAGCCTGCAAAAAGCACAGCCCTGTTTTGTATTAACGCCCAAGTGCCTTAACCCTAACCAGGGCTGGGGAAATAGCTGGTTTACCAAACATGCTGATGCCATGGCCAAAACGTTGCCGTTAATTGATGACCTCATTAAACAGTATTCAATCGATACAACCAGGCTTTATATCCTGGGTTTGTCGATGGGCGGGTTTGGCGTTTTTTCGGTGCTGGCAAAAAATCCGGGTAAGTTTGCTGCCGCCTATGCTATTTGCGGTGGGGCCAATCCGCTTACAGCAGCCAGGGTAATGCGTACCCCGCTATGGATCTTTCATGGTGCAGAAGATGACGTTGTACCTGTTCATTTGTCGCGGAATATTTATGAAGCGATCATCAAGCTGGGTGGCAAAAAAACAAAATATACTGAGTACCCCGGCGTAAAACACAACAGTTGGGAAAACGTGGGCCGCGAAAGCGCGTTGTTGCCCTGGTTGTTTTCACAACGGTTGCAGGGTAAGTAAGGGGATTTTGTTTCGGTGAAAGTTAAGAATGCCCAGCCTTCAATTCCTTCAGCAACCTTCGTTCTTCTGTTGCTTCTGTGGCGGGAAATACCGCTAATTGCGCTTCTGTCGCTTTTATCAATTCATTGAACCTGTCTGTTTCGGAAAGTCTGAGGGAGATGTCTGCACGAAGGATAAGCACTTTAATGAGGTTTAAGGTATCCGTTGTATCTGCCGATGCAAGGGCCTTGTCAAGTACGCTGGCGGCTGTTGTGAAGTCGCCTTTTGCATCTGCCAGCCTGCTGCCCGATTCATAGGCTTTGGCCAGTGGCGTGCCCGTTATAACGGCTTTATTGTTTTCGCGAAAGATCAGGCTGTCTGTTTTTTCTATCCGTTGCCCTATCCTGATATAATTGCCATTAGGGTCTACAATGATAAATTGCCGAACCCCGTTAGACGGCATGTCTTTTAACGGGTTTATCCTGGGTATTCCCTTCAAAGGTATTTTGCCATACAACGTTTTAAGTGCTGTCCTGCACGCTTCGTAAAACGGATCAATATCTGTTACAACCAGGTAACAGGTGCTGTAATTGGAAGCAGGTACTAATGGCTTCAGGGCAAAAAAATGCACCTCAATATCCTTTATGGAGAGCCCAATATAATTATTTGGCGCCTTTTGCTTATAGGTTACAACTGCGCCCAACGCTTTATAAAAATTTTCAGTCTCGTTTATTGATATGCAGGGCAGCAACGGAATGGCAAATTGGGTTACATTTTTTTCAGTCATAATACAAACCTGGTTTTATGGCCGTGCGAAGTTGAAAAATTATCCCCGCTTAAAATTGTACCCAAACGACATTTTGAATGCTATTGGTTTTGTACCTCCTGTCGTTTCAGATAACCGGAAGGTGACAAACCGGTAAACTCTTTAAAATGGCGGTTCAGGTGGGCCTGATCGTAGTAGCCGAAATCAAGCGCCATGTCAGTTAGCTTTTGTGATGTAATCCCTTCCTGGCAGGATAATGCTGATGCAAGGCTTTCAAAGCGGCTAATTTTTAAATATGTTTTTGGGGAAAAGCCGGTCAGGTTTTTAAAATGCCTTTCAAATTGCCGCTGCGAGAAATTGGCCTGGTTTGCCAGCTCACATATTGAAAGGTGTTGGGCAGAATGATAAACAGAAAGAATACGCTTTTCGAGGTGCTCTAATTTTGCAGGTTTCTTTTGAAGGCGTGATAGCAGAAAGTCAGCAGCGATCTGCACTCTTTCTTCGAATGATGGCGCCAGAAATATTCTCTCTGATAGTTCCGCTCCCTGTTTATTAAGCAACGAAGCAATGTCAATATGCTGGTTGGTGAGCATGGTAGCCGGAATGCTAAAGAGCAATGGCAACGCATGCGCATATAATCGAACGCCAAAAAAGCCATTTTGGCGGGCTGTTGAAATATATTGTTTAGAAGTGGTGGTTTGTCCGTAAAAGCTTGCCTTGGGCATCTTTACAGGCTGGCCGTTTACACCTGTTGTTACATAATTACCGGCATAACAGAAAAGCAGCTCTACTTTACTATTTGCAATGGCATGATGGGTATGCACCTGGTTGGCGTTAATAACCAATTCTCCTTCCCAAAAGCAGGAAACGTACTTATGGAGTGGCGGTATAGGAAAAGTAGTTTTATACAAGGCGGGTAAAGGTATTACAATTTATCAATGCGCATTAACCCCTTTCTTAGTACGTTTGCAAAAATCAAAGCTGTTTATTCTATTAATTCCTGATGACACCATCGAAAAATGCGCTCCGTTCTTTAATGTTTGTAGGTACTGCTTCCGATGTGGGAAAAAGCATTATTACCGCCGGGTTCTGCAGAATATTGAAACAGGATGGCTACCACCCTGCCCCTTTCAAAGGACAAAACATGTCGCTGAACAGCTATGCCACGCCGGAAGGTTTTGAAATTGGCCGTGCACAGGCGGTACAGGCTGAAGCCGCCGGAATTCCCTGCCATACCGATATGAACCCGGTGCTGCTGAAACCTGTCAGTGATAAAAGTTCACAGGTTGTTTTAAATGGTAAACCCATTGGCACGCAATCGGCCTGGGAGTATTTCATGGGCAACGACCGCCAGGAGTTGTTTGCAGAAGTGACAAAAGCCTATGATCGTTTAGCCGCCCGTTACGCGCCTGTTGTTATGGAAGGCGCCGGCAGCATCTCTGAACTGAATCTTAAACAGCGCGACATCACCAATATGCGCATGGCCATGCATGCCAACGCCGCCACTTACCTCATTGGTGATATAGACCGCGGCGGAATCTTTGGCAGCCTGTATGGCACCATTGCTTTACTTACCCCACCCGAAAGGCAATGTATCAAAGGCATTATCATTAATAAATTCAGGGGCGACAGCCGCCTGTTCGACGATGGCAGAAAGATGATTGAAGAACTGTGTGGCGTGCCGGTCATTGGCGTACTGCCTTATTTCAGAGATATCTTTATTGAAGAAGAAGACTCTGTACAACTGCAGCTTAAGAAGCGCGCCTCGGTGAATAATAAAATAAATGTTGCGGTTGTACTGCTCCACCGCTTATCGAACTTTACCGACTTCGACCGGTTGGAAAAAGATCCCCGGGTAAACTTGTTTTACACCGTTGACCCTGCAGAAATTACAAAAAGCGAGATCATTATTCTTCCCGGAAGCAAGAACACCATAGAAGACCTGATCGCCATTAAAAATAATGGCGTTGCAAAGGCTGTTATTGAAGCGCAAAAAAAAGGAAAAACAGTAGTTGGTATTTGTGGCGGCTACCAGATGATGGGCGAACTCATTGAAGACCCATTTGAAGTGGAAAGCAAAGCGGGAAAAGTGGCCGGACTGGGCCTGCTCCCGGTGCACACGGTTTTAGGAAAGGAAAAAACAACGCTGCAGCGCACGTTTAGGTACCGCCAGTATGCAGCTGCCTGTACGGGTTATGAAATACACATGGGACAAACGGCTGTTACCCGCACGGGGCATGAACCGGTAATTACTTTTTCTGATGGCAGTACCGATGGCTGTTACTTAAACAATACCTGCTGGGGAACATATGTGCACGGCATTCTGGATAATGATGCGGTGGTAAATGATCTGTTGTCGACCTGCACCAGCTCCGTTGCCACTTCCTTCAATTACCGGCAATTTAAAGAAGAACAGTATGACAAGCTGGCGACGCTTATACGAGAACATGTTGACATGAAGCAGGTGTACCAAAATATGAAATCATAAAACTTATGCTGCAGGGACACGGAGATGATGCTTACTGCTATAAACAGGAGATAATAGCTGATTTCAGCACCAATGTATTCTATGGCGGCGAGCCCGCCGGATTGAAAGAACATATTTTTCAGCAGTGGCAGGTGCTCAACAAATACCCCGAAGTGCTGGCCGAAAGCCTTGCCCAAAAAATAAGCCAGCATCATCAGTTGCACGCTTCGAATGTGCTGATCACCAATGGTACTACGGAAAGTATTTACCTCATTGCGCAGGCATATAAAAACCTACAAACAACAATCGCCATTCCGGCCTTTGCCGAATATGAAGATGCCTGCAGGATGCACCATCACCAGGTACAGTTTGTAAACCAGGATGCCATCCATCCAAACATGCAAATGGATAAAGGGTTGTTCTTTCTCTGTAATCCCAATAACCCGACCGGCCATGTTTTTCCGCAACTGGAGGCATTAATAAAAGCCCATCCCGAAACCCTGTTTGTAATAGATGAAGCCTTTATTGAATTTACTGTTGGCATTAATTCCCTTATATCTCTGATCAATACCTGTGAGAATGTTATTGTTCTTCGTTCACTTACCAAGGCTTATGCAATACCCGGCTTACGGCTTGGGTACATTGCTGCGCATGCGCGGTTGATCGATACATTATTGCAGTGCAAAATGCCCTGGTCGGTCAATGCATTTGCCATAGCGGCGGGCCATTATATCTTTGATCATATTTCCGGCATGCAACTTCCATTAGAACGGATCTTCAACGATAAAGAACAACTGATGCAGCAATTACGGCAACTGTCATTCACTATCGACAATAGTTACACCCATTATTTTCTTGCCAAAACACCTGTTGGAACAGCGCGGGAATTGAAAGCATATTTGATCGATCACCACCGGTTATTGATCCGGGATGCTTCCAACTTCAGGGGTTTGACCGAACAACATTTTCGGATTGCCACGCTGACAAAAGATAAAAACGAATTACTAATAGCTGCCTTACAAGAATGGATAAAACATTGCTCCTGATACTGCCGCTGTTGACGGGCTATTTATTAGACCTGCTGCTGGGTGATCCTGAACGGTTGCCCCACCCTATTCGCTTGTTCGGTAATACCATTTACAAAGGCGAAAAACTGTTGAACAAAGGGAATAACCGGTTTTTGAAAGGGACGTTGTTCACGCTTGCTTTATGTGCCACCGCCTTCTTTTTCTTCTATTATTCATCAGTCATGCTCCTCACCTTTCAACCCATACTATATTTGATCTTCAGTACTGTATTTGTTTACTACGGACTGGCTAATAAAAGCCTGATTGAAGAAGGCAAAAAAGTATTTCATGCACTGGAAGCACAGGGCATTGAAGCAGGGCGCAAACAACTGAGCCGCATTGTAGGCCGGGATACCACTGCGCTAACGCCGCAGCAAATACGCATAGCCGTGCTGGAAACCATGTCGGAGAATTTAAGCGATGGCGTTGTTGCACCCCTGTTCTATTACGCCATAGCGGGTGTGCCCGGTATGATGACCTATAAAATGATCAATACCCTGGATTCGATGGTGGGTTACCGCAATGAACGATATGAGCAGTTTGGTAAATTTGCGGCCCGGCTCGATGATGTAGCGAACTTTATTCCCGCCCGCATCACCGCGTTGCTGATGGTGCTGGTTAGTTACAGTTGGCGTGGCCTCCAATTTATTTTCCAATATGGCAATAAGCATAAAAGTCCCAATTCAGGTTATCCCGAAGCAGCCCTGGCCGGCATCATGGATAGCCGTTTTGGCGGACCAAACAACTATCATGGTATTCGGGTGGAGAAACCTTTTATCGGTACCAACGACAGAGCCGTGATGCATCATGAAATAGCTTTAGCAGGCAGCATCAATCATAAAGTATGTTTGTGTGCCGTGCTGATCATTTCTCTTATCATTTACTTGACATTTACATAAGTACCCATTGAATATTTCTGAAAAATATATTATCACCGGAGGGCCGGGAGCCGGCAAAACAAGTTTGTTGCAGGCATTAAAGTATTCAGGTTATCATTCTTCAGAAGAAGCATCCCGCCAGGTGATCATAGAACAGGTTGCTAAAGGCTCCGATTGCCTTCCCTGGCGCAACCTTTCCTGTTTTGCCAATAAGGTTCTAAGCCGAATGATAGAATCGTATGCCCAAACTACTGATTATACAGGCGTAACTTTTTTCGATCGCGGCATCCCCGATATTATCGCTTACCTGAAAGCCGCTGCGCTTCCTGTTGATGATCGTTATTACTCCGCGTTACGACAGCATCCATACCAGCAACTCGTTTTTATTTTACCACCCTGGAAAGCCATCTATGTAAATGATGCCGAGCGATGGCAGCCATTTGAGGAAGCGGTTCATTTGTATGCAAACATCAGGGAAACGTACCAGGCAGCAGGCTTTACGCTGATAGAAGTGCCGGAAGACAGCGTTGAGAACAGGATGAATTTTATATTAAAATCGATTGTTTGATGGTTAAAAAATTGATTGTTTGATTGCCCGATTGTTTGATGGTTAAAAACTCCGCAATTTGAAGAGGCCAACAGTACTCAACAGGTTTATAATTTATCATCCAACCATCAAGCAATCAATCCATCAAGTCATAAGAGCCTTCAAACCATTTAAAGAAATTGGTTTATGCAGGAATTTAAAAACCATAGATAAACAAAATTATTATTACTTTCGCCGCCGAAGGTAGCAGCATCCGCTGCTTTAATAGGGAATCCGGTGTAAGTCCGGAACAGTCTCCGCTGCTGTAAGTTCTTGTTCGTGAAAAGTGAAACGTGAAATGGGGTACCCCGACTTATCGGGACAGGCTGCGAAATTTAATGCGCCTGCTGGAACCGTTTGCTGTTTTACGTTTGCCGTCTCACGACTGTTGCAACTCCATACCACTGTCCCGGCTTAGCCAGGATGGGAAGGTCAGTCAACAGGGAACAAGTCAGAAGACCTGCCTTTACAATAAAATTTACTCACCGCTTTCGGAAGAAAGGCAAAGAGCAAAAATGAAAAAAAGCAGGTTTCTTCTTAAGGGCAGAAAACACCTTTTTCTGCAAGGCCTACCAGGTTTATGTTCACTTAGCATTTACTGTATTGTTGTTTTGTTGGCAGGGTTTACCGCCTGTAAACAAGCGGCCAAGTCATCGCCCGGTACGGTTGCTGACAAGCATGCTGCTGCCGCAAAAACCACCATTCAATATTCAAAAGGGTTTACAATAGAATATTTCGAAAACTACAAGCTGGTTAAAATTGTAAACCGTTTTTCCGACAAAAGCGACACCCTTCAATATTTGTTGGTGCAGCGGGGAACGCCTGCGCCTGCCAATCATCCGGGCGCACAGGTAATACAGATACCCGTGCAAAAAATGGTGGTTACCTCTTCCATGCACATTGCATTGGCAGAGTTTGCCGGTGCGGTGGATGTAATAACCGGATTGGCCGAAGCAAAATATGTTACCTCGCCTGCCGTGCGCAGGAATATGGCAACCGGCAAAGTGGTTGAAGTGGGCAATGGCAGCCAGATGAATCATGAGTTGATCATTGCCATGAAACCCGACCTGGTTATGACAATGGGCAGTCCGGATGCGCCATTCAGCCGCTACCAGCCGTTGACCGGCGCCGGCATTCCGGTAATGATGAATGCAGAATGGCTGGAAACCGACGGGTTTGGACGTTCAGAATGGGTGAAGCTTATGGCAGCCCTGCTGAATAAAGAAGAAGTAGTGAACCCAAAATTTGAAGAGCTGGTAAAAGAATACAATCGCATAAAAGCGCTGGCCGCAAAAGTAACGCTGCAACCTGAGGTAGTGGTTGGAATGCCTTTTAAAGGCACCTGGTTTGTTCCTGACGGCGACAGTTACATCACACAATTATTAAAAGATGCGGGGGCTAAATACCATTGGGCAAATGTAATAGGCACCGGCAGCCTGGCGCTTAATTTTGAAACGGTGGCGCCCATTGCGCTGAAAGCCGATTTCTGGCTGAACATGAGCAATGCCAAAACAAAAGAAGAAATTGCTGCTGCTGATCAACGCTATACCCGGTTTAATTCATACAGGAAAGGAACAATGTATAACAGCAATAAGCGCGTGAACGACATTGGCGCCAATGATTTCTGGGAATCAGGCGCTGTGAATCCACACCTGATCCTCGCCGACCTGGTTAAAATTTTTCATCCGGAGCTATTACCAGACCATCAACTGTTTTATTACCAACAAATACAATAATGAACGTAGCAACTCATCCTGCTACCCGAAAATATCAATGGGCTTCCTTCGGGAAAATGACCGCATTGTTTATTCTGCTGCTGATCGTTTTCATAACAGATGTAGCCTTCGGTTCTGTGTCTATTCCGTTTCAGGCAGTGCTGGATATTATTGTATCGGGCAAATCAGATAATGAAGCATGGCGATACATTATTGAAAACATCAGGATCCCCAAGGCCATTACAGCCATTATTGTTGGCTGTGGACTACCGGTGAGCGGCTTGCAGATGCAAACGCTTTTCCGCAATCCCCTGGCAAGTCCTTCGGTGCTGGGCATTACCGCCGGCGCCAGTTTGGGCGTTGCGCTGGTGATGTTATCCGCAGGCACCATCACTACCATTTACTCCATTAAAGAGCTGGGCATTTCGGGAAGCTGGTTGATCTTGCTGGCGGCTTCATTGGGCGCCGCTTTTATCATGTTCCTCGTAATAGCCATTTCGGCCCGCATCAGAGATAATGTCATTATGCTGGTGGTGGGTATTATGATCGGCAATATTACCCTTTCCGTTATCAGCATCTGGCAATACTTCAGCGCACCGGAGCAATTGAAAGATTATTTACTATGGACATTCGGTTCGCTTGGTGGTGTTTCCGGCAGCCAGCTTTACCTGCTGGCAGCGGTAGTGGCGGTGGGTTTGCTCATTTCATTTGCCTCCTCCAAAATGCTCGATACATTATTGTTGGGTGAGCGGTATGCCCGTACCATGGGTTTAACGGTAAACAGGGCCCGGTTGCTGATCATTGGCAGCACCAGTTTACTGGCGGGCAGCGTTACAGCCTTTTGCGGCCCTATCAGCTTTATTGGCATTGCCGTACCGCACCTGGCGCGCTCACTGTTCAATACGTCGGATCACCGGGTGCTTATACCTGCCTGTTGTTTAATAGGCACCTCGCTTATGCTGCTGTGTGATATCATTGCCCAATTGCCGGGAAGCAATTCGGTATTGCCCATCAATGTCATTACGGCGCTGGTAGGTTCTCCGGTAGTTATCTGGATCATTATGAGCCGGAATAATTTAAAAAATTCTTTCTGATGAATAACACAGCACCTTTATTAAAAGCAAGTCGGTTATGCATCGGATATAAGAAAGGAAAGAAAGAAGAAAAAGTTCTTTCCGGCCCGCTGGAACTGGAAATGCATTCCGGACAGTTGATCTGTTTGCTGGGACCCAACGGCGCCGGTAAATCTACGCTCATTCGTACCCTGGCCGGTTTACAGCCTTCCCTATCGGGCACGGTAGCAATAAATGGTAAGAATATTACGAAGTTACAACCGCAGGAAAGAGCCAAGCGATTAAGTATGGTGCTCACGGAAAGAGTGCAAAGCGGTAACCTCACTGCTTATTCCATTATTGCGTTGGGGCGGTTCCCTTATACCAACTGGTTAGGTACGTTGCAACCGCATGACAGGGAAATAGTGCAATTGGCCATGCGCAAAACAGATACCACTACTTTTGCCAACAGGAAACTAAACGAGTTGAGTGATGGCGAGGCACAGAAGGTAATGCTGGCAAGAGCGTTGGCGCAGGATACGCCGATCATTATTCTCGACGAACCAACCGCACATCTTGACCTTCCCAACCGTATAACCATGATGCGCCTGCTGCATCAACTGGCAAAAACAACGGCCAAAAGCATTTTACTTTCTACCCACGACCTCGACCTAGCCCTGCAATCGGCCGACGAAGTATGGTTGCTGCGTAGCGATGGCGTATTAACAAAAGGTGCACCCGAAGATGTAGTGCTGAATGGCACCTTTGAAACGGCTTTTCACAAAGAAGGTTTTGAGTTCGATAAAAGCAGCGGCACATTTTCCATACACAATGGCAATGGAAAATCGATCGGGCTTACAGGTGAAGGCGCTCCTCTGTTCTGGACAAAAAGAGCGTTGCAGAGGGAAGGGTTCAGGGTTTTGGCCGATGCAGCAGAAAGCATTCACATCATTGACAACGGAAGCACGCTGCAATGGAAGTATAAAAATGAAACGCATGATACCATTGCCGGTTTACTGGCTTCATTGCGTACCCATTACAGTATTTAGTAAAAAGGCAACAAGGTAACAAGGCAACGAGTGAAAGGCAAATTATCAAATACAAGAATCAATATTACTCAATTATTCATCCCACACTATAGGGTAAAGTAAACAAAAACCATGAAGCAATTTTTATTGGTCAGCGCCGCATTGGCTGCTGCTACTGGCACTGCCATGTCGCAAAGCGGGCAAACAGATAGCCTGAAAACACAAACATTAGGGCAGGTTGTGGTAACGGCCACCCGAACCGAAATTCAGCGAAACAAAACGCCGCAAAGCATTACCGTTATCAATCGTACAGACATAGAGACCACCGGCGGACAGGAATTTACCGACCTGTTGAAAAAGAATGCCGCTGTGAATATTGTGCAATATCCCGGGCTACTCTCGGGCATAGGCATCCGCGGTTTCCGTCCGCAAACAGGCGGGTTGAACCAGCGTGCGCTTTTATTGATCGACGGCAGGCCGGCAGGAACGGCTAATTTAGCCACCATCAATCCGTCGGATATAGAACGCATAGAAGTATTGAAAGGATCAGCCTCCGCCATCTATGGCTCACAAGCGATGGGTGGTGTGGTAAATGTAATAACCCGTAAATCGGCAGGCGCTATTCGCAGTACGGTGTCAGCGGAATACGGTTCTTACCAAACCTTTAAAGGAACGGTTGCAACCGGTGGAAATATTACGGACAAGCTTGATTTCGATCTTTCCTTTACCACTTTCGACCGCGCCAAAAACATGAAGCTGGGCGATGGAAATGTGTTCAGAAAAATGCTGAACGCAGAAACCGCCACGCAAAATTTTGCTGACGGCCCGGTAGAAGCAGACGATAAGCGTTCAGATGGGTTACGGCGTGAATACACCCGGTTAAATTACAATACCGGAAGTATACGAGCCGGCTATCAGTTAACAAACAATTGGAAGGTGAATGCAAAAGCCGAGCGGTTCATTGCCAAAAATGTAGAATCGCCCAGTGACATCTTTTACGGGAATGCACAGCCCAGCACCAAAGACATAGAACGATACAACAGTGAATTAAGCATTACAGGCAATTTGCACAATCATGAGGTTTCTATAAGAGGTTATGCTGCTGAGGAGAAAAATTTCAACAATACATTGATCTCAGGCGGCAACTTCATTGCACCGTATCTTTCCTTCCAAAGTAAAGCGGAATGGAATGGCGTACAGTTAAAAGATGTAGTGAAGCTGGATCAGCATACACTTATTTTCGGGATCGATCACAACCGGGCGTCTACTACTTCCAGGGCTTACAATAGCAATCGCACAGAAAGAGCGCCATTTTCACCCAATTACAGCCTGGTATTTACCGCCGCTTATGTACAGGGACAATTGAACTTCTTCAATGAAAAATTGATCCTCAATCCCGGTATTCGCTATGACCTCATTTCTTATGATGTAAAGAAAACGCCGCTGCTTGAAACATATGCGCCCGGCAAAGAAAGCAATCCATTTGTCAGTCCGAGTTTGGCCGCGCAATACCAGGTGTTGAAGAACCTTACCATCCATGCAACTGTTGGACGTGCGTATGTAACACCCGATGCGTATAATGTAGCCGGGTATTCAGAAATTATTACCGGTAACAAGGCTACCGTAACACAAGGCAACCCCGACCTGAAAAATGAGAACAGCATTACCTGGGATGCAGGCATCCGGTATCAGAAGAATGCATCGGGCTTTGCAGCAGACCTTACCTACTTTTTTACCGATGTAAAAGACCGCATTACTACCCAGCGCACTACGCCAACTACGACAGAAACGACAGCTAGCGGTTATGAGATCAGTACCCGCACCACGTACATCAATGCCAACAAAGGAGAAATACGCGGGCTGGAAGGTGAAGTGTCGTATGATTTTGGCGCCCTGCAAAACAATCGATATTCATTAAGGACATTTATCAACGCTACCAAAACGATATGGGCGGAAGAAATAACCATTGCCGCCAACGGTAACAAAACCAAAAGAGATATTTACAACGTAGCCAGCCTGACCGCAAGTTATGGTATAGAATACAACAATAGAAAAGGGCTCGATGTACGGTTAAGCGGACGGTATGCAGGCCATCGTAAGGATACGGATTTCAATACGGCCGGGTCGCCTGAAATTGAATATCCTGAATTTATGGTGCTCGATTTTTATGCCGGTTATACGTATGCCAAAAAACATACATTTGGGGTGTTTGTAAATAATATTACCGACGAGAATTATTATGAGAAGCGCGGCTTTAATTTGCAGGGACGGAACATCAACGTTCGTTATTCAATCACTTTTTAAATAAAACCGGGTCACGGTTCTAAACCGTGGCACGGTTCACAATCAGGAACAATGAAAATATATACCAAAAAAGGCGATAAAGGCACTACCGGATTGTTTGGCGGCAAGCGCGTATACAAGGATGATATACGGGTAGATTGCTTTGGAACGCTTGATGAAGTAAATTCAACCATCGGGCTGCTGCGCGCCAAACTGGGCAATGACCATGAATGGCAGGCTAATTTGCACAAAATACAGAAGGATATGATGGATATGATGTCGCACCTTGCGCGGCCATCCGATACCAAAAAGGTGAACACCAATCCCATGCCCGAAGACGGCGCGGCTTTTTGCGAAGCATGGATAGATGAATTGGAAAATGCCATGACCTCCCCTTCCGACTACTTTTTATTGCCGGGCGGCAATGAGATCTCGGCGTTGTGCCACGTAGTACGCACGCAAATGCGCCGCGGCGAGCGGAAGCTGGTAACGTTGATGAAAGAAGATGAAGTGCATGAGGCGATCCCGGCGTATATCAATCGACTTTCCGATCTGTTCTTTACGCTGGCAAGGGCGGAAATGGACAAGGCCGGCGTAGCAGAAGAAAAGTGGAAGCTCTTTTTGTACAAGCGCTTTAAGAAGCAGGAGCCGGATAGTAGCCAGCCGGAAGCGTGATCATTGCGATTGTCTGATATTTTAAGGTAGGTGGCCGGGTTGGAAAGCGAGTGGCCTGGCTCCTATCCTTGCTTTACTAAAGCCGTTCTATTTAATTCAAAAGTCCAGTCCGTTTAATTTGGGGATTAACTGGGGCCTGAGGGCGATTAGATAACAATGCGTAAGGGCCGTTCAGGGCGTCTTTCCAGACGCATCTCCTTATTTCTCAACCATTTTCTTACAAAAAAGGCGATAATTTTTTGGCTAATTCAGATTTACGGTTATCTTTGCAACCCGAATTAAAAAAGCTCTTTCAGTATTTAATATAGATCTGAAATGCCCAGGTGGCGAAATTGGTAGACGCACTGTGTTCAGGTCGCAGCGCTCGCAAGGGTGTGCTGGTTCGAATCCAGTCCTGGGCACCAAAACTGAAACGCCCTGTAAATCAATATTTACAGGGCGTTTTTATTTATATCCTGGAATGGAATATCGAACCTCCATTTCTGGGATCAAGTCGAATTCTTTCTGGGGCATCCGGCGAGCTAAGTTGATTGCAGCAGCTTTTTCCAATCGCCTTGTATTCTTCAAAATTCCATTCTATTGTAGATTGCCAAAAACCTTTCATATATGCCTACCTCTAAACTTCTAGTTATTCTTTCCATATCATTTCTTTCGTGCAATTATGGGCAGGTAAATAAACAACATACCGGCGCTGCTCGAACCGATACTATGCAGAAAAAAGAAACTGAAATTTCAAAAGAGGCGGGCAACCAGAAAATGCCTATCCCTGCCGATACCACCTCATCAGATTATTTAATTTATTTATTAAAAAACGACATGCCTTTAACGGGCTATTGGACACAGCAATTAAAAAAGCTCGATGCATTTGCAATTCCCCTAGACTCCACGACTCGTTTATCAGTAACTCGTGACTGGACAATCAACGATTCCATTTCGGTTGTTATTCTGCAATATTCCACTAATGTAGGCGGTGATGAATTTTTATTAACCGTAAAGAATAAAAGGCAATTTATTGCTAGAGTTCATATCAGCAACGAGTACGACAGTGATGTGAGCGAAGAAAATCCAGATTATTATTATACGGAATATCAAATGATCGATGATCGAAAAATAAAGTTACTGCTACATAAAATTAAAAATTATGACACTGATAAGGAAAAAGACGTCGTTACCATTGAGCATTGGACTATACAGAGCAACGGGAAGGTATTAAAAAATAAAATGTTATAACAAAACATCGACTTCCAGCCGTCATGGTTCTTTCCCGTTAGTCATCGAATTGGAAAAGTTGAATTAGGAGAAGTGTCTTTGTTTGCAGACACAACGTCTCCCAGGGTATTAACATGGCATCTCGAAGCGAAGGCCGATATGACCCTGCAACTGGTAATGACCATTCAGCTATTATTATTGTCTATTACACTTTACATACCGCAAATAGTACTGATCAGCGGCTTAAGCTTATAAATTAAACTCAATTCCTCCATCTCCTGGTTCGATAATTCTTTAATCCGGGCCACCAAATTAGAAAGCTCCGAATTTTCGGAGCTTTCTTTATTTTTCAGACCCGCTGAAACCCTTGTCTGGTCTGATATCGGTAAGTTTAATTGCCACCAATACTTATAAATTATACTGCAGGCATTTTACAATGCTTAACTTGTTCTGAATATTGCGAATGCCCTGTCTTCTTTTGTAAATCCAACTTTTGGGTAATATTCCATTGCTGTAGGAACTGAAAGCAGTAAAATCATAACCTGTTCCCCTACTTTCTCTCTTGTGAAGTCAATGAGTTTTTTCCCTATTCCAGATTTTTTATAGTTGGGATCTACTGCTAAATCTGCAAGGTAGCAACTCCAGGCCCAGTCGGTAATAGATCTGGCAACTCCTACGAGAGTTGAATTATCCCAAGCTGTAACAATGAGGTTTGAATTTTCAAACATGATTTTGATTCGATCTTTATCGGCTGTTGGTCTCGGTAATCCAGATTCATTATAAAGTTTTACTATCTGGTCGGGAGTAGGAACAATATCAAATTTGTAGATGATTTCCATGTGATGATTTCGATTTGGAATACTATTTTCTTTAATGCTTGCAGCCAACGTTCCGGGCCTCACTAAGTACGGGCATTCGTATCCCGTCTATTCGCCTGGCCGTAACTTTTGATTTTATACGTCTAAAGTAAAAAAAATAAATAGAATTACAACTGCTGATGTGAGTTACTAATCATATCGTATTTTACAAAACCCATGTTGCGTTCGCTTTAGTCACGCAATTTTAAATGTGGTATCAATATTTTTTCAAGTTCTGTCAAACTAATATTGTCAAAATCCCCAGCAGGTGAATATGGCATTTCATTATAAGCAGATGGATTTTCTAAAGCAACGAAGTAGTTATTGTCTATGTTGCTAATTGTTGAAATATAAGCTAAGTACTGTCCGGTCTTGTCTGTCAGACCAATAGCTTCCCTGTCAGCCTCCCAGTGGTCATTGATGATAATATTTGTCTCGCCATATTTGTTTTGCAAAAACGCTAAGACATGCATTATTTTCTTGCTTTTGTTTAGGTTTCTGTTTTTGAGCTTATGTATATACTCAGACTCTTTACCATTCCAAAAGCATTTAATACATCTTCCATTGTCAAACTCATGTTCACAGTTTTTGTAACCAAATAAGAGGAACGGTGGTAAACACCATGTAAATAGAATGTAAATGGATGTAAATTTTTGCAGAGGGTTCGTTCCACAGTAACTTGCGGATATTGGCTGGCGGATGATTTTTTTAGGCCAAGGCCGGTTTGAACGTGACTTTTGGAACAATTCTGTCATTGTCTTCATTATCACGCATTTTGCTGGAAAGTGACCCGCTGATTTCGAAGATATCCTTCGAACAGACAAAGCATATGCCAACCGGTTAGAACGCCATTACCACCTGGTGAAAGACCTAATAAATAATAAAAACCAACGCTGACCCGTGATCTATAAGTTTTATATCGAGTTGCTGGAAAGTGACCCGCTGGTATGGCGGCTTTTTTGTTTCTCCTTGTGATATCCAGGTATGGTCAATGGCAATGTATAGCGTAGCACCCCTGCGATGGCAGGCGCCACCAAATATCATTTCATCCAGCTTCTTTTACAGTTCATCCTTATTTAACACATGCAGGTAACCGAAATAATTGAAGTTTTGTAAAATTTTTTATATGAAAAAGATGATCGTAGTTGCAGGATTCGCTCTACTACTGGCGGGCTGCTGCAAAAAGGATAATGTTCCTGAGGCAACTAACCCTGAAATGCGGTATTTGAATCTGAACGATAGCGGAGTTGTTTTTAACCGGTCGGCCTCATTTGATCTTGATGGCAACGGTTCTAAAGATATTTATTTCACTACGATGTTAGTAGCAGACCCACTGAACAAGCAGGACAAAAAACAATGGTGGGTAACCAGTTCTTTTTATGCTAATCTTCCGGTAAATGACATAGAGGAGATACCGGTCATGCAGATGGGGGAAACTATTTACCCCGAAAGTTTTTCCGGTTATACCTGGTATAATGCATCCGGAGTAATACTGGCGCAAAAAATATTCACTGATAATCAGCCGCCATACTGGGCAGGGAAATGGAAAGATGCGTCACGACGTTTTATAGCTATACAGATTATAAACAACAGTAAAGTGTACAATGGTTGGGTAGAGATAAGCTTCAGTAATACAGAAGAAAAGGTGATCATTCATCGCGCTGCCATCTGCAAGGAGGCCAATAACACGATAAAGGCGGGATGGTAGGGCTGTGGTAAATAATACTCATGTTGCCAGCAGTGTTTTTTCAATAATCTCGTAGCGTAGCATATACTCCATAAGATTGTTCGCCAATATCAAACAACGGTCTAAGCAGGTAGGAGTTTCCATTGTCGGTCAGCTTAAATGTTCGTTGGCTGATATTATCTACAACTATATGCTGAAGGATTTCTTCTTTGTGTAACCTTAGAACAAGTTCAGACTCGCTTTCAAACGCCAATAGCATCGGCCCATAATAAATGGCTATTACGTTCTCGTCGTCGGGCATTGATTTGGCGTGGAAGCGGTAATGGAATACAATCTTTATTTGATCTTTATGCTGCCATTGACGATTGAGCGATACATAGGATGAGGGAATAACGGCCATGGCCTGTTTTACCCCATTCACATACACCTCTGCATTGTTTGCCCATTCAGGAACAAAAAGTTTCAGTGAAAAGCTGGTTTTTGTTTTAACCGATACTTGAAATAAAACGGCGGTATCGGTAGGAAAGTTCCCTTGTTGCTCCAACAGAATGCCTCTGGAAGCCCAATTAACTTTTGAAGGGATGTACATGTTCACCCAAAGCGATGTGTCGTTTTGAAAATAAATACCTGAATTAAGCAAAGCAAAAGCCTCTATGGTGGTGCCATTGCAACATCGGAAATCATCTTCTTTCAGAAAAGCTTTTTTTCCTGGCGAACCCAAAGGTAAATGATATACGCACCTGCCACTTTTGGCGCTTTGCAGCGCAAGTATGGAGTTATAAAACGTATTCATATAAGCATCGGCATATTTCGGGCTCCCGGTCCAGGTGAATAATGTTGAAGTAAGCTTTTGGGTATTGTGCGAAACGCATGATTCCGCAATTTCCTTTGTAAGGGTATTGCTGAGCACTCCGGGCTTACCCCAATGCTCGGAGGTAAGGGATGTAGGCGTGGTAACGTTCGGGCGGGGGCCACTGCTGGAACCGTTTACATAGGCATGACTGCTGATAAGCATATCCCAGAAGTTGGTTATGGCAGCATGATATTTTTCTTCTTTCGTGATGGCATATCCTTGTGCAAATCCGTTCACTATAACTAAATGTGTATTGGAATGCAGCCCGGATAAAAGATCTTTATTCTGAGATAAAGGGTTTAAAAACCAGTTACGGTCAAACAATTTAGCTAAGGCAAGATGCTTCGGGTCATTGGATACTTTGTATAAATTGTACAATACCTCATTCATGGCGCCGGGTTCGTTTGGCGGGTTGGCTGCTGTAGTATAAAGCATTTTTTCTATGGCAGCACTGTCCAGTTTCGACATCCTCTTTTCAACATAATCTGCCATATTTAATACCATCTCGTAGGCTTTTTTGTTCTTCGCTCTTTTGTAAACATCGAGTAGCCCCTGCATGAGTTTATGATAGGTATAATAGGGAGCCCACACACCCCCAAATTTCTTTTCAAGTATATCAAAATCTGTTTGTGGAAAGGCACTCAAATATCCATTGCCCATTGCTCGCTGGCACTTGTACAATTCATCCGTCATGTAGTTTAACCTGTTGGACAACAATGTGTCGCTATATTTTTCCACCACTTCTGAAACGGCAGAAAGATAATGTCCAACAAAATGTCCCCTTATGCCAATATTGGGTGCCTCCCAGCCCTCTAATGGCTTAGCGGAGGAAGGAAGCCCTGCATTCACTCTGAAATTATGCAAAAGCCGGTCAGCATTCAATGATTTTAGATATTGAATATTTAGCGTTTCCCTGTCTTTTATCCATGATGGCGTAAGGGTTACTGCCGTGTTAGAGAAAGGAAAGACCTGGGTTATTTCATCATGGAAAGTAGATGTTTGTCCGAAGATATAAATAGTGGTTGTAAGCAAAGAAAGTAGAAAAGAAATTTTTTTTAACATGCGGTATTTTGATTTTTGATTAAAGTTATATTTCTTGGGTAAGGAGTCGTATGTAAATAAAGCTACTGTTTTCATACATTTGCTGGCAACACTTAAATATATGCCGTTAACCGGTCTTGCCCTAAAAAAATCAGTATTGATAATCAAAGTAGTAGTATTCGCCTTTTAAATTGTTACGGCGCAAATACAAAATAAATATTATTACCGTTCCACCTTTCCGCTACGCCACAGGTCATCCAAAGGACTCTCAATATTAATGAGCACCTTCTTACTAACGTGCAAATAGCGTTCGGTAGTTTTAATGTTAAAATTGCCTAACAAATTACCGGCTGGTGTTCTATCTGTCTTTATTATTTGTTAAAGACATTTTGTTAGGTTTTTCATATTTCAATACGAGGCCATTTCCATGCATAACGTATAATTAGACAAAGAAGAACGACTTCTACAACAGCGCCAAACATCATGTGTTGAATTCCGGGGGAATAGTATAAGTCACCGCCAAGTAATTCCGGTTTTTTTCTCCTGCAAGGGCCTAGATCGCCCATCTCTTTGAATTATTTCTTATTTTTTGTCTCCGATAGGCAGTAACGTTCAAAAGTGTTTATCGGGGATGAGGTAGCGCCACTCTATTGTAAGGAAGAATAAAATTTGGCCGTAATTTTTTTTATTTGCCCCGACAGGTAGAAAATGGGAATAAGCAAAAACAATCTCATCCAATTTTACGCTCTACAAGCATATGCCCGTACTTCAGGCATATCGATTTTGAAGTTTCGCCGATCTTAGGATCCTGCGCAATAACAGTCTCCAAAAAACTGCGATTAGCATCACCCCATTGATTCATAGCATCAATAACAGGTATCAACGACCGGCCGATCTCCGTAAGCGAATATTCCACTTTGGGCGGCAGTTGCGGGTAGGTTTTCTTTTCTACCATACCATGCGTCTCCAATTCTTTGAGTTGTACGTTCAACACCCTTCGCGTAACACCCGGCAATAAACGCAATATCTCGCTTGGTCGCTTTATATCCATCGAAATGGCATATAGCAGGGCCGGCTTCCACTTGCCGTTCAGCACTTCCCTTGTGAGGTGCAGGCCGCAATCTATAGAGAGGGGTGTCTTTCTTTCGTACATATGCTATTCACTTTACTCAAATATACGTAATGTGTCTCGATACATGGAGGGGGATAAATTTATCCCTATGGCATTAGCTTTTCCCATATTGTCCCGCTGAGATACATGCCCGAAGTTTGTAAAAAAAAGCGATGAGAAATACAACACAAGCACTGTTAGAAGAATACCAACTGGGCGATTTAAAACTGAAGAACCGGGTAATTATGGCGCCAATGACGCGTGCGCGAGCCACTAACGCGAGCCTGGCACCTACACCATTGATGGCTACATATTATGCACAACGCGCCTCAGCCGGGTTAATTGTGAGTGAAGGCACCTGGATGAGTTCAAAGGCTATAGGTTTTATTAATGTACCGGGCATCTACACTCAGGAACAGATAAATGGATGGAAACTGGTGACCAAAGCCGTACACGACAATGGCGGTTTGATCTTTTCCCAACTAGGGCATATTGGCTCCGCATCCCACCCGGATTTCTTTGATGGCGAACTGCCTGCCGGACCTTCCGCCATCAATCCGCAAACTCATTCTTTTACTCCTGAAGGCTTTAAAGAAACACTAACGCCACGTGAGTTGACCGCCACTGAGATCAAACAAACTGTGCAGGATTTTAAGCAGGCTGCTAAAAATGCCATGGAAGCAGGATTTGATGGCGTTGAGGTGCATGCGCAAGCCGGCATGTTTATTCCTCAATTTTTAAGTACGGCCACTAATCAGCGCACCGATGAGTATGGTGGCAGTATCGAGAACCGTGCGCGCATTGTATTTGAGATACTGGATGCCATTACAGAAGTTTGGGACAGCACACGTGTAGCCATCAAATTCGCGCCGGTTGCGATCAGTCATGTAGGCATTGTGAAGCCAGATGAAGAAACTATTCCAATGTTCCAGTACCTCCTTAAAAAACTGAGTGATTATAATCTCGCTTACCTGCACATTGTGGGGCCGGCAGAAGACTTAACCGGTACACCGGTAGAAGCATTGCAGCAAAATTATTTCAGCCATTTTCGTCACCACTATCGCGGCAGGCTGATGGCCAATCTGGGCTTTACGCAGGAAAGCGGTAACGCAATTCTGATAGAAGGTACGGCTGACCTGGTATCTTTTGGCACACCATTCATAGCCAACCCGGATTTGGTAGAGCGCTTTAAATATAATCTGCCTTTGTCAGAAGCCAACCGGGATACGTTTTATGCCGGAAACGAAAACGGATACGCCGACTACCCTGTCGCGGTTCTCCCAAGTTAAAAGGAATAAGTATGATAAAAGTGGAGCACCATTTAGGCCCTTCTGGTAAAACCGGGAGGGCATTTTTATTTGACGGCGTCCCGGGCTCTGCTCGGTTAATCAATTTTCTTTCTTGACGTAACTTCTTCAAACGTCTCATCGTACTTGCTGTTCATTGTACCCATTAATCTATCCCATATTGTAAAATATAAACCATAATTTCCTTTGAAATATTGGTGATGCATATTATGGGAAACAGAAGTGTTAATCCATTTTCCAAGCCAATGGGTGCTAAAGCCTTTTGGATAAAGCTCAAAACCCAGGTGCCCATAAACATTATAAATAAGGCTAAAAATAAAAAATAGCATCAGATGAATACTGTGAACAGGAATTGTAAACAGGAATACTACAAATATAAGCGATTCAATCACCGCCTCTAAGGGATGAAAGGAGTATGCAGCCCAGGGTGAAGGATTGCTCGACTTATGATGCACAAGGTGAAAAAATTTGAACAATATCGGATGATGCATAAACCGGTGCATCCAATAAAAGTAAGTATCATGCATTATTAACATTAAAGGGAACGCCAGGATTGCATAAAGCCATCCATAACTTGCAATATCAGGGTAAAAAGTAGTAAGCGGCCTTATGGTATCACTATATAACATGAACAATGGCGGGAATGAAAATATAATGATCGACAATACAGAAAAGAATATCTCCCTCCGGTAATCCTTCGGTTTTGGAAAGCGGCCCTGAATTTTTTTATAAGCGATCTTTTTTCTCAGCCAAACATAAAACAACAGAAACGCAGGGCCGGCTATAAGGAAATACTTATCAGCATTGTCAATCAATAGCCAGGTGAACTTTTCCCAATTCATAATACCAACTTAACAAAAGTTTTACTACCTCCCCAAAAATAATCTATTCAATAATTATATTGAATAGTTGAATTTCCTTATTTTTGACTAACATTTAGAAACTATGGAGAAAAGAGTGTTTAAGGATAAAGCATATTCTATATTGGCAACAATGGTCAAAGCAATGGCCAACCCCCACCGCCTGGAGATTGTTGACCTATTGGGGCAAGGGGAAAAAACGGTAGAGGAAATAGCCGGCGAAACCGGCATGTCAGTTGCCAATACCTCCCAACACCTTCAGGTTCTAAAATCAGCCAACCTTGTAGAAATCAGACGGGAAGGAAACTTTATTAATTATAAGTTAACCCATGAGGAAATTTATAAATCCTGGCAAAACCTCCGTGAATTAGGGTTAAACCATATTGCGGAAATGGAAAAACTGGTAAAAGATTTTAGAGAAAAAAGAAACAGCCTGGAAGCACTCAAAATAGACGAGCTATTGACCAAAATGAAATCTAAGAATGTTGTTGTTTTGGATATTCGCCCTGAAACAGAGTTTCAAAATGGGCATATTACCGGCGCCATTAACATTCCAATAGAAGAGCTTGCCACCCAACTAAAGAATTTACCTAAGAATAAAGAATATGTGGCGTATTGCCGTGGTCCGTTTTGTGTTTTTGCAGATGAAGCAGTAGCTGTGCTTAATAAAAAGGGGTATTCTGCCAAAAGATTAAATGAAGGTTTTCCCGATTGGGTTTTAAAAGGATTGCCGGTTAGTTATTCAAAAGCGTCGTGAGTTCATTCAGTGTGTTAATAGTAAAAAGTGTTAACTCAATTTAAACAATGTAGAAATGAAAAGAAGAAACTTTATTGTTGATATATCGGGCTTAGGTCTGCTAATGTTATCTGACAGATCTAAATTATTGGGCCAAACAAGATCATACCAGTCTAATTACGTAATTGAGCAGTTTGAAGATAAAGGCCTGGCTCACTTTTCATATGCCGTAATGGCCGGTAAAAAAGTTATACTCATCGATCCCCAAAGAAATGTTCAGCCATATTATGACTTTGCACAAAAAAATAATGCCTCAATTATTGGAGTTATAGAAACGCATCCACATGCCGACTTCGTTAGTTCGCACCTTGAAATACATCAAAAACTAAATGTGCCCATTTATGCAAGTAGTTTAACTAAATCAAAATATCCGTTAAAGAAATATGATGATGGTAACATCATTCAGCTAACTGACGAGATCGGTCTCAGAGCAATGTACACGCCTGGTCATGCTCCTGATCATATTGCAGCAATATTGTTTGAAAAGTCGAAGGATATAGCGGTATTTAGCGGGGATTCTTTATTCCTGGGTGATGTGGGAAGGCCTGACCTGCTGGACTTCTCCAGTGAAAGTGAAAAGCAGAGAAAATACCTCGCTGCATTGATGTATGACACTATACACCAGAAGTTCGCCAAACTTAACGACGATGTCATCGTTTATCCTTCGCATGGAGCTGGCTCTTTATGCGGTAAATCGATCCGTAAAGCAGCAAGCTCTACTATCGGATATGAAAAACAAAACAATTATGCTTTTGAAAACCGAAGTAAAGAAGAATTTGTCAATTTGTTATTAAGCGATCAACCCTTTATTCCCAAATACTTCGCTTATGCTGTTCATTTAAACATTAAAGGAGCGCCAGCACTTAAGTCCAGTTTGGATAAACTGAACTACTTACCTAAGAATTACCAGCCAGAATCAAACGTATTAATAATAGATACCCGTCCGGCGCCTGTATTTAAAACGTCTTACCTGCCGGGTGCAATAAACATTCAGGGAACAGGACAGCTTGAAACCTGGTTAGGAACCATAGTTGCTCCTGATACTAAATTTTATCTGGTCGCAGCAGATGAGCAAAGTTTAAAGACAGCGATTATGAAGGCTGCTGCCATTGGCTATGAATCGAATATTCAGGGCGCATTCGTATATGATGCAGGCAATGGAATTCGATTTAACAGTTTTGATGCCAGTTCCTTCAACCCCGGCGAAAATAAATACACCGTGATTGACGTAAGAACTGCAAAGGAGGTAAAGAAGCAGCCGATTTTTAAGAATAGTATTAATATTCCTATGCAAGAGTTCAACGATCGGTTATCAGAAATCCCTAAAGGGAAACCGGTCTTAATACATTGTGGTTCAGGTTACCGGTCTGCTACCGCGGCAAGCATCTTAAAAAGCAACCTGCCTGCTATCGAAGTGTACGATTTAGGCGCAGCTGTTACTGGGTTTATAAGCGCCAACGGAGCCAAATAAATTCATATAATGAACCTTCTGGCATTATAAAAATCATTTAGAAATAAATGAATTATTCCTTCTTTATATATAAGTGATTCATTATGGAAAATAAAGACTTAAGCGTTAATGCCGATGAGCTAAGAAAAAATGTTAGAAAATCAAGAGCGGGTGATTGTACTCGATGTGAGTATTGAAGTTTGAAAAATATTGGTATGAATAAAGTCCAACAAGGATTAAGAGAAAACTGGAAGCAATTTACTTTGCTGGTTATTATCAATGCTTTTGTTGGTGGGATGGTTGGACTTGAAAGAACTATTCTTCCTCAAATTGCTGAAGCAGAATTTCATATTGCAGCTAAGACCGCTATACTCTCGTTTATAATAGTTTTTGGAATTGTAAAAGCTATTACTAATTATTTTACCGGCGCATTGGCAAATAAAGCAGGAAGAAAAAATTTGCTAATAATTGGGTGGCTTATAGGTATCCCGGTTCCGTTTATGTTGATGTATGCAGAAAGTTGGAACTGGATTATTGCAGCCAATATATTGCTAGGTATTAACCAGGGGCTTACCTGGAGTAGTACCGTAGTAATGAAAATAGATCTCGTCGGTGAAAGGCAAAGGGGTTTTGCAATGGGCTTAAATGAATTTGCCGGGTATATAGCCGTTGCTACGGTAGCATTTTGCACAGGGTGGATTGCTTCTATTTACGGGCTACGGCCATATCCATTCTATATAGGCATTGTTTTGGTAATTGCAGGCTTTTTAGCAAGCCTATTATTTGTAAAAGATACCAAACACCATGTATATGCTGAAACAATAACCAGCAATATCCCCAGGCTCAAAAGTATTTTTTGGCAAACAACCTGGAAGAATAAAAATCTAGGCTCGGTAACACAGGCAGGTCTGGTCAATAATTTAAATGATGGTATGGCATGGGGGTTGTTCCCGGTCCTGCTTGCATCCAAAGGATTTACTATTGGACAAATAGGAATTGTAACCGCCGTATATCCTGCTGTTTGGGGAATCGGACAATTATTTACCGGAAAGATGGCTGATCATTTCTGTAAAAAGGACCTGCTTTTTTGGGGAATGTTTTTACAGGGAATAGCGTTAGTCGCATTGATATTTGCCAGCACAATGACGCATTTTATCGTTCTTTCTTCAATCCTTGGTTGGGGAACAGCGATGGTATATCCTACATTCCTTGCCACGGTTGCTGAAAATACACACCCGGCGGACAGGGCAAATAGTTTAGGGGTCTTTAGACTATGGCGCGATCTGGGTTACGCTATAGGAGCTGTTCTTACTGGTATTGTTGCAGATACTTTGGGAATAAAAGCATCTATATCAGTTATTGGACTTTTAACAATTCTTTCTGCCGGAATTATATTTTATCGCATGAGATGCGGTGAATCTTCCAGAGTTAAAATTATCGCAGGATTCACTAATTAGGTGTCAATATACTTATTGTTATTATGAATGTCGTTGATAGAAGAAATTGTTGGAATTTGGGCCGCCTCATCCTCAATTTTATTGTTAACTATGCGGCTTACAGGCTTAATACATTCGGTTTATTAGTTTTTTATTAAGAATATCTTATTTGTTAATCCGTATATATTGTTGTATTTACCATGCTTGTCCCTAAAGGAAGAAATAAGAAACCATTGTAAATCTTCAGAACGAGTTATTACCGCGAAGTTCAAAATGTTTGGTGCGGGGTGTTTCTTTCATTAGTTTACCTCTGCCACTTACCGTCTCAAACCGGCTACTCACTGTTTTGTGCCCTCAACAAAAAAAAGTACTGAATATTTTGTACGCGAATGACAGCTCTGGTATCGGGTTCCCTTTACATTATCAGACACTATTTATAATGAAACGAAAAAAATGAAAATCACTATTCCCATGAAAATGTTATTTGCATCAATTACCGTTCTCCTGTTAGCCAGTATATCGTGCCTTGCTCAAAATGTAGCTATCAATGAAGATGGCTCGCTGCCCGACTCCAAAGCCATTCTGGATATAAAATCGGTCAACAAAGGTATCCTGATCCCCCGAATGAGTACTGCCCAACGGCTGGCTATAACACCGGTTAAAGGCTTGCTTGTATACGACACTACCACCAATTCTTTCTGGTATAACCTGGGAGAGCGCTCAGGATCAGCAGGCTGGAAAAACCTGGCAACGGGGGCCGGCTGGTCGCTTACCGGCAACAGCGGCACCATTGACAGGGTTCACTTTTTAGGCACTACCGATAGCACTCCATTAAATATAAGGGTTAACAACCAGCCAGCCGGTCGTATCGAACATGTTTTGGGTAACACCTATCTGGGTTATCAGGCCGGCGCCTCCATTGGCGGAGGTGACACCGCCTGCACGGCTATTGGGAACTACGCATTGCGGGTGAACGAAGGGCCCATGAATACGGCGGTGGGTACGGGGGCGCTGGCGAGTAATTTCAAGGGAAGAAGCAATACGGCTATTGGTCACCGCTCCATGGCAGCCAGTTGGTGGGGTACCCGTAATACTGCCGTTGGTGGAAACAGCCTTAGCAACAATTCACAGGGGCATTTAAATACAGCCATTGGCCATTCTGCCATGGAATATAGCACCATGGCCTATGAAAACACAGCTGTTGGTGTTAACGCATTACGGAATAATACAACCGGAAGCTGGAATACAGCAATTGGCTCAGGAGCGCTTTCAGGTAATATCAAGGGATCAAGCAATACAGCTATAGGGTTTCATGCAGATGTAAACAACGATTCGCTGACCAACGCCACCGCTATCGGCTACCTGACAACAGTTAATGCAAACAACAAAGTGCGCATAGGCAATAGCGCAGTAACTGTAATAGAAGGTCAGGTGCCCTTCACCACCCCCTCTGATGGCCGTTTCAAATTCAAGGTGAAGGAAGATGTAAAAGGACTGGACTTCATCTTACAACTGCGCCCCGTTACCTATCAGTTTGACGTTAAACGGTTCGATGCCCGGTACAGTATAGCCGGTAACAATAATGAAAATCCCAACGGTAATTATGCATTGCAGGCATCCTATGACGAAGCCGCCTGCATACGCCGCAGCGGTTTCATTGCCCAGGAAGTGGAGAAAGCAGCCGTAGCATCGGGTTACAATTTCAGCGGTATCATTCAACCTAAAACGGCACAGGAACATTATGGACTTAGCTACGAAGCTTTTGTTGTGCCACTGGTAAAGGCAGTACAGGAACAACAGAGCCTGATAGCCGATCTGCAACAACAGATAAATGAACTCAAACAATTACTGCAAAAGTCAAAGTAACGATCGCATAAAATTAAGAAAGCTGCCTCACTCACCGGGCAGCCCGGCTTAAAGTCCCAAACCTCATATAATCAAAAGCCCCGTAAACCAACTTTACGGGGCATGTTGAAATCTATTCTGAAGATCATCACTTTTGAACAAGATGAAGCAAATCCTTGGCGGGAACGGATTTTATTTGTCCGTCTTTATCTCTGATCACCAGTTCCTCATCATTTTTAACTCTTGTCTAATCTTTATTATTCTAATGTCTAATATAAGGAATACTTAATAAAGAAGATAAAAAGACATTTGTTTTGAACAGAGTATTTGTAGATTTTCTAAGATGGTCTCGCCACCTTTTGCCCATGGTTTTATGTGATCGAAGTGAATATCATCTCCAATAAGTGTTAATCCGCAACGTCTACTTAAGCTGTTTAATTCTTGTTATTTCTTAATTCTTCAAATTTGCTTTTTAATTTATTTGAAAGCGCAGTTTTATTTGTCAAAACCATTATTGCATCTTGACAATACTGCGTTTTTCCAATATATTGTTCGTATCCCGATGTCTTAATAGTGGCAAATTCCACCCACTCCTTATTTTCCTTTGAAAGAAATTCTCCGCATAAAATATAGTTCTTGTCGTTATTAGCTGCTTTTAAATAGCCAATTTGTACACTACGGAAATCAGTTGGTGTCGGTGGCTGATGAGTGTGAAAATCGGTAGCTGCCGAAGTAATTAAAAACTGAACCACCGAGTCTGGAATTGACCCATTTTCAGAAATTGTCTGAGAAACTTCGGTTGAATTGTCATTGCTTTCATTTTTGTTTCCCAGGTTGCATGCTGTTATTGCAAATACAGTGAGTATGAAAGTAAATGTTTTTAAGGTGTCTGAAAGTTTGTTTGTATTCATTTTGCGATTCTTTATCATTTCATGTAATAGTTGTTGCCTGGCCGCTGAAATAAATGATTCTGTTTAAAGTGACGCACAACACTTAAATATATGCCGTTAACCGGTCTTGCCCTAAAAAAATAAGTATTGGTAATCAAAGTAGTAGTATTCGCCTTTTAAATTGTTACAGCGCAAATACAAAATGAATATTATTACCATCCATATTCTTGGCTTTTAGCTTTTGGATGAAGATGCGTGTTCGGTACACCGCATTTCTCATTTGATTTTTTTTTATTTTCACTCAAATTAGTGCTTTTTTTAAGGTGTGTATTATACAAGACCGCAGAAACTGCGGCCTTTCTTTATTATCTTAGTCGAACTGAAATGAAATCATATCTTGTTATACTGCTTTTTTAATTTGGGTAACGTTAAAACACTGAGATATGAACAATTCCAACACACAAAATCAGCGTATCGCAAAAATGACCTTCGCTTCGGTCTATCCAATGTATGTAGAAAAGGTAGAGAAGAAAGGCAGAACAAAAGAAGAATTACACCAGGTCATACAGTGGCTGACAGGTTTCAATAACAAGGATCTGCAGGACCTAATAAAAGAAAAAGTAACTTTTGAAACGTTCTTCCAACGCGCCTCAATAAACGCCAATACGCATCTCATCACAGGGGTGATCTGTGGGTATCGTGTAGAGGAGATCGAAGATCCTTTGACACAACAGGTCAGGTATTTGGATAAGTTGGTCGATGAGTTGGCAAAAGGCAGGAAGATGGAGAAGATCTTGCGTGGCTCGTAGAAATAGTATTTTTGTTTAAACCCTGCATTATGATTGACGAATCAAATGGTTACGAAAGTATTGCAGATTTATATATAAAATGGCGGGGACGGGCGGTAGATGGAATAGGTTCGTCTACTGTTCGCGCGTGGGCCCTACCCCTTAATAAAGGCTCCGTGATATTGGATCTTGGGTGTGGAACCGGTATTCCGGTCACAAAAATTTTGCTTGATGAAGGATTGACCGTCTATGCATTGGATGCATCCCCGACAATGATTGAATCCTTTCGCGAAAATTTTCCAAATGTACCTGTTGCCTGTGAATCGGTTGAAAGTTCGCCTTTCTTTCATCGCTCTTTCGATGGCATTATCGCTGTGGGACTGATCTTTCTGCTCTCCGAAGAAACACAGCGGGCGCTGATCTCCAAAATGGCTGCAGTGTTAAATCCTGGTGGAAGATTATTGTTCTCCGCTCCTCTTGAAAAAGTGGAATGGAAAGATACAATGACCGGACTTCTATCGAGATCACTTGGAGCTGAACAATACAGAGCGTTACTTTCGGCCGCAGGGTTATCTATCGTCGGGGAGTTAGTGGACGAAGGCGGAAATTATTATTTCAATGCAATCCGTTTGACCTCAATAGCAATAAAGCCTTGATTCAATAGGTTGCTGTAATGCTGTCTTTTATTTTGTTTACCCAGGCCACTATTAGTGCCTTTTCATCACTGGTCAGCCTGGCATTCTGGTGAAGCAACGTGTATGATGACAGCGGCATGGCGCCATCATTGATACTATTTTCAATCGACCGCAACTTAGTTATTTGCCTTCTGCGTGAGTAAGACCCAAATTCGCTGAAATTAAGTTCCTCTTTTCCTTCTTTAACATGTTTCGCCAGCCACCAGCCGCCGGGCTGTAGATTGGCATACCAGGGATAGCGGGTGTTGTTGCTGTGACAGTCATAACAGGCCACCTCAAGTACCGTCTTTACTTTGAAAGGAACAGAGAACGTTTTTGTTATATCAGTTTGCAAAACCTGCCCGCTTTGATTGCGGGCAGGTCTTATAAATTGAATAAGAATAAAGAGCGTTAAGAATATTAATAACCACCTTCTTGATTTACGCATTTGCATGTTATTTTAATTCTTCCTTAACAGTGCCGCAGGTAGGCATTTCCTTACCAAAATAGGGATTCGAAATTTCCTTTTTTTCACTTATCCAGTCAGCGCCTTTGTTGTTATTGTACATCGGGCAATGATCTACATAAAGCTGTTGGCTGGCGCCGAAAGTTTTCACCAATTCATACATGTCTTTACTTAGCATGTCAAAATGTTCGCGCTGGTGTTTAATATTGCTTCCGTTTTTTCCAATATGCTCTGCATGTTCTTTTGCATCAGCTTCTATGTCTTCATAGGTTTTCTTTTTTTCAGTTGGTAAGGCTGATTTGTCAAGATTTTCAAATGCAGCAACCATTGTATTCCCCGCAGTAGCCGCATCGTTGCCATTATCACTGGCCAGCGCGTTTTTAAGCTGTAAGTACCCACTCACAATATCTTTTACAGGGGAAGCTGACTGCGGTTGAACAGCCGCAGTTTCTGTATTGGCTGCCGGAGCTGATTGGGCCGTGTCGCTGCCACCTGAATTGGCTTGTTTCGAATTGTTATTGCAGGCGGTAAACAATACAATGGCGAATGCTGACGATAAAGCGATGTGTTTCATTTTTCTGATTTATCTAAGTAAATAATGGGTTACAAAATATATTTTACGCATATAGTGTTTGCTCTTTGCCATTGGCAGCATTAAGATTTTTCAGTCAGGTATTTACTTTTAAAAGTTTGGCATTTATAGCTACCACAATCGTACTTGCACTCATTAAAACTGCACCCATTGCCGGACTGAGTATAAATGCCGGATACAATATACCTGCAGCCAGCGGGATGGCTATTACGTTATATCCTACTGCCCAAATTAAGTTCTGTACCATTTTACGGTAAGTAGCCCTGCCAAAAGTAATAATCTGTACTACGTCTTTAGGATCACTGTTCACCAGTATAATATCGGCTGTTTCTGCCGCCACGTCGGTGCCGGAACCAATCGCAATGCCTACATCAGCCTGCGCCAGCGCAGGTGCGTCGTTTACTCCATCGCCGGTCATGGCCACTATTTCCCCTCTGTCCTGAATTTCTTTTACCTTGTTTTGTTTTTCATGCGGCAGAACGTTGGCCATATAACCATCCATATTTAGTTTTTTGGCAACCGCCGCCGCCACGCTTTCATTGTCACCTGTCAATAGAAATGATTTTATATTCATCTGCTTTAACATTGATATAGCTTCAGCAGCCGTTTCACGTATACTGTCTGCCAGCGTAACAATTCCGGCAGGTGTATCGTTGATCAAAATAAAATTGACGGTATCGGTTGACTGATCGACTTGTTCAGGAATAGCAGGCAGATCTTTTCCCTGTAGTTTAAAATAGTTAGGGCCTGCTGCTACTACTTTTTTACCATTAACAGTACCAGTTACGCCCATCCCCTGCATATATTCAAAGCCGGTTGATTTCCATAGCTCCAATTTTTTTTCCTTCAGCTTACGCATAATACCATGCGCTATATGATGTTCAGAGTTCTGCTGTATGGCAGCGGCATATTGAAGTATTTCATCGGCGGTAAACCGGTTATTTAACGGTATGATCTGCTGCACTTCATGTGATCCCCTGGTAAGTGTTCCGGTTTTATCAAAAATAATAGTAGTGATATTACGGGCATTTTCAAAAGCAGTGCGGTTGCGGATCAATAAACCGTGTGTTGCAGACAATGCAGTAGATATGGCTACGACCAAAGGAATGGCAACGCCTAATGCATGTGGACAGGAAGTGACCATTACGGTAACCATTCGTTCCAGTGCAAACGGAAATGTTTTACCGGCGGTCAACCACCATACCAGGGTAATAATTCCAACTGTAATGGAAATAATTGTCAGCCACATGGCTACTTTACCTGCCAGGTTTTGGGTTTTCGATTTTGCTCCCTGAGCAATCTGCACCATATTGATGACCTTGTTTAAATAGCTATCACTGCCGGTTCCGGTAACCTGAATTTTTAACACGCCATTACCGTTTACTGAACCACCGATCACTTTTACATTTTTTTCCTTCAATACCGGAACGCTCTCACCGGTAAGCATACTTTCATTAATGAGGGAGCTGCCTTCCTGTATTATACCATCTGCCGGAATTTTTTCTCCTGGTTTTACAATAATAGTATCGTTGTTCTGTAACTGCTGTAACGGAATATCAATTACTTCGTGATGGCGTTCTACATGCACCGCAGATGGTAACAAGGCTACCAGTGATTCCAATGCCCGGGACGCGGCCATTTGGGAGCGCATTTCGAGCCAGTGACCCAGCAACATAATATCGATCAGGGTTGCCAGTTCCCAAAAGAAGTCCATTCCCGTCAATCCAAAAACTACAGCAACGCTGTATACATAAGCTGTAGTAATGGCTACAGCCACAAGCGTCATCATGCCGGGATTCCCATGTTTGAGTTCCCGCACTAAACCCGCCAGAAATGGCCCGCCGCCGTAGAAAAAGATACAACTGCTTAAGGCAAGCAGTAGATACTTGTCGCCGGTAAAGGTTATCTGAAATCCTATCCATTGCTGTATCATATGCGACAGGAACAACACCGGTATGGTAATGACCAAACATATCCAGAACCGTTTTAGAAAATCTTCCGTGTGATGCCCGGCGTGTTCGTCATGTTCCTTATGACCGGTCATTTTATGTTTCTTACTTTCAGGCTTGTGCACTTCCGTATGATGTTCATGAGCCTGCCCGGTGACTTTTATAGGAGAATGATGACCGTGATGTTCATGATCCATAATTCACTTTTTTGAGGTGATATTTGCCAGGAAAAAAGATATAAGTAGCATTGCTGTGTTTAATACAGGTATAAAAACCAGCGCCTTCTATCAGGGTTTGTAGTAGATATTAAATGCGAAAGGAGCAATAGAGAATATGTATTGGACAATTTCGGGGCGGAGCATGACTTACCGGAAGTTCCTGTTCAACAGGCGGGATAAATGTTCTCGAAAAATCAAAATAAACAGCAGGAACTTCAGCAACCACCTGCATGAACTGGAAGGCGCTATTAGTGGCTTTGTGGTGAGCATTTTCCAGTTTTACTAATTTATGCTCGTCCTTACAGCATTTTTTAGCACAGGTGGTGTTTTTTTTCATTCCACAATTACCACATTTGCCCCCATTCGAATGCCAGAACTTCATAGAAACCAGCTTACCCATGCAATAATGCAGGTGTAAGGTAGCACCGGTTGAAGTGCCCATATAAAGAATGGCTAATATGGTAACCAGGAGCCTTTGCATGCGTGACAAAAGTACGCCCTATTTTTTTTGTTTCTTTTATATAATTTTTTGTATTTGTTATATTTTAGGCTTGTTAATGCGAATCCCGCCACTCTGGAGGAACTGAATAAAACCTTATCTTGAAATACGTTGATGGCAATTATATGAAACAGGCAAATGAATACAATTTTTAATTGCAAGGTTAGTGAGGTAGGTCACTGTTACCAATGTTACGGATATTTTAAATACATAACTGTAGTTAATACATCCCAAATTGCCGTATATTTAAAGGGAAATCATGAATTTTGACTAATATGAAAAAAGTAACAGGCCTTGGCGGCGTGTTTTTTAAATGCGATGACCCGAAAGGCATGAACGAATGGTACGCTAAAAACCTGGGATTGCCTACAAGCGAATACGGAACTACGTTTGAGTGGCGGGAGGTTGATGACCCGTCGAAAAAAGGATCTACGGCCTGGTGTACGTTTCCGCAGGACACGAAATATTTCAACCCGTCGGCTAAGCCATTTATGATCAATTACCGGGTGGAAAACCTGGTTGCGCTTGTGGAGGAACTAAAAAAGAACAACGTGACCATTGTAGATGAAATTACGGAATATGATTATGGCAAATTCGTTCATCTGCTCGATCCGGAAGGTAATATCATTGAGCTTTGGGAACCCAAGGAGGAGTTGGAGGGATAAGTTCGTGCTGTTCTCTATTAATTAATTCGAACCCACTTTACTGGCTTAACATTATTTTGCATATGCCCTTCTAATTGCCGGTGATATTTCCAATTGTATTTTATTTTAAGCGATTCAAATAAGCTGGCCTGCAATATTTTTTCCACCTCCTCCAGTGGGTTAGCGGTTCGTCGTTCTTAATTTGTTTTGCTTTGAGTCAATAGAATTTTCTATGTCAATTTTTGTTATAACCTTTTCAATCTTTTTTGTCAAACTAATGAAGCCATTCCAACCCTTTGCGTTTGTCATGACCGCAATTGTCAAATCTTTTTCTGGCACATAATATACTATTGCAGAGCCACCATCTTGTCGTCCATTGTGTCCAAATTTTATGGTTTCGTTGTCGTTAAACAACATTACACCATAGCCGTACTTTTGTTTTGAAGGTATGGCATCCCGCCAGGTGGAGACAGATTTTAGCGTGTCTTTCATAATGTAGGGCGTGGTCATTTTTTTGATTGTTTCCATGTCTACGAATTTCCCACTTACAAAGCTCATTGCAAAACGAACAAGGTCAGATGATGTTGAAAGGAAACCACCGGCAGGCAAATTTTCGCTAACATCCCGCATATCGGCTCTGCGAATTTCTTTTTTATCCTTTATTAAGTAACCTGATGCCCTTTTAGGGATAATAGCCCAGGCATCATCTTCCACCGTATTTGTCATACCAGCCTTGTCAAAAATTTGATTTTTTATCATTGCTCTATAGCTCAAACCTGATGCTCCTTCAATGATACAACCCAAGACTCTATATCCGTTAGAGGAATATTCCCAGCTACTGCCTGGTTTAAATAACAAACTGTCTTGTTTAAAATTATTGAGAGGGTTTGTCATATCAGTATATCTGGTAAACATACCGAGCAAATCGGGATAACGTCTTTTGTTGATTTCAATAGTGTCAGCTTGGCTTTTTGCTTTTGAAAGTTCTGCATCATAATCCGCATAGTGTCTTATTCCAGATGTATGAGTCAAAATTTGACGGGTTGTAATGTCCCAATTTTTTTGAGGATAATGTTGACAATACCTTTGAATTGGTATATCCAAATCTAATTTAGAATTATTTACGAGCATCATCGTCAAAGTAGATGTCCACCATTTGGCAACAGATGCAGTTCTATATTTGGTTTCAATTGTTGCTTTTATGTTGTTTTCTATATCTGCAAAACCAAATGCGTTTTCGTAAATAATTTTTCCCTTTAAGCCAATTGCAATTTGTAATGAAGGTGTGCCAGTTTCTATTATTTCAGCTCTGGCAATTTTAGAAATACTGTCTTGCCATGATTTTGCCACTTTTTTAAAATTAGTCTGTGCAAATAGTATATTAGTAAAAAGCAAAAATATTAGTCCGAATCTGATTTGTTTACCCATGATTTATTTTTTATCAATTAACTTCTCTAACTGATTTAGGAAATTTTCATCAAATCCTATAAATTTTTCAACAATAATCCCTTCCCTATTGATTAAATAAGAAGTCGGTACAACCTGTACGTCGTAAATTGTTTTTATCCTCCCGTTATCACCTGTTAAATCTGAAACATTTGACCACACAATCTTATCATCTTTACTGGCCCTGACCCAGTCTTTTTGTTCCGTTTTCTATCCCATCAATATGACCTTGAATGGCAAAGCTCTTTTGTTTTATTTTTTGAGCTGCCGAATATAGAAAACACATACCCGAAAGTGTTCCCAATAACAATGTTTTACTAAGCATGAAGGGGTTTTTTAAAATATCGCTAACGAACAGGGTTTGGTACTGTACTGGAATGTATAACGTCCAGATCAGAAGTAAAGCTCAATAAAACTACTGAAGATGAAGATAAAAACAAAACCGAATAGAATTAGTCTGCCGCTGAAACGTTTGGCCGCATCCGGAAGCAAACGATGACGCCTTCATCTTCCCACACTTCTTTCATCAACTTATCACGATCTATCATTTCCTGCTGGGCGTTGGCAAATACATGTAACTGGCCTTACGTTTTCACCAGCAACAGCAGCAGTAGGTAACAAATAAGCTTTAGATCTTCTATCTCCTTTTTCAATAATTCTTTTAGGTAGGCACAAAAAAATAAAGGCTTTAAGTCATTAGATTTGAAGCCTTTTTAGTTTACATTAATGTCACATGCGAACCTCGTAACTTTGCAGCGGGCATATACCACAAATTACTAATCTATATGCTGGTTTTACCAGTATTTTATTTGTTTTTGATATTCTGCTGTGAAATTGTTGAATTGATATGACGATTTTTAGATGTTCACTTCGTGACTTCATTTCTTTGTTGACAGGTTTTTGTAGTATGTTTAATGATTTCAATTCTTTGTTGTCTGGTTTCTACAAACGAATTGTTGATTTTGACAAAAAACTTTCCAGGTTATCTTCTAAAGTTGAACAACATAGTTGCAAGGTTGAATAACAAATGGTCAATACCTGCAAGGGGGTGTTCCAAAATGTAAAACAGGTACGTAAACTCACTAAACAAACTATCAATACCGACAAGTTGATTTGGCGAAGTTGTAAAACAGTTTATTGAAATCGGTCGATCACCTGGTAATGTTGTGTTGCAAACAAATAAAACCGGCAAACCAATGATTGAAACCGGTAAAAGACCGGCCTATAGCGGTAAACCCGTAAGTGAAAATGAACTATGGTCTATGAGAAGTGCATAATTTATTACCAGGCACGTACAATGCCCCGCGCCGGTCCTACATAAATTTTCATATTTAACAAAAACAGACAGCATTAACTCCTTACCCAACTATCAAGCATGTTCCCCGTAAAAGGATATTTTAATTAATAAATTTGATCACTTCAATTTGTTTGCTGTTAGTAGCATTCAAAATTTCAATAAAAGCAATATTTCCTTTGGTAAATTGAACGGCTGGCAATTCAATTATATTGTTGCCGGTTGATATACCGATAATGGAACTTGAATACATAATTCGCCCACTTGCATCCAGCAATCGAATTACTACGTTTTGACCAACAGGGCTGCTGATATTTACTTTTATAATATTCCCTACAGGCGGGTTAGGCCATACATTCACCTTGGTATAGCTTACTGCCGTGCGGCGCAATGAAACCACAGAGCTATATGTAACCCTGTTATCATAATCCACCTCTTTTATCCGGTAGAAAAGTGTTCCGTTTAATGCAGTGATATCATCGCTGTATTTATATGAACGAAGCTGATTGCTGTTAACACGGCCCACTTCTTTCCATTGGATTGTGTCAGTGGTTCTTTCCACTGCAAAATAAGCGACATTGCGTTCTGATGCGGTCGTCCATTTCACATCGGCGAATGTGGTGTTGCTTACATTTCTCGCCGATACACCTACAGACGAAAATAACACCGGCAGCGCAGTTGCATCATCTCCGTATATAATGCCACGCCCGCTGGTACCAATATAAACACGGCCATAAATTTTAGGATCGGCAGTAAATGAACGTACTGCCAGGAAATTATGCGCATCATCATTGATGCGAGCCCACGTACTACCACCGTCAATAGAGCGATAAAAACCGTAAGTGCCCCCTACCCGACCCTGAATATAAATGGCGGGATAGGTAGCGGCACCAGCCGCCATGCCAAATGCTACTTTATAGGCTGCATCCACACCGGTTATTTTTGTAAAGGAAGCGCCACTGTTTACCGAATGATACAAGCCGTTATATCCGCTGGTAAGCCATACATCGCCTTCCACTCCAAACACAGACCGGGTTTGCGCCATCCACAACTCCCAACTTTGTAATAAAGGCAGGCCTGTTGCTCCATCAGAGAAAGAAACGCCGCCGTTGGTACTTACGTGGCAGATGCCCGTAGTAGCGTTATACCCATAAAATTTATTGCTGTTTACTTTATCGCCCGTTACCGCCTGACCGCTGCTGATGCCGGTAGCAGCCGTCCATGTGGTGCCATTGTTGGTAGAGTAAGATACTGCCGCGCCATCGGGCGACCACACAATAGTGGCTGCATTGGCAGATAAAGCAATGCTTCCCCCGCCGGTGGTGCCTGCTGGATAGCTGCCGAATATTGTCCAGCCCGCACCCTGGTTGGTAGAATAAGCGCCGTAATTACCACTGCTGTTGTTGTATGTTCTTACTACGTAGTTTGTATTGGTTTGGCCAACATCGATACTGCCGTTGCTACTATAAGAAGGACTGAACTTTCCGGCTACTGGAGATATATCAACATCTACGTGTCTGAAACCATCATGATCGCCCTCCGCACTTAATAAGGGTACGCCCGATGCCGGACTTGCCAGCGAAAGGCTCACCATTTCTTCCAGGCCTGCATTCTGGAATGTCCAGGAAACCGGTGCAGCAGAAATATTAGTTGTTTGAAACACGCCATAACCGGTAACGAACCACGCTTTTGTATTATCAAAAGGGTCTATTTCAACGTCGGCGATCCAATGCGCTGTGTAGCCGGTGGTGTATGGCGCGGAAGTCTGGTTCCAGGTAGCGGAAGTGAGCAGCGCCGTCCAGGTATTGCCTCCATCGGTACTCCTGAAAATTTCATCGCGCGGCCACCAGCGATCCATAGTACTTACCACTACTGTATTGGCATTGGATGCGTCTACGCTCACGCCCGAAAAGCCGCCCTGGCCTGCCGGAAGCGTCAACGCCGTAAAGGTATTCGTTGATGTAATGAGTTTATATACGGCGCCGGTTGTAATATTACTTGGTCCCGGGTTGTCAGCATAAGTAATATACATAGTACCATTAGATGCCAGTACCCCCTGCAGCGGCATCAGAGTGGTCGGCTGGCCAGGGACAGCGCTCCAGGTAACACCCCCATCTGTGCTTTTATAAAGGTTGGTGCCCGTTTGCATTATGCCTACATAAATGGTTTGTGTAGCGTTGCCGGTTGTGCCTGTGCTTTTATCAAAAAGTACAAACGATACGCCTGCCCCGCTAAATGTAGATACGGGAAAACTGTTTACCTTGCTCCAATTACTGCCATAGTCGGTGCTTTTCCATAGACCATCTTTGCTGGAACCCAGATAAAGTATGCTGCCCAGATTAGGATCAACCGCCAGGCGCTCACCGCTGTTGCGCCCATCTTCATTGCCTCCCAGTTTAATAGTCAGGTTATGTCTCGTCCACGTACTCCCTTTGTCGGTTGATGAAAACACGGCGGCATTACCGGCCCACCAGGCGGTATACAAACCGGTGGCCATATATACCCTGTTTACATCATTAGGATCAGTGGCAATACTTAATACTCCTGAATAATTCTCATCATCCTGGCCCATGAAATCAGTGATGGGAATCCAATTACTGGTAACTGCGTTCCAACGATACGCACCCCCTACATCGGTACGTGCATATAACAGGTCGTTCTGGGAGGGATGAAAAATGAGCCCTGAAACGAAACCACCACCGCCAATTTTTACATTTTTCCAGGTATAAGACTGAGAGAAGGCGTTTGCTGAAATGATCCACGCGGAGGCAAGGAGTAAAATTTTGATTGAATACTTTTTTTCCATTTGCAGGTATTTGTATAAGGATAATTCAGCCTCAACCAAAAATGTATCAAACGGAAACCGGTAGAAACCTGGTTACCAATTGTGTGTTACCGGTATACCTGCCTCAAATTTGAGGCCATAATTACGTAAAACAATGTTGTGAGTATCATTTAAAATCGCTTAATTACCTCTGTTACTTAACGGGTTGCAGTTGTGTAAATGCGTTAATGACTATTATATGAAACAGGCAGGTGACAAAGATTTTATCTCGCAAGATTAATGTTGTGGGTTGGTCACAGCTACCGATGTTATGGATGTTTTTAAGCTGGCCAGTATTTAATTCATAACTGTAGATAATGCAATAGCTGTATATTTAAGGATAATCATGAATTTTTCACTACTATGAAAAAAGTAACGGGCCTGGGCGGCGTGTTTTTTAAATGCGATGACCCGAAAGGTATGAACGATTGGTATGCCAAAAACCTGGGATTGACTACCAGCGAATACGGAGCGACGTTTGAGTGGCGGCAGGCTGAGGATCCGTCGAAAAAAGGATCTACCGCCTGGTGTACGTTTCCGCAGAACACGAAATATTTCAATCCGTCGACTAAGCCTTTTATGATCAATTACCGGGTTGAAAGCCTGGATGCGCTTGTGGAGGAACTAAAAAAGAACAACGTGACCATTGTAGATGAAATTACGGAATATGATTATGGCAAATTCGTTCATCTGCCCGATCCGGAAGGTAATATCATTTAGCTTTGGGAACCCAAGGAGGAGTTGGAGGGCTAGTAACAGGAGTCATGTCATATTCCATCTTGCTTTCTGGCCTCTGATGTCGTAATGCGTAAAATTAGAATATATTCCAATTCCGCCCTCTGACATCATTCCTCTGTCAATTAGTTCCTCAATAATATCTGCTAACTCCCGGGGACGCATGTTGGCAACTGCTATGTCGGCTGCTTTTCCCTGAAGGTGCTGACTCCTTGGGGATGCGCCGCGTAAATTTGAATTATAATCTTCAGTTCTATAGCCACTCGTGATATGAATGGGTTCTCCTATGTAATCGCGAAGTACCTGCAGGTTTTCTGCAAGTAGCTGTACGTTGTCTTGTAAATAACCCGGAACTTCTGTGCCATCGTGACAATTAAATTCCTCCAGTTTGAAATTTGGTGTTAGATGCATAGTGTTGGTTTTTGTAGTTTCCATTAACGTGTCCTTCAATAATTTTAAGCGGGAACGGTAGATACGTTTAACAAAAAGTAGGAATGGTAATTTGGAAATTCAAGATTACAAAGATCTGATGTAATAAAATCGGGTGTTTTTCATGTATTTTAATTGGTTTTTTTAGCTTAAATAGATTGATAGGATGCAAAAGCATCTACTAAAACCTTACTTTGTGAACTAACTGTAATTATGAATACTTTGGATTTAAATCGTTGCTTAATAATTTTGAAAGAGCAGCCTGGATGGTTTCAAAAAGAAAATGTTACTGCAAAACTGAATGCCCTTGACAGTATAAAGGAACTTGGAAAGCCAGGTGCCATTAGCCAGCTTTTTCCTTTCTTAAAAAGCGATAACCATCTTATCCGCGCAAAAACTGCGGAAACGATCTTGTTTCTTTTCAGCAAATTAAAATTCGTAACCGAGTATACTGAATGCCTTAAGCATATTAACCTCGCCGAGAGTGATCTTAATTTTTATAACCATCGTTTTAACATGTCAACCTATTCACAATTGTTGCGAATAGCCAGTGTAAATAAAAGTGGGTTTGTGCGGGAAAAGGCTGTCCGGGAAATTATTAAAACCAGGGATATTGAATCATTAAAGTTTATTCTGTTCAGGTTAGGTGATTGGGTAGAACCTGTGCGACATACAGCGACCGGCGCGTTACGATCATTTATGAAACCGGAATACATTTCGGATTTTTTAAATGAAATTTCAACCATCGAGTGGCTTTTGATTGTTGAACGGGTTGACTTAAGGGTGATCCAACGTGAGATCATTGAGTTCATGTTAAGCCAGGAATTTTCAGAAGATTTTTTTAATCAAATAAATATTCTGAATAACAGAGCAAGGTATTGGATATTCAGGAACCTGCTACAAAAGAACCATGATCCGGTTTATGCAACTTATATTTATAGATTCATTCAGGATAAAAACTTTTTAATACGGTTAGAGATATTAAAACAATTGGCTTCTTTTGATGAATCAGTACAAAGGCAAATCATTAAAAATTATTTACAAGACCAATCGCCGGCCGTAAGGGTAAGTGCATTATATGCATCCAAAAAGTTTGCTCCCGAATTTGATGATACAATAGTTACGATGTTATCAGATAACTCTATTTCTGTTCGCGATCTGTGCAGGCGGTTATTGCAATCTAAAGGGTTTGATTTTGCCGGAGTTTACAGAGACCGTATCAGTAAAATGGAATATTTGGAAGGAAGTTTCATGGGATTGTCAGAAATGGCCCGGGAAACAGATCTGGAATTATTTGAGCAGCATATTTATTCAAATAAAGCTAAAATTGTGGTAGCCAGCCTCGCTGCTATTAATAAAATAGATCAACAAAAGGCCGCCAGTTATTCGTTTGACCTGCTCGCCCATTCTAATAATAAAGTCCGGAACTTGGCCATTGAAATAGTATCAAAAAACTTTGACAGAAGCGCGCTGCAAAGGGTACGGGAAATTTATGCAAATGGAGAGAAGGAACTTAAGGAACTACTTTTGCGGTTGTTTGATAAAGTGGGAAGTTGGGTAGCCGTCTATAATTTTTTACTGGCTGTTACTGACAAGAATGAAGATATTCAAAAACTGGGGTGGAGGTGTCTGGAAAAATGGAAGGCAAAGACTGTCAGGTTATTTACTTCACCGCCAAGGGAAGAAGTGGAAAGAGTAAACCAACAATTTAAGGAAATTGAACAGCGGAATTTCGGGTATCATCAAAAGTGGTTTTTGCAGGAGATACAATCCTATTTCAAATAGTTTGGGAAATTGTGAGATGTTGGGAGGCTTGATATGTTAATGCTGGCGAAACTCTTCAAAGATGTGATGGCCGATAACAAGGAATTTGTTAACGTCTTGACAGACGTGACCGGTCAGTACAACAGAGTAATAATGGTAAGCAAATTTGATAGTTTGTCAGCTTTTGACAAAAGCTGGGAAGAGATGGGTAAGGCTTTCGTTTTATTTTCATTCACTTTACAGGATCTCTATATATCCTTCTGTTCCATGCACGCGAATCCGTTGCCCATCTTTTATCAGTTTAGTGGCATTTTCTACCCCCACCACTGCTGGTAAGCCGTATTCCCGCGCAATAACTGCTCCATGGGTCATTAGTCCACCCACTTCGGTTACCAGGCCTTTAATGGATACAAACAGGGGTGTCCAGCTTGGGTCAGTAAAGGTGGTAACCAATATATCTCCTGCTTCCAGATCAGCATCTTCCATGTTCAGGATCACCCGTGCGCGTCCTTCTATAATGCCCGATGATACAGCCAGGCCTACAATAGCTTCGGCTGGCAGATCTTCCCGGTTATACTTACCTGCAATGATTTCACCATCAGACGTGATAACACGTGGTGGCGTTAGTTTTTCATATATTTTGTATTCCTCTTTTCGTTGGCTGATGACCTGGTAATCCAGTTCATTTGTACGAACGACTTCGCGAAGTTCTTCGAAACAGAGATAGTATATGTCTTCTTTTTCATGAATAATGTGGGCTTGTACGAGCTGTTCTGCTTCTTTCAGTAAAGCCTGCTTATAGATAAAGTAGCAATTGACCATGGCGTATTTGGGATATTCACGATAACCGGCAAAATTCCGAACGAGATCGATCATGCGTTTTGTTGCTGAGGCCTTTTGTTCTCCATCTGGTAACTGCCTCAAGCTATGCAATAGCTCCTGTTCTTTTTTCAAGGCTTCCTGTTGCCCCTGCTCAAATTTCCGCTTGCCGGCGCCCCGCTCAAAGTTTTTGAGATGACTGAGGATCATGGGGACAAGTGTAGTTGGTTTTTCGCTCCAACGGGTCCTGGTAATATCGATTTCTCCCGCACACCGCATGCCGTATTTATTAAGATAAGCTGAGATGGCGTCCCGGGTTTCCTCTCCCCCATCCAACTTCGCCAGTTCATCAAAAAAGCTCTCATCTTTATCGAACTGGGTTCTAGATAAATATTCAATTACTTCCGGGTAAGGACGGGCCACATCTGTTACATCCAATAACTCCAGGCCCATTTCCGAAGTAATGTTATTGGGCGCAGATTGAGCAAGCGTGTCTGCTACATTTTTTTCACCCAACCACTCTTGTATTTTTTCATTGATCCAGGCTGCAGCATTCATAGAAGTCATGATCACGCCAAAACTTTGTGGATCAGATAATCGCTTCTTTAATTGCTGAATATCTTCCAGGATAAAATCAAATAAGGCTGTTCCTGATTTGGTTTGAATGTTTTGTTTTAGCGCTTCTATCGATGCTTGACTATTCCTGATCAGATCAGCAACTATTGCCGGATCGTAATCTTTTAGTATTTGATAATCCGCAGGCGCCTTGCCCTTAATGAGGCTTTGGTCGTTTTTGTCGTCTGGTATCGATTTTATAAAGTCCCTATCTATGATGGTAGTCAATGCGTCTTTTATAAGCGGGTCAAATTTTCCCAGCCTATTAACTACATTTTCCCTGTTGGCAGGGGAAGCCAGCATTTGTGTAACATCAACAAACAACCTTCCGCCGGCTGTACGCATAAACGCAGGGGTGGTTAACAGCCAGAAAGCCAATCCCAATGGTTTCATGGCATCAGTCATCATTTGTTGATGACCGACAGATAAATAAACGTGATTTTCGGGATCATTTGCTACAGGAACCGGGTATAAAGTAGTGATCGGCCGGCTCTGTACAATATAAAATGTATCATCAGCCAGGCACCATTCAATGTCCTGTGGTCGGCCAAAATGTGCTTCGATCTTTCTACCGATGTGCTCAAGCTGCAAGATCTGCTCATCCGTCAACGTTTGTTTTTGCTGCTGCTCTTGCTCAATTTCCTGTTCTTTTGTACCGCCCTCTTTCTGGGCATAAATAGCCAGCTTCTTGGCTGATATCTTCTTATCGATGATCCTGCCATTTCTTACTTTATAAATATCAGGATTCACCAGGCCGGCAACCAGGGCCTCACCCAGTCCGAAACTGGCATCAATGGATGCCAGTTTCCTGTTAGAAGTGACGGGGTCTGCAGTAAACAATATGCCTGCCGCCTGCGGGAAGACCATCTTCTGAACAACTACCGACAAATAAACTTTACGATGGTTGAAACCGTTTTGAATGCGGTAAATCACTGCCCTTTCGGTAAAGAGCGATGCCCAGCATTGGCTGATATATTGCAGGATGGCTTCCTTCCCTATAATGTTCAAATACGTATCCTGCTGGCCTGCAAAAGAGGCCGTGGGAAGGTCCTCCGCTGTGGCGCTGGAACGAACGGCATAAGCATTTGTTAATCCCAATTGTTCAAGATGACTGGTTATTTCCTGTTCGACGCCTTTCGGGATCGCTGTTTCTTCGATCGCCTTTCTGATGGCTGCACTGGTTTCGCTTATCTCTTTCCTGTTATCTGCTTTTAGTTTCGCCAACTGATCCAACAGCGAATTAAGCGCCGGGTTATTGGCAATAATTGCTTTATATACTTCCGTAGTAACGCAAAAACCTTCGGGCACCTGTATCCCATCGATCCTGAAAAGTTCTCCCAGGTTGGCGCCTTTACCCCCGACCAATGTCCCGATAGCTATCGGTATCTTATTGATTTCCTTAAGACCAAGTATATAAGCAGGCTTTCTCATATGATTTTCTTTTTGCGATTATTTCTTGTTGAGTTTACTTGTTGTATCATTCATTATTTCAATTGCTTTTGAAAAGTAAGTCTCAATGATCTTGCGTTCCCTGGTTGAAAATGAGGCAATCAATTTTTCCGACTTCTTCCGGAATTCTTTATAAAGCGGTACAAAAAGTGTCATTATTTTTTTCGTGTCAGGTTCAATGATCACCTTCCGCCTGTCGTCTTCAGCAAATTTTCTTTTCACCAGTTTTTTCTTTTCAAATCTGTCTATTAAACCGGTAACTGCGCCTGTGGTTAAACCTGTTAATGTAGAAAGCTCCCCTGCTGTCATTTGCCCTTTTTCTATTAAAAACCCTAAGTATTTATGGTCGGTTCCTGAAAGCCCTGCCTTCCGGGCAATGGCTTCGTGCATTTGAATAGAAGTGAATGCATATAGCTGGCTCAGTTTTCTTGTTTGCCTGGTTACGTCGTTCTCCATTTTATATCTTATTAGGTAAATATCTTAGTTACTAAGATAATATAATTTTCAGCGGCACCCAAATAAATTTGACCAGTTCGAAATAGTTTAACCGACGGAATGTGTTCTTGCTGCGGAGGATAAATAACTGTAATGCGTAACGCCTTAATGCTATACGCCGGGTTGTAGTTGTGGCGCCGGAGCAAAATGCCTGCTCTCCTGCCTGTGCAACATATATACATATAGCCAAAGCAGGTAATACAATGGAAGTTCCTCGAATTCAGAAATATTGCCTTCCAGCGCCCTGTTGGTGTGGTGCGACAGCGCGTAAAAGATGCCAGCCACTTGTGAAATGATCAGAAAAGCCAGTACCGTTAGTTGCAAACGGATATCTGCCACAAAATGCACCAGCCACGATGGCAGCCCGGATGATGAAAAATAAGGAAGAATGATAACGAAAATGGCAATGAGAATATAAAAGACAAGCCTTATCTGGTTGTTGACATCAGGCAAATTATGGATGTTATGATTAATGCTGCGTTGCCCGGCATCGGCATCATTTAAGTAATTGAGATAATGATGTCCGTAATCGATCTCTTCCAGTAAAACAAAAACCGCCGTGAAAAAGATCAGCAGGTGAACAATCCTTAGCCATTTGCTATGGGGTATTATTAATAACCGAAATGCCATATAAATAGTGCATAACAGTATAGCATTCTGGGTGTTTTCAACTAAACCAAACTCGCGATTGTAGGAAGAGGCCGACAGTTCCTGCAGCCAGTGAGGCCCCTGAAAATAGCAGACCATCAAAATAAAGGATAAAATTATCGGGAAGCCCCAATACAGGAGATGATCTCGCGAACTCATTGATTTCAATGACCTGGTTATGGTTTTCCATTTGTTCATATGTTTTTATGACCGGAGAATGAGATCAGCTACTGGAATAGATGTAAAATCTGTGCCACCGTTTGCGGGACATTTGTATTTCGCCTCAGGAAAAGGTGTATATATGCACCTTCAATGGCAATAATGATAAGCTGATCGAAATTAACGGGTAATACCTTGTAGAAGCTATATTGAAACTGCCTCAAAAAATAAGATCACTCCTATTTTTTGAGGCAGCTATTTAAATCATTAATTACTCAACCCAGAACAAGAGTGATACTTCAATAAATCCATCCGGTCCAACCTGGCTGGGGGTCAGGGTCACTGTCTTTGGTACAGCACCTTCCCAGGGGCCGGGATATGCGCCGAAAGTATACGTACCGGCAGGCAATCCTTCAAATTCATAGCCTTCCCGGTCGGTAGCGTCATAATATACGCCGGTGGCCTCATTACGGGCCCAGCCGCCGCGCAACATTAGGGGGCCGGTAACAGGGCTTCCATCGGAATGTACCAGTTTGATGCGTACATTGTAGGTAGTGGTAATGTTGTTTTGCTGAAAATGCTTTACCCAAAGGGTACGGGCAGGTGTAGCCGCATAAGTCTGAGTTACAACTAACAGTGTCAGAACACTGAATAAGAGTGTTTTTCTCATGGATAAATCGGTTTTTTTGATTAGGCGTCGAATTTAGTGATATTATCCTGTAACATCAAACAATATACGATCACCAAATCCTGAAACTAATGATGCGGCGCGATCTGCAATTTTTTCTTCCAGAAAATATAAGACAAAATACCAGGCACAAACCAAACCAGCATGAAAAGCATCATGGGGTCAAAAGTTTTGGATACGGCAATACCGGCATATACAGCGCCCAAAAGGTCAAAGAACAACCCGGCATACGCCCATTCTTTTGTTGTTTTTAGTGCGGGTATTAAAATTGCAATGGAGCCTATCAGCTTGGCATAGCCTGTGAATGGAATAAAATATACCGGAAAACCAAGATAATCATGTATCAGCTTCTTCGCATCATCGTTTACAAGTATGCTGCCATAAGCAGAAAATAGCATGAGTGCTGCAAACAAAATGGTAAACACCCAGTAAAGAATGTTGATAGTTTTCGGTTGCATAATCGTTAGTTTGGTTAATATTTTAATTTGTCCTTATTCGTCAAAACTTGATCTGCAGTTTTTGCGAAACAAGATTGTTGTCTTTATAGTACTCGTACATCCACTCTTCATTCTTCTTGAACACAACGCCGTTCAACCCACCGTTTTCAGCTATAAAATAATCGGGCATGGAAGTTTTAAGCAGCGTCAATACTTTTTTGGGTGTGGTATCTATCAACTGATAACCATTGGTAGTAGCCTGTGCATATAAGATGCCGGTGATGTCGGTAACAGCGGCCGGTGTTGGAGCGGGCGCCGCAGCCGGAGCTGCCGGGGCCACAGTAGCTTGTTGCGGTTGCATAACCGTGGTGCTGTCATAATTATACGGCGTACTTTTCAGTGTTGAGAATGCATCTCTTAAAGCCTCATTGTACGCCGCCGGCCATTCTTTCTCCCTGCTTTTACCTTCCTTGCTTTTGAAAATGACATTGCCCTGGCAGTCTTTCAACAGCAGGGTTAAGCTGGTGACGAAGAACCCTTTTTTCTCTGTCAGTTCGGCTTTGAGTGCATTGCACTTGTTGGCAGCTAATGGCGGTGGCAATTGCTCGTTACCCATAACCACTGTAAATCCCTTGTCTTCCAGCAGTAATTTGGTTGTAGTGTTCAGCCCATACTGGTTATCTGTCTTGAAGAAATCGAACCTTTCGGGCACTAATACATATTTGTAATTATTGATGGTGTTTTGTGCATGCGTAGCAACGGTAAGAAGTACCGTAATAAATAAGGCAAGTGCTTTCATATTAAATCTTGTTTCAAATTGTAACGAAAATATACAAACATTTTAGGTGTGTAAGGTCGCCAACTTCAAACCCTACAATTATATTCCTTTGAATAACTAATTATTTAGTTATATTTGACTAAATAATTAGTTATGGGGTATACAGGCATGTCCTGCAGGATTTTTATTGTTCTCCTGGCTTTGCTAATGCTTGCGGCGGTAAATGCTTTGGCACAATCTGAACCACCAAATACGCCTACAAGGCAAGACTCATTAAAAGGTGCCGCCAACCTGGCCACCCGAACCTGGTGGAACGTATTGCATTATAACCTAACTATTCAACCGGATTATTTACACAAAAGCATTTCAGGCAAAAATGTAATCAGGTATAAAGTCCTTTCGGCACATCCCTCGCCTACCATGCAAATTGATCTGAGATTGCCATTGCAGATCGATAGTATTCTTTTCAGCAATCAAAAACTACCGTTCCGCAATGAGGGCGATGCCTGGTTTGTTGAATTGCCAGGCCACAAAAAACATGCTATTCAGGATATTACTGTGTACTATTCAGGACAGCCTAAAGAATCGAAAAAGGCGCCCTGGGATGGAGGATTCGTATGGAGTTATGATTCCCTGCAACGCCCCTGGATCTCTGTTGCCTGCCAGTTGATCGGAGCAAGCGTATGGTATCCCTGTAAAGTTCATTTGGGCGATGAGCCCGATAGCGGCATGTCTGTATCCGTGATCGTTCCCGATTCGCTGGTGGCCGTATCAAACGGGCGTTTGCAAGATATAATGCAAAACAAGGACGGTACCTCTACCTACAGGTGGTCTGTTGTAAACCCTATTAATAATTATGGGGCTACACTGTATATTGGTAAATACGTGCATATTCCTTCTTCTTTTGAAGGAGAAAAAGGAAATCTGGATGTTGATTTTTGGGTATTGGATTATAACAAACCCAAAGCTGCAGGCTATTTGCACTATGAAGTAGGCAGAACCCTAAAGGCTTTGGAATATTGGTTTGGCCCGTATCCATTCTATGAGGATGGTTTTAAAATGGTGGAGGCGCCCTATATTGGAATGGAGCATCAAAGTGCCGTTGCGTATGGTAATCAATTTACCAATGGCAGGAACGGGTTTAAAAATCTATCCTATTGGGATAAACGGGTTGACCGTTTGATCGTTCACGAAAGTGCACATGAGTGGTTTGGGAACAGTATTACTGCAAGTGACCCGGCAGATACCTGGCTACAGGAAGGATTTACAGGGTATGCTGAAGAATTGGCTATGAGAAGCTTTTATGGAGAACAAGCTTCGCGGGAATTTTTTATTGCAAGAAGCGCTAAAGGCACCGGGGATAAAAATCCTGTTATTTCACGCTACGGAATATTTGCAAATGCAGGAGACGATATGTATTTGAAAGGATGGATCCTTATTCACATGATCAAAACAATCATTAATAATGATCCCGTATTCGAAAAAATATTAAAAGATATGAATCGCCGCTTTTACCACCAGGTGGTCACTTCAAAGCAGATAGAAGATTATATAAGCAAGGTGGCAAAAATGAACCTTTCTAAAGTTTTTGATCAGTACTTACGTACGCCGCAGGTGCCGGTGTTTGAATATAAAGTTTTCGACAACCAGTTTCATTACCGGTTCAGCAATTGCCTGCCTGATTTTACAATGCCCATAAAAACAAGCCTTACTAAAGAAAAATGGATCCATCCAACAAGCTCGTGGCAGAAAATGAAGGTGAACGGCGTTTCTTCGCAAGATAGCTTAATTATTGAAAAAGATTTTTATGTGAAGGTTAAAAAGGTTGGGTAACGATCATCAGTCACATGTAAATATGCTTAACTTAAAAGCCCCGTAAAATTTGCTTTACTGGGCTTTATTATTGGTGCGTCGTTCTATTTATCGAACTACCTTAACAGGATCACTGTTCCTTTTCTTACCATTGTTTTTCCTTTGTAATCGACGGCCTGTGCAACATAAACAAACGTCTCTGTGCCTACAGGCTTTCCGCCTATTGTTCCGTCCCACCCTTCATTATAATTGGTAGTGCGGAAGACCATTTGCCCCCAACGGTTATATACGGCAAAGTAACCAAACGATTTAATACCGATAGGCTTTACTCTCAACCGGTCGTTATGGCCATCGTTGTTTGGTGTGAAGGCGTTTGGAACGTATAGCTCAGGTCCTGCAAACCGCTTGATAAAGATCTGTGATTGCTTTTTGCATCCTTTATCAGTAACCGTGTATAACTGGTATTGCTGGTCGCGGTCGAGCGTCGCTACAGGTTTTTCAATGTCAGAATAGTTCAAACCTATTGACGGTGTCCAGGTGTATTGCATATTGGGTTCTCCCCTGGCATCCAACTGAACAGGTTCACCCATGGCAGCTATGGTATCTTTTCCTGCAAAGGATTTATTATCGAAAATGGTAAACGGTCTGTAGATCGTGTCTTTGCAACCTTTATCACTTAATGTATACAGGGTAAACGATCTGTTTCCTTCATAATTGAAGTACCTTGTAAAGCGGGAAGTCCATTCTTTATGGCCATCCTCAAATTTCCAGTTGAATTTTACCACATTATTCAACACGTCGGTGGCCGTATAGGTTACCGGTACATACACACAGGAATCGCTGATGTCAAGATCTATTATTGGCTTTGGGAAGATCTCGAAACTACGCTCCAGTGGAATGCTTTTGCATCCGTTACTGGTTTCCGCTATCAGTTGCGCCTTGTGTATACCCGCACTGAAATGGGTATAATGGTTTTGCGTATTGGTGGTGATGGAATTGTCGAATGTCCAGTGCCATTTTGTGATCATTTCCCTGTTTACATCGGCTGCAGGCATTGTAGATTGATCTGTGAAACGGATGACTTCATTATTGCACAACAGATCGCCAATGCCAAAGGCAGTAAGAGGGCGATGCCGGATATTTAATATGGCAGTGTTTGTGTCTGACCGGCAACCTTCCGTTGTGGTCACCACAAGCTTTACAGGATAGGGGCCCGGCTGTGCAGTAGCAGATGGAGCCACCTTAGTTTGCACAATATTCCCATTTATATTCCACCACCACTGGTTAATGCTGGCAATACCCGATGGAACATAAGATTGGTCTGTTAACGTTACCAGGGTTTGATTTTCACACAGGGGTGAAGGGTATGCAAATGCTGCTACCGGTTTCGGCACCACTACAACCAGTTGCGTTTTTTCTGCCGGACAGGTATTGGCATTCATTGCTTTCAGCTTCACATTAAAATAACCGGCTGTGGTATAGCTGTATTTAGAAAAAGTGTCGGTGGATGAATACGTTTGCCCGTCGCCGAATTCCCATTTGTAAGTGGCATTATCCAGGTTGGTGGAGTTGCTTGAAAAAACAAAGCTGTTGCCGTTCTGGCACTGTCGTATATTATTGATAGTGAATGAAGGAATAGGCGTTGAAATAATATTTGCTACAACTTCCCTTCTGAACCCTTCACAACCAAACAGGGCTTTCTGCGAAACATAGTATTTGGATGAAGGGCCGGCGGTGTTCGTTGGTGGCCTTGGCGTGGTAGAAGTTCCAACCCCACCTGTTTCTGATGTATACCATAGCAAGGTATGCCCCGGTAATGCACTTGCGTCTATAGGCGCAGGGTATTGATACTGGCAAAAATATTGAGGCTTCACATCCGGAGTATCCGGCAAAGGCATTGGTTTAACAAATGCCTGTAACGTATCGCGACAACCGAAACCTGGATAAGGTTCCACATCAACATAGAAAACACCTGTGGTCACCGGGGCCGGGATCATCGTCATAGATTGGCCGGTGCCTACTATGGTAGAAAAATCAGAATTGTACCAGGTATAATTTTTAAAGCCAAAGGGCGCATCGAGAATAAGCGAATTTGTCTCTATACAATACGGCGCTGTGGCCAGAATGTTAGAGCAGGCACTCGCTACATCCATATAAGCATATCCAAAGTGGCCACCCAGGGTGCAATCGCCCGTGCGGAACTCCAGGCGAACTTCATGACCACCCAGGCCGGCAAATTGAAGGGATGTAGGCGTCCAGGCTTTAAACAATACACCAGAGTTTGTAGGAGATTGCTGGAAACCGGGAAGTGATGCGGTGGAGACATAATCGAAAGAGGCACAGTTGATCAATTCTCCTGTTCCTACATCATAAGCGGTTACAAAGAAACGTGGTTGTTCCTTCATAGCATGTTGAGGATCTTCAAATACTACCGCATAAAAATAAGTGAAAGTAAAAGTATCGATAGTGGTTGGTACCGTAAAAGTATAGGAGATGGCTTCTGCCTGGGCGTCTATTGCATTATTTCCCAGCTTAACTGAATAGTTACCGCCGTAAGGACAAAGCTTTGGAAATCCGCCATATGGATCTAATCCGGGATTGGAAGAAGCAGAGATGATCTCATGCCTGGTAGGTTCAGGCGATGAGGGATTGAGGATCATTATGTTTTTTCCTGCTAACGTATCTACCCTTCCGGTAAAGCATTGCCAATTAGTGAAATCGCCGGCTTCAAAATCTAAGTTGGGCGGACAGGTTGACTGGTTATACGCTTGCGTAAGAAAACATAAAATAAATAATAAGCAGGTTCCTACGGATCTGAACATTATCAAGGGGGTTAAGGGTTTTGGCAGTCCCAAAATACTCAAGTTTACGCAAAAATCTAAATAGTTTATATATAAGTTTATAAGCGTGCAGTTTTGAGAATAGACGTGCAGTTTTGAGCGATAAACGTGTAAGTGGAACCGGTTTTTGAGCTTGCTTGACTCAGGTCAGGCAGCTCTCATGAAGCCTTGGAAGAATCTATTTCTTCCTTATACAGCAAGTGAATATTGGGGTTATAGAGTTCCAGGATGTTAGATGGGGTTGCAAGGTCCTTAAACTGAAACTGGCGGTATAAACCATGGGCATCGCTTGTATTAAGCATCATCCTTCTTAATCGCTTGCTCCAGGGTTGCATCATAATGTTGGATAACATTTTCCTGGCAATTCCTTTTCCCTGAAATGCAGGTAACACAAAAATATCAGCGAACCATCCGAAAGTATAATAATCGGTTATAACTCGTCCAAACCCTACCTGCTGGCCATTTACAAAGGCGCCGATACAAAAAGAATGAGTCAGCGAATGGTCTACCATTGCATAAGGAATGCCCCTGGCCCAATAAGAATCTTCACTTAAATAGCGATGGATCGTTTTAACATCCATATTCTCTTTACCTGTTTTAATAATTACTTCTGACATGTTTTTTCAATATTTATAATTTGTGATGCAAAACTAGGTAAGCGTCTTCAATGGGCACAGTCACAGTTTGTGTTATTTTTATGGACACAGTTATCTTTGCTATATGAAGAATGATTTTCTTTACATGGAGATCTCAAACAACATTGCCAAACTGATCAGGAGTGAAGTGTTGAAAGCTGGGGAGGAGGCCTTGGCGAAAATGATCTGGTAACTACTGCGGGCGGAATGAACGCTTTGTCTTTTTGTATGATGGCTTTGGGAAAGCCCGGTGATACCATTGCAATGGAAAGTCCATGCTACCCTGGAAGCTTACAACTGGCCAGAAGTTTAGGATTCAAAGTACTTGAGTTACCTACCCATCCAACCACAGGTGTTGAAATATAACACTTTGCATACTAACGGTAATAAAAGCGACGGCAAATTAAGAGTAAAGGCGCTATTATGAAAATAGCCCAACCCAGCTCGATATGAAAAGCAAAATTATTAAGCCATTTACTGGCGGCTATATAAACAACCGGAATAGCAATAACGGCTGCAATGACTATCCCAATCATGATAACAAAAAAGCGCCCCCCGGTTAAACCAGAGGGACGCTTTTTTTTGTTTATTCCACTACCCCACCCGACTGCATTACTGCAATTCGGGCTAAGTGCTTTTACACTAAATCAAACCTGTCAAGGTTCATCACTTTATTCCAGGCGGCTACAAAGTCTTTCACGAACTTTTCCTTTGCATCTGCGCTTCCGTACACTTCTGCAATAGCTCGCAGTTCTGAGTTAGAGCCAAATACGAGGTCTGCACGGCTGCCTGTCCATTTGGGTTGGCCGGTAGCGCGGTCGCTGCCTAAATACAGTTCTTTGTCTTCAGAAACAGCTTTCCAGGCTGTGTTCATGTCGAGCAGGTTTACAAAGAAATCGTTGGTAAGCACACCGGGACGTGCAGTGAAAACACCATTTTTAGAACCATCGAAGTTGGTGTTCAGCACGCGCATGCCACCCACCAATACCGTTAACTCTGGCGCTGTAAGCGTAAGCAAATGTGCTTTATCTATCAGCAACGCTTCGGTAGATGCTGGGAGTTTTGATTTGCGGTAGTTGCGGAAACCATCTGCAAGAGGTTCCAGGTAGCCAACTGATTCTACATCGGTTTGTTCCTGTGAGGCATCCATACGGCCAGGCGTAAACGGAACGGTGATCGCCTGTCCTGCGTCTTTCGCTGCTTTTTCAACACCTGCACAACCAGCCAGTACAATTAAGTCTGCCAGCGATACTTTTTTACCGCCTTTCTGGGCGCCATTAAATTCTTTTTGTATGCCCTCCAGTTTATTCAATACTTTCTGCAACTGCGCCGGGTTGTTTACGGCCCAGTCTTTTTGCGGAGCCAGCCTAATACGCGCGCCGTTTGCTCCCCCACGTTTGTCGGATCCCCGGAAGGTAGAAGCCGAAGCCCATGCAGTGGAAACCAGTTCAGCTACGCTTAATCCGGATGCCAGTGCTTTTGCTTTTAATGCTGCAATATCATTGTCATCTATCAATGTATGGTTAACTGCGGGAATAGGGTCCTGCCAAAGCAGTTCTTCTGCCGGCACATCGGGGCCCAGGTAACGGGCACGTGGTCCCATATCGCGGTGCGTTAATTTAAACCATGCCCGCGCAAAGGCATCTGCAAATGCATCGGGGTTTTCCAAAAAGCGGCGGGATATTTTTTCGTAAGCGGGATCGAATCGTAAAGAGAGATCGGTGGTAAGCATGGTGGGCACCAGCTTTTTTGAACCATCATGCGCATGTGGGATTATCGCGTCTGCATTTTTAGCTACCCATTGGTGTGCGCCACCCGGACTTTTTGACAATTCCCATTCAAAGCCAAACAGGTTTTCAAAGAAGTTATTGCTCCATTGAGTAGGCGTTTTCGTCCAGGTAACTTCAAGTCCACTGGTGATCGTATCGGCGCCTTTACCAGAACCAAAACTGTTGGCCCAGCCCAGGCCTTGCAATTCTATACCGGCAGCTTCAGGTTCTTTGCCTACATTGGGGCCGGCAGGTGCAGCGCCATGGGTTTTACCAAAACTGTGCCCCCCGGCTATCAACGCAACTGTTTCTTCATCGTTCATTGCCATGCGCCCAAACGTATCGCGAATGTCTTTAGCGGCAGCTATGGGGTCTGGATTACCGTCAGGACCTTCGGGGTTTACGTAGATCAAACCCATCTGCACGGCAGCCAGCGGGTTTTCCAGGTTGCGGGCGTGGATCTTCCCATCGGCATTGTCGTCTGACGAAACAACGCCATGTTCCTTTGGCACGCCTGGTGAACCATTGGCGTAACGAATGTCGCCGCCTAACCAGGTGGTTTCTGAACCCCAATACACATCTTCGTCCGGTTCCCATACGTCGGGGCGCCCACCGGCAAAGCCAAATGTTTTAAAACCCATTGATTCCAGCGCTACGTTCCCGGTAAGGATCATCAGGTCGGCCCAGGAGATCTTGTTGCCGTATTTTTGTTTGACAGGCCAAAGCAGTCTGCGGGCTTTGTCGAGGCTCACATTATCGGGCCAGCTATTCAATGGGGCAAAACGTTGCTGTCCGGCGCCACCGCCGCCACGGCCATCATGCACCCGGTAGGTGCCGGCACTATGCCATGCCATGCGAATGAACAAAGGGCCATAATGCCCGAAGTCTGCCGGCCACCAGTCCTGCGAGTCGGTCATGAGTGCATGCAGGTCTTTTTTCACAGCTTCCAGGTCGAGGCTTTTAAATGCTTCGGTATAGTTAAACTCCCCGCCCATCGGGTTTGATTTCTCCCCATGCTGACGCAGGATACTTATCTTTAACTGGTTAGGCCACCAGTCACGGTTCCTGGTTCCGCCACCGCCAACACTTTGCTTTAAACTGCCATTATGAAAAGGGCACTTACTAATGTCTTTTGATTCTTTTTCCATTGTTATAAGTTATGGTGAATGAACTAATTATTGCGCCTGGTTTTTTCAGGGTCATAAAATTATGACATTGAGGTGATCAGCATAATCGATTAATTCTATATTTCGATAGTTAAAACCTATAAGTTGTTTTTTTTTGCCGAAGGTTGATAGTCGAAACAGGTTTTTAAATACATGCTTATGTTCAACATTATGTTGTTTTGGGAACGTTTGCATAAATAAAGGCATCATTAATTATTGCTATTAGATGAATATGGTACTAACCTTGTTATACAAGTGCATCAATAAACATCTTATGAAATCAAAATTCGTACCCTGGGCTATAAGCACAGCCATGTGCCTTACCGGTTTATCTGCAAATAGTCAATGTGCGGTTGTTGGCTGGGCCAGTGAGAACGGCGGCGTAACCGGAGGCGGAACAGCAACGCCTGTCATTGTAACTAATTACACCGATCTTAAAGCCGCCATTACTTCAACGTCAGTTAAAGTGGTGCACGTTTCAGGAACTATTACTATTCCTTCTGGCGGCCGTATCAGTTTCCAGGATCAGTCAGACAAAACTATTTTTGGTTTGCCAGGGGCTAAATTGGTATCAACTGACCTTACAACAAGCAATTCGGGCATCATCTACGTTAAGCGATGTACAAATGTCGTTTTCAGGAACCTCACGCTGGAAGGGCCCGGCGCCTACGACACAGATGGTTGGGATAACATGACCCTGGACAATTGTGCAAACGTGTGGGTAGATCATTGTGAATTTCAGGATGGACTCGATGGCAACTTCGATATTAAAAATATGTCGGATTACATTAGCGTAACCTGGTGCAAGTTCATTTACAACAAAGCGCCTATACCCGATGGGCCTGGTGGTTCTGATGATCACCGCTTTTCTGACCTGTTTGGCTCCGGTGATGGCGCTACTACTGACAGGGGGCACCTGCGCGTTACCCTGCAAAATTGCTGGTGGGCACAGGGCTGTGTGGCACGTATGCCGAGGGTCCGATTTGGAAAAGTGCATGTGGCAAACAACCTGTTTAACAGCACCGTGGCGGCACAATGCGTTATGGCGGGTTTTGAAGCTGATCTGCTGGTTGAAAGTAACGTGTTTGAAAATGTTAAGAAGCCCATCGATAAGATGGATAATACATATACTGCCATTACTGCGCGGGATAATGTTTTTACCAATACTACAGGCAATACAACCGGCAGTGGTACCGCATTTACGCCTCCGTATACACTAACCATAACACCGGTTGCAAATGTAAAAGCTGCGGTTATGGCCGGCGCCGGCGCCACATTAACAGAGGATTGCCTTGGTGTATTGGATATAACGGGTACGCGTGATGGATCTACCCGGCTGGGAGACGAGCCTGCTGCCAATCGCATATCCATTTATCCCAATCCTGCTAAAGGCAAGGCCATAATAGCGGTTACATTGAAAAAGAATGAACAGGCTGTTATTAGGGTTTATGATGCAAATGGTCGCCTGGTAGATAACTTACCTGTTGTTACAGCTTTTACAGCAGGCACGCAAAAAGTTCCTTACAGCCTGGCCGGAAAGGCGCCGGGCATTTATAACGTGTTTGTAACTACCGGCAAAGGCGTACAATCAACTTACAAACTTGTTGTACAATAGAAATATGCGGATTATTCAAGCCCTCAAAACAGGCTACATGACAAAAGCCCCGATGCAAGTCGGGGTTTTACTTTTTATTAACCTTTAAATTTAAATAATAAACATAGGCTTTGCCTTCATTCACTATTACATCGCAGTGCCCGCCGATAGCCCCATCGTCTTTATCGATGCCCGGTTCTTCCAGGATCCGAGTGTCAGTCCCATTTAACCACTTTTTCACATGCTGGTATTCTAAATATATTTATTGGCAGATTTTGTCTTTAATAAAAAATAATTACCCGTCTCATTGATTTTTGTATATTGCATTAATCATTTGTTTATTGACGTTATACTATAAACGTTTAATTTGGGAGCCCACCCCAAATTTGGATTGTTCGAATCAGACAATCAAACATCCTCACTGTTAAAAGACAATTACTTTCAGCCTGCAGCCTGCACCCGTTGGGTGTGCGCTGACGTTGCATGGCATATTGCTAAAGGAATACCGCGTTGGCAGTAACGGTATCCTGCTGATGTGGCATGCCCGTACGATGCCTATTGTTAACCTTAAAAAATCAAACATGAAGTGACTCCTTTAATTACCTGTTAGCATTTTATTTCCGAAAAACTATTGATCGAACATTTTTACACCAAACACTAAACTTTATTTTTTGTATGAAAAAAGTGAATCAAACGCTTCTCCAATGCATGCTTGCCATGATGATTACTTCTTCCGGATACAGTCAGCTTGCACAAACCGAACTAACTTTACAACCCGGCGCCTGTCACGGTAAAGATTCCCGTGTTCAAACTATAAACGGTTCGCCCGCTGTTGCCAATACCAACTATGGTAACTATGATCAGTTGGTTTCTGCTGCCTGGACATTTTCCGGTGCGGTTGGTTATGTAAGGTCGCTGGTTAATTTTACCGATCTGCAATTGATCCCGCAGGGAACGGTTGTTTCTTATGCTTACCTTTCATTATATGGCGTTCCTACTTCTGCGGCTATTTCGCTGGGAAGTTATGGCGCCAATGCCTGCTATGTGCAACGGATAACTTCTGCCTGGGACGAAAGCACGGTTACCTGGAATAACCAACCTTCCACTACCACCACCAACCAGGTTACCTTGCCCGGTTCCAATGGTGTGCAATGGAACTATAATGTTATTGATTTGAACGTTACTGCAATGGTGCAGGACCTTATTAATTTGCCGCCCGCCGATCGTAATGGCTTTTTCATCAGGTTGCAAACAGAAAGCTATTACAGGTCTATGTTGTTTGCCAGCAGCGATTATGCCGATGCTACCAAACACCCCAAATTGCGCATTGGCCTTACTTTCTGTTCATCCCTCGCGGCAAAAAAGTCTGCCAATGAAACCAGTGAAATTGTCAGTGATGTTCCTGGTCAGTCGGGTAAGTTTCAAAATGGAATTGCTGCCCTGGTAAAAACCAATTTACAGGCAGGTAATGTGAAGGTAGATTATGAATTAAGTAAAGAAGGAAAGACTGTTTTGCAAATTGTTTCTATAGACGGCGCCGTTTTAAAAACAATGAATGCCGACGGAACAAAGGGAAAGCACACAACAACTATTACGCTCGATAGTGAGGTGCTGAAAAACAGGATGGCGGTTTTGGTAGTACGTCAGGGTAACAGCGTTTCATCTCATCCATTTGTTATTGCACAATAAGCAGTGGTAATTACCCTTAACCGTGTCATGGTTCGAAACCGTGGCGCGGTTAATTTTCAGGAACAGGAGTGAAAAATCGCCTTGCTCCTTCTCTCCCATTCTCTACCAATGCAGTGATCGTTTTCTTTGGCAGCTTTCGTACCCTGCCGGAGAGATTCAAATTGTTAATAGCAATTGTTCTTCGCAAACAATCCGGATGCGTAACCTCCGGGTTGGCCTTATCGATCAGTGTGTGGTACAGCGCTTTTAAATAATCACTCATGGTATAAATGGAAAACGGGTAAATGCCCGGCTGCTGTGCATTGTATTGAATTTGTTCGGGCATTTCCATCAGCAGTCCCAACGTTTCGGGGTTCTCGAACCGGGTTGTTGTAACTGCGCTATGATCATTTACATACCTGACCGAATCAAATAAAAATATCGGGTAATTGCTCAGTACGCCGCCATCTACCATAACATGCAGTAATTGCCTGTCGTTCGGTTTTTCATATACTTTGCCGTTATCATCCATCAATACGGCCCGGTAGTACAGCGGAATGGATAACGAAATGCGGACCGCATCACAAATACGCATCTGCGGATACGTCTCATGCGAAAAAACACGAAGCATCTGATAGGTAAGGTCGGTACCTGTTATATACAGGTCTTTATAACCCTTTTCGGCACTTTGTGCATGCAGTTCGGCAAATGTGATCTGGCCGTTACCGGTTTTGGCGGCAATCAGGTCTTCCATCCATTTAGCGATCTTTTCTCCTTTATACCACCCGAATTGTTTGCGCACCCGGCTGATGCCACCGACCACCGCCCAGCCGCCATCATTAAATTGTTTTAAAGGGATGTGCGAGGTTAGCTCAATAATTTCACCCGAAGTATAACCCACCGCCAGCAGGGCTCCCTGTATAGCGCCAACAGAAGTGCCGGCCACCCGCTGAATGCCTTTCAAAATGCCCATGCTGTCAAGCACCTGTAAGGCGCCTGCATAAGCAAATCCCTTCACCCCTGCTCCTTCCATTACCAGGTTGCGATATCGTATGGTTTGAGAATAGCTGATACCAAAACCAATGATCAACACAGTTAGCAGGAGAATTTTCTTCATCAGGCTGAATGTTTGAAGTACAAGATAGTTGAATCAATGGGCAATATGTAATGCGAAATACGATATAACAAGGTGTTAAGATTTCAATCGTGCGCTTTATCTCTCCAGTATTCCTTCGTTACCTTCTCTACCATTTCCTGCGTAATTGGTTTTTCCAGGCAATCCATAACCGAGGAATACGCGCGTGCCCGCTCTTTATCTTCTGCCTGCACCACACTGCTTAGCATAATGATCTTTGCGTTTTTCCATTTGTTTGTCGATTCCAGGGAATCCAGAAATTCGAACCCGTCCATCTGCGGCATTCTGATGTCCAGGAAAATGATATCAGGGCAGCCGGTTTGTTGTATCAGGTCCAGGGCCATCCGGCCATCTTCGGCCACCATTATTTCTTTAGCGGCATGAATCTTTTGAAGAAGTATCCTGGAAAGAAAATTTGTAGCCTCATCATCATCGACGAGTAAAATTTTGTTGACTGGATGCATAGCCTTTCGGGAATTAATGCTGCGCAATATGGATTTCTCTTGTTGTTGTAACGGTTCAAAGATAAGCATTGTCAGTCAACTCAATATGCTATAAAATTATTATTCACTTTGTCATGTTATTGCTTTTTTGACGCGGTAAAAAATCCGGCTATTGCTTCCGCCTCTTTAATATTAATGTTTACACCGGTCATATACCGTGAAATTATATTGTTAAGCCTGCATCCTGCTTTCCGTTCATCAAAACAGCTATTTAATTTTCACAAGAATACTTTAATGATCGGCGGGGAAAGCTGCAATTTTCAATAAACAAATCAAACGGCCATTTACTATCTTAGCTTCAAACCCTGCTATGGCTAATTCTATTGCGCAAAAATTGAAGATCAAAGATGGTTTCACCCTGCGCACCATCAACGCGCCGGATGATTTTAAAAAGCACCTCGCTCCCCTGCCGGCTGAAGTAACTATTTCTTCCAGTGCGAAAAACTTCCAGCAAATTCACTGGTTCATTCTCAATAAAGCGCAACTGGATAAAGAACTGCCCAAAGTAATGCCGCTGGTTAAAGGAGAGGTGCTGTGCTGGTGCTACTATCCCAAGGGCACCTCAAAAATTCAGACCGACCTTACCCGCGATAAAGGCTGGGACAATCTTCTTAAGAACGATCAGTTTCATTGGATCAGTCTCATCTCTTTCAACGATACCTGGTCTGCGTTTGCATTCCGCTTTAAAACTGCGGCCGATGAAAAGAAGGCGGCTCAACCCAAGGAAAGACCGGTCCTCGATTATATAGACCCCAAACAAAAGATCGTTCGCCTGCCAGATGACCTGGCAGTAGTATTGTCAAAGAATAAAAAGGCCACCGCCTTCTTTGAGTCGCTTTCGTTTAGCAATAAGAAGGAATATGTGGAATGGATTGTTACTGCCAAACGCCCCGAAACCCGCCAGGAACGCATCACTGGTACCGTGGAGAGGTTATTGAAGGGTTGGAAGAACCCGAGGAATCTCTAAAAGATTTTGAGATTTAGGAATTTCGGGATTTTGAGATTTTATCGTAATGCTCAATTCGAAGGAAATCACAAAATCTCTGGATCTCAAGATCAGAAACCTGCATCTTATCTCTTACTTCAACTCCACTTTCTTCCCGGTTTTAACAGCCTGGTAAATAGCATCAATTATCTTAAGGTCCCGCACGCCTTCTTCTCCATCTACCGGCACTATAGGCTGTTTGCCATCCAGGATAATGGCGGCCATTTCATCCATTTGTATTGTTTGATGGGTAGTATGCGGTTGTGTTAGCTCGCCTTTATTCGTTTTCCCCTTAATAGGGCCATAACCGGTTGCGGGCTGCAGTTCGCCAAATCCTTTATCACCATTTACAAAAAAGCGGTCGAGGTTATTCATATTGTAAGTGGATAAACAGGATGCTACCGCACCACCCGGAAAGCCCATTTCAAATTGTATGGTTTCATCAACCCCTGGTTTAAATTTTTGCGGATTGGTCTTTGTTTCCTGTGCCGTTATCCAAACCGGTTCCTCGCCTATCATATAACGCGCACCATTAATGGAATAGATCCCAATATCCATCATGGCGCCGCCGCCGGCCAGTTGTTTGTTCAACCGCCATTGGGTGGGATCGCCGATCGTGAATCCGCTTAAGCCCTGGAAGAAAAGTATTTTTCCCAATTCCCCGTCTTTGCGCATGCGCACTATTTCAAGCGTTTTGGGTTCGAAATGCATTCTGTACCCCACCAGCAATTTTACATTCGCTTTTTTGCAGGCGTCTACCATCTCCTGCCCTTCCTTTGCGTTCACTGCCATCGGCTTTTCACAAATAACATGCTTACCCGCTTTTGCCACGCGTATCACCTGGTCGTGGTGCAGCCCATTGGGCGTTATCACGTATACTGCATCAATGTCGGGATTATCTTTAATGGCATCGAAGTTCTCGTAGTTGTAACAATTCTTTGCCGGTATATTGTATTTCGACTGCCAGCTGGTGATCTTTGAAGGCGTACCGCTGATAACACCGGTTAGCCGGGCCCGTTTGCAATCTTTCATGGCCTCCGCAACCCGGGTGCCATAGCTGCCCAACCCCATAATAGCTACGCGCAACGGCGGGCCATCATTCGTTTCTGTTGCCTGTTTTTCAATAGATAAGTGTGCTTCGGCCGGTAGCAATGGAAAGGCAATTGCCGCAGCCGCCAGTTTTTGCAAAAAGTGCCGACGAGGATTCATAATGACAAGTTTTAAATAAATTTAAGTAACATATCAATTCAATGTGCTAATTTGATAATGTGCTATTGAGCAGATACTCTGTAATTTGTGCCTGAGGCCGTGCCGAAGGCATTAGCAAATAATGCATATTATCAAATAAACTAATTACTTTTTCCGCTCATCCCTTAAATAGGCTTTTTTCATAAACTATGCCAGGCCTGTCTTCCCTTCGGTCGTTCTGATACTTGCAAGGGGGGCTGTATTTGAATATTACCGCTGTTATACTTTAACTTTAAAAGATATGGAAGAATCTGTACAATTGGCTTATGAACCCGAGCTTTCTGCTAGTGACCATTTTTCTTTTTTTCGCTACAACCGCCATGAGCAATCCCGCCGATACAACGGTTGTAAGAAGATCGTATTTAACGCAACATATCCAGGGCGCTATTACTTTAGACGGAATTCCCAACGAAGCAGCCTGGAATTCGGTAGCATGGAGCGGTGACTTTATTCAATGGAAACCCAATGAAGGCAAAGCACCCGCACAACCCACCCAATTCAAGATCCTATACGATGAAAAGTTTCTGTACATCGCTTACCATTGTATTGATGCGAACCCTGATTCCATTATAAGACGTATGGAACGCCGCGACCAGTTTCCCGGTGATTGGGTGGAAATAAATATCGACAGCTACCACGACCTACGTACCGCCTTCTCTTTTACCCTGTCGGTGTCGGGGGTACGCGGCGATGAGTTTGTCTCCAACGACGGCAATAACTGGGATGTTAACTGGAACCCCATCTGGTTTGCCAAAACACATATTGATGAAACGGGTTGGACGGCCGAAGTGAAGATCCCGTTCAGTCAGCTACGTTATGGTAACGAAGCACAGAAAACCTGGGGCATCCAGGTTACGCGACGCATTTTCAGAAAAGAAGAATTGTCGACCTGGCAATATATTCCCCAAAATTCCGGGGTATGGGTAAGCCGCTTTGGCGAACTGAAGGGATTGAACAATATTCCCATGCATCGCCAGGTTGAAATAGCGCCATATGTAACCATCCAGGCCGATAAATACAAAAAAATTGAGGGCAACCCATTCGCCAAAGGCTTCGATACCAAATTAACCGGCGGGCTCGATGGCAAGTTTGCCGTTACCAATGACCTGATCCTTGATTTCACGGTGAACCCCGATTTCGGGCAGGTGGAAGCCGATCCTTCGCAGGTGCGTATCGATGGCTTTCAGAATTTCTTTGAAGAGCGCCGGCCGTTCTTTATGGAAAGCAGGAATATTTTCGATTACCAGTTGACCGGTTCTGAAGCCGGCGGCGATTATGATTCCGACCTGCTTTTTTACTCCCGCCGCGTTGGTAGTTCGCCGCACGCCTACCCCAACGTGAACGGAAATGAATATGTGAAAATGCCGCTGAATACCTCCATCCTGGGCGCGGCCAAGTTCAGTGGAAAGACCCGGAAAGGCTGGAGCATTGGCGTGCTGGAAAGCATTACCCAAAAAGAAATGGCCACCATTGATAATAATGGCGAAAAAAGAAAAGAGCTGGTGGAACCGCTCACCAGTTATTTTGTAGGCAGACTGCAGAAAGACATCAATGGCGGTAAAACCATTTTTGGCGGCATCTTCACCGCTGTAAATCGGGCCGATGGACTGAATGATCGACTGCATAGCAACGCCTATTCAGGTGGTCTTGATTTTTTTCATACCTGGAAGAACCGGACCTGGTATGTTCGCGGTAACATGGTGTTCAGTCATGTTCAGGGAAGTAAAACGGCTATCCTCAATACACAAACTTCCTTTGAACACCTGTTTCAACGAACCGACGCCCCCGAAGTATCGGTTGACAGTAACCGCACTGCGCTTACGGGTACCGGAGCTACTATCCGGTTTGGAAAAAGTGGTGGTACATCTGGCCCGCATGGCCGGTTGTTTAAATTTGAGACCGGCGTCACCATGCGATCACCGGAGCTGGAGTTGAATGATATTGGCTTTATGCTCACGACCAATGAGATCAATCATTTTACCTGGGCAGGTTTACAATGGCCCAAATCGTTCCTGTTCTTTCGTACGGCCAGGTTGAATTATAACCATTGGTCGAGGTGGGATTACAGTGGCAAATATATTTACCAGGCTTTCAATTTCAACTCACATGCCACCTTTGAGAATAACTGGCAAACAGGTACCGGCACCACCTGGGCTGTGTTCGGCATTTCAAACAATGCATTGCGCGGCACTTCAGCCATTCGCCGTTTGCCCGGCATTTCTCATAATATTTATGTTACCAGCGATTCCCGTAAAAAGTTTTACGTATTCCTTGGCGCCAATAATTTCTGGGGGTTTCAACGCACCATGAAAAACAATGATTTGGAGGTGTCGCTCTATTTTCAGCCCATCAATGCCATGCGCATCAGCCTGAGTGCAAACTATACCTACTCCTGGCGCAAACAGGACCAGTTTGTAAGCAATGTTTCCTTTGGCAATGCCACCCGTACCATTGTTGGTGAAGTAAAACAACATACCTTACGGTTCACCGGCCGGTTGAGTTATAACATTACGCCCGATCTTACCCTGCAATACTACGGACAACCATACATTTCACGCCCCGTATACGATCACTTTGCCTATGTAACCGACCCGCTGGCCAAAAAGCTCAACGACCGGTTCTATGTATTCAGCGATGGACAGATCAGTGAGGCAAATGGTAAATACCATGTTGATGAGCAAAAAGACGGCACGGTTGATTACAGCTTCAGTAAACCCGATTTCAACTTTGTACAGTTCAGGTCGAATTTCGTTATGCGTTGGGAGTATAAGCCAGGATCTGAATTTTACCTGGTTTGGTCGCAAAGCAATACACCCGATGCGGCTGCCGACCTAGACAAAGATGTGCCCGTTCCGAGAAGTTTATTCAGTAATGCCTTTGATAATAATGCGGCAAGAAATATCTTTTTAGTTAAATGGACGTACCGTTTCCTGAAATGAGAAATAAGAAATTAAGAATGAGGAATGAGAAAGTAGTGGTGAGCGGTGAATGGTGAGTGGTGAAATGCGCTGCTCTTACGTTGTGTGCCTGAATTTTGCGTGCAGCGTGAAGCTTTACAGCTTTCCGCTTACAGCTTACGGCTTACAGCTTACGGCTTTCTTCTTACAGCCAATGTAAGGTATTTCTACCTTGTTAATTTGGGTATTTTAACGGTTTTTCCGGTACAAACGATAACGGAGCTTTGTATATGGTTTGATAGATAAAATATTGTAAAAAGCTTAAAACCGCATACAATGTTTTTCCTGAACGTTTCTAAACCGCTTGCCGAAATTCCCACCCAGCTCGACCTCGTATACCTCATACTGGCCTGCGTGGGGCTGCTGATCCTATTGACATGTATCGGCTCCTATCTTTTTGGTTATGGACAGCATTTACAAGGCCGTGTGCAGGAGATAAAAGCATTCGGCGCCGATATGAAAATTTCAGTTATAACCGTCTGTATACTGGTAGGCATAGGCCTGGTAGTGCCAATTGTATGGAAGAGCTTTAATGATACGGTGGGCGCGCTTAACAGATCGAGGCAACAATTGGAGAGTGATAAAAGGTCCATAGAAAAAGAAAGGGACCAGATCAGGAATGAGCTGGAATCGGCCAAATCAAAGATCTCGCGCGACCTGATACTGCTGCTTGAGCTGGAAGGCATTCCCTTTAGCGAGTTCCCTAAAAAGGCAGACCTCACGGTAGGTTATTACGATCATAATTCAGAGTTCCCGCAAATTATAACCCATGATGTGGTGAATGATGGAAAAGTAAAGCGGATAAAGGTCTTTCTTAAAAATATAAACAACGAAACCGAATACCCCCGCCTGGAAGTAGTAAAAGCAAATACCGATCAGAAATGGGTGTTTGAAGATTTCAGGCCCGGCGCCATTCCCGTTTTTGTCTTAAAGAAAGAAATAGTACAATGAAAAATATCGTCCTGATCATCCTGTTATTATGGGCATGCCAGGCGTATGCTCAAAATATAACCGTAACAAATGATGCATCCCCTGCCACCAGAAAAGGGTATTATAACTGGAAGGTGTACCTGGTGGCCAGTTCCACCGTTTTAAGCACTATAAAAGAAGTGGTTTACACCTTACACCCCACTTTCAAATACCCGGTACAAACGGTAAAGGCCAGTACCCGGAACAGAAATTTTTCGTACAGTGCTTCCGGCTGGGGCGAATTTGATATCAAAGTGAAGATCGTATATAACAATTCCAAACGCACGCCGCTTTACCTGGTGCATCATTTGCGGTTCAGTAAAGCGAAGGGGTAAGAAATGGCGAAGCAAGAGGTAGGAAGTAAGAAGTAGGGCATACGAAATACGAAATTCAAGCTCATCTTACCCCCTACTTCTAACTTCTGCTATCTATTAAAACGCAACTCCCCCTAACACACCTGTCTCTTGATTAATAAACTTTCTCCTTCTGTTATAAAACACATACGATGCAGTGGCCAAGCCAAGCGGCAATACCATAAACATCCAGTCGGGTTTACCAATGGCAACAATGGAAAACGTAGCGCCAATAAGGTCGAAGAACAACCCGGCATACGCCCACTCTTTTAACCGGTGAAAACCGGGGATCAAAATAGCCGCCACACCCAACAATTTGGCTACGCCAATGAAAGGAACAAAATACACGGGATAACCCAATTCTTCATGCATGCCCTGTATGGCCATTGGATGACTGATGATATCGGGAATGGCAGAACTCAGCATTAAAAAAGCAAATAATCCGGTAAACACCCAGTAGAAAATGTTAGTTTTTTTCATAACGAATAGTTTAAAGTTGATAATCGTTTTTTGTTTTGTTTGACGGCCATCGTATCAATTGCGTTTATGGTTGGTAGTACGAACGGCCTGATTTGTTATAACAAAACTAGATTCAAAAAACGGCTTCAACGGGGTGTGTTACTGACAATTTAAGGGGTAGTTTGCGACATAGAAAACAGCTGTAAGCAAATACAGAAAACAGCTGTAAGCTATAAGCTGAAAGCAAATACAGAAAACAGCTGTAAGCTGCAAGCTATAAGCTGAAAGCAAATACAGAAAACAGCTGTAAGCTGCAAGCAAATACAGAAAACAGCTGTAAGCTGCAAGCTATAAGCTGCAAGCAAATACAGAAAACAGCTGTAAGCTGCAAGCTATAAGCTGAAAGCAAATACAGAAAACAGCTGTAAGCTGCAAGCTATAAGCTGTAAGCAAATACAGAAAACAGCTGTAAGCTGCAAGCTATAAGCTGAAAGCAAATACAGAAAACAGCTGTAAGCTGCAAGCTATAAGCTGAAAGCAAATACAGAAAACAGCTGTAAGCTGCAAGCAAATACAGAAAACAGCTGTAAGCTGCAAGCTATAAGCTGCAAGCAAATACAGAAAACAGCTTTTTCTCGTTGCCTTTATGCCTTTATGCCTCGTTGCCTTGTTGCCTTAATACAGCTGCAAGCTACAAGCTGCAAGCAAATACAGAAAACAGCTGTAAGCTGCAAGCTATAAGCTGAAAGCAAATACAGAATACAGCTTTTTCTCGTTGCCTTTATGCCTTGTTGCCTCGTTGCCTCGCTGCCTTAATACAGCGCTGATGCGGCCATATAAATAATATTGAATAAATTTATGTAAACACAAATTTTATGACCAACACATCCTCCAACTCATTTTTGGGCTCGGAAGAAGCCCCGATTTCCGCCCCCACCAGCGATGAAAGAACCCTGGCCATTCTCTGTCATGTGCTCACGTTGTTTTTCTGGATCTTTCCGCCCCTGATCATTTACCTTATTAAAAAAGATGAATCTGCATACGTAACGGCACATGCCCGGGAGTCATTAAATTTTCAGATCACCATGACCATCGCCTGCCTTATTCTCTTTATTACCATCATTGGTATTTTCTTATTATGGGTCATTGGTATAATTGTGCTGGTGCTGGTAATTGTTGCTACTATAAGGGCCAGCGAGAATAAGCTATACCGCTATCCTTTTACAATAAGGTTGATCAAATAGCATGGATATGTAAAGTTGAAAAAGCATCCGGCTGCCAGTTTCCGGAGAATGAAAAAGATAGCTTAACTATTGGCGGAAATGCTGAAGCTTAGGTTCCGGTAACCGGGACAATGCAAAAAAAAGATCGCCCTTTACAGAACGATCCGCTTCTTATTATTGATATATCGTTAATACAACAACCTTACCTTAATAGTATCTTTCACTTCCTTCAACAAATTAACGGCTGTATTGGAGATCTTGCGGTCGAGGTCAAGCACCACATAACCAATCTCGTCATTCGTTTTCAGGTATTGACCCAAAATGTTGATCTTGTTATTCGCCAATGTAGTGTTGATGGCCGATAATACGCCGGGCACATTACGGTGAACATGCAAAATGCGATGGGCGCCTTCCTGTGGCGGCAGGCTCAATGGCGGCACGGTGTGCGAACCAATGCTTACGCCCATTTCAAGGTACTGGAACAATTTATTGCTCACATCTTCCCCAATGTTCTGCTGCGCTTCTTCGGTTGAACCGCCGATGTGCGGGGTAAGAATAACGTTTGGCAAACCCTGTAACGGGGTAGTGAATTTATCGCCGTTCTTTTCAGGCTCCCATGGGTATACGTCAACCGCTGCGCCGCTCATTTGTCCTTCCTGTAAGGCCTTGGCCAGCGCTTCCAGGTCAACTACTTCACCGCGGGCATAGTTGATAAGAATAGAACCCTTCTTGAAATTCTTTATTACGTTTTTATTGATCAGGTTTTTGGTGCTGTTGGTTTCGGGTACATGCAGGGTGATGATGTCGGCCTGGCTTACCAGGTCTTTCAGCGACTTCTTTGCAACGGCATTCCCCAGCGGCAGTTTGGTAATGGTATCGTAAAATATTACCTGCATACCCAGGGCTTCCGCCAAAACGCTAACCTGTGTTCCGATATTGCCATAACCTACAATACCCAGCGTTTTGCCACGCATTTCATAACTGCCTTTGGCATCTTTCAGCCAAATGCCTTCATGCGCCGCTTTATTTTTATCCACAATGCGGCGGATCAACAAGATCGATAAACCTATCACCAGCTCTGCTACCGAACGGGTATTGGAATACGGTGCATTGAACACCGCAACACCCTGTTGTTTAGCATATTTTAGATCAACCTGGTTAACACCTATACAAAAACAACCTATGGCCTGTAGTTTTTTAGCAGCATCCAGCACCCGCGGCGTGATCTGGGTTTTGGAGCGGATACCCAATAAATGCACATCTTTCACTTCTCGTATCAGGTCTTCTTCACTTAACGCCCCCGTTATCTTTTTAACGGATGTGTAACCATTGTCTTTAAAGAACTTTACGGCTGTGTCACTGATGTTCTCAAGTAGTAGAATGTTTATCTTTTCCTTGGGATAACTCGTAATTTGTTTGTCGGTCATAATGAATCTCGCTGCTTTTACGTTATCATGTTAAAAGATTGCAAATATAGTTCATAGTTGCAGAAAGTCAGGCATGAAAATAGCATTCATGGGCTGGGTTACTGATCTGTTTTCTGTAACTTCGCAAATTACTGAAACCAAAAAATAAGATTGTCCTGGTGAAAAACTTAGTAAGGTTATTGCTGGTAGTTCTGGCATTACAGAGCTGTGCGCGTGTTAACAATAAAAAGGTTACCTCCGCCCCTGCAAATGATGATACCTCATCGTTACCCGCTCACGCCACTCCATTAACACCCGAAGAGATAAGTCGATACAAGCGGTTGGTCAGTAACCATCTTGATTCTACCCTGAATAAAACGCGGTTCAACGGCAGCGTACTTGTGGCAAAAAACGGACAAATCGTTTATGAAGAATACGCGGGTTTTGTAGATCCCCGCACCAAAAGAGATTCCATCACCCCCACTACCCCCTTCCACCTCGCTTCTGTTTCAAAGACCTTTACCGGTATGGCCACGTTGAGATTGTGGGAAGAAGGCAGGCTCAATGTAGAAGATCCCGTTTCAAAATATTTACCCGGTTTTCCGCTGGAAGGCGTAACCGTGCGGCTTTTGCTGAACCATCGCAGCGGTATTCCCAAATACGACCATTATATGGGCGAAATGGGCTGGGATAAGCATAAAATGATCAGTAACCAGGATGTGCTCGACTTCCTGATCGCCAATCACCAGAAAATACCTATTGGCACGCCCAATCGCGGTTTCAGCTATTCCAATACCAATTATGCCCTGCTGGCCCTGATCATTGAAAAAGTGAGCGGCCTTTCGTATAAAGATTACCTGAAAAAGACCTTTTTCGATCCGCTGGGTATGAAAGACACGTACGTGTTCACCCTCGCCGATTCTGCCCGCTATATGCCTTCTTTCTATTACAGCAACCGCGAATACAGATTTGAATTCCTCGATGCCGTTTATGGCGATAAAAATATTTACAGTACGGTACGCGACCTGTTGAAATGGGACCAGGCCCTGCAAACCGAAGGGTTTTTTAAAAAGGCTACCCTCGACCAGGCTTATGCCGGCTATAGCTTTGAAAAGCCCGGCACCCACAATTACGGACTGGGCTGGCGCATGTACCTGCTGAAGAATGGCAAAAAGCTCATCTACCACAATGGCTGGTGGCATGGCAACCGCACATCTTTCTACCGCATGACCGATGAAAATGCCACGATCATTGCCCTGGCTAACAACGATTGCCGGTATGTGTACAAGGTGAAGGAAATGGCCGATATTTTTGGCGATTATATGCAAAAACATAAACGCTACGATGACGACGAGCCCACCCAGGTTGCCCATGTACAAAAGCCGGTGAAGCGCCGTTCGCATGCCACCGCCTATAAAAAGAAAAGTACCAGTCGCCGCTCCACTGCCAAAAAGTAATTAATTTTCGGGATGCAAATTTTTGCTACCGAACAAATTAGAGCGTGGGACGAATACACCATGCGACATGAACCCATTGCTTCTGTTGACCTGATGGAACGCGCCGCCACGGCCTGTTACGACTGGCTGATGCAGAACAATTACAAAGGCCGGTCGTTCAGTATCTTCTGCGGCAAGGGCAACAATGGCGGCGATGGACTGGTAATTGCCCGCCTGCTGGCACAAACGAATCATGCCGTTACGGTTTACATCCTGGAATTTGGCCATAAAGGCACGGAAGATTTTCAGCTTAACCTGGCCCGGCTGCACGATACCACCGCCGAAATCCGGTTCATTTCTTCAGAAGAAAACCTGCATGCCATCCCTACTTTAGATATTATCATTGACGCCCTGTTGGGGTCGGGTATAAACCGCCCTGCCGATGGGCTCACCGCCGGCCTTATACAACATATTAATAAAAGCGGTAATGAAGTAATTGCCATAGACATTCCCAGCGGATTGTTTGTAGATCACAGCGCCAAAGGGAATATTTTAATAAAAGCCCGGCATACCCTTAGCTTTCAGTGTTTTAAGCCGGCTTTCCTGATGCCCGAAAACCAGGAAAGCATCGGCGCGGTGCACCTGCTCGATATCGGTTTGCACCCCGGTTTTCTGGCCATACAGCCTTCCCCTTTTCAGCTTATTGACCTGGCGATGGTAAGAAAGATCATTCAACCGCGCCAGCCCTTTTCCCATAAAGGCGATTTTGGCCATGCCGCCCTTATTGCGGGCAGCTATGGCATGATGGGCGCCGCCGTGCTTTGCGCCCGGGCCTGTTTGCGCAGTGGTGTAGGTAAACTTACCTGCCATATCCCGGTATCGGGCTATACCATAATGCAGGTTGCCGTACCGGAAGCCATGTGTAAAACCGGCGACAATTGGGACCATGCCGTGCACGACCTGGGAAAATACGATGCTATTGGCATTGGCCCCGGATTGGGCGCGCATGAAGACAATAGCAAACTGTTGAAGGCGGTTTTTGAGCAGAACCGCCGGCCCATGGTCATCGATGCCGATGGGTTGAATACGATAGCGCAGGAAAAAACGCTGTTGAACAGCATACCGCCGGGTTCGGTGCTTACCCCACACCCTAAAGAATTTGAGCGGTTGTTTGGCAAAACCACCAATGACTACGAACGCATACAAACAGCCTTACAGAAAGCCGCCGAATATAATTTGAATATTGTGTTGAAAGGCCGGTACACGTTTATTGCCTCGCCCGATGGCAATGGGTATTTCAACAGTTCGGGCAATCCCGGTATGGCCACCGGCGGAACCGGCGATGTGCTCACCGGCATCATTACCGGTTTACTGGCGCAAAAATATGCGCCGTTACAAGCGGCTATTGCGGGTGTGTTCCTGCATGGCCATGCCGGCGACCTGGCGGCAGCTTATACTTCGCAACCATCCCTCATTGCGAGTGACCTCATTGATTTTTTGGGGCAGGCGTACCAGTCAATGTGCTAATTTACTAATGTGATAATGTGCTAATGGAATACAGCTGAAAGCTATAAGCCTAAAGCTGCAAGCAAATACAGAATACAGATTTTTTCTCTTTGCCTCGTTGCCTTAATACAGCTACAAGCAAATACAGAATACAGCTTTTTTCTCTTTGCCTCGTTGCCTTTATGCCTTGCCTCATTGCCTTTATACCTTTTAGTTATTATGTTTGTCATTTAAAAATGTAACTGCTTCCTATGTTGAAATTGTACCCATTGCTTATTTTTTCCTTTCTTCCCTTTGCATTATTGGCGCAAGAAAAGATTGAACATGTCAAAACCCCTGTCAGCCAGGATGCTGAAACGGTACCGTTTGAACCTGCCAGGCCTATTAAAAAAAACGGCAAATTCGGATGGGTTGATAATAGTACAGGGCAAACATTGATCCCCTTTGAATATGACACCATCATCTACCCAACCGATCTACCCACCCCTTATTTTATCGTAAAGCAAAACAGCCTGTATGGCGTTTTGAATGGGAAGGGGAAAGTTATCATTGAGCCCGCATACCAGCAATTGGAGAACTGGACTGTTTCATTAAGTACTGCCGAAACCGAAAAATGGCCTGCAGGTGACCTTTTGTTTCGGGCAAAAAAAGATGAAAAGTGGGGGATTATCAATAACCATAACAAAGTGATATTGCCGTTTGATTATAGTTTCATCAGGTGCAAATGGAACCTTGTTTTCGTTGCCAGAAAGGAGGATAAATGGGGAATGGTCAATTGGAAAGGAGAAATAAAAGCGCCATTTCAATATGACGAAATGGAAGGTATTTCGATGGAAGGTTACCGGGTGCGCATGGGCAAGCTGAACGGCATTATTACAAATAACGGTAAATTTATTTTGCCCGTGCGGTATAGTACCATAAAACCCTTTATGAATAGTAAGTTGGAATTTGAATACTGGTATCTTGTTACAGGTACGAATTCAAAAAAGGGTTTCCTGAATGCTGAAAAGCTATGGCCGGCCATACCGGTTCAATATGATAATATAGCTGATGTAAATGCAGACAATATCATCATTGCCGTTTCAGCCAATAAATATGGCGTTATCAATGCGCAAAATAAAATATTGGTCCCCTTTCAATACGACCAACTGAAATTTCTTTCGATCGATTATAATAAACCCTTGCTGGCCCGGGTAAAAGGTAAATACGGATTAATTGATCTTGCCAATAAAAAGCGCATTCCTGTTGCATACGACGACCTTCAACCTATCTCCGGCGGGTTTTATAAAGCATGTAACAATGGCCAATGTAAAGTGATTAATGCTGCCGGCCAAACCATTACCAAAGAAGAATACGACAACATCGGCGTGTATATAAACGGGAAAGCCCCCGTATTTAAAAATGGTCAGTTAAGTTATATTGATACATTCGGGGTGGCTGGTAACTTCGTCCCGTCCGATGCCTGCGGTTATACCGATTTACATAAACTGCTGGCCGATCTTACAAAGGCCATGAATGCAAAGAACGATTCCCTGTTGCATGCATTTTGTAAAAACATTACACCCGATAAACATACGGTTTCGTTCCTGAAACGCAGCCGGTATAAAAACCGCACGCTTGTAAATGATATTGAAAGAATGCGGGCATATACACTGGAAAGCAGGCAGCAGGAAATATTCGATGAAATGAAAAGGATCAGCAGCACTGTGCAGGATGCGCAACACACACCCTGGATAGCAGCCTATGTACCAACACAATACGACAGGCTTACGATGCTGGAAAGCGAACCCTTCTGCATCGAGTCCATGACCTGCCTGGTATCCTTACGATCCGGGACAAAAGAAGTGACCATTGACATTGGACGTCTTACGCGCATGGATGGCTTCTGGAAAACCAGTTACGTACCATTTGTTGCAGGAATTCCCCCGGTTAATTAGGTAATATAGAAAAACAGTACCTTCGCCGCCATTTTTAAAGAACCTATTATGAAACTGGAAGAACAATTACAACAACGCAGCAACAACCAATGTGAACTGTGCAAATCGGGCGGTCCTTTAAAAATTTATGAAGTACCACCGGCTCCCCACAGCAATGCCGATGACAATATCCTCATTTGCGATACCTGCCGGGCGCAAATAGAAAAGAAAGCCGAACTGAATGCCAGCCACTGGACTTTTTTATCTGAAACCATGTGGAGCGAAATACCAGGCATACAGGTGGTATCGTGGCGGATGCTGCATCGCCTGAAACAGGAAAGCTGGGCTATGGATAACCTGGATATGATGTACCTCAGCGATGAAACCCTGGCCTGGGCCAAAGCCACCGGTGATCATGAAAACGACGACGCAGTTGAATTACATAAAGACAGTAGCGGCAACCTGTTGCAAAACGGCGATACCGTGATCCTCACAAAACACCTGGATGTAAAAGGCACTTCCATGACGGCCAAATTAGGGACCGTAGTAAAGAACATTCGCCTGGTAGAAAATAATACCGAACAAATTGAAGGCAAAATAGAAGGCCAGGTCATTGTTATACTTACGAAGTATGTAAGAATACATAATGGATAATGTGATAATTGCTAATTAGCGAATGGGCAGCGAGGCAACGAGGCAACAAGGCATAAAGGCAACGAGAAAAAAGCTGTATTCTGTATTTGCTTGCAGCTTATAGCTTGTAGCTTACAGCTGTTTTCTGTATTTGCTTGTAGCTTGAAGCTTGCAGCTTGTAGCTGTATTAAGGCAACGAGGCAAGGAGAAAAAAGCTGTATTCTGTATTTGCTTGTAGCTTATAGCTTTCAGCTCTATTCTTTATTTGCTTTCAGCTTTTGTTTCAGCGGATTTCTTAACTTGCTGTATGCATAACAGTGATCCATACTCAAAGCTTGACAACCCTGCCTGGTGGGCGCTCACGGGTGTTCAACAACAATTCGCTGTTGGTACTGCTCATGTAAAGCGGTACAAACGAGGTATATTACCTTTTGCTGTTTATGAACCCGGTTATGAAGAAAGCATACAATCATTAAATGAATGGTTTCAACCCGGAGAAACCTTTTTTCTTATTGGCGTATTGCCACCCCTTCCCGCTGGCTACACTGTGATCAAAGAATTGCCATGTGTGCAAATGGTGCTTAATAAAGAAGTTGAGCTTCCTGCCGCCGCCATTCCCATTACTCAACTAACGGCTTCTCATAGTAACGATATGTTCAACCTTATTGACAAGGTGCAACCCGGGTATTATGAAAAGGAAACCTGGCAATTGGGGAACTATTATGGTATCTGGCAGCATGATCAACTGGTAGCCATTGCCGGTGAAAGGATGCGCATTGATAATTTAACCGAAATAAGCGCCATATGTACCGATCCTGCTTTTACCGGCCGTAAGTATGCGCAATATTTAATAGCCCATCTTTGCAATACCAATTTGCAAGCAGGAAATATTCCTTTCTTACACGTATTACAAACAAACGAACGGGCGATCAGGCTGTATGAATACCTGGGATTTACAACCAGGCGCATGATCAGTTTCTGGCAAATGATGTATGAAAAGAAATAAAGGCAGCGAGACAACGAGAAAAAAGCTGTATTCTGTTTTTACTTTCAGCTTATAGCTTATAGCTTTCAGCCTGTATTCTGTATTTGCTTGCAGCTTGTAGCTTGCAGCTGTATTAAGGCAACGAGGCAAAGAGAAAAAAGCTGTATTCTGTATTTGCATGCAGCTTTCAGCTGTATTCTGTATTTGCTTTCAGCTTATAGCTTTCAGCCTGTATTCTGTATTTGCTTGCAGCTTGAAGCTTGGATTGATGGTTAGATGGCTGGCCTGCCATCAGGGTAAAAGGGTATTCGATAAAAAATAACGGGTTTGCCCGCTTATTTATATAGAAAAATCTTATCTTAAACCAAACCCGTTATATATAAATCAATTTCGGTTTAATGGGAAAGCACGTTATTGCTACAAACAACCCTCCCGGCGATGTCATTTTAGTGTCGATTGCGAAGAAAACAGGAATTATAAATGCCATCTGGCCAATGGAAGCCAGGCTGCATGGAGTGGCCGGCAGGAAGTGTATAGGTAAAAAGATCCTTTCCTTTCTAACCCCCGAATCCAAAGCGGTTTTCAAATCAACCCTTGCCAAAAAAAGCAAACCCCGCGACACCCGACTTTCCCTCGAATTCAGCTCTAAAAAATTACCTCCGATAACATATACCTGTTCTGTTTGGCATATGCGCAAACAACCGCTGGTACTGGTAATACATAACCAGCCGGTCCCCGAAGCAATAGCCGCAGAACAACCGGCGCCTGGTACAGCCTTTATAGAAAGAAGTATAGCAGAACAATTGATCAGGGAAGCAGAAGATAAATTCAGGCGCATCATTGATAAGATAACCATGCCCATTGCCGCTTATGAAATAGAACCGCCTAAACGTTTTTTGTTCATCAACCCCAAATTCACCGAATGGTTTGGGTATACGATTGAAGACATTCCGGATATTGAACGCTGGAAACAGCTTGCTTACCGAAGCGAAGCCTATTTTCTGGAAAAGCAAAGAGAATGGCGCGATGAAATAAAAAGGATCCAGAACGGTGAAAAGCGCGAATCGCATCCATTTGATATCACTATTTATTGCAAAGACGGCACTCCCAAAGACCTGGAAATGTCTTTTACCATAGATGAAGATCTTTGTTATATAACGTTTAATGATGTTACTGAAAAAAATGCTGTTACCAGAGCATTGCAGGCAAATGAAGAGAAATTCAGGAATATTTCAGAACAATTACCCATTCCCATTTTTGTATTTGATGCGCAGGGAGAAACCCGGTTCCTGAACAATGCCTTTATTGAAACGTTTGGTTATACCAAAGAAGACATTCCCACCAGGCTGAACTGGCTTAATAAGGCTTACCCGGATGTACATGTGCGAAACCATGTGATCACCGACTACGAAAAAGAAACGAAACGTCACCCGGAGAAATCAAGATCAGTGAGCCAGTATGACGTGCGCTGTAAGGACGGGTCGGTAAAGATCATAGAATTTTTTATGTCAATGGGCGATAAAAATGTTTATATCGTAGCCAATGATATTAGCGGGAAAGTAAAAGCCGAACAGGAACTGAAACAATCGCACCGGCAACTGCGCGAACTTTCCTCCCACCTCGAAAACATAAGAGAAGAAGAACGAAAACATATTTCGCGCGAGATCCATGACGAACTGGGACAGCAACTAACCCTGTTAAAGCTCGACCTGTTACAAATGAGCAAAAAGTTGCCACCGGAAGAACAGGAAGTGAAAGCGCAATTGGAACAGGCCGATCAGTTACTGGCAGAAACCATGCGATCGGTGCGCAAGATAGCCACCCAGCTACGACCCAGTATACTTGACAACCTGGGACTGGTAAGCGCCCTGGAATGGCAGAGCCGGGAATTTGAGAAGAACTTTGGCATCCGGTGTATTTTTGAAAGTTTGCTACCTGAACCGCAGTTCACAACAAATCAGTCAAATGCTTTGTTTCGCATATACCAGGAAGCTTTGACCAACGTTGCACGCCATGCAGGCGCTACGCAGGTAGACGCCGTGTTGTCGCAGGAGAAGAACAGGATCGTGCTGGAAATACGCGATAATGGAAAAGGTTTCCGGATGGAAAATATGACGGGCAAAAAAACGCTGGGGCTGAAAGGGATGCATGAAAGAGCATTGATGATCGACGGAGATTTTCGCCTTGAAAGCAGGCCCGGCGAAGGCACCTATATCCAGGTATCCACCCCTATATTCATCACTAACCAGGAAATCACCCAACTGTGACAAAATTTTTAATTGCCGATGATCACAGCCTTATCCGAAAAGGTCTGAGCACATTATTACGGGAAGAATTTCCCGGTGCCGAAATAAGCGAGGTAACCGATTCCTTTGCGTTGATCAAAGAAGCCGTTGTAAAAAAATGGGACCTGATCATTTCAGATATCTCCATGCCCGGCCGCAACATCCTGGAAACATTGCGGCAACTAAAAAAACTATTACCGGCTACGCCGGTGCTCATACTCAGTGTACATCCCGAAGATCAATATGTAGTGCGGGCATTAAAAGCCGGCGCATCGGGGTATCTGAATAAAGAAAGTCATCCCGATGAACTGTTAAAAGCAGTAAAGCAGTTGCTGCAGGGCAAGAAATATATCAGTGCCGAAGGCGCAGAGAAACTGGCCGCTTCGTTAGGAGATGATCCCAACCAGTTACCGCATGAGAAATTATCTGAGCGGGAATTTGATGTGTTAAAGCGGATCGCTTCGGGAAAAACCGTTTCAGAAATAGCCGCCTCCCTTTCCTTAAGCGTGAACACCATCAGCACTTACCGCAGCAGGATCCTGGAGAAAATGGGGATGCAGAATAATGCTGAGCTTACGCTGTATGCTGTTGAGAATAAACTGATTTGAAAAGTAAAGAAATGTCGAATATCGAATATTGAATGTAGAATGTTGAAGTAAAAGAGAAGTTTCAGGTTACTCGTTGCATTTCCTTCTACATTCAATATTGGATATTCAATATTCAATATTTTTATTCCCTTGTAGTAGAAACAACCACACCTGGTAGCCAACTCCCTTACACAAAAACGACAATTGACCCTATTTTTCCTCAAACTATTGTGTCGCATCTTTGCAATCCAAACACGGTATGAATGAACAACAACTTCGGTATCCTCTTAATTGACGATTCTGCTTTATTCATTCATCGTATCAAACAACTGCTAATTGAACGTTACGACCGGATCTCTATTGCAATAGCCGGCTGCTTTGAAGAAGGCTTAACGATGTTCGCCCGAAAAACACCAGATCTTATTTTCCTGGATATCAACCTGCCAGACAGGAGCGGTATTGATCTGCTGGTAGCTATCCGGAAGATGAACAGGCATGTAAAGATCGTCATGCTTACTAATAACGACCCTGGGGAATATTTCGAAACGTGCAAGCGCCTTGGAGCTGATTACTATGTGGACAAGTCTTTGGGTTTTGACTCCATTACAGCCATAATAGATAAGGCCCTGGAAAGCCTTGTAAAACAAAAGTAAACTAGCTATGAACATGAGTGACCGGTTGTCACCCAATGACCCAAAAGCGGGTCAGGAATCGGTGTATTATGCAATTATCGACCAGGAAGGCCGCGTCCTTTCTATGAATATGGCCATGAACAATGAGTTTGGCCCCGGTACCCGGCGGCAGTTGGATTATTTTCAATCCCTGCTTTCAGAAAAGGACCGGGATCTGTTCAATAGCCTGTTGGCAAACAATGATATTAACCTTCAATCATTTCCTATTAATCTGTATACCTATGCCGACCCGGACCGGCAGCAAGCTTTTAGATGGTCTTTTTATCAATTGATTTGCGAAAAAAAATCTAATGAATATATCCTTTGTGCCGGGTATAAAAGCGAACAGGCATTACAGGCAGAAAACGCTACCGCATTGCTGGACGGTACTACCATGTTGAGAAACCAATCCACTACCCTTTCGGATATGTTATTTAAGATGCTGGAGCATGAGCGACTGGTGATAGGACAGGAATTGCATGATAATGTGAACCAGTTGCTCTGTTCTGCAAAATTGCACCTCGATCTGTTACAGGTGTACCAGGCAGATAATCAAAAAGCAAAAAACATAACCATTCAATTGCTCAGGGAAGCGATAGAAGAGATCAAGAAATTATCGCGGGGAATGGTGTTGCAAAAGCTGCAGAAAAATACCCTGCTCGAAAGCGTAAAAGCTTTCATTGAAGACATAAAAGCGATCCACAAAATAAATATCGTTTTCGGCATTCATCATTTTAATGAAGAACCGCTTTCCGACCATAAGAAAATAAATATATACCGCATCCTTCAGGAACAGTTCAGGAATATCATAGAGCACAGCAGAGCCAAGACGGTGGTTATGACCCTCGAAACCGATGAGAAGCAGGTGGAACTTATTATTGACGATGATGGCATCGGTTTCGACCTTAACCACCAGGTAGATGGCATTGGATTGATCAACATCAGAGAGCGGGCAAAACACCTGCATGGGCAATATGAGATCATAACATCGCCAGGCAAGGGATGCCGGCTGCACATCACTATTCCTATATGAAAACCAATATGTGTACAGTGTGTAGTGTAAAGTGAGTTCGTAAAAAACTGTACGAACAATGCAGGTTCATTGAGCATTGTAAAAAATAAAGGCTCCTGATGCATGATCAGGAGCTTTATTTTTAAGTTACCAGTTACCGGGCTCCAGTTACCCGGGTTTAATTCAATAGCTACCCGATTATTGGCAGGCATTCTGCTGTAAGGTCCTGGTAACAGGGAACTGGTAACCGGCAACTAACGGAAACCTACAAGCCGGATCTTCGATTATTGTGTATTTGAAGTGTCTTTTTGGGTAGTAACTGCCTTAGCGTCCCGTGTGTTCTTCTGAACCGCAATAGCACCAAACAAAGCCAGTAAGAAAGAAAAGGCATAGTACCCTTTTTCACTCGGTAATATGGTGGCATTCCATAAACCCACTACCAGTAATACAATGGCCAGAATGGTACAAAACCAGCTTAAACCATAATAAATGTCAGTAACGGGAATGCCTTCCAGTTTATCGCGAACACTTTTTTGTACAGAGATAACGGAAAAAAGTCCGAACATTAAAACCGTAAAATAATATCCCTTTTCATTCAATTGCATTTCTGCGCGCCACAAGCCGATCAAAAAGCCAAGCATACCGGCGCCAAGGGCAATCCAGGAGGCTGCAATGAAGGCGTTTGAGGGTTTTTGGTTCATTGGTTGTTTTTTAAGGTTGATTGAGAGACAGGGGTTAATTAATAATGGTTAAAAATACCAAATTAAAGATAGATTCAAAACCTATAAAATATTCATAAAAATGAAGCGCAGGAACTAAAATACCAGAATACATTACCATGCAAATGGATATACCATATAATATTTTTACCTTTAACGCACTTGCCGTATTCTTCCTTGATAACACTGCATCCGCACTTTGAACACAGCGCCTAATCACATTAAGAAAGCCTTCAAACGGTCACGATCATGAACAAGATCATACAAATTGCAACGGTTGCCATTATTGCTTCTTCTACCCTGCTGTTATCGTGCAGAGAAAGAACGCGACCGATGTTAGCCAAAGAGATCAGCGCCATTAACCTGAAAACGGGCGATGTAGTGCTATGTGGGCCCGACGATAAATCGGTAGGCAAAGTTTCGTTTATTATTTCTGGTGATACCGGTATTGTAAAGCAATTCAATTTTGCCATCGCTTTATTGCATTCATTCGAATATGACGAAGCCGAAAAAGTGTTTGCGCAGATCATCAAACGCGACCCGCATTGTGCCATGGCCTATTGGGGCGTTGCCATGTGTAATTACCATCCGTTATGGACGCCGCCCGAAGCGCCGGAATTACAAAAAGGAAACCGGGCATTGGAAGTGGCCAGATCCATTGAACCCAAAACAACGCGCGAATCGGATTATATTAAAGCGCTATCAGCATATTATAACAATTGGGAAAGAGCAGACCATCGCACCCGCTGCCATGCATATGAAGCGGCGATGAAAGCATTGTACGAAAAGTATCCCAACGATAGAGAAGCCGCGATCTTTTATGCGCTGGCATTAGATGCAGCCGCCGACCCCGCCGATAAAATGTATACCAAACAAAAAAAGGCCGGACAGATCTTACATGGCCTGTATGCCAGTTTACCTAACCATCCGGGCATTGTGCATTATATCATTCATACGTATGATTATCCGGAATTGGCGGAATTGGCGTTGCCTGCCGCGCAGCGGTATGCATCCCTTGCACCGGCTTCCGCCCATGCGCAGCACATGCCTTCGCATATCTTTACCAGGCTGGGCATGTGGGATGAAAGCATCCAAAGTAACCTGGCATCCATAGCCGCTGCCAAATGTTATGCGGAAAGTGCAGGTATGAGAGGCCATTGGGATGAAGAATTGCATAGTATGGATTACCTGGTGTATGCCTATTTGCAGAAGAAAGAAACGAAGCTGGCCAAAGCGCAATGGGATTATCTGAACACCTTCAGTGAAGTGTCGCCGCCCAATTTCAAAGGCGCCTATACATTTGCAGCTATCCCTGTGCGGTATGTGCTGGAGAACAGGTTATGGAAAGAAGCTACGCAGTTGACAACCACACCCGCCGGTTTTCCTATGGAGAAATTCCCCTGGCAACGGGCGATCATTCATTTTGCCCGGGCGCTGGGCTTTGTGCACACCAGCCAGTTAGACAGTGCTAAAACCGAACTGGCCATCCTGAACCAGTTGCGCAATGACCTGCTGGCGAAAAAGGAAACGTATAAAGCCAACCTGGTAGATATTCAGATCAAAGCATCGGAAGGCTGGATCTTTTGGAAAGAAGGCAACACGGCCGCTGCATTGGAAAAGATGAACCAGGCAGCGCAAATGGAAGATAAGACCGAAAAGCATCCCGTAACACCCGGCGAAGTACTCCCCGCCCGCGAATTGCTGGGCGATCTGTATATGGAAGTGAAACAACCCGAAAAAGCACTGGAAGCCTACCAGAGTAACCTGGAGACCCACCGCAACCGGTACAATGGGTTGAATGGCGCCGCCAAAGCCGCAGGCTTATGCGGTAAAAAAGACCTGGCGGATTACTATACCCGGCAGTTAGCGTTTGTAACGGCAGTTAAAAATACGTCGGTGGCGAAGGTGAAGTAATTATGGTGGTGAGGTATGAGCCTAATCAACACGTTTAAATGTCACTATTACATTTTGCCCATCCATTTTAGACTTAAACTTTAGCTCCTTATCGTCGATTTTAAAAATTTTTTTGAGTACGCCGCCTGTATTTAAAGTCATGGTACTATGGGTATATGTCCATTTTATTTTAGCAGATTTATTACCCTCTTGTGAGTCAATAAAAGTTCCATCCTTTAAGAAGGTAAGAAATAGTTCATCCTCTTCTTTCTCTACGTTATATTGTTTGCCTTGAATTTCCATAATGACAGCCTTCCATTTATGACAAAGCAATTCCTTCACTTCCTGTTCTGTCAACTTTGATTGCGCATTGGCATTAAAGGACGCAGCTGCTAATAATGTAAAGAAAATAAATAGATATTTTTTCATAGTATCCGGGATAATAATATGTCGCAATTTACCCTAAAATTGTCGCATTTACAGCCTTGATTATTAAGCAGATCGTGCTAAGTTTACGACCTGAAATCAATACATTTTTATGAAGAGACCGATGAAGTCAGCAATAGGCTTTATATTTATTACATTACTGATAGATGTAATGGGATGGGGACTGATCATTCCTGTAATGGCCGATCTGATTGCTCAATTAAAAGGCATACCTGTTAACCAGGCCAGCACGTATGGTGCTTTTCTGCTATCTGTTTTTGCGATCGCTCAATTTTTGTTTGCACCGGTAGTAGGTAACCTGAGCGACAAGTATGGCCGCAGGCCCGTTCTACTGTTTTCTTTATTGGGTTTTGGCATCGATTACATTATCCTGGCCCTGGCGCCAAGCTATGGCTGGTTGTTCATAGGCCGCATCATTGCCGGTATTACAGGCGCCAGTTTTACAACGGCCACCGCCTATATTGCAGATGTAAGTTTGGATGAAAAAACAAGAGCCAAGAATTTCGGATTGATCGGAGCTGCCTTTGGGTTAGGTTTTGTGTTGGGGCCGGCCCTGGGCGCTTTACTGGCTACGTGGGGAATACGAGCGCCTTTTTATGCAGCCGCAGCGTTGTGTTTGTTGAACTGTTTATACGGATATTTTTTATTACCTGAATCATTAAGTAAAGAAAATCGCCGCCCGTTTGAATGGAAGCGTGCCAATCCATTTGGCTCATTAAGATTTTTGACAACACACCGCGAGATCAGTGGACTGGCGCTTAGCTTTTTTCTGATCTATCTGGGTAGCCAGGCCGTACAGGGCAACTGGAATTTCTTTACGATCTACCGGTTTAACTGGACTGAAAAAATGGTTGGCATCTCCCTGGCTGTGGTGGGTGTTCTGGTAGGCGCTGTGCAGGGCGGGTTAACAAGGGTAATAGTGCCTAAACTGGGTAATGAAAAAAGTATTTACATCGGTTTAAGTCTTTATACCCTGGGATTGGTTTTGTTTGCCTTTGCCACTGAGGGATGGATGATGTTTGCCTTCCTGGTACCCTATTGCCTGGGCGGTATTTGCGGCCCTTCGTTGCAATCGGTTATTTCAGTGCATGTGCCGCCTAATCAGCAGGGCGAATTGCAGGGAGCGCTCACCAGCCTCATGAGCCTTACCACCATCATTGGTCCACAGATCATGAACAATACGTTTGCTTTTTTCACTACTAACAAAGCGCCGTTTTATTTTCCTGGAATACACTTTATGATCGGGTCTCTATGCATGTTGCTCAGCCTTATCATTATCTGGAAAGTGTTGAGCCGGGAGAAGAAAGAACAACAGGAAATATCAGAAGCATTTACAGATACCCGTAAGCTGAGCGATACGCCGGTACATTAAAGTGAGATGAGTATATAAACAAAGGCGCATTTCCGCAGGTGGGATGTGCCTTTTTGTTTAATATGCTTGTTATCTTTACTTAAGTTAAATGCGGCGGTAAAGTCTTGCGTGATTGGTATCTTCGAATTATTCTTTGTATTCCAATTTACTTCTTTTAAATATATTTGTCCATTTAGCGACGAATTATAAGAGTGATATGTAAATTGAACGTTTCATGAGTACTTACTATTTTGTTACTTTCACTTACAACGAGTCTTTAATACAACGCACATACAGCCCGAATTCTTTATCTAATCCACAGCGCATCATATCCTTGTTTTCAAACTGTATTCCCCTACCCCAGATAAAAAGCTTGTTAGTTTTTTGATCTTTTTCTTCTGTTGTACCAGATATATAAATGAACTCACTTGCACCATGAAACCGGCCGTTTCTGTCGCGATAGCCGCCCGCGGGTATGCAGAAATTATTGAAGTTTTCACCATTGCCATTAGCCATCCAGCCTTTGTCGCATTTAAGCCGTAAACCGGCGACAGGGACGCCCACGTGGTTTTCCAGGGCAATCCATTCTTCGTTCGATGGCACATGCCAGCCTTTCGGCGCCAATCCCCTCGCATCGTTTACCGCATGCCAGTTGTACATACGGCCATAAGTTTTTCCTTTGGCAGCATCATTTTCATAATAGCACCACGCCGGCTTACCTTCTTTGCCCGCTTTTTCCCATTCTTCATTTGATTTCACTTCGGGTATCGGATCGCCATTCCTGAATGTTACCACATCCAGGTTGGTTGCTGCCCAAACCTGGGTTCCCATTGTAATGCCAGTTAATTCATTATCACCTGAATTACTTTTAGCTCCTTTGTTTTGGCCACATGCTGTAAGGCAGTACGAACCAAGAACAATAAAGGTTAATAGTTTAAGCAACCTGAGTTGATATGCTTGTTTGTTTGAATGTAGCATTCGGGTTGAGTTGAAGGCTCAATCTTACAACTTTTTTATTAATCTCATGTGTTTAAAAACAAAACACCTTTCGAATAAGATCTGCTCTTATCCAAAAGGTGTTCTAACGCCGGGTTGCGGCTATTAATTTAGAGCTTGTTCAATTGCCAAAGCTGGTTGTTACCATTAGCAAAAGTATATTGTTGGATCAGCGCGCCATTGCTGGTAGAGGCGGCTGTCATCAAGACACTTGCCGCTGTTACGATTGATAATTTTGAAATAACCATCGCCGGTACCTTCAATGGTCCATTGCTGGTTATAACTGCCGGCATAGCCCCATTGTTGTATAAGCGCTCCATTGCTGGTTGAACCGGCGGTTACATCCAGACACATGTTACTATTTACATTCACAATATTGTAGTAGCCATTGCCAACATCGTTTATGATAAACCGCTGGTATTATCAGGATAAAATTCTAAAAGTGTAATGGGTGTACTCACATTTGTCATTGTGAGGTTGGAATAGGTAAGATATTGAACCGTGCCACCCCGGGTGCGGTTGGTTTTCATGCGGATGCCGTTATCCTCCGTGGTTGGCGTTGGGCTGGTTGTGGTAGTGTCTGCAGGCGCCACTTTCTTACCGCAGGCTGCCATTATAAGGCAAACCGCAGGTAATGTCAGGATCGTTTTTTTCATACGTAATCGTTTTGTTCGTTGATTATAAAAAATTACCAAACCATCAATACGCCGGTCATCAGGTGTTATTGATGGTTTAGTTGCAAGCAGAACAAAGATATCCTGAGTACTAAAAAACAGGGTTCAAAAACTGGTCAATTAGGTTTAAGAATTGGTCAAAGGGGCTTTTCCGCTTTATTTACTCCTCACGCCATATGAAAATAAGGCGACCAGCGGCTGGTAGGATTTTAACAGGTGATTTGCTACCTTCAGCCCCGTTTTTGAAAATATAGTATGCCTCCACCCAACCTGAAACACATAACCGATAATGAACTCTGGCGGCTTGTCATGGACAGCGATGTATCTGCCTACGGCGAGTTATATGAACGCTACTGGGAATCGCTTTTTGAAACAGCTTACTGGCATTTGTACGATAAAGCTGCTGCCAAGGATATTGTGCAGGAGGTGTTCGTGTATTGCTGGCAGAAAAGGGAACAGATCCAGATCAAAGAATCTGTTATCGCCTACTTCCGCGCCGCGGTACGCTTTAAAATATTAAACTATCTGAAATCGGAAAGCGCCAGGGAAAAATACCAATTGCTGGCCGGCCGGGCGCTGCCTGAAATTACCAATAATACAGGCGAGCATATGGCCTCCGCCGACCTGGAGGCCAACTATCGGCGTGAGCTGGAGCGGTTGCCCGAAAAAATGCGGGAAGTTTTTATAGATAGCCGCGATTATGGCCTTTCCATTGATGAAATTGCGCATAAACGGGCCATCTCCCCGCAAACTGTTAAAAACCAGTTGTCCGCCGCCCTGAAAAAACTCCGCGAAGGGCTGGGCAATTTTTTTATGGAATAAATTTTCCCTCCGCATAGTACCAACCCTTTTTGAGCATTGTCTAATAAATAGTCAAACACATGAATAAACGGGAACAGCCAATCATAACGTCCTTGCTGGAAAAGCATGCCCTCGGTATTTGCACGCCGGAAGAAATGGCTTTGCTGGAACAATGGTATGCTGCCTTTCCCGAAAAAGAGCCCTTGTGGCGGGGTGAGGAGGAGAAAACGGAGATGAAAGATGCGCTGAAGGCTGCGATCTTTGAGGAGATAGCGCCGGAAAAGGTACACCCTATATCACCAGTAAGCGTAAAAAGATCGCGCCGGATCTTGTGGCAGGCAGCCGCCGCAGCCGCAATACTGGTAGTTACGTTTGTAATGTATAATGTTTACAGCCACAAAAGGAAACCAGACTACGTTGTTGTGTCGGCCCCCGCAGGCAAAGGCATCATCAGGCTGCAATTGCCCGACCAGTCGGAGGTGTGGCTGGAACCAGGTACCCTTATACGTTACCAAAAGGATTTTGGTAATGAAGGCCGGGTAATAGAACTGGAAGACGGGATGGCGTTTTTTTCCGTGCGGAAACATGCCGGGCAACCTTTCCTGGTAAAAACGCCGGGTGGTGTGCAAACAAAAGTGCTTGGCACCGAGTTCACGGTAAAAGCATACACACAAACCGATGAAGTGCAGGTAATGGTGAGTGGCGGCACCGTACAGGTGTCTGACAGCACCCGCATCCTGGGCATACTCAAAGCAGATCAGCAGCTCAGTTACCGGCAGGATGCACATGCCATCAAACGCACGGAAGGCGTATCGGAAGATTGGCGTACAGGCGATCTTGCTTTAAACAACGCTTCCTTTGCAGAAGTAGTCCGCATCCTGGAAAAACGTTACGGATTGACGGTAGTATATAATGTTTCGAACGTTGCATCCTGGCGTTTCACCCTTCGCATCAGCAAACATACCACCGCAGCAGATCTGCTGGAAACGCTGAAAGACATTAGCGGGCTGGCGTATACGCTCAACGATGGCAGGGTGACGATTCAGTAATTCATAATCAGGTTTAATATAATCAAGTGACTCCCGCAAAGCCCCGCTTTGCGGGGCTGGAGAAAGCTATGCCTTAACCTAAATACGATTTATGCGGTATTATTTAACCTACCTGTTGCTAACTATCTGGTTCGCTGTGAATGCACAGCCTGCCAACCCAAAGATCAGTCTCAGTTTTCCGGACACTTCTCTTGAAGCGGCACTGAAACTGCTGGAAAAAGAAAGCCACATCCCGATCTCCTATGAACTCACCCGTGTAAAGGATATCCAGGTGAAGGCGCGCGATTTCAAAAATGTTCTGCCCGAAACCATCCTGAAGGAATTGCTGAAAGGAACCCCGTTGGAATTCAAACAAAAGAACGGCAACATCCTCATCACCCCGCGCCAGCGTACAGGCAAAACAGTCAGTGGTTTTGTTGAAGATGCGGTCAGTGGCGAAAAGCTGATCGGTGTTACGCTAATGGCGCCGCAACATCAGGCAGGCACTGCCACCAATAACTATGGTTTTTATAGTATCACTGTCCCCGGCGATTCATTGTACATCCATCTGTCTTATACCGGTTACCAGTTGGTGGATACGGTAATAAGATTGCATGGCGACGCCCATATAAATTTCAGGCTTCAAACGAGTTGCAGGCAACTGGAAGAGATCACCGTATGTGCGCCGCATGCAACCCCGGTACAACTAACTTCACAAATGAGCTGCATCAACCTGCCGGTATCAAAGGTGCGTTCGATGCCGCGGCTGCTGGGCGAACCCGATCTGCTGAAAACCCTGCAAATGCTGCCCGGTGTTAAACAAGGCACAGAAGCAACCAGTGCACTGCTGGTTCGCGGCGGCACGCCAGACCAGAACCTGATACTGCTGGATGGGGCGCCGCTCTATAACCCCATGCACTATCTCGGCTTATTGTCTACGTTCAATACAAGTGTACTGAAAGATGTAACACTTTATAAAGGCGCCTTTCCTGCCCGTTATGGCGGAAGGCTTTCTTCGGTGGTAGATATTTCAACAAAGGATGGCGATCTGCATCAACTGCACGGCGACTTTTCCGTTGGGCTCCTCTCCACGCAACTAACGCTGGAAGGCCCGCTGAAAAAAGGAAAAACATCCTTCGTGGTATCGGGCCGCCGCTCGTATCCCGATCTGCCATTGGGCCCTGCTGTAAAACAATCATATGAGCTGGAGAAATTCACCCTTTTCTTTTATGATCTTAACGCTAAGCTACATCACAAGATCTCCGATAAGGACAAGCTTTACCTGAGCCTTTATATGGGTAAGGATAAATTCAGGTTCCTGCAGCGAAAAACATATGGAGGTATTCCGCCCAGGGACTACGAAATCACAGATATGGATATCCGTTGTGGCAATATTACCGGCACGCTGCGCTGGAACCATCTCTTCTCGCCCAAACTGTTTGCCAACACCATGTTGATCGGCAGCAACTATACATTCAATACCGGTGTTTTTACATTTGAAGACTTTGGCGGGAGGTATACCAATTCGATCAAATTAAATTCCGGCATCCGCGATTATGGGTTGAAAACAGATCTTGATTACCGCCCCTCTCCTATGCATGCGGTAAAAATGGGCGCCGCTTATATGCTCCGTACGTTCACGCCGGGCGTCGTTCGCAGGCGGCAAACCGACGGCGACGTGGTAACGATCGACTCCCTGAACAATAACCGCAACATCAATGCATCGGAAACAGACCTGTATGTGGAAGATGATTGGGAGATCACACGCCGCCTGAAACTGAATGGTGGTCTTCACTGGAGTTCCTTCATCGTACAGCAACGATTTTATCATTCCCTGCAGCCCCGGGCGAGCCTGCGTTTCCTGTTGCCGGGCCACTGGGCCCTGAAGGCTTCCTACAGCCGCATGACCCAATACATTCACCTGCTGGCCAACAATTCTGTTTCATTGCCAACAGACCTGTGGGTGCCGGCTACCAAAATAGTAGCACCCCAGCAGGCAGACCAATATGCGCTTGGTGTTGCACGTAACCTGTTCCAGAATAAATATGAATTTTCTGCAGAAGTGTATTATAAGAAAATGCGCCATGTGATAGAATACCGGGATGGCTCCGATTATCTCACCAGCAGCAAAGGTGATAACTGGCAGGAACAGGTAACCGCCGGTACAGGGGAAGCATATGGAATGGAACTATTGCTGCAAAAGAAAGCCGGACGGCTTACCGGTTGGCTGGCATACACCTGGGCCACAAGTGAGCGTACATTGGCCGACGTGAATTACGGCCGCACATTCCCCTATAAGTATGACCGCCGACACGATGTTCAACTGGTAACCGTGTATAAGCCATGGAAGAACGTTGAACTGACCGGGAACTGGATGTATCAGTCTGCCATGCCGTTCACCGTTCCTGTAGCGCGGTACGAAAGAGCAAATGGGCCCGGTATTATCCCAGGTCAAACCGTAGAATACGTCAGCAGCCGGAATAATGTACGACTGACCCCTTATCACCGCCTTGATGTTGGCATCAGTTTCATTAAACTAAAAAAGAACGGCAATGTGCGTACCTGGAATATCAGCGTATTGAATGCCTATAATAAACAAAACCTGTTCTTTTATAAAGTGAGTAAATATTCAGCTAACAATGCCACGCTCACGGGCACTGCCATATTACCCATTATGCCGGGTTTTTCCTACAGCTTAAAATTCTAACCATGAAACCAGCACTTTTATTTTTCATCTTACTTATACAGATGATCAGCAGTTGCAAGAAAGATATCACCGTAGCTGTTCCCGAAGAATCGAACAAGGTGGTCTTGAACATGCTTATGAATAAAGACAGTATCATAAATGCGCGGATCACTTTATCGGGCGGGCTGAACAGCACGCAACCTTTGCCAGAGATCAAAAATGCCATAGTGAACCTGTATGAGAATGGCACGTTCAAAGAACTACTTACACCCTATATAATATATGGTCGCACGTATTACCGCGGCAACACCCCGGCGCAGGCAGGCGCCACTTACCGGGTAACGGCTACGATACCCGGGTATGAAGAAGTTTCAGGTAGTGACCATATACCAGATACGGTAAAGGTTGGCGACATACAATTGACTGCTGTGCCGGTCGACAACCGGCTGTTATCCACCATCAGCGTTCAACTGCACGATGATGGGGCTGTACAAAACTACTATCGCATCCGGATGTACTGGCTAAATAGCAGTGGCTGGTATAAAGAAATGGTATATTTTGACGTAGATGATACCGAGTGGGAATTGTTTGGCGATAAAACCCGCCAGGAGTTTTATGTAACAGATGCCCTGTTCAATGGCCGCAATCCGCGGTTTACCTTCCGGCCGGCTGTAAGTGGCCAGTATAATAAGATGGCCGTAGAAATAACATCCCTTACTTATAGCAGCTATAATTACCTGAAAAGCACGTTTATGACGCTGCAGGAAAATAAATATGAGCTGGCGGAAAAAGTGATCGTGTATAACAATATAAAGAATGGCCTGGGAATTATAGGCGGCGTAGCGCAACGGGAATATGTGGTAGAGCGGTAATCCTGAACGGAAATACAACACATTATGAGATCAGTTTTCTTATTCATTGTCGTTTTATCGGGCATTATCATGTCGTTCCTGAACAAAGAGGTAAGACTTTACAAATATTTGCAGCCAGGCGCCGGTACAATGACATTCAATTGTACGTATAATACATTTCAATATAAAGGATTGCACGATACGGTAACTTTAAATTATAAGAAATTCATAGTTGAAAATGAGGCCGCCTATTGCATTGTACGCACGAACGACTCAAATTATCAATATAGTGAACCTGCCAATTTTCTTGGCTCGGCAATACTGTTCAGGAACGACTCCATTTTACTGGCGCCGCTTGGGTGGCTGAAGCCAATTGACAGTCTTACATTAAAAGACTTCAGGTACGCTATTCCGCCAGTAATGAAATTGACAGATTCTGTATTCATTTCATTAAATGACAGAGACATTGTGTTGTCGGATTTTCAGTATGATACGTTGACAATTAATGGTACCCGCCTGGACAATTGCCTGAAGATTAAAACAACTGAAAATTATATAGGCTATTTTGGCCCGTTATATGGTGCTGTGTGGTTGAGTAAGGCTTATGGCATCGTAAAATGGATACGGGCAACCGAAAGGACAGAGATCAGAGATCTTACAAAACCATAGCGGCAAGTAAAGAAAATCTGTTTTTTGCTTATTTATTATTGAATAGCTGAACCATTTTGGTGAGTTCAACTATATTCGAAACGTCTAGTTTTACCATAATGTTGGCCTTATGCGTGCTAACCGTTGAAATATGCAGAAAAAGGATCTCGGCAATTTCTGAAATAATTTTTCCATTCACCAGGTGATTCATGATCTCAAGCTCCCTGATAGTAAGGTTATCGAAAGGAGTGCTTGCCTGGTTGTCTGTATCCTCCCAGGTTAGTATATGCTTCATGTCAGGCCCAAGATATTTTTTATTGCTCAGGATGGCCGCAACGCCAAGCCTGACCTCTGAAGGTTTAGCTTCCTTATTGATAAATCCTTTCACGCCCATGGCCAGGTACTTTTTTGCATAAATGGCCACATTGCTCACCGTGAAGAGCATCACTTTCTGGTCGGGTTTATGCTTAAAGATGTTGTTCAACAGGCGAAGGGAGTCCATACCAGGCATCGCTATGTCCAGAATGACCAGGTCGTATTCTGTGCACTGTATTTTTTTCCAAACACAATTGCCGTTATTGCATTCATCTATTTCCGCGTCTGAGAACTCATCTTTTAAAATAAGACCTAGTCCTGTTCTTACTACTGGATGATCGTCTGCAAGTAAAATTTTTATCATTCGCTACCCCTTGTTTTCAAAAGTTATGGTTATTATATTACCCTGGTCATTACCCGAAACTATGTCAAGCGTACCATGCAGCCTGCCGAGGATCTCAATAATGATCTTGTACCCCCACCCCATTCCGTGGTGCGAAGGATTATAACTTTTATCAAGGATCCGTGCTACCAGTTCCTTTTCCATGGCATCGCCGGCATCGGTCATAATGATTCGGGTGGTGAATGCATCCTGAATGGCGTTAATCGTTATTTCTCCTTCAAAAGTATATTTATTGGCATTATCGGCCAGGTTTCTCAGCACCAGGCTTAACAGGCTGGCATCTGAATAGAGAACAATATGTTCAGGGACCAGGTTACTAAAAGTATTTTTTTGAATTTGAGCTCCCATTTCACCCAATGAGATAATTTCACTTATCATGTTGCGCAACACTATTTTTTCGTGGTTGATGGCAAAGCCCTCTTTTTGCATATTGGTAAACACAAAAAAGCCCTGTGTAAAATCGTATATTTCATTGGTTGCGTTGTCGAACTGGAACAGGATCTGCGACAGTTCCCCATCTGATAATTTTTTATGGTTATTGTACATTCGCCGGGCTAAAATATGCAGGAACCGAAGTGGTGACCGGAGGTCATGCAGAATAGCGGAGATCATTAACTCTTTTACCCGGTTGCTCTCTGATAATTGTTCGGTTCTTTCATCCACCTTTTGCTGCAGCAAGTGCGCTTTTTTTACCTGGTAATTGTACCGTACCCGAAAAAACAATAAAAACGCGCCTGTTGCCAGCCCACCCAGGAGGCACCTGAACCACACCTGTTCATACCAGTAAGGAAGTATGGTTAAATGGAGCGTATTATAGGTATAGTGCGCATAGGGATTCTGACTTCTCACAGTAAGGGTGTACTTACCGCTTCTCATGTTTGTTAATATGAGTTTACCGTCTTCATTCACCGGGAACCATTTATCGCTCAACTCCTTTATCGCATATTCAAGGTGCAGGTTAAACTTGTTACCGAAATAAGGAGTTGAAATTTCAAAGATCAATCGGCTCGAATCCCTTGTCACCTCCAGTTTGTCTTTCAATAGCACCCTTTTATCATCGGCCGTTACAAGGTCTACAAATATTGGTTTATCGGGCAGACTCACATGTACGCTATCAGCATTAAACCGTACCAGGCCATCCAGTGAGGGCAAAGAAAAATGGCCATCCTTTGTTTCAATGCCACAGGGTGTGCACCAACCATTAAATTCATTGGTGCTAAATCCATATGATTTATCAACATAGTAATAATAAACCTGCGGTTGGCTACCGGCTGCATAATCATCCAATTCTTTTTTCGCCACCCTGAACAAACCCTTGTTGGTAGGTATCCAGAAATAACCCTGCCGGTCCTCCATGAAACAATGAACGGTAACAAGGCTTTTCCGGGAGTCCAAAGGCATTTTGATGAAATTATTCTTATAAAATTTATAGAAACCCTGTCCATATGTACCGATCCAGATACTGCTATCCCTCGCTATATGAATAATATCTATAGACATTTTTTCCAGGCCGGGTACCGGGCGCAATGAATGTTTCGAAAGGTCATAGGCAAACAAACCTGCCGATGTTCCAATCCATAAATTATGGCTACTCACTTCCCTGAGGAGATGGATATCTGCCTTCATCAGGTCGTTATCATTGATTAAAATAGCGTCTTCTGTTCCGTGCCGCCTGAATACCTGGTGCTTATTGCTGTAGATAATATCCTTATTATCCCTTTCAATAATGCCGGTAAGATAATAGCCCAGGCTTTTAACGCTGACGAAAGATCGAAGATCCTTATCTGTTCTTTTCAGGGAATCAAATTCCGACAGCCAGATCGATCCATCGGAGGCCTGCATCAGGGCCTGTTTATCGATGGTGTGTATATCAGGGAATGCGATATGATCGTTATTGGTATAATTCAGTACACCTGTGCTGGTGAGTATGCGCCCGCCTGGCAATTCAATCTGGGAAGACTGGCTGTTGATCATAAACCTGGGATCGTTAAAAAAGAGCCTGTCAAATTCATGCAGCTTCAGTACATACAACCCATTCGTAATGGTACCTATGTAAAGCGCCTGGTAGCCTTCATCATAGATCATGCATTTGATGTCTTTGATGGGAATATCAGCCGCCAGTATTTTATAGTCCAATACGTTGTTGACCAGGCGGAGCAACAGGATCGTATCCTTACAAACCATGAGGGAGTGATTGCCATCTCTCCTTATTTTTAAAGAAGCCTGTACCGGATTGTGGTCAGCATTGGCTGTACTGATCAGCAATGGGAGCAGGTTGCCGGCACAACTGATATTTTTTTGTAATACCCCGTTTTTGTAAGCGAACAGGTGATATTGATCATCCATATAAAAATAAATATCCCCAACCATGAATTGAAGCTTCAGGATATGGCGGGAGATTTCCCGTAGTTCGGTTATACTGCGCGTGTTTTCATCCAGGAAGTAACAATGATCTGCATTGTAAAAGTAAGCTTTACTTTCATTTACTGTAGTAAGCGCATAGGACGCCTTCAGTTTTTTGAGTAGTTGTTTATAGGCACCTCCATCGTTTTTAGTTGCGTGTGCTTTGTAAATGCCGGAATAAAAAAACAGGTGATTGTTTGATGTGATCAATTCCCGGTACGGCAAGGCAGAAATAACACTGTCCGTTACGATCTGGTAATCATCGGTGAGGGAGAGAATGTGGCTGCTGTCAAATACCGGTTTAAAAAGTATGTTGCTTTTTCCAGGCTCTCTTTGTGGCAGCGAATATTCGTTCCATAATAAAGCCGGACTATTCTGCGAATTATACTCCCTGAAATTTTTACCATCAAACCTCACTATACCCATTCTCGTGGCCAGCCACAGGAACCCGTTTTTATCAAAGGCCATGGCATTGATACTGTTTTGCGGAAGGGCATTATCGCTGTTGTAATGGGTTATACTATACCCATTAGTGAGCGGTTGCTCTTTTGACGGCAGCCATCGCAACAGACAATATACAATTAATAACAGTGGCCTCGCCCAGGTGCTAATCATAGTGTTGATCAAAGTCAGTTTAGGGTTCTTACAACGGTTAAATATTATAATTAATTATTAATAAACAATGCTCATGGTTATTTTTTTTCAAAAATGATTCAATTAGTTGTTCATTATACAATTGATAAATTTTCTATATCCAAGTAATACTATGAAACAGATTCCCCGGCCTTTCCACTTTTGCACAGTTATGATCTGTTATCATAATAAATCCGTTACCTGATGAAAAACGTTTTTAAAAATGCAAAGTTAACCGCATCCTGTTTACGGTTGTATGGTGTATAGTAATATTATCAATGCATACCAAACAGGCACAAACCTGCCCGCAAAGGGAAATGGGTAATTCATCATACATTTTAAAACAATTACACCCCTAGCCCCAAAAATGAAAAGGCGGCCTCAAATTATTTTTGATGGCCGCCTTTCGTCATTTATCCGCGAGCATTTATAGAGCGTTTTGTTTTATTAATTTCTTCGTTATTGTTTGTTTCCCTGTATTTATTGTAATGAAATATAAACCTGACGAAAGGTTGGCGATATTTATCTGTTGCCCGCTTTGCACATGCGATGCAGTGTAAACGACAACACCGTTAACATCCCTTATTTTAACATCAAAATGACTATTGTGTTTACCGAATTGCAGGGTAACCTGGTTGGCTGCCGGATTAGGCGATACCACTAATGAAATGATATCTTTCGGTTTTGCCAACGGGGTAACGCCACCTTTAGGATCGTGGTCAAGCACTATATGAATGGGAACCGTACCGGAAATATTGTAGCTGCCGAGGGATGCATAGTTGGAATAACCGGTGGTTGCAGGGTCTCCTTCACCCGTACCTGTAACGGAAACGTAATAGCTTCCGGCCGCCAGTGTGGTACTGATACCGGCATTTAAACCAGCCGGATTGGATGATGTAATAACAGTTCCGGTATGGTCGTATAAGGTAGCTAAAATATCCAGCGTTGGATAATGTGCATTGGGAGTAAAGGTGAGGTTAACCGGGCCGCTACTGGTGCTGAAGGAAAACATATCCACATCAGCCGTGCGTTCAATAACACCCTTGTGGCTTACATTACCCAAAGCATTCATTGTTAACAAAGTTGCAGCCGTTGTTGAATTCGTATAATCATCAACGCGGTAGCCTACGCCGAAGCGATGACCTGTCATTATTGCCAGGTCGTTTTCCTGGTTAGTGGCATTGAGATATTCGCCTTTGCTCCATTGTACAAGAGATTTAGAATATCCAACGCCCATTACCGGCGCCCAGTTACCCTGACCGCCATAATATTCTTCACCGGGTCTTCCATCGTGATCCAAACCCAGTGTATGACCGATCTCATGGACTGCTACATCGCCGACGGCTTTGCCTCTGGTGTTGAATGCCCAGCAGGGTGTATCCTCATTCCAGGCAAACGAACCTATATAAGCTACTCCGCCGGCTCCAGGCAAAGCTGTATTCGTAGGTGTAAAGATGCATCGCATTCTTCTGTTTTTGGGATAGGTATTGAAAACGGCCTCACTGGTAGTGATATTCAGGGAAAAAGGGCGAAAGGCTTCGCTTACCAACTCCCAGGTCTCTTGCTTCGCATCTTCTGATATGGTAGCTGGTGCTGCGTTGATAGGATTACCGCTATTCCAATACCTGCTGGAAACATATTGTCCGTCGAAGTCGAGCAACACACAACCATTGCCGCCCGGATAGCTTTGCAGGTCGGCAAGGGCGGCGGCACTCGTTGCCGTAGCAACCTTCGCAGCAGCTGTTGAGGGAGTGGCAGGCTCCATGGCTTCCTGATAATCGATACAAATGATCTTATTGATGTCTGTTTCCTGTACATATACAGCACCGTTGTTATCGGAAGAATACGTATACGCTTTTTTGCTGTCTGGCAACAGGATGTGCCCCTGTACCGATTTGTTCTCAATGTCCAGGTAAAAAGATGAGTTCGGCACATTGGCAATGCTGCCGGCCAGTTTTTCCGATGCTGTTCCGTCAGCGATGCGATAAGTAACGACAGCAGGCAAACTGCGTGTTGGTGATAGTTGTAATTGTAACCGGCCATTGCCATTTGGCTTGCCAGCCAGTTGCCGGCGAAAACTACTTAGCAGGTTGGTACTGTTACCAATTGGGCAGGGCTTTTCCTGTGCATAAGTAAAGGGAGTTACTGCGAACATACATAGCAGCAATAAGAGAAGGTTTAGTTTGTACATAGTTTGGGATTAAAGGGCGAAGATAAAGTGCTGCACACGCGCCGGCTGTCCAATTAGTTGGATTTATGAAATAAATCTTGCATACAATTAAAGGTTGTCAAAATCCAATTAATACTACGATACAGGCATTTTGCAAACGTATATTGCAGTGTGGAGGCATTGAACCAGGAATAGAAATCGTCACACCTTTTCTTCAAGATCATGATCAATAATCGAAATTCACCACGCTTTACCAGCCGGATATTGATAGATGAGAAGGACAAACAGGCATTCGCCCTGGGATTTACATCGGTGGGCGGAAACTTCCAGATCCCTGACGAATATCTCCATAGAGCTTCTGCGCGTGGCTTCTTTAAAAATAACGAGATGGTTGCAGGATACCTCATTAATGATTCGGCCCCGTTTCGCTATGAAATGATCCTTCCTGAGGAGGCACGCATCGACCTTCAAAAGCGCGGTTATCTGGTTGAAGCAACATCGTGCGAGCTCACCTGTATGTGGATGCGGAAGGGCACGCTTACCAGTTTTGAAAGAAATGCTGTGTACGTTCGTTCTACTGTGGATACGTTTCGAACACAGAAACGGTATGTGATCGCCGGATCAGTTGTTGAGGCCCTGGCGCGCATGCAAAAGCAAACGCTCCCGCGAACGATCTATCATGGATTATTGGCAAAGGGAGGCATGGTTGAAATTTACGTTGCCCCGCGATACCTTATGATGATCCGCATTACTGTTGTAGCCCTTATTGCTTACCCCCGCGACCTACTGCACCTCCTAAAGAACAGTATAATTAACTTCTTTGACCTCAGAGACCCATTGTTAAAATAACGGTACCCTATTCTGCCAATCTGCTAAACCTTCAATGGTAAGGTCCGGATCACATTTTTGCTACGATCAAATACTCAACACACAATTAAGGAATTATCATTATCCAAGTAATACTAAAGACGAGTTTCTTTCAATAATTCAATTTTGCACTGCTATTGTGATTATCAAAGCGGTATGCATGCACCCTTTGGGTCTTCCGGATGGATGCAGCTATAGCCGTTAACCAACAGTCACTTTGTTTTATTCACTTTAAATTAATAATTGTACTTTATGAAATGGAAACATTATTCTTTAATGGTTTTATGTTCGACCCTTTTACTGGTCAGTTGTTCAAAAGACGGATCAAATGGTGCAGACGGCACCAATGGTACCAATGGCACTAATGGTAAAGACGGCGCCAACGGTACCAATGGTAAAGACGGTGCCAATGGTAAAACGGCTTTAACCAGAACTACCAAAGAAGCGCCAGGGGCAAACTGCAAGTATGGAGGCACCAAATTTGAAACAGGTATAGATGCCAACAATAACGGAATACTGGATGACAATGAAGTGACTGCTACCCAAACAAAATATGTATGCGATGGGGCCGGTGCTACTTATTCTTCATGGATCGATGTGAACGTGACGGATACCACTTTTAGCAACGGAGTGGCAGTTAACTTTAATCACATACAGATTATACCTGCACCAACATTAACTACCGATATAGTGGACAAGGGAATTGTTTTGATGTATTATAGAAGTAAGGACAGTACAGTAGTTCCTATAGAAAGAGACGGCGCCTATGCAATTACTGATTTGGATTCAGCAGGTACAGGTACCATTTTTTTTAATCCAGGATATGTTTTCAAAGAAAAAAAGATTTCTTTTTTAGTAAGAACCTACACTGGGTGGAATACCTATAATAGGGACGAATTGAATAAAAACGGATCGGCTGTCCGGTATGTTCTGATTCCTGGCATGACTCAGGGTCGCAGCATTGCTGACCTGCAAAAGATGCCTTATGGCGAATTAGCTAAATTATATAACATCGAGGATTAGGGGAACGGCTCAAGGATGAAAATGCCCGCTACAACATCGTGTTGTAGCGGGCTTCCCTTCGGGTTAGTTTCCATCCATTCGAAAAACAGGTTGCCCTTGAAAGTCTATTTTATTAGTGGAATCGGAGCAGATAAAAGGTTATTCTCCTATATCGAATTGCCGCTGGCGTTCGACCCAGAATATATAGAATGGATCCCTCCAGGCGAAAATGAATCGCTGTCAGCATATGCTATTCGCTTATTTACTCCGTATTATTCGAATATGCCCTTTATCCTGATAGGTTTATCACTTGGAGGAATGGTGGCTATCGAGATCGCTAAACAGTTTCCTCCGGTTTGTACCGTCATTATAAGTAGCGTTCCGCTTAGTGGTCAATTACCCCCCTATTATAAACTTGCCGGGAAATTGAATTTACAACGCCATATTCCGGCTGGCTTTTTTAAGATAACCGCCACGGTAAAAAACTCTATTTTCATGAAATCCTGGACCAATAAAAAGCTCATGTGGCGCGTCATCAGGGATGGAAATAGTCGTTTCATCAAATGGGGTATGAACGCCGTCCTTTCCTGGAGGAATGACGTATTGCCCAGGCCGCTGAATCATATTCACGGTACCCGGGATGAAGTATTTCCAGTTAAATATGCAAAACCTACGCATGTTATTCATAAAGGAGGTCACCTGCTTGTATTAAACCATGCGGAAGCGATCAACAAGATCCTTCAGGAAATATTACTCCCGTATCAGGGTGATTGATATCCAGCAATAAATTAAGTTCTTTTTTACCCAGCATTTCAGTCTCCGGAATTAATAGGGGCCCATGGTTTGCCGAAGCTATGCTTTGGATGATCTGGCCGTCGTTTTCAAACAATTTCAGCACCCAGTCAGGAGGATCCTTTTTTGTATTCGAAAAACCGGCCGACTGTATAATCTCTTCCAGTGTATTCAGTTTATCTTTTCGCCAGAAAAGGCCCCTGGTAACACCAATAGCTTTTACTTCATTTTGCTGCATAAATGTATGAACATGATAAAACCAGCGGTTATCCCACCCTGCAATTTCCACATGCATTGAAACCCTTGCGCCGCGTTTAATCGGTTTGCGGTAAATAATTTTTTGCGAACCCAGGGAGGGGGCTAACTTCCTGGTCAATACCGCACGATACAGATCTGTTCGGGCAAACTGTTCCCACCGGGCATAGTCCATATAAATAAGGTATTTATAAGCAGCCATTACCCGAAGTGCATCACAATCAAATGCTTTTACCCTGAATGTTTTAATAAAAGGCCTGTTAACATCAAGCCTCTTTTTAAAATATCGCCGCAAGAATATGCTAACAACATTGTACCAGTAAAACAGCATACATTTTTATTTTATGTGGGTCAAACAATCCCAGGGCAAAGAGGGAAAAAATGGGCGGGGGTGTAATAACGCAAAAAAGACAGCGCTTTAAAACTAAATTATAGTGGATAATTATTCGCTAGTAATAATTGGATTTTTGTCAGCAGTTGCCTTATAACAAATTTTCTATATCCAAGTAATACTAATAAACAGATTCCCCGGCCTGTCCATTTTTACAGTCGCTATGTTCTGTTACCATAGCAAAATCCGTTACCTGATGAAAACCGTTTTACAACAATGCCCGGTCATGTGTTTCCTGCTGATGTCGTATATAGCGATGTTGTCAGTAACTACCGTACAGGCGCAAACCTGCCCGCCGCCCATTACCTCTACGATCACTTCTTTTTCCAATACATATTATCCCGGGCAACAGGCAATTGTAAGCGCAGGCAGTACTGCTGTTGCTATAGGTGCGGCCAACGGAACAATCCCTATCAGTGCGGGCGATGTTTTATTGATCATTCAAATGCAGGGTGCGCAGATCAATGCAGCCAATGACATTACTTACGGAAATGGTGTAAGCGGGCGTGGTTACCAGGATAATGTGCAGTTATTCGCCGGTAATATGGAATATATAGTAGCAACAAATTCGGTTCCGCTGACCGGCGGTACGTTGACGCTGCTGACAGGAACGGTTTATAATTATAAAAAAGCCGATTTTGGCGCCGATGGTCAGTACACGTACCAGGTAATTCGTGTACCGGTATATTACGAACTCATTTTAAACAGCGACATTACAGCGCCTTCATGGGATGGGGCAACCGGCGGGGTAATAGTGATGGCAGTGAAGAACAACCTTACCATGAACGGGCATTCGATCAATGTTACCGGGGCTGGTTTCCGCGGCGGCGGCGGCATACGGCTAGGCGTCACTGGTACCGCCTCCGCCCAGGACTTTGTCATGGTGTCGCCCCCCAATGACAGCGGCTTCCATGCCTCTAAGGGCGAAGGGATTGCCGGAACACCGCGGCTTATTAACCTGAACAATTATGATTCTCTTCAGAAGAATATAGCAGAAGGATATCCCGGTGGAAGTTTCGGCATGGGCGCCCCCGGCAACGCCGGTGGGGGCGGAAGCAATGATGTGCTCATGAATTTAAACAGAAGTGGCGGCGGCGGCATACGGCTAGGCGTCACTGGTACCGCCTCCGCCCAGGACTTTGTCATGGTGTCGCCCCCCAATGACAGCGGCTTCCATGCCTCTAAGGGCGAAGGGATTGCCGGAACACCGCGGCTTATTAACCTGAACAATTATGATTCTCTTCAGAAGAATATAGCAGAAGGATATCCCGGTGGAAGTTTCGGCATGGGCGCCCCCGGCAACGCCGGTGGGGGCGGAAGCAATGATGTGCTCATGAATTTAAACAGAAGTGGCGGCGGCGGCGGTGGTAATGGCGGGGCAGGCGGAAATGGCGGCAACAGTTATGCAACGGCTCAACCCCAACCATCCGGTGGTTATGCCGGCGCTCCATTCGCACAGCGAAGCGCGTTGCGGCTGGTGATGGGCGGCGGCGGTGGAGCCGGCGACAATAATAACGGTACCGGCACCCCGGGTGCCGGATTGGCTTCCAGCGGCGCCGCGGGCGGCGGCATTGTTCTAATCAGCGCCGGCGCCATCATTAACTCCGGGTTGATATTGGCCAATGGCAGTAATGGAAATACAACTGTTAGGACCGATGCATCAGGCGGCGGTGGCGCCGGCGGCAGTGTATTGATCAACGCCCGTAGCGGTCACTCCAACCTCACCGTATACGCGAATGGCGGCAATGGCGGCAGTAATTCTAATAGAGGGGGAGTCCTGGTCCCGTACGGGCCTGGCGGTGGTGGTGGCGGTGGTGTTATATATTCCGACGGAACACTGAATGCAGCCTCTTCGGTAACCGGCGGAAAAGCCGGTACTACATATGTTGTATTTGCTGGGCCCATTACTTTTGGCGCCCAGGCCGGTGCCGGAGGTAGTATATCTATATCCCTTACAGGCCCCGTTATGGCCTTCCCGCCTGGCTGCACGGCTTTACCTATAGAATTCCTGTTGGTAAAAGGAAAAAGGAACGGAACGCAGGTGTTGATCAATTGGGAGGTAACCAATGAAAAAAATGTAACCAACTATATCATTGAAAGAAGTAATAATGGGGCGGATTTTTTTACAGCCGGAATAGTTAGCAAAAAACCGGGTAATGGCGATATCGGCAGGTATAACTTTTCAGATGCCCCGGCCGCTGAAAAGTCGGCTATCTATTACCGGATCGTAGCAGCGGAAGCAACCGGTCATAAGACTTTCAGTAAGATCATTACAGTGAAAACAGCTTTGGCTGAAGGTGCATTGGATCTAAGTCCTGTTCCTGCCATCGGGTATTCCACGATAAAGTGGACATCAACAGGCAACAACAACCTCCATATTACCCTGTTTAATGCAGCCGGCGGTGCCGTACTAAGCCGTCAATACCGGTTAAAAGCAGGCGTTAACGAACTCTTGCTTAACCTGGAAACCTTGCCAGCCGGCATATACATTGTGAAAGCCTCCGATGGCGTCAGTAACGCAAATGGGAAATTGGTTATTCATCAATAGCCATTTCAAAAATAGTTCCAATCGCTTATTCATTTAAACAAATCAATAAAATGTACTTTATGAATTTGAAGAATTGCTCTATGCTGCTTTTGTGTGCGACACTTTTTATAACGGGTTGTTCAAAAGATGGCTCAAATGGTACAGACGGCACCAATGGTACTAATGGTACCAACGGCGCTAATGGTAAAGACGGTGCCAATGGTAAAGATGGCGCCAACGGTACTAATGGTAAAGACGGAGCCAATGGTAAAACGGCTTTAACGAAAACTACAAAAGAGCCGGCAGGTACAAATTGTACGTATGGAGGCACCAAATTTGAAACAGGGATAGATGCCAATAATAACGGAACACTGGATAGCAATGAAGTGATTACTACCCAAACAAAATATGTATGCGATGGGGCCGGCGCTATTTATTCTTCATGGATCGATGTGGAATTGACGGAACTGTTAAAAAATTTACCCGAAGAGGGGAATTATTATTTTAAGCAGTTATTACCTGCAACCGCATTAACTGCCGATATCGTGAACAATGGCACCGTTCTGCTGTATTATAAAAGTAAGAACGGTGTAATTAGTAATATAGTTAATAGCTCTAGTAGTAGCTATAATATTATAGATGTTGATCCCAGCGGACAATCTAATTTTTCGTTTTCAGCGGCATTTGTATTCAAAGAAAAATACCTTTCCTTTTTAGTAAATTGCTGGGCTGGGTATAAGAGTTATATCAATGATAACGGGTCGGCTGTGCGCTATGTGCTGATCCCTGGTATGGTTCCCGGTCGCAGCATTGCCGATCTGCAGAAGATGCCTTATAGCGAAGTAGCCAAATTATACAACATCAGGGATTAGGGAACGAACGGTTCATCGGATGAAGAAGCCCCGACGGTACCGTCGGGGCTACCCTATTTTTGCTGATCCGGCTCAATATACAATTAACGAATTTTCTATATCCAAGTAATACTACTAAACAGTCCCCCCGGCCTGACTATTTTTTACAGGTCTATGATCCGATACTTATAACAAAAATCCGTTACCTGATGAAAATCCTTTTTCAAGAATGCAAAGTTAACTGCATCCTGTTTACGGTTATATGGGGTATATCCATATTTTCAGTAAATACCATACAAGCGCAAACCTGTCCACAGCCTGTTCGAACCTTTATAACTTCCAATACTAATACTTATTATCCGGCACAGCAGGCAATGGTAAGCGCAGGCAGTACTTCTATTGACATAGGTGCGGCCACTTATGGAACAACTGCTATCAGTGCGGGTGATGTTTTATTGATCATTCAAATGCAGGGTGCGCAGATCAATGCTGCGAATGACAACACCTACGGTGATGGAGCAACCGGCCGTGGTTACCTGAATAATGCTGAGTTATACGCCGGAAATATGGAATATATAATAGCGACCAATTCCGTTCCGCTCACCGGCGGTACGTTGACGCTGCAAACGGGAACGGTTAATAATTATAAAAATGCCGCTTTTGGCGCCGATGGCCGGTATACTTACCAGGTAATTCGTGTATCTGTATATTACAGCCTCGTTATGAACGCAGACATTACGCCGCCCAGGTGGGATGGGACTACCGGGGGAGTAATAGTGATGGCGGTAATGAACAACTTTATCATGAACGGGTATGCTATCAACGTTACCGGGGCCGGTTTCCGCGGTGGTGGCGCCGTACGGCTGACTGGCGGTGGCGGTACTACCTCCACCCGGGACTTTGTCACAGTGTCGCCCCCCAATGACAGCATTAGTAGTCTGAAAGGCAACCATGCTTCCAAGGGCGAAGGAATAGCCGGAACACCGCGACTTATTAACAGCAACCATTATGGTTCGCTGCTGCTCAGAACTGACGAAGGATATCCCGGCGGCAGTTTCGGCATGGGCGCCCCCGGCAATGCAGGTGGCGGCGGAAGCGATGATGGTACCCCTATCAATGCCAACAACAGTGGGGGTGGTGGCGGTGGTAACGGCGGCGCAGGCGGAAAAGGCGGCAACAGTTATGGAGTGAATGGGCCGTACGGCGGTTATCCCGGCGCCCCATTCGCGCAGCGAAGCCCGTTGCGGCTGGTGATGGGCGGCGGCGGCGGAGCCGGCGACACGAATAACGGTACCGGCAACCCGGGCGGATTGGCTTCCAGCGGCGCCGCGGGTGGCGGCATTGTTATAATCAGCGTTGGCGCCATCATTGGTCCAGGCCGTGTATTGGCCAATGGTAATAGCGCGAACAGCACCATTGTCAACGATGCATCAGGCGGCGGTGGCGCCGGGGGCAGCGTATTGATCAATGCCCGCTACGGTCATGCGAACATTACCGTATACGCAAATGGAGGTAACGGTGGCAGTAATTTCTGGAATGGCGGGAATCCTCCGCATGGGCCAGGCGGCGGCGGTGGCGGCGGTGTTATATATGCCGACGGAACACTCAATGCAGCCTCTTCGGCAACCGGCGGAGCAGCTGGCACTACTAATAGTGGTTCGGGCACTATTAATTATGGCTCTCTGGCTGGTGCCGGAGGTATATCAGTTACAGGACCGGTTATGGCCTTTCCGCCGGCGTGTATGGTTTTACCCATGCAATTCGTGTTTGTAAATGGAAAAAGGAACGGAACGCAGGTGTCGGTCAACTGGGAAGTAACAAATGAAAAGAATGTTATAAACTATACCATAGAAAAGAGTAACAATGGGCTGGAGTTTTTTACTGCCGGAACAGTAAGCAAGGCGGCGGGTAATGGCGATATCAGCAGGTATAGCTTTTCAGATGCCCCAACCGCTGCTAAGGCGGCTATCTATTACCGGATCGTAGCAGCGGAAGCAGCCGGTCATAAGACTTTCAGTAAGATCATTACAGTGAAAACAGCTTTGGCTGAAGGCACATTGGATCTAAGCCCTGTTCCTGCCATCGGGCATTCCACGATAACGTGGACATCAACAGGCAACAACCTACTTCATATTACCCTGTTCAATGTAGCCGGTAATGCCGTGCTGAGCCGGCAATACCGGTTAAAACCCGGAGCGAATGAATTGTTGTTGACGAACCTGGAAGCCCTGCCAGCCGGCATATACATTGTGAAAGCCACCGATGGCGTCAGAAACGCAAATGGGAAATTGGTAATTCATCATAGCTTTTAGCATCTACATACGACTCAACGATAAAGAAGCCCCGACGGTACCGTCGGGGCTTCCCTATTTTTGACAGAAGAAGTGTTCTTTATTCCTTCGTTATATTGATCAATGCCCTTCTGTTGCGGCTGCGGCCATCAGGATTATCGCGGCCATTGATCAATTCCATCTCAAGCGGACAACAGGCGCCGAAAGATTCAAATGTAATGCGGCTGGCCTTTATACCTTTTTCAATGAAGTAATTGGCGCATGCCCTTGCACGCCGGTCAGAGAGTTTTTTATTGTATTCATCACTCCCCTTCCCGTCTGTATACCCTGATATTTGCAGTGTTGAAGCCGGTAATTGCACCAGCACATTGTAAACCGAATCGAGTTTGTTCACGGCTTCCTCTTTCAGATTGCTCATATCAAAATCGAAATATACAGTAACTACATTCTCTGCATGTAAAATGAATTTTTTATCAATGTACATGTCTGTATTGACCAACTGATCGGTCAGCAGGTTCACTTCTGCGGTGTCATTGATTTTCACCACATCCACTGTGTCGTTATAAAATTCTTTGGTTATGGCGATCCTGTAATTGAAATAATCCTTATGGAGCGTATCAAATAAATATTTGCCTTCGCCATCCGTTTTAATTGTCCAGGTTTTGCCCGATGGGTCTGTTAAAACAATGGAAGCATCGGCGATGGGGCTATTGTCCTTACTGTCACGTACCACCCCGGTTAACCGTTTGTTTTTGGGTGATCTTTTTATAAGATAATTTTCGAGGCAGCAGCCGGTCCCTCTGTCGCTCCCTACAATGGCATTTGCCAAAAGGGTTGAGTCTTCAGGTGCAAAAAAGTAAATATCATCTCTCGATGAGTTAACGGGGTAACCCATATTGCGGGGTACGCCCCATGCGGCATCACTGCCTTTTACCGAAAAGAGATCATACCCACCCATGCCCTGCCGTCCGTTGGTAGAATACACCAACGTACCGCTGCTGGTATGATAAAACGGGGCCTGTTCATCACCGGCTGAATTTATTCCTGAGCCAGCATTAACCGGGCTGCCGGCGCTGCCATCTTCATAGATAGGTGCATACCAGATATCGAATCCACCCGATCCGCCGGGGCGGTCAGAAGCAAAATATAAATAGATGCCATCTGCAGAACAAAATGGTTGCTTGCTGCTAAACCCGTCGATATTAACCTGGGGCAATAAAGCCGGTTTGGTCCATCCGCTATCCCCACGGTTAATAATGTAATAAATATTAGAAACGATGCGGCCTTTTTCTTTTTTCCACTGGGTAAAATAAATACGCAGGCCGTCGGCGGTGAAGCTGGCTACCCCCTGGTTATCTGCAATGCCGGCAACCGGTAAAACAACCGGGGTTAGTTGATCGAGGCTGTCGTTTTTCAAATTAGCATAAAACAACCGGCTGTTATGCGGGTTTACTCCTTTCACCCAGGCAGAATCGGTTTTCGTACTGCTCACCAGGTATTTGTTGCCGCTTACGGCCCTTACTGCAAAAGCGCCTTTTTCAAAGCTGCCGGGTGTATTGATCTTCCAGCTGTTCACCAGGCCGGCGCCGGGGGCCGCCAGTTGTTTGCGTATATATTGCAACGTTTGCAATTCTTTTTCAGCCGCTTCTTTTAACTGGCTGTTGGTTCCTTCGCTTAAGTATTTGCGGATATTTTCTTCCGCCTCATCATATTTTCCCAGGCTGCGTTCACATACGGCGCTCCAGTATAAGGCATCCTTATTATCAGTGCATTTTTTGTATGCAGAGTCGGCATTTATCCAATAATGGGCAAGCCGGTAGCTTTCTGCCTGTTTATAAAGTATGCTTGCGCGTGACCTGTCCTGAGTTCCCTGGGGTGATTTCCCTTTTTTAGCATACACGGTAAATGCCGGTCCGTTTGCATTTGCTGGCGGTTTCAGGTATTGCTCATACAAATAGGCAGCCGTGTAATATTCACCGGCCGCAAAATACTGGTCGGCTAACTGCAACGGACTTTTGTCTTTCACAACCTGTTGACCTTGTAACGGTAGCCAGCAGGCGCTGGCAACCAGTAAACCAAATAAATTACCGGCAAGTGATCTGATCTTAATAGGTATAAATGTGTTCATAGGTTCTCAAAAATTTTAATTTCACTATGATGGGCTAAAGTTTGCTAATGAATTGATTGATCGATTGCCTGATTGTTAGAAACTCTGTAATTGAGACACCCTGCCCAAAATTAATAGCTTTATAATTAGGGATCCCCAGCCATCAAACCATAGAACAATCAAACCATCTTTTAAAGTCTGGCACAACGAACAAAATCAATAATGCTTCGCTGGCCCGACCGTTTTATATAAGAAAGTGTGAGCTCAAAACTGTTTACGTTTTTCGTCATCGATCTTAGTTTAGATGCATTGGCGTCATAGCTCAACCCGATCACAAAATTCTTATAATCAACGCCCACATAAGGAGCTATGGCATCATTGACGCGGTAATAGCCGCCCACCATAAAATCGGTTTCTGCATTAATATTAATTTGTCCATAAAAGCCTGCCATTGCTTCGTATGCTTTACCCTGCAGCATATACAGTGCATGGGGAATTACTTTCGTACGGTCTGATAAATTGAAACTTAAACCGGCATGCATGGAATAACGAACAGGGATTCTGTTGAGATCGGTATTATGGTCCGTGACGATCGGGTCTTTAGGTCTGTTTAAATGATAGGCAGAAAAGCCACCGAAGAAATTCGCTTTCTTTTCGGGCGACGCATCAAAATACAGAATGCCGGCCCCTATATCGGGAACGAGCGAAGACGTTTTATTAAAAGTTTCAGTTGTTGGGTTACTGGCATGGTAACCCGTGATGGGATTCCATTGTTCGCCCCATTTGAATTTTGTACGATCGACCCGGCGACTTATAATGCCACCCTGCAGGGCCATAACGATCCGGTGGTTAAAATCCTTTCCGAATTTCACGCCGGTGTAGGCATAAGAACCGGATAAGGTAAGGTAGTTAAACCCACCATCACCGGCAGACTGGTTCAACAGGTTTATACCCAGCGCAGCATTTTTAGTGGTACGCGTATCGAATGAAACGCCAATAGTGCGGTACAGACTGCTGAGGCTGCCCCACTGATTACGAAAAATGGCAGCCGCTCTGTAATCGCCGTCGGCGCTGCCTGCGAGCGCAGGATTGATATACAATGGATAGGTATAATTCTGTGTAAAGTGCGGATCTGTTTGCGCAACTGTTTTTAAGGCAGTTGTCAGTAACAAACAGGTCGCCAACCAACCGTATCGTTTTATATGTTTACTTTTCATTTTAATTAGTTTAGTGTTCGTTGCAATAAGCCCTGAGCGAAGTCGAAGGGTTAACGGATAAGTGTAATAGAGCCTTTTGTTTTAATCTGTCTTCCATCTCTCAATACAGCTTTTAGTACATACATGTAAACACCCACAGGCTGAGCGGTCCCCTTGTATTTACCATCCCATCCCTGCTGCGTACTGGTAAGTGTAGCAAGGCGTTGACCCCATTGATTGAAAATTTGCATGTCAACAGAAGCGATATAATTTCCGTAAATGAAAAGCTGCTCATTCTTCCCATCGCCATTGGGAGAAAATATATTGGGCACAAAAACGTCTTTGGCCAATGGAAGCACTGTTATTTTAAAGGATTGAGAAACGCCGGAACAACCATTCATGACAGGAATTGTAGTAATGATTGCGGTAAAAGGCGTATCGGATATATTGGTTGCTGTAAAGGAAGGGACCATACCGGTGCCCGAAGCTGACAGGCCAATAGCCGGATTTGAATTATTCCATTGTATGCCGCCTGCCGGATCGTTTACCCTGAAATTATAGGGCGCCAAAACCGTACCGTCGTAAATGGCGGTATCCCTGGTTATATTCATAAGGGATGGTATGGGATTAACCTGCAGGGTAAACGTGGTTGGAATGGCACACTGACCCGAATCAGGGGTAAATGTATAAGTGGTCGTTGTTGTATTGCTCAACGCTGGTGACCAGGTACCTGTAACAGGTATAGCATTGGCAGATGATAACGGCAATGGGGCCAGCGTGGCGCCTGAACATACTGATGCCGCAACCGCGAACGTCGGTGTTACTTTCTGATTAACAATAATAGTTAATGTAGTTGTGGTGGCGCACTGACCAGGTGCCGGCGTAAATGTATAGGTGGTAGTGGCTGTATTATTTAAAGCCGGGGCCCATGTACCCGTAATGCCATTATCGGATGTGGTGGGCAGCGCAGCCAGTGGGGCGCCGGAACAAATGGTATCAGCCGCCGGGAACGTTGGTGTAATTACATTAACGACGATGGTTAGTGTATCTGTTGTAGCACACACACCTGCCGTTGGAGTAAAAGTATAAGTAGTTGTTGCTGCATGATTCAATGCCGGAGACCAGGTACCCGTGATGCCATTGTCAGATGTTGTGGGCAGCGCAGGGATCGTATTGCCGAAACATATTGGCGCCACAGGCGTGAATGTTGGTTTTACATTCGGAATAACGGTGACCGTTAAGGTGGTTGTAATTGCACACTGTCCGGCTGTTGGTGTAAACGTATAGGTGGTAGTTACCGTATCATTCAAAGCCGGGGCCCAGGTACCGGAGATACCATTGGTGGATGTGGTAGGTAAAGGCGGTAAGCCTGATCCCGAACAAATAGGCGCCACTGCATTAAATGTTGGTGTAACGATCGGGTTAACTGTGATCGTAAGTGTCGTTATTGTCGCGCACTGTCCGGCATCCGGTGTAAATGTATAAGTAGTGGTTGCCGTATTATCCAAAGCCGGCGCCCAGGTACCGGTGATGCCATTAGTGGATGTTGTTGGTAGCGCAGTAAGCGCATCGCCGGAACAGATCGGGGCAACGGGGGCGAATGCCGGGGTAATGTTCGGATTAACCGTTATTGTTAATGTGGTGGCATTCGCGCACTGCCCGGCAGTTGGCGTAAATGTATAGGTAGTAGTTGCTGTATTGTTCAAAGCCGGCGACCAGGTGCCCGTGATACCATTATCGGAAGTGGTGGGCAGGGCAGTAAGCGTAGCTCCGGCACATATTGTATCAGCGGTCGTGAACGTAGGTGTTACCTTCGCATCAACGGTAATGGTTAGTGTAGCCGTTCTGGCACACAAACCAGCCGTTGGGGTAAATGTATAGGTAGTTGTTGCCGTATTATTCAAAGCCGGCGACCAGGAGCCGGTAATGCCGTTATTGGAAGTGGTGGGCAGTGATGACAAGGTGGCGCCCGAACAAATGGGTGCAACGGGATCAAACGTAGGTATAACGTTCGGATTGACGGTGACCGTGTATGTCGCCGTTGTCGCACACTGGCCGTTATCTGGCGTAAAGGTATATGTTCCGCTGGTGGTGTTGCTTACCACCGCCGGGTTCCAGGTGCCTGTTATACCATTTGATGAACTGGCAGGTAAAGTAACAACCGGATCTCCTTCACAAATGGTAGTGCTTGTGCCGAAAGGGAAAATGGATGGCACATTCGGATTCACCGTAACGGTGAGTGTTGTTCCTTCAACGCATCCGGGCGATGTGGCGGTAAATATATATGTGCCGGATTGCGTAGGATCAACCACGGCCGGCGACCAGGTGCCGGAAATGCCATTGTCAGATGTATTGGGTAACACCGGAACGGTACCGTTATGACAGATCGTAAGAGACGTTCCAAACGGAAAGGTGGCTGTTTCCTTTGGTATTACAGTAATGTTAATCGGAACCGGTGTACCACAGGTGCCGGCTGCCGGGGTAAAAGTATAGGTGCCTGAAGTTTGATTATTAACAACCGCCGGATTCCAGGTGCCACTGATACTATTTGGTGCATTGGATGTTGGCGGTAAAACCGGCGGCGTACTGCCCTGACAAAAAGGAGCAAAGGGAGTAAATTCCGGAACATTTATCGGGTTTGATAATTGTTGTCCGGTTAATACATTCGAGATGCTGCCGTTAAAATTAAAGATAAAATTGCTATAGATGCCTGCATTCAAACCGGTGATGGTTAATTGCCCCGTTGCGGTTGAGGCAATGGTTACCGGGCCTGTTACTACGCCATCATCGGTATAGGTTACCTGGTAAGTGGTGTTGGGTAGCAGCCCGCTGAACGAAAATGACCCTTCAGAACCATTACAGCTCGATGGGTTATTACTTATTAATAAAACAGGGGTAGATTGCGCCCATGCATTATTACACCAAAGTGTAATAATAAAAAAAATGATTAAGGGTATCGGTTTACGGTTCATTTTTCTACAGATAATTGGATTAATATATAACTGTGTGGCATATGCTCACCTAAACGAATATACAAAAATGAATCATTTACCAAAACTGTTTATTAGTAAAAATTGGATGTTGATTATTCGTAATTTGAGTGTTGCAATAAGTATCAACTGCGTATGAAAAAATACATTTTGTTTATTATATTTTATTTTTGTTATGCATCTTCGCATGCAACATGGTCAATAATTGTTATAGATCCATTGACAAAAGAAATAGGAATTGCCGGCGCATCGTGTACGTATAATTGTTATGGCATAGGAAAGATCATTCCTGGTATGGGGGCGGTTATTGTTCAGGCGATGAGCAATAACCAGGCAAGAGAAAAAGGCGTAGCAATGATCCTGGCGGAAGTTGAGCCCGAACAAATTATTATGGCCATGCGTGCCCCTGCGTTCGACCCGGAAAGACAACAATATGCCATAGTGACCATCAAGTATATTGACAGGCCAGTTACTTACTCAGGAGATTCTATAAAGCACAACAAAGGAGCAATAACAGCAAGCGGTATTTCTGTTCAGGGCAACACGCTGGCCAATGAGCAGGAATTACAGATCATTTTTGAAGCTGTATTAAAAGGACAAAAGGATTCACTACCTATTGCTGACATATTAATGAATGCATTGGAAGCCGGCTCCCTGGCAGGCGGCGACAAAAGATGTGGAGAACAGCGGGCGACAAGTGCCTTTATCATGGTGTCCAAACCAGGTTCCAGGAAATCGTATGTAAACCTGAATATTTTTGGACAAGCCAAAGGAGGACAAAACGCAGTTACTATGCTTCGAAAGAAATTTGAGAAATGGAAGAGGAAGCATCCATAGTAAGCGTGTTGACCTGATCCTTCAAAAAGGCCGAAATTTGTTGGGTAATATTGATTTTAATTATATTTATACCCCGAAAAACATTTTCGGGCAGTAGCGCAGCTCATAGAAAATCATTGCGACGAAGGAGCAATAGATTTTCATGATCCCGCCAACGGCGGGACAAGGGCAAGCGGACTACCTACAGAATGCTGAAAATTTCGGGCAGTAGCGCAGCCCGGTAGCGCACTACGTTCGGGACGTAGGGGTCGCTGGTTCGAATCCAGTCTGCCCGACTAAAAAATGAAGCCCTTCAGATCGTTGGATTTGAAGGGGCTTTTTGGTTCGAAGTTGTCCTGCCGATTTCTGATTATTTCAAATTCTCTTATAGCCATCTCTATAAAGAAAGCTTCATTGCCCTTATTTTGAATATCTTAGAGCAGGTTCGAATCCATTTGAGACCACAGCTTTTAAAGGTCTGCGTAATGCGGGCCTTTTGTCTTTTAGATTACCCAGAGCGTCCCGATCTGGATTGTCAGGACGCTTTCCTACTAACCGCTCCGGGCAGGCGAGGTGCTGCTTATTTGTATAGTGATTTATACCCCAACAATTTGCCAATAGGTGCAAAAAGTTTAAATACCGTTTTTTGAACGATCCAGCTTGGCCTGGCTAAACGGATCTCCTTTTCATGGGCAAGCATGATAAGCGATGCCTGGAAAATATTCGGGGATCCTTTTTTATTAAGTTTCCCGTCTCTTGCCAATGAGAAAAAAGTTTCAAATAAGCTGTCAATTTTTAAAGCGGGAAAAAACTCCTGGATATAGTGCGCTTCACTGTTTCCTGAATTCCAAAAATAATGGGGCACATTTTTAGGAATCGATACAACGTCACCGGGATAAGCGGTTTGTTCCTTCCTATTTATACAAAAGCTAAGTTGTCCTGCCAGCACCTTAAACCTGTTTTCCTGGTAAGGATGTATATGTTCCGGTTCCCTTGCAGGTGTTACCGGGCTAAAGCATTCAATCTGCAATTGCGTGCCATTGGTCTCTGCCCAGGTTTTTAAAAATATCATCCGTTGCCCCGTTCTTGCATTTTCAATATGATCGCCTTGCCGTATCATGATTTTTGTTTTTATACGGTTGTTTACTTATGCAATTGTTTTGAATCGGCAGCTTTGTTTTCGCCTGAAATATGTATGGTGTCCAGTAACTGATATTTCCCGATATGCGGCAGTACGTCACCACCAAGATACAAAAATCCTTTATGCTCTTTTACGGCGCCTGCTTCCGGCATAACCATACCTTTTGTATCGAAAAGTGAACTGAGTATTTTTCCTTCCTTTGAAATGTTCATCACCATTCCAAATTTTTCCGCCTTTGGCTGGAGAAAATTTGGCAGTGCATAAACAAACTTTTTTATGCCTGGTGTTGGATGGATCTTATCCAATGCTTCGTTTCTTTTTGTAGAGTATCTCAACCAATAGCTGCCGTCCTTCCTGATAGAAATTCCGTTGGGAAAACCCGGCAGGTTCTCTATGAAAGTATCCGTTTGTCCTGCCTTTTCCCCTTTTAACCAATAACGAAGTATCCTGTATTTGGCAGTTTCTACCATCAGCACATGGCTTTCATCTTTTGATAATACAACACCATTGCCAAAATAGGTTCCGCTGATCAATGTTTTTACTGTTTTTAATGTCGGGTTGTAACAATATAAACCGCCGAGTGGCCGCATTTCCAAAATGATCTTTCTGCCATATTTTATATCGTAGGCCGATTGCTCCGATGTATTGGAGAAATAGATTTTCCCATCAGATGCTATGTCTAATCCATTTGGAATAAGAAATGGTTTTCCGTTTTCATCTTTGTTTGCCAATACAATCACCTTTTTATCGGGGCTAATACTGATGAGTCCCTGTTTGTGGCTTAATGCAATTAAATTTCCTGACGAATCAAAATGCAAACCTGCAACCCAGGAATGGGCGTTATAGAAAGTTTCAATCCTGCCGGTCGTGTCCATTTTTAAAATGCTTCCATCGCTGAAATCATTTGCTTTCCGATGCACCCCACTGTAAAGATTTCCTGTAAGATCAAAAACAATGTCTTCCGGACCATACCAGCCGTTCAGCGAAATTTTTTGTGTGGCGGCCAATTGCTCATTGAATGCTGTTGTTCCTTTGAAGTCGTTTTGTGGCGCCGGTTTCCAGGCAAGCGGATGGATCGCACACGCGTTAAAGACGATGGGAATGGTGATGCCTGCTGCAATAAGAAGTATTGAGACTTTTTTAAAGCTTTTCATTTTTTTGTGTTTTAAAATTGTAGAACACAAAGAAATGTCAGCATAAGTGCAGGGACGTTTACATAGGTAAAGAAAGCTGTTTACCTATGTAAAGAAATAAGCCGGTATTATTTATTAGCCAGCTGATGGCGGATGCGGCTCAATTGTGTAGCGGAAATACCTAAATAAGAAGCAATATGATATTGTTGTATCAACTGTTCAAGCGTCGGGAATTCCATTTGAAAGATTTTATACCGTTGCGTGGCATCTAACAAAACAATTTCCAATTCTTTTTTCTCTTTTTCGATAAAATAATGTTCTGCCATTTTTCTTGCCAGGCTTTCGAGGTCCGGATATTTTGCATAGAGACCGGTGAGCGCATGATAATCACAGGTAAAGATGACGCACTCCGTTAACGCCTGTTGGGGGATAAGATTCGGCTTACCTGTAAGCAATGACGAATAACCGCCAATACTGCTGGGGCCAACAAAAAATTGTTTATTGTATTCCTGTCCCTGCTGGTTGATAAAAAAGGCACGTACAACGCCCGATTCCAAAAAGGCAATTTTCCTGGCCACTTCATTTTCCCGCACGAAATACTGGTTGGGTGCAAGCCGGTCTTCCTGAAAAAGTGGCAACAGTTCTTCCCATGTTGTTTCTTTCAACGGTGAGATAGCAGTGTAAAAGTTTTTAAGCAGGTTCATAGCAGGCAAGAGCATGATGTTATTTGATTCTAAATAAATTTGATCTTTGCAGGTACTAATATAAGGATAAACCCTATATGTTCGGGCTGGATAAAAACTGATATGAAAGGACAAAATGCTCCACGAACCGTAGAGCAGGGAACATTGACAATAGGTAAATTAGTCTTATGCAAAAGTTAATTTTCGAAACAGAAAGATTAATTATTCGGGAGGTTGAAAACGCAGACTTAGACAGCTTATTCGCCATTTGTGGTAATGATGAATTAATGAAGTATACAGATAATGGTGCTATATCTAAAGAGCTAACAAAAAAATGGATAGAAGTCTCCATTAATAATTATGCAACCAAAGGGTATGGTATGTCAGCTGTAATATATAAAGCTAACATGGAATTCATTGGTTATTGCGGACTTGTATATTCAAAAGATGTTAACGATTACGAGTTAATTTATGCCATTAGGAAAGAATATTGGGGACAGCAATTAACCACAGAAATGGCTGCTCAGATGCTATGGTTTGGTTTTGAAACCATAAAATTGAAAACAATTTTTACATCAATTGACCCCAATAATCTTGCTTCCAAAAAAATTTTACTAAAACTAGGCTTTACGGAATTATATACTAAAGATGGTGAATTTGGGAACCCAACCATTTATTACGAGAAGTCATCCCTTTAATAAAAATGAAACTCTTTTTTTAGTTGCTTTTCAGCCGGGGCTTGCTTCTTTTTAAACTTTATGTTGGCAAAGCCTGAATCAACCTACTATTAAAACAGGTTATTACCTGACTGATATTTATGAAGTAATTGTTTTACAACAAACATACGATTAAGAAAATATATTAATTGGTTCGACAATCTGCCGGCGGACTCCACCGAAGAATAGGTAAAAACCTAGATTTGCAGGCCTTTTTTTATTTCTATTGGGTAGTCGAATTTTATATCCCCCATTCTCCATCAAGAATTATTTTTTCTTTGTTCCCATTCATACAAGGTTGCTTCCAATTCATTAATAAAATCAATAAACGTAAACTGACCTACGGTTGACGGGTACGCTTCTATTCCATATTCCCGGTCATAAGTCACAACCCTGTATTCATTATCTGGTGCTGCATTTTTTGTATCAAAACAGAAATATCCGATATCAGTATTTGTGGCAAACGGAAAGTACCCGACATCAAATGTCTCCTCCTTAATTATACCAGAGATATTTTCATAATAATCCTGGGACCATGAGGCCGTATGACGAAAAAAACATGCTTCATGGCCAAAGTTTAATTCAATGAAGTATTTGTACGACAAAAAGGCTTTGTAGGTTTCAGGCAAGGGATACCCAATTGTGCTCTCAAACGCAACAAATTCTTCGTCTGAGATATTTGCTGGTATTGCTTTCCAATAAACTATTTCATCATTAACCGGAGGTTTGGAGAGATCGATCATCTCTTTCGGAATAAGATAAATGGGGAATTGGAATGCTGCAGAAAACTCACTGTGAGAGGTCAGACTTTTATCAATTACAGATTGAATGTATTGTTGGTGAGGTGTCATAGCCTAAAGATAGATGTTTAACAGAAAATATCCTATTCAGCCATGAGGACTGTATTGTCATTTTATCCAACCACCCTGGAGTTATCGCTCCCCCTCAAGCTTAGGCGCAATGGCTTACATCCTAAACCGTATGAATCTATAACAGCTTCCTGGTTATATCTGTAGTATGTACAATTTCTTCTTCTATTTTCAAACAACCAGCCTTCTCCATCTTTGTAACCGTATCCTTCACCTCCGTTTCCGTTATTATACCGCTGTACTGCTGCACAATCGCCGCCATGGAGGTTGAGCCATTACTAACAAAGTTCACAAACCGTAATACAGCATCATCCCGGTAAGTAAACCCATTCTTGAAATAGATCTTGAAACAATAATTCCCGGATATGGCCTTGTCAACCATTTCAAGCGCCCGCACTAATCTGTCAATTTTCGAATGGTCTTCGTTTAACCGATTTAGTAACTCATATTTATTTCCCTTGTATTCGACAGTATGTCGTTTCATATTACTTTTAAATTTTTCAGGAAAATCTGGAGGGAATTCAGCTGATTTATAAACTGCCACTTTTTCATCAAGTGCCTGTTCAATTTTTTCTTTTATAATCGAAATATCCAACTTATCAATGGTAACAATATCAACTAGTCTTTTCTCACGTCGGGCTTGCACTGTGTCATCAATGAATGGGGCTATGGAAAATCCGTCTAAAAAACTACTATAACCTAAATGATTATACTCTTCATCTTTTACCATGTACAAATTAACGCCATCATCGTAAGGCTCGGCATTTTTTATTTTATTGTTGAATTCCCGCTTTAGATGACAACTATAACAAATTTCCTTTGGCAAGTAAGGGCTATCGCTAGGGATGATCATCTTAGCACAATCAGCACATTGAATGGCCAAATGCCGTTGCTCCCAACCAGGGCAATCATTATCCGGTTCTTTATCAGATGGAAAATAAAAGATCAATCCATATTTTTCATTGGCCATCTTGCCCCATTCTTTTGCAAGTTCAGCCTCAGGCCAGGGTGGTACACTTCCGTTGAACAACCTGATGTCTCCGCCCAGACTAATTGTACCTAAATACCTAATTTCTTTTTTAATAGAAAAGAGTTTTTTTATTATTACATGTAAATTCAAATACAAATACCATCCAGATGTATCGCCATCCCACAATGCTTCCAGTACTGTTGGTTCTCCGCCAGCCATCCTGATGGCCTTATCAAGCGTTTCAAATGAGGTAATATTGATCATTGAAAAGAAATTGCTGTAAAATAAACATTTTACCAATAGCAAAAAACGTAGGCGTGAGCGGTATACAACAATGGTTTTGAGGTTAGCGTACTTGCGCCTGACAATCTTGGCCAGTAGAATGCAATGTAAATTGCTCAGTAATTCCTAAAAACAATATAACAAATTATGTCATTTGAATAACATGTCTAATTCTCTGAAATTCAACAAGATTCTTAAGTAAGCAGTTCGACAATCGTCCAGCCGGCCCGACTAAAAAATGAAGCCCTTCAGATCGTTGGATTTGAAGGGTTTCTCTATTCAATTAATTTCACATCAATTCAGGTTAAAATTTCTATTATCATCATTTTGAGTGCCTTTCGTAAGGTTCGAATCAATTTGGATTGTAAAGAAATTCGATGAGAGAAGGCGCCCTTTCTTCTGAATTAGGGAGAATAGTCAAGGTCTGAGATTACTATTCTACTTTCGCCAAATCTACAATTGCTTTGTGTATAATTCCGAATTGCTCACCAACAACGAAGTCAGTTTATCCATCTCTGCCGGGTTGCTTCTGGCAATGCCAATTAACGTCAACACATGCATTACCCGCTTAATCTTTAGTAATTGTAACAATTTGTGCTGTAGCTCTCTCAAAGCGCCATCAGGTACACTTTCCAACAAACTTCCATAAAAATCAGCCATGCACAAGTCTTCGATGTGCAGAAAATAAAGCAACCAGGCGGAATTAAAATGAATGAACTCATTGATATGAAAGTGTTTCCTGGCGCTATATAGATCCGATAGATACCATTTCGAATTAAATAAGGCGGGCACTTCTTCCGGACGGTCATGCTTTAAAAGCCATTCTGCATAGATAGTCTTGGCCACCAGGTATTCCGGAAACAGTTTCACCGTCTCATGCATTTCTGCTTCAGCAGTTTTTTTATCTCCCAATAAAAGATATGCATTATACAGGTAATTTCTGAATACAGGATTGCGGGGCCATTGGCTGACGCCTTTCTTTAACTCTTCTATTGTTTTTTTAAGTGATTTACGTGACCTGTTATTGTCGAAAAGCTGTTCATATAGTTTTCCTAATTCTTCTTTTTCCTCATTGCCATATAGCCATGTTTGATCTTCAGCAGTTTCTTCCCAATCTACCCCTTTACCTGCATTTTCGATCATTTTGCGAAAATCCAATCCGCGCTTTTTTAATTCGGGTCGTGTAACGGCGCACATATTGATATAGGATATTTCTACATCAAAGCCCGGATAATTATCTTGTGACAGACTATTGATAAAGGATTCCCATTCTTCTTTACTCCAAAAAATGCAGTCTGTTCCATCCTCCTCATCCCAGTCATCTTCACCAAACTCTTCCTCATCCACAAAATCGTCATCATCTTCCGTAAAGGGGTTATCCTCTAAAATGGTATAGTGGTACCTTCCTTCCCCGGCATACTCTTTAAGGCGGGCAAGTGCAACAGGTTGTCTATTCTCTGAACCCACTATCAAATGAGGTAGCCCATTCTCATCACCTGTATGTATTTCAATCAAAGGTATTTTCTCGTCATCTTCTTCAAGTAAATAACAAGTTGTGCTAACAAAATCCGGGTGCTGTGGAATATGATATTCAGCAGCCAGATCATGTCCGGCAAAAATGATATTATGCGCCAGTGAATATTCGACCTCTATCATTTCTGTTTCCTCACTGTGATTGTCAAGCCAATCCTCCAAATGATCCTGAAACATATTAAATTCATAGTAGGTATCTTTAACACCAAGGCATAAAAGATCAACCAAATAGCCTGCATAAGTAAAGTTCCCGTTTGTATGTTTGCGAATGATGATCACATGAGCCATCCGGCTTGTTTCCCAATCGGCATTTACCAGGCAACGGTCTATTTTTAATGATCTTGCACGCGATTTAATATATTTTTCTGCAGAAAGAGGCTGATTCATATAAACAAAAATAAAAGGCTGGCTATTTCAATGAAAAGGGAGTTATCCACAGTGCATGAAAGAGCTGCGAGGTTAAATAATTATAATTACGCTACCTTTGCCGGCGCTAATTCTTACTGTTTCATTATGCCAGACTATAAGCTTTTGCTCGATCGTTGTCAGTATGTAAATAAAATTTCCGCATCGTTGATAGATGAATTTTTAGTGTATTATGCAGCCAGGCAGGATAAGGTGGAACGTGAATTCGAGTCCAGGATATCCCGCTTCAAAGACATTGAAAAGGAAATGCCGTCTGACTGGAAGGGAATGATCTTGGCACAATACATTGGCCAGCGAATTTTTAGAGCGGGGGGCCTTATACATAAATACCTGAATAGTGTTGCTGTTAAAGCGCGTGATGCCGGGGAACAGGAGTTCCTCAGGACTATGGCAACCCATCCCTGGCGGTTTAGTTTCAGCGAGATCCGGGCTAACCCGGCTTCAGACTTCTATGAAATGGAAGATGTTTTTACAGGCGACATTTTTCTGCTGTATTCGCCCTCTGTTACACGGATACTATCAGATCATCCTGTATTGTTATGGTTCAACCTTATAGGTTACAATGGTTCCTGCTGGCAAACCTATGGCCCGGTAACTGCTTTTCGGGGATTCTCTGCAGATGATATCTTTTTTTATGCAACGGAGTTGAATCCTGCTATTGAATCGGATGCTGATCTGATGGCCGATATTGACGACAACCCTATCCGGTATATGGTACTGGCTTGTGGCGCCAATTACCCGCTGGTGGCTCAGCAGGAAAATGAAGTGGTGCAGGTGACCGGTGAAGGAACTTATACCGGATTCGACGTACAGGCATTGAGAAAAGACTTCAGGGTTGAATATGCCGAAGGGGTGTTTAGATTAAGTCATGAGGTTTGGAGTGAGCCGCCGCACTTCGCAGAAACATTCTACGAAGAAACTTCGGGTAAAGTCCTCTTGTTTGCGCTTACGGACCGGGGCTACCGGGAACTGTCGGCCTTATTGATAACACATGGAATGGAAATTTCCACCGAACCCGATATTCGTTTACACATTCCCATGGGTATGGTTATTAAAAAGGTGCTGAAAAAGGCACTGGTCCTTAATCCATACAGCCAATTGTTTGAAACACGAACATCCCCTGAAAGCCAGGCAGAAATGTCTAAAATCAACGGATTCCTGGCCTTGGCACTTCCTTATATCAATGCAGGGCAGCGTCCAGACATAACTGCGCTTGCAAGCGAAGCCGGGATTGACCCGGAACTGGCAGCCGAAATACTTCAAACGGCAATGGGAAGAATTAACGAAATGAGGAAATTTTGATATCGCCATTATGCCAGGCAACTATAACTGTATTTAATACAGCCTGCTACTATTATACTGGCAATTACAATTCTTTGACGCAGTGATCAGCAATGTTCCTTTGTTCAGCAGAGAAACCAATGCCTATGGCTAGTTTTTTACGCTCGTCTCCCGCATAAGGTTGTAAATAACCTTTTTCAAAAATTTGATCCAGCGCCTCACGGGCTGAAGCATCCAGTTTCAATTCCAGGACATAGATGAACCGTTTTGTTTTCACGATAACGTCAGCCCGGCCTTTGCTGCCATGTACTTCTGCGGAGAGATCTATACCAACATTTTTAAATGTGAGAAGGGTAATAATATGAAAAATAAATTCCGTATCTGCACGCCAGAGATCATAGGGTATGCTTCCGATCACGGCATTTAATTCGTTGATGATGCGGTTTATATCCCCTTCTTCAAACGCAGCCCTGAGATCAGCAGTGACCGTTATTGAATATGAATATTTCTTTATTGGTTACGATGTATTGATTATCGTTTACTTTCTTCAATTTAAAATAGGAACCAGGTAACTTTTCGGCCACCCAATCGTTTAACCTGTTGGACGCATTAATTTTATAGCTAAATTCTGCGGTATGCTCCAATTCTCAGCCGGTAATTTTTTAGGAGAAAAAACATATGAGATAAGGCGGGATGGCCTGGTACTCAGTAAATGCAACTATCACGGCGGCTTAACCAGTTCGTGGCACTATCATGAAAATGTATACCTGTCTTTTATATTGAATGGCGGCTGTATGGAGGAACGAACTAAAGAAACTAATGAATACGATACCGGCCAATTTGTGTTTTATAATAAAGGCGAAAAGCATAACAACAAAAACTATCAGCCTGGCTCCTGTATTTTCAATATTGACATAAGTGATGCATGGTTCCGCCAGCATGATGTCCAATTTTCTGATCAGTCCATTGTCTGCATCAATGATCCTTCCTTAAAAATTTTAGTGGTCAGGATGCTAAAAGAATATGCGGAAGAAAGGAACCATTCATTTTTAGAAATAGAATCCCTGCTCATGCAGTTACTATCATCATTGAGCAAAAAAATAGAGAAGCCAGCTAAAGAACCGGTATGGGTTAATCAGCTCCGGGATTTGTTGCATGATCAGTGGCAGGAAAATTTTTCACTCGCAGAGTTATCACGGGTAATTAAAATACATCCCATCAGTATCTCAAAGCATTTTCCAAAATACTTTCAATGCACCCTGGGTGAGTATATCCGCAAAATAAGAATTGATAAATCACTTACGCTCATAAAGAGTGGTAAAGAAAACCTTAGCGGAATTGCACAGACCTGTGGCTTTGCGGATCAGAGTCATTTTATCCGTGTATTCAAGCAGCAAACAGGCTTTCTGCCCAAAAGGTACATGAAGATGTAGGCAAATCTGGTTCTATTTTGTATGCGTTATAAGTAGTTACTTTGCCTTATGAATAAGATTTTCTTTCTACTGCCCATCATCTTTAGTGTGTGTATTGTTTTCGCACAAGAAAAAAGTTACACAACCAAAAGAACTGCGACTGCACCCATTATTGATGGATCACTAAATGATAAAGCCTGGAATGCGGTCAGTTGGGGAAAAGATTTTGTGCAGGCCAGCCCGAAGAAAGGAGACAAACCTTCGCAAAGTACACAATTCAAAATACTGTATGATGCAGCGAATATGTATGTGGCCATCCGTTGTTTTGATAATCCTGATTCCATCACTAAAATTCCTGTACCAAGAGATGGTTTTTCGGGCGATTGGGTGGAGATCGAACTTAATTGCAATGAAGATACCAGCACGGCACATTCTTTTACCGTCACTGCCTACGGAACAAGAGCCGATGAATTCATAGCTAAAGGAGGTGCTTTGTGGGACAGTAAGTGGAACCCGCAATGGGAAACAAAAACAGCCATTGATAGATCAGGCTGGACGGCTGAAATGAAAATACCCTTTAATCAATTCACCCATAATGGATCATTTACAAAAGTATGGGGTCTTCAATTCACCAGGCGAATGGTAAAAGGGGGTGAACGCAGTGCGTGGAAGTTATTGCCTGATATAGAATCCACCTGGATTAATAACTATGGCGTGCTGCATGGTATAGAAAATATTACTGCAAGTCAACTGAAAGCAAAGGCAGTATATAACGATAATAAATTGTATAGCATAGCAGAGCTACAAAACGATTTTAATGTAATTAAAAAGATACTGGAAGGCACCTATCCATCCTTATACCGGTTTTATTCAAAAGCAGTGATGGATAAATTTATACATAACACTTATCAAAGTATCAATAAACCCATGACCGAGTTAGAATATTATAAACTACTTGCACCGCTGTTTGATAAGATAGGAGATGGTCATACCAAATTCTATATGTCGTATGATTACCAGAATTTATCTGCAGTTTCGATTAAAAAATTGCCATTACAACTTTATATAACAGACCAGCAAGCCTATATCCTTCAGAATTATAGTGAAGAAGCAACACTTATACCCGGCACTAAAATCTTATCCATCAATGGCAAACCATTCAGTGAGATTTTGACAGATCTGATGAGCTACTTAACATCTGATGGTTATAATGCAACAAAAAAATATAACAACATCGGCCAGCGATTTGGCTATTTGTATTCATTGTTGGATACAGGCAGTGAAGACATCATTCTTGAAACTATTGCAGCGGGAGGGAAAAAAATAGAAGAGGTGAAAGTAGCGCGGCTCTGTGATAAGGACATTACAAAAAACAGAACAGCCAGGTATCCTGCATCCCAAAGGAATTTTGAATTATCATTCCCGGTTACTAACGCAGCATTATTAACAGTAAAAACATTTACGGATGACAGGGCCTTTATGAAATTTTTTGACACATCCTTTGCAGCGATTAAGCAAAAGAACATTCCTAACGTAATCATCGACCTTCGTAATAACGGCGGTGGTAATGATTATAACGGGGCTTATTTGTTTTCCTATCTCACGAGTAAACCATTTAAGTATTACAGCCGTTTTGAAACAGCCGTGTCTGCTGATCCTCATTCGGTGGACAGCATCCCCTGCTGCATCAGCCATGAAGACCTTAACTTCCTCAATGAAATATCGGTACCCGACAGTGCCGGTGTAAAAGTAATCCGTAACTATAAAGCATCGCGACAAAAAGATCCTGCACTGCTTCATCAGCCTGCTGAAAATAATTTCAAAGGCAATGTATATGTTTTGATCAACGGTGGCAGTTTCTCCTGCTCTAGCGAATTTTGTTCTGTTGCCGATTTTAACAGCAATGCAATATTTGTAGGCGAAGAAACAGGCGGTGGTTATTACGGTAACACCAGCAATATGTTCAGGGATATCATACTTCCCAATACAAACCTTCGATTGAGCATTGCCTTCATCAAATACCTTAGTGCCGTGGAAGGATCCACAGCCGAAATCGGCCGTGGTATCATGCCCGACTATCCGGTAAAACCTACTGCACTCGATATAAAAAACGGAGTTGATAAAGAATTGAAGTTTACGCTGGAATTAATTAATGGGAAAAAATAAGCGAACCGCTATGCAGTTGTGAGCCGACTGTGTCAGCTACCTGCTGAAAATCTTTGTTTCCATTAAACGCCTTAAAAAATGAAGCATTAATACATTTATTGATATTTATTCCAAAAAAAAAGCTGCCTGTTTTTTGGTTCTTGTCATGTCATAAAATATTTATTATCAGGTTTTACAATTATATAAGCATCCTTCAATAAACAGTCTTTCTGGCTTTAACACCAGGCGCTGCAAGGTTTCTTTTAGTTTATATAATGGGCGCCGGTAACCTACTCAATAGAACAGTCTTCCTGATTTTATCCAGGCGCTGCAAGGAAGTGTAACGATTAGACGCCCATAAAAAACTTAATATATTGTATAACCTAATTTGTTTCGTAACTTTTATAAGCCGTGGCCAAACATACCCGGGCAATGCTGGCGAGCAACCCGGTAGGGATAACCCGGCCGATGGAATTATTCAATGCCGGTCGAGTTTTCCTCCGGCATTTTTTATTTAATTCCTGAGCCTATGCCCTTCAAAACGCTTTTCGTATCTGGCCCCACAATGCCTCTTTGATACTCTTTTTGATTTTTCCATACAAACCTTATTCGCCCTAATAGGTGTTTGCCTATTCTTATTATCGCTTTATTCTTTTCCATTCGCCTTCGGTATTCATTGTATTTCATCAGCATGGCCGGATCTTTCATCAAGGCCGTCTTTAAGGCTTCCGTTTTATAGTCTGCCTTTTCTATTGCATTCAGATATTTCTGGGTCCAGCGTTCGTTCTCTAAATTCAATTTCACCCCACTGAACATCAGCGTATGTTTGATGCGATTTTTACACATGGTTTGATCTTGTACCAGCCGGTATCGCTGCCTTACCAACGTGCGCGCCTGTTCCATCTCTATATCCGGTATATAAACGCCCTTCAGGTTGCCCTGTGATAGTTCCCGGCTTAGTTTGCGAGCATCCCGCTTGTCATCTTTTCGCTTGCGTTCCTTGTCACTACTTGGTACATCGGCTGCATTCACAACTATACACGATATTCCCAATTCCTCCAGCGACCTTTGTATCCCAAATCCACAAAATCCCGCTTCATATACCACCCTTACTTTTGCCCCGGGATAATGTTTTTTACAATACCCTGATAATAAGGACGCATCGGGGTTCTGACTAAAGCCCCTTAACTCTATCCCGCCCATCCGGCAGTTTATTTTCCAATTCTTCTTGTGGGCGTCCAGCCCGCAATAGATCGTTTCTCCCGTAAACTGCAGTTTCCTAACTTTACACATGGTTCTTGAGTTTTAAGTGTTTGGATTTTTGTTGACACTTTAATTTAACACTTTAGTTCAAGAACCATTTTTTTCACCTGCTCAACCCTCCTGACTCTGCACCCTTTCATACATAAGACCTACTCACTTTGAATAATTCTTTATTTATTTATAGCAAATACGCTTTGATATTCAATAGTTATTCCCCCTGGGAATCACTTTGCTTCAAATGCGTACACTTAACCGTCCGTTTTCGCACGGTTTTTAAAGCGTGGTGCTTCTGAAAGCCTTGTTCATCAATGCTTAATGAATTGGCATAACCATTGGGGCCGGTTGATCAATGGCCTAAAACCTTAAAACCTGCTTTATGTTTAGGAATTATTTAAAAACTGCATGGCGGAACCTTCAGCATAATAAAGTTTATTCTGCAATAAATATTGGCGGTATTGCCATCGGGGTTGCCACGTTTTGGCTTATTGGCTTATACGTGATCGATGAAATGAGCTACGATCGCTCCTTTGCCAATGCCAATCGCATTTTTCGTGTGGCCCAACATGCAACCTGGCAAAGCGGAAGTATGAATATTGTGCCTACTTCTGCACCATTTGCCAATGCTTTTAAAATAACATTTCCTGAAGTAGAAGACGCTGCAAGAATCGATATTGAAGGCGGCGGGGTAATTAAATACGCCGACAAAACCATTAAAGAAGACCATATCTGCTTTGCAGATAATTCGTTGCTTAATTTATTCGATTATCATTTTTTATATGGCAATAGCAAAACTGCCCTTGTTCAACCTCAATCAATTGTTATAACAAAAACCCTTGCCGTAAAAATTTTTGGCGATGCTTCCAAAGCAATTAATCAAACAATATTGTTTGGCAGTAACAGCTATCCCAATAAGGTTACCGGTGTAATTGAAGATATGCTGGCCAATTCTCATTTGCAATTTAGCGGTTTGCGTTCCTTTGGCGATGCTTTGAATATGGATGGGTGGAACAATACTTATCTATATACTTATCTTCTTCTTAATAAAAGCAGCGATATAACTTCGCTTCTGAATAAATTGCCATCCTTTGAAAATAAGCTGGCAAAACAACTGAATTATACACAATTTCATATAGAGCTTCAGCCGCTTACCTCCATTCACCTGTATTCAAACTTAGACTACGAATTAAGCAACAACGGAAGTATAAGTCGTGTTTATACATTTATAGTAATTGGTATTCTGATATTGCTTATAGCTTTAATCAATTACATGAATCTTTCTACTGCACGTGCTTCAACACGTGTAAAAGAAATAGGAATCAGAAAAGTGATCGGCTCTGAACGCAGGCATCTTATTGTGCTGTTTATTTCAGAAGCGTTGCTTGTTACTTTCATTGCAGCAATACTTGCTTGCTTTCTTGTGCAGTTTAGTTTGCCCTTTTTCAACCAGCTTTCAGGTAAAAATATCGGCATCTGGAATTTTGGCACGGTTAACACTATTGCCTGCATTTCCATTTTTGCATTGATCACGGGTTTTATCAGCGGCAGTTACCCTGCCCTCTTTCTTTCCCGTTTTAAATTAATACCATCTTTAAAAGGGCAGTTGGGCAGCATGCATGGCAATATAATACTTCGTAAATCGCTTGTCGTATTTCAGTTTGTGATCGCAGTTTGTTTAATCAGTGGTTCATACATTATTTATAAGCAAATGCAGTATGTGTCGCAAAAAAAACTGGGGTTTAACAAAGAGCAAGTGCTTACGTTTCATATAGACGACATGAAAGTACGCACCAAAACATCGGAGCTAAAACATGACTTACTCCAAAACGGGCTTATTGAAGATGCGGCCGTTGTGGGCAACCCTATCGGGAACAATGACCTCAATAAAAATGGTTTTCGGTTCGAAAGGAATGGCGAAATTAATTCATCATCTCAACTTGCAAACAAATTGTATGTAGATGAAGATTTTATAAAGACAATGGACATTCATTTACTTCAGGGAAGAAATTTTTCAAAGGATATATCAACAGATAAAGAGGATGCCGTTCTTATTAACGAAACATTGATGAAAACGCTTGGTTATACCAATGCCATAGGAAAGAAAATGCAGTACCCTACCCCATCCGGTACCGTAAATAACATGATTATTGTTGGGGTGGTGAAAGATTTTCATGCATATTCATTGCAGCATAAAATTGAACCAATGGTAATGATGATGCCGCCTAATGATAAGGAAAAGGACAACCTGTACGTAAAGCTGGCAAAGGGTAAAACGGCGCAGGCTATAGCTTATCTGAAAAATACCTATACCCGTTTTGATAAAAAAAATACAGCCGACTTTCACTTTCTCGATGAGAATTTTCAAAAGCAATATGCGGGTGAACAGAAGCAGGAGCAACTATCGCTTTCATTTACTGTGCTGGCATTTATCATTGCATGCCTTGGTTTATTAGGTCTTGTAACTTTCGCCACAGCACAGCGCAAGAAAGAGATAGGCGTAAGAAAAGTGCTGGGTGCTACGGTACAATCTGTCACCATACTGCTAAGCAGGGAATTTGCAAAACTTTTATTTGTTGCGGCTATAATTGCCATTCCTGTTTCCTGGTTTATTATGGACAAATGGCTACAGGATTTTGCCTACCGCATTAATATAGAATGGTGGATGTTAATGCTAACCTGTAGCACAACGATATTCATTGCATTAATTACAGTAAGTTTCCAGGCAATAAAAGCTGCCATTATTAATCCCGCGAAAAGTTTAAGAACGGAGTAAGGTTTCAAGGTCCGAAAAGTTGCCATTTCCTGTTTAGTTCCAATCTTGATTTTCCCAGGGCGCGTTAAAAATGAATTTCTATTTTTTGATCCTACTTTAGGGCTACACTGATCATTTTGCTGTCTGGCTTTGCCAGAAATTTGAATTTGACGGCGGGCATAAATAGTTTGTTGCTACTTATCCTGCCAAACCTGGGCATGGAAGTGGGTTCTCCATTATTTGAAAACAAATAGCGCCTGGTGAATTTTCCTGTATTCATATCAAGCTTTATATAAAAGCAATCACTTTTGTACAGGTTAACTATTTTTTTTGCTTTATCGTTAACAGATGTAACACTGCTATTTCCGGAATGATCGTTCAGCACAAATCCCAGTTGGTTTCCATATTGTATACAGTTGAAAGATGAAAAAAACGGCAGTTGAGCCACCACCCGCGAAAATTGGCCCAAACGGGGGGCGCTATAAAAGTCGGGGCTGCCCTGTCCGCCATTTAATTTACCTATATCAATCATTTCCATTTGTCTTTTAGGTAACATATTTACCCAGCTGATCTTAGCAGCGGCGTTTATTTTTACCGCGATAATATTTCCACAGATGTATATAAACTGGCGTCTGTCAGATGTCATTCCCTGTGAATGATCCGGGCCCAGACTTGCATGGCTCGACCTTTGAATATACTGCTGGTATTCTGCAAACAGGATCAGTGATTGTGAGTTCGGGTCGGGAATGGCATTGGTAAATACATAATGTTCTAAAAAATCATCATCATTTTCCGCTTCAACAGCTTTTTCAGTTTTTCGGCTTTCTTTTTCATCATCATCGTCTTCGTCAAATGTTTTACCGATCATTGAACTGCTTAATTCCCTGGCATCTCCTTCAATGATCTTGCCACTTGCAGGATCGATTGTATAAGTAAATAAGCCGTTCAGTTCATTATTACCGGGACTTTTTGTATAGAACCCTGCCAGCAATATTTTATCGTTCAACGGGAACAGATTCAGGCTGGTAGCATACAAACCGTCTTTTGTTACAGGAATATCATTTTCTTTTTTTCCATTTGTGTTGTAATTAAAAAGCACTACTTTTTTAAAGGCTCTTTTCTTTTTCTTATTGGCCGGCTCAAATTCTTTCCCGGCAATAAATATTTTATTTCCGGATTTTACAACGGCATCCAAATCGAAAGAATTGCCTGCATAATCAAAATGAATATCACCCACTGCACGAAAATTGGTGTCCAGTAATTTTATCTGGTAATTGCTATTGGCGGTTACCAGGCCGGTAGCCAGTATAAAGCAGGATGAGTCGGCCGATAAAGTAACTGCATGATGAAATTCGTCCCTTGCTTTTTCTTTTTCAAAGTTTCCCAGCACGTGCCATGAACTTGTTTTCTTACCGGTAAACTTATCAATGACGGCAGCGCTCAATTCACCCCTTTTTTCTTTATTATCAAACTGGCTTGCAAAAACATACAGCTTGTTATTCAATAATATAACGTTGTCTACGGTACGATTTTCAAGTTCATCTGCCGTGTTGTAGATTATTTCATACTTTGGTTTAAAATGTTCATCATACCTGCAAAGTTGCATACTGAGGCCCATCATGTTCCGCGTCATTATAATTGACTTCTTCAAGAAAAGCTGCATGGTATACGTACCTGATCCATCTGACCCTATGACGCGGGGAAAGGTGGTTATGTCTGAAGGTGCTTTTGCGTTTTCACTAAATTTTACGACAGGTGTCTGGGCAATTGAAAAAATGGAAAAAAGGAGACTGGCATGTATAATCAAAATTTTGATTCCCATTGATAAGGTTTTATATAGGTGAATAAGGCAACAGTACTGTTAAATATACAAACTTATACGAAAATCAACTCACGGTAAAAAATACCTGATAGCAGGTATTTAAACAGGTAGAAGATTATACGAGAGGAATAATATATCTAAGGGTCTGAATTTCAACAATGTTATTAAGAAGCGAGTTCCCGTATAACCGTTGACGGGGAACGAGCAGAAGTTTCGACAAAAGGGAATTTTGCCGCAACTACACTAATATCAACATTTGCCTTTTTACCAGGTCACTTACAGCAACGCATGTTCGGGCAGGATAAGGAGCCTGAAAGTAAGTGCGGAAACCAACCCTTTGTGTTCGGTATAGATTGTTATTTATTTCGCCTTTAGTCAGCGCTATTATCCACTTCAGCAGCTTCATCTGCTCCCTGTAAAATGGTGGCAGCGGTTATCAGGATCGATAATTTATTGAACAGATCAAAGATCCCATTGCCATAATCAGGGAACTTGCCAGCCACACAGGCATCGGCATTGTTACGGATCATACCTTTTATACCATACTGATTCGAATCTACCCATCCTTTAACGGCAGTGCTATTTTTATAGGCATATAACAGGTAACGCATATAAACACCCACGCCCGATGCGTAATCTGCTTTATCAATTCCCTCTAACGGGTTATCGGTTAATGGATACCAGGGCATGAGGATGGAATTCAATTGCATATTTTCAGGAACCCCCTGCATGATCCCCTTTATCAATCGCATAGCGTCAGGTAGTGACGGTTGGAAAGGATAATATTGCACCATAGCGCCCAGTATCAATCCCTGATCACCACACCAGGCTGTATGCACATAATGCCACCATTCCGGCGGAACCGGTTTTCCATTTTTGTAAGTAGCTATCCGTTCCTGTACCAGTCCACCCTTATTGGGAATATTATAGAACAGCCGTTCATATTCTTTAATATCATCGCCAAAGCACCAGGTGGCCAGAAACTTGTATTCCCGGCTAATTTGCGCGCTGGTATTAAGGGTCCTATTCATTCGTAATGCAAAAACCATATAAAGTCCGTTCATCACGGTATCCTGAAAAGGTCCCAGGCTTGAATTAAAAGGATCACTGCAATCATTAATATCACATTGCCATGCACCGCCGGTGATACGGGGCTCTACGGCCGCAAATTTTTCCGGGCAGTTCGCCCACACATTGGGCGCGCCAAATTGAGCCGGCCTCTGGTCGACTTTAATGCCGTTCTCCACTACATTCCAGCATGATCTGGCAATGGCATCAAATTGACTGGTATAATTTTGAAATATTGTTTGATACGCGGAAGAATAAGCCTTGGCACTGGCTATTCCCCACCAGCAATAATCGTCGTACATGGAGCCTGTTGCTGATGCCGGCCAATCATTTACCTCCCCGTCGGGGATACCGTTGTCATTTTTGTAATATTTATAAGTGGCGTTATAGGATTGGTGCGTCCGATCGTAATTCTTATTTACATACGCCAATACAGAATCTACCTCCTGTCGCGTGATCATATTATTGGCCATCGCCAACCGCATGTAATCGAGTGCAGTATCGAATACATTACCGGCCATCCAATAATTGGTTGAACCTTTAAAAACACGGGGAATACCATTGTCCTGGTAATCCTGTTTCAGGATGTCGAACAGCGATTTTGCGGCGCTGAGATACGAGGTTGATTTTTCTTCCGGTGTCATGTTGTAAGTTTTAATAATTTATGGTAATGATTACATACATGGCAACCCTAATGTATTATTTCAGGGTTACCATTAACGTAAGTAAATTACCCACGCTACTATTACCCACTGTACTGTTAAATCACCTTTTTAAAGGGGAAAAAGGACCTGCATTACAGATCGTTGAGGTTGAAGGGTTTTTTAATTTGAATATTTTGAATCCATTCTTAGCAAAAACTTCATTCTTACATTTTGAAGATATTAGAGGGGTTCGAATCCATTTGAAACCCGGTCACATCATTCTACAAATCCAATTGCTCAAGATCAGCACATGGCTTACTTTATGACCAGGTAAATGTTCAAACCCAAGCTGCTCGTAAAACGCTGCAGCGGCCTGGTTAGAAGTAAACAGGCGGAGTATGCAGAAATGAAACTGTGCCTGCTTGATGATCGTGTTCATCAGCAAAGTCGCGCATCCTTTCCGGCATTACTTAAATAAAGCCAAGAACACGTTAGTTATCACCGTCTTTTTACCCTATTTTGAAACAAAGCCTATAATGGAGCTATTTCCTGGCACAAAAGTTATATAAAATATAACAACCCTAAACTGACATCCCTTTCGGCGATACCGCTGAACACGTACATTCCTGTAAATGATTTCAACTTATATAGATATGAAAGACATCCCTGTCACCGTAAAACGTTCGCTGGAGCTCCTCGGGCTTTTTCTGATTGGGTTTATAATTGTAATTGGAAAAATTATCATAATGCCCCTGTTGATGTCCTTTTTCATTAGTATTATGTTGCTACCGTTATTCCGGTTCTTCAGAAGGCTAAGACTAGCAGAAGGTTTAGCTATTTTTTTGCCGATATTATTTATGTTCATCGTTATGGCACTAATAGTATGGTTATTCTACAATCAGATGAGATTTCTCCTGTATGACTTTCAGACAATACAGCAAAATTTAACCACCCATCTTAATAAGTTGAGTTTATGGATCAGCCGGGTGTTCGATTTCTCACCCAAAGAACAAGTGGAGTTTATGAATCAACAAAGCAACAAACTTTTAAACTACGCTGCCAGTATATTTAGCGGCGCAGCCGGTTCGGCCACCGGCACCCTGATATTCCTGGGATTATTGCCCATTTACACCTTCCTGTTAATGATGTACAGGGGTATTTTAATGAAATTCATCTTACTGTGTTTTGAGCCCAAAGAACATGAAAATATACAAGTTGTTACGGGGCAAATTGAAAATATGAGTAAAAGATACCTGTTAGGCTTGTTGATCCAGCTCTGTTATATTACACTTCTGTTATGGGGAATACTGGCTGTTTTCGGTATTAAACATGCCCTGTTAATAGGTATTATCTTCGCTTTCTTAAATCTTATTCCCTACCTCGGCGCATTGATAGGCAACATTATAGGCGTATTGATCACATTGGCTTCTTCTGAAAGTATTGTTGACATCCTGTTTGTGCTGGGTGCTATAGCAGCAGTTCAGTTCCTCGATAATAATATATTAATGCCCCGTATCGTTGGTTCCCAGGTAAAGCTCAATCCGCTTATTTCCTTAATCGGCATTATCATTGCTGGCGCCATGACGGGCGTTTCCGGTATGTTCCTCGCCTTACCGATCATGGCGGTTTTAAAAATTATATTCGACCGCACTGAGCAATTTAAAAAATGGGGCGTGTTATTAGGTGATGAAAGACCAGCTAAAAAACCTATGCGTATGCCAGCTATCCGGCGCCGACAAAAAATATGATCATGAAATGATATGCGTACCTGTATGGAGGAAAATTATTCCTAAGCCCTATGCCATTATTGTGGAAACTAAAGAGTTTGCACCGGATTAATCCAGAAAAGAATTCAATTACTAAAAAAATAAAAAAGTCATGATACTTGAATCAAAATTACCTTTTAAATATTTGATTGGCATTGTTAAGTATGAATTGATAATAGTACTGCTGGTAGGAATAATAACCCATTTTGGCGCCATAAGATTTACTGAATTTCTTCCGGAGATGCCGCTTACCATTCCAGCTTTTCTGGGAACGTCCATTTCAGTACTCCTTTCTTTTAAGATGAACCAGTCTTATGACAGGTGGTGGGAGGCCAGGAAAGTATGGGGTGCAATTGCTAACGATTCGCGAAGTTTCGTGATTCAGTTACAATCTTTTCTGAGTTCTGATCACACTGATATTATTAAGAAAGTCTCCTATCGGCAAATCGCATGGTGTTATTCACTTGGAAGAACATTGAGGGGCAGCCTTAATTCGATTGAAAATTTAGATCATTTGATTACTGAAACCGATCAGGGTCAAATTTCAAAACACAATAATTACAACCTTGCAATATTGCAATTAACAGCAGCAGATATAAAAGAATTACGATCGAATAATGCTATAGATATGCATGGTCATATTCACCTGCAGGAAACAATTATCCGCATGACTGATTCAATGGGAGGTGCGGAGAGGATCAGTAAAACCGTTTTTCCATCTTCATACCGTTTAATTCTTCATTTTATAATTTATCTTTTCGTCGTAACACTGGCAATTTCTTTAAAAGGCACCAATAATATCTTTGTATTACCTCTGCTGTTATTAATTTCTGTTGGATTCTTTAGTATAGAAAAAATAGCATATCATTTACAGGATCCTTTCAGAAATCTTCCGAGTGATATACCTGTAACAGATATAGCAAAAACAATTGAATTAAATATCAGGCAGTTATTAAGTGAAGAAATAACCAGGGTCGAAAGTAAGGTAAACGATTATTTTATAATGTAACCTTTAGTTCCTTCCTGCCAAAAGTTTCTTACTAATGCAGTCTTCAAAATCCTTAAGGAATGCTTTATTGTTACGACAGGATTCAAATAACAATTCCAAATTTGAGGTTTTGAAAAAACCGGAAGTGATCATTCGCGAGAGCGCGGGATTGGCTTCAAGCCAATCGGTTTTCAGTGAGTGGTTTTTTAAGTAAGATATAATGATCTCAACTTTGAAATAAATGGTGATATGTGCTATCCCTTGATTTAATACGGAAAGCTCATGAAACGCTTTTGGATAGTTTTCAGGACTAAACTTCTCGTTGTCCTTAATAATGGTGATAATTGAATGGTTAGACATAATAAAGTGTGGTTGACATAACCCCTGATGGGTAAATCATTAAATAATTTTTGGGTGGGTGTTTTAGGACTATTCCGTCTATTTTAATGTTTGATGCAGGTGGAAGAAAACCGCCCCAAAACTCAATTCAAGACGGCTTCCCGTTGGCTCTATTAGTTTGCCCGAATATCAAACTATTGTTTGCTTCTTAATTCATTTTTGCTAATAGGCACTTTATGTCCTTTCTTATCGATCCAATAATATTTTGAATGCTTGTCAATATAAATGGTTTCACCATTCGGCCCTTCCTTATCTTTATAAACTTTGTCGGTAATAGCATTTTTTCCTTTTGAAGCCAGTTCGGCTGTTTTGTTGCCAGCTTTCACCGCACCTTCTTTGACTTTTGTTGTTACTTTTTTAGTTGTATCCTGTGCATTGGCTGAAGAAAATCCGACCAGCAGGGCCAGGATTGAAATACCTATTAACTTTTTCATGATTTTGATGTGTTGCAATGATTCTTACATCTGATTAATTGTACTATTACTATTGCGCATTACAACATCATGCAAAGCTGAATCTATTAATTCAAAAAATAGTTATACAATTAGATTATTAAGTTATATCATTCACACATTGGCTGCAATCTGAGTCATCTCGGGTATGGGCGATTAGCACTCCCGTTCTGTAAGTATTTATTTAATTTGACCTGATTATCAGCTATCCTGTTCTTTACTTGCTGGATGTCCTTATTCAATTCATCCAATCTGTCTGATTCTCTTCTGGCGTTCCTGGAATCGCTCTTGGCATTACCGGCTTTATTGTTGGCTTTTCTAGCCAATTTCTTATTATCAGAATTATCTCTTAATTTATCTGCGGCGGCTGAATTTTCATTCGCAGATTTTTGAGCCTGCGCTGAAGCGTCTTCTTTATTTTTTGTTTTTTGTTCAAGCTGATTTTGCAGTTTGCCCAGTCTCAATTGGTCTGCGCTAATTTCAGACACTAAGGAAAGCGAATCAGTATTCACCTTTTGCGCAAATACAGACAAACAAAAAAACAACAAACCAATAGAGGTTAATAATAATACTTTTTGCATAATGTAGTTTTAAATGTTTAAAATTTGAGGTGATAATTTCATCACTCAAAGCACAAACCATGATGTTATAACTTAACCGTTGAATAAACTTTACGGAGAATAAAAAAGAAGAGGCTAATTAACATTCCTGTTGTAGTGTCAACCTTACTATATTCCGGGAAAATTTAGCCAAAGATACTCAAAAAGTATTGCGCTTGCTTACATGTGTGAATGATGTAATCTATTTATCTAATTATATAACAATTATCCTTAAAAACAAGTTGACCTTTACACAATAGATTTTAAAAAATAAATTACCGTAAAATGACACTTAACTCAGGATTAAAAGGAAACTGGAATGACCAGAAATTAAAACTGAAGAAGAAATTTCCTGCACTTACAGATAAAGACCTGTTTTTTGAGATAGGCAGGAAAAACGAAATGTTGGCAAACCTTCAGGTTAAACTAGGCAAAACCAAAGAAGAGTGGCAACAAATTCTCGAATCCCTGTAAAAAATAGTTTATGAGGGGGATACTTTATATAGTTGCTTTCATCTTCATAGTTGGATGGCTAGTCGGATTTCTCGGATTTCATGCCGGAGGCGCCTTTCACTTGCTGCTTGTTGCTGCAATTATTGCTGCATTACTAAGCCTAATGCAGGAGAAAACGCTTTAGTTGTCACCAGGCGTGTTTGTGAAGTTTAATAAGCAGGCAATAACCGGTTTTAAATGAATAATGTGTGAATTGTATAACATATTTAAATAATCGTATAATACGCAGGCAAATCAGACTGCTATCTTTGTTCTGGTTTTTCATAGGATATTGGATTAAATCAGGGCTGGATCTTTATCCCGGCCCTTTTTTTATAAAAGCCCCGAACAACTCTTCACATGATGCTACTTTAGAAATGAGACTCAGTCAACTAAATTTTAGTTATGCATAAAGAAAATAAAAACCAGCGCATAGACCATATAGAACTCGAAAAATCAAAATCACACATCATTGTTGAAATTATTGAGTATGTACCTAATTCAGTGGTAATCAAAACAATTATCAAAAAATCAACCGGAAACATAAGTATAATGTCTTTCGACAGCGGAGAAGGGTTAACGGAGAAAACTTCCCCTTTTGACACTTTTGTTCAGATAATTGAAGGCGAGGCCGAGATCGTTATTGACAACGTCACTAATTTACTCCAATCAGGCGAGGGAATTATCATACCTGCTCATTCGCCCAATTTTATAAAACCTAACGGGCGGTTTAAAATGATTTTGACTACGATTAAAAGTGGTTACGAGTAATAAATAAAGTCTGAGTTATATAACTAATAAAACGCGTATGCCTAAAGTAACATTCAATAATAGTAACCATTTGTTTTTCCAGTCTGTAAAAAATTCAGTGGATGCTTATTTTTAGTATCCATGGCTGATCGGCTTTTTAATCATTCATATTACCATGGGGCTTGTTTTATCTATCGTATTTCAACCGGCTCATGTGGTAAAAAAAACTTCTTTATGGGAAATTTATTTTTTATTGCCGGCATTATCCTAATGGTTGGATGGTTGGTGGGATACTTAGGATACAATGTCGGAGGCGCGTTTCACTTGTTGCTTATTATGGCATTTATTGCCATTCTGGTAAGCCTTATCAAGGGAAATAAAGCCTTGTAGAACACTTCAGCGCTTTTTTTTCGCTTCACACATTGGTAGAAACTGGTCCTTCATAGTGTACCAGGAGTTGGTTGCACTTTGCTGGTAACCGTTCCAATTAAGAAACGAAACAATGGATAGAATTCATACACATTTATCGTTGTAACTAAATTACATCCCGGAATCAATGTCAAATATGGAAAGTCTTTTGCAGGCTCCGCCCTTTTTTTAGCCGTAAGTGAACAAAAAGCAGTATAAGAATAACAGGAACATTACAAGCAGCAACAATAATACTCCATTTAAAATAAATTGCTCCCATTTCAAACATCGACAATATCCCCTCTATACAGATACATAGCAAAGAAGCACCCAAAAAAGCATAGGCAATCAAGTTAATGCCTTTGAATTTTGATGAGCGAACAAATATGATGAGTATAGCTATTACCAGATTTGCCGCAAACAGCAACGGCACTCCCAGTTTAACTGGCCATGCGATACCATTCTGGAGAACATCAAGTATAAACAAAAAGAAAGATGATAGCATAAAGCTACCAGCTATTTGAATGATTGTTTTCTGATGCCAGAACGCAAACAGGGATACATATGAAAAAATGACAAGACAAATTGCCACCGGATATTCAGACCAGGTCATGCGCTCATTTATAATAACATCAATAATAAAGGTGGTTGCAGCGCTAGGCAGTAGTATTATGGAAATGATTTCCCAGGTAAACTTCTTCTGGGGTTGGCTCATCGCTCTATTAAATACTGCCAGGCCTTTTGTGTCGGTTGTTATACCCTTTTCCATATCAGATACAACAACTCCACATAAAGGGCAGTATGGCATATCGTCGTTCAGTTCTACACCGCAATTTTTACAAATACTCATGATTGTTAATGCTGGTATTTCGCAAGTTTAACAGATATACCCTGTTTTGTTAAAAACATCAGAAATTGCCTTTCCAGTTCTTTTGATGTCGTAATGTTTCCAAACGTCAATGCCAGTTTGTTACCAAAACCTGCTACCGCACAGTTTACCTTAACTATTTTATTGGGCGGAGGCGGAATGAATATAAATTTATCGATAAAGTTATTTATTTCCGGGTTAAGATCAATTTTTCCAAGGTTGGTAACTACGCCGCTGTATTGTTGTGTACCTATCGTATAAAGTTTTGCCAAAATGAAAGATTTGAAAAAAAGCGGGATCCGTTTAATGAATGCACTTTTTTCACCGCTTACATTTCGTGAGATCATTTTACTAATCAGTTTTTTATCTGTTTCAAGCTGCACCTGGTGGTAAACTGATTTCACTATCTCTTCAAATGTATAATGGCCCAGCCGAAGATCGATCCCGGGCAATACATATAGTGAGAAATTTCGCATAGTAAGAGAAGGGAATATCCTGCGCAGGTTAACCGGAACCTGGATGCGTATAATTTTATTGGCTATGCGTTTATGCAAGGGAGATCGCTGCTCATAAATTTGCTGCAGAGAATGAACATACACTGCAACAAGATATTCTGTAATGCTTACCTGGTGTTCTTTTGCTTTATTCTTAATATCATCAAGTGGCACGATGGCAGTCAATATTCCCAACCTTGGCACCTGATGTAGCGGGAACGGGACATGAAACGCCTTCGCTATTTTCAAGGAATGCGTATCGATCCTTTTAAAATACCTGTTGAATGCGTCTTCATACTCTTCTTTTGACGGTATTTCCTCAGCCCGGTAAAAGGGAAGGCTTTCAGGAACAGGCAACCCGCATCTTTGCAGATAAACGAGCAAGAGGGTTTTTAAAAATTCAAATGCACCGGTTCCATCTGTCAGAATGTGAGAAAACTCTACACTGATCATATTTTCCTTTGCCAGCACCCTGAACATTAGTTCATGTTTCTTAAATGATCTGCAGGGCAATCCCTTGTCGGCTGCTACCATGATTGGAGCCTGGTCAGGTTCCAGGTAATACCAGAAAAACCCGGCTTTTAATTTTACCTTATAATAGGGGAAACGTTCTTCAATGGCATGAACAGATTCTAAAAGTTGTTTTACTTTGACCCGTTCCTTTAATTCAACTGAAATTCTGAAAACAGTGGTGAGTTCCCTGTCTTTTACAGCCGGATAAATTTTGGCAGCATTATCAAGCCGGAGCCAGAAATCGTTCGTATGCTGAATATTGTCCGTCATAGCTGGGTTATTGTATGTACCTTCACCAGAGGGCCGGATCTCATCATCCTTTTTACAAATTTCAGATTTATTAACTATTAAGTTGTGGCAAGTGCAAAAAGCAAATTAATCAATCTTCTCCTGAGCATCATCAATAAAAAAAGATTTCTCAGAAAGCAATTTGCGTCCGGCAGATCAGGTTTGTTCAGTTGTCCAAAACCACCATCTAAAATCAAACGATCCTGTCACGTTCGCGAATTTCAGATAAATAACCGGCATGTGTTTACGTTAAGACCTAAAAACAAAAAGGAAAATGGCAAACACATTCTTTATTTGCACGGAGGGGCCTATGTGCAAACCTTTGTTATTTTTCATTGGGAGTTTCTGGCTGAATTGGTAAACAAAACAGGCTGCATTGTTACAGCGCCTGATTATCCATTGGCGCCAGACCATACTTATAAGGAATCCTTTACTTTAGCTTCGGTTCTTTACCACCAATTGATTGCTGCGGAAGACAATCGTCACCTTATTCTAATGGGCGATTCATCGGGTGGCGGATTTGCCCTGGCCCTGGCTCAAAAATTAAAGCAGGAACATGTAGTTCAACCATGTCAAATTATCCTATTATCACCCTGGCTTGATATAACACTTAGCAACCCGGGTATACATGAGGTGAACGGCTTTGAGCCTTTTCTAGGCATAGAAGGGCTTCGGCAGGCAGGAAAGAAATATGCGGGGGATGAAAGCCCTGATCACTATTTATTAAGCCCGATTTATGGGTCGTTTGAAGGACTCGGAAAAATATCCGTTTTTATTGGCACAAAAGATATCCTTGTAGCCGATACGAGAAAATTAAAGGCACTGGCAGATCAAAAAGAAATCGATATCAATTATCAGGAATATGAGAATATGTTCCACGACTGGATGTTTTTAAATTTCCCTGAATCAAAAAAGGCTAAAGAGGAAATCATCGGTCTTATAACCTAACAGACAGATATATTTCAGCTTAACATGTTGATTGCTGGCTTAACTACTCATTAAAAGCTCAATTCTTCACCCTGAATAATAAAGAAGAGATTCTGCAACTGATGTAGATATAACATATTCTTTACAATAGGTTGATGCGAAAAGTCTAAAGGAAAGTAGTCAGCATCCAACTCAATAGAATAGGTTCTTTCGGGCCTTTTGCGTTGCCATAATTTGAAATAGGTATGATAACTGAATCCCAGGTTCTGCAAGATCTGGTCATTTATTTTTACACGTTCAAACCTTTCAGATTTTGCATTTTCAAATTCACAACCATTATCGTCGTTTTCAAAGCCTATTAGTTTATCCTCTGTATTTCTTTCTCGATTTTCTAAGCAACATACCCTGCGAAGTATATTATCTACCAAAAGATAATTACCAATCCTGAATTCCTCAATTATTACCATTATTTATGTTTTAAAAGTAGGTAATGGAGTGGGTCGAACTTCTCCGCTTTCTTATCGATCCAATATTTTGAATGCTTGTCAATATAAATAGTTTTGCCGTTCGGCCCTACCCTATCCCATACAACATGATGTAAATCTGAATCTATTAGCTCAAACAACTGTTATATAATTTGATAATTATGTTATATCATTCACACATTTGCAGGCATCCGGATTAATAGGGCAATAAGGAAGTTTTTACGTACATTTAAGTCGGGACACCCGTCATTTCCGGCTACCAGATCACTATAATGCTGGCATATATGCATACCGGGGCTAATTAAACAAATATTCTTCTTTGAAACTATACATTAAAAATATGGTTTGTATCCGCTGCAAGATGGTAGTGAAAGAGGAGTTGTCAAAGTTAGGGTTGCATTTTATTTCAGTGGAGTTAGGTGAGGCAGAAGTTTTGGAGAATATTTCAGCCGAACAACATGATCAGATCAGGACAGCGTTGTTAAAATCGGGCCTTGAATTAATGGACGACAAAAAGAGTGTATTGATACAGAAGATAAAGAATGTTATTATTGAATTGGTGCATTATTCAGAGGAACCATTGGCCATAAATTTTTCTGAATTTCTAAGCCAGAAATTAAACTACGATTACACCTATCTTGCCAATCTTTTTTCAGAAGTGCAGGGCACTACGATTGAACAGTTTTTAATCGCTCACAAAATAGAACGGGTAAAGGAATTACTCGTATATGATGAATTGAATCTTACGGAAATCGCTTACAGGATGCATTACAGCAGTGTGGCGCATCTTTCGGCTCAGTTTAAGAAAGTAACCGGTCTCACTCCTTCGCATTTCAAACAGCTTAAGTACAAACGACGCTCCATGTTAGACGATTTATAACCTGTTTACGGTGGCAATGTAAAATAAAACGTGGTGCCATTGCCCGGCAAGCTTTCGACGCCAATTGTGCCCATATGTTGCCTGATAATGGCGGCAGAGATATTGAGCGGAATAATGACACCCGTGTTATCGAGGATGTATGAGCGATATAAAAACACTAATAATTATTTTATCAATAATAATCTGAGTACTACACCTTTTGCAAACATCACGTTGTCGCTTTTGCCTGTATTTTAATGGGGGCCGCGTAACTGACTAATCAATTTTTTCGGCTTATGTCATTAACGGCTCTTCTTTGATGTAGAGAATAATTGCGATTTTTATTACACGCACAAAACTTAATTACTTAATCGTATAGCTTTTAGTAGCCATTTCTGCAAGTCTGAAATAGCCCAAAGCGTAATTTTTGCTATCGGTCTGATTGACAATATTACCGCGGACAGTACTTGGTGTTGTAGGGAAAGGGTTGCCATCATTACCAGAAGCCTGTATTAATTTGAACATGTAATTGTAATAGCTTTTTGAAATTCCGTAAAGTTGTATGTCTATCTTATCCCCTGCTTTTAACTTTTCATGCGAATAAGACTCCTGCATTACATTACCATTACTATGTTCATCATCTTCAATTTCAATCTCCGGGAACGCTGTGTAAGGCTGGGTAACTCTGGTTAGATAGGAATTTACCTCATTTGCATCATCCTTATAGTAAAAAGTCATTTCAATTTGATCACCGGCCTCCCCTCCTTTGTTGTTCTGATCAATATTATCTTCAATTTCAGGAACAGCGGTAAATGTTTCCGATGCAGTATAGGTTTGCCCATTTAAAACAATTTTTAAGTTATAAGTCTGGCCGATAACAGGAAGGAAATTGCTGCAAATATATTGCCCTGTTCCGGGAGTTTCTACAAATTCAAAAACTGTATTTGACGAGTTAGTTACAGTAATTACTGCTCCGGAGACGCTCGGAAATTCGGGGCTGTAATAACCTGTTGTTGTCGACAATACAATCTTTTGTTTATTGCCTGCTGTATTTTTTACCCAGTCTATAGACGCATCTATAACCAATCTTGGCGATGCAGTCTTAAGATCCACAGTAGTAACCTTTTCGCATCCTGTCACAAACAGTGCAGCGGATATAATTATAATTTTTTGTAGTAGTTTCATTTTTGTCTTTTTATAAATAGGTGAGTTGTTTTTAAAATTTTACGTTGTAGGTTACACTGGGAACAATACCGAAAATGGATATTCTTCTTGTCTCATTTGTTCCCGTATCTTCATTCTGTCTAAAAGCGTACGATGCTGCATTGCTTCTGTTGTAAAGATTGTAGATACTGAAATTCCATTCACCCTGCCATCCTTGTTTCCTGTCGGGTTTAGGAGTATAAGTAGCAGACACATCTAAACGGTGGTATGCAGATAAGGAATTTTCATTTCTTGCACCATAACTCGCAACAGTAATACCATGATATTGGTATTTTCCATTAGGAAATGTTGCTGCTTTTCCGCTCTGGAAATTTAGAATAGCCCCAAACGACCATTTCGGAGTTAAAGCATAAGCGCCCGTAACAGATAAATTATGCAATTTGTCATAATTTGCCCTGTACCATTCTCCGTTATTTATACCCGGTTCATCTGCATTTCTGCCTGGTGTCCTTTGTTGTGCTTTAGAAATAGTATAGGAAACCCAGCCCGTCAGCTTTCCTGTATTTTTTTTGAACATCATTTCCAAACCATATGCTCTTCCTTCGCCGTTTAAAAGCACGGTTTCTACTGCATCTATTCCAAGTAGATCTGCGCCGTCAATATAGTCTGCTTTGTTTTTTATTTTTTTATAGAAAGTTTCAGCTTCCAAAGAATATTTACCGTTTTTAAAATTGTGAAAGTACCCCAGTGCTACCTGATCTAAAATTTCCGGTTTAAGGTATTGGTCAGATGGCGCCCATATATCAAGCGGGCTTGCAGAAGCAGTATTGGAAATTAAATGAACATATTGGCTCATTCTATTGTAACTGGCCTTGATAGATTGGTCATTGTTTAACGAATAAGCAATGGCAAGTCTTGGTTCAAAGTTGTCAAAACTGGCTATCTTTTTGTTTTTCCTGTAGTTTATTGTTCCTGTTGGAGTAGCCTCTTCATAAATATGAAGCTCCTTATTGAAAACAACCGGCTGATTATTGGCGTAAGTGTACACTTCCTGCGCCCCTAGTCTTTGAAAGTTACTGTAGCGAAGTCCATATTTCAGTGATAATTTTTCGGAAAGGTTTTGATCAGCACTGATATATACGGCATTTTCAAAAGCATATTTTTGGGCCAACTGGTCCGGATTGATAGCTGAACGCTCTCCAAACGGCCTGATCGTTCCAGGATTAAACTTGTAGTAAATTGAATTTACACCATAATTTAAAGTCAGGTCATTTGACAAATAATGTTTAAAATCAAATTTAAAATTGTAATTTTTTACCTCTGCTTTCCAGTCAAGACCAGCGGATTTTACTTTGATCCGGTAGTCATAATCACTGTAAATGGCAGATGCATTAGAGAAGATCTTATCTGAGAATATATGGTTCCATCTTATATTAAAAAGTTTATTACCGTAGACGTTAATAAAACTGTTATTAAAATTCATGTTGTCGTTACCAAAATATCCTGATACAAAAACATTATTTTTATCATTGAATTTGTAATTAAACTTGGTGTTCAGATCGTAGAAATAGGCTGAATTTGGTTCATTTGCCATTTTCAAAAAAAGATGTGCGTAAGATCCTCTTCCCGCAACCACAAAAGAACTTTTTTCTTTAACAATAGGACCTTCAACAAGCAACCGGCTTGATATTAATCCGATACCCGCGTTAGCATGATACTCCTTGTTGTTTCCTTCTTTTTGATAAATATCCAGTACTGATGATATACGTCCGCCAAAATTAGCGGGAATACCTCCTTTGTAAAGTTTTAGATCTTTGATTACATCAGCGTTGAAAACAGAAAAGAATCCGAATAAATGCGAGGTATTATAAACCACGGCTTCATCAAGCAATACAAGATTTCCATCAACAGAACCGCCCCTGACATTAAATCCCGATGCGCCTTCCTGCGCATTGGTAACCCCGGGAAGCTGTAAGATCGATTTTAAGACATCTACTTCACCCAGAACGGCCGGCATCTTTTTTATCGTGGCAATAGACAGTTTATTGGTGCTCATTTCAGGTTTTCGGATGTTCTCTTTTGTTGTATTGCTTTTAATTACAACTTCACCCAATGTTTTACTGCTTTCTGTCATCCCAAAGTTCCTTTTTGTGTTTTCGATCAGCGTGATAGTTTCTTCTATATTATCAAAACCTACGTGGCTTATGATAACGGTGTAAGTCCCTTTTGGCAATGTCGTGGTATAAAATCCGTAAGAATTGGTAGTAACACCTACTTTCGCTTCTGAAATGTAAATAGTTACGCCAATTAGTGTTTCGGTATTAGACTTATTAGATATTGTGCCGCTAAGAGTAACTTTTTCCTGTGAATACGCATCGCCTGAAAAGGCAAAAAAGAGTACCAGCAGGGATAGGATTCTGCTTCTCATTTTTAATGTTTAGAGTTAAATGTTACGATTTTCAGCTAAAGTAGATTTTTGCTGAACCCGCATATTTTATCTATACAAAATGCCTTACTTTATATATTAAAGCAGCCTTTACATCTAGTAAAATAAATCGTACACTAACCGGCCTCTATTTTTATGTGCTATTTTTTAAACGTTTTGGAGAGATGTGGATTGAAATATCTTTTTGGGGGCTTGTATGTTATTATTTAGCTTTTAGAAAAGGTTTACCACCTATAAATCTTATTTTGGTATATAATTAATGTGCTTTTGTATAGTAAAGGATTTATATTCTTTGCGTATTGCTAATTTGCGGGAAACCTAAAATGGGTTTATGAATAAAACTTTACACAGAAAAACCATGGTTGCCAATTGGATGATTCAGTTGATCATTTCAGAAAAATACCGGTTTCAACGTCATTTGTTATCGATCGCATTTTGTATTGTTGTTTTATATTATAGTCCGGCGGACTATGTAGAACCTTTCGAAACCTATAATCGGCTGGTCATTTTTTTTCAGATAATTTTATTGACCTACGGTAATATGTATTTTTTTGTACCTAAATTTTTGTTTAGGAAAAGATACCTGAGTTATGGTCTTTTTGTGCTTTCAGGCATGATCCTTTCGTTTTACGTTCATGAAGTTTTTTCTTTTTATTTTAAACCTTATTTACTTCCTTACGAGGATGACAGTATCAGCTTTTTTACCTTTTCCTTTATGATCATGATGCTTATTATTGCATCTGCGGCAGTTAAATTATTCCAGCAGTGGATCTCTGATGCGCGACTGATCCATGATCTTGACCTGGCAAAAACCAATGCCGAACTGGAACAGCTCAAGAATCAGATCAATCCGCATTTCCTTTTTAATATGCTTAATAATGCCAATGTTTTGATTGAAGATGATCCTAAAAAAGCTTCGCAGGTTTTGGTGAAACTAAGTGACCTGCTTCGTTATCAGCTTTATGACAGCTCGAGAGATAAAGTTTTATTAACTTCAGAAATCCATTTTTTAGAAGATTTTTTAAACCTGGAAAAAGTTAGACGGGATAATTTTAATTTTTTAATATCCAAAGAAGGTGAATTGAGCGGTGTTCAGGTTCCTCCCTTATTATTTATTTCATTTGTCGAAAATGCTGTAAAACACAATAATGACTCAGCGAAATTATCCTATGTAAATTTGTTTTTCGATGTTCGTCCTACTGAGCTTTTTTTCAAATGCATAAACTCTAAACCCGTTGTAAAAGCAGTTAATAAATCCGGAGGATTAGGTCTGGCCAATATTAAAAGAAGATTAGACCTCCTGTTCCCTTCTTCACATGATCTGAAAATAGAAGACAATTCGGAAACGTACTGCGTTACCTTAACTTTAAAATACCAAAATGAACTGCATAATAGTTGATGATGAACCATTAGCAAGAAAAGCAATCCAGAAACTGGTTTCTCAGACAGAAAATCTGGAGTCTATAGCTTCATTTAATGGCGCAGATGCTACAAGAGAATTTCTGGCAAAAAATGCGGTTGATTTAGTATTTCTTGATATTCAAATGCCGGGAGTGAATGGAATTGAATTTGCCAGAACTATTCCTAAAAAAACTTTAGTGGTGTTTACTACCGCTTTTCATGAATTTGCTTCTGAGAGTTATGAAGTAGACGCTATTGACTATTTGATCAAACCTGTAAAATTAGAGCGCTTTCAAAAAGCTGTTGAAAAGGCACAGACGTATTGCAAATTATTTCATAATGATTATACAAACAGTAATATAGAAAACATAACCGATGATTATATTTTCGTAAAGGCAGACCGAAGAATGTTCAAAGTACATTTTAGTGACATTCTTTTTATCGAAGGTTTAAAAGATTATGTGGTTATTTATTTAGAAAATCAAAAAGTGATTACGCTGATGAATATTAAAACTATTAATGATTTGCTTCCAAAAAATTTCTTTGTCAGAGTCAGCAAATCTTATATAATCAATGTAAATAAAATAGATTCTGTAGATAACAATACCATATATATGGGAAAAAACGAAATACCGATTGGCAATATTTACAGGGATTTCTTTTTTAATGAATTTATAACCAAAAAGATTTTGAATAAGTAATAAAAGGGGGCTTTGCATTTTCTTTAACATATAGTCCTTCTGCACCCTGGTGTTGGATGCTGCATCCCACCGGTAAGCATTGCCCACATCGGTACGGGCATAAAGCAGTACAACAATAAGAAATACCTCACCAAAAAGCCATAAAATACCTGGCTGTTGAATCATTTTAACCCCTGATCTGCAACAAACGGATACTTTTTTATCCCAGGTTCAAGGTAGATTTGGCGCTTAATTAAGTAATGATAATGACAAGGTATTATAAGCCAGAACTGGATATCCTTCGTTTTTGCGCATTTCTTTTCGTTTTTTTTACACACAGATTGGATCTTGCGCCTATCGATCAGGCAGAATATTATTGGGGCTATCATCTTAGCCTCGTTGGTGTTTTCGGGGTTCCGCTGTTCTTCTTTCTGAGTGCTTTCTTAATTACTGAATTGCTTACTAAGGAGCAGGAATTATTTGGAAGAATTAGTGTTAAGTCATTTTATATACGACGAATACTACGTATTTGGCCATTGTATTTCACTTTCTTTTTTGTAATGGTTATAGTTACAAAGTTTTCAGATAAGTTTGGACAAATTTCTTCCGACACACAGTTTGCATTTAGCTTTTTTTCCGGTAATTGGTATATTACATTTAAGGGATGGCTTGCATCTTATCCCATTAATCCGCTTTGGAGTGTTTCTGTAGAAGAACAACTTTACATTTTGCTACCTTTGATTCTCTTTTTTACAGGCAAACGGGGATTGCTCATTTTTTCTTATCTGGCACTGTTCATAGCATATGCAGCTATCATTTATTATGCGCAAAGGCCCACGAAAGGATTTAGCGGCGAATGGACGAATAGCTTTGTGCAATTTCAATTTTTTGCAGCAGGTATCCTTTTCTCCCTTTACATGAAGGGGTGGCAACCTAAATGGCCTGTGATGGTGCGAATTGCGATGTTCGTTGGAGGAATAGTGTGTTGGTTAATCGCATCCATTGCTTGTGAAGTTCATGCAGACGCGCCACATCTTTCAACAATCCTGCAGGCAATTACTGGTTGGTGGCTGATTCTTTCAGGAGTAATATTTTTCTTTTTGTCTTTGTATGGCGCCGAAGAAAAGTACATGCCCCGGGTTTTGGCCTACCTCGGTCGTATATCTTATGGTTTGTACGTTTTCCATATAACGATATTTTGGTTTGTATATCATATATATAAGAAAGAACTGGATGCTTTTAGTAAATTGATCGGTGCGCATGAGTGGCGAAACAATGTGGGTTTCATAATTGCTTTCGTTGTAACTGTCGTTATCGCCATGTTATCATATAGTTTTTTTGAGAAACCATTCTTACGGCTTAAAAAGAAGTTTACATTAATTCGATCAAGAGATTAAACAATGTTTGTCTTACAACATTTCTTTATTTCGTTGGCAGGTCACTGAATGGTGCCAGGCAGGTAACGCTAAAAGCGCCTTTAAATAATTGCATTTGAAGGGGCTTTTTGGTCATACGATCATTTAGTAATTCCTGAATAAGCCGGTTAGTGTAGTCTCACCCAGTATATGATCTTTCATCGCATCGAGAAGCTCAGCTTTTGTCATCCCCTCTTTTGAAGTTAAAATTTTATCCAAAGCATATAATTTGAAATTATACTGATGCGTTCCTCCTGGCGGACAAGGACCGCTGTACCCCTTTTCATTCCAACTATTTAAACCATCTACTGCTTTAATTTGCTCGCCACTTTTTTTCTCCTCAAGATGACTAATTGTGCCGGGTATATTATAAATTACCCAATGTACCCAGGTACCCATTGGCGCGTCGGGATCATCCATAATTAAAGCAAAACTTTTCGTTTTTTCAGGAAATCCCCTCCAGCTAAGCGGTGGCGATATATTAATGCTATCGCATGTATATTTGGCAGGAATGGGCTTCCCTTCTTCGAAAGCTGAGCTGATTAGTTTAAACGTATCTGCAGTTTGCGACCTTGTCACACTTGTCAAAAAAATAAAAATCAGTAAAAAAAAGTGTGTCTTAACACCATTTTGAGTGTTCATATCTGTGTTTTAGTAGACGGTTAATTTTTGGGCATGTTTCTAGTTCAATACATTTCGCACAACTCTTCAATATACATAAATTTTTGCACCAATTTTGGCTGAGTAAGAATTGTTCTTCGATATTGAGTTAGCCATTAACTATTGATTAATTAAATCCAAAAGCAAATCTGCGATATCAAATCTTGGAAAATCTCCACTGTTATTGAGCAAAATAATTACACTTTTATTGTCTGGCTGCCTTAAGAACATGGTATAATAACCAAAATCAGTTCCCGGATGATATATAAGGGTGTGCTTTTTTGATTGGTTAAATAGCTTTCTGTCGATCATCCAGCCGTATCCATACCAGGCATCCCAGTCAACATATTCCGACCTGGGTTCAAATAATCCATTTATTTTTTCTGTCGGCAGCAGCCTGGTTGTGTATAATGCTTCATCCCATTTTAACAGATCAGCTGCGGTAGATATAATTCCACCGGCCCCCGCTACATTTTTTATTTTATAGGCAGGTTCAGGCAAATTGTACCAATAACCTTTTGAATTGATACTATCCAAGGCAAACCCTGAATGATCCATTTTAAGCGGGGTAAAAATTCTTTCCTTTAATGCCTGTCCGTACGTTTTATTTGTAACGTTTTCTATTATAGCTGCCAGGATTACATAACCGGAGTTTGAATATTGAAATACGCTACCTGGCTTAAATGCTAATGAATCACTGCAGAATTTGATGACAATATCAGGGAGAGAAATCTCTCTGGTCATTATTTCATTGAGATAATCTTGCCTGCCGGTATAATTGGGGATGCCCGAAGTATGTGTTAATAACTGCTCTATGGTAATATTCTTATGAATGTAACCAGGAATGAATTTGCCAACAGGATCATATATGCTGATCTTATTTTCAGTGATCAGTTGTTGTATCAGCAGGGAGGTAAAAGTTTTAGTAAGTGAACCAATCCTGAATTGTGTGTTGCTCGTTATGGGTACATTGTTTTCACGATCTGACAAACCATAATTTTTCTGAAAAATTATGTGGTCATCCTGTTTTATAAGCGCAGCGCCGTTAAAGATCCCCTGCTGATGGTAGAAACTTAGCAGCGAATCAATGCGCACGGATTTATCATTTGGTAGTTTTTGCAGCCGTTTTTCGATTTTACCTTTTAGATTATAAGCTTCATTTTTTGCAATTATCTTCGATGCGATGGTATCAGCATTGTAATCAGCCAGAATGGTATTGTAATCTTTCCAGAAATCCCTTTCATTGCTGCCTGGCTGGTATTCAATAAATTTGTTGTTTCCCAGCATTTCATTGTCTGCTATCTCTTTAATATTGACAGTATCAATACCTGTAACAATGTAATCAACCCGGATATCTGCACTGAAATCGTAATAGGCACGGTTGCTTTTAAAGTTCAGCGTGTTGTCGTTTCTTACTCCAGACAGCACCCACTTATTGCCCGGTTTGCTATAATTCACAAGAAAATCATCCCTTTTAATATCTATGTCTATTCCAACCAGTTTCATTAGCGCTCTTGTTCCAGCATCCCCATATTCTGCATAGGGCAAACCCTTCGGGCTTCTCGTAAACCCAATAGAGATAAAGGCCAGGTCATTGACAGCTATGTATAACTTTCCTTTATACAGCGATTTCTTAATACCATCTTTTTGGTCAAATATGATCTCATAAGCCTCAACTCCGTTATAATCGATTATTCGCTGCAATTTAAACCAGTGACTTTTGAGGCCGCTTTTACTGAACAGGTCAGATTCTGTAATATGTTTAACGATGTCATATTCAAAAATATTTTTAGGCTTCAGCCCGAGATCAATCCCATGCGAAGCCTGTTCATCCTGGATCGCCCTCATTTTGTTCAGCCTGAACTGACTTTTCTTTTTGGAATCATAGCCATAATTATAGATATCAAATACGGCTTCAGACAACATAATATGTTCATCTCCCTTTTTGGTATCAATCCTGTAAAAGCCGTTCATAATATGCGGATGGCAATAGTAGTTTAGCGGAATATTGGCAATGGCATTTTGAATCAACTGAACCGGATCTATAGGCTTTATAATTACCTCCTGTAAAACAACAGGCTTTTTTGCCAGTTTTATAATTAAAATTTCTGAGGTATTGATTGAGGATATGCTTAGTTTTTGCGATTCATAACCCAGAAATGAGATCACCAGGGTGTCGGGGTTATAACCGGCGGGTAATTTAAGTAAGAACTCGCCAAATTTATTGCTAAAGGTGCCAGCGTGCTTTGCAGTTATACTTGCATAAGCAAGGGGCGTATTGTTATTATCCAATACTTTTCCAGTGATAATAATGTTTGCAGGTTGCGATAAAAGCGAAGATTGTAAAATAAGAAAAAGGGCAACAAAGCCGGCAGTTTTCATTTTGGTTTTAAATAAAAATAGGCAGACGTTAGTAAACTCTTTGTTAAAACCATTTTATTATTAAAAGAGTATTGGCAATGCCGGGGCAGCCTATATCAAAGTAAATGAACCTTTGTCAAATATAAAATGACATGCCTACTCATAAAACTGAAAAAATTTCCTGCTTTTTTTTCAGTTCCCGAAATTATTTACGTATGGCATACCAGTTGTAGACAATTTTTCTGCAGGCTTTATATGCGCGTAATAAAATCTGACTTTGTATTTAATTCATTCAAAATCATATGTTATGACAGAAAATGTAAAAGCCACTCCATTGCATGACAGGGTTATTATCAAGCCCGCACCATCCACCGAAAAAACACCAGGGGGTATTATCATTCCGGATACTGCAAAAGAAAAGCCGCAGCATGGAATAGTATTGGCCGCCGGTCCGGGTAAGAAGGACGAGCCCACTACCGTGAAAATAGGGGACGAGGTACTGTATGGCAGGTATGCTGGTACCGAATTCCAGTATGAAGGGCAACAACTGCTGATTATGCGGGAGTCTGATATTCTCGCAATCCTTTAATGATAATTCAACCTCAGTGAGTATTATTTCACGAATATTTATTTACAACCGCTAAAAATCAGATAAGCTATGTCAAAACAATTGTTTTTTGATGTAACTGCAAGAACCCGGATGAAAAAAGGCGTTGATATGTTAGCCAACGCTGTTAAAGTAACCCTTGGCCCTAAAGGCCGAAATGTAGTGCTTGAAAGAAAGTTTGGCGCTCCCGCCATAACCAAGGATGGCGTAAGCGTTGCCAAAGAAATTGAACTGGAAGACCCGCTTGAGAATATGGGCGCCCGGATGGTGAAGGAAGTAGCTTCCAGAACAGCAGACCTGGCAGGCGATGGCACCACCACGGCTACCGTTCTGGCACAGGCCATTATACATGAGGGATTGAAGAACGTAGCTGCCGGCGCTAACCCCATGGATCTGAAACGCGGCATAGATAAAGGCGTAGAAGCGATCGTAAAAAACCTGCGTGAACAATCACAAACAATAGGCACCGATGCCGGCAAGATGCGCCAGGTGGCTACCATCTCTGCCAACAACGATGAAACCATCGGTGATTTGATAGCCCAGGCATTCAACAAAGTGGGTAAAGAAGGCGTGATCACCGTGGAAGAAGCCAAAGGAACGGATACAAGCGTAGCTGTAGTAGAAGGAATGCAATTCGACAGGGGATATATTTCTCCCTACTTTGTAACCAATACTGAAAAAATGCAGGCTGAACTGCAACAACCCTATATCCTTATTTATGATAAAAAGCTTTCTGCTATGAAGGATATAGTGGGCATTTTGGAAAAAACAGCCAAAGCAGGTCGTCCGGTGTTAATTATCGCAGAAGATATTGAAGGGGAAGCGCTGGCTACGCTTGTGGTTAATAAGTTACGCGGTACGTTAAAGGTTGCAGCTGTAAAAGCGCCTGGCTTTGGTGACCGAAGAAAAGAAATGTTACAGGATATTGCCGTACTTACAAAGGGTACTGTTATCAGCGAAGAACAGGGCTACACATTGGAAAATGTCGACCTGACCCATCTCGGCTCGGCAGATACTATCACTATCGATAAGGACAATACAACTGTTATAGGCGGTCACGGGGAAAAGGACGCGATCACCGGCCGGATTAATCAAATAAAAGCCCAAATAGCTGTCACCACCTCCGACTATGACAAAGAAAAATTGCAGGAAAGACTGGCTCGTTTAGCCGGCGGTGTTGCCGTATTATATGTGGGCGCTGCCACCGAAGTTGAAATGAAGGAGAAAAAAGACCGTGTGGATGATGCATTGCATGCTACGCGGGCCGCGGTTGAAGAAGGTATTGTGCCCGGAGGTGGTGTAGCTTACATACGGGCCAGCCAAACGTTACAGGATTTGCAAGGCCGTAATGAAGATGAAACTACCGGCATCGCCATTGTAAAACGTGCCGTAGAAGAACCGCTGCGTCAAATAGTTTACAACTGCGGACTGGAAGGAAGTGTCGTAGTTCAAAACATTAAGAAGGGTAAAGATGACTATGGGTTCAATGCCCGCAGTGAACAATATGAAAACCTGATGGCAGCCGGCGTAATAGACCCTGCCAAGGTTTCACGAATTGCCCTGGAACATGCAGCCTCCGTTGCAGCCATGTTACTTACAACCGAATGTGTTATTGCTGATAAACCCAAAAAAGACGCTGTAGTACCTGTAGCTGCACATGAAATGGGAGGAATGGATTATTAAACAATTATATTTTTAAGTAACCTTTAAAAACATAAAACAATGGTAAACAATTTTAAAAATCTGTTCAGCCACCTGCTCAACAGGGTGATGGCCAAGCCTCCTCCCCTGCTCACAATTTGAGTGAAATTTAATTGTTGCTGAAATCTTATTGTATAATAGCTTATTCAGGAGGTAAAGTATGCGATCTCAATTAAGCAGGTTGTACAATCAGTTGCGGCTGCCTTTAAAAAATTATATGCGTACGCTACTAAGGTTTATCCGCAAAAGAGACGATGACGACCATCACTTTAATAACCCCTTTGTTATTTATTAATTGATACACATGAAGAAAATAATGAAAACAAGGAAACAAATAATGAGGAAGGATGGGTTCGGCAGGAATACCGGAAACGTTCATTTAGCCGGAGCTTCCATTTGAATGATACCGTTGATGCCAATTGTATAAGCGCGCATTATGAAAATAGAAAGCTTGTCTAAAATATCATAATATGAAAAGCTTGTTTCGGTATCTGAGGAGTGATGTCTCATCCGGAGTAGTTGTATTCTTTGTAGCTCTGCCACTGTGTCTCGGCATTGCTCTTGCATCAGGAGCTCCACTGTTTGCAGGTATTATTGCAGGTATAGTAGGTGGTATTGTAGTAGGAAGCCTTAGCGGATCTGCCCTTGGGGTCAGCGGCCCTGCTGCCGGGCTGGCAGTTATTGTTTTTAAATCAATCGAAAAGCTGGGCACCTGGGAGGTATTCTTGTTAGCTGTATTAATTGCAGGTATTATCCAGTTTATTATGGGCCTGGCAAAACTTGGCGTTATTGCCTATTTTTTTCCTTCCTCCGTTATAAAAGGAATGCTTACAGGCATCGGATTGATAATAATTTTAAAACAGGTCCCACATGCGCTGGGTTATAATAAGGATTATGAAGGAAATGTGGGTTTTAAACAATTAAATGATGAGAATACCATTTCGGCTTTGCCTGGTGCTGTGTCAGATTTGCTGAATTTAATTTCACCAGGTGCCTTGATCATCACCCTTGTTTCCCTGACCATCCTGTTGTTTTGGGAAATTGTTTTGATCAAAAAGCATAAAATATTTAAAGTATTACAAGGGCCATTAGTTGCCGTAACTGCAGGTGTGTTTTTTAATTATCTGTTTTCATTGGGTAGCGGCGATTTGCGGTTGGGTTCCGACCAGGTAGTCAGCCTGCCTGTGGCAGATGGTTTCGTAGATTTTTTTAACCAGTTTATGCTACCCGATTTTTCAAGGATCGCTGACTGGGAAGTCTATGTTACTGGTTTCACCATTGCGATTGTTGCAAGTCTTGAGACCCTATTATGCGTTGAAGCAACCGATAAATTAGATCCTGAAAAACGTATCACTTCAACCAACCAGGAATTGAAGGCCCAGGGTATTGGCAATATTGTTTCAGGGTTTATCGGAGGGTTACCGATCACGCAGGTAATAGTACGCAGTACGGCCAATATTTCTTTTGGCGCCCGCACCAAACTTTCGACCATTGTCCATGGCATTCTGCTATTGGTTTGCGCATTGCTGATCCCACGCATTTTAAATATGATACCACTCGCAACGCTTGCCTGTATTTTAATTGTTGTAGGTTGTAAACTGGCAAAGCCATCTCTTTTTAAAGAAATGTATAAACTGGGATGGAGTCAATTTATCCCTTTCATGGTAACGGTTATCGGTGTTGTATTTACCGATTTACTGCAAGGCATTGCTATTGGTATGGTCGTGGCTATATTTTATATTCTTAGAAACAATTTCAGAAACCCATTCTACATGATCGAATATAATCATGAGAAAGGACGGGAATACAATATTATTCTGTCGGAAGAGGTAAGTTTTTTAAACAAAGGAAGTATTCTGCAAATGCTGAATCATGTGCCTGTTAATGCCAGGGTTGTTATCGACGGTCGCAATTCAAGAGTTATTGATCATGATGTCGTAGAAATAATCAACAACTTTAAAACAAGGGCCGATGTGAAGAATATCGAACTTGAAGTGATAGGTATTGACAATAAGAAACTTACTTAAAACATTTAAGTTATGCAACAAGAAATGTTACCCTGCCATTTGCAGGTTTTTGAGCTTGATCCTTCCATTGGGTTGCATGCTGTAAACGTTTGAGATAAACTTTTAATAAGTAGTCCTGCAAAATTGAATGGTTGAAGGCTTTTCTATTTTACATACCTGCATTTACCCCGCTTAATGGATATAGTTACCGGAAGAGTTCCCTCAGGTAGAACGTAGCTGCTTTAATTATAAACCCAAAATGATATCTTTATCAATTATTCAGCATCGTTTCGCCACCAACCAAACCGATATGAAAAATTTGTTTTTGCTATCTGTCACCTTAGTTTCTTTTGTTGCCTGCCAAACAAGTACTACCGGAAAATCCTTTATAGCTATTGAAGGAATAGACTCGACCCGCAAGCCGGGCGACAATTTTTTTAATTATGTAAATGCCCAATGGTACGATACCGTACAAATACCGGCGAGCCAGTCGGGCGTAGGCGCCTACCGGTTCATGAACTTTCAGCAGCGCCTCAAGTTGCAAGGTATTCTCGATAGCATATCAAAAAGCAATAATGTGCCGGGTAGCCTGGAACAAAAGATTGGTGATTTCTTTGCTTCCGGAATGGATACCAATATGATCAACCAACGCAGTTTTGAACCCCTCAAAACCGGGTTGAACCGGATCAATGGCATCACTAGTATTTCTGATATGACCTCATTCATAGCAGAAGAAGCCAAACTGTCAACCGTATCTCTCATTGCTTTTGAGGTTTTGCCCGATCAGGAAAACAGCAGCATAAACATGGGACATATTTCTCAATCGGGTATCGGCATGCCCGACAGGGATTATTATTTCAAGACCGATTCCGCCTCCGTTTCTATTCAGCAAGCCTATAAAAAATATCTCGCAGCTCTTTTTACATTGACTGGAACCGATCCCATTTTGGCGCAAAAAAACGCAACGCTTGTTTACAATATTGAAAAACAACTGGCTGCTTCACATAAAACCAATATTGAAACGCGGGATGTAAAAGGTAATTTTCATAAAATGGCCCTGGCTGATTTAAATAAACAACAAGATAATATAGGATGGACAGCTTACTTCAAAACACTGGGCGCCACAATGGATTCGCTGAATGTGGCCAACCAGGTTATTACGCTAAAGTGAACACGCTGCTGAAATCGGTCCCGCTCGGGGATTGGAAAATATACCTGAAAGCGAACTATATTAGTAGTTATGCAGATTATTTGAGCAAGCCTTTTGTGGATGCATCCTTTGAGTATAACAAGGCCCTAACCGGACAAGCTGTACAAAAGCCACGCGGAGAAGTAATGACCAGCGCGGTAGACAACTACCTGGGATATGCACTGGGACAATTGTATGTAAAGCTATATTTCCCCGAATCGGCAAAAGCGCGAATGCTGGAACTGGTGAATAATCTGCAAAAGGCCTTTTCAAACCGGATCGACCAGTTGAACTGGATGAGTGACAGCACTAAGCAAAAAGCCAGGGAAAAATTATTTGCCATTACAAAAAAGATCGGGTACCCTGATAAATGGCGTGATTACAGCCATGTGACTATTGTTAGGAATAAATATTTTGAAAATGTGGTGTCGGCGGCTGCAAACAATTTCCAATATAAGCTGGCCAAATTGGGGAAACCTGTTGATAAAACCGAGTGGTTCACTACCCCCTCCACAGTTACCGCTTATAATAATCCTTACGCCAACGAAATTGTGTTTCCCGCCGGAATTCTGCAATCTCCCTATTTCGACAATAATGCCGATGACGCCCTTAACTATGGGGGTATCGGTATGGTTATCGGACATGAATTGACGCATACTTTTGATGACCAGGGAGCCCAGTTTGATAAAGACGGGAACGTAAAAAACTGGTGGACACCGAAAGACTACGAAAAGTTTAAGGCCATCACCCAACAGGTCATTGACCTATACAACAAATTCACCGTACTGGACAGCATTCATGTGAAAGGCGCGCTTACTGTAGGAGAAAATACAGCAGATATAAGCGGCGTTGCCGTGGCTCTTGACGCTTTTAAAATGACCGAACAGGGACAGGATACCACGAGGATCGGTGGGTTTACACCCATTCAGCGATTTTTCTTTTCAGTAGCCAGGATCTGGCGGGTGAAAATGAAAGACGAATACTTGCGCTACTGGGTAAATAACGATCCTCATTCGCCACCCATGTGGCGGGTGAATGGCCCACTGATGAACACCCCGGCTTTTTACTCAGCTTTTAATGTGAAACCTGGCGAGATGATGTATCTCGACAATGATAAGCAAATCAAAATCTGGTAAATTGGAGCGGCCGGTACTGAAGCAGTTTTAGTGTAAAAATGGTAATCAATTCTAAAGATTCAGCAACGCCTGCCAATTGCCTATGCAGAAGCAGACAAATGGTTTGTAGACCGGCAGGGTAAAAGCATTGAAAAATATGCATCCCGGTAAAAGCAATCACTATTTTTGTTCTACTGAATGTCTCAAAATTTACACAGCAAAACAATAAGCGACACCATTACAGCGATATTCCATACATTTCATTGCCTGTAGCTTATTGATATGACAAATAAGGCAGGAATACCGGAAACGTTCATTCAGCCGGAGCTTCCATTTGAATGATGCCTAAAAACGAAAAAGCAAAAACATCTTTCAGCCTTCTGGTTTATGATCTGATTTCTCTTCGCATAAACCAGTAATATGAAATGGCAAAACACATTACAGTTGCAGCAATCAAACCAGTAATTTGGGGCCAAACGATCAATACGCTTTCCCTGAATGATAATGGAGCCGGAATAGCGCCTGCCATTTGTTCCATTGTAAGCGGCCCCAGGCTTCGCACAGCAGGCATTAGCATTACGGTTGTGGCATCTGTATAAAGCTGACTTGGTGCAAACCGGAGGAAACCCAGTATTAAATTATTATAATCCAGAATGTCAGTTTGCGAAAGAAACGCCGGGTCTGGTAAAAAAGCCTTTACCACCATATTGACTACAATCTTATAAAAGATCGTAAAAAAGAGCCAAATGCCTATTGCTGTAAGCGCCGAAGTGGTCGCTTGTTTAAATTTCACCGAAAGTAAAATAGATAAACTTAACCAAAAGCCCACATAGAGTACCGTTAGCAAAATAAACGTCAGTATCCGTAATACCTCCACTATTTCAATAGAAACCCCTGTAATGACCAATCCACCACCAATCATCAGCAAGCCCAGCGAAAGGAATAATGCAGAAATAACTATAAGAGGGCTTATGAATTTGGCTAAAAGAAAATTGTCACGATATATCGGCTGGGCCAGCAACCTGATCAATGTACCGTTTTGTTGTTCCGAATTTACGGCATCGAACCCAAGACCAATTCCCAATATGGCGCCCAGGAAACTCATGAAAATGTGGAACGATGGAAGGGAGCCATCTGTAGTGGTCAGTATCTTTAAATACAACAGTCCATTGTCTGGTATCGCGGAACTGGCAGCGGGGTTTGTGATATTGGTCATCGACACATACATAGAACCCAAAAATGTGAGCACTATTAACACCAACAAAACTATAAAACGCCAGCTCCTTACCTGATCGCCAATTTCTTTTTTAACGATAACCACAAAGGGTGAAACAGGCTGCTTGTGTTTAGATATGCTACTGGCGCCAACAACTGTAAGCGCATTACTTTTTAATTTTTTTGAAAAAAGACCTTTGAAATATACTACCGGACTTTCCATTGGTTTCATTTTCAGTTAGTGTATTTTCAAAATATCGTTGATAAATTTCTTCAAGACCATATTCTTTCCGCTGAACACCCATGATATCCTGGCCTTTCTCAACAAAAAAACGTACAAATTCAGGGGTGGCATTTCTTGTACAGGATATTTCAATGGTGTTATCGTGCATTTCTATTGCATTTACTCCTTCAATATTTAATAGTTGCTGGTTATATTCTTCTATATTTTGCAGTGGATGGGCAAACGTGATTATGACCACGTGTGCCTCGCGGGAAAATAAATGAGTTGACAGTTTGTCAATATTGTCGCTGGCCAGCAACCGGCCTTCCACAAAAATACCTACCCGGTCACAAACCTGTTGAACCTGGTTAAGGTGGTGACTCGATAATAAAACAGTGATGCTTTGCTGTTTGCTGAGCTCCTTTATAAGGGTTAAAAACTCTTTTACACCAGCTGGATCTATTCCCAGCGTAGGTTCGTCAAGGATGATAACTTCCGGTTGTTTAATGAGTACCTCGGCAAGCCCCAAACGTTGCTTCATCCCCCTGGAATAGGTGCCGGCTTTTTTATCAATAGCCTTTGATAAACCTACCAGCTCCATAAGTTCAACAGCCCTTTCTTTAACCCTGGATTCGGGAATGCCATTTAACCTGCCTATGTATACCAGATTGTCAAGAGCATTCATACCGTCATAAAATCCCATATTATCCGGCATGTAACCAACTTTTTGTTTCACCGCAACAGGGTTGCTGGTAGCATTATAGCCGCATACCGAAACCTTTCCTGAAGTTGGCTCTGTAAGCCCCAGCATCATAAGAATGGTAGTTGTTTTGCCGGCCCCGTTTGGTCCAAGAAGACCATAGATCTCTCCTTTGGAAATTTCCAGGTTCAGATTATCTACCGCCTTCAATGAACCATAAAGTTTAGTCAACCCTATTAATTCAATGACAGGATTTTTCATAATGAAAGTATCTTATCTTCTACCATATTTTCGAATGAGAATATACACTATTCCGATGGCTATTAAAATAATCAGCACACCGAGCCAGCCTGTTAGCCAGGAGGTTGTGACGGTCAACCTGTATGAAACACTGGAAGTAGTATTAGCATTGTTGGCCGTGAAGGTTGTAAGGTAGTCGCCTGCTATGGTTTTATCCGGAACGTTTAAACTTGCGGTTACAGTAACGGCACTACCAGGTTCCAAATGGTCAATTTTGGAAGGTTCGAAGGTGACATTCCATTTTGAAGGCGTTTGTGCAGATAGATCAAGGTTGTCGAGTGGCAAGGTGCCCTGGTTTTTTAAAGAAAGGTAAATGGGCTTCCGCTTGCCTTCCGTTACCTCATCGCTTAACAGGCCGGAAGGCGTTGTTAATTCAAGTGAATACGAACCTTTCACTACCGCTTCAAGGTTCAGTTCCAGCGTCCCCTGGTCAGAGACAGCCTTAACGGGAATCGCGTATTTACCGGGTTTTACAGCAGGTGACGGGGTTAGTTCAATAGAAATGTCCTGTAATTTGTTTGAGTCCAGTTTGAAAGAGGTAACCTGCATCCCATCTATGCGAAAACTGCTACTCCATCCTGGTGGAACAATGGTTTGTAATTCATAAACGACTGACCGGTTCTGACCATTGAAGAGTGAAGCATTGTAGCGAAATGTTTCCTTCGCGGTAGCTTCCAAATTCATAAAACGGGCAGAAAAGCTGGAGGTCTTTACTGGTCCCGGTCGTGCGATAACCGATTGAAAAGGTAATAAAGTGATTGATAAAGAAAAAAGTACAAAAAGAGGGACAAAAAGTCCACGGCCTTCAATGCGCCGGGGTTGACGATGTTGCGCTAACATAAGATTAACAAATAGATTAGATTTATTAATAGAATAAAAGCGCCTCAAAAAAGGCAGGCTAATTTAATGCAGGGAAAATATTTCTTCCAAATAAAAATTAACTTTTTTTGAGTAGAGATGCAAACAATGAATCAATCCATACAGCATTAATTATGAATTACCAATTTACCATTCCGGTAATGGGCGCCATCGGAAGCTTTGACAAAATATATTCCGTTCGGCAAGCTTTGCAGGTCGGTTAGCCGCAATTCATTAAGGCCTGTTTTTAACTGGTATTGCCGGCTCGTACGCCGCCGCCGCCACGTTGATAGCATACCCATTCATGATAAAGTTGTTGGTTACCGCCATCACTATTACTCCCCCGGTAGTCCCATCCCACCTGGGCGGCGTAATGTCGGCGTTCATAACGAGGCTGTAATATACAGGTACACGAATTACCTGGTAAGTATACCGGCCATCGGCGCCAAAAGCGGCATTTTATAATTATTAACCGTTCCCGTTTGCAGCGTCAACGTACCGCCGGTGAGCGGAACGGAATTGGTCGCTATTATATATTCCATATTCCCGGCGTATAACTCGGCATTATTCAGGTAACCGCTACTGCTTACACCATCTCCATATAAAGCCGCTTTCAGTGCAGTATCTGAAAAATCGGTTGGAACAAGAATTTTATTCATGATTTAGTTATATGCATCAATTTTCATGCCCTTGCACATACTTAAAACAATTGTAAAACATCTAATAACGGACCATAAACACAGGAGAATTAATACAGCTATTACAGGTTAAATAAAACATTATGGCAAAAAAATGGGACTTATTTAAAGGTTTCTTTCAAAGCGAAAAAGCCAGCGGATTTATTTTGATCGGGTGTACGCTTATCTCTATGTTAATTGCCAACAGTAATGTAGGGGAAAAGTATGTAAACCTATGGCATAGTCATCTGGATCTGTCTTTTTTAGGGTTGAACTATAGTTACGAGCATTGGGTGAACGACGGTCTTATGGCAATATTTTTTTTATTGGTAGGGCTTGAGATTGAGCGGGAGCTCTACATTGGGGAACTATCGGATTTCAAGCACGCAATATTACCTATACTGGCTGCTGCAGGAGGAATGGTTGTGCCGGCTCTGCTGCATTTTATATTTAATGCAGGAACCAATACTCAAAGCGGTTTTGGAATACCTATGGCGACCGATATAGCTTTTGCATTAGGCATACTTTCCCTGGCTGGTAAAAGGGTGCCGGTTTCGCTAAAAATATTCCTTACCGCATTGGCTATAATTGACGATTTAGGCGCAATAACCGTAATTGCCCTGTTCTATACCAAAAGTTTCAATTTGTATTTCTTCCTTGGAGCCTTAATGGTTTTTCTTATTCTATTCATATTAGGGAAAAAACGTGTTTACTGGCTGCCGATTTATTTAGCAGGAGGAATTGTGATGTGGTATTTAATGTTGAAGTCTGGCGTGCATGCCACTATAGCTGGTGTTTTATTAGCCTTTGCCATCCCTTTTCATAAGGAAGATGATAAAAATCCATCGTATCATCTGCAGCATTTCTTACATAATCCCGTAGCATTTATCATTCTTCCCATTTTTGCACTGGCTAATACAGCAATTATTTTTCCAAAGAATGTTCTGGAGGGTTTTACCAGTAGCAATTCAATAGGAATTATTACCGGCCTTGTGCTGGGTAAGTTTCTTGGCATTTTCCTGTTCACTTTTTTGGCAGTTAAATTTAAAGTAGCCACGCTTTCAACCGATATCACCTGGCGCCAGATAGCCGGTGCTGCCTGTTTAGGCGGAATAGGATTTACCATGAGCATATTTATTACCAACCTTGCTTTTAACGATCCCGAAATAATTAATAATTCAAAGATCAGTATTCTTTTTGCTTCCCTGCTGGCATCTGTGACCGGACTTGCTATTTTGAAGAAGGCCAAAAGCAAACGATTATTACAATTACTATAATACAATGAGGATAGTAACGAGCGTGCCAGGAAATTGCTCATAATGATATTTTCGATGCCGTTCCCCTTCACCGGTTTCATTCTGTATCTGCAGGTGGTTGTGGATCGCATTGTCTACAGCTTATTATAAGAAGGGTCTTTGTACAGTACGATCAATCTTTCTGCTGCGGGCAATGAATAATAACCCCATACCCTGAATTCCAGGATGCCGGTGGATTCCACATTGTTTTTCATCACCACACGCAAACGGCTGGTATTGAGGCCGTTCAAAGGAACCTGATTGAACGCATCTTTTACCAGCGGCACATCTGCTACCCGTACCCAACCACTGTCATTCCGGTATTCAAGGTACGCCGTGGTGGGTGTGCGTACGCCTCCACCATCGTCGAACCAGTAAATGTCCACTTTATCAATCACGCTATTGGCCGGCCATTCGTAGGCTACCCATTGCAGTGAATCAGGGTTATACCAGTTGCCATAAGCGCCGTTGCTTTTATCGTTGGAATGTAACGGTGTAAACCCGTCGTTTACGGCGCCAAGCGTTTCCCAGGGAGATACATAAGAGGTAGAGGCCGTGGCCAGCATGGCCAGGTTTTCCGTTACCGTACTGATCTTCACAACAGTACTATATGCGCTGCTTCCGGAAATAAACACCTGCCGCAATCTATAATAACTGTTGCCGCTATTGCTGGCATGAGTAGTCCGGTAACGCTGTGCCAGGTTCTTTGCCACAGTTGCCACCCTGATGAAATGAATGCTGTCGGTACCATATTCCAGTTCATAATGTGCTATGAGGTCATCGGCCATCGTTTCCCATTGTAATTGATTGGCCCCATCTGTTCGGGTACCGGCAAAGGACAACAGTTTGTAACCAGGGGCCGGCAGGGCTGAATCGGAACCCCATACCCGCCATTCTATGATGCCTGTTGATTGAATATTGCTGCGCATCAACAACCTGATCTTATTGGTACGTATGCCACCCGGAAAAACGGTATTGAATACATCGCGCTGTACGGGAACCGGACCAAGAGAAACCCACGCATTGTCTTTCCAGTATTCGGCATAGGCCGTATCCGGAATACGCACCCCTGTATTATCATCAAACCAATATACCTCCGTTTTATTGATCAGGTACGATTGTGGCCATTCATACTGTACCCATTGAAAAGAATTTGGATTATTCCAGTTTCCATATACACCATGCCCCCGGTCGCCGGAGCCTGCAGGTGTAAAGCCGTCTTTGATAGCCGCCAACGACTCCCAGGGCGATACATATGAAGTAGCTGGCGTCGCGGTCAGGGCAAGGTTTTGTAGAAACTCAGCCGGAACACATTCAGGCGATCCACTGATGGCCATTGCCTCATTGGAGAACAATGCATAAGCAGGATTGACATCGATATTGGAAACATCGGCAGCTCCCTTGCCATCGCATGCTGCACGGCCATTGTTGAAATGGGGTGTTTGCAGGTATACACCGGAGGTGCTACAACTGCCTGTTTCCGCATCGCCTCCTACCACTACGCCGCTGCCCAGGGTTACACCCCATTCCAACGCATTGTGTTTCGCTACCACATTGCCCGATAGGGTGCAATAGTTTAGGATGGCATTATCCGTTACCTGCACGCTGCCACTCAGCGTACCACCAAACACATGGCCGTTACCGCTTACCACTACGTCGTTGCTCAACACGGCGTTTTCAACCCAGGCAGTGCCTTCCACCCGTACATTACCAGTAAGCCTGGCAGCGCCTCGTACAATGGCCTTTGGCCCTACATACACAGAAGCATCCACTGTAGCGCTATTGCTTACCCAGCCGCCACCATTGGCATGGATATGACCTGCCGATCTGAACTCATCTCGGAAACCGGCCTGGTAGCCTTCGGGCGCCGCATTGACAATGCTTATTTCGTAAGGGAATCTTTTTATTTTGGGGAATCCCGCCTCCCATACATAGGTGGTATGTGATGAGGGCGCTCCCGACACCACGAGGTAAAGTAGCGTTTCATCTTCCTTCATGGCAAATGTCACTTCCGCCTCCGATGCAGAATAAGAAGCGCTATAGCGTGCTGTTGTACCATCTGTCTTCACCGCTACAAAGCCATACCGCCAGCCGGCGCCGGCCGTTTCTGCATGGCCCCTGAACTTCACTTTCACTATCCTGTTTGCACAAGTGGGATGCAATGGAATGATGTTGTATCCATAATCCTGCGGCGCCTGGTAATCCGGCACCACGTACCGGGGCAGCGAGTCATTCACACGTTTCAATAAAGTGTATTGCCGCCACAGGTAATGAGGCTCTGCATTCTGCAGGCGGCGACGTTCGGCCCGTATATAAGCACCGGTACCCAACACGGTATGATCGGCAATGACATCGCGCTTAGCATATTCCCATATGAAGTCATTCAACTGGCTTTGTGTCCAGCCTTTCAGCCGGCGATAGGTTATCAGCGGATGTTCATTGGCCGCCGACTCGTGCCAGAGGCGGCTCACCATGCCAAGGCTGTCGAGCTCCTGTATCGTGAGCAGCAGATTGAATGCACAATAGTGGTGACGAGTGGAAGAATACTGGAAGCTGCGTGTAGCCATCCACCGGGGTACATCTTCTTTGGCAAACTGTGGATATACCTGCAGCCGCATGAAATTGGCATGTGTTTCCCAGAACGAACCGGTAGACTGGTTCCTGAAGCCTCCTGCCTTATTGCGGTCGATGTTGTTCTGTCCCTGAAGCGAATGCGTAAGCTCATGACTAAGCACAGCTCCGTCACGTACTGCATTCGGATGAACCCACATGGCCCCGATCACATCATCATAGCTACTGCCAAAGGCCCAGCCTGTAGGGCCTCCCGGCGGCCAGGTATCGTTGATGACAATAATGATCTTGTACTTACCGAGATTGGTGGAAGTATCCTCATTACAGAACCGGATCTCATGAACAAATTTGTCGTAGAGCTTTTCCAGCGTATCCAGTACATGGGCAGGCGTGAACCGGAGGTTGGGATCGGAATAGATTTCCGGATGCTCCCCTACTACCGGTCCCCAAAAGCATACAAAGTTTTCCGATTGTACCGAACGGCTGTACGACCATGTGCTGAGGGCGGGGTCTGTTAGAAATACCCCGGGAATGTACACCTGCTTTTGGGCGCTTGCATGGAGCGCAAGACATAGAAATACAAGTGCGTAGAGGTAGCGCATAAGATAAAGTTTAACTGGAATGAATGGGCAATACAACAACGCACACCGGAGGTGTGTTACAATAAACGATGTGAAAAGTTGGTCATCACGTAACGAAATGAAGATAACGAAAGATGTGATTATAAGAATGCCTGATATTAACTAAAAACATCTGGAAGTTAACCTGTTTGCCATAGTATTACTATGTGCATAACACTAAAAACTAAAATTATTATTAATTATTTCCTCAATCATGTCCTTTGTCAAAGGTTTGTTTTTGTACATATACACTTCTTTAATTCCTTTGGCTTTTAATTCATCGTCGGGATTAAGCGATGTAGTAAGCATTACAATGATTATTCTTTCAGCTTTCAGGTTTTCGAGCTTCTTGAATTCTATAAGAAATTCCCAGCCATCCATAGCCGGCATGTTGATATCCAAAAAGATAACGTCAGGGATGAAACTATTATTTAAGTTATTTTTGTTGTTGCTTAGGATCCGTAAGGCTTCTGTACCTCCATTAGCAACATGAATAACTTCTACCCGCCCTGAACTTTGTAAAATCTTTTTATTAATGAAATTTGTTGGCTCGTCATCATCAATAAGCAAAACAGAATTGATCTTTCTCATTCTTTTTCCTTTTCAGAAATAGTAAATTGAAAATTACTTCCCTTATCCAGTTGTGATTCCACCCATATTTTTCCTCCATGTAATTCCACTATCTTTTTACAATGTGACAATCCTATGCCTGAGCCCTCATACTGCGTTCGATTGTGCAATCGTTGGAAAATGATAAATATTCTTTCCTGATGTTGCTGCTCTATTCCTATTCCATTGTCTCTGAAAGAGAAACTCCATCCACCGGGTATTTTTTGGGAAGAAATTGTTATTACTGGCGGAGCATTATCCCTGTGAAATTTTATAGAATTACTGATCAGGTTTTGAAAGAGTTGCTTAATTTCTGTTGGATAACCGTTCACAACCGGCAAGGCTTCTGTGACAGAAATTTTTGCATTGGCTTCTTCAATAGCGCTGCTCAAATCAGCCATTACCTGGGAAAGTACCGTATTGCAATCCACTTCATGTAATACCCTCATTCTGCCTATCCTTGAATAATCCAGCAGGTCCTTAATAAGTGTCTGCATCCGGTCCGCAGCATGGAAAATATAGTCCAGATAACTATCAGCAATGTCATCCATTTTCCTATAATACTCTTCCTTAAGGAAACCAACAAAGCTGGATATGGTCCTCAGCGGTTCCTGCAAATCATGAGACGCCACATACGCGAATTGTTCAAGCTCTTTATTTTTTGTTTCCAGTTCTTCTGTTCTTTGATGAACTTTCTTTTCAAGATTAATATTTATCTCTTTTATCTGATTCTCCAGTTTCTTTTTTTCCGAAATATCCCTGACAGCTGCCGATACGAGTAAACCATCTTCGGTTTCTAAAGGGCTCAGGCTTATTTCAACAGGAAATTCTTTACCGCTTTTATCTCTTCCATGCAAATCGAACCCTTCCCCCATCTTCCTTGCTTTGGGGTTCTTGAAATAATTAACACGGTGAACCTGATGAATCGAATTATAACGAACGGGCATTAATAGTTCTATATTATAACCGATCATTTCAACCCGGTTATATCCAAACATTTTTTCGGTTTGCGCATTCACTAACTGAATGGAACCCGACTCATTTACAATGATGATTGCATCCGGAGCAGACTCCAACAAATTTCTGAATTTTTCTTCTGCCTTTTTTCGTTGTGAAATATCCCTTATTGCTGCAGACACCAGTAGCCCTTCTTCGGTTTCCAGTGGGCTTAAACTGATTTCAACGGGAAACTCAGCGCCCGTTTTGTGCCTGCCAAACAACTCCTGTCCTTCCCCCATCGTTCTGGCCTTTGCGTTTTCAAAAAAATTCTTCCTGTGGCCCTTATGTCTGCTTACAAAACGATCGGGGATCAACATTTCCACATCCTGTCCCAACAATTCATTTTTAGCATAACCGAATAGTTTTTCTGTTTGCGCGTTGACAAGAATTATTTGTCCATAGGCGTTTACGATCACCATAGCATCGGGAGCCGTTTCCAATAGGGCTTGAGCCTTACTTTCCAAGGTTTTACGATGCATTACTTTTCTTTCAATAACAGAAATGCCAATTATCCTTCCAGAATTGTCCCGAATGGCAGAGTAAGAAGCCGATACTTTTATAAGCGATTTATTTTGTGTGACCCTTTCTGTTTCAAAGGGGGCAGATTGTTCCCCAAACAAAAGATTATCTCTTATATTTTCAAATTCTTTCTGCCTCACCTCAGGCAATAATATTATGTATTGGCTTCCAACGATATTTTCCGGCAGGTAGCCATAAAATTTCTCTACACATGAGTTGCATTGCAGTATTTTACCCGAAAGATCAATGGCAAATATAGCATCATTCGCATGTTGCAGTAAGGATGACCACATGGAGTTTCATTTATAAATATTTAACGTTGCTACAAGCTTACAACCTTTTCCAGGTGCCGATTCAATTTTTACTTCTCCATCATATAAACTCACCCTGCTATTCATATTTGTAATTCCAACACCTTTTCGGTGAAGCTTTGTATCAAACCCCTTACCATTATCATTTATTAATAATATAATCAGGGTTCCTTCTTTCTTTAACTCAATGTTGACTGAACTGGCATTCGCATGTTTTAAAATATTGGTCAGCTGTTCCTGTATAATTCTGTATATGGCAATCTTTACATCTTTATCTATTTTCTTTTCAGGGAAACAATTCATGCAAAATGATATTTTTATTTTTTTTACCAGAACAATGTTTGCGATCATTTCATTGACGGCTTTTTTCAGCCCTATTTCACTGATATCGCTTACAATAAGTGTTCTTGAAAGTTCCCTGATCTCCTTCATAACAAGCTCTATAACATGCATGCTTTTGTTGATCAGTTGATCTCTTACTTCCATATTGGCCAGGGAATGTTCCAGATTGAGTGCTACAGTAGCAAGCATTTGGTTAATATTATCGTGTAACTCGGCTCCAAGGTGCGCCCGATCGCTTTCCAGCGCCTTTAACACCGCTGCTGTTATATTCTTTTGCTCTGCTTTTTTCTGATCTTCTAATTTTTTCTGTAATTTAATTTCTTCTGTTACATCATGTACTTGCGCCTGTGAAGCAACTTTTCCCCAATAATTAATTGGCGAAAAAGCTATTTCAACGATCATTATATCATCATTCTTCTTTTTATGTTGCCATAACTTAACCTGTCCTTCTTTGTTGTCGATTATTGGACTTATAGCTTTGCGCCTGTCTTCCGGCGCCCTTATGTCTATAAGCGTCATTGTTAAAAATTCTTCCCGCCCATAGCCGTAGCATTTTATAGCGGCATCGTTTACTTCAAGGAATTTCAAACTAAAAGGGTCATAAATCAATGAAGGAAAAATGTTCTGATAAAACATCTGTTTATATTTTTCCTCACTAACCAGCAATGCTTCTTCTGCCTTTTTTCTTTCAAGGCTATACTGAATAGCGCGGGATAAAAGATCACTGTTGAAGTTTCCCTTCACAAGATAGTCCTGTGCGCCCTGCTTCAATGCTTCGAGCGCAGTGCCGGTATCGTTAAAACCAGTGAGTATAATAACGGGAATTTCTTTGACAAAGGACTTTATGCCTAAATAGGTGTCAATACCAATACTGTCAGGAAGGCTTAAATCAAGCAAGGCGATATGAAAATGTTGTTTTACTAACGCCTCTTTGGCTTCCACTACCTTATCTGTTGTGAATAACCTATTTACCTGAAGAGAGGATGCATTAAGCATTTTCTTCAATATATAAATATCGGCGGGATTATCTTCTACAAGAAGAATGTCGATGTTATTAGCAGCATACATGCCCAATAGATGATTTGTGCATTTATTTATTTACAAGCTGCTACTAATCAAATAATTTATATGGAGTTGCTTAGAAAGTAATTATTCTAAGATACTGAATTTATGTAATATAAAGTGCCGTGTTTTCCCCCATGTCGTTTAGTTAAGCAAAAAAGGGTGTTTTTCACGTATGAGTTCAATTGAGTCGCTATAAATAAGGGCCATCCCTGAGACGCCAACGGCCGGGAAAGAACGTTCAGCTGTAACCGCTTGCTACCTTTCAGTCATTTTATAATCAGCATACTTAGAATAGGAAGAACAGGTTTACAATGAGCAATGGACAGCTTCTTTAAGGAAATTGAGAATGAAGCGGAGCCGGCCCTTTTATAAAAATTACTTTCGTTGTTTTTTACGTTTCTTTACAGCAAAATCTGTAAGGTATGTATGCGCATTAGAAAATATTTCATTATCCCTGCCACTCATAATGGCAGAGGTGCCTCCCGAAATGCAGTGGTGGCCAAAGCATAGTGCCTCCGAATAGCCATCATCGACGGGGTATATGCTTACTTTCGACTTTATTGTATTCACTTTCAGTTCATGCATCTTTTTTAAGATTTCTGCACGGTTGGCTTCAGTCATCGAAAATACGCCTGTTTTGGGGGCATTCATTCTCTGGTATACCATGTACCTGCACGAATCGTAGGAAATTTTTAATTCGGTTCTGCTTCCATCCATACTGCCACTAAAGGAATAGCTGATAGTAAAATCTTTTGTCCAGGTTTGGGGTAATTCAAACTCGTTCATAGGTACATTATTAATAGGAAGGTGATTTAAAACGATGAGCAGGTAGGGTACAAAAAAATTCATCATAAAACGTTCTTTTTTATTGTGATACTATTTAGGATGCAGCCATTGGCTAAAATGCATAAACGTGCAGTATAATTTTGATTTGCTGCAGCCAGTACGGAAAAGTAAGTTCGATCGCTGTAGTAAAAAAACGATGACCATAGAGCACTGCTTAACGGCCTGGTGTTCTGGCCAGACCTCATTGATTCAAATGATATTTTATGGGATCAAATTTATATTCCACAATCAATTGCAGGAACTTTTTTTCGTCAATAATTTTAAGGTTATCTTTTTTCCTGGCCCGTTCCAATTTTGATCCGGGGTCTTTGCCCGTAACCAGATAATTTACCTTCGATGAAATATTCCCAACAGTTCGTCCGCCCAGATGTTCCACAATATCCCTGGCTTCATCACGGCTATATTTTTTCAATTCGCCTGTGAATGCAAAAATAATCCCCGTTAGGTTTTATGGAGCCCAGGTTGCAGGCTTCGTACGGCAACAATGGCACCTCTCCGCAGGTATTTGTAGCTTCTATTTGCCCACAATTTTTTAAATCAATTTGCATACAAATCATTGCAAAACCAATGACCTGCATCTATTCTGTATATGATTTGCATTTTTTGCGGGTTATTATTCCCATTGACCCCCATCATCATGACTAACACTAATAGATATCATCAACCGGCGTACGGTAAGAAAGCGGTAATATTCCACTCATAATCTGATGGCCTGCGGTGACTTACACTGATACCCGTAAAACCTGACGAGGCTCATTGAACAGGTTCGGTAAATAACGTAATTTGCAAATCAATTGATGCTAGATGCGTAGTTAATAAATTATTCCAATAACTCCACTGTCCGGGCGCCCGCCAACACACTGTAATTCAGTTTAATTGTCCTTATAGGAGATCAAATCGGGAAATGCGATGATAATGATTAATAATTCTTCAATTAGCTGACCATGAACATCGGAACAACAGCATTACGGACGAAGAGGTCTGTAACGCTGTTTAATAACTTTCCTTATGAAGACAGCCGGTGCTTCCATTATTAATAAATCTTAAAAATCACATTATACGGAACCTGCTACTTTGAAGAAAGTCAATCCTTCCCGGCCGGCAATCAGGTTAATGTTTATTAATTCTTTAAATAAACTGATTATGAAAAAGTTTACGCATTTATGTAAACCTTTGTTTCTGTTAACATTTATTCTTCTATACACTTCCACTATCGCCCAGTTTAAAGAAGAATGGGTGGCCATGGACATTCTTGGAAATGATATAGCCACTGATAACAAAGGCAATGTGTATGTAGCAGGACTTTTGGCAGGCGCAGGAACCGGCAGCGATTTTGCCACCGTAAAGTATAATGCAAATGGAGTGATGCAGTGGTTATCGGTATACAATGGCCCCGGAAACAGCGACGACCAGGCACTTTCCCTGGCCGTGGACAAGGATGGCAATGTGTTTGTTACAGGAGAGAGCCAGGGCAGCGGAACCGGATATGATTTTGCCACCATCAGGTACAATGCAAACGGAGTACAGCTGTGGGTGGCCCGGTACAACGGCCCTGGCAATGGAAATGATGGCATATCAAATTTTGTCAGGCCTTCTGTTCCTCAACGGTTAGCCGTGGACGGTTTTGGCAATGTGTATGTGACCGGACCGAGTACGGGCGCAGGAACCGGTTATGATTATGCCACGATCAAATACAATTCAAACGGAGCGCAACAGTGGGTGGCCAGGTACAATGGTGCGGCCAATAGTACCGATGCAGCAAATGCCCTTGCTGTAGACAAGTATGGCAATGTATATGTAACTGGATTTAGTGAGGGCATTGGGACCGGTAATGACTACGCCACTATCAGGTACAATGCTAACGGAACGCAGCAGTGGGTAACACGGTACAACGGTCCTGTAAATGATTTAGATGAAGCAAGAAGCATAGCTGTAGACGTCAATGGCAATGTGTACGTGACAGGAAGGTCAGCCAGGGGCTATTATGAAGACGGCGATATAATACGCCCTGTATCCAACTATCACACCGTAAAGTATAATACAGCAGGTGTACAACAGTGGGAAGCGCTATACGATGTTCTTCCTGAATCTCACCCAAAAGCGCTTGCCCTGGATGCCCTGGGCAATGTGTATGTAACAGGACAAAGCGGAGGAAACACTGACGAAGAAGACTATGCTACCGTTAAATACAATACAAATGGTGACGAGCAGTGGGCGGCGAGGTATACCAGCACCGACTTTGACCATCGTGCATTTGACCTTGCGCTGGACGGCTCAGGCAACGTGTATGTAACCGGGCAGAGTGACGAGAACTATGTAACAGTAAAATATAACACAAATGGTGAGCAGCAGTGGGTAGCAAAAGGTAATGACCTGGGTTTTGGCGCTGTAGCTTTTTCCATTGCCGTGGATGCTTTAAGAAATGTATATGTGACGGGGCACCCTGCAACCATCAAATACTCCCAAACCCTGCCTGTCTGCGGCAACAAGGGCGATAAAGTTCTGGTCTGCCATAAAGGCGGTACAATTTGCATACCCGGTTCCGCTGCTATGGCCCATATCAACCATGGCGATCAATTGGGCGGTTGCGCCGAACAAGTTGCCAGGATTGCCACCGGTCCTTCAGCAGGGATCAATGATTTACCGGCACGTTTCCGGGTTGCTGTTGCGCCGAACCCGGCCGGCGGTATAACTAAAATATCTTACGAATTGCCGGTTGCCGGCCATGTCACCATAAAAGTGTTTGACATCGTTGGCAGACAAATAACAACGCTCGCGGATGCACACAAACCGGCAGGTTCGCACAATATCAACTTAAATGTAACTGCATTAATGAACGGCATGTATTATTTCCGGATAACAGTAAAATCGGCCAAAACAAGCTGGAGTGAAACCGGTAAAATAAATGTGCTGAGATAGCTGGCTTATAATGCCGGTCCCAAAGCCCCGAAAAATGGGTGAAACGGCAAAATGGCGATGTCAATCACAGCTCAGATATTGCACATAGCCTGGCGGTGGACCATAAAGGTAATATTATAGTTACGGGGGTTTCGGCCGGCGATTCCAAAAAGCCAGAGAAAAAGGAAACTACTGTTATAGCGGCCAATGCGGAAATACTGTAAGGTGAAATTCATTTTTAGTGTTTAAGCCTTTTCTATTCGAACTGCGGTGATCTTATATTCCGGCGTTTGCACATAATTATCCCTAAGCGAAGAGGTTAGTTTATTGATAAAAACGAGATTGTTACTGAACGGGCTAAATGCCTCTCCCTTTCTGATGGCCGCATCTGTGTAAACCGGCAATATGGTTTCGCCATATTTGCTGATAACACGTGCATTATCCCCATCTTTTAAACCAAAAGCAGCTGCGTCTTCCGGGTTCACATGAAGCAAATCTGTATGACATATGTCTTTAATGGCTGTACGGTAAGTCATAGTTCCGGCATTGAAATGATATAGTTCCCTGCCAGTAACCAGTATAACCGGATATTCAGTGGTAGCCTGTTCAGGAGTTGGTATAAAATCAATGGCCGATAATTTCGCTTTGCCTCCTTCGCGCGGAAAAGATTCTGTGTGAAGGATAGTTGTTCCGTGATGCCTGGTTGTTGGGCAAGGCCATTGTATACCGCCATTTTCGAGCCGGTCGTACGTTATTCCATATACGGCTGCCCATGTTGATCTTATTTCATTCCAGATATCCTGTGCTGTTGAAAAGTTGAATAATTCACGCCTGCCCATAGCAACCGCCATATTGCATACAATCTCCCAATCGGGCTTTACGTTGGGTGGAACCGGAATTATTTTTCTCACCTTTTGTATTCTTCTTTCGGCATTCATGAAGGTCCCCTCCCGCTCAAATGATGATGCACAGGGCAGAAAAACGTCGGCGAATTTTTCGGCCGTTTCGTTCATAAACATATCCTGCACAATAACAAAATCAAGTTTTTCAAAAGCATGTTTTGTATGATTGGCGTCGGGCATGGTAAAGAATACATCATACCCTGTAATCCACATAGCTTTTAAGCGGCCTGAGGATGCAGCTTCCAGCATTTCAGGCAGGTTTAACCCTTTTCCGGCAGTCAGTGTTGTTTTCCATATACCTTCAAATCTTTGCCGTTCCGTTCTCACAGATGCCATGCCTGTAAATACCGATGGATCGCAACCCATGGCAGCCGCCCCCTGAACATTATTTTGTCCCCGCAAAGGATTAATGCCTGTTCCCGGCTTGCCTATATTGCCGGTAAGCAATGCCAGATTCACCAGCGCTATCACATTTTCTGTTCCTTGCGTATGTTCTGTTAACCCAAGCCCATGGAAACAAATGGAAGGTGATTGCTTTGCAAATAACCTGGCAGCTTCACGTATAAGGCGCGGATGAATGCGGCATATTTTCGCTGCTTTTTCCGGAGTCCATTCACTGATAAAATTTTTAAATAGCTCCCACCCTTCCGTTCTGTTGTTAACAAATGCTTTGTCATACAAATTTTCAGTTACAATAACATTTGCCATTGCATTGAATAAAGGGATATTAGTGCCTGGTTTTAGTTGAAAGTGGCACGTTGCATATTTTGCCAGTTCGGTTTTGCGGGGATCAATTACAATCAGGTTTGCGCCTTTTAAAACGGCCTGTTTTATTCTGGCGCCAATTACCGGGTGACTGCCTGTTGTATTGGCGCCTGCCAAAAGTATCGTTGTTGCTTCATCAACATCATCAAATGAATTAGTAGCTGCACCTGTTCCCAGCACCATGCTCATGGCTTTGGCGGTTGGCTGGTGACATACCCTGGCGCAATTATCTACATTATTGGTTCCAATAACCGTTCGAGCAAATTTTTGAATACAGTAATTGTCTTCATTGGTTGCCCTGGCCGATCCGATAATACCTATACTATCGGGGCCATGTTCCTGCGATATCGACTTCAATTTTTGCGCACAAAATTCAATTGCCTGGTTCCAGGTTACTGTTTCCCATTGGTTTTGCCGCCGTATCATTGGTTGTGTTATCCTGTCGTTTGCATACACATATTCCCAGGCATAACGGCCTTTTACACAAAGATGTCCTTTATTAACCGGGGCATTTTGTACCGGATGAATTCCAACAATTTTCTGATCTTTTACGCCAGCATTTATTTCACAGCCCACTCCGCAATACGCACAAACAGACCGAACTGTTTTCTCGGGCACACCAAACGCTATTGCCTGTTTGTCTTCAATAGCCCCTGTTGGACAGGAATCGGCACAGGCGCCGCAACTTACACATGAACTTTCTGCAAACCGTCCCTTAGAATCGGAAATGATTTTTGATTCTTCGCCACGATCTATAACATGCCAAACAAACTGCCCTTGTAATGCATTACAGATCCTGACGCAACGGAAACAATTAATGCAACGCGACATATCAACCTGTATATACGGGTGCGAGCCATCAATAACTGAAGATGTTTTATTTTCCATTTCCTTTGTTAAACCGTAATAATTTACCCACCGGTGAAATTCTTTTTGCGGGTATTTTATTACTTCATTCAAAGGATAATCCTTTGTCAGCATTTGTATTATGCCTTTCCGGTATTTTTCAATTTCGGCCAAATGTGTTTCTATTATCATACCAGTGGCAAGCAGTGTGCGGCATGAAGGTTGCAAACGATCGACGCCACTTATTTTCACCAGGCATAAACGGCAAACAGATGCAGGATGCAGGCGCTCGTCGTGGCAAAGGGCCGGCACTTCGATATTAATTTGCTTCAACAGGTTTAGTATTGTTTGCCCTTCCTCAAAGGAATAATCTTTATTATTTATGGTAACCTGGTTCACTTGTTTTTTGCATTATATAATTAACCAGATTTCGCAGCGTAGTAATTTTTCCGTAATCCTCTTCAGGTGTATCAATGCCAAAGTGTTCATCCAATGCCACTACAAATTGCAATGCATCAAAGGAATCTATTTCAAGCGTATGCCTGATATCATCATCAGGCTGCAGATTCGCCGGTTCGGTATCGGGAGCAATTTTTTTTAATAATTGCTCCACTACCTGTTTTACTTCGGTTTCGGTCATAACATATCCGGTTTTTGAAGATGATTGTTTATTGCCATCAGCAGCCTGCTGCCGGTAGTTCCATCTGTTGCCCGGTGGTCTGCAGCCAGGGTAACCGTAATTGCGGGTCGCACATCAAGCATACCATGTTCTGTCCATGGTTGTTCCATGATACAGCCAAACCCAACAAGAGCTACCTGGGGCGGATAAATGACGCCATATACCAGCTCTACATTTCCTTCCCCCAGGCTTGTAATAGTGATGGTAGATTCACTTAATTCAGAACTTTTTAGTTTCATCGCCCTTGTCCTGGGAATGATATCATTTAATGCCTGCATTAATTCATCCGGCGTTTTTTTATCGGCATTATGAATGGCCGGAATCATTACACCGCCTGTACGCAACGAAATTGCAAAACCAATATTGATATCGCTTTTTTGTTGAAAACCATTTTGCCAGTATCCATTTAACTCCGGTACCTCAGTTAATGCTTTTGCCACTGCCTTTATTAAAAGCACCACCGGCAGCAACCGTTGTTTAATGGTACGCGTTTTGTTTGCTTCGGCCAGCCACGCCAAAGCATGGCTCATATCTATTTTTGTTTGCAGATAATAATGCGGTATTTCTCTGTTCGATTTGCTCATGGCGGCTGCTACCGCCATGCGAATATTTTCTGTGGCGGTTGGTTTCTTTTCAGCAGGCAACAACTCTTTGGGGGCAATGGCTTTTTCAACATCCTCTTTTGTAATAACGCCTCCCTCACCGGTTCCTTTTATTGTGGTCAAATCAATGCCTTTTTCAACTGCTATGCGCCTGGCAAGAGGCGAAGCTTTAACTGTGCGGGGTATTGTAACCGGCGTAATTTTTTCAATGACTTTTTCTTTTACCGCTTCCTTTTCCAATATGGGAAGCGCTGGTTTTATTGCTTCTTCTTTTCCGTCGGCAATCAGCGCCATGAGGGTACCTACCGGAACCTTTTCGTCTTCTTTGATCAATAACCGGTTAATAAAGCCTTCCTCAAATACTTCGATATCAATAAGACCTTTCTGCGTTTCTACAATAGCAATAATATCTCCCCGCTTTACTTTATCCCCGGGTTTTACCAGCCATTCGCGAAGCGTACCGGCTTCCATATCGGCGCCCAGACTGGGCATGTTAAACTCTATCATGCTGCAACATTCTTTTTACCATACTTACAATATCTTCTTTCTGCGGCAGGGAAGCATCTTCGAGGTGTTTTGGATAGGGCATCGGCACTTCTGCTCCACACAACCGTTGCACAGGTGCATCCAGTTCATAAAAAATATTTTCCATAATACAGGCACTTACTTCTGCTGCAACATTAACCGAGCCCCATGCTTCTTCTACCAGCAGGGCCCGATGTGTTTTTCTGACCGAAGTAAAAATAGTTTCAGTGTCCAGTGGCCGCAACACACGCAAATCAACCACTTCGGCATCTATACCCAATGGTATCAGTTCTTTTGCAGCATCCAATGCTTTATATACTCCGGCGCCATAGGTGATAATGGAAATATCTTTTCCTTCTTTTCTAACGGTGGCATTGGTACTATTTACAATGCCGGCGTTTGCCGGTATTTCACCCTCCATGTTTAACATGGCCGTATATTCAAAAATGATAACCGGGTCGGCGCTTTGCAATGCCATAAGCAACATGCCCCGGGCATCTTCATGTGTACCCACTGACAATACTTTCAAACCAGGAATGTGAGCAAATAAAGGCTCCCAGCTGTGCGAATGTTGCGCGGCTAATTGTTTACCGGTGCCGCAACTCATTCGTATTATAACGGGTACATTTAGCTGGCCACCCGACATATGCAGTAAGGTGGCTGCATTATTAACGATCTGGTCCATAGCCAGCAAACTGAAGTTCACTGTCATTACTTCTACAATGGGATGCATGCCACCTAAAGCGGCGCCAATGCCGGCGCCAACAAACCCTGTTTCTGATAAGGGAACGTCCATGATCCGTTCGTGGCCAAATTCCTGTAATAACCCCTTACTAACTGCAAAAGCACCACCGTAACGGCCTACATCTTCCCCCATCAAAAAAACTTTTTCATCTTTTTGCAAGGCATCGCGCAAAGCCAGTTTCAACGCTTCGCGATAAGTGATTTTTATGGTATTATTTTCATCAATCATACCTGTTCTAATTTCAATGTCAGATATTCGCCAATTAAAATAGCTGCGGAGTACGATATTTCTTCTTCTGTTTTAGCATGCACCCCATCCGAACAATGTTTCATAAAATCATCAATATGAACAATTGTAGACATGCTTTTTATTTATTTGGCCCGCTGTATACAAATTTTGTCAATGCTGAAACAGGCTCCCATGTTCCGGCTTCTGCAAAATCAACTGCCTTCTGCACTTCCTGGTCCACCTTTTTCTCCATCTGTTTTATATCATCATCTGTTGTCAACTGCAGGCCCAATAATTGTTTCTGCAAAGCAGGTATTGGATCTTTCTTTTTCCATTCATCCACTTCGCTCTTCTCACGGTATAATTCGGCATCGAACATGGAGTGTGCACGAAACCGGTAGGTATTGCAAACAAGAAAAAAGGGGCGGCCTGTTCTATGTATTTTTTCCACTGCCTCACGTGCAGCTTTTTCTACCTGAAGTACATCCATCCCATTCACAGCTGCAAATTCAATACCATAAGCCGCACCCTTTTTCTCCAGTTCCTGAACCGCATGCGAGTAACGGATAGCTGTTCCCATTGCATAAAGATTATTTTCACATACCATTAGCAAGGGTACGCTCCACAATGCTGCCAGGTTCATGGTTTCGTGAAAAGCGCCTTCTGCCACAGCGCCATCACCGAAAAAACAACAGGTGATATTATTTATTTTCTGTTTTTTGCAGGCAAGCGCCATTCCAACAGCAATTGGTAAATGGCCGGCTACAATAGCGTTGCCGCCATAGAATCTTTTTTCAACATCGAATAAATGCATTGATCCACCCCTTCCCCTGCTGCATCCTTCCATCTTACCATACATTTCAGCCATAATTTTTCCTGCATCAATACCTCGCGCCAGGGCATGGCCATGCTCGCGGTAAGTGCTTAAGATATTATCCTCAGGCGTTAATGCCTGCATTATCCCTACAGCAACAGCTTCCTCGCCTACATATAAATGCAGGAAGCCGCGTATTTTCATTTTGGTGTATAGCTCTGCCGCTTTCTCTTCAAATCGCCTGATCATCATCATCTGATAAAGCAATTCAGAACCGTGTGCACGGTCGATAGTGGTTGCAGCTTGTATGGCGATTGTATTTTCCATTGTTTTATCAGGATTTTTCTAGTGTTGAAATATCTCCTTCGGGTAAACCCAACTCCCTGGCTTTTAGCAGCCGTCGCAATATTTTTCCGCTTCTTGTTTTCGGCAGCTCTTCAATAAAAGAAATTTCCTTTGGCGCAACAGCAGCGCCCAACTTCTGACGGGCGAATGCCAATATATCCAGTTGTACTTTTTCATTTCCGGTAAATCCGTGTTTCAAAACAATAAATGCTTTTACTATTTCGCCAATCACGGGATCGGGTTTGCCAATAACGGCTGCTTCGGCAACTGCCACATGCTCCATTAGTGTGCTCTCCACCTCAAAAGGGCCAACCATGTGCCCGGAAGTTTTAATAATGTCATCTGCACGGCCCACAAACCAATAATATCCATCGGCATCTTTTCTTGCCAGGTCGCCGGTGAAATACCATTCGTTCCTGAAACACTTTTTATACCGGTCTTCATCATGTATATAAGCACGGAACATGGAAGGCCAGTCCTTTTTTAATACAAGGTGCCCCTGTTTCCCCGGCTCTGTGATTATATTAATAGTTGTATCAGTTATTTCGGCAATGGCCGCTTCGGTGCCCGGCAGGGGTTTACCCATAGAGCCAGGCTTTACTTTCATGGAAGGATAATTGGCGATCATAATGCCGCCTGTTTCAGTTTGCCACCAGTTATCAAGAATGGGCATGCCAAAAGTCTTCTCTCCCCACATTACGGCTTCTGCATGTAACGGTTCCCCAACGCTGCAGATCAGTCGCAGGGATTGCAGGTTGTAAATATCACGAGGCTTTATATTCATGCGCATCAGCCGGCGAATAGCCGTAGGCGCAGTATACCATACATTCACCTGTTGCTTTTCCAGAATGGAATACCAGCGAACGGCATCAAATTCCTCTTCATCAACAACATTGGTTACACCACATACCAATGGCGCAATAATTCCATATGAAGTTCCGGTTACCCATCCCGGGTCGGCGGTACACCAGAAAACATCGCCCTTATGGAAATCGAGCACATTTTTGCCGGTCATGTAATGCATGAGCACGGCATTGTGCACATGCAGGGCCCCTTTAGGCATGCCGGTGGTGCCACTGGTAAAATGCAGCAAAGCAGCATCTTCAGGATCTGTAGGCGGTATAGAAAATTCGTCACCGGCTTCTTCCATTAACCGGGGGAACGACAACACATTTTTATCAATGTGCGCTTCTTCATCGGTTATTAAAATATATTGGAGCGAAGGCAATCTGTTTAACAGTTGCTTTACTTTCTTTTCAAATAATGCCCTGGTTGTTACCAGCACTTTTGCTTCTCCCCTGCTTAATCGTTGAAATACAGGTTCAGGGCCAAACACCGGGAACAGCGGACAATATACCGCGGTAGCTTTAAGCGTTCCCAATGCCGCTATATATAATTCAGGGATGCGGCCTGATAATGTAAAAACCTTCTCACCTCTTTTTATTCCTAAATTTACCAGCACATTTGCGAAGCGCGAAGTGAGGTGTTGCAAACTGCTATACGAAAAATCCTGCGTCGTATGGTCTTTACGTATCCATCTCAATGCAATTGTATTTGCCAGCTCACTGTTTGCATGGCGTTCAATTGCTTCATACGCAATGTTCAATCCTTTATTTTCAGGAAGACCGTTAAGCTCCCCCCTTTCCTGCTGCCAGTTGAATGAACGGTAGCACAAATCATAATTCTGCAGGTTGTTTGCAATAACACCCTGCCCGGTTAATAATTCTGCAGCCATCTTTAATAATTGTATACGTAATCTATACTAATAAATGAGCGCGGCAAATGACCCCCATCATAAGGGTAACTGATATTGGCAGTTGAATACTGAACGCTCAATGCAGAACGCGGTTTCCGGGGTTCGGGGTTCCTTGGGATTGTCGCATTTGCCTTTTGCGTTTTGCTGAAAATCATACAGGCTAATGATGGCCATCATTGAAAGCGCCCGGGAACGGCAGATAACTTTGAATAAAGCAATTTATGAAAACGATTCTGGTTGCCACCGATTTCTCCGATGCAGGCCATAATGCTTCCTTATATGCAGCAGACCTGGCAAGAGCATTTAATGCACGGGTAGTATTATTCAATGCTATTGAACAGGCGCCTGTTCCGGTTTCAGAAGTTCCTGTGCTTACATTGCAAGAAATGGGCATCCGTGCTGAACAGCAACTGAAGGATGAAAAACAGTTACTTACTACCGGAAACTGGCTTCCCATTGAAACTGTTTCGAGACCGGGAACTGCAGCCCAGAGCATTCTGCAAGCCGTTAAGGAAGCAAATGCCGATATCATTATTGCCGGCATGAAAAACACAGGTACCGCCATTCGTCGATTTTTTGGCAGCACAGTGACCGCATTGGTAAATAAACTGCCGGTTCCCCTGCTGATTGTACCCGAAGGAATTCCGTTCATAAAAATATCCACAATAGCATTGGCTAATGAAAGCGATGTTGACCCTGATAGCGATCCCCGCCTGCTTGATGCCCTGCGTGAAATAGGAGAAAGATTTCATTCAAAACTTTACCTGGTTCGGGTGGCTGAAAACCAGTTACGGGAAGCATACGGGGTTTTGAATCGTCCGTTAAAGATAAATAAAATGGTACGAACGCTGGATCCGGTGTATGAATGCATTGAAGGGAAAAATATACCTGAGGCTTTGAATAACTTTATTGAAGCGTACAATATTAACCTGCTGGCATTATTACCTCACCAACACACGCTTTTGGAAAGATGGTTTTATAGCAGTGTAACCCGCTCAATGATCTTTAAAAGCCAGATCCCATTGCTGATTATACCTGAACAGCATAAAAGTTCCGTTATTGATTGTGAACCATGGTGATACTGTTAATCAAAACAGTATAATCCTTAATCAGGGCTTCATCAATAGCATGTTACCAGGCAAATTCAGCTTCCTCTAACTCCAGTTTGTTTTCAACCTGGCTTACTCCCGGAGCCGACCAGGCAGCGCCGGCAGCATCCTCCTGTTCAGCAAAAGACCGTACTTTTCCGGTAAGCGTTACTTTTCCATCCGCCACTTCCACATTAATTTTTCCGGCATCGATAGTAGCGATTCGTTTAAAAGCAGCAACAATTTTTTGTTTAATATTTGCCGGTGTTACAACAGGTTTTATTGTTATGAAGTTATATACCGTCTTCACCCCGGTCAGGTGCTCAACGGCTTTTTTGGCAGCAGTACGCTGATAATCCCATACCACTTCACCTTCCAGCGATACAATCCCGTCTTCTACTTTAACTTTAATTTTTTCATCAGGTACTGATATATTCCATTTCAATGCATGTACAACCGCTTCGGCAATTTCAGTATCCGTTTTTTGAAATTCGGGTGAAATGCCAACCTGTATATCTTCCGCTACTGCTTTTACGCCTGCCACTTTTTTTGCAGCATGTTCCGCTGCCATTTTCTTTGAATAGCTGTCTACCATGCCCGATAAGGTGACAATTCCATTTTTAACCGCCACGCCTATTTCGGCTGCATTTAAAATCGGTTCCCACTTAAGCTGATCCATAACGTCTTTTTGGATCTCAATATCCCTTTTCATAAAATGAAATTTTAAGTTTTAAAATAATGATCAATGATTTGAAATGGTCAAGGCTATCAGATCTTGTTTGAATGGCCGGCAATGAAACCTTCCCTCTTCGGTCGATTTCAGACAGGAATTCGACGCGCGTATTTATTGAGCCATTGCTTAAAGTTCAAAAGATCAGGGTTAAGTTGTTTGGAATAACTAACATCCCTTGTCGTGTTTAATTCATTGGCGAACTCGTCATAAAACTGGAACATATTTCCAAGCTCATCAGCGCCCGGAAATCCCAAACCCCGATACACGCTGGCAGGAATATTATTGTATACGACCCGCTCTCCCAGCGCACCGGCCAAAGCATCGGCCATTTCGTTACCTGTTAATTGTTCCCCGGCTATGCCAATTCGCCGGCCCGCCATTTCAGGGCCTTTTTTAAAAATACCATAGGCGCATTTGCCAATGTCTTCGGCTGCTATACCCGCCATCTTCGAGTGGCCTATCGGCATGGTGAGCGCCAACACGCCATCCTGGCCTCGTTTGGGCCCTGCACCGAAGTAGATAAAATTATCCCAGTAAAAGGATGCCAGCAGAAATGTAGTTGGGATTCCTGCCGCCATAAATAATTTATCCGATTCGCCCTTGCCGTCGAAATGAGGTACCTTGTATTGACCTTGAAGAGTTGGCATCCGATCGTCGGTGAGTGGAATGTATTCACGGGTATCTTCTAAGGTAGACCAGATCACGTGCTTTAAATCGGCCTGCCGGGCCGTATCAGCGAATATAGCAGCTTCCGCTTTTTCTTTTTCTGCTGAATAATGTGCCCAGAAAAAAGTAACGAAAAAGGCGCCGTATGCACCCTTCAATGCATTTTCAACAGACTGGCGATCATCAATATCAGCGGCAACCAGCTCAGCCCCCAATTGGGCTAATTCTTTTGCTTTATCGGAATTGATATCGCGGGTTACAGCCCTTACTCCGAAGGAACTGCTTTGGTCTTGCAGAATAGCGCGTGCAAGCCCTCCACCCTGTGCACCGGTAGCGCCGAATACCGTTATTATTTTCTTTGACCCCATATGATATAATTTTCATATGAAATTTACTGAAAAACATCAACTCAGGAAAAAATACTAAAAGCTTTTCGTGGTATCGAAGTGTTTTAAGAATTAGCGATTGACGGGCTGCTGCGCAATCATTACTCCATTTGATAAGGAAGAATTAATTCCACGCGAACCCCGGCCTCTCCTGTTGTTGCTTTTTTATCAATGATCTTTAATTGCGCAGGGGTATTGGTTTGCCGGCTTAATATTTCCAAACGCTCCTTGTTAATGATGGTTGATAAAGGCCGCTTCTTCTGATGTGGATCTTCAACGCTCTGGAAACCGCGGCCATTGTCATCTATAACACAATGCAGCGCTTTATCTTTCATGTGGATCCTGATGTTGATCTGCCCTTTTTCTTTTTGGCCGGCAATGCCGTGCAAAATGGCGTTTTCAGCAAAGGGCTGCAACAGCATTGGTGGGATCAGGATGTCTTCTTCCTGGTCGTCAATTCCATCGAATTCGATGTGGTATTCAAATTGATTATCGAATAAGGATTGCTGCAGCGTTAAATAACTGGCCAGGGCATCGAGTTCATTTTTGAGCGGCACAAAAGGTTGCCGGGCATTTTCAAGGCTTAACCGGAAGAGCCGGCTTAAGCGCTGTACAAATTCAGTAGCGCCCGCCTTATTTCCCTCTTCTATCAACTTCTGCAGCCCGTTCACCGAATTGTATAAAAAATGAGAATCGATCTGTCCTCTGAGCAATTGCTGCCGCAGGCTTTCCTCTCTTATATTCCTTTTGAATTGCTTCCGCCGCCACATCCATACGCCAAACATACCAATGATGGCGACGCTGCAAATAATACGAACGATGGCTTTCCTTTGCCGTTCCCTGGTATTTTCGCTCACCTGGTGGCTTAACGCCAGCGACTTTATCTGGTTGTCTTTTTCCAGCAGACTGTATTTTGCTTCTAACTCCCTGGCCTGCGCGATGATCGATGAGTCCACTTCTTTTTGATTATACGCAATTGCAGAATCCAGCGCAGCGTAGGCCTGCCAGGGCTTTTTTTGAAGCGCACCATTCTCCGCTTTGGCCTGCCAGATTTTTTTTTGGAGCGCCGGGTTTTTTTCATGAGCAACAAAGCTCAGCGCCGTGTCCAGCAAACGTTCATCCTTTTTATATTGCCCCAGCTTCCGGTAGGTGGCAGCTACATTAAAATAAGAGGTGGCATTCAGTTCATCCAACTCACGGCTGATCTGCATACCCTTCAACTGGTACTGAAGGCCCTCTTGTAAAAAACCTTTTTTGGAAAGAAGCGCTCCCAGGTTTTCATACCGCACCGCGTCATAATAGGGATTACTGAAACTACTGTCCTTCATCAAAGCCTGAAAAAAAATAAGCGCAGAGTCTACCTGGTTCACCCGGTCATAATATGCTGAAATATTCGTGGCAAAAACCGTTTTATGTTTGGGACTGGTGCTTCGGTTGAACCCCTCGAACAAATATCTTTTTTGCATCGGCAGGTCGCCGATCTTTTCATAAATATCATAGAGTTTCATGCAAATGAAAGGAAGGCCGGGTGTATCGATCCTTTTAGCTAACGAATACGCATCCCGGGCATAATGCAGGGCGCTGTCGAGCGATTTGCTCTCGTTCAATACAGCAGCCGTTTGAATTTTACCCGCCAGGATCTGTCTTTCGGTTGTATCTTTTTCCATGGCCAGTTGTAACGATTGATCCACATACAGCCGGGCGCTGTCGAGCTTGTTTTCGATTTGGTAAACTACGGCCATGCAGCGAAGCCAGGAACACATTTCTACATAATTGTCCCTCTTTTTAATGACGGGCAGTATGCTGTCTAATTTTTTTCTGGCCCCGGTTGATTCGAGGTTTTGCAGTAATGGATTGACGTTGTTTTTAAAAAAGGACATAAGTTCACCGGAGGCAGGCAGCTGTTCCCGCTTACTACTGGAATTACAGGCCATACAGATGATAGTTAAGAGGAAGATCCTGTACATAGTGCCCACAACGTTTTAAAATACAAACCAATCATTTCCTTTTTCCGGAGCGACACCGGGATCTGAGTTCCATCCTTTAAACAGAGAATGCCCTCTTTCGGATGATAACGATGGATATACAATTCATTAACCAGGTACGACTTGTGGGTACGAAGGAAGGAGGCACCAGATAATTGTTCTTCGTAATCCTTAAGGGTCCTGGTGGTGACCAACTTCTTTCCGCCATTTATGTAAACAGTAGTACAGCCATTATCAACCTGGAGGTAACAGATCTCCTTTAACTCAACGATCTGTACAAACTGTTGGGTGCGCAATGCGAGGTGATCCTGTAGCTTGTTTTTCCTGAAACTATGCAGGGTGATGGCAATTTGTTCCTGTAGCAGGGGTTGCGCGCTGATGACCCTTTGTAAAGCTTCCGTTAGTTCTTTCTCGTTTAAGGGCTTTAGTAAGTAATCGATGGCCCCGTAACGGATCGCTTTGATGGTATGTTCGGCATGTGCCGTTAAAAAAATGACTTTAGGGTGTGGCGGCGACATCTGTTCCAGGATGTCAAAACCGGTTCCATCTGGAAGATTGATATCGAGTAACAACAGGTCTGGTTTAGTGGCATGGATCAGAACAATGGCCTCATGAACAGTAGCACAGGCGCCTATCACAGTAAAGCCAGGTTGCTGCCGGAGAAAGTCTTCCAGATCTTGCCGGATGCCGGGTAGATCTTCAACAATAATAATTCTGAGGGGAGGGATAGGGTGCATGGTTAGTTTATGTTTAGCAATCGATATTCAATTTAATATTATTTAAGCGTACACGCCGGCCTGAAGGAGCAACGGCGCTTACTTATTGATTATAGTCAAATGTCCTTTGAAAAACGTGTAAGGAGAACCCAAAGTCAGCCATCACGCCACTATTTCTTTGCGAATAATCTCCAAAACCGTGCGAATAATGGAAATCCACCGGCGGATAGCCGGAAAAGCGCAGTTCCTGTTTCATCCGCATTTATTTTTGAATTGCCAACCCTGATCTTCTAACGCTAAACATTATACCATGCCTGCCTTTCAATCAACATTTGAAGAGCTCACCCAATCATGGCAGCTCCGTTTACAGGATGCCGAAGCCGGGGAACCCGATCTGCTCACCCGGGTAGAAACATGTATCCATATCTGTGAGGAAAGCCTGCTGGAGCTCAGGCAATGGGTAATGGAGCATTCCTTTCCCGGCAGGGATTGCGAGATCTACTTTTTCAAGCAGGTAAAACCGGTGATCATGGCCCGGTATATCTATTATCAAAAAATATATCGGCTGCACATTGGTTATTTCAACGGGAGCGGCCTGTTGGCGAAAGAGCGGATGGAACGGGAACTGCAGACTATCGCCCGTTATTTTGCCGATAACGCGGATTTCTATACCTACTACCGTATGGGTTACACCCATCATGATGAACTGTATTTTGTACGGGGTGCCTATAATTGGAAAATTTGTCCGGAGGTCAATCATTTTGACGGCATCTTCTCTACCAGCGGCGATGGAAAGTTGGCGGAACTGATGGCCAATGAGCTGTTGGTGAAATACATAGATACAATACTGAACCCTTCCCTGAAACTCACTGAGCCGGCAACCGTCACTGCCTCCCGGCCGGCAGTTGCTTCCACGCTTCAATGTACTGCCTCCCTTACGGATATCGTTGAGCTGGGGTATGCCTTGCAAAATTGCGGATTCTTTAACCATGGTAAGGCTTCCATTAAGGAGATTATGGCCCTCCTGGCAGATGCATTTAAAGTCGATCTGCAGAAATCCTATCACTTATTTCTCCGACTACGGGCACGTAAAAATCCTGCAAAATTCCTCGATGAATTAAAAGCCGCTCTGCTCCGGCATATTGAAAGTGATGACGATTAATATCCAAATTTTTATTAGCCAACTTGGCTAACTATATCCGGAATATTTCGTAACAGGTATGCATCTGCGGTAGTATGTTACTGCATGCATGCCTTTTTTGTTGCAATTTCTAAACAGTTGTTGCAAAAATAAATGTTAGCCAAGTTGGCTACACCTTGGCTAATCGTTCCGCGCAAACGCACCAGCTTTGTGATCATAAAACAGATCACCATGACAAACACTTTCAATATAGCTGGCGCAGATGGTAACGTAATGGTACCCGTATTGTCTGAAACTGGTAGCCTGATGGCCTACGTACTCTACCCGGACACTACAGGAACACTACAGGAACTCTACTCCTGCATGAGCATCTTCAGAGAATCCTCAGACCATTCCCAGAGAATACCCAGACACTCCAGTACCCTTTTCATTAACACCTCGGGCGGGACCCTGTACCAGGGTACACCCTTTCTTCATAGAAATGCTTTTGGCTGTACCGGTCAGCTAATTATTAATTCACAATCAAAAACTAAAAAAATGGCAAAATCAGCATCATCTGGTGGAACATTACCAGACCGGATCAAGAATGATCCAGCCTTTGAACGCACCCGGGAGAATATAGCAGAGTTTTCGCGTGCCGGTAAAGCCGCTAAACTTATGCGTACTATCTTCCGGGATGTAACCATCAATGCGAAGGACAAGATCACCCAGTCACGCCTCGTGAAGGTCATGTCACGCATAATAACTACCGACCCCGTGAATGAAAGAGGTGCACGTACGGTGCACAATGGCGACCTGCAACAACTGCAGAACTTCAATTTCAACGTACGGGCAGGTATTGCAGATTCCCTGTTTGTGCGCTGCCCCGTGAATTTCAACCGTACGACAGGAGAAGTAACGGTTAACATTCCTGTTTTTATACCACGTAACATGGTGCAGCAGGCCCGGGGTACCACCCATTTCAGGATCGTGGCAGCCGCCGCCGCCATCAACTTCGACACCGAGCAGTACGAGTATGCCATGCAGGGAACGCCTGAATTGCCTTATAACAGCGATCCTACCCAGGCGATTACCCTTACCATGGCATTGCCGGCCAATAGCAGGGATACAGTAGTGGCGGTGCTGGGCATTGAGTATTACCAACGGGTGAACTCCCGCAGCTATGCGCTTAAATCGGGTGATCACAATGCTACCAGCGTCGTTTTGGTAGATAAGGCGGCTTAGGAAAAAAGCTAGTAGTAAGTGGCGAGTGGCTAACTACTCCCGGCAACCATGAACGGCTTACATCCTGTAAGGGAACAGCTGACCCCGACAAGTCGGGGCAGCATACAACTGAAGCCCGTATTCATCTGTTGCCGGCAATCGCCTTATCCTTTGCGCTTGTTTGCCCAAAGCAGGTATGCATATGTTGAAGCCTGCCCCGATGGTACCGTCGGAGCTTCCATTCCTGCCAATAGGCAAACCTTATTGGCCAAAGGCCTTGTGCGCAGGGGCCGCGGCCGGTAAGTTGCACAGGTGCGGTTAAGGCAAATGGTTAGTAGAAGTGGTGTTTTAATTATTAATTAGTCAATTTTTCACTATGAGCAATATCATCAACCGGCTGCAGCATTCCACACCGAAGTTTTTCAAAATACTTCGCAACATAGGGGTGATACTGGCAGCCATAAGCGCGGCGTTGCTTGCATCGCCTGTAGCATTGCCAACGTTCATTACCGACATGGCAGGTTACCTGGCGGTGGCCGGTAGCGTAATGGGCGCCGTAAGCCAAACGGCGGTGCTCAACGAAGATGAATAGCCCTATGGATTGTTTACAAAAAGGGGCCCGCTACAGCGGGACCCCTTTTAAAAAAATCTTGAAGCTGTTACCTTGAATACCGGTTTAAACCGCTCGTAGAAGAAAAGATTGACCAGTAGCAATTCCAGTCCGTAAACAAAATCTTCCACCGGTATGGTCAATACCCTGATGCCAACCGTCTCGGCATTATTGTACCATACCACCGGTTGCTGCAAGCCAGTGCCGGTGAGCAGGCCATTGACAATAAAAAACGGGATCAGTAATAATGGATAAATGGTAAGGAAACGGGGCAGCCAGTTTACTTTACATACAAATTTCAGTGTCAGCAATAGAACACCTGTGCTTATGAAGGTTACTGCGGAATACAACCTGTTGAGATATACCATGCCCGCCGATAGCAACAACAACGATAGAACGAGGATAACGATCTTTTCAGGCCGGTGAGGCCAGCTGATCTTATAAAAGGTAGTGAGGCAATGATAGGTAAACACGCAGGCAAAAGGGATACAGATAAAGAACAATACCTCTTCAACCGGTAGATTATATAACTTATAACCTAACGTATAGGTATCATTGAATCCCCAAACCTTCTGGCAGGTAAATAGCATATCCCACGCAATGAAGCAGGCTGTGGTAATGAAATTACCGGCCAGGAATGCTTTAAAATGTATATAGAACCGGAGGGCAGGGTGAAATGAGAACAGGAAAGGGACAATGACTGAAAAAAAATTGATCAGCAAATAAGTTGCATGCATATCAGTTAACGGAATTATTCATTTTAAAATATTTGAACGGTACCCATAACATACCGAAACATTCTCCCTCTTCTTTATTCAAATGCTTATGATGTACTTTATGCGCGCGGCGGATAGCTTTGAAATAGGCATTATTGGCATTCCTGAAAAGTTTGAACCGTTGATGAATAAAAATATCGTGTACCAGGAAATAAGCCAAACCATATAATGTAATACCAAGCCCCACCCAAAACGCCCAGTTAAAATTATTTTGCATGCCCCACCCCAGCCCGGCTATGCCTGGTAAAGCAAATACCAAAAAGAAAAAATCGTTGTGTTCAAAAAAGCCATGTGACTCCTTACGGTGATGGTCTTTATGTAAGAACCAGCACAATCCGTGCATGATATATTTATGGGTGAACCAGGCAACCCCTTCCATTCCCACAAATGTGATCAGCACAATAAGAATTTGAATAGCTAACATAATGGCATCCTGTTTTGATATTTTTTAAATGATATTCAACTGGTATTTCAGGTTCGACTCCAACATCAACACCAGCTTTTTAAAATTGGGGATACGGATGCGCTCATTGAGTATTTTTTCTGCCGGAAGCCGCTTTATTTTCTTAAAAAGGTTCAAATAATAGTAATATGCAAGATATACGCCCCTTTTAGAGGTTCCCGGCAGCATTTTTATACCCTTCAATGCCTCTGTAAAATCTGCCTCTATCTCTTTTTCAATTTTTTTCTTTTCTGCTGTTGAAAAATTCCTAAGGTTAACTGATGGAAAATAAGTGCGGCCAAGCAGTTGGTTATCGGCCTGCGCATCTCTCAGGAAATTTACTTTCTGAAAAGCAGCACCCAGCCGCATAGCATAGGGTTTCAACTTTTCAAAGGAGGCGTTATTGCCATACGTAAATACGTATAAGCACATGAGGCCTACTGCTTCTGCAGAACCCAGGATATACTTTTTATAATTGTCTTCATTGTAAGTTTGATAATACAGGTCCATTTCCATGCTATCGAGGAAGATGTCGATCCATTTCCTGTTTATCCCATATGCATGAACAACTGCCTGAAATGCATTTAATACCGGGTTCAATGAGATCCTGTTGCGTAACGCCCCGCCCACTTCTTCCCTGAATGCAGCCAGCAACTCTTTCCTGTTATATTCAAGGAAGCTGTCAACTATTTCATCGGCCAATCGAACAAAGCCGTAAATGGCATAGATCGGGTTACGCAATGGTTTGGCCAGGGAAAGGATCCCTAAAGAAAAACTGGTACTGTATGTTTTCGTTGTGAGTTTGCAGCACTCAATAGAAACCTTATCATACAAATATTTCATGGCTCTTGTTTGTTAGGTATTTATTCAAAAGCCCGGCGGCTATTTTGCCGGAAATAACGGCGGGTGGCACCCCGGGACCAGGTACGGTTAGCTGACCTGCATAGAACAGGTTCCTGAGTTGTTTATTCCTGATCTTCGGCTTCAGAATGGCGGTTTGTGATAAGGTGTTAGCCAGTCCATAGGCATTGCCTTTAAAAGAATTGTAATCCTGTATAAAGTTCTTTATGCAATAGCTGCTACTGAATACGATATGGTTTTGAATGGATTCGCCGGCAAAGGCTTCCAGCCTGCTGATCATGATGGAAAAATATTTTTGCCTGGTTGCTTCGCTATCATCCAGGCCTGCAGCAATGGGCATTAGCAGAAAAAGGTTCTCATGACCGGGCGGCGCCACCGAATTGTCGGTTTTTGAAGGACAGCAAACATAGAACAACGGCCTGTCGGGCCATTGGGGCTCGCTGTAGATCTGGCGTGCATGATCATTCAGGCATTCATCAAAAAACAGGGTATGGTGATTGAGCCGGCCGATCTTTTTTGCTACTCCCAGGTAAAAGATCAAACAGGAAGGCGCCATTACCCTGTTATCCCAATATTTTCCATTGTAGTTTCTTTCCCCGGCTTGTAATAAATTCTTTTCAACATGATTATAATCGGCCGCGGCCACAAGTCCGTTACAATAAAATGTTTGTTGATCATGTTGTAAACCGGTTACCAGTCCGGCTTTGGTCATGATCTTTTCAACACCGGCATTAAAATGAAAAACTACCCCGTTCTTTTCTGCAATGTGGTGCATGGCGCTTATAACTTTTACGAAACCGCCCCGGGGATACCAGGTGCCCAGCATTAAACCTGCATAATTTATGAGGCTGTATAAAGCAGGCGTTTGTGAGGGCTGAGCGCCGAGAAATAAAACGGGAAATTCCATCAGGGCGATCAGGCGCGGATTGGTAAAGAACTTTCTGACATGTTTGCTGAACGGAAGGAAAACATCAACCTGTAAACTTTTCCAAATGAGTTTAGCTGATAAATATTCGGTTACAGACAGGGCCGGTTTATACACCAGTTGCTCCATGCCAAAGTGATATTTCTGTTTTGCTTCGTGCAGGAATTTTTCCAATGACCGGGCGCTGCCTGATTCAATGTATTCAAACAGATCGGCCAGGTCTTTGCAGTCAGCCGGAATAACCATGGTTTGCTGCCGGTCGAATACCATCTCAAAAGACGGGTTCAGTAATTGTAATTGGAAGAAATCACTGGCCTGATGCCCCATGTCATTAAAGAATTTCTCCAGTACGTCAGGCATCCAGTACCAACTGGGCCCCATATCGAACGCAAAGCCATTGGAGGTAAGTAATTGCCTGGCCCGTCCGCCTGCTTCGGCATTTTTCTCAAATACATGTACTTCATGCCCTGCAGCAGACAGATAGCAGGCGGCACTCAATCCTGCAAAACCGGCTCCTATGACGCCAATTTTCGCCATCAGGGTATGTTTATATTTTTACTAAAAATTTTAAACATTAATTTTTCAGGACGTTATCCAGGTCCTCCACTGCATGCAGCAGGGTGAGGTTTTTGGGTTTCCTGAAACCATTTACTTGCGCTTTGTCACAGGCTGCATAAACCTTAAGGAAATGAAACTGCCGGCAGGTATTTTTTAATAGTTCCTCATTTTGATCTGCCTCGTTTTTATTAACCAGGAAAAATAAGAGATGGGCTGGATTTATTATGTTTACGGCATCGATAAGTGAATCAAAGGGAACATTAGCTCCCAGGTATATGACCTTTTTGCCTGCCTGCCGTAACAGGTAATTGGCCAGCAAAAGACCCATTTCATGAAAATCATCCTCTGGCAAATAGAGCACCCAGGCGTCTTTTGCCGCAGCGGCTGAATGGGGAACAGGCAGGGCGTCCGTTGCAGTTAAAAACTTCTGTCTGAACAAACCGGTAATAAAATGTTCCTGTGCGGGCGCCAGTACACATGTTGACCACATAAGGCTAAGCCGCTGTAAGGATGGATATATGATATGGATATAGGCATGCCTGAGGCCATACCGCAGCATAGCGTTGGAAAACACTTTATCGAAACTGATCTCATCATATTCAAGCGCCGCCGCTATGATCTGTGAAACATAGAATTCATATTCAGGAGCGGGTCCCTTTGCAGGTGTCATATGCTTTTTGACCAACTGGTTCAATTGCTCATCCGACATGCTGCACAGCTCCGAAATTCTCTTATCGGTGTTCAGCAGGCTTACAATATTCAACAGGCGTCTTAACTGTTCTCCATTATAATACCGGGTATTGCCTTCACTGCGATCTGGTTGTAAGGCATTATACCGTTGTTCCCAAATGCGAATTGTGTGGGCCTTTATCCCGGAAAACTGCTGTAGCTTTGAAACGGAGAAAGAATTCACTTGTTTAAATTTAATTGAATTTATTTAAACAAGCGGAATTTGCCAAATTTAATTTATTGGCATGTTGACTTAATTGAAAAAGTGGTTCTGGGGCATACGTAAATTAAAAAGCCTTCAAGTCTTTGACTTAGAAGGCTCTTTTAAGTTCGAAATTTTCTTGTTGAAATAGAATATTTAAACAGAATAGCATTTTTTATCGCAATTCCGCTCGGGTATAAGTATTCACTAATGCTTAACTTTTGCCCGCGTGTTTAGAAATGTACCCTTTGAAAAAGGAATTAATTATTTTGGCTTTTTGGTTAAACCAAAAAAGCGTAATTTCAAGGATCAATTTAAAATTTTGGTGTATGAAACAGAAAGAGAGCGAACAACAGAAGAAGGAACGGATGATTAAATATGCCGCTTCGCTGGGAGTTACATTAACAGTAAGCGACAAACTTTCTGAAAAAATATACTTCCCCGAGAAAGTAGAAGAAGCTAAACGAATATTGGCCAATACGAAGCCTGATAAAAAATAAATCACTATAAAAATATGGTTAACCATCTGCCGTAGGGGATGGTTTTTTTATGGGCATAGTTCAACTGACATTTGGTTGCGTACATTTTATTTATGCAGTCTGCCCGATTTCCTTATTGTATTTACCTCTGTATTCCAAAGGTGACATTCCTGTAATTCTTCTGAACACTTCTCTGAAAGCTTTTACATCAGAATAACCAACTTCATACATTACTTCATTCACATTTTTGCGGGTTGTTTCCAACGCTTTTTTGGCTGATTCAATTTTTACCCGTTGTGAATATTCAACAGGTGTATTTCCTGTTGCTTTGATAAACCTTCTGTCAAAATGCCGTCTGCCTACTCCAAATTTGGAAGACAAATGCTCAACAGATATTTTTTCATGCAAGTTGTTTTCAATGTACGTTTGTGCTTTTTTCACTACCTCATCTCCGTGTAATTTCTGGCCAGAAAAAATTGTAAATACTGATTGGCTTTGCCTGTCAATTTCAATTTGAAAAATTTTGGAACAATAAATGGCGGTTTGCCTGTCGTAGTATTTTTCTACGAGATAAATAATCAGGTTTAAAAAAGAATAACCCCCACCGTTCGTATAAATTCCGTACTCATCGGTGATCAATTTTTCTTCTTTTAAATTCACATTCGGAAACAAACTTCTGAACTTATCGGCGTGGGCCCAATGCGTAGAACAATTTTTTCCATCCAGCAAACCTGAAGACGCCAGCATAAATGCTCCTGAGCATATACTCGCTATTTCAGCACCGTTTTTATATTGTTGCTCAATCCAGTCTATCAACAATTGATTTCCTTTTGCAGCATTGTTATAGCTGCGAATCAAGGTGGGAGGTATTATGATGAGAGTGGTATTGGTTATGGCTGAAATGTCAACTTCTGGTTGCACAGATATCAAGCCTTCACCATATTTTACTTTTTTTGAATTCCCTGCCAATTGAATAGAAAACAGCTCTTTTTTCCCCGTTTTTCTCCAATACGCATTTGCCCCAGCAAAAATTTCGTAAGCACCTACAATGCTGGCTACAGTGCTTAAGTTGCTTTGTCCGTCAGGAACAATGATCGTGAGATGTTTCATTGAAATTCTTTTGGATAAAGATAGAAAAAAGCCAGGTCCAAATCAACCCTATACAAAGTCTATTTACCCCCCTGTTAAATATAAATATGGACTATAGTTTTGTGTCAGTTTAATCACATTTAAAATAATAAGATGAAGAAATTAAAGAACAAAGTTGCCGCTGTTTACGGAGATGGCAACATAGGTTGTGCTATAGCCAAAGTATTTGCCTCTGAAGGGGCAAAAGTTTTTTTAGCCGGACGAACAACTTCAAAACTTGAAAAGATAGCAGCCGAAATCATATCTGAGGGAGGGGATATAGAAATAACCCAGGTTGATGCCCTCAATGAACCGGCTGTTGAAAAGCACATGAGGGAGATTGTTAAAAAGGCAGGAAAGCTTGATATATCTTTTAACGCCATTGGACTGCCAATGAAAGGTATTCAGGGATCTCCTCTTACCGAAACTTCATTGGAAAGTTTTTCTCTTCCCATCACAACGTATACTCAATCTCATTTCATCACTTCAAAAGCAGCGGCGCAACAAATGATGAAGCAGGGCAATGGTGTTATTATCATGCATACACCCAATGCAAGTCGTATAAGTCCGCCGTTCGTTGGTGGCATGGTGCCTGCCTGGGCTGCAATGGAAGCGCTTTGCCGATCTCTTTCTGTTGAATGCGGACCCCAGGGCGTGAGAGCTGTTTGCTTACTTACTACCGGCATTCCTGAAACATCACTTATTGATGAAGTTTGGGACATCCATGGGAAAGCACACGGAATAACTTTTGAACAATTTCATTCAGTAATGGAGGGCGCTACTCACAGGAAGAAATTAACAACGCTTGCAGAATTGACGAACGCTGCGGTATTTGCAGCTTCAGATGATGGCAGCGGAATTAGCGGAACTATTCTCAATCTCACATCTGGAATGATTGTTTACTAAACTTTCTTTCAACCTGGCATGCTGGCAATGTTTTAATTATTGAAAGAATTGGATTTGAATATCAAAACAAATTAAAATGAATAATCAAGATTTCACAACAACCCTTTTGGTTGATAAAATGCCCCAGGAAGTATTCAATGCTGTTATTAATGTAAAAGAATGGTGGACAAACAATTTGAAGGGAAAATCCCAAAAACTGAATGACGAATTTGAAGTTCGTTTTGGTGATGTGCATTATTCAAAACAAAAATTAATTGAAGTTATCCCAGGTAAAAAAGTGGTTTGGCTTGTTAATGAAAGCAAACTAAGTTTTGTCAATGACCCAAGCGAATGGACAGGAACAAAAATCAGCTTTGAAATTTCTATAGTTGGAAATAGGACGCAGCTCCGATTCACTCATCACGGTTTAGTGCCGAAAATTGAATGTTACGATGGCTGTTCAGATGCATGGAGCCAATATATGCAGTATAGTTTGTTGAGTTTGATAACCACAGGTAAAGGCCAACCAGGATTTCCCCCAACCGGACCACAATGAAGCAGGTAGCGGTTCAAGTCTATCCATAAAACAATAAACGCTTATTGACATAGTTGAATAGTTTATGGTTCCTGGTTATACAGCCAGGAGCTATAAACTATAAAAAAGTGCTGTATAACTGCACTAACTGATTTTCCTGTTTGTAAAAACTTTCTATTTTATCATCAGGAAACCGGTATTCATAAACAAAATTGGGAACTCAGCCCGGTTGCAAGCTTAAATAATTATTAATAAGATTAACTGACCTGTTAAAAATTTGCCTGCTCATTGTCATTCGCTTTGCAAATTTTGTACCGCGCAGCTCAATAATAACTTAATTTACATCGGGAAAATAAACCATACATACCGCCCATATGAGAAAGGGAATGAATCTTGCATCGTTCGACATTTTCAAATATTTAACGTATAATTATTTTAAGGCGGGCGGTGTACAATACATGTTGCTCGACGATGCCACTTTTAAAGTGGCTAATATAAACTTTCCGATACGTAATTTTTTTTATGGAATAGGCATAACCTATGGCGGTAAAGATACCGTTCGTATTGCTAACAATGAATATGTAATAAGCAGGGGCAGTTGTATTGCCATTGGCCCCGGTACTATTTCCCAATGGCTGAATGAATCTACTGCGCTTACGGATACCGTATTGTTTACCCGCGACTTTTTTAAGAACTCCCAGTATGCCGGTTTTCTTGATTCGCTTCCGTTTTTCCTGCCCGGTGGCAATCATGTAATTCAATTAAACGCTGCGCAATTAAAGCAAATGCGGTTGCTGTTCAACACACTCAAAGCATTCAGGGATGAGGAAGCCATTGCAACCGGTATTGTTTACTCCATCCTGATGCTTGCAAAAAAAATGTACCACATCGATCTTACACATACCCTGAATGGGCTTACCCAAAAGCAAAAACTGGTTCGGCAGTTTCAGGGGCTTGTTGTAGAGCATTTCTTAACAGAACGAACGGTTGATTTTTATGCCCGGAAAATGAACATAACTTCCAAATACCTGAGTGAAGTACTATTAGCCGAAATTGGAAAGCCAGCCAAAGCATTGATCGATAAAACGGTTTTCCTGGAAGCAAAAACATTGTTGAGGCAAACAACCATGTCGGTACAGGAAATTGCCAACTGGCTTAATTTCCCGGAAACCACAAACTTTATCAAAGCTTTTAAAAAAAGAGAAGGTCTAACGCCGGCCGCTTACCGGAAGCAACAATAATAGCTTACCGAAAAAAGTATCATTCTTGCCGACATTTGGATAATTGTGTTGATCCTTTTTTGAAGCACCTTTACTGCAACAAAACTAAATAGTATGAACAACTCAATCAGCCCGTTTACCATTAATATCCCTCAGGAAGAAATTGATGATCTGAATCATAGATTAGCGGTATCGCGCTTTCCGGCAGGGAAAACAAATGACTGGAAATGCGGAGTGCCCGTTTCTTATCTGCAAAAAATTGCCACCTACTGGCAAACGCAATTTAACTGGAAAATGCAGGAAGCGTGGTTGAACCAATATCCGCAATACATGGCCAACATAAACGGACAGCCGATACACTTCCTGCATATCCAATCTGAAGACCCCAACGCCATTCCCCTGATGCTTATACATGGATATCCGAGCTCTTATGTTGAATTCATAAAATTAATTGATCCGCTTACGAACCCTTCCGCAAATGATATACGATCAACCGTTTCTTTTCATTTGATCATTCCCTCCATACCGGGCTTCGGCTTCTCCTTGCCTGTGAGCGACCAAAATTGGGACCTGATAAAAATAGCCTCGGTCTTTGCAGAACTGATGACTGTATTAGGCTACGATAAATTTGCCGTGCATGGTACCGATATGGGCGCCGGTATTACGGGCATGTTATCGGCAATAGCAGGTTATCGCCTGCTGGGAACGTACGTAAATACCGATTACACGGCAGTAACAGGTATGGGCATGTTGCCGCAGGACCTGCAATCTTTTTCTGACGAGGAAAAGAAACAGATCGCCGGGTTCAGGGATTATGAAAAATTTGAAACGGCCTATTTGAAAATATTATCCACAAAACCACAAACACTGGCATTTGCACTCACCGATAGCCCTGTAGGTTTATTAAGCTGGATCATGGAGAAATACAAAACCTGGACGAATGCCGGGAAACAGTTGCCTGAAGATGCCATTGAGTTGGACCTTATGCTTACCAATATTTCAATGTATTGGTTGAATAAATTGGGCGCCTCTTCTGCTTATACGTTGTACGATGGCATGAATATGTCGTTTGACTGGAATGCGCAAAGCAGTGATGCCAATACGCAACAATCGTGGGCGCCGCCAAAAGTTCCATCGGCAATGGCCGCGTTTGGTGGCCATGGCGCCCTGCTAAAAAAATTATTGGGACCATTGGGTAACCCCGACAGGTGGAGCTCTTTTGAAGAAGGCCTGCATTTCCCGGCTATGGAATGCCCCGAAGTATTGGCGAAAGATATACACACCTTCTTTGAAGGTGTGGCATGAGTACGACTATTTTAAACTTAAGGATATCCAATCATATTCCCGGCGTGATTTGATTCGAAATAAAAATTCTGCACATTCTGAAAAGTCGATCTTGCTAAACACATACCTTTCATTACCGTAAAAGGTCATTTAGTAAAAATACTAACAGTAAACCTTATTCTATGTGCAAATCAAAAACTTTATCCAAGGCTAAGTCAGCTATAATATTGTCACTGCTTACTTTGTTCATTACAACTGCCAAAGCCCAGGTAAATATCACCGACCTGGGGGGAACAATCAGCGCCCAATTTCAAACAGGTTCCCCGCCCGGTGAAGCATATACCAATTTGGTCGACAATAATGTAAGCACAAAATATCTCACAGTAAACTCCCCGGCCTGGATCCAATACCAGGCCAACGCAGGGTATATAGTAACAGCCTATGCCATCACTTCTGCCAATGATGCCCCCGAACGCGATCCCCTGAACTGGACATTACAGGGGTCGAATGACGGAAACAACTGGAGCACCATTGATACCCGTACCAACCAAGATTTCCCCGAGCGGTTGCAAACGCGCACGTTCACCTTCACTAACAGCACCAGTTATACGTATTACCGGTTTAACATGACCAATAACAGCGGAACCATGCTTCAGCTGGCAGAGATTGAATTACTGGGAACGCCTGCTGCAGGAAGCTGGGCCGCCAGTTGGATCTGGACGGCTGAGCAGGGGCCCTTTAACACCTGGGTATCGTTCCGGAAAAAAGTGACCCTTAGTGCAAAGCCCGGCAGCGCCATCACAAAGATCGCGGCAGAGAATAAATACTGGCTGTATGTGAACGATAGCCTGGTGGTGCGGGATGGCGGACTCGACATTCGTCCCGACCTGAACAACACCTATTACGACGAAATAGATCTGGCTCCTTACCTTAAAAGCGGTGAAAATACCATTGCGGCACTGGTATGGTACAAAGGGGGCGCAGATGGCTATTCGCAGCGAACGGTTGACAACGGCGGTTTTTTGTTCGAATCAAAAATACAGGGCGCCAGTCCGACTTTTATCGCATCGGACAATACCTGGAAAATGAAGGTGAACCCGGCGTTTAACCGGGGTACTTTCAACTACAAATATGCGGTGAGCGGCACCATTACGTTCGATAATGCCACCTTTGGCGATCCTGTTCCCAACGTAGTAAAGGCCGGTTATTACAGGCTCACCGGGAGCGGTAACCCATGGACGAAATGCGCCAATGAATGGGAATCGTTCACACTGCCCGGGGTATGCGATGTAGCCTACGGATCGGAAAACAACCAGCTAAGGCAATGGAACGATCATAAATGGGTGGCCTGGCCGGTAAGTTATGATGCCGGCAACGCCCTGACCGGTTGGCATACTGCTGCGTATAATGACAATAACTGGGGCAATGCCATAACAAAAGGCGCACCGCCCGTTGCGCCCTGGAATAACCTGGTGCACCGCACTATTCCCTTTTGGAAAGATCATGGATTAACCCCTTATAACAAGGCCTTTCCTTCAACGATCAATACAAACACAACTATAACACAGGAGCTGGGCATTAATATTCAGGGAACACCTTACCTGAAAGTGGATGCGCCTGCCGGGGTACGTATAAAGATCATACTAAATGAGTTTTACTGGCAGGAATACATTACCAGGCCCGGGGTGCAGGAATTTGAATGTTTTGCCTGGCAAAACTCCAGCGACCATACAGTGAAATATGAGTTCAGTAATGTAACGGGCCCTGTTACGATCCTTGATCTGAAGTTCAGGCAAACGAGTTACAATACCGCCATTCGCGGAAGCTTTTTCTGCAACGACACATCCCTGAACAAACTATGGACCAAGTGTAAAAACACTTCGCTGGTGTGCATGCGCGATATCTTCTACGATTGTCCCAACCGGGAACGTGGCCAGTGGTGGGGCGATGTTTCGGAACAGATCCTCTACTCGTTCTACCTCTACGACGAGCAGGCCAACCTGCTGGCTAAAAAAGCATTCAGGGAACTGATGCGCACGCAAAAAGCCGATGGCTCGCTGTATACCACCGCACCGGGTACTGCATTCAATCTTCCAGACCAAAATATGGCTGCCGTAGCCATGCTGTGGAAATACTACCAGTATACCGGCGATGCCAGCCTGGTTCATGAGCTCTATCCGCAGGCTAAAAAGTTCATTGAACATTGCGCAGGCACAGCCAACGCAGATGGTATGCTGATACTACAGCCTCAACAGGGTTGGAATCTGTGGAACTGGATCGACTGGGGCAGCAACTTGAATATCGTGGATGGAAGCGCCAACACCGTATGCAACGCCTTATATATTACTTTGCTGGAGGCCATGATAAAGATGGCGGATCTTACAGGGGCTGCTGCAGACAAAACTTATTATCAAACTTTGCTCTATAAGGTTAAAGTTTATTTTAATTACTACTTCTGGAACAGTAGCGCCAATGCCTATGTGTTCCACAACAATAATGGCGTACAATCATCGGTGATCGACGACAGAAGCAATGCCTGGGCCGTGCTGGCCGGCATGGTTGACGATTCACGGAAGCCGGGTGTATTAACTGTATTAAAGAACCGGAACAATGCAAGCCCGTACCAGGAAATGTATATTGAAATGGCTATGTCGATGCTCAATGCCAACGATGCGCTTACCCGCATGCGTAACCGGTATGCTGATATGATCGGTAGCTGGTCCTCCACCTTATGGGAAGAGTTTCCTGCAAGCAACAGTAATAATCACGCCTGGAGCGCCGGGCCGCTTTACCAGTTGAGTGCTTATGTATTGGGGGTAAGGCCTACCCTGCCTGCCTACAATGAATTTATTTTTGAGCCGCAGGTAACCGCCCTCACCAACCTCTCGGCCATCGTTCCTTCTGTAAAAGGCGATATAACTGTTTCCTATACCCGGCACAGTAACACCTTTACACAAACAATCACCAACCCGCTGAATACGGTAGCTATTGTGGGCATTCCCAAAGGAATGCTGGCCGCCGGGGTGAAAGAGATCTGCGCCAACAGGATTGCTGTATGGCGGAACGGCTCGCCAATGGGGAATGTGACAGGTTTAACGTTTGCAGGTGAAGATGACGCGTACATCCGGTTCAGGGTACAGCCAGGTTCCTGGACCTTCAACGCATTTTCCCAGGCCGTATCGGCCAGCGGGCCGGTAGTTTTGTATAGCGATTGCGGTTATGGCGGAAACGCTGTTGCCTTGCCGGTAGGCAGGTACGATCTTGCTGAGCTTATAGCGCGTGGTATGCCCAACGATTTGCTATCGTCGCTCAGGGTGCTGAACGGCTACCAGGCTATACTATATTGGGATGCCAGTTTCAGCGGCAACTCGCTGGTGAAAACGGCCGATACCTGGTGTTTGACAGACGACAACTGGAACGATGCCATGAGCTCGATTATTATACAGGCCACAACAACCCGGATGGCAACCGGTAAACAACAACCTGAGAAAGACAATAACCAGGCGGTAATGCTTTATCCCAATCCTGCCAATGATATGCTCACCGTATACCCGGGTAATTCAGGGTACCGGTACCTGTACATCACCGACATGACCGGGCGTACAGTACTCAGGAAAACCCTGCCGCACGATGCAGCCTGTATAGCTATCGATGTAAGCAAGCTGGGAAAGGGTGTTTATACCGTATTGTTGAAGGGCGGCCCGAATGGGTATGTGCTGAAGAAAGTGATCATAGAAAAGTGATGAGGTAAGAGAGCACTAATCTATTAGCACAATTTTATTTTTTATAGCATATACCACCAGTCCAACACGGCTTTTCACATTCAGTTTTTCAAATAATACATCACGATAGCCGTCAATAGTGTGAATGCTTAAACACATTTTATCGGCAATGTCTTTATAGGTTAATTCGGTGCAGGCCAGTTTTAAAAACTCCGTTTCCCGTTGATTCAGCGAAACCAGTTCTCTTAACGAGGGGCCTGGTTTTTCTTCATGCAAACTATTCAATGCATGGATCAGTTTGCCGGTAACCAGCTCGGTATAATAATATCCTTTTGATACCAGCGACGAAAGCGCCTGCTCCAGTTCCTGTTTACGGATGTCTTTTAATACATATCCCCGCACACCGAGCCGCAGCATCCTGATAATGGCATTTTCGTTTTCGTACATCGACAAGGCCAGGATCTTTATATCTGGATGATGTTCCTTTAACCAGGCGGCCGTTTCAAATCCATCCATTTGCTTCATGTTGAGGTCGAGCAAAACTATTTCGGGCACGTTACTGGCATTAAGCTGGTGAATAAAATCCTGTCCGTTATCGGCTTCAATAACGACCTGGTAATTACTAAAGCCATTGATCAGTTCGGCCAATCCATCTCTGAACAATTTATGGTCATCTACAATGGCCAGTGATATATTTTTCATATGCATAAAAGGTTAATGGTGTATCGTGTCGGCCGTATAGGGAACCGTTAAGAGTACCCGGGTGCCATATGAAGGTACGCTTTTAATGGTCAATTCGCCGCCGATCAGGGTAGCCCTGTTCGTCATATTCTTTATACCGGCGCCATTTCTGTGAATAGGGCCTTTGTTGGTATTGGTGATGTCGAATCCCCGGCCATTATCGGCCATGTCAATAACCAGGTGGGTTGCTGAAAAAACCAACGCCACTTCTACCGAAGTGGCCTGCGCATGTTTCATCACATTGTTTAACGATTCCTGCACAATGCGATAGATCACAATTTCCCGGGAAGCCGTTAGTCTTTTTTCAGTGCCCGAAAGGGTAAATGCCGTTTTATACATACCCGTTTTTTCCAGCATCTCCAATTCAAACTGAATGATAGCTGCCAGGCCCACCTGGGCAATATTAGAGGCGTCCATAGTTTTGGATAAATTGCGCAGGTCAGAAACCGCCTTTTCAATCAGCCTGGTGATATTATCAACCTTTTGGGAAGCCTTTTCGGCATCTTTAAATTCAAGGGCGCTTAGGTTGAGTACGGCCAGTGATAATACCTGTCCAACGTTATCATGTATTTCTTCCGATATATTCTTTAAGGTCTGCTCTTTTATTTCCAGTTGTGTTTTGAGGATCTCCTGGTCGTACTGCTTTTTTATTTCCTGCATGTCGTGCTTGTGCCGTTCCTGGCGGGCCTTATAAACAAATAAAAAAGAAATGATGAAGCAAAGCAGCAACAGCAGCACAATGGTGCCCCCAATGATCATAAAAAAAATATCGTGGTTTTCGGTTGCCATGTTTTATAATGATCAGGCGCCTTTAAAAGCGATCTGGCACCAGGCGCCGATCATAAGCAGTATAAATAACAGGTATTTAAAAATATAGCTAATACTGTACACGCGCCGGGCAAGGGGTAACGAATGTTTGATCAGGTAATTCAACATGCCTTCGGTAATGAGGCTGCCGGTGAAATAAAATAAAATACCCACACAAACCCAAAACATCGGGAACCGGTGCAGATGGGTAACCTGCTGTAATAAAAGTATTTCGCGTAAGTAGAACAGTGACCAGGATAATATCAGCAGCGACTCTATAACGGTGATGAAGGAATTATTCTCATCTGGTTTTTGAACAAAAGCAGAGAACACAGTGCTCAGGACTACGAAAAATGGAATGGAGGTGGTAATGATCTTTTTTAACAGGGCGCCTGTTACCGCATTCCGGTACAGCAAGCCTAAAATAGTATATTCAATGGGGGTATATATATGGAACAGAAATAGATTATTACGCACACCTGTTTTTATCATGTATACGGCTAATGTACTGGTAACCAGGATCAGTACCAGGTACGCAATAACGGTGCTGCCGAAATGTTTATTTTTTCCAGCCGCTATGATATAAAAAATAATAGCTGCCAGTAATAAGATGAAGAATATGATATCTGGTATGTTCATGCTCGTGGAAAAAGGTCATTTATTTCCTGGTTGGTTTTTCGTATTCCTGCGTCAATATCTCAGCCATTTGGGGGTCGAATAAACAAGGTGGACATTTACCAATAGGAGCGCTGTCGGAGTAGAAACGCTGCCCCTGGCCGTAGGTCGAAAAATATAATTTGTTGAATACCGGTTGCATGGCATCGATGAATATTTCAACTTTTGTTCCTTTTTTTAATTTTTGTTCATCTATCGTTGCCTGATAGCCTAACTGCACAGCGCCGGCTGCCATATTTTTCTGGTGCAGGAAATGCGCATAATTGGCTGATCCTTTTTCAAATGTACCTTTGTGGGTTTGTGTAAACGGCTTCCCATCTTTGTTACGCGGCACTACCAGCACATCAAAGTCTTTCTTATTTGCATTGGGAGTTTGTTTTACAGGATATATGTCCAATATCAGTTTGCCGCTTTTGTTTTTAACCAGCCATTGTTGTAGTGCTTTTGCATCGAGTGTTTTATGCAACCGGTAATTATTGCCGGCCGATTGATGTATGCCATTGGTTGACAAAGTGGTTGCTGCAATAAACAAGATCACAACAAATGATGATGCTGCAGGAACTGCCAGCCATAAAAAACGATGTGTGTTGTTCATGGTTAAATGTTTTGAGTGGAATAGTATTACAAAGCTGCGCCTATTTTTTAGCATTTCACCCCCTACTTTCCGGGTATTTGGGAGGGGGGGAGCCGGGAAATACCCGGTTTTCCGGGGCTTGAAGGGATTAAAAGCGGGGGTGTAAATCCAGTTCTTTTCGGATTGTTTACGGCTCTCCCGTAAAGGAACTTTATGACCGTTGAATTGATGACTGCTGTGGTATACATAGGAGTAATGCTGAAAATCCTTATAAAAGAGTAAGCAATTAAAACAAATAATCATGGAAAAAACAACGTTTGCCGAAGTTGAAAAGCAGCTCATGGCGCATCTTTCGGCAGCCAATTTAAGCAAAGAGCACCTGTCGCATGTATCTGGTTCTATTTCCAAAACCTATGCGGCCGGTTTGCGTATTGTAGACTGGTGGATATATGGTATCCCGGCATTTGAAAGGATCGTGGTACAGGGGCAATTGCCTATTGAAGCAGCAGGCACCTTCCAGGAACTGATTGCTAATAAAATGTTTAAAGAGATCCGCATTTTCAGAAAAGGTATACCTGTGCCTCATTTCTTCCAGGTAGATCTTACAATTGAAAAAATAACAGAACAAATGCCGAAAATATGATGTCACAAAATAATGAGTCATGTAAAACCCTGCCTGCGGGCAGGGTTTCCAAAGTAATTCAAATTCATCCGAGTTTGAACTGCAACTTACGTTGTAAGCATTGCTACTCTTCATCGGCTCCGGGAATAAAAAAGGAGCTGGCCTTCGATGCCCTGGCCAATATCATAGGCCAGGCTGCAGAAGTGGGATATAATGTGATCAGCATGTCGGGCGGGGAGCCATTTATGTACCAGTCGCTCGAAGAGCTGGTACGGTTTTCAAAATCGGCCGGTTATTTTAATTCGGTAACCACCAATGGGATGTTGTTAAAAGGGAGCCGCGCCAAAAATATACTTAAATATGTTGACCTCATAGCGGTAAGTATCGACGGGAAGGAGGAGATGCACGATCACATGCGATCGCAACCTGGCGCCTTTAAAAAAATGCGTGAAGGAGTGGCTATACTGAGAGATTCGATAAATTACGGCTTTATTCATACGTTGTTGCCAGATAGCTGGAAAATACTTTCGTGGCTGGCCGGGTTTGCCGTTGATGAAAAAGCCAGCCTGCTGCATTTGCATCCACTGGAAATGTCGGGCCGGGCCACACAACATTTGGGTGGGTTGCTGTTTGATCAAACGGATCTGTATAAGATCTATATCTCGCACTATTATTTAAATACCTATTTTGAAAACGATATTTTTATACAGCTCGATCTGTTGCATCGCAACAATATCAAAAACAATCCCAACTTTGTTTTTCATGAAAGCTGCAAGCCGCAATTGTGCGCCAGCGGGTTTTCGACCATCTTTAAAGAACTGATCATAAACGAAAAGGGCGATATATTGCCCATCGCTCATGGCTGTTCGCCTTTTTTCACCATCGGCAACATTTATTCAGGCGAAAAGCTGCAATACATGATCGGGCGGTTTATGCATGAAAAAATGGGTTATATAATCGATCTTTTCCAGGCTACATACGACAACATTATGCTTGATAAAGAACTGGAAATTGTTAACTGGAGCGAAATGGTGATCCAAAAGAGCCATACTTTGTTTCCCAAAGAGCAATTACTGAACACTCAACCTAATCAATAACTGTTCTCTGCAAGGTGTTACTGCAGCGCCCAGGCCAGCCCGTCGGGCCTTCCGCCTACATCTATGCGTGTAGTTACTTCAAAGGTTTTCAGATTCACAACCGCCACATAATTGTCGGGTGAGCAGGCGACAAAGGCACGGGTGTTGTCCAGGTCAATTAAGAGACCGGCAGCACCAGTACCTACTTTAATCCGTTTTAATTCCCTGCGTGCTTTTACATCATAGATCACCAGTTCACCGGTGCGCAGGCTGGAGATCAGGGCGAGTTTTCCATCATAGGTAATCTTAAGGCGGTTCGCTCCTACTGCTTTCGCCTCAAGTGTTTTAATTACTGCTTTGGAGGCCGTATCTATTATGTAAATGGAACCGTTTTCTGCTGCAACGGCCCAAATTTCTTTTCCATCCGGGGTAATATCAAACCCTTCTACTCCTTTGGCAGTAGAAACAACTGTTTGATCCCACTCCACATTTCCCTTGCTGAACAGGCTAACGGTACCACCTATTGTATTGGTCGTATAAAAATGTTGTCCGTCTTTTGTTACTTCCACCATGTGCGTCCTGCCCTGCCCTGTGCCCATGGCCCAGTCAACCTTCTTTGTTGCGGGATCATACCGGCCTACTGCTTTGGAACCTTCTGCACTAAACCACAATTTGCCATCGGCAAATGCCAGTCCATGCGGTCCCATTAACGGACTGGTATCAATACTATCAATTGTCTTTTGTGCTACCAGGTCAATTACATTCAGCACATGAAAACGGCCGCCACCTGTATTGGACACATAGGCTGTCTTTCCATCTGAAGAAGCAATTACTTCATGTGGATCGGCGCCTACAGGCATCTTTGCAAGCACTTTTAACGATGCAGGATCTACAATGGCTAATGTATGATCGGCTTTTGAAAGCGCCAGTAATTTGCGCGATTGACCGGTTTGCGCCTGCAGATCAGCGGCTGCAGTTAATAACCCCGCGATGCAAAACGCCATCCTATATAGTGCTGTATTCGTTTTCATTTGAATGATTTGAAGTGACTTTTAACTTATACCAATGTACTTATAAATCCTTTATGATTGATATACTAAAAAAATCAGCAGGAATTACCTAAACAGTTTTAGGTAATTATAAAAATCCGCTTTTTTATTTCCAATTACCGACTTTTGCACATGGAAAGCTCTTGCCGACCACTCAAAAATTACATCTTTGGACAATTCGATCAGTTTAAACAAGTTTATTAGCGATACCGGCTATTGTTCCCGCCGGGAAGCAGACAAACTCATCACCTCTGGCCGGGTATTCTTAAACGACCGCCCAGCCGTTCTGGGCAACCGTTACAAGCCCGGTGACACCGTTGAAGTGGATGGCAGCCTCATCACTGCCGCCAAAAAAGAAAAACGCGTATACCTGGCGCTAAACAAGCCGCCGGGCATCACCACCACCACCGAATTACACATCAAAGACAATATCATCAGTTTCGTGGGCTACCCGAAAAGGATCTTCCCCATTGGCCGCCTCGATAAAGACTCTGAAGGCCTCATCTTCCTCACCAACGATGGCGACATCATCAATAAGATCCTGAGAGCCGGCAACAACCACGAAAAAGAATATATCGTACGGGTCAATAAGCCCATAGATCATGCTTTCGTACAACAGATGTCGCAGGGCGTACCCATTCTCGATACCCGCACGTTGCCCTGTAAAGTGCAGATGATGGGCCGCCAAACCTTCCGCATTACGCTTACGCAAGGCCTCAACCGCCAGATCAGGCGCATGTGCGAATACCTCGGCTATGCGGTAGTTGGTTTGCAACGTGTTCGCATCATGAACATCCGGCTCGACAAACTGGCCCTGGGTAAATGGCGTTACCTCAGTGATGCTGAAGTATCGATGTTGATGGAAAGTGTAGCCGACTCAACCAAAACCGAAAGCAAATCGGCCGCTCGCAGGAAGAAAGCTGCTGCGCAAACTCCGCCTCATTCAAACTCCGGCTTTACCCCAAAAGACAAAGCGCCGGCCAATAAGCATAACGCCACAAAGCCCGCAGCTAAAAAAGGTAAACCTCAAACAGGTAAACCGGCAGAGAAGTCCTGGAAGAGCGAAAATGCTGTTTCAAGATCTACACAGGACCGGCAGGGAAAGAACGCCCGCCCAAATAAAAATATGGGTAAAGAAAAGAAAAACCACGAGGGTAGAAAGGAAAAGCGTTCAGGCGCAGAAGGTTCTTTTAAAAATTACCGAAGCAAAGGACGTCGGTAATGTTTTAAGCCTGCTAAATAAACAATGCAGCAGGCGCTAATTCGGATGGATGGTACAAAACATCTCAAAATTGCCATCGATCGGGGTTGTTTTTCCTACAACGTAATAATCATAACCGCCCTGCTGCCGTTCTACATGGGCCAGACTGCCATTAAACTGCCCTTTGATCCTTTTGGTCTTAAATGGATTACCCAATTGTTGTTCATCAGTTATTGAAGTAATAACTAACGTTAACGGTTTAAGCCCAAGCCTGGGTGCATAATAGGCGACCCGGGACAAGTTTACCGGTGGCGGTGGGTTTTTAGGATAAGGTCCATACAGTGCTATCTGGTTATTGTCAGGTACTTTTTCATCATCGCATTCAGAGGCAGATTTACAATCGTATACCTGGTAAGATCCAGGTTTTAGGTCCTGCATATAAGCTGAGATGGTAAACTGAATGTCGTCTTTTTCACTTAGATAACTTAACATAAAGTGAGAATTGGTGTAAGCTGTGGTAATAAGAGGTGCCGGGTCAAGCGTTTTTTTAATTCCATCAGCCATCAGTTCTATCTTCTGGTCGCCATTTGATCGATTCTCTTTTGTTGTCGATTCTTTGCAACTTAAAAATGATAAGGTCAATAACAGAAATAACGATCTGTCGAATATTTTTTTCATTCAGTAAATTTTACAAATCCTGTAGTTTATAATTTTAATATTCTATTACGGAGTCCTTCAATTTTTCACCTGGATTATGGCTGTAGTTTGGCCATAGCCCTAACCGGAAATGTGCCTACTCCTTTAAATTTGGGTGGTATAGCGCTGAATGTGAATCCTTCATCAGGTAACAACTGTAAATTACAAAGATGTTCAACTATCAATATTTCGGCTCCCAATAATATTGTATGAACGGGCCGGTCTTTACCTGTCGTGCAGTCGATATTGTGAGAATCTATGCCTGCCAGCTTCACATTGCAATTTCTTAAATATTCTGCCGCAGTTTTTGTCAGGTAAGGATGGCCTTCATAATACCTTTCGGTATTCCAATTTACATCCCAACCCGTATGAATCAAAACAGCCCGGTCCCTGATCTCGTGATTTCTCAGGTGTTCTTCTGTAATAGCCAATGTGTCGCTGTAGGGTACCCGAATCACGATGCCTTCAAGATCGGTGAAGCATTCTAAATTGATTTCCGAAAGATCTTTTCCATTTTCAAATCTATGAAACGGACAGTCGATATAAGTTCCGGTGTTTGTCACCATTTCAATTTTCCCTATCTGAAACGTTGTTCCTTCCTCATAAAATTTTCGTGAGTCTTCCCTACTCAAATAATCACAAATTATAGGCGCCGGCAAGCCTTTGTAGGTTATAAGCCCGTTCTCAATAGTATGGCTTAGGTCGATTGTCATTTTCTTTCCATGCGATTCATTGATCGGTTTCCGTTTATGTTTTTCATTGAAGATTACTTTATTTAATATTTTAGTTTCTCCCACCATTAGAAGCCTTAGGTCCGCTACGATATAATCTGCAAGCTCCTTGTCCGAAATTTCCTCGCCGGAGATGTCCAGACGGAAATCATTTCCTTTAATGCTTCCCCCGTTGGTAAAATAAATTTCAAAGTCAAATTTCACTCGTTTATCCATACTGATGTTTTAAGGTGAGGAGCCAACAATGGGTTATTGAAGTATCGATTGTCTTTAGCGAAGATAAATTAAAAAAGCCTTGAAAATCCTGGAAGACCTTCATGGCTTTTGGGTATTAAAATCCCTCCTGCATGAAATAAATATTATGCTGTTGGCATTTTAAACGACCAACCATCTAAAACTAACTGTTGTACTGCTTCAAATAGCTTTACATACAAATTGCTTGTTTGGGTATTAACCGCCTCCCAGGTATTGACCTATTCTAAAAACGTTGTTCCCCAGTAACACAGGGTTGCCAGGGTTAGATTGACACTTAATTGTCATTCTTCCCGATTCAAAAGAAATATCGTTTGTTATAACAGAAGGTATTTGCTGACAATAAATTGGCCAGTAACCCATCTCAACCTGTGATTTGATCGCCAATTGCTCTTCGCTGCTGAAATCAGCATCGGAAGTAAGGCTAAGCGATATCCCATCTACGGCAAGAACAGACCCTATCGCATATTTCAGGGCGCCATCAGTGCCAAAATAGGTATCCCACCCGGTGTTGGAATTCCATGGGGGAACCGATTTTGATGCCAGTGCCAAATGAAGCAGCCCCGAATTATACCAGGCGCCTGGTGTAACAGGTATAACAGAAAAATGGTCAAATGTGGCAGAAATTGAAATAGCGCTTTGCGCAAATTTTTTATTAATGAGGAACCCGCACCAGCTTCCGGTCCATATTCCAAAAAAATCAGGATCGATACCGGCTACCCAGGACTTTGATACATCGGGATTGCCATTCATTGAATCAAATGAAAAATCAGCCGATGGAGATGCCTTTAGCGTGTTCGTTAAATCTGAAAATGTTGGTGAATAATCAGGTGCTTTCGCATTGAGTCCCTGATAAGGAGCTAATGCCGCCTGCCCGCTCTTAATAAGCACCTGGCAGGAAAGATCAGTGCGGCCAATATTTGCAACCGAGGGCGCATTAATAACAGCCCATTGAAACCAAACAGAAGGTAATGTGTTTTCGGGTGGTGGTTGGGGTAAACCCTTCACATAGCTATTCCATTTTGCATAGGTAGCCTTACCAATATCTTTTTCAAATGAACTTTCGGGAAATTGCAGTTGATTTACTATTGCTGCGTATTGACCGAAAAAAGTTGGCTGATCGTAATACCAATGATTGTATTTTAAAGTTTTTGGTGGAACCAGATTAAAATACGAGCAAAGACCTTCATCATTTGCCGGAATTGAAACCGGTTGTGACAGTTGAAAATTATTGATCGACAAATGCAGACTATCACATAATTGGTTGTACCAGGCATCCATAATTCCTGTAAAGCTATCACAGGAAAGGTTTTTGATGGTCATAATAAAATGCTTTTATAAATAAGCGCTGGTCTGAGAAGATGGTAATGTATAAGTAGAAAAAGAAGAGGCTGTTACCTGTTTTGGGTGTTGCCTCTTCTTTTTCATACAATTGAAGAACATGTTTGAAGTTAAACTTCCCTCCTGTTTCTTCACCTTTATTCTTTATGATGCGAACTCTTCAGCTAATTCTGGCTTTGGCGCTTTGTAACTCTTCGCAGAAGTATACAAAGAAACGGCCGGAGCGGCTGAATGTCCTGCAAATTGTGATATAGGAAGCACATTTACACCAAGTACAACAGGCACGCCTGGTATACTTGTAGTGGTAATGGTCATATGTCCCTGTTCATCAAAGGTCACCGTATTGGTTGATGAGCTGCCGCCGCCAGCGGAATAGAATGGCCAGAAACCTGCGTGCCCGCTGGAAGTAATGGTTTGCTGATCCAATGTGGAATAAGTAGCGTCGGAAGTTACTGTAATAGTCATGCCAGACCCAATGACGAGGTTAGATGCAAAGCGTTGCATGTTTCCGTTACTTCCGAAGGTATTATCCCAGTTGATAGAGGACTGGCCGCTCCATGGGTTACCGGTTTTGTTGGCATAAGCCAGTCCCATGGCAGATGAATAATACCACATACCAGGTGTATTGGCATACGTCAACACGTGTGTAAACGATGCATTAACCGTTACATGGCTGGAAGCAAATTGCTGGCTGATAGCAGATGTTGTAGTGCTTCCGCCCCACAAACCAAAAAAGCCCGAATTAGAACCTTTTGTCCAGGAAGCGCTTACGTTTGAATTCATGGTGCTGCTATCGAAACTAAACTGTCTTGTGTTGCCGGAAATCAGTTGATTAACCATATCGTTGTAGTTAAGCGACCAGTTGAAAGGAAGCGGAAGCCCGTTTGCATCTGTGTAAATTAATGTCAGTTCATTTTGAGCAGTAGCAATGGGGTCTAATAAGATCGCTGCATAATCTGAAGACCCGATATTGGCAACGTTTGGTGCATAGATCATGGCCCAGGTCCTGAATAAAGTAGGCAGCTGGTTCATGGTTGGCGGCGTAGCCAGGCTCAAAATATAATTTTGCCATTTTTTATAATTGGCAGCTCCTATATCTCCTTCCACATTAACGTTCCTTGAAGGAACCAAAGCAGACATTAATGCTCTGTAGTTGTTATAGAATTGATTACCACCACTGGCCATAAACTGCTGCGTTAGCGATAATGGGGGGAGATTGTTGTAATAAGCCCAGAACGTTGAATTGGCTGCCGCTCCGCTTGCGATTGGTGGCGCCGGCTGAATGATCTGAAACGTATTCGGGCTTTGTCCCATTCCTTGCAGAAAACCATTATACCAGCCATTTTGCAGATCTAAAAACGTGCTCATACCCAATTGTTTTTAAGTTACCCCTACTCGTAAGGCTTTTCGGGATTTGCCCCCGCTGAAAATTATCTGCAGCAGGACAGATTAAGTGGGATCTGAACTCCACTTTTAAAAAAATTATGGTATCGTATTATTACATTATTCCATTGTCGTTACCTGAATAGTATACGACTTAATAAAATGCACTCTTTCCAAATACAAATTGTACAATAGATGGGATGTAGAACCTGACTACTAATGCAGTTAGCCTTTTAAGATAAAATATTCAGTTATAGATGTTCGTGATTAACTGGAGCTCAAACCAGGCAGGTAAATTGATAATATCAACTGTTTAAGAATTCTTAGGAGTTTCAAGATAGGGAAATAATTTCATATATAATACTCCGTTATCGTTAGTAAAATAAAAAAAGGTGTTTTCACGGTATGGGGTAAGTTGTATAAAAAAGCAACCCCGATTCAGTCGGGATGACTTCTTTCATTTCACCTTTCGTGCAAATAGAAGAGGGCGCTTATCTCTTACCGAGTTAAGCGCCCTCTCCCTCTATATTAGAGCGATGTCCCGTTTTTATTTGTTTAACACCATCTTTTTGGTCTCCACTGTTTTTCCGTCAACCACCAGGCTGTAGAAATAAACGCCCGAAGCCAGTTCGCCCCCATCGAGCACTACGTTACCGTTCTGCGCTGTTATGTTATAGTTTTTAACCACTTTGCCATTCGCGTCTTTAACAGTCATGAAGGCTGATTGAAAAGAAGACGGCAGCGCATATTTTATGGTAGTACTGCTTGTGAACGGGTTGGGTGAATTTTGTATTAACAGTTTCTCCTCAGCAGTCGCTATCCGAACATATCCCTGTTTCAAAGCGGTGATCATGGACTTTAGTTCTGCTACTTCAGTTCTTAATTTTTCCACCTCGGGATCAGGATTGGAAGCGGTTCTACCTGTTGAAGCGCCGCGATAAACATTGCCGGCGTTGTCGATTACCAGAACATTACCGGTACCGGATGGAAGATTCTGAAGCCTTACAGTGCCATTAGTATGAAAGTTTGCTGTTGGCACAGCTCCTGTACCGATAGCGTCATTGCCTGGCAGATTAATACCAACCCGGTCTTGCGGACTTACAACGATCATTCTTTTGCGGATAGTACCATTGCCAAATGTGGGTGGAACGCTGTGATTGGTAATAAAAAAACAGGTATCCTGTCCTATGCCCATATCGTACCAGTTTACACCTCCATTGGCGACAGAGGGGCCCTGGTTTAACCTGATCAGCCGTCCCATGGTTCTGCCAGCGCTATTTCCCCAGGTTTGAGACTGGATATTTCCTGTAATGATAAGCGGTAGCAAGGTATCTACTATATCCCTGCTTGCAATAGCGATATAACCGGGCAGGCTACTCGTACCGGCCTCCAGTCCGCCATATTTACCCGTTGTAATGGCAATGCGCCGCTGATTATTGGTCCTGAATATTAAGGCATTATTATCTGTAGTGCCTAAAAAATTTGATGATGAATTGGTGCCTGCATTACCTGTTAACGACCAGCTTTGTGCAAAAAGCGAACCGGTGCTGGTCATTGCAAGACCGAGACTTAAACATGCGGTAAAAATTGTAGTTTTTTTCATGAAGTGTGGTTTAATAGTTTATAATTATAATTACTTCATGAAAATAGCAACATGCACTAACCGTATAAACAGAAAAGTAACAGGTGCGCGCTTATGCACAATAACTGCTGCGTTTTGGCCAATAACTGCAACCTGGCTAATGCCCCAGGCGGCCGAGAAATTCATCCCGTTTGCGTTGTGATACTTCAATGGTTTGACCGTTGATCAATTCAATATATCCTCCTTTTCCCCTATAATATTTTTTTATATAATTGAGGTTAACCAGGTAAGAATGATGCACCCTGCAAAAAACATCCGCCGGCAGCATTTCTTCAAATTCTTTGAGCGTACCTGCTGTTGTAAGGCTTTTATCTTTTACAAAGTCAACCTGTGTGCAGGCGCCTTTTGCCTTGCAGCAGACTATATCGGCAATAGGATAAAAGGTTAATCCATCAGCGGTTGATAATGCTATTTTAGAAAAAGTATAACCAGGTAACTGGTTATGGAAAAAATCCGGCTTGCGGTTGGTATTCTTTTCCCGGATGCGTGTAACCGCTTTCTCTACGGCAATAGTAAGGTCATCGATATCTATTGGCTTTAACAGGTAATCAAGGGCGCTGTATTTGAAAGCCTGAAAGGCATAGGTTTCATAAGCTGTTACAAAAATGGTCTCAAAGTTTATAGGAAGCAACTGGTTTAAAAGGCCAAAAGCATTCGTTTCTGGCATTTCAATATCCATGAATACCAGGTGGGGCTGGGTTTTTCTGATCACCTGTATCGCCTCTGTTGCGTTTGTCGCTTCTGCCTTAACAGTTACATGGGGACAATACTGATTCAGCAATTCTTTTAGAATGGTAATATTTTTAGGCTCGTCGTCTATAATGTTACATTGTATCATAACTACAGTTCCTGTTTATCGGCATTAAAGATTGGAAAATGGATCACTATCCCGGTGCCGGCAGCCATTCCTTCCTTATCGGTATGGTCTGTTATTGCTACAGTTATTTTATGCTTCGCATTTTTATTCATTAAATCAATCCTTTCCTGCGTTAATTGCATGCCATGCGACTGGTATTCGCGGGGGTCGTTTGTTTTTATTATCTGTGCATTTTTCCGTCCGATGCCATTATCGCGGATGGTACAAATAATATAGTTGTCCTTTTTGTTAAAGCTGATATCAACGCGCCCACGATCGTCGTTCCGGTGGTGAATTCCATGGCGGATGGCATTTTCTATATACGGTTGCAGCATCATGCCCGGCATAAATACTTCATCTTGGATAATATCCTCATCAACATGTACGACATAACTGAACATATTATTATACCGCATTTGCTCCAGGTTCACATAAGTAGTAATGTATTTTACTTCATTCGCCACTGAGATAAAAGGTTGAAAGGAATTATTGAGCGTTTGCCGTATTAAACTGGCAAACCTGCTGATATATTTATTGGCGCTCATAATGTCTTTGTCCATTATGAATGCCTGTATGGAGTTCATGCAGTTGAAAATAAAATGCGGGTTCATTTGCGCGCGCAACGCTTTTTGTTCCAGTTCCTGTAATTGTTGTTCTACCTGCTGTTTGGCCTGTTCCCTGCGTCGCATCAACCGGTTCCTTCCCGTAAAAATAAAGGCGGTAGCCAGCATACTTACCAGTACACAGCCTATAATAAACCAGGTTGTTTGCCAGTACGGTGCAGGCACCAGGAGCTGTACTGTATACTGATTACTTTTGAGACCGAATTTGTTAACGGCAAAGAGTTCCAGCGCATATTGTCCGGGTGGTAACGAAATGAACTCAAGGGATGTTTGCGTAGTGGTTTTCCAGGCGGTATCTAACCCTTTTAACCGGTAGTTATATACAATGTGTGCTGCCGATTTAAATGAAATGGCTACATAATCAAGGCGAATGCTGTTATTGCCGTACTGTAAGTTAATTGTGTTTGCCGCCTCAGTTTTCTTTCCATTGATGGCAATATTTAACATTTTTAATTTACATACAGATAAAGAGGTTTGTACCGTTTTATCAAAATAAGAGATGCCTTCCGGAGTGCCGGCATATACCATATTGCCGTCAATTAGTACCGTATTGATCATATCGGCAGCCAGCCCGTCGGCCGATGAATATTGCGTTATGGAGGTGGTGTTATTGTGAAAGTTTATCCTGTTCAGTCCATTATCGGTGCCAACCCAAATGCAACCTGTATCAATGGCCACGCACCGGCCTGTATTACTGCTAAGGCCATTGCTTTCGTTAAAATGCCATTTTACCTGGTTGTCCTTTAAGCCGATCACCCCTTCGCTTCCGCTCGTGACCCAGATGATTCCGTTGCTATCTTCCTTAATGGCCGTTATGCGTGTACGTAAAAGCGGGCTTATGGCGTCGAGATGATCAACTATTGAATCGGACCTTAATAAATAAAGGCCATTTAATGTTCCAAAATACGTTTCGCCCTTCCTGTACAGTAAGCAGGTGGTTCTGCCCATCCACAATACTTTGTGTTGATTTAACTGGGTTAGCCTGGATGTGTATATAGCATTGGACCCTGCAATGACCAACTCGCTGTCGTTCTTAAATACAACCTGTTTAATGGCATTATATGCCCTGAATGGCCTGGGTAAAGAAAAAGGTCGAATTGTGTATAACGTATCTGAACAAGCGGCCACGAGGAGATCCCCTCTTTTTTGAACAGAGATCACGGCATGCCCTTTTGCTTTTGAAACCTGGTTCTTTAAAGAGATCAATTGCGGCGAATTATTTGTTATTTTTTGTACGTATCCCAGGTCGCAACCTGCCCATAAAACACCATTGGCATCCTTTTGCAGGTCGTGCACGGCCAGCTTTTGTGCGCCGGCAGTTGCCTGATGAATGTTTTTAAAAAAGGGAGAATTTAACCGGTATACCCCGTTATTAAGCGTGGTGAACCAATAGCCGCCTTCTTCATCGATCAGGAAATCGCCCACATTACTATTTTCAAGAAAACGTTTTTCTATTTTGCGGCGCAGGAAATTAAACAGGAAAGTGCCTTGTGTTGTATTCAGGCAAATAATGGAATCGTTCAGGTATGACATTGCATTTACGGGTGGCACCGTATAAGAATAATCCAGGTGGTAGTATGCAGATCTTACATTAAGAGCGTTTTCTGAAGTCATTAAGCAGAAAATACGGTCATTGACAATACTTTGCCTTGCTCCGCCTCTGATAACTTTTACAGAATCCTTCAGAACAAAAGACTCTGTATCTGTTGTATAAAATTTGTAGGCACTGAAGAAACAGAAATTTTCAGCGTCGATCGTATCTATTTTTAAAATGGAATTTTTGGGAATCACTTCCTGTCCAATAGCAGTTACAGCACCGGAAGGTTTAATTAAGTGAAATTGCCAAGCGTCTGATAACAGGATTCCCTTTTTGTTTTCCGCTATTCCTGTAACAAACTCCTCAATTTTAATTTTTTTCAGCAACGGATCGTTTTGCTGGTTATAGATCTTCCCCTGCCGGTAATAGCAGATGGCATTTTTGAATGGCATAAACCATACCCGCCCCCGAGAATCTTCATAGATGCGTAAAATGGTATTATCGGGCAAACCATCTTTGGTAGTAAAGTTTTTGAAATGCGTTCCGTCGAAGCGGCTCAATCCTGTTTCGGTAGCAAACCATATAAAGCCTTCCCTGTCCTGGTGTATATCATAAACCGTTGAGCCGGCCAGTCCGTCCTTTACATCATAATGTTTATAGCTGTATTCCTGTGCTATCGCCCGGGAAGAGATGAAATTATGTAACAGAAAAAGAAGACAAAAGCGCAGACTGGTATTGCTAAATGCAACGGTGAACTGCACAATCATGCGATTATATAAAGCAACCATTTTCAGGGGATAGGGTTTAACCAAAAAAAATTATAAAAATTAAAATTACATATTTCGGTTTAACTCCCCGTAAAAAAAGCAGCGAAAGGCTATTTCCAAAAAGTGATCTCCAGTATTTCTCTTAAAGCTTGCTGATTAATTTTAATGCGCCCTAATATTTTTCGTAACCAGGAAAGTAGTGTGTTGTTCGAATGCATAAATATTAGCTTGTATAATAAAAAGAGATCAATCATTTTAAACGCCGCCAGGCTACCTCTGCAATTACTTCCTGTCCGCCCTGGGTTGTATGTGTTACTACATACTTTATTTCATCGCCTGTGTATGTATAGATGCGTTTCTGCCGGGTTCCCTCCCAGTTGGGATAAAAAGCATGCTCTATATTAAACGTAATGGAGCTGCCCTTTTCATCCACCTCATATTTTCCAAAATGCGAATTACTGCCCTGTACCAATGCGGCGCTTTCTTCCGGCGTGCATTTGTTCTTGTCGCCTGATGCAATTTTGGGCCTGACGGCTTTGAGTATTTGTATAGCGTAATTGCCCTTTTCATCAAATATCAACAGGCCCTGGGGGTTCTCGCCATAAGGATGCACCCTGCTGCCATCGGCATAGATGTTATCGACAGATAGTAGCGTCCATGTGCCAATTAACTGTTGTTGCAACGATCTTTTTGAAGGTTGATCTTTCTGTGCGTATAATATAGAAACACTTCCTAATACAAGCAGTAAAGAAATTATTTTTTTCATTTTTTAGTTTTTTGGATAATTTAACAGTACAATATTATACAGATATGCTGTTTGCTTTTCTGTACATTTTTGCACTTATTCTGTAATTTTCCTTAATGAAAGCCGAGAATATATACGTACCATTTGAGGTGGAGTATAAAGAACTTCACAGTTATCCCCGATCAAAAAGAAGCAGGAACTTCTTTGAGCTGATCTATGTGGTTGATGGTACCGGTGTTCAATATATAAATAAACTCAGATTTAACTATCGCAAGGGAAACCTGTTCCTTATTACACCGCAGGATATTCATTCTTTTGAAATAGCCACCCTTTCCCGGTTCTTTTTTATTCGTTTCAGCGAGCATTATGTGAAGTCGTTTAATGCAAAAGATAAAGATGTGATAAAGCGGATGGAGTACATTCTTCAAAATGCCAGCCACCGCCCTGGTTGCATATTGAAAAACAAGGCAGATAAACCATTGATCGCATCCCTGGTTGAAAGTATAATCAGGGAGAATACGAATCAGCAAATCTATTTCAACAAGATCATTGAGCAGATCGTAAACACGGTTATTACAATTGTGGCAAGAAATATTGCTTTGAAGCTTCCCAAGAATATAAAAGAGAATACGGGAGAACCGGTGCTTGAAATACTGCACTACATACAGGAAAATATTTTTGATCCCGGCATGTTGAGAGCAGAAGTAATAAGCGGGCATTTCGGTATCTCGTTAGCTTATTTAGGGCGCTATTTCAAGAAGCAAACCGGTGAAACGTTGCAGCAATATATTTCCAACTACAAAATGCGCCTGGTAGAATCGCGGCTGCTTCACAGTGATATGAGGATAAACGAGATCGTATATGAATTTGACTTTACCGACGAAAGCCATTTAAACCGGTCTTTTAAAAAGTATAAAGGGGTGAGCCCAACGGAGTTTAGAAGATCGAACTGGCAAAAGGCTTCTTAAAGAGTTTCGTAACTTAGTAGGATGACGATCTACGAACAGGTTATGATGCAGGAACTGCAGGTATGGCAGCGGCGGATGATGCGGAAGCCCGGGATCTTTAACAGGCTGTCTAAATCGGTGCAGGATAAGGTGAATAGCTGGATCCCTGAAAAAGTTCATCGGGCCATTACGGTAACGATCAAGCAAATGATCCGCGGTGTGTTGTTTGGCGCAAAATTTACCACACGCGATAAAAAAACGCCGGTTTCTCTGGAAGAGAGTGACAAGGTTGTTGAAGAAAAAATAAAGATCTATCGCAATACCGCTGCGGCTGAAGGCGCCATCACCGGGGCCGGCGGTATCCTGCTTGGCCTGGCCGATTTTCCCCTGTTAATTGCAATAAAGATCAAGCTCCTGTTCGAGATCGCTGCTACATACGGATACTCTGTTAACGATTACAAGGAACGCGTATACATCCTGCATATCTTCCAACTCGCCTTTTCATCTGCAAAACACAGAAAGAATGTATTTATGACAATGAAAAACTGGGATGAAAAGTCGAAAAGTCTGCCTGAGGATATTCACCAGTTCGAATGGCGTCCCTTTCAGCAGGAATACCGCGATTATATTGACCTTGCCAAATTTGCACAGCTTATACCGGTTATAGGCGCACCCGTTGGCGCCGTAGTAAATTACAGGCTGATACGCAAGCTTGGCTTCACCGCAAAAATGGCTTACCATATGCGCTGGGCCGAAGAACAACACCTGGTATGATTCCTTGTGTTTTTCAATTAAAAAGAATACCTGCGTTAGTTCAACCCTACATAAATCAACCTGTTACAATAAAGCAGCAATAATTATTAATATATTGTCTCCTTTATAAGAACCAACCATTTCTATCTCCATTCCCCAATCCTTTCCCCTTTTACTAACAAACGAATAGTACCCTCATTATTTATTGTTCACTCCAAAATTACCAGCATGCAAAACTTAAAACGATTGCTGTTTTTATTTTGCCTGTTTGCGCCATTATGGGTATTGGCACAGGTAAGCGTGTCGGGTACTGTTGTTGATGGTAGCAACACCCCTGTACAGGGCGCATCCGTAAGGCTTAGAAATTCTAACCTGGGTACTTCCACCGATGCCAATGGTAAATTCAGTTTTACCTTCCCGGGCAAAGGCGGAGAGTTAGAAATTTCCTTTATAGGGTTTAAATCCCAGATCGTACCTGTAAGCAGTAATCAGGCTGATCTTGTGGTAAAGATGCAGGAAGATGTAGGCCACCTGGAAGAAGTTATAATAACCGGTTTGGCCACTTCTGCCAAGCGGGCCAACCTGGCTCATTCCGTAGGAACTGTTTCGGCCAAGCAGCTCGTGGGCACCACCTCACAGCCAACTGTTGATGGCGCCCTTTATGGGAAATTTCCCGGAGCGAATATTATTTCCAATTCCGGTGCGCCGGGTGGCGGTATCTCCATAAAATTGCGCGGCATAACTTCCCTGGTGGGCAATTCCCAGCCGTTGTTTATAGTGGATGGCGTTTATTACGATAACTCTTCCATTCAGGGTGGATTGAATTTTATCTCAAAGGCGGCCGGACAAGGCAGCACCAATTTCCAGGACAATCCTTCAAACCGGGTTGCCGATCTTGATCCTGAAGATATAGAGCGTATTGAAATACTGAAAGGCGCTTCTACTGCGGCCATTTATGGCGCCAGAGCTGCGGCCGGCGTGGTGATCGTTACCACTAAAAAAGGGAAATCGGGTAAGCCTAAAATTGAATTTGGCCAATCGGTGGGCTGGCAAATGCAATTGAATAAACTGGGGCAACGTACATGGGATACTGCAAAGGTACGGGCGGCTTACGGGGCCAGCGGTATTGCCGTTTATAATGCCAATGGCGGAAAGGTGTATGACTACGAAGATGAATTATACGGCAACAAGGGATTTATGAGCAATACCCGGCTAAGCGTAAACGGCGGCAATGAAAATACCACCTACTATGCCGGATTAACTTATAGAGATGATGAAGGAATAGTTAAACATACCGGTTATAGAAAAACCTCTTTTCGATTGAACCTCGATCAAAAGATCACCAAATGGCTCGACGTATCTCTTAATTCGAACTACGTTGAATCCAGCGCCGACCGTGGCTTCTTCAATAACGACAATACCAGCACTACATTAGGCGTGTCGTTTGTATCTACTCCTTCCTGGGTTAATTTATATCCCGATGCGAACGGTAACTATCCCAATAACCCCCTGGCGCCTTCTAATTTTATTCAAACCCGCGATCTCATCACGAATAATGAAAAAGTAAATCGCATATTGCTGGGCGGAAGGGTTACGGTTAAACTATTAAATACAGACAAACACGATGTTAGATTGATCGCTTTAGGCGGCCTCGATAATTACACGCTGGAAACAAGGGCCATCTTTCCCGCTGTGCTGCAGTTTCAAAAAGATGGCAATGGTACCAATGGCGCATTGATCTATGGAACAACTGTTGCCCGCAATACCAATATTTCCGGACTGGCCGTATATGATTTCAAACCAGCCGACGACATACAGTTCACCACCCAGGCAGGCATCAATGCTTTTAATATAGACCTTAATACGGTTGTGAATACAGCCACCCAATTGATAGGAACACAAACCAACATTGACCAGGCAGGTTCTTTACAGGCGGAGCAGAATAAAAACATTTCTAAAGACCGTGGCTTTTTTATACAGGAGGAGTTCAATTACCAGGACAAGATAATTGCCACTTTGGGTATAAGGAGTGATAAATCGAGCCGTAATGGCGATGCAGATAAATTCTACTATTATCCCAAGGCATCTTTAGCTATTAATATCCTTCCCTTTACTTCATGGCAAACGTTCAGCCTGTTGAAAGTGCGCGGGGCCTATGGCGAATCGGGCAACTTTGCACCCTTTGGCGCTATTTATACCTCTTTGACGCCAATCAATTTTAGTGGCACTACCGGATCGATAGTAGATCTGACGAGGGGTTCTGAAAACCTGGAGCCGGAACGACAAAAAGAACTGGAATTGGGTTTTGATGGCGGCATTCTGAATAACCGCATCGGGTTGGAATTCACCTGGTATAAAAAAGAGGTAGAAGACCTGATCTTAAAAGTGATAACTCCCGGTTCGGCAGGCTTCTCCAACTCCTGGAAAAATGTGGCGGCTATTCAAAATAAAGGGGTTGAAATTGGTTTGAATGCAGTTCCGGTAACCAATAAAGACTGGCGGTGGAATATGCAGTTGAACTGGTGGAAGAACAAAGCAAAAGTAACCAGGCTCGACGTACCTGCATTTAATGTTGGCGCTTTTGGCGCCACCTTAGGCACTTACCGTATTGAACTGGGCAAATCCCCTACCCAATTGGTAGGAATTGGCGACTCGGCCGTTGATAAACTGGACCCCGTTTCCAGGCTGGCCGTGTTTGGCAATGCGGAACCGGATTTCAATCTTTCTTTCAGTAACAATGTTACCTGGAAGAATTTTGAATTTTCCGTTTTAATGCATTGGAAGAAAGGGGGCGACAATGTGAATTTGAGCACTTTGCTGAGTGATATTTTTGCTACCTCGCCCGATTATGATAAAAGAACACTCGACCCCAAAGGTCAGCTAACGGATGGCGCCTACCGGTTATCTATTTTGGGTGTTACCGCACGTCCGTGGATAGAGGACGCTTCTTATTTCAGGGTTCGGGAAATAGGCCTGAGTTATACATTGCCCCGGGAATGGTTCAATGATGCTGCCAGGGTAAAGGTCGGCTTTTCGGGAAGGAACCTGATCAACATTTTCGATTACAATAGTTACGATCCTGAAGTGTCGAACTTCGGCGTAGATGCTATTTCCAGCAATGTGGAAGTGACCCCATTCCCAACAGCCAAGAGTTTTTATTTTAATGTATCGGTTACTTTTTAATCAGTCAACGCTTAAAAGTTTGTTTATGAAATCTCAAAATAAACTGCACCGGCTTATTCTTCTGCCTGCACTATTTTTAATAGCATTAGGCTGGTCGTCCTGTACTGTTGATCCTATACTTGATCCCAACAACCCAAGTACCAGCGCTCTTACGCAAAATGCTTCATTAGGAGAAATACAAAACCTGGTAGTTGGCGCGGAAGCGGCTATGAGAAATAATTTAAATAATTATTGGGATGCCATTAGTGTGGTGGGCCGGGAATATTACCGTTTCTCCACCTCCGATCCGCGTTTTACCTCCGACCTGCTGGGGAAAGGAAGCGCTATACTCGATAACAACACTTTTTATACAACGAATCCATTCAATGCAAGATACCGCGTAGTAAAGAATACAAATATCCTTATTACCGCCCTGCAAAATACAAAAGCAACTATTACCGATGCACAACGAAAAGCAGCTATCGGTTATGCCAAAACGGTGCAGGCGCACGAATTGCTGATGGTGCTCAACCAGCAATATGAAAATGGCATTCGTGTAGATGTATCAGACCCCGACAGGTTAGGCCCCTTTCTTTCAAAAGACGAGTCGCTGAACGCTATTCAGAATTTATTGAATGAAGCCAATGTTGATTTAAAAGGCAGTGTGGTTGACCTTCCTTTTTCAACTCTATTGTATAGTAAAAAAGCAAGTGAATTTTCTAAGTTCAATCGCGCGCTTGCCGCGCGGGTGGCTGTATACCGTAAGGACTGGGCCCTTGCCAATACTGCCCTCACAGAATCTTTTTTCAGTTTAACCGGCAGTCTTACAGATGGTGCTTATTACCTGTTTTCAACTGCGGGCGGCGACCTGTTAAACCCGGTGTTTTTTCCGCTTAATTCACCGCCGGCCGAAGCCCGGGTAGTGCAGCCCTCCTTTATTACAAATGCTGAAGCTGGTGATACAAGATTAAGCAAAGCGCCGAAACGCACTACTACCGCATCGCAGGATGGTTTATCGAGCGACTATGATTTTTTTGTATACCCAACCAATGTGGCACGGATGCCCATCATTCGTAACGAAGAGTTGGTGCTGATCTATGCTGAGGTGCAGGCACAGTTAAACAATACCAGCAATGCCGTAGCAGCCATCAACAGAGTTCGCAATGCGGCTTCATTGGGAAATTATGCCGGCCCCACCGACCTGAATAGTCTTATTACAGAAATCTTAAAGCAACGGCGTTATTCTTTGTTTGGCGAAGGCCATCGTTGGGTTGATATGCGTAGGTATAACCGGTTAAATGAATTGCCTATCGACAGGGCCGGAGATGATGTGTGGATGCAGTTTCCCCGTCCGGCTACTGAAGTATAAGGTTATAGCCGTATTTAATATTGAGGAACATAAATCATATGCATTAAAGGAAGCGCAAGGAGTTATTTATTCATCCCTTCGCCTGGCCTCTTTAACCTTAATTGACTGATTGTCGAGCATCATTCCGTTTAATTCGCGAATTGCTTTCTCGGCGGCCTTGGTATCATTCATTTTAACAAAACCGAATCCACGGCTTTGGTTGGTAACTTTGTCCATAATGATATTAATGGAGGTTACTTCTCCATACTGGGAAAAATGTTTCTTCAGGTCTTCACCCTGAATGTTGAAGCCTAGATTCGAAACGTAAATATTCATTTTAAAGAATTGAGAAATGAAAAATGATCTGAGGAAAAAAGCAGGAGGTAAAGGAAAGTAGCCTGATTATTCAATTACATAGTGCTAATAAACTCAAATGGTTGCTTTTTAAAGATACAATCTTTTTTGTTGATCGGTAATATTATTTCCCCTTTAGTGATCATGGAATTAATAACAGTTGGTGACGGTGGTGAGATAATATTATCTATTGTTAAATAAACTAAATAAAATATGCAGATGAAACAACAGGAACTATTGTTAGAATGCGTTGTTAGATAATAAATAGTTGTTACCAAATAAATAGTCTACCTTTATTTACTTTGTTGAAGATAATCCCGCCGATCCTTCTTATTTGTTCTCCGGTTTGTAAGCTATAATTTATTTTTCTTAATGACCTGGGCCCCGGGTTATAGCGCATTGTATTGGCCGAATTATTACCATCACCTTTTTATTTACTAAAAAAACATTTGCATGTTAGCATCCCAATCAAAAATTCTTTTTATAAGTACTTTCCCTCCTATAAAATGTGGCATAGCCAGCTTTACAGCGGATCTTATTCATTCAATTAAACCTGAATTAAAAAATGGTTTTCAAATCAACATTTGTGCGCTTGATAAATCGGCTGTTCCCGAATTATATAAATTCCCGGTGAGCATGGTCATGAATGGTCATAAGCTGGATTCCTGTATTGAATCTGCCGATAAAATTAACCAGGATAATACAATTGAGCTGGTATGTATTGAACATGAATTTGGGTTATATGGCGGTGACCTTGGGGCGTTCTTACTCGGGTTTCTGTCAATGCTTGAAAAGCCTTTCATTATCCGGTTTCATACGGTGTTGCCGGCTTCTGATTTGAAAAGGTTAAAACTTGTTCAGGCAATTTCCCTCCTGGCAAATAAAGTAATTGTCATGACAACCAACTCTGCCCGGTTATTGAAAGAAGATTATCAGATAGATGCAGAAAAGATCGTCCTTATTCCGCATGGCACGCCCGGGAATAGTAGTATAGAAGCGGTTGAACTGAAGAGGAAATACGATCTAAAAGACAACCTGGTGCTTACAACATTCGGGTTATTAAGCCCGAACAAGGGAATAGAAAAAGGCATTTTAGCTATGAAGGAGATCAGTAAGATATTTCCACACGCAATTTATATTGTGCCGGGCCTTACACATCCTAACCTGCTACAGGAAGAAGGTGAAAAATACCGTAACTATTTGCAACAAATAATAGATGAAAATAACCTGCAAAAAAACGTTCGGTTGGTGAATGAGTATATACCCACCAAAAAGCTGATGGAATACCTGGCGCTAACAGATATCTATTTGTTTACTTCGAAAGACCCCCATCAGGCAGTTAGCGGCACTTTCCTGTATGCCATGAGTGCAGGTTGCGCTATTATATCCAATTCTTTTGTGTTGGCCAAAGAGATGCTTGATGAGGAAACCGGTGTTATTCTTGAAAGCGGTAAGGAGCAGGAGTTGGCTGAACGTGCGATCTATTTGTTAGAAAACCCAGGTATAAGAAAACAAATGGGGCAACAGGCTTATTTAAAAACAAGAGATACCGCCTGGAAAAAAGTAGCTGAAAAGCATATTGATCTATATGAAAAGATCCTCGAGACCCCATTGGGTAAAACGGAGTTTCTTATACAGGCGATAAGCTAATTTTCAATAACAAATTTTATGGTAACTGAAGACATGTTATTATTCTCCTCAACCACTGATTTATTCTCCAGGTCGCAAATGCCTGACCTGAATTATAAGCATGTAAGTAATTTAACCGATCATACCGGTATTATTCAGCATGCTGTTTTTGCCATGCCTAACAGGAAAGAAGGCTATTGCATCGATGATAATGCACGGGCCTTGTTATGGGCGGTTTGGGCTTGTAAGAACAATAAGAAAGATCAGATTGCAAGTCACCTTCTTCCGGTTTATCTGGGTTTTATTCATTATATGCAAACAGAAGACGGATATTTTAAAAATTTTTTAAGTTATACCAGAAGCAGTTCCGAAAAGCGGGGCTCAGAAGATTCCTTCGGAAGGACCGTTATGGCGCTGGGTTATTTGATCAATGAAGGCCCTTCGCATTTACTGATCAAAACAGGCCGGGAAATTTTTGCAAAAGCTTTCCCTCATGTCAATGTGCTGACCTCCTTACGCGGTATGGCTAATTCAATTATTGGCATTTGCCAGTTTATTAAATCCCATTATCCTGATGACTGGAAAAGAAATGCGGTGATCCAGCTTTCCGATAAAATGGTTCGTATGTATAAGGATAACAGGAATGCTGAATGGCATTGGTTTGAACCGGTACTCACATACGATAACGCCATGTTGCCGCTGGCGTTATTAAATGCCTATGAGGTTACAGAAGATGAGCAGTATCTGGCAATTGCGCTTGAGTCGATGCATTTCCTGGAATCAAAAGTCTTTTATGATAACATCCTAAGGCCAATAGGTAATGCGGGGTGGTATAAACGGGGTGGCCCAATGGCGCAATTCGATCAACAGGGTATCGATGTAATGGCCATGGTGCTTCTTTATCAGCAAGCTTACCGGATCACACAGGAGCAACCCTACCTTACCCGGATGTATAAAAGCTACCAATGGTTCCTGGGTGATAATGACCTGGGCCTTTCATTATATGATTTTTCAACCGGGGGGTGTGCTGATGGCTTGCATAGTAAAGGGATCAATTTAAATCAGGGAGCTGAAAGCACCCTGGCCTACTGGATATCGCATGAGGTAGTGGTTTCAACATTATAAAAAATGAAAATAGCAGTTCTTGCCCCTATAACCTGGCGAACGCCACCGGTAAGTTATGGTCCATGGGAACAGGTTGCTTCTGTATTAACGGAAGCATTGGTGAAGAAGGGAATGAATGTTACATTATTTGCAACCGGAGATGCTGTTACGCAGGCAAATCTGCAATCGGTGTGTCAAAGACCATTGGGTGAATATCCTGCCGATGCAAAAGTATGGGAATGTCTTCACATCTCTAATCTCATGGAGCAGGCTTCCGATTTTGACATCATACACAATCATTTTGATTTTCTTCCCCTCACCTATTCAAAACTGATCAGGTGCCCCGTTATTACAACGATACATGGATTTTCTTCAGAAGAAATTATTCCTGTATATAAAAAATACAACGGCAATTCATTGTATGTTTCTGTCAGCCACAGTAACAGGCACCCTGACCTGCAATACCTGGATACAGTGTACAATGGCATAAACGAAGAACAGTTTCAGTTGGGTTCCGGCGCCGGTGATTATTTATTGTATTTCGGAAGAATGCATCCTGAGAAAGGGGCTTATGAAGCTATTCAAATAGCCCTTCAATCAAATAAAAGATTAATTCTTTGCGGACTGATCCAGGATGAGATTTATTTTAAGGAAAGAATAGTTCCCTGGCTGAACGATACAACCATTATGTACAAAGGAAATGTGGGGCCTGAGCAGCGTAATGAGCTATTGGGAAATGCACAGGCATTGCTGCATCCTATCAGTTTTGAAGAACCGTTCGGGCTCAGTGTTGCAGAAGCCATGATGTGCGGCACTCCGGTAATTGCCTTTAACCGGGGTTCCATGAATGAGTTGATCAGGAACAGGGAAACCGGTTTCCTGGTTCAAAATATAGCAGAAGCGGTGGTGGCTACTGGTAAAATTAAAAAAATAAGCAGACAGGCGTGCCGTGAACATGCCCTGGCTAAATTCTGCAGCCATGTAATGGCTACGCATTACATGGAATTGTACGAAAAAGTGACACGCAAAACTGGGTTGTAACCTCTGGTTAACCGGCTGGTTTTATTGCATTCAATAATGCTTTCAAAGGAACTGTGGCAAATGAAGTTGCATAATCGGATACGGCATAAGGGATAAATAAATTTTCATGGTGAATTATCGTTCCACATGAATAAACCACGTTAGGCACATAGCCATGCCATTCATCTTCATCTGGCATAAGCAGGGGTTCTTTTAACCGCCCCAGTTCTTTGGTTGGGTCGTTTAGATCGAATAAACTTGCTCCCAGGCAGTACTTACGCATTGGGCCTACTCCATGGGTAATTACCAGCCATCCATTTTCAGTTTCTATGGGTGAACCAGCATTGCCGATCTGTACAAATTCCCATGGATGGATGGGTTGCTGTAATAAAGTTGCCGTTTCCCACAAATACAGGTCATCAGAGAACATAATGTAATTATTCACTCCATCGATACGGGATAACATAGCATATTGCCCATTGACCTTCCTTGGAAATAAAGCGAGGTTTTTGTTAATAGCTGCTTTTCCATGAAGCGGTGACATTTTGAAATGCAAAAAATCTTTTGTTTCAATTAAATGTGGTAGAATAAAAGAACCGTCGTATGCGGTATAGGTAGCCATATAAGTGCCGGAGCCGTCTTCGGCGGTAAATTTTATGAACCGGGCATCTTCAATGCCATTTTTTTCGGTAAAGGTTACGGGAAAAATAACCCGTTCCGACAACAAAGATTCAGGTAAAAAATGTAATTCATAGCTGGTGTTTACCATGCTAAGGATATCATACTTTATTTTGTTTTTAGCCATTCCGGTCTCAACATGCTGCAAGGCAGATTTTAAAATCGACTCAATTTCTTTATAAGAAAAGGTATCATGCAACTGGCATAAGATGAGCGCACGAATTTCTTCCGGTAAAATTGAATGTGAAAGCAATTCTGTAAACGCCTTTTTGTTATTCCGTTTCTGTTGTGTAACCCTTCCCTGGTTCATATATTTCCCGGAAGGTTCAAAATGGATATTGCCATTTTTATGAAGTTTTGCCCGTTTGAATACAAGAGAGGATATATGACCTTCGCCGGTAGCTCTAAAACTTACTATTACATTTTTTTCACCGGCTGCTGCACCTGACTGATCGGGGTCTTCCACAATAGAAGGATTAAACAGGGCTGCATGCTCCAGTGAATATTCCATCGTAAAATACGAGCCTATCAGCAATTTCTTTTCATTGGTAACAGTGAGGCGCTCTTCTTCCGGCAATAAATGCTTTACCAGGTCAAAATGCTTTTCAAAAACCGCCCGGATATTATTATAGCGATCACGAAATTCATTGTGAACCTGCTGTAGTAATTCACTCACCTGGTTATCAGGCATCAGCATCACCCTGTTTATCAGTGTTCGGGAACGTTCATCACCGGTATTAAAAAATCGCGGAATTACCTTCCTGACATCAGGATTCAAGCGCACATTCATTCTGCTAACCTGTAGTTTCATATATGGAATTAAGTCCTGTAAAAAGTGAAGTTAGGTCAAATAACCCCATGATTTACTTTGTGTCGTATCAATAACCGGGAATTGATGTAATTTTGTTTTTGGGAGGGAATTGGTTTATGAACAATAAACTAATATACTGGGTGCCCATCATTGGGGTATTTGTGAGTTTGGCGAATTATGAAAAGGAAAATGACCTGGGCGCTTTCTGGAGTTATTACCAGGCAGTAATGATCCTTGCTACTATCTGGATCATAACATTTATTTGGTTTTGATGGTGCTTTTATAGAATCTGTCGTCATTAATTCGATGATATTCTAAAAACATACCAAAATGAATCCAAACAAAGCATTATGGGAAAAGGGTGACTTTACCCAAATAGCCGATACTATGCGGGAAAGCGGTACGGCGCTTGTGGCCAAATTGGGGATCACCCCTGGCCTTACCATTCTAGATCTCGGTTGCGGAGATGGCACTACGGCACTACCTGAAGCAAAATTAGGCGCCCATGTTTTAGGGGTTGATATCGCCAGCAATCTGGTAGAGGCAGGCAACAAGCGGATAAAAGCGGAAGGGCTTACCAATTGTACCATCCAGGAGGGAGATGCCACCGATCTGCATGAACTGAAAGATGAGTCTTTTGACATGGTGGTAAGTATTTTTGGCGCCATGTTCGCTCCAAAACCTTTTGACGTAGCCCGGGAAATGGTACGTGTTACCAAACCCGGCGGAAAAATAATCATGGGCAACTGGATCCCGGGCGATCCCACGCTGGTAGCTCAAATATTAAAGATCAGTTCATCCTACACACCGCCGCCCCCGGAAGGTTTCGTTAGCCCGATGTTATGGGGTGTAGAAAGCCACGTTATAGAACGGTTCACGAAGGCAGGTGTGGCAAAAGAAAATATTTCCTTCATTATGGATCTATTCACTTTTAATGCGCCTTTTCCACCGAAGGAACTAGTAGGCAGGTTCAAAAATTTCTACGGGCCCACCATGAATGCTTTTGAGGCTGCTGAAAAGAATGGAAAGGCTTCGGAGCTGCAGCGTGAACTGGAAGAACTGTTTGAAAGCCAAAATCAAAGCAACGACAAAAACACTACTTCCATACCAGCCACTTTTCTACGGGTAACGGTCATACGATAATGCATAACAGGATTTTATTTGCTACCTTTGACGATTTACTTAAATAATTATGACAGAAGAACAACATATTTTTAAGAAGATCGAGCAGGTGGGTGACCGGGTATTACGGTTAGCGGCTGTTGAACTTTGTAATGAAATTATTGAGAACAGGTACAAGTCGGCTGAGATCATTGACTTCCTGGGGAGCACCCGGGTATTTGCGGTTATAGCCAGGTATAAGAAGATGACGCCTCATAAAAATGATCCCGGCGATAAAGGACATTCAAAACTTTTATCAAACGCCTATGAATATTCAATAGGCGCGCTTTATTATGAGAATAAAGTAAAGGCCATAGAAACTGCAAAAGCAGACCTGGCGCATTTTTACGAAAACCAGGAGATCTACTTTGTAAAAAAGCAGGCGTAATTTACTGCCTGCTTTTTTAACCCGTTTTTATCTTATATTATTTGTATCCCTTCCTTCTTCAATGCCTGATATAACAGTATCATAATAGCGCTTTTTGCTTCACCAGACTTGCTTACATCAATGCACCAGAAATAAACTTTCAGGTCGAATCCGTCGTCGTATACCTTGGTGAACAATACCGACGGCTCCCGGCTTTCATAGATATACCCCGAAGCTAAAATGGCTTTTTTAACAGTGCTTGTTATTACTTCCATATCAGCGTTGCCTTTAACTGTGAGGTCCATTTCAAGCCTTTGCTGATTATTGCTCAACGTCCAGTTTACGATCTGTTGCGACAATACATCACCGTTTGGAATGATCACTTCTGCGCCATCGCCGGTCAACAGGGTGCTTGACCTCAGGCCGATCTCCCTCACCCTGCCCGATTTATCGCCAATTTCCACCACATCGCCAATTTGCAGTGGGCGGTCGAAGATGAGGATGATACCTGAAACGAAATTATTTACAATGTTTTGTAACCCTAAGCCAATACCAACACCCAGGGCGCCCAATACGATGGTGATCTTATCTACGGGTACACCCGAGGCTGCAACAGCCAGCAGGTAGCCAACACACAAGAGAACAAGCCGTGCAATAAGCAGCCGTGAGCGTTGACCTTTGTTGTGTATTTCATCGTCGGAACCGGTATCGCCAAAAAAGTAGCCCACGTATTTCTGCAGCAGGTGAGCGATCCAGATAATAAAGAAAAACAACAATACGCCACCGAGGGTAAAGGAAGCATTACCAATATGACGCGGGTTTGTGAGGAAATCACCCAAAAACTGCAATACGGCTGTATAGATGTTCAAATTGGTAGCAAACACGATCAACCACAGCACCACTGCCAGGAAAAGGATCGGGCGGCGGAAACCGGCAAGCACGGGCTGGTAATTCAGTCGTCCCTGTACATGGCGTCGTAAGCGGCTGGCAACGATCTGCTGCAGTATGGCTTCCAGGCATATTTTACTGAACACGGCCAGGCCGATGGCCTGTGTAAACGCAAAGATGGCCGAACTGCCCAGGATCTGGGCCAGCGAAACACGGCCTGCCATATTACATAACACGCTAATCACGTTCATCACATTATGCAGGATGATCACAAAGCGAAGGAAGCCGCGCATAGGGAGGTGTTGCTGCATTTGGGAAAGAAACAGGATGCCAAACACTACCGACAGCAAATTGAGCAATATAAGCCAGTTGCGTTGCCAAAAACCCGGGTCGGCCATATGATGGGTGAAAGCAAAGCAAATAAATAAAATTACCACGGCAACCCAGTAAACGAAAAGGCGGCGCGGCCACTTTTTCCAGCAGATGATGGTGAGAATGACAAGCATCAGGAACTGCATGGATTCAATATAGACGGAAGGCGCCTGCAGATCGAACAATGGCGCTACCGCAAACATCATTATAAAGGCAGCAACGATGTAGTTATGTGGGAGGTATTCAAATTCAAGGTGGTTGAAACTGTTCATTGCATTCATCCGCCGCAAGGTCCGGATGTTGCGATAGAGCCAGATGAAAAACAGAACGCCGATAAGCAGCAGGTAGAGCCGCTTATGACTGCTGTCTTTAAAATAGTATTTGAGGGCTTTTCGCTCTCCGTCGTACGCTTTGCCAAGCGAATGCCGTGCACTGGCAGAAAGGCGGGTAGTATCCTTTTCCCACAGGAAATTATGTTCTTTACCGAAGATCCGGGCCCCGGAGGTACTTAACAATGCGTTTACCTTATCGAGCAATTGGGAAGTTGTAATAACATTGGAAGAAACCTGGGTTTGCAAATGGTTAATATCCGCCAGGCTTTCCTTTAATTTTTTCGTTGACCCGCGAAACACTTCGCGCATTCCTTTTAATTGGGGGGCGAACTGTTGTCGTAATACCGAGTCGCGCCACAATTGACGCATAACGGTATCCCCAACCAGCGTTTTCATACTGTTGCGCAGGCCAATCAGTTTGTTTTCGGTGCTGTCAAGCACCTCGCGGTCTTCGTTACAATCTACCTGAATATGCAGCAGCAGGGTCTTAAATACCTGGAGGTTACGGAGGTTCAGGGCAGCGCTGTTGTTAAGCACATTGTCTTTTAAAACCGCCAGCATGGAGTCGGTATCAGCCTGCCGTTGTTTTATCAATTTTACCGGCAGCCCCAGTTCGCTTTTGTTCCCGACATTATTCATTACCAGGTATGTTTTTTCAATCTGCAACTGGAAATCGCTGGAGGTAAGTTTGCCTGAGTCGGCAAATAATTCTCTAAGTGCGCCGCCTCTTCTCAAGCGGGCTGTGTCTGACTGCTTTCGCATCGAATCTGGCTGCAGCCGCGTGGAATCTGCTATGTTGCGGGGAAGCCGTTGTGTACGGCTGGTATCCTGTGCGGATGCCGGGTACGCGAATATTAAACCGATTAATAGGATGACCAGGTGGCCTGGGTAGTTTCTCATGAATACTGGGTTTTTGCGCTGCTAAGCTATTCAAAAACTCATCTATAACAAAACATGGTTTATTATGCCGCGTTTTTCCCCATTTATTCACTTATTAAATATTTCATGCTTTCAAAATCTATTGTCAAAGCCTTGTTAAGAAAGAACTCATGAGATAATAACCCATCAATTTTAAATCCAAACGAGTTCTCAAGGGTCTTTGGGAAGGGGCCGTATTGTCCGTGGAGGTTGCTTACACATATATTTCCAAGGCATAATTTTTCAATGTGAAACGGGTAAATATCGTAATGCCCGCCGCCCCCCTGCCCGCTTGATCTTTTGTTTTTCTGAAGGGGTAATTTCAGTTTTTTTACTGTTGATGCAGGGCATGTAAAAGCTGTGTTTCCCAGGCCCGTGTCAATAAAAAACAACATGGTGTCGCTGTCGTTGATACTGCCTTTTGCCAACATATAATGATCGCCAGCTATTGAAAAAGGGATCAGGGAGGCATTAAGGGCATTGGCTGATAGTTGATCGGGGAAGTGCGTGTGTTTGTTCCTGAGAACAAGATCTCCGTTCTTATAATCTATTGTGGATAGGAATTGTGACAGGAAAATTGTGCCTATTACTCCGTCAATTTTCATTCCTTCAAGTTCAATATGCCTTAATTGCAACAATTGAACAGGTATGTTCTTTACCGTGAAGCGGCCAAGTTGAATAGATGAAATTTTTCCGTGTGAAATAGTTGCCTTCTTTCCGCCTCCAAAGTCGCTGATCTCCGGCTTGCCAAATATTTCGGCACCTGCTTCCCTGGCAAAATTTTCGTCCAGGATCAGTTCTCCGGCTCCCGTATCCAAAATAAAGTTCCCTTCATATTGTTGGTTAATTATAACTTTTACAAAAGGCAACGGGTTTGTTACAATAAATTGTATGCGTACTTCGTCAAATTGTTTATCAACCTGATATGGTGTTTGATTTTTAAAACGCGCTAACTTCAACGCCAGGCCTTCCCTGCCAATAGCCCGGAAATAGACTGCGGCTTTATCGAAATCATTTCTGCGGTAATATATTTCCGCTAAAAAATTATTGATCGTGGCAAAGTTGGGTTTTATTTTGGAGGCTTTCAATAACCAGCTTTCGGCTTCATCCAGTTTATTTTGCATTAATAAAATATAGCCCAAGTAAATCAGGGCTTTCCCGTTTTGCGGCTGCTTGTCTATGATATGAAGATATTCGTTTTTTGCCTGACTGAAATTACCCGACTTAAAGTATGCTTTTGCTTTTTTCATTGACTGGGCAGCAGATCCTATTCCCAGTAGTGTTAAAACTGACATCATGATCAATTTCTTTGCCATTGTTGTGTTTTCAATACAAAGAAATTACAGGGATCGCTTACTATATTTACCATAGGTTAAAAAATGAAAGATGCTTTCATTTTTTATTGCTTCTCATTCTGCTGAGGCTTTGTTGCGTAATTCCAAGGTAGGAGGCGATGTATTTTTGAGGGATCCGTTGCATTAAATTTCCCTGATGATCAAGCGCTAATTTGTAACGTTGGGTAGCTGTCATAGTGAGTAACTGTAACTGCTGGTAATGTTTATCAATGTACAGGGCTTGTGTGGCATATCGCCAGATCTTGTCGCCATAGCTGCTTTGGGCAGTAAAATTTACAAAATCACTATATGATGTAGTAAAAATTTCGGTGTCTTCCATTGTTCTTACTTCGTATAAGGTAGGTTTTTGGGTAAGAAAAGACAGGTAGTCAAAGGCGAATTCATCATCAAAAAGCAAGTCTGTGCAAATGAAATTATTTTCATTCCAAATCAAAATGCACACACTTCCAGAAATAATCAAGTTTAAGCTTTTTTCGGTTTTGTTGGCTTTTTTGATAATGGTTTCTTTTTTTATTGTTTTAATACAGCCTGATTGTGCAAGGAAGCTCCATTCTTTTAATGGAACTTCCAGGTACTGGTCAAAAGATCGTTTTATGATTTTTGATATCTCTAAGGTTGTCATGTTACGTTGTTGACATGCTGTAATCGGTTGATTTATTAAAGTGCTGAATGTTCAAAGTCCAATTCACTGGCTTCTTTATGCGGCGTATGTCCGATCTAAAGATTTGTAAAGACTGATAGAAGATAAAGCTCCACCAACCAGCAAAGCAGGTGCGTGACCATCTTTAAAAAAGCAAAGTACGATTGCGCCTAAAAAACCGGCTATTGGCAAAAATATGTAACCTGTTGGAAACGCCTTTCGATTAAGAAGTATATACATAAATAAAGAACCAATAACTCCGTATATGGCTGTTGAAGAGCCGCCACTAATTTTTGCTGACCAGTAGTAATTAACGATTTGTCCGGCCAGGCCAGCCCCCAAATAAATTATGATAAGATAGCGGCCGTAAAAATGTTCCGCTAAAGGTAAAAATACAATAATGAAAATGCCGTTGAATAAACACTGCCATAATCCCATGGGTTGAATGAAAAGAGGCGTAATGAGTCGCCATATTTCACCTGAGAGCAGCGCCTCCTTATTGCGTTCTAAGGCAGTTATTATTTCAGGAAAAACAAATTGCAGGCTAGTTATTACAGCCGTAAAAGATATTATAATTATACTTATTGGAAGTTTGGTAAAATTAATTTCTCTTCCTCTGAATTTGTAAAAATTATACATAAAGAACATGGCGGGCGGCATTACAAATCCGTTGGCTATATAGAATAAAATTTTCATGTTCGGTTGGTGGTGTTATTTTTTGATATGCTTTTGAAGAGAATCCAATTTACAAAACTTGAGGATATATCAGTTGCCATAACCGTCAGATCATATGGTAACATTTGCAGATAAGTCAATGTTATAGTTTCTTTCCATTATAATCAATCTTATATTTACCACCATTAAAGTCGGTTAATTCAATGTAGTTGTCATGCATTTCAAAAGGATTACCTTCTTCAAGGCAAACAAAAATGTCTGCTCCGCTATAGCTCCAAAGTATATTGCCCTTTTTGTCAATTCTCGCAATGGAAGTTTCACCATGCGTAATGTATGAATCCTGGTATTTATGTATTGAAAAGCAAGTAGCCCAGTCTGCTTCTGTCATCCAATTTAGGTTGAGGTCAGGAAGGGTTAAGCTAAAAACAGTATTGCTACACCTGAGTATTAAATTGTCTTCGTCAATAAGTATTGAATCAGGAGTTACTGAAGTTGCACCTGCTGCCACTAGCAAAATGGCGCTGGAAATAGTTACGTAGCTTTTATAAATAATGACTGCATGCTGTGAAGTTGGTATATATTCTTTGCCGGGCTGGTAGATTTTGTGGTATAAGGCTGAATTTTCTGAAGAATTACTGAATAAGGGATCGTCAAAAAAATCAATTGTTAAATCCTTGTGTTGTAGGGTAATTTTCATTTGGAGCTGCTTGTGTTTTTCCAGTATAAGGAGATTAAAAGAATGGGAAGGAATTTCATGGGGTTTATATGAGTTTGTAAATGTATTCTTCAATTTCTGCCTGCCTGGCATTGGCGAATCCCCTGTCGGTACCAACTTTGACAAAGCCGCATTTTTCCAACACCCGTTGCGAGCCTAAATTGTCGAAAGCTACCCGTGCAAAAATTGGCCTGGTGGTTTCTATTTTTAGAAATTCTAGTAGCGCGTTTGATGCAATGCCCTGTCCCCACAATTTTTTGTCAATCCAATAAGTAATTTCGGCATCGCCTTCCATAACAAATTTAGCCACACTGCCTGCAATATGGCCGTCCACCAATATCGTGCGATTATTAATAGTGGGGTCGCTAAGAAGTTTGGTGTATTTATTTATATAAGCGACCTTGTCGGTATGGTCTTTAGGCATAAAAGCCGCCAGGTATCCAGCCTCTTCATCGAGTTGAAATAGAAATAACTGTTCTAAGTCGGCAATTGTGGTTTGTCTAAGTTTTATTTCTCTTTTATCTGTCATATTTATTTGTTAGGCAGAAAATGGAAAAATTGCGAAAAGCGTAAGTTCAAAATTTCAGGGTGTATTTTTTGCCATTCACCTGGTTCTTTATGGTATGATCCTTCACTGCTGAAAAGCAATTCAAAGTCCTCCCCTACAGTCAACTTCATAGCGTCAAAGAACGCTTCTTCTTTAAAATGGATGCCTTCTTCATTGAGTTTTCGTTTGAAGTTTTCAAGTCTGGTGTCTATCCACGTTTTTTTAAACCATGAAGTAAATTTAAAACGATCGTTCTGATAATGAAAGGTACGATTGAATTTCCAGGTCCTCAGGTCCAGAACGTATCCGTTTGAGATGGAATGTAAATGATTATTTCTAAAGTTAAATTCAAATCTATCGTACAGGATGGCGTCGTTATTCACCGGATTGAAGTCGGGGTTGGAATAACCATCGGGTTCACCAAGGGCATCGATAACTTTCTGTTTCGGGTCACCTAATTTAATTGGGCCGAATTGTTTATCTCTAATGAAGTCAAGTAGTTTTATTTCGATCATACATAAATGCCGGTTGGTCAAAAACCTACAGGCGCTATTAAGCTGAAATAAACCAGGCGGCTTTTAATTATTTGAATGATATAAATTATCTATAGTCCCCTTCATTTGTCGGATCCTCCTGAACCAGATCCCTGACAATAACGTCAATTGCACAAGCAAAATTCCTATGATACCTATGAGGATCCAATACTTTTCTGTGTTAAACGTAATCACAAATGTAAAGAAAAGCAATAAACACCCGGCCATTAACGCACGGCTTGCAACGGATAGCGCTGCAAATATTTTCATTTTGAAAAGATGATCTTCCAGCGATTGTTTAAGATTGTCGGCCCTGATAGGGCGTTTCGTGAGCACATAGCCGATCATATTGTGGGTGATGGCCAGCAGCATTGCGCCTGCAATCAGCCCATTGATATATATCGGCTTACGATCGCCATCGAAGAGATCATAATAAACAAAAAGAAAGGCTGTAAAGGCCAGTGTTTCTATGATCAATTGTCTGCGAATTCGTTTTAATACCGGGTGCCTTTTTTCCAGCAGCATGGATTTTAATTCGGTCGTATTTTTGGGCGTTGTATCTACAGCCCGCCAGGCCGAGAGTAAAGCATCCTGATCCATTGTTTATTTTTTTAAAAGTTGCTGAATTTTATTTTTTATCCTGTTCAATTTTACGCTTACATTATTTTCAGTGATCCCGATGATATCTGCGATCTCTTTATGGCTCAATTCTTCGAGGTATAAAGTAATGAGCGCTTTTTCTCCGTCGTTCAATTTCTTAAGCGCTTCAAACAATTGTTCTTCCTGTTGTCCGGGCTCCTGTTGCACTACCGGTTCATCAGGCAATGTTGGCGTGTATATGATAGCTGGTTTCTTTTTACGAAAAGCGACGAGCGCTGTATTAAGGGCTACTTTGTACATCCAGGTACTAAAACCTGCTTTGCCACTGTATGTGGGCAAAGATTTCCATAATTGGAACACGATTTCCTGGAAGAGATCTTCCCGGTCTTCCTTTGCATCCCTGTACAGCCTGCATATTTTATGAATTATTCCCTGGTGCTGATCGATCAGTTGTACAAATTGACTTTCATCCATGATTATCTTTTATAAAAATGATGTAGCTGGCCTTTCAATTCAGCCTCCAGACCGGTAATATCACCTTCTTCATTCTTCTTAAAAGTAAGATGTACGTTTACTTTTTTTCCGTAAAGCTTGAGCCTGGCTTCCGGATAAAGCTCAAAAGGCGGATTAGAGCCTACTTTGGCATAAAGCTGATTGTTTATTAACAGAATATTCAATTCCCTGTTGTCGGCCACATAGCTGCCTGTAAAGGTCTGCAATTCTTCGGCATTCATTTTCATTGCCTGGCCAATTACCGGCAATTCGAATGGCTCCTGGAAAATAATTTTTTCGATATCGTACCATAATTCATTTACCGGCAGTGTGGAAACATTGCTTAAGATTACAACCGATAATTGTTCATCGGGGTACCAGGCCGACAGGGCCGAGCAACCAAATGTTCCGCCGCCGTGATAATAAACACGCCTTTTCCCTGAGCGGAGAAACCATCCATATCCGTAGTTAGGTGTTCTTGGAGTGTAGGAAGTAAATAGCCGATTTTCCAGGTTTTTGCTCCAGACGCCATTTCCGGAAAAGCTATTGTTCCATTTTGTAAGATCTTCTGCACTGGTGTATAGATCACCTGATCCTTTCATCAGTGAAAGATCCCTGTAAGGCGCTCTGATCAGGCTGTCTCCAAGCAGGTGATAGCCTGGGACCAGGCCCGGAATTATTTTTTCAGTTGTATATACACCGGTATTCTTCAAATGTAATGGTCGCACTATTTTCTCTGTAAGAAGTTGTGAATACGGCTGCTTATAAGCTATTTCAAGTATGCAGGCAAGCAGAAAATAACCCGGACTGGAATACTTCATCTCTTTTCCTGGTTCAAATAAGAGCTTCATGGAAAAAATTTCGGCAAGGGCCTGGTCCTTTGAAAACGGCAGGCGGGATTTCAATAACCAGTAGTCTTTAATGCCCTCGTTGTGGGGAATGCCGGAAGTATGCGAGAGCAATTGATGCAAACTAATGTTGCTCCATGCCGTATCTTTTATTGCAGGGAAAAATTTACCCAGGGAATCATTGAGGTGAAGCCGGCCCTCCTCTGCTGCCAGCGCCACCAGCAGGGCGGTAAACTGTTTGCTTATGGAGGCTACCGGGAATACGGCATGCACACTTAAAGGAATATCCAGTTCCAGTGATGCTTTTCCAATGCTTACCTGGTAAAGCACCTGGTTGTTTTTTGATACCATCAGGGTTCCGTTGAAACCCAGTCGCTTATGCTGCAGTTCCAGGTATGCATGCAACAATTTAGCTTGTCCTGTACAAACTACCGAAAATGCGAGCAGGGGGAATAGCCATATTAAACGGGCCATATTTGCTGTTTAGCGGTTAGTTGCAGGAAATTGAGGAAACCTTACATAGACCCTAAAATATTTTTCCCAGGGTTACAAAAAAAAAACCATGTTAATTGGCTACACACTTATCGCCCAAAACTGCACGGTTATACGCTAAAATGACACGTTTATTGGTTGAATTTTAAAAGACACCAGCTGGGAATATATTTGTAACAATTATGCCTTTATTTATCCGTAAACTACTTGTTTTGTTTTTGCTGAGTAATATGGTCTTTGGAAGCCTGATGGCGCGTCAGATCCCTATTCCCGTTGGGTTCATTGTTGGGGCCTTAACATATCATCCTAAAGAGAAAGCAGTAAAACAATTCAGGTCATATAAGTTTGATTCTACCGATGCCATCATTGGCATTGATTTTTCCGATAGTGCGAACGGCAGGTACAAAAAATTTAGTTTCATTATTGATAATGTACATGATTTGAATGAATTTAGAAAAAGCTGGATTTATAAAAATAGTGTAGAACCGGCAACAGATAAGGGTGTTTTCAACGTCTATTATATAAAAAATAAAGTGAAAGAAAAAGCCTGGATTATATTCCCGGAATTGAAGAGCATTGTGACAGATAACGGCCATAATTCGTTTGATACCTCGATTTTATCAACCCTTCATTCAAAATACCCGCTTGTGTATCGTAGGCGCACCGATACGGTGAGAGGTAAGGACGATTTTCTTAAATTTAATGATAGTGTTAAAGCAAATCCATCTTTTCTTTTTTTGATAGAACCATATATGGCATACGAAGGTTCCTTTGATGTTACAATAAAGGCCGGTTCAGGCATTTCTCCGGAAGATGTTGGTGAAAGAATACATAACAAATGCAATAAAATAAAGCCGAAAACGGCCTTTAATGTTTTTTTGAAAGTAGATGAAAATGGCAGTGATGCAAAGCACAAGACCTATTTTGTCAGATGTAACCAGGCTTTGTATGTGCAATTTTCTGATCCTGAGTTGGAAAAAGGCGACTGGACACCCGCCGTGTTTGTAGTACAATCTTATTGGCGGGAATAATGTACAGGCAGTTTTGTCTTAACAGGAGCTGCTGAAGTTTTTCTTTGTCATCTTTGTAGGTTTCCAATTCTCCGATTATGCTTAATGCAACGCTGCGCAAATAATCCGTATGCTCATGGGTATGGTTTATTAGTTTGCTATTAACATTAAGTGTCAGCGAACGAAAGGTGTTAATATATCCCCTGGTATACACCACCAACCTAAAAGCACACTCTTATCAAAGCTTTGTTATTTGCTTTGTCTAAACAAGGCGGGCAGCCAATTTTGATACTTGTGTGGTAATTGGAGAAGATGATAACACTTACCACTTCACCAGTCATGGTGGCGTTTAACTTTTCAGTCATACTACCACAATAGGGGCAACTTAATTTGCTAATGATATCGCAGTACTTATTGATTTCATCAGGTGTGTAGGTTTTGTTTTGCGCTTCCACTCCCTTGGTAATGTTCTGGCTCAATCCGCGTCTATTGATTTCGGCTTTGACTATTGCAATTGCTTCGGGTGTAAGGCCGGAAGCATCCTGGGTTGCAATCCTGGTTAATTCGTCGTCAGACATCCGTTGATATGTCTCTTGCACGAATTTTATGTCCATTCCTGTGCTCATATGGTTAGAAATTGTATTCTCTAAGAAACGAATTAATATTTAAAACTATAAGCTGGTTAGTGAAGTTTTGCCTGAAAGCTGCTGCCCATTTTTGTAATTACGTTGTTCTTTTTTTGTAAATAAACATAAGCATGTTGATGAGCGGGTTTAAGTTTCCCTGATTGTATATATAAAGTTTGGAACAAATTCGCTAATTCCTATGAAATATATTTCATATTCTTTAATTCTTACTATATTAGCCAAATTTTGTCAAGTCAATTTTGAAATAGACATACCATGATTGGTGATAAGATCAGGCAATTGAGAGAACAAAACAATATTTTGCTGCGTAATTTGGCTGCGCAACTAGATATGGATACGGCTACGCTGAGTAAAATGGAACGTGGCAGCCGTTTTTTCAGAAAGGAAGATATTATAACCCTATCCAGGATATTTAAGCAACCGGCCAAAGAGCTGTTAACTCTATGGCTGGCCTACAAGATATTAAAAACAATAGACAAAGAAGAATACAAAGAACAGGCCCTTAAGCTGGCCCTGAAATCAATTCAATAACCGAGCAATTGAAAATATGAGCATAGAAAAATTAAATATGCAATCACCTGACCTGGTAAATGAGAACATTGAAAAACTTGCCGCCTTGTTTCCTAATTGTGTAACCGAAACAGCCCAGGGCAAGAGCATAGATTTCGATCTGCTGAAGCAAGAATTGAATCATGCCGTGGTGGAAGGCAATAAAGAGCGGTACCGGCTGGAATGGCCTGGTAAACGGGAATCAATAGTAGCGGCCAATTTGCCCATTAATAAAACACTTCGCCCCATTAAAGAAGATTCCGTTGACTTTGACAATACAGAAAATCTGTACATAGAAGGCGATAACCTGGAAGTGCTGAAATTATTACAGGAAAGCTATCTTGGTAAGATCAATCTGATCTATATTGATCCGCCATATAATACCGGCAAGGATTTTATATACAAAGACAATTTCACTCAAGACAGTAATGAATATAAAGAGGAAAGCGGTCAAAAGGATGAATACAATCAACGCCTGGTTGCAAATCCTGAAACAGCGGGCCGCTACCATTCTGATTGGTTAAACATGATCTATTCGAGGATAAAGCTTTCCAGGAATTTATTAACCGATGAAGGTATTATATTAATTAGCATTGATGACAATGAATTGATCAATCTGCGGAAAATTTGTGATGAAATCTTCGGAGAATTAAACTTTATTGCTACTTTAATTTGGGAAAAAGGAAGAAAGAACGATTCGAGGTTCTTTTCGCAAGGACATGAATATATTTTAGTTTATGCGAAAGATAAATATAATTTAAAGCAAAAGGATATAAAATGGCGCGAAGAAAAACCCGGTGCGAGAGAAATATACGAAGAGTATCTGCGATTAAGAAAAATATACAACAATGACTTTGAGTCAATTCAATCAGAATTAAAGAAATTCTATTCTAACCTGCCAAACGAACACCCTTCAAAAAAACACGCAAGATATTCGAATGTTGACGAAAGAGGTGTGTGGAGAGACGATAATATGTCGTTACCACGAGGCGGCGCCAGATATGAAGTTATTCATCCCATTACAGGAAAGCCTTGCGCCATTCCTCCCGGCGGATGGCGATATGCAACATTGGAAGTTATGATGCAGAAAATAAAAGATGGTTATGTTGTTTTCCGTAAAGATCATACAGAACCTCCAATTCGAAAAACCTATCTTGTCAGAGGAGATGAAGATGCTTCAAAATATAATGAATCGAATGAAGAAGATGAAGATGACAACGATAATTCGGGTGACTTAGGACTTCAGGTGATTGGCACTTATTTTTATCGCAGCGGGCTACAGGCTACTAATGAACTTCAAAAACTTTTTAATGAACAGAAAATATTTAATAATCCAAAAGATCACGAAATACTGGCGCGCTTGATCGATTATTGTACATGTCAGAATAAGAATGCAATAATACTTGATTTTTTTAGCGGATCTGCTTCTTCTGCCCAGGCTGTTATGCAATTAAATACAATCGGAAATGGTAAAAGGAAATATATTCACGTACAGATACCGGAAAATACTGGTGAAAAAGCTCAAGCCTACAAAGCCGGTTACAAAAATATTTGTGAGATAGGCAAAGAACGCATCCGCCGAGCTGCGAAAAAAATCAAAGAAGAAACGGGTGCTGATATTGATTATGGTTTCCGCGTATATCGCCTTGACAGCAGCAACATGCAGGATGTATACTACAAACCACAGGATTACCAGCAGTCAGCCCTGGATCTCTTTGCCGACAATGTAAAGCCTGATCGAACCGCCGATGATTTATTAACCCAGGTGATATTGAGTTGGGGTTTACCATTGAGCCTGAAAATTGAGCAAATTACCGTTGAAGGCAAGCAAGTATTTAAAGTAGCTGAAAACTCTTTATATGCCTGCTTTGATAAAGGAATAGACGAAGCCTTTGCCAAAGCAATTGCCGAAGACCAGCCCTTACGGATAGTGTTCCGCGATAATGGCTTTAAAGACGACACGGCCAAATCGAACGTAAAGCAATTGTTGAAACAATTGAGTCCTGAAACTGAAATGAAAGTAATTTAATTATGAAGCTACAATTTAAAGAGCAGGACTTCCAGGTACAGGCTGTAAAGGCGGTAGTTGATTGTTTTCTGGGCCAACCCTTAAAAACCAATAGCTTTACCCTGGAGCGTAGCCAGAATATTCAACGCAAGGCGAAACTGGCGGCAGCCGGCGCTACCGAAATTGATTATGCGTTAGAAGAAGAGATCGGCTACCGTAACAGCCCCATACAGATACCCGAGAGTGTAATATTAAATAATATTCAGCAGGTACAGCAACGTAACGACCTTCATGAAAGCCTGCAAATTGAAAGGCCCAAAGGTGCCAAACTTGGCTACAATCTTACTATAGAAATGGAAACGGGGACGGGTAAAACTTATACCTATATCCGTACTATGTACGAACTGCATAAACATTATGGCTGGAGCAAGTTCATTGTTATTGTTCCGAGCATTGCCATTCGCGAAGGCGTATATAAATCCTTCCAGGTTACCCAGGACCATTTCCAGGAACATTACGGTCACAAGATCAATCCTTTCATTTATAATTCGGGCCGCCCGCAGGATATTGAAAATTTCGCCTCTGATAGCCGTATAAGTGTAATGATCATCAATACGCAGGCTTTCAATGCCAGTGGGGCCGATGCCAGACGTATTTACCAGGAGCTTGACCAGTTCGGCACCCGAAAGCCGATTGACATTATTGCCCAAACGAAACCTATACTTATTATAGATGAACCCCAATCGGTAGATGGCGACAAAACATTGAAAAGCATGCAGGACTTTCATCCTTTGTTTACTCTGCGCTACTCTGCTACGCACAAAGTGGAATACAACAAGGTATATCGCCTTGACGCTTTGGATGCTTACCACAAACACCTGGTGAAAAAAATACAGGTAAAGGGTATCAACCTGAAAGGCTCTACCGGCACCACAGGCTATTTGTATTTAGAGCAAATAAGCCTGAGTACAACCAAACCGCCCTACGCTATAATTGAATTTGAAAAGCGTGCAGGTGAAGGCGTTAAAAAAATAAGGCAGAAACTAGGTGAAGGGGCCAACCTTTATGAACTTTCCGGTCAACTTCCTGTCTATAAGAATCACACTATTACCGAAATCAACGGCTACCTGAATAAAGTGGTCATCAACGGGCAGGACATATTCCCCGGCGACATTGTGAACAGCCACGACGAATTTGCTTTCCGCAGGGTACAAATTCGGGAAACGATTTTATCGCACTTTCAAAAAGAAAAACAATTGTTCGATAAAGGCGTTAAAGTACTTTCCCTCTTCTTTATTGATTCTGTAGAAAAATACCGGTTATACAACGAATCGGGAGAAGAGACTTTGGGTGAATATGCCAGTATCTTTGAAGAAGAATATATTAATGTACGGAATGAGTTTTTAGAACTTATACGGCAATTGCAAAACGAAGAAGAGAGACACACAAATACCGGCTATGTTCAATACCTGCAACGAGATGAGGTTCGTAAAGTACATAACGGTTATTTTTCCATTGACAAAAAGGGAAAATCAGTTGAACCCTCCGTTAAAACAGATAAGCAAACAAAAGAAGAATATTCAGACGATATCTCCGCATACGATTTGATCATGAAGGATAAGGAAAGGCTGCTAAGCTTTGGCGAACCTGTGCGTTTTATCTTCTCGCATTCGGCGCTGAAAGAAGGATGGGATAACCCCAATGTATTTCAAATATGCGCCCTGAAAAATGCCGAAAGCGGGAGCCTTACCCGACGGAGACAGGAGGTAGGCCGTGGTATGCGTTTGTGTGTTGATAAACGGGGGGTAAGGCAAGACTTTGAGTTTATTGGAGAACAGGTGCATGAACTGAACAAACTTACAGTCATCGCTTCTGAGAGCTACGAAGCCTTCGCCAAAGGCCTGCAAATGGAGATAGCCGCAACACTGAAAGACCGGCCACAGAAAGCGGAAGTACAATACTTTATTGGCAGGATGGTGACTAATGAAAAAGGGGAAGAACACCGGCTAACCGAAGAGGATGCCAAAAAGCTGAACAAGTGGCTATTCAAGCATGATGTGATCGATGAAAACGATAAGATAACAATAACAGGCCGGGAGTTGATTGAGCAAAGCACCATGCCCCTTCCGGAAAACCTGGAACCTTTCCGGGCTTCTATCGGACAATTACTGCAATCCATTTATACGGGCGAATCTTTTAAACCGGAAGACGAACGCCAGACCATTGTACTGAACCCGAATGCCAATTTCAGGAAAAAAGAATTCCAGGAGCTTTGGGAAAAGATCAACCTTAAAACTATTTATGAAGTTCAATTTGATACAGAAAAACTACTAAGTGATAGCAAAGACCGTATCAATGCCCAATTGCACATAAGCAACCTTGTATATGAATTAAAAACCGGAGAATTGCAGGATGGTACTAAAGAAGAAATGGAAGCCGGCAACCTGGTAAAGGAATCTGCCAGAGAATACCTAAAAATAAATAAAGACTACTTTACCAATGCCACATATGATATTGTAGGCGAAATTGAAGCGCAGACCAACCTTACCAGGCGTACCATCGTAGCCATTCTGAAGTCTATTAAAGAAGAGAAGTTTTTGTTGATGCGCAAAAATCCGGAAGAGTTTATTGCCCGGTGCAGCAAACTGATCAACGAAGTAAAAGCCAGCCTGATCATCAATAATATTGTATACCACAAGATTGAAGAAAGGCATGACGCCAAAACGGTATTTACTAATGATAAGTATGCCCTGCGAAATTCCGAATTGCTTAAAAAACATATCTATGATTACCTGACTTCAGATTCAACTATTGAAGCAGATTTTGCGAAGGCGCTTGAAAACAGCGTGGAAGTGGTTGTATACGCCAAACTACCCAAAAGTTTCAAGATTACTACGCCTGTTGCTGACTATAGTCCTGACTGGGCCATTGTGTTCGACAAAAACAAGGTACGGCATATTTATTTCGTTGCTGAGACCAAAGGGTCAGATTCAGATCTGGAATTGAGAGAGATTGAAAAACTTAAAATACATTGTGCAGAGCGACATTTTGAAACCATCAGTGGTGGTGTTGTGAAATTTTCAAAAGTGAGCAGTTACGACAAGCTTATGGCCATTGTTAATGGATAATAACGATTAATTGTGGATTATGGAAAAGGAGAAAATCATCATTTACAATACCACCGACGGCAAAGTATCGGTTGCATTGTATGCGAGAGAAGGGAATGTATGGATGAACCAAAGTCAACTAGCGGAACTTTTTGACACATCGGTTCCCAATATCAGCATGCACATATCTAACATACTGAAAGAAAATGAGTTGCATGCCAATTCAGTTATTAAGGAATACTTAAATACTGCCTCCGATGGCAAGCAATACACGGTGTCTTTCTATTCGCTGGATATGATACTGGCCATTGGCTTTAGGGTACGTAGTAAAAGAGGTACCCAATTTCGGATTTGGGCTAATCAAAACCTTCGGGAGTACATGATCAAAGGGTTTGTGATGGATGATGAACGGCTGAAAAAACCGGATGGCCGCCCGGACTATTTTGATGAATTGCTGGAACGGATTCGTGATATCCGGTCTTCTGAAAAGCGATTCTATCAAAAAGTACGGGACTTATTTGCTCTTAGCACAGACTATGACCCTACCGACAAAGCAACCCAGATGTTCTTTGCCGAAACCCAAAACAAGTTACTGTATGCTGTTACCGGCAAAACCGCTGCTGAAATTATAGTTACCCGGGCGGATGCCAACAAACCGAATATGGCGCTTACTTCCTGGAAAGGAAGCATTGTACGCAAACAGGATATATTAATTGCCAAGAATTACCTTTCCGAAGATGAAATAGACACGTTAAACCGCCTGGTTGTAATATTTTTAGAAACTGCCGAGTTCCGGGCTAAAAACCGCAACAGCCTCACTATGGGTTTCTGGAAGGAAAATGTAGATAAGATTCTTGAGTTTAATGAACGGCAGGTATTGCACCATGCCGGAAGTATCAGTAATGCACAAATGGAAGAAAAAGTGCAGGAAATATACGAAACGTTCGATAAAAAGCGAAAAGCATATGAAGTAAAACAAGCCGATTTGCAAGACCTGGAGGACCTGAACAAAAAAGTGAGCTCAAAACGAAAAGATCCATAACTATCATATATTTCATTAATGCCTGACCATTGAAACTAATCGATAATGTAAATAACCGACTGGGTGACGACCTGAAAGCCTGCATACAGAAAAATAGTAAGCTTTGTATTGCAGCCTCAACGTTTTCCATATATGCGTATGAGGTGTTGAAAAAGGAACTTGAAAAAATTAATGAACTACGTTTTGTATTTACCTCCCCTACTTTTGTAGAGGAAAAGTTCACTCAGGAAATTCCTAAATTTTATATTCCGCATATTTTTAAAGAATCTGATTTATGCGGCGGAGAATTTGAACTTAGGCTGAAAAACCAACTAAACCAACGAGCAATAGCAAAAGAATGCTCGCGGTGGGTTAAAGAAAAAGTAACCTTTAAATCGAATAAGCACCATCAACTTCCTCTGAGCGGTATCATTCATGTACAAAATCCTGATCAGTCTGCATACGCTTATGCCGGCGTCAACAGTTTTACTACTTCTGATTTGGGTATTACGCACAAAAAGGGTTTTCCAACGCTGATTCAAAAAGCTGATTTTCCACAAAGCGAAGCTTACCTGAAATGGTTTGATCAGATATGGGAAAACGAAGAAGATTTAAAGGATGTAACCCGAAAAGTGCAGGATTACTTTGAAAATGCTTATAAAGAAAACAGCCCGGAATTTATTTACTTCATAACCCTGTACAATATATTCAATGACTTTCTTCAGGATATATCCCTGGACAACCTACCTAATGACCAGATAGGTTTTAAGGATTCGCTGATTTGGAACAAGCTTTACAATTTTCAAAAGGATGCGGTAATCGGAGCCATTAACAAACTTGAAAAATACAATGGCTGCATTTTGGCCGATAGTGTAGGCCTGGGAAAAACCTTTTCTGCTTTAGGGATTATCAAGTACTATGAAATGCGGAACAAAGATGTGTTGGTACTTTGCCCTAAAAAACTGGAAGCTAATTGGAATACTTACCGGCACAATGATAAGAACAATATTTTGGCAGCCGACCGTTTCAGGTATGATGTGTTGTTCCATACCGATCTATCCAGAGATCGGGGTATGAGCAACGGCAGAAGCCTGGAAAATGTAAACTGGGGTAATTACGGACTGGTAGTTATTGACGAATCACACAACTTCCGTAATAACAACCCTTATTCCGATAGGGAAAACCGATACCAAAAGTTACTTCGAAAAGTGATTAAAGAGGGTATTGAAACCAAAGTGCTGATGTTATCGGCTACCCCCGTAAACAACCGCTTTAATGACCTGAAGAATCAACTGGCCCTTGCTTACGAGGGCGAACCGGCGCAGATTGATACAAAGCTGGATACTAACGGCGGCATTGACCAGATTTTCAGGAAGGCTCAACAGGCATTCAATGTTTGGAGTAAATACGATACCGAAGAACGTACCACCACAAAACTCCTGGATATGCTGGATTTTGATTTCTTTGAAATTCTCGATTCCCTCACAATTGCGCGTTCCAGAAAGCACATCACCACTTATTACGACACAACAGCTATTGGTAAATTTCCCGAGCGTAATAAACCTATTTCCATTGAAAGCCGGCTTACAGATGATGGACATGTTACTTATGTGGACATTGCCGAGCGATTGACCATGCTTAATTTATCGGTTTATACTCCCTTAAATTACCTATTGCCCAGTAAGCTGGAATTGTATAGAGATTTATATGAAAGTGAAGTAAGATCAGGAGCGGGTCGGTTATCCCAGATAGACCGTGACAATAGTTTACGGATACTTATGCGGATTAACCTGTTGAAACGACTTGAAAGTTCCGTTGACTCTTTCAGGATCACCCTTGAAGGAATTATCACTCAAATTGAGCAGCTTATAAAAATTATAGCACAGGAAGCAAAAGGGGAATATGAAGGCATACAAGCCAGAATGAATGATGAAGATTTTGATTGGGAAGCGGAATGGGGAGAAGAAGAAATGGTAATAGGCAAAAGAATCAAGGTACATATTGCCGATATGGACACGCGAAGATGGAAGGAAGATCTAAATGAAGATTTGTCAGTGCTGAAACATTTGTGGAATAGTATTGAAAATATAAAAGGCGCAAAGGACTACAAGCTGCAGCAACTCATTAAGTTACTGGATAACAAAATCAATACCCCATTTAATTCCGGCAACCAAAAGGCTATCATTTTTACAGCTTTTGCCGACACTGCCAATTATTTGTATGAAAATATACAGGGCTATTTAAAAAAGAAATATGGCATTCATACTGCGCTGATTACCGGTTCGCGGCGAACCAGCAACGCCAGAAAAATTCCTTCTGATCTCAATCCTCTACTAACCTGCTTTTCGCCTTTATCGAAAGATAAAGCGCTTTTGTATCCAAGCTTTACCGACTCAATTGATTTGCTTATTGCAACAGATTGTATTTCGGAAGGTCAGAATTTGCAGGACTGCGATTATCTTATCAATTATGATATTCATTGGAATCCGGTTCGCATCATTCAACGATTTGGGCGAATTGACCGGATTGGTTCAAAAAATGCTTCTATTACTTTGGTGAATTTCTGGCCAGATGTTACCCTGGATGCATATATTAATCTAAAACAGCGGGTGGAGAACCGGATGTTGATTGGCAATATGGCCAGTACAGGCGATGACAATATCCTGAATACAGATGAAAAGGACCTGGAATACCGAAAAATTCAGTTGCAGAAATTAAAGGAAGAAGTAATTGATTTGGAAGACCTGCGGGAAGGAGTTAGCATAACAGATCTTGGTTTAAACGATTTCAGGGTTGATCTTTCGAATTACATCAAGATGTATGGTGAAATGGCCCATATCCCGGAAGGATTACATGCTGTAGTTAAAGCTACAGAGTTTTTACAACCAGGTGTAATATTTGTGTTAAAAAATATTCATTCAAGTGTGAATATTAATAAGCTTAATCGCCTGCATCCTTATTACCTGGTTTACATAAAAAATTCAGGCGAGCTCTACCTTAATCATATAGAATCCAAAAAGATCCTGGATGCAGTGCGTATGTTATGCAAAGGCCGGCAGGAACCCATTGCCGATTTATGCAAAACTTTAAGCGAAGAAACGGCTGAATACCATGAGATGCAAACTTATTCCCAACTGCTCAGGCAAAGCATAGGTACTATTTTGCAAACCGAAGAAGAAAAAGAAGTACTCAGCCTGTTTAGATCGGGCGGCACCACAGCCCTAACAGATAAATTTCGTGGGATTGAGGATTTTAAACTGGTTTCATTCCTAATAGTTCGCTAAATGGAAATATTCAACCTTCCGCCTGCTACCATAGTGAACAGGGTGATACCCAAGAATGCTTTTGACAGGTACACAACTACCAGGCAAAAGAAACTTTTCACTGATTTAATATTACGTATTACATGGATACATAAACTTTCACCTGAAACAATTAACCTTGAATCAAAAGAAATTATAGAGATCCAGATTTTCAGAATAGAGTTAAAGACAAAGGAAAATATAACCTCCTTACTTGAAGTCATTGACAAAGCCGTTCCCTACCCTATTATTTTTATTGTGGAATATAACGGAAATGTTTATCTATCAACTTCCCCTAAGCATCCTCATCCGGTGAATTCAGACAATTGTATAATTGACTGGACATTTACAACAGATTGGTTTACCCCAGCCAGCAATAGCTACCGTTTGGAGCTTCAAAAAAACCTGGATGCAATATATCAGGAGTTCTGTGTGCAGCTTTCTGGCAATCTTCAATTTGCCAAAAAGTCAATTCAGGAACTTATTGACCATAGCCGTTTAATAGACAGCTTACGTAAAGAAATCGCCAGATTAAAAGCAAGTATTGTCAATAGTCAACAGTTCAAGCAAAAAGTTGAGCTAAATTTGAGACTGAAAGCTGCTGAGATGGAACTTAGGTCTCTTTTGATGGATTCTGCACGGTAGAGATGTTTTCACTTAAAAGGCACTATACTTTTTGAATAAACACAAAACCCGCGCTTCAGGTGGGTTTTGTGTTTTTGTTCTTCTTTGATTATTTGCTGATGGCGAATTGTATGGCTTTCTCCACCGGCGAATCAATCATTAGCTCGTCTTTCAACAGTAAGGGAGGCTGTGCCATGAATCTCGGTTCCTGGCCTCTATGCGGCTGTGCAGCATGTACGAGGAAAGGATGACAGAGGTAAACTGTACCTGCTTTCCCTGTTGCCAGTACCTCCGGTCTTTCAGGCAGCCCTGTTAGTCTGGTGGCAAGCTCCATGAAAGACAATCCCCATTCTCCCAGAGGTTCCAATATGCCGGCTACATCGAGGTGAGAACCGGTACGTATACGAGTTGGCGCATCGTTTTCACTAACATCGGAAAAAAGGAACAGCATCAATAAGGCCCTGCCTTTAGAGCGTATATTGATACGCCACTCGAAATAATTACCAGGATCATTGCCGGGAAAACCGGCGTCTACATGCCATCCTGCATCACCCGGATCTTCCGGTGAAGGAAAGCGCACGGGAAAGGTGCCCATGCTGCGCACTGGCAGCCATTGACCGGAGCCGGCCAACTGATCAAATGCCTGATGCAGCACTTCTGTATTAGCAGCGTCGATAAAAGATTTTTGATGGTACATTCCCAGTCGGATCACAGGTTTGGCCCAGGTAGTGGGATCATTGGGGTCACAACCGGTTTCTTTCCAGAGAATCTTTCTTACTTCTTCGGCGGTAGATGCAGGAAAGGCATTATCTATACGAACAAATCCTTCATAGAGGAATTGCTCTATTTGTTCTTGGCTTAACATCTTGTTTAATTTGTGAGAATAAAATAATTATTGCCTCAAATAAAGGCAACATGTCAGGGCGACAAAAAAAGGAAGTACTTAGAGTGTTGGCGCCATTCTCATAACTGCAAATATAAAAAAAGTGAAAATACTCTTCTCGTTCGAATACACAAAAAAATAAGTGCGGTAAATACTATAGTATAGGCACAAATGAATCGAGCATTTTCATTCCATCCGGCTTGTATAAGTCAAATTTATCCAACTCAGTAGTTAATGTCACTGTATAAACATTCAGCGGGGTTGCAAAATAGTATTGCACAAAATGTAGATTAAAAACTCCCTGCTTGGCGGTGAATTCTATTTTATGATATTCTTTGTTTCCGGTTTTATACAATTTAGATTCCAGGATCTTATAATCTGTAGCCATCGACTCAATTTGTTTCAGGGAAACCTTTACAAATGTATCTAAAGTAACATGCAGTCCCTCCACATTGGAAGCGAGCACGTTTACGTTTTCCCTGAACTTGTCAGTGCTGGCCTCTGGTTTGGAAAAAATGAATAGATCAATTCCCATATTCTTGCTGGTGTCAATGCTCCAGGCTGAGGGATAACTTATTGAATATTTTTCGCATTTAAAAGAACCCCATTCTGTCTGAGCCGCACAAACCTGGAATGCCAGGAGAAAACATGCTAATAAAATCTTCATAATGCTCATTTTAAATTGCTAAGGCAGGTAAAGAAACGAATTTTTATTTGAAAGTTAAAGCCCGGGTGGTGGGATTGCGTGTACCATTATTGTAAACATGCTAACTGAATTTACCGGGTTGTATGTTTTATGTGTTATGTTTTACGCCAATTACCCAGGCAGTGAAATTTATTAACACTATCTTATTCCTGCATTGTTTTTGCCGGTTTATGCTGCCTGATTTTCTTAAGATAGAACCTGGACCTGTTGTTAGATAGAGCTACACTAATATTAAACCAATCACATGAAGAAAACAAACGTACTCATGCTTGCTTTGTTCCTGGCATCATGCGCCAAACAGCAATTGAACGACACCGATATAGCTGCAGATATATCGGATGCAGAAACAGTATCGCTCATAGCGGCAGCTCCGGGCGATATCGGAAATGACATCATTTGCACCAACAATCGCAACAACAAACTGGAGGTATTCAATTACGGCGATGCCAACTGGAACGATGCCGGTTCCCTGCGCTGGTCGTGGATGCCTACTACCGCTTTGGGTTATACCAGTTCAGAGATCAGCTTATGGACAAGCGGTGATCCCACAGGCGACCCAATGGATGTAAAGCGGGTGCTTACCAATGTATGGTCTGGTTGTACAGAAGTAATGGTAACCGTAGGCGGACAATTGGCCACTATTGCAACGTATGCTTCTAACAAAACCAGAGGTACTAAATTATGGGCCGTTAATTGTGGCGCCGGCTCCTATCCGCATGCTGCCGAACTGATACCCAATGGTAACCTGGCGGTAGCTGCTTCGCATGGTGATTGGGTGAAAGTGTTCAGTACCAGCAGCAGCAACGTGGCAACCTATTCATTACCCGGCGCGCACGGTGTTGTATGGGATAATGAATTGCATCGTTTGTGGGTAGTTGGGGATACCAAACTAACGGCGCTGATCATTGGCGGTACCAGAAGTGCGCCTACTATTACAGAAGATGTAGCCCGCGCTAAAACCATTCCCGGTAATGGTCATGATCTCTCCCGCTTTGAAGGAAACGATAACAAGCTGTGGGTAACCAATAGCGGTCACGTATATATCTATGATAAGACCACCAAGGCGCTGGTGAATGCGCCGGGTGCTGCACATCGTAACAAAGTGAAAGCCGTGAGCAACAACAATGCCGCCAGCGGCTACATGATCGTACAAACCAGGCCCGTCACCGAATGTTCGCTGAATACGTGGTGCACCCCTTATGTTGATTTTTATAATGCGTCGGGTGTCTTCCTGGGTTCACGGAAGCGCAACGATGCCGCTTATTATAAAGCAGATGTTTGGTGGCATGATGATCTGCCTGTTCCCGCAGCGCCCATTGCCAATGGAAAATACGCTATTGTGAGCGCGTTGAATGGAAAAGTGATGGCCGTATCGGGCGGTTCCACTGCCAGCAGCGCTAAAATAACCATGTGGCCGTATTCGGCTGAAAACGACAATGACGAATGGAACGTCACTAAAATAGGTGCTACCGGTTATTATCGCATCACCAACGTAAAAAGCGGTCTCGACCTGAATGTGCAGGGCGCCACCTATAACAATGGGGCCAACCTCATTCAGTACGCCTACTCCAGTAGTGCGCCAAACAACGACGAATGGAAAATTACCGATGTGGGTAATGGTGAATACAAAATTGAAAGCCGTTACAGCAGCCAGTGTTTGAATGTGGAAGCGGCTGACCCCGCTGATGGTACTGAAGTAATTCAATGGCCTTATTCCAGTGCATCTCAACGCAAATGGACATTTCAGGCAATACCATAATGCTTTGAAATAAGCATAAGCTTGTAAAGCATTTGCTTGTTGAAATAGATTTGCTTGTGCTGCGAGGATTATCAAAAGCAGCATAAGCATTTCGATAAGCTATTTTAACCAATACGATAATTGGTATTTGTAAAACCGGCAGAAATAATAACTTGGCTGTGAAAACTACATACCAATGCCACGAATTGCCTGCCACGCTGCTATTGCCATAGTTGTTTCGCTCACCGTATGTATTCAGGCTGTTCAGGCGCAGTGGGCTCCCGTACCCGCTGTTGACCTGTCGAAATTCAAACCTTCCGATTTTACAGATGATGAGCTGGATATGCCCTATTACCTGCAGCATTTTCATACGTTTGCCAATGGCGTAGTTGAAACCGGTCCCGACAAAGGGTTTATCAATATCTCTGTATGGCGTACGCCGGATGTTAACAAGACGTATAATGCCCGCATCATGGAGAACATCCTTTCGCTGGCTTATTTCTATTGCACCAATCGTCCCTGGAATATATATTATGCCTCCCCTGCCCTTCGGCCAAGACTGGAAGCGGCTTTAGCGTTCTGGTGCCGTATTCAACATAAGGATGGCCGTTTCAGTGAGTATGGCCCGCAGAAATGGAACCTGCCCGCCACCGCTTTCGGCACAAAATTTATGGGCGAAACACTTCGGCTGCTTAAAGCGGGGCCACCTATTGATCCCGTTATTTTACAAAATACTATTGAAGCAGATAGAAAAGCTATTATGGCAGTGCTTACTTTGGAGGACCTATACGAGCATGGAAAAAATTATTCAAACCAGTTTACCAACGTATGGGCCGGCGCGCTGGCGTATTTGTCGCTTTTTCCGGATGCCGAAATAAGCAGTCGCCTGGTTGCCCGGATACAGCAATCGGCAACAGACTTTCAAAGCCCCGCAGGATTTTTTTATGAAGCAGGCGGTACCGATTTTGGCTATAACTTCAATACACATCATAGTAACCTGTGGGTGGCGTATCACTACAGCCGCGGCACCGGGCTGGCCAGTAACTTTATAGCGGAAGAAAAAAGATATTATAACTGGATAAGCTATAATGCAGTGCCTGAGCCGGGTTCGATAAACTATACCATCAACAGGGCTATAGAAATGCGGCAGAAAGCAACCACTACCGGGAGTTATTTCATGGCAAGCCCACTTGGCGAAGCCGTAGAAGGCATAAGGGCATTCAACAGGAACAGCGTGGAAAAGGAAAAGGCGATTGCAGAAGCAAGGAAAAACCTTGAGCAAACCTGGCCCAATGTGCAGTCGCTTACTACCGGCGCATTCAGCGCTTTTTCTCCCTATGCTTTCCTTCACCGGTCACATTACCAATGGTATCCTTCTCCACAGCAAAAAGAAGCTGCTGTAAAGATGTTGCCTTATATAAAAAGCGACCGGTTCATTCACCAGAAAATGGACACCCGCCACCCTACTGTATTTACCTATGTACGGCAGCCCGGTTATTACGCCTGTTTTAACAGCGGCCCCCAGTTAAAACCACAACAGCGATATGGCGTAGGTCTGTTGTGGCATCCGAAGGCCGGCTCTTTTTTGCAATCGCAAACAGATACTGATGATGCAGCCTGGGGCACAAAACCGGAAGGCGGCAAATTGTATGAGGCGAACACGCTGGATGCTTTGTTTTTAATAAATAATAAAGCCCACAATCCCACGCCTGGCAATCATGATGTAAAAACCGGGACGTTAGCTGTATCCTATAAATTAGGATCAACCGGCAAAAAGTCGATCGTCTTTCGGGACCAGGCAATCGAAATAGCTATTCAACATCCCGGACGTTTTACAGAATACATTCCGCTGTTATTGAACAGTACCGACTCCCTCCGGATCATTTCTCCCGGTAAAGTGGAATTGAAAAAGCCGGGCGGCGCCATCACTATTTTCTATGATGCTGCCGCAAAAGCCGAACTGAAAGAAACAACACTCAAATCGGGTATGCAGCGGGTAATGGTATTGGGTATTGAAAGCAGTGATAAATTGAATTATTCCTTTGTAATAAACTAATAGTATTTACAACAAATTTTTCTGGCTCAGAAGCCTGCTTTCAGTTTTATTACCAGGTTCCTTCCGGCGCCGCTGATACCTGAAGCAAATACCCGGTAATTCTTGTCCAATACATTTTCCAGGGCCACCTGTATGGTGAACTGTTTGCGGATAGCAAGGCTGGTTGATACATTCAGGATCTGCCAGCCAGGCATGCCCTCCTGTGTGGCATATTGCAGGTTATCTTCTCCATACGGATTGTAGTCCTTTAGTTTTTTCTTTCCATTGTACAGTACATACACTTCGCCTTCCAGGAATTTGTACCGGCCTGTAATACCTGTTTTACCGAATACGGGTGGAATATGGTCCATTGGCACGGTTGATTTATCTTCCTGCTTATACCGTCCATGCGTATAGGTTATATGGGAATACAAGCTGACATTCGTTGCAGGCCGAAGCGTAAAGCCGCCCTGAAATCCGTACAGCCATGCACGTGCTTTATTCTGGTTGGCCACTACCGGCGTCATCTGTCCATCATACAGTACACTGGCGGCTTCGTTCAGCGTGAATTTGTCAAGGACAACAGCATTCCGGAACAGCGTATAGAATGCATTTGCTTCCAGTTCGATTAATTTTCCGAAGCGTTTGCTCACATCAAGATCGAATTGATACGTATGCTCTGGTTTAAGGTGCCGGTTGGGCACCACCAATTGCACACCGCCTGCAGATTCGAATACTTTGGCAAGGTCATCGATATTAGGAGCGCGGAAGCCGGTGGAGAAATTAAGCGCGATCCTGCTGCTGGTGATGGGCAAATAGATCAACCCCGCATTGAGACTATAAGCAAAATGGCGTTGCGTGGCATTCGTGAAAGGCAAATGAAGCAGCGCCGTATCGATGAAATTTGCATCCAGGCTAATATAATTGAACCTTATGCCATCGTTCAGAATTAATTTGCCGGGTATGATCCTGAACAAATGCTGTGCGTACACGCCGCTGTAGGTCATATTGTTTTTACCATCAGGATACCTGGTAACCAGGCCTGCTGATTTGGCACCGGTTGTAATATCATAATTGAATGCAGTTGAGTTAAGGATATTGAATTGACCGTCGGCGCCAACACTCAGATCATGTTGTGCCATGCTTTTGCGGAGGTCGAGGTTCAATGCCATTACATCAATACGTTCTATCCTGTTTTCCCGTAAGGGCTTTCTATAAGCACGCTGCATGCGGCTTTCTTCTATGTGTTGATAACTGGCGCCGGCTTTCAACTCGTCAAAAAATCCTTTTATTTGTTTGGACTGGTAATTATAAGATGCCATAAGTCTTTCCTGGGGACCATAATACCATTCAGCCCATCTTAAGGCGCCATTGCGGGTATCGGTGAGCCGGTCGTAGCGCGGTATATCACTGCTGGTAGAATATTGCAAATTCAATTCGTGCGATTGCCCCGGGCTTGCCTGCCATAAAAATTTTTGCAACAGATCGTACTGGCGGTAATCGCTGTACTTCTGCATATTGACGTTATCATTCCGCACAATGGAATCGATGCCGTTGATTTGCGTGATATATTCATTCCGTTTGCCAAATTCAGCATAGCGTGATTTGCGTTGGCCGCCCTGCCGCAGGTTACCATAACTACTAAAGCTGAAAGCCGTGAGCGACGCAAAATTTCGTGTTCCGATATTTACATCTGCATGACCGGTAAATTCATTGAATGCGCTGCTGTAACGGGTTGATACGTTCGTTTGTATTTTTCCCAACAGCGGTTGTTTTGTCTGGAAATGGATCACGCCACCTAATGCATCAGAACCATACATGGTAGATGCCGGCCCCGATAACACCTCTACCCTTTCCAGCATATCGTCATCAACCGTAATCACATTTTGCAAATGACCGGTGCGGTAAATAGCGTTGTTCATTCGTACCCCATCCACTACCAGTAAAATCCGGCTGGCCTCAAAGCCTTTTATAACCGGACTTCCGCCGCCCAACTGGCTTCGCTGAACAAATACCTTCCCGGAATGCTCCAGCAAACCGGCTGTGTTGTTCGACAGGGACCTGGTAATTTCCTTGTTACCGATCACGATCGTTTGCTGGGCTATATGCTTTCTTTTCTCAGGGAATTTATTGGCTGTCACGATCACTTCTTCCAGGTTAGTTGAATCAGCTGGTAACTGCCGGGCATAGGCAGGCGCCCATAACCATCCTGTGAGGGTGATCAGTAAAATAAATTTCATGATGTAAGTTGATCTGGTAAAAAGACCCGTTTGTTGTTTGTGGTTTATGGTTTGTAGTTCATTAATTCGTGAAGTCATTTTTTATTGGAGCCTCGACTTCATGCTGCCTGTAAGATGATCTTAAATCAATCGCGAATCTCAAAGCGCGGCAGCAACAAACAACAAACTACAAACTACAAACCACAAACTAAATTTATTGCTTTACAATCCTGATGTTGGTATGCCCCTGCTCTTTGTCTATGATGATCAACTGATAAATGCCAGCTTTCAGCTTTTGCACATCCAGTTCTTTTGCATGACCGTTCACTCGTTGTGTGAGTATATTCTTTCCATTCATGTCGTACAAGGTTATTGTATGCGCATGCAAAAGTCCGGTTATCGTCAATTTTCCGCTAACGGGATTAGGGAAAGCTTTAATGCCGGATGCCGCCAGTTCTTCCGGTGATGTCACAACAATTTTCTCAGGCTTGTTTTCCGCTTTTGTCAATATTGCCGGTTGTTGTATGCCAAAGATCCGCATCTCTGCCAACTGCAATGTTGAGCCGGATTTGCAGGTGAAGTTGAATTGGTAGTATTTAAATGCTCCTGTTTTCTTGAAAATATAAACTTTTTCCTGGCCCCGGCCGCTGAAAAATTCATTATTGACGGTATGAAGCGTTACCCAGTTAACACTATCTGTTGATGCCTGCAAGGTCCAGTCTTTGGGATCTCTGTTCTGGGCGTCATTGGCAGAAACGATGCTGTACCCACTGGGCATCCAGGTATTGCTGGCTGAATATCGTACCCAGCCCGAACAATTAAATGTCAGGTATTTGGTGCCGTTATCATTATCGATCACTTTGGTATAATCTTCATTGGCAGGCGACCCGGTAGTATATTGTGCATCGAGCACGCCGCCGTCATCTGTAATATCTGTGGTCCCAACCAATATCGGTGTCCATAAGTTGGTTTCCCAAACACCTCTTCCATAAGTGGCCACCCGCAACTTGCCCGAAGATTTTTGGATCTCCACTTCGTTTACAGCCACCAGTGGTAAGCCACTGGCATGCTCTACCCAGTTGGTATCTACATTATCGCGATAATACACCCCCACGTTCATACCTACATAAATGCTTTCACTGGGATTGTTATCTACCACTATCGACCTGGCTACCAGGGCAGGTAATCCGGCCGAAATATTTGTAAAGGTCCTGCCGGTGTCGGTAGATACTAAAACCGAACTGGTAGTACTGTTGCAGGCCAGGAATACTTTTCTGGGGTTCACCGGGCTCACGAAAATAGCATTGATGGAGGCAGGCGCTGTTACTGAATCCCACGTAGTACCGCCATTGTGGGTGCGGTATAATTTGGCGCCAACAGATCCATAAACGTATTGCGTATCTGAAGGTGCAACCTCCAGGCAATTTAACTTACCGCCGATCACAGTGCCGGAAATTTTGATCCAGCTTGTGCCGCCATTAAGGGATTTATAAATACCCGTCCAGCCGCCATATACCGTATTGTGGTTTTTGGGGTGCATAACGAGGGGCGTTACCCAGTTGCCAGCGGAAGGTTGGGTAAGGTTGGTACGTGAACCGCCGGCATTGATGGTTTTGTAAATAGCGCCGTTTTGTGAAGTGCCGATGGCGATGTTGGCATTGGTAGGACTTATGATACAATCCATACCATCAGCGCCTAACCAATCTTTCCACGTGCTGTCTGTTCTCCTGAAAGAGGAACCATTATCCTGTGCACCACCTGTAATTACATCAGGATCTGTTTTGGAACAGGCTATCCGGTAAAATTGTTTAATGCCTAGTCCTGTTGAAAGATCTGTCCAGTCGCCCCCGCTATTGGTGCTTTTATAAATACCGCCATCGCTGCCTGAGAAAATAGTGGCGCCGATCCATTCCAGTGCATGAACGTCGGCATGGTTGTAACCCGTATTATTCGGATAGCTCCAGGCGGTTTGTGCAACAAAGGAAGTACCGCCGTTGGTCGACTTCCAGCAAATAATGCCAGCGATCATCACTTCATTTGCATTAGCAGGATTTACACAAATGGCCATATCATACGTTGCCTGGCCGGAAGTACCGGTGCCCGTAGTTTCATAACCAAAATAGTTTGTACCACTGGCGGCATTACCAACAACAGTAGTAACATAGGTATTACCAGCATCCGTTGATTTGTATAGGCGACCAAACAAACTGCCATTGGCCTGCACTACATATACAACATCAGGACTGGCAGGCGAAACGCCGATCATTGTTCTTCCGGTATTGGTGATGCCATTGGCGGCGGTGATCGCTGTCCAGGTTACGCCATTGTCGGTTGACCGCCATACGGCATTGGCGCCGGCGCCTGCGGCATACATAATGTTTGGATTGGTAGGATGGAATTCGATATCTTCTTTAGTTTCTGTATGAACGTTAGTCCAGCTAACGCCCCCATTAACCGAGCGAAAGATGCCATTGCTGCCGGTGGCGAATACAATATTGGAACTGTCGGGATGCACCAGTACTTTGCGGGAAACGGTAGGTCCGGCTCCCGTTGCGGCCCAGGTAACGCCGGCATTGGATGATTTAATAACCCCACCGCCCTGAATGGCAGCATAAACAACATTTTGATTGGAAGGATCGATGCAAAGATGAAAAATGTTCATCCAGGCCGATGAAGTAAAATCAACGAGTGGTTTCCAGTTAGCGCCGCTGTTAGTGCTTTTCCAGATGCCTCCACCCGGCGAGCTAACATAAATAACAGCCATATTCGAAGGATGAACGGCTACAGAAGTGATCCGGCCTACGCCCGGGTTCCAGCCGCTGGTGTACGACCAGCTATGCGGACCCAGTTCAAGCCAGGTGCCAAAGGTGCCTCTGGCATTATCCAGTTGCCCGCGGCTTTTCATAAGATCCTTTGCCGCTTTGTAACGGGCAGCTTCTGTTTCAGCATTGATCAGGTAACCGTTGTCGTCTGTATGGAATTTTTTTTCATATAACCAGCGTTGGTATTGTTTGTAGCCGGTACCTCTGCCGGTGCCTACGCTGTCGAAATAACGGTTGGCAATGCGCTCAATTTCATTGAGCCGCAGGTCCGTTCTTTCCATTAAAGTAAAAATGTCTGTTTGGGAAGTGGCAGTAAGGCATAATACCGCCATAAGAATGGATAAGGTTAATTTTCTCATGTAGACTTTGTTTTGCCACTGAAAATACTACCAAATACTTTTAGCTCATGAATTAAATATTCACATATGGAATATGTATTATGCCTCTCCCATTCTTCTATTTTCCTAGTATACTCACCGCTGTTACAATCGGGCAAAATGCACTGATCGCGGATACAATGGCTTTGGCCTCGCTTGAAGAAAGCCCGAATACGGATGTAAGAACGCCTGTGATCCTGTCTTCAACCCAGCCAAGCACTTTCGCCGCCATTTCTGCCCAGTATTTAGGATCGGTGAATAGTTTGATAAGAAAATCCTTTACTGCCTGCCAGCAGATTCCTGCAAGATCGGCCAGCTTACCAACGTTTACATCCAGTCTAATATCGCCGAGCGAATATTGCGTACCGGCCAATTCAAAGCCGGCGGTGAAGGTGGCGCCAAAGTTTCCATTTTGCAGGTCGGCATAAATTTTTGACGCTGCATACACGCCGGTATTTATATTCCATGTTCCCAATTTGCCGAGGTCTATAGAACCGATGCCCACATTAATGTTACCAGTAACCGATAAATTTTCGGCAGTAAAGCTTCCGGACAATTTGCCGTTGAAGACCCCACCGAGCGAAGAGCCTGTTACCTCCAGGTTGGCGCCGCTTTCATTGATATCGACAAAAATGCCCTGGCTGGCCCCAAGCAGGGTCAGTTTACCATTTACAAAGAAGTGAGGTTTTTGAAATTTTTCGGGTGCACCTGGCTGTGTAAAGGTAGAGATGGACACCTGCGGTCCGCCAGCGCCCTGTTCGGCTGCTATGCTGAAGAAGTTGTCAGAAACAAGGCTGATCTTATCCATTTGTGCATCTACCCTGATCCCTTTATTAATTATAATGTCAATGTCAGTGTCTAATTTAAATAATAAGAACTGAATGCGGCCGCTGATCTTCATCCCTTGCGGATAGTAAAAGGTGCCAATAGAAACGCCTGAAGGCGACGGCACAAAATAGAACTGCGCTTCCCGCGAAACTTCTATTTCCTGGCTGCTGTTCTTAATCAGTTGCCAGTGTGTAACAGTGGAGCTGCTCCCCGCGCCTGCTTTTTCGGTGATGTACCATTTTCCGTTCTTGGAATCGTTAAAGATCATCATGCCGTCACTGGTACTGGGAAAACTTGCCTGCTTCCCGTAATTCATGAAATCGCTTTGGATCACGTCGCCCTTGAAGTTGTTCAATGCATCTTCGAGTTGTGTGGCCGATGCGCCTTTGGGAACCGTGAAGGCGCCTGCTGTGGTGCCTTTAATAGAGACCTCATCCAATGCAGACTTAATAGGCGCCGGCAATTCTTCATTGGTAACACCCACGAGTTTGTCAACCACATCGCCCAGTGTAAGATTGCTTAAAGCGCCTGCGATCATACTTTCGGCCGGATTAGCTGTATTGATCATTACCGCCAGGGTGCTGTCGAACAAATTGTCGACCATCAGTTCCGCCGCAAAGCCGAAACTGGGTAATCCTTCAAAGGAAATGCCGAGCTCGAGCGCCACACCGCCCAACTGTAAGGGCCCGAAGGTTAATGGCTTTTCTACTTTCAGCGTTCCGGATACGAACACGCCATTGCCCACCACCGTTAGTAGTACATCGAAATCCAATTCATTGTCTTCGAGCAATGTTTTCAACGAAGCGGCCAGGCCGAAGGCAAAACCATCGGGGCCGCCAGTAAGCACCATGATCGTTCCTGTTAAACAGGTATTCTTATAGCCCAGCGCACCGGCGCAAGTGCGTTGATTGACGTCCTCTACAGGTGTAAGGAAGGTCGTGAGCGATACGCCCAACTGGAATTGTTTCTTTTCTGTAAGGTATGCCAGGAAGCCATCCAACTGGGTGCCTTCGGGGATCTTGAGCAGATCGATCAATGCGCCCAGGATCTTGTTCTTTTTGGTAAAGACCGTACTGGTATAAAGAAAGAAACCGGGTTGAATGCCGCGGGCAATGGCGGGCAATTTGATCTTTGATTTGCCGAGCGCTGCCTGATCAAACTGTTCAAAACCCGGGAAAGTAAACGTTTGATCGTTTAATGTTGAAATGGCCAAAGTAAACGTTTGGAAGGGAAACCAGGATGTAAAGGCATTCACACTATCTGATACGCCGCCAGACAGATTGCCAAGCTGATCAACCTCTATTTGCAAACCCACTGCAACACCCCAGCCGCCTGCACCTTTTTGAAGAACAAATGCCAGGCTGCCGATCTTGTCAATGACCGTTCCCAACTGCATATTATAATCATTGCCCTTTTTGACGAGCATGATAAATGATTGCGTAAAAGTCAGATTGAACCCGCTGGGTACATTAATTGGTTGTTGAATGAAAAAGGAGACGATCTCACTGAGCGATACACTGGGGAAATCGCCCCTGATGATAACGTCGCCGGGAATATTGTAACTGGAGGTGAGCGTTACGCCTGCAATCTGGGCCGTGCCGTAAAAGCTACCGCTCAAATCGCCTGATGCCGGCTTCAGGAGGAACAAACCAACATTGCTGAACGTTAATTCGGTTACCCCGAGCGGTATGGTCCATGGTTTGGGTTGCTGCGCCATCAGCAACATAACGGAATAATAATTTCCCGGTGATACGGTCAACTCCAAATTATCAATAGACAGATCGCTTACTTCGGGAATGCCCGGGGCATAAGTTGACATGAATGATGACAACGGCACATCAAATCTTTCTGCCACCGAAGCCATTATCGTAAAGCCGGTCCCTTTTTGGGCATAAATATTAACCGGTACGCCCTGTACTTCCATGCTGCCCTTTACCAGGATGTCGATAGCCCGTGTTGCCGGATCGAACGGGTTTTGCACGGTGAGCGTTGCCGATACCGATTGTACTTCGAAATGCCCGGGCCAGATATTCCAGTCAAGCTTTGGCATGCCTACCGTTATAGAAGCAGCGCGCACATCGAGGCCCTTATCAAATCCGATGGTTACACTGGCACGTTGAATGCCCAATCCGCCCAGGTCGCCTTTTTGAATAGCATCGGGGAAAGAACTTAATACATTATCTATGCCCAGGAGATCTGCGAGCTCGCTGAAATTTCCAATAGGTGAATTCTCAAAATCGGCATACAATTGCGCCGCGTTTGTATCTGGCGGCGTTACCACGGTTACGTCTATCTCCGTTTTGGCACTGGGTATTTCAAATTTCCCGGAATAAGCAACCGTTGTTTCAAAAGTGCTGTTCTTTCCAAACCATTCGGTGCTTGCTGCACTGTATACCCGAAAATGATCGGCGGTGAATGACATGCCGCCCAACTGAAATGCCCCTGCTGCCAAACCGGCTTTTAAATTGATGCCCGGAACTGTTCCTTCCATCTCCCACGGAAATTCTTCCGGTTTCAGCGGAGGCGTTACGATGAAATCATATGGAAGATATATGGTGCCTTGTAATTTCAGATCACCGCTACCGCCAACAAGTGTTTCAAAAACGCTTAAGATGCCGGTGGGCGATAGGTTTGCCCGGAAGTTGATGCCGGCGATCAGGTCCTGGTTCTCGAATGTTTGTTCACAGGTAGTAACCAGGAATTGCGCATTTGTCATTACCAGCTCGTCGAGCGGACTGGTTGGCGTTGAATCAGGCTGCGATACATTAAGATCCGTTGGCAGATCGGGAAAGCTGTTGGAGAATTTCCAGGGAACTGGCGGCGGGGTTGAACCGATAACTGTATATTGAAAGATCGCCTGCACATTTCCTTCAACCAATGTAAGCATACAGGTGACTGGCACCCCGGTTATCGTTAATCTGAATCCACCGGTGCCGGTAATTATAACTACGGCGCCATCGTTTGCAGGGTTCGCCTGCGCATCTGTTATTTCAATTGGTTGGTTATTGAATGCGTAGCGGATAATACCCGGCATCACATTTCCTGCATCTATCGATTGCAGGGTTGCGCCATTAATAGTGATCTTTCTGCCGGGAATGGTGCCGTCATCTGCGATCTGCAATAATGTCCTGATCGGGTTAGCTACCGGCGTATTCAATATATGGGGACTCATTAGGTTGCTGCATTAGTGGTTATAGGATAATTATGTCAGCTTCTTATCGTTTACCATTTTTAGCAGTAAACGATGCTATATAGAATTTTGTATAATTTGTAAACGGAGGTTCGGTGTATATTTTCAACCAAACATCAAAGCAGAAGAAGTTCATAAGCCTGTCTTCTGTACCGAATACAAAAAAGCCGAGGTTGGCATCAAAAAATTCGTAGATGCCTGGAAAGTTGGAAGATGCCGATAGGTCGGGACGGAAGCCAAACGCTATTGCGTGTGCGGTGTCTGCATCGTGCATTTCAACGATAAAGTAGGAAGGCCCGTTCTTTGTTGCAGTGGCCTTCAGCCGGTCAAAGATCTCCAGTCCGGCAAGCATATTGTCTTCCTCAAATTCTTCAACCGCCTGCATCCCGGGACCGTAGAATTGCTTTAAGCGATCATCTTTGAATTTTAGGATCTTTGCCCGTATGGCCGGTTTATCTTCTTTTGTCGCCTTTTTCAACTGATCTACCAACACCCTCAGGTTTTTTTTAAATTGTTCTGTCATGGCTTCTAGTCCAGTCTGAATGTCGAGGTACTTGGGCGGAATGCGGCTTGTGTAGGGCCAAACCAGCGACCTGTTCCGGATCTCGTTAACGAAATCCCTGGGGCCGGGCTGCCCTAGCTGGTAAGCCGTTACAAAATCAATGGCCATGGCAAAACAAACACCCTTACTGTTGTTGACTTTAAGCAGGGGTTCCGTACTTTGATCGATCCAGAGAACGAATGCGCCTTTATTGTCTTCAACAACGTATTTACGCCAGGTCTCTTTATCCATGATTGTTGTATTAGAAGTTTGGGATGTGTGTTATTAACCGGTTTAATTGCCGCCCAGTTGCTGGGTCAGCATAGCCCTGGTTAAACGGGTTACTTCATTACTGATGTCGGTGAGGTGGTTATTGAACTGGCTTTTGATGGCGGCTACTATTTTTTGTTGAACGGCTGAAGTGTTGAGCACTCGCTGCACTACCGGACCAAGATCCGATTGATCGGAAAGGGTGATCTTCATGTTGTCTACAGCAGGCACCTGGAAGTCGATCGAATTAAAAGTTACCACCAATGTACCTGCATCGTCGCCGCCCGGGGTTATAACACTACTGAGCGAAACTGAATTGATCGCCACCGTGATCCCGAATCGCAGCTCGCCGCCAGGGTATGAAGCATAAAAATCAGCGGTAGCGGTCGTTGTATTTAAAGCCCCCAATACTAAGGTCATCTGCAGGGTTGGCGGCGTCAGCAGCATGCGTTCAGCCGGCACTTTTGCATTGGGAAAACCTGTGATGACAATATTCGATAGGGTCACATTGCTGAGGTTAATACCGGCCATCAATGGAAAACTCCCTATCGTCAGGTTCTGTGGCCTGAACGGATTTAAGGACGGGTTCTTATAGTTTTCCAGGAGCGTTTTCACATACCAGTTACTGGCCGGGTTATTCAGGGAATACCGGATGCGGTCAAAAAGGTATAAGTCCACTTTATTGGTGGCTTGTTGTCCCGCATCGCCGGGTAATGGTCCGGTTACTGCGCCTAAACGGGCATCCAGGAAAGTGCCAACCTGTGCGTTGAGGGTGTTTGTTAAGGCATTGATATTGTCTGGCCCATTCAGGGAATCCTGCATTTGCCCAAATACGGCTTCACTGGCGTCGGGCGCGCTCATGAAGTTGGTAATGAGCGTGGAAATAATATCCCTGAAGATCGAATCATTCGAGAGCCGGGCATCTACATTTGCAAATTGCGGCGCCTGGTCGCCGGTTGTCACTAATGTGAGTTTGGTGATGGCCAGGTTTAAGCCAGATCGGTTGGGGGCCACTGTTATTTTTATAGATGCGGTGAAATTCAATTGGGTAATGTCTGCCGAGAAGGTGCCTTCGCCAACGATCTGCACCGGAGGTGCTGCCGGATCGATGCATGTTGCATCATCGGGATTTTGTGATAGACACAGGTTTTGTGTGAGGATGAACGGGGCGCTTAAAGACAATTTGCTTATTTTTTGTCCCGGTTGCAATCCGGCCGGATTTTTTGTCCAGTAGTTGAATTGCATTTTAATATCCGCGGTCACCGCAGCGCCTGGCGCGTCGTAATTATAATTTGTAAAGTCGGTAATGTAAACATTTTCCAGGCCGTTGATGATGACTTTATTCACGCCTTTGGAATCTTTCAGGTCGAGGGAAGGGTCGGGATCTTTTGGATAAGGAATGGCCGGCGTACCGTTGATCTGGTAATATTGATCCGAGATCATATTGGCGATGGTTAACCCATTGCTGCCGCCCAGTTTTCCAATTGTCCAGTTATCTTCCTTCAATGGCAGCAACGGCGCTCCGCCGCTTTGGATACCCGATAGCAATACCGGAAGGAAGTTCTTTGATTTCGGATCATTGGCCGATGTCTTTATAGTGCGAAAAATGAATGCGAATAATTTAGAATTGCCACCCATAAAAAAAATTTAAATTTTTCGGTCTACAGTGTACAGCGCGATCTCCTCCAGGGCATCCCGGTACCTGTTTTTGGGAAAATGTTTTAAATATTCCAATGCATCGAGGGCCTCATGCCGGGCATCTGCATACGATCTTTCAATGGCCTGTGTCGATTTGATGGCCCTGATCTCGTTGCGCAGATCATCTGGCGGTTGCATTTCACCGCGAATGATGCTGCTTACCGGATGCGCTGCTCCCAACTCTTCCATGGCATAGATGATGGGCAGGGTTACGCGGCGTCGCACCAGGTCGATGCCCACCTGCTTGCCGGAATCTTTTTCATCCTGCAAAAAGTCGAACAGGTCATCCATAATTTGAAATGCCCTGCCTACGCGGCGACCATAGAAACCAAGCCTTCTTGCTTCCCCGGTGTGACTTTTGGCCAATGACATGCCCGTTTCGCAAGCCAGCCCGAACATTATGGCGGTCTTTCGCTCTATAACGTCGAAGTAGCGTTGACGAAGGGCCACTAAATTCCAGTTGGGGTCCGTTTCCAACTCGTCGAGCTCGCCGGTACAAATGTTGAATGCGGTATCCAGCACCATTTTAACCAGTCCCATTTCGCTGTTGGTTTCTACGGCGTCTACAAAGGTTCGAATGGCCTGAACGAACTGCAGGTCGCCCACCAGGATGGCGGCATTGGTGCCTCTTTTAGCATTGACAGATGAAAGTCCCCGTCGCAAAAGGGCGTCGTCAATGATATCGTCGTGAATGAGCGTTGCTACATGCAGCATTTCGAGGGAAGCGCTTGCTTTTATAATCTTATGCGACAACTCTTCTTCGCCCCGGATCAGCCGGGCAGATAACAGCAACATCACCGGTCTTATCTTTTTGCCCCGTTTATAGATCTGGTGTTCAGTGTCTGTTAAATGCCTGGCTTGCGGTTCCAGGGCCGTTGTAAGCTCTTCATCAAAACGCACCATGTCGGGGCCCAACAGATTGTCGAGGATGTGATATAAGGGGTTTGCCTTGCCTTTATCACCTGCATACAGTATTGCCCTCGGCACGTCTATTTCATATTTGTCGTTATCCACTGGCGTCTTTATTTGTGTGTTGTGCTATTAAAGGGATTGTACTATAACCTTCTCCAGGATGCTTTGAATGCCTGATTGTATTTTGCTTTGCAGCAAACTCTTTACAAAATGGATGTTTGCCAGGCGTTCCCGTACAATATTGGCGGTTTTGCCATGCCAGGTAGCATCATCCACTTCCATGTAAAAACCGGGGAGGGTAACCTCCGAATGGCTCACCGTCCAGGCGGCTGTTTGTGTATCGTATGTTACAGTGATCGTTGCTTCCATTCCTTTCAGGTCGGCCTGGCAATCTCCCGCCCACAACAACTCAGGTTGTATCCCTTTAATGGCCGTCAGTTCTTCCTGGAAAAGGAACATGCGCTCGCGGATCATTTTACGTTCGTCGGCGTCCAAGATCCTCCACCCGTTTTCAATGGCTACAGCATCGGCGCCGCCGTCTTTGCTATCTGCATCGTTTGCCTGATCGATCATGTTGTTAAATTGTTCGTCAGAGACGGACACCAGTTGCATCATCGGATTGTTCAGCGTGTCATATACCTGGCTGCCCGTCATGTTCGCCGGTTGCTTTTTGTCGTCGCCCGTTTGGTTTACTGTACTTTGGAAAGAGGCGGCAGCATTAGCCGCAGCTTTATACTTATCTGCCAGCGCCGTATTACCGTCGTTACGGGCCTGGCTTTCCATAATGGTAAGCGCGAATGCGACATTTACCTGTTGCGAAGCTGCATTCTGGTTATAGGTGCGTTTATTTGAATATAACGTGGTAGCCGAATTAACGACCGTATTGTTGTTTAAGGAATCATGCGTATCTCTCGACATCTGGGTGGTGATGCCGCCTTGTGCCCATAATTTTCTTAACCTTTCACTGGTTACAAAGGCAGAATTGTACGATTCGCTGTGTTCATTATAGGCAGACATCAACGTTGGTCCATGCATCGTTTCCTGGATAGAATCGCGATGGCTTCTGGCCTGCGTTACCATAGCATCGATCTCGTCTTGTGATAGTGGCGCTACGCCGTTGTTATCTGCCCCACCCTCGCCACATGCTGTTGCATCCAGGTCGCGCATATTTCCGCCGGTATCCAGGGTGATCCTGCTTGCATATTTCGTATTGATCTCGTATCTGGCTTTCAATGCGGCATCGTTCAAACGCAAAGCTATACTGAGCTCATTCCCGGTATGCCTGCAGGCATCGGTGTTTAGCGTGAGGCTGTTCAGTGCGCTCAGGGTAAAATCTTTGAAGCGAAATGAAATATGACCATTTTCATATTCACTGTTTTCCGGCATTTCCGCATGAAACGCCAGGGGGTAAAAAGGGGTATCCTTTAATTGAAAGCTGTTTTGTTCCTGTTGCAAACCGGCGCTCAATCTGGTTTCAAGCGATTGCCAGTCGAATATTTTATCTTTTTTCATAGTTGACTATTTTCAAAAAATTTAATTGATGATTATACAGGAAAGGATACATTAAATCCTTCCACGATCAATGAGTTGCCTTGCGGTACAAGCGCCGCGCCGGGTGTGGCTGACAATTTTATGTTAATGCCTTCTATCTGTTTGGTGACAGTAGCATCTTTCCATACTTCAATGTTTTGCGCAAACTGCTTGGTGATGGCATTTACGATCTTTTCTTTAAATATTGCCGAGAGCAGGTCTACAAAGCCTGCGGCCGCTGCTGCGAGCGTTGAGCCGATGACGCCGCTCCATTTTGGCGCTGCAATAATTTGAACGCTATCAATTTGCCCGATGCTTACCTGTACACTTTCTTCTGCAGTGACGTTTACCGAAAAGGGAATGTCTAATGGATCGGGTCTGTATTGAATGGAAAAGCTGGATATTACCTTGTCCCAGGTACTGGGATTGGAAATAGCATCGATAGCAGTACCGATCGGGCACAAAACTGTTTTTGCGATGGCGGTGCCTACGCCGGATAATTCCCCGTAACCACTGATATCGGTGATATTTATACTTGCTGCTGTTTGGCCATTCTGAATTTTACCGGTTATGCTATTGAATGTGGCCTGAATTTCGGCACTGGCTTTTGCCAAACTATCTCCCTTTGAGTCTGATGCTTTCCATGGTTTGGGAATTTTGGCCACCTGCTCCGCCAAAAGCGTATTAATAATGGATAACCCTGCCTGAAGATAAATGTCTTTTGACGCTGGCGGTGTGTAACTGTCGAGATTTGTTGCCGGACTGCTTTGCATGGAAGTGGCCACTACCAGCTCATTGTTGTTCGTGAGATCCATGATCGGTTCCTGAAAAGTAGTGCTGGTATACTTCGTTGGGATCTGGGGAAACGGGATCGCGTTCAACAGATTATTTATGGTGTTCAACGCATAAGGAATGATCAGCCCGTTCACGATCAGTTTGGTGAATCCGTATTTTGCCCACTTGCTTTCGTCAACCCAAACCGACAGGGCCGTTACATTTAAAACCTTGTTAACTAAGGTGAATTCAGCATACACTTCAATGTTATCAGAACCTGATACCGAAACGCCGGCGACGGTACCGCTCACTTTCAAATTTGGGATCAGCGCCTGGAAGATATTGCCTGCGGGCGGGTGGCCGGTTTGCTGCGTTCCGTCTGCACCGTAAGAAGCCTGCCATTTTGCATCGGAAGGCGGGGCCAGCACCGTTGTTGGGGTATTCTGCATAACCAGTTCCACCGAAACGGAAATGCCGCCGATCTCTTCTGAAAAGGTTTGTTTAAAGATCTTAGATTGTGCTGTAGGGTTAGCAAAAAGACCTGCCAATGTGCTGTTCAAGCCGTTTTGGGTAATTCCTACAGCAATGTCGAAACTTGCCATAATGATATTTTTATATATTGTTAGTTAGTTTGTTTGTAAAGAAAGATTCGGTCCATACAGCTCCTGATTCCCGGTAGGTATCAGGAAACTGATCGTATACCTGGATACTTTTCCCGTGCAGCGGATCTTCGATCATTATACTTTTTTCCTGGTCGCAGTACCCGTTAACAAGGATGTAATGCGCGCCTCCTTTGAACCATTCGAGCCGAACGCCTAACGGCCTTCCCTGGTTGATCTCAAACTGAACCCTTTCAAAAATGGGCTTTCCAATTGTCCAGTGACTAAAGCAATTCACGTATTTCAGTGCAACGTCCAGCTTAAAATTTACATTCCTTTCAAGAAGTTCTTCGTTCGCATAGCGACCATTGCCGGCAACGGGATCAGACGATAAATTATCTGACAATAAACTGTCAGCGATCTCAACCTGGCTGATGTTCATCGTTTGGTAGTAGGTTGCGAGGGCGCTTGCAATGGCGGCCCAACACCACCTTGACTTTAATTGCTCAGGTACTGAAACGGGTAGCCTGCATCCTGTTGCATCGATGATGGGTGGTTGATAGAAAGCGCCGAAGTTTGATCTTTTTGCATCGTCAGGGTCTATGAAGATCTTCATATTGCCGTATTTAAGCCAGGCTGGTACATTGAGGAAAAATGCCATTCAAAGCACTATTAAAGGCAGGGGTTACCGCGCCCTCTATCAAATTGATGATAGGCCCTTTTACCTGACCCAGGATAAAATCTTCCAGGTCATGAAGCAAGCCATTAAAAATTCCCAACCCGTCAATATCGACCTTTATTTTGCCGTAATTCAACCCGGGATTCATGACACTAACATGAGTAAGGCAAAGCTGCTCTCCGATGGTAGCATCAAAATCTCCGGTGGCGTTTACTGTTACAGATGAAATGGTCACGCTTCCGCCGATGCCCACAGATGGTTTAATAAATCCACATCCTGCTCTGAAGCTTCCGCCAACGTGAATACCGAGGTCCGGGACGATGCTTGCGTTTAATTGAACCTTCCCATGCAGTGCCGATCCATCAGGGGTTGCTGTGACGGACGTAATGGCCAGGGAGTTAATGCTGAGGGCGGAAAGCCCGTTGAGGTTATCCAATTCATAACTGGCCACGGCTTCTGCAGTGCAGATGCCCAGGTCAATGCTTCCAATGGTTTTCGAACCGGATGTTACGTGTATCATTGGGTCAAGACCCTTGTATTTAATGGCCGTTACAAGTGCAGTGTTAAGGGCCGGGAGATTTACTTTGATCAATGCGTTGAGTAGATCCTGAAATTGGTTATTGCTCATAGTTTTGGGTTTCATTGATTTGATGCTAAATTATAAGAAGCAGTAAGGCTTTTTGTGCCCTGAAAAAGGGTATTTCGAAGTGATTTTAAGGTGAATAAAAATGGGGCACGGTTATCCTTCGACTTCGCTCAGGACCGTGCCCCATTTATTATTGTTTTTGTAATTTGAATGAATACAACTGTCCGCCAACGTTAACCGTGAGCACATACACACCTGGCGTAAGCGGTAATGGTTGATTTATGGTATACGTACTGAAACCTTTGGGCGCCTGCCCCGTTTCCTGCACCACTACCCTGCCGTATAGATCGGTAAGTTGAAGGATCAGCCTGCTGTTCTCCTGCATATACAGGCCCACTTCCAGTGTATGGTGAAACGGATTAGGCCCAACACGGGTTATGGGTGTTGATGGCGGTGTCAGATTCACAATAATAATATTACTGTATTCAACAGTCCCCGACGTACTTACCATTTTGAGCCGGTAGTATAATTTTGCCGTATTCAACAGGGCCGCGCCTGCATCCCTATGCGCATAACTTTTATCACCGCTTCCTGTAAGGGGTTCAATAATGGCAACGGAGGTAAAATGACGGCCGTCTGTGCTGCGTTCCACTTCAAAGTGATCGTGCTGCCATTCATTGGAGGTTTTCCATTGTACGCTTACATCTGCACCTGATATTCCGGCAGCGAAGGACTGCAGGGTAACAGGTAATACCCAGGGGTTTGTATGAACAATGAAACCACTGAAGCCCGTTACATCTAATGTTATTTGCCAGAGAGCTGTAGTAGCATTCCAGGTAATGTTGGCATCAGGCGGGTTAATGATCATTGAATAAGATGTATAACTGCCCGGCAGGCCGGTTCCGTTGTTGCTGCTGCCACTATACTTTTCAATCCGCAAACGGGCTTTACCTGCATTATCCGTTGGGCCGGTTGGAAGATCGCCTGTACTGCCCGGCGCAGCATTGAATGCATCGAATTCTGCCTGTGAAAAATACAGGGTGACAGCGGCTGTTGCTGTGAACGGATTGACTGCAGGTGTAATTTGATAGTGCCTTTGCACAAACGGCTTTCCATTTACAGTTGGCACGGTGCTTTCGACCCATACTTCACTGGTTACGGTGCCCATTATTGGGCTGGCGCCGGAAGGCGCTACTTTAGAAATTAATCTGCATGATGAGGCATAATATAAGTTGTTGAAGGTATTTACCAACTGTGCCTGGCTGGTATGTGTGGCGGGCAATGTTGGTATGGTTGCATTGAGCAACGCCCCATTGCTGTACACTGTTCCACCACTGTTGGAAACCCTGGCCCGGTAGTATCTTCCATTAACTGTTGTATTATTGGCAATAGTGAGTGTGGCAGTCGTTACACCTGAATAAATACCTGTGTTGGTTAATGTTGTTGGAGAGGTAAACGAGGCATTTGTACTTTCTTGCCACTGATACGTTAGGGAATTGCCTGTTGCGGCTACTGTAAAAACCGAAGGAAGCTCCAGGCATGCGGTAGATGCTGACGGATGGGTTGTAATTACAGGCGGCGGATCGTTATACCGTGCAATATACAGCTCCAGGTCGGTACCTGCTGTTACTGAAATTGACGGTGAAGAAGGCGTAAATGACAAAGTGCCGCCGGCAAAGATGCCGCCCACCCATACATTATTATTGGTACTAACAACTACGTCCATACCGGCATCGGTACCACTGGTTGTACTACCGGCACTGGCTAACTGCGTTGCATTGCCGGTGGCTGCATCTACTTTTACCAGAAAAACATCATCAAAGCCTACCGCAGTAGCGGTTAAAGGTGTAGCAGCTGTTGGAAAAGAAATGGAACCCTGGAACCTGCCGGTTACATAAACACCGGTGGCGCCGGCATCATTTGCAAAGGCAAAATCATTTCCACCGGCTGATCCGCTGGCGCTTTTTACCCAGGCAATGGTATGGGTACCCGGGTTGTACCGCGCATAATACACTTCATCGAACCCGCCGGCGGTATTGGTAAGGCTAAAAGAGCCGCTTACGCTGGCGCTATTGAAATAGCCATTGAAGTAGACAGCCGATGTATTTGCGTCATAAGAAACCGCTAACGCTTCGTCGGCATTGGCGCCGCCTGCAAATAACCCGCTCAGGAAATTACCGGCAAGGTTCATTCGCAATAAACAAATATCGGCCTCCCCTGCATTAGGCAATATCAACGATGGAGAACCGGACCCGTTTGAGTAATAGGAAGCCGTTGCATTGGCGTAAGAGCCTGTTATTACCAATTCATTCTGCCCGGGCAAAAAGGCAATACCGCTGCCGCTCACATTATCATTGCCTACAATGAGGGGCGTTTCCTGTGATGCAGCGCCACCGGTGCTTACCCAGTTGAATGCGCCGGTAACTGCATTGAGCTGGGCCACAAAAAGATCGCTTGTGGCCGAGCTTATATTTCCCTGAACTGTTCTTGGAAAAGCGCCACTGGCGCCAAAATAGGCGGTGGGATTGGCGGTGCGGGTAGAAAAAATACCGGAGATGTATAGGTGCCCGGCATTGTCCATACAAATGGCCTGTCCCCTGTCGCCCGTACGGTCGCCGCCAAATGCACTGGCCCATAGCGTGCTGCCGGTAGCGGCACTCAATGCAAATACAACGCCGTCGGTGCTGCCGCCCACCGAACCAAGCCCCAGGGTCCCAATCACGCTTGGAAATTGCGATTGACCTGTTACATACACCGTGGCGCCATCTGTAACGATACCGAGGCCACCGGCATCGGAAGCCGCGCCGCCAAAATCTATTGCCCACTGGCAAAGACCAGCGGAATTAAATTTGGCAACAAACCCTTCGGTTTGCGTTCCGCCAGCGGTTGCTGCCAGGGTGGCTGTTCCATTACCGAAATTGATAGTGCCATTAAAATTACCTGTCACATATACATTGCCGGAAGCATCTGTGCACATGGCATTTACAGCATCGCTAAAACCGGTGGAGCTGCCGCCATGACGGGCAGCAAAATTCCATTGCTGAGCCGATGCCTGTATGGTTACAAGCATGGCTATAAAAACGAGATAAATACAAATCAGGCGCATAAATAATTATTTTTCCATCCCGACACGATTTCTGCCGGACGATCGCTCATTACTTTTATATGCATTTCAGCATTTGCTGAAATGGGTTCTATGGTTTCTAAAGCGCATTTACCATTGCTGTCGCCTATGATCTTTCCTTTGTAAAGCGGTGCGTACGTATAATGTGTTGCGGGATGAATGGTGGATTGTCCTCTTGGGCTGAGGTAGGAAAAATTTTTCAATACCGGTATGCCGTGCTGCACGAGCGCCGCCGTAACTATACCGGCTTCCCAGCCCAGTAAGTGAAAGATATTGGCCGATTTATTGGCGGCCGACAATATACTGGCTGTAAATGCTTCCTGCTCGCGGTTAACCAGTGATGCCGCCCAGGGAACAACGGTATAAAACTCCCCACCCGGAAAATCGCAGGAGTTCAGCATTTGCTCTTCCGCCATAAATGGCGAACAATAAAATGGCAGCGGGGTTGCCTCGCCATTTTTTTCATTCAACGCTTTGAAAAATAATTCAGCCAGGTAGCTGCTGAAGCAGGCGGCTACTGAATTCGCCGCCGTATTTCGAAGTAACCCCAGATATGGACCAATATCAAATGCTGCGGGTTTATACCCGCTTACGTAATTGCCACATACGGAACCTCCGGCTTCAGAAAGGCCCCTGTCATAGCTCCAGGGGCCACGATACCCGCCGTCATAATAAGATGTGGCCATTACTACTTTCCGGTTGCCCGTTCCCGCCATATTGCCGGCTATGCGGCAGGCGTGAAGCCCCTGCAACGTAATATGATAACAATAAGGTGAAGCTGCTGTTTGAGGCAACTGCATGCCTGCATCGAGAATAAGCAAAGGTTTATTCAATGCATTGGCCAGTTGGTAGAGTAACTCTGCATTCGCCGAATTACAATAAGCGATCAGTAGATCTACATTGTCGGTCAATACCAGTTTTTCCCCTTTGGCATAATTGAGCGCCTCGTTTTCCCCAAAGCCAATGTTTTCTGTAAAAAAGCTGTATTCCCTTCCGCTGTCCATTGCAAGCCTGCATCGGAGGCCATTCAGCATATCATACCCCATTGCCGGATAATCGGTAGAACGCGGAAGAAGCAGGCCTATTCGGGTTTGCATAATTTGTTTTTTCTATTGGTTATAATTAGGAAAAACGCCGTTCACGCAAATGATATAATTCATCGCCAGCACCGGATGCAGTATCGATAGCAATTGCGGATTTGCACTACCCTCGGCCGAGGTCGCAATTTTAGCCGCATACGAGGCCAGACTTACATTGGCAGAAAATTCATACATATGTTGATTAGAAGTGGTGGCATATACCGAATCTTTGGGTGAAAGCGAATTAGCCACACCGGCAGCATGCGGTGTAATGGTTACCTGAAAAGGATGGGTATGCTCAGGAATGTTTTTTGTTCTCAATGGCGGCAGAATTTCGGCCCCACCTTTATCTCCAATAATATAATCAGAAATTCCTCTCCCTGCCCCTACCACCGCTCTTCCACGAAGATCGGGCAGGGCAAAAGTGTTTATACCGTTACCGCCATAGGTAGTTCCGATTACTGAATATAAAGCCGTATTGGATGCAATCGCTATCAGGCTTCCGTTGCAAAAAGCCCAGTTCCGGGGTGCAAAAGAGCCGGCAAAAATTGTAATAAACCCTAAGACGTCGTCCATATAAATATTATTTAATAATTAAGCGATCAGCCATGCGGCGGATAGATGCCTGCAACACAAATGATATAATTCAAAGTAAGGTATGGCGACAGGGTGTTGACCGGTTCTTTAGATTCGCCATTTACAACAGGGGCCGGCGGGGTTGCAGTTGTTATTGTCGCTTCGCCCATTGAAATGGTATCACTAATACCATTGCTATATTGTGCAGAACCGCCATTGATGATGGCCGGGTAAAGCCCTGTGGGTATATTGGTTGTACCTTTACTATCTGCACAGGATGGTTTGGCCGTTAAGTTTCCCGTTAACTGGTGAGTATGTTGGGGAAGGTTGTCAACGGTGATCATAACGGTTTCATGGCCGCCCATTTCACCCGGTATGTAATAGTGCCCCTGGGGGCCCTGCCCTGCATGCACCGCTACCCGCCCGCATAAATTGGGTAAGGCAAATGTAGTGACGCCATTACCGCCAAAAGTGGTGTCGAGCAAAGAAAAAAGTGCATCGTACTGGCTAATGGGTAATAGCTGGCCCTGGCAGAACATCCAGTTATTGGGTAGACGTATGCCGGCAAATGGTACTACAATTCCTATGTAAGATTCAATGAACATGCGTAAAAATTATTTGATGATAAACAAAAGGTAATGGACCATATGCAGCACATGGCCCATTGACCTAAGATCTGGATGGATAGATACCTTCCAGGCATATGATATGAGTAATAACAAGAAAAGGCGCCCTGGTATCTACCGGTACTCCAGAACCGGCATTTCCAATTGAAACATTCTTATATTCCGGGGCCAACATGGTACTTCCACCGCTTGTTGAATAAGCGCCGGTATGTTCTGCCGGGTAGCCGCCATTCACAGTAGTATCTATTCCGGGATCGCTATTGGCCGGTAAATGCAAAGCAATATCACCGTCGTGCGTATGTGTGGGAATGTGATTCAGGCTTATTGTTACAGATTCTGATCCTGCCGTTTCTCCCAGCGTATAATTATGAAAGAATGATTGTCCCGTTGATACAGCAGATCGCCCGCGAAGATCGGGTAACCTGAATGTAGTAATGCCGTCACCGCCATATTTGTTGCCAAGCAATGAAAACAATGTCTGGTTTTGTGCGATGCTTAATATCTGGCCATCACAGGGTGCAAAATAGCGCGGAATATACGATCCGGCAAAGCATACCACGGTACCGATCACCTGGTCCATAAGCAGAGGTTATTTGAGGTTATTTAATTTCGGATATTGTTTAATGACATCATCACGGTGGCTAAGGTACAGCAGACAAAAGGCTGGAATAACCCGTAAAAAGGGTATTTAAAGGTGGTTTTAAGGCAGCATTAAGCGGTTTTCGCCCTTGGGCATCTAGCGGGAAATAGCTTTCTTTGCCCGCACATGTATCATTATTTTTATAAACCCCAGATCACTTGATAAAACCAAATAATATGAAACCACTTTCCATTTTCTCTCTTATGGCAATCATTTTTATTGCAGCCTGTAATCCTTCGGCCAACGACCCAGGGAAGCCTACACCGATATTAAAGGGCAGCATAGATGTGAAGACCGCAAAACGGTTGGTGAAAAATTTTGAGCCCCGTTCTTATCACGAGACGGGTGAATATGGCTTTTTTGATACCCGTTGCGTATGGTTTAGCATTGAACAGTTAGATACACTCGTACAGAAGATCAAACATGAAAATGGCGATGGCATACGATTTTATTTGGCAGCTTACGATAAGGATTCGGCCATTCACAACAAAAGCGTTTACCGGAACCATTCCACCCTCGTTATGGTTTCAACATTCGATACTGTAGTTATAAGAGACTCCAAACGCGAGCATAAGCATTGGGATTATTATGGCAAGAGCGCAAACGGCATCGATGCAGGGGCCATTTTAACTACAGATCCCGAAAACCGGGGGGAATTATGCCCGCCTCCTGCCACCTGTGGTGAGGAGGGCGCCACTTTATTTAAGCCTTAAGAAACAGATATGACAGCTTACATTACCCTGAATACCGCTTCAGAACTTTCCTGCCTGGTGATAAGTATTCTTTGTTTATATAGAGATAAGGACCCCGTTTGGAGGTCCTTTATCCTTTTTATGTTGCTTACCTGCCTGGTAGAGCTATCAGGAATATATTTGCGAAACAGGCACCTGCCTAACTTTATGTTGTATAATGTTTTTTTAGTGATAGAATGTGCAGTGTTGAATTACTTTTTTTATCATTTGTTTAAAGCTAATCATAACCTGAAGAAGCTGTTGACCGGGTGGCTTATACTTTTCATAATTTTTTATTTCATTGAGCTATATGTAAAGCATTTCAATGCATATGTTTCAGTATCTTCCACAATCGTATCAGTTGAATTGATCCTGGCAAGTGTTTATTATTACTACCTGCTATTGAAAGAAGAAAAGTTCAGGCAATTATGGAAAGATGCTCCTTTCTGGTGGGTGAATGGCACCATTTGCTTTTATTTTGCAGGCATCGCCTGTAATATTTTTTTTAAGTACCTGCTTCAGGATAAAACACCCCAGGCTAGTTCTGCCAATTATATCGTGTTCAGTGTCCTGAATGTTATTTTGTATTCCTGCTGGTCATATTCTTTTATATGCAGATATTTTCAAAGGACCTCACCTTCCTCATAGGTGTAGCGTCAGTCATCTTCCTGATAGCCCCGGTTTCGCTTATTGCTTTTGTTATGTTGTACAACAGCAGAAAAAAAAGGCATGAGCAGGAAAAAGAATGGCTGAAAACCAACTTTGAAAATGAGTTGTTGAAAAGCCAGATGGAAGTACATGAACAAACGATGCAAAACGTTGCCAGTACCCTGCATGATAATATAGGGCAATTGTTAAGCCTGCTGGTGGTAACGCTAAGTACTATTAAATCTGACCAGCCATTGCGCGTACCTGAGAAAGTAGATTCTGCAACGGAGCTTGCCAAACGTTCTATTAAAGAACTAAGGCAGCTTTCCCGTTTAATGTATGGGCAGGAACTTATACGCATGGGGCTGGCCGAAGCGATCGCTTTTGAGCTAGATTATTTAAAAACCGCCGGCCTGCATACCATCCGTTTCCATAACAACTACAGATCGAAAGAAGGACAAACAGATAAAGAGATCATCCTGTTCCGTATTTTCCAGGAAGTACTGAACAACGCCGTGCGCCATGCCGAGGCTACCACCATTGATGTTACTATAGACCAGAATGAACAATACCTGGAACTAACGATCAAAGACAACGGCAAAGGCTTTAATGAAAAAGACCTGCTAAAAGAAAAGAAAGGGATGGGATTGTTTAATATCAGGAAACGGGTAGCTTTGATCGCCGGTGAAGTGGACATTATTACCGCACCCGAAAACGGGACCGAAATAAAAATAGTTATACCCTATCCTTAAAAAATGACCAGGAAAGAAATATTGATTGCCATTGTGGACGATCACACGCTGTTCAGGCAGGGCATCAGCAGTATTTTGTCGGAAACGGAAGACATCAGGATTGTATTTGATGCATCGAACGGAAACGTAATGAAGGAAAAAATAGCTACGCATCCCTTGCCCGATGTGGTGCTGATGGATATTACCATGCCGCAGGTAAACGGGTATGATGCCACGCGCTGGCTTAAACAAAATTATCCATCGGTAAAAGTGCTGGCCTTAAGCATGTTTGAAGAGGATGAACCCATTATTAAAATGCTGAAATGCGGGGCAGGCGGGTATATACTAAAAGAATCGACCGCAGCAGACCTTGAAATTGCTATTAAGACCATTGCCGAGCATGATTATTTTTTGAATAACCAGGTTACCGGTAAGCTCATACGTTCGCTGCAGGAAGAGGTAAAAATGCCAAACGCTGTTAATAATTTAACAGCTAATGAGGTGCGGTTTTTGGAACTTTGCTGCTCTGAACTTACGTACAAGGAAATAGCCATTAAAATGTGCCTGAGTGTACACACGATCGATAATTATCGCGATGCGCTGTTTGAGAAACTCGATCTGAAATCAAGGACGGGGCTGGTATTGTTCGCCTTGAAAAACCATATTGGAAGTTTATGATTTGACGCGGCTGATCACTGATTGAATTCTTCTTCATATACCAGTTTATTGGCGCCATTTCGTAAGCGTACATAATCGATGGCGCCGGTGCCCGTGAAATTGTAAGCAAGCCCAACCACTTTACCGAAGTCATTCTTATATGTGATTGAATAAACAGGCTTTTCATCCAGGTAAATAGTCGCTTTTTTACCGGCTACCTGTACCTGAAGATGCTGCCAGTGCTGAAGATCGCGGCCAAAAGCGGAAAGATCATGATGGATGCCATTATGATATGCTTCGCCCATTTTAATGGCTATTTCCCGCTCACATCCTTTACTCATCAGGCGAACGAAATAAATATGTTCTTCGCAAGTGATCACCAGGTCGAAGCCGGGACAGGCCACCGTTTGCAAGCTGTCGCATAGTATGCGTGTGTCGAGCGAAAAATTATCACTATCGGTGTTTTCAAATTCGCGAACATTAAAATAGCTGAGGATATAATTTTTATTTAAATCGACATTGGAAGCTGCCAGGTCGTCGCGGGTAATATGCAAAGCACCATTGCGTATTGCTTTTTCTTTCCTGATATAAATGGGATCACTATCTGTTAATGAATACCGGGTAAGCGGTAACCAGCCATCGGTTGTAATATGCACCCGAAACCGCTTTATGATAGAATCGTTGGCGATCAGTTTTGCCTTGTGAAAACCCGGCATGTAATAGATATTGGAATAAACGTGATCTTTCGGGTCTATTCTGACCTTATCGAGCGGATTCCATGACTGTTGGAAAAAGAAGCTGTCGGCATCAACGTTCGTAACATCATAATTAAAAATGATGGTGTTCGGTACACCCTGCGTTACTGTTTTATTACCGGTGAATGTAACCGGGCCTTTGATCACTGGTTTATTATTGGCTGGTCCCGAACGGAAGGCGATGATCCAGACCAAAACAACAACCGCAACTGCAACAGGCAGCAATAGCCAGGGATTAAAATACCTTCGATGCCTGGGTTGTGGCCCGGCCGGAGCAATAGTTGTGGTAGTAACCGGTTCCGTTATTGGATCAGCGAGCGGAGCAGTGATGGAAGACGCAACCGGATCAGTAACCTCATCGGCTGCCATCCGCAGCTTAAATTCCTGCCAGTCTTTATACCCCAATACCGACACCAATGCCTGGAGCGTTGTGGGATGCGGCATTTTATCGTAGTCTTTTTTCCAGAGGCGTTTTAATGTAGACAGGCTTAATACAATGCCCGATCTTTCTTCTATGCGATCTGCCAGGTATTCCAGGTCACGCTGACGTAATTCGCCATCCCCATTCCCAAACGGGAATTTTTCTTCGATCTGGCGCTTGCATATGGCAATATACTCTTGTTCAGAACGCTCCATACCAGCAAGTTACGCTAAATGCCCATTTGAATGGTAAATGACCGCAAAATGACCGGTAAATAAAAATGAATTGCTGAGGCCCATTTGTTTATTGCACCAGAAAAATAATCGTATGAAGAAAATGTATTTACTGTTCATGGGCATTGCAATCATGGGCAGCTTTTATGCAAACGGCCAAACCGTTACTGTTCCTTTTACTTCAGACCGGTGGGATAAAGAAAAGGCTAAAAGTACAATTGAAACATTTGGCGGAAAAGAATGCATCCTGCTTACATCGGGTACCATTTTTATAAAGGACCTGGCCCTGCAGGATGGTATTATCGAGACCGATATCAGCTTTCCACAGCATCGTGGTTTTCCCGGCATAGCATTCCGGATGGCAGACCGGGAAAATTATGAAAGTTTTTATATGCGTCCACATCAGTCGGGAAATCCGGATGCCACGCAATACACGCCCATTTTTAACAATCAGGCCGGGTGGCAATTATATCATGGTGAAGGATATTCAAAAGCAACGCCTTTTACATTTGAGCAATGGCATCATATAAAGATCGATATACATGGAAGGCAGGCGGAGATCTATTTCGATGATATGGAAAAACCGTTGATCAAAGTTACCGAGTTGAAACGCGACCCGAAAGCAGGAACAATTGGTGTGAACGGCGGTGGCCTGTCAACGCGCTTTGCCAATTTGCAATACACTATCCGGCAACCGGTGACACAAGCCGCCATGCCGGTGCCTGCCAATGGTGCGGATGGCCTGATAACCAAATGGCAGGTAAGTAAACAGGTAAATGGTCATCTGTTTGAAAGTAAGAAACAACTGACTTCTGACTTCAAGTCAACCCTCACCTGGACCACACAAAACAGTGAACCTTCAGGTACCATCAACCTGTCGAAATTCACGCAACCGAAAGACAGTGGAAATGCGATGGTGGCGAAGCTGATCATTGAATCGGAAGTGGAACAGGTGAAAGCCATATCGTTTGGGTTCAGCGAATATGTGGTGGTGTATCTTAATGATAAAGCCATTTATGCCGGCAGAGACAATTTTCTGTCGCGCGATTACCGCTTCCTGGGAACGATCGGTTATTTTGATACGCTATTGCTTTCGCTTAAGAAAGGGACAAATGAACTATGGTTTGTAGTGGGCAAAGATTTTGGCGGATGGGGCGTGAAGGCGAAGCTGGAAGATATGAAGCAGATTTCGTTGCGGTAAGTTAGCATGCTGTATGCCCAAATAAACGCAATCGAAGGGCGATTGCGTTTATTTTAGTGATATATTTATTATTGACCTGTAAAACGTGATCCTTAACTTCCAGATTTTGGACAGCTTTTTAATTTTTGGCCTAATTGACTGAGTTCATCTTTATCAAATATGAATATCAGATCTTTTACCTTAGGATCTCTACGTTGCTCGTCAATATGGGCATTGGTGCCATCAAAAAGGATTTTAATAGCCGCGTACACCTTGTAATTTCCTTGCTTGTCTTCTTCTGCAAATATTTCGGTGAACCAGATCCCCTGTTCTTCAGGAGTATTATCAAACCAGTCGCCTAAATAGTCGAGACCTGCAAAGAAGTTGGAGGGCAAGGCTTTTTTTACCTTTTGAATTTGAGATTCAAAAAATGCCGTATCAAATTTATATTCCCTGGAAAGGTTTAGAACTTTTTGTTCACGAATGGTTGCCATCCCGGACACACATTTCCAAATAATTTTTACTTGTGATTGAAACGTGACCGTACGCATTTCCCCCTGACAATTTCTTAGGTTGTAAATCCTGCCTTTTTGCGAATACAGGTTTGAAGCTAGAACCAAAAGCGAAAGAATTAAAAGGGATTGTTTCATTTCTAAATAGATTTTTAATCCGTTTTTTTAACTTTGAATACTACTTCTTAGCACTTTTTCGTAGATACTTTCTGAAAGTTGTTGTGTATCTGTCGCCAAACTTTACAATTGTGATGTCCTTATATGGTATGGTGGTTAACTTGTTTTCTAATAAGCCTGTTGGTGAATAATACTGTATGGCTAAGGAGTTGGTGCCAATGCGTTTGATGATGCCAATATCAAATAAGGGCTCGTCCATGTCTTCGCATTCAATAATAACATGGTAATCATTTTTCTTTAAGTCGCGAAATATGGTCTGCCAGGTTGTTAATTTAATTGATATGTTTATACCATAATTCTTGTCAATTACCCCTTCCTGTTTCAATATCTTTTTTATAGTATGGTCGTACTTGTTACAACGTAAGCTATCAAACTGATCTTTTCTTATTATGGAATAACCGTTTAATAAGAATTCATTTTCACATTGAACTAATAAAAAAGTTTTGCTTAGGCCTAAAATAAAACCGGAAATAGGGTCCTCTCTTTCCTTAAAAGTTCTGTTGATCTTTACAAAGTCCTTTTTGTCGATATGTTTTTGCAACATAAGATCATAGGCCTTAATCTTGTCTTTTAATTTAGTTGTCATGACTGGGGTTTCTCTATATCGCCTCAAAATAACAATTTAACTTTGAATATCCAGTCCATGACTTACAGGTCTTTCAACTTTGCATGCCCTATCCTACCCGTTATTGAAATATGCTCACGAATGGTTATCTTTAATAGTAATTAAAGTTTCAATGAACGATCCCATTGACGATATCAAAAATTATATCTGGAACGTTTTCTATTTTAACCGAAATGATCCTCGCATTATAGTTCCCAAAAGAGCGAGGTTTTTAGGCTGGACAGTTAATTTTGCCCGTCGCGAATGCTATTGGCTCTTATTAGTTTTGTTTTTGTTTTGTTTCTATCTTGGCACCCAATAATATCGTAAAGTTGCCTAAACCATATCTGGCATTAATGAAACTGTGCCGTTTCAGTACTATTGTTCAACGCAATCGTAGAGGATGTTCCCTGCTGAATAATATTCTGAACCATATCAAAATAACCGGTACCTACAAAGCTCTGGTGTTTTACTGCTTTAAAACCTTTGGCCTGAAGGGCGAATTCCCTTTGCTGCAGTTGGGAAAAGCCGGCCATTCCTTTTTCTTTATACGATGCAGATAATTCGAACATGGAGGTATTCAATGCATGAAAACCTGCCAGGGTTATGAACTGAAATTTGAATCCCAATGCGGCCAGTTCTTCGCAGAAAGTCTCCATTTCCTGCTCGCTTAAATGACTTCCCCAGTTAAATGACGGAGAACAGTTGTATGCCAGTAATTTTCCTGGATACCGCTCATGAATGCCTTGTGCAAATTCTTTTGCCATGCCAATATCGGGGTGCGAGGTTTCCATCCAAAGCATATCGGCATAGGGTGCGTAAGCGATGCCACGCGCAATGCATTGCTGCAGCCCATTGCGTACATAATAGAATCCCTCATTAGTTCTTTTGCCGGTAACAAACGGCTGGTCTCTTTCATCAATATCAACAGTCAATAAATTGGCTGCTTCGGCATCTGTTCTTGCAATGATCAGCGTTGAGGTATTCATTACATCTGCCGCCAGGCGGGCCGCTACCAGCTTGTTTATGGCTTCCTGGGTTGGCACCAGCACTTTACCGCCCAGGTGTCCGCATTTTTTTACGCTCGACAACTGGTCTTCAAAATGCACGCCGGAGGCGCCGGCTTCAATCATCGCCTTCATTAATTCAAACGCATTCAGGTTGCCGCCAAAGCCTGCTTCTGCGTCTGCTACTATCGGGCACATCCAGTCGGTAGTTGTTATATCGTTTACCGAATCTATCTGTTCGCAACGCAGCAAGGCATTATTAATGCGTTTTACCACGTCAGGGACCGAATTAACAGGATATAACGATTGATCGGGATACATGGCGCCTGCTCCATTGGCATCTGCAGCTACCTGCCAGCCGCTTAAATAAATGGCATCTAAACCGGCAGCCACTTCCTGTATGGCCTGGTTTCCTGTTAATGCGCCCAAAGCCGCTACGTAGGGTTGTGTATGTAATAATTTCCAAAGTTTTTGTGCGCCCTGGTTGGCCAGGGAATATTCAATGGCTACCCTTCCTCTTAATTTTAACACTTCTTCTGCGGTGTACGGGCGTTTAATTCCGTTCCATCTTGGGTTTGTTTCCCATTCGCCTGTCATTTGTAATAGCTGCTGTTCCCTGTTCATAAATTTGTTTTTAGTGAGTGGTGTAATGCATGTCATGGCTATGCGCGATTTCCGGTTCCTGTACCTTTTCTGGTTCGGAAACTTCAGCTTCTCCTGGCTCCTGGCAAACTTTTTTGTCGTTGTTTGAAAGAATGGCATCATAAGCCGGTATGGTGAGGAACTCTTCGAATGCTTCGTTTACAACGAGCCGGTTAAATAAGCAAATAGCCTGCACAAATTGCCCCTGCTGGTATTGTAAAGAACCAACTGTTTGCCTAATTTTTTCAATTTCTTCATCGCGCCAATCTTCATACAGGGCCTGGTTAAACAGGCGGCCGTCGGCTAATTGTGATTCTTCGTGCAACCATTGCCAAAGCTGTGTACGGCATATTTCTGCTGTTGCGGCATCTTCCATCAGGTTGTTAATGGCCGCTGCACCATTGCCCCGCAGCCAGCTTTCCATGTATAGGATACCAACGCTGATATTAGTGCGGATACCTTCCTCGGTTATTGTGCCTTCCGGAATATGCAGCAGGGTGGCTTCTGTACAATAAAAGTCTTCTCTTGTGCGGTGCAACTGGTTGGGGGTTGCCATGTGTGTATTGAATATTTCCAGAGCAACAGGCACCAAACCGGGGTGTGCTACCCAGGTGCCGTCGTGCCCGTCTGTTACTTCCCGCAGTTTATCAGCCTTAACTTTTTCCAGGGCTATTTCATTGGCTTTTGCATTATTTTTTATAGGTATTTGGGCCGCCATGCCGCCGATGGCATGCGCTCCTCTTTGATGGCAGGTTTGAATTACCAGTTGGGTATAGGCCCGCATACAGGGGACCGTCATAGTTACCTGCGACCTGTCGGGGAAAATATGACCTGGTATATTTCTGAATTTTTTGATGAAAGAAAAAATATAATCCCACCTGCCGCAGTTCATGCCGGCCGAGTGATCGCTCAGCACCCACAAAATTTCATGAAGCTGAAAAGTTGCCAATATGGTTTCTACCAGCACGGTTGCTTTAATGGTGCCTTGCGGTATGCCGCAATAATCCTGGGCAAATACAAACACATCGTTCCATAACCGCGCTTCTTTATAGCTTTCCATTTTAGGCAGGTAGAAGTATGGGCCAGTTCCATTTTCAATCAGGGTTTTTGCATTGTGATAAAAGTACAGGCCGAAATCAACCAGGCTGGCGCTGGCCGGCTCGCCATCAATAAGTATATGTTTTTCGGTGAGATGCCAACCCCGGGGGCGCACCATAAGCGTGGCCACTTTTTCCTGCAGGCGGTATTCTTTCCCGTTCTCATTAACATAAGAAATCGTTCTGTTAATAGCATCTTTCAGGTTGATCTGTCCCTGGATGGTATTGTCCCAGGTAGGCGTATGACTGTCTTCAAAATCGGCCATAAATATGCTGGCGCCGGAGTTCAACGCATTAATGATCATTTTTCGCTCTACCGGCCCTGTTATTTCCACTCTTCTGTCGCGGAGGTCGGCAGGAACCGGTGCAACGGTCCACTTGCTGTTCCTGATGGCTGCTGTTTCAGGCAGGAACTGCGGTTTCCAGCCATGATTGATCTGGTGCTGAATGGTGGCTCTTTCCATTAATACAATTTTCCTGGCCTGGTTAAAGCGGCGCTGGAGTTCCGTTAAAAATTGTAAAGCACCGGGAGTAAGTATGCTGTTGTATGCAGTTGGCTGGGGGGCCTGGATGCTCCAGGCAAGTGGATGTTCTGTCAAATTTCTCATACGCCTAAGTTTCTACTAATTTAAGAAATTATTTGAATTAGCGAAAAATTCGCTGATAAATTTATTTTCGTATTTTTTGCTTTTATCTTATTTTGGGGATATGATCACGGAAAATGAAAGCATTCGCCTCATCTTTGGGTTGAAAGTAAAATCGCTTCGCCAGGAAAGAGGCTTGTCGTACCAGCAACTGGCCGATAAAGCAGGCTTGTCGCTCTCTTATGTACATGATATAGAAACCGGAAAAAAATTTCCCAAGTCAGACAAGATCATTATCCTGGCCAAAACGCTGGGCGTTGACTACGACTATCTTGTTTCATTACGGGCCAGTAAAAAGTTGCAGCCGATCATAGACCTGATCAATTCTGATTTTATCAATGCCGTTCCCTGGGAGCATTTTGGATTGGCCCCGGCTGCCCTGCTCGATCTTTTTTCCAATACGCCCGATAAGGTCACCGCTTTTATCAGCACCCTGCTGCAGATCTCGAGAAGCTACCAGCTTTCAAAAGAAAGCTTTTACAAATCTGCTTTACGCTCATACCAGAATTTGCATGATAATTATTTTGAAGAGTTGGAAGATGCCGTACAAAAATTCAGGATACAATATAAATTAGAGGAAATAGTTCCCCTGGAAGGCGCCCGGCTTGAATCGATCCTTCAAAGCATGGGAATAAAGGTCAACAAAAGGAAGATGGGGAGTATGGAAGCGTTAAACAGATTGCGGTCGTACTATTCGGTAAAAACCCAAACCCTGTTCCTGAATAAGGGCCTGAGCCAGGCGCAGGAGAATTTTTTGATAGCGAGAGAATTGGGTTTCCAGTTCCTGAAGCTTACCGACCGGCCGTATGATACAGTGAATACACACAGCTCCTCATTTGATACCATGCTGAATAATTTCAAAGCATCGTATTTTGCGGTAGCCCTGCTGATGCCCGAAGAAGTTTTTACCGATGATATTAAACGGATCATTACTCAGGCAAAATGGAATGCCAAATCATGGATGGACCTTACAGCTGCTTACAATGTAACGCCCGAAATGATGATGCAGCGGCTAACCAATATATTACCCAGGCATTTTGGTATTGAGAACCTGTTTTTTTTACGAATGAATGGTAATAAGGAGGAGAACCGTTTTGAGATGACGAAGGAGTTGCATTTATCGCAATTGCACAACCCGTATGCCAATGCATTGCATGAACATTACTGTCACCGGTGGATCTCTATCAAATCCATTAAACGGGTTACCGAACTGTTCAAAAACAAAAAATACCGCTCGCCTATTATTGAAGTACAAATTTCGGAGTATTGGCAAACACACAATAAATATTTGTGTATATCCATTGCCAAGCCGGTTGTTAAGGGAGAAGTGGATGCCGCCAGCGTAACCATCGGTTTGTTGATTGATCAAAAGCTGCTGTATACCATGCCTTTTGTCAATGATCCGGCCATTCCGGTCCTAACGGTACATACCACCTGCGAAAGATGCGGCCTCATGGATTGTAAAGAGCGCGCTGCCAAACCAACCGTGATCATTGAAATGGAAAAAGAAAAAAAGGAAGCAGACGCCATGCGATTGCTGGATTAATGATCCAATACATTTACTTCCCACGACATACCCGAAAGCCCTGATCGGGCCCCTTGCCATTCGCTTCGAGGCTGGCCCGGAAAGACGATGCGCAGCAGAAGTCGGCGCCGATCCAGCCCCCACCCTTCCAGGTGCGTCCCTGCGGAGCTGCCGTTCCTTCAGGCTGCTGCCAATCCCAACACCATTCCCGTACATTGCCCGACATATCGTACAACCCTAACTCATTGGGATACTTGCTGCCGACTGGTTTGGTTTTGTTATTGTTTTTTTCCAATAGCTTCCAGGCCCAATAGCCGGTCAGGTATTTATTGCCGGCGTTTTTCCAATACCAGGCTGCTTCGTCTACATTATTACTGCCGCTATAGGTGTAACTCTTGCTTAGTTGGCCTCCTCCTGCAGCATATTCCCACTCCGCCTCTGTCGGCAACCGGTAGCCATTGGCTTTCTCATTGATGGTGACCGACCATTTTATACTATCGAGGTCATTGGTATTATACGCATCTTTTTTATTCCTGTCGATATTGTAATACGGCTGTAAACCTTCTTTTATACTTCTTTTATTACAGTACTCAACGCAGTCATACCAGCTTACCATTTCTACCGGTAACTTGTGGCCTTTGAATGCCGAGGGATTGTTTCCCATTACTTCCAGCCACTCTTTTTGCGTTACTTCATATTTGCCGAGATAAAAGTCAGGTATGGTTACACTTTTTCCGTAGTAGTTGCTCTTTGTGTTCTTAAATGTTTCGCCGCCATTGACCAGTACAAAATTGTCGGGCACTTTTTTTTGCGAACAGGCGCTGGCAACAACCATTGCGGTTATAACCTGGATCAATAATCTACTCATTGAAATATCTTCTTTATGTAATGTTCGATGGCCTGATTGCCTGATTGCCGGGTGTTTGAATGTAAAGCCGCCATGAGTAATGGCAGCATTACTAAGTTCACAGGTCATAGCCATCAAATAATCAAACCATCAAACAATTTAACAGACTACCATGTAGTTGCGTTTATATATCCGCTTTTATTACCCCATGCCTCTAACGCAAAGATCATGTAATTGTAACTGCCAAAACCCTGACCACCCCTGCTGCGCCAGTTGTTTATGTGGTTGGCCATATTAACGGAGCGGTTTTGTGCGGTTGGCGCTCCGCCCCAGGTGTCTTTATACTGCCAGAAAGTGGCTGTACCTATAATGGAAGGTGCGTTTACCCGTTGTTGTTTGTAAAAGCTGTACGAATGCCCGTCACTGCTTATGGAGTTAATGTACGTTCCGCCCGTTACAGAGCCTTTTTCAGCAACGTAATATTCTATAAGCGGGTTTGTCGTCCACCCATAAACACCCACAAAATTATAGCTGCCGCTAAGCGCGCCTACATTGTAACCTACGGTCCTGGCCGATCCGGGGTTCCAGCCTTTACCGCCTACCACGTCATTGACATTGCTATAGCTGATGGCGAAATTGCCGCCCGAACCATGGGTAATGCTGGCCGATCCGCCTTCGCGGTATAACGACCAGAACCAACCGTTAATGGTACCCTGGTCTTCCGTTGTAGCATCGTCCTTAACAAAGCCGCTCTGTCGTTCGCCGGCAGCTTCGGGCGCTGAAGTACTTTTTTTATTACAACCTGAGAAGATGGAGGCGGTGGCAACGAGCATGAAAGTCGCTGCTCCGAAAATAACCTTCCTGGTTACTTCCGGTAGGAATGTGTTTGATTTCATAATGGCAATAATTAGTTAGATGATAAATTTAACAAAGTCACCGCATAAATGTAACCGATTACAAAAATAAAGTTCGCATTTACACCATAAGCTGTTTATAACGGTGATGCAACCGTTTACACAGTTAAAATGTATTTAGTACAACTAATATTTTATTAAGCGTAGATCATATGTTTAAAGCAGTGTATAGCCGGGAAATAAAAAGTGGGGATAGATCTAATTTGTTTTATAAACTATATGCCGACAAGGAAAGTATGTAGTCAGGTCAGGGGCAGTTTGCCGGTCTTTTATTCAGGATCAGGGAAAATAATTTTTTACGTCCGTCTCGTATTTTAGTCGTACCTTCTGTATCAAATTCTGCCAGTTATTCCTCTTCCTTAATATCCGCACAGTCTGAAATCCCGTTACAGAAATCAGTTTTGTTCATTTTTTAAAAATGGAGGTTTTATGATTGTACGACTCACTTACCTTAGTTTCCTGCCGCAAAATTTGGCACAGGCTAAGAGGATTTACAGCGAACAGGTTGTTCCTGTTGTAAGAAAACAAAAAGGTAATCTTGATTGCAGATTGCTGGAACCTATTGAAAAAAATGATGATTATATTTCTATGACAACCTGGGAATCCAAGGCCGATGCCGATGCTTATCATAGCAGTGGTACGTACAGGGACCTGGTTGAAAAAGTTAGAAAAGATTTCGCCAAAGACCCGGTATTGAAAGTGTACACTACAGAAAGCATCCTGGAACACGCATAGCGGCGCTGGCTGCTATCAACTTGTAAGGGCCTTCTCAGTCAGGCCCTTACAAGTTGTTTGTTTACTGCTACAAAATGTTATAATATCTCTTCCAGTTTTTTGATCAGGGCCTCACCCCGTAAATGAACCGCCACGATCTTTCCCTGCGGATCGATCAGGAAATTCATTGGAATTTCCTGAATGCCGTAAAGCTTTGTCACTTTGCTGTTTTCTTCAGCGGTAAGCGTAGCCACCTGCGTCCAGGTGAGTTTGTCTTTGATGATAGCTGCAACCCACGCTTTGCGGTCGCCCGGCTTTTCGAGCGACACGCTGAGTATAGTGAAGTTTTTATCTTTAAAACGTTCGTAGGCCTTTGTCACTGCAGTCGTGTTTTCATAGCGGCAGGGTATGCACCACGATGCCCAGAAATCGAGCAGCACATATTTTCCGCGAAAAGATGTTAAATGAACCGGATTGCCCAGTGTGTCGTTCAGCACAATATCCTCCGCCTTGTTGCCGGGTCCTACCTTGAATGCTGCTTCAATCAGCTCGCCCAGTTGTTTGCCCACCACTGTTTTTTTCAACGGAGCAGACAGCTTACTGTACGTTGCTTTCAACAGTTCTTTTTCTTCCGATAGTGATTTTGCATTAACCTTCTCCTTTAACAAACCCAGCGATACATGTGAAGCAGGGTTGGCTTTCATATACGCCCATTCAACGCTATCGACCTGCTGCTTACAGCGGTCATTGATAGCCGTATAATTCATTTTTGCCAGGGAGTCGCGGGCAATGATCGCACGCAGCATGTCGTCGTACGATGCTCTTTCCTTTTCCCCGAAGGGTTTCATTTTCTTCTGGAACGCCAGGAAATCTTTTTGTGACAGGCCGGGGGCCTTTATAACGGCCGTTGATAATGGTGAACCTTCCAGCGTAACTTCGCCGCCTTCAATATAGAACTCACTTTTTTCACTCATTCTCCAGGGAATGGCTTTCCGTACCTCGTTGGTGGTACTGATTGTCATTGTTGCCCTGGCAGGGTCAGCCACCGTGCCTTCTATTGTAAATACACCATCCCTGATCACAGCTGCGCTATACACATTTTTAACGCCATTGAAATAAGCGATCGTAACCTTTTCGCCATTCCTTGTGGTATCTTTCAAATTCCACTTGATCCTGAATGCGGTTTGCGCGGAAAGGCACATGGAGGCGCCTGTCATCAAACTTATGGCAACTGCTGCTTTAACTGTTTTCATACCTTTTTTCATTTTATTTATTTTGAACTCTTTTAATTAATGGCTCTCCAGTTCATGTCTTTTATTTTTATCAAACCGTCCCAGTCGCTTCTGTCGACCGGTGTAATATCCACTGAATTGGGATTTGTACCTACCATAAAGCGACGCAGCCTTCCTTTGGAGGAAGCATTGTAGGTAGCAATGTACAGGGCATTGGTAGCATAGTCGATCTGGGTATCGAATTTGAGCATGGTTATTTCATCTGGTCCCAATTGCGTTAACTGGTAAATTTTTTCAAGCCCCTTGTTGTAATCGTAAGCATACAACCTATTACCAACTGAATAGAATACTACTGAGCGGCGTGACGAGAATGCATAGCAATTGGCTTTATCGAAATCTACAGCCAACGGCAATACGGTATAAACATCCCGCTTGGGCGGGGTGGCGCCGCTGGCGTAAAACTTATAAATATGGCATTGGTTGCTGTTGTCTTTCAGGATCGCAAATGAATTGCCGTTGGTAGAACCACCGTCGGTATTACGGGTATTTTCACCATACACCAGTGTTCGGCCCACTGAGGCCTGGTCCCAGGGAAAAGCATCAGTTGCTTTATCGGTTAATGCGGTTGAAGTAGTGCCGATACCAAAACCGTTATAATTCATGAAACGCTGGTTGTCGGCATCATACCAAATCATGGTGTTCATACTGCCAATGGCGTACCACAGGAACGGCGCTGTTTTTAGCCGCTTATCGTAATTGGATGCCTCCCGGTTAACCGGGTTCGTATAATAATCACCGCCCCCTGTAAGAAAAGTATGGGTGGTGAATATGTTGCCATCACTTGTCATAATGGCCCGTGTATTTTGGTTACTCATTGTTCCTGCCCGCTCCCTGATCTGCGGAATAGCGAGTATGGGAGTAAGACTTTGTTTATCGGCAAATTCGTTGGTAACCGTAATGGTGGCAAATGTTTTGGAAGTGTTCCCCAGCATGCTCTTGCGGTCGAGATAATAGGAACCGCTTTTTGTCATCACCCACACCCTTCCGTTATTACTGTTTGTATCCTTACCCCCGATCTGCATAATGGTCACGGGGTCATGCAATGCGGGCAGGCCGCTGTTACTTAAAATGCCGTGTATCACCAATGTATCGTTCGTCATCGAGATCATATCCACTTCCGCGCTCCCGTTCTCCCCAGTTCCCATCAGCATCAACCCGCTTGAATACCGCGTGCCCACCGTTACCGTGGCGCCTGCTTTCCACGCTATACCGGTTGCATTATCTATGATCCTTAAATAGAGCGTATACACATCGGGGTTCACGTTGATACGGGCATCGAGCACAGGCTGCCTTCCCAGTGTATCAACCGGATTAAATCCCCTGTACAGGATCCAATAGTAGGAAAGACGATCCGGATCAGTTATCTCTTCGGTCATCTGTATGTTGGGCTCAATGTGCAGTACATCTACACCAAGCACAACCGGGTAATTTTCTTTCAGCCCGGTTATTTTGATCTCATTGATGTCTTTGTAATCATAATTCCCCTTGTCCTTGTAACAGGCCGACAGGAAAATGAAAGCAGTTAGTATGGTTATGCTGATTTTTTTCATAATGAATTGCCGGGTTGTTAGTAATTAATAAGGCACGCCAACGATGGAAGTCCAGGGAACGGTACCAACCCACATCAGTCTGCCGTCATCCTCTTTCACAGGTGTTCCGGCATTGAACTGGTTCACCAGGTAACGCGTCATTTCTGTAGTGATGAGGTTCGATAATACCAGGGGCATCGTTGCATCTGAGCCAAAGTCTTCATAGGTAAGGTTAAAGAGCTGGCACATCAGTAACAGCTTTTTCCTGGTAAAGGCGCCCCACGCTCCTGTTTCCTTGTTGGTGGCGGTTACTACAGAACCGCGCCAAACCGCTGGTTGTACCATCAGGTCGCTTACATTGATAGTATGAAGGCTGGCATCGAAAGCGGTGTCGGGGCCCAGGTTGTTTGTGCCTAAACCCGGTATGGCCTTCCAGTTTGTAAAAACAATTCCGAAATCTTCGCTGGCAATCAGCCGGAGACCGACCTTTTTGTTTGCCACCGCCAAATCGGGTGTGCGTTTCAGTGTTACCGGTATATACCCATAGATAGCGCTGGCCGGAATAATAAATGTTTCACCGATCGGCAGAAAGTGCACGCCTTCCTGTGCGGTAGTGGAATCGGGGTTTATTTCAACAGTGAACTGCCGGTCATAGTCTTTAACTGGACCGGTGATCATGACTTTTATATTAGCGATATATTCTTTTACGCTCGCGGGTTGTTTTACAAACTCAATGTTGGTGTATGGGCGGTAAGGCCATGATGAAGGGGACGCATACGAAGGTCCGGATGTCACTGCAAAATAAATACCTTCCACGCCATCATAGCCCATCATCTCTTTTTTGCAGGATGCGAGCGAAAGCAGAATCAAAAAGTATATGATCTTTTTCATTGTTTTACTTTTTTATGCGATAAAAAAAGCATTAAGATTTCGGGATTTCGGGATTTCGGGATTTTTCGATTTTATTGAATGCTGCTATTGTAGCAATCTCAAAATCCCAAAATCAGCAATAACTAGTTGTACCTGTTAGCTACCTCACTTACAGGCAATGGCACTACATAATTGTTCAGGCTCATAGTTTTTGTGCCGGTAAGCGCCGCGTGATTAGGTACTGTCGTCATGGCATTTCGCTTATAGTAGAAGAACATTTGTCCTTCACCGAATACCTCTTTTCTGAACTCCCGGGTGATAAAATCTTTCAACTGTGCCGTTGTGGCGGGTGATAAACTAACACAGTTCCTTCCCGTACGCAGCATGTTCAGCCAGGTTGTTGCTTCGCTGAGCGTATTACTGCATTCAGCGGCAATTAGAATAACTTCACTCAGCCTAATCAGCGGCATCATGTTGGCGCCTGGACCTTTACTCGTAACGCCAAACTTAACATGGGTAAGAAAGGAGCCGCTGGTATTGTTTTGGATCATCCATGCTTTAAGCCGGTGGTCGTTCTGATCATCGTACAGTTCATTCCGCCGTACCGGGTTATCGTCATTGTTATTAAAACTCAATCGCATGCCCTGATCAAGGTCTGGCGCGAAGAAGCCCGTGTAAATATTCTGGCGACTGATAGTATATAACGAGAACATCACTTCTGAAATGAACAGGTGATCGAATTCGGGCAATGAGGGGCCGTTATTGGATAATCCTATTTTGAAAATGGGCTTGGCGGGATTAAGCACTGCCGCAAGTACCTCCTTAGCTTCCTTCCCTGCGTTCTCTTTATCCTGCTTCCAGAGATATGCCCTGCCCAGCAGTGCTTTTACAGCATAGTAGTTAAGGCGGTACTGCCTGAAATTAAAATCGTTAATACCATTGACACTGGCGCCATAACGAACTCCATCCGTTATAACCGGATCTGCGTCTTTCAATAATGCAAGAGCCGCCATAAGATCATCGATAACATGTTGCATGATCTCCGCTGAACCAAGTAAGGCAGGCGATTCTGGCCGCGATGAAGTATTATAAGGGATACAGGGCTTTTCTTTATCTGCCTGTGAATAAATGGGACCAAAGAGCCGCAGCATATCAAAATGCAGCATGGCCCTTAATGCGAGCGCCTCTCCTTTCACGATACCGAAATAGGCGCCCGGCAACAACCCGTTGCTGTTTTCCCCGCACCTTTCAATGATCACATTGCAGTTAACAATGAGTTCATATGCTTTTTTCCAAATGTTGTCGAATACGAGTTTTGTATTATCTGATGTGTAGTTAAAAGTTGTGAAGTCGGCAAACCGGTGGGTTGAAAGCGGCATATAATAATACTGCGCCATCACATCGAGGCTACTCATGGTCATGTTTTCACCATAGATGCCGGCATTGGTCAATTCAACATACACACCGTTCAATGCACTCAGGTAGCCATCTCTGGTAGAGAACAACTGATCTTCCGCCAAGCGGTCGCTCGGTTTTACATCGATCCATTTTTTGCAGGATCCAAGTAGAAAGGTTAGCATCAAACAACTGACAATTATTTTTATTTTCATGTATTGTCGTTTTGGTTATGGTCAATTAAAATCGCACCCCTACAGATAAAGAGACCGACCGGGCAAAAGGATAATCAATGCCCCGTTCGTTCTTTACAGTAGACAGCCTGAAAATATCGTTCATGTAAGCCCTGATGGTTACCGAAGAAGCTCTTATCGCCTTCAGCCATCGGGCAGTGGAATTTTCATACCCTACGGAGATAGATTCACCTGCCAGGATATTGTTGTGTGCTACAAAGCGCGATGACATAGGATTTGAACTTATTTCCATTATGGATTTAAACTTTGCGTTGTCGCCGGGTTTTTGCCAGCGATCGTGCAACGCGCGTTTATCCTGGTTCAGCCCTATTTTCTGAAAAGGAATATTTTCCACTTTATCATACAGCGTTTGCATGAATATTTGTCCGCCAATACGGTACCTAAGCGCTACGTTGGCTGAAAAACCTTTCCAGGAAAAGGAAGAACCGATGATGCCTTCCACCTCGGGATCGCTGTTACCCACCACTACCTCATCCTGGTAATTGTGAATGAACGAGTGTAAGCCATCTTTGGTAAGGAACACTTCCCGGCCGGTGGCAGGATCAATACCCTTTGAACGAACGGCCCAGAGATCGGAAGGACTGGCCCCGTCATAATAGCGGGTCATATTTGCCCCTTTGTTCTTTTCATTGAAGTTGGAAAGCGCATTGCCAAAGTCCCTGTATTGAGAACGGAGCCGGCGTGCATTTGCATTAACCATCCAGGTTAGTGCCTTCCGCCGCACCACGGTATAGTTGGCCGTAAGCGTGAAGCCTTTCTGTTCAAGGGCGCCCATATTACCGGTTACGCTGGTGGCCCCTGCAGAAGAAGGCAGTGCTGCAAACACCAGCAACGGATCAGTTGTTTTAATGAAATAGTCGGCATTTATCCGCAGCCGGTTTTTCATTGTTTCCAGGTCAAACCCAATGTTCCGGTCGATCGTTTTCTGCCATTTCAACGAAGGGTTTCCATGGTTCTGAACAATTACACTGGCACCGAAAGGGTTACGGTTCTCATTATTGTACCGGTATACTCTCGTTGAGATATAATCGCTGAAGTTCTGGTTGCCCGGGTTCCCGATAGAGGCCCGCAGGCGGAGGCTGTTCATCCAGTAGAAGGAAGGCTTATTGAAAAATGCTTCCTTGTGAACATTCCAGGCCAGTCCCAATGACCAGATAGTGGTAAACTGCCTGTTGGCCCCAAATACGGAAGCGCCGTCTGAACGCAGGGTGGCATCGAGCAGGTACCGTTCATTAAATGCGTATCCGGTGTTCAGGAAATAGCTGGCGCTCCGTCGCTTCGACTCAAGGTAGGAAGCCCGCCTGGTGTCGGAATAACCAAATGCAAATGCTGCATTGGGAAAATCATCGCTGATGAATCCACGCACTTCGTATGAACTGCCAACCGCAGCCACCTGGCTCAGGCGCATTCCCGTAACTACATTCAGCATATGGTTTTGCGCCAGCAATTTTCCATAGGTAAGCGTAAGATCTCCATCATAGTTCATCTGACGGTCGTTCAATTCATAATAGGTACCCTGCCGTAGCGGGTCGGTCCCGGCAAATTCCGAGTTGAAAGGCGATCTGAATATTTCATCACGAATGGCCAGGCGGTTGATGCCCACCCGGGCGCGCGCCCTCAGTTCATTCAGCAACCGCCATTCTATTTCAAAGTTGTTGGTGAATCCCTGCGATTCGGATTTGTTCACATTATTATTACGCAGGTCATAGAGCGGGTTATAGTAGGTTTCGGTTTTTATGGGCGCTCCGAAATAGGCGGCATATGGAAATGAATTCAACACCTTGTTGATACCGCCCAGCTCATTGTATTTCCTGAAATAGGGATTAGCCCGGGAGAATTGCGAGAACGCAATGGTTTCCCGGGTGGCGTTCACCATATCGATACTTAACGAATTGGTTACCGACAGGCGTCCTTTGCGATAAATAAGCCGAACGTTACCATTGGTAAGCTTGCGGCCCGAACCTTTCATTACACCCTGGTTTTCGCCAAAGGCAAGCGACACGCCGTAACGCAGGTTGGCATCGCCCCCTTCGGCAAATAAGGTATGCCGTTGTGTAATGGCAAAACGCAATGGTTCGTTCATCCAGTACGTGTTCACACCACGCCTTACTTCAGCCAGCAGGGCATTGTATTTTGCATCCGCCTCGGGTGTAACAAAGTTACCGCCGGCATCTATAGAGCCCAGGAAAGCGGTTTGCTTTTCGAACTCCAGTTTCTCTTCTGCATTCATCAGGTTATAATCGCTGAGGTCGGGTATGCTGTAAGTGGTATTGAGGTTATAGTTCAACTGCAGGCGGCCGGGCGTTGGTTTCCTTGTTTCAACCACCACTACCCCATTGGCCGCCTTTGAACCGTAGATTGCCGTGGCAGCCGCATCTTTCAGCAACGTAATACTTTCAATACGGTCCATGCTGAAATCGCTGATGATCTGCAGGGTGCTTTCAAAACCGTCAAGGATAAATAATGGCTGGTTAGGATTGGTGCCATATTGTTCCGTTAAACCGATCACGCTGCTCTTGCCCCTGATCTCTATATCCGGTAAACGGTTAGGGTCTGAACCAAAGGTTGTGTTCTCTATGATGGCAAACGATGGATCTAGCGTTTTCAATGCCTGTAACGGGTTCTGGTTGCCTACCACCTTCAGTTCCTTTGCAGTAAAGGTTGTTGATGAACCGGTGAAACTTTCTTTTTTACGCTGGTAGATCCCTGTTACCACCTGGTCTTTCATGGCGGTAACGGACTGTACCATTTTAATAGTGAGCCGGTCGCTGGTTTTTATCCGCACTTCCATTTGCTCGTGGCCTACGGCAGAAATAACAAGCGTTTGTCCCGTAGCGGCGCGTATTGAAAATGCGCCTTTGGCGTCGGTAGAAACTCCCCTGAACGTGCCTTTCACCAGCACGCTGGCGCCGGTAATCGGTTCGCCGAACTCGTTAGTTATTACGCCCGAAATGGTGCGCGTGCTATCGGCGGGGGCAATATCGGTTGCAGGCAATGCTGCAACTGGTTTGCGGCTGAGTGTAATGGTCTTTCCCTCGGTGCGGTAATGCAGCGGCTGGTCTTTCAATGCCGCCTGTAAAAATTCGTTGAGCGGCATGTTGTGCACCGAAATGGTTACGGGCCTTGTGTTTGTCAGGAGTTGCTTGTTGTAGAAGAACACAAAGCCGGTTTGTTTCTCCACCGCTGAAAACAAATCTTTCAGTGAAAGTCCGTTCGCCGACAAGGTCACAGTTTGCGAAAAGGTGTTTGCCGAAACGGTTAATGAAGTAGTAAAAAGAAAAAGGATTACAATTCTCATAGCTTTACTTATTGAAGCTGTGAGCAGTGAAGCAGCGCCGGCAGGTTTGCCCGGGGCCGGCACTTCGGAGTTATACCAGTGACATACCTCCTCATGTGAACATGGCCTGGCTAATAAAAAAGGCGCAATACACTGATCACAAGCAGCAGTTTTGGGCATACTTTTATTGCAGTTTGGTTGGTTAATAAATGCTTGCTGAACGCTTAAGGCGGAACGCTAAACGCAGAACGCAAAAGGCAGTCTAATAAAAAGTATTAGCGTTAAGCGTTTTTCATGGTAATACAATCAGTTTACGGCCTTCTATCCTAAAATGCACTTCCATCTCCTGCAGGGATTTTAGTAATCCCGACAAACTAACATCGTTGCTCATTTTACCGCCGAACCGGATATCAGGAATGGCTTTTTCGTACACTACTTCTATATCGTACCAGCGCTCCAATTGTCGCATCACTTCTTCCAGGCTGGCGTCTTCGAAATTGAAGAAGCCGCTTTTCCAGGCCACCGCTTTATCTACATCTGCATTGTCACGAATCGTCAATTCAGCCTTTACTAAAGTTCCGTTGGGCAGGCGTGAATCATGGGTAAGAACAGCCTGTGCACCGGGCTTTAGTATTGCCGATTGCTTCTTAGCGGAACCGGTTGCCGGTTGATAGTTAAATTTCACTTTACCTTCGATCAATGTTGTCGTTATGGCTGTTTCATTAGCATAAGCATTCACGTTGAACCGGGTGCCCAATACTTCCACTTCGGCCTCCCCGGGGGCTCCAGGCCGGGGGGGAATAGTAATTTTAAAAGGCATTTTGGTATTTCGAACTACTTCAAAATATACTTCGCCGGTTACCACCACCAGCCGTTCGCTACCTGAAAACACTGTAGGGTACCGCAGCGAACTGGCGGCGTTCAGCCACACTTTTGTTCCATCGGGCAGTATCAGTTGAAACTGCCTGCCTTTAGGCGTTGTGAGGGTATTGTAAACCGGGGCAGCCGGCCTTGCGCCCATTGTATAGGCCAGCGCTTTGTTTTTCAGTACTACCTGTGTTCCGTTCTGGGTGGTTATAACGCCGTTTCCCAAACTGTCAAGCACTACCTGTCTGCCATCGGCAAGCGTTAAAATGGCGCCATCTTTTCCTGGAGGGATATCCGCCGGTGTTTCTACCTTCACCACCGGAACAATGTCTTTTTTACTATTCAGCAAAAGATATCCGCCAATGCCTGCTAACAACAGCGCCAATGCGGCCACCCAACCCCAACGCTGCAGCGAGCTTATCCTTCGAACGGGGGCCACAGGCATACCTTCGCTTATACCCTTGCGGACCTTCGACAAGATGATGGCCTCATTGTTTTCCACTTCTTCCTGGTGGTATGAAAGGATCAACTGCCGCATTTGTTCCTCATCATCGATGGATGCAAACAGGCGGCGGTTTTGTTCAGACTGTGAAAGCCACTGGTTAAGCTGCTCCTGCTCAGCATCGGAAAGATTGCCCTGCAGGTGCTTCGTTAAAAGATCAATAAGGTTGTTAATGGTTGTCATATGCATCTACTACAATCGGGCAAGCCCAATCAACCATTCCAATGTGAAGTTTTTATGATTTTTTTTTGAGAGGAGCGCCGTATCAGGAAGGATCGTAGTACTTCAGCAGCAACAGCGACAACAACATGAAGTCTTTACCCAGCGCCAACTGCAATAACCGTACTGCAGTGACCCGCTGATTGGTTACGGTTTGTGCTTTTATCTGCAGCCGTTCGGCAATTTCGGCAGGCTTTAATCCATCGCGGTAAGAAAGCAGAAAAACCTCCTTCATGCGGGGAGGCAGTTTATTTACTTCTGCATAGATCCTGCGAACGAGTTGAAGCTGTACCTGCTCTTCGAAGAAATCGCCCTGCTCGCATTCATTGAGCTGGCGGAGCAGGTCTTCCCGGCGGCCGGCTTTCATTTGCCGGTGCTTTAGCAGGTTATAGCATTTGTTGCGGAGGGTTACGTATAAAAATGCCGCTATGGCATCAAGGGTGGGAAAAGTATCGTGTTGCTGCCAGAGCTGAACAAAAGATTCTGCTGTAAGGTCGCGGGCATCTTCCTTTTCCTCCACATATTTCCGGGCAAACCAGTACACCCGCTGGTATAAATGCCTGTATACCGTTGTAAACGCTTCCTCGCTTCCGGCGCGGAACTGTTGCATCAATACAACTTCATCGTGTATTTCATTCTTTGTAAATGTCACCAGGTGCCGGAAAACCTTTTAAAGGGTAATAATTACAGTTAAGATAAGTACATTTTGCTGGCATGCGCAAGATAGGGACAAAATAACGAGCAGTTGTATATCTTTATGGCCGTAAAACCTATATATGAAAGCGCTCGTTTATCTGTGCCTGATGCTCTGTACCCTTGCAGGTACTGCCCAAACCACCCTTTACCCCTATTCCGATGGTAAACTTTGGGGATTGACCAATGCCAACCGGGATGTTATTACCCCGCCCCAATTCGATACCATTGACTTTTTCTACGGTTCAACTGCCATTCTTGCGGTAAAAAACAAAAAATACGGCACCATCGGCCGCGATGGAAAAACGCGTATCGACTTCACCTACGATAAGATCATCGAGCTGCCTGAAGGCTTAGGCCTGGGAGCGCAAAAAGGGAAATACCTGTTGCTGAACCTGGAAACGAATAAGCTCGTATCACCTGCCGCCTATGACACGCTTAATGAATATTGTCGTTGCGAAGAAAAACTGTTTATTGCAACCAGGGGCGGCAAAAAGGTGATCATCAGCGGCATCACCGGTAAACAGGCCGGACAAACCGCTTATGATCAGGCCCGGTTCTATAACCGCAAAGAGGGATCAAGAGCTATTGTAAAAACCGGCGGCAAATATGGCCTTATCGATACAAAAACAGGCGCTCCGGTCATTCCCGTCAAATACGACAAGCTGGAAGTAACCTATCGCAATTACAAGGACGTAGTTCAGGTAACAGCCAAAGGAAAAACCCAATATCTCGACTTCGATGGTAAACCAGTAGCAGAGGAGCCCAGGCCGGAAACTGGTGAGGAAGAAACCGTCATGGGGCTTGGCGTTGTTGAAGCGCCAGCCGACGAAGATTATGGGAAAGACCTCTATGTATACAACCTGGGTAATAACAACTGGAAGCTGACCATTGAAAACCGCAGCAACGGTGGCGCCAAAGTTTTCCAAACCTTCAATGTGCAGGGATATACTTCCGTTACTAAAATGGCGTATCGCAACTGGGATAGCCAAATGCCCGCTATTATAAAAGCCATAAAAGATGGTAAGGCCGGCATCATTGGTCTTAAAGGCGACGTGCTGGTCCCTTTTGAATATGATAACATAGAAGAGGCAGAAGGCGAATCTTATTATAGAACGACGAAAGATAACAAGGTGGGCGTATTGAAAAATAATCTTGCTGAACTCAGGAAACCGGTACTGAAGCGGGTAGTGAAAGAAGAATACAGGTTTAACGCGTACCTGGTGGAATTGCCCAATGGCCAGCGTGGATATATGGACCAAAAAACAGGTAAGATCTATATTCCCGGCATAGAAGAATAACCTACACTATGAGAAAAAAACTTCTTACAGGCAAAGCGCTGCTGCTTTGCCTGCTGTATTTCACCACTGTGCACGCGGCGCCTGTTCCCGCCAACCTGTACGGCCACTGGCTCAGGACAGACGGCAGCAATCGTTTTGTCATTGGTATTTATGCCAATACGGTTTGTTATGAAAATGAAACCTGGCGCATCAGCTCGGCTAAGGAAGTGCAGGGCCGCTGGCAGCTACGTTTGGAACATGGCAGCAAAACCGCCCTGGTTACTTTACAGCGCAAAGACAGCACCACGCTCCTGTTGGGCGACGGCAGGCAGCAGGAGTTAAAGAATATCCGCACTTTCAATTACAGCTATCACCCCGAACAACCGTCTTTTTGCCAACCCTTGTTTACAGAAGGCAGTGCCCTGTTAAAAGGCCTGGTGCAATGGAAAGGAAAGCGCCGGGAGAAAGAAAATTATGTGCAGCTATCCTATAACGATATGCGCACCGGCAATGTAGAATATTTATTTGCCGATCTCGACAGCCTGAATAGTTTCAGCCTGCGCATCCCCCTGCATATGCCGGTGTTCTGCAGCATTTCCATCGGATCACTTGAGGTAAACAACTTCCTGGTACAACCAGGAGATACGCTATTGCTTGCATTTAACACTACCATTTCGCTGGACGATGCCAACCCGGACTATAACAAGCTAACGCAACGGGTCTCCTTTATGGGTTCAGGCGCCGCGTTCAATAACCAGTACCAGCACTATGTGAAATATGCAAGCCATTTGAATATTCAACCGGTAAAATCGTCTTCATCGTCTGATCGGGATATGCCCGTGCTGGTAAAGAAGCAGCAGCAATTTAACCAGTACAGTAAATTATACGATAGCATCCTTAACCGCATAGACCTCGTATATCCTGCTTATGTAGCCGAACAGCGGGTCATCGATTTTATAAAAGCAGAAGCCCGGTACAGGTGTGTACTGGCAATACTTGAGGACAGGGATACAGACAGCAGCTACTTACAGAAGATGTATGAACAATACCTTGCGGGGGAAACGCCACTGGCCCTTATGCACGGCAACTTTTACAAGCTCGCAGGTATTTATGCCGACCGTTTGCACCATAGTCGTTTTGGTAACTGGCGTTCCTATTCGGTGCCTTTCGATAAAATGGCGGAGCGTGTGCAAAAGGATTACGGGCAGTTGTTGTCGCAAGGTTTCATGGAGAAGTACAATGAGATACAGAAAGACCGGAATTCTATCGACAGGATGAAGGATTCGGTTGTCATTGAAAAGTATTTTAACGGTAACCGCGAGGAAGCCCAGAACTTCCGGTATATCTTTAAAAAAATAACCAACGAGTTCCGGAAAGAAGCGCTCGATTCCACCGCTTATCGCCTTTATGAAAGAACAATTCCCAATGCCTGTTTGCGTTTTGCCGCCAACCTGAAACAATTGCAGGGCAATTCCTGGGACGACGACGAAATCCCGATGCCCTCGTTATACCGGATAGCTATTTTCAAACACTATAGCCAGTTGCCTGAGATGCCTGATCAGCAGGTAGCCTCCGTTAATACGGCGCAGGCGCTGACGCTGGCTGCGGCCAGTATTGAATTAAAGCTGGACACCCAGCGCATCCGCCAGATCGATCATGAATCGGAATGGCAGACCGCATTGAAGGCTTATCGGGGTAAAACAGTAGTTATCTGGACCTTCAACCATTTCTTCCGAAAAGAATATGCTACCCGCGCTATGTATGAACTGAAGAAAATGCAGGCGCGTTACCGCGGAAAAAACGTGGTGTTCCTGAAATGCATTCAACAGCGCCACCGAAGCGACAGAACAAAAATATTATTGCAATACCTGGATATTTTTAATGCACATGGCCAGTTGAACGATCTGTTTTACATTGAACGCAAAATGAGTGTGGGCGCAATTATGGAAGAATCTATCAATGATTGCTGTGCCATTTATAATACTTCAGGGCAGGCGCATCATCCAAGTCATTATACCAGGAAACGGGAGAAGCGTGATTATGACAATTTCACCCTGGCTGGCGAACTGGACAGCGTACTGGCCGGAAAAGGGCATTATTATGAAGGAAAGGCTGACAATTACCTACAGGCTGACGACAGAATGGGATATACAATATTAGGCACGGGTAAAACCTGGACTTTATACGACTCAACCGGCCGTTATTATCTATACAGATCTGATGAGCCTGAAAAGCCGGTGTATGAACTTAACTATGACAGCGTATACCACCTGCTGTCGTTCATGAAGGATTCCATCTGGTTGGAAAGTAAACTGGTTTTTCACGAGGAGCCGCCATCAAAAAGCAGGGAAAGACAATTTTTTAGTTTGCCCAGGTATTCAAGGGAACATAAGTTTACCAGTCCGTTTCGTATTTATAAGTACGATCGGCACAAAAAAATATTGAACGTGTATGATGACAAGAAGAAATTGTACCGCGCTTTCCGGGTGGTCTTTATCAATCCTGAATGCCTGGTGCTGGAACTAATGCCTTAGGGCTTACCGGCCATCAGGAATAAATTAACCGGCGCTGTGTGGTCAGCATGTACTCCTCAACGCCTCAGTCCTCACAAACAACGCCGGATAGTCAACCACAAACCCTGATTCGTCGACAAGGATGTTGGCTTCAAAATCGTTGGGGATATTCTCGTAGTGATATTCGGTAGCTGAGAGGCAGCTATATTTTTGGCGAACGGGTGTAATTTTTTGTTCCAGAAGGTCGCAATAGATCACCTGAATTTCCTGGGACTGATGTTGTTTTAGTTGAAGTCTGCGGATAGGCAAGGTATTAGTGAAAGGCGTGAGGGGAATATCGATGTCAATGCAGCCGTTGAATTGTTCTGCTTTTTGGCCGTCTTTGGTCCAATTCCCTTTTCCGTCTCCTTCATAGCTTATTAACTGGGCCTGGTTGTTATGCCGGCTATTGATCTCAAAGAACACCGTTTCCCATTGTTCGTTCGTTTTGATCAGGTATTCTACTTTGTAAATTTTTCCTTCATAGGCGCCTACAATGGTTGAGGTGATAGTTGCACCGGTTGCGTTATCATCAATCAAACAATTCTCCAGTGAGTAGTATTCCCGTCCTGTCCACAGTATGTTGGTCTGCATTACTTTTTTCTTTGTTTGGCAGACCACTCAATGGCCTGCTGTATCAGTTTGCGATAATTGGGATTTGAATAACCCGAAGGCCCGTGGCCCAATTGTATATATATAACATCTGACTTTCCGTAATGGTTGACCCAGGCAAGATAGCGCATGCTTTTAGGGTGCGTAGTACTGAGTAATGGTTTTACCTGCGGTAATATTTCAACTCCACCATACACTTCATCAACTATTTCAAAATCACTAATACCCTTTGCTATTGGATGCTTTTTATCTTCCACCTTCACGGGGATGGTCACGTCGTGTTCATAGCTGGTTTTCAGGGTGTCGCCATTTACTACAACCGGGCGGGTGTGGTATTGTCCGCCGACGATCTTAATGAACTCGGGCCAGTTTTGGTACGATACCAATGCATGATGAAGAAAGATCATGGAGGCGCCTTTTTTTAGCAGGCTGATATAGGCTTCCTGCTGTGCGGGTGAAATGGAATCGGGGACCATATCGTAAAATACGAGCACATCGTATTGCCTAACTTCAGGTGAAGCGATGAAGGCATTGGCCTGGGGTTGAACCAGGGTGTCGTATGTAATGGAAGGGATGGCATTAAAAACGTCGTAAAAAGGTTGGTGTTTGAATCCGTGGCCACCGGTTATGATAAGCACCTTTATTTTTTGTTGCTGTGCGAAAGAGGGAAGCGTACATCCTGTGAGTAAAACGAGGAGCATGACGGTTGTTGGCAGGAAAGCGGCATTTTTTTTCATCCTGTTAAATTACGAATTATTGCAGGCATTAATATGAATAGGATTACCGTAATATTGAACGGAATTAGCATCACCATTGCAATGGAGTTGCCTAACGTATATAACTTTTATTTTGTGCCAAACATATTGAATTAGCGATTCTGAGATCCCTTGAGCAAAAATTATTAAGTTTTAATTGTTCGTTTACATGATCAAAAGAATATACCGAAAATAAATGTATTTGAGCAAGAATAGTTTCTTTATTTAGGGCTACTTACAATCCGAGACCAATTTAAATATCATATGTTAAAAACCATGCCCATCAACTGTACAACAGTTGTTTCGTTCTTTCCTGTTTCTATCCAGCATGCCTTCATCAAGTGCCTGTTCTTTTTCATGTGTTTGTTTTTTACTGGTGCTCTTTCTGCCCAGGACCTGGTTGTTACTGGAGGTTTCTCCGGAGGATTTTCCGGGAACTGGAGCCACACCAATTGCAACATGGAAACAGCCGCAGAAACAGTTTATGGTGGTACTGATGTATCTAACTATGTTGCTGAAATTGACCAGGATAACTGTTTTCAGCAGACTATATGCATCATACCTGGAACCACCTATACGGTCAGTCTGAAATCTTCCAGGGTAATAAACAGCCTAACACCCTCCAATCCCGGCTTTGTAATTACAGTTACAGGTTTAATTACCAGTACTGTTTTTCTTAATCAAACAACTTATCGAAATAATACCACATGGGACCTGGCTACCTCCACCTACACATTTACCATTCCATCAGGTAGCGCTGAACGTTACATTACCTTGAGATTTGATCACCCGTCGGACTTATTAAGTGAGAACGGTGTCGTATTGGATGATATTGAATTACATCCTCCTGCAGATATGTTTATAACGGGTATAAATGGTCAAACCATAGTAGTAAGAGATTCAATATATCATCTGGGATTGGCTAATGCCCTGACCGGTATAACGTATGATTGGGATTTTGATGCCGGTTCTACGCCTGCTACTTCAACCAGCGCCACGCCTTCTGTTAGCTGGAATACGACTGGGGCAAAGAACCTCAGTGTTGCCATACAAAATGGATCCTGTACAGTATACAGGTTTGGGCTGTCTTTCCTCGCGCAGGGTACCCTGCCGCTTCAATTCACCAGCCTTACCGGTAATGTTATAAATGATAAGGCCACTTTAAACTGGTCTACCTTTGATGAAAATAATACCAGCCATTTTGTTATTGAGCGGTCTGTCAATGGCGTTCAGTACGAATCTATTGGCACGGTGAAATGCTATAATATGCCCGGATCACATTCGTATTCGTTTACAGATCCCAAATACAGTTCGCCTTCTTTTTACCGGTTGAAACAAGTGGATATTAATGGGCTTGCCCAGTTCTCATCTGTAGTTATCATAAAAAAGGCAACTGATGTGGTTGACGTAAACCTCTATCCTTCCAGGGCCGGAAATGCTGTTACGTACGCTATTACTATAAAGCAACCGGCAACAGCCACTATGCAGATCGTGAATACTGTTGGCCAGGTAATAATTAATCGGAGCATTAAATTATCGCAGGGTGTGAATGTGCAAACGCTGGATGTTTCTCAATTGTCAGTGGGACAATACTTTTTAAGCCTAAGTATACCCGGTCATGTAAACGGCATTAGTAAGCCTTTCATAAAAAATTAATAAAACAACGGGAACGATCAGTGATTTTTTAATTACTGACCGTTCCTAAATACACTGTCTGACTGCTGACTTCTATTGGCTACAACAAAGGTGGCTCCATCCAGATTCAATAAAATGATTGTAAATGCAATAAAATATCAATAATTCGAATCACTTACCTGGTTTATGATCGCCATTATTATACACAAAAGTAAAAGGATTCCCAGTACTAATACAAAGGCAATAAGTGCTTCATTCAAACTATATTTTACCTTATGGATCGTTCCTTCCCGCACATCGATATATTTTGCGTTTGTGTCATCATCTTTAAAAACATACCGGTTATTTGAAGCGGGGTATTGCCCTGACCAAACTTTCATACCTTTTCTTAAAGGAGGATCTAAACCTGGTATTGAATCAATAGTAATATCTCCCCTGTCGGTTACGTAGGTATTTCTTATGTAAAGTTGATTAACCTTACTGTCACTTACATCAAAATAGAATTCGTTATCGGCAGTTTTATAGGTGCCATTGGGCACTGCCATGCCATTCATCCGCACCACAGAACCTTGCTGAAAGCCTGTTGAGTATTCATTCTCAAACTCTATCTCTTCTCCGGAATCAAGTTGTATCCATCCCAAATGCTGCTTGGCAGCCACCAGTTTTTTAAGGTATTTTTCAACATCAAGGTCTGGAATGATATTTTCGTTTGCTAACGCCCAGGGCGTTTCCTTTGAACCGTCTTTTTTTAATAATAATACCCCTTTATCAAAAAATGCAAGATTGAATAAGAGGTTAATTGAGCTACTTTGGATCAACAGACTTTGTGCTGCTGCTATATATTCCCAGGTGCCTGTTTCAACATTACCATTCACCGATTGAATGAGTCGGCCATCCCGGCGGAAAATAAATTGTTGCTTGTCGGGGTAATTGCCTGTATAGATCCAGGGTTGATCAACCAGCATTTCTTTTTTCTCGAGCGATTGGCTAAACTGTATCAGCCGGGGTAACAGGTTTTGCAAATAATTATGCATGGTTAAGGTATATTGGCTTATGAATTTTTAACAGGTTAAGTTACAGCATTTTTATACAACGGGATAGAAACGTATATATTTTTAGAAGGATATAAAATAATCTTTAATGGTGAATACATAATTACTACTGCCGGTAACGCACCCTTTACGTAATTAGCTTAACTTACATAAAACTCCCTCCAATGCCTGGCCTTACCAAACTGGCGGTTTTATACCTTTCCTGCGTTTTCCCTTTTGTACTATCGGCACAAAACGCACAGCCAGAAAACAAGATCGACCTGCCATTCAGCATCCTGATAGCGCAACAAAAATCCGCTGATTCTGTAAGCCGGAAAAAAGGAGCCCATCTTAAAGCCTGCTTTGGTAAAATGCGATTAGTTGACACGTCAGCAAAAAAATACGAATGTATCATCTATACCAGCAACCCTTCGGTGTTAAGGAAAGTGGGTATTATTGTTCAATCTGAGTTAACCGGGTTTGTTACGGCGTTGGCTACCCTACAACAGATAGAGCTGGCGGCAGCAATGAAAGAGGTAAGGTTTATTAAAGCGCCTGAGCATCTTGACCTACATAAGAATTAAGTCACAAGCCAAAATTTGTTGCGGCGCCGACAAAAGTTTTCTTTAATTTTCATTTTACTTATACCTATCAACATCAAAACCTTAATCTATGTGGAAATTTACCCCGTGTGGAGTTTCACGTTCTGTGAAGCTCCGTTCTGCTTTGTATTTTCATAAAAAAACAATCCTGCTTTCTTTATTTGCCGTTCTGTTATACGCATCCGGCTCTGCGCAGGTTCGAACCCCTGAAGACAAAATTGATCCTGCCTTCAGATTTGCCATGGCGCAACCAAAACCCGGCGAGCGGCAGGTGCCACACCCCGATTTAAAAATTACACCAACAAAAGTGTTGGCGGCTGCTGGCCAACCTGCCGAAGAACGGTACGACTGCATCGTTTATACAACCGATGTAGCAACGCTTCGCAATAATGGTGTATTGGTAAACTCGGTGCTGCCCCAATTTGTAACGGCCTGGGCTACACTGCAACAAATAGAACAGTTGTCAAAACTGACCAGCGTTAATTACATAGCGGCGCCGGTATTTGATGAACTGCACAACGACATTGCCGTGGCCAGCAGCGGCGCTGCCCTGTTGCACCAGGGAAAACTGAACAATACCGTGTACAAAGGCAAAGGCGTTATTGTGGCTATTTTCGATTCGGGCATTGACTGGAGGCATCCTGATTTTCGCGATCCGGATGATACTACCAAAAGCCGTATTCTGCGCATTTGGGACCAAACCATATCGCCTATTGACGGAGAAAATTCTCCCGTTGGCATGAACTATGGCGTTGAATACGCCCAATATCAGATCAATGATGAATTGGATGGAACGCCTACCGGTTATGTACGCGAACGCGACATTAACGGACATGGTACTCACGTAGCTGGTACCGCCGTGGGTAACGGAGCCGGCATTCCCGTTACCCGTAAATACACCGGCATGGCGCCTGAAGCCGACATCGTGGTTATAAAAGGCGGTAATGGTTCTTTTTCCACTACTAACATCATCAACGGAATGACCTATTTAAAACAACTGGCTACCGATTTGGGTAAACCAGTTGTATTGAATATGAGTTTGGGCGGCCAGTTTGGTGCGCATGATGGTACCAGGGATTACGAACTGGCAGTAGATGATTTTACTGCTTCGGCTCCCGGCCGGGCAGTGGTTATTTCTGCCGGGAACGATAATGGCAGTAACATCCACAACCAATTGTCAATTGCAGCACTCGACTCTGCAACCATCACCTTCAATGTACCGGCTGGTACTTCGGGTGCTGATGTGTTTGATTACCGGGTTTATTTAAACGACAACAGTGATGTAACAGCTACTTTTTCAGCGCCGGGCGGCGGTGGATCGGTAACAGCAACTGCCGGCCTGGTTACGTTTGCGCCCGTATTGGGCAATGGTTTTTTTGCTGTTGTAAGAAATGTGACGGAAATAGGCAATGGCGACCGGTATATAGATGTATATATTCAGCGAAACGGAAGCAATGCCGTCAATCCGGGTGGTGTGTGGACGCTTTCACTCACCAACAATACGACGAATGCCCTTTCATTACATGGCTGGATCTATTACAAGAATGCCTTGTATGGTGCAACAACGGTGGCAGGCGGTAACAACGACTACCTGGTAGGGTCACCCGGAAATGCCAGTACAGCCATTACGGTTGCTTCTTATGTAGGAAGGCCTTCCTGGTATACCTTCGGCGCCAATGGCGCATTTTATTCTCCTACGGCCAGAATGGATGACATTTCCCCGTTCAGTTCTCATGGCCCCCGCAGAGACGGTGTTTTAAAACCTGAGATCGCGGCCGTTGGCCAGCATGTAATTTCGGCGTTCTCTTCCAGCAGCGCTGCAGCTTTACCGGATATAATCTACCCGGGCCGGTATAGAAAGAATCAGGGCACCAGTATGTCGGCGCCTGTTGTAACGGGTGCCTTAGCGCTTTTGCTGCAGGCAAACCCTACGGCAAGCGTTTCGCAATTACGCACAACCCTGTTCAATAATACTTCAACAGATTCAATGACCCAGGTAGCCGGCGCTTCGCCTAACACTACCTGGGGATATGGCCGCCTTGATGTTTATAAGGCTGCTGGTTCTGTTTTCAATTGTTCACCGGTAAATCGTAAAACCTATCAATACGATGCCTCCAATCTTGTTACACAGGATGTTCAGGTAAACCTCACCACCCAACGGGTAGCCGTACGGTTTACTCCGGATATAAGTGGCCGGTTGGCCGGCGCCTATTTCCATCCATTCATTCTCAAAACAGCGTTGAAGATGGAAGTGCGGGCAGATAGTGCCGGTATACCAGGTGCTTTACTGGGAACGCTTAATGTGCCCGACACTGCTATTATGGCCTTTACGTGGAATTATGTTGATCTCAGCGATCTCGATATTCCTGTTACCAACAGCAGCGATTATCATATAGTGCTTTATCGCGATTCCATCAGTTCGGCTACCTGGAGCATGCGCCGGGAAAACACCAGTCTCGACAACCGCTCGCTGCTTTCACTTGATGGCGCTTCGTGGATAAGCCAGGCCTTTGATTACAAAATACGTTCTGTGGTGTACAGCAATCCGCAGTTAACCGGCAACCTTGTCACAAAAAATTCGTCAACCAGCAGAGACATTGCTACTACCAACCTGTTTATCGACAGCAGTTGTAAATTGATCGCGCAGGTAACACCTGCAGGCGCCAGTGCGGTGAGTGGTACAGTTACTGCCAACGTATGGAAAGAATCAAGAGTGCCTCATGACTGCGGGATTCCCTTCGTTGCAAGACATTACCAGATTGTACCAGCAGCTAATGCCGACACTGCTACCGGCCGGGTTACCTTGTACTTTACACAGGCTGAATTTTCTGCATTTAATGCCGATCTGCTCAGTTTCCTGAACCTGCCCGCCAATGCAACAGATAGTTTGGGCAAGGCTAACTTACGCATAGCCAAATACAAGGGGACCAGCGGCAATGGCACCGGTTTACCCTGCAGTTACGATGGTGATGCCACCCTGATTGATCCGGCAGACAGCGATATCGTATGGAATGCCAGTGCCAGCCGTTGGGAAGTAACATTTGATGTATCCGGTTTCGGCGGATTTGTCGTGCAAACCCATCGTTCCTTCTTCCCATTGGTTGAAAACCTGAATGGACATTCACAGGGAAGGGCCAATGTACTGGATTGGATCTTCAGGTGTTTACGTAAATGGACAATGTTTGAAATTGAGACAAGCAGTAATGGTAAAGATTTCAGCAGCATTGGCAGATCGAGAGGTTGGGATGGCTGCCGCAACGCGTTTAATTTCAGACACGAAACACCGCAAAATGGAAATAATTACTACCGCATTAAAGTGACCGATAACGGTTCCGTATCTTATTCCAATATCATTTTGTTGCAGAATGAAAGCTCAACTGCTACCACCCTGTATCCGAGTGTTATTAAGAAAGGAGAAAGCATACAAGTGGTTTGTGCCGAAAATGAAGGCGTGTTGAGAGTAATGGACGCCACCGGAAGATTGGTATACAGCCGGGTTGTTACAAAAGGCAATCAAAGTATAACATTGCCGGTAACAGAAAGCGGCCCATATTTCTACAGCATACAAAACAACCGGGGCAAACTAACCTCCGGTAAATTGATAATTCAGTAAGAACGTTTTTAAAACAATTCAGCGGCCCTTTTCAGCTAATTGAAAAGGGCCGTTTTGTTTTAGGAGGGTGCAGGTAATACTTTTTTGACGAAGTGGTATTTTGTTTGCAAGGGTTGACCATTCTTACCCTTTGAATAGACAATTAATAGCCTGAATTATCATTTTTATCCCTAATAATAAACGCTGAGTTACCCTGCTTTGACCAATTACTATTAATTTCATCCTGTCAAAAAGAATCACTTACCCTGTTATAAAAATGAGCGCTATGCCGATGTCAAAAAGCTTCGTATTCGTCTCCTGCGTATTAGGTTGTTTTTGCTATGTAACAGGATTGACATCCTGTAAAAAATCAGTTACCAACGACGATACCAATAATCCTAATCCACAAGACACAACAGTACCAGTGGTTACACCCCAGGATCCTTCTACAGCCAACACCATCGGCTTTTTTATGGATGAATGGAGTGCAAAAAGCTTCACACCACCTTCTTTTCAGGATGGTACAGTGCCGGCTGCTGCAGGGGCAACGGTGAATGTAGATGCTTCGACAATTGTTACCAAAGTTCCTCCTACCCTGTTTGCCAATAATGCCAATACGTGGATGGGCAATTTTACGGATGCCACTTTGAACACCCATATCACCAATTTTCATCCGCACATTATCCGTTTTCCCGGCGGAAGCATCAGCGATATATTTTTCTGGAATGCTGCCAAGAATGTAAAGCCTGCTGATGCTCCGGATTCCTTATTGAATGATCAGGGAGTAAAAGCGCCCGGAGGATATTGGTACGGAAAAAATACAGAAAGCTGGACGTGCTCAGTTGATAATTATTATAACATGCTTCAGCAAACAGGCAATAAGGGAATTATCACTATTAATTATGGTTATGCCCGATATGGCACAAGCACAGATCCTGTTGCCGCAGCAGCGCACCTTGCCGCTGATTGGGTTCGTTACGACAATGGCAGAACAAAATACTGGGAGATCGGTAATGAAAGCAATGGTAGCTGGGAAGCGGGGTACAGAATTGATGTTAGTAAAAATAAAGATGGACAGCCTGCACTAATAACCGGCGATTTGTATGGCAGGCATGTCAAAGTCTTTGTTGACTCCATGCGTAAGGCTGCCCAGCAAATTGGCAAAACGATCTATATCGGCGCCACGTTGGTTGAGCATGCGCCATTATCATGGGAGCCAACTGCTACACAAACCTGGAATACGACTGCATTGCCACAGGTAAATAATGCGGTAGATTATTATATCGTGCATAACTATTACACCGAATACCAGGCAAATTGGAACGCCACCTCCATTTTGAATACCGGATCATCCGTTACAAAAACGATGTTTGATCATGTTAGCCAGGCGGTATCATCTGCCGGCGCTTCCATGAAACCCATTGCCTTAACGGAATGGAATATTTTTTCAGAGGGCTCCATGCAAATGGTTTCAAGTGTTGCGGGAATGCATGCGGTATTGGTAATTGGCGAGCTGTTAAAGAATAAATTTGGTTTTGCTGCCAGATGGGACCTGGCCAATGCCTGGAACAATGGTAATGATATGGGCTTATTCAGCAATGGCGATGAGCCCGGCGTGCAAAAATGGAACCCGCGCCCTGCATTCTATTATATGTATTACCTGCAGAAATGTTTAGGCGACCGGTTCGTCAATTCAACCGTGACAGGCAATAGCAATATTAAAAGTTATGCAACCACTTTTTCATCAGGACAAATTGGCCTGACATTGGTAAATACTTCAACGACTGCCGTGGATCTACAAACCACTTTCAAAAACTTTAATGCAGGTAGTCGATATTACTGGTACAGCCTTACCAGCGGTACGGATAACGGAGAATTTTCCCGGAAAGTAATTGTGAACGGCGCCACTACTTCAGGCGTTGCAGGCGGCCCCGACAATTATGCAACATTAAAACCTTACTCAGCTTCAGCAGCAAATGGAATAAAAATAACTGTACCAGCGAGAGGCGTTGTATGTATGGTTATTGATAAGAAATAGAATAGAAAGATAAACGCGGGCCGGCTAAATAGGCGAATCGAACCATCAAAACTATTTAGCCGGCCTCTTTTTATTTTCAGTAATTTTGATATGCAGTAAATGTGCGGTTATGTGGAGCCCTGCTTATTATATAGGAATCTTCTTGTTTGTGATGCCATGGCAGCAGGATCAATACACGGCAAAAAGAGAAAAAATGGTGAAGCAGCAAATTGAACGGCGGGGGGTGAAAGATCCCGTAGTGCTGAAAGCCATGCGAACGGTTAAAAGACATGAATTTGTACCTGCCGGCCAAATTGGCAACGCCTATGACGATCGTCCTCTGCCTATCGGTTACGGCCAAACTATCTCCCAGCCTTACATCGTGGCTTACATGACCGAGATCATCAAACCTCAATCAAATTTCAAAGTGCTGGAGATCGGAACAGGTTCCGGCTACCAGGCTGCTATTCTTTCCGCCATAGTTAAAGAAGTGTATACCATCGAGATCATCCCTGAATTAGGTAAGTCTGCCACTGAAAAATTGAGAAAAGATTGTAAAAACGTTCAGGTAAAAACAAGCGATGGTTATAATGGATGGCAGGAACATGCTCCTTATGATGCGATTGTGGTTACTGCAGCCGCCGAACACGTTCCGCCGCCATTGATCAGGCAGCTGAAAGATGGCGGTAAAATGGTGATCCCGGTAGGGTCATCGTTTATGACTCAAATGCTGATCCTGGTTGAGAAGAAAAAAGATTCAGCAACTACTAAAAACCTGATACCGGTAGCCTTTGTTCCGCTTACAAGAAGGAAGTGAACGAACGATTTATTGGTATGCACAACAGCTCAATATCTTCAAATGATCTGCCATCTTCTGCCGGGAATGCCATAAAAGGCCGCCTGTTGCTATCTCTTGGCATTCTCTCCGCCGCTATCATTGCTTTTCAGTTAGCCCTCATGCAGGTATTATCCATTGTACAGTGGCATCATTTTGCCTATATGGTCATATCGGTGGCATTGCTGGGTTTTGGAGCGGCAGGAACTGTGCTGGCCCTCTTCAGGCAATGGTTGCTTAAGCATATCCGTTCGCTGCTTCCTGTATTGATGATCAGTTGTGGCATTACCATGTCACTGGTAATGTATCTTTCTCAACTTTCTTTTATCAGGTTTGATTCTTATTTGCTTTTTGCCAATTATACGCACATTGGCCGCTTGCTGCTGACCTATTTATTGTTCTTTATTCCTTTTCTGCTGGGTGCGCTTGCCATTGGACTAATTTTCGATCACTATGTAGCGGCAATCGGTAAAGTTTATTTTGCCAACCTGCTGGGCTCAGCAGTTGGTGGTTTGTTGCTGCTGGCAATGCTATGGTTTTTATTACCCGGCCGGATACCCGCATTCATTTCGTGCTTGCCTGTAATTGCCGGGGCCATGATCATCCCCAAAAGAACCGATCCGAGTAAACAAATATTACGGCTCTTTGCTTTTCTTGCCTTTATCATTTGTATTGTAACTATAGTCATTCCACCACGACTGCATTTATCGCAGTTTAAAGATCTTAGCAAGGCATTGCTGCTGCCTGATGCAGAAATTAAAATGGAGAAAATAAGTCCGTACGGACCAATACAAGCCGTATCATCACCTGTAATGCGCTATGCACCCGGCCTGAGCCTTAAAGCAGATCAGACAATAGACGCAGGCACTGCGGTGTTTATTAATGGCGACTGGCTGGGCGTCCTTGCCAGGCATAGTAAAGCCGATACGGCATTCCTGTTTCATTACACCAGTTTTGACCTTCCTTACAGAATGGCTGAAAGAAAAGATGTATTGGTGTTGCAGGCCGGTACGGGTATGGAAGTAGCACATGCCCTTAGCCGTGATGCAACCAATATTGTGGCTATTGAACCTAATGCAATCCTTATTAACGCGTTACAACATGAGCTGGCGCCCGGTAACGATTCCCTTTTTCATCGGTCTGCAGTTATTGTACACAACCAGGAACCACGCATTTTTCTCCGCGCAGATACTTCGTATTATGATCTGATCAGCCTGCCAATGGCAGGTAGTTTTGGTGGGTCGGCCGGATTGTATTCTTTGCATGAACAATTTTTATTGACGAAGGAATCATTTGCGCAAATGTGGCCTCGCTTAAAGGAAGAAGGCGCTATCAGTATCTCCGCCTGGATGGATTATCCTTTCCGCCATTCGCTTAAACTATTAGCTACCCTGGTAGAAGTGTTGGAACAATTGAACGTCCGGCAACCCCATCAGCACATAGCCGCGATCCGAAGCTGGAGTACCATCAGCTTTGTGATCACGAAACAGCCATTAACGGAAACGGCCATACAAAACATCCGGAATTTTTGTAGCCAATGGCAATTCGATCCTGCCCTTCTCCCCGATCTGCAACCGGAAGAAAAAGCTCGCTACCACCAGTTGCAGGACAGCAGTTTCTTTCAGAATATGGATTCAATATTTTCTACTGGTAGAAGCGCATTGTATGCAGGCTACGATTTTAATATCAAGCCGGCAACGGACGATCGGCCTTATTTCGCTCAATTTATCCGCTGGAAAAGCCTGCCCCACCTCGCTGATTATTTTGGTAACCGCTCCATTCCTTTCCTGGAGATCGGATACCTGTTGGTAGTGATCACGCTTATACAGATCGCTGTGGTTTCTTTTGTGCTCGTGCTGCTACCGCTTTTCGGGCGGGGATGGAAAGGGAAAAACAAGGGCGAGGTATTGCTTTACTTTGGCGGTATCGGTCTTGGTTATATGTTTGTAGAAATGGTTTTCATTCAACACTTCGTCCTTTATCTGGGACACCCGGTATATGCTGCCGCTGCCGTGATCACCGCATTATTGCTTTTTTCAGGGTTCGGCAGTTTTATAGCTGGTTATTTTAACGGTAAAAGAAAAGCCCTGCTGCTTCTGTTTACGACGATCATTTTGTTGCTTGTTATATACGCTGCTGTACTTATGCCATTGCTGCAACGAACTATGCAAGTAGGCCTGCCTGTAAAATTGCTGATCGTTTTAATGCTGACGGCGCCGCTGGCATTTTGTATGGGCATTCCATTTCCTGCAGGGCTGACATGGCTTGCCCGTACCGAGGCTGCCGAAATACCCTGGGCCTGGGGATTGAATGGATGTATTTCTGTGATCAGCGCTGCTCTCGCCACTGTTATTGCGGTTGAAGCAGGATCGGCTATGGTGATGTGGCTGGCAGCTTTTGCATATTGTTTGCCGTTGTTTGTTTGCAGCAGGTTGAAGTAATCTTTTTATTTTTGGGTGTTAACTATGGTGAAATTATTTACCCTGGTTAATAACCTCTACAGCTTTTTCCACCAATTCATCTCTATTTTGAATAATTCCCTGTATCGTTGGTTGAACAGCATAGTCAGGAATGATGCCGACCCGTTGTGTTTCTCTGCTATCGGGATAATACACACCTATTCCACTAATGCTTGTAAAAATGCCGCCAGGTAAATAGAACCTGGAAACATTGCCATCGGCTGCAGCAGTTGTGCTGCCAACTACTGTTGCATGGGGAGTGGCTCGCAATGCCATGGATTTATATTCACCAGAACTTTGCGTATTCTCATTAACAAGAATCACAATATGCCCTTTGTAATATTCATGGTTCTTTGTACCAACTGCGGCATACTTGTCAAAAACAAATAATCCCGGAATTTTTGTATAATTAGTAGTAAACCTGGCAAACTTTCTGGGTTCATGCATCAGGTATTTAATAAACTCATAAAATATTTTGTCATCCATATAGGAACGCATGTCGATGATCATTCCTTTAGTTTTCAATAATTCGGGCATCATCTTTTGCCAATTATCCTTTTGAATGGTGGACGGAAAGATGTATACAATATCTGATGTAACATACCTGAAACAAGTATCCTTTTTTTGGAATTTCTTATAAAGCTTAAGTTTACCAACAGGATAACAGGTAATAGTTACTGTATTTATGGTGTTTGCACGCTTGTATGTAATATTCATTACGGTATCGGATGTTCTTAACAGATGAATGGCCATATCCCGTAACTGGGTAGGATAATTTGAAGCAGGCGTATAAGGTAGTCTTTCTTTTACGATGCTGTCTGTACTTTTGCCATTAATGCTAATAACAATATCGCCCTTTTGAAACCCTTTTTGTGAATTGAATTCTCTATCCAGATAATCAGTTACTACGGCTTTGTTCTCAACAAAACTTATTTCCAGTGGCGCTGCATAATTACCGTGGTATTTTTCCAACACCTTATCATTACTCCTGATCGTAGCGTGTGTATCATGAACCCGTGCAATCAGCGCTAACGTTGCCAGCTTATAATCCAATTCATTGTTGGCATTAAGAAATGTTGGAACAAATTCCTTCAAAATAGTATTCCAGTTTTCTTCAATCAAATATTTATAAGGAAAGAGATATTGTATAATATTCCAGTAACGATATAAGGTCAGTAACCGAAATCCTGCATCAGGAAATGGTATTTCGGAATACCGTTTTTCATTTTTAAGATCCGCATTTCCCACATTTCCAATTCCCAGATAATAACCTGTCTTTTCACGGCTGGCGTTTTTAATATCATTTAAAAGTGCGGATAGCTGATCGCCCAATACAACTTTATCATCTATCCATTGTATATCAGGATACATTTTCACAAGGGAACTATCCGGCAGTGTTATTTTTTCGGTTATAACTTTTCCGAGCTGGCTGATCCATGTATGTAATATTTCATTCCTTTTCTTATCAGTATCACACTGAATGATTTTAGGCAGTACCCTGAACAATTCATAATCCCAGTTATAATCACCAGCTTGCAAGGCGGGATGATAGTATTTGACAAACCCCCATACTTTCCCAACTATATAAAGGTCATTGGTCCTGCGCGGATCGAGAGGGATGGAAGTAATAGCAGACCCTTTATCAAATTGCGTATCCAGATCGGCTTTGTATTTTGAAGAACCTTTAAATGCAGCCTCATTGATACTAGCCTGACCAATGGCAAGGTAAACCAGCGAGCAAAAGACGCCTGTTAAGGAAATGTTTTTCATATTGAAGGCATTTAGTTAGGGGTTGAAATTTAAACAACTTTACCCATTAACCCTGATGATGGGAAGGAGTATTGGTTGAATGGCTTTAAATAATAAATAAGGGGATGAAATGCCATCTTAACGGATGCAAGGCATACTTCTTATCGTGAATCGTTTTTTGAACACTTAATGGCCAATCCTGCACCGTTATTGGTTAAATCTACGCGAGAAATCAGAAAAATTACAGGCGGATGTAATGGAACCGATGTTTTACAATAATTCGTTTTTTCGTTGCTTTATGTTGATAAAAAGTATACTCATCGTTGTTTGACCATGTTATTTTTCTTTACTTTTGTTACTAGCTAAGTATATTCGTTAATATTACTTCCCTTATTTAATTACCAAGCCTACGCCCTGGCACAATTACTCCCCACAAACTTTAAACGATTGGGAAAAATCTGTTATCTGAATTCATTTAAATGAACCCGGATGGGCAGGTATTGACTATCGTAAAAGAATTTCATTTTGTTACATTAAACTTTTAAATTCTATGACAAAAAAAAGTAGCGTGTTAGCTACCTTAATCCTACTCTTGTACCTCAACACAACCTTTGCTCAAACATTCAACTATGCAGAAGCTTTACAAAAATCAATGTTCTTTTATGAATGCCAGCGGTCCGGACAACTTCCTTCTGATAACCGCGTAACGTGGCGGACCAACTCAGCCATGAGTGATGGCAGTGATGTAGGGCATAATCTTACTGGCGGCTGGTACGACGCCGGTGACCACGTTAAATTTGGTTTTCCCATGGCTTTCTCTGCAACCATGCTGGCCTGGGGCGGAATTGATTTTGCCAGTGGGTATAACGCTTCCGGACAAATGACCTACCTGAAAAAGAACCTGCGTTTTGTAAATGATTATTTTATCAAATGTCATACGGCGCCCAATGAATTATGGGGGCAAGTGGGTAATGGCGGAACAGACCATGCCTGGTGGGGATCAGCGGAAGTAATGGCCATGTTGCGCCCTGCTTATAAGATCGACGCCACCAAACCTGGCTCCGACCTGGCAGGAGAAACGGCGGCGGCAATGGCGGCAAGCAGTATTTTATTTAAGACGGATGATCCGGCATACAGTGCTACCCTGCTCAGTCATGCCATACAATTGTACAATTTTGCAGACACCTATCGTGGCAAATATTCCAGCTCTATTACAGATGCGGCTGGTTTTTACAACTCCTTCAGCGGTTATAATGATGAGTTAGTATGGGGCGCTATCTGGTTGTATCGTGCAACCGGCGATGCTGCCTGGTTAGCCAAGGCAGAGAGCTATTATGCTAATCTTTCATCGGAACCACAAAGCACTATTAAATCCTACAAATGGGGCATTGCATGGGATGATAAATCTTATGGCTGTTATGCTTTGCTGGCAAAATTGACAGGAAAGGCGCAATACAAAGACGATATTGAGCGGCACCTTGATTACTGGACAGATGGCTATAACGGGCAGCGAATTACCTATACACCGGGTGGACTGGCGTTCCTGGATATGTGGGGCGCCTTGCGATATGCCATCAATACCAGCTTCCTGGCAAAGTATTACCAGAGTGCAGCCACTACAACAGCCAAGGCAACCAGGTATAATAATTTTGCGCTGGCACAAATGAACTATGTATTGGGGAATAATCCACGAAACAGCAGTTATGTATGCGGTTTTGGCGTTAACCCGCCAACAAAGCCACACCATCGTACGGCGCATGGCTGCTGGTCAAATAATTTGACCGGCCCTCCTACCGAATCCAGGCATATTCTATATGGTGCATTGGTAGGCGGTCCCGGAAACAATGATGCCTATACCGATGATCGCGGAAACTATGTGAACAATGAAGTGGCAACTGATTATAACGCCGCCTTTTCAGGTTTGCTTGCCGGGTTGGTTCAGGATTATGGCGGAACGCCCCTGGCCAATTTTCCGGTTGCAGAAACACCTACCAAAGAGTATTTAATTGAAGCAAGATTGAATGGCAGTGGCAATACATATACGGAGTGGTCGGTATGGGTAAACAACCATACAGCCTGGCCGGCCCGCATTGGTGCAAAGCATGTATTTCGCTTGTTCATCGATATCTCGGAAGGATTAACGGCCGGGTATACCCCAGCCAATTATGTTGTTTCATCTAATAATGCAGATGTTACGTTTACGCAGTTACAAGCCTGGGATGCGGCACGAAATATTTATTATACCGAAGTAACATTTAATCCCACCATCAAAATATGGCCTGGCGGACAAGGCGAGTCAAGAAAGGAATCGCAGATCCGCATCCGTCTTCCTTATGAAGCCAATGCCGCTGCCTGGAATCCTGCAAACGACTGGTCATCGCAGGGCGTTGACGGAACGCTTAAGGAAGTTGCTACCATTCCGTTGTATGTAGATGGCGTGCTTGTTTATGGCAGCACACCAACACCAGGCGTTGTGGTACCTGTTACAGGGGTAAGTGTAAGTCCGACTGTTGATTCTTTACAGATCAACGAAACAGTACAATTGACCGCTACGGTAACTCCTGCCAATGCAACCAATAAAAATGTAACCTGGAGTTCAAGTGCACCTGCTATTGCTTCTGTAAGCAGCACGGGTTTGGTTACAGCTTTGGCAGCAGGTTCGGCTACCATCACGGCAAGAACGACAGACGGAGGCTTTACCGCCACTTCAAGCATTATCGTAAGCCCTGTTGTTGCGCCTAAACAATATACGATCACTACAGCAGTAACCGGTTCAGGAACCGTTGCATTGAGTCCGGCCGGCGGTACTTACCCGGCAGGTACGCAGGTAACCATTACAGCAACGCCGGCGAGTGGATATCAATTCAGCAGTTGGAGCGGTGGCTTAACAGGCACTACCAATCCCGCAACTGTAACGCTGAACGCCAATATTTCGGTAACGGGCAATTTCACGCCAACAGGTAATCAGGGTAACTGTAACAGTCCGGTCGTGGTTTCGCTACCATTCAAAAAAGACAGCGCCGGTGAATTCTGTTATGTTATTACTGGCAACATTTCCTGGGTTAATTCATGGAACCTGAGTTTGCTCGAGATCAATGGAGTGAACTATACAAACAAGTGGTCGAACAGTATGCCGGCAAGGGTAAACGGCGGATATAATATTCATTATGTTGGCCAATACCCCTGGTCGCACTTTGAGGTCGCGGGCAGTAATGCTGCTACCGTTCAGACTCCTGAAACGAATGCGCCTGAAGAAAAGGCTGGCGGGGTGATCTTTCCGAACCCGGTTACACAACGCAGCTTTACCCTTCGTTTGGCAGATCAAAGTATTACGAATGCAACAGTAACCATTACCGATCTGTATGGAAATGTGGTGTTCAGGAAGAACGTAAAAGTTAATGAACAAATACGCATCAATTCACCCATAACGGCTGGTGTTTATCACTTGCAAATTGCCAGCGGGAATAAGAAGATCATGAGTACCAAGATGGTAATATCAAAATAGTTAGAAGGTAGATTTGTAAATCCGAAATCGCCCGGCTTCGCAGGAAGCCGGGCTTTTTTATTTCAACCCTTTATTCTTCTCATTCGGTTGCAACAAGTCCCAAAGATTTCCATACAGGTCTTCAAATACAGCCACTACACCATATTCTTCTTCTTTGGGTGGGCGTATAAAATTGATGCCTCTGTCAAGCATTTTATTATAATCCCGCCAAAAGTCATCAGTAAATAGAAAGAGAAAAACCCTGCCGCCGGTTTGATTTCCTATACTTGCACTTTGTTGCTCATTAGCTGCTTTAGCCAACAAAAGGCAACATTCTTTTGCTCCAGGCGGCGCTACCAAAACCCACCTTTTTTCTTCAGTTAATTTTGTGTCTTCAATCAGTTGAAAGTCCAGTTTTTCTGTATAAAACCGGATAGCCTCATCATAATCTTTTACAACCAGGGCGATGTGTGCAATTCGTTGTTTCATTATAAACCAAAATACAATTTATTTAACCCGCTCCGACACATTTTACCAATGTTTGGTTCATGAACAGGTCGTTTAAATATTATTGTTTTGCCAACCACATTGTATAATCCACATCCTGTTTAAGGTCCTGGAAATCGCCGAAGTCTGGTGACAATGTTAATATTCTTTTTACAATCTTGTACGCTTCTTCTTTTCTGCCTAGCTTTATTAATATTCTTACCTGTGTATCGTAAATAAAATAATGGGTCTCCTTTTCAATGTAGGCAACCCCTTTCCCGATAATTTCCAGTGCTTTTTCGAGGTTTTCCTTTTTATCAGAAATCACATGCATTTGCCAGGCGACTGAATTGGCCGTAATGCGGGTTACTTCTTCATGAAATTTACCCAGATCGGTAAAATGCCAGATCATTGCAGGGACCAGCTCAAGGGTATGCAGTCCCTGATTAATGGCTGCCTGGTTCAGTTCCAGTAATTCCTCAGGCGAAAAGGATGCTTTGTGATTAGATGTAAGGTAACTATATGCATATACTTTACCATAATTCGCGTATAACAAATTGTATTCATCAACCACTTTACCTGAACTAAAATAAGCAAGCACTTCATCATAGGCCTCTAATGACTTCAACAGTTTTTCACGATCGCCACTGGCATTCATCAATTCATTTGCTTCTTTTATGCGCTTATTCATCGCCTGCCATTGTTTAACATCTTCCGAGTCCGCAGTGTCATTGTCAACACGGTTCTCCCGGAAATCTATGGTGCATCCCGGCAGGTTTCTGCTGATTGTCAACCGTTCGCTCGTTGTGAGGTTATTGTATCGAAGATTTAAGAACTGCAGTCCTTTTAATGCAAAGATCTCCTCAGGCAAACTGGTTAGGCTATTAAAGGAAAGGTCCAATACCTTTAGGTTTTGCAAATTGGATATTCCTTCCAGGTGTCCAGCTTTCAATGCTTCTCTTACAATCCCTTTTCTACCATCGCCATGTATAATATTAGGTACAATGGTTAACCGGGAAGCAAATGCGGCAAATCGTTCGGGATCATGCGCCAGGTTTTGTTGGATCTCTGCAAATTGGTCCTGTTTGATAAACTTTTCATTTCGTTCTCCATGCCTGTCAATATACAGCGTTTCGAGGCTGGTGATTTGAAAGAATGATTTCAACAAACTTTGTTTTGAACTGGGGCGCGTGGTGAATGCAATCAATCCATCTGCATGCAGGGTTTTCAAATTTTTTAATTTCGACAGGTCAGGGAACTCATTCAGGTAACACAAACTTGCATTCAGGTTCAATTCCTCCAGGTGCTGCAAATTAGTAAAGCTATCGGGAATGGTTTTTATAGAATTGCTGCCCATCCGCAATCGTTTCAATCCTGTTAGTTGGGTGATCATTTCCGGAAACTCAATGGGGGCTGCGGTGCTGCACTGATAACACGTCAATTCTTCGAGGTTCTTAAGACCTGTCAATGATTCCGGCAATCCAAAACCAACATTATAGGAGATATTCAATACCCTGAGCGATGCAAGCTGATTGATGCTTTCAGGCAATACCAAACCACTATTGTTTGCTACATTCAATACCCTGAGTTTTGGCAGCATACCAATTTCATCGGGCAAACTTTCCAAACCACATCGCTCCAGGTGCAATTCTTCCAGGTTAACCAGGTCTTTTATGTTGTCGGGTATGCATTCTATAGGATTATCATCCAGCACGAGTTTTTTGAGCGAAGTGATCTTTGTGAGTGTACGGGGAAATTCTTTCAGTTTCTTGTCGGTAAGGTCCAATGCTTCCAGGTTCGCATTCCCATTGCCCAGTTGCTCCAGTTCTTCTTCCAGGATCAGGCGGGCAGGCCGTGCGCCTTTTTTCAGTGGAGATTTGCCGGCTTTGAGTAATTCAATAAATGCAAATTGCCTGAAGTCCTTTTTTTCATCAAACACGGCCGATACCATAACCCGTTCAAAATCCTTGGTAGTGTAATCATATTCAAAGAAATCATCATGATCGCTGTAATAATTGATCAGAACGGCTCCTTCGGGCCTGATGGATGAACTGTGATCTGAATTCAGCACATATGGAACACGGGTCACTCCTTCGATCGTGATACTGCCATCATTGTAATTTCCATCAAACGCAAAAGTTATATCGGCATCACCGGTAATATGAATACATTCGTCATAACTTGTCAGCACATCGCATTGAACATTCCCTAATACCAATAAAAAGGGGAAGCTTTCAGTGGATGGTTTTATTGTGCCTGCGACCGTAAGGTTTCCATTCACAAGGACCAATGTACTATCCGTGTCGGCTTTTGCTCCCAGGGTAGCCAAGGTATTATTTGTCCATTCAATGTTTAAATCACCATTAATATACGTGTCTCCGTCAAGTAAGATCACTTTTTCAAAGCCCATATCGCCAAAGGGATCATACTGGTCCAAATCAAATCGCTGTTGGGCTTCATCGTTACTAATGAGTTTTGGTATTGCGGAGGTTGTATTAGCAGGATCAAATGATACCCGCTGTTTCCTGCCTGCTAAATATTGTGCTGAAATAATATGCCGGCCTTCATTGATATATTGGTCCAGCTTTCCGCTATTACTGTAATGATCATTCTTGATCAACTCATCCAGCAGCGGCTCCGTTGTATGAAAATCAACCTCTACCCCTTCTATCTGACCGGTACTGATGATCAGCCCCTGTACATCGCCGCCGAATTTGAAATAATGGTCTTCCGCAAAAATGGTAGTGGCTTCTGTGTTACCTTCCACAACCAGGCTGCCATGATTATAATAACCGTAAATGGTTTGCTCTACAACGAGGTTGCCTTTGATGTAGAATTCAGCCCCGCCTTTATTGACGCTTTTGGCGTGCAGATTACCGGTTACGAACAACGTTTCTCCATAATCCATATCCGGTTGATACAGGATGCCGGTTAACGTAAGATTACCATCCACAATAATCCCATTGGCGCCTGCCGCGGAACAAAATTTCTGGATATTTACGTCCTGCGTTATTTCCACATTTCCCTCGAGTAAAACATATTTGGCTTTATCGCCATGTTTTCCCTGAATGTATTTTGAAAGCTGATAACGTGCGATGGCTTCTTTCTCAGTGATAATTTTGTATTGCGTCATCTTCGAAGGGTGCTTTTTTTTCTTCTGGATAACGGGATTTTTACTCGATAAGTATTTGCCTGTTAAAAACTACCTGATTATAATTGTTTTGGTACTAACGCTAAAACCGCTGAAACAACCGATAACATTTTCACCACTGATGGTACTCTGTAATTTTACCGGTGTAGAAAATGGCCCGGCGTTTTGCCTTGCTTTATTAAAACTGTCCCAGAAATTATACACCTTTCTTTCAACATTGACCATATAGTAATTAACCGAATCGTTCAATACAAATCCATTTGAATGGGTCAGGTGCATATACTGGCCGTTCACCAAATCATCGGTATTGGGTGTAAAGCGATTTGTACCCAACGCACCCCAGCCAAAATTATCACCTGTATTGTAGGTTCGCCAATAATACAACTGGGTATTCCCAATGGTATCCGGATCTTTAAAATGGACCGTAAGACGCGCTTTTGTTTGCGTGGTATCTTCATCTTCATCAATAAAGTGATACCCGCTGGTTAAACTGTCTATGGTAAGGGGTAATAACACTGCCGTGATCGATGTATGGCGCTTACCCCCGGTTTCAATTTCAAGCAGATAATGCTTTCCGGGTGTACCCATTAATGCATTTGCCTGGTTGGTTGCCAGGGTAGTGTCGAAATAAACGCCTGGCAGCAGCACATTCCCGAATTGTGGAAGCCGGGCTTCTTTCAATTGTTTTTTTGATGCCGCATTCCATTGATATGAATTATTGGCAAGCAGCGTACCCTCTGTAATAGTTACTGTAGCGCCGGTTACCGGTAAATTTTCAAAGCCGGGGTCATAATAATTCTGACTACGTCCCAGTATAACGTAATTATATAATGGCAATTCGTTATTTATATATGCTTCAACGATCAGTTGCGGTTGATTGTCTTTAAGAACGATGTCGAAATTACGTTCGCACGAAATTATTGCGACCATTGCAAATGCCAGGAAAACCGGTATGTATGATTTTGCTAATTTCATTGTTTAAAATTTGAAGTTCCAGGTAACGCCGGGTAGAACCGGAAAAAGAAATACCTGCTTTCCCTGTACCGTCCGGTCATCTTCATCTACATCGATGTAAATAAAATAAGGGTTGCGCCGGTTGTATACATTGTATAAACTAAACACCCAGTTGCTTTTAAAGCGTTTGGTGCTATGTGGTTTAGGCGTGTAGGTAAATGCAATGTCAAACCGGTGATAGGCTGGCATGCGGTAATCGTTGATCTTATCGTATTGACTGATATTGGTAAAAATGGGCTCCTGGTCCCGCACATTATAGCCCAGGCTGTATACAAACCTGCCTGTAGGCATGGTGAGGGCATTGCCCGTGCCATAGACAAATACAGCGGACGCTTCCCATTTTTTTCCCAGGTTATAATTGGCTACCACGCTTACATCGTGCGTACGATCGTACCGGTAAGGAAACGCTTTGCCTTCATTCATGTCGGTAAAGGTTCGTTCGGCCCTGCTTAACGTATAACCAATCCAGCCAGTGAGTTTTCCTGTTTTCTTTTGCAAAAAGAGCTCAATACCATATGCCTTGCCACTGCCAAAGATCATTTCGCCTTCTATATTCTGGTTTAGCAACAACCGCGCGCCTGGTTTGAATTCTAATTGATTGGTCATGGTTTTATAATAGGCTTCCACATTTAATTCATACTTGCCATTGCCAAAACCTTTAAAATAACCGGCGGCTATCTGCTCTGCTTTACCAGGTTGAATTAACCGGCTGGCTGGTACCCACAAATCACTTGGGAAAGTGGCAGCACTGGTGGTGGCCAGGTGCAGGTATTGAATGGTTCGGGTATACGACAACTTAAGACTGGCCGCTTCTGGTAATTTGTACAGCAGGTTGATGCGGGGTTCGGGATAATGATAACGGGCAATGCGCTCCCCTCGTTTAAAATACTCTGTTTCGCCGGTAGGTGCACCGTCGGGCCCATAAATTACCCGCTCTGTTGGACCAACCTGGTTGAAGTAGCTATAACGCAAGCCTGCAATAACATTCAGCCTGGTGGTGACATTGATATCGGTGCTTACATAACCTGCGGCTTCGCGTGCATATTGATCGTTAATTTGCGACTTGAATTCCTGTACTCCGGCTGTGGAATTACCAGCTCCCGGCCTGAACGAATGCCAGGTGTATTGAAAGCCTCCTTTCCACCTGATCCAGTTCGCCGGCGTATATACCCAGTCGTTTTTTACCTGGTGATCAGTAAGTCCTGAAGAAAATACAAACCCATTTGTACTGAATTTTATCTGGCTGTTTAAATTAAAATCGTTACGCACGACTGACAGCTCATGCTTCCAATACTTATTCAATTGTTGTTTCCAGGTAAGCCCTATAATGGTATTGCCCCAGATGGCATTGAATTCACGGGAGGGGCCATCGTTGTCATTATCGGCAAAAGTGAAATCGTCTTTACCGGTGTAGAAGGTTAAATATAGCGCATTATTGTTGTTGATGATGTAGTCGGCTTTGGCGTTGATGTCGTAAAAGAAATAGCCATTGCTGCCGATACTGTCGGGGGCTATTAACCTGGCTACCTGGTCAATATAGGTGCGGCGGGCGCTTATAACAAAAGAAGATCTTTTCTTTAATAATGGCCCTTCGAGCGAAAGACGGGAAGAAATAAGACCAATGCCACCACTGGCTTTTACAGAGTCTTTGTTGCCATCGCGGGTATTAACTGCAATTACGCTGCTTAAGCGGCCGCCATATTCGGCAGGCATACCGCCTTTTATAACTTCTATGTTTTTTACTGCATCACCATTAAAAACGCTGAAAAAACCGAGCAGGTGATTGGGGTTGTACACCGGTATCCCATCCAGCAAAACCAGGTTCTGATCGGGACCGCCGCCGCGTACATAAATTCCGGCGCTGGCCTCGCCGCCGTTTTTAACTCCTGGCAACAACGTAATCGTTTTTAAGGGGTCAACTTCACCCAGAATTACAGGTAGTTTCTGGATCTGCGCCATTTCCAGACTGTGAACGCTTATCTGGTTGCGCATGATATTTCGTTTTGCAGATACAACTACGTTTTGTAACAAACTTTCGCGTGATCGTAAAAATACCTGGATGGTAGTATCCGAATTAATGGTGATGTTATGTGTGGCGGTATAATGACCAACGGCACTTACAACGATCCGGTATTTGCCTTTGGTTAAAAGCGTCGAGATAATTCCGGTTGAGTCGGCAAATCTTGATTTAAAATTTATTTTAATAGTTGCATTGCCTACCGGTAACTGCACACTGTCAAGTACTTTTATGGTCAGGTTATGATTTTGTGCATACAATACCGCGTTGGACATTAATAGCAACCCCAGCACCAGTAAACTGCTTACTTTCCGGTTGGTCTTTCCCATCCACAGTAAATTAGTTATTATCTTTCTAAGTATCATATTTTGGTCATGAAACTAACAGCTTGCAGATATATTAGGTTCGTTAACTAACGCTGATTATATAAAAAAAAACAACCCGTTGTAAACGGGTTGTTCAGTAAACAGTTTATTGTATTTATTTTTTGGTTTCTCCGGGCGCCGCGGTCACAAAACGATACTTCCCCGACCCTGTTTTAACCACTACATACTGATCTTTTCTTGTTACCTGCAGCTCTCTTTGTTCTGAAATGGCTTTACCGTTCTCCCTGATATCACCAGCGTTAACGGCGGGAATGTAAATGTCGGCGTTGCTATTGGCTGGTATTTCAACTTCCAGGATCAGTTCATTTTCATTGATCGTCCAACTGCTGCTTGCTGTACCGTAATACGTCTTCAGGGTGGCCGCCGCTTTTGTTAAACCGCCGCCAATATGTGGTTGTATTTTGATGTGCTTATATCCCGGTCCGTCTTCATACGTGTCAAGCCCGGCAATAACCCGGTACATCCAGTCGCCAATAGCGCCATAAGCGTAATGGTTGAAGGAGTTCATGCCCGGGGTTTGAAAGGTGCTGTCGGGTTTTTGTCCATCCCACCTTTCCCAAATAGTAGTAGCGCCCATTTTAACGGGATACAACCAGGATGGGTAGCTTTCCTGTAACAGCAATTTATAAGCGATATCGGTATGCCCAAAGCGGCTGAGCACATGGCACAGGTAAGGTGTACCTAAAAAGCCGGTCGTCAGGTGGTTGTCATAATTCTTTATATTTTGTACCAGGCGTTCTGCTGCCTGCGGTCGTAATGATTCGGGAAGCATATCAAATTGCAGCGCCAGTACATAGGCTGTCTGGGTGCCCGATACCAGGCGGCCATTGGGCGTAAGGTATTCTTTTGCAAAGGCCGATTTTATTTTTTCCAGTAGGGTCGTATAAGTGGAAACGTCTTCTGTGTTTCCCAATACTTTGGCGGCATTGATAAGTAATTGCACGGAATTGGCGTAGAAACACTGTGCAATTAAATATTTGTCGGTAACGGCGGCTTTGCCGTCATTGTCGTCAAAAGGCCGGTAAAAAAGCCAGTCGCCAAAATGAAAACCGGTTTGCCACAGATCGTTCCGGCTTTTGTTTTGCATAAAACCTACCCAGGCCTTCATGCTTTTATACTGTTCTTCCAATATTCTTTTGTCGCCATATGCCAGGTACAGGTTCCAGGGTAGAATGGTAATTACATCGGCCCAGCCGGTGGAGGCGCCGGCATCGGGGCCTAGTACATTGGGAACTACAAATGGTACTACACCATCGGCACGCTGATCGGCCGCTACATCGTGCAGCCATTTGGCAAAAAAATTATTGACGCCGAAATTAAAGGTGGCGGTTCGGGAGAACGCCTGTGCGTCGCCTGTCCAGCCGAGGCGTTCATCACGTTGTGGGCAGTCGGTTGGTACATCCAGGAAATTGCCGCGTTGTCCCCATTGAATATTATGTTGTAACTGATTGAGCAGTGTATTGGAGCATTCGAAGTTACCGGTTGGCGCCATGTCTGAATAAAGCGCAACGGCCGTGAAATTCTCAGGTTTTATTTCGCCGGGATAGTCTTCTACCTGAATGTACCGGAACCCAAAGAAGGTAAAATGTGGTTCTAGAACCTGTTCCTCCTTTCCGTTGAGTATGTACGTAGCGGTTGCTTTGGCAGTGCGCAGGTTTTCCGTATAGAAATAGCCATATTTATCCATCACTTCTGCATGCCGGATAATGACCGAGTCGCCGGCCTGTCCTTTGGCTTTTACCATTACCCAGCCTACGAGGTTCTGTCCAAAGTCAAGCACGGTTTGTCCACCGGGCGTGGTGAGTACTTTAACGGGCTTGAAGGTTTCATGTTTCCTTACTGGTTCATTGTACGTGGCTATTAGCACCTCTTTTGAATAATTGCCCGTCTGTACTCCACTCCATGCGGCATCATTGTATCCGGCCTTCGTCCAGCCGGTTTTTTCCTGCCTGGTATCGATTATTTCTCCATGGTATATTTCGGTATAACGGATAGACCCGGTTGAAGATTTCCAGCTTTCATCAGTCACTACAAGCTCGGTAGTTCCGTCGGTATAAGTAATGGCTAACTGAAACAACAGGGCTATATCGCTGCCAAACGAATTTTTATTGTTCGACCAGGCTAGGTAACCACGGTACCAGCCATTACCAACGGAGACGCCTACTGCATTTTGCCCGTTCGCCAGCAGCGATGTAACATCATACACCTGGTATTGCAGGCGTTTTTTGTAGCTCGTCCAGCCAGGCGTGAGGTATGCGTCCCCTACCCGCTGCCCGTTTATCTGCGCTTCATACATGCCATGTGAGGTAATGTAGGCAGTGGCCGATTTTATTCTTTTGCTTACACCAAATGCTTTTCGAAAAAGAACGGCCGGCCGGTTTTCTGCATCTTCCGTAAAACCGGGGGTGATCCATTGGGCTTTCCATGCATTGGCGTTTTGCAAAGCTGTCTGAAAAAATGCCGGGCTGCTCCAGGGCGTTACGCGCCCGTTGTTATCCCAGGCGCGTACCTGCCAGGTATACCTGGTGGCGGGCTGCAAGGTTTTACCGCCATACGGCACCTGCACCGATTGGTTGGCGACCACCTTTCCGCTGTTCCATACCAAGTTCTTTCCTTCCGTTACTTTTATTTCCCAGGCGGATTGTTGTACGTTGCGTTGACTGCTTTCAAGCTGCCAACTGAAACGGGGTGGTGTGGTAACGTCGATACCTATGGGGTTTACCAAATTTTCCGTGAGCAGGTGTTGTAAGGTCATTTGTGCTACTGCTCCCAGTGTGCTTAACAGGATGCAGCAACCAGCTATCATCAATTCCTTTTTCATTGGCAGAATTTTATTTAGGCCAATTAAGGTAAGGAAAACCGGGGATGATCTGTCCTGCTTAATCCTGCTCACGGAAATTCATGCTGTTTTATTTACCGCTAAGCGTTCTTGTATAGGTACCCTCTGTTTCATGAGAGAAGGTTGTGGTAACTGTTTTTTCGCCATCGATAAGACCGTTTAGTTTTAATGAAACAGTAACTGTAACCTTAAATTTCGCTTTTACCGTTTCTGCTTTAACATTATCACTAATACTAACAGCCTGATTGCCCGAATTGGTAACGGAAGTACCTACATTAAATTCTGCCTCCGCCGAAACGCCATCCTTTTCTACCCCTCCTTTTGTGGATACCCCTTTACTTTTATCGACTTCCTGGTCAGCGTCTGTATTTGTTGATACGCCTCTATCTGATTCATACAATACTTTTTCCGAGCCTTCCAATACCTCCGTATGAATGTCCACTGTCAAACCATCATCTTTACCCAGGAGGCCATCAGATAAAACATACTCTACAATGCCGTTTCCGGATCCCTGCAATGTTGTTTTTGCAAAATTATCCAGGCTTTTTTTCTCCTGTACCTCTTTGCCGTGGTTCTTAACAATCTTTATCACTTCTCTTGTTACAGTAGTACCATTTACATCATTTAAGTTCAATGAGTTTGTAGAGGAAGGTAATTCTTTGAATTTTGGATCCGGCTTATCCTGGTTTACTGGTTTGCCCTCCATTCCATCAGGGTCAATAAATCTGATGGGGTTATCATAAGCATATGTATATGGGCTCCAGCGGCGGCTTTTCTCAGAAAGCGGATCAACCACGCTCCACCTTCCAATTTGCGCATCATACATTCTGGCGCCATAATCGTACCACTCCAACCCACTGCCATCGCTGAATTCCTGCTGCTGTTTTTCCTTACCATTATACAGGTACCTGTTGCTTTGTTTACCGGCGGCTTTTGAGCTGATCGCTGCCATGGTTAATCCGAACGGATAATAGTGCGTTTCTTCCAGCACCGGCCCGGTATAATGTTTTATGGCCAGGTTATCGAAGAACACATCCCTGCCTTGTGTTTCGTTACTTACATACACATACAAATAACCGTTTTTAGTGATGTTGATCCCTGTATAGGCCAGGGTATTTAAAACATCTGCCACGCCTACCGGCAATGCACCGCTTTGCGGATAACTGCTTACATAATGAAACTGGTCATCGAGCAATATCCAGTTTAAGAAAGCTTTTGGCTTGCCACTGATATCGGGGTTCTTGTCGGTGCGGAAAAGATTCAATGGGCCCAGCAACGGACTGGTGCTGCTATTGCTTAACTGGGGAAGCGTTCCTTTTATATCGCCTGAAACGGTTACAATACCACCTGCCAGCGAAGTCAGGATATCAGTGAGGGCGCTGCTATTCCCGGTACTGGTTTGTGAGCGGTAAAACGATCTTATGGCTACATCAATAACATCGCCCGACATTACTTTCAGTACAATGGAGGGTCCTACTTTCTGGCCACTGCCATTTAGCCTGGCTACGTAATTATTAGGGTTGGTCAGCGAGGTATCAGTAGGGTAACCCCCGGGCACACTTGCTGCTGCATAAGCACTTGCTTCTATGTTATTGAACAGTGCTTTTTCTTTATTGCGGATGCCATTTCCCGTACCCAATTCCATAGTAGCGTAGTAGCCGGAAGTATCTTTTTGTTCAGTCAATACCATTCGCGTATTGCCCAGATGATCTTTTATAAAGTAGTCGTAGAAAAATGCATAGGTGCTGTCGCCGTTAAAGAAATATTTTTTCGAGTACCGCAGCCTGCCTTCTTCATGAGCAATGAACTGGAGCGTATCGTTTTCATAAACAGCGTTGCCCATATATAATGTGGTCTTGTTGGGCTTGCCTGTTTCCCGTACGATCTTTTTAAGTTTGTTACCTGCCGCATCGTATATATACATTATGCTGCCTTTATTCTTTATGCGTACAACAGCAGGCAGGTTCAAATGATTGTACTCAATGGCAGCGCCGGTTGTATCTATATCCTTGTTCAGGTCTTTTATCATGTTTCCGTTGGCATCGTAGGTATAATCAACGGCTGCTGCGGTTTTTGTTCCCCCCAGCGTTGTCATATAGGTTGATGAACTTCTGAAATCGCCTAACTGGGTTGCCGTGTCATTCACTGCATCAATTACATTTTTGAGTTGGTTGCTGTTCGTATTATAATTGTAGGTCAGGTTGTCAATGGTAATATTGCTGCCGGCCTTCCACCCTTTTTGTTGCATCGTCAATATATTGCCATTGGCATCGTAACTGATATTGCTTACGCTGAAATCGAGCTGGGTATTGTTCCAGGTAGTACCGCTCGTGTTCTCTACATAACCGGCGGCTGTTAACCGGCTTATATTGTCATAACTATAATCGTATTTACGATTAATGCCATCGCCCTTACTTTTCCAGATAGCGCCTGCAATATTGCCATTATACTGTGGATTCAGAAACGTAGTGGAGCCTGCTGCTGTGGTGGTGTTATCATACCCAAGTTCCAGTCCAAAATATCCGGCAGCAGTACCTGCAACAAAATTCTTATTGATTCCGGTTATCCAGTTCCTGATATTATAATCATATACCAGACTGTCGAGATTGTTCCCGATGCTTTTCTTTTTTAATTGTCCCAACTCATTATACTGAAGTGTTGCCAGTGTTTTTTCCGGTGTTGTTATCGTTTTTCCATTGATCACGCTGTTGGTTGTTTGCGTTACAGATAACAGTCTGTCTGCATGATCATAGTTCATTTTCGTGAGTATCGTATGCGTTTGCGCATTTGGTGTGTTCTTTTTAAAGATGCCTAATTTGCGCAGCACCTGCCCGCTGAAATCGTATTGCATGGTAACGATATCTTTTTCTCCGCTCACATTTACCGTTTGCGTTTGAATAACTCTTGACCGGTCGTCATAGAACTGAACGGTATAAATATATTGAGCGGGGTTGCTGCCCAGCACCTTTACTTTTGAACCGGTAGGTAAACCTCGTACCAGGTAACTGGGTGCAATAGCGACCGCATATACAGGTGCACTGTTATAGGTGGTAATAAAATAACTGCTATTGGCTGCATTGGTAAGGTCCATTGTGCTGCCCAGGGTAGTTCCACTGCCGGCAACCCAACTGTAATTATCGTAATAATTTTCTGTTAGTATTTCGTATCCGCTGCTCGTAGCGGGATAAATTATTGAGGAAACGGCCAGGCCCTGATGATAGGCGCGATTGTTGGCGTTTGTTAACAGTCCGGTCCTGCGTAAACGGTTCTGGTTATTTTCATATTCCATTACCTGCCATTTTCCGGCTGCCCGAAGCAGGGAATCCTGTGTCATAACAAGCCTGTCGCGCGCATCATATACCAGATGCGTTTCTCCGGCGCCCGGTACTTTTTTGATGATCATATGGTTTTCATCATCGTATTCATACCGGAAACACAATGCAGCGGCGATGGCGGTAGTGATCGTCCAGTTAGACCTGATAAGTTCCGTAGCGCGTGGTTGTATTACAAAGCGGAGCCGGTTGCGGGTATCATAGATATAGTAGGTGCATAACCAACCGCTATGCCCGGCTGCAGGTGCGTTTGACAGTTGTGCTTTCTTCAAAATGATCTGTCCTTCCTTATCCTTATACTCAATAACCTGTTTGCCGTGTTCATCTGCCGTTACGTTCTTAAACAATACACCGGCGGCATAAGCGGTTGTAGATACCGGTATACTGCCGATGGCATCGGCAACCGTCCATATTCTTACGCTGTCGGTTAGTGCATTGAAAAGATACTGCTGCGTAACAGCGCGGTTGCTGCCCATCCAGTTATTGCCAGGCGCTGTTTGCGAAAGCGCCCGGTTCAATGGCGATGCTTCGTAATTAGTTTGTGCATAATAAAATTTTTCTGCCGGAAAAGCACTGCTGTTAAAACTGTTCTGACCATTTAAAGGGTTCATCTGGTAATGTCCTGTATTAATTCCGGCTACATAGGGCAGGTATTTAATGACCTCCCTGCCAAATTCATCGTATGCTACAGGCTGCACCAGATCATATTGCGAGGAGCTTGCTTTTTTGCTGACTGTTTGCGTAAGGTTACCCAAACCATCGAAATACTGTGCGGTTTGTTTTACGGCATAAACATTACTTACGGTATCGGCAACAGCGATCGTGGTTACTCCGGCACGCGTTATATCGCGTACCCGTACAAGATTCAGATCACCTGTATTGATAGCGCTTAAAACTTTAACCAATGACGGTTCTGTATAAGAGGTGTCTGTACCACAAATAACCCGGCGACGGTACCAGGTGGTGGCGGTAAGACTATTGACTGCATATTGCAATCCCGTTGCGCCCACGATGTTGCTGTAAGTAATTCCATTGGTTGATGATTGCCATTGATAGGTAAAGCTACCGGCACATACTCCACCGCTGGCCGGGCCGGCGGTTATTACACCGGGGCTGCCACCGGAAACCACTGCATATGCCACCGGTGAAACAATACCGGTTGCTACATATGGATTTACTGTCACTGTAACAACTGGTGTATAGGCTATTTCAGCGCCGCAGGTTGTTTTCCGCCGGAAATACGTTTTTACGCCCAGATTACCGGGCAAATAGCTTTGGGAAGATGCATTCAGAATATCAGTATAAGTTGAATTGTTGGTACTTATTTGCCATTGATATGTATAATTGGTGCAAAGTCCACCGGTGGCAGCGGTGGCTGTTAATGTACCAGGCGACCTGTTATAATTTACCGTTATTGTTACCGGGCTCACCGTACCACCGCCGAGCGCCGGCTTTACTGTAATGGTGATCACACTGGTATTTGCTGTATCACTACTGCAGGCAACCTGCCGGCGGAAATAGGTAGTAGCCGTAAGTGCGCCGGGTGTATAATTGGCCGCCGTAGCGCCGCTGACATTATTAAAGGTTACATTATCAGTACTGCTTTGCCACTGGTAAGTATAGTTGCCGTTGCAATTACCTCCGGTTGCCGTTCCGCCTGAAAGCGCTCCGGGTGATGTATTATATGCTATTGTTTTAGACGTGGATGGTGTTCCGGGTTGCAGAGCGGGGTTCGTATTCGGTTGTACAGTTACCGTAACCGAATTGCTATAAGCCGATTCTGATCCGCAGTTTACCCGGAGCCGGAAATAGGTGGTGGTGGTTAAAGGCGCCGGTGTGTAGTTTTGCGTTGTAGCATTAGGAATGTCACTAAAAATGCCTGCCGAAGTGCCGCTTTGCCACTGATAACTATAGCTGGTGCAGATGCCTCCGGTTGGATTCGTACTTGTTAATATGGCTGGTGATGTATTATAAGGTATGGTTTGCGTGCCGGGTGATACCGTGCCGGGTGCCAAATGCTCAAATACACTTTTGGTTACCACATTCGAATTGTTTATTTCTGTTCCGCATTTTACCTGGCGCCGGTAATAAGTGGTGGCATACAACGGCCCCGGCGTATAGTTAAGGGTGGTTGCATTGGTAATATTATACCAGCCCACATTGTCGGGTGAATTCTGCCATTGGTAAGTATAGCTGGTGCAGTTACCGCCTGAGGGAACCGGGCCACTTAACTGACTGGGCGTATTGCCGGAAAAAATGCTCTGGTTGCCAAAAATCATATTCCCCTGGATCTGGGCTTTACCTGGTATTGCTGTAGCCAATACAAACAGAACAAATATTGCTTTTATCAATTTTTTTGGGAAAGGCATAAGAAAGATGTTAGGTTCAATCAATCAGACTTACTAAAATACTGGCGTACCCGGTTGTCCGGTACCGGACGTATAGTTATAGTCAATTGTTTTAATGATGTTTTTATCCTGGTCGCGAACCAGCTTCAACCGGTTGTAACCATCGTATTCGTAGTAAACGATGTAATTGTTGGCATCACAACGGCTCGTCATGCCGATCAATGGTACATACGTATACGTGGTCATTTGCGCTTCAATGGGATAAACTCTTAATTCATCAATAGATTTGGCAGTTGCCGTGATCGTTACCAGAGAAACACCTGTAACGGTATGTTCGAAATACGTCCAGCCGCTAACTGTTTTACCCTTAACTGCTGTACCCTGTGTGCCCGTAATGGTAAGTGGCGTAGTAGCATTGTTTTTTTGCCAGTAGCTAACAATATAAGTTTTGGAAGCAGTGAGTCCTTGCTTTACGATATTATTGCTACCGGTAAGTGCGTAACACCGGTTGCCTGTAGGGGCTGTATTATCAACCGTAGTAGTTCCCGTAAAACTGAAATTACCCTGGCCATCGCCCTCAAATGATGTATAAGCAATGTCATTTACGGCGGCGGCTGTTACTTCAGCAACAGGATATTTTTTTTGATAATCCCACAAATAAGCTACTGGTATATGATTGTTGTGGTGCATTTGGCGAAGCCGTGCTGTTTCATCATACTGATCGAATATAATTTCATTCTTCCAGCCGGAGTTTTTATAATATTTCTGAACCATAGCCGGCAGGTACATAGCGCCCCCCTGCCCTGTATATTGATTGAATTGCGTATAGGTTCCCTTGTTATCTGTTCCGTTGAATTTTTCCACTTCTCTTACCACAGTACTCTTTATGTTGTTTTGCAACATGCTGTCATATACAGCTGTACCCGTAAAATCGCGTGGATATTGCAATTGCTTTGCAATAGAATCGCCGCGGCTGTTTACAATTACCTGCCTTGTAAGCAACAAATGCGGGTTTGTGGCTGCATTAACAGCATCATAGTCGAATTTTGTAATTTGGTTTAACGTTAACCCATTGGCATAATCTGTTACAGTTGTTTGCCTTAGCTTTTTTGACCAGGTATTGGTAATAACATCGAAATATTGAAACCGGAACCTCGCTTCTGCAGCACTGGATGCTGAATGTTCTAATAAAGGGTAGCTGAAATTTTTAAAGACATTAATGCCCGTGATAACGGTTTGCGGTTTATAAAACTGGTAGGTGTTGACTGTTTTTTTAATGAGTGTAAAATCACCGTTCGGTTCACGGCGGTACACCCTGCTTTCTTTTAATGGCCCGCGCGACCAGCTTCTGCTAGCTGAATAGTACCCATATCTTGGATAAGTAAAGGTGACGGGATAATTATAGGTATTATCCGGTGTAGGCAATTTAACATTGGTGGCATAAACACTATCTTCTTCGGCTTCAAAATCATATTCCGTTTTGCCAGTATTTTTTTCGCTGGTTCCGTTATATTCAATTACATTTTTATAAAACACCGTATTGCTGTTATAGGAAAGCGGCAGTGTAGGCGAAGAAACATAAAAATTCCTAACAACCAACTCATACACAGCCGTAACATAAACTTTTGCTTTCGTGTATACGTAGTTATTCGGCGAATATTGGTAACCGGAATAACCGGTGGTATAACAACCCCCGTATGCATAACTTTTTGTTACCGGAGGTGCAATGGAGTCAACATAATTGTCAATTTGTTTTATGCGTAAGCCGCCCATCGGGCTTCCACAGGCATTGGATTCGTACGTAAAAACAGTTCTGCCGCCGGTAGGGAACCTGATCTCCTGCAAGATGCCTGCCTGGGCATGAGTTGTAGAAACACTCCGGTTGGCAGGTGCAGAAATACAGGGTGCGGTATAATGTAATAACCTGCTGTTTGTAAAAACCCCATTATAATATCCCCAGAGGTCCTGGCCAAAATAATAAGTGGCGTTGGGGTTCGTTGCTGCGTAATAGGCCGGCAGTACCGTATTGTTGTAGTGCAACGACCAGGCGGCTGCTAACTTGCCGGTTTGATCTAACATTTTTACACTATCAAGGCGTAACCGATATGCATGATTTTCATAATTGACGGTATCGATGCTGGCAGGCGTAAAGGAAGTGTAATTACCATGTGCCAGCTGGATCCAGTTTTTTAATCCCTGATTGTTGTCATATACTTTAATATCTGATAACCGGTACTTTCTCTTGTCTATTCTGTCGCCTTTACAAATAAAAGATACATAGCCACCGGCAAAGGTTATCTTCTGCAAGATACGCGTACTTCTGTTTGCGTTTACATCGAGTGTAATTCCACCCTCATCATCACAATTGGTAAATTCACTCAACGATACATCACCATATTGCCGTCCGTCGGTAAAGTATTCAAAATAAATGGTGTCGGTTTTGTCGGCAGAGATCATTTTGCTTAAATAAAAAGCGGTATTAACCGGATGCTGGTCATTGTGCCAGGAGCTTTCGGCAACGTCGAAAATATAGGTGGTACCATTGTCGGAAATGATGGTATAATTATTACCCGGGTTGTCGATTATTTTATTATCGGTAAGCGGCACCTGCAGTAACTGTTGATCCTTTGTATACATAAATGTTCCGCTTATGCCATTGGCGTTATAGGTATACATATCGGATTCACTATCAATTATGCCTTTACTCCTTGGGTCCAGGTAACTGTACACAGAATCAGGGCTGGTACTGAGATCGACTTGCCGCGTTGTCATAAAAAAGTTCAGGTAGCCGCCTAATTCATCGGCCCTGCCGCGCACAGTACGGGTTACAACGCCGGTGGCATTCAGCACCCAGCCTAGTCCTACCCAACTGGCAATATCATCTATCTTATTACCTCCGGCATGATATGACAAACTAATTGGAAGTTCTAATGATCTTGATTTGATGGTATACAAAGGGATCTCAATTTTAGTGAGCCCATTGCTTAGGTCGGTTGGAAACTCACCATATTTTCCAAGTGCAGCGGCATCTGGTGATGGTGGAATGATTTGCGGAGCTGCAATGTCAGCCTGGGAGAAAACGGTATTGCTCCAGGCAATTGCCAGTAAAACAGTAATTAAACAATTTCTCATCGGTAAATATTTATTGCTTAAGGCCAAATGGTAATCTGGCCGGAGAAAAGCCATATATATACATGCGTAATTGCGTTCGCACATTGCGAACGGAACGAATGATAAATCGGCAGGTGATTACGCTTACGCTAGTAACAGCTATAAGTGGATCGTGAACTGATAAATAATTGGAATGTTGTTAGGGATGCAGTATTAATTGGCCCTCGGAAAATCGGAGCGATTACCAGGATGCGGTTCTTTCTCATGAACAAAGTTTGGTTGTTGGTAAAGATTTGCGTTCTAAAAGTAAAGAATTCTATAAATAAGTATGCTACCAAAATAAAAAAAGCTATCTCCCGGGCAGGAAGATAGCTATTATACCCATTTACATTGATCGATCTGAATTTAAAAGCAATGCCGGCCAGGTAATTTACGTTCGGGCATTTTTTTTTAGTTCCTGTTTCTTCCCTCGCGATAATTACGTCGCAAGGATCTTCTACAACTCAACCAATTGATCCTCTATGGATGCATCATTTTTGGTATAAGTAACGCCGTCAACTTTCTGATTTGAAATTATACCGTCCGTATTTTTACCTTTTTTGATTACGTTTTTGTTATTAAAGCCTTATCACACTTCCAGCCCATTGGTATCGGTAGTAAGCACTTCGCTCATATAATCAAAGAAGGGGCGCATATTTTTAAACGTTTGGTTGGCTTCTTTCAAAAACGAGTCGCTTAAAACTTCTTTGTCTGAAAAATGCCTGATAAGCAGGAATTGTTTATAGCGCAACAGGTCAATGGCTTCGTGATCACCCTCGAAGCCTTTAGGCGCTGTTTTTAATTGTTCGCCTTTTAAAGTGCCGAAAGTAGTGGTGAATGTCTTTTGCTTTAAGATCTTTCGCAGTGGTGTGGCGTCAAAAGCAATGTCGTCCCTGATGCGTTTCAGGTCTTGTGGGTTTGGCGCCCAGAAACCGCCGGCAATATAGCTGTTACCTGGCTCCAGGTGAAAATAATAGCCACCCCGGCGGTATTTGGTTGCGCGTTTAAAATTTCCGCTCCAGTTTGTTTTATAGGGCGTTTTATCGCTCGAAAAACGGATGTCGCGGTAAATGCGGTGCAGACTTTTTTTACCGGAAGGTGTTTCAATTTCATCGTGCCTGTTGAGCTCGCGCAGTAATGCTTCTGCAAAATGCTCAACCAACTCCAGTTCCTGCTGATAAATGGCCTTATTGGCATTGAACCAGTCGCGGTGATTGTTCTTTTTTAACTTCTGTAAAAACCCGAAACCCGATTTTGTGATGGTGGGTATTGCCTGTTGTTGTTTTGCCATGCGGCAATTTAGCAATTGCGGATCAATTGGCGTTATCGGTTTTATACTCCTTCACCTGGTTCAGTAATTCAATTGATTTAAGCACGGGCGTCCATTCTTTGCCATCAAAGATCAGCCGGAACCATTTTTTATCCTTGTTCTCATATTTAATGTTCCTGAAAAGCCATATGGCTACTAAAGTGAAGGAAAGGGTAATTACAATTTGAATAAGGTACAGGGCCATATTCCCATTCTCCAACATGCTTTTGTTCCAGTAAAAGGTTGTCCATACCGGCAATTGTAAAAACAGGATACGGGTAACTAAAATGGTGGTCGATTTTAACCGGGCCAATTTGTGTTGGGTTTCCAATACCGGTTCACTAATATCAGCCTTGTAAATAAGGATCAACTGGTACAGGTAGATGATGATCGCCAGTTTGGTAAGTAATACCTGGATACCTGCGGAAATGATAAAGAACCAATTGGCTGCCGGAAAAGCTTTGATGATCATCAGGTCTATCGCCCCTACCCATATAATGCCTGCTGCAATGGTAAAGATCTTTAATGGCTTCATAGAGGCGAGGAACGACTTTACTTTTAACCGGGTGATATCTTCTGCATTTTTCCGGTTGAGCTGCAGGTTTTCTTCCAGCTTTTGACCGTATGATCTCCAAAGATTGATGATTTCATTGTCTTCCATGGCTATACTTTTAAGGTTGAAAATTTTTGTTTTAATATTTTTTTGATCCGTCCTATCCTGGTCGATACATTGGTTTCTGAAATGCCGGTGATCTCGGCAATTTCTTTATAGCTTTTTTCTTCAAGATATAATAGCATCAGTGCTTTATCCAACTCTTTTAACCCCGCAATGAATTGCTTTAAATAACCGATGTTCTTATCGGTTTCAAGAGCGGCATTTTCATCAACCAGTTCCAGGATGTTATCCGATAATGGATCTGTAAATTGTTTGCGGCGATTTTCCTTGCGATAAAAAGAGATGGCGACATTCAGCGAAATGCGGTACATCCAGGTGGTATATTTATACTGATCGTTATACCCATCGAACGATTTCCACAATTGTACAATGATCTCCTGTATAAGGTCTTTTCTGTCTTCTGCATGCAGGCAGTAAGCATTAGCTACCTTATAGATAATGCCTTTATTTGTTTCAATTACTGAAAGGAATATGTCTGACTTATCTGTTTGCATTTGAATAATAATAAGGAACCGGCTTTTCTTATTATTCGCAGCAAGTTCAAAAAAATCACACTTTAAGCGGGAAATTTTTTAGGAAGAGTTCGTTTTATATGTTTTCTGACGGCTGATTTTTCAAAAAATCGCCATCAATGATCAAAAGTTTAACGCCATTTTCAGAGACAGAACGATGCGAGCTAAGGTCGTCAGACACGATATACGTCATGCCTTTGCTTAATTGGAATGATTCACCATTTTTGAGCTCACTTACAAAAGCCCCTTCCAGGCAATGCACAATATGGCCCTTTTCGCACCAATGATCAGCCAAATAGCCTTTAGAATATTCTACCACACGCACCCGCAGTCCACTGAATTGTAAGGTTTGCCACCAGGCCATGCCTGATTCCCCGGTGTGTTCGGTTTTTTTAATGGTTGTCCAGTCGATTGTTTGAAATGGAATATTGCTCATAGATCAGGTTGTAAGACAAATGTAATTACAAAATACTTCTGCTTTGCCTATTTTTATATTACACATTCCCAAGAACCATATGGCAAAAAAATACAGACAAGGGGCAATTGGTGCATTGCTGGATATATATGAAAACGCTATTTCAGAACTAAAAGTGACAGTCAAAAATATTCCTGACAGTGCATTAACAGTTATTGTTGACCCGCATACTAAAGACGACAATTGCAGGTCGCTACAAACCGTTTTATCACACGTGGTAAGTTCGGGTTATGGGTATGCTACCAGTATTCATAATTTAAAAGGCAATAAGGCGCGGCCCGAAAAAACATTTCATTTGACTATGGCGGAATACCTACATGATCTGGACGATGTATTTTATTTTACTGAAAATGTATTTGCAGCATTTACAGATCACGAACTGGAACAATTTGACAACACATTAAAGATAAAAGCCGGTTGGGGTCAGTTATACGATATAGAACAAATGACAGAACATGCCATTGTTCATATCCTGCGCCACCGGCGGCAAATTGAGAAGTTCAAAATGCAGTTGGGATATTAAATTATAAATGATTTAACAAGGATTGTTATCTATATATTTTTGAAAAATAAGGTTTTGCAATAATAAAGGTTTCTGGGTAAACTTGGTTGTATGCTGAATTTATTTAATTGTTTGTAATACATATATTATAAAAAATAATAAATTTGCGCTTTTTTTAATTCGAAGAAAACCCCCAACCAAAACCCCCAAACCAATTGAATGTGAAAATGCAACCATTTTTTACACGAGCATTCCTGTCATCTGTCTTTCTGCTCTCTTTGTTCACCGATTCTTACAGCCAATGCGGAGTAGCGCCAACGAGCGGCACTACTACCATTGCATCAGCTAACCAGATCGTAAACTCATATTATCCCGGTACAGGCAATCCTATCATTGGTGCTACCACATTAACAGTAGGTACTCTCGATGCCAGAGGAAGCGCTACAGCCCTGGCTAATGGCGATATGGTACTGATCATTCAAATGCAGGGCGCTGATTACAATAGCACCAATAGCGATTCTTATGGCGATGGTATTTCCGGTGGCAATGCCAGCGGTTATTTAACCAGCAACCTGGTAGCCGGCCGGTATGAATACAATATTGTATCCAATTTCAACAGTGGAACCGGTGATATAACTTTTTCTTATACCCTGGCCAATAATTATTACACACAAGCTTATTCTGCCTCTACCGGCATCCGTACTTACCAGGTAATTCGGGTTCCGCGCTATTATGATCTAACCATCAATGCGGGCGGTTCAATTACTGCGCCTACGTGGAATGGAAGCACCGGTGGAGTTATTGTGCTGGAAGCAGCCAATGTAATTACCATAAATGGTTCTGTAACAGCCAATGCCCTGGGTTTCAGAGGTGGCGGTGGCAAACGTTTCATTGGTGTTACTGCCGGAAATACCAATGGAACCGGTGCAATAACAAATACTGATTTCCGCTGGGCATCTCCTGTTACTGTAGCTGCCAATACTACAGGCGGTGCAAAAGGGGAAGGTATTGCCGGAACGCCAATTTATACTTTAACCAATGGCGCAACCAACGCCACTACAAATGCCGTGGAAGGATATATTGATGGCACCATGGGAAGAGGCGCACCTGGTAATGCCGGCGGCGGCGGCACCGATGGTGATCCTGGTCAAAATCGATTCAATCCCGGAGGCGGTGGCGGCGGTAATGGCGGCGCTGGCGGAAAAGGCGGAAGTGGTTGGGACAATGGCGCTGCTAACCCCAATACCTATCCTACAGGCGGATACGGTGGTGCTGCTTTTGCTCAAGGTTCTTTGCAAAGATTTGTTTTAGGTGGCGGTGGTGGCGCCGGAACCAGTAATAATAGTACAGCCGGTACAACCGACTATTTATCCAGTGGGGCTTGTGGCGGGGGTATCATTATTATACGAGGCAGATCTTTCAGTGGCAACGGTTCAGTTACAGCCAATGGCGCTGGTTCTAATAACGTGTCAGCAGCCGGTGTAACAGATGCGGCCGGCGGTGGTGGTGCTGGTGGTACCATTTTAGTGGCAACCAACCAGACCGGCAGTGTAGGTACACATACTATTACTGCATCGGCCAATGGTGGTAAAGGCGGCGATATGAGCAGCCATTGGGCGCATGGTCCCGGTGGTGGCGGCGGTGGCGGTTTGGTGATCTCTAATGTAATACCATCGGGTTCTATCACGGTTACCGGAGGCGCTAACGGACTTACCCGTTCTGCCAGTGGAGTTGCGGTTCCTGATATTCCTTATGGAGCTGTTGCCGGATCAAATGGTGTTATCGGAGTCTTAATCGGTCCAGTAGGCCTGGTGAATTCCAGTAATGGTACTTCACAATGTGGTGTATTGCCAATTACGCTGCATACGTGGAATGGCGTATATAAAAACAACAAAACATATCTTACCTGGCAAACCGACCAGGGTTCTAACTTTTCCCATTTTGTAATAGAGCATAGTACAGATGGAATTCATTTTTCATCACTCGGCCAGGTAGCTGCTTCGACTTCCACCGCTTCTACCCTTCAGTATTCCTTTGTGGATGCTTTCCCAGCCAGCGGCGTGAATTATTATCGCCTGAAAATGGTAGATATCGACGGACAATATAAATACAGTGGTATCATTACCCTTCGCCCTGATGCAAAAGGGGTCCGAGTTTCCGCTACACCGAACCCTTTCACCGATCATGTAGTGATCACCATTGAAAGTGCTACCGATGAAGCTGTACAACTTCGGGTATTCAACAGCGATGGAAAGCTGGTTTGGCGTAAAGCAAGTTTTGTTACTGCCGGAACCAATGCTCAATACTATAATGATCTGCAATCATTGCCCAAAGGCATTTACTTTATAAAAGTCAATAAACAGAATACGGTTGCTGAGATAAAAATCATAAAACAGTAAACTGAATCATTTCGATCGCATTCGAAAAAGACCGTTTCCAGTTTCGGAAACGGTCTTTTTGTTTCGCTTTTGCAGGTTTATGCGGCATATATATGCGAAAATTAAACAATGCAATCGTTTGCGTAATATAATTAAAGAAAACTGACTTAAAAAAACTTAAACATTTAGTAAAACAACTTCTTTTCAAATAGTACATTTGGTTGCTAAGTTTGCACCATATGAATATTCAGCCAATTGTTCCCGAAGACGGCGAATTATTGCTGCAATTGAAAAAGGGGGACAGAATTGCTTTTGATGAAATTTTTAACCGGTTCGCCGATCCCATTCACACGTATATACGTTTACGACTGAATGGATCGGAAGAGGCCGATGATGTGCTGCAGGAGGTATTCTTCCGACTGTGGAACAAACGCCAGTCTATTGTGATCCATTCTTCTTTCCGTAATTATTTATATACCATTGTTCAACATTGCATCAGTGATCACCATCGGGCATCCAAAAGAAAAAGGTACACGTTGACGGCGGAAATGCCCGAGCACACCGAAGAAAGGCCCCTCCCCGATGAACAATACCAATACAAACAGGTATATCATATCTGGAAAAACGCCACCCGGAAGTTGCCCGGACAAATGCGCAGGATCTATGCCATGAAGAACGAAGAACAGCTTTCCGTAAAAGAAATTGCCTCTGAATTACAGTTGAGCGAACAAACAGTCAAGAACCAGTTGCATACGGCCGGCCAGCGCATTGTGAAAATGTTGCGGCAGGTACAGTTGTTCTTTTGAACGTTACCAGTTACCGGGTAAAAAAATTCGGAACTCCCGATTATTTGCAGGCTGCACGAAATTTAAGTCCTGGTAACCGGAAACCGGTAACCGGTACTCCTCCTGCCCGGTATGACCAAATTGTTAACTCCCACATTTTTCTAAATTTGCTCTAGTACCACTTTCTATTAACAACCGTCTATAACCTAAAGCTGTTTGCATGCCCCGTAAATCAAGGCGCAATAAGGATCATAATAATAACAACCCCGATGAGCAATGGCTTCAGGCATGGAGTAAGCCTTCAGCCATCGGCATGCAAAAAAAACAGATCTTATTGAATAGCATCAATGACCGCATTGACAACCGGCGACGCAGGAAAAAGCAAATGTTTTTTATTGGGTTAAGCGCTGCCGCTGCTATTCTGGTAGCGGTATTCATTAAGATACCTGGCAATAGTTCGGCTGTATCTGCCAACCCCTGGCAGGAACTGGCTACCGCAGACAGCTCAAAAAAGATCTTATTGGAAGATGGTTCAATAGTATGGTTAGCACCCTGGTCAACAGTGAAAGTGCACACTGATTTTTCAAAACAGCGCAGTACCGTGCTGTCAAAAGGAATGGCTTTTTTTAGCGTGGCAAAAGATGCGCAGCATCCTTTTACCATTGGCGTTAACCAGCAACGGATCACTGTGATCGGAACGGCTTTCACCATTCGTAAACTGGATCCGGTTGACCTGCAACTGACTGTAAAAGAAGGCAGGGTTGCGCTGAATAATACCGGCGGCAACCAACTGTTAACGGCCGGACAGCAGGTACAAACAGCACAAGCGGTCACCGGCATGGTACAGGTTATTGATCCGAATGCAGCAGACTGGTGGTTGCAACAACAGGTACGGTTACAAAATATTACATTGGAAGAGTTGCTCAATCGCATAGAGACATATTACCAGGTTAAGCTAACGCACGGCACTATCAATAAAAAATTCAAGGTATCGCTTACCTGGGACCTGACGATTTCTTTAAAAGAGAATTTAACGGTGCTGAATTCATTGACTGGCTACAATATTCACTAAGAATTCCTTATCAACAAACTTGTATTGTTCTGCTAAAAAAGCGGATGGCTATTGTATTGTTTATAATGTAAAGAATATATGGAATACGCAAAACTAACTAAAACACTTACTGCGCTTTTAATGTTGCTGTTGACAGGTGTCATTAACCTGCATGCGCAATCGAGCCAATTAAAATACCGGCATGGAGCAGGCGACCTCGCCACTATTGCCGAGAATTTTGGCCGCACATTCAACTTGCAACTGGCTTATGCGAATGATGAGTTGGCCGGGGCTAAAGTACCGGCTGCCTCTTATGAAGCAGGCAGTGTGGGTGAACTATTAAATAAAGTATTAGCTCCTGGTGGTTTTATTGCCACTGCCAGCGGTAATAGTTATGTGATCAAAAAAAGTGAGTCGCCAACTAAGAAAACACCCACTATAGTTTTGAAGGGTACGGTAAAAGAAGGCATGCTTCCTGTTGCCGGAGCTTCGGTAATTATTAAACAGGCCGGACAAAAAAGCGTGATCGCGATCGCTGATGATAATGGCAGGTTCAGTAAAACCATTGCCGCTGTAGATGGAACCGTTGAGATCTCTGCTGTAGGTTTCCTGCCCATGAAAAAGAATTTCAATGCAGAATCACAACAGGAGTTGAACATCAGTTTGGTGAAAGATGATCAGCAAATGCAGAATGTGGTGGTAACAGCGCTGGGTATAAAACGCGCAGAAAAATCGTTGGGTTACGCAACCACTACCATTAATAATGAACAACTAACCGATGCGGTTTCCAATAACTGGACAGATGCCTTATCTGGTAAAGTAGCTGGTTTGAACCTGGTAAGATCAAATGCGGGACCAACCGGAAGTAATAAGATCATATTGCGTGGTGAAAATAACCTGACCGATAATAATGAAGCCCTCATTGTAGTTGACGGCGTAGTAATTAATACGGGCAGCGGCCGCAGGACCGCTGTAGGTGGCGAAGCAACGTATGGAACCGGTTCTGATAATATGCCGGCCGATTATGGCACCAGTTTAAATGACCTGAACCCGGAAGATATTGAATCGGTTACCGTGTTAAAGGGACCAGGCGCCGCAGCCTTGTATGGGCAACGGGCCGCTAACGGCGCGATCATTATCACTACCAAATCAGGTGGTAATAAGAAAAAAAGCCTGGGTGTTAATTTCAATTCCAATGCTAATATTGAACAGGCTAACCGCTGGCCCGATATGCAATTTGAATATGGCCTGGGCCTGGATGGCCAGGCAGATTACGATTATGGCCGGTCTGCCAACTCAGCCAGCAGCTCCGCTTATGGTCCGCGTTTTGATGGACAAATGTTCTATCAGTTAGACCCGGTTACCCAGGCCCGTGCTACAGTACCAACTGAATGGAAGCCGTATAAAAATAAATTGCGTAAATTCTTTACAACGGGTAATACCATTACCAATACAGTGAGTGTTGATGGGGGTTCTGATAAAACCACGGCCCGTTTTTCGTTGACGAACGTGCAGAACAAATGGATCATTCCGAATACCGGCTATAAACGGAATACGGCTTCATTAGCTGTAAACTCCAAAGTGAATGATCATTTACAGATCTCTTCCAAAATAAACTATACCAATAAATGGAGCGATAACCTGCCCGGCGCCGGTTATGGTAACCAGAGTATCATGTACTGGTTCATTTTCTGGCAACCCAATGCAGATCTTGACTGGTTAAAAAATTACTGGAAGAATGGCCAGGAACAAAAAGGGATCTTTTATCCATACAGTTCCTTCCCCGAAAATCCGTATGCGGTAGCTTATGAATTCCTGAATGCCTCCAACCGGCATGTAGTAACGGGTAATGTACAGGCTACTTATACATTCAATAAAGAATTAAGCCTGCAGGTAAGAACATCGTTAGACCTGAGTAACGAACAACGTTCACAAAGGCGGCCCTATGATGCCGGTACAAAATTTGCGAAGGGAAGCTATCGCACACAAAGTATATTTACCCAGGAAGCTACTACCGATTTCCTGTTGAAATATGCCAAAAAAGTAAATGCTGATTTTGACTTCTCCATTACAGCCGGTGGTAGTGCGTTGAGAAACACTTATAATAAGGATGAAAATCGCGCCGACTCGCTTATTTATGCCGGTGTATATACATTGCCAAATGCAGCCGGCCCGCTGGCGACTGTTCCTTATAAAAGCAAATACGCTATTAACAGCTTTTATGGATTGATCACCGCTGGTTATAAAGATTTCCTGTTTGCAGATGTAACAGCAAGGCAAGACTGGAACAGCGTGCTGGCTACGCCCGAACGTACAGATAATACCGGGTTCTTTTATCCTTCTGCCAACGTTAGCTTTATAGCCTCTGAAGTATTTAAATTACCCGTAGTAATAAACTATGCCAAATTAAGATTCTCGGCATCAGGTGTCGGTAGCGGTCAAACCACCCCTTATCGTACGGCATCTAACAATTATCAATCTCCGGGCAGTTTCTGGAGCGGCGCCTTGCAAAATCCTACCACGCTTACCAATCCCAACCTGCGGGCTTTGCGCACTGTAACATATGAAGCCGGGATTAACGCTAAAATGTTTAAAAACCGGTTAGGTTTTGATGTAGCGATGTATACAGGTAATACCAGGGACCAGATCCTGGAGCGCGTAGTAGACAGAGCATCTGGTTATGCCCGGCAAATAATTAACCTCGGTAGTGTAGTTAATAAAGGTATTGAAGTAGCGCTGAATGGAACTCCGATCGTTACGAAAAGTGGTTTTAAATGGAATGCCAATATCGTATTCTCCGCCAATAAAAATACAATTAAAGAACTGGCCGATAGTTCAGTGGTATTGCAATATGGCCCTGTTGGTGGCGGACAGATAGTTGCCAAAGTGGGTGGCAGCATGGGCGACCTGTATGGAAGAGGTTATGTGCGTTCTCCTGAAGGTGAAATAGTGTATGATGCCAATACCGGTGTAGCATTCATCTCCCCGGAAGTTCAATACCTGGGCAATACCATTCCCAAGTGGAGGCTGGGTTTCGGCAATGATTTCAGTTATAAACAATTCCGGTTAAATGTATTGTTCGATGTGCAGTATGGCGGTGTGGCACATTCGCTGATGCATTATAAAATGGCCGAACAGGGAAAATTGACAAAGACACTTCCCGGCAGATATAATGGTATCATTGGTAATGGTGTTATTCTGGAAGCTGATGGTAAATACAGAAAGAATGATGTCACTGCTACAGACATCGATGAGTATTACCGTTCACATTTTGGTGTAGACAACGCGGAAGGCAGCACTTTCCGCACCGACTATATCAAATTCAGAGAGGCCCGGCTGGATTATACCCTCCATCCGAAGATTACCAAAAAACTCGGATTGCAAAGAGCCACATTCGGTATCTATGGCCGTAACCTGTTCATCTGGTCGCCATGGCCCATGTTCGATCCTGAATTCGGGACCATTATGGGAAGCGATATTTTGCAAGGTTTTGAGATCGGTCAATTTCCCTCGACCCGTACTATCGGATGTAACCTGGTTGTTGGACTTTAATTAATTGAAAATATGAAGCTGATCATAAATAAATTCACAATTGTTATAGTGTCATTCAGTTTGGCTGTATCATCCTGTACAAAGGATTTCACGGAGATCAATACCAACCCGAACACAACGCCCAACGCGCAGCCGCGACAGTTGCTGGCCCCCGCGCTCACCAATACACTTGCGTATAATATGATACGGAACCGCAACTTTAATAATGAGCTCATGCAGGTGACGGTAGATATGGGTGATGGAGAAGGAAAAGTATTCCGGTACGATTACCGTTCTACCTGGGCCGATTATCTTTACAATGGCTGGTACACAGAGCTTACCAATTTTAAAGATATCTACAAGATCGCGAGTGGCGACCTGAACTATAATAAATCCTATATGGGCATCTCGCTGATCTGTCAGTCATGGATATACTCTCTGCTTACTGATACTTACGGCGATGTACCTTACTTTGAATCTAATAAGGCGAAACCTGAAGATGGCAGCATCATTGAACCTGCTTTTGATCGCCAGAAGGATATTTACCTGGATATTTTCAAAAAGCTGGAAGAAGCCAATACATTATTAAACGGAGGGCCAAATATTGAAGCAGGCAGCGATCCGGTGTATGGCGGTAATGCTTCCAGATGGCGCAAGTTTGGCAATTCGCTGTATTTACGGTTGTTGCTGAGGATCTCGGGAAAAACGGAAGTAGCACAACTGTGCATAGACAAAATAAAAGAGATCGCTGAAACCAATAAAGCCAATTACCCGATCATAGCAACCAACGATGAGTCTGCTATTTTACGCTGGACCGGTGTTGCTCCTTATATCTCCCCTTATGTTACCTCTGTACGGGAACAGGACTGGAGAGCGCCAGGCCTTGCCAGTTTTTTTATCGATAACCTGGTTGAATGGTCAGACCCGCGCATTGATATAAATACTTATGGTACCAATGGAGTGAACAGATGGCGTATTGTTCCCTCCTCCGCCGGTTTTGCCGGTGTGCCCAGTGGCTATGCTCCGGGAGAAAATCCAACAAAGAGATCTTATTTCTACTCAAATGCCCAAACCGTAAATAATGTTACGGCTGCCAATTTAATGACCGAGCCAATGACCGGTATGATGATGAACTATGCAGAAGTTAATTTAATTCTGGCTGAGGCTGCTTTGAAAGGCTGGATCAGCGGGTCAGCAGAAACTTATTATAATGAAGGTGCTAAAACAAGTATCACCCTCTGGTTACCTGCCTGGAGTGTTAACGTAGTTACCTGGCTTACCGCAGCCGGTATAAACTGGAATAACAGTTTTACGCCGGACCAGAAGATGGAACTTATCCATTTGCAAAAATACTATGCCCTGTTCCTGGTAGATATGCAGCAATGGTTTGAATACCGCCGTACCGGCCACCCGGTATTGCCCAAGGGTGCTGGTTTAAGGAACAATGGTGTAATGCCGGCCAGGATGACGTATCCTGTATATGTTCAGTCGACCAACCCAACGAATTACCAATTGGCTGTTGATGCGCAGGGCACTGATGTTATATCAACGCAGGTTTGGTGGCAGAAACAATAAAAGAGATTGTTGATTTAGAGATTTTGTGATTTGGGGATTTCTTAAACTACAGATTTAATAATAACAAAATGAAAAAGTCATTAGCATATACTTTCTCTCTTTTATCATTGGTTGTTTTATGGGCCTGCAAAAAGGATAATTATCCCGGTGGGGAAATAAGTCCTTACCTCGCTATATACGATGTGAGGAACCTATTTAAAGGTAATGACGTAGTTCTTTCAAAGGACAATATGTTTGGTTCAACGTCTATAACAGGCGTTGTGGTTTCGGATCACTCTGGTAATAACCTGCCGAATGGATTGCTGATCTTACAGGACAGTCGCCGCCTATCGCTGTTGCGTGGCATTTCAGTTGCCATTGGCGATGCGGCTGCCAGTTATAAGCCAGGTGATTCTGTAGTTATAAATGTAGAAGGCGGTACGTTGACCAGAGTAGATGGCATTTTGCAGATCACCAATCTTACCAATGATGTGGTTACAAAAGTATCTTCCGGTAATGTAATTCCACCCAATCGCATACCGATCAATCTCATTATTCAAAATCCGGATAATTATGAAAGCACTTTAGGGATCATTGTAAAAGCGAATTTCAGTCCATTGTCAACACCTGCCGATGTGCTAGCTGGCGATAAAACTGTAGATGATACATTTGGCCAACTTACATTGCATACAGAATCAAACGCCACATTTGCCAACAATGAAGCGCCTTTTTATTCCAATTTTTGCGGAATTCTTTTTAATAAGACCGCTAAAGATGGTAATCGCGTGCCCCAGTTCCGCTTGCGTACCGGAACAGATGTAGTGAAATTAAGCTCCGCAGTTAACGTAACGCCAGTTTTGATCACCGGCTTTATTAGTGATGTAATAGGTACCGATGCCGACTACGAGTACATGCAATTTATGGCCACCAGAGATATTGATTTTGCCGTTACTCCTTTTTCTGTAGTTACAACCAACAACGCCGGCGCTTCCACGCCAGCCGGCTTTCCTGCCAATGGATGGGCTACCGGTGGTTTGCGTACGTATAAATTCAATCTTACTGCAGGTAAGGCTACCAAAGGCTCTTTCTTTTATGTAGGGGGAACTAAAAAACTGATCAATGGGGCCAGTTCTACCAACATAAGCTCTTCCAACTGGATAAGAGCATACGCATACGGGGGAACCGGTGAAGGCTTTGGGACTGGTACCACCAACCTACTGGCCAACAGCGGAAATGCATTTGGGATGGCAATATTTGAAGGCACGAACGTTACTGCAGCTTCTGTTCCCGTAGATGTGGTGTTCATTGGAACCGGTGGCAGTTTATACAGTGCCGGTAAAGGTTACCCCATTTGTAACAGTGATTATTACGATATCAAAAATCCTATCACCCTTGCTGATCAACCGTATTATCAGAATGGTACCAATACCCTGGCTTTTAGCTATTATGGGGCAGACCTGGGTATTTTTAACAAACTGAGTGGTACATACGATCTTACATTAGGCAGGTGGACAAAGGCCAGAACACAGGTGCCTGATACCTTAACAAAAACATCGCCCGTGTCACAGATAGAAAGCAACAATGTGACAATACTTAAATAAACGATCTGTACTGTATAATTCAAAAGGCTGTCCATATTTCGGGACAGCCTTTTTTAATCATGTAGCTACCTGTATTATTTAATAAGGAGCAACAGAAAAGACGCTGATGGCATTGGTACCGGTTACTCCTGTGAGCCCTTTTATGACCAGGGTATGGTTATGAAAGCGCGTATACGACAAGGTAAAGCTGGTGAGCAGCGTGCTGGTTGCAGCATCCCTCACTTCAAATTGATAGTTCGGGTTCGTGGTCTTTGCTGCATATTGTTTAAACGCGGTGATCTGCTTATAACCAAGATTGTTCGCTTCAAGCTGTGTTGCATTGCCTTTAATATTAACTTTTATTGCATTGCTGTTAGGCGATAAGTTAACAAACCTGATCCCGATCAGGCTATCGGTGTAATTACTCATCTCTTCACGCACCCAAACTGTATCCGCCTGCGGATATTGACCCGTCAGGTACAAGGAATACATTTCGCCGGCGCTGGTAAATAATTCAGCGTTGAATAAAGGTTTGGTTGTATCGGAGGAAGCTACGATCGATAACGGCGTAGCGTCGCTGGCAACCAGGGAATACAATTTAAAAGCACCGAACCTGATGGAATCGGTATAACTGGTATAGGTTATGTTGGAACCGGTTGTATTTACCTTGATCGCAGATGCATTGATCACCGCATGCACCACATTTACCGAAGTGAGCTGCGGAATGACGGCGTCATTTTTTTCGCAGGAGGATGTAATTGTCAGGGTTATGGTGAACAAAATAAATAGCTGTAAATATTTCATAACGTTAGTTTTTTTGAATATATAGTAATGCACTTACGCATTGCCAATTGCCTATTGTCTATTGCCTGTTGGTTAACACCTGTTCCAGCTTTTTGGCTACCTCCTCTCCTCTTAAATTACGCGCAATGATCTTTGCATTGGGATCAATTAATAAATTGGTAGGAACGGTGGGCACATAATAGCCATGCAGTACCCCATTTGACCTGTTCACGGCCGGGTCGATCAAATTTGTCCATTGCATATCGTCCTTGCGAACCGCTTGCAACCATTTCGAGGTATCGTTGTCTATTGATACACTTATAATAGTAAAGTTCTTGTTGCCGTAGTGCTGCAAGGCTTGTTGTAAGAATGGGGTTTCTTCACGGCAGGGTAAACACCAGCTAGCCCAGAAATCGAGCAGCACATATTTACCCTTGAAATCCTGTAAGGCTACCGGTTTGCCGGCGGTATCGGTCAATGACAGGTTGGGCGCTGTTTTTCCAATGCCATTAAGATCATTGATCATTACCTGCTCCTGCATTTTCTTTCCGATGGCATTGTTGATGGCGGTTGGCAATAACTTTTTAAACAATGCTTCGTGCTTTTCTATCCTGTTATAAAAATAACGGGTCGATAACAACCACACGCTGATGGGCGATGACCGGTGCGACAGGATCCATTGATCGGTCATTTGGCGGTTCACAGAATCTGTTTCGCGCAATTGAGCATACAGTTGTTTTAAAGCAATGCTGTCCTGTTTATTGCGGGCCTCCTGTGCCTGTTTGCTTAAAGCGGCAGTAGCTGTTGCGTTGGCTTTTATATATTGATGGAAATGGTTCCAGTCGTTAATAAAAGACGGGCCTGTTAAACGCACATTTTTGAAAAGCGGACCATTCCCTTTGATGAGAACGGTCCCTTTATCGAGGTACAAATGAAGCGTGGTATTATCCATGCCGTTTGCTTTGCCTATCTGCAACAGGTAAGTGCTACCCTCTCCTTCTGCTATATGGAAGTTGAATGCAAAGCCATTTACCGTTGATTCAGTGGAATCGATCGCCTGATAACGGCTGTCTTTGAGATAGATCTTTTTCCCGGCTTCCATGCCGGCTATCGTAGCTTTTATATGTGTATTGTTGGTCTGCGCCTGCAGGCCCAGCGGAAAAATACAAGCTGCTATGATAAGTTGTTTCATGTTCTTTGGTTTAGTCTTTTCTTTCCAGCGCCTGCTTAATTCTGTGCGACAGGTCTATCAAATGGTCCTTGCTTAATTTATCAGCCATGGTTGGCAGCGCCGCATCGATCTCTCTTTTTAACTGCGATAAATGCGCGCGTACAGCAGTTGGTGCATCTGATCCGGAAAAATCGATTGAAATACCAGATCCCGGGCCCCCTATCGGTACTTTTAACTGCATATATTCTACCAGTTCCTTTATGAATTGTTTTTGGGATGCACGACGCCAGTAGGTGATGCTTTTTTTACTTGTAAGTTCAGAAAAGATGCCGGTCTTCAGATCGGTCATCATTTCTCCCATGGTGTAATTATTCGCTTCAGGAAACCGGTTCTCCATTGTCTCCAGCGTCATTAAAAGACTACTAGTGCCATCACGGCCCAATAATTCATGCATGGTCTTTGAAATAGTTGTCCATATAGTGGCATGAAGGGGATACCTGACCTTATTGGCGATGTTTTTATCCAATAACCATTCAGGTGTTTCAAAAACATTTTTATTTATAAAGGCAATAGCTTCTTTTTGAAGCGCCTTTGGAGCTGGTGTGTATACCAGGCCGTCCTGTTCAATGCTCTTCCTTGTTTCATAGGTGCCACCAATGTTTCTGACTACGTGTGCTATGTAACGTGTATATTGATCGGCCACCCGTACGTACATGTGGTTCAGGTTTTCATACAGATCGCCTTCTTCTTTTGTCCACTCAGGTAAACCGGCCAGCACTCGTTTTAAATTCTTAATGCCATATTCAGCGGCTTTCATGGCATTATTGCCCAGGTCTTCGGTTTGAACGCGCGGGTCGCGTACCTGAAGGCCCTCACCCGCAAACCAAAGGCGTGGATTTGCTTTCAGGCTGTCAACGATCCAGCGGTTGGTTAATTTTTTATCTTCTTCCAGTTTGGTAATGCCTGTATAGCGGTAGCCCCATTGAATGGCCCATTGATCGTATTCACCAATTCGGGGAAAAAGGCTTTCCTGCGGAATGTTGTCTTCCGGTTGCGCTACATAATTGAAGCGGGCGTAATCCATTATGGATGCCGTATGGCCATGCGCTGCCAGCCATTCCTTGTCGCGTAGTTTTTCAACCGGTGTCTGGCTGCTGCTGCCGAAATTGTGGCGAAGTCCCAGGGTATGCCCTACTTCATGTGAGGATACAAACCTTATCAATTGCCCCATCAGTTCGTCATCAAATTTCATCTTGCGGGCTTTGGGATCTGTTGCTGCGCATTGAACCATGTACCAGTCGTGCACCAGTTCCATAACATTGTGATACCAGCCAATATGACTTTCGAGGATCTCACCACTGCGGGGATCATGTACATTGGGTCCATAGGCATTGGGTATGGGAGAAGCAAAATAACGGAGTACGGAAAAACGGGCATCTTCGAGGCTCATCGTGGTATCGTTCTCCGGCCATTCTTTGGCCATGATGGCATTTTTGAAACCGGCTTTTTCAAATGCTTTTTGCCAGTCATTGATACCGGCCATCAGGTAAGGCCGCCATTTTTTGGGCGTGGCCGGATCGATGTAATACACGATCGGTTTGGCCGGTTCAACCAGTTCGCCCCGTTTGTATTTTTCCATGTCTTCGGGTTGGGGCTCCAGGCGCCAGCGAACAATGAATTGTTCATCATCTGCTTTCTGCTGATCATCGCTAAACAACATATAACTATCGCCAAAAAAGCCTACACGTGGATCGAAGCTCCGTTTGCACATGGGCGTTTCAGGCAACAGCAATAAAGAGGTGTTTATCTCCAGCGTAACAGCGCCGGCTACTTTGGCTACCGGAAAAAAGCCGGCGCCAAAGGATACAGATTCTCCTATAGTAGAGGTATACGTTTTAACAGTACGGATCTCTGTATTGATGGGATAAGTAGTAATGTTCTGGATGTAAGAACGGTCTGCCGCCAACGCACCTAACGTGTATCTTTTTTTGATAGCGGCATCAATGCTTACCGATGTATTATCGCCTTTAAAGAACTCGGTTACATCGATTACCGTACTATGCGCACCGGTGTTATAAGCGGCTACAGGGAATGCGGCTGCAATAGGGTTCAGGTTGGAGTTTGTTACGGCTTTATAAATATCATTGGTAGAATCGGCCTGGCTGATCAGCGCTACTACCCGTAAAAAAATGTTATTCGAAGGCCCTTTTTCAAACAGGATGGTTTGCTGGTTCGCAATTTCTCCCCCATAAGCACTTGAGCCGCCGGCGGTTTTAGTGAACCGGGTAACAGCCAGGATCTCACGATTCAATATGCTATCGGGAATTTCGAAATAATACTTTTCCTCTACTTTATGTACGGTGAACAATCCTTTCTTTGTTACAGCGGCTGCGGTTATTACGTCTTTATACGGTTTGGGCGCTTTCGGTGTTGTTGTCGTCGTTGCCGGTGGTGTGGCGCCTGTGGTGGCCGGTTGTTGTGCCATTACGCTACACACAGATACAATACAGGACAGAGAAACAAAAAATCGCTTCATAGTTTGAATAATATGCTTATTTGATAATGTGCTAATGAAATACAGCTGCAAGCTTCACGCTGCAAGCTGCAAGCAAGAAAAACAGCCACTTGTATTTAGCTTGTAGCTTGAAGCTTGCGGCTTGTAGCTTTTCTTAATACCCCTCATTCTGTTCCAGATTAATATTGCTGTTCCTGGCGGTTTGCGGTATCGGGTATTTTGCTGCATACGGGTTCCATAAACCAGGTTTGGCAGCGTTCATAACGGCGTCAATGGTATTGGTCCTTTTTAAATCGAACCAACGGTGACCCAGCTCTGTAAAAAGCTCCACCTGGCGTTCTTTATAAATAGCATTTAACAGGTCATCTTTGGTGGCGGCAGTTGTATTGGCCAACCCTGCCCGGTTGCGAATGGCATTCAGATCGTTTTGCGCATCACCGGTCTTGTTTTGCTGTGCGCGTGCTTCGGCCCTGATCAGGTATTGTTCGGCCAGCCGTAATTGCATATAATATTCAATACCGGTAGTGGTAGTAGTGGGTTGTTTGTATTTATATGGATAATAATAAAGAGTGCCCGAAACAGTAACGCTGTTCACCCAGGTGGTCTTACGCTTGTCGCCGGTTTCAAAAGCATTCAATAACTGGTTGGTGAGAACGTATCTGGGTGTTGCCGGAGTAGAAGTAGTTGGCAAAAAGGAACTTCCCAATTGTGTGAAACCATTATTACCCTGTGAATACAGTTGCCAGATGGCTTCGCCGCTGTTGGCCAGGAACACATTGTTCATACTGGCTGTTGGCAGCAGGTTGTACAAGCCGGTATTACCAAGCACGGCGCTGGCCTGTGCTTCTGCATTGGCCCAGTCGCCCGTGTATAAATATACCCTTGCCAGCAAGGCGGTAGCCGACCACTTATTGGCCCTTGTTCTGTTGTTACTGCCAGCATTGGCCGTGTCGAGCAGGCTTTGTGCATCTTTCAGGTCGGCAATGATCTGTTCATATACCGTAGCGGTGGCAGTACGGGGCGCCAGGGCGTTCTCATTTACATTGGTGGTGGTAATTAATGGCACATCACCATAAAAATTCACCAAGGTAAAGTGCATAAATGCCCTGATAAATTTCGCCTCGCCAATGGCGGTATTCTTATAAACTGCTGACATACCTTTACTGGGTTGAGCGCCTTCAATTACCGCATTGGCATAATAAATATTCTGGTACAGCTCCTGCCATATACTATACACGGTACCATCTGTAGCTAAAATGGAATTATAACGAAACTGATCCATTGAGGTATTGGTATAAAAATACAGTTCATCGGCAGTTAACGCAGGTATAGCGGTTGTAAACAACCTGCTGGCCTGAATACCGCCATTTACCATATTATTATACATACCGGTTACTGCCAGTTTTGCGGTATTGTCGTTTTGAAACACAACGGGCGTAAGCAATTGGTTGGTAGGTTTATCTACTGTTACCAGCTTGTTACAGCCGGTGAACATAAAGCCTGCTGCAATAAGAAGTGAAATATATTTTTTGAGAGTGGATTGCATAACGGGAATTTTTAGAAGGTTAACTGGATGCCGGCATACAGCGTTCTTAACAGGGGCGTAACCCTGCCGGGCGTTTCGGGATCGTATCCCTTATATTTTGTGAACGTATATAAATTCTGGCCACGCACGTATATCGCACAGTTTTCCATTCTTATCCGTTTAATAAGATCATGCGGAAAGTTGTATGATAAGGATACATTCTTCACACGCATGAAAGAAGCATCGGAATACATGGCTGTAGAATTGGTATAATAGGAAAAAAAAGTAGTATAGTTGCCGGTAAGGCCTGCTCTTGGTATATTGGTTACATCACCTGGCTTCTGCCAGCGGCCCATTGCGCCCACATAGTTGTTGTAACTATTGCCAATGGTGTTGGTTTGCATAGCATTTTCGTTCAACCCTAATTGTTTTACAAACTGTAATAGAACGTCCAGTTGGAAACCCTTCCAGGTAATGGTATTTTTTATGCCACCGTAGTATTTGGGGTTTGTGGTGATAGCTACCTGGTCGCCTTTGCCATTCGCCAGAAAGCCGAAACTTATTCTACCATCCTTATTGGCGTCGAGTATGGTAGCATTGCCGGTTAACGGGTCTACCCCGTTAAATACAAATTTGGGCTGAATGTTCAGCGGCTCTCCTATTATATACTGACTGGTGCTATAGGATGATGTGAGAAAATTGGGAAAGTCAACCAGTTTGTTATCGGGAATGGTGAGGTTAATGGAGGTTGTCCAGTTAAAGCTTTTTGATTTAATGTTCGTTGTGCTTACATCAAATTCCCAACCGGTGTTTTGTACCAGGGCGGGCAAATTGGCCGTATAGCCGTTGAACCCGGTTTGTGCGCTCAGCGTATAAGATACCAGCAGGTTATTGCTGCGGTTACGGAACCAGGCCGCATTGATCAACAACCTGTCGTTGAATAAACCCAGTTCAAGCGCTGTTTCCAGCTTACGGGTAACTTCCCATTGATAATTGTGGTTGGAAATGCGGCTTGGCGTAGCTGCTGCTTCAGGTCCGTAGGTAGAACCCAGGATGGTATAGGTTGATAAATACGAATAAGCGCTTGCTGCATCGCTACCGGTAGAACCATAACTGCCGCGCAATTTTCCATAGCTCAACATGCCAAAGCGTTCTTTAACCGGCTTTTCTTCTGAAAATACCCAGGCTGCGCCAACAGCGCCAAAATTGCCGTACTTGTTATTATCGCCGAAGTTGGAAGAACCATCCCTTCTCCCACTGATATTCAAAATGTATTTATCGCGCCAGTTGTAATTGATTCTACCGAATACCGAGGCGAATTTTGACGCAGTGGCTACACTGGAGATCGTTGGATTTATAGCGCCGCTTAACATACTCAGCAAAGCATCAGAGGGGTATGTGGCATTGATCACATACGGTTGTTCATTCTTTGTATGCTGCCAGGTACCGCCGGCCAGTGCCGTTAACTTTCCGCTGCTTATATAACGGGTATACTCAGCCTGTGGTTCCACTAAAAAGCTTTGTGATACGTTATTTGAAAGCAGCGCGGAAGGCTGTGGATTAAATGCAGGATTTGCTCCTGTAGTGGGACTAAGCCGTTTGAACGACATTTCAATGCGATTGTACCCGAAGTTCGATTTAATGTTTAATCCCGGCAATACCGTATAGCGCAGTGATATATTCGATACCAGGTTGGTTGTTTTGTTTTCGGTGGTGTTGTTCCCGGTTGCTATTGGGTTGGCGGTATTGCCACCCCAGTATAATTTACCGGTAGAATCGTACAGGGGAAAATTGGGCGCCAGGTTAAAGGCGATATTGGTAAAGTCGGAGCCCGAGATATTATTTCTGTCGGTTGTATAAAAAGTAGACAACGCCGCGTTGAATTTTCTATCCAGCGAAAAGTGTTCCATGGTGGCATGCACCGATCCGCGTTTATAACTATAGTCGCCGGGAAATATGGTTGTTTCGTTGTAAAAGGAGCTGGCTAACAGAAAACGGTTGCGGCTATCGCCTCCTGAAACGGAAGCAGACAGATCCGTTGTTTTAGATGTTCCGCCGATCAACTCTTTTTGCCAATCGGTATATTTCGTATTATCCCACACCAATACATCAGGGGCGAAATTGGGCGTAAATGCAACGGTAGGGTCATTGCGATACGCTTCGCGGCGCAGCGTTACATATTGTTCTGTATTCAACAGATCAACAAAGCGGCCGATCTTTCCGGCGCCCGTAGTTACATTAAGTGAGAGTTTTGTTTTGCCGGGTTTTCCGCGTTTGGTAGTGATGAGGATAACGCCATTCGCTGCTCTTGATCCATAGATGGCTGTTGCATCGGCATCTTTTAACACTTCCACACTTTCAATATCTGAAGGATTGATATTAATTAATGGCGACAAAACGCCTGTGGCTCCTGTATACGTTGTAGTACCATCCAGTTGACGCTGGTTTACCGGCCGGCCATCGTAAGGGACGCCATCAATTATGTATAATGGAATGGTATTACCGGAAATGGTATTTCTTCCTCTAATGATCACATTGGGGTTAGCGCCTGGTAAACCATTGTTCTGGGTAATAGACAGGCCCGGCACCAGCCCTTCCAGGGCTTGCAGCACATTGGGAACGGGTTGTTTCTGTAATTCAGTTGCCGTTACCCGGGTAATAGCGCCGGTGCTGCTACGGCGGGTGGTTGTGCCGTATGCCTGTATCACCAGTTCATCGAGTTTGTTTTCGGCCACCTGCAAAATAATAATGTGATTGCTGCGGTTGTCTGCTTTTACATCAAACGTGGCATATCCGGTATAACTGAACGAGATAATATCATTAGGGGCCACATCATTCAATTGGAAATTACCTGCGGCATTGGTTTGGGTGCCGCGGCCAGTACGTTTATTAGTGACATTCGCACCTGCGAGCGGTTCGCCCTGTAAGTTGTTCACACGTCCTTTAAATTCACCGGTTGGGAATGAATCAAGTTGTGCGGAAGGTGCAGTAATGCGCGGTTGTATAATAATGGTTTTATCGAGTATGGAATATGTGAGGGGTTGGCCTTTTAATAATTCATCCAGTGCTTTTTGCAGGGGAACATTGTTGATGTCAATTGTTACAGGGGATGCATTGCTTACCTGTTGCTTTGTGTATACCACATTGAAACCAGATTGTTTCCTGATCTCCTGCAACGCTTTTTCAAGCGGTGCATTTTTTTGTTTCAGGGTAATGCCCTGGGAAAACCCATTGGCGCTTACCTGCAATGCAGCAGTTAATAATAAAATGGCCGTCAGCTTCATGATCCGCAGCAGTTGTTTTACGGTTAACTCCCGCCTAACATGCGGGATGGAATAAAGAGCCGGCGCCTTCGTTTGCACACAAAGGCGATTAGGCAACTTAAATTGCATAACTTTGTTTTAGTTTGGGTTAACAATAATTACCTCCTGATCTGTCAGGAGAAAGCAGTCTTACCGGACTTTTAATTGGAGTGAACCCGAACAATTGGCCACTTCGGGATCCAGCCGAGGTGGTTTTTTTTCAGGCCCACTCCTTGGGTTTTCATGGCTTACTTACAATGATCTTCTTGTCTTCAATATGAAAGCGAACCGCTTTGGTTTGTTCCAGGATTTTTAAAATTTCTGATACATTGGCCTGACGGGAAGTTCCTCCCATAAAATTATCGGTAGGTTTAGCGCCTCGGTACTCTATTTGAACATTGTACCAGCGTGCTACCTGTTGCATGATAGGTTCAATGGTATTACCCGCAAACTCGAAGCGACCGTTCTTCCAGGCCATTACTTCTTCGAGATCGGGTGAATGGTTTATGGTGAGTGGTGAGTGTTGAATGTTCAATGGTGAATGGTAAATGGCGGCTTGTTCGCCTGGTTTTAATATTGCTGATTGTTGACTTTGACTGCCGGCAGGCAGGTCGCTTACTTTAACCTTGCCTTCTAATAACGTGGTTTTAATGCTTTCTTCATCATTATAGGCGTTGATGTTAAAATGTGTGCCCAGAACTTCCACGCGCGCACCCTGAGTAACAATAACGATGAATGGTTTGCCCGCATTCTTCGCTACTTCAAAATATACTTCGCCGGTCATTTCAATATTACGTTCGTTCCCGGTAAATGCAACCGGATAGCGAAGTGAGGAAGCTGCATTCAACCAAACCTTACTGCCATCTGCCAATACAATGCTAACTACCTGGCTACCTCTTGGAACAGTAAGCGTGTTATAGGTAAGCGGTGCATTGTTTGCTGAAGAAGCATTATAAACGATCTGGCCGTTGGCCAGCTTCATAATGTTAGCGTTTTCCTGTTGCGCTACATTACCGGTTGCCGTTTTGTTTAATTCAATCTGTTGGCCATTTGACAGGGTAAGTATTGCGTTGGCAGAACCAGGCGCTTTTATATCTGCTATAACAGGTGCGCTTGTGTCGGTGCTCTTGCTTTTACTATTATTATTCAAATACAGTATTGTACCGGCGCCTAACAGTATTATAATAACGGCTGCAGCTACCATACGCCGCCAATTCATTCCGCGTACGAGCGGAACCACCTTTGCCGGCTGGCGATGCAATCCTTCAGATGTAGTTAGAATATTATTGAACATTACATCAGCCTCTGGTTGTGGAAGCTGATCAGTTGTTGTGAACTGCAGCCAGGCAGCCGCCAGTGCTTCTCGCAGGGCGCTGTCTTCATTGGCATTTTGTACCAGGGCATCAAATTCTTCCAGTTCAGCGGGTGTTGCCTGCTGGGCCAGCTTTTTTTCCAGTAAATAGTTTATCCTGTTTTGCGCCATAGCTTTACAATTGCCGCTGTTCACAATAATTTAAAGGTACATTAGCGATAAAGTAACCCGGGTTTACTACAAGACTAACGAGCTGAAAAAAGGTAGCAGTGCTTTTAAAAATATTTTTTTTCGCTATAACAGCTTTTCCAATCCCAGGATAATGAGCAGGATAGCCCAATCATCGGGGAAAGAATTTTCCAATGCCTGGCGAATCGTCTTTTGTGCTGCGGTCAGGTGTTTTTTTACGGTGAGGCCCGAAATGTTCATAAGGGTTGCGATCTCCTGGATCTTGCGGCCTTCTTCCCTGCGCAACAGGAATACTTTTTTTTGTTGCGGTGGCAAGGTCTCGATGGCTTCCTGTAATGTGGCTTTTACCTGTTTATAATGCAGTTGTTGGTCGGGAATAATTTGCAGGGGTGATGGATCCTGATTGTCCTGTAAGATACTTGCTTCAACCGCCTTGCGTCGCAAACCTGTTAAAACACCATTCTGCGCTACCCTGAATAAATAGGCATTGAAATGTTCTACCCTGTCCAGATTATCGCGGTTCAACCAGATCTTTAAAAAAGTATCCTGCAGAACATCTTCTGCTACTTCTTTTGACAGGGTGAGCCGGAAAATAAAAAAGTAAAGGCGGTTGCGATAGGCATCAAAAAGCGAACGAAAGGCACTTTCGTTTCCTGCGGCTACCTGAACCAGCAAGGCTTTTTCGTCATATTCAAATGATGAATGCACTATATCCTTTCGGTGACTTAAAGCCTAAAAGTAATAAAAACACGTCAAACTGTGGAATGCAGGTAAAAGGAAGAACTTGTTAACCTTCTATTGCTCGTAGTAAGAAACATTTTCTATATGAATATCCGACGCATTTTTGAGCTTTATTCCTGTAGGGTTGTCGGCCGGCCGAACCATTTTTACCCCTGAAATTTGAGCGCCGATCACATCATCCAGCAACAGCGCATACCTGCTGTCGGGTTTTTCATACCGGAATGAGCTTGCTTTTACGGTTAAATCTTTTACATGCCGCGCCCAAAGACCAAATGAGGGCTGTACTTTAAGGTTGGATGCATTGTACTGCCCAACGCCCAGTTCAGGCGGCGTGGCCGCGGTATCTGCTAATGGATTGCCGCCTTTCACCAGCACATGCACATCATTGAAAACAACATTTTTTATGTAACCGGTATGTTTGCCGTTGGGCAGGGTAAAATTCAAACCACCGGTAACCTGTTCGGTTGCTGGTAAGCTATACCCTGCAATGATGGGTGTTGCCCTGCGTTGTTTTCCATCGTACCCGGCCCATCTTTTTCCATTGAAAGAACTGCCTGCGTATACTTCATAAATATCTATTCCATTCAATAGTATGTTTTCTACCTGGCCGATGTTTACATTTTTCACCAGCAATTCATTGTGCGGTTCGCCATTGTCGGTAAACGCATATTTTCCTACCTCGGCGCCTATGATGCGGCCGCGATTGGAGATCGAAATAAAAAATGGCGCAAAGGTGCGGTACATTTTTGACCGGGCATGCAGCGAGCCGGTATGACCACAGTTAAGATGAATATTCTTTATATACCCGCCATCGTTGGTTGAAATGGAAAAGCCGGCTTTGTTTGAACCGAGGATGTAGATGTTGTCTACGCAAATATCCATGATGTCATCGGCTGTTTCGGAACCTATTTGAAACAGGTTACAATTGGTGTCGCCGATAACATTGCGAACTTTATAATCACTTGCCGGACGGGTAAAGCCCAAAGAGCAATCGGAACCCGGTTTTACAATATCATCAGAACTTACTTTTGAATAAATATTGGTTACGGTAACATGACTGCAGGCCATGAAATCGTATATATCGCGAACGTTCGACGTGCTGTGCTTCGAAAAATAGGTGTTGTGCACATTGATGAAATCGGTGCCGGTGGCCAGCAAAGCAAAATGCCCGCTGCGGTCAATGTGCAGCATATTATCGGTATTGAAGTCTTGCGAACCGTTTTTGCTTATATAATAAGGTTCGTCTTTACTTGAGTCATACCAAAGATCAGCATCGCGGTAAATACCGCCTATTTCAATATTGGTGCATAATTTAAAGGTGAACATTTTATCGGCACGGTTGTCAGGCGCATTGTCCATAACCCGATCGCCGGTAACAATGTTACCATTGCCGGTAATGCGTCCATTGCCAATGATCTTAACATTGTCGAGCCTTTCACCAAAGAACATGGAGTTCCTGAAATAGTGATGCCCTACGTCCTGCTTGGTGAGATAATTTTCGGGATCTGCATACGGGCCTGCATCTGTAGGCGATAATCCCGACCGGTATTTTTTATCGCTGAACCAGGTGACTTCAGGCGCATCGGCGCCTTTCAATGCTTTAATGGTAGCTTCTTTATCAATGTACAGGTATACGTTGCTTTTTAAATGAACGGTTCGAACCGAATACACGCCTTTACTAAACAGCAGCGTGCCGCCGCCTAACCGGCTAAGGTATTCGATGGCATAATTGATCTCCTTCGTGTAATCCTTGCTGCTGTCGCCCGCAACATCAAAACTTTTTATATCCAGCTTACCGGAATAGTATTCAATTATATTCGAAAACCCTTTATGCTTACCATCTTTAACCAATAACCGGAATTTATACCATTGGTCAGGTTCTAACCCGGTAACGGTGGCGCTGCCTGTTTTTATGTCAATGGTCGCCCGGGCGGGTCCATAGTGGCACGAATTATTGACTGATTGCAGCAATACCACATTGGAAGCGGGCATGGCGCCCCAGGTAAAATGAACGGTATTATAAGTTGTTGCTTCTTCCCTGTATTGAAGCGATCTGCCGGCAACTCTTGCAAAATCTGAAACGGTTGGCGTTACTTCAAGCGTTGTAGTTTCTGTACCTGTGCCTGCACTGGTTAACACTTCCGGTTTTGAGGTGGTGTAAGTTGCTTTAAAAACATAGTTGCCGGTTTTGGGTAAACTAACATTGCTGATCACCATTTTAAGGTCAGCGCCATTGGCCGGACGAAGATCAAGGTGACTAAAAGTGAGCAGTGAACCGCCATTGGTCAATGGGGTTATAGTAACTGCGCCAACTTTTGAATACGAATACTTCGTTCCTGTACGCCCGATGGATTGCTGGCCGAGTTCTTTTAAGGTAACATTTCCCCGGCCGATCACATTCACCGTGGTATTTTCCATGGTAGCATGAATACCAGCCGGCAGGTATATTTTAACGGTAGCATCGGGGCTTCGCTGACCGGCTGTAAAATAAAGGGTGAGGTCTTTTTTAGTATTGACGGTTATGGATTGTTGCTGTAAATTAAGCTGACCGCTTAATGCTATCTGCCTTACATCGAGTTGGTATATTTTCCTGGCTTTCCCATTTTCCGAAGTCACCAACAACCGGTCGCCGGATATAATATCGCCTTCGTTTTTCGCGTTACCGGCTTTATCTATAATGGCATACCGTTGGATAGAATTGTCTTTAGAAGTTAGCTGCTGCAGCAATTGTTTTACCGTGGGCCGGGTTGATACCAAGCCCTGGTCTTCGGGCGTATCAACAGTGAACCGGAACGTGCTTCCTGCTATTACCACAACCTTATCTTTTGTTATGCCTGCAATATGACTGGCCTGCCGCGTAGCTTTAATGTCAGTAGAAAATGGCGAAATGTCAAATGCAAATGCGGTATGCGAAATGCTTACGCTGGTTGCAAAAAGCAGCAACAGTATTTTTCCTGGTACAAACATTTGGTGCAAGGGCAGTAAAATGGGTTTGAAGTTCTTCACCCAATAAAAATAATGTCTTTGCCAACACCACCATTAAAATGGGTTAGCAATTCATGCATTGATCTTTACATGAATAAGCTACAGCCATCCAGCCATAAAGAAGTGAGGATGGCTTTGGGGGCAGGCACCGATAATACAGTTATTGCTTTTCTGTCACCGGAAACGGGCCATCAGCAAATTTTTCTTCATGATAGCCTTTAGCGCCTATCTGTATAGCGAGGGAACTGCGCAGGTCGTTGGTTGCTTTTAACCGCTCAATGATGTGCCTGAAATCGTATTTGGGTTGCCAGCCTAACTCCTTGCGGGCGCGTTCGTTTACGTATACTCTGTCAATTGACGGAAACATTTTCCAGCCGCGTTGCTCATATTCCTCAACGTATTCCGGAACCAGCCGTTTTACAACGTCCGTTGCATGAATGCGCAGGTCCCACAAATCGGCAGGTAAGAATGGCGTGGTAGCGCTGATGATATACGTGCCAAAGCCAATGGCGTGTGCCCGCTGAGCGGCTACCAGGTGAGCGCTTACTACATCTTCAATTTCTACCCGGCGATACAAAAATTCGTTTACTTTTAAATTGGCATCGGAATAGATCGCCCGCATTTTACGGTTGTCATCTTCTTCCGGAAAGAACCGAGAAGTTCTCAGCACAATGCAGGGAAGTCCGAAATTGCGGTAATAGAGTTGACAAAGATTTTCCGCGGCTGTCTTGGTAACCCCATAGATGTTTTTTGGTACTGGTGTAACATCTTCCGTTATCCATGCGGCAGGAGCGCCCACCGGTGGTATCAGGGCATCGCCAAATACGCTGGTGGTGCTGGTAAAAACAAAAGCATCAACGCCGGCAGCTACTGCTTCCTGTAATAAATTGAGGGTGCCGGTAATATTGGTATCAACAAATTGTTGCGGACTATGTGTAACCACATGCGGTTTGTGCAATGTGGCGGTATGCATAACCACCTTCACGCCCTGCATGCATTGTTTTACGAAATCGCGATCGGCTATAGTGCCAGTATGTGTGGTAAAAGCGGATGCCAATATATCTATTCCAACAACATCATATTTCATTTCCTTCAATGTGCGCATCAGGGCTTCGCCCAAATGTCCTGCACTGCCGGTAACAAGCACTTTCATAAGTATTAAAGATATATTATTAAAAAATAAATTGGACTGGCACCCTCCCGGCCTCACCCGGGAATTTTTAAACGAAAAGCATTTTCAATTTTTATTCTTCCTTCACATTTTTATAAACATTCTTTTTGTATTCCTTCAGGTCTTCCAGTGTTGAGATCTCTTCAAACCTGTATGATTGACCGTTAGAATTCTGTCGAACCAGCGCCACTACTTCCCCGCCTACCACAGCGCTTTGGGCTTTGCGAAAAATAGCATCCAAAGCCTGCCTGTCGTTCAACATCTGGTATTCTTCAATTTGGCCTACGTAAATGATATATTCTGACATATGAAAAATTGATGCAAAGATAGTTAAATACAGCTACAAGCTGCACGCTGCAAGCTGCAAGCGAATACAGAATACAGCTACAAGCTGCGAGCGAATACAGAATACAGAATACAGCTACAAGCTACAAGCTGCACGCTGCAAGCGAATACAGAATACAGCTCAAAGCTGTAAGCCGAAAGCTAAAAGCAAATACAGCTACACACTGTATTCAACTTCAATATTGGAAATTGAACATTCGATATTCTTCTGTTTTCTGCCTTCCCTTTCTAATTACTTATTCCTCATTTTTCATTCTTCATTTCCCTGCCTTGTTGGCTTATCTTACTTTTGCTCCATTCATTATTTCAATAGACATGTGATGATTAAAATAGTAGTAACCGACGGCTATACCCTGAACCCGGGCGATCTGAGCTGGGCGCCAATTGAACGATTTGGTGAACTGACTGTTTATGACAGAACAAAACCAAATGAAATTGTTGACAGATGCCGCGATGCCAATATCATTCTTACGAATAAAGTACCGTTCAATGAAGCTACGTTAGCTGAACTACACTGGTTAAAAATGATCGGTGTAACGGCCACCGGTTACAACATAATCGATGTACAGGCTGCTGCTAAAAGAAAAATCGTAGTCTGCAATGTGCCGGCATACGGTATAGCTTCCGTTGCTCAACATACAATTGCCCTGCTGCTGGAATTAACCAACCAGGTGGGTAAACATGCTGCTTCCGTAGCGGCAGGCGAATGGGTGAAGGCGCCGGATTTTAGTTACCAAAAAGCACCCATAACCGAACTGGCCGGTAAAACACTTGGTATAGTTGGCTGGGGAAATATCGGCCGTCAAACCGCCCGCATCGCGCAGGCATTTGGGATGGAGATCGTGTATTACAATCCTACCCCAAAATCAAATGCCTATGGCCCATTGGTCACTTTGCCCGAGCTATTTGCCAAAAGTGATTTTATTTCTTTGCATTGTCCACTTAAGCCAGAAAATACAGGTTTTGTTAATAATGAGCTCATCGGGTTAATGAAACCGTCGGCCTGCATTATTAATACCGCACGCGGGCCATTGATCAATGAGCAGCACCTGGCCGATGCCCTGAATAGCGACCGCATTGCCGGGGCGGCGCTGGATGTGCTGTCGACGGAACCGCCTTCTGCCCAAAATCCCCTGCTGACGGCTAAAAACTGCATCATTACTCCGCACAATGCGTGGATCAGCAGGGAAGCACGCCAGCGGGTGATGGATATTACGGTAGAAAATATCAGGGCCTATGTGGTATCCCTGTTACCGCAAAATGTGGTAAATTAAAAGTTGCCGGTTACCAGTTACCAGTTTCCAGGACCCGAAATGTCAATCACTTTACCCTTAATCGGAAGCTCGGAATTTTATACCCGGCAACCAGTAACAGATCCTTTATTCAGGATTATCCGTTACAACCTTGTAACTCATTAATAACGAGAACACAAAACTTAAAACAGAAAACCTTATCTTCGCTCAACTTTTTGAGAATGAAGATTCTAATTCAACAGGTTACAATTACCGATCCATCATCCCCATTTAACGGAACAAAGCAGGATGTCCTTATAGAATCAGGTATTATCAAGGATATTCAACCTGCTATTTCAACAGAAGCAGATAAAGTGATCACAGGCAACCAGCTGCATTTGTCGCCAGGCTGGGTTGATGTGTTTGCCCATTTTGCCGATCCTGGTTATGAGTATAAGGAAACGCTGGAAACAGGTTCACGCGCTGCAGCGGCAGGCGGTTATACCGATGTTTTCGTGATCCCCAATACCAAACCGGTAATCGACAGCAAAACACAGGCAGAATACATTAGCCAGAAGTCGAAGTCGCTGCCCGTCAATGTGCATCCTATTGGTGCTATTTCAAAAGGCACGGAAGGAAAAGACCTGGCCGAAATGTACGATATGCGTTCCAGCGGCGCTGTTGCCTTCAGTGATGGCCTGAACCCGATCCAATCTGCCGGTTTACTGTTGAAAGCGCTTCAATATGTAAAAGCTTTTGAAGGCACCGTTATTCAAATACCCGATGATAAAAGTGTAGGGGCCAATGGCCTCATGCATGAAGGTATTGTTTCAACCCGGCTGGGCTTGCCCGGCAAACCTATGATGGCTGAAGAACTGCAGGTAGCCAGGGATATTAAGCTGGTGCGGTATTCAGGATCAAAACTACATTTCACGGGGGTTAGCGCTCCCAAATCGATCGAATATATTCGCCGGGCAAAAGAGGCGGGTTTGGCGGTAACATGTTCTGTTACGCCTTATCATCTTTTCTTTACCGACGAAGACCTGATGCAATACGATACCAACCTGAAAGTATATCCACCATTGCGTACCAAAAGCGATGTGGAAATACTAAGGCAGGCCGTGCTGGACGGAACCATCGATTGCATTGCTTCGCACCACCTGCCGCATGAATACGACAGCAAGGTGCTGGAGTTTGAATATGCCAAATATGGGATGACCGGACTGGAAACTTCGTACAGTGCTATAAAGACTGTACTGCCGGGCCTTACCGAAAGCCGGTGGGTAGAACTGGTTAGCATTAATCCCAGGAAGATATTTGGTTTGGAAAGCCCGGTGATCAAAAAAGATGAGCCGGCCTGCATTACCATTTTTGAACCTGGCGTACCGGTAACCATAACAGCGGCTTTGTTCCGGTCAAAATCAAAAAACTCTGCTTTTACCGGTAAAACCCTTAATGGTTCTGTAAAAGGGATCATCAATAAGGAGACCTTATTTCTAAATTAATACCATTATTTTATGACAACTGCGTCCTCCGGCAAAAGTTCCATCTTGCTGTATGGTGTGCTTTATGGTGTAACAAGCATTGCCTATACAGTGATCCTGTATTTAGGTGGCGTTGCAGCTTATATGCATTCGGCTAATAAGTACATAGGAGTAGCCATTGCCCTTGTATTTGCCATCCTGCCTGCATGGCACCTGAAAAAACAACAGGGCGGTTATCTTGAATTTTCCGATGCTTTGAAATCAATATTCAAGGTGCTGGTTATAGGGATATTTTTATCAACATTGTTCGATTATATTTTGTTTCATTATATCGATGTGCCGTTCCGTGAGGCTTTGACGCAAGCTTCCATTGATGCCATGGTGAAGGAAATGGAAAACAGTGACATGTCTGATGAGAAAATTGAAGAGACGGTGGAATTCATGTCGAAATTTAACAGTTACGGTTTGGCTGCACAGGCGTTGGCTTTTGCAATCAGATGTATCTTACATTTCATCCTTGCATTGATCGTTTCTGCAATCATGAAAAAGAAACGGCCGGTGTTTGAAAATACATTTAACCAATAAACTATGGATATTTCCATTGTAGTGCCTTTGTTGAATGAAGAAGAATCCCTGCCCGAATTGTGTGCGTGGATTGAGCGGGTGGTTACTGACAATAATTTCACTTATGAAATTATTATGATCGATGATGGCAGCGATGACAGCTCATGGCAGGTCATTGAGCAATTACGTTCTAAAAATCCCAATATAAAAGGAATCAGGTTCCAACGCAATTATGGAAAGTCTGCCGCGTTGAACGAAGGTTTTAAAGCCGCATTGGGTACAGTGGTGATCACAATGGATGCCGATATGCAGGATAGTCCGGATGAAATCCCCGACCTGTACAAAATGATCATGACAGATGGGTATGATATGGTAAGCGGATGGAAAAAGAAGCGGTTCGATAATACCCTTACCAAGAATCTTCCGAGCAAGTTTTTTAACTGGGCTACACGGCGCATGTCAAAGATCCAGTTGAACGATTTTAATTGCGGGCTCAAGGCATATAAACATAAGGTCATTAAAAGTATTGAGGTGTATGGCGAAATGCATCGTTATATACCCGTGCTGGCGAAATGGGCAGGTTTTAAAAAGATCGGCGAAAAAGTGGTGGAGCACCGCAAACGCAAATATGGTACTACCAAATTTGGCTGGGAGCGTTTTGTAAATGGTTTTCTTGATCTGGCTTCTATAACATTTGTAGGTAAATACGGTAAAAGACCCATGCACTTTTTTGGCTTGTGGGGCTTTGTTTTTTGGGTTATAGGTTTTTTGATGGTGCTGTACATGGCTATTTCCAAATTCATAGAACCTGAATATGGTATCACCAACCGGCCTGTGTTTTATATTTCGTTAACTGCAATGATCATTGGTTCGTTGTTCTTCATTGCAGGATTTTTGGGAGAACTGATCTCGCGTAACTCACCCGGCCGCAACCATTATTTGATTGAGAAGAAAACAGGTGTGGAATAATTGTTTGACGGATTGATAGTTTGATGGTTATAGCAGTTTATTGTTAAGCCTGTTGAAAAGTTGTTTTGCGGGTTGCCTTTTAAATGCAATCATTTAGCAATCGAACAATCAAGCCATTCAGCAATGTATCTATTTAATTCAATGTCTAATAAAAATATCGTAATAATAGGACCAGGTCATCCGTTGCGGGGTGGATTAGCCACCTTCAACCAACGGCTGTGCAAGCAGTTTAATGATGAGGGTCATTCCTGTAGCATTTATTCATTTTCGCTGCAATACCCTTCCTTCTTATTTCCCGGTACTACGCAATACTCTACCGAGCCTGCACCAACAGATGTTGAGATATATTCTGTTATTAATTCTATTCAACCACTGAACTGGTTGCAGATAGGCAATGCATTGAGGCGAATACGACCCGATATTATCGTGGTGCGGTTTTGGTTGCCATTTATGGGGCCTGCTTTGGGAGCCATTTTGCGCAGAGTAAGAAAAAACAGGCATACCCGCATTGTTGCCATCACCGATAATGTAATTCCACACGAAAAAAGACCTTTCGATACCTCATTTACCCGTTATTTTCTCAACAGTTGTGATGCTTTTATCACTATGAGTGAAAAAGTTATGACAGACCTGCGTCAGTTTGAAAAAATCAAACCGGCGCAACAGGTATTGCATCCGTTGTACGACAATTTTGGCGAGCCGATCTCAAAAGAAGAAGCCAGGAAAAAGCTGGGTCTGAATTGCAACGATAAAATCATTCTATTTTTCGGATTTATTCGAAAATATAAAGGGCTCGATATTTTGTATGAGGCTATGAGTTTGTTAAAACAACAAACCATAAACAACAAACAACAAACCATTAAACTGTTGGTGGCCGGTGAGTTTTATGAAGATGTAAAACCTTTCCAGGACCAAATAAAACGGTTGGGAATTGAAGATAGCCTCATCTTAAGAACGGATTTTATTCCAGACAGCGAAGTAAAATATTATCTCTGTGCGGCGGATGTGGTAATACAGCCTTATCGAAATGCTACGCAAAGTGGCGTTACTCCCCTGGCCTATCATTTCGAAAAGCCGATGATCGTAACCAATGTGGGCAGCCTGCCAACCCTGGTGCCTCACGAAAAAGTAGGGTTGGTATGTGAACCTGAGCCGGCCTCCCTGGCTGCCGCCATTATCCGGTATTTTGAACTTGGAGAACAATATTTTATACCGCATCTTCGCACCGAAAAGGAAAAATATTCCTGGCATAACCTGGTAAATACGATCCTGGAAATGTGAGCATTAGTTAAATAATTAATGGAAATATTTTAACATCCTATAAATGATCTACAGAAGTAAAGCGCCCTTGCGCATTGGTTTGGCCGGTGGTGGTACCGATGTTAGTCCCTACAGCGACCTGTATGGCGGGGCTATTCTGAATGCTACGGTGTCATTGTATGCTTATGCCAATATTGAACCTGTTTCAGAAAAAACGATCCTGCTTCATGCAATGGACAGGAATGAAGTGCAACAATATGACTGGAGCGCAGCATTACCGATAGATGGCAAGCTCGATCTGCTAAAGGGCGTGTATAACCGCATACAGAAGCAATATGGCATGCCGGAAACGGGCTTTAAATTATCCACTTTTGTAGATGCGCCGGCCGGTTCTGGTCTGGGTACTTCTTCTACCCTGGTGGTGGCTATCGTAGGAGCATTTGCTGAAATGCTGCGGTTGCCGTTGGGAGAATATGATATTGCCCATCTGGCGTATGAAATTGAACGTAACGACCTGAAAATGGCCGGTGGTAAACAAGATCAGTATGCGGCTACTTTCGGTGGCGTGAACTATATGGAGTTTTATGGTGATAATGTGGTGGTAAACCCATTGCGCATTAAACAACAATACTTGTTCGAACTGGAGAACAACCTCGTGTTGTACTACACAGCAACCAGCCGCGAATCGGCCAGGATCATTGAAAAGCAAAGCCAGAATGTGGTATCGAAAAAGGAAAAACCGATCGATGCCATGCACCAGCTAAAGCGCCAGGCCCAGTTAATGAAAGAAGCCTTGTTAAAAGGACGACTGCATGAAATTGGCGAAATCCTTGATTTTGGTTTTCAACAAAAGAAGCAAATGGCAGAAGGTATTTCCAATACGTTGATGGATGAGATTTACGAAGCCGCTAAAAAAGCTGGCGCAACCGGTGGTAAGATCTCCGGCGCCGGTGGAGGTGGATTTATGACCTTTTATTGCCCTGCCAATACCAAGTATAATGTAATTGAAAAATTATTACAGTTTGGTGGTATTGTAAAACATTATCAGTTTGTTGATCATGGACTTACTTCCTGGACGATTTAAACTAATGTGCAAAAGGGAAGAAACTTTTTCATTTTCACATTTTCGAATTTGCAATTTTCTAATTAAACAATATCTATGAGTAATAAGATCACTGACATTATTAAAGCATCGATCGGTACCAAAGAAAGCATTCTTAAAGATCCGGTGTTGTTGGGTACTATTGAAAAGCTTGCGAATATCACTACCAGCGCGTTGCGCAATGGCAACCGCGTTTACTTCTGCGGAAATGGAGGAAGTGCAGCCGATGCACAACACCTGGCCGCTGAATTCTCTGGTCGTTTTTATACCGATCGTGAAGCATTGCCAGCAGAAGCATTGCACTGCAATACGTCCTATTTAACAGCGGTGGCCAATGATTACAGTTATGATGTGGTATATGCCCGTTTAATTAAAGGCATTGGGTTGAAAGGCGATGTGTTGGTTGGTTTATCAACTTCAGGCAATTCAGCCAATATTGTAAAAGCATTTGAAGTTGCCCGCGAAAAAGGAATTATAACCGTAGGTTTTACCGGTGAAGGCGGTGGAAAAATGAAAGAATTGAGTGATTACCTCATAAATGTTCCATCGAAGGATACTCCCCGCATACAGGAAAGCCATATTATGTTAGGGCATATAGTATGTCAACTGGTAGAAGAACAATATTTTGGTAAATAAAATAAATTACCAGTTGCCAGTTACCCGGTAACTGGTAACCGGTAACCGGTAACTATAATGATTAAAGAGTGCATCATTCTAGCCGGTGGCCTGGGCACGAGACTACGCAGTGCTGTACCTGATCTGCCCAAATGCATGGCGCCGGTAGCAGGTAAACCTTTTCTTTCGTATGTGATCGACCATTTCCGGCAGCAAGGCATCGAGAAGTTTATTTTTTCATTGGGCTATAAGCATGAGATCATACAGGCGTACCTGGATGATAAGTATGCCACTTACAATAAGCAATATGTAATTGAAGCGGAACCGCTGGGGACCGGCGGCGCCATTCAACTCGCATGCCGGCAGGCCACTGAAAAAAACGTGCTGATCCTGAATGGCGATACCTTGTTCTCTATTCAATTAGCGGCACAGACTGCCTTTCATGAACAACACCAGGCTCATTGTACGCTGGCATTAAAACCCATGCAAAACTTCGACAGATACGGTGTGGTTGAATTGCAGGAGAACGGCGCCATAAAAAGCTTTAAAGAAAAGCAGTTCTACGAAAGCGGTTTGATCAATGGCGGCATATATGCATTACAGGTAGCTGCGTTTTTGAATGAAGGATTACCCGATAAATTCTCCTTTGAAAAGGATTACCTGGAAACATTATATAAAGAACGGCCTATGTATGGCATTGTGCAGGATGAATATTTCATTGATATTGGCATTCCCGAAGATTTTGAAAAGGCGAACCGGGATTTGATGGTTTGATGGTTAGATGGTTGGGTTTAAAATGCGAGCACTCGGCGGGAAATAAGGCCGGCTGAAATTGAAGCAATGTAACCATCAAACAATTCAACAATCAAGCCTTGGAAATATAGGTAAAAAATAATTAGGTGTAATGTTAGACCTTAAGCAAATAGATAGATCCTGGACTTTATTTCTCGATCGTGATGGTGTTATTAACCATGAAAAATACCAGGATTATGTATACAATTACGACGAGTTTATTTTTTATGACGGCGTTCCCGATGCAATAAAAACGTTGAGTGAACTTTTTGGCCCTGTAATTATTACTACCAATCAACGTGGCATTGGGCGTGGATTGATGACAGAAACCGATCTGCTGGATATTCATACCCGCATGATCAGCGATATTGAAAAAGCCGGTGGCCGTATCGATCGCATTTATTATTGTGTTGCCAATGATGCCAGCCATCCCAACCGCAAGCCCAACCCCGGCATGATTTACGAGGCCAGGCAGGATTTTCCTGTTATTGATCTGCAAAAATCCCTGATCGTAGGGAATAATATGAGCGATATGGAATTTGGACGCAATGCCGGCATTCATACCGTTTTTGTTAAAACCACCAACCCTGAACAGGCGCTTCCCCACCCTGCTATTGACCTGGCATTTAATTCATTACCCGATTTTGCAAAAGCTTTGCAGAATATATAAAATTTTATCAACCCTTTCACGTTCCAGTACGGGAAACCCGGATAGGCTGTTTGTAACTTTGTATGGTAGGTATTGAGGAAGTACGCTACAGGTTACTTAGGAGGCAGTTTATGGTTTGTGGTTTATTGTTTGTAGTTCTTTATTCGAGATGCTTGATTTTATTCGAGTTTCACGAAATGTTCACCACCATTGACCATTCACGATTTAATTAATTTATGAATCACCGTTATAGCAAATACTTTATGGCCTTCTGGTTGTTAATGATCGGCTTATTGAGCATTGCGCCTGCATTTGCTCAGCGAATATCAACCGCCGATAAAAATGAATTGAAGAAAAAAGAAGATACTTTAAAAAAGTTATCTGCCAGTATGGTGTTCAGTGAACAGGCGGCTGATCGTTTTCGGTCAGACAGTTCGTTTACCCGCGCTTTTGTACGGGCGCTGAAAGTAAAGAACGCTTTTTATTACCCGTTCGATTCATTGAATATTTCAAAACTGTATGCGCCCGATAGCACTTTTCGCATATTTACCTGGCAGTTAAAAAAGGATGAGTATGTGTACCTGCAAAAAGGGGCCATTCAAATGAATATGCCGGATGGTTCGCTGAAGCTGTTCCCGTTATTCGATGTTTCCATGTTTACCTCAAAACCGCTGGATTCTGTACGTACGCGTAACAACTGGATAGGCGCTATCTATTACCGGATCATTGCCAAGGAATTTAATGGTAAGAAGTATTACACCTTGCTTGGTTTTGATGATTATAGCGTAAGCAGTAATAGGAAATGGATGGAAGTATTACACTTCAATGAGCGTGGAGAGCCGGTGTTTGGAGGTTCAATGATCTCTTTTAAGGATGATACTGCTAAAAAAGCGGTGCAATCCCGCTTCAATATTGAATATAAGAAAGAAGCCAAAACATTTTTTAATTATGATCCTGAAAAGGACATGATCGTTTTTGACCACCTGATCTCTGAAAGCAATGAGCCTGAGAGAAAATCTACCTATATACCTGACGGTGATTTTGAAGCGTTCAAATGGCAAAATGGGCAATGGGTGCATGTAGAACGGCTCGAATTTGAATTAAAACTGAAAGATGGCCAGTTCCCCACCGAGTCAACCATTTTGGATGATGCGGGGAATATAAATGAGCGACAGTTGGAAGAAGCTTCCCGCCGTAATATGGAGAGAGAAGCAGGCTCACCGGAAAAAACGCCTGCAACGCCAAAGAAAAGTACACAGCCTAAAAAGAAAGGATAGTTTAGTTTATGGTTTGTTGTTGGCGAAACTCGCTATTAATGGGTAACAGATTTTAATTCAAAGTTTCCATAAAGTATTACGCCCCTGCAACAGCGGGGGCATTTTTGTTAGCTTAGCAGTTTGTTCTTCGCTTTAATATATTCTTCTTCGGATATGATTCCCTGTTGTTTTAACTGGTGTAATTTTTCCAGTTCGGAGGCAATGCCTTGTGAAGAGGGCGCCTGGTATTTTACTTCTCCGGCCTGAATGCCCATGGCAGAAGCCATATGCTGCGCCTGGTTGGCCAGTTGTATGTTCTTGTATTCGGCTTGCGCCAGTGTTATGGTATCTTTCAGGCGTTTGGGGCCATGAACATTGTAATAATCGGTTGCGCCAACTTCCGCAGCCGTTTGAATTTCAACATGACCAAAGTTTAAGATACGGCCCCACAGCGTTTGATCGTATGACACATTGTTGATCTTTTCGAGCGGACTTTCCTTGGCAAAATGGTTAAGCAAACCAGCTTCATCGATGACCCGGTAGTTGGTGACTACCCAGATATTCACTTTCCAGGAAAAATACACTATTAAAAAGTACAGGGAACCAACCAATGCGGCCGTCCAGCCCCATTCTAAAAAGTTTAGGAAAAAGGCAGCTACCCAGCCAGCTATTGCAATCAATACCGGGACAATTAATTTAACCCAACTGGTATGGGTCACCAGTAATACCTGTTCGCCTTTTTGCAGTGGTGTGCGCATGTGTGTAATTTAGATACAATAAACAACGAATACTGCTAATTCTTCTTATAGAGGATAAAAATTTTTGAGGATATAATGTTTATTTGTAATTTTTTTTACAAATATGTAAAATTATTTTACATTTGTGATGGATCAGGCTGCGGCGTGGACCATACCGGTGGTGACGACTACCGGCTTTTTATTTTATATAGCTTCCCATTCGTTTACAATTCACCCATATTTCCGCTTTTTTAAATTTTAAATGCTCCTTGAATCTAGACTGTATCATTACTTCGACAGATTTAATATTTACCTCTTTAGCAAAGTAAATAATTAATGCATCTGCTTGTTCTTGTCCTTTTCTGATTCGGTTATCAATATTTATTTTTTTGTATGGCCATTGAGGCGACTCCACCTCCCAGTATTCACCATTAATCCTCAGGTCAGGGTTTTTATTCATTCTAACGCCTGGTAATACCTTTCGTCTGAAGTCCACATCTTTTTCATGCAACTTGGGTAGCAACTCAACTTTCTTCCCCTCATTGGCCAATACAGTACCAATTGCGATGAGCAATGGAAAATCGCTTTCGGTGTTGTCTATCAGTTTATGCACTAAAACAACACCTCCATTTGTATTAGAATAATGAAGGAAAAATTGTTGATGCAAAGGTTGCTGAAAGATCAACATGCGTTGATCTTTACTAATGTTCTTTGTTAACATAATTCCAATAATTTTTCAATTACCGGAATCCCCTTTGCTTTTACATGTATGTTAGGTTGTAGAACTTAATGCCTTAATCATCTAATTTCAAAACAGCCGTCCTTCGGCTTCGCTCAGGATTTGAGCTCACTGTTAATTCAAATTAATGCTAATCATCGAGCTTCAATACAGCCAAAAATGCTTCCTGCGGCACTTCCACGTTACCTATCTGGCGCATACGCTTTTTACCTTCTTTCTGTTTCTCCAACAACTTGCGTTTACGGCTGATGTCACCTCCATAACATTTGGCGGTAACGTCTTTACGCATGGCGCTGATGTTTTCGCGGGCCAGTACTTTGGCGCCAACGGCGGCCTGTATGGCTATCTGGAATTGCTGACGGGGCAGCAGCTCCTTGAGTTTTTCGCAGAGTTTGCGGCCAAAATCCTGGGAGCGGCCACGGTGAATAAGCGCGCTGAGGGCATCCACCTTATCGCTGTTCAGCAGGATATCCATTTTCACGATATCGCTTTCGCGGTAGCCGATAGGATGGTAATCGAATGAGGCATAGCCTCGGGTTTGGCTCTTCAATTTATCATAGAAGTCGAATACGATCTCTGTCAGGGGCATCTCAAACTGCAGCTCCACGCGGGTAGTGGTCAGATAGCTTTGGTTCAACAGGATGCCGCGTTTGCCCAGGCAAAGCGTCATGATATTACCAATGTACTCGGGCTTTGTAATGATCTGGGCCTTGATGTAAGGTTCTTCTATCCGGTCTGTCTTTACCGGATCAGGGAACTCTGTAGGGTTGTTTACGATGATCTTTTCACCCTTGGTAGTATAGGCGATAAAGCTAACGTTGGGAACGGTGGTGATCACCGTCTGGTTGAACTCACGCTCCAATCTTTCCTGGATGATCTCCATATGCAGCATACCCAGGAAGCCGCATCGGAAACCGAAGCCAAGGGCCTGGGAGGTTTCCAGTTCATAAGTAAGGGACGCGTCATTCAGTTGGAGCTTGTCCATACAGTCGCGCAGTTCCTCAAACTCATCTGTATTCACCGGAAAGATGCCTGCGAATACCATTGGTTTCACTTCCTGAAAACCTTTGATCATTTCCTGGGTAGGGTTATTTTTGAGGGTAATGGTATCACCCACTTTTACTTCTTTCGCATTCTTGATACCCGTAATGAGGTAGCCTACATCTCCTGCACTTACTTCCTTCTTCTCTGTCATCTTCAGTTTGAGGATACCTACTTCAGCGGCCTCGTAATCCATATCGGTAGACACAAATTTTACGATATCGCTTTTGCGGATGGTGCCGTTCAGCACGCGGAAGTACACGATGATACCCCGGAAGCTATTGAATACACTGTCGAAGATCAGGGCCTGCAGGGGAGCTTCGGGATTTCCTTTGGGAGCCGGGATGCGTTCCACGATCGCTTGCAGAATGCCATCCACGCCAATTCCGGTACGGCCGCTCGCCAGCAGAATGTCTTCGGGTTTGCAGCCAATGAGTTCAATGATCTGGTCCTTTACCTCTTCGATCATGGCGCCATCCATATCAATTTTATTGATAACAGGGATGATCTCCAGGTCGTTATCGATGGCGAGGTACAAATTACTAATAGTTTGCGCCTGAATACCCTGGGTAGCATCTACCAGCAGCAGGGCGCCTTCACAGGCGGCCAGTGCGCGGCTCACTTCGTAGCTGAAATCTACGTGACCGGGGGTGTCGATCAGGTTCAGGATGTACTCCTGACCGTCGGTATGTTTATAGTTGATTTGGATGGCGTGGCTCTTGATGGTGATCCCTTTTTCGCGCTCCAGGTCCATATCGTCCAGTACCTGGTCCATCATTTCCCGTTCGCTGATAGTATTGGTGGCTTGTAACAGTCTGTCTGCCAGGGTACTTTTACCATGGTCAATATGTGCGATAATGCAAAAATTGCGGATATTCTTCATTAAGTCGGTTGTCCTTTATAAATACCCGCAAAAGTAACTGATTTTAGCGGCATTATGGAGAGAAAGTACAGGTGTTTTTGCGGGTTGGGGCTTATGAAATGTAACGGCTTAACACCTGGGTGTAAATGATCTGGTTACGGGCGCCAACGGCGGCCATGCGAAAGCAATAATCTATGCCGAGCGGCAGGTTGGTGATCACTTTTTTACAGCGGGTGTCGGCGATACTTTGCCAAATGCTTTGCGAAGTCACCGGCGCCGGCGTCCATTGGTACAGGTATGAACGGGCGCCTTTTAATCCACGAACTTTCAGGATCATTTCACCCGGGTTTGAACCGGGGAGTATTTGGAAATCATTGGGATGTCTTAACTTTATTTCATCCACCGGTTTTGTAAGATCGAACCCACTGCCCCAGAGCAGTTCTTCTTTACCATTCGCTTCATTTTTAACGAATTCGCCTACCTGTTTTAGCTTTTTGATAAGTAGAGCCTTCACATCATTCTTGATTGCGATCTTTAACCGGTCACCCATGCTTGCATCTAACATGGCCTGATCAAACTGCCTGGAGATTTCACTTAGTTCAATAATGAGCATGCCGGGGTCGGGGAATTTTTCATTGCCATTCATTTTATGACATACGGTATACGCCATGATACTTAATTCGGGGTCCTTAATTCCTTTAAAATTCAGCTTCAGTCTCCTTTTCATAACTTTTTTACTTATAAGTGTTTGAAAACCGGCAATCGAATATCCCCTGGCCATTACTGGTAAGTTGAGTGCGCGCTGGGTCCCCTATTGACAACTGCTGATAAAAAGAGTGGCTTAACCTGGTGTGATATGTCAATTCATAGGATGGAATTGACTGTTGGTATTAAAAATAAATAATTTTTCTTAACAGGAAAGCATGCATTAGTATGGTTTTCAGGTGAAAAAGGTTCTGTTGCACTGAAACTTCTTAGAATAAATTCTCAATTCAGTGTTGCAAAGAAATAAAGATCAATTCATCATGTTGTTTACGCGGCATAGGTCATCACTGGAATGTGTTTTTTAGGGAAAAAACTTTTTCTGTCCGGAAATCCCAAAAGCTTTAAGGAAAGCATGAAATCTTTCAGGTATTTGCAAAATCTTACAGGAATAGAGAAAAGCTTTTAGGAAATCGTAAAACCCTTCGGGAAAAGCCATTTCCTTTCGGGTATTTGAAAAAGCCTACGGGAAAACCGGAAAGCTTTGAGGAAATCCCTTTTTCTTCCAGGAATTTGCTTTTCCCTTCGGGTAAGGGCGTCAAAATTGCAAATTCGGTTGAAATATTGACAACATATGGCTGAAACTTCACAACTTGTATCTGTAAATGATCAACATGGGAGCTCGCCGCATCAATCCATTCGTACAAATTGCAAACTATGACGAAATGATAATGAAATGAGCCTGATAAATGGCCAACTTACGTCTGTTTATTGTTTAATACGACGTATTTCATTCAACATGCAGCAAAAAAACGAATAACGAAAGCATTATTTCTATCAAACCTTTGCGCAAAGCATCAAACACAATCATCCCGTTTGCACAACCTGCACCTGATTCATGCAACAGTTTATGTATTCTCACCAAATATGCGCATAAGCGTTCATTTTACCTGCAATATCTGTTAATTCGGTTCGCATAAACTCCATTCGGTTATTACATTTGCGTATGGATTCCCTGCGGCCGTTACTTACTTCGTATGCATATAACATCCTCGGCTCTTATGAAGATGCAAAGGATGTCGTTCAGGATGTTATGCTTGAAATGATCAACCGGAACGTTGGTAAGATCGAAAATGAAAAAGCCTACCTCACCCGTTCTGTGATCAACCGGGCAATCAATGCGCGAAACAGGTTACAGAAAATGCAATCGGGTTATCCCGGCAGCTGGTTGCCCGAACCCGTTGCTACCGAAGGGGCCGATGACGACCTGCACCAGAAAGATATTCTCTCCTACTCCCTTATGGTGTTGCTTGAAAAACTGGACGCCAAACAGCGGGCTGTTTTTATTCTGAAAGAAGCATTTTCCTACGAACATGAAGAAATAGCCGAAGTACTGGATATTAGTGTAGAAAATTCAAGAAAAATACTCAGCCGGGCCCGCACAGCCCTTCAAAACGAGCATATTAAGGAAGTGGTTAAAACACCCGCCAATTACCTCGATAAATTCGTTGAAACCATTCGCAGCCGCGACCTCAAAAAGCTGGAACAACTCCTGAGCGATGAAATTGTGGTTGTTTCTGACGGTGGTGGTAAGGCCTCAGCGGCCCTGAACCCGCTGGTGGGCACCGAAAACGCATCGCTGTTCTTATCGGGTATTTTCAATAAATTCTATTCTAGCCGGGAATATGTGAAAACGGTTGTGAACCACCACCCTGCCCTGTTCTATTATGAAAAAGGGCAGCTGATAAATTGTATAATCTTCGAGTTGCGGGATGAGCGCATCTATCGGATATACATAATGAGAAATCCTGATAAATTAGTCGCTTTGGGAAAGTAAGAAGTAACCCATATGCCGGCTGAAGAGAACAGCGATGCTATACTCGATGAATTGAATAAATATTTTTCAAAAGAAGAGATCGCCCATCTTACAATGGCAATTGTTCAAATCAATTCATGGAACCGGCTCGTTCGGTCATTCGGTCCTGTACCGGGGCTTTACGAAGTGCCTGCAGTTGCTGTTTAGGGTTTATAGTTTGTTGTTTATGGTTGCATTGCGCTTTGAATAGTCTAATTAACATTCAGCCTCCTGTTTTAGCGGGTGGAAGAATATATTGGCGTGCCACGGTTTTGGATCCGTGGCACGCTTCTTTTTTTCATTCCTCTAATTTGCTTTTCTTTTCGCAGAGCAGAATATCTGCTATAATAATGACTATTCGAACTAAAGAACCACAACCATAAACCTCAAACCATAAATTGAATTTCCTTTTTCCTCTTTGCGTAAATTGATTTTCCTTTTTTGAAAGCAGGGCGGTTTCCTCCCGCCTACATTTGCTTTCCCTTAACCGAATCACAAAACATGCTCACTAATTAAATAAATACCTATGTGTTCGTATCAAACCTTATTTTATGATGATGAAAACGGTTATGTGATCCATTGCAAGGGATGTGATTCTTTACAGGTGGCATTTGGGAATGTGCTGCTTACCTGGAACCGTCCCGACTTTTACGATTTCTACCATTTCATTAAGCGCATATTTAATGAAACTCCCATCGACCCTGCTGCCATGAATAAAAAAACATTGGCCATTCCTGTTCCCTGCGACGGTGTTCGCATATTGTTAAGTCCGCGGGAACTGCAACAACTGCATCATATGCTTGATATGGCTGAAACGGAATTACAATCGCAGCAATTAATGAGCCTCCTGAGTGGGGCATAAGCGTTCAAATAGTAACATTTTTACAGTAGCATATTATTGTAACGAAGATAAGCGTGGCACGGATTGGAACCGTGCCACGCCTTTTTGGGGGCAACCTGATTCCACCTAGTACTGCCCCCTACCCTAACCTATAGGCCTAAGTATATGTCTTTACCGGGTTCAGGCATTAATCATCAATGTAGTGAAGCAGTGTGTCGAAAATTTGCAAAGGGGGTGTTGGGGAGTGTATTTTTACATCGTTATAACAATCCAATGCAAATGAAACCGAAACCTGATCCCGAAATCGTAGCAAGCAAACCCTAAATAAATCCGAACCCGACCGTACCCTTGAAGCCTGATTTGGAGCGTTATCCAAGAATCCTGAACCGAAACCTGTGCGGATGAAAGCGAACCGAATATCCTTTGAACCTGAAGTCCCGACTTCATCGGGACAAGCCCTGATCCTTAGACGACACCAGCAGACCCTAAATCGATTTGAACCTGTTCGTACCCTGATCTGATTAAGTAGCGAAATCCAATGATCCTGAATCCTTCGGCTTCGCTCAGGACAAACCTGACCTTTGAAAATGAAACCTGTACTCTTTGAAAAATGAAAAACCTTATCCACTGAACATGTAGCGTACCATTATCCGAAGCCAATGATCCTGAACTGAAAACCCAAACCTTGTATTCTTTGAAAACTGAACATTGTACTCCCTGAAAATGAAAACCCGATCCCCTGAAACTGTAACGTACCATTATCCAACATCCTAAAATCCCAAAAACCAGATCCGCACCGTAGAAAACAGAACCTTACTCTTTGAAGAACGTAACTGTAATCCGTACACCGTGAGAAGCGATTTTGTAGCGATATCCAATATTATGAAAGACAGAAAGCAATGATCCTTTTGGAAACCATCCAAAGACATTGATCCTCCCGACACGTCGGGAGGATTTTTTTTATTTTCAGTCATTATTTTTTTGTTATATTCGTCATGGAATCCTTACCTTCGGTTTCTGGTAAGTGATAGACTGGTAGACACAACTCCCCAACCAGCATTTGTTAAAGCTTCTGATAGTAGATCATTAATCTTTTACTGAAAAAATGAATTGTTTATAGTATATCTGAATCACATGTTCAGAGTCATGTTCCTGTGCTAATGTGTTTACAATTTGTAAGGATGTTAGCCGGGAAACAAAAACGAATGGCGTTATATAGAATAATAAGTCGGCACGCACAGGGAAGCATACAGGGTTGAAGGTATGTGTGTGGTACAGGCTGAAATCATAATGCTTCCATCAACAAGCCCTGTTATTGTGCAGGGCTTGTTTGTTTTTGGAAGGAAATTTATTTACGCGATTGCTGTTTTAACCGGGTAATTTCTTCCTGCTGTTGTTGCACCTTTTTGTTTAAATCGATCACATATAATGTAAGCTCCTCGATCTTCTTTAGCAGCAAAGCCTGGTTGTTGCCAAGATCGATGCCATTTTTTTCTACTTCTGCAGCGCTTGGTATTTCCGGTAAATGCTGTTGTTTATTGATATATTGTTCGAGTTCAGGCAGTGGACGTAATTTATAGGTTGGGTGAAATACATAATCGGCCCAGCCGGTTTGCGTAACTTTTACTTTTTTTGCAGTAATGTCTCCGTTAACAGCCAGTTTGGTTTGTGGGGTGGATATGCCGATACCTACATTGCCCGTACCCAGTACCGTTAACAATTCATCCGTTGCGTTTTCGCTAGCCAGGAAAGAGAACCTGTTATCTGACCGAGGTACAAATAATCGAAACTGGCCTGCCGCAATACCCAGTCCGGTACGATAATACTGATTATCTGTAGTGCCTTCCCAAAGTGCAAGTTTGACATTGGTAATACTGTTGCCGAGCGACAGCTTTGCCGTGGGAGAACCGGTTCCTATTCCCACATTTCCGCCCTGCATAATGCTCATCAGCGGTACTGTAGGATTGGGCTCTGTATAAAATTTAATACCTGTTTCCGTTCCTGGGTTTTGTGTGTTTTGGTTTAAATAAAACGATAGATCGCTGTGATAAGGGCCGCCTATACCACTATTGAAATAAGTCCTGTTTTCAAAACTATAATTGCCGCCGCCGAAAGCCATGCCGGAGGTGTTGTAATGGTTGAACCTTAAAATGCGGTTACCATCATTGTTATATCCTACAATTTTAAATCCATAGCTGTTGGAAACGCCATCGGCATCAGTGATATTATAATCTATGCCTCTGTTCCAGTTTTGGGGGCCTGCCATTTTTATTTGTAAAAACTCACCGGCATTCAGGTTAATATGTGTTGCTCCGTTCACATGGAACCGTACACCAGGCGTGGCTGTACCAATACCAACATTGCCATTATTGAGGATGCTGAAATAATTAGCGGTGCCTTTTAAAATGCCCAGGTTGTAGCTGCTGCCCAGGTCAATGTTGGTATGTTGTAATAAAGTGCCGCCCAACTGCACTGTTGATGCATTCGGCTGAGATAATCCATTCTGGGCCGTTGTGATCTGGCCGAAGGATGATGATGCTGCAATCAGGAGCGGGCAAAAGAGTAAGATCCTTTTCATTATATAATTGGGTTTTGAAGGAAGCTTCAAGCAGGAATAAGCTTCTGGGTAATGTTTTAAAGAAACGGTTGGTTAAATCTCCGATTCCCTTCATCGTAAAAATAGGTTATTAGGTACAATGGATGCCCAAAAACTAATACACGTGCATATCTGGCAATAAGTGTGCAGTTTTAGCCAATAGTCGTGCAGGTGACAACTGGTCTTATTCAGCTGCAACCGAGCATTCAAGGTCATAGAGAAATTAATAGTGCAATCTTGCAAGGAGAGTTTAAAATAGTGTTGGTGTTCTTTATTTAAATGTAACCTGGTGATTTTTGCCGTTATAATGCACTAAGGTATCAGCGGAAAAGATAAGTTGCGGGTTTTGACAGTTTTCCTGTTTTAAATGAATCGCTGCTGGATCAAAGATTTCAATTGGAACAGCCAACTTATTATATAGCTCTTCGGTTATGGTAAATAATAAGTCAGTTGCTTTTTTATTTTTATGAATGTGAATGCTCATTATGTAAAAAATAATCGACCTCCATCTGTATCTGGTAATTGCAACATTTAAAATCTACAAACCTTGACGCGTAAAATAAAAAGAATGTAAATTTATTAATTATTTATTTCCGTTAAAAATAGCTATACTTTTGAATTTAAACTCAATCAAATTCTAATGAAGTTTTTAATATCTTTTTCTATTTTGGGTATCATAACTATCTCTACAAAGGCACAAAGCTTGGAAGAAAAACTGGCTGATTCAGCTTGTAAGTATATTGACTCAATAAATCTTGCAAAGATAATTACACCTCAGGATAAAAAAACTGCCATTACTTTCATTTTTGCAAAAGCTGTAGCTGAAAATAACCAAGCTATTAATAGCGATAAACGATTTGCAGGTTTAAAAAGTTATGAACAGGGTAAAAAACTAGGGCAGTTGATGGCTCAAAATATTTTTCCTACTATGAGGACCAGATGCCCCAAGTTTCAAAAATTAGCAAACTGAACTAAGTACTACTTTCCCTTTGTTACAATAATAATCTCCTGCATTCAGGAATGACATCCTCTTTGATTTCTCTATACGATTCATCTGATAGATGTTTAAGAAACGTATTAAAAAAGAATTCTGCTTCAGGTAGTAAGTAAGTTAAAATCGCATCATAGGGTAAATAATACTTGTTCTGACCAATGAAAAATAAAAAAGATTTATTTTTTAAATGACATATCTTAACCAAAAGAGGTTGATCGGGAAAAGAGAACGATGCCTCCCCATTTAAAACTGCTTCTCTTATACTATTCATTAAATATACCCATAATTGATCTATTAGATCCCAGTATTTCCACGAAAATATTATTTGGTTATCATAAACAAAATCGATAAACCCATTTATATACATATCAGTAAATCGCTTATCCTGAAAATAATTTCTTAAAGCTAATTCGTCTCCGATTGACAAAAACTTAGATGAATCGAATTCATCTAAGTTTTTGATTTTTTGACCATGATTTAATAAAAAGGTGTTAATATGATTTGCCATATCTGAAATTACTGATTCGGGTAAAACTGACCAACTTTTCCATCTTTAAAACCAACTGTATACTCTTTGCCGCCATAAGTCCCTTTAATCTGGAACATTCCTTTATTACTTTTTTTAGATGTTAATAAATTATGATTCTGATTCATTATGGACTCAATTGCTGATTTAACTTTGTCAGGAGTCATATCTCTCGATAAAAAGGTCTGCGTTGGTTTTATACTACCGTCCCAGTAATCAGGATGATGCCGTTCCATAATATGAGTCATGCCCTGTTTTTCTAATTTAAAGTCATGTTTACCATATTTTCTTGTAAATCCGGTCCAATTCTTAAGATTTAAGCACGGGTTGCCATTATGAACGAGAATACTACTTTCAGATACATAGTAAGTATGGTACCCTTCTACAGTAAAGTTATAAACCGTAATTGGATTACTTTTCTGTATAAACCGAATGGAATCTATCGATAACTTCAGGTTATTAAAGGTGGTAAGCGTATCTCCAGCTATCAGATCTTGGGCTTTTGTCCATTTTCCATGAACATAAAAAGGATGTTCATGAGTAACTTCCAGCTTGTGTCCTTTAAAATAAATTACAAAATACTGATCGAATGTCTGGGTAAATACATGTATTACTCTTTGCAGTTTCATTACATGCAGGCTATCGCTATATGCCCACACAGAATCCCCGATTGCAATCTGTTCTATTGGTTTATATCCCTTTGAAGTCAATACTGTTGTTCCTTCTGTAAAACAGCCGCAAGGTTTTTGTTTAATTAAGTTTTCTGCCTTTTGCAATACTTTATTACTAATGCTCTTGAATTTTGTGGCATAGCTAATGAGTTTTGTAGCAGCAGCTCCACTTACTACATTCCCCACAAGTTCTCCAGCCATGCTTCCTAACTCGTATTGACCTTGTTCATTCCATGCAATAATATTTTGTGCTTTTTGCTTATAATCTTCAAAGATCATTTGGGCAAAACCTACAGGATCGGTTGCTGCTGTTTTTATCGCCTCTACAAACTCATCTCTAAATTTTGCATCAGTTCCCAAATTCCAGGCTAGTTTGCCCATTGCAATGATACTAATATTTTCCACCAGGCCATCAACAAATCCTGCAGCTATGGGTGGTAATTTAACTCCCCAATCCTCTAATTTCTTAGACAGTTCAGCTCCATCCAGATCTATAAATGATATCGGGCTGTTTCCTGCAAATTGATAAGGTGTCCACCATGGATAATCTTTTGTAAGCGGGTCTACAGATAAGAATTTTGCAATCCTTGGGTCATAAATCCGTAAACCATAATCCTGCTGATTACCTACTCCATCTAACTCATTATCATTCTCTTTGCCGTTAAAGCCATACCTGTAATTTCCATTATTAAATATACGGTCTGGCATTTGCATTCCAAACGGATAATAATCACTGGCTGATAAAACAGTCGCTGTATAATAATCAACTATATTATCAGTTCCTGCATCTACTCCCGTTGTAATATCGTTGACGGTGGCTAATACATTGCCTAAGTGATTGGTTAACTCGTATGCTTTTTGTCCCAATATACCCCATTCACTTGTTCCATTTGTGCTTATAATATTGATATTGGGAGTCCACATTCCTAACCGGTTGTTTCCGTACAATTGTTGCTCCTGCCACCAGATACCCGCTTGATTGTTTTGTTTATCGCTATAAATGGCCAAACTGTTGCCCTGTGCATCTCGCGTATACCAGGTGGTAGTAGGCACATTATTAACAGTAACCACTTTTTTAACTCTATTGCCTGTTGCATCATACGAGTAAGCAATAAATGTTTGGGTACCGGCGACATTTTTAGTGATGCTTTTTATTCTTCCATATACGGTCCAGGTAATGTTAGTAAAATTATTTGGTGATATCTGCTCTTTTACGAGGTTACCAATTTTATCAAATTCATAATTTGTTTGACCGTCTATATCTTCTACACCATTTAGCGCCTGAGAATAATTGCCATCTATACCAAGGTTAATTTCTGCTACCTGTTGTAACTGATTATGGACCTTGTATTTCTGATTGATAACAGGATCGACTTGCTCTGTATAACTATACTTCAAATTATCCATTGCCGGCAGCATGCTACCGCTGTTTGCTCCATTACGCAGATAGGTATTGATGTTTCCATTGCCATCATACGTTATGATTTCGCCATAAGCGTTTAGTGCTTCTTTAGTGTTAATATTCCAGGACGTAGTGGATGCTGACAATGGATGGTAAAGCATAGTCTTTAACCTGTTCAATTGGTCATAATGATACGTATAGCCAACAGGATCGCCATTTCTGAATTTGCTTAAAGCAACCGTCATGTGACTAACATTTCCATTGAATAGTTCATTGCCACTTACATCACTCGACTGTGCACTATAGTTTAAAGGGAATGCTACAGCAGATGCTCCAATGGGTTTATAATCGTTCTGATAATAACCTAAAGTGTAGGTCATTACATCTCGCGCCACCAGATTGCCATCTTCGCCCATTTCAGTGGTTGCATTTAGATTGTGACCATTGATTCCTTTTGTCCAACCTTTTAATGTATAGGCATAATCCAATCCCTGAACCTTATTTTTTCCTAATTCAGTACGAGCTAACGGTCCGTGCAGGTAGTATTGATAAAAGGCATCTATTTGTCCGTTTAATAAAATACTTCCTCGCTCATTGATCAGCGCTTCTGTACCTGAACTAGCTTCAATCAACCGGTTTTCTGCATCATGTTTATAAGCGTAATAGAACTGGTCGTTTTCTCCATGTTGATAACGTATAAAATTTGATTTACCACTTATCTGGTCGAATTCGTAATCAATTTTTTTCAACGCCACCCCATCTACTTGCTGCCACAGTGTTTCAACATATCCCGTCAGGTCATAGCTATAATATGTGGCTTGAAGTACGGGTCCTCCATATGTATCTTTATATAAGGTGGCGCTTACCCGTTTGCGCAAATTTTTCTGTAATAATCCGGCTTGTACACCAAGCCCGGCAATTGGTATTTTATCATATACTGTTTGTGTTATTTCTGTTTTTGTACCGGTTCCATTGAATGCTGTCAAATCATTTATTGTAAGGAACCCTGACACTGGTAATTGCTGCGGCAGGTTGCTTTTCTCCCCTACTTCCACTTTTCTTCCAATAGCGTCATACTCAGTATAACTATACCTATTAGGGTTCTCATTGTCATGCGGTGCCCTTTGTTCTTCATTTTGGGATGCAACCATTCTACTTAGCATATCATACCAGAAATAGGAATGCCCTCCGTCTGGTGATTTTTGTTGCACTATAAAACTGGCGCTATTATACGCATAACTCGTCGTCAACCTATGCCTTGGATAAACACCTGGCAGCACCGTTTCCACTGCTACAAGATCCTGAACAGATGATGTAGCGTTGTTATAAGTGAAGTTGCCTTGAATACGCACGGGTACATGCGCACAGGTTACATCATACGGGTATTGACCATCTGTACTGCTCATGGGCCAGTAGGCTACCAGATTGCTCGTTGACGGTGAAATACTTTTATTCCTGTCGTTAGCAATCTCCGTTTGGGAACGTACCCTGTCCCAAACGCGTACTTCATCCAGTGAGCCTTTCATAGATCCATATGGGCCTGAACAGAAATTATAACTCGGGCTTACATATGTTTTGCTGCCGGCTGCTGCTGTTGCCCTTAATTGCCCATCGATATATAAGAATGGTTTTTTGTTATCATATACTACAGCTACATGATGCCAGCCAGTCATAACGCCCTCCCAAACAAGTATTGATGGCATATACCCATCGGCATGTTCATATACGCTTACCCCATTTTTACCTACCGATATACCCATCCCGGCCTTGTTGGTTGACGATGGGCCGCCCCATGCCGGGAAGATCGCAAATTTCTGCCCGCTGACGCCTCCTGTATAGCTGCCTTCCAGATCAATTTCATGGTCCTCCTGCGGATTTACCCACATTTCTACCGTAAAGTTGTTGGTGATATGCTGGAACCAGTTGCCATCGCCGCTTGAACTGAGGGGTCCGTTTACCTCTAATGCGCCACGGTTGCTTACCGTACGGGTCTCGATATTACTATTGCAGGTTGCAGCATAGTTCAAGCGTCCCCATACTATTAACGGACTCGATTGTACTTTCAACGCTCCTTCGGGTGCACGGCATGGTTGTACGTAATCGACCGCAATTTCTGAATGCTGGATCAACCGGTCGTATACACGGATATGCCTTAACTGGTTGATCTCCTCTGCCGGAAGCGTATAACCGGCAGCTATTTCCCAGGCAAAGGGATAACCTGGCGCCGATGCATCGGGCAGTAACGTCAACTGTTTGTTGTTGAGATATAGATCCCATTGTCCGCTGGTAAAATTATTGCTTTGTACCACCAGGTGCGACCATTCGGGTATCCCGGTTCCAGCCAGATCCGCTACTGCATGATTCGACAACGTAAGGTTGATCACGCCGCCTGCCTCCGGTTGCATCGTATACAGTTCCACCCACAATTTATTATTGTTGATAGCTGCCTGGTACAAATATTTATGATCTGGTGTAATGAAACGAACATGGCGGCTGAAGCCCGTGCCACTGAGCCACAATTCAAGCGATTTGGCGCTGCCATTTTGCAGAGCAGTGCTGAATTTGTTCAGAACGGTTGTTTTATTCTCAGTTGCCTGCGTATACATATTGGTACAGTCTACCAGGTCGTCCGACTTGCGGTAGCCATCTACCAATGTCATTTCCTCATCGCTCAGGAAACGTACACCTTCCGGGGAAACCGTGCGTATGAGATTACCGGCCTGATCATAATAATATAAGGTATAATGATAGGTTTGTTGAACCGTAGTCATTTTGGCGCTTGCCTGTGCTTGTGAACAGGTGCTTATATAGTTCAATCTGAACAGCCGTTTCTCTTCTTCAATATAAGCCAGCCAGTCGCGGCGGCCATTGATAATAGCTGCTTCTACCAGGCTCTTCAAACAAACGTAAGGATCAACTTCCACTTGCGTATAAGGCACATTGTTGCACAGAATGGCTGATTGATTTGATTGTGAAAGCGCTTCATATTCCTGATACCGGAACGCCGCCATTGAGAAGCCCCAACGATGATTGAGGAAGTTGGCCAGCATATCAGGGTAATTAACATGGCTTGCATCGAAGTTGGTACCCAATTCAGCTTGCAGCGCCGCTTTTGCGTTATCATAGTCCGCTTTGGTAATGCAACCAAACGTACCTGGTTCCATGAACACCGGTAACGGAATGTTATCTTCCAGTAAGAACCGGCAGTTGTCGCACGATTTCTCCATCATAGCCAGTTCGGTACGGCTGAGGTTCATGGCATTGCCGTACTTGTTTGTGAGATAGTCGAAGAGATTCGCACCTGCGGCGTCTGTACGTAATTGCTGCAGGCGGGCACACAAACTGGCATTGGTTTTACCAAGCATCACAGAAGCCGACTGTTGTTTGGGTTCATAGGGATGCGGCTCATCGAGCAGCCAGGGGTTGCAGGTCATAGTGAGCGCATTGCTGCCAAATACATCGATCATTGCCTGTTTAAATGACGCAGTACTTGTTACACCAGGACGAACCGTGCTGGCGCCAAACGGATGGTCGGTATCACCACCATTAGTACATACTTCAATTAATTTCGCCCGTATCTCAAGTGTTTTGGCATCCCGCTGTGGTTGTGAATAAGCTGCCAGGCAATCTGAAAGTTGTGAGATCCATCTATCCGCCTGCGCTTCACAATTTGTTTTTACCTGATCTTCAATGAGCATGTTGTTCTCATTCTGCATGTCGATCATGTTCTGCAACGTGAAATTGGAGTTATAGTCAATTTCAGGGAAGCGTGGTTTCTTGTATCTATAGGCGTCCGGGCAATAAATGATGCCATAACCCCCATCAGCGAAAGTCGTTGCCGCGCTTGCAAGACTATTGTTACAGTCAAGCACCCACACATTCTGAAAAGTGAGCGTATTTATTCCAATATAAACTCTGACGCATTCATAAGGACCGAATAAATCTCCGTGAGGGCAATCAGTTTGCGGTACCTGGTCTGGACCGGTTGATTCATAAATCGTGTAATATCCATGACCTGTTTCATTGTTATAATACCAGCTATTTGAAGCACGGTCTGCGCTTGCACGCAACTCCAATGCGCCGGCACAAGGATCCTGTGTTCCCGAACAGGTTATTACCGTGGCATTATAGAAGGTTTCAGTGATCTTACCTCTTACCCGTAAACATGGATAGAATACCGGTTCGTTGGCGCAAGGCATCGATGGCGGCGTATAACCATCCCATGTGTTCTCATAAACGTAGATAAGTTCATCGTTCAAGCCGCGGTAAGTTAAGGGGTCTACACCGATGTTATCTTTTACAAATATATCCTGTGGGTTTGTACAGGCATCACAGGTGTGAACGCTTGCATTCGTAAATACCAGTGGCGTGTTATTCCCTACCTGCACTTTAATACAAGGCTGATAATTGGGGGTATACGCACATTCCGGTGTTGCTCCGCCTGAAGCCAGTTTAACGTAATAGTACTGGCCGTTCTTATAGAACTTATAGGTATCCAATTGCTGATCTACATTGTAGATCGGCGCATTGGCGCAAAGATCCTTGCGGCACTCTATTAACCAAACGTTGGTGTATTGGAAAGGAATGCCTGAACTGTTTATAGAAAACTTCAAACAGCTAAAGAAGGTCCGCTGAATGAGGGTGCCATCCTGACAATATGGCTCTGTAGCTGGCGGCTCATTTGCCTTGCCAGGTACTATGTGAAAAGTTGACAACTGTCCTGAAGTCCAAAAAAGCTGGAATTTATTGTTGCTTAATTGTTGACCGTTGGGTATAGATACACCGGTGCAGGAAGGCGGTGGTGCAACGGAATCGCAGGTTACATATTGTACTTTAATTGTATTGACCGGTATGATGTTTGAAACGCAAATGATCTTTTCCGACTGACCCGGGGCAAATTGGATGCTCGTTGGTTTTACAGGTGCAGCCCCAAATTCTGTCGGATAATACAGCTGAAGCGTCATCCACCTTGTTGCTACACTGCGTTTATAGGTAATACGAATTGCCTGTGTACCCGGTTGTTCGCAAGATTCAATGCCAATGGCTTTTTCTATCCCAAAATCATTTGCAGTTGCGCAGGAACCGAAAGAGTAAGGCTTACCAACAGGGCATTTGTCACCACAGGTTGTATTGCTCCTTAGTAACTGGTAATACTTTTGTTTTAACTGGAAGTAGATCTCTTTATACTGGTCCCATTCTTTGTTAGGCACCCGGCACGATGCAACGGGTGTACAATTGTTCCAGCTATCTCCTGTTGGTCCTGAATTGGTGCTGCCGTCCAGATCGGCACAATACAACAGGTAATCAATTACCTGGGTAAGGCCTTTTACATTGGCGCCTGATACGGTCACCTTCATTATATTGGCGCTGAAATTGTTCAGATCAGATTGCATCTGACTTCTGTACACAGCACCCGGGGCGCCATCCTTGAAGAACGGGTCCTGGGCCAGTAACCAGGCGCCATTGGTATACGAATAGGCTAATCCACTGGTGCCCGGAATGTTGGGAATATCAGCTGCTTTATTGATGAACTGCTGCACCTGGTCGTCCCACATGATATAATTGCTGTTGGCATTACAAAAATCCAGTTTACACTTCTCCGGGTGGAACTGGAGGAATTTTGTTGCCCATTCAGGTTTCCAGTATTTCACCAGCATTTCCAATGTAAAATTCTCATCGTATGGCGAAGTGATATTGCCATTTTCATCGGTAAATGCTTCTGCCTGATAATCGGGGTCGCTGGGGTCTTTACGGGGGAATATACCTCCACCCCCAGTTAGACGCCAATTGAGGGAAATGACATTAATCTCCTGCTCGATTACCATGAATGGTTCGAACCCGAATAATGCATACTGTCCGCCGGGTGATACATCTTCCAGCATTTCCTCCTCATACCTCGAGCACGAAGAAACCATGCAGGAAGCTTTCAACGCCAGACATTGCGTATGTAACCTGCTATATAAGCCGGAGATAAAAGTATTTAATGCGGCGCTGTTGGTGCTTACCTGGTAATCGTTCAGTTTGCTGATGATCGCCTGGGTGAATTGCGTCTCGGTACCCAATGCTGCTTCGCAGGTAGTGCACTCATTGAAGCAACCATCGAAATTCGTATTGTTCAGGTAATCGAGCACAAATTCCACTTCTTTTTTCAGGTCGTTATTGGCGTCGCGTTGCTCAATATACTTATCAGCATATGCGTTGATCACATCCTTGCTTAACTTTAGTTCAAAGCTGATGTAATACTCGCCTATACCCTGAAATTGAACGGTGAACGGTGCATATGGGGAACCTACATAATTACAATCGCCATCTTTTGTTCCTATCTGGATCGGGTTGGGTCCGCTTGTATAGATGGGCTGACCGCAATCATTCGTAATGCGTATGGTAAGATCGTAATAACAATTACTGCACACCTGGAAAGCAGGGCCCTGATAGGTATAGATCAGTTTCTGAATATCGTAATCGAACGTGGCGCTGGCATTCACTACCGATGACAGGTACGTAGTTTTGGCCTTAATGCTTAAGGCCGTTACATCGAATACAAACTGTTGCGGACGCAGAATGGTAAAGGTTTCCGGTTTCGGCTGCGGTTTCGATAGCAATGCATCCATACCTTTGGGTTCATCCCCGGTAAGCGCAGTCGCTATGGTCTTTCCACTGGCATTGAGATAGCTTATACTGATCTGCCCATTGGGATCCACCACCATATTCTTCTGGTAATGGTTCGCATAGCCTACGTCATTCCCGAATAACCTATCCAACTCCCAGGATTCCGGTTTGCCATAATAATATTTGGTTACATGGCGATAGTCGCGATCGGTTGGATCGGTTGGATTCGGGGCGCCCGGCTGGAATCGGGGACCTACCGCACCTTGTATACGAACACGGCCGGTATTGTCGTTCGTGAATTGTTTAACCGATATTGGAAACCCTTCGGCGTTAGGTATATAACTGTTGTATTTTCTGTATAATGGATCGCCGGGACTTTTAGTGAGGAATGAATTGCTTGCCGAATAATATTTTGCCGCTCCATCTCCATCTCCGAGTTTACCAGGCACCATTTCACAGTTAACACCCGGGGTGCCGCGAAGATTATTGTAATCGTAGGGGGTATTACTTGTGTTACGATTGAAATTAGGGTAGAAATGGAATTTGTTATCATCGGTAGGCGCGGGTAAAATATTAGCGGCTGCCCGGCCAAATTCATCATACACCGACTCCTGTACCACTGCTACCTGGTCACTATTGTTAATGGTCACCATTTGCCGGCTACGCAATGACCCGTCAAAATAACTCACTACTTCTTTCTTCTTTCCTTCTTCGGCAAAGGTGGCGGAATATTGCCAGTTCAGGTTTTCCTGGTGGAGATCCTGTATGGCTAAAATGGCATAAACGGATCCTTTTTTATAATCCCACTTATCTTCCAGGCGGATGCCATTGGTATAGTGTACCTGCCGTATACGCACCATAATGTAATCGGCATTATACACCATGGTGATATCATAAGTTTGCCCATCGGTAGTGACGCGCGTAGCATTATTCCGGAACAGGCTTTCCAATTCATTTTCGCTTGGGTTTTGATTGGCTATTACCTTGTCAAGCACTGGCTGTTTTTCGGTTCCGTGATCAAATACGGCCCATTCTATATCATATTCTTCAGCGCCCTGAACTGATGCCCAGGCCAGATTTAAAAAATAGCCATTCTGGAAATTTGGCGGTGTCGTGGTGTTGCCTGATCCTGTTTGATATTCTGAAAAATTGACGGTAGTAAAATTCACGCTTGTAATGTCCGGCTCAAATGTGTATTGCCGGTCAATTACCACCTGGTTGGTCAATTGCAGCACAGCAGGAATATTGGTTCCCAGCTCAGGGCTGTTGATGCTATTAACCGTGACCTTCACATCGTAACCATTGGTGAACGAATAAACGTCTTTGGCTTTATAGGTAGCACCCGCTTGTGGATCGAAGTTGATCTTTAATTTAACGCTGGGAACTTCCGTAGGCGCCGCCTGGCCGGGCGTTGAATAATATTCCACTTTCAGATCCACCTCAACGGAAAATGCAGTGTTCAGCACTATTTGATGATCGTGCGTGATCTCCAGCGATATAAAGTTCTTCACCGTTCGATTGGTGATCTTGCTCCAATCGAAAAGCGGATTTTTGAACTTCTCATCTTTTACGGTAACGATATCGTCCTTTTTAATAGCGCCTTTCAATTGATTCGTGTAGGGTTCTACACCTGCAAACGCCCGCATACTGCATATCACCGTAAGCAGTATTACTACAAATCTGTTTATCCTGTATTGATGGATCATGAATATGGTGATTTGAAAATTGTGATCAGTTAGGGTTAATGGTTACTGGTTGATGAGGTCATAATCTGCGAATGCCGGCGCACCTACCCATTCATCCTGTTTCTTTTGAATGAACTTTTGCAAGCCCAGGTATTTTGCTGCTTCCGGGTTGTCGTTCCAATCCTTAACAACCAGGGTCAGCCATTTTTCTTTATCCGCATTCATAGGGTCGGTCACCTCCGCCTGACGGATAAAGATCTTTCTTACTTCTTTTCTTGCACTATCATATTGCACCGAAAGTTCTTTATACGAAATGTGATTGGGGTTTAGCATAGTGATGGTCTGGAACCGGCTATTGCTGACCGTTTTCGAGAACACAAACCCTTCACTTTTTATATAATCATATAGTTGATTCACGGGCAACCCGGGCGCCTGTATCACTTTTTGTGCGTCGCTCAAAAGCATTTTTTTAACGGCATGATCAATGAATAAATAATTGTTCGCATTATTGATCGTCTCCGTTTGCCCAATGCGCAGGTAAAATTGCTGCCCGTTCTTACACATGGTATAAGGCACTGCTTTCAGGGCATGGGCCGTGTCTGTTTTATCAATAGCTGTTAATGAACCATTCACGTAATAGCTGGTATTGCTGCTATCGAAGGGTTGCAGCCACGTCATTAACTCATTCATCATGGCCACCTGTACCGGATCCGGTTTATCATTGCCGGTTGCCACATTGTTGGTTTCCGGTTGTTTATTCCACCATTTCTTCAGGCCGGTGGTATTGGCCACTGCGATGGCGCCCAGGACCAGTAAGACCGGTACAAATAATAACCATTGTATCTTTTTAGTAATACGCATAATTTGTTTGTTTTTGGGTTACTGGCATTCCTGGCAAGGTTGTGTACCCACCGGTGGTTTTCGTTTATAGGAAGAGCGGTTCTCCTTGATGGTCATGATACCTCTTTCCGTTTCTTTTTTCACGCGCACCAGGTTGCCTTCATCGTCGTATTCATAGAAGGTGGCGAAATTGTTTTCATCCATTTCCGCCATTAACCGCAGCGTCTTGTCGTCGTACGCATACGTTTTCATATGCGCATCGAAGGGATGAATACGCAGGTCATCGAGGTGCGTACCACCTGCCGGGGTGATCGTTATATGGAATGGTCCGGTTTGGGTCATGCCGGTAAGGTCAATGGTACCTTCTACCTGTTTCCATTTTTCCACTACCGCTTTTTTCGTAAGGGTAATGCTTGAACCATTCACCTTGAGATCAATACCTGGCGAAGTACTTTGAGGATCCTCACTAAGCACCCAGGCGCTGAACACATACTTTTTATTGAATTCAGGCTCAAATCCCAGCGGGTAAATACCGGTTCCGGCCAGCGTATTGTATTCACCGCTGCCATTGGTGGTTAAATAGTCGCGTTTTGCTCCTGCTGCTGTTTCTTTTGTTTTGTTGTTGTGGACGATCGTAGAAAGCGACAATGTATTGCCTGCCAGGCTCAACGAATAATTACCCGAGTGTGCCTGTGCATTGGTGGTTTGTGCCGACAGGTTGCTATTTCCATTTATTTTGAAAAGCGGGTCGCAATACTCGCCCACATTAGCTTCCCTGCAATTCAGGCGAAAATCTTCAAAGCATTCAGCATAGATCTCCCGGTTCTTGGCATTGGAGGCCACGGCACCCGGCTGATCGCCCCTGAAGACAAAGGAAGCGGCGCTGTATCGGCCCAGGGCATCTTTGTTCTCCAGTTCCTCGCCATATTTGTCATATAATGTAATAGTATTGGCTGTTACCCACTGGTTTACCGTAGTGGTTGGCGCCCATGTAGAACCATTATAATTAAAGAACGATCTGAAAGATTCAAAATAACCTGCGTTCTTCACATTCAATCCCAGTGGTTCTGTATTGAACAGGTTATCGTATTTACGATTCACCTGGTATACCTTGCTTTCAGCAGGACGCCAGTTGCCTTTGAAGCCGGTGACATAGGGGTTAACTACTCTGTTGACTGGTATACTGCTGCCGGAAGAAAGCTCACAAATATCCGGTAGTGTTCCATTAGCCCTGGTAAATCGGGGTATGTTCGCTCCGCGGGCATCTCTGAAAACCTGCACATTGTTTTTTCCCAGTATATCCCTTCCTGTTGAAAAGATAATATGACTATCATCTACTGCCGTGCTTGCTATCAGTTCCTGATAGTTATGGTTATAGATCTCCATTGCAACAGCGGCATGCCCTACGTTGTTGGCAAATTCTACCCTTATCCTGTGATTTCCCGAAAAACGAAAATCGTAAGGTTTGACACGCCAATATGAATGGCTGGATGTTGCATCGTTAAGCTCTTGCCAAAGTACGCCATCGATATAGATCTTGATGTAATTATCTGACGCAAACCCGATGTAGTATGGTTTGCCTTCAGGAATATAAACACATTTTTCGAAGGCAATCCATTCACTGACATTAGCCGGTGGCCAATTGGTAACCGAATTATTACTACAAAGCCATAAACCGGCATTTATCAGCCTGCCGCAACAACCTGTATTGGGTGTGTAATTAGCCCGGAAGCAGGCATCTGGTTGAATAGGAAGGGCGGCTAATGTAGTGGCGGTGCGGGCCGATGTGTTTTCAGTAGTTGTTGAATCCTGAGGTGTTATCTCGCTGGAATCAATAGTTGCTTGCCTTGCCATTGTAGAACTGCTTGTGACGCCTCCCCAGAAAGTTGATCTTACTCTTACTCCTGAAGATGCCCCACTCGTTTGGTATATTAAGGCACCTTCATTACCATACCATTGGGAGTCGTTACCCCCCGCGCAGAGAGTAAAACAATATTGGGTATTTTCAATCAGCGGCGATATGCAGTTTTGTCCATCCTCGCTCAGCGTATACCCATCCGGGCAGGTTGGGCACGGAACCTTAACGCCCCAATCTTCATCAAACACCGTGGCCGATGCCGTTAGTACTTTCATGGCGGTGTGGTCGGCATCCTTCGAGAAAGAAACATATTTTACGCCATTCACACTGGCAATAGGATCGGTCAAACATACAATGCTGGTCGCCGGCGGTGTAAGCATGTTGCGATACCCTGAACGAAGTATTTTTACGGTTTGGTTAAAATTCGCAACAATATTACCGTTGCGGTTCACCATTCGTTTCACCTTATTGGTATTTCCATTCACCCCGCTTTCAATGATCCAGTAGGTAGTACCATTCGTAACATCTACCACCTCATCGCCCGGAGCCATGAAAGCTGCAAAGTTGGTGACACTACCATCGGCGCCGGTGCGGAAACCGGGGATCAGGGTACCAATATTTTTATAAGCTCCGCCCATATACGGATATAACCAATAAGCAGGAAAATTAACGGTGTATACCGGCCGGTCGAATTCGTTGTACGTTTTCGTTATCACTGTTTCACCAGTGAGCCCGTCGTAGGCAATATTCTCCGTTGCTATAGAAGAGCCATCTACCGTTTTCACTACTTTATCGAGAATGCCAAAATACTGGATCACTTTCATGGTACAGGCACTGCGGAAGAGCTTGTATTCATTATTTTCTTTATAGGGCCAGTGTGGTAAAAAGCCCGGTACACCAAAGAAAGGCAGCGGGAATACATCAACTCCTATTCCGATGAATTGTCCGGTTGATTTGGTTTCCTGCTCACGCATATCGGTGAACAACTCTATTTCCCGGCCAATGATCCGGTTCTCTTCTATCTCGCCTTTTTCATTTACCAGGTTCACTACATTCTTCAATTTGAGTTCCCCTGCATTCAGCTGTTCGGAATTATAGAAATATTCCGTTGAGGTAATTTCCTCATTCGTTTTATTGAAAACACGGGTAGCCTTAGGCTTACCATGCATATCATTCAATGTAATGGCATATCCCTGTGAGAAGGTAAGCTCATGCACACTGTTGGAGCCGATCATTGAATACCAGCCAGCTGGCCCGTGTTGGTTTACCTGGTTCGATAAAGCCTGGGTGATAACCGGGAACTCTTTGGCCGTATAAAACTCATTAACAACATAGCCGGTCTTTTGATCAGGGTCAGGATTGCCCGTAGCATCCAGGTCCTGTACTTTCACTAAGCTATAGCCAACGCTTGCACCTGGGAACAGGTTTTCGCCAAACGGCTCTTCAAGGTTAAAAAAGTTATTAAGGGCGCCTTTTATTTTTTGAACATATGGTATAGGTTGGCGCATAGGATTTTCATCACCGCCAACAGATGGTTCAAAGCTCGCTACTCCACTACTGATATCAACGCCCTTATCGTTTTTAGTTGTATAAGTATACTGCTGTCCGTAGGTAGCGGTGGCAGCACTGGTACCCGACATGGCAGACCATTCATCAGAGATCATGATCTTTTTCACGCGGCTACCGCCACCCAGTTTTTTGCCATCTGCTTTGGTTAAGCGCACAAAACTTTTCGACAGGTTTACGTTGTTGGCAAAGCTTTCATCTTTTGCGCGTTTGTAAAAGTTGCGGCGCAATTCGTCGAGGTTCCTGGCCGCGTTTAATATAGCCGACACCGCAGCCTTGATCGCTTTGCCTGCATCGCCGTCGAGTATCCGGTTCTTATAACCGGGATAGGCATAGCGCGGATACTCCATCCGCAACCGTTGCCAGGCCGCCTGGGAGATGGGGTTCATAGTGACACCACCATCATTTATATCTTCAAAGATGATATCAGCCTCGTCACTACTAACTTTTTGCACGCCTGTTACCCTGGCATAGCAGGGAACGAAATCGTAATACTTATCATTCAACACATCCCGTTTGGCATCGATGCCGCCGAGGTTCACAAATAGTTTTGTATACAGGTACTCAGATCCATTGTTGTAATCTTTTTTAAATTTGGCAAGGTCTAACGTAGCCGGCATACCACTTAATTTTACCCTTATGCCGTTTGCATCTTTTAGACTGGAGATTGTAGTGGTGGTTCCATTGCTGTTCTTTTTGATCAATGAAACAGGCTGTACCATCTCCATGGCCTGTTTATTCTGCACGTAAGCATAATCGTCGCTTTCATAGGTCACCTTGATCTCTCCGCCTGTTGGCAGTTTGATCTTCGACAACTGCCATAACCCCGCTGCTTCATCTGCTTCCGACTGGGTATTTGTAGTATAAGGGAACTCGTCATTGCGCAGAGCGAAGTTCCGGTTACTGTTCGACTGACGGCTTTTATAGGAGCCCCAGCGATCTGTTTGCAGGTTACCATACGTTACATTCTGTAGTGAATAACCATCACCGCCTTCTCCATTATAGGTGAATTCATACGGGTGCGCTTTGCCTTTGTCGCTATTGCCGTATTGGAAAAATACTTTCGTGAGGGTGAGTTTACCTTGCACCGGTTCCGGGGTGGAACCGAGCTCTTTAAAATTGGGGATGCCCGGGCACAGTTTATAGGCATAACAAAGCTTTACAACCTTTATAGGCCTGGTATTATCGGCTTTTGAATACAACCTGATCTCGCGCAGCACTTTTTGTCTTTTAGTATCATCCAGTTGTCCAGCCGGATCCAGTACGCCCAGCGCATCTTTTCTGTCCTCCGTAATAAAATAGGCGATCTGGGTCTTTGTTTCTATGGAATGGATATACCACAATTCTTTTTCACCATACACGAAACTGGCTTTGTCATCATCGGGATCGGCCAGTAATCCTTTCTGGATGGTTGCCTTGTTCTGGCCATAAGGCGATCGCCAGCCGAACTTATCGGTTGTGCGGGAATAGTTGAATTTAACGGCGGTGCCACGGTCATCAGGAGTGATGCCATCATTTTTCAGATCAACATAATCTGGTGATAAAATAGCCGACAGCAGCCAACTGGTTGCATAACCCGGTTGCGCATCTGAATGGTAATACTTATCCGTTTGCTGAGTCTGATCCTGAACCGGTTTACCGCCACTCATGGTTACATTGGTCAGGTTATTGGCTGCATCGTTACTGTATTTGGACGGATCACCAATGGCAAAGGAGTATTCTGTTTGTTTGGTATTGTATACCGGAATGCCGTATACGCTTCTTTTTCCGCCTTCATCCGTAACGGTGATCTCTGAAATATGGTTTGCTTTGCGGTAATCACCTACTCGTGGAAAAGGCTGTTGCAGAGTAAGTGGGTGACATGATGCAGGGTTAAACGGCGCATTACAATTATACGTGTTAGGGGCATAGTTTGTAATGCCTTTATCCAAACCTACCCTGCTTGCTTCCAGCGCTGTAAGATAGGTGATGGTAGTCCTTCTCTTCTGTTTATTATCTTTCTTAAGCGTAGAAACAGTTTGTGGCGTAGGATTACCTGGCAAACGGAACTTAGCATTTGCCGTTTTGTTAGTGATATTTACTGCAACCGGTTGAGTTCCCATTAACTTATCAACCATATCTTTATCTTCCTGGTTCTTCTCCCCTACCTGCTTAAAGAATACATGTTCTGCATTGGGGTTCAACAGGGATGGATCCTGGAAGTCGCCCTGTGCACTATAGTTATTGTCTCTTGCCCATCTTTGGGTTGTGTTCTTGAGCGATTGTTCATAGTAAGTAACACCACCATGGGCATAACCGCCAACACCAGCATCAAAGCCGAGTGTTTGCGTAGTGGATTCATCCTCCGCCTTGTTATCGAAAAATATACCGGAGCCACCGCGGTATAACCTGAACTGGCCACTGCCGCCCTGGCTGGTATACGAGAATATGTCGGGCGTTGCTATCGGCACAGCGAGGTTCGGTAATTCAGGCATGATGGCGCTTTCTTTTTCCCTGAGAAAGTCACCCATTGCATTGGATAACCTTTTCGCCCGCTCTGCATACAGGAATCCATAGCCCGGATTGCTTATCGTTCTTGATTTTACTTCGCGTACCGATTTATACCCGGTACCGCCACCGCCTCCAAAGATCAGCCACGCAGCCCCACCCACGTCAAAACTGAATGAGCCGTAATTTGACCGGTAAGGGATCTGTATTTTCGGTGTTATAGGATCGGTGTTATAAGAAATAGTAGCACCGCCCAATTCATAATTGGCGCTGCCATTCTTTACTTTGCCTGTACATTCATCCTGTTTCTGGCCTGCTACAGAAAAGGAAGCGCCCAGCGTCAATCCTTTCAAACCCCCACGGGTATTATAACCAATAGAGGCCGATATGCCGGGTGAAACGGTGTTGTTATCCGCCACCTTCATTTTATACGACAACGAAAGAGAGGGTGTTACATCTACCCCGCTTTGCGTGTTCGACATCAAACCAACGCCCATACCTGCGGTCATGGCGCCGCTTCCTGCAAATGAATAGGAGATACCAGCATTGGCGCCGAGTTCGGCTCCAATTCCCGTATAGTTATCACTAAAAACACCCAATGAAAAAGAACCATTCACGCCCAGGTTTTTCAACGCGCCCTTTCCTTTCAATTCAACTTTGGCTGTAAGCCGGCCGCCCACAGTAACTTTGGGTTTTGTATAATGCTCGGTAGTGAACATATCACCACTCATATCGTCGGGTATGCCACGCAGTTGACGGTTAATAGCTCCCACGTTCAGGCTCCAGCCCAGCCCTACCCAGCTTGCTTCATCATCTATACCTGAGCCGGCACTGTAATTGAGGTTCAACGGATAGCCATCCACATCCATCAATGGCAGGTTATAACTGAAGTTTCCGGTGAACAGGTCAACCATGTCGCTCACACCGGCCTGCTTGAACGAAGACGCTTCAGGTTGTGAAGGGCCCGATGTGAGCGCCAGCGCAGTTACCGGCAACAGGGTTTGAAGCCCGATGAGGGTTAACAAAAATGCAGCAATTGGTTTCTGGTACTTTAATCTATGCTTCATTTGCATTGAAGGGTTTCTATTTCGTCAATTTTTTTTCGGTCAAATACAAATACCTGTTTGGTATTGGTGAACAGGCGGTCGAAGAAAATTATTTTTAGGAGTGCGCCGTTTGTGAAATCTTTTTTCGCAAACACCAGCAGGTATTCAAATCTTTTCTGGCTTCCGGTAATTACCGGTTCTATTAATTCTGGAATAGCGAATGGTGGTGTTTCCGCAGTCGCAAACAAACTGTCGAGCCCGTAGAATAAGGCTGTCTTGTTGCCTGTTCCCTGCATTGGTTCTTCCGGACAACTTACCTGTAATTTGAAATAATAATATGCGGTATCCTTCTGCGCAGGTATCGTGTCATTGGGGTCTTCGCGTGTCAATACTTCAGCAGGAACATACGATAACTGCAGGGTGAATTTGTTCACCTCTCTTTCGGTCGCCAGCGCTTTGCGGTTTGCTTTGTATAAACTGGCAATTTTTTCCTTGCAGTTTTCACGGCATCCGGCAACCAACGATATCGCTACAAATAAGAACCAGGTAATTTTCATTCTGCGGATTTATACGTGAACCGTAATTTCTTTTCCAGGTTATTCGGCAGTCGAACTGTTAAAATATAATGGTAACCGTCAATGAAGGCCTCGTTATCACTGAGGTCAATGACGATATTATTATTGCCTCTTTTCAGTTTTACTTTTGGTAAATGTTTGAATGCCTGGTCGGGCTTGTTCAAACAAAACAGCGAGTATTGCAGGTTGGTTTCTTCATATGCATTGTATACTGCAAATTTTATTTTACCCTGGGCAATGTAGTAATTGCCTCTGGCGAGGTCTTCAATGTTCCTGTAACCATCTTCAGGTTCAACTTTAGGCGTGTCGTTACATTTTATAGAGAATTCCCAAATTTCAGAGCGGTTCAATATCATTCCTTCTTTATATACCGTAACCTGCCAGGTGTACGTTTTTCCTTCTTCCAGCTCTTTGGCTGAAGGCGGAAAGATCAACATCGGTGAAAGGATGTTCGACTGGTTGATCAATGGCAGGTTATACACCAATGCTTCGCTGGCTACCTGACCCGATCGCTTTTCGGCCAGTGTAAGCCGGTATTGAGAACCGGGAATGGCTGGTAAGGATGGCTGCCAGGTAAAAGTTGGCCGTTTGTCGCAGATCTTTTCCTTGTTGAAAGGTTCAATTAAAAATAGCGGGGTTAACGGTTCAACCAGGTAATCGAAGCACTGTTCTCCCAGCAACTCTCCCCTGCTTGTTTTATCCTGCCGGTATACCTGGAAACAATAATCGTAATCACCTTCCGGAAAAGTACCACTCTGGCGTAACAGGCGCGCGAGGTTGTTTTCTGCAAAACGGATGGAAGCGCCCGACACTGCATTCCTGTCAATATTGTTAATGCCCGGGAAAAGCGTAAAGGGAGCCGTAGTGATCATTACTACCCTGCCCGATTTTTTCTCGGTTACGGTAATGTCGATTGATACGGTTTTCGCATCGGGAAATACATTGGTGAACTTTGCCAACAGTAACCCATCGGTTGTGCGGCCCTGCAATTCCGGTACAAACTGGATCACGATCTGCGCATGGGCAACAGCAACAAAACAGGTGCAAAGAATTATTATAAATAGTTTTCTCATAATTCGCATCATTTGAACTGGTAATGAACAGACAGCTCGCCACGGAAACTGCCATACAGATAAGGATTAACCGGCGTGATCAGGTTCTTACGGCAATCGATGAAAAGGCCAAGCGTACAATTCTTCAATACGGTTGTGCTTACCGATTGCCTGATGCCTATCTGGCGGGCGGCAATGCTGTTGTTCAAATAGGTAACAGAAGAATTGAGCATGATAGACTTCAGTACCGGATACCCTGCACCTATTTCACCGGTAAGCAGGTCGCCCATTAATTCATGGTCGGCAAACTCCTTGTTATAGAACATATTCATCGAGATCACTTTGCTGCCCACGGGAACGCTGGTGACCCATTGCATTAACAACAGGTCGCTTTGCCCGCCCTGTTGTACCGCTATATTGTTGAACTGTTGCCAGCCCAGTGAAAACATAGTTCGTTGTGTGATGCCCTGTATGCGGCCCGAATACTGTGCATCGGCCGATACCTTACGGCTTACATACATTTTCTCTTTAGTATCTGCTTCTTTGCGCACCAACTGATACTGGTTTAATTTGGCGCCCAGTGAGAGTTTGCGGCTGAAGCGGTAACGGCCCTGCAGATCGACCTGCATATTGTTCAACCGCGATCCGCCATCGCCTGAATAGTTGTAACTGCGATTGGCAAAACGGCCCTGTACAAAACCGTTGCGGGTGACCTGCTTTCTTAATTGCAGATCATATTGCAGGGAGCCTTTGGCTGCCGAGGGATTGCCGGGGTTGGTATAACCAAATCCGGCATATGAGATATGGGCATTATGCGAGAGGCCCAGTTTCTCCCATTCGTCTGTATAGCGCACACCTACTGAAAGTGTTTGCAACAGATCGTCGGTATAGCTGAACACAGCGCTCTTATGCTGCATTACCTGGTCGGCATCGGGCGCCACGGTATTTTTATATTGAGTGGCAGACTTGGATATTTCCGCTTCTACCAATCCCGCTTTACGTACCTGGATGGTTTTTGAAATGGTTCCGGCCAGAATATTCCTTGGCAATGCCAGTTGGCTAAAATTGGCGCTATTAGGCGAAGTGGTATTGCTGTTGATCACGGTAAAGCGGGTGTTGTTCTTTCCTTCCTCCCCTTTTCCAAACTGAAGGAACTGCATGAACGATGCGGAGCTGAAGATCGAATTTTGCAAGCCCGCATCTTTTAAGAAGCCGCCGTCCTTCACCTGGCCCAAACCACCGCCGAAGGCATTTTTGTTTTTACTCATCATTAAGTCCAAACCGCCGCGCAGCAAGGTGTTTATCCCGCGTTCGCTGCCTTCTTTTCCAAATGTGCCGGCGTTAAGCGAGCCTACATTGGTGAAGAATTTCTGTAAGCCATTTAAGGGTAATAAATTGCCGGCTGCTTCTTTTATGACTTCCGGCTTTTGCATGTTCTCTATGGCTGTTGCATCCATTTTTTGTTGCATGCGCGTAACCTGGTTCACGTTGATGCCGCTGGCCGCCATCTTATTCTTGAGGCTGCTGATCTTACCAGACATTTGCTCCAGGGAAGCCAGGTAAGCAGACTGGCTTTTCATGCTTTGCAACAAAGAATCTTTTTGTTCTGCTGCCATGGTGGCGCCATGCTCGGTGAGCAATTGCTGTGATCCCTGCAGCCGCTCTTTCATAGCCTGCACTTCACTCGATGACATCAATTTTTGCTGGATCTGGTCGTTGTCCAGGTTCAGCAATTCATCATTCGATAGTTTTGATCTCAGCAATGCGTTCGGGTCGGTGATCACATCGTTGGAGATACTTTGTACCTGTTGCGACAATTCGCTTTGAAAATGGTTCTTTACATACGAAAGCATGTCCATATCGGCCAGCAGGTATTTCTTCATATTGTAATATTTGCCCAGCTTTTGCGACAGTCCCTGTTGAAAGCCATCTTTATCAAAAGTGACTTTCATAAGATTGTTGTATTGCAGTGGAACATATTCGTTAGAGAGGTTGGAAAAACCTACCTGGAAAGGGATATCCATTATCTGAACCTGGTCGTTTACCGATAATTGATGCATCCATGGCGAAGGCGCCAATGACGTATTATCGCGTGCGATGTTGTATTCAACCCCACTGAATTGATTGGTGACAAGCTTATCAAAAGAGGGGATATTAAACGATTCCTTACCATTGACAGAATAAAAGCCTCTTAGTTTCCCGCTAATAAAATTTTTCAGGGATCCCGAGTCGCCTGCCATGGAAAAGTTCTTAACTATTTTCTTTACCCGGTCTACGCCAAAATTGCTTTTTACATAATAAAGGAATTCACCCATGGCCGTATCCTTTATTCCTGAAAAGGCAGTTTCTTTTATTCTGGATGTAAATAAGGTATCGAAACGGGAACGGTTGACCGCAACCCCTTGCGGAAATAATTTCCGTTTGTTTACCGAATCAACGAGGTTACTATACATACCTTTTTTTATAAAAGCATGTATTCCCTTGCCATCAGCAGCGGACGGCAGGGTGTCTCGTGTTGTTAAATGTTGATTACCTGCATCCTGGGCATTCAGTGCGGTTGCAAACGATAGCAACAGGAAGGCCAGTAATGCTGATCGGCGTTTACCCGGCAGGAATAATATGTTTTTATCAGGCATAAGAATTCTTTATAGCCAATGAGGCATTGGCATAACAGCTAAAAATGAAAATGATGATTTTCGTAGCCTTATGAGAAACAAAACACGCAGATGTAATACTGCTAAGCGTAACCGGGTAACAATCCGTGATTGCGGACTTTATAAATGAAATGCTTACTGCGAGGAGATGGGAATGGACAAGTATTTCTCATGGTCAAGGTTTGGGTTACAGTTTTGTTGTGTGAACAGGTTACTCAACCTGTTTGCTTTACAAAATAATGGGCATTCCTGTTAACCAACAAGAGGTATTTGATATTCGCGAATATTTGGCAATAAGTGTGTAGATTTTGAGGTTTTTCGTGTAAACGGACATCGCATTTTATGCAAAAACCGATAGATCGGTTATCTCCACTCCCAATCCCGGTTTATCACTACAGATTATCTGTCCATGATTATACTGCAAACCGGTAGCAATGTCTTCGGCCAGTAACAAAGGTCCATCCACATCAACGTAATCGAGCAGGGGCGATAAATGAGCAATGGCCGCAGAGCCTATGGTGCTTTCGTTCATACAGCCTACCATCACCTGCAGATCGAGTGAACGGGCCTGGGTTATCATGCGGCGGGCCGGTGTAATGCCACTGCATTTCGTGAGCTTGATATTTATGCCATGAAAATGTCCGTGGCATTTTGCTACATCTGCTTCGGTTACGCAGCTTTCATCGGCTATTAATGGCAGGGGCGATTCATTGTATAACCGTTTCATACCTTCCCAATCGTCTTTTGCGAGGGGTTGTTCTACGAATTCAACGCCGAGGTCTTTCAATACCGGCAGTTTGGCCAGGGCTTCATCAACCGTCCAGGCTGCATTGGCATCAACGCGTAAAATAGCATCGGTATGTTTGCGCAATGCCGTTACTATCTCTATATCCTGGTCGGTACCTAATTTGATCTTGTAAACGGGCCAGGGTTTCTCCTTCATTTTGGCCACCATTTTATCAACAGTGTCAATCCCAATGGTGTAATCTGTTGCAGGCGCCGTTTCAATATCCAGGTCCCACAGTTTATACAATGGCTGCTGCCTGATCTTTCCGTACAGGTCCCAGGCGGCGATATCCAATGCGCAAACGAGGAAATTATTTTGTGAGTATAAGTGATGCAGGTAATGCCAGTAGCGTTCCGGATCGGTGAATGCAAATTTTTCAACAAATAACTTTTTCTGTTCCAGGTCGGCCACCATCTTTTCAACCGGAATATTATAATAGGTGATCGCCGGCGCTTCTCCATAACCAACTATTCCGCGATTTTCCAACTGTACAACTAATGATGGCTGATGGGTCTTGGTTCCTTTTGAAATGGTAAAAGGGTATTTGAAAGGAAGGTTGATTGTTGTATAAGCTACTTTCATTGGGAATTATAATCGTCAATTGTGAATAAGCTAGTAGTAAGTGGATAGTGGCTAGTGGGAATACAAGTTACATGCTAGATCCGAAATACAACTTGTGCCTTCCTTACCCGCCTCTTCCATTCGATTTTTCCTTACTTTTTTATTTCTTATTTTTAATTCTTCATTATTCATTTCTTTCTTCCCTACTCGCTATTTACTACTTGCCACTCGCTTTGCATTATCTTCCCGCGTCTCTAATGTATTCCTCCAATTCACTATTGAACTCTTTTTCTTTGAGCAATTGTTCCAGCGTTAAATGCATTCTGTATCGCCAGTAATGTTTGGGTATGGCCGGTACATTAATGCGTTCTTCCTGCGGATTGGCCCTTCTTAAAGGTTCATCCATACCCAACAAGTCCTGCAACTGAAAGGTTGCCCACATAGCGGGCGATTGCAAATGCTGTATCACAATGGCTTTATTGATCCAGGCTTCACAGGTTGGCGGCGCTTCGCCCCATTGTCCGAGTATATTGTTATAGAACCGTTGCGTTTTTGCGCGGTCTTCTTCCCACCAGCCGCGAATGGTGCTCATATCGTGCGTTGAGGGCGTTACCACCGACAAATACGGCGCCTGTGCCGGATGAAAGAACTCGTAATGGATGTCTTTAGGCATCCGCTGAATTTCCAAACTCACAATGCCCAGTTGTTTCATCACAACTGGTACGCAATGAGGCACCATGCCCAGGTCTTCCCCGCAGATCAACATGTTGGTCGATCGCTTCAGGGCCGGCAATTTACGCAACCCTTCCTGCATCCAGAAATGTTCCTGGCGTTGATAAAAATAATTTATATAAAGATCTTTTAATTTTTCCTGCAGGTAGCCTTCCAAATGCCGGAACGAAGTAGTGCTTTCTATGCCAATCCTGAAATGGAACTCACTCCCCTGTGATCCCGGTTGTTCAAATAAAATTACATTGGAGATCAGATCATACAACCCTTGCCGTAAGTGCTGATTTTCCTCGCTATGCTCCAATGCATCAAAATGCGCTTCTACCTGTCGTTGGGTGGCAAATTCCGGCTTTAACGTGTACTGGTTTCCAAAAGCATCCAGATAGGGTTTGAACTTTTCTTTATTCGGGCCGAAGAGGTCCCACAATACGCCGTCATTAATAAACGGCTGGCAGTACCTCACCGGGTTGAACCATATGCCGCGTTGTTCAAATTCTGTAACGTGCACGGGCAATGCATGTACAAAACGGCCCATGATGCCTTCTACGGCGTGCATGGGAATACTCCAGATGCGAAAGAAACCCAGGATATGATCAATGCGAAAGGCATCGAAATAATTGCTCATTTGTATAAACCGCTGGTGCCACCACTCATAACCATCGGCTGCCATGCGGTCCCAGTTATACGTAGGGAAACCCCAGTTCTGCCCGCGTACGGCAAAATCATCTGGCGGGGCGCCGGCCTGCATTTCCATGTGATACAATTCCGGTTCAACCCAGGCATCGCTGCCATAACGGTATACCCCAATGGCAATGTCGCCCTTTAAAATAACACCATTTTTATGTGCGTAGTCTGCAGCATCCCGTAGTTGCAGATGCAAATGATATTGTGTAAAGTAATGAATGGCTACCTGGTCGTACTGTTTGCTTTTTGGGGAAGCCAGTTTTTGTATGGCTTCCTGATCGTAAATGCTGTTCGACTTCCATTGGTTAAAATCGGCTGTGCCATACCGGTCGCGCAGGCTACAGAAAACTGCATATGGAACCAGCCAGTGTTTATTTTTCTCATAGAAATCCTGGTAGTCTGCATCTTTTGCCCACTCTTCTTTTTGCACCATGTACAACTCTTTAATGGCGGCTAGTTTTACATGCATCACGGCCTCATAATCCAGGTCGGGCAACTCATTCAGCTGTGCCTGCTTTTTCTTCAGTGGTTTTATGAGGTCGGCAAATTCTTTACCGGCTACTTTGCTTATGTTCAGGTACAGCGGATGCAGGGCAAATGCTGAAATGGCAGAATAGGGATATGAATCGAGCCAGGTATGTGTGGCCGTGGTATCATTCACTGGCAATATCTGGATCATTTTCATGCCGGTCTTTACGGCCCAGTCGACCAGCAATTTCAGATCGGTGAATTCGCCGGTGCCAAAAGAGTTTTTGCTTCGTAAACTGAAAACGGGAAGCACTACGCCGGCGCCCTTCCAGGTAGTATTGGGCAAATGCACAAAACCATCGTGTAAGATCGTAAGCGTATTTACCAGGGCGTCGCCATGTAACCAGCGATTGGGGCCTTCTTCAAACCGAACAAAGGTCTTGTTTTTGGTATTGTAGATCCCGTATTTGTATTGAATGGGAAACGATTCTTTGGGTATTTGCAATTTTACCGTCCACCAGTTGGCTTCGCGGTTCAATAATACCGGAGCTGTTTCATCCCAGTCGGCCAGCGCTTTGGTACTGCCGAGCGCGCATATTACTTCATTCTTTTTAAGCAGCGGCGCTTTTACTTTTATATAGTGCGTGGCATGTTTAACCGCTTTTGCTTTGGTGCGGGTCTCCTGCTCTTTGAGCAGTATTTCCTGAAAGGGATCGGTGTAGAATACGTTTTCAAATTCAGCGGGGTTGCTCCAGGTATCCAATACCCGTATTTCCTGCATGGGATTTTTGGTAATGTCGATGGATTTATTGTCGTTCCACTCCTGCGTCAACTGCCCATCAATGCCTTTATAAATATAGCTGTATTGAATAGTATCGGTTTGCGGGTTATGAATGATTACCGTCCCCATCCACAGATCGTTACTGTGCCAGGTTAAAGGAACGGCCCGGTCAATATTATAATTTCCCAGCTCGTCGGTATTGCCGGTAACGGACAAAGATTCTCCGGGCCTGGTATAAAATCGTATATAGAAATGGATCGTCATAATGCTGTTTTTTATCACTTTCCGGCTTTTCTCAGGAGAGAAGCGGATAAAGTGTTCATGCTCAAAGCAAAATTATTGCAAGCAATCTTAAATAAATAATTGGGCCTTAATGGTTCGGGAAACTCCAGGACAGTTTTGCAGGCCAAAACCGGGAAGGATTCGAGGTTTGAAAGATAGTAAAAAATACACACCCATTTTCTATTGGGTTCAGAACTTTCGCCCTATTTTTGCCCAAAATTTTTACTGTATGGCTAATGGCGCATCTAAATTTTTATACTGGATCCTGTTTTTAGCATCTACCGCTGCGTTTCTTTTTGCTATTGCTACCCATTGGGAATATCTGACCCTGATCCTGCCTTTTGTTTGTACGTTTTTTGTAAAGGCGATGGATATCATTTAGTCGTGAAACGGCAGACGGCAAACGTGAAATGATCGCCGCAAGCTGTAATTTTCCATTATTTATTCGAATTTCACTTTACTGCAGTTTATTATAAAAAGAATGCCTCCGCCAACTGGCGGAGGCATTCTTTTTATAATTTGTTTACATTATTTGGTGGCTGGAAATTTTAAGGGGTGCTAAACTTTCGGACCCCTTTGCCGATTCACGATTTTCGACCTCATTGTCGCGAGAAGACCTGCGATTCGGGCTTTTCAATAAAAATGGTCTGTTTTAATTTTACCGAAACGGTTTGTTCGTGTTTTATTGCCGGCGTCCATTGTGGCATATTCTCAAACGCTTCAATCAGGCGGTCGTTCAGTTCATCATTCCCGCCCTTAATCACGTTCGCGTAGATCACTTTCCCTTCTTTATTGATGACAAATTCCACCATGGCAAAGGTTTTTGCCTGATCATTCAGCAGATAAGGCACCATTTCTTTGCTCAGTTTATCAATAAATGCCTGGAATTTCTCGTTTCCACCCGGAAAGACCGGTAAGCGCTCTACCACATTTGAAATTTCAGCCTGGTTATATGTTTTCAGCGGACGGCGTTCTTTCTTCACCACCACTGCTTCTTTTTCCTTAGGTATAATTCCATCTACCACATAATCGCCCTTCTTCGAAACCATGATCACCGGCAGTTTTTTTGTTTTTTCAAAGTAGGTGTAGGCATGTTTCAACTCATCTGCCAGGAAACTGTACTCTGGAAAATCTTTTACATACTTTTTCAGGTATTCACTGCTGCGGGGATTGTCGAAACGAATGGGGAAAATATGCACCGGAATGAAATCCTGTCCCTCACTTTTCGCATGTGCCGCCAGAATATATAATTCTTCAATCTGTTCGTTGTTCACCGGAATGCAACCAGTGGTAACACAACTGCCATGGATATAAATATCACCGCCGGGCATCAGGGAATCGCTAAGGATTTTGTCTGATGCATTGGGATAATTTAACCCAAGCGACAAGTGGTAATTGCTTTTGGGATTGAATTCATTGATATAATAAAAGCCTTCGGGAACCTGGTAATCGCCCTGCATACGTTTAGGCCCTAATGAACCGGCCATAGCGCATACCCGGTACGTTTTAAACAGGGAAAACTTTTCATTGGCCTCCTGTTTTACCCACACTTCAATCTGGCTGTCATATTTAAAAGAACGTATATAAATGTAGCGGGCCGGCCAGGATAATCTCTTATCTGCAAACTGCTTCATCAACGTATCTTCCTTATGCCTCAGTGCATCATTGATGCGCGGGAAAGATCTTTGGTAATCGATAAAATTAATACTGGTAGCAACGGTTTGCGCTGTTGCTGTTTTTACAAGACATAAAGCCCCCAGTAATAGTATATACGCGTATCTCATGTAAGGTTACTAGGATTAGAACGAAAATAGGTTATGATTATTTACTGTACTATAGTCAATCGGTGTTAAAATTAATACAAACAAAGGACCAAAAAGCATTTTAGCTTATTCACATTGTGGAAAATACACAAGTCCTTGTATGCCACCTAAGAAGGGCTGTAATGAGTTGACTTATTGATAAATTACAGTTTAGCATTGATCATAATTCATACTCAGGGGGTTCAATAATAGATAATGATAAATGTTCATGCGAAATTCAGCTATAAGCTTTAAGCCATAAGCAATACAGATTTTAGTTTTTTTGCATTTCTGCTTACAACTTAAAGCTTACGGTTGCTCCCAAAAGACGAAAGTCCGGACTGCAGCTATTTGTTACCCTAGCTTCGTCCAGACTTTCAGGATGGCAGATTCTCTCAACTATAATTATAAGTTTCCTCTCAGTTCCTGTTCGCGTTCAATGGCTTCGAAGAGGGCTTTAAAATTGCCTTTTCCGAAGCTTTTGGCGCCTTTGCGTTGAATTATTTCGAAAAATAAGGTGGGGCGGTCTTCCACCGGGCGGGTAAATATCTGTAGCAGGTACCCTTCATCATCGCGATCGACCAGGATGCCCAGCTCTTTCAATGGCTCCAGGTCTTCATCAATATGCCCTACCCTGTCGAGCAGATCATCGTAATAAGTGGTGGGTACTTTCAGGAATTCCACGCCACGGTCGCGCAAGGTGGTAACTGTTTCAACAATGTTGTTGGTGGCCAGGGCTACGTGCTGACATCCTTCGCCATCATAAAACTCGAGGTACTCTTCAACCTGTGATTTCTTTTTGCCTTCTGCGGGCTCATTGATCGGGAATTTTACAAAGCCATTGCCGTTGCTCATTACCTTACTCATCAGGGCTGAATATTCGGTAGAAATGTCATTGTCGTCAAAGCTCAGGATGTTGCGGAAGCCCAGCACTTCTTCATAAAACCCTACCCATTTGTTCATCTGGTTCCAGCCTACATTACCTACGCAATGGTCAACATATTGTAACCCCGTTGAAGTTGGATTATAAACCGTTTTCCACTCTGCAAAACCAGGCATAAAAGCGCCCTGGTAATTTTTTCTTTCTACAAAAACATGCACCGTTTCACCATAGGTATAAATGCCGCTTAAAACTACTTCGCCATGATCATCTTTCAGGCGGGTAGGTTCCATATAGCTTTTACCGCCGCGTTTGGTGGTTTCTTCCCAGGCTTTGGTTGCGTCATTTACCCGCAGGGCCAATACTTTCACCCCGTCGCCATGTTTGTAAATATGATCGGCAATGGCATTACCGGCGCGCAATGGCGTAGTTAATACAAACGTGAGTTTATTTTGCCTGATGGCATAGCTGGCGCGATCTTTCACACCTGTTTCCGGACCAGCGTAGGCCAATGATTGAAAGCCAAAAGCAGTTTTATAAAAATGGGCAGCCTGTTTAGCGTTGCCTACATAAAATTCCACGTAATCGGTGCCTTCGAGCGGTAAAAAATCGGTTTGAGTTCCAGGCGCAGACGCCATCAATGTCTTTGACATACTATTTAGTTTAAATGGTATTAAAGCAATAATGCAAGCAATGCAATTGATCTCAATTGCAGCAGGGAATAGAATGTAAGTGTGGGGGTCCTTCGAATTCGCTCAGGATCACGAATGGCTGTCCATGGCCAATGCTACCATCAGCAGGCAGTAGCCCATGCGTTTGTCGCTAAAAATCTTATGCGGGTAATCTGGTTGCATACTTCGACTGCGCTCAGTACCGACTGCGCTCAGTACCGACTGCGCTCAGTACCGACTGCGCTCAGTACCGACTGCGCTCAGTACCGACTGCGCTCAGTACCGACTGCGCTCAGTACCGACTGCGCTCAGTACCGACTGCGCTCAGTACCGACTGCGCTCAGTACC
>NZ_STFF01000004.1:611673-725285 GCF_004834005.1 Niastella caeni
GCTCAGTACCGACTGCGCTCAGTACCGACTGCGCTCAGTACCGACTGCGCTCAGTACCGACTGCGCTCAGTACCGACTGCGCTCAGTACCGACTGCGCTCAGTACCGACTGCGCTCAGTACCGACTGAGTTCAGTACTTTACTTAGATACAAAGATAGACAAATTGCTGAATATCGGAACTGAGCCTCATTGAATTGGATCCTGAGCGCAGTCGAAGGTAATTTTTAGCACATTGAGCGTAGTCGAAATGTGCCATTGTGTTGTTATACAGATAAAGGCATATATGATTTACCTCGATGGCCCTCAAAACGCATATTATGTTTACATTATACTTTGTGAGGATGGTTCGTACTATATTGGATTGACCAACGACCTGGTCAAAAGGTTTAAAGAACATCAAACCGGCGTGTATGCAACATGCTATACTTTTCGCAAAAGACCTTTGCAATTACAGTATTATGAAATGATCCCTTTTTTACAGGATGCCATACAAAGAGAAAAACAATTGAAGGGTTGGACAAAGGCTAAAAAGAAAGCTCTGGTAGATAGAAACCTCCATAAGTTGCAATTATTAGCTGAATGTCAGAATTTCACCCATCATAAGTACAAGGATTCGCATTAACATAACAATATAACCCTTCGACTACGCTCAGGGTTTTAAGCAGATCCTTCGACTGCGCTCAGGATCTTTGTTGCAACCACATCGCTCAGGATCTTTGTTGCAACCACATCGCTCAGGATCTTTGTTGCAATACCACATCGCTCAGGACGCTTTCGGCTGCTTATAAATTCCGAAGCTATGTAACACCGGGCAAGCTTTGCCTGCTGTAATTCGTAACCGAACGTGAGTGGCTGTTACTGGCCTGAACCTGACCAGCCATTTGTATCCGATACTTTGTTTTCCGGTTGCTTCCGGAATGGCGATCCAGTTTTTGCCATCCATTGAATAGTCGACCGACCAGCCGGTAGTACGATGCCCGAGCTCGATCACTTCCTGTAATTTCAGCACATCGAATGTTTTGGCCGATGCCAGTTGAAAGGTGATGGTATCGGTTGTAAAAGCATCTGAACCGGCATACCAGGTGCTTTCACTGTTATCAACCAGGTTAGCGGGGTTGTACTTTGCACCCCGTACATGCAGCGATCGAATGGAAGCGCCTTTGGCCAGATTGGTTTTAAAAGTGTTGTTGATCAACCAGCGCAGGCTATCTGTTCTTTGTGTATCAACTGCAGGAATTAACCCCTCTTTATTGGGTGGATAATTCAACAACAATACACTATTGCGACCTACCGAATTAAAGTAAATGTCCCACAACGTGGCAACACTTTTTACTTTGTTGTCTTCTTCGGGATGATAAAACCAACTGGGACGAATAGAGACATCTACTTCGGCGGGAACATAGGCAGTTCCATCAATTTCTCCTTCGTTTAGTTCTTTTATGTGATCGGCTTCGTCTCTTATTGAGTTCGGATTAATGGTTGACCAGCACGGGTCACCCGAGAAGCCAGATTCATTGCCCACCCAACGGCAGTCGGCAAAGCGATACGAATTCTTGGTGCCAAAAACAACGCATTGGGGTTGCAAACGGCGAACGGTATCTGCCCAGCGTGTATAGAATTCCGTTGTCAATTTATCTGCACCTGCCCCATCCCACCATATTTCCCAAATGGGACCATAATTTCTTAATAATTCTGATAACTGGCTGGCGTAATAATCACTGTAAGCAGGTGTTCCATACCGGCTATCGTGCCGGTCGTGAGGCCCCAGGTAAATACCGGCTTTTATACCGTCGGCTTTACAGGCTGCTGCAAACTCTTTCACTACATCGCCCCGCCCATTTTTCCATTTACTGTTTTTAACCGAATAATCGGTGTGGGCCGAAGGCCAGTTGCAAAAACCATCGGCATGTTTTGCCACCAGGATAGCGCAGGGAATACCCGCTTTTTTCAGCACGTTTGTCCATTGTTTGCAATTCAATGCGGTGGGGTTGAATAATTGCGGGCTTGCTTTTCCGTCTCCTTCATTATCGTTGGTAAATGTATTCATGCCGAAATGAAAAAATGCAATGATCTCCCGGTGGTACCATTCTATCTGACGGGCGTTAGGTACCGGACCTACGGGTTTGGGAGCCTGCTGTGCCTGTATTGATAATGGTAAACATGTTCCTATCATTATTATGAAAAACATGGATGTATTTATTTGCATTGATTGATGATTAAATTGTAAAAAATTTTATAAATGAATATGTAGCCGTGCCACGGTTTGCCCTTCAACCCTTCGGCTTTGCTCAGGATCGTGGCTCGGTCCTTCGGCTTCGCTCAGGACCACAATCCTATTTTAATTCCCATTTCGCATATTCACCCGGTTCGCCTTTCAGCGGATCGTACGGTTGAATACTGAATGACAGGGTTGCCGGTTTAAAGGGTATTTTATACTGGAGTAACTGATCGGGTCCGCAACTGGCATTGCCAATGCCCTGCTGTGCCTGATCGAGACTTAACACGGTTTCTTTACGTGGCTTTAACTGGTACAGGTGTTCTGCTTTATGCAGGTCCTGGTCGGTAAAATGTAAGGCCGTAAAGCTAAGCCGGTCGTGTGCAACGATCATGATGCCCTCATTATCTGCATCGCACAGGGTAACCCATCGAACCTCTTCCCGGTTGGCCATGCCCTGCGGACGTTCGTATGGTTCCAGCATCTTAGCTACTGTTTGCCCGTATTGCCCAACAGCGGCAGCTTCTTTTCTATCGGCATAATTTTCATGCGGACCTCTGCCATACCATTGTACATTTTCAAGGCCTTCGTGTAATAACATTTTAACTCCGAGGCGTGGAATATTAAGCGTACCATGGCTCGGTTCAAAAGAAGCATTTACCTTGATGTACCCATTACCATACACTGCATATTGAATGGTTGTTGTAATTGTAAAACCGTTTGTGGTAGCGGCTTCTGTAACTGTAGTGAGTGTAATACATTTTTTAGTTACCTCATTTATGGTAAAAGACCGGAGCTTATATTGCAAACTATCGTAACCGGCTTTTTCCCATTCCAGGTATGGTCCGCGTTCCTGTGTTCTATCATTATCCATGGTAGCGCGGTAAAGATTAAATAATGGACCACCCGCTGCTCCTTCAATAATAATTTTGTTATTGTATACCAGCGATGACAATGTGCCGGCAGCTTTATCAAATGCTGCCTGAAATGTTTTTCCATTTACCGTTACTGCGTTATTATCCTGGTTAACGGAAATATCTGCCAACTCAGTAATCTCAATAGTTGGTTTTGCCGGTACTGCAAAAGGCAGGGCTATTTGTTCATAGGCGACTGAATGCCCCTGTGGCGCCCAGGCAACATCCTGTTTTAACCGGGCATCGATCCGTAACCAGTATTCAGTGCCGGGTGTTATAACAGGCTCACTGAATGGTATGGTTACCTGTGCCGTTTGTGTGGGCGCCAGGTGTAAAGGCGGTAATACCCCGGACTGAATGACCTTTCCATCTGCTGATAAAGACCAGGTAATACTGAACTGATCGAGGTTGATGAAATTGTATTTATTCACGATCTCTATGCTCCCTGTCAATACATTCACCGGTTTTATTTTAATGTACTGGTATACTTTTTTCACTTCTTCTATTTCCGGTTTTATAGTGCGGTCAGAGGTAACCAGCCCTTTTATACTGAAGGTGCCATCATTGGGCACATCGCCAAATTCACCACCATACCCATAAAATGTTTCACCTGTGGCAGAACCCGGCACCGGTTTATTTACGCCCTGGTCTACCCACTCCCAGATACAACCGCCTATCAGGCGTTGATGCGATTCAATCACTTCCCAGTATTCTTTTAAATTGCCAATGGCATTGCCCATAGCATGGGCATATTCGCACATAAAAAAAGGCTTTGCAGATGATTTTTCTCCTTCCGCTTTTAAGGTGCTCACCGAAGGATACATGGTTGATTCTATATCGGCAATGTCATTATATCCTTCATAATGAATGGGCCGGCTTGAATCTATAGCCAGTATGGCTGCCTTGCCGGCTACAAAATTTTCCCCACCCCACGATTCATTGCCCATTGACCAGATAATTACCGAAGGATGATTCTTATCTCTTTCCACCAGTCGCACCTGCCTGTCAACATAAGCGGCTTTCCATTTGGGGTCTTTACTTAGCTGGTCGCCTGCGCCATGTGTTTCCAGATTGGCCTCATCAATTACATACAGTCCATATTCATCGCAGAGCCTGTACCATTCAGGATCGTTTGGATAATGGCAGGTTCGTACGGTGTTGATATTATACTGTTTCATCAGTTGAATATCACGCACCATGGTTTCAACCGGTATGGCTTTGCCATATTTCGGATGCACTTCATGGCGGTTAACGCCTTTCAGTAATACCGCTTCGCCGTTGACGTATAGTTGCCTGTTCTTTATTTCAACCTTCCTGAAACCAATTTTCGAGTGTAGCACCTGCAACACATTCTCTTTATTGTCTTTTAATACCAGTACTGCCGTATACAGGGTGGGTATTTCGGCGCTCCATAACTGAGGGTTTGGTACTGGCGCCTGCATGGTAAGCGTAATTTCCTCACCGGTACGAATACCTGCGAAGATTTTCGAAGCAACAGGCTTGTTACCCACTAATTCACCCAACGCATTATACAGGAATACGTCTACTTTACTGATAGCCGATTTAGCGGTTGCTTTATTTTTTACTGCCGCTTTTATGTTGAGCACAGCACTTTTAAGATCCGGCGACAATTGAGTTTGCAGGAAAAAATCCCTGAGCTGCAATTTGGGATTAGCATATAAAAAAACACTCCGGTGAATGCCGCTGAAGCGAAACATATCCTGGTCTTCGAGATAGCTGGCATCACTGAACTTATACACTTCAACAGCCAGCACATTTTTACCGGGTTTTATATAGCGGGTAATATTAAATTCAGCCGGGCTCATGCTGTTTTCGCTATAACCTACCCGTTGCCCGTTCACCCAGATATAAAACGCGCTCTGCACCCCTTTAAAATGAATGAATATTTCTTTACCATTCCAGTTGGCCGGCACCTCAAAATACCGGCGATATGAGCCAACCGGGTTGGGTTCTCTGTGTAAGGTCCAGTTGGCAGGAACTGCACCCATTACCCGGGGTGGATCATATTTAAACGGATAAGTAATATTGGTATAAATGGGCGTGCCATAGCCATGCATTTCCATGTTGGAAGGAACGGGTATGCTTTTCCATTTACTGTCGTTAAAATTTTCGGTATAGAAGTCAACCGGTCGTTCAGACGGTTGTTTTACCCAGTTGAATTTCCAGTTACCGTCCAACGACAGAAACCAGGGCGAAGCGGTTGGTACATGCTGCAACGCCTGCTGTATGTTTGCATAAGGAATATACGTTGCATGGGAAGCTTCTTTATTTATTCCAAATACCTGTTCATTCTCCCAGTCGTTTTGTTGACCATATGCATTAATGCCGGTGCTAACAACAAAGACCAAAAAAGGCAATACTTTTATTCGGATCATTTACGCGTTGATAAATTAGTGAGTAATAGATAATTTAAATGGTTATTGTTTTCGTTTCTAAAAGGCGCCCAGTTCAGCCAGATGGCAATAAGCGGCGTCATAGGCAGAAGTGAAAATCACTTTGAAAAATTTAGCTGATTTAAATCCGCTGAGAAATTGTTTTTGTGTTGCTTTGGAATTTTCCAGGGTAAAAGCACCGGCATCCGTCCAGTTAACACCATCCATGCTTACCTGCACCTGCACTTCTTTGGGTTTGCCTTCCTGATCGTTCTGGCGATCAATAAACCAGAGGCCGTGCAAGATTTTTGTTTCATTCATATTTACAATGATGTAATGCGGCGGGCCCGGACTTGCATTTTGCCATTGAGAATGCCAGAAGGTGGAGGTATTATCGTCAAGGGCATGAATGGCCTGTCCCCCATTACCCCACTGCGCTTCGGCCGGTTCTTCCGATGAGAATCCGGCAATCGTCCAGCCTGTTCTGCTATAATCGGGATAATCAGCCAGGTTGGGCTGCGATTTGATAAGATAGTACGTAGTGCGCAAATCTTCATTCACCTTTATATTGCTTTTAGGCGCCGTCATGGTAATGGGCACTAAATAATCGGTGAGCACATCAATAGCGCCTGCGCCGCCGGTTTTAATTTTTAACTCGAGCGGTTCGGTAGTCAGTTTTCCTTTTTGAATAACCGCCGAAGTTTGTGTAAATGAAAAGCTACCGGAAGGCAGGGCTTTATATTTAGTATTGTTTTTCTGGTTGAAACTGTCTATCAACGCGGGGTTAATAATAAAATCAACGGGAATATCCTGTGCAGGATAATCCTGCCCGCCATAATTAGCACCATAAATGATCGTTTGAGCAGTATCGGAAACTATTAATATCCTTTTTACAGGATTGTTTACAGCCTGCGGCATGTATATTTTTTCATAATCCGACAAAGGTTGCGACGGCAACGTTACTTTATCGCTGCAGCTTACATAAAGCACTACAGCTAAAAATGCGGTAATAATTTGTTTCGCTTTCATTATAATGCGCGTTATGTAATGAATTATTGTTATTGAGTTAGCGTTTCGATCCTTCGACTCCGCTCAGGACTCGACTCCATTAGGACTCGACTCCGCTCAGGGCAAGCCCGCTCATGAGCCTACCAACCCGGGGCTTGTACTACTAATCTGGCTCGGTCTAACTCGGTTTGTTCTACAGGAAACCAGTAATATGCTTTGCGATATACCCTATTGGTGATGGTGGTCCTTTTATAAAAATCATCGCTATCGCCATCTACATTCATTCCATGCAGGGCGCCGTTCACCGTTTGTTCCAGTATCTTCCAACGACGAATATCGAACCACCGGTGTGTTTCAAAAGCCAGTTCAATTCTTCGTTCGGCCTTTATTTTTTCACGCATAGCTTCTTTGCCTGCGGGTACCGGTAAACCTGGTGAACCGTATTGGGGAATGCCGGCTCTTTCCCGTATCAGGTTCAGGTATTTTGCGATGTCTGCATTGCCGGGATCGTACTCATTCAACGCTTCTGCATAGTTTAAATAAATTTCTCCCAGCCTGATCATCACATACGGCCTGCTTACGAAACTGTTGGTTAAACGGTTAGAACCAGGGTGCAGGTTTTTTCTGGAGAGATAACCGGTATGTGAGTAGTCTTCTTTGCCATCTTTTTTACCGTCGCGGCCCGAATAACTTAGATCAACAGTGGTGGGTGTTGTAAGAGCCCCGCCCTGCCATTCACTGCGGTTGTAGGTAACAGAGGCATAAAACCTGGGTTCCCTGTTCAGGTACATGTTATAAACGCCGTTGGTAAAACCATTTTCATTGTACGTAGATGATTCCCTGATCGATTTTCCATCTGCCATAAAATAGGCATCTACCATTTCCTGGGTAGGCGACATGCCGTTCCATCCGCCTGCAGAACGAAGGTTACAATGATTTTCCCAGTCCCACAGGTTGTTGGCCGGCCGGGCAAAAATGGTTTCCACATTCCATGGTTCTAACAATATATTGCGATAAGAGGTAACCGGATCACCACCTGGCGCTTTATATAAGTTGTATAAACCCATTTGAATAACCGCTAATGCCGCTTTGGCGGCAGCTTCCCATTTGGCCTGGGAATATGTTTGACTGATCAGCACTTTACCATCTGTGTTGGTATAACCGGCATAGTCAGTATTGCCGTTGTACAACGGACTGGCGGCATACAGCAGTAACCGTGATTTTATAGCCAGCGCAATTCCCTTTGTCATTCTGCCATATTCCAAATCGCTTTGCTGTCCGTTCCTCGACGGCACATTGGGCAGTATGACAGCGGCAGCATCCAGTTCGGATGATACAAAGGCTACGCATTCGTCGAAGGAACTTCGGGGGAGTTGAATGTCTTTTGCGTTCACATCTATTTCATTCTCGCCGAGTAAAACAACAGGCCCATATTGACGCATCAGGCAAAAATAAAACCACGCGCGCAGGCAACGGGCTTCAGCCTTATACTGATCTATAAGTTGTTGTCCGTTTAAGGCCAGGATCTCTTTATTACCATCGATATGATTTATAAAATAAGAGGCCGACCGTATTCCTTTGTAATAATGCGCCCATTTTGCAAAAGGCACATTGCCGGAGCTGATAACCCCGAGGTTGATCTTAGTACAGGCATGAGAAGTCCATGAATCCTGTATTTCGTCGCAGGTAGTTGTCCACGGATTGGCATCCCACTGGTTTCCTTCGCTATCCATGATGTAACTATATACGTTTGCGAGGTACTGTTCGGAAGCTTGTTTTTTCTGGAACACTTCTTCAATAGTGATCCTGTCGTCGGGCACCTGGTCAAGGAATTTTTTGCACGACCATGTATTGATACACATGGTGAACAAACAGAGCCAGAAAGCAATTCGTTTGCGAATCATAATCTTTTTGTTTTGTATATTAAAGTATGATCGTGTTATTATTTAAACCGGCAGTCTATACCAATGTTATAAGTTTTGATGAGCGGGTAATTAGCCCCTTTGCCATCACCTAATTCAACATCCCACATTTTAAATTTGCTGAAAGTAGCCAGGTTGTAGCCAATGAAATAAATCCTGAAATTGGAGAGGCCTACTTTGTTAAACCAGTTCCGTTTGGCCAATGTGTAACTAAATTCTACATTCTGCAAGCGGATAAAGGCGCCGTTTTTCACCCACCAGGAGCTGGCTTCATAATTCATATTATCCGTACCGTAAGTAAGCCGCGGATAAAAAGCATGGGGATCGGGATTTTCAGGTGTCCACCGGTTCGTGATCTCTGTGAACAGGTTGCCCCTGGTACTACCGTGACTGAAAGGTTGCAATCCAGAGCCATTCGCGTATATATCCACTTTACTAATGCCTTTAAAAAAGGCGCCTAAAGAAAAACCTTTATAGCTAACGGTGGGGCCAAAACCATATACCATTTCAGGTATGGAGCCATACCCTATCGGGCCTTTATCCTTGTCATTGATGATGCCGTCGGCGTTCAGGTCTTTGTATTTTATATCGCCGGGTTTATTTGTGCCTGTTTGATAAGGGCTGTTGGCAATTTCCTTATCATCGGTGAACAATCCAAGAGCGGTGAGGCCAAACCGTTGTCCCAGTTTACGGCCTATTACCTGTTGCCAGGGATAAGGCCAGGGCGCCATGGCATCATTGATCACGGTAGCCCTGTTCCAGGTAAAATTGCTGCGAAGGCCTACATCAAATTGACCTATTTTTTTATTGTATTCCAGGGTGGCGTCCACTCCTTTGTTGTGAATTTCGCCGAGGTTGCCCCAGGGCATGTTGCGCAAACCGAGGTATTGGGTAATATCGCCCCGCTGCCTGAAAATGCCGGTCCTTACTTCCCTGAACAGGTCGGCGGTAATGGAAAGGGCATTGTTCAGCATTTTTATATCTACGCCCAGGTTACTTTTATGGCTTTTCTCCCAGGTAACATCCACGCCATAATCGCCAATGTCGAGTCCGCTGATGTTGTTATTCATGGCTGTACCGTATGTATAACTGCCGTTGCCACCATCTACAGTAGAAATATATGCAAACCGGCGGCCGGTAATATTGGAGTTGCCTACCACCCCTGAAGAAAATCGAACTTTGAATAATTGAATGATGTTTGAAAGCGGTTCAAAAAAGCGTTCGTTGCTAGCTACCCAGCCTACACCAAAGGAAGGGAAAAATCCATATCGTTTGGCTGGTGCAAATGTTTCCGATCCGTTATAGCCAAAGTTTACTTCGGCCAGGTATCGTTTATCATATCCATAGGTTGCTCTGCCTGCGAGCCCCCGGTAGCGAAAAGGAATAGAAGACATGAAATCACCGGCAAACGCATTTACATAATCGCTTTGATTATATAATACCATGCCTGTTACATCATGTTTGCCAAAAGCATTGGCGTAATTAATTGCCGATTCGGTATAGAATCTCCTGTCGCCACCGTTTGATCTGTTATAACCCAGGTACGACTGGCCTACCCTTGTTTGTTCTAACGCAAGATTGCCGGCAGAATCCCTTCCTGTTGCTATATATCCGTCAACTGTTTTTGTTCTGCTTATATCATGCGCGTTTTGATTATCAAATGAAAACATACTGGTAACGGAAAGCCCTTTTACTAAAAACCCCAGGTCCTGCGTAGCCCGTACATTCGACCACAACTGGCTTTTAAATTCAGTTACATAGCCGCTTTGCGTTAACTGCGTATAAGGATTCCAGAGATCGCCGCTTCGTTGTTGCGCAAATAGGCCATTGGAGTATTTTGGCGGATGCACGATCGGCGGCACCAGGGTGGTGAGCTCCCAGATACTGGACGCGCTGTTGCCCGGATAATTACCATTGGCGATGAAGCCTGAAGCGCCGAAATCGAGCTTCGTTGTTTTGGTAATTTTTAAGTTAAGGTTGGACGTGAAATTGAACCTTTTGTACCTTACTTCATAATTGTATTTCGATAGTTCATCTACTTTGTACAGTCCTGTTTCATCAAAATAGCTCAGTGACAAATAGTATAATGCATTTTCCGACCCGCCATTTACATTCAAATTGATCCTGCGGTTCTTTCCGGTCTTGTTGAACATTTCTTTAAACCAGTCAACGTTGGGATATAGATCAGGATCGCTGCCATCGGCTGTTTTTTGAATGGCTTCATTGGAATACAATGGGTTTACGGCTAAAGGATAACTGCTTTTATACGCCTCATTGGCCATCTTCATATAGGTAACCCCGTCTGCAAATTTGGGCACTTTTGTAAACTGGGTAATGCCCTGGTTAAACTGGAAGTTTATGGTGGGTTTACCGGCTTTTCCTTTTTTAAGTGTAATGAGAATAACGCCATTGGCGCCCCGAACGCCATAAACCGCCGTTGCAGAAGCATCCTTTAAGATACTGAAGCTGGCTATGTCCTCAGGATCAATATTATTAAACGATCTTTCTACCCCGTCTACCAAAACGAGCGGACTGCTGCTGTTGTTGGCAAAGGTAGAAATACCCCGTATCCATATATCGGCATTGTCGTATCCCGGTTCACCGCTGCGCTGCACTCCAATAATGCCGGCAATACGGCCGGTGATAATGTTTGAAATATTAGCAACCGGCTGTTTTAATTCTTCGACCTTAATAGTAGTTTGAGCACCGATAGTAGTAATTTTTTTCTGTTGCCCGAAACCTATTACTACCACATCGTTTAAACTGCCTGATGTACCCTCCAGCGTAACATTTATCACAATACGATCTGAGATGGTAAACTGTTGTGTGGTAAACCCTATATGTGAAAACTCAATGATCTGGCCGGTATTAGCCTGTATGCTGTAATAGCCCTTTTCATCTGTAATGGCGCCTTTACCGGTAGAAAGGTTTTTTACGTTTACGCCCGACACTTCTTTTCCTAACTGATCTTTTACCGTACCGGTGATATTTAGTTCTGCGTTTATTTCATTCGCAGTTGTTGCTTTGGCAGGTTTGGCTTTAATTAAAATATAGCTTCCTTTCGGGTCGTAGGTTAATGCGGTAGCACTTAGTAACAGATCGAGGGTTTGCGCCACGCTACGCGTTCCCTTCAATAAATTCACTTTATGATACGGCGTTATCAGATCTGCTTTGTAAACAAACCGGAAGCTGGTTGTACGCTCAATTTCTTTTAAAGCGTACTGCAGGCTTTTGCCTTTTACTTCGAGACTGATCATTACGGTTGATACGTCCTGGCCCGGTGACCTTTTCGCCATTAATATGCCGGAACCTGTTAATATGATCAATAAGGTAAGAGTGCTACATCTCATAAGCCAAATGATTGTGCTTACCGGAAGCGCCCTGATACCAGGGCCGGTATTTAAAAAAAGCATAATTTTAGTTTGGTTTTAAGCTGTGAGGAAGATCTGTTATGATTTGCTTTCAATTGTTTAAAATTCAACCATTGCAGCTTACTTGCCGGTATGCTGCAATAATCTTTGGGCCGTTGTGATTGCCTTCACAGCGGCCTTTTTTAATTGTACTATTTGACTATTCAGGTAGGCGCAGTTTTACTGTTGGGCATAAGCATCGTTTTGGTTGTATTGAAATTATTGTTTGAAACGAGATCATTTATTCACATCCCTTCCCGCTCAGCGTTATTGTACCATCTTTCATTTGCCATTTAATGTCATAATACGCGCCGATCACTTCCATCACCTGTTGTATGGTTTCTCCTTTTAAAAAGGATACGCTAACCCTGCATGTTGCTACTGGCGGGGTTTTAATAACAACACGTACATTAAACCATCGCTCTATGATTGGCGCCGCTTCGGCCATGGTGAGGTTATTGAAGATCAGTTCACCCTTCTTCCAGGCAATTACTTCGTTTACATTAATATCGTTTGTTACCTGTATGTTGCCATTCTTTTGTAATTGAGCCTGTTGGCCGGGAGAAAGAAGTTTATAGTTTATAGTTTTTGGTTTGTTGTTCTTCCCATTTTGGATTGCTGATTGTTCGTTGAAATGGCCGACTGCCGAAATCTTTACTTTGCCTTCGAGCAGGGTTGTTTTTATATTCTCATTAAATGCGTTGATATTGAAGTGCGTGCCCAATACTTCTACCCGGCCTCCGGCACCCCTTCCAGTGGAAGTAAGAATGTCAACAATAAAAGGGACCTTTCCTGATCCTTCGCCAGTTGGCTGAGTCAGGGGCGCCACTTCAAAATAGGCTTCACCGGTCATGTCAACGGCTCGTTCACTACTGCTAAATGCTGCCGGAAAACGAATGGCCGTGGCAGCATTGACCCAAACGTGACTCTCATCAGGCAATATCACTTCGTATTGTGAGCCCGGTGGTGTGGTAAGGTTGTTATAATGTAAAGTTTCGACTTCTTTATCGGAAGGATCGATTTTATAAACCAGTTGCCTGTTACTATATTTAATGATGGTGGCACTTCCCTGCCTGGCCAACTCACCATTGGGGACATCATCCAGTACAATCTCCGATCCGTTGGCTAAGGTGAGTATGGCTTTGCCCATTTGGGCGGCCTTGTCATTTTTAAGTGGCGTAAGAAGAACTATATTTTTTTGCGCTGGCGTTTCTTTTTTATTTAAATACATAAAAGCCACGCTCCCCAACGCCAGCACGAGAACCGCAGCGGCGGCTATTTTAAACCAGGTATATCGTTTTACAGGTTCTTGATGAACAGGCGCTGCTGCAATAATATTGCTAAATAGGGCTTCTTTATCAAAGGTGGGTAATGTATCCGAATCGGTTATATTTTGCCAAATGTTTTGCAGCGAGTTGTGTAAGGTGTCATCATGCCCGGCTTCTTCTATTGCCTGCAATAGTTCAAGCAATTCCCTGCGGGTGCAATTATTGTTGGCGTATTGCATCAATAAATAATGCAATTGTTCCGGGCTTGTGCTCATAATGGCAGTTGATTGTATCGTTAAAAGGGTAGTTTTGATCTCCCCTGATTAAAAGATGACGATGCAAAAACGATATCGTACTGCCATTGACAGGTTTTTTTTACATTTTTTTTTAGTTGAAGTATTTTAATGGAGCGAGATGCATGCCAAGAGCAGTAATAACGCTTCCGGATTAGGCTGCTGGCTGATGTGCTCCTTCACATGCTTTAATGTTTCGGAAAGATGATTTTTGACGGTACTCTTGGACAATTGCATGATCTCGGCTATTTCATCATGACTAAGTCCTTCATTCCTGCTTAAATGAAAGATCCTTTTTTTCTGTTCCGATAGCTGCTCCAGCGCCTCTTCAATTAAAAGCTGCAGCGCCGACGCATTTAATTTATCCTCTATGTTGTTATTATGTTCGGGTAACTGTGCCGATAATACACTAATTAAATGGGTTTCTTTTGCCAGCCGGCGCAGGTGATCGATCGTTTTGTTGCGGGCCATGGTAAAAATGTAGGCATCCAGAATAGCTACATCCGTCAACAGGGCTCGGTTTATCCAAAGCTTTACAAATATTTCCTGTACAACTTCTTCGGTTGCAGCTTTAGATTTACATAATTTGAATATATAGGCCGACAAATGATTGAAATAGGCATCATACAAGGTCCTAAATGCTTTTTCATTCCCTTTAGCCACTTCTTTTAGCAGAAGCCCTTCCTCATATGACAATAAAACAGGCAATTTAATTAGTGGAGATTGTGAAGTTATTAAAATTAAAAGAAATGTTGTAAATGTATGGTTTTAGCAAATCGACTTCACTCAGGATCTTTTGCTTTAATTCCACTTCGCCCGGGACTGTTAAGTGGCCGTTGGGTCCTGAGCCGGAGTAGAAGGACACCTCTACTTCCCTATCTTTGCGGCTAAACTAACCTGCAAACATGCAAAAAATTGGTATCCTTGGCGGCGGACAATTAGGTAGAATGTTATTACAGGCCGCAGCCAACTATCCCGTTGAAACTTTTGTGCTTGAAAACGACGAACAATGCCCCGCAGCCCATTTATGCCACCATTTTGTGAAAGGTGATATCCGCAATTTTGATGATGTGTACAATTTTGGGAAAGGACTGGATGCCATTACCATTGAAATTGAATCGGTGAACGATGATGCCCTGGAAAAGCTGGAACAGGAAGGCGTAAAGGTATACCCCCGCCCTTCGGCCCTTCGCACCATAAAAAATAAAATACTCCAAAAAGAATTCTATAAAGAACAACAAATTCCTACCTCCTCATTTGTTGTTACCCAAAACCTGGCAGAACTAAAGGCCAATGCTGCATTCCTGCCTGCCGTACATAAAGTGGGCATTGGTGGTTATGATGGCCGGGGCGTGCAGGTGCTGCAAACCCCTGGCGACCTCGATAAGGGTTTTGATGCACCGGCAGTGCTGGAAAAGATGGTTACCATTCACCGCGAAATATCCCAGATCATCGCTATTAATGAAAAAGGTGAAACGGCCTTATATCCCCCGGTAGATATGATCGTGAATGCCCGCCTGAACCTGCTCGATTACCAGATCAGTCCGGCAGAGCTCACAGAAAAAGTATTATGGAAAGTAGAAGCCATATCGCTGGCTGTTGTTAAAGGATTAAAAAGCCCGGGCATTTTTGCAGTTGAGCTGTTTATTGATAAAGAAGGAAACGTGGTGGTAAATGAAACCGCACCGCGTGTTCATAACAGTGGGCATCATACGATTGAAGCCAATTACAGTTCGCAATTTGATATGTTGTGGCGCGTTATGTTGAACTATCCCTTAGGAAATACCGATCACATTTTACCCGCTGCTATCGTTAACCTGGTTGGCGCTGATGGGTTTGAGGGAGACGCTAAATACGAAGGACTAAACGAAGTGTTACAAATGGACAACGTGTTTGTTCACCTCTATGGAAAAAAACAAACCAAGCCTGGCCGCAAGATGGGACATATAACTATCGTCAGTAAAGACAAACAGGATTTGACGTATAAAGCGAACAGGATTAAAAACATATTAAAAGTAGTGAGTTAACACCCTGTTCTGACTGCCGTTCATCTCTTTTTAATATTCAACCTTAGTTAAAACATTAATTTTGAGGGCGCAAGTAGCGTGAAACAGAAACCCCCGACTCGTTGGGGCAAGCTGTAAAACGTGAAATAGTTTCCGAAATTCGGGTGTACCGGTTTTTGGGAAACCTTCAATTAAGGGCTGCCTTTCACGTTTGCCGTTTGCCGTTTCACGATTTAAACTTTAAGACACTCAGATGAACTGTAAAAGCCGGATTGTATTTGGATTTATTCTGTCCATCATTTTTATTTCCTGCAAAAGCGAAAAAAAGGATAATGCTCCTGCAGCCCGTACCGGTGGTGGGGCCGACCGTCCCGTACAGGCAGAAGCGTTTATCGTTAAAACGAAATCGCTCAGCGAAAACCTCGAAATTCCCGGAACCCTGTTGCCTTTTGAAGAAACTGAGATCCGTCCCGAGATCTCGGGCCGTGTTATTGCATTAAATATTCCGGAAGGAAGTTTTGTACAAAAAGGAACGTTGCTTATCAAGTTGTTCGATAGCGATCTGCAGGCGCAGCTAAAAAAGTTACAGGTGCAGTTGGAGATTGCTCAGAAAACTGCCGAACGCCAGGAGGCATTGTTGAAGATCGAAGGCGTCAGCAAACAGGAAGTTGACCTGAGCCAGTTACAGGTAAGCAACCTGAAGGCCGATATAGAATTGTTGAAAGTTGACATCGGCAAAACAGAGATCAGGGCGCCGTTTGCCGGTCGCATCGGATTGAAGAGCATCAGTAATGGCGCATACATCACCCCTACTTCCCTGATAACTACTATTAGCCAGGTAAACCAGTTGAAACTGGAATTTTCCGTACCGGAAAAATACAGCGAAGACATGCGCAGAGGCAGACCGGTAAACTTTACGGTTGCCGGCAGTGATAATAAATTCACAGCTTCGATATTGGCCACCGAATCGAACATTGAGGCCAATACGCGTACCTTAAAAGTGCGGGCGGTTGTGCAGGGTAAACATAATCTGCTGGTACCGGGCGCTTTTGCCAAAGTGAATTTACAATTGGGAAAGAACGATCATTCGCTCATCGTTCCTTCACAGGCCGTAATTCCGCAAGCACGTAATAAACGGGTGATCGTTTATAAAGGAGGCAAACCCGACTTTGCAGTGGTTACCACTGGCATTCGCGATTCATCGTATGTGCAGGTGCTGGATGGCGTGAACGAAGGAGATACAGTTATTACCACTGCTTTATTGACCATACGCCCTGAAAGTAAAATTAAATTAACGAAAGTACAATAGCCGATTTTCATGAAATGAACTCTGTAAAATTTTAGAGCTATCATTCTGTTTGGCGATGAATTTTTATGGCGAATTCTCCCGAGAGCTATCGGGAGCCAAAATAAAATAGAAATTTTCAGATGAATATATCGGAACTGAGTTTACGGCGACCAGTGTTGGCAACGGTACTGAACATCATGATCGTGTTGTTCGGCGTGATCGGGTTTACCTTCCTGGGCGTTCGTGATTATCCTGCTATTGACCCACCCAACGTAAGTGTGCGTACAAGTTATCCCGGCGCCAATGCAGAGATCGTAGAATCGCAAATTACCGAACCACTCGAAAAAGCCATCAACGGTATTGCCGGTGTGCGTAATATCACTTCTACCAGCAGCCAGGGTGTAAGCAGCATTAACGTAGAATTTGATTTAAGCATTGAGCTGGAAGCTGCCGCCAATGATGTGCGTGATAAAGTATCGCAGGCGCAACGGTCTTTACCAGATGACTTACCTGCCCCACCCGTTGTATCGAAGGCAGATGCCAGTTCAGATGCCATCATTTCCATGACGGTGCAAAGCAATACGCGTAACCAGCTACAGATCACCGAATATGGCACCAACGTGTTGATGGAACGGTTGCAAACCATTCCCGGTGTAAGCGCCATTCAAATATGGGGTGAAAAGCGGTATGCCATGCGCATCTGGTTCAACCCCGCTAAATTAAGTGCGTATGGACTAACGCCAGGTGATGTGCAAACTGCGCTTAACAGGGAGAATGTGGAGTTGCCGTCGGGAAAAATTACGGGTAATAAAACCGAATTAACCGTTCGCACATTCGGCCGTTTAACCACTGAAGAAGATTTCAATAATGTAATCATAAAGAACGTAAACGGAAGCGATATCCGTTTAAAGGATGTGGCCGAAGCGGTGCTGGGGCCCGAGAATGAAGAAACCATTTTGAAGGAAAGCCGCATTCCCATGATCGCACTGGCCCTGGTGCCGCAACCAGGTTCTAATTACGTAGCTATTTCCAACGAATTTTACCGTCGTTTTGAACAATTAAAAAAAGAAGTCCCAAACGATATCAAGCTGGGTATTGCGCTCGATCAAACCAAATTCATTAAGAAGTCAATTTCTGAAGTAGAGGAAACCCTGATCATTGCGTTGGTACTGGTGGTGTTGATCATCTATTTGTTTTTCCGAAGCTGGCTCATTGCCTTGCGCCCCCTCATAGATATCCCTGTTTCTTTGATCGGGGCCTTCTTTATTATGTACCTCAGCGGTTTTACCATTAATGTGTTGTCGCTGCTGGGTATTGTATTGGCCACAGGCCTGGTGGTGGATGATGGTATTGTGGTTACCGAAAACATCTTTAAAAAGATGGAAGAAGGCATGAACAAATACCAGGCGGCGCGCGAAGGTTCAAAAGAAATTTACTTTGCAGTAATAGCCACCTCTATTACGCTGGCCATTATCTTTTTGCCCATCATATTCTTACAAGGCTTTGTAGGCCGGCTGTTCCGCGAGTTTGGTATTGTGGTAGCCGGTGCGGTGTTGATCTCGGCACTGGTGTCATTAACGCTTACACCGGTGCTGAACGTGAAGCTTACCCGCAACGTGCATAAGCATGGCTGGTTCTATCATAAAACAGAACCTTTCTTCCGCTGGATGGAGAACGGCTATTACAATTCGCTGAAAAGATTTATGCGGGTTCGCTGGATAGCCTGGGTTATAGTTCTTGCTTGTGTTGCCCTGATCATTACCATCTTCGGCAATATAAAATCAGAACTGGCGCCCATGGAAGACCGCAGTCAGTTCCGGTTACAGGTGACTGCCCCGGAAGGCACTTCGTTCGATTATATGGATCAATACGTTGACCGGTTAGCCCAGTTGATGCTCGATTCCGTACCGGAATATAAAACTGTGCTTACGGTTACCGCACCCGGTTTCAGCGGTTCCGGCGCAACCAATACCGGTTTCGTTCGGTTAACATTGACCGAACCCCAGGAGCGCACCCGTTCCCAGCAACAGATCGTTGACATGGTGAACCGCAACCTGGGCAAGTTCTCTGATGGTAAGGCTTTTGCCATTCAGGAACAGACCATTTCGGTAAACCGCCGGGGTGGACTGCCGGTGCAATTCGTTATTCAGAATAATGATTTTAACAAGATCGCAGAGGTGCTGCCCAAGTTCCTGGAAGCGGCCAACAAGAACCCGATATTCCAGGGCGTGGATGTGGACCTGAAGTTCAATAAACCAGAAGTAAACATTGAAATTGACCGCATAAAAGCCAGTCAACTGGGGGTAAGCGTATCTGATGTGTCGCAAACCCTGCAACTGGCGTTGAGTAACCTGCAGCTCGGGTATTTTTACCGCACCGGTAAACAGTATTCGGTGATAGGCCAGGTGGCCCGTAACGACCGCGACGACCCCACCGACCTCAAGAATATTTATGTTCGCAATAACCGGAACGAGATCATTTCGCTCGATAACCTCGTTACCATGCGTGAACAAACCACGCCGCCCACCCTGTACCATTTTAACCGGTATAAATCGGCCACTGTTGCAGCCGGCCTGGCCCCAGGCCGTACATTGGGAGAAGGTATTGAGGCTATGCAGAATATTGCCGCAGGTTTGCTTGACGACACATTTGCTACCTCCCTGTCGGGCGCCAGCCGCGACTTTGCAGAAAGTTCAGGTAATACCCTCTTTGCATTATTACTGGCCCTGGCGCTGATCTTCCTGGTACTGGCTGCCCAGTTTGAAAGTTTTATAGATCCCATTGTGATCATGATCACCGTACCGTTGGCCTTTGCCGGCGCCCTTCTGTCATTGTGGTTGTTCGATCAAACCCTCAATATCTTTTCGCAAATTGGCATGATTATGCTGGTAGGGCTGGTTACCAAAAACGGTATCCTGATCGTGGAGTTTGCCAATCAGAAACAATTGGCTGGCATGCCTAAAAAAGAAGCGGTGGTAGAAGCGGCGAGTGCCCGTTTACGCCCGATATTGATGACCAGTCTGGCCATGTCGTTGGGTGCATTGCCCATTGCCCTTTCGCTGGGTGCTGCGGCTACCAGCCGTATACCACTGGGTATAGTAATTGTGGGTGGCATTATGTTCTCCCTGATCTTAACCTTATATGTGATACCAGCTATTTACTCATTCCTGTCACGTAGAAAGAAGAAAAGCGAACTGGAGTTGATGGATGATAAGGAAGGGTATAGAGCCTGATGGTTTGATTGATAGATTGTTTGATGGTTGGCCGGCTGAATGTTCTGGCTGTTCCCCAAATGGCTGACCGAATTTGAAACGCAATCATCAAGCCCTCGAGCCATCAAACCATTAAATAATAAAAGAATTTGAGACATCGATTATGAAATATGTTTCTATACTTTTCATTAGTTTGATTAGTTCCGTACTGGCAAATGCGCAACAGCAACTTACCCTGCAGGATGCTATTGCTGCTGCATTGAAAAATAATTATGACATATTGTTAAGCAGAAACGATTCCACTTCCTACGCGCTGGACCGTTATTATTCATTCGGTGCTTTTTTACCGCAGGTGAACGGAACAGCCACCTCTGTATGGAATACCAATGACCAGGAAGTGAAGTTTGTAGCCCGTGGCTCAGGTAAAGACAGTATTGTTCAACGAAACGGCATACGTACTACCAATATAAATTACGGGGTCAGCCTGAGCTGGACGTTATTCGATGGTATGCGCATGTTTGCCACCCGCGAAAAGCTCATTGAGCTGGAGCGACTGGGAACATTGAGCGTAAAAGCACAGGTTGTGAACAGCATTGCAGCGGTGATCAATAACTATTTCAATATTGTTCGCCAGAAACAACAGTTGAAAGCCGTAGAAGAACAAATGTCGATCAATGAAGAACGGGTAAAACTGGCCGACAAAAAGTTGTCGGTTGGTTTAGGCAGCAAACCGGAATTGTTACAGGCTAAAGTTGACTATAACGCCCAAAAGGCAGCCCAATTGCAACAGCAGATATTAATTGCCCAGTTGCGCGATCAGTTGAACCAGTTAATAGGGTTCAAACCAGGTTCTGTATATGAGGTTACTGACAGCATACCCATCAATATGAGTTTACAGTATGGGGAGTTTGCCCAAAAACTGGAACAGACAAATCCATTGTTATTGGTGGCCAAACAAAATATTGATATTGCGAACCTCACCGTGAAAGAACAACGGGCCGGGTTATGGCCAACGCTTTCTTTTACTTCAGCTTATAATTTCACTTCTACTAATAACAGTGTAGTGGTCAACCTCAACCAACCTTTCTTTAACCAGAATAAGGGATTCAACTACGGGTTTGGTTTGAATGTTCCCATCCTGAATGGTTTTAATACCCGCCGGCTCATTAAACAGGCGCAACTGGATGTACGGTACCAGCAGATAGATTACGATAAGCAACGATCATTGATCGACGTAGGCGTAAGCAATGCCTTTAAAGATTACGAACTACAAAAGCAACTGCTCCACCTCGAAGATGATAATATTATGCTGGCCAAAGAAAATGTGGCCATTGCGCTAGAAAGGTTCAAGCAGGGGGTATCAACCTACCTGGAGTTGCGGGAAGCCCAAAAAAGCCTGCAGGATGCCTATAATCGCCTGATTGCCGCCCGGTATAATACCAAGCTGGCAGAAACGGAATTGCTTAGATTAAAGGGCGAATTGCTGCGGTAGTTTCTGGTTTATTGTTTCTGGTTTTTGGTTTATTGTAGCCTCCTGCCTATTTTCGGGATTCCAAATGGTTTAGGCTTGTAAATATATTTACCTAAATCAATTAACATGGCTACCATAAACCGGTTTGAAGAACTTGAAATATGGCAGTTAGCCCGGAAGTTATATGGGAAGGTTTCATTAATAGCAGAAAGCTTAAGACATAAAAAAGAGTTCAGGTTCGCTGAGCAAATGAAATCGGCTGCAGGATCTGTAATGGACAATATAGCGGAAGGGTTTGAACGCAGCAGCCGGCTTGAATTCTTAAATTCCCTGAGTATTTCAAAAGGAGAATGTGGGGAGCTAAAATCCCAGATCTACCGGTGTTGGGATGATAAATATATATGTGAAACCGAATTTTCTGATCTTTATAACGAAACAGGTATTCTTTCCAAAAAAATAGCAGCATTTATTATCTATTTGAACTCCAGTGAAATTAAAGGCTTAAAATTTAAAGACAGACAAAAGTGAGCGAACAAGAAACTATAAACCAAAAACCAGAAACTGTTTTAGTTGGTATTATCATGGGTAGCGACAGCGATCTGCCTGTAATGAAAGCAGCGGCAGATGTGCTGAAGGATCTGGGTATTTCTTTTGAATTAACAGTGGTTTCGGCCCATCGCACCCCCATGCGGATGGTGCAATATGCTACAAAAGCCAGGGAAAGAGGACTGAAAGTGATCATTGCCGGTGCGGGCGGCGCAGCCCATTTACCCGGCATGGTAGCGTCATTAACCCCCTTACCGGTGATCGGCGTGCCTATAAAATCGTCTAACTCAATAGATGGCTGGGATTCTGTATTATCAATTCTTCAAATGCCCAATGGCATACCTGTTGCTACAGTAGCCCTGAATGCAGCAAAGAATGCCGGCATCCTGGCAGCCTCCATAATCGGATCATTTGATGAACAGATTGGTAATCAGGTAGCAGTTTTTAAGCAGAAATTGGAGGAAGAGGTATTGGTAAAGATTGAAAATCTCAAAAAACAAGGGTGGGATAATAAATTTGATTAGGGAATTATAGTTCATCCTTGTAATTTGCGCGCGGTATGAAACTCAAATTGCTCGACTACAGAGAAATTCCGGATTTGCCCATTGGCTCAAACCTCGAATTTTTTAATGATACCATGTACCTGGTTGATGATGATGCCAGCGACATGGTTGCCCTCAATAAGAAATGGCAAACATTGGCTACGCATCAATTATTGAGGTATGATGATCCGAAAATACTTCCCGGCAGCAAGTCCGATTTCGAAGCAACAACCATTGTTGAGGTGAATAGCATTCCCCGCTTGCTGGTATTGGGTTTCGATGTGAAAGACAATCACCACAAAGCCATCCTGGTGAACCTGGACGATTACACGAAAGAAGAATACGACATCACCGAATTTTATAACCGGTTGAAAGAAACCGTAGGCATCATTAATATTGAATCAGCCGCTATTGTACTGGGTAAACTGATATTATGTAACCGCGATCATAAATCCGCTCCCGAAAATCATATCATTGTTACCGATGCCGATTTCTGGAAACATCAGGGTACTGCAGAAATAACCACAGTAAGTTTTGATTTACCACAAACGTCTAACCAGGTGGTAGGGCTGTCGGGACTCACCTATTCGTATAAAAACGACTGGCTGATTGTTTCCCTGTTGTCTGAAAGCACCGATAAAGATCATAAAACCACAGGAGATAGCTACCTGGCCGTTATTGAGAACGCGTCCCGCAAAGTGGTTCGTAAAAAAATGAAGGTGAATTCCCTGTTTCATCTGAACGAAACAAATGAAGGCTTTACCGGTTTCAATATGCATTCGGTTTGTATTCGCTCTGAAAAAAGCCGCCGCCTGAAATTATTCCTGTTAGCTGATAACAAAGCCGGGAAAAATGGGGTGTTTACTGTTCGTGTAAAAGAGTAGTAAGCTGTAAGGTACTTGCATATGTGCTACAAAAATCATTTGCGTAGCGAGTAGGAAATAGCGAGTGGCGAGTAGGAAAAACAGGATGCAGCTAGCAAGTTGCGAAAATAAACCCCACTAGCTACTAGCCACTTACTACTCGCAGAACCTTATCAATGCTTTTCTTCAATTATAACAAATTGCTGTTCCAGGGTAAGTGAGTGTTCATATACTTTCTGAATAAACTCCCTTCCCCACAACGCATACCAGGGCATGAAGTTGTCGATTCGTTCCTGTAACCCATTGCGGGGGAACAACGCTGTACGGATGGCTTGGATCTGCCGTTGTTCAGCTTCGTATTTTCTTTTTTCGGCACGCAGTAATTTCTTTTCCAACTCCTGTATCGGCTTCAGTGTTTTAGCCTGTAATGCTTCTACATGTTGTAGTAAGCTTTTATCTATGTTGGCAGTTTTAGTCTTTAATAATTCATACACGTGCACGGCTGCTTCCAGTTCATTCTTTAATTTCAGTTCCCCGTTCTTGTGCCTGCTTACCAATATTGTAAGCAATTGCTGTTCGGGTTGAAAGAAATCCTTCGGTTCCAGGTCAAGCCTATTGATCTTCTCCTGCCATTTTTTTTCAACAACCAGGAATGAATTGCGCAGTAACAATACCGGGAATGGAACATGATAGTGTTCAAAAAGGCCTTTAAGTTCCAGCCAGTATGCTGTTTCACCACCTCCGCCTACAAATGCAATATTAGGAAGAACCGTTTCCTGGTACAATCCGCGTAAGATCACATTCGGACTAAACCGTTCGGGATGAACCGAAAGTTCAGTAAGAATTTCTTCTTTAGTAAAGCTTATTTCTGTATTTCTTACTTCATACTTCGTACCTCTTACTTCAATTAATTCCCTGATGTTATCCTTCAGGTAAAACAAATTGATATCGCGTGGGTGCGCCTGGGCTTTATACTGTTCCGATAATTTCTCAATGGTCTTCCCTACTATACCGGCTGCTGTTTGCTGCAACAGGTCTTCTCGGAAAACCGGCTCCATTGCTTTTTTCAGGTTCGCATTATCGGGCAGTACCACTATCAAACCATATTCTGCAAACAATGCGTTGATCAGTTTAAAAGTGGCGGTCTGTATATCGGGGCTTTCCAGGTAACAGGTGCGCAGCAATTGAATAAGCTCCTTACCATTAGGCTGCACCGATAATTCTCCTTCTATACGATGGATCATTTTATCGAGCCCTTTGGTTTGCATACGTCCAACAGCGCCTGTTTGCTTTGTTTCCCAAACTAACTTTTCGCCGCTGAGGTAAACATGACCGAGTTCATCCAGGTCGGCGTCTTCGCTGCCCATCCAGAATACCGGTACAAAATGGCTGCCCGGAAATTCCTGTTTAAACCGTTCGGCCAGTTTTATAACATGTACTATTTTATAAATAAAATACAGGTTACCGGTAAAGATGGCGGGTTGGTGTGCCGTGGTAACAGTAAAAGTATTGGGCTGTAAGAGTTGTTGAATATTTTGCTTTACTGCGGCAGTCGTATCGATCGCAGCATATTGTTTTTGCAGTTCTTCTACCAATAAGTTACGGTTGGGTTGTGCCAATTGCCGGGCCTGTATAGCGGCTGCAATCCCCTGCAACGAAACCGGGTGCTTATAAAAAGGCTGTAAAAACGGTGACTGGTTAAGATAATCTACAATGATCTTTGAAAAATAACCGGTCTGCTCAAATGATAAATTAGTAGAATTACAATCCATAAATAATAGAATGCGAACATAAAAGTACTATCAACCGCACGATTGCCATAACTGGTCGTCAATTTTAACGTTCCATTACTACTTTAGTTCATAGGCCACGAGACTATTTTTGAAGAAGGTGGGAACATATACGATCCTGTTTTTGGCATCATATCCAATATCGGCCGTATTGATCTTTTGTGCACGCGTATCGAGCAGGTTTTGTTTGGTGCCGTCGCCTTTCACATACCAGATGGCACCAGCCCAGCAGCTAACGATATAATCTTTTCCCTTTACATGTTCAACGCCATCGGTGCCGCCTTCCATGCCGTCGGCCAGTTTGGTGAATGTTTTATCTTTTTCTACTTTATATAAACCACCCGCATCCAGTACAAACAGGTCATTACCGTTGATCAATACGCCATTGGGCCCTTTAAGGCTATCGAGCCAGGTGGTAGCCTGCCCGTTTTCGATGCGATGAACCCTTTTAACTTTAGAATCTGAAACGTACAATACGCCTTTTTTATCTACTGTGATATCATTCAAACGCTCAGCGCCTTCAACCGGAATGGTTTGGGCAATAGTTCCGTTTTTTATATCTATTACGGCCACCTTATCAACATCAGCTACATACAGGTTGTTCTTATACAGCGCCATACCCTTGGGCGCCTGCAAACCGCTTACCCAATCCACCGTAATGATCTTGCCATCGAGCCCTACTTTGCCCACAGAGCCTTTGTTATCTTTTTCCCAGGGCTGTCCATCAATATTGGACACATATATGACTTTATTCTCTGCATCATACAATGCCCCTTCCGGCACTTTCAATAAGGAGTCTGTTTCCCATTTTTTAACAAGCTGATGTTCCTGTGCATTGGCAAACAGAGTTGCAAGGATCACTGTCCCGGTAATAAGGTGTTTTTTCATATGTGTAGCTTATTTTGAGGGTCTAAAGATACAGGTTTGTGGTTTATGGTTTGCTGTTTGTGGTTGCTGCCAACTGCCAGAATTTAACTTTGAGTCTGAAATTAAAGAACCACAAACCATAAACTACAAACAACAAACTTTTAGAACCTTTCGGGCGAAAACGCCTTCAAATCAATGCTAGGCTTCTTTTTATCGATCAGTTCTCCTACTAATTTTCCGGTTGCGGCAGCCAGTGACAAGCCCAGCATGGCATGACCGCCTGCAATAACCAGGTTGGTATATTTGCTATGATGGCCAATATAAGGCAGTCCATCGGGTGTAAGCGGCCGTAATCCATACCAGATCTTTTCTTTTGGCATTGCCTCCACCGGCAGATCGGGGTAATAGGCTTTGGCGCCATTGTAAATGGCATGCGCGCGCTTTATTAATAAAGGAGAATTGAGCCCGCTTATTTCCATAGTACCGCCCATACGCAGATCGGCGCCCATGGGCGTCATGGCTACACGTTTATCGACTAATATCGCAGGGTAACGCAGGTTGCGTTGTACGTTCTCATACGTCATGCTATAGCCCTTGCCGGCTTGTAACAAGAGGGAAACGCCCAGCTTTTCACTTACCACCGGCAACCACGATCCACTCGCCAGCACCATTTGAGAACATTCAAATTTGCCCTGGTTCGTGATAACTGCAGTAACTGTATTTCCTTTTTTCTCAAAACCTTTTACGGTAGTGTTCAATTGTAGTTTTACTCCACTCTTTTGCAAATGCGTTTTTAATGTGCGCATGAAGTCGCCAGGATGCATGTGGCAATCTATCGGGTACAATACCCCACCCTTTACATCCACCTGCACATCAGGCTCCATGGCCTGTACCTCCTGTGCATTTAAAATTTTGGTTTCAATATTCAGCGCAGCAGCTTCATTGGCCAGTTCTATTTCGTGTTTTTCAATAGCTGCCGATTTATACAACATGAAGCAACCTACTTCCTGCATGCGGAAGTTATTGCCAAGGTCGTTTTTTATATCGCTGGTCAATTCACGGCTTAATTGCAGAATATCATTTAAGGGCGGAACGTTTTGTTTTACTGTTTGCGCATTCGCCTGCTTCCAGAAGGTCATTAACCATTTGATGAGATCGAGGTTGAAGCGGGGCTTTATGTAAAACGGACTGGTTGAACTGAGCATCCAGCGCAAGCCTTGCGCAACTATTCCGGGCGTAGCGAGTGGAACAAAGTGACTGGGCGATACGTAACCGGCATTGCCAAAAGAAGTGCCATCGGTAATGTCGCCCTTTTCAATAACCGTTACTTCGTATCCTTCTTTCTGTAAGTAATATGCGCAGCAAAGACCAATTACTCCGGCGCCTATTATCGTTACATTTTTACTCATGTTTATTGTTTGGTTGTATAAACTAGCGGAATATGGCTAGTAGCTAGTGGTAAGTGGCTAGTGGGATTTTAAATTCGAAGCTCGATACTTTCTACTGGCTTTCTCCTACTCGCTACTCGCTATTTACTACTCGCTCTTTAAATTACCTGAAACCCATACGCATACGGATCGTCATCCGGGTCAATGGAAATGGTATTGTACCCATACACCTTGGCCCATCCCTCTATGCTTGGACGAATAGCCGGCTTTCCGGCTACCGTAGTTTCTTCTTCAATACGGCCAACGAACTGCGACCCGATGATGCTTTCATGTATAAAGGCATCGCCCTTTTTCAATTTACCTTTTGCATACCATTGTGCCATGCGGGCTGAAGTACCGGTTCCGCAAGGAGAACGATCAATGGCTTTATCTCCGTAAAAGACCGCATTGCGGGCCGTTGCATTTTTATCAATTACAGAACCAGTCCATAAGATATGTGAACAACCATTAATGGTTGGGTTCTCCGGATGTACAAACTGGTATTGCGCGTTTATTCGTTTGCGTAATTCACGCGCCCAGGCGATCAATTGATCGGCGCCATAATGTTCCAGCCCTTTAAAATTAGCCTGCACATCAACGATCGCATAAAAATTACCACCATACGAAACGTCAATGGTGAGTTCACCCAAATCGGGGCAAGTCACTTGTAAGCCTTCTGCTGCCAGGTAAGCCGGTACATTCACGAGCTCGACGCTTTTTACTTTTTTGCCTTCCTGTTTATAGCTGATCATTACCAGGCCGGCTGGTGTTTCCAACCGCACGCTACCAGGTACTTTAGGCGCTATCAATCCTTCTTCAATAGCAATGGTAATTGTGCCAATGGTACCGTGGCCGCACATTGGTAAACAACCGCTGGTTTCAATGAAGAGAACGGCTATGTCGTTTTGCGGATCGTGCGCCGGATACAGGATACTGCCACTCATCATGTCGTGGCCGCGTGGTTCAAACATCAGGCCTTTACGGATCCAGTCATATTCCTTTAAAAAATGCTGGCGTTTTTCACTCATGTTCTTTCCTTCCAGTACAGGACCTCCACCGGCTACCAGGCGTACCGGGTTACCGCAAGTATGTGCATCGATACAGAAAAAAGTTTTCTTCATGGACCGCGAGTAAAGTAGTAAAAAATTAGTAATGAAAATAAATTTCTATGCCGCAAGAAACCGCAATATGGTTTGTGGTTTATGGTTTGTGGTTTGTTGTTCTTTAAGTCAGGATTTCTGAGTGGTTTTGGGCCGATGCCTATTGCGATTTCCGAAATTTCAGGTAAAACCTCAAAGCGCGCCAGCAACCACAAACGACAAACTACAAACTACAAACTGGCCTTCGTTACCACATCATTCACCGTTCTCCAAATATCTAAAGGATTATTATTCTTTAATTCCTCTGGCAAAAGACTATCAGGCCAGTTTTGATAAGCAATCGGGCGGGCAAATCGTTTGATGCCATCTGCGCCTACAGAGGTAAATCGCGAATCGGTTGTTGCCGGGAAAGGACCGCCATGGTGCATGCTTAAACATACTTCCACGCCGGTAGGAACGCCGTTCACAATAAATCGTCCACAAATATTTTTTACGGCTTCCACCAGTTCATCATTATCTGTAATATCTTTTTCAGTGGCCATCAGGGTGGCGGTTAATTGTCCTTCCAAATGCCGTACAACTTCCAGCAATTCCCCTTTGTCTTTACAACGAATGACAATTGAATATGGGCCAAATACCTCCTGGTGTAAGATGGGATTGTTTAGGAACGCTTCGCCGCTGGCAGAAGCAATGGTAGGTATTCCCTGGTTGGCCGCAGCCTGTGCATCGCTTATAGCTACTGTTTGTACCTGTTGTTGCGATAAGGCGCGAGCCCTGTTCTCCGCATAATTTTTTGAAATGCCGGGGTGCAGCATAGTGCCCGGGCTTATTGCTTTTATTTCATTGCCCAAAGTAGTAATGAATTGTTGCAGTTCATCGCCTTCAATGCCGAAGATCAATCCGGGATTGGTGCAGAATTGTCCAACCCCCAGCGTAATAGAGCCGGCATACATCTTCGCCACATCAACTGCACTCTGTTTCAATTTTTCAGGGAACAGGAACACGGGATTCACACTACCCATTTCTGCAAACACGGGAATCGGCTCTTTGCGTTGGTTTGCCCAATCGAACAAGGCTTTGCCACCGAGATACGAACCGGTAAAACCAACTGCTTTGGTATGAGGATGCGTTACCAGCGCCTTTCCTACTTCCTGCGAAACGCCGTGTACGTGCGCAAAAACGCCGTTAGGCAGGTTGCATTTGCCGGCTGCTTTCAATATGGCTTGTGCTACTAATTCAGAAGTTTGAGCATGCGCCGGATGTGCTTTTACAATAACCGGGCAACCGGCTGCAAAAGCACAGGCTGTATCGCCGCCTGCAGTGGAATAAGCGAATGGAAAATTACTGGCGCCAAATACGACAACCGGGCCCAAAGGGATCAGCATTTTGCGGAGATCTGGTTTGGGTGGCGTTTTAGAAGCATTCGCCGTATCGATCCTTGCTTCAAGCCATTCTCCCCTTTCACAGGCATCTGCATAACTGGTTAGCTGGAACATGGTGCGGGCCCTTTCATTGCGTAAACGCGCCTCGGGCAAATTGGTTTCCCGCATAGCGGTTTGTATCAATTCATCGCCTGCATTTTCAAGTTCCACCGCAATGCTGCGCATAAATTGCGCCCTTTCTTTTAACGAACACTTCCGGTATTGATGAAAAGCCTGCCATGCATTATTCAGTGCCTGATCTATCTCGTGTGAAGAAGCATCTTTAAACATAGTTAATGTATTTACCGTTGTATCGGGTTACAAAGGTATTATACATTCCTTTAACCAATATCCCTGCGTGAAATATTGAAGCTAAATTGATAATTATTGTTAATTGGTGGGATTGTTACAGCGCTTTCGCCATGGCTTCGGCGGGCGATGCCGGATTAACAGGAAAGAAAGAAGATCTTTCTTTCACTGTTAACTTATTCCGGGATATGCTGGCTTTACAGCATAAATGAATAATCAGAACCTAAACCCTCTGTTTGGAGAGTTGCTACTAATGATAACAAAGCAAATTAACCTGGCTCAAATTTACCGGCTAAATAAACTACTTTATAATTTTAGTTTGTGTATTTATTATTTTTTTTTGTTAATGGTATGTCACATTTATTTAATTAATTAGGACTGCAAACTTTTTTTAGCACCTAATAAAATAAAGAGGCAGGCACATGAGGTTGTGCGCCTGCCCGTGTGGATAACATACAGTAAAAAAAATATCGTCGCACTACTAAATTATCCACTGTAATGCCCGGTATAGATCTGCTTCGTAAACCTTTCCGGATTTGCCATTGCCTCCATTGAGCCAATTAGTAAACTATCGATTAATGGACTATTGATTAACGGAACCTCTAATTTGAATGACGAATATTACTGTGAAAATATTTGATCATTGATCTTTCAATGTAAAATATTTACAATGCGAAGGTATTGCTAAATAAATATGGCTGCAATACAACTTTGTGGTAATAATTATTAGTTTATGGTTTATAGTTTATTGTTTATAGTTAGTTCCGGGGTGAGATGTTGGAGGTTACAAATAACAAAACTGCTGCATGTAATGAGCCTGCCCGAACTGCAGCAACAACCACAAACTACAAACTATTCTACTACTTCACCTTCCAGGTCGTAATCGTACGCCTTCGTGATCTTTACATGTACAAATTCGCCGATGGTTAATTTTCTGGAGCTGTTAACGATCACTTCATTGTCTACTTCCACACTATCAAATTCAGTACGGCCTAAGTAGCGGCCTGATTCTTTTTTATCGATGAGCGTCTTGAATGTTTTGCCAACTTTCTCCTGGTTCTTTTCGTAGCTGATATCCTGCTGCACTTCCATGATCTCCTGTGCCCGTAATTCTTTTTCTTCGTGCGGAATATTGTCTTCGAGGCCATGCGCTGAAGTTCCTTCTTCATGCGAATACGTAAAGATGCCCACCCGCTCGAACCGGTGTTGTTTCAGGAACGACTTTAACGACTCTACATCATCCTGTGTTTCGCCCGGGAAACCCGCAATTAATGTAGTACGTAAACAAATGCCAGGTATTTTCTCCCTGATGGCGCTGATGAGCTCGGTCATTTCCGCCTGCGTGATCTGGCGTTTCATCGCTTTAAGCATATTGTCGCTGGCATGTTGCAGCGGCATATCGAGGTAATTGCAAATGTTATCACGCTCCCGCATTACATCCAGGATCTCCAATGGAAATTTAGATGGATATGCATAATGCAGCCGGATCCATTCCAGGCCTTTTACATCGGCCAGGCGGTTTAACAGCTCGGGCAACATGCGTTTTTTATAAATATCCAGGCCGTAATAAGTAAGCTCCTGGGCAATAAGCATAACTTCTTTAACGCCTTTCCTCACCAGGCCTTCCGCTTCTTTAACCAGGTCTTCAATAGTTCTGCTGATGTGTTGTCCGCGCATGAGTGGAATGGCGCAAAAAGAGCAGGTACGGTTACAACCTTCAGAAATTTTCAGGTAGGCGTAATGGGTAGGCGTAGCAAGCAAGCGTTCGCCTAACAGTTCAGCCTTATAATCGGCTTCAAATTGTTTCAGGATCAACGGCAGCTCCATGGTGCCGAAATAAGCATCTACTTCAGGAATTTCCTGCTCCAGGTTATTTTTATACCGTTCGCTCAGGCAACCTGTTACATATACTTTATCCAACTGGCCGCGGCGTTTGCGTTCCACCTGCGCCAGAATGGTGTTGATGGATTCTTCCTTGGCCTTATCAATAAAACCACAGGTATTTACAATAACAATATTGTGATCTGATTTCTTGTTCTCATGTATCACCTCAATATCATTCGCTTTTAATTGACCGCTCAACACTTCACTGTCTACCATGTTCTTGCTGCAGCCTAGCGTAATGATGTTAACCTTATCTTTTTTATGTGATCTTACTTTCATATAAGGGCGCAAAGGTACTAAAGAAAGCTGCACGCTGCAAGCTTCAAGCTACAAGCAAATACAAAGAACCAATTTCCAAAACCTCAAATCACAAAAAACCTGGTTACTTAACCCAATTTAAGGTTGAGGTTTCGCGATTTAATATTTGTGATTTTATAATGTGATTTGTTATTTGAAATTTTGGTTGCCCGCCCAACAATTGTTAAACTCTTTGTGTTTTACGGGTTTAGGTGTAATATTGCGCAGCCTATTGTAGTAAAGGGTATTGAGGCTGAGGCGCTTATACTTGTTTTTAAATTATGTACGATTTGGCATAGTTTTTAAAAGTGTTATTGACCAAACATTGAATATTTATGAAAAGAATCGTTGCTCTTTTAGGCTTAATGACCCTTTTGACCGTTTCCCGTACCCAGGCCCAGTCCATGGGATCAGAATATCGCACTGCTATTGGTGCTAAATTCTGGCCTGGTGGTTTAACTGTAAAACATTTTATCCGCGATAACCGGGCTTTGGAAGGCATTGCCTATTTCTGGGGACATGGTTTTCGTTTTACCGGTTTATATGAAGTGCACGGTGATATCAATGGCGCCCCAGGCCTGAAATGGTATGTTGGCCCCGGCGCCCACTTTGGTGTTTACAATGAACGCTGGCATCGTAATGGTGAATATTATGATGATGGCGATGCTTCATTGGGTGTTGACGGCGTACTGGGCCTCGATTACAAGATCAACGGCGCTCCTATTGCCCTGAGCCTTGATATTAATCCTTATGTAGAGTTCCTGAATGGCGCTTATGTTGGTGTTTGGGGTGGATTAGGCATCAAGTTTACCTTCTAAGAGGATTTGAAAATGCATTAAATAAAAAACGTCCCGGGCTTCGGGACGTTTTTTTATTTATAAGATGTTTGGTTTTTAATGTCACCCCAACTTAAACAAACTGTCTACAAACTCATGTTTGTCGAAGACCAGCAGGTCTTCCATTTTCTCACCTACTCCTATGAACTTCACCGGTATTTTAAATTGATTGGCGATGGCCAGCACCACACCACCTTTAGCCGTTCCATCGAGTTTGGTAATGGCGAGAGCCGATACATCGGTGGTGGCTGTAAAATGTTTCGCCTGCTCTAAAGCGTTTTGTCCGGTAGAACCATCGAGCACCAGCAGTACTTCATGCGGCGCTTCGGGGATCTGTTTTTGAATCACCCGGCGGATCTTACCCAGTTCATCCATCAGGTGGGCTTTGTTGTGTAACCGGCCGGCGGTGTCGATAATGATCACATCAACGCCTTTGGCCAGACCGCTTTGCACGGTATCGAAGGCTACTGAAGCCGGGTCGGAACCCATGGCTTGTTTTACGATGGGAACACCTACCCGATCACTCCAGATGGTTAGCTGGTCAACTGCAGCAGCGCGGAAGGTATCTGCGGCGCCCAGCAAAACCGACTTACCGGCTTTTTTGAAATTATACGCCAGTTTACCGATGGTAGTGGTCTTTCCTACCCCATTCACTCCAACCACCAGCATTACATAGGGCCTGGTAGGCAGTTCGGTATTGAAACTATAGGAATTACTTTCCGGAGCATCTACTAATATTGCTTCAATTTCTTGTTGTAATATCCTGTTCAGCTCGTTGGTATTGAGATATTTGTCTTTTGCTACACGTTGTTCTATGCGTCCAATGATCTGAACGGTGGTATCAATGCCCACATCGGCGCTTACCAGGGCGTCTTCGAGGTTATCGAGCACTTCTTCATCTACTGTACTTTTGCCGGCAATGGCTTTGGTGATCTTCGACAGAAATCCTTCTTTGGTTTTCTGCAGTCCCTGGTCGAGCGATTCTTTTTCTTTTTTACCAAACAACTTCCCGAAAAAACTCATTTTCCTGATTTTAAGGCTAAGATAATTGATTTATGATCGTTAATCGGCAATCAGGCTTTTTTAAAGCTGTGCCGAAAATGGATCTCCGGTTTCCTGCACAGCCCAGCTACCTTCCGCTATTTCTTCGTCAAGCTCATGGTGATCCCAGCCGCAATAGCCTAAAAATATCATGCAATCTTTCTCGGTAATAATTTGATTGTTAATATGTATCACGGCTTGCTTAAAATTTCCCCCAAAGTAAATGTTATCGGTTACCGGTACTCCTCCTTCTATTAGATCTGGCCGTTGATGTATAAAATACAGGTGCTCCTGGTCTACCGGACCGCCCAGGTATATTGGAAAAGGTTTTATGGTTTTAAACTCTTCCAGTTCGTTTAGCTTTCTGGGGAATTTTTGATTAACCACAAAGCCCATAGCTCCCTTGTCGTTGTATTCGGTAATAAAAACCACTGAATTTTCAAAAACGGTATCATTTAGCAGGGAGGTGCTTTTTAAAAAGAGTCCTGGTTTCATGAAGCGAAGGTAATTTAACAACGGGAGAAACGGGGAGACATTGGTGAAATGCAAAAAAGCTGTTCCCTTACGAGAACAGCTTATGATAAAATACTTCCTTACCCAAAATTATTTTCCAGCTAAGAATTCTTTGATCTTGTCTTTGTGCACGATATTTTCTTTGAAGGTATATGCACCAGTCTTCTCACTGCGTACAGCACGTATTACCTTCGTCCAGTTTTTTGCTTCAGCTGCTGCTTTAGCATCTTTAGTTTTCGCGTTTTTAGAAGCTGCTTTTGCCATGGGAAAAATTTGAAAATTTGTGAATTTGAAAATTTGAAAATTTCACTTGTGATGCGTCAATTTTCAAATTGGCACATCTTCAAATTTTCAAATCAATTACTTGATTTCTTTGTGAACCGTTACCTTTTTCAGGATCGGGTTGTATTTTTTCAGCTCCAGGCGTTCTGGAGTGTTCTTTTTGTTTTTGGTAGAAATATACCGGCTGGTACCAGGCTGTCCGCTGTTTTTGTGCTCAGTACATTCCAAAATTACCTGTACTCGGTTACCTTTCTTTGCCATTGTTATTACGCTTTAAAAGTTAATTAGATTTTTTCACCCTTTGCGCGCAGTTCTTTGACTACGGGCATCAAACCTCTTTTGTTAATAGTACGAATACCTTCAGTTGATAACTTCAGGGTGATCCATTTATCTTCTTCGGCCAGGTAAAAACGCTTTGTTTGCAAATTCGGTAAAAACCTACGTTTGGTTTTAATGTTGGAATGCGAAACTTTGTGTCCTGTTACTGGAACTTTACCTGTCACCTGACATACTCTAGCCATGACGCATAAAAATTTAGGACGGCAAAGGTCGGAAAATCTAGGGAATCCACAAATTAATACCAAACTTTTTTTGTTGTTTTTTCAACATCTGTGGATATGTTCGTCTTGGAAATGTGCAAATTAGTAAATTTGACCAGGTTATTCACATTTATTGGGCTTCGGTGCCTGCTGAAGCGTTCTAAAACTTTCTAAAAGGAGCTTCACCCATGCAAAATTAAGAATTACACGGATCTGGTGAGAACCGGCGCTTTTACGGGAGTTTCCTTTTTTACCTGTTGTTTACCCTTCTTCGCCCCAGGATTGTTCCCAGGTCGTATCTGATTAACCAATACATCGCACTTATCTTTAATGTATCTCGTTGGTGTTTCGTACATGTTCCGTACATATTAAAGGAACGGGACATATACGGCACATATACGAGACATGTACGAAATATATACGGGACACCGGTTAATCAAATACGAAGCAAATACGGCCCGGGACCGAAGCGGGGGATACAATAAGAAATAATGAGGAAAGTCTGGGTGAGAAAGGTCGGTGCCGTTTCAATTGCGCCACCATACTCCGACGCCGAAACTTCAGCGACACGAGAACAGCCAGCATGCCCTATTCACAATTCAAGCATGCCTTATAGCGGCAAACTTCATGCAAGAATAGGCTTATATGAAACCCTCCAGGCCTTTATCTGCTTTTTTCTCACCAATCGATTTAATAATTACTTAATTTAATTTTAATTTACGCCTTCTCACCTTTGGCAGAACATCTTCATACCCAATTGTATGAAGATTCGAAATCGGGCACAGAAATTAGATAGATTTCTTTAAACCTAAATGGAATTACCAGGGGGAATTCTGCCAAAACAAATATGAGCACACAGATGAAACGTAAGACAATAGCACGGGATATTAGTTGGTTATCTTTTAATGCCAGGGTATTACAGGAAGCTGCTGACCCCAGTGTGCCCTTGCGGGAACGGATCAAATTTTTAGGCATTTTCTCCAATAATATGGATGAATTCTTCCGGGTTCGGGTAGCAACCCTGAAACGCATGACCCAGGTAGGTAAAAAGAACATGCACATGGAAATAGCGCCCGGCAAGATCCTTGATGAAATTCAGCAAATCGTACTGGAACAACAGACCGAATTCAACCACATATGGGAAGGACTGCATAAAGAACTTGAAAAAGAAAAGATCTTCCTGATCACAGAAAAAGCCCTGAATAAAGAACAGCAGAAATTCGTTCAAACGTTTTTTGAGGAAGAAGTGCGGAGCAATACCATTCCGCTCATGATCGAAAGTATTCAGCAGTTTCCTTACCTGCGCGAAAAATCAATTTACCTGGGCGTGGTGCTTTCCCGCAAAGACGGCACCCTGAAACGCAAATATGCCATTGTTGAAATTCCTGCCAAGGCCAATGGCCGGTTCATTCAATTGCCTTCGCCGCCGGGCCAGCACCAAATTATTTTGCTGGAAGATGTGATCAGGTTCAACCTGAAAAGCATTTTCTCTTATTTCGGGTACGATCGATATGCATCCTGGGTATTTAAAGTGACCAAGGACGCCGAAATTGATATGGACAGCGACATTTCAACCAGCCTTATTCAAAAGATAGAAAAGGGGGTAAAGAACCGACGGAAAGGTAAACCCGTGCGGTTTGTGTTCGATAAACAAATGGATTCAGGTTTACTCGATTACCTGATCCGCAAGCTGAACCTGTCGCACAAAGACAGCCTGATCCCCGGCGGACGGATCCATAATTTCCGGCATTTTATGGATTTTCCCGATGTGTTTGAGAAAAAGGGGCACCGGAAACGGCCGTTTGTGCATCCCATGCTGAAAAGCACCCTGCGCGTAACGGATGTGGTGTTGCAGACAGACATAATGCTCAATTTTCCTTACCACTCCTTCCACCCTATTATTGACCTGCTGCGCGAGGCTGCCATTGACCCCGATGTAACGGTGATTAAAATAACCGCTTACCGCCTGGCCAGCAATTCAAAAGTGATAAACGCCCTTGTTAATGCAGTGCGTAACGGCAAACAGGTAACGGTGATGCTCGAGCTGCGGGCACGGTTCGACGAAGAAGCCAACCTGGAGTGGAAAGAACGGCTGGAAGAAGAAGGCGTAAAAGTATTGATCAGTATTGCCGATATGAAGGTGCATGCCAAAGCCTGTCTTATTAAAAAACGGGTGAATAACCACACCATTCATTACGGTTTTATAAGTACCGGCAACCTGAACGAAAAAACGGCTACCGTGTATGGCGATCATTGCCTGCTTACGGCCGACCGGCATATAATGGCCGATGTAAACCGCATATTTAATTACCTGGAGAAGAGTAAGGATGGGATACATTTTTTAAAAGCTTGCAAAACCATTATCCCCTGCCCCACCGATTTGCGGAAAGAACTGCTGAAGCTCATTAACCGGGAAATAAAAAATGCCAAAGAAGGTAAACCTGCCGAGATCATATTAAAGATGAATTCACTGAGTGATGAAACCCTGATCGAAAAGCTGGACGAAGCAGCCCGGTCGGGCGTAGAACTAAAACTCATCATTAGGGGTATCTTCTGTATGTATTCAGAAAACAAGAAGTTTAAAAAGCCCGTAAAAGCGATTAGTATTATAGATGAGTACCTGGAACACGCCCGGGTGTTCATTTTTCATAATAATGGTAATGAAAAGGTATATATCTCATCGGCCGACTGGATGGTGCGCAACCTCGACCACCGTGTTGAAGCTACTTGTCCTATTTTTGACGAGAATATTAAAAAAGTGTTGAAAAATATCCTGGAAATACAACTCAGTGATAATGTAAAAGCCAGAATTTTGGACAATGAATTAAGTAACCGGTATATGCGTGACCGGAAACATAAAAAAGTACGGTCGCAGGTTGAGACATATAATTACTTACATCAAAAAACGAACGTGATACCCGGGTTGCCACCACCTGTAGTTACAGAACCTGCAGTAATTGGTGAAACACCTGTATAAACTGACACATGAAACTGGCGGCTATTGATATTGGCAGTAATGCAGCGAGATTGCTGATCTCTGATGTTATTTTTTCCAATAACAAAAGACCGCAATTTCAAAAGATCAACCTGGTTCGGGTGCCATTGCGCTTAGGCTTTGATGTATTTGAAGAAAAAAAGATCTCCCCGGAAAAAGAGGATATGATCCTCAATACCATTAAAGCATACAAGCTATTGATGGATGCTTATGGTGTACAGCATTGCAAAGCGGCCGCCACTTCTGCCATGCGCGATGCCACCAATGCGAAAGAGATCATTGAACGGGTAAAACGGGAAACCGGTATTGGCATTGAAGTGATCACCGGCGATGCAGAAGCTTCTTTCATTTACGAAAATCATATTGCAGAAAATCTCGATAAGAATCATACCTATTTATACATTGATGTAGGTGGCGGCAGCACCGAACTTACTTTCTTTGCCAACGGCAGGCTCATTTTCAAACGTTCTTTTAATATTGGTACCATTCGATTGCTGAAAGACCAGGTAGATGATTTTTTATGGGGAGAAATGAAAGATTTTGTGAAGCGCGAAACGAAGCCCTATAATGATATTATTGCCATTGGTTCAGGCGGAAACATCAATAAAATATTCTCGCTCTCCAAAAGAAAAGAAGGCAAGCCATTACCGCTTCAACTGTTAAAGGACTATTACAAGGAGTTCAGTAATTTTTCGGTTGCCGATAGAATACGTATTTATAAACTGCGCGAAGACCGGGCCGATGTGATCGTGCCTGCCCTGTTCATATATGTAAATGTGATGCGCTGGGCCAATATTGAAGAAATTTATGTGCCCAAGATCGGTTTGGCCGATGGACTGATTCAGCACTTGTATGATGAGTTGAAGATGGAAGGGAAGCTAGTAGTAAGTAGCTAGTGGTGTTAGTGGGGGCAAAAGACAAATAGTCACCAAGCAATATGCAATTGGCAAGGCATTCAGCAACATTGGTCTATAGTCAATTATTCTGAACTTCCTCATTTTTAACATCTTATCCTCTACTTTCTCATTTCTCTGTTTCACATTTTTGATTTCTCATTTCATTTTCCCTTACCTTAGCAGCCACTAACACTGCGAGGAGCATTATGAATGTGTTTTATTCTAATGCAGAGCCATATTCCCTCCCGCCTTTCATACACTAAACTCCCAAGTATGTCGGTACACGTTAACAAAGAAGTAAAAAAAGTAACGACCCATACGTTACAAAGAATGAAGGCCGTAGGAGAAAAAATATCGATGATAACGGCTTATGATTATTCCTTTGCCCGGTTGTTTGATGAAGCCGGTATTGATGTAATACTGGTTGGCGATTCTGCTTCGAATGTAATGGCTGGTCATGAGACTACGCTGCCCATTACCCTCGATCAGATGATCTATCATGCCTCCGCGGTTATTCGCGGCATTAACCGTTGTTTTGTTGTGGTTGACCTGCCGTTTGGCACTTACCAGGCTAATTCAAAAGAAGCGCTGGCCTCAGCCATTCGCATTATGAAAGAAACAGGTGCGCATGCCGTTAAGCTGGAAGGCGGCGAGGAAGTACTGGAATCAATTAAACGCATTGTGGCTGCGGGTATTCCCGTAATGGGGCACCTGGGTTTAACGCCACAGTCTATTTACAAGTTCGGCACCTATACCGTACGGGCACGCGAAGAAGCCGAAGCAAATAAACTGCGAAACGATGCAAAGCTGTTGCAGGAAGCTGGTTGTTTTGGCGTGGTGCTGGAAAAAATACCGGCACAACTGGCAAAAGAAGTATCTGAATCGATCATAATACCTACCATTGGCATTGGCGCCGGTATGTATTGCGATGGACAGGTATTGGTTATGCACGATATGCTGGGTATTAATACCGAATTCAAACCTCGCTTTTTACGGCAATACCTGAATTTGTATGAACAGATCACCGGTGCTGTAAAGAATTATATTCACGATGTGAAGGCTAAAGACTTCCCTAACGATAAGGAACAATACTAAAATGTAGAATATTAAATGTCGAATATTGAATGTTGGAGTGAAATAAATCATTACTTCAACATTCAATATTTAATATTCGATATTCATCTGTTCTACCTAACCGCTACATCGGCATCCAACACTTCATACAACATGAGGTTGGCTTGCTTCTTTTTTAATTGCAGGAACAACGTATTGCAGTCGGTCGATGCAGTTGTTTTTGCGATCACTTCTATTTTGTTATAGAACAGAATTCGAAGGAGTCGCTTTTCTTTTTCGAGCCTGAGCCTGGCTTTGGCCAGATCAGTTGGTTCGTCACTAATAGTTTTCTCGGCAAAGACCACTGCATTTTTTACATGGTGGTTGTTGCTACGCAGGTTCAAAATTTGACAGGCACATACTTTGGCTGCCGTAGTAGCCGTAATGATGCTATCAAATGTTTTTACCGAAGTAATAAAACGGGTAGCTGTAAATGTTGATGGAGCTGCATGACCATCGTTAGCTAATGTGGTGGTGGTATTGATCACAATGCATGCAATCAACAGGAACCAGGTTTTGTAAAAAGGGTTCATTGGTACGGTAATAATCAAGTTAACAATGTGATTAAGGTTTTTACAGGAACACCGGAACTTGATTAAATAGGCAGGAAGAAAGTCATTGCTGATTGAGTGATTTCGAGATTTGGCGATTTGATTTATGCGGGCATCATGAATAATATTTAAATCCCGAAATCGCTAATTCCCAAAATCGAAAATTCTTTTTTCTACCTGCAGGGCGCAGGCTTCTCATCGGATACGTGATGCAAAGAATGAAACTAATTTTGAGATTTCATAGCATTTGTGACAAACTTTTTTAACGCCAATCAGTAATTGATTCATTTTCAATTTATATATATTCTTTATCGTTAAAAAACATTTAAGGAGTGCGTGTTTTTACGAATATACTTGCGCATGAACCGGGGTTATAGCCAATGGACTTTATTAAAAAAAAGAAGCCTTTTGTAGACACAAAAGGCTCAAACGATTGCTTGCCATATGAAAGTGCAAAGATAAATTAATTGTGTTATCGTAGTATTAACCAAGTGTATAGAAAATGTTAACATTAAGTGTTTCACAAACAATTGCCAGTGTAGACGGGCTTTGCAGTAATGGTAAATGGTGATTCTTGAATAAATAGCTTATGAATTGGAATACCCGGGTCAATTGCCAATTGGCAATATGCAATTGGCAAAGCCTGCCGATAATCGGGCTTTCGGATTATTACACTATGCCTATTGTGTCTATTGCTTATTGCCTATTGACTACTCCCGGTTCGCTCTCCGTTGTTTAAACTCATCTTTCATTTCAGCCTGTTGCTGCTTGTATGTTTTAAATTGTTCTTTCGTCAATACTTCTTTCATTTTTTTATCACGATCTGCATTTAGTGATTTGAACTTTTTATACCTCGCCATTTTAGGGGCGCCTGATCTTTTTAATTCAGCGATCCCTTCAAACCAGGTGGTATTGATGGCATCTACTTTATTTGACTGATCTTCTGTAAGCTTCAGTTCTTCCTTATAAGCCTGGTATTTTGCTTTGGCTTCTTTCTTTTGTTCTTCCGTCATTTTTGATTGTGCAGAAGCATTGACTGTCACCAGCAGAATCAATAACAGCAGCGTGGTAATTTTGATAATTCGTTTCATATGTATTTGTATTTTGATTGTAGATCGCTATTGATGTTAGTAGTATCAATCGGATCAATAACAATAGACTACCCACTAACCCTGACGTTTATTCACACCTATGATTTTTTTGTGGAGCTATTTTAAGCGGTTTAACAAAATTGTAGTTACAAGTAAAGAAAAAAATGTGCAGTTTTAGGCCTGAATGATTTACATAACACAACTCATTTACATTAGAGAGGGACAGGAAAATAAATTTTTCGAGTATGAAGATGCAGTTCTCCCCCTTTTGTGGAAATATAGCGGACAACTTCTTTTACGTTTACGGCCAACAAGTAGTACATTTGTAGATAATTCAATAGAACACCCATTCGAAATCCACCTGGTAGCTTTTGAAAATGAGGAATGTCTCGAGCAGTATCTGCAAGATGAGGAAAGAAAAAGCTATCTGCACCTTAAAGAACAATCTGTTAAATCAATTGTTCTGCTAAAAGGAATCCAGGTTTAATAAATCCAGTTTATTCTACTTGTTTACAAATTTACCGGGTAATCCAACGGTACTTGAACCAGGAATGTCAATTTTGGAAAAAACTGTCCAATTGTGGGACTGATTTTTTTGATATACCTGCTTTAAAACGTTAAGAATCATTGATAAGGAAAATGGTATGGCAATTGGGTAGTTTTCATGCCGAACGCAAAACGCTGAAGGCAGAACGCAAAATCCAAATAATGAGCGTTAGGCTTTAAGCCTTAAGCATGAGATCCATACCGTTGTTTTTTATTCTAAATATAAAACGGATACTATGAATTCTAATTTACCCGGAAAGTTGTTGAAGAGAAAGCTATCTGAATTGAACAGCGCCTTGTTTTTTGCTGAGGGTGACTCTTTATTCAAACTTCCGAACCACCTGGTTACTGAAATGGAGATCAATGACAATAGTGAGATCAGGTTCGTTATTCCTAAACCTGCTCAGGACATTGAAGCATTCGAGAAAGAATTTCCCGTTCGTTTAGAGTTTTTTAAAAAGGGCATCGCCTATCGCTTAAAAGTGCAGGGTAAAGGTGTTATTGTTGAAGACAGCACTGAAATGGAAAAATGGCTGGTTTATTCAGCCGCCAGGCAGGAAAAAGCAAAGAACGAATCGATGATCATGATCAAAGTGATGGTGCAGTTTGTTGATTACACTGGCAACATTGCCGGTTCTTTTCCTAACAGGCTTAAAATGGCTGGTTTACAATTATCCGGCTGGTTATTTTCACACGGTAAAGGCGCCAGCGTATCTGTTTAATATGCATTAATAGGCTATTGAACTATAAATCAAGGCACAAGCCCAATCGGAAAACCGGTTGGGCTTGTGTTTTTTAGAAGGTCATGCATGTGTAAGAAGTCTAATATAATATACCTACCTTTATACTGCTCTTTCTTTATTAACTCAAAATTTGCCGTATGAACCTCCTTCAACGTCTTGAGTACTGGGGTGACAGGCATCATCCCAAATGGGCAGACATTCTTCGCTTCGCCCTCGGATTATTCTTATGCTACAAAGGGATTGAGTTTCTCGAAAACATGAGTACAATGATCAGCCGCATGAGTGGTATGCTGCCCAACAGTTATTTTGCATTAAGTATCCTAAGCCACTATATAGTTTTTGCGCACCTTGTTGGTGGTCTTATGCTGGCATTCGGATTACTCACCCGCGCTGCCTGCATTATGCAGATCCCTATTTTAATTGGTGCTATATTCTTTATTAACCAGGAAGAAATGTTCCGTCCTTTTCAGCAAATGACCATTACAGTTATATGCCTTGCCGGGCTTATTTATTTCCTTATTGCCGGTAACGGGCCGTGGAGTGTAGACAAGTATTTTGATGAAAAAAAGCGGGAAAAGAACACATAAACTGCTTTTATCTGGTTGCTGAGGCTTCAACACATTTGCCTTAGTCGGGACATTGCATTCAATTTATGGCCCGTACTGGCCATTCACCCTGTATGTATTTCTGAATTAAGCCTGCATGCGACAAGGGCTTACTTGTATTATAAGGATCGGTATTTGTTTCATAATCTAATAAAACCACATCATTTAACTGCATTATTTTTTTTATTTCAGCAATTTCATCCTGCAATTTATTATCGAGGATCCAGCCATAAGCGGGAAGATAGATGCTGAACCTTGCTTCGATGTAAGGTAAAATATCATTAGAGCCAATGCCAAATCTATGGCCCTTCACCTGGCCATGTTTGCGAACTGTTCGTTTGATATTTTTCATTGTCCGGTTATCGAACGACTTAAGATCAATGTCCTCATGTTCAAATACTTTTAACCCCTGCCAGAGTCCTTCAACAGACATTGCCTGATATGAACAATTTGGCACAGGGATATCGCCGTGTGGATAAAAGGGGCTGAACTTTACCCACGGCATTTGTGCTTTTGATGTTACATCAAGTATTACGGCATTGGGATATACTTTACTTAACTTTTCAAGCGATTTCTTCTTACTTTCTACTATAATCATAATTCAAGATAATAATTCGTCAACAGCCTGTACTAATTGATGGCCTGCATCTTCAATTTTTTCCTGTTCTTCTTCGGGGTACCATTCATCGCCGAAAATAAAATAATTAGAAACATCCAAAAAAGCCAGCGCCAGTTTTTTGGGAATATATTCCTGGTCTTTATAAGCCTCTTTCAACACTTCTATTGCTTCAAGAATTAAATCATACTTTTCTTCATCCAACCCTTCTTTATTTCTTAGTTTAACCAATATAGATTGCTCTCCCAGTAACCCTTCATATATAACATTTAATGCTTTTTCCGTTGTCATATTATTTACATTTTGTAATTGCACTTGCAGGAACATGTCCTTCTACAAGTATTTCTTTTGAGTCCTTCGAAAATCTTGCCGACACTGTACCAACACCTGCAGCTCTTGCTTTTTCAAATGTTGAAATATCCACGATCCGTTTGTTACCCACTTTATCCGGTACCACGTCATCAGTATCGAAACTTACCATTGTTTGGCCGGGTTGTCGCCATTTTGCAATAGCATTAGGATCTGTACTTGTTGATATAAATTGAGAACCCTTAAAAGTAGGTCTTGAGCCGGCGGAAACATGCCCATGTACTGTCATATTTCTCCCCGGCTTTTTAGCAACCAAACCCTGGGTCGGATCTTCATCAGGACGTAATAATCTGTACACCCGTATCAATCCCCATGGATCTATCCAAATATTCGTATCATGAACATAGGCATATAATGCATTGCCTCCTTCAATCCTGATTGGATCCTGGCTTATATAAATGCCTTCTTCCGGTGCATAATATCTGAACCTGTTATAATACAAGCCGGTTTCTGCATCCTCATACTGTCCCTGGTACCTGAATGGCAATACGTTTTTGTTGCCGTGCAAATTTCTTAAACTTCCGTAAATATCCAACACCCCTTCCCACACTTTATTACCTGTTGCATCAAACATTTCATGGGGCGTACCCAAATGATCAACAATTATACTGTATGTATTACCGTTTTGTATTTTAGCTGCAGGCACAAAACTATCATCCTCAAATATCCAGGTTATAGCTGACCCTTTTTCGTAGGGCTCTGGTTTGTCATATGTTATTTCGCCCCATTCATTTATTATAGCCTTTGGTTTATCTTCTTCTTTATACGTCCATTCATGTAGCGGAACATTGCCATCCCAAACCCAACGGGTTATTTTGCCACCAAAGCATTTTGAGATCCGGCGTTTAAAGGCATCGTAGGCAAATGCTACTTCTTTACCATCGGGCCGTACCACTTTTTTCAACATACCATTGGCATACCATTCATAATATGTTTTTTTCTGGTTTCCTTTATCTGTTTTACTTATCAGAAAGCCTTCTTCATCGTACGTATAAATATATTTTTCACTTTCGAGCAAAGCGCCTGCGCTGTTGTATTTGCGATCTGTTTGTGTGGTGGTTTTAAAAATATTTCCGGTAGCATCAGCGGTACGATGCACAATGCTGTTATCGGCATATTGTGCAAAGACGAGATTTGAGAAGGCATCATGTTTAAAATGGGTATTACCCTGAGATAGGGCATCAAAAATATTCACCAGCCGGTCGTCGGTATCCCAGGTGTATTTTTTCCAGTGTTGTACTGTGCTTTTTTTTCTCACCTGGTGTTCTGCAGGTCTTCCGGCTGTATCGTATTGCCATACACTGGTTATACCGCCGGGTAATAATCTTTCCATTTCCTTACCCGCCTGGTTGTATTTCATTTGCGTTTCCCATAAGAGATCATTCACCTTTGCCTGCATATTGGTTACCAGTCCCTGTTTATTGTGATGCAGTAATATGTCTGCACCTAAATTACTGGTTAAGCCAATGCGGTTTCCTGCCTTGCTATACCTGCTATGTACCTGGTATTCGCCCTGTATTTCTGTTTCTATATAACCCATTTTATTGCGGGTCAACCGCACGTGGCTATATTCGTTAATAGCTTCCTGCAGGTTTCCGTTGCGGTCGTAATTATACAGTTCCCAACTGCCATCCTGATATTCCACACGAACTATGCGGCCATTCGCATCGTATTCATATTGTACAGAACGACCACCGGCGCACACAACTTTAGTTACTTTTCCTGCAGCGTCCCGTTCATATTGGCGTTGCAAACCATCGAACCCGGTTTCTTTACTAATTTCACCCCGTTTATTGTACCTGAAAGAATAGTGTTTGCCAGCCTCATTTACAACTGAATTTAAACGCTCTTCTGTATCATACAGAAAAAGTATTTCCGTATTGTGCTGTTTTCGTTTTTTTACATTGCCCAATGGCGTGTACTCAAACTGTACCTGGTTATGCCGGTCTGAAGCCTGGATGACTTCTTCATAAGCATTGTATGTAAAGCGAACGGTATTGCCATCGGGTAAATGTATATTGCACAGGCGATTCAGGGGGTCATACTCAAAATACCGTACCTGGCCTGTGGTATTGGTGGTTTGTGTACAACGGCCCAAATCATCATACTTCCAGAGGGCTACTGACTCATCGGGTAGTTGCAGCGTTGCCAGGTTGTCGTCTTCGTCGTAACTCAATACTGTTTTTCGATTGCCGGTTTCAATCACTGATTCAAGTTGCCCCTCTACGTTGTATTCATAGGTAATAGTACCTCCATTGGAAAAGTTAATAAAACGCAGTCGCCACATTTCATCATAGCCAAAGGTTTGGCTGCTGTTATCCGGTTGAATAATTAGCGTAAGCTGATCATGATCGTTGTAATGAAGCTGCCGGGTGCTGCCATCGGGGAATGTTTTTATTGTAAGCCGGTTTCTTTCGTCATATACATAACCGGTTATATTCCCCTCTTCATCTATTTCACGATATATATTAAAGTCTTCGGTATATTCAGTGTACCGGTGATTGCCATAGTGATCGGTTTCCCGGATGCATAAATTGTTTTCATCGAAATAGTAGGTGGTGACTTCCTCCAGGGAGTTGATGACGGTGTTATAGCCTTTATAATACTTAATAAAGCCTGCTAAAATACCGCCATCGCCCCAGGTATGAATGCAACGCTTTTTGCTGTCGTATTCCCAGTAAAAGCTTTGACCATTGCGATCGGTTTTTTTGATCATCAGGTGATACCGGTACTCAATGATAGTTGCCTGGTTCAATGCATCGGCAATGCTTGCCAGGTCGCCCGCTTCATTATAAGCATAGGTAACCAGTATTTGTTCAAGGTTGCGATGTTTTACTTTTACCTGCGTGATGCGATGCTTTTTATCTAGCTGTAAAAGCAGTTGCCTTCCGGCGGAATCTGTTATGGCTGTAAGATGTCCGCCGGTATAATGCAACTGAATACGGTTACCGCTGTAATTTTCTATCAACGACAACTTCCAGGCGCCTGACTTTGTTTCATGATTGAAATGATAATAAAGCGATTCGTTGTAGTCTTCCAGTATAAAATGGCCGTTCTGTTTGCGGCGCAATAATATTTTTTCCTGCGGGTGATAAAAGCTTTCGCCCGGGTAAAGCAAAGGGAATACCGCCTGCCTGCCATCGGCTAATGTTACAGACAAGCATTCTTCTTCGGACCAAATTTGCACGCAGCGATCATATGACAATTGCACTCCATGCCCCAGCAGACCTTCAATGGAGGAATCGCTGTCCCAGTTGCGGGTCCATTTAATTGGAACAGGACCCGGCAATTCAAAATCGGTGTATTCATAATTTACCCGGCCAGTGATAAGGTCTACCGGTTCAAAGCCCATTTTACATAAGCGCTTACTTAGCTTTTGTGTGCACTTGAATTTTTTACAGACTTTATGATTCAGTTTTTTCAGCATTTTACCGCCCAGTTTGCCAAATACTTTCAAAAAAGAACCGAAGGCAAAGGCTTTTAATAAAGCCATGATGCTGAAATTAGGCACCAGCGGACCGCCCACCATTACCGGCTTTCCCCATTGCAGCGGAATACAAAATGATGTAGGCAGGTATAAAGATGGAATGGGTTTGAATTTTTTTCCCGGCCTGAATGACAATGGTAACCCGATGTCGTTACAGGTCATGAGCATATAACCTGCACCGCTCATGGGAGCGCCGTCTATATGCACTGTTTTGCTACCAAAGAAATTCTGGCTGTCGTGGCCGATCATGGGTATCAACGTAAAGCCGGCGCCAAATGGGATATGTACAAAGGTTATGATCATACCGGCGGTATCGGTATTACCACGAGGTACATTATTTACTTTTACCGTGGCGCCGATAAACGGAATATAATCAAACGGGTCAATTACTAAACCGATGTATGGATGCGGAATGGGAATAAAAGGAAAAGGCATATTCACAAAGTGAATGTCGATGCCTATCACCGGTTTCAGGTGCGTGTTGGCTACGTACATAAGGTTTATTGTTCAATTATTCGATTGTTTAATGGTTGGGATTGCTGCGTTTTCGCGGGAGATCGGGATATTTTTTTATTTTTTCCAGGGAGGCGGCAACTGTTCAAATGAAATTTTATCATTGCTATCTAAAGTGGCTTTTAAGCCCATAGATCTCAGATCCTTTATATAGTCAGGCCCGTTAACGAATTCAAGCAGATGCTTTCCGGATTCTGCAGAACTGAAATCAACTACTTTATTAAATAATTTTTTGGCATCAATTCCTAACTTTTTAGCAACATACCAGATAACTGCCAGGTAAATGGAATTTTCCCTGGCATCCCATTTGAAATTTTCAATCACATGCAGGATTAACGCCGCCTCCAGGTATGCTTCCGATTTATGGTTATATGCTTCTTCCGACAATATTTCCGACATGGATAATAACCGCAACCTTTCCTCGTCTTGAATAGCGGCCATTAAATCATTTCTAAAGGTAACATCGGTGCTAACCCGACTGGTAATTTCCAAAATAATTGATAGCTGATCTTCGGATAGCCGAATTTCTGAACGGGCCAATAATTGTTTAAAAGTTTCTATACTACTGTTCATCTTTTGATTTTATTACACCTGCAGGTGCATAGTTTAGGGTTTACTACAAGCAGCAGCCGGCGGCTTCATGTAATTACCATCCTGTTTGTATTTAGCTGCATCCAGTTGATTTAACTCACGGTCAAAAACTGTTTTTGGAAATTTTGAACCGGGAGGATTTGTTCTATTAGCATCAACATTGTCAGAAGCCAGGTAAAATGTTTTATTTGCATCAATACCGCCCTGGACCCATGCATCGTTAACAGCCGGCGTCCAGCCTTTGGTATTTAATCGTCGCATCCCTATTTGCTCTGCAGCCTCGGTATCGGGCAAACGTCCAATGGCTAATTCCTCTACTGATTGAGAACTCTCTTTATATACTTTCCATCCCACAGCTGCTTCCTGGCGGCTACCGAACCAGCCCGTGGTTTGTGATTGAAATGCATTCCAGGTAGTTGCCGGCGCACCGGGTGTTAATCCAAGAATATCCACCCATGCATTGGGGTCGTTCACATATGCATATAATGCCAACCCACCTTGTAGCCCAATAGGGTCCTGAGCAATAAACGTACCTTCTTCCGGACTATAATACCTGAAGCGGTTATAATGCAAACCTGTTTCCTCATCAGCATATTGTCCCTGGTATCTGAAAGGTATAAAATTTTTTTCGCCATTTACTACCCGCGCTCTTCCATATATATCCAACACCAATTCCCAAACGCGTTTTCCTGTTTCGTTATAGGCTTCACAGGGAGTTCCCAAATGATCTGAAATAATGCTAAATGTTTCGTTATTTTCTATTTTGGCGGCAGGAACAAAAGAATCTGCATTAAATACCCAGGTGATTATATTTTCTTTCGGTTCTTCCTTATCATACTTCAGTTCTCCCCACTCATCTACTACCGCAACAGGCTTTTCATTTTCAGCATAGCTCCATTCATGTAAAGGTACATTGCCGTTCCAGATCCACCTGGTGATTTTTCCGCCGTAGCGTTTTTCTATTCGGCGGCCAAGCGCATCATAGGTAAACTCTACGCTTTTTCCATCGGGTCGCAAAACCTTTTTCAGCATACCATTTGCATACCACACATAACGTGTTTTTTTATTGGTGGTTTTATCGGTTTTGCTGATTAAATTACCTTCGTTATCATATTTGTAAATGAACTGATCGCTTTCAAGCAATGCACCGGCAGCACTGTATTTACGATCGGATCTTTCTTTTGTGGTATAAACATTCCCGGTGGCGTCTGTAGCGCGTTGCACGATGCTATTATCTGCATATTGGGCAAAAACAAGGTTGCCCCATGCATCATGTTTAAACCCTGTATTTCCCTGCGACAAAGCGTCAAAAACGTCGGTAAGCCGGTCGTTGGCATTCCAGGTATATTTTTTCCAGCTTTGCACCACCTCATCCCTGCTTACTTTATGTGCTGCCGGTTTCCCTGCACGGTCATATTGCCATTCACTTGTTAATTTACCAGGCAATAGCCGAGCTGTTTCCCTGCCTGCCTTATCATATTTTATGTGAGCCTGCCAACTGGCGGCCTCTGATTCTCCCGGTGATGATACTGCTGCCTGTATATCGGTTACCAGTTCCAGTACATTGCGCTGTAATTGAATATCGGCGCCCAGGCTGCTGTTAACGCGTATTCGGCTTCCCCACTTATTATAGGTGTTTTGCACTATGTATCCATTCTGTTCTTCCTTTTCAATAAAACCCAATTTGTTGTAGCTGAATCGTACTGTGCTGTGTTCGTTGATGGCCTCTTTCAGGTTCCCGTTTTTATCATAGTTGAATATTTCCCAACTGCCATCGTGATATTCTTTTCGTATAACACGTCCATTGGCATCGTACTTAAATTGTTTGTAGCTGCCATCAGACCCAAGGGTTTTTATTACTTTACCAGCGGCATCGCGCTCATACTGGCGTTGCAGCCCGTCGAATCTTGTTTCACTGATAATTTCCCCGCGTTTATTATAGCCGAAACTATAGTGCCTGCCGGCTTCATTTACAATAGCACGTAAGCGCTCTTCGGTATCGTATATAAAACGAAGTTCTGTATTGTGCTGGCGACGAATTTTTACATTACCGAGCGGCGTATATTCAAACTGAACATTGTGATGTTTGTCCGCCGCATGCGTTACTTCCTCATAAGCATTATAGCTCAAATTTATTTTATTGCCATCAGGCAGGTAAAGTTTGCGCACCCGGTTCAATGGGTCGTATTCGAAACGCCGCGTTTCGCCGGTTACATTGGTGGCCTGTATACAACGGCCCAGCGCATCATATTTCCATGAAGCTGTTGCGTTGTCGGGCAGTTGCACGCTTTGCAAATTGTCATCTTCATCATATGCCATTATTGTTTTGCGGTTGCCACTTTCAATGATCGCAGCCAGTCTGCCAGCTGCATTATACTCGTATGCAATGGTCTTGCCGTTGGGGTGATTTACAAAACGCAGTCGCCGCATGGCGTCATAACCAAATGTCTTGCTGCTTCCATCGGCATTAACAATAAGCGTGGGCTGGTTATGCTCGTTATAGTTAAACTGTATACGGGTGCCATCGGGCAACGTTTTTTCTTTTAACCGGCTGTATTCATCATAAGCATAACCGGTTATATTACCTTCTTCATCTATTTCGCGGTACAGGTCAAAGGTGTCTGTGTATTCGGTGTAGGTTTGATTGCCATAATGGTCAACCTGCCTTACACACAAATTATTTTCATCATAATAATAAATGCTGTTTTCATCGAGCGAATTGATGACTATATTGTATCCCTTTTTATATTGTATGAATCCTTCCAGCACGCCTCCATCGCCCCAGGTGTGTATACACCTTCGTTTGCTGTCATATTCCCAGTAATAGCTCTGTCCATTCCGGTCGGTTTTTTTTATCATCAGATGGTACCGGTATTCAATGGAAGTAGATTGATCCAATGCATCGGTAATTGTTACCAGGTCGCCTTCTTCATTATAAGTATAGCTTACCAGCGTTTGCTGTAAGCCGCGATGCTTCACTTCCGCCTGAATAATGCGGTGCTGTTTGTCTAATTTAAAAAGCAGTAATCTGCCTGCGCTGTCTGTAATGGCATTCAGGTGTTTGTCGGTATAATGCAGTTGTATGCGGTTGCCGCTGTAATTTTCAATATATGATAAATGCCAGGTGTTTGCCTGTGTTTCATGGTTAAAATGGTAGTATAATGATTCGTTATAATCTTCCAGTAAAAAATGACCATTTTGCTTTCGATGCAACAAGATCTTTTCCTGCGGATGATAAAAGTTTTCACCAAGATAAAGCAGGGGAAATACCACCTGCCTGCCATCTGCCATTGTTACCGACAAACATTCTTCCTGCGACCAAAGTTGAACACAGCGATCATAAGATAACTGTACTCCATGCCCGAGCGGGCCGGTGATGGAGGAATCGCTGTCCCAGGTGCGAACCCATTTTACAGGAACAGGACCGGGCAATTCAAAATCTACACATTCGTAATTCACCCGGCCGGTAATAAGGTCTACCGGTTCAAAGCCCATTTTACATAAACGGTTGCTTAGTTTTTGGGTAGCAGCAGATTTTTTAAGCACTTTATGATTTAATGCCTTCAGCATTTTGCCGCCTGCCTTCCCAAATATTTTCAGGAAAGAACCAAAAGCAAATGCTTTTAATAATGCCATGAGGCTGAAGTTAGGCACCAGCGGGCCGCCTACCATCACTGGTTTACCCCATTGCAGCGGAATGCAAAACGATGTAGGCAGATATAATGATGGAATGGGTTTGAATTTTTTTCCCGGCCTGAATGACAATGGTAACCCGATGTCGTTACAGGTCATGAGCATATAACCTGCACCGCTCATGGGAGCGCCGTCTACATGCACCTTTTTGCTGCCAAAAAAGTTCTGGCTGTCATGGCCGATCATGGGTATCAACGTAAAGCCGGCGCCAAACGGGATGTGTACAAAGGTTATGATCATACCCGCGGTATCGGTATTACCACGCGGCACATGGTTTACCTTCACTGTAGCGCCAATGAAAGGAAGATAGTCAAACGGATCTATCACCAGGCCTATGTAAGGATGGGGCAAAGGCACAAATGGAAAAGGCAGGTTCACAAAGTGAATATCGATACCGATCACTGGTTTCAGATGCGTGTTGGCTACGTACATAGAATAAGTTTTGCTGGCGGAATGATCAGACCATTTTACTATTGTTGTTTTTTTGAAGGGGTTGTTTGTTCAATGGTATTCAGGAATAATGTTCGTACAGAATAGTTGCCGTATTTTATTTCATTGGAAGCGTAAGACAGTAAATGTTTTAAGATGGACCTGAGATCGATCTTTTTTGTGTCACAATACCTGATCAGATCACTGAAGTAAACCATTTCATCCCGGGCGTCGGGTTCCAGGTTCCTCACCATAAACAACACCAGGCTCAGGGTAATGTATTCGCTACTTCCGTCAAATATATTTTCATCCAGTTCGCCAAAAGTGGGGGTTATATAATGCTGAAGGCGTTGGGTGTCTTCCAGGAGCGAGGCCATAGCTTGCAGGTCTTTAAATTTATTACCAGCCAGCACCTCTCCTATCGTTCGCCTGATAAAAGCCAGTTCGGGTTGAATTTTTTGCCTGTATTCCGATTCAATTTGCCGCATTTCTTCCACCCAGCCATCTTTGGTGAAATCAATACGGCTTTCTTTCGCCCGCAATTCATCTGCATACTTGTGGGTTATTTCCTCATCTATCAATTCAATTTTCGACTTAACGGTGAAAATGTTTTCCATATAGGTAATTGATTGTTCCATTGTTTGTTTGTTCGATGGCCGGGCCCTCTGCGATCCAGCCCATCAAACCGCTACTTCTCCCGCATTCGCCTCCCTGATCTTTTTCTTTGTATAATTCTGTTTCAGTTCTTCAACATCTTTTTGCCAGTTGATCCCGTAAGCACTGACCATTTTATCAGTCACTTCCTTAATGAGGCTGTTCTTCTCATCATGCTGTTTTTGTTGCACGTAATCGTAAGCCATAAAAGGATATTCAGATGCCTGAATCTCTTCATCGGTCAATTTACCGGTGAGTTGCAGGGCCTGCTGACAAGCCTGTAGTTTTTCTTCGTTCCAGTTCTTGTAATCTGCAAAGATCCAGGCTTTGTAATAAGCCGATATTGCCTGTGTAGTGAAACCAAAGGCAACAGCCTCATCACCAGCTTTCATAAACCATTGCAAGGCCTCTTTTCTTTCCTTCTGGATCTGTAAATCGGCTCCCTTGTAGGTATAATATTGCAGCAGCATGGGTTTTATAGCTTCATTGCCATTGGCAATCTCCTGATTGCATAGCCGTATACCGGTATCGAGCAACTGGTTGATCAGTTCATGGTCTTTGAAGTTGAACAGCATACCTGCGTAGGTGATGTATGCGGTGGCGAGCAGGCTTTTATCGCCGGTCTTCTTACCACTTTCAATAGCTTTCTCTCCCCATTCGCTCAGGAGCGGTTTGTTCTTTTTGTTAGCGGCCTCTCCCATTTCGAACATGCATTTTCGAAAGAACGCATAGGGGTCGGTTGCAGCGCCGGCCGTTGCAATTTGCCGAATGGCATCCTGCATACGCAGATCATGCTTCAGCGTAACGGTGTAATCGGTATAATATTCAAAAACGGTTCCCCAGAAATTTCCCTCGACATGATCAAATACGAGCAGTTGTATGCCCGGTTCTTTGGGTTGCTCCATCCATTGGTGCAGCCATTGCTGAAATTGCTGCGGACTGCTCATTTCTTTCGGCAATACACTGAATACAAAAGCTGCCTGTTGCTGCCCTATAAATTTTTTATAAGACAGGATCATGGCGGGCAATAACTGGTCACAGGCTGCATAGTTATTTTCTTCCACTGCTTTTCTGAATGCCTGTACATCCCATTCGCTTTTTATACCAGCGCTTGTCAGCAATTTTCGTTGCCTGGGATCATCATATTCGTTCAGCCAGTTCTGCAACAATGCATGGCTATAGGTTTTTGCATTACTGAAGGGCGTATAGAAGAATACGAACAGGTTATCGAGTTTTCCATGCGGCGATGCTTCCAACCGGCAAAATCCTTCGTACATACGATGATCTTCCGGTTTCAACATCCAGCGGATAAGGCTATGCCGGGGCAGTACGTTCTTTTTCCATACCTGCACCATTTCATCGATACGAACGGTTATGGGATTATGCTCGTTCATTGTTAGTTTACTTATTTTTTAAACTCAAAATACGTGAAACGGCAAAAGTGAAATGGCAAACGCCATCTATCCTCTCACTTCCTATTTCTTCCATTCACCTTATCAACTATTCAACAATACCTGTCCGCCTTTAATGGTAGTGGTTAAATTACCTTCTACCGTAACAAGGCCATCCCTGGAATCGATACCGACATGTTGATTGCCTTTTACAGCCACCTCCACATCTCCGGAAATGGTTGTCTTATTGAGGGAGGTCACGTAGGACTCTTTATCAGAATGTATTGTCATCTCATTTAAACCTTTCCATGTACAGGTTTCAGTGAGGGTGCCGTTAAGCACCTTCGCATCCACTTTAATTTCCTCTTCCACATCTATGATCATATTTTTTGTGGTGAGCTTGATCTCCTCTTTGGCGTCGATCCATACTTTTTTATTGGCCTTCACGGTTATATTACCGGCGCCATCCAGGAGTATGCTATTACCGTCTTTGTCTTCCACAAATACACTTCCGTCTGCATCGTTCATCACCACTTTATTGCCGCTGCGGGTTTGCAGTGCTTTTACATCGTTGCCGCCATTGCTGAAGGTATTGCTGGCTTTACCATGATACACAGTTCCTGCCACATAGGGTTTGGTTGGACTATCGCCTTCAAATCCTACGATCACTTCTTCGCCTATTTCCGGGATAAAGAACATCCCTTTTCCACCTCCACCGTGCGGACTGGTAACGCGGATCCAGGGTGTTTTTTCCGTTCCGTTCATCCAGTGGAATTTTACCCGAACGCGACCTAACCCTTTGGGATCGTGGTTATCGGTTACCATACCACTTTGTGTTTCGATAGGCGGCATACCTCCAGATTTTACCGGTGGTACTTTTATACCGGCAGGAACCGCCGTGAAGTCGTTATTATAATTGCCATGTCCATCGAAATAATGATTGATGGAAAGTATGGTGTACTCGCCATAATTTTCGCCCGACAGGCTATATAGATTGTTTCCCTGTACATTAATGGTGCCGCCTATTTTAACCCCGGGATGCGCACTGCTGCCCGAAAAACGTACGGTGTTACTGCTTTGCATAGCCGTACGAATGTTAATGGCGTCATCCAGTTGTTTTTTATTGCTGACGAACTGGTTGTTCCAGATCTTGGGCTGCGTAGCGTATACGGTGTTGCTGGCTTGCAGCACATGTTTGCCCAGGTCATTGAGGCCCGCTTTGCTTTCTATGCTTTGCGGCTTACTGTTATATACTTCGTGATTGAGATAATCGTACGCCATCATCTGGCTGTTGGCAGGTTGTACCTGCAGGGCCATACTGAAACGGTTAATGTTGCTACCGAATGTAAGCTTAGTTGCATCGGATGATTTGAGTGCGCCTATTTGTAACTGGTTGCCATCGTAGTACAACCATTCGCCATAGCTGGCACATAGCGTGTTGAGGAATTGCCAGGCAGTTTGTTTGTATTGAACGGTATACGCCAGCGTTTCGGGATATTGTGGCGAGATCTGCGCCTGCAACAGGTTTTGCGGAAAGTGTTTCAATACATCCTGTGCAATGTTCTTAATGGCCTTTTTCTCCCAGCTTTTACAGTGGGGGCCGTTGTCGAGTACAATGGTGGGACTGGTACCGGAGATAATGATATTGCCTGTATGACCGCTGAACCGGTCTGCTTCAACCTGCATCACAATACCCCTGAACTGTAATCCGCTTCCTGTGGCTGGTGTGCTGAAAGATGCCTGTAATACGCCACCGATGAGGTTACGCGACGATTGCAGCAGGCCACCTTCTAAACCCTCCAGTGATTCGGCCGGACAAACGAGTCGGAAGTAATGGTGGTCAAAAATATTTTGGGTTAGCTGAAAAGAGGTAATTTGTTTAATAGGAGTACCGGCAATGGTTATATTGCTACTAATTAGTTGGGCCATAAAAAATGTTATGTCGTTTATGGTTGAGAAATCGTGAAATGTGAAACGGCAAAGGAAATACAGCCACAAGCTTCAAGCTGCAAGCAAATACAATTAGCGATCTGCATTTAATTCCTTTTTCATTTCTCTGTTCTTCATTCTTAATTTTTCATTTACTGCGGCCAATTGTTTTTGAACTTCGATTCGTTCAGTTTAACTTCTTTGGCGCTGAGTATTATCTGCACCTGCATGGGACTCTCACTGTTGTGATCATAGGTTTCGTAATAATCAACACAGTGCGCGTCGTTGAATTGCAGGGTTTTTAATTTACTCATATTATCGCGGCGATAAAAAGTAATGGTACCGCTTTTGGTTTGGGTTGGACTCACCATCCAATCGAACAGACCGGTATTGCCATTGCTTTCTATAACCAGCGTAACGGAGCCGCCTTGCGGAATGGCGGTAGGTTTACCAGTACCGTCGGTGGCCTGTGTAAATCGATAGGCACAGTGCAGAATATTCATCTCTTCGCCATCTAACTTGAGTTTTGCTATAAATGACATGAATAGGATAATTAGTATTATTCAAAAAAATAAACTGAAGTTTGTTATAAGAAAAGTTACCAGTTACCAGATATCCCGCAGGGCGGGATGACTGGCAACTGGTAACCGGTATCTGTTTATACCCACTCATTTTCATGCTTGCCGCTGCCCAGCTCAATGCCTTTAGCGCTAAGCGTGAAGGTCTCAGTTACGGGACTGTCATTAGCACCGTCAAAATTTTCACGATACTCCACCAGGTAAGCTTCATTGAACTTCAGTTCTTTCAGCGTAGCATCGGTATCACGTTTAACAAAAGTGATAGAGCCATCTTTACGCTCGAAGTTGTTTGTCATCCACTCGAAGAAAGTGGTATCGCCGGTAGACTCTACCGTCAGACTGATCTTACCGCCACGGGTGATGGAAGAAGGACGGCCAGTGGCGTCTGTTTCCTGTTTCAGTGCATAGGTACATGCAAGGACGTTCACTTCCTTGCCAGCCACTTTAAGTTTTGCCTTAAATGACATAATTAATGGTTTTGATGATTAATAAAAATGGTATATAGACCAAAAAATAAAAAAAACGATCCCTGTTGGTCCCGGTTGAGCCGAAACCAAAATACTAAGCTATGTGGTGCTTAAACCCTGGAGTTAAACGGAAATACAAAAAAACTCCTCTCAGCATCATTAATATGACACTGTCATGCTACTACAGTCAGGATATCCTTATTTGCTCAAGGATGTGGGGTTGCCGTTTGGGGTGAGGGATATGGATTTTAAATGTAAGGTGGTGGCTAGCAATGCGTCTCATCCTTCGACATTGCGTAAGATGTTATTACTGATCCTTCGACTACGCTCAGGATCAGTAGTCATAGGCAATCTGAGTTTGCACTATGATCATGGTTCAAAATGTTGAAGTCTGATCCTTCGACTGCGCTCAGGATCAGTTCAGGACCTATTTGTCCTGCTCGTATTTAGAAGACCAATCTGCTTTGTCAGCATCGTCTCCCTTTTGCCCTTCCAACTTGATCATGAAAGTTTTTGCGGGGAAATACGGTTTCAGATGAATGTCGAGGTATATGCGGTCTTTTTGAACAGGGTCTTGTTCAAATCGCTTTATTGTAAAGTTTTCAATCAATTTATTGGGACCTGTAATGCCATCGAGGAATTTCACGATCTGGCCATTCAGTTCTTTACGGGTAGAAGCGTTAAAGTTCTCAAAAGCGCGACGGTTCAGGAAGTCCATCATCACTTTTGTAACGTAATCAAATACACGCACTACTGAATAGGTTTGTAAGCCCAGGTTATCGCCATTAAACAATGTTTTGGCAGAGAAAGCCATTACCTTGCCGTATTCTTTCACCATGGGGATCAGTCCCAGTTTTTCCAAACTGGCGATCTCACTTTTCTTCAGGTCGAACCGTACACCATCTACTTCATTAATACCGCCGAATTTTTTACCGGCTGTCACCTGCGACATCAACGTATTGTAGATCTTTCCGGCCAATGCGGCAGATGGTGGCACCAGCAGGTCATCTTCCTCTCCTATTTCTGCAAAACGGCCACGGCCTACCAGCCAGTTACACGCCATGATTACATTTGAACGATAAGGATCGCCGCCGGTCAGATTGGCTGCTTCAAACAGTTCCATTACATCATCCGGTGTATCCAGGTCTTCAAAGTCGGTAACCAGCATTACCTTATTTTCATAGGCGATCTTTGCCCATTTCTCCAGCACTTTGTTGCTGCCCAAATAACCAGGCAAAATAAGCAGGCTATAATTATTACGCAGATCGAGCCGGTCGTAATTATCGGTCAGCTCGTTGTGGATAGCATCAATAAACCGGGTATTGTCGAGGTCTCTTACCTGATCGGGATCAGCATTGATCACCGATACATTTTTCACCTTGAGGCTTTCGGTATTTTTAAAGAAGAGCGCTACTGCGCGGTAAGACCTTTCCAGTTGTTCGGTTTCCTTTACAGCTGCCTTCAGGTTCTTCTTCAATACCTGGCCAGCCTGCTCCGAGCGTTCGTTGCAGGTTTGGATCATGTCAGCAGGGTCCTCGGCGCTCTGCAGAATATCCATCCACAACTTCAATGTTTTTTTAAGCGCTGTACGTTCTTCTTTTTTACTATTCTCTTCTAGAAAGATCTTTTTTCTGGCTTTTCTTTCGGGGTTGATGTTTTGAACAGCATCAATAGCCGATTCCAGCAGATCAAATCCACCGAATTTTGCAAGGCCCTGCACACTGCTTTCCAGTTGTTCAACCGGTTGCAACGCTTCTTTAAAAGCCGTTTGCTGGGCGGGTTTAATGGATTCAGTACTCATGATAACGATTTAATGATAAATGAAAATGAATGGGTGGTGTTACCTGGCTGAGTCAAGTTCCTGTATAAGTGACTGCAAAGCTTTTATTATATGATCTTTTGTTTCGGGATTGGCGAGTGCCTGTTTAAGCAGCTTGTTGGTCTTTAACTGCTTTATTATTTTCTGATATTGCAATTGCTGCATGCTCACGTCTCCCAGGTATTCGCTTTGTGCAATGATGCCCTTCGCACCAAAATCGGCCAGGCCCCTGAAATGAAGCGTTTCCTTGCGCATGGCGCCGTCTTCCGTTTCAAAGGTCATGTCTACTTTCGGTTTGAAGTTCTCGAAAACATCATCTATGCTTGTCAACCCCTCAATTATTTCAGGTTTAACAGGTGGGTCATAGGTGAGTTTCTCTGCCAGCAATACTCGATTTTGTGGAATGTCTGCGAAGGCTTCGAAGGCGTCTGTTTTTACTTCCGTGCCGCCAATGCCATAAGGCTCTATGCTCATGATAGGTATTTTTGGTTTTCAGAATTAAGACTTGCTTTCTGTAATGAACAATCGAATATAATTACGAATAAACTGGTTTGACGGATTGGATATCGGACAAAAAAACCTCAATGGATTTTGCAAATATCATTCCTAATTATTGGTGAATGAACATTAATGATCAAAAATCCCCAGTAACCCTGGCGTAAATATACTCGTTGAACAAATTTTTAATCAGTCATTAATAATTGCAGTAAATAAATTTACATATTTCCGTTAGTTCGTGCGACAATTCATATAAAATTAATGTTATAAATTTTGAGACTGGCATAACAGTTAGTCCTTCGACTTCGCTCAGGACTTCACAAGAACATCCTTCGACTCCGCTCAGGACGCGCAGAGCGAGCCCGCTCAGGACTTCACAAGAACATCCTTCGACTCCGCTCAGGACGTCGACTCCGCTCAGGACACGCAGAGCGAGCCCGCTCAGGACTTCACAAGAACATCCTTCGACTCCGCTCAGGACGTCGACTCCGCTCAGGACGTCGACTCCGCTCAGGACGCGCAGAGCGAACCTCAGGACCAAACAAAATTGCCACTGGCATCCACGTCAAGGGTTAAAGCAGTTGTTCCGGTAGCACCCGCTTCCCCACTGATAATCTTGCGCGATAAGGGACGACGCAAATTATTTCGTATAACGCCGGCCAATGGACGCGCCCCATATTGGGGCGCAAAGCCCATAACGGCCAGTTGCTTTTTGGCCTCATTGGTCAACTGCAGAGTAATGCCCTGCTTTTCGAGCGAACTGTATAAACCGCGCAATTGAATACTAAGGATGCGTTCAACCATTTCGTTGGTCATAGGCGCAAACGGACAGATCTCCGTCAACCGGCCCAGGAACTCGGGCCGGAAGTAGTTGCTCATGATCTCCATCAACCGGGTAGAAGATGGGACCTGTTTTTTGTTGAACGAATCTACCACAAACTGACTGCCGATGTTGGAAGTAAAAATGATCAGCGCATTGGAGAAGTCGCCCTCCTTTCCCAGTTTATCGTGCAGCTTGCCTTCATCCATGATCTGTAAAAAGATATCGAAGACCGACTGATGTGCTTTTTCAATTTCATCGAACAATACCACGGAATAAGGTTGCTGACGGATCTTGTTGATCAGCAGACCACCTTCTTCGTAGCCAACATATCCGGGCGGCGCTCCATACAGTAGTGCGGCGGAATGTTCTTCTTTGAACTCCGACATATCGAACCGGATCATCGATCCTTCATCCTGGAACAGGAAATCGGCCAGTGCTTTGGCTAATTCTGTTTTACCTGTACCTGTTGGGCCCAGGAAGAAAAACGAACCAATGGGTTGTCCTGGTTTCCCTAATCCGGCCCTTGATTCAAGAATGGCTTCGCTGATCGATCTGATCGCATGATCCTGCCCTACTACCCGTTGTTTCAGGATCTCTTCCATTTTCAACAACCGCTCTTTTTCCTGTGCCTGCACTTTACCGATGGGGATACCCGTTTTATGTGCTACTATGGCGGCTACATCTGCATGGTTAAGCGTTTGCCTGTCGTCCTCTGCCATTATTGATAATGATTCGTAAGCAGCATTCAAATAAGTAATGATCTCACTGCATTCGGTCATTTGCAGGGGGTCGGCTTCTGATTGTACCGCCGCCCACAAAATGGGACTGATCTTATTGCGCAACTGGTTATAATGCCATTTCCAGTCGTCTGCTGTATATTGACCGGGTTCTTTTTGCATGTCAGCAAAAATGGTCTTCATATCCAGCAATACAGACAGGCCGGTATCCCGCGCCAGGCGAAGGGCTGCCATGGAGTGGTCGGCCAGGTCTATGGCGGCATCGGGTAAGCGCCGATCCTTTACATAGCGTTTCGCCAGCCGGATGGTATCCTGTATTGTTTCGTCTTCTATTTCTATTGCATGGTGTTTGCAGTAGTGCGGCATGATCATTTGCATCATCCGGAATGTTGTGGCTGCATCGGGTTCTTCTACCTGTATAACATCGAAGCGGCGGGCAAATGCTTCATCTTTTTCAATGTGCTTCCGGTATTCTTCCAGGGTGGTGGCTCCTATTACTGTCAATTCCCCACGAGCCAGTTCCGGCTTTAATAAATTGGCAGCGCCTGCCATAGCGCCCTGTTTATCCATCAGTACATGCATTTCATCGATAAACAGGATGGCTTTTTCAAATTGTTTTATTTCCTGAATGATGTTCTTCAATCGCTCTTCCACTTCGCCTTTATAAGAGGCGCCGGCAGCCAGTGCGCCGTTGTCGAGCTCAAATACCTGGGCGGATTCTAAAAAGCGGGGAACTTTCTTCTCCTGAATTGCTAACGTAAATCCATCAACCAATGCTGATTTACCAACTCCGGGTTCGCCAATGATCAGCACATTGGGTTTTGAACGGCGGCCCAGGATCTCAGCCATGGCCCTGATCTCTTTATCGCGACCGGTTATGGGATCTATCTTTCCTGCTGCGGCCCGTGCATTTTTATGCGTACAGTATTTCAGCAAAGCCTGGTGGTTGGTTTGCTTTGCTGAGCCATTGCCAGCGCTGGTGATCTTATTCAATGTGGTTTCGGCTACTGATTGCTGCAAGAGCTCCTGGCGTTGTACCGGAAATGTTTTTAATTGCTCATAACTAAAGCCTACACCGGGTGTACTGAGCGCCGCCAGAACGTGCACGGCCTCCAGTTCATCACTGCCCGTCATTGCCCTGATGGTATCGGCTTCTTCCATCACGGCTTTTACCGGTGCATCGGCGGTGAGGGTATCCTCGAGCCGGGTGGCTTTGGGCAATGTTTCCATGCGTACATCGGCCCATTCTTCCATATAATAAATGTCTTTATCCAATTGTTGTAACAGGGATTGCAGGCCCGCTTCTTTATGCAGCAATGCTTTTAGTAAATGCGGTGGCGCTATATGGGGGTGCATATTTTCCCGGGCAATGGCCTGGGCTATATGGTTCATTTTTTTAAATGAATCGGATATGGTTATACCTAACAGTTGGTCAGTCATTACGCTTATTTTAGATTAACTATTATCGATTTCTGATTTCGGGATTTCGAGATTTGGTGATTTCTTTTAGTGCAGCTCTCCTACTAATTTTAAATCTCAAAATCGCGCAATCTAAAAATCTCAAAATATTCCAAGGAAGCCCTGCTTCATCTTCAGGCTTACATTTAACCCAATCAAACAATTGGTTTCGCTGCTTTTTATTTGTTGTACGTTCAGTTGTTTTATCTTTTTATCTTCTTTAATTGAGCTTAGTTTATTACAGAATTGGGTGAATGTAATTTCAGTTCCATTCAGGCTTACCGGCACGTTGAGGTTATTGCAGAAATACGGGGTAAAATTGTCTGCTGTCAAATAGTTATTCACCACCCCGCGCAATTTGCTTTCCAGTTCCTGTTTACTGATGGTTACGCCTTGCGGTTTGGGCGGTTCTACAATCGCCGGCTGAGGATGGTTCTGTTCTTCGAGCGTTGGGGTTTGCGGTTTAGCCGGCACTACAATAAAGGCCGGTTGCTGCCTTGCCGGAACACGGGCATTTGACTTGGAGGGCGCAACAGTTTTATCATTCACATACACTTTACAAACGCCCAGTTGTTTGGGATCGTTGTTAAGCACCAAGGAAATGGTTTTTAACCCCGGCGTTTTATAAACATAATTGGCAGTGGATGAAGTGGCGTCAATAGCGGCCGTTTCACCAAAACGCCATTCCCAGCTATGGGCGCCGGCAGTAGTGTCCTGGAAGGTAACGGGCTTGCCTACCTCCGCCATTTGTGGACAAACAAATCGGGGCATCAGCAACGGGTTTTCCAGCTTCGGGGCTCTTGTTATATAAACCGTTTTATATTCGGTGCATTTACCATTTATGGTTAATGCCACGGTATATTCACCGGGCTGGTTATAGGCATGAACCACAGAGTTGATATTGGTCTCGCTGTTTTCATTATCACCAAAGTCCCATTGAAAATCTTTGGCGTACAAAGCGTCGGTCTCAAATCGTATCGGTTCGTCGGTTCGGAAGAAATTCGCTTTTGCTCTTATATGAAAGTCGGAGCAGTACTCGTAGTTCTTATATTTAAAGCCGGTGATCACCAAACCAACCAACGCCGTAATGATCATGGTGAGAATGACTTTTTCGTCGAGATAAGCGAGCTGTATTTTTTTATTTTCCATACTTTTACTTTTTGGTTCGCGTTAATGGCAATCGTGAAACGTGAAACGGCAAACGTGAAAGGTTCGCTAATTTTGAGATTAATTTACGACCTTACGCCGACCGAAAATTATTGCTGATTGCAGTACTCATTTAAACCGTATTTCTATTAGCCATGAAACGAATATCTTTTTTTCATTATAGTTTCAATTCCTGTTCTGCTGACCTGATGGCCGTTGCCGGTAGCTTTTGTTTACTGGTTTTCCTGGCTTCCTGTACCGGTTCGCGTAAATCAGCCAATCAGTACCAGACCATTGTGGTAAAACCGCCCGATCCAACTGCTGCAGCTGCAAATGCCAGTCCCGAAAAAAGAACTATTACCAAATATGCCGCTTATTTGAAGATCGATCCTGACAGTCTTAAAAATGTTGTGCTGTACACCTTCATTGATAAATGGATGAAAACGCCGTACAAGTACGGGGGCAACGATGAAAATGGGATCGATTGCTCGGCTTTTATTCAACGCCTGCTGAACGATGTGTACAACATCCAGGTGCCGCGCACTTCGGCGCAACAGTTCTTTACAAAAAATGTGGAGCCTTTTCATGATAACTCTTATTTTTCTGAAGGTGACCTGGTTTTCTTTTGTACGGTTCCCGGCAATCCTATTTCTCACGTTGGCATGTATTTGCGTAACCGGTATTTTATCAATGCCTCTACTTCCAGCGGTGTAAGCCTCGCCAATCTCGATGATCCTTACTGGAAGAAACGTTTTGTTGCAGCAGGAAGGGTGAAGGTCAATAAGCAATTGGCAACAGGCAATAAGCAAACGACCACAACTCAGCCAAAGAACAATAAACAATAAGCAAATCGAATGTCGTTTAGTTAAGAGCGTTTCGGCTACGCTCAACGCTTCAGACCCCTACTCTCATCCTTCGACTTCGCTCAGGATTCTTTCCCCCTTTAGGGGGCCAGGGGTTGCTAAAACCCAGCAGCGGTGCTGGCTCTTCTCAACAGGTCAATATCCCTGCGGGCCTGATCCAGATCACGCTGCGTTTGTTCAAATTTTGATTTATAATCTTCCAACTGTCTTGGCAGATCGCCCATGCTTACCACTTTGTTGGTAGCATCCTGGTAACGTAAATACAGATCAAGCACATTTTTATTCATGCGGCTGTACATACTGCTGTCTTTATACTGCAGGTCGGTTAACTCGCGTAGTTTGGCGGCAATCTGCTGGTTCAGGTACATGCTGTTTACGCCCGGTTGTTTCAGGGAGTCGATCAACATTTTCGCCTGATCCATACTGCTTACGAATTTTTCCTGGGCAATACTTTGGTTGCGGTAGCGGGTCACCTGTTCGCGCAATACGTCATTCTCTTTATAAGGAATACGCATGTCGAAGTAAATAGCTCCTACGATGAGCCAAACGGATATAATGAAAAAGAACAAAAATTTTAAAAATGCACGACTCCTTTCCTTATGGTTTAATACGGTTGGCATTTTTTATTGATTTAATTAGTGTGTTTCGATTATTAATCTGCTAAGAAGCTTCTTCTTTTCTTTACCGGTACTGATTCGGTTTGCGGTACCAACAACTGTTCTTTTACGAAAATGCCGGTCTCTTTTTTCTTGCCGATGTATTCCAGGCGCGAGAGGCTGCCAAACAGGGATGAAATGATCTGCGTGAACCGTAATACTTTTTCCAGGGCATCATTAATGTCAAGGTGATTGTACTGGTAATTACAGAGTGTGGTGATGGCTGTTTCCAGTTCGCCCTGGCTTACCCCGCACCATTCCGTGCAATAACTGATCAGTTCGTCTTTGCTTGTTCCGGCGTAATAATCCATGGTGTTCTTTATCAACCGGGCCATCCCGGCTACTGCCGTGATCATAAATACCGGTGGCTGGTATATATAGGATAATTTGAAATTGCTGAACTCCGTAGCCGTGAATGTGCTGAGGTTCTCACAGATCTTGTAAATAGCATCTGCCAGGTCGTTCTGTTGTTTCTTCTGCAAGATCTTTTGAATGATCTGCAGGGCATACAATTCCATTTGGCCGAAGAATTGTTCCAGACCGGCGTGCACTTCCAGCAATTCATAATGGCTGTTCACTGCCGTACAGGGTGGAATATAATTTTCAACCAGCCGTACAATTTGTTCTTCTACGATCACCTTCCCTACCGGCACCTGAAATTGACCCAGCGACAAAGCACTGGTTTCATGGGCAGGTAATAAGGTGAGGTCATACACCGGCATGGTAAAAGGCATACGTGGTGGCGTTTCTTTGGGGTCTGCAATGCCAAACGGCACACGTTTATACGGATCGATGCTAAGCACCACATAGTAAAATTCTGAGCGGTCTTTCAATTCGGCGAAAGGAACCTGCAGTCCCGGAACACCTGCTGATAATTGCTGACCTGTGAGCGAAGTATCGGTATCAAACTCCATCACATAACCGCCGCGGGAGATAGCCCGGCAACGTTGAATGCGCAGGTGAACGGTCTGTTCATTATCGAGCGATAAAAATAATTTGGCCGAAGTATGATGCCGGTCGAACACCGGTAACAATCCATAATTGTGCTCATTTAAAAAACTGCTTACGGTGTGGGCCTGCCGGTAAGTAAATGCATTATCCTGGGCAAGAAAATGCGTTTTATTGATCTTCATCCCATCTACCCAATTTACCGGTAAGTATTCACTAGTTGACTGCATACTTAAATTTGTTTAGTTAGTTCAATCCTCAATTTTCAATAATGCGGCTGCACACAATGACATCATTTTCCCGGATGCGGTTCAGGTAAATTGTTTTTTCTGAATCCATATATGTGGTGAGTATTGTGTACCATTTTGGTTTTTTATAGAACATCCATCCATACGGTTCGCCAGTGCCGTTTGAATACAGGATCTGTCCCTGTGGGTGGCGCTCATTGTAATCATTTATGAAGTAGTAGAACAGCTCACCCAACTCCATATCTACCGGCGCTTTGGCCCTGAAGTTGGTAAAGAAAGCATCCTGGCCGTTCTTCTGAAATTCGAAACTGATGAGCAACATATTCTTCAGTTTGCTTTCTTCCGGTTCTTCCATTGGTTCATGCACGGGATAATACCATTGGTTCAACACCTTGGGCGGAATGGCCAGGGCGGTGAGAAAGGTATGCCATACAAACAATGGAATAATGAAAAACAGGGCCGACAGCATCATGGACAGTTCCAGTCCTTCGCGGTTTACCCACCGAAAAGTGAGCATAAAGCAAATGGCGCCGGCCAGCATGATCAGCACCGAAAAAATAAGGTCAGGCCAGAAGGATTTTTTGTCTTTGCCCCAATCCATTTTCCGTTGCATCATATAAATATGCAGGCTGCCATATAGCAGGAATAATACCTGGAAGAAAATAAAGTACCGGTCATAATTTGAAAAGAAACCGGCAGCAATGAATAAACCAGTAAGCGAAAATACAGCCACGGAAATCAACAGATACCAGATAGCCTTTTTGCTGAATGGTTTAAAGCTGTTACGTATTCTTTTGGCAACAATGCCTATGATCGTTGAAAAGCTGATCAGGCTTATTCCCAGGTAAAGTAACAATCTGTTAAGCTCGGGTGTAAGCATAAGGTGATAATTTGCTAATGTGCTAATGCGAATACAATTTTTATATTATTCTCAAATGGCTGCATAGCCTAAAATCGGACTTTCATCTGCGCTCAGTTCAACCAATGCACGGGCCCTGTCTATTTCTACATTAATAATGATGTCCGCTTCTGCCGGCGCAAAATAATTGTTGAATACCTGCAGTAACAGATCATTGTCACCTCCGGTGCAATAATCAACGGGTTTGGAGTTCTGCAACGGACCAATGTTATATTGCAAACAGGGATAATCTTCTGTAAATGTTTGTCCGCATACAAGATCATTTCCCAACTCCCCCATTCCCAGGCTGCATGCATTTCCGGGCGCCTGGCAAGCTTCTGCCGGTATCAATGAAATAGTTACTTTTTCCTGCAGTAGAATTTCCAGGCAATCCTGCATTAAAGCAAGATTGCCGGCAATGGCATGCGCATAAGGTAAAAGCAATACCAGCAGCATGGCCGAGGTCCTGTTCAATGCTTCGGGAAACTCCCAGAACGTAAAGAAATAATCATTCAGCAAACCATTGTCCATGCCGGCGAGCAGGTTTTCTTCTTCCTGTTCCAGCAATACCCGTTGCCTGAAAAAGCTATGTTCTACCGGTTGAAAGAATTTCCGGGCCGCCACTTCTTTTTTTCTATCAATACGACTTTGGGCAGCCATTTCAGCCGCAGAGCTATTGGCTTTGGCGCCATTATATGCCTGATGAAAAAGTCCTTCCGGTACCAGGTCGTATAGGCCGGAACGTGACAAACGTAACTGTAATAATTGGTGAAGCCGGGAGTCTTCGATCTTATTGACGGCATACACATCGGTACGGTATTCTCGGTAAAAGCGGCCATCGGGCAACACCACAAAATCATCTGGATGTAAATTGTGTTGTAATGCCTGGTTGGCCAGCGTTTCTGCCTTGATATCGTACAGATAGCCGGAGAGTTTGTTAAAAAAAATTTCTATAGCGTCTTTACGCTGCATGGTGGTTATTGATTAATGGTAAATACAGCTAGTGGCTAGTGGTAAATGGCTAGTAGGGTTTATTTTCGTTATGCGCTATTTTTCGCAGCACCTTGTTTGCCCCTGCTCGCTGCTAACTACTTACTACTCGCCTTGCCCTTCACTTTCTCATTTCTCTGTTTTTCATTCTTCATTTTTCATTTCCCTGTATTCTCTTCAACATTCAAAATTCTGCATTCGATATTCAATATTAATTCTCTTGTTCTATGAACACTCTGAACGGTGTTAGTCCCGCTGATTTGTCGGCAAGCTTCATGGCCAGGCTTTCCTTCCAGTACTGGAGCTGGTTTTTGTCCTCGGCATCCATATAGTCTTTCCGGTTCAGCTTAATGGTAACATCAATGGTTCGGGTAAAACCCTGCGATAACTGTCGCGGCACCATTACGCCTTTGGTTACATTGATATGCTGCGCGGTATTGCCCATTTGCAGTTTGCAGAATATTTTTATGTCTTCCATGCTGATCAACCTGTTGCGCGATAACAGGGCCGATTTATAGGCGGTGATGCTCTCCGATGCACTTAACCGGTTGCGACCGCCAATGGTAGTTGTCATCAGCAGGCTGCTGCCATCGTACATACTTTCTGAGCGGTACGTTTGCAGGGCGGTGCCTGCTTTTATATCATTGCCCCTTTCGCCACCTGTGCTCCAGTACGATACAGCCAGCGTACTTAACGGCGTTTCCTCATCAAATTCTTCTTCTTCCTCTTTTCGTACCACCAGGAAAGGCGTGTATTCTTTGTTTAGTTCCTTGGTGATCATTTGTTGTTCCAGCTTATAAATGATCTGTTGCAAACGCTGCAGTTCGCCCGACATAAAACCTCTGCCCAGTACGGCGAAGGCGGCGCTTTCATCGCTTATCAACTGCACAATATGCTCAACGATCATGGAGGCATCGCGTTCATCAAAGCGGCCTATTCCTCCCTGCCGTAAGATCACCGTTAGTTTTTCCTGTGCGTTCTTTTCAATGGCCCGCAGGTTGTAAATATGGCCATCGTTGTCGGAGATCTCATGCAGGTCAAAGAAAATATCGTTCGATTGCAACGGCACAATATTCAGCATATCGTGCATGGAGTGCAACGTTCTGTTTAACTTACCATTCAGCACCGGAAAACAATTCACCTGGCATACCACATCCTGCAGCACGGCACTGGAAATATTTTCGGGAAATTGAATTTTTATCCAATGTACATCGCTGGCCTTAAGTGAATCCAGCCCTGGCTTATCAAATACCTGCAGCAATTCGGCAGGCCATCCGCTATTTTCGATATTCCCTGTTATATCTTTATCATTGCGACGGCGAATGGTGATGAATTTCGATTTGTAATAATCATTGATGAATTCTTTCAGTTTCCAGCAGGCTGTATTTTTTCTGATCAGGAGTTGCTCAATGTTCAGGTGTTCACCACTGATATTTTCCTGGTTATACCCCGGCACTACGTCTAATTCTTCGTTTCCATAAAACCAGCGGGTCTGCGACAGATTTTGATAGAACAATTCTTTGTTTGCTTCATTCCTTATCTCAAAATAATATTGGGTATTATGCAGGTTGAATCGAACCCCGGTAATGCCAATCCATAAAACACGTTGCTCCAGTTCTTTTCCGGGCGAACAGTGCGTGATCACTTCTTTGGAGATCATTTCCCGGTACCGGAATAATTGATGCCCGGTAGCCAGGTAAGTGACAAGGGCCCTGTTCAGGTAAAAAGAAGCAGTAGGTGCAAAGTAAATATCTTTATACCCTACTCCCCCGTTGAAAGAAAAGGTACCATCGCTTTTCTGTGCGCAATAAAACTGATCGCTTTCGTCCATCCACGCTTCTCTTTCTATTGTTTTCGTATGCATGATGGCATGTGATGGCAATGGACCGCATAATACTTCGGGCGACAATAATTGCACCATGCGTTCGAGTAAGCGGGCGCGTGACGCATGTATTTCGTTGTTTATTTTTTCCAGTTCCAAAGCACAGGCTGAGAATAATACATTCACCAGTGGATCGAAAGACGATTCTGTTTCATCTTCCGAATACCCCCACAGGCGCGCAGCCGTTTTCATCATCCGGTTCTTTATTTGCTCCCGATTTTCCATGTATTAAATATGTATTGCAGATTTAGGTGTAAATCCTTCACGCTATTTATCAGGGACCCAATAATTGATATACTAGCTATAAGATAACGGGCTCACAAAAAAGCTGTCGCGGAAAGTAATGTCTTCGCTGGTAGCGGTAAGAGTGCCGGTTATATAAATGTCAAGGCGTTTTTTTACGCGTCTTTCCGTTGAAAAAACGCTTACTTCTTCCTGTTTTACCAATACGTCTACTTTAATGCCATCCAATCTTTTTTCATGTTTGCGAACGGCATTCAGCAGTGATTCTTTCATCCATTCCTGCTGCCTGGTGCGGGAGGTAAGATTATCAAAATCATGGTCCCAGATGGAGTTACCGTATTCCACATCGCTTTGCATTTCACCAAATGCCGTGGTCACGATCAGGTGCAGGTGATGGCCTACCGATTGTTTTAGATCACAACCGGGATGCTGTTTCTTCTGCATCAGTAATTCCGGGTCCAATGGTAATGTATAATACTTTAGCCGCATGATCTATTAAATTAACGTTACGGGTAGTACGAGTCAACGCAACCAGTGAAGCGTGTCAAAAGGGGATTGTCTTGATCATGCTCTCAGTGCAGCAAAACGAAATTAGTACAATTTAAATTCCAATGTAAATATTTTTATAACCAATTTACGTGCCGTTTGAACAAACAGATGTTTAAATTAAAATAAAAATTCCAAAATTGGTTTAAAATTTGTTGCCAATCAGGGGTTGACGTTATATTAACGTTATAACCTTGTTCCATACGTGACAAAATAAAATGCTCAGTACCCAGTTACCACAATCAAAAACCTTTCTCCATGAATTATAAATATATTGTAGTAGGGATCGATGGCACAGGCTCCCGTGAATGGATGTATAAAGATGGAAGCAACAGCGGCACTTACAAATTTATTCGCGACGTACATTATGGTGCTATGGACATAGACCGGCGCTGGTTTCATGGCCCTTCCAATACGATCACCGGCAGCGATAACGAACCGATCCTGCTGGAGGCGCTGGATTTTATTTATCAACGCATAAGTACGTTATTTCCTTCCATCCGCACCCGGTCGATTAAGCCACTTGAAATGTTTGACGTTAATAGTTGTATGCAGGACCGGGAACGCACCACCCAACAAATGATGGAAAACCAGGGGTATGATGTGAAAACCCGTGTACCGGTAATGGTAACGCAACAAATGTTGAAGACCCAGCCGCTCACAACCGATGATGTGCGCGTGGTATTGATCGGTCATAGCCGCGGTGGTTTGGCCACTACCGTTATTGCACGTATGTTAAGTCCGTTGGTGCGGGTTTATTTTATGGGATTGTACGATTCTGTCGACCGGCAGAATTGTATCGATGGAATGAATGTGGAGAATGTGCGATATGTTGCACATGCCCGCCGTCATCCTGATGTTAAATCCCGTACCTATTTCAAGAACACTTCTCTCAAGTATATAGACGTAGAACAAAAAGAAGAACGCTTCTTTCACACCTCCCATGGTGGTATCGGCGGTTCTTATATTACCGATCCCAGGGAAGTCTCTACTTTTGGCGATTCTGCCTGCCTGGCTACCATTACTACACAAACAAGGGCAGGAAAGATTGAAGCGATCAACAACCCGGCGCTTGTTAGCAAGTTTGGAAAAAAGATGGACCAGATCTGTGCCGAGGGCAGCCAGGAAGCCGATCAGTTTATCAGGGCGCAGGCGGCAAAGTATGGAATTCCGATATCTTAAATAGCGAGTAGTAAGTGGCGAGTGGCTAGTAGGGAGAGGAATACAGCTAATAGCAAGGGAAAACCGGTTACCATTTTCAGCGTTTGCCCCCATAGCGGGGTTACAGGTTGCAAGTTGAAGGGAAATTCAGTTGTATCTGCCTTCTGCTTTAAGCTTTCGGCTTTGAGCTATTTGCATCGTGTATTCCCCCACAAGCTATTTACTACTAGCTACTAGCCAATAGTAACCGGCCTACCTGCATTCTGAGAACCGGACTAACAGGTCATCGGTTGCAAAAGTTATATTTGTTGCAAACCTGACCTTTATGATACCAATAAGCGATCTTCTGCTTTTTGCCCTCGCGGCATTTGGACTGGTAATTAGTCCGGGCCCTAATATGATCTATCTTATTTCACGTTCCATTACACAAGGCCGTAAGGCCGGGCTGATCTCTTTGGCAGGCGTTATCTGTGGGTTTTTATTCCATATTTTAATGGTATCGTTTAGTTTAACGGCCGTGCTGTTCACTATACCGTATGCTTATACTATTTTAAAAACGGCCGGGGTCATTTATTTACTGTACCTGGCCTGGCAGGCCATAAAACCGGGCAGTAAAAATGTGTTTGAGCCCCGCACCGATCTGAAGGCCGATTCGCCCGGTAAATTATTTCGCATGGGCTTTTTTACCAATGTGCTCAATCCCAAAGTTGCCGTCTTCTATTTATCCTTCTTCCCGCAATTTATAAAACCCGCCTATGGCGATGTGTTCATGCAAAGTTTAACGCTGGGTATTGTACAAATTATGGTAAGCTTTACTATTAATTTTATTATTGTGCTGGTGGCGGCCCGGGCAGCCAGGTGGTTTTCTGCCAATCCTAAATGGATACGTATTCAAAAATGGTTTATGGCAAGTGTGCTTACGGGTTTGGCCGCAAAGATGGCGTTGGATAAAGCGAAATGAGTTCTAAGTTTATAGTTCTAAGTTTATAGTTTATAGTTTACAGTTTATAGTTTTATGTTGTTTAACTTCCGGATCTCAAAATACAATTCAATAATTCAAAATTTTAATACTAAACAGCGAGCATTGAACCGTGAACTAAGAACTGAGAACTTAAAACTAAAATGTGTTAAAATCAATCTAAAGTAAAGCGTGCTTATTCCCGTTCATGCAATAACTAAGTATTTTAAAGGCCCCAATCCCTGTTTGCATGAACCGAATTCTACTGCTGCTTTATTTTACCGGCATTTCTATTTCCTGCGCACAGGGACAATCTTATAAAATTTACGGAAAGATCACCAACACCCGGTTGGAGCCATTGGCTTTTGCCTCGGTGCAGGTTACGTCGTGGAAACATGGCACCGTTACCAAAGAGAACGGCACCTATGAACTGGAGCTTGAAAGCGGTAAATACGATCTCGTGATCAGTATGGTAGGTTATAAATCGCAACGGATCACTGTCGTTGTTCAAAAAGCCAATTACCAGCAAAATATTATTATGGAACCGGATGACGCCAAAGGGCTTTCAGAGGTGGTGGTAAAAGGGAAAGCACGCGACCGGTCAGAAGAAATAATCCGGCATGTGATCCATCAAAAAGAAGCGATACAGGCGGCTGCAGGCCCCTACTCCTGCACGGTATATATTAAAGCGGTACAGGAAGATTCATTAAAATTGAAATCAAGAAAAAAGCAGGTAAAGAATGTAATGGTCGATTCGCTGCCAGCGACTGTTAATGTTAATGCCGATCTTGACAGAATGGCGATGGCAGAAATTGTTTTGCAGTTAGACAAGTCGCCCCAGGGTATTAAAGAAGAACGGTTAGGGGTAACTAAACGCGGTAGTACAGAAGGTTTGTTTTATTTATCAACCACCCAGGGCGATTTTAATTTTTACAACAACCTGGTTAAAACGCCTGCTGTTTCAGAAACGCCCTTCCTCTCACCTATTAGTTATAGCGGACTGCTTGCTTATCGCTTTAGAATTGTCAGGACCGAACGCCAGGCCGGGCGGAAAGTATATGTCATCAGTGTTAAACCCCGCCAGGTAAGCAATGCAACGGTAGAAGGAGAAATAACCATTGCCGATAGTTTGTGGGTGATTTTGCATACCCGCTTAAAATTACCAGGCTACCACTTACCGGAATATGATTTTTTTGAAGTAGAACAGCATTACGATCGCATTGCCGATACGGCCTGGATGATCACCCGGCAGCAGTTCACGTATTACTCAAAAAGCAACAGGGCAAAAAAATCAGGCGTTACCATTGCCACGTATAAAAACTTTGCCTTGCATAAGCAATTCGATAAGAAACATTTCGGCACAGAGATCAGCGCTACCGCCCAGGAAGCCTATGAAAAAGACAGCAGTTTCTGGCAAAGCAACCGTACCGAACCCCTAACCGAAAAAGAAGTTCGGTTCATTCATTATAAAGACAGTATTTACCGCGCCCGGCATACCAAGGCCTATCTCGATTCAATAGATCGCATAACCAATAAAATAACCTGGAAGAAATGGTTGTGGAGCGGCCAGGAATTCAACGATCATGAAAAAGAACGGCACTGGTCTTTTCCACCCATCCCTCAGCTTTACCAACCTTTTAATTTTGGCGGTACCCGAATTCTTGCCTCGGCGTCGTATCACAAAACCTATCCTTCCCGTAAAGCCCTTTGGATACGGCCCAACATCAGTTATGGCATCCGCAATCGCGACATCAATGGCAGCCTTTCTGTAAGGCATTTGTATAACCCGTTCAACCGGGGAATTGTTACTTTTTCAGCAGGCAGGGAATTTCAGCTTATTTACCAGGGCGATGCATGGATCAACCAGATCAAACGCAGCAGTGTTTATTTAAATAACGCTTTTGGCATTGCTCATGAACTGGAACTGGCGAATGGGTTATTTCTGTATGCCGATTTTGATATTGCCCTTCGCCGGTCGGTGAGTAATTATAAGACCAATTCGCAGGTAGATAGTTTATTCGGCGAATACCTCGATAACAACCAGGCCGTTGCCTTTGAACCCTATAATGCCACTTATGGAAAGATCAGGTTGGCCTACACGCCCCGGCAGCGATATATTCGCGAACCTAAAGAGAAAATAATTCTTGGCTCATCGTGGCCAACTTTTTACGTTTCCTGGCGAAAAGGCATACCCGGCCCGCTTGACAGCAAAGTGGATTTCGATTACCTCGAATTCGGAGTTGAACAGGAAATCAAACTGGGTTTGGCGGGCATTTCAACCTATAGCGTAAGAAGCGGTAGTTTTTTTAATACTAAAGACCTAAGGTTGGTCGATTATAAATTCCAGCGTCGCGGCGATCCGTTGCTGTTCATGAATCCGCATGAAGCATTCCAGTCGCTGGATTCTACCTTTCCTGTATTCAAACGGTTTTACCAGGGACACTTTGTGCATGAATTCAATGGCGCATTGATCAATAAGATCCCGCTTCTTAAAAAGCTGCAATTGCGCGAAGTGGCAGGCGCCGGCTTTCTGATAGCGGCCGAACGATCGTTGCGCTATGTAGAAACTTTTGCAGGCATCGAACGGGTTTTCAAATGGCCGTTCAATCCGTTAAGCAAATTTAAGCTAGGCGTTTACGTGGTAGGCTCCGCATCCAACCAGTTTAATAACCCGGTACAATTCAAGATCGGCATCACCAGTTGGGACAGGATAACGAATAAGTGGCGATGATTTTTGATTGCTGATTTTTAGATTTAGAGATTGCGGGATTTCCTTACGTTTAGCATTTTGATAGATCTCCAAATCCCGAAATCGCAAAATCAGCAATTTCCTGCTTCTTACCTCCTACCTCGCTAACCTGTTACCAGAAAGGCAACAAGTATTACATTTGCCAGGTAAAATAACAGTGTCATGCCTGCAACAAAAGAGATCAACCCCGTTCCCAAATTAAATAACGACACCGGTTTTAGCACAACCGGTATTATTAATGGAAGCCGGTTCATTAACCGCGACGGAACGTTTAACCTGCATAAAAAAGGATGGCCCTTCTGGGACCGGTTCAGCATCTTTTATACCATGATCTCATTGCCTTTATGGCAATTCATCATCATCATTGTTTCATTCTTCTTTAGCATTAACCTGCTGTATGCCGGCATATATTATTGGATCGGCGCTGAACAATTCACGGGTTTTGTTGCCACTACACCTGTCGGTATATTTAAGGAATTATATTTTTTCAGCACAGAAACTTTTACAACCGTGGGCTATGGGCGGGTAAATCCCGTTGGCGATGCAGCCAACCTGGTAGCGGCTGTGGAAGCCATGAGCGGTTTTCTTTCTTTCGCATTGGCAACCGGTCTTATCTACGGACGATTTGCCCGTCCACGTGCGCACCTTGTTTTCAGCGATCATGCGATCGTTGCGCCGTACCGCGATAAAACGGCGCTGATGTTCCGGTTTGCCTGCTATAAACAAAACCACGCGTTAAGCGATGTTACCGTTCAGGTGAACCTGGCCATGCTCATTCAGGAAAACGGCGAGCCGAAATACAAGTATTACACGTTACAATTGGAACGCAGTAAAATTGAAAGCATGCCAATGAACTGGACGGTGGTGCATCCTATTGATGAACAAAGCCCGCTGGCCGGTTTTACCAATGAAGACCTGGCAACTACCGATGTGGAATTGTATGTAATGGTTCGTGGTTTTAATGACGTATATGGCAATACGGTGCAGCAAAGAACGTCCTATACCTACCAGGAAATTCATTATAACCGCAAATTCGTTTCCATGTACCAGGAAACCGCGAAAGGTACGGTGATGGAATTGCATAAGTTAAGCAAACATGAAGGAGTAGTTCTTTAGTTATTAAGTTCCTTAGTTATTAAGTTCCTTAGTTATTAAGTTTTTGAGTTTTGTTTTGAGCCTAAGAAATCAAGACCTTGGCAACCTGTCAACCTGTTAACTTATTAACTTAAAAAAATACTTCATCTTGGCAAATTTATTGCTTATCAGCAGAGACCAATAAGTATATAACCGGGTGAACAAGAGGCAGACTGGACTGTTCATCAAACCTAACCGTACAAAGCAATGATAAACCAGCAAGCGATTACATTAGCAAAAATATTGTGGAACTACCATCAGTTGCACCATACCCTGGTGCCATCTGATTGTATTTTGGTATTGGGCAGTCTCGACACCCGCACTGCCGATCGGGGCGCTGATCTATATTTGCAGGGTTATGCGCCCATTATCATATTCTCAGGTGGATTAGGTAAATTAACCAAAGACGTATGGGCCGGGACCGAAGCCGACCTGTTTGCTACCATTGCCCTCGACAAAGGGGTGCCACGGGAAGCTATCTTCATTGAAAATAAAAGCACGAATACGGGTGAGAATATTTTATTTACACAACAGTTGCTGAAAGAGAAAAACCTCCACCTGCAAAGTTTTATTGTGGTACAAAAGCCATATATGGAGCGCCGCAGTTATGCAACATTCAAAAAACACTGGCCCGATAAAGACCTGCTCGTCACTTCTCCCCTGCTCACCTTCGAGGAATATCCCAACAACGAGATCTCTGTTGAAAAACTCATCAACATGATGGTGGGCGATCTGCAGCGGATAAAACTATATCCCGAAAAAGGGTTCCAGGTATACCAGGAAATTCCGGCTGAGGTTTGGAAGGCATTTGAGGAATTAGTAGAGATGGGGTTTGATAAACAATTGATGAAATAATGCTAGTGGCAAGTAGTAAGTAGCGAGTGGGGCTTTTATTCTTCACTCTCCGCGTTTGTTTGTCTTCCCTACTGGCCACTAGCTACTTACTACTCGCTAGTCTATTCAAAAACTACCGTCTTATTCTTATAAACAAACACCCTGTCCTCAAACACCAGGTGCAATGCCTTCGCCAGCACCGAGGTTTCTATTTCCTTACCGGCTTTCATCATGTCGCCGGAGGTATGGGAATGCGTTACCGGAATGATCTGTTGTGCGATAATAGGCCCTTCATCCAGCTCGTTGGTCACAAAATGGGCTGTGGCGCCAATTAATTTCACTCCGCGTTCATAAGCCTGCCGGTACGGACTGGCGCCTACAAAGGCCGGCAGAAATGAATGATGAATGTTGATGATGCGGCCGGTATACCGCGCCACAAAATCGGGCGATAAAATGCGCATGAATTTCGCCAACACAATATAATCGGGGGAATACTTGTCTACCAAACTGGTCAATTGTGCTTCAAATGCCTCTTTTTCTTTCTGCGTATGCGATACGAGGTAAAAAGGAATGTCGAAGCGCTGGCAAATGTTCTGTAAGGTATCGTGGTTACCAATAACGCATTGCACCTGTGCGCCCAGGGTCTTAAAATAATGGCGGATGAGGATGTCGGCCAGGCAATGGTATTCTTTAGTTACCAGCACCACCACTTTTTTCTCGGGTAATGGGTTAACTTTTATCACCGCATCCGGCGGCAACACTTGCTGCAGTTTTACCTCAAGCGCCAGGGAATCGGTTTCCTGTTCAATATGTACCCTGATAAAAAAACGGTTGGCTGCTTTATCAACATGCTCGCGCAACGAAACAATATTCAGTTGCTCCGTTGCCAATACACCGGTAATGCCGGCAACAAGTCCGATCTGGTCTTTACATTGAATAACAACGATCATACGTAACAATAAGGAAAGCAAGATAATCATTTGGATTTATATAACCGTGCCACGGTTCCAAACCGTGGCACGGGCTTCTTTCCTTCTCATGTTACCCGCTTAAAAATTGGCTGAAAGACTGATATAATAATATCCGCCATTCATGCCAAACTGGGTTGCGTTGCGACTGTAAACAAAACGTCCATCCGACGTATTGCTGTAATAGATATTTCCTTTATCGCCTTTGCCATCGCGGAACCACTTTAGTTTATCGGGATACACATCAAATAAATTATTAGCGCCAATGGTTACCCGAACCCGGGGATGTACGCTGTAACTGACGCTGGCATCTGTAATGATCTTTGCCTCATAGGTTTCATCCAGTTGTGGGTTGATATTCCAGGAAGAAACTGCGCCGAACCGGGTTGCCCGGATCATGGCGCCTATTTTGTTGTATTGGTAATTGGCCGAAGCCGAAATTTTGTTTTTAGGGTTGGCCAGTTCTACCCGGGATTGTTCAGCCCGGTCGAAGAAGAAATAATTACCAAGTGAATCCGGAACAGCAGGAATGTTCTCTGTGCCCTTTACTTTTTTGATTGTCGTTTCATTAAAGTTGGCAGCCAGTGTCAGATCGAGATTGCCTTTACCCACCTGCGGACTTACCGAAAGGATCACATCCAACCCCTGTGTTTTTGTATCGATGATGTTTGAAAATGCCTGTACTACCTGCACATCGGGGGGGATGCCGGCATTATTCAATACAGGGCCAACCGCTGGGTTCGATCTTCTGAACGGACCGGCCAGCAGAATACGGTTCCTGATATCGATGCGGTAAGCATCAATTGTAAGCGAAACATTTCTCCCTGGTTTTGAAGTAATACCTAAACTATAATTTACCGAGGTTTCTTCTTTCAGGTCTGGAATGCCTAATGCCTTTGCTATAGGATCGTTATTGCGCACCGTTAACGTATTACTGGGCGATAAGCTGCCGCCAACTATCTGGAACTGCGTACTGGTGTTATTAAAATAATACTGGTGAATTGACGGTGCTCTGAAACCATTGCTGATGGCCCCGCGAATAGACAACGCATCGAGCAATTTATACCGCAAGGCCAGCTTACCGGCCAGGGCATTTCCAAAGTCACTGTAATGTTCAAAGCGGCCGGCCACGTTCACCAGGAATTTTTCGGTGATATCAGATTCCACATCCACATACGTGCTTACCACACTACGCGTTTCGTCTACTGCGTTGGAAGGCTGATAGCCCGGGAAAACCTGCGCCCCGCCTACCTTGCCTGAATTGGGATCATAGTTCCGCCACGACTCTTCCTGTCCGGGCGTTATCTTGAACATGTCAAAACGCGCTTCCGCACCAATGGCTACGTTAAACGATGACAGGTTGAGCTTCGATCCAAGATCTTTTGAAAAGTCGACGTTGGTAGTGCTTTGCCGGAAAGCCAGTTTACCACAATAGAAATCAGTGGGCGAATTGACACCCATACTGGCATTGTTTGAATTGCTAACATCAAACCTGAATTGGTTACCGCCATAAACGCTGCTTACATCCCAGTTCCAGGCGCTTGCGGTTTTACCTTTAATGCCAGCCAGCAATGAATGGTCGTTGATCTCCGATTCTATATAAGGAAGAAAGCCGCGCGGGTACAATTGCGCTACTACCTGGGTAGTTTGTTTAGGATACCGGTAAAAACCGGCTGCTTTTCCTTTACGAAAACTGTACATGCCGGTTGCATAAAATTTAGTATTGGCTGAAATGGGTAGTTCCAGGTTCGCCTCAGCATAGGCATTCAATTGTTTTGAATTACCGATGTACATATTGTTCTTTCTATCCCAGCCACCGTTTTGTGCAATGAGGGCGCTGTCCTGCGAGGCATTGTTCGAAAATACAGTCCCCAGGAATTCACCCGCCCGGTTGGTGGGTTCACGACGCCGTATTTCAGCAGTAAGGTTCAATACGCCTTTACCAAGTTTGAGTCCGTGGTTTACGCCTAACTGCAAATTGGCGCCATCGCCGGCATATTGTTGCCCGGCATGCGTAAATACCTGTGTACCTGTTTTCTTTTTCAACACCACATTGATCACGCCTGCAATGGCATCGGAACCATATTGTGAAGCGGCGCCATCGCGTAATACTTCAATGCGTTCAATACTGCTGGCAGGAATGGAATTCAGGTCGGTGCCTACAGAACCTTTACCAACCGTGCCATTGATATTTACAAGCGCCGTATTGTAGCGGCGTTTACCGTTTACCAATACCAGCACCTGGTCGGGGCCAAGGCCGCGCAAGGAAGCCGGATCAATATGATCGGTTCCATCGGCAATGGTTTGCCGGTTCGAAACAAAGGATGGCGCTGTGAATTGAATTTGTTGCGCCGGTTCAATTTGGCCGGTGGCCAGTAAGTCTTTGGAAGAGATCACATCTACGGGTACCGGCGATTCAACATTTGTTCTTGGCCTTAATGAACGGGAGCCTACCATTACAGTGGTTAGTTCGGCCACGGCCTCTTCCATGGAAATATTCAGCTCATGCTGGCTGCCGATGGTTATTTCTCTCGACTTAAAACCAATGATGGAAATAATAAGCACATCGCCTTCATTGGCATCGATGGTAAAAACGCCGTTGGCATTGGTAGATGTGCCCCCCGCTTTATCTTTTACTACAATGCTTACTCCAGACAAGGGCTCGCCTTTTGCGTTGGTTATTTTTCCGGTAATGGGCACGGGTGTAAATGCAGGAGCGGCCTCCGGTTCAACACTGGCATTGTCGGCATGCTGCCGTTTTAAAATTACTTTATCACCCACTACTTCGTAATCCAGGTTTAAATAACCGGTCAGTTCATCCAGGATTACTGATAGTTTTTCTTTTGATTTACTGATAGTGACCAGCCGGTGGCTTTGTATTAATTTTGGACTGAACACAAACACCACTTTTGTTTGTTCTTCAATCTTGCTTAATACATACTCCAACTTTTTTTCCTTAATGTTTAGTGTTACTTCACGGTCGAGTACACCCTGACTGTGGCCAGGCGCCGCATACCCGATAACGGCAAATAGAACAGCCAGTATCAGTTGCAGAACGGCATACTTCATTGCGCTGAGCCAAAAAGGGGATCTGAGCAAAGCGATATTTCTCATACCTTTGAGCGTTTTTGGTTAATACGATTGATCAAAAGCAATCCCGGCTTCTTTTCCAAAAGAAGCATATACAATAACAGCGGGATAATTAATGGCCGGTGATGTAGCAGCATCGCCGGCATTTTTCTTGCCCGCCGAATCCGCCGGCTGGCCGGAGAAGACGGGTAATTCAAGAGCTCATGTTGAATTGTTCATCTGGTAAAATTTATTGGTTAATCAGTTTATTTTTCACAATCATGGCCGGTAATGATCACCTGCCCATCAGTTTGTTCGTAGGTAGCTTCTATGGCCTTGCACACCAGGTTGATCCTTTCGAAAAAAGATTCATTGGTAAATGCGCCGGTGAATGAACAACGGCTTAGCAGTTCCTCATCAAAAACGATCGGGATGCCATAGGCTTTTTGAATGGCCATCAACACGTCAGACGCTGGTGTATCGGTAAACACAAGTTGGCCGTTGTTATTAGAACCATTGGTAATAACCGCCAGTGGTTGCTCGGATATAGACCTTGTTATACTGGCCTGGTGCCGGTTAAACAACACTTGCTGGTTGGGAATAATAATGGTGGCATTGGACCTTGCCAGTTCCTGCTCGGCCTGGTCGTTCTTTCGCTGGTACACCGTTACTTTACCAGTGTGCACCATAACCTTTATGGTATTGTCACGTGGAAACGCCCGCACATCGAAACTGGTGCCCAGTACTTTTGTTACCAGTTCATTGGTGTATACATAAAACGGCCGGGCCGGGTCTTTGGTCACCTGGAAGAAAGCTTCGCCTTCCAGGAATACTTCTCTTTTATTACTATTGATATCATTTGCATACGCTATTTTGGAAGCCGGTTGCAGTACCACATAACTGCCATCAGCCAGTGAAATTCGTTTGGGGGCGGCGGTATTATTGCTGCTTTCTGCCAGTTTCCGCTGCTGCCGGTTCTTTTCAAAGGAGAAGGTTTCAGGGGAAGAAAAGAAGATTATCCACCCTCCTGTTATCAAACCGGTAATAATGGCTGCAGCAGCGATATAATACAGGCGTTTTCGGCGCACAGCCGGCTTTATATAAGGTACGGTCGTGTTTTCCGTAACTATGTTGCCTGCTTGTTCAATATGCGCCCACATTTCCTGCTCAATGGTATCGAGTTCTTCCTGCTTCAAGGCAGGCAGCTTGTAATCATATAACAGTTCATACCAATGGTCTACCAATGCTTTTTCGGCTGCTGTGGCAGTGCCATTACTATATTTTATTAACAGTTCCCTGAAAGCTGTCCGGTCCATTGTTGACATTTTTAATGTAACCGTGCCACGGTCATAATGTTGTAGACAGGCAGGTGCAGCGATACCCTAACCGGGAAGGAAAAAAATTATACGGAAGAAAAAAATTATAATGCGATGTCGAGGTAATCTTTTAAATATAACCGCAACGTTTTCAGTGATTGCGTAATGTGGTATTCTACAGCTTTTTCAGAAATGTTCAGGTTGGTAGCAATTTCACGAATAGTTAAATGATCGAAGCGGCTAAGGCGGAAAACGTGTCTTGTTTTCTCGGGTAGCCTGTTAATGGCCTTTTCTAAGGCCTGGGATAGCTCATGAAAATGAACGGTTGATTCGGTTCCCTGGCAGTCGCCCGCCGTTGTATCTATTACGTGTTGCAGATATTTTTTATGTACCAGCGTAGATTCGATGTAATTAATAACGCGGTTCTTAATAGCTGTTTGCAGATAGCTTTGTAGGTGATTAATTTGAATGGTGTGGCGTTTCTCCCAGATGCGCAGGAATATAGTTTGTACCAGTTCTTTGGCTATTTCGGTGCTGGCCAGTCTGCGGTAAGCTGCTTCGAAAACCGGTTTCCAGTAGCGGGAATAGATCTCTTTAAAAGCCTTGTCATCATCGGCTTTTAGTAGTCGTAGCAGTATTTCATCAGTTAGTCCCCGCAGGTCCATAGCTGATTAAAGTTAACTAAATAATCAGGGCAAACAAAAAACGTCCCTGGAGTTTTTAAACGTTTTGTTGTTTTAATAAATCTCCAATCCTGGAAATATCAAAAATCCCTAAATCTCAAAATCAAAAAATCAGCAATCTCCAAAATGCTCACCTATAGTGCCCTTACTGGACAGAAAAGGCAGTACGGGCAAGCCACTGTTAAAAACCTTCTATAATAGATCAAGAAAGGCCAATTATGAATAGCGAACCACTATGTAAAATGAATCCGGGAGCCGGCCATGCCGGGGTTATATTATCCTGGTCATTGGGTGAAAGTCGGGAGCGACTCGCCTTTCATCCCTGCATTATTTAGATGGGTGTTGTTAACTGACCCTCCTGCATAATATCGTGCCACCGCATCTGTAATAACGCCACCGGCCGCCCGGATCATCATTCTATAGCCATGAATAGTAAAGAACTTGTAGCAGATAAACTGCTGTTTAAACCAATACTTTGTGTTATATAATAAAAGGGTACGAATCAAAACATACCTGGCCGTGAAACGGCAAACGTGAAAGATAAACTCAAACTTCGCGTATTCCATTTCACGTTTCTCAGAAGAAGTAGTGCGGTACCTATGGCCGTTTAGCTTGCTTGTGAAAATTTGCTTTGAGGGCTTGCTGTAGCGAACACCCAAAAAAGTTGTACCGCAACTACCGCTATCTGATTCTGTATGTATTGAAAACCGTCCTTTCAAATATCTACATGCAATATACGTTACCTGATTTCTCGTATTTGCACAATTTCATTTTTTTACAAAAATAATTAGACTGTACTATACTGTTAGTGTTATACAAAGAGCTGCCCAGCCATTCGTAATGGCAATATTATCTTTACAAAGTGCTGTTCACTTCGTACCCCTGTAACCGCCTCGTTATATCATCCTATTCATGACGCCCATTCCGCCATTCGGTGGGCGATTTGCTATATACTTTCTTGAACATCGTACTAAAACTTCCCATGCTCTTATATCCTACCAGTATTGAAATTTCCTTTACGCTTTTTTCGGTTTGCTCCAACAACTCTTTGGCCTTTTCCATTCGCAAAAAAATACGGTAATCATCAATGCTTACACCAAAAAGCTGCTTAAATCCGTATTGCAATTTGGTTCTGTTAAGTTGTGTTTGTTGACTTAGATCATTAATAGTAATATGGTAACGCCGGTTTTTAGTTAATAAATCTTTTGCGAGCCTGATCCTTTCAATGTCCTCTTTTTTCAATTTCATAAGAAAAGGTTTATTGCAAATAACAAAGTGTTGCCGCTAACCCTTATATGCCTACTGCCCAGGTACAAAGAATTCACTTCAGCGGCCGGTTATCGCCGTGCTGAACTATACATGGGTTACTGATTTATTCTTAAACAATAATAGATTGTATGGCATCTGCCGTATACCGGTAGATCCATTACCTGATGGGGAGTTGCTGCTATCCGTTTTGTTGCTAGTTCATATGGCTGCTGCCTGCTATCAAATCACCTTGTTCATTGTTACAATGCTTACATGACGAGAGGAACCATTCCGGTACATACTCAGTACATCGGTTAAATACGCTATACCGGTTTGGCCAGACCGCCGGTTTGGGATCTGCAAACAAATGATGTTGATTTACCAATTTTTTTGAAATCTGCTCGCTGTACGGATTGATTGAAATTGCAAAAAATGTGAAGGCACACCAAAATTGCCCGCAGGCAATTGAGATAATTAAAAGAGATAAAAAGAGAAGAAGTGGTTTAATGTGTTTAATCCAGTCCATCAGATAAGGTTTGTGCATCGGCAATTGCTCGTCTCACCATTTCTTTCTCACTTCGCTGATTAGTGTTGCCAAAACAAAGATAAGGAGGTCTTTTTGAATGTTTATTTAGTAAATGAAATTTTTAGACACGTTTAGTGTCTTTTGTAAAGGTTAACCATTAATGATAGGTCGTAAAGTTTACCAGCTGCCGCCTTTTTAATTATTTATTAAGAAATTATCATTTATGGGTTTCTGTTATATAACGAAAATATAAATATCAAAGAATGATAAAGGTAGAAAAGCGACAATTGCGCCAGGGGCTCCCGGCAATTTGCAATAGACAATAAGCAATGCCTTTCCGTTGTCAAGGTAGTGCCGCTGCTTTGGGGGATGCGGGGCAATACAATTTGCAATTTGGCAATAAACAATAGGCAATAGCCAATAAAAAAGTCTCCCGATGCGTCGGGAGACTTGCTGTGATTATCTTTAAAACAAATTAATTAGCGATCGGACGGAAATAAAACCCTTCTTCACTCAGGATATGTGAGTTAGGTACAAAACTCATCAACGATTGACGAACCATATCTTCTGCAGCCATTTGATACCGTGTTCCTACTTCTGGATTCTTGATAGCGAACTTCCAACTTTGAATTTTAAGCAGGGCAATCTTACTGGCATGCGCGATATGATATTCCAGGATCATAAATTTCTCGGCCAGATAGTCTGTTTCATTTTGGATGTACGGGGTCATAGGGATATTCGATTATAGGTTTTTACATAAAAGGACATCAATAGAACGTTTTTAGATTAGTAAAATTGCGTGATAAAAACATATTTTCTGCAATCTTGCAACCGAATTTTACACAAATAAGGGTTTATCTATATGATTTTATAGTAATGGCTAATCTAAATACTCACATTATTGAATAGAATCTATGTATATAGCTATAATGTTAGATATTTTCTAATGAAAGTGTGCCTTTGACATATATTCTGTTAATGTCAGTTCTTCCCAAACTAAGCACAAACCCTGAGTATCAATAAGGACAAATCACAAATTCCAAATCGCAAGAACCAAATTCCAAAAGCCAAATCCCAGGATCCAAATAACAAGAACCAAAACCAAATTCCGAAAGCAAATCCCAAATGCCAGGAATCCATTCACCATTGACCATTTACCTTTCACCATTCACCATTCACGCCACCCATAAAAATTACATTAATAAAAATTGGTCAGGATTGCTAAAACTTTACATTTATGGCTCTAAACCATTCATCAATTTTTAAACTCACTTACTATTATGGGTGATCTTCAGGTGAAAAAAAACGCCAAGCAGTACGACGCCATTATCGTAGGCTCCGGTGCCGGCGGCGGCATGGCAGCCTATGTATTGTCGAAGGCTGGGTTGAAAGTATGTTTGATTGAGGCCGGACCAATGTATGATCCAAGGACGAATGTAACCCAGTTTAAAAATCCATGGGAATCACCCCGTCGTGGCGCCAGCACTAAATTCAGACCATTCGGAGATTTTGATGCCTGCTATTGGGGCTGGGAAATTGATGGCGAACCCTATACCCATAAAGATGATACCAAATGGGAATGGTGGCGTGCCCGCATGATCGGTGGCCGTACCAACCACTGGGGCCGAATTTCTCTCCGTTTTGGACCTAAAGATTTCAAACGCCGCAGCATTGATGGATTGGGTGATGACTGGCCAATTGGCTATGAAGACATAAAACCTTATTATGATAAAGTAGACAAATTGATCGGTGTGTTTGGCAGCAATGAAGGACTGGAGAATGATCCCGATGGTATTTTTCTGCCGCCGCCGAAGCCTCGTTTGCATGAGCTGATGATCAAAAAAGCGGCTACCAGCATTGGTATCCCGGTCATCCCCTCCCGCCTCTCGATCTTAACAAAAAAAATAAACGAAACGCGCGGAGAGTGTATCTATTGCGGCCAGTGTAACCGCGCCTGCTCTTATGCATATGCCGATTTCTCTTCTTCTTCTGTATTAATAAAACCTGCTATTGAAACCGGCAATATTGATGTGATCACCAACGCCATGGCGCGGGAAGTGCTCACCAATAAGGAAGGACTGGCCACGGGCGTATCGTACGTTAATAAAACCGATATGCAGGAATACCAGGTAAGCGGCCGCACCGTAATTCTGGCTGCCAGCGCCTGCGAATCGGCCCGTTTGCTCCTGAACTCCAAATCGGCCCGCTATCCCAATGGACTGGCCAACAACAGCAACGTGGTAGGAAAATACCTGCACGATTCTACCGGCGCCGATATGGGGGGTGTAATTCCTGAACTGTTCGATCGCAAACGCTATAATGAAGATGGCGTAGGCGGTGCGCATATTTATACGCCCTGGTGGGTTGATAATAAAAAGCTCGACTTCCCCCGCGGTTATCATATTGAATACTGGGGCGGTTTTGGCCAGCCCGCTTATGGTTTTGGCAGTGGTATCCAGAACATGAATGGAAAGTTCCAGGTAAAGGGACAACAAAAAGAAGCCGGCGGCTATGGCAAATCGCTGAAAGAAGATTATCGCTATTTTTATGGCGCCCGCGTAGGTATGGCCGGTCGGGGTGAAGCCATAGCGGTAGAAAGCAATTATTGCGAAATAGATCCCAAGGTGGTTGACAAATATGGCATCCCGGTATTACGCTTTAATGTAAAACCTACCGAGTACGAAATAAAACAAGCCAAACACATGAAGGATACGTTCAGGGAGATCTTTCATGCCATGGGCGCCGTAATTACATGGGGTGACGATGATACCGCTGCAAACAATTATGGCTTGCATGCTCCTGGTAATATCATTCACGAAGCCGGCACCGTGCGTATGGGTAATGATCCCAAACGCTCAGCCCTGAATAAATGGGCGCAGGCGCATGATTGTAAGAACCTGTTCTGCGTGGATGGCGGACCTTTCGTATCTCAGGCTGATAAAAATATCACCTGGACGATCCTCGCTTTATCGATGCGCACTTCGGAATATATTATCGATGAAATGAAGAAAAGGAATATATAATACCGCTGCAGGCTGTACGCTTCAAGCTACAAGCCCTCGCGGCCAGGAGAATTTAAAACCAGGAACTAAGAACTAAAAACTTAGAACTAATTATGGACAGAAGAAAATCCCTTAAAGCAATAGCAGTAGGTACCCTGTCGGCCAGTGTGCTGCTGGATGCCTGTAAAACAGATAATAAAAAAGCAGATGATGCCAAAGCTGCTGACAAAGGCAATGAGTTTACGTTAGACCGGGCCGAAGAAGAAAAGATCCGCGAGAAGGAGCTCCTGGCTACCACATTTTTTACAAAACATGAAATGGCCACCATCACCATGCTTGCCGACATCATCATTCCGCGTGATGAAATAAGCGGCAGTGCATCAGATGCCAAAGTGCCCGAGTTCATTGAGTTCATGGTAAAAGACCGGCCCGAAAATCAAATACCCATGCGGGGCGGTTTGCGCTGGCTCGATGTACAATGCCTCAAGCGTTTCAATAAACCATTTATTGAAGGAACCGAGCAGGAACGTATGGCTATGGTAGATGAAATTGCCTGGCCTAAGAAAGCCAAACCCGAAATGGCGCAGGGCGTTGCCTTTTTTAACCTGATGCGCGATATGACCGCATCTGGTTTTTATACCAGTGAAATTGGCGTAAAAGACCTCGGTTATGCCGGTAATGCGCCTAACAAATGGAATGGGGTGCCAGACGATGTGCTGAAGCAATATGGCCTGGCATATTCGGAAAGAGAAATGAAAGAATGCGCTAAGTACTAAGACTGTTGAAGTATTAAGTAATAGAAGTCCGCAAGAATGTAGCAATACAGACTTGCGGATTTTTACTTTGTATTTGCTTGCAGCTTGTGGCTTGCAGCCTGAAATTTCTGAACTTCGAAATTATTTAGCCGGTATGAAAAAGAAGAATCTAGCTCCCCTGCCCGGTTCACTTTCCGCTCTCATAAAACCATGATGGTTCTCTACTATCTTTTTACAAATGGCCAGCCCAATTCCTGAGCCGCTGTATTCATTGCGTCCATGTAATCGCTGGAACAGATCAAATACTTTTTCAGCATACTCCTGTTCAAAGCCAATGCCGTTATCCGCTACGGTAAACCGGAAATAATCTTTGCCCGGCAGGGCTGCTTTCTCGTTCATTGCGGCGGCTTTTACAAAAGTGGCATTGATCTCAATAACCGGCGTTGTATCTGATTTGGAATATTTCAGCGAATTGCTGATCAAATTCGATAGCAGTTGTCTGAACTGAAAAGGAATGATCGTTAACTTAGGCAGGTGCGACGATTCTATCACCGCTTTTTTCTCTTCGATCCGGTGTGCCAGTTCTTTTCTTACTTCATCCAGCAGTGCATTCAGATCGGTGGGCTCAAAATTCTTACGGGCGGTGGTCGTGCGCGAAAACTCCAGCAGGGAATCGATCAGGTTTTGCATGCGGATAGCCGCTTTCACCATCCGGTTAAAATAATCTTTACTTGTTTCGCTTAAGTGGGCCACATCCCTTGATTGAATGAGGTTGCCAAACGCCTGTATCTTTCGCAAAGGTTCCTGTAAATCGTGACTGGCCACATAGCTAAAAGACGACAATTCGGTGTTACTTCGTTCCAGCTCCATGTTCTTTTGTTCCAGTTGTTCGGCATACATTTTCAACCGGTCTTCCGCCTGTTTCTTTTGCGTTAAGTCGCGGGTCACTTTCGAAAACCCGATGATGTCGTTTTTGTCGTCGTGCAAAGCAGTGATCACCGTATACGCCCATAAGGTTGAACCGTCTTTGCGCACGCGCCAGCCTTCATAGGTTGATTTGCCGTTCACCTTCGCTTCCTCGATCAGTCTTTCGGCCAGGCCCTGCTGCTGATCGGTGTGCGTATAAAACAGCCGGAAGTGCTTGCCGATGGTCTCGTCGGCCGTATACCCTTTTATCTTTTCCGCGCCTTTATTCCAGTTTTCAATATACCCTTCCCTGCTTAGTAAAATAATAGCGTAATCTTCCACTTCGTTGGTCATGCGCAAATAGCGTTCTTCACTCTGGCGCAGCTCTTCGTTCCGCAATTCCAATTGATGGTTGATGGCGGTTAGCTTCCGGGTGGTTTCTTCCAGCGCGGTGTTTTTGAGCGAGATCTCGTGGGTCCTTTCAGCCACGCGTTTCTCCAGTTCCAACCTTATGGTCTTGCGTTCATGAATATCGATGCTGGTGCCGATGTATCCCAGGAAAGCGCCGTTATAAGAATATCGGGGAATGCCATTACATACGATCCACCGGTATTGCCCGTCATGTCGTTTTAAACGGAATTCTACCTCAAAGTCGCGGCGGGCTTCAAATGCCTCCTCGTAAGCTACCAGGCCGGTTTTCAGGTCATCGGGCAAAATGCCTTCTTTCCACCCATCCCACAACTCCTGTTCCATACCACGGCCGGTAAATTCAAGCCATCTTTTATTAAAGAAAGTGATTTGCATTTGCGGGTCCGACATCCACACCATTACCGGTGCTGAATCAACCAACAGTCTGAAACGTTCTTCACTTTCACGAAGCGTATGCTCTATGCGTTTAACTTCATCAATATCTGTGCAGGTGCCATACCACTTAATGATCTGGCCACTATCATTTTTGATGGGCAAAGCCCGCACCAGGAACCACTGATACCCTTCAACCGGATATTTTACTTTAAACCGGTATTCGATTTCATAAGGTTCCCCCGAGCGAACTACGTTATGCCAGGTTTCAATACATCTGGCCTGGTCATCAGGGTGTATATGTTTTAGAAAACTGTTGTCGCCAAATTCATTTTCATTACCGATCAAAAGGTACCATTGTTTGTTATAGTAATCAGTATACCCGTCGGCAGTGGCCGTCCATACAATCTGCGGCATGGAGTCGGCAAGCTCCCTGAACCGTAGTTCACTTTGCCGTACGGCATCCTCGGCCTGCTTGCGCTGATCAATGTTGAGCGGGTTTATGTTTTCAGTAGCTGTAACCAGCATGCCTGCTTCGCCGGCTTCATTTAAAATGGGGATACAGGAAAAAGTAAAACTCACGGTCTCCGCGTAACCATGCCGGTTAAGAGAGAAAATAATGTTGGGTATGTTTACGGGCTTCCCCTGCCGTACCTGGTCAAAAACAGGCGCAAGGGTATCCCAGTTTTCTGCAAATACTTTTTGCGCCGGTTGGCCTATGGCTGATGGCCCGCCAAAGAGCGGCTGGGCCGCATCGTTAAAAAACAAAGTTCCGGCAGTTCCCCAGGCGATAAACATGGGAACATGTGATTGTAGAAGGATTGATAAAAATGCCTGATTATTCAAGGGGTTCATTACCCGTTGAAAATAACAGATATTCACGAATCCCCGATAAAATATTTGTGTAGCCGGTTCGCGTACAAAGAAAAATAGCCACCCGTAGGTAGCTATTATATATCTAGGGCCAGTTGGTTCTCTTTGAGGCTAGTGGCTAGTGGTAAATGGCTAGTGGGCTTGTGCGCGGCCCCCCCCTACTCGCCACTTGCTACTTACTACTCGCTAAACAAGCTCTTCCTTCGCCGTCTTAATGTAATCGTCAATCAACCTGCGCTGTTCATCAAATGGAACGGGCACATAGTCAAAAAACTTCATGGTAAACTTAGCCCGCCCCTGGGTGATAGAACGAAGCGACGACGAGTACCCATCCATTTCGGCCAGCGGTACTTTGGCGATCACTTTTTGAAAATGCCCCTGCGTGTCGATGCCTTCTACCACGGCGCGGCGGCTCTGCAGGTCGCCCATAACGGCGCCGGTAAGGTCGTCGGGACAAAGCACATCTATCTGGTAAACGGGTTCCAGGATCTGCGGGTCTGCCTGCTGGAAAGCCTGTTTAAAAGCCATCAGGCCGGCGATCTTGAACGAAATATCGTTACTGTCCACCGGGTGCATTTTGCCGTCGTAAACCGACACCCGCACATCTCGCACATATGATCCCGTAAGTGGACCTGTTTGCATTTTTTCCATAACCCCTTTTAAAATGGAAGGCTGAAAACGATTGTCTATCGCACCGCCCACAATACAGTTAAAATAAACCAGTTTACCGCCCCAATCCAGATCATGAACATCGCGGCCGCGAACGGTTAAACCATGCGGTTCGGGCATGCCTTCGTACCAGGGCTCAATGCGCATAAATACTTCGCCAAACTGGCCGGCGCCCCCACTCTGCTTTTTATGCCGGTAGCTGCTTTCGGCCATCCGGCGAATGGTTTCGCGATATGGGATCCGCGGTTTTACAAATTTTACTTCTACTTTATGAAAATGCTCTATTTTCCATTTAGCCACCGCCAAATGCATATCGCCCTGGCAATGGATGAGCGTTTGTTTTAATTCACCAGACACCTCAACGATGAGGGTGGGATCTTCTTCCCGCAATTGGTGTAACGCCTGCGACAATTTTTCTTCTTCGCCCTTTTTGATGGTTTCAATAGCCACTGTTAAATTAGGCGGAGGAAATTCAATGGGAGGCAGTTCATAATTCTTTCCCCGCACGTGCAGGGTATTATTGACATGTGTGTTTTTTAATTTAAGGGTGGCGCCAATATCGCCGGCAACCAGTTCGTTGGTATTCGACCGTTTATTTCCTTCTACAAGGAAAAGCTGGTTTATTTTTTCAGTAACGCCGGTAGACTCATTTTCCAGTTCCATTCCGCTTTGTACCGTACCGGAGTATACTTTAAAGAACGACATGTCGCCTACATGCGGCTCACTGATGGTTTTGAATATAAATATGCAGGCCGGTCCGTTGGCTTCGCAAGGTAGTTGCTGCCCGCTTTGCGTTGTTTGCGGCGGCATTTCATTGGCGCTGGGACAAACATTATCAATGAAGCCCATGAGGCGGCCGCTGCCCATGTTCCGTTCGGCCGAGAGGCAGAATAAAGGAAACAGGTCATGGTTGATCATGGCCTTTTTCATGCCAGCTTTCATTTCATCTTCATCCAGTTCGCCTTTGTCGAAGTATTTTTCCATCAGCGACTCATCATTGCTGGCCACTGCTTCAATCAGTTCTTTATGCAGTTCATCAGCACGTTGCCTTTCTTCTTCAGGTATAGGCAGTTTTTCGGGTTTGCCGCCGGTATCTTTGAATTTATACATGGTCATGCGAAGCACATCAATGATCTCATGAAAGCCGGCGCCTTGCTGGCGGGGGTATTGCACCACCACTACCTTGCTGCCAAAATGGGCTTTCGCTTCGCGAATGGTTTTGTCAAAATCGGCATTGTCTTCATCCAGTTTATTAACGGCGAAGATCATGGGCGTTTTAAATTGCTCGGTATAATCCCAAATAATGTCGGTGCCTACTTCAACTCCCATCACGGCATTGAGTAACATAACACCGGTGTCGGCCACCCGAAGGGCAGAGATCACTTCGCCAACGAAATCGTCGTAACCGGGTGTGTCAATGATGTTGATCTTATAGCCCCGCCATTTGGTGTGCATTAATTTGGAGAAAATGGAATTACCACGTTCCTGTTCCAGTTCATGGTAATCACCGATGGTATTTCTTTCGGCAATAGTGCCGCGGCGGGTAATGAGGCCTGCTTCAAAGAGCATGCATTCCGCTAACGTGGTCTTACCGCAGCCGGCATGACCCAGCAAGACCACATTTTTTACGTGTGAGGTATCAAATTCAGCCATAGCAAACAATTTTTTAAAATGAAGAATAGGTAGTTTTAAAAAGGTATGGATGCGGTCCTTCGACTCTTCGGCTACGCTCAGAGCGAGCCTGCTCAGGACTTTTCGGCTGTATTCAGGGGTGTAAGAACAATTGACAATATGCAATAAGCAATAGACAAGAGGAACGTTTCAAAACGTGAAATGCAATCGTTGGCATTTGCTCCCGGCTTTGCCGGGACTTATCGCCTGTTGGCTACTCTATATGGCTCGCAAAATGCGAGAACTCCTGCTTCACTTCGTGCAGGGTGTTTTCCAGTTGCTGATAATCGTTGAAAAGTCTTTCGTGATCGGTAGTGGTATCATCTGTCAGTTGCCCATTGCTTTCAGCCATTTCGTGATTGAGCTTGCGGTGGTGATGCTTGATGGCTTGTTTGAGGTCGTGGATGTTAATGAGCTGAATGTGGAACTGATTGTCGAGGTGTTCAATTTCCAGGAGAACATCCCTGTTGGTTTGGTGCCCGGCAAGATCCTGGAGGCGATTTTTAAGTTGACCGAATTCATCTCGGTAAGAACGCAATGTCTCCCTCCAGGCATTGCATTCTCTTGATAGCTGTGCGATATCAGTAGTTACCATGGGAGAAAATTTATAAATGAAGAAATAAAGAACTTCTAATTTATTGTTGGTCGGTAAGGTGTATTATAATTGGAGTGGTAATCTAATTTAAGAAACATTTGCGGAATAAACAGGGGAAGCGCCATAAAAATTATAAACCTTTAGTTAACAGTCGTATTTCAGGCATGTTTAGCCATGATTGAAATGAATATATACAATAGGCTGATTTTTAACTCATTAGTTATTGAGTTATTGAGTTATTAAGTTATTGAGTCCTTTAATACGTGAAGTGTGTCTAAACTTATGAACTCAATAACTTATGAACTTACAAACTCATTAAATTTGTCGTTTCTTGCAGCAACAATGATCACTCAGCAAACCATACAACAGATCCTTAGCCGGATAGATATTATTGAGATCGTCGGTAGCTTTATAAAGTTAAAAAAGCGTGGCGCTAACTATCTGGGCCTTTGTCCATTCCATGGCGAAAAAACGCCCTCTTTTACTGTTTCCCCGGCCAAAGAGATCTATAAATGCTTTGGTTGTGGCCGTAGCGGCAATACCATCAGCTTCATCATGGAACATGAGAAATATTCTTATGTGGAAGCTTTGCGCTGGCTGGCCGCTAAATACAATGTTGAAGTAGAAGAAACGGCTGTGAGCCCGGAAGTGAAGCAACAGCAATTGACGGCAGACAGCCTATACATTCTGAACAATTTCGCCCGCCAATATTTTAGCAGGAACCTGTTTGAGAATGAAGAAGGACAAGCCATTGGTTTAAGTTATTTAAAAGAACGCGGGTTTCGCGAAGAGATCATCGAGCGTTTTCAACTGGGCTATTGCCTGGCTACGCGCGATGCGTTTGCGCAAACCGCCCTGGCAGCGCAATACAGCCTTGAAAATTTACAGAAGAGCGGTTTAGTGGTAGTGCGTGATGATAAACCGCTTGACAATTATCGCGGGCGGATCATTTTCCCGGTGCACAACCAAACGGGTAAGGTTATGGGTTTTGGCGCACGTATCATTGGTAAAAATGATAAAGCGCCTAAATACATCAATACACCGGAGAACGAAGTATACATAAAAAGCAGGATCCTGTACGGCACCTATTTTGCGCGTCAGGCGATTGATAAATACGACGAGTGTTTACTGGTTGAAGGTTATACCGATGTAATTTCCCTGCACCAGGCAGGTATTGAAAACGTAGTGGCCTCTGGCGGCACGTCGCTTACCATGGACCAGTTACGGCTGATAAAAAAATACACCAACAACCTTACCATCATTTACGATGGTGATGCTGCCGGTGTTAAAGCCGCGTTGCGTGGGCTGGATATGGCCCTGGAAGAAGGCCTGAATGTAAAACTGGTGCTGATCCCCGACAAGGAAGACCCCGATAGCTATGTACATAAAGTAGGTGCAGCCAGCTTCAGGGAATTTATTGATAAGAATAAAAAAGACTTCATTTTATTTCAGCTCGAAGTTCAATTAAAAGATACCGGCGGCGATGCCAATAAAAAAGCGGCGGTAGTAAACCAGGTTGCAGAAACTATTGCGAAGATCAACAAGCTGGAAGATTTTACAAAACAGCAGGATTACATTAAGAGGTGTGCCGAAATGCTGCGTATTGAAGAAAGCGGTTTGGTAGCGCTGGTAAATAAATTCATTCGCGAAAAGATTGCCAAAGATGAAAGCAAACAGGCAGCGCTTGATCCTACGCAACACTTTGAAGATAACGCCATGCAGGGCGCCGCATCGGATTACAGCGATGAAAGCTTCAACCTCATATTCAAAGATGAAATGCAGGAGAAGGCTTTGCTTAAAATATTGCTTGAACACGGGATGAAGGATTGGGACCATCAAAAAAAGATCGCTGAATATATCTTCAATGAAGATATTGTGGAAGAAATGATCGAGAACCAAACGGTTACAAAGATCATGCGAATGTACCGCGATATGTTGGCAGCACATCTTGAGCCTTCTGATAAAGACTTTATATTCTCGCAGGAAAATGATGTAAGCACCCTGGTGGTAAGTTTATTAAACTCGCCTTATGAGTTAAGTGAACGCTGGCTGGCAGAGAAAGAGGTGTTCTCGGTATTGGAACAGGGCTTCAGAAAGTATATGAATATTGAGTACAAACACAAGCCGCTGCAGAAAGAGGAGAAAACTTTCAAGGATGATGTACTAAGTACCTTGCAATACCTTAAACTGAAGAAGATAAAACACCTGATGGAACAAAACCTGAGTGACCTGGAAGCGAATAATTCCTACCAGAAATTTTTAGACCTGCTTCAACCTCATATGCACATCAAGGAAATGGAAATGGAAATAACGAAGTTGACCGGAATTGTATTTAAAAAGTTTTAAAGGCAGAAGATAAAAGGAACAGGGTTTAAATTTAAAGATGCCCAAATTTATCGGAGAACCCGAATTTCAGGTTTGTGCGTTTAGCGTTGCGCCTTCAGCCTTATACCTTATAACGAATTAACCCCGATAAAGGACTTCATCCTATCGGGGTTAAAAATAAATTTTAATAGCTGTCGTGATGAGACAGTTTACATACATCAAAAAATGCACGGGAAAATTAATTGACCATGGCCGGAGCAGGAGAAACCACTCTCTTTCTGCCACCAGCTTTAACTGTGGCGGCGGCCTTGTTGAACCTGATGGCGGTCCATACATGGTCTAAAGCCACTTCATCTGCGTTATCAAAGCCTGCGTTCCGAACGCCATCCCAACTGCATCCCCTGTTGAGGTCGGTAGCAATTTTTGAAGTGCTTTTTGGATAAGCAATCCAGAATTTGCTTTCTTCCTGAAGGGCGGGAAGAACATCCCTTAAAATACAGTTTAATTGATTTTCGTTTACTGCAAACACCAAAGCGAAGTCTATCTTACGCGTTTTTAACAGTGGTGTTACATTTTTGGCAAACGATAATTTGGCAAATTGCTTCTCAATAGAGGAAGGCAAACCCTGAATCAAAATGTTTTTCTCTTCCTGTAAATGAAGCTTTTCTAACAAATTTTGCGACATGCCGAAGGTTTTTGTATAAGCTTTTCAGGTTAAAAAAATGGACGGGATTGCAAAGGTATGAAAAGATGCTTACTAGATAAAAAAAATTTTAACAATGAGGGAAAGCGTCCTGCTAAAAGCCCAAAGCCTTAAACAGAAAGCTATAAGCCGCAAGTAGTTACAGCCACCAATATTAATTTAGGAGCTTCTCCTGAAATTGTAGTTATTACAGTATTTTACCCTTCCCGGGCATATATATGCATATAAAATATGTGTCTGAATGACAAATCCCTTCTCATGTAGGCTTCACCTTCTACATTCAACATTGAACATTCAGTATTCAATATTCCCCTCCCTTTATTACCTGTATTTGCTTTGAGCTTATGGCTTGCAGCTTGAAGCTGTATTTAGTTCCCTGTCGGAATAACTTCAGTTGCCTCCGTATCCAAATGCACCTTTTTAAAGCGATGCGCCTCATCTTCGGTATCGGTAGAGTTTACAGGTACCAGGGTCCATTTCTGCCGCGTTTTTCCATTCCAGGCCGATTGCAGTATGGCCGCGCCATTATTGGCTGAACCGGCAAATACATCAAGCACTTTACCGCTTGCTTTATTCACCAAACGCAACTGCCCTTTGCTACCACCTTCGAGTAAGCGCCATAGTTGACTATCATTGTCTTTGAGATCTTTCAGGTGTATCTGTACATTATCTTTTGTGCCGCCCGGCACTTCCAATGCCCGGCCACTTACTGCGCTGGTAATCTTATACCAGCCATTGCCCGCGTACTCAAAACGCCAGCGTTGGCAGTCTCTTCCATCCCACGCTGTTTGTGTAATGCGGGCTAATGGAGCGCCCGAACAATCGCGGGTATTCAATACTTTTTTACTGTTCACATTGGTAATGCGGTAAATGCCGTTAGGTATGGTGGCAAAGGCCTGTTCTTTTTCATTATCCAGGATGCTTTTATTCATTACCATATCAGCATATTTATTCCAGTCCCAGTATTTCCCCGGGTCGGTGTGGGTATTGCCATTATAATGCTGATGGCCTTTAATGTGTATGCCGGCTGCCAGGAAATTCGTACCAATAGTGGCTGGTCCGCGATAACAGGTGGTTTCATCAATAGCCAGGCGCGAACAGATATTACGCACCAGGTCAGCCGAAGCGTGATACATTTTATCGGTATACCACTTACTGCCCTGTTCAACATAACCTTCGTGGTCAATACCGATCGCATATGAATTGGCGCCCTGCGCATGGTAAGCCATATCGCTCTCTTTTACCATTTGCGATATCTGTCCATCTGTTGAACGAATGATGTAATGGGTAGAAACTGCGGCGGCCGGATTTTTAAACCAGGAAATAGTGCCCGCATAACTTCCCTGTGTGGTATGAATGGTTACATGGGTGATCTTTGTATTGTTGCGGCCGCTTTTGTAATTATTGTCATTAGCCCCTACATAAACGGCCGATGGATAATCTGCGCCGGAAACTTCTGCAGTTTCAGTAGCAGCGTTCACATCAGGCATGCGGTTAGTGGCAAATATGGAAGTGCTGTTGGCATCAGCCGCATTATTGTTGTGTAACTGAATTGAATCCTTATCAACGTTGATCTGTATTTCGGGCGATTGCAATTTGCGCAATAAAGCCACCGGAAATATTTGCTCCATTCGCACTTTAACCGGCGCTCTTTTCAGCGAAGGGAGGTTAATGCCTCGTTGCAGGTGATCATAAATGTCATATTTGTACAGGGCCAGCGCATATTTATTGATGGTAGAACTATCATCGGGGAATTCAGCCAATAAATCGAACACAATGGCAAAACCTTCCGGGCTTATGCGTACATCCAATTGCCTGATGCTCGCTTCACGACTTAAAAATTTGGCTACTGCCAATATCTGTAACCGCACATCTTTATTGTATTGCTCAGGTGTGATGTTGCTGTTACTGCAAACGGTTAACAGATTATTTTTAAAATAACCACGGCCATTTTCAACCAGCCCGAACAACCCATGCCTGTGCGGCATGCCGGTACAATTATCCGCATCGTGAACCGATGGTTGCAGGTTCGTCATGCGGGAGGCTGAATAGGCCGCCGCTTCCAGTAAGCCGCGGGGAATATTCGGATAGCGCCAATAGGCTTCTTCGAAGTATGTTTCCAAACCCAAAATGGTTTGTTGTGCCTGCACAAACAGGTTCAACAAAATTCCCACGGTGGTTAGTGCAAGCAATTTCCGCTTTTTCATAATTAAACGGGTTTAAATGTTATGTCGTCAATCGGCAAACGTGAAACCAATGCAGGCATCACAACTACTGTTTTTCATTGCACTTTATAGTCAAATATGATTCATCAAACGGTAATGTTAACACGAACTTCGTGGTATTCCGTTTCACGTTTCACCTTTCACGTTCACGATAAAATTTATGAGGCTGGCAAAACGAACGCGAACTCCGAATCCTTTTCACGTTTGCCGTTTGCCGTTTGCCGTTTCACGATTTTATGTGGCATGCAAAACGGATATGTGGATCTTTAAACGGTCCTGCTATATTTTAACACCGGCGAGGGGAAAGCCGGTTATTGTAAAGCGGTAGAAAACCTGACCTTAACCGCGTATACTTATAGCAGCATGTTTAGGGAAGATGTGGTACGAATTTTCACCGGGGTAGAAAACAAGCTATGTGCCACATTTAGCTTTAAAATCATAAAATGGGGCATTAACCAGGTTGGTTATGCACATTGTGCGAGGGAGGGTTCGGTTATTACGAAGAAGTATCGTATATCTACCCGAGGAGTGTAGTGCAAACAGTACGGCATAAAAAAAGCGTTCTCCCAACCTGGGCCGGGAGAACGCCGCGATCACATTATGGAAACAAATGCTATTTTCCCACTGGTTTGTAATATTGCAAAGCTTCGGGCATCAGTTCCCTGAGCCTGGCTATACGGGTATCTTCTGCCGGGTGGGTGCTTAATATTTCCGGTGGTTTTGAACCGCCTGAAGCAGCCTTCATCCTTTCCCATAAAGGAATTGCTTCCTGGGGATTGTACCCGGCCATAGCAGAGAATATGAGGCCGTAGCGGTCGGCTTCCAGCTCCTGTTTACGGGAGAAAGGCAATAAAGCGCCCACATTACTACCAATACCATAAGCGCTCAACAAAACATTCTGGGCCGCGGCGCTTTTATTGGCAATGGCTACCGATAACGCCTGCCCACCCAATTGTTGAACGGTTGCCTGGCTCATTCTTTCATTACCATGCTTGGCCAGTGCATGGGCAATTTCATGGCCTACAACAACTGCCAGGGCTGCTTCGTTCTGGGTAATGGGCAATAAGCCGGTATACACCACAATTTTACCACCGGGCATACACCAGGCGTTCACTTCTTTTGAATCAACCAGGTTATATTCCCATTTATAGCCTTCCAGTTCCTGGGTAAGGCCTTTAGTTGCATAATATTGATTGATGGCTGCAACCAGCCGGGCTCCTACCCTGCGCACCATTTCTGCATCCTTGCTTGCGCTGGAGCTAACGACCTTATTCTGGCTTAAAAACTGCTGGTACTGCTGGGCAGCCATAGATTGAATATCGGCCTCATTGAAAAGAGATAGCTGTTTCCTGCCCGTAATGGCGTTCTGTGAGCAGGACGTTATACCTGTTGCCAACACGGCAGCAATAATAACTTTATGCATAGTTTGTTTCATTTCTGTGGGTTTACTTCTATTTATTTAAACAATCCTTGTACCAACCTGTTCGGCAAAATTATAGGAGCCTGCTATTTAGGCAGGTCATAACTCATTCTTTAACAAACTTATAAAATGAAAACAACAACATCAAATTATGAAATAAGATAGTATGTGACAACCCAGACTGGATGTACCCTTTGTTGTATGGGAATTAAATACCTCAAATGGAATACAAGCTGAAAGCTGCAAGCCGCAAGCCTAAAGCTAAAGGCAATAGAATGTAATAGGTTAATGAGTTATTAAGTTAGTAAGTTGAAGTATAACTTATAACGAACGAAAAACTTATGAACTAACAAACTTATTGTTTGCGTCTTCTTTCTTTACGGCGATCGCGGTATTTTAAAATAGGCACTTTGCTTTCGCTGCCGCGCAATAAACGGGTGATGTTCTTTTGATGGGTGAGCAGAACCAACAGGGCCACGGCAATTGCAAACGCCCGGTACAGCGGTTCTTTTTCATTAAAAATGACGAGAATAAAAACGGCAAATGCTATGCTGGCTAAAATTGAGCTGAGGGAAACAAATCGGGTGAGATATAATACCAGGAGGAAAATACCCACACACAATACGGCCACTAAAGGCTGAATGGCCAATACCATCCCGAACAGGGTGGCAACCCCCTTTCCGCCCCTAAAATCGGCCCAGATTGGAAAAATATGGCCCAATACAGCGGCTAAACCCAGGCCCACCATAAAGTTGGTCCTGTCCCACTCATTGGTCATATTCATATAATAAGGAAGAAGAATATAAAGACTGGTGGCGGCTACGCCTTTCAGCATGTCTATGATCATTACGAAAGTGCCCCAGCGGGAGCCTAATACGCGGAAAGTATTGGTAGCACCGGCGTTTCCGCTGCCATATTCACGGATATCGATCCCAAAAAATCCTTTACTAACCCAAACCGCTGTTGGGATAGAGCCGATCAAATATGCTATTACAATGAGTAATGCTTCTTTCATTGAATAGTTGGTTGAAGTTAGATAACGAAAATATGGAAAAAAAGTTAATTAAATGGTAACTATCAATTTATTGTGTTTATTATTTTTTTAACATCAAACATATCCAATCGCCTCTGGTCTTTTGCTCATAAACTAATAGCCCACCGTTTGCAGCGGATGCTTCCATATCTGGTTTATCTCCAATTAAAAGCCCGCTCATAATTACAACGCCCCCTGGTGTTAAATGTTGTTTAATTGCATCCATATTTGCTATCAACACGTGTTTATTGATATTGGCCAGGATAATATCATAAACACTTGACATTTGTAAACTTTCTGCCTGCTCTATTGTGATGTTTGAACAGTGATTAAGCGCAATATTTTCTTTACCGTTCGTAATGCTCCATTCGTCGTTATCGATAGCTGTTATATGCGCTGCGCCCAGCCTTTCTGCCAGTATAGCCAGCACACCGGTCCCAGTTCCAAAGTCGAGCACTGTTTTACCGGTGAAGGATAGCTGCTGCATCTGTTGTATCATCAAATGCGTGGTAGCATGATGCCCGGTGCCAAAACTCATTTTGGGTGTGATGATGATCTCATGCTGTACATTTTGAAGCGGAGCATGAAAATGCGCGCGGATGCCACAGAAGTCACCGATGATCACCGGTTGAAAGTTCTGCTCCCATTCTTCATTCCAGTTCTTTGGTGCAATCACTTCTTTTGTCAATGTAATGCCCGTACCGGCAATCAAATTGTAAGTCTCCGGTTCATTGAACTGGTCGTGAGGGATGTAAGCAGACATATAATTGGCGCCTTCTTCAAATCCTTCAAAACCCAGGTCTGAAAGCTGGGCAATCAGTATTTCCTGCTGTTCTTTCGAGACCGGCTGGAATTTGATGTGTATGTAGTTTTTCATTTATAAATAGAATGGATCATTGTAATTAAAAAAGGTCTGTAATTGTAGTTACAGACCTTTTATCGTGAAACGTGAAATGGCAAACGTGAAAAAGTTCGAAGCTCGCGATTAATTTTGTGTCTCGCTTCTTTCAGCTAAACATGAAACGTGAATTTGTATTGGTTTTCACGTTTCACGTTTGCCGTTTCACGTATTAAGATGCCGGACTTTCGGGTTTCCTTCCTTCAGGCTTCGGCATTAAGATCTTGCGGCTGAGTTTGAACTTGCCGGTCTTATGATCTATACCTATCAGTTTCACTTTCACCTTTTCACCTTCTTTCAGCACACCTTCCATGGTTTCCAAACGCTTCCAGCTTATTTCACTGATGTGTAACAACCCTTGTTTGCCAGGTAAGAATTCAACGAATGCGCCGAACTCTTTAATGCCTTTCACCGTGGCTTCGTATACAGAACCTACTTCAGGAACGGCAACAATGCCTTTGATCCAGGCAACGGCTTTATCGAGCCCTTCCTTGGCCGGACTAAAGATGCTAACCTCACCGTAGTTACCAACTTCTTCAATGTTGATGGTAGCGCCGGTTTCGCGTTGAATTTCCTGAATGATCTTGCCCTGGGGCCCGATCACCGCACCAATAAATTCTTTGTCGATGAACAGTTTCTCCATTCTCGGCGCATGTGGTTTCACCTCGCTTCTGGCTTCGCCAATGCTTTCATACATGGCTTCAACGATGTGAAGGCGGCCTTTGCGGGCCTGCTCCAGCGCTTCGCGCATGGTGTCCATGCTTAAACCGTCTATCTTGATATCCATTTGTACACCGCAAATACCATCGCGGGTACCGGTTACTTTAAAGTCCATATCACCCAGGTGATCTTCATCGCCCAGGATGTCGGTAAGAATAGCGTATTTACCATCGCTTCCGCGGGTGATCAATCCCATGGCCACACCACTTACGTGTTTGGGAATTGGTACACCGGCATCCATCAACGCCAGCGAACCGGCGCAAACTGTTGCCATGGAAGAAGAACCATTCGACTCCAGAATATCGCTCACAATACGAACGGTATAAGGATATTCATTGCCCGGCATCATTTTTTTCAGCGAACGCATGGCCAGGTTACCGTGACCAACTTCGCGACGGCCGGGAGCGCGCATCATTTTTACTTCACCGGTTGAGAACGGCGGGAAGTTATAATGCAGAATGAATTTTGTATAATCAGACACGGCAGCGCTTTCTACCAGCAGTTCATCTAAAGGCGTACCTAAAGTAACCGTGGTTAAAGATTGCGTTTCACCGCGGGTGAACAGTGCAGAACCGTGAGGAGAAGGTAACACATCTACTTCCATGTTCAAGGGACGAACCTGGTCGAGCTGACGGCCATCCAAACGGATACGGTCGTCAAGGATCATGTTACGTACCACTTCCCATTGCAGGTCGTCGAAATATTTCTTGGCCAGTTTCTTCACATCATCTTCCGCTTCTTCGCCCAGGCTGGTGATCAGTTCTTCTTTTACTTTATCAATAGCGTCGCTTCTGTCGTGTTTGGCAGAAGCTGAGCGGGAAATTTGATAGATCTTATCCTTGGCAAAATCGGTTACTTTTTGTTGCAGCTCGGCATTTTGCTCGGGCTTGGTGTACTCCCTTTTACCGGCTACGCCAACTTTAGCCCGCAATTCTTCCTGGGCCTTGATCTGAAGGCGGATAGCTTCGTGTGCAATTTCCAGGGCTTTCACCAGGTCTTCTTCACTGCATTCTTCCGCTTCACCTTCCACCATCATCAGGTTTTTGCTGGTGGCGCCAATGATGAAGTCCATATCGGCTTTAGCCAGCTCTGTACGGGTGGGGTTTACGATGAATTGTCCTTCTACGCGGCCAATCCGAACTTCAGAAATGATCTCCTTAACGGGAACATCCGAAACAGCCAGCGCTGCCGAGGCGGCCAGGCATGCCAATGCATCGGGCATTACTTCTTTATCGCTTGAAATAAGCGTTATAAGTACCTGAACATCACAGAAATAATCTTCAGGGAAAAGCGGACGCAAAGCACGGTCAATTAACCGGCTAACCAGTACTTCATAATCGCTCAGTTTGCCTTCGCGTTTGAAGAATGAGCCGGGAATACGGCCGGCTGAAGCAAATTTCTCATTGTAATCAACTACCAGTGGAAAGAACGATTGTCCTTCCTTGGGTTCTTTATTGGCAACTACGGTGGCTAATATAATGCAATTGCCCTGGCGAACGGTAACGGCTCCGTCGGCCTGACGAGCCAGGCGGCCGGTTTCAATAGAAACTTCGCGTCCGCCCCCTATATCAAAAGTTACGCTAATTGGTTGAGAGAGCATATCTAAATTGTAGTTTAATGGTCGCTATTACAACCTGCATGGAGGTGGGATGTTGAGCGGGCGATAATCAGCAACCGGTTATTAAAGCAACAAGTTCAGAAAAAAAGTATATCAAAAACAACTATTCCCAACCGGCATACAGTTGGGAATAGTTATCTATAATATAGTATACTTATTTTCTGATACCAAGTTTTTCGATCAGTGCGCGGTAACCTTGCAGGTTATGCTTGCTTAAATAATTCAGCAGGCGTTTACGCTGGCCCACCATTGTCATCAGACCGCGGTGAGTAGAAAAATCCTTCTTATTTTGTTGAAGGTGTAAAGAAATACTGTTAATGCGTTCTGTCAACAACGCAATTTGTCCCTCTATGGAACCTGTGTTTGTAGCTTTGCCACCATGTTGTGCAAATATGCTCGAAACTTTCTCTTTTGTTAAATAAGGCATCTCAAATTGTTTAATGACATCCAAAAATTATCTTCTTATTTTGCCGGCAAAGGTATGTAATAAATTCTTATTGAGTTGATAGTGTGGGGATATTTTTTTAAAAAAAGCTATTTTTGGCCGTTTGAAGGTAATCAATAAAAAACAATCTTAATATTGAAAAAGAGCAGTTTGTGGTTTGTTGTTTATGGTTTGTAGTTGACGCCTGATTTCGAGGATCGCTATTAATCACCCAGCTCGTAAAATCACAAAATAGCCCTTATTTTGAGGCCCCAAATTAATTATGAATCCGGAAAAGCGTCGGAACCACTAACTACAAACCGCAAACCACAAACAGTAACTAATTAACCATCAGTAAATTAACTATAAAATAGCTACCCTAAAAAAACCGAATGAAGCACCTCGTTCTCGCCGTTACCAACGAACTCAATTACGATCAGCGGATGATTCGTATTTGTACGACGCTCGCAGGCGCCGGTTATTCGGTGACCCTGATCGGCCGGCGATGGGCCAAAACGCCTGCATTGGTGCCCCGTTCCTTCAATCAAAAGCGGCTTTTCTGCTTTTTCAAAACGGGTAAACTCAGCTATCTGGAGTATAACCTGCGATTATTTTTTTATTTATTGTTCCGGAAAGCCGATGCCGTTTGCGCCATTGACCTGGACACCATTCTCCCTTTATATTTTATTTCGGTACTGAAGCGCATCCCGCGTGTGTACGACGCCCATGAATTATTTTGTGAAATGAAAGAAGTGGTTACCCGGCCGGTTGTATACCGGGTTTGGAAAAAGGTAGAACAGTATACGGTACCTAAATTCAAACATGGCTATACGGTTAACCAGGCCATTGCCAATGAGTTTTATAAACTATACAACGTGCAGTATGAAGTGATGCGCAATGTACCTGTATTGCAACCCCTTGCCATACCAGATAAGCCGGAAAAATACATTTTATACCAGGGCGCGGTAAATGAGGGCCGCAGCTTTGAGACCCTGATACCCGCCATGAAATGGGTGAACGCCCGCCTGATCATATGCGGAGATGGCAATTTTATGCAGCAGGCGCAACAACTGGTACAGGAGTATCAGTTGACCGATAAAGTAATTTTTAAAGGAAAAATATTGCCGGCAGCATTAAAACAATACACCCTGCAGGCCTGGGCCGGGGTTACTTTGTTTGAAAATAACGGCTTAAATAACTATCATTCGCTGGGAAATCGCTTTTTTGATTACCTGCATGCCGGCTTACCGCAGGTATGTGTGAATTACCCGGCTTATCAGGAAATAAACAATCAGTACGTTGTTGCTGTTCTTATAAACGACTTGCGTCCCGAAACCATAGCCGGGGGGCTGAATGATTTATTGAATAACACAGAATTATATAACCGTTTGCAACAAAATTGTTTACAGGCCCGGGTGGCCATTAACTGGCAGGAAGAAGAAAAAAAGCTATTGGCCTTCTATAAAAATATACTGTAGTCATTGGAAAAGCATTTACATATTATTTCGTTCGATGTACCCTACCCTGTTGAGCATGGCGGCTATTTCGACCTGTTCTATAAATTAATAGCGCTGTATCAGCAAGGGATCCGTATCCATTTACATTGTTTTGAGAATAAACGCGAACAACAACCCGAACTGGAACAATATTGCGTCGAAGTGCGGTACTATCCGCGGCAGTGCGGGCATAAAGGCTTCTCCCATAAATTGCCTTATATAGTGGCTTCCCGCACCAATGCTGTGTTGGAAGACCGGTTATTGAAGGACAATTACCCCATTTTACTGGAAGGCGTGCATTGTACTTTCCTGCTGCACGATGAGCGGTTCAATAACCGTAAAATGATTTTGCGGCTGCATAACGTGGAGTATATATATTACAAGCAGTTATTTCATAGCTGCCATTCCCTGTTTCGAAAAATATATTACCTGCATGAAAGCAGGTTGTTGAAGCATTATGAAGAAACCATTGCCAATAAAGCGTTGATATTGGCGGTGTCGGAGCTGGATACCAAAACTTACCGGAAAGAATTTGGCGCCAAACAGGTAGCTACGTTGCCGGTATTCTTACCCTTTACGCAGATTGCTGCGCCGGAAGGCGTAGGTTGTTTCTGCTTATACCATGGGAACCTGTCAGTAACCGAAAACGAGCAGGCAGCCATCTGGCTAATGAAAAAAGTGTTCAACGATCTTAAAATACCGTTGGTGATCGCAGGAAAAAATCCTTCTGCCAAACTACAACGCGTTGCCGACAAGTATCATAATACCTGTCTGGTGGCCGATCCGTCGGAGCAGGAAATGCAGGACATGATCGGAAAGGCGCAGATAAACATACTCCCCTCCTTTAATATAACCGGTATAAAGCTGAAGCTGCTGAATGCCTTGTTTAACGGGCGGCATTGCCTGGTGAATGAAGCTACGGTGCAAAGCACGGGGCTGGAATCGGCCTGTCATATCGGAACCAATGCCAATGCATTTAAAAGCCTGGTCGTACAATTGTACCGGCAGCCGTTTGCGGAAGAAGAGATCCGTTTGCGAAAAACATTACTGCTTTCCACATTCGATAATAAGCAGAACGCCCAGCGTCTTATTCAATGGATATTTTAGCGTTGTCGATCACCCGGCCTCTTTCGGTGCGTACGGTGCGGGCGGGGTATTTATTGATGACAATATAGTCGTGGGTAGCCATAACAATAGCTGTACCGTAGTCGCGGGAGATATGGAACAGCAACTGCATGATCTCATCGGAGGTTTCGGGATCGAGATTACCGGTGGGCTCGTCGGCCAGGATCAGTTTGGGCGAATTGAGCAAAGCACGGGCAATATCAACACGCTGTTGTTCGCCGCCACTTAACTCAAAAGGCATTTTAAACCCTTTGGCTTTCAGGCCAACTTTATCGAGCACATCAATGATCTTTTCGTCCATCAGCTTTTCATCCTTCCAGCCGGTGGCGCGCAACACAAAGCGCAGGTTATCGTTTACGTTGCGGTCGGTGAGCAACTGAAAATCCTGGAAAACAACACCCAGGTTGCGGCGAAGGAAAGGAACTTTCTTCCAGTCCATCTCGCGCAGGTTAAAGCCCACAACGGTGCCATCACCTTCTTTTAAACGAAGGTCGCCATACATGGTCTTTAACAGGCTCGATTTACCGGTTCCGGTCTTTCCAACCAGGTACACGAATTCTCCTTTCTGTACTTTGAAATTTACATCCTGCAAAACGAGATTATTCCCCTGATAAATATTTACGTGCTTTAGGTCAATGATGTTGTCCTGCATACTGATCCGTTAAGTTGAAACAAAAATAAGCAATTCAACGCAGTTATACATTTTGTGTTTTGCAACTATTAGCAAGGCTTTAAGAGAAATGGGGAATTTGCTAAGACGTATTAGTAAAAACCGCAATTTAACGCTATGCTTTCAATTTACGGTATTACTATATCTTCAAAATTATAGTCAACCGGCAGATTGGTAAATTTGTCTTTTGTGATCTTAATTTTTGCTTTTCTGTTTACTATGTTAAAGTAATAAACTGAATATCCATACATAAACTGTTTATCATGTCCATTTATTTCAACACTACTAAAATTTGTATTTGAATGAGAATTAGTACTATTTACTCCTTCAATTGAATAACTGTCTTTAAATTTTGCAATGTCTGTATACAAAGGTTCAGTTGTAAAAGAAATTGAGTTGTTTGATGTTTGCGTTGTTTTATTATTAGCGGGAATTCGTTGTTCTATGATAATGCAAAATGTACTGTCACTTGTCATTACTTTTCTAAACCAAAGTCCATTGTCGGTATTGGGCAATGCCTCAATGACATCATAAATAATCTTATTTGTCGTGTATTTTGTCTTGTTAAGATAGAATTCCAGGGGACCTATTTCATTCTTTCCCGTTTTAAGGGCATTTACATTCAAAGTAAACTGTTCCCTGTCTGTGACATTAATATCGTTTGATATTTTAACCTTTCCGGCTAAAGACTTAAAGATATTTGTCCTTAAATGATTGATGTCAAGTGAGATTTGAAATGTTTCTTTTAATCTTGGTTGTGGTGTTGAAATTGTAAGTTCAATAACCTGGGGCTCAGCAAACATTGAATCGATATTTTGAGCCCGGCCAAAAGAAACAGATAAAAGAAAAGCAGTGATAAAAATTGTCTTTTTCATATTATTAAGGGGTGTCAATTGGAACCAACGGTCGGGTATCTGAAAAGTTGACCAGCAACTAATCAAACCTGTTTGAAAGTAGTGATTGTAATAAATCTCCTGGTTTTTAACCGTTAGACGCATTTGAAGAATTAACAAAAATTGTTTTAGGCCAGGTGCCCAGGCTGCAAACACTCATTCTGTTTGAAATTCAATCAATTACATATTGTAGAGCGTTGTAAATCCTCCATAATAGCTAGTAAAATGTCGACTCTGGGCCCTGTAGATGACAGGAACCCACAGCTATTTTCATAGGGAAATAATAGATATCCCGGAGATATTCCCGATATGTGCCGGAGGTAAGCCGCAGATATCTTCCCTTTTTTTATATCCGGCACATCTCCGGTTTAGTACAATTATACTTCTGAGTTGTTTCTATAATATGTAGGTATTTCAATACCTCACCCATTATTCATTCACCATTAAACCAACGTATATGGCACAACTATTTGGCGAATTGCTGTTCACCGGCTCCCTGCAAAACCTGAGCGCATATAAGATGCGCGGTTCAGACAAGATCATCCTCCGTAAAAAAGGCGGCCCCACAAAAAAGCAGATTAAGCATTCCCCTCGCTTCGATCTAACCCGCAGAAACAACAATGAATTTGGCGGAAGGGCCAAAGCCGCCGCTCAGATCAAACGCATCCTGCATCCATTGATGTTCCTGGCTGATTATAATATTACCGGTCCACTCAATGCTCTGTTAAAGCCTATTCAAAAAATGGATACCCAAAACGAACCAGGAAAGCGGAACATTTTGCTATCTCAGCATTCGCGGTTACTGGAAGGATTTACCCTGAACCGGCGATACCTGTTCGAATCCATTGTACGGACGCCGGTGTCGTGTACCATACAAAAGGAAAAGGTGATCGTAGACCTGCCGGCTTTGTTACCGGGACTCAACTTTATGGTGCCCGGAAATTATTCCTGGTTCCAATTTATCGCAGTGGCGGGACTGGTATCCGACCTGTATTCAGCACATGGCTATAAGCCAAAGGGAGAACGTGAGTATATTTCGGAATACGCGGAATCAGAATGGTTGCCGGTGAACACCCCCACCGCTGCCGGTAAGCTGATCGTAAAAGGATTGCCAGCACAAAAACCAGCTACCTGCAGCATTATGGTTGCAATAGGTATTGCCTTTGGAACCCTACGGGGCGACCATATTGAACCGGTGAAATATGTTGGTGGGGCGAAGGTGGTAGCGATGGAGTGATGCCAGAAGGAAATTGCCAACCAGCTTCGGATGTTTCAACAATTTTTTGTAATCTCGGGACGCTGAACGATTCCGTTAGAACGTTCACCCCTGGTGGCATTAGTTGCAAGGCTGTGACTGATGTGGCGAAGGCGTGACACGAACGAAGGCTTTTACGAGTATAATTAATAGTTAGTACATTGAATAATAATGTTTTGTAAGTTCTTTATGGATATAGACACTATACAGACCATATATT
>NZ_STFF01000005.1 GCF_004834005.1 Niastella caeni
TTTTAATGCCAAAATCAAGGCTTTCAGAGCCTCGGCAAGGGGTGTTCGAGATATTAATTTCTTCTTATTCAGACTCCATAAAATCTATGCCTAAACAAATCAATCCCCCAAAAATTTCACTTGATCCATAATTTGTGACTTCAAGCTGAAAATATTTTCTAAGTTCAAATTTGTGACCTTAAGTATTTCGCAGAGAGTTAAAGAAGAACTAATTAGATATTTTTAATATCTGGGATTTTTTTATTTGGTTGGTGGAAAATTGAAAAATTGGGCGGAATAATGTCATATTTTTTGGCCTAAAACCAGAAATTTTGCCTCTTTTATATGATTTATATCACAAAAATCATGGAGAATTGAAAATTTCATCTATATTAGCGGAAGCAAAATAAAAAAAGCCACCCGTAGAAACGGCTGGCCTCTAACGATTGCTTGCCATATGAAAAAAGAGATAAATCTATTTGTCTTTTTGAATACTGAACAGTAACTTGCCGTATTCTTTTTGAGCCTCTAATGATTGCTGCTTTTTCTAACGATTGCTTCCCATAACCATTTTGCTCATTTGCTGGATCAAAAGTAGGATGTAAATACGTATCTTTCAAAACATCTTACTACCGGTTTAATTACGCCAAAAGCGTGAAAGGAATCCTAAAGCCCTTGCCGGTATTGAGTTTCAGGCAAATTTCATAATTATGTCCAACCGATTTACAGACGCGTTGTTTCAATTGGTTCATTCACTGGAGAAGTCGGAAAAGAGGCACTTTAAACTTTATATAAAAAGAAGTTCGGCTAATGAAGACTTGAAAATCATACGGTTATTTGATGCGTTAGATAAATTGCCCGAGTATGACGAAAAGTTGTTGCTTAAAAAGTTACCAGATATCAAAAAGCCACAGCTTGCCAACATAAAGACTCATTTATATAAACAGTTATTGGGCAGCCTTAGGCTGTTAAAAGCTACCGAAAACATTGATCTTCAACTGAGTGAGCACCTTGATCACGCCCGGGTACTCTACAATAAGGGATTAAAACTGCAAAGCCTTAAAATTCTGGAAAAGGCTAAGGAGATCGCGCGCTCCAATCAGAAATTTAATTTCCTGGCCCAGGTTATTTCCCTGGAAAAAAAGATCGAAACACTTCACATTACCCGCAGTTCTACCGAAAAAACACTTGTTCTCGCTGAAGAAGCCCAGGAAATCAGTAGTCATATCGACAGGGTTACCCGGCTTTCGAACCTGGCCTTGCTGTTGTACCGTTGGTTTGTGCTGAATGGCCATGCCCGCAATCCGGAAGATGAGCAAGACCTGATAAAATTCTTTAGGGAATACCTGCCTGCCGATATAAATGCCGTAAATGGTTTTTACGAAAAACTATACCTGTACCAGAGCTATAGCTGGTATGCATTTATAAAGCAGGACTTTTTAATGTATTACAAGTATGGGCAGAAGTGGATTGATCTGTACAACGAACATCCGCTAATGAAGGAGGTGGAAACAGGCCACTATATAAAGGGCATGCACAACCTGTTGAATGCTCATTTCGACTTACGTAATTTCAAAAAATTTGATATTACACTTAAGCAGTTTGAGGAATTCTCAAAAACACCGGTAGCAACACATCACGACAATTTCCGCACACATACATTTATTTATATCAACAGCGCAAAGGTTAACCAGCACCTGATGCAGGGAACCTTCCGGGAAGGACTGGCGCTGGTGCCTGAAATAGAAGAAAAGCTGGAAGAGTATGCGTTGTTTGTTGATCAGCACCGTATTCTCGTATTCAATTACAAGATCGCCACGTTACATTTCGGCAATGGGGAGTATGAAAAATGTATCGATTACCTGCAACGGATCATCAACGGTCCGATAGACCTGCGGATAGACCTGCAATGTTATGCGCGTTTGTTGCACATGCTGGCCCATTATGAAATGGGGAATTACGAGTTGATGGAGTCGCTGAGTAAATCAGTGTTCCGGTTTATGGCGCGCATGAAGAATATAACCGTGGTGGAAGAAGAAATGTTACGCTTCCTGCGAAATTCCTTTGGCGTAAGCCCGCGTGAGTTAAGGCCTGAACTGGAGAAGTTTTTAAACAAGATCAAACATCTCGAAAAAAACCGCTTCGAAACAAGGGCGTTCGCTTACCTGGATATTATTTCCTGGACGGAGAGTAAAGTATACCAAAAACCGATGCGGGAAGTGGTATATGAAAAATATATAAAAAGTAAACACCGGGGTACAGTTGTAGCCTGAATTTAATGAGTAAAAGGGTGCGCTTCAATTAAAAGCGCACCCTTTTACTTAATGCTGTTTTTGTGCATTTCCGCTCATCCACACTTTTCATAAATAGCCTGCAACGTTTTGTATATTTATCAATAATTAAAAGTTGGTTATGTTCATACAACGGTCCTTGGCTTTATTGGTTTTGTTTGGTAGCCTAATGGCAAATGCCCAGGTGAAATTAAGCCTGCCGCGCAATTTGAAGACTGCCTATGAAAAAGAAACGCGTACCAATAATGGACAACCGGGCAGTAAGTACTGGCAAAATACCGGCAATTATGCCATCGATATTAATTTTAATCCCGATACGCGGTTGCTGACAGGCAAGGTTGATATTGAATATATCAATAATAGTCCCAATACCTTGCAACAAGTTGTTTTCAAGTTATATCCCAATATTTACAAAAAAGGAAGCGTTCGCATGATGCCGGTTAAACCTGCGGATATTACAGATGGCGTTCGTATTTCATCACTTCAATATAATAATACGGTAATTGACAGCAGCAGGATTAGCATCGATGGAACCAATATGATGGTACCTGTTAGTCCGCTTGCGCCAGGGGGCACCATGCACTTTACCATTCAATATACGTATACGCTTAATAAAACCTCCCACATCCGTACCGGTGAAATTGAACCGGGTGCTGATTTTATAGCATATTTTTTCCCACGAATTGCAGTGTACGATGATGTCGATGGCTGGAATATGGCACCGTACTTAGGTACACAGGAGTTTTATAATGATTTCGGCAACTTCAACGTAGCCATTACTGTGCCGGTCAATTATGTAGTGTGGGCAACCGGCGACCTGGCTAATTGCAATGAGGTATTGACAGAAAAATATTGCCAGCGTTTGCAGATGGCAGAAAAGCAGGATGGCATTATCAACATTATTGATTCTTCCGATCTGCAACAAAGGGATATCACCCGTCAAAATGCGTCTAACACCTGGAAATTTTTGGCAGAGAATGTTACCGATTTTGCTTTTGCCGTAAGCGATCATTATATGTGGAAGTCGACCAGCCTTGTAGTAGACGCAGCTACAAAAAGAAGAACGCGGGTAGATGCTGTTTTCAATCCGGCACATAAAGATTATTATGAAGTGGTTGATTTTGGCCGTAAAACAGTTTGGGCCATGAGTTATGTATTTCCCCGCTGGCCATTTCCATATTCACATATATCAATTGTTGATGGGCTCGATCAGATGGAATATCCGATGATGGTAAACGATAATCCGCTGGAAAGCCGCGTGGAGACCATTGAGCTGGTAGACCATGAAGTGTTTCATACGATGTTTCCTTTTTACATGGGCATCAATGAAACAAAGTATGCGTGGATGGATGAAGGCTGGGCCACCATTGGTGAGTGGATCATTTCGTCGATCATTGATAGCAGCATAAGAGATGTTTACGGCGTTAGCGGATATGAAAGAGCCGCTGGAACAGAACAGGATGCGCCCATCACCACCCTGTCAACGCAAATGAATGGCATGCCTTATTTTTTAACTTCATATCCAAAATCGGGGCTGGGCTATTTATATGTAAAAGATATGTTGGGTGATTCGCTTTTTACAAAAGCGCTGCATTACTACATTCAGCAATGGCGGGGCAAGCATCCCATTCCTTTCGATTTTTTTAATTGCATGAATACGGGCTCAGGAAAAAACCTGAACTGGTTCTGGAAAAAATGGTTTATTGATGGCGGCGTACCTGATCTATCGATAAAAAAGGTAAATAAGACAAATACCGGCTTCAATTTAACTGTTGAATGTACCGGGCATAAACCTGTTCCGGTTGATGTTATAATAAATTATGCCGACGGGTCGAAAGAAAGCGTTCATCGCTCTATTGCGGTTTGGGAAAAATCAAATACCGTCATTATTGCATTACCTGCTAAAAAGTCGGTTAAAACGATTACCCTGGATGGACCTTATGTGCCGGATGTTAACAGGAAGGATAATGTATGGAACAATAATTTATAAAATTAATATATGTGGCAGGCGCAATAAGGGTTTCGTATTGTTAAAGTGGAAAAACAATCATAAGTTTTTATTATTTCATTCGTTTTTCGCGAATTTAATTTGCATCTTTGCAGACGCTTGCTGCCGTACGGATAAGTTTTTTATTTCCATTGTAAAACCGCTTATTATAATGTATACCCACATTTGGCTTAAATACCTGCCCATTATCAGAATTTTGATGAAGAAATCAGCAGCAGGTGATCAGGTACTTAACCTCAATCGTCCAGATTTTGAAAAGGCCGGTGTAGCGCGCAAAGCCGGTTACAAATTTACCATTGAATACACCAATGGAAAAGTAGCTAATGTAATCAGCACATCACAATTGGCCCTTGACCTGGCTGCTGTAATGCTAGAAGACGCTACTTTGAAAAATCTGTTCACAACGAATAATTACCAGGTTAGTTTGAACACAAAGTTCCAACTGAGCATTAAAAATTGCACGCCGCAACCTGAAGCCTTGGCTTTGGAAGAAACAACGGCGTAAGCAATTACTGTTCAATCAAACCTTTACCCCATTTTCCGAAATCGGAAGAATGAATTTATTGAACCCTGTGCCGGCCTGGCCGAGACAGGGTTTTGTTTTTATATCTTACCCGTTTACAACTTCATTTTAATACAGTTAAGGGACGTTTATAACTAACCCGATTTAATCTTTTTTTTCCGCTACAAATAACAGGCAGAGGCATTAACTTGCATAAATGATCGATTATTTACAGGGTTTGAATGCGCAACAGCGTGAAGCTGTTTTACATAGAGATGGTCCATTAATGATTGTGGCAGGAGCTGGTAGTGGAAAAACAAAAGTACTTACCACCCGCATTGCCCATTTAATGGCTACAGGTGTTGATGCTTTTAACATTCTGGCGCTCACCTTTACCAATAAAGCGGCGAAGGAAATGAAAGAGCGTATTGAGAAAGTGCTGCAAAATAGCGAAGCAAGAAATTTATATATCGGTACATTTCACAGTGTGTTTGCCCGCATATTACGGGGAGAAGCGCATCGCATTGGCTATCCCAACGATTTTACCATTTACGATACCGACGATACAAAGAGTGTGATTAAAACAGTGGTGAATGAGCTGAACCTCGATGACAAACACTACAAACCATCTGCTGTATACAATCGTATTTCAGGTGCAAAGAACGCATTGGTTGGCCCGGCGGAATATGCGAATGATTACGCTATTCAGCAGGAAGACATGCGTACCAATCGCCCGGCCATGGCCCAGATCTATGACGCGTATGTAAAACGTTGTTATAAGAATGGCGCTATGGATTTCGATGATCTGCTGTTGAAGTTTTATGAGCTGTTGAAAAATGTTCCTGAATCGCTGAGCAAATACCAACGCAAGTTTAAATATATTCTGGTCGATGAGTACCAGGATACCAACCCCGCGCAGTATGAAGTAATAAAATTGCTGGGCGCTATGCATGAAAATGTGTGCGTGGTGGGTGATGATGCGCAAAGTATCTATAGCTTCCGCGGCGCCACCATTGAAAACATTTTGCAATTCCAGAAAGATTATGAAGATGCCAAAGTGGTGAAGCTGGAACAAAACTATCGCAGTTCCAAAAGCATTCTGGATGTAGCTAACGAGGTGATCAAAAACAACAAAGGACAAATTCCCAAAAACCTTTGGACAGAAAAAGGTGAGGGAGAAAAGATAAAGCTGGTTCGCCTGAATACCGATAACGACGAAGGCAAGTTTGTGGCTGATACCATCCAGGAACAAAAGCTGCGCAATCATTATAACAACCGCGATTTCGCCATCTTATACCGCACCAATGCACAAAGCCGTGCATTTGAAGAAAGTTTGCGGCGTATGGGCATTCCTTATACAATGTTTGGTGGTCTCAGCTTCTATGCGCGTAAAGAGATCAAGGATTACGTAGCATACCTCCGGGTAATTGTTAACCCACGTGATGAAGAAGCCCTGAAAAGAATTATTAATTACCCGGTGCGTGGTATTGGTAAAACAACTATCGATAAAACTGTTTTGGCAGCCAATGAGCAAAACATCTCCATGTGGCAGGTGTTGGAGCGGGCGCGTGAGTTTGGTTTTAAAGCCGGCACACTGGAAGCGATCGAAAATTTTGTTACCATGATCAAAAGCTTTGCCAGTATGCTACAAGGCAAAAATGCATATGATGTAGCGGTGCATGTAGGCAAGCAAACTAATTTTGTAAAGGAGTTATTCAACGATAAAAGTACCGAAGGCGTTCAACGGTACGAGAACGTGCAGGAGTTGTTGAACAGTATTAAAGAATGGACTGAAAGTCCGGATACGGAAGAAGGCGAAGTAACCGACAAAGGCTTGGGCGCTTACCTGCAACAGATCACCCTGCTTACAGATGCTGATGAAAAAGACCCCAATGCCGATACGGTTAAATTAATGTCAATTCACGCCGCCAAAGGATTGGAGTTTGGCTGTGTGTTTGCCGCTGGTTTGGAAGAAATGCTTTTCCCGAATGCATTGGCCATAAACTCACGCGAAGAGCTGGAAGAAGAGCGCCGTTTGTTTTATGTTGTAATTACAAGGGCCAAAGAAAGACTTTGGATCTCTTATGCCAATACGCGTTACCGCTTTGGTAACCTGGTACAAAACGAACCGAGCAGGTTCCTGGAAGAACTACCTGAACAATATGTAGACAGGAGCTTTGCCGGAGGAGGGATGCGTAACCAGGGCATGGGCAACCGCAGCGCTTACGACAGAATGAATGGCGGAGGCTGGGGTGGTGGTCAGTCGGCAAATCAGGCAGAGAAACGCTATGGTCCGCCGCCCTCGAAAAAAGCGTCAACACCTGCATCTTCTACTCCCTCATATATTACTCCCAAGCCGCAAAACAAACCGGTTGAGCATGTGCCTTCCGCCGACTTTGTTGCCAGCGATATTTCCAACTTACAGGTTGGCCAGCGGGTTGAGCACCAGAAGTTTGGATTTGGTGAAGTGATAAAAATGGAAGGAAGTGCGCACAACCCTATTGCTACCGTGAAGTTTGAATTGAACGGCGAGAAAAAGATAATGCTTAACTATGCCCGTTTGAGAATTATTGAACAATAAATTAACCATGCCACGGTTCAAAACCGTGGCACGGTTATCGATCACGGCTGCGAAAACACTTTCATTACGCCATTCCTGAATAATTTACCAATGGGGATGTCGGTCTTATCGATTTCCACCAATTCATTGGTGAAAGATTTTATTTTGTTGATGGAAACGATGAACGATCTGTGGGTACGTACAAATAATTTTTCGGGTAACATGGCTTCTACCGAGCTTATCGATTGTTTGGTAATGATAACACCCTGCACTGTATTCACTTTGATATAATCTTTCATGCTTTCTATATACAGAATATCATCCAACATAACTTTTACCATTTTACGGTCGGCACGGAAGTAAACAAAGCTTTCATTTTTCTTTTCTTCCACTACGCTTGTAACAACTGGTTTCGATATGGCTGTGGAACTATTGAGCGGATAGGCTTTGTTGACCGCTTTCAAGAAACGGTCGAAGCGAATGGGTTTCATCAGGTAATCCACCACATCCAGTTCATATCCTTCCAGCGCATATTCTGAGAAAGCCGTTGTGAAAATAACCTTGGGTGGATTTTTCAATGTTTTTATGAAGTCAGTGCCGTTTAATTGCGGCAAGCGGATATCGAGGAATAAAAGGTCTACAGGTTGTTGTTGTAAAACCGTCAGCGCCTGAATAGCGTTGGCGCATTCACCCATTAACTGCAGCGTGGGTATTTCCTGTACATACCGGCGAATTATCTCGCGGGCAGGCGGTTCATCATCTATGATCAGGCAACGTATGGTTTGGGTATCATTCATGATAGGCTAACTTAAAACCAGCATTTTCTTTTTTGGTCAACGGTATACTATCTAATTGCAACCAAAGATTCACAATAAATACATCTTCTTCGTCGGTGATCGTTAACTCGTGTTTGCCGGGATACAACAGTTCCAGGCGTTTGCGTACATTCAAAATGCCAATACCTTGATAATTGTTTTTGGCTACCCCACTGTCCTTTCCGTTCATAAGCTTTACATACATCCTGTTGTTGTCAAGCGTTACCTGCAGGTTTAACCAGGGCTGTTCCAGCATATGGCTGGTACCATGCTTAAAACAATTTTCAACCAGCGGTAATAACAACAATGGGGCAATTGCCAGGTCTGAAGTATTAGCGGGCATGTTTACATGAACATCTAACTGTTCATCATAACGAATTTGTTCCAGCGTAATGTAATCCCTGATCAATTTTAATTCTTTCGATAGGGGCACCTGAGGTTGGTTGCATTCGTACAGCATAAACCGCAACATGTCTGACAAACCCATTACCAGTTGCGAAGCTACGGGCGCTGTATTTTGCGTATGGGAGTAAATGTTATTAAGTGTATTAAATAAGAAATGCGGGTGCACCTGGGCTTTCAGCAACTGTAATTGCGATTCGGCATTTTCTTTTTGTAGCTGCAGGTTGCGCTGTTCTTTTACATACCAGTGTTTCATTAATTTAATAGAAGCTGCAATGCCGCCGATGGTAATACCACCACGCAACCCAGCCATGAGTGCCTTATGGAGGTTGCTGGCTGCCCGCAGCCGCAGAGCCCGGCCAAACTCAGTAGTATTCAGGATCCATTCTTGTATTTGGGGAATAATAGTAACCGCTAAAATGGTAGATACGCAAGCTGCACCTAAAAAGCAAAGCAGTACCCATACAGCCGTTTGCCAGTATTTTTGTTTGAGCAGGTACCGGGGAATTACAAAATACATGAGGGCATATGCCAAAGAAATATGGGCTATCATGTATACCAGCGATTCAAATGTTGAATCCAACAGATGCAAAGCATAGCCATGTTTCAGACTAAAGCCTATTACCGAATACAATACAGCCTGAGTCAGCCACCAAAATACCCAAAATGCCAGGTGCCGCCGGATGCGGTATTTTGGCTCATCTGAAAAAATGAAAGGGTATTTGGCCGTGGGTCGCATATCCTAAAATTACATTTCGTTTGGCTTTCATAGGCGCTATTGGGTGTTAATATCGCCATATATCAATTTTTCGTCGACGAAAGAGTTTTAAGCCTGACAAATGGAGGAGATTTACAGGTGGGGTCATCAATTAGTAACATGCCACTTACCCATCGCCTATTCCCCTTTCAAACTATTCTCTACCAGCGACTGATTCTCTCTTGCCTTGTGCTGTTTCTCCCAGGCCACTACTGAGGTTTCCAGCACTTGTTTCAGTTGCATTTTAGTTGTTCGTTTGGAAGGGTTGATACGCAGCCCTTCTATTTTTTCTTTATAAACCAGCACCCCGTCATTGTTATAAAAATAAACGATGTGCTGTTTAGGCGCGTGGATATTACTTTCCACAACCCACCATCCTTTTTCCGATACCCATTCAGGACACACGCGTTGATTGTCCTGGCCAAAAGTTGCGGCCTGCATCAGCAGGCCCGTGATCAATGTTGCAAACAGATTTTTCTTCATGGCTATAACTTTACTGTCAAGATTATTTTTAGAAACTACGTAAAGCTATTTATCCCGCTGCCGGAAAATTGATAAAGTGGCTGGTAGTAGTGTTGGTTATGATAGAATACAAGTAACCGTAGACTAAAAGGAAAAACACCTATTAAATGTTTTGGTCGACGAAGCACACTCGGGCTTGACAAGTACAAGATGTAACCCCCACACTTCGGAGCATTTGAATGTATTGGCCAGAAATGAATGGGATTGGCACGTTCAAAGGGATTTTATAGGGGTTAAGTCATTGAATTGTAGGGGGTAATAGTTGATCGGTATCAAAATAAATGCTATTCGTTACAAAGACCCGATACGGGATTGTTTTAATGCCAAAACTTTACTACCTTATATGAATGTACGAAAAACCCCCACCCTTCGGCTCTTATTATGTTACACTAAGTGTGTCTGGCTGGATAGATGTATTCACCCATCATGCTTATTGCGAAATTCTTATTGACAACCTAAACAATTGTATTGACAACAAAAACCTACATGTGTATGAATACGTGTTAATGCCCAGCTACATCACTATTATTGCCTCATCAAAGAAGAAACACATCTCAACAATCTTAAGAGAGTTTAAAAACGGTACTGCAAAGCAAATTCTGAAATCAATTGCAGAGAATCCTGAAGAAAAGCGAAAAGAATGGATGATGCGATTGTTTCATTATTACAGTAACCGGTATCAACATGATGCGGAGCATCACTTTTGGCAATTTGGAAATCACCCCGTTGTTTTAGATAGCTCCGAATTGTTTGCCCAGCATGTAACCGAAGTAGTGAATTTGCCGGTTACAACCAGGCTGGTCGATGATCCCCATCATTATGTTTACAGCAGCGCCCATCCGCTGCAACGGGTTAAGCTGGCACCCTGGCAATAGTATTTTAATAAATTCCGTATACCTCTGTTAGCATATATTTTCCGGCCGATTTAAAAAATTGGTCGGGTGTATTCTTTTATGCCCTGATAAGCCATTATTTTAATTCACGAAAGGCATATCGTTAAAGCATTTGTAACCAGTAAAAAGCATTAATAAAAAATTATTATTCGTTAACGGGCATTAACACCAGGCGATTTTCTTACCAACATTTTGTATATTACATTCCCTTGTCTCTGCTATATTTCTTTAGCCTGATTGTACGTATTATCCGCACCCGGAGCCAATTCAACAGCACGGTTTTATTATTCACCCGAGTATACATTTATTAATGATAATTGATAAATCAATTCTCCTATGATTGATAAAAATAAAAATCAGGGTTTCAAACAACAGGATTGTTCCTATTTGACTTTTAATGTGGTAGACTGGATAGATGTGTTTATAAGACCAACTTATAAACACATCATTGTTGATGCATTAAACTATTGTATTGAAGCAAAAAAGTTCACGGTATATGCCTGGTGCTTAATGACCAATCACCTGCATATGCTGGCCAGGGCCCAGGATGGCTCGGGGCTGGCCATGATTGAAAAAGAATTTAAAAGATATACTACTACAAAGATCCTGGAGGCTATTGATATAGAACCCGACCTGCGCCGGTCGTGGATGTTGCAGCGGTTTGAAAACTGTAGCCTGAGCCTTAAAAAAATTGAAAAATTTCAGTTGTGGCAAACCTGCACCAATCCCGCCTACATAGATTTCAAGCAGGTATATAAATTACAGGAAAGGGTTTTATACATTCACGAAAACCCGGTACGCGACGGTATTGTAAGCAGCCCGGAACACTACTTATACAGTTCCGCCTCCGACTATGCCGGTAAACCGGGCATGGTTAAGGTGAACGTAATTAATTTTGAAAGCCTGCGGATGTCGTTATTAAAGAATGGGTCAGCGTAAAGCGTTCTTTAACGCCTCAACATTTTTCTTTTCACTGCCCACAAAAATTTTATCATTTACAAAAACCACCGGCCTTTTTAAAAAAGTGTATTCATCCAGGATCAACTGGCGATAATCTTTTTCTGTAAGGGGCTTGTCCTTCAGGCCCATTTCCTTGTATTTCATAGCGCGGCGGCTGAACAGCGATTCGTAGCTGCCGGTCTTGTTTTTCATTTCGTCGAGCTGGGTGGCACTTATGCTTTCGGTTTTAATATCCTGCATTTCGAAGCCTTTTTTATCGATCCCGGTCTCTTTTATAATAGCCTGGCAGGTGGTGCAGTTCCCCAAATGATAGATTTTATTCATGAGTGCGAAGATAGAGGATGAACTCAGAAGTCGGAATTCTGAGGCCGAAAGAAGAAAGTTTAAGGGCGTCGGAAAAATTAGGGAGCGAATTGGTTAACAAGTGTTTATGTGAAAAAATCCGCAGGTTGCCAGGTCATTAGGCGTCCAATTTGCAGGGTAAAAAAACTGTTCCCAGATCCACCAGGCGGTAGTTGGTTCTTTTTCACACTTTATTTACAGAAAATGGCCGTTTCAACTGTAATTTTTTAGGTAATTCGACGACCAATTTGGTATCTTTTCGCTAAAACCAACCCAACAATTGCAGGCAAAACTTAACCAGGATGAGTTTGTGGCTTTGGTGCACCAACACCGCGCTATGTTGTATAAGGTGTGCAATTTATATTGTACATCCGACTACGATAAACAGGATCTGTTCCAGGAGATCGTAATACAATTATGGGGCGCTTATCCACGGTTCAGGGGTGATTCAAAATTCAGCACCTGGTTATACCGTATTGCATTGAATACAGCCATTTCTGACCTGCGTAAACAAAAGAAGTACATTAAAAGCGTAGAACCTGAATTATTACCAACGGAGATTCAAGACATTCAATACAATAACGAAAAAGAAGAGCGGTTGCAGCAACTGTATAAGGCTATTAACCATCTTACTGAAATTGAACGGGCTATTGTAATGCTGTACCTTGAAGATAAGAGTTACGAAGAAATGGAAGATATTTTGGGGATCAATCAGAATAACCTGCGCGTGAAAATGAACCGGATCAAAGAAAAATTACGTAAACTCACAAAATCTGTAGAACATGGAGTTAGATAGCCTGAAAGATATTTGGAAAAATCTGGATGAAGAAGATCTTCAACCGGGCAGGGAAGTGCCTATTTTGTCCATGTTGCAAAAACGGTCACAAGGCACTATTGCCAAATTAAAGCGCAACCTTAACCGCGAGTTGGTTGCCGTATTGGTCATCTATACGCTTAGTATCTGGTATATTGTAATACAGCAGGGCCATTACAACGAACTGGCTGTATTGCTTGGTTTGGTGGGCGGCGCCTTTCTATTCTATTATTACCGCAAGAATAAGCTGCTGAAACAAATGCAGTGCGTGGCTTGTGAAGTAAAATCCAATTTGAAGCAACAGTTGGTTACGCTAGAAAAATACGTTCGCTTTTATTTTGTTGCGGGCACCATTCTTACACCGCTGGCTTATTTTGCTGCCGGCGTTATTACTTTATTTAATGCACCTGACGCCACTCCATCGCTGAATGGCGTTAATGTAGAAGCGCAAACTTCCGTTTCGCAATTGCCTATTACCGCCAACATCAGCAATCATCGTTTTTTCTATTTATTTATTTCAATAGGTGTGTTGGTCACTGTTGGCAGTTATTTTCTGAATCGCTGGTTCGTTAACAAACTGTACGGGCAGCATATTCAAAAGTTAAAAGACCTGCTAAACCAGATGGAAGAAGCTTAGTTCAATTGGCAATAAGCAATAGACACAGTCCACAGGCCATTTCCAGTAATAAATAAACCAATTTCCTTAACAGTTCGCTCCTGCATTTGCTTGCAGGGTGGGGCTTAAAGCGTACAGCTAAAATCTGCCACCAGTAAAACAATTTTCTTTAATATATACATGCCAGAATTTGGCAATACCTATCTGCACTGATACTTTTTTTGCATTGAATGACGATCGGTAGGTTTTGAAAATCATTGCACATGATTTTTAAGTAATTTCATTCCCTAAAACGATTCGCTATGTCTACTCGTCGGGATTTTATAAGACAATCGTCCCTGCTTACCGCAAGTTTTTTTATTAGTAAGGAAGAATGGTTCAGTACACCCAAAAAAATTGGCCTGCAGCTTTATACCCTCCGCAATGAAATGGGTAAAGATGCAAAAGGTACTTTAGCTAAAGTTGCTGCGCAAGGATATAAAACCGTTGAAACATTTGGTTATGGCGGCGGCAAATGGTTTGGTATGAACGCAACCGAATTGCTGGCAACACTTAAAGAAAACGGATTATCTACGCCCAGCGGTCACACGTTCCCCGCCAGTATTTTTTTACAAAGCGGCTGGGAAGAAAAATGGAAACCTGCAGTAGATGATGCCAAAGCAATTGGCCAGGAATTTATTGTTATTCCCTGGCTGGAAGAACAATACCGCACCTCAGCCGATAACTATAAGAAAATTGCAGCCTCCCTTAACAAAGCGGGTGAAATAGCTAAGAAAGCAGGCGTAAAGCTCGCTTATCACAACCACGATTTTGAATTTGTTCCGGTAGACGGTAAAACCGGCATGGATATCTTTTTAAAAGAAACAGATCCCAAACTGGTATTTTTTGAATTGGATATTTACTGGGTTTCAAAAGCCGGTAAAGATCCGTTGGCCATGTTTGCCAAACACCCCGGCCGCTTTACCATGTGGCATGTAAAAGATATGGACAATACGCCGAAAAAATCCTTTACTGAAGTTGGAAGCGGGGTTATCAACTATAAAAAGATATTTAATTACGCCAAGCAAAGCGGCATGAAGTATTTTTTTGTAGAGCAGGACATGTGCCCGGGTGCGCCATTAGATAGTACCGCCAAAAGTATCGCATACCTGAAAAAGAATATCATAAAGTAAACTTGTTATCCTATTATAATACCTTATACCATTTCATATGATGCATCGCAGAAAATTCTTGCAACAGGCGGGCACATTGCTTGCCGGGGGAACTGTATTGTCTTCGTTCGACAATCAAACATTTGCCATTTTTAAAAACCGCATTGCACCCTCCGACCAACTACGAATTGGCGCCATTGGCATCAATGGCATGGGTTGGGCTAATGTAACGTCTGCTTTAAAAGTGCCGGGCGTTAATTTGGCGGCCATCTGCGATGTAGACAAGAATGTGTTGGATAAAAGAATGGGTGAGCTGGCAAAGATGAATCTTGATGCTTCGAAAGTGAAAGCATATAGCGATTACCGTAAGCTACTGGAGCAAAAAGATATTGACATCGTTATTGTAGGCACACCCGATCATTGGCATGCCTTACAAATGATACATGCCTGCGAAGCAGGTAAAGATGTATATATTGAAAAGCCTGTTGGTAATTCAATTGTGGAATGCCGCAGCATGATAGCTGCCCAACAACGCTACAACAAAGTAGTTCAGGCAGGCCAGTGGCAACGCAGCCAGCAACATTTTAAAGATGCTGTTGACTATGTACAAAGCGGAAAGCTGGGAATGATAAGAACGGTAAAAGTGTGGTGCTACCAGGGATGGATGCATCCCCAACCGGTGGTGCCCGACAGTAACCCGCCTGCCAGTGTAGATTATGCCGCCTGGCTGGGACCTGCTCCCAAGCGCCCTTTCAATGCCAGCCGGTTTCATTTTCATTTCAGGTGGTTTTGGGATTACGCCGGTGGCCTTATGACCGACTGGGGCGTGCACCTGCTTGATTATGCTTTGCTGGGCATGAAGGCCGATGTGCCCAAGTCAATTGCCGCCCTCGGCGGTAAGTTTGCTTATCCCGATCTAAGCCAGGAAACGCCCGATACATTGACAACCTTATACGAATTCGACAAATTCAACCTGGTATGGGACTCCGCCATGGGTATTGATAACGGTTCTTATGGCAGAAACCACGGCATCGCCTTCATTGGCAACAATGGTACGCTGGTGCTTTACCGCGGAGGTTGGGAAGTGCTGGAAGAACCGCAAAGCACCAATAAAGCAAGCAAGTCGTTTGTTAAACCATCAGATAATGGTTTAAATAATCACTGGGTGAATTTCATTGATGTGGTGAAGTCAAGAAAAATGGAAGACCTCAACTGTTCTATTCAGGCCGGAGCGCATGTGGCTACTGTTGCTCAAATGGGAAATATTTCTTTCAGAAGCGGACAAAGGCTGGTGTGGGATAAATCGAATGGAAAATTTACCGATGAAAAGATCAATAGCCAGTACCTGATGAAGGAGTATGAGAATGGATATAAACTGCCAAAGGTTTAAATAAAATTAACCGTGCCACGGTTTGGAACCGTGACACGGTTATTATCATTATAATTTTTTGATCTTGATATTACGGTACCAAACGGAATTGCCGTGGTCCTGCAATGCAATTCTTCCCTTTTTATAAGTTCCAAAGCCAGACCATTGTTTGAATTTGCTGGCGGCGATCATTTTTTTCCAGGCATCGTCCCACATCGTAGTGCTGAGGACTTTGGTGCCGTTTAAATGAAATTCCAACGCCCCTTTATTTGAGATCACTTCAACCTGGTTCCATTCTCCGGCAGGCTTTACAGTTTCGGGTGAACTGGCAATAAGATCATACAGATCACCTGCGCGGTGCTTATTGATTTTAGCATCAGGATGCGCGGCATTATCCAACACCTGCATTTCGGGACCGGTATGATATGTTTCAGTGAATCCGGGTCCTTCCTGCACATAGAACATAATACCGCTATTGCCGCCCGGGTCAATTTTCCATTCCAGCTTCAGATCGAAACTCTCATATTCTTCATTGGTCACCAGGTCGCCCCCGCCTACTATTTTACCCTCGTTCTTAGTGGTTGTATCAAGGTGTATAGCGCCATCGGTCACCTGCCAGGCCGAGCCATCGGTTTTCTTATTGAAAACATGGAAATTGCCTTTAGATACGCCGTCAAACAGTAATTGCCAGCCAGTGTTTTTTTCTTCGTTAGTAAGGCTGTTTGTAGTTACTTCAACAGGAGCAGCGGCCATAGTATCTGTTTTTGTTGTATCGGTTCCCGGTTGATTGGTACCGGTACCGCCCTGGCAACCGGCGATTGCACCGGCCAATACCAAACAAGCAAAAGTTGTGCGCATATAGTTGATTTTAGTGAGGAGACGATTTTATAATCTTTTGATCTGGATATTTCTGAACGCTACGCCATTACCATGGTCCTGTAAGGCAATGCGGCCCTTTTGGAACATGCCAAAACCAGCCCAGTTCTTAAACTTGCTGTTCGCGATTAACGATTTCCAGTTATCATCCCACATAATAGTAGAAACTACTTTGGTTCCGTTCTGATATAATTCGAGCAGGCCCTTATTGATAATGATCTCAATCTGATTCCACTGGCCCCAGGGACGTACGTTCTCAGGTGTACTGGCAATAAGATCGTACAGATCGCCGGCGCGGTGTTTATTGATCTTTGAATCGCGATGGCCATTGTTGTCGATGATCTGCATTTCGGGACCCGTTAAGTACGAGGCGTTATATTTCGCATCTTCCTGGGTAAGAAAAATAATGCCGCTGTTGCCTGCCGAATCAATTTTCCATTCCAGTTTCAGATGGAAGTTTTCATATTCTTCATTGGTCACCAGATCGCCGCCGCCTGCGCCGCTTTGTTTGGCTGCGGGGTCGAGGTATAAAATACCATTTTGCACTTTCCAGGCAGCGCCATCTGATTTGTTATTATAAATATGCCAGTTGTCTTTAGACGTGCCATTGAATAAAACCTGCCAGCCGCCTTTGCTCTTTACAGATCCGTTTGATGAGCCAGTGGTTTTATTAGCAGAATGACAAGCTAACAATGTAACCGGGAATAAGGCGATAAGTAACTTTTTCATGTATTATTTCTAAATAAGTGGTACACGTAAGCGGCCTGCAATACATTAAAAAGAGACCCCCGCTTTGTGAGAGCAGGGGTTATGTAGTTTATTGATTTTTTAATGAGAGTATGTAGCGAACCATTTCTTTGGCACTGTCGACACTAACTGTCGGGTGTGGTGTCATTGGTACGCTGCCCCAGACACCAGAGCCGCCCTTGATTATTTTTTGAGCAAGGGTGTCAATATTTGCTTCGGTTGCTTCATATTTTTGAGCCACTTCAGTATAAGCAGGTCCGATATTTTTTTCACTGATCTTATGACAGGTAGTGCAATCGAGCGCACCGATCATTTCCAGGCCTTTTTCATTGGCGTTGCTGGCGGGAGCGGTGGGAGTTGCATTTTCGGCTGGTTTTTCTTCACCGGCTTTTTTACCGTCTGAGGAGTTGCAGGCAACCATTGCTGTACAAAATGCAGCAAAAACAACATATTTCTTCATCGAAACAAATTTTAGTTCAGAATGTGCAAGTTACAAGTTTAGCAAATTACATTATTTTAATCCTAATACCGACCGGTTAAATTTTTCATCGCTTCCGGTACCGGCAAAATCGTCAAACGCTTTCTCTGTAACGCGAATAATGTGGTCTTTTATGAACACGGCTCCTTCTGCAGCGCCGTCTTCAGGATGCTTGATACAACATTCCCATTCCAGCACGGCCCAGCCTTTATAATCATAAGCCGATAGTTTACTAAAGATAGATTTAAAATCTACCTGGCCATCGCCCAGCGAGCGAAAACGGCCGGCCCTGTCTATCCAGTTCTGGTAGCCACCATAAACGCCTTGCTTTCCGGTTGGGTTGAACTCCGCATCTTTTACATGGAACATGCGAATGCGCTCATGATAGTTGTCGATATACTCCAGATAATCGAGGCATTGCAATACAAAGTGCGAAGGGTCGTACAACAGGCAGGCCCTTGAATGGTTATTGGTATGTTTTAAGAAGAGCTCGTATGAAATACCATCGTGAATATCTTCATTGGGATGTACTTCGTAACAAACATCCACTCCGCACTCATCGAAGTAATTTAGGATGGGTAGCCAGCGGTTGGCCAGCTCTTTGAAGCCGGTCTCAACAAGCCCCGCGGGCCGTTGTGGCCAGGGATATACTGTGGGCCATAACAAGGCACCGCTGAAAGTTGCGTGGGCATCTAATCCCAGGTTTTGCGAAGCCTTGGCGCCATAGCGCAATTGTTGAACGGCCCATTCGGTACGGGCTTTGGGATTATTGCGGAATTTTTCCGGTGCAAAGCCATCGACCAATGTATCGTAGGCAGGATGTACTGCCACCAGTTGCCCTTGCAAATGAGTTGAGAGTTCTGTGATCTCTAACCCGGCTTCTTTTACGACGCCTTTTATTTCGTCAGCATAGGTTTTGCTTTCGGCTGCTTTTTGCAGATCGATACAGCGGCTGTCCCAGGAAGGTATTTGTACACCCACAAAGCCCAGGCTTTTCGCCCACTGGCAAATTGATTTCAGTGTATTGAATGGCGGTTGATCGCCCATGAACTGAGCCAGGAATAATCCGGGTCCTTTTATCGTCTTCATTAAATGCGCTTTGATTGTTAAAATTTCAAGAACCAAATTCCAAGATCCAAAGAATAAATTCCAAAACCCAAATTCCCAATTACCAAAGTACTATTATGCGTAGTTTGTGATTTGAGTTTTGTTTTGAGCTTGCGATTTGTAATTTGAGATTTACGGCCTTGCCGTTTATACTTCAAACAACGTCCATTTTTCTTTGCTGGCGCTGCTCTTAACAACGTTATCGATAAACGCCATACCACGAACGCCTTCGTCTACCCGCGGAAAGTCGAGCATTTCTTTTGAAGGTTGTACGCCATCAATATGAGCAGATAAGGTCAGCGCAAAGTTGCGATAGATATTGCCGAATGCTTCCAGGTAACCCTCGGGGTGTCCGCCCGGAGTGCGGCAGTTATGCGTTGCGAAAGAAGACAACACGCCGGTATAATTTCCACCGGCGCGTAAGATCTGCGTTGGTTGATCGAGCCATTTAACGATGAGGGTGTTTGGTTCGTGCTGCGCCCATTCAAGGCCGCCACGTTCGCCATATATCCGGATCTTCAATGCATTTTCTTCACCGGCGGCTACCTGCGAAGCCATTAAAACGCCGGCAGCGCCATTATCGAACTTTAATAATACGTTGCCATCATCATCCAGTATGCGGCCTTCTACCATTATATTCAGGTCGGCGCACATATGCGTAATTTGTAAACCGGTAATGTATTCAGTTAGGTGGGCAGCGTGGGTCCCAATATCGCCCATGCAACCGCTCTTTCCTGATTTTTTAGGATCGGTTCTCCAGGCAGCCTGGGCATTGCCTTCGCGTTCCGACAATTTACTTAACCATCCTTGCGGATACTCTACATATACTTTTCTTATTTTTCCAAAAACACCGCCCTGGACCATAGCGCGAGCCTGCTTAACCATCGGGTAGCCGGAATAGGTATGTGTTAAGCACAACTGTAAACCGGTTTCATCTACTTTCTTTTTTAATTGTTTTGCTTCGTCTAGTGTGAAGGTCATGGGTTTTTCTATTACCACATGAAAGCCATGGTCAAGCGCCATCATAGCAGGAGCAAAGTGTGCAAAGTTGGGTGTTACAATTGTAACAAAGTCCATGCGTTGACCGGCTGGTAATTTGCTTTCTGCCTTGATCATATCTTCATATTTGGTATATATGCGGTCATCGGGCAGAAATAACATTTTTCCGGATTCGATAGCCATCTCAGGGGAAATACTTAGTGACCCACATGCGAGCTCAATGAGGCCATCCATATTAGCAGCAATGCGGTGAACAGCGCCGATAAAGGCATCTTTGCCTCCACCCACCATTCCCATTTTTAATTTTCTGTTCATGAAAAAGAAATTAGAAAATGTGAAAAAGGATTTGTTTTAAAATAAAAAATTACATTTACATGCTTATTTGAATCTAACGAAATTACAATAGCATTCGATAAAGTTAGGTGGTTCGGTAAAAACTTTAAAAATTATCAATTACCCCCATCTATAAACCTAAATGTTTCTTGCCATGCAACAACCAACTATCAACCGGAAGCAACTATTTATTGCTAGCTGTACTGCGCTTATTGTTACTGCAATGACCTTTGCTTTCCGCGCCTCTCTTGAAGGTGTTTGGGGTACTGAATTTCATCTCGATAAAGAACAAATTGGCTGGGTTTTCAGTCCGGCATTCTGGGGTTTTACATTGGCCATGATCTTTGGTGGGCCGTTGTGCGATGTAATAGGTATGAAACGTTTGATCGGGCTTGCTTTTATCGGGCATGTGTCGGGCGTAATTATTTACCTGATTGCAAAGGACGCCACCATGTTATTTATAGGTACCCTGTGTATAGGGATCGGTAATGGCATGGTAGAAGCAGCTTGTAACCCGCTTGTGGTTTCTTTGTTCCCTGATAATAAGACGACGATGTTAAATCGCTTTCACGTATGGTTTCCGGGTGGTATTGTAATTGGCGGTTTAATAGCGTATGTGCTGTTAGAAAAAATGCAGATCGGCTGGCATGTGCTGGTAGCCCTGTTATTGATCCCGGCTGTAATTTATGGCGTGTTATTCCTGAAGCTTAAATTTCCCCAAACAGAACGTGTTGCAAAAGGTATCAGTGGCAAACAAATGTTTGCTGCCTGTTTAAGCCCCTTGTTTATAGTAATGGTTGTTTGTATGTTTTTGACCGCTGCCACCGAGTTGGGTACTAACCAGTGGCTGGGTGCTTTATTGCAGGGTGCAGGTGTTTCAGGTATCCTGGTACTGGTATTTATTAATGGTGTTATGGCCCTGGGCCGTTCTTTTGCCGGACCGGTTGTGCACCGTTTAAATCCCAATGGTATGCTGATATTTTCCGCTTTATTTGCCGGTATTGGTTTAATACTGTTAAGCAATGCCAGCGGCGGCGCTGCATTTGGTGCGGCCCTTGTATTTGCTATTGGTATCTGCTTCTTCTGGCCAACCATGCTTGGCTTTGTATCTGAATATTTACCCAATACGGGCGCTTTAGGACTATCATTAATGGGTGGCGCGGGTATGTTTTCGGTGTCTTTAATTCTGCCTGTTATGGGTAAATGGTACGATAACTATAAAGCTGCTGCCATTGCAGCCGGGGAAGAAGTAGCAAAAGCAGAATCCATCGCCGGCTCCAATACCTTTATGAAGGTTGCTATTATGCCTGCCATCCTGGTAGTAATTTTTGTTATAATCTATTTTGCGCGCCGTAAGCACTACGTGCAGCACAAACAGGAACAGGCAATAGCATAGGCTGTTTTGGGAATTCAAAATACGACGCCTGGTTAGCTGTTAACAACCGTTAGCGCATTATAGTACTATCTTAACCTTTTGGAATATTTTAACGTTAACGGTTTTACATTTAATCGTTTTTGCGTGAACAATTTGTAAATTTCAATCTTAACTTTTATAAACATGGCCAATCAATCGCGAAGAGTTGCCATTAAGAACCTGGTAGCGGGTACGGCCGCGCTGGGTACTGCCAACATGCTTTCGTCTTTTACCACTTCTGAAGAAATTAAATCAACAACCTTGAAAGGAAATATCAACCACGCAGTTTGTCGTTGGTGCTACAGTTCTGTTGAGTTGGAAGAATTTTGTGCTGCCACTAAAAAAATGGGCATTAAAGCTATTGACCTTGTTGGCCCCAAAGAGTGGCCCACCTTGCAAAAACATGGCCTGTTCTCTTCTATGTGCAATGGTGCCGAATTAAACCTGGTAGATGGCTGGAACGACAAAAAATTCCACGCGCAGTTAATAAAGAATTATACCGAGATGATTCCCCTGGTTGCTAAAGCAGGTTATAAAAACCTCATTTGCTTTAGTGGCAACCGGCGCGGTATAGACGATGAAACAGGCTGGAAAAACTGCGCCGAAGGCTTAAAGCAGATCATGAGCGTAGCTGAAAAAAATAATGTGATCCTCGTAATGGAATTGCTGAACAGCAAGGTGAACCACAAAGATTACCAGTGCGATAAAACCGCCTGGGGCGTTGAGCTGTGTAAACGCATAGGTTCAGAAAATTTCAAACTGCTATACGACATCTATCATATGCAGATAGATGAGGGTGATGTTATTCGCACCATAAAAGACAATCACCAGTACATAGCCCATTATCACACCGGTGGCGTTCCCGGAAGAAATGAAATTGATGAAACGCAGGAGTTGTATTACCCTGCTATCATGAAGGCAATTCTTGATACCGGCTTTAAAGGGTACGTTGCGCAGGAATTTATACCAGCTCGCAAAACCAACGAAGAAAAGTTGGCATCGCTTGAAAAAGCAATAAAAATTTGTGACGTATAGAACTGGTTTTTGCTTTTCTCTCGTCTTTCTAAAACTAAAAAACAATGAATCATGGCAGACAATGTATATGATGCTATTGTAGTGGGGTCGGGTATTAGCGGCGGATGGGCTGCAAAGGAGTTGACCGAAAAAGGACTGAAGGTACTGTTGCTTGAACGTGGTGAAAATATTGAGCATATAAAAGGTTACACAAACGCCAATAAGGCGCCCTGGGAATTTCCGCATCGAGGCGGTAAAACCCAGGAGATGATAAAAGAATATCCCGTGTTGAACCGGGATTATCCGTTGAATGAAATGAACCTGAACTATTGGACCAACGAAAAAGATTGTCCATATACCGAAACAAAAAGGTTCGATTGGTTTCGCGGATACCATGTAGGCGGCCGCTCATTGATGTGGGGCCGGCAAAGCTACCGGTTCAGCGATCTCGATTTTGAGGCAAATGTTAAAGATGGGCATGGTGTAGACTGGCCTATTCGTTATAAAGAAATTGCGCCCTGGTACGACTATGTTGAAAAATTCGCAGGTATCAGTGGTAGTAAAGAAGGATTGGCGCATTTACCAGATGGACAGTTTCAACCTCCTATGGAGTTGAACTGCGTTGAAAAAGATGCGGCTGCCCGGTTGAAAGAATATTATAAAGGACAACGTCATTTATTCATTGGCCGCGTTGCCAACATCACACAGCCGTTACCAGGCAGAACCAATTGCCAGTACCGCAACAAATGCTGGCTGGGTTGTCCGTTTGGCGGCTACTTCAGCACCCAGTCTTCTACCTTGCCTGCTGCTGTGGCTACCGGTAATTTAACACTGCGCCCGTTTTCAATTGTAACAAAAGTATTGTACGATAAAGACAAGAAAAGAGCCACAGGGGTTGAAGTGATGGATGCGCAGGAAAATAAAACATACGAGTTTAAATCGAAAGTGGTGTTCCTGTGCGCTTCAGCATTTAACAGTACCTGGGTTTTGTTCAATTCTGCAACTGACATCTGGCCTGGTGGCTTGGGCAGCAGCAGCGGCGAATTGGGACATAATGTAATGGATCATCATTTCAGGATTGGTGCAGATGGTTTGGCTGAAGGCTATGACGACAAATACTATTTCGGCCGCAGGCCAACCGGCTTCTATATACCACGTTTCCGCAATGTGGGCAGCGATAAAAGGGATTATGTGAGGGGTTTCGGTTACCAGGGTGGCGCCAGCCGTCAGGGTTGGAACCGCCAGATCGCTGAATTAAGCATCGGGGCCGAATTGAAGAATGCATTATCTGAACCTGGTCCCTGGTCGATGGGTATGACCGCCTTTGGTGAAATATTACCTTACCACGAGAACCGGATCTCGCTCGATACATCGAAAAAAGATAAATGGGGTTTACCCGTGCTGGCTATTGATTGTGAATTGAAGGAAAATGAAAAGAAAATGCGCATCGATATGAAGAACGATGCCATGGAAATGCTGACGGCAGCCGGTTTGAAGGATGTAAAACCATCAGAAAGCGATTATTTCATGGGCATGGGTATTCATGAAATGGGAACAGCCCGCATGGGTAAAGATCCTAAAACCTCCGTGCTCAATGCACATAACCAGGTTTGGGATGCACCCAATGTATATGTAACAGACGGCGCCTGCATGACATCTGCAGCGTGCGTTAACCCTTCACTTACTTACATGGCCTTAACGGCCCGTGCCGCCGACCATGCGGTGAGTGAATTGAAAAAGCAAAACCTGTAAGATTAATGTGCTGATGTACTAATAGTAAAGGCAGGCTTGTTAAATGTTCACGAAACATTTAAAATTTTTTTTAATTTACACGCTGCCTAATCCTAATTGATTGCGTCTTTATTCTGTCAATTAGCATATTAGCACATTATCAAATTAGCAAATTAATATTATGGGCGATTCTCTAAACGTACACCTAAACACTAAAGCAACTGTACAAAATACCTATGATGCCATTGTAGTAGGGTCGGGTATAAGTGGTGGCTGGGCCGCCAAAGAATTATGCGAAAAGGGCCTGAAAACACTGGTGCTGGAACGGGGTAGAAATGTAGAACACATAAAAGACTACGCCGGAACAGAAAAGGATATCTGGCAATTGATACACCATAATAAGGTAACTGAAGAAGACAGGAAGAACAGCCCTATTCAAAGCAAGTGTTATGCTTTTGATGAAGTATCAAAAAAGTTCTTTGTCAATGATCTGGAAAATCCATACAACGAGGTAAAGAAGTTCTGGTGGATACGCGGGTATCATGTTGGCGGCCGTTCGCTGATGTGGGGCCGTCAGTCATATCGCTGGAGTGAACTGGACTTTGAAGCCAATGCGAAAGATGGCCATGGAGTTGATTGGCCCATCCGGTATAAAGACCTGGCGCCCTGGTACAGCTATGTTGAGAAATTTGCTGGTATAAATGGAAACCGCGATGGTTTGCCGCAGTTGCCCGATGGCGAATTTTTACCTGCCATGGAAATGAATTGCCTTGAGAAACATGTGGCGGCCAGCCTTAAACAAAATTATACCGACCGGGTAATGATCATGGGTCGTTCGGCCAACCACACAAAACAAGTGGGTGACCGCGGGCCTTGCCAGTACCGCAATAAATGCCACCAGGGCTGTCCGTTCGGTGGTTATTTCAGCAGTAACTCGGCAACCCTGCCTGCCGCCAGAGCAACCGGTAATCTTACTTTACGGCCCAATTCCATTGTGCTGGATGTGTTGTATGATAAAGATAAAAAGCGCGCAACCGGTGTACGGATTCTTGATGCTGAAACCATGAAGACCGAAGAGTACTATGCTAAAATAGTCTTCCTGAACGCATCAACCCTGGGAACTGCGCATATCTTATTACACTCCGTGTCGGATGCATTTCCGAATGGATTTGGTAATACCAGCGAGCAGGTAGGGCATAACCTGATGGACCATCACTATGGTGTAGGGGCACATGGAGATTATGAAGGGTTTGCTGATACTTATTATTATGGAAGAAGGCCGAATGGTATCTATATTCCCCGGTTCAGGAATATCAATGAAAAAACAAAACGCAGCGATTATGTACGCGGTTTTGGTTACCAGGGCGGCGCCAGCAGGGGTAGAGTAAATAACGGAGATGGTATTGGCGTTGAACTGAAAGCCAGTCTTACAGAACCTGGTAACTGGACCATGGGCATTGGCGCCTGGGGCGAGCACCTGCCTTATTATGAAAACAAGGCCACTTTAAATAAAGACAAGAAAGATAAATGGGGGCTGCCTACGCTTGATATTGATTGTGAGTTCAAGGAAAATGAAAAGATCATGCGGAAGGATATGATGGATAGCGCCAAGGAAATGTTAGAGAAAGCAGGGTTGAAAAATGTGAGCACGTACGATAGCGATCCGCCGCCCGGATTCTGTATTCATGAAATGGGCACCGCCCGCATGGGTAGAGATCCTAAAACATCGGTGTTGAACGGCAATAACCAGATGCACGATGTAAAAAATGTGTTCATTACCGATGGCGCCTGTATGGCATCATCAGCCTGCCAGAACCCGTCATTAACGTATATGGCGCTTACGGCCCGCGCTGCTGATTTTGCGGTAAATGAGTTGAAGAAAGGAAACCTGTAGAATTTGATAATGTGGTAATTTGAAAATTTGAAAATGGGGGCATTCTTAATTTTCAGATTTTCAAATCAAATGGCGAATTGCAATTCTGAACGAGCAAGTGAAAACGGCAGATAGAATTTTCAAATTTTCAAATTGAATAATTTTCAAATTAGTTATTATGAACAGAAGAGACGCATTATCCCGTGTTGCATTGTTGTTGGGCGGATCGGTGATCGGGGCTGAATTCTTTCTGAGCGGTTGCGGCACTGGCGATAAAAAAATCGGTCAGTCTGTTGACTTCACCGCTGACGACATTGCTTACCTGGATGAAGTGGCCGAAACCATTATTCCTGCTACCGATACGCCTGGCGCCAAAGCTGCCAAGGTAGGTACGTTCATGACGGTTATGGTTAAGGACTGCTATGACGAAAAGAACCAGAAAGTATTCCTGGAAGGAATGAATAAACTGAACGAGGCCAGCAAGAAAAAATTCGGTGGCAGCGGGTTTATGAAAATAACCCCTGAGCAACGCAAAGAACTGTTGACCGAAATAGATAAAGAGCAAAAGGAATACGGGAAGAACAAAAAGAAGGAAGACGACGTGCATTATTTTACCCAGATGAAACAGTTGACCCTGTTGGGTTACTTTACATCTGAACCCGGCGCTACACAAGCTTTGCGCTATGTGCCCGTTCCCGGTAAGTTTGAAGCCTGCATTCCTTATAAAAAAGGTGACAAAGCCTGGGCTTTATAAAAATATTCAATCCCTACCCGTAGGGACAAGTGTTGAATAATGAATACTGAATGTTGAAGTGTTTGCTGCTTCAGCATTCAGTATTTGATTTTAATCGGTTCCACCATTTAAAAAATCAAAAATGCACAATAGAAGAAGTTTTCTCAAAGCAACCGGAACATTGGCTTCAGGATTACTTATTGGAAGATCAGCATTTTCAATGGATGATTTTTCAACCGATGCCTCGATAAAAAAGTTTGGTTTGCAGTTATATTCCCTGCGCGAAGACCTGCCTAAAGATCCCAAAGGCGTTTTGAAACAGGTAGCGTCGTTCGGTTATAAACAGGTTGAAAGTTATGAAGGCAAGCAAGGCATGTTCTGGGGGATGACCAACAAGGAGTTTAAAAATTATATGCAGGAGTTGGGCATGACCATCGTTTCAAGCCATTGCAATATCAATAATGATTTTGAGACCAAGGCAGCACTGGCCGGTGAAATTGGAATGAAATATTTGATCTGTCCGCACCTTGGTATGCAAAAGACCATTGACGATTTTAAAAAGGCGGCAGAAAAATTTAATGCCTGTGGTGAGATCTGTAAGAAAAATGGATTGCGCTTTGCATATCACAACCACGGTTACAGCTTTGAAACCCTGGAAGGTCAATTGCCGCAGGATGTATTGATGCAAAATACCAATGCTGAACTGGTAGATTTTGAAATGGATATTTACTGGGTAGTTACCGCCGGCGCAGATCCAATTGCCTGGTTGAATAAATATCCCGGCCGTTTTAAACTGTGTCATGTTAAAGATCGTAGAAAAGGTGCTGAGCCAAAAGATCATGATGCCTCTATTGACCTGGGCACCGGTAGTATAGACTTCAAAAGTATTTTGAAAACCGGTTCTTCGAAAGGGTTAGAATACTTTATCGTTGAACAGGAGCGTTATGATAACAGTACGCCATTGAAAAGCGCCGCTATCGACGCTGCATATATGAAGAAACTGAAGTTATAATTTTATAAAAAGTGTTTATATCAAAGCCTGGGAGAATTTCGATTCTTTCAGGCTTTTTTTTAGCTTCTAAGCCAAAAGCTTTAAGCAAATACAAATGTTTGGCATTCGGCTAATAGCTTACAGCTTGTAGTTTTAAGCTGTATCTTTAGAGAAACAACTACATATTATGAGAATACTAATGAGTTTCCTCCTGGCTTTTTTCCTCATTCAGCATACCTGGGCACAATCGGCCGATGAGCAGGCCATACGAAAAATACTAAGCGATCAAACCATAGCCTGGAACAACGGGAACATAGAAGAATTTATGAAAGGTTACTGGAACAATGACTCCCTGATGTTTATTGGGAAGAGCGGCGTAACATATGGTTACCAGAACACACTAATGAATTATAAAAAGAATTACGGCAATGCAGACGCTATGGGAACCCTGTCGTTCGACCTGGTCAAAGTACAGCGCCTTTCGCCCGAATATTATTTCATTGTAGGTAAATGGCATTTGAAAAGGAAGATCGGCGATGTGGGCGGCCACTACAACCTCATCTTTAGAAAGATTAATGATACATGGGTGATTGTAGCCGATCATAGTAGTTAAAAAAAAGTTTCATTCCCCAAAACAATAAACCATACTATCATGGCACTAATTATTATCGGGGTTATCGTATTTCTTATTGGCCGCCTGGTGATAACCCGCAGTATTGAATCAAATATCAGGCGCTTTGCATCTCCCCTCCGTATAATCGGGGTGATCTTAATCTTGATTGGTATACTGGCTTCCTGCATTATTCAGATAGAAGCCGGCGAAATAGGAGTAAAGAAATTGTTTGGTAAAGTACAGAACGATGTGTTGACCAGCGGCCTGCATTTCATTAACCCTCTGCTGGTTGTTGAGAAGATGGATGTAAAAACCCAGAACTACACCATGAGCGGCGTGCATGATGAAGGACAGAAAGCAAGTGATGACGCCATTCGAGCACTTACTGCCGATGGCCTGGAAGTAGTAATTGACCTCACGGTGTTGTACAGGGTACTGCCAACCGATGCGCCCCGCATCGTTCGGGAAATCGGGTTAAATTATACCGATAAAATCGTTCGCCCGCTTACCCGTACAAAGATCCGCGATAATACCGTGTACTACGAAGCTGTATCCCTGTACTCGTCAAAACGGGATGAATTTCAGGCCCGCATATTTAAAAGTATTGAAACCGATTTTAAAAATCGCGGCCTGGTGCTGGAACAATTACTCGTACGCAATATTACCCTGCCACAAATGGTAAAAACGGCCATTGAACAAAAGATCACTGCCGAACAGGATGCGCAGAAAATGCAGTTTGTGCTGCAAAAAGAAAAGCAGGAGGCTGAACGCAAGCGTGTGGAAGCGCAAGGTATAAGCGACTACCAACGTATCATCAACGAAAGCCTTACCGACAGGCAATTACAATACGAACAAATCAAGGCCATGAAAGACCTGGCGGCCTCAGGTAATGCAAAAATGATAATCATGGGCAGGGGGAATACGCCGGTTATTCTTGATGCGAAGCAATAGGCAGTGAATGGCCAATGGTGAATAAGCCCGCCGAAATTTCAGCATTCCGAAAATTCCGGAACCCAGTGACAATTCACCACTGATAACTCACGACTGCCGTTTCTTGATTCACGGGCTGAGGAGTTATTCCCCCCTTATGGGGTTAGGGGTAGGTAATAAATTCACTATCAAATCGTTTAAAGGTGTCAACCAACCCGTAGATTTGTGAGTGTGAATAGATTATATCCTAATTGAATATCAATGAGAAAGATTATCATGCTGTTATGTTGCCTGCCCCTGGCAACAGTCGCACAGAATTTTCATTTTTCCGCCCGTTTAGGTATCGCCAATTATCAGGGCGATTTACAGGCAAAGCGAATAACCTTTAAACAAGCCAAATTCTTAGGGTCACTTGGCGCCCAATACGATCTGTCTGAACATTTTACTGCCCGTACCTATTTCACGCTTTCCTCGCTACAGGCCGACGACAAGAAAGGTACTGCCGCCATGAAAATGCGTAACCTGAACTTTCAAACCAAACTGTTTGAATGGGAGTTGGGCGTTCAATACAATATATTAAGCTTAAACAATTCCTGGTTCACACCTTACGTGTTTGCCGGAGTTGGATTATATCATTTTAAACCTTTTACCCGTACCGAAGATGGCACCAAAACCTTTTTGAAGCCTTTGAGCACCGAAGGTCAGGGCATTGTGGCGGGTAAAAAGGAGTATTCACTCACCCAATTCAATATACCTCTGGGTATTGGCGCTACGTATGCCATAAGCGAAGATATCAGGGTTGGACTGGAGCTCGGTTACCGGAAATTATTTACCGATTACCTTGATGATGTTAGCTCAGATTATGTAGATCAGGCGGTGTTGTTGAACGCGAAAGGCCAAACTGCTGTTGACCTGGCTTACCGGGGCGATGAAGTGGGCGCCGGCGCATATCCGGCCACTAAAACAGCCCGCGGAGGCGCCAATGAAAAAGACGGTTATTATTACATGGCCTTAACGGTAACGGTACGCTCATTTATTGATCAGTACAAACGCATTGCAGGTTTACCTTCCTATCACCGTGATAAAAAAGTGGGTTGCCCGGCAACGAGGTTTTAATCGCCCCCAATACGTCTCTACTCATCACCAAAATACTTAATCGTGCTCCCTGAAAATGGGGGCACGATTGCTTTTAGGGATAGCTTTGCCAATCACTGCCGTTTTTCTTGCTCCAACGTGGAAGCTTTGACGAAAGCGTTTAAAGTTACAGCGGACGAAGAATTGTCTATTGCCTTCCCTTGTCTATTGCAAATTGTCAATTGCCCATTGATTTTCACCCGTGTGGGAACTTCTTTTTCCAGATGCGGTAATTGATATAAATAAGCGCGGCCAGGCTGCTGGCCATCCAGATGTAAAAAATAATATTACCAATGCTTATTGATGGGTTAGGAACCAGCAAATCATTGTAAGTGCCAATGCCAAGCGTAGTTGTCAGCCATAAAAATCCTAAAAAAACCGACCATACGATCCGTTTCAAAAAATCCTTAACATCATCTTCCATCATGCTCATACAAGAAGAAATTATAATTGGCTGTAAAATCCTGGTTTAATATCGAAAAAAAAACAACAATGCCTCGAAAGAAAATTTTCAGATCAATTATTTTATTTTCGAGTTGTTTAATTTTTCATTGTGTCGAAATAAAAATTGCGATGTATGCAAACTTTTAAAACGCATCGAAAAAAAGTTGCGGTATACGAAAACTCTTTGGTCACATCGAAAAAAAAGATACGGCATAGGAAAACTTTTTAGTTGAATCGAAATCAAAGCTGCGATGTATGCAAACTTTTAAAACGCATCGAAAAAAAAGTTGCGGTATACGAAAACTCTTTGGTCACATTGAAAAAAAAGATACGGCATAGGAAAACTTTTTAGTTGAATCGAAATCAAAGCTGCGATGTATGCAAACTTTTTATCTGGCTAAAAAAAAGAATTGTGCTATCAAATAATTTTTAAAACGCATCGGAGAAAAAGTTTCCCTGTCATTCAAAAGAAAAACGCCCTCATTAGTTCGGTTTTACTATATCAGAAACCAATTAAACCCCTATAAAATTACATTTTGTTGGGGCAAAATGGCTCAAAGGGCGCACCCTTTCCTTTTAATTGATCAGCAAATTCTTGAATTCGGTAGAGTCGCCGTTAAAGGCATTGAAATCGACTTTGCAGAAGATACCGTTCACGTGCCCCTGCTCGCTGTATTGCCAAAAATGCCAGGAGCGGTAAATCCGGGGCTTTTCTTTTTGCAGGTAGTGAGCCACCCATAAAGGATAATCGTCAAATTCATCTTTAAGCACCTGTTGGTAAAAATCAACATTGGCGTATATAATGGGCCGTACCCCGTAGTAATTCTCTACCGTTACCAGCCATTCACGAACGCGTTCGCGCACCTTTTGATAGGGCACCCCAAAGGTTCGCTCCACATCCAGCACGGGCGGCATGTCGCCGGGTTGCAGTTCTACTGTTTTTATAAAATGTTCGGCCTGGGTCTTGCCGCTTTTGGTAGCAATAAAAAAATGATAAGCGCCACGGGCCATCCCCGCTTCTTTAGCCCTTTTCCAGTTCCGTTTAAAAAAGCGGTCCTGGCTTTCAATCCCTTCGGTAGCCTTAATAAAGGTAAAACCCAGTTTCACTCCTTCCACGTTCATAGATTGAACGCTTTCCCAATCAATGGTTTCCTGGTAACGGCTTACGTCTATGCCATGAATGGTATAACGGGTGGGAATTTCAATACCAAAAGCCTCGTACCTGATGAAATGAGCGCGCCGTTCGGCCCACCATTCATAGACACGTAACAACAACATAAATACGGTGGCTACCATGATCAGGCCTACAACGATCTTCCAAACAATGGCTACCTTTTTTTTATTTGCCATAAGGGTACACAAATATATTAGAGCGCTTAAACAAAGCGAGATATAATCTGTTGAAGTGGAAAATTTTAACTCTTTTAAACGTTAGGGACCCTAAAACATTGCCCTTAAGCCCGCGAACCCTAATTTTACACTTCTATGCCTTCAATTAACTGGCACGATAGTTTCAATTTATTATCGAGGTTAACGCCCCGCCGGGTATGGAATGCGGGTAAGGTATTAAGCAGTTATTATATAAGTAAAATAACCGGCAAGCCAGTACAGTGGGGGTATCCGATATCCATTTCATTTGAGCCTACCACTTCTTGCAACCTGCGTTGTCCGGAATGTCCCAGCGGTTTACGGGCGTTTACCCGTCCTACGGGCATGTTACAAAAGGATTTTTTTAGTGAAACCATTGACCAGTTATCCAAAGACTTGTTATACCTGGTTTTTTATTTCCAGGGCGAACCGTATCTCAATCCAGGTTTCCTTGATATGGTAAAATACGCATCGGGAAAAGGTATTTACACGGCCACTTCTACGAATGCGCATTATTTGACTGAAGAAAATGCCCGGAAAACGGTTGAAAGCGGGTTAGACCGGCTGATCATTTCCATTGACGGTACTACCCAGGATGTATATCAGCAATACCGCGTGGGCGGAAAATTGCATAAGGTACTGGAAGGCGCCAGGAACATTGTAAAGTGGAAAAAAGAATTGAAGAGCAAAACGCCGTTTGTGTTTTTCCAGTTCCTGGTGGTAAAGCCTAATGAACACCAGATTGAAGAAGTAAAACGCCTGGCAAAGGAAATTGGGGTAGATGAAGTACGGTTTAAAACAGCCCAGGTGTACGATTATGAGAACGATCCCAATAACCTGATCCCAAGTATTGATAAGTTTAGCCGGTATCGCAAGAACCAGCAAGGTCAAATGGAATTTAAAAACTCGCTGCAAAATCATTGCTGGCGCTTATGGCATGCAACGGTTATCAGTTGGGATGGGTTGGTAGTGCCTTGTTGCTTTGATAAAGATGCGCAACATACGCTGGGCGATTTGAAAGGGAAAAGTTTTAAGGATGTATGGCATAACGATAAGTATAAACGATTTCGCGAACAAGTGCTGTTGGGTCGAAAAAATATTGATATTTGCGCCAATTGCAGTGAAGGTACAAGAGTGTGGGGCGATTGAGCTATAGGAAATACCTTACCGTTGACAGGAAAAATATATAAAGTGATTGGAATGGACGTTATGGTTCACTCCCGACAAAGTTTTCATCATAACTTACACGGCGTAGAAATTTTTGTCATGGTATGAGGCATCTGAATAAATTCAAAAAATGTACAGATGAAAATGAGGAATAAGGATTGAAAAATGTCAAAGGATTTAGAAAAACTGTAATTTCGAAAAACAAAATAGGTTTAGCAGAACAATCGAAAAGGTCAGACCGTAGACCAGACCAAATAACCCCTTACAACCCAAATAAGAACCCAGCATGTGAACTTAGTATGCTGAGCTAAAGATCTCGGAACCTGCCTACCGGCAGGCAGGCTAAGTAACCTAATCCTCCCCAACCTGACCGCAGAACAAGCTAAACCCAGAACTAACATGACCTTGTAAGCATCTGTTTGTAGCCGGTTGCAACATCAGTATGAAACCGTTCACGACCTGTTGAATGGATCTCAGATGACAAAGCAGCGTATACATAAAGATCAAAGGAGTGCATTTGTTAATCATCTTAACCCATTAACCGATGCTTCGGTAAGCAGAACCGGCCGTCACCCATGAACATGGGTTATTACCATTATTGACGGAGTTTTCTAAATACATGAAGCGCAGCATTAGTTCAGCATTTTTATGCTACAAGGGTCGGCACGGCCCTGGTTATCATTTTTGATTAAATAACTAATAATACCATCTGTGCAGAGCCATGAGTATAGAAAAAGATATACAACAGTCGAAATTCCGGAATGAGTATCATAAAACGGTGGTCAATCTTATTTTTACATATAATTGGATATCAGAAAAGACCAAACAGTTTTTTGAAAAGGGAGATATAACCTCCCAGCAATATAATATCCTCCGCATTTTGCGGGGTGCCGGAAAACCCTTGTCCACCTTGCAGATTCGTCAACGGATGTTGGATAAAATGAGCGATACCAGCCGAATTGTTGACAGGCTGGTGAAGAAAGATCTGGTGCAAAAAGTAATTTGCAAAACCGACCGGCGGCTGGTTGATGTAACCATTACCGATACCGGTATGGAGCTGCTGGAAAGGCTGGATAGCTACAACGAGCAAATGGATGCAATGCTCGGCAGCCTATCAGAAGAAGAAGCAAAAATGTTAAATAATTTACTGGATAAAATAAGAAATTCAGAATAGCGTACATATAACATCCGTTAATCTTTAATCCGAATATGAAAAGAACTACAATCCTGTTGGTAGGAGCCTGTTTTTTAGTGTTTAATGTAGTAGCGCAACCTAAATACGAGTTTAGGGCAGCGTGGATTGCTACTGTTGACAACATTGACTGGCCAACGAGAGGTAATTATAATACTGAAAGCCAGAAAGCAGAGTATATACATCTGCTTGATATGCATAAGCGTAATGGCTTGAACGCCGTCATTGTACAGGTGCGACCCTGTGCTGATGCGTTTTACCCCTCGCAATATGAGCCCTGGAGCCAATGGCTTACCGGTAAACAAGGCAAGGCGCCCGTGCCATACTACGATCCCATGCAGTTTATGGTGGAAGAAGCGCATAAGCGCGGTATGGAATTCCATGCCTGGTGTAACCCCTATCGTGCTGAGTTCCAGATAGGAAAATCGTCCATTGCGGCTAACCATATTACCAAAATGCATCCCGAGTGGTTTTTAAGCTATGGCGGAACCCGCTACTTCGACCCCGGTAATAAGGAAGCGCAACATTATGTGGTGAACGTTATTCGCGATATCGTAAGCCGTTATGATATTGATGCTGTTCACTTTGACGATTATTTCTACCCATACCCCATTTCGGGAAAAGAGTTTCCTGATAAGGACTCCTACCAAAAATATGGTAATGGTTTAAGTCTGGCCGACTGGCGCCGCAGTAATACCGATTCCATTATTTTGAAATTGAGCAATGCGATAAAAGAAGAGAACCGGCTTTGCCGTTTTGGGATCTCCCCCTTTGCCATTTGGAAGAACCGCAGCCAGGACCCGGAGGGAAGCGAAACCCAGTCGATGACCAATTATAATGAGCTGTATGCCGACATTTTGCTTTGGCTGAAAAGCGGGTGGATCGATTACGTAGCTCCCCAGATCTATTTTGAGTTTGGCCATCCGCGAGCTGCGTATGAAGTGCTGCTCGACTGGTGGGCAAAGCACAGCTATGGCAGACATTGTTATGTTGGACTGGGCATTTTTAAAGCTGGTACCAACGCGGCCTGGCGCGATAAGACCCAAATTCCCCGTCAGATTCAAGCCATGCGTAAATACCCCGAAATTCAGGGCGCTATTTATTTCAGTACCGCGTCATTTTTGAAAAATCCTTTAGGCTGGAACGATAGCCTGCGGTTCAATTATTATAAAGAACCGGCGCTGGTTCCCCCCATGTCGTGGCTTGATTCGGTTCGGCCCGGCACCCCCGATGTAGTTTCCATAAAACCGGTTGATACCACACTGCGGATAGAAGTTGTAAGAACGACCGCTGATAAAAGAAAGATAAAGGCCTACCGGTTATATGCCTGTTATAACGAAGAATACAGTAACAACAATTTCTACAATGCCCAATTAATAGGTTGCCGGTTCGATCAGTGTGATACCTGCGTTTTTTATGCCCCGTTACGATCTGATAAGAAATTCGTTCGGTTTTACGTAACAACGCTCGATGATGAGAATAATGAAAGCAAGCCCTATCCCAACTGGCCAATTAAGCTGGAAGCAGTAAAGGTTGACAGGCTGGGCTGGACGCTCAACAAGGAAACGAATACCGCGGCAATCCCCCCAACCCCCTAGAAGGGAGTTTGGGTTACCGGTTGCCAGTTACCAGATACCGGGTTAAAGATATGAGAGAGGCTTCTTTAATGGGAGCCTCTTTTTTTGTTGTGAGGCCAAACCGACCCCCACTCTCAACCTATTTTTCTACCTTTGCCCACCAGTTACGCCCCCATTCAGCGTTAATTGTGCGAATATTAGTGAATGATGCTATGTCGGGGGCCAACCACAAGCCACAAACCACAAACAATAAACCATAAACAGAATTCAATATGCCTGGCTTTGAACTTTTTGGCGCCGAAGAACGCAAACACGTAAATGATGTGCTGGAAACCGGTATCCTGATGCGATTTGGTTTCGATGGACCCCGCAAAGGGATCTGGAAAGCAAAAGAACTGGAAGCAGCTATCAGCAAGAAATTTGACTGTCAATATACACACCTCGTTTCAAGCGGCACCACTGCCCTCACTACCGTGTTGAGTGCGTTGGGGATCGGCTATGGCGATGAGGTAATTATGCCCACATTTACTTTTGTGGCCAGTTTTGAATCAATCATCAGCGTAGGTGCTATTCCTGTTCTGGTTGACGTAGATGATACACTGACCCTGAACCCGGAAGCGGTTCGCAAAGCTATTACGCCTAAAACAAAATGCGTAATGCCCGTGCATATGTGCGGCGCTATGGCCGATATGGATGCCCTGCAGAAAATTTGTAAAGAACATAAGCTGCTGTTGCTCGAAGATGCCTGCCAAAGTTTTGGCGCCACTTATAAAGGAAAATACCTGGGCACCATTGGCGATGCCGGCTGCTATTCATTCGACTTCGTAAAAATAGTTACCTGCGGTGAAGGCGGTGCTATCGTAACAAATCGTGAAGATGTTTATATCAACAGCGATGGGTTCAGCGATCATGGTCACGATCATAAAGGAGTTGATCGCGGCGCCGATCTGCATCCGTTCCTGGGTTATAATTTCCGTATTTCTGAACTGCATGCCGCTGTGGGACTGGCGCAATTCAACCGACTGGAAGAATTTGTGGCTAAACAACGCGCCAGCCACGCGCAATTAAAAGCTATTTTGGCGCAGGTACCGGAGATCAGCTTCCGCCGTATTATAGATGAGGCTGGTGATAGCTGCACCTTCTTAAGCTGGTTCTTACCAACCCGGGAATTAACCGAGGCTGTAGTTGCAGAATTGAAAGCGCAGAATAGCTGGGGCGGTAATTTCTATTGGTTCGATCACAACTGGCATTACATCCGCAAATGGGAGCACCTGAAAAAAGGCGTTACTTTAAATGCGCTGCATCCCGAATACAAAGCAGCCATCCTGCAACAAGCCAATAAAGATTTTTCAGCCAGCGACGCGGTGATGAGCCGGGGAATCTCAACCCAGATCACGTTATTAACCACCGAACAACAACTGAAAGAGAAAGGCGAAAAAATAGTAAGTGCGGTTAAAAAAGTATTGGCTGCGCAAAAGATCTCTGCCTAACGATAATTTTAATATCGGGCCGGCGTTTAGAAGATGATCCCTGCCTGGGGATCATCTTCTATTTGCATGAAAAACCAGCGTATTGTAAAATGAAAAGAACCGCTTTCTCTATAAGAACAGGTTTGTTCCTTTGTTTGGGTACATTACTCATTGCTACGGCCTGTAATAATAATTCATCTCAAAAAAACACAAAGCCATTATTAAGCGATTCTGCCCGGGCTGCCAATAAAAGGATCGATAGCCTCAGAAGAGCGTCTTACCGCAATAACGACCTTTCTATCATCTTCCTCGATGCCACTTCACAGATCATGCAAGCGCAAATGGTGTTGGAGAAAGCCGATTATGCCGGCAATAAACCGCAGATGGTAGATAGCCTGATCATCAATAGCGACAGTGGCGATTCTTTATACTATGCGCTGCGGAGAATGTATATGGCAGCAACTGCGTTTGCAGAAACGGAAGAACAAAGAGCCAGGTTCAATGCTATGACCATGCCCGACAGCACCAAGCTCTGGTTGCAGAAACACTTTAAAGGATCAACACCATCAGGCGCCCTCAGTGCCTTAACAAAGTTCCAAAACGACTGCACCGTAATTAATAAGATAATTCGGAAGTAAGCGGTTGCCGGTTACCAGTTGCCAGTTACCGGTTTCAAGACCCTGAGCATGAGCAGTCGAAAGGCCTGACACAGGCATCGAGCGAAATCGGGATGCCGTTTCACAGCTTGCCAGTCACATCCAGTGGAGGGGGTACAAATTGCAGAGCTTTCTGCTTGTGGCTTTTAGCTGTATTCACCACTCACCTCTTTCCCTCCAGTTTATTAGCATATTCCAGCGAGCCCAGGCGGAACCGCAGCGGAATGCGGGTGGTTTTTTCGAACTGAAGCTCCTTTTTGCAAAAAAAGCCAAACCGAAGCGTATAAAAATTGTTACCTATTGTATTAACGGCGGCCGGCGTGGCAAAAGCAGGCTGCACAGTCATTTCTGCCTGTTTTGATAGCTGAACCCCAGTTGTTAGTAACTTTTTGGGCCTATCATACATAGAAACCGGGGCCACTTTTACCGGTGAAAACAACATATAACGAGATGTTATATTTACCTGGTTTTGAGCCGAAATATTCCCCGATTTAAATAAAAAAGCCGCAAACACAAATATTTTACAAAATGGTTTCACAACGTTGATTACATTTGTCTGTAAATTTACGGCCTGATTTTTGTGGTTGCCGCAAATTTTTTTAAAATTTTTTTGGCGACTAACTGAATAAAATATTGACGCACATGGCATTGAGTCAAAGTTTACAGCAAAAGCTATTACAAAAACTTTCTCCACAGCAGATTCAGCTGATGAAGCTGCTGCAGGTGCCTACGGCTAATTTAGAAGAACGGATTAAAGAAGAACTGGAAGAGAATCCGGCTTTGGAATTATCCGAGGAAAATCATGATGACCAATTTGATAACGAGACTAAAGACGAGTTCGACAGCAGTGATGAAGAGGATTTTGATGTAGATGGCAGCGAAGATGAGTATGACAATATCGATATCAGTGAGTATGTAGGAGATGAAGATGGCGAAATTGCTGATTACAAATTGCGGGATGATAACTATCCCGAAATGGATGACAAGAAAGTTGTTCCATATCGCATAGAAACGTCTTTTCATGAGCACCTGTTGGGTCAGTTGGGCATGATGAAGATGAGTGATAATGAACGCAGGATTGCCGAACAAATAGTAGGTAGTATTGACGATGATGGTTACCTGCGCCGCGAAACAGCCGCTATTGTAGATGACCTGGCATTCAGGCAGAATATTGAAACAAATGAACAGGAAGTAGAGAAGGTGATCAGGCTGGTACAGCAATTCGATCCACCGGGAGTATGCGCCCGCGACCTGCAGGAATGTTTGTTATTGCAATTGTTCCGTCAGCAACGTGAAGGCAGAAATGTTGACAAGGCTATTGACGTGCTCACCGATTATTTTGATGAGTTTACCAAAAAGCACTACGATAAAATTCAACGTGGACTGAACCTGGATGATGAAGGATTGAAAGATGTGATCAGCCACATTATTCGCCTTACGCCAAAACCCGGCGGTAATCATGGCGACATAAACAAAGCGGAAAGTTATGTAGTGCCCGATTTCTTTGTATACAACAACGGCGGCAAGCTGGAGCTTACACTTAACTCGAAGAACGCGCCCGATCTGCGCATCAGCGAAGGATATCGCGATATGTTGCGCGAATACGATAAAGGCAGCAAGAAAGATAAGCGGCAGAAAGAAGCGATCCTTTTCATCAAACAAAAGATCGATGCGGCCAAATGGTTTATTGATGCCATTAAACAACGGCAGCATACGCTTAGCAGCGTTATGGAAACCATTATGTCGTATCAGCGGGAGTTTTTCCTTACCGGCGATGAAACAACGCTGAAGCCCATGATCCTGAAAGATATTGCAGAGCGGACCGGGCTCGATATTTCTACCGTAAGCCGCGTGGCCAACAGCAAGTTTGTGCAAACGGAGTTTGGTACATACCGGTTGAAGTTCTTCTTTAGCGAATCGCTCAGCACCGATAGCGGCGAAGAGGTTTCTACCCGCGAAGTAAAGAAAATACTCAGCGACCTGATAGAAGGCGAGAGCAAGAAGAAACCTTTAAGCGACGAAAAACTCACCGAGCTATTGCAGGAAAAAGGTTATAATATTGCACGGCGAACCGTTGCCAAATACCGCGAACAACTGAATATTCCGGTAGCCCGGTTACGGAAAGAATTGTAATAGAAATTTGTTTATGTCAACAACCACCCTCACTGCCCTGCCTCCCAAACAACCAGCGATCGTCAGGGCATTGGCACATTTGTTTTCTTATATCTTTCATCCGTTATTTATTCCGGCATATGTTACTGCCTTTTTGGTGTTTGTTGATCCCTATGCATTTGCCGGGGTCACTTATAAATACAAATTATTCCGGCTTATTTCTGTTTTCTTCAATACCGCGTTGATACCGGGGTTTGCTGTTTTTTTAATGTGGCGGTTGAAGCTGATAGCATCCATGCAGTTGCGCACGCAAAAAGAAAGGATAATCCCCTATGCTGCTGCGATGATCTTTTACTTCTGGGCCTGGTACGTATTTCATAAACAAGCCGATAATCCGCAAGCCTTTACTGATTTTTTATTAGGGTCGTTCCTGGCTATTTGTGCTGCCTGGTTTTTGAACATTGTTACCAAAGTAAGCATGCATGGTATTGGTGTAGGCGGCCTGGCGTTCTTCTTCCTGTTACAGGCATTCAACGGACAGGATGTTACCGGCATTTATTTTTCTATTGCCATTTTCATTGCCGGCCTTGTTTGCACTTCCCGCCTTATTGTTTCAGATCACACCCAACGGGAAATTTACCTCGGTTTTGTTGCCGGTGCTTTTTGCCAGTTGCTGGCGGTTTGGTTCCGGTAGGAAAGGCAACGAGGCAACAAGACAGGAATGCGCGAAGCTGCTTAGAACGATTTCTAAACAAGTTTAATGGTTTAGGTGCTCTTTCTTTATGCCTCAGTGCCTTGTTGCCTTAAAAAAAAGAAAAGCTCAATCATAGGGTACGATCCTACATTGAGCTTTCTAACCTTCAAACCATCTGAAGTGGTGTCCTATCTAACCATTCAAAACTTTTGACTTTTGGATATAATTTTTTGAGGGATGGTAAATGAACAGGCACGAACCATCCTTAATTGTTTCAATAACTTTTCCGGTTTCTTTTTGGGGCAGTGCAGGGCATCCGAAGCTGCGACCGTTTATGGGGCTGCGGCTTAAAAAGTTATCGCCAACATAATTTGAACCATGGATGACAATGTTCCGTTCGTCGGCTTTGTCGTTAAAACTTTTTTCCAGTCCTTCAATTTTTAAAGCCAGTCCGTGGCTGCCATAATACGTATAGCGGGTTACATAAAATCCGAGACTGCTTTTGTGCGATTCGGGGCTATTGGAAAAAGACCGGGCATATTCGCCACCAGAATTGCGGCCATGCGCTACCCAGGTATTTATAAGCACTTTCTTTTCGGCCATATCAATTACATAAAAACGCTTTCTGCGCGACGACTGACTGAAATCGCAAATGGAAAGCACTTCATTCTTCATCACTTTTCCGCATTCCACCAGGTTTTTATATCCTTTCAGCGCATACTCAAAAGCTTTTATGGAGAGGCCGACTTTTTTCAGGTTCATTACATTGTACAGGTCCAGCGCTTCTTCTGCCAGCATTGCTGCGGCTGATTTGGTGATCTCTTTAGTTGTTGCCGTATCCCGAACAACCAGGGCAGTTGATGCATTAACCACACCAATTTCCTTTGCCTCATTTCCCGTGCCGGTTGAATTTACCGGCGACACTGCCAAAATGCACAACAATGCACCGAATGACATTGATTTGTAAGTTCTTTTCATAGGTTAATTGAACATAAGCGATTTGCGACTATTGATTCAAAACAACACCGCTTTAAAACGAAGCAACAGATAAAATATTTTCGCTCTATGTGGCAGAAAAGCTATGATTTCCAGATCCTATGTAGATTGAATTATAAGGGTGTAGGGGAAATTACTTATTACTAGGTAAGTGCTTGGAGTGCAGGTTAATTACCGTTGGCGCCGCCCCCTTTTTGAATATTAAATTCACTGGCGTAAATTTTAATAAGCACCAGGAATAAGGAAATGAGGATGGGGCCGAATATGAGGCCGATAAAACCAAATAGGCTTACCCCGATAATTACCCCGAAGCCGGTGATCAGGGGATGAACATCGCCGATGCGCTTCAGCACCCAAAAGCGGAACAGGTTGTCGACCGTACCAATGATACCTAAGCCATATAAAAGCATAATGATGCCTTTTCCGGAGTTACCAGCAGCAAAGAAAAGCAGGCTTACCGGGATATAGGCAATGGCTGCTCCCACAACGGGCAGCATGGCGGTGATACAGGTAATTACAAACCAAAACCAGGGTTCTTCAACTCCCAGTATAAGGTAGCCAATAAGGCCCACTATTCCCTGCAGGATCGCGATCAGGGGAATACCGATCGCATTCGAATATACCATGCTGTTAAGCTCTTTGCGCAGCAGCAGCGTATTTTCATCTTTCAGGGGCACCCAGTCATAAAAGCTGGATTCCATCTTGCGGCCATCTACCAGCATAAAGTATAATATGAAATACATGATCACAATGCCGAAAATTGTATCGAACGTAGAGGCCAGGATCTTCGGCACGGTATTGCTGCCCCAGGTGGTTATTTTATCCAGGTTGGCATCGGTCAGGATCTGGATCTTATACTGGCTTTCTATTTTTTCAATAAACGCCTGCAGCGAAGACAGTACTTCCTGCGAGTGCTCCATGGCAAACGCAATTTTAGTGGTGAGCATATTTATGACCAGTAAAATGGGCAGCAGAATGATCAGGAACGATAATAGCATGAGTATGGCAGCGGTGAGGCTTTTATTCCACTTATACCGGCCCTGCAGAATGAACATCCATTTACGTAACAGCACATACAGGGTATAAGCTCCCAGGAAGGCAGGTATCATGTAGCTTAACTGGTTGAACAGAATTATACCAAGGGTGATAATGGTGGCCAGTATCAATATTTGCCTAATGGAATTATTGGGAATTTGCTTCATGCAGGTTGTAACTGAGGATTAAAAATAACTAATAATTGCAAAAGCCATTCCGCTAATAGCCGTGCCACGGTTCAAAACCGTGGCACGGCTTGCAAAAGCAGTTCGTTATATTTTAATTTTCTTCCATTTACCTCTTCTGAAGATAATAATTCCGGCAATGGTAATACCAGTTTCGGCTAATACAATGGCGATAAATACGCCATTGGGTCCAAGTTTAAATACAAGGGCCAGCAGTAAAGCCAGCGGAACCTGGAACAGCCAGAAGCCAAAGATGTTGATCAGCGTGGGTGTTTTGGTATCCCCGGCGCCATTAAAGGCATTGGTAACTACCATCCCTACACCATAAAAAATATAACCCAGGCTAACAATGCGCAGTGCCGACACCGCATATGATTCTATAGTAACATCTTTATTCATGAATGCCACTATGGGTTGGGCAAATAACAGGAATACCAGCGTTACGAAGATCATGAAGACGGTATTATACTGGGCTGTTCGCCATACCGATTTTTCGGCCCTTTCAGGCTGTTGGGCGCCCAGGTTTTGGCCCACCAGCGTTGCGGCCGCATTGCTGAGACCCCAGGCTGGTAACAAAAAGAACATAATTAGCCTGATGGCTACGCCATAACCTGCTACTGCCTGATCACCGAATTCGGCCATAATGCGGGCCAGCACCATCCAACTGGCGGAAGCTATTAAAAACTGGGCAGTGCCCGTCCAGGCAATATTTGAAATAGATTTAATAATAGGCCAGTCGGGAAAAAAGTCATGCCTCCTGATCTTGATGATCCTTTTACCACTGAACAGATGGTACAATTGGTACAAAACACCTACCCCGCGGCCAATAGTGGTGGCTATAGCCGCACCGGTAATACCAAATGCAGGAATGGGACCTGCACCGTGAATTAATACCGGGCATAAAATGATATTACAAATATTGGCGATCCAAAGCGACCGCATAGCCATAGACGCATCTCCGGCGCCGCGGAAAATACCATTGATGAGGAACAGCAACATGATAACAACACTACCGCCATAAATAATGCGGGTATAAGTAGTGCCTATGCGAATGGTTTCAGGAGAAGCGCCCATCAGCTTCAGGATCTCTGGCGCGAAAATTAATCCTAAGACGCTTATAATAACCGTTATAAAAAGCGCGATCATCAACGATTGCATGCCCGCTTTTGCTGCAGCTTCGGGGTTCTTTTCACCAATTCGTCGTGCTACCATGGCTGTTGCAGCCATACTTAAACCTATGGCAAGCGAGTATACTAAAGTTAGTACTGCTTCTGTGAGCACTACGGTTGAAACGGCTTCGCTCATGTTTAAGCGTCCTACAAAAAAAATATCAACCACTGCAAAAACCGACTCCATGCACATTTCGAGTATCATGGGTACGGCCAGTAAAAAAACGGCGCGCCGTATACTGCCCTGTGTATAGTCCTGCTCCTGGCCCGATAAAGCCTGTTTGAATAATGAAAAAAATGTTTTGATACGTAACGTACCTATGTTGGGTGTTTGGTCCGACATACAAATCCTGTTTAACAAGTAATAAAATAAAAACTAATAGGTGCGCCGTTAGCGCTAACAATCTGGTGCTGGAGAAATTAACTGTTCGTGAAACATGCCCGATGTTGCAGCGAACTGGATCCTACAATTTCATGGTTCGTATCATTGAAGAGAAGCAAAGGTAGCCAATGCAGCTAACTACCAAAATTTTTTTTGTTCACTCATGACAAGGTAGAAATAATAAACGACGAAAACGGAATTTCCAGTGCTAAAGGCTTCATGTAATTCGTTTTTTGTAAATTAGACCGATCGGTTTATTTTTGTGATGTGACAAAATCAGAGAAAACAAAAGAATATATTATTGCTAAAGCAGCGCCCCTGTTTAATAAGAAGGGTTATGCCGGTACTTCAATGAGTGATATTATGAAGGCAACCGGTTTGGCCAAGGGCGGGCTCTACGGCAATTTTGAAAGCAAGGATGAAATTGCGGCGCTGGCATTTGAATATTCTTATAACCAGTTAAAAGAAGATATCGGTCAAAAAGTGCAGGCCAGGAAAACGGGGATTGAAAAGCTGGTTACCATATTGCAATATTATAAAAACTATACTGTTTCACCTCCTATTGATGGTGGCTGTCCGCTCATGAACACGGCTGTTGATGCCGATGACGCGTACCCTTTTTTAAAAAAGAAAGCGCGGCAGGCATTACAGGAAATGGTAGGTTCCCTGCAACATGTACTTAAGCTGGGCATTCAGGAAGGATCTTTCAGAAGCGACCTGAATGTAAAAAAAGAAGCCGAGCTGATCTTTGCCCAAATTGAAGGCGGCATTATGATGGCAAAGGTGTTGGATGATGTAACGGTATTGAACAGGTTAATTGATAATCTTAAATACAGAATAGAAACAGAGTATAAACCTTAATAATGGCTATGCAACCAAAAACATTTTATACAGTCAGGTTTAGCGACTGTGATCCAATGGGACATTTAAATAATGCGCGGTATATTGATTATATGCTGAATGCCCGGGAAGATCATCTGAAACAGTTTTACCAGATAACTTTACCTGAATATCATAAACAGGGAATTGCCTGGGTGGTGCGCCGGCACGACATACAATATGTGCGCCCCGCTTTCTACAACGAAGTTATATGCATAGAATCAAGGCTTATTGAATTAGCCGAATCGCACGTGCTGGTAGAAATGTTAATGTTTGATGAAAAGCAAACGATGCTGAAAGCCATTATGTGGACCAACTTTACCAGTATAGATGTAAAAACGGGTCGCAAAAAAGAGCACCCTGTTGCTTTTATGGATTTTGCCGCAACAATAAAAGTTGATGATGTAAATATACCGGCAGGTATAACCGAACGAATAAAAGGCCTAACCCAAAGCGCCTAACGCTTAACACCCTAACGCTTAATGCAATTACAACTCTGCATTTTGCGTTAGGCGTTCTGCATTCAGCTTTCCGCTTTCTGCCTTTCCCTTTCTGCCTTCGCGTTTAAAGACCTTCTGTTAAGGAATTACTAATACCTTTTTCCTCCGCTTTAGCCTTATACATATGGCATTCTTCTTAGCATTTCTTTAATAAACTTCCGGGCTTTTGCGCCATCTATTAGTACATAAAAGCAATACGCTTACAACAATTAAAATAATTCACCTTAAAAACATTAAATATGAAAGCGTTTTTTACACTTACGAGCATTGTACTGATAGTAATTGCCAGTTTAGTTAGTTTCTCTTTATATAAACACGGACATTATACTATATCAGCATTGTTAGTGCTTACCAGTTTTTTGTCTTCTGTATTATGGATACATGTGCTTGCCAGCAAGAAAGTAGTGTTGAGTTAATACATAGTAGCTTCTTTCAGTCATAACATAAGGGTTCCGGGAACTGGTTAATTAACCGGTTCCTTTTTTTATCTGCCAGCCTTATGTTCAACCTGGTTCCCTAATTCAGGTTCCGCGGTAATAAACCAGCCAGGCAATTCCTGTTCATGTAATTTCCAATGCCCGTTTTCATCCCGCACTAGTGTTGCCGTGATCAGTCGGCCGCTGCTGTCAACAACAGATATGTGAAAATAAATGGCTATTGAATTAATACGGGCAAAATGAAATTCCCGCTCTTGTCCGTCGGTACACAGAATGATAGTTGAAAAATCTGTTTCCATGATGAACCTGTTTAAACCCTTATGCAAAGGTGCACAATAATCTTTCCAGTCTGGTCTGCGGGTAACGAATTACTTCATAAAGACACCCATCGGTTCTTGATAATGAATTGTAAATTAATTGATTGCTTATAAGATTTTTTTGATTGACTGTTTACAAAGGCGTCAATTATATATTAAGGAGAATTCAGAATAGATGCCATTTAATTCATCAAATTGAGGTGCCCATATCTCGTTAAATGTTTTTCAATACCTAGCAGGATTTTTGGCAACTATCTTCCTAAAAAAATCGTAAATTGATAAAGCGCCATACGGGTTGCCTAAACTGAGGATTCCATTACTAACCTTTCTTTGATCATATACCCTTTACTGCAAATTTTACTAACTACTTTTTGCCGAAAGCATGAAGAAAGCTGTTATTGGCTGGATGCTTATGTGTATGCTATTTACCGCCCGTGCCGATCACATCACCGGCGGTGAAATGAATTACACTTTTGTGGGTATTAATAACGGTCTTTACACCTATCAGGTTACCGCTAAATTATTTATGGATTGCTACAGTAACCGGCGGCTTCCTAACCCGGCTTATTTTGGTATTTTTAATAGAGGCACCGGAGCGCATATTATGGACCTTTCAATTCCAATGGCCCGGCAAGACAGGCTGCTCTTAAGTAACCCGAGTCCCTGCATTACCAACCCGCCTAATGTTTGTTACGATATTGGTTTGTATAATTTCACGGTAAACCTGCCACCGGTAGCAGAAGGATATCTAATCGTTATACAAGCAGTCTACCGGGTACAGGGGATCAGCAACCTGACGCCGGGTTATGGCAACATTGGCGTTACCTACACAGGCGAAATACCGGGTACAGCCACTGAAGCTTCAGGACCCCAAAATAACAGCGCCCGTTTTACCGGCGATGATATGGTAGTGATCTGCGCCAATAATTCTTTCTCCTACAGCTTTGCTGCAGAAGATAGAGACAAGGATCAGTTGCGGTATTCGTTTACCAATGCCTATATCGGCGGCTCGGGCGGAGGCGGAACCAATTTCCCGCCGGCGCCACCGCCTTATGCATCTGTTCCTTATGGATCTAATTACGGACCTGACGCTCCATTGGGCAGAAATGTCAAGATCAACCCCACCACCGGACTTATTACCGGCATTGCGCCTTCCGACGGTATCTATGTGGTAACCGTACAGGTGGAAGAGATCAGGAATGGCGTTGTTATTGCCACGCAGCGAAAAGACCTGCAAATACGCATAACAGCCTGTACCATTGCATCGGCATCCATGCCCCCGGAATATATGCTTTGCAAAAACACGCAAACCATTACGCTCACCAACCTGAGCACAAGCCCGCTTATTACTTCAACCAATTGGGAGTTGTTCGATAGCAAAGGGGTTTCAGTATACAATTCAAATAATACCACTACCAGCTATACATTTCCCGATACGGGCCTCTATACCATAAAACTGGTTATCAACCGCAACCAGCAATGTTCTGATTCTGCTACATCGCTGGCCTATGTATATCCCGGCTTTGTGCCTGATTTTATAGTGAATGGCATTTGTTTTAAAAAGCCAACACAGTTTTTTGATGCTTCAACTACCAGCTATGGGCTGGTGAATTCGTGGGATTGGAATTTCGGTGATGGAACAGGCAATGATGTGTCTGCATTGCCTTCCCCTACGTATTCGTATGTGTCTATGGGACTAAAAACAGTTCGGCTGGTGGCTACCAATACCAAAGGTTGTCGCGATACAACGTATAAAAATATAACCATTGTTGATAAACCACCTTTGTCGCTTGCTTTTCGCGATACCCTGATCTGTGTTCCAGATGCAGTTCAATTGAAGGCGATCGGTAATGGTATTTTTAGCTGGACGCCCGGTACTGCTATGGTAAATGGCAATACGGCCAACCCAACCGTTACGCCGGGTACAACCACTACGTATACCGTTCACCTCGATGATAATGGTTGCCTCAACCACGATTCGGTAAAAGTGCGCGTGGTTGATCATGTAACCCTGAAGGCAATGAACGATACCACCATTTGCCAGAGCGACACCATTGGCCTGCGCTTGCAATCAGATGGATTGAAATATAGCTGGATCCCAACCAGCCAGGTAATGAACCCAACAGATCCCAATCCCAAAGTGGTTACCAGGTTCACTACCAGTTACCAGGTAACGGCCAGTATTGGCAGTTGCACCGCTACAGACCAGGTAATAGTAACGACGGTGCCTTACCCGGTTGCCAACGCTGGCGCCGATACAACGATTTGTTTTGGCACCCATGCCCGGTTAAACGGAAGTACGGAAGCCAATGCATTTGCCTGGCTGCCCGCATCAACCCTGAGCAATTTAAAAATACTGGATCCCGTAGCTTCCCCAGCCACTTCTACCGCCTACGTTCTTTCGGCGAATGACAACAGGGGCTGCCCTAAACCAGGATATGATACCATAGTAGTAACCGTGCTACCTGATATAAATGCTTATGCAGGGAGGGATACAGCAGTGATAACGGGTCAACTATTGCAATTACAGGCTACAGGTGGCCTAAACTACCAATGGATACCTTCGATTGGATTATCAAACCCGGGAATCGCCAACCCGGTGGCAAATTACCCCACGCCTTCTACCGGTATTTCATACAAAGTACTGGTGTATAATGATGCCGGTTGTGTTGATTCAGCTTATATAAAAGTGAAAGTATTTAAAACCATGCCATCGGTTTTTGTACCGAATGCATTTACGCCTAATCGTGATGGCAGGAACGATCTGTTGCGCCCGGTTGCCGTTGGCATGACGCGTATCGATTATTTCCAGATATTTAATCGTTGGGGTCAGTTGGTGTTTAGCACAACAACCAATGAACATGGCTGGGACGGGACCATTGCCGGCAAACTGCAACCCTCCGGCACCTACGTATGGCTGGTAAAAGCCGTTGACTATACCGGCGCTCCTTATGTGCGACGCGGAACACTGGTATTGTTAAGATAAAAGAAAGGAATTGTGCCCAATGAGAGTTCATACATGCGCCTCACCGGCTGCATATATCGTGATTAATTTACTTTTCCTGCTACTTTTTTCCAATCCATCGAAAATACATTCATCAGGCAGTTGCACAGTTCGCTGATGCGCGTAGGCTTTGTTAGAAAATAATGGGCGCCTAACTGCATAATTTCCTGCTTGTCTTTTTGATTAGAGCTGGTGGTGTAGATAATAAGGGGAACCTTTGAATATTTGGGAAGCTTCTTTATTTCAATAAGGCATTCTTTGCCATTTAATTTTGGCATATTCAAATCGAGGAAAATAAAATCCGGAACCGGAATTATTTCTTCTCTTAATTGCTTTAAAGCTGCTTCGCCATTGTTGGCATAATAACATTCAAAAGGAATTTTCAGGTCCTTCATAGCTTCATTAAGAAATAACTGGTCGTCTTCATCATCATCAATAATGAAAAGGGTTTTTGTTTTATTCATCAGGGTTGTTAATAGGTAATAAAAATATCACGTTTATAGGGCATTTTTCCGTCTAAAACTTAATTTAATCAGAATTAAACGTCAGTAATTTCTGCAATTCATGATCATTGCTCCCATTGCATTAAATAAGTTACACTATTTTTCTCTTTTATAGAAACAAAGTTTGCGCAGAGGTTGCCCGGTTTGTGCAGGTTGACAATATTGTCGTTTAAACATGTATCTTCAAACCTGCGATACCGCCGGTAACGATTGTCAGCTTATCAGGCATTCTAAACCAACGAATCAGATGAAAAAAGTTTTAAAACACCTGTTTATTGCAGCATTGCTGTTACCTGTATGCCTGCGTTCACAAATAGATAAAAAGTCTTCGAATGGTGCAAAACACCGTGATTACTTCGTACAATCCATTATACGTATTGCGGATCCCGTTTTAACAGCTTTAAGCAAAAATGAGCTTAAAAAGAAAATGCCGGTAGAAGCAAAACTAAACGACCGGCGAAACTATACTTATCTCGAAGCTTTCGGTCGCCTGCTGGCAGGTATGGCGCCGTGGCTGGAGTTGGGACCAGATAGCACCGCAGAGGGGAAATTGCGGAAAAAATATATTGATCTAGCGGTCATAGGCATTCGTAATGCCACCGATCCGGCTGCGCCCGATTACATGAACTTTTATAAGGGCGGACAGGCTTTGGTAGATGCGGCCTTTTTGTCGCAGGCCCTGTTACGCGCACCCAAACAGTTATGGGACCCGCTCGATGCCAAAACAAAGAAAAATGTACTGGAGGCCCTCAAGTCATCGCGGGTAATAACACCCGGGCATAGTAACTGGCTTTTTTTCAGCGCCATGGTAGAAGCTGCGCTGTTACAGTTTGAGGGAAGCTGCGATAGAATGCGGATAGATTATGCCGTTCAGCAGCATTTGCAGTGGTATAAAGGCGATGGCGCGTATGGCGACGGCGCCAATTTTCATTGGGATTATTATAACAGCTTCGTTATTCAGCCCATGTTCCTGGAAGTATTGCAAACGCTGATGAACAGCGACCGGAAAGAAAATAAAATCTATGACCTGGAATTGGGGCGTGCCCGCCGGTATGCTGCTATACAAGAACGCATGATTTCACCCGAAGGTACTTACCCGCCCATTGGCCGTTCGCTGGCTTACCGGTTTGGCGCTTTTCAATTATTGTCGAAAATTGCCCTGATGCATCAATTACCGCAGGAAGTGTTACCGCAGCAGGTTCGTTGCGCGTTGTATGAAGTGGTAAAGAAACAAATGGAAGCGCCTGGCACTTTTGATAAAGAGGGCTGGTTGCAAATAGGATTATATGGCCACCAGCCGGGGGTTGGCGAGCCGTATATTTCAACCGGCAGCCTGTATTTGTGCTCAGAGGTGTTTTTAATATTGGGATTGCCGTCAACCGATCCCTTCTGGCAAAATGCCGATGCCGACTGGACGGCTAAAAAAGCATGGAAGGGGGAAGAAATTCCTATTGATCATGCTATTGAAAACTAAAAAATTGCCTGTCGATAAAAACGGCGGAGATGTTCTTCAGATGAGGCTTTCAGGGCGTTTTATCCGGTACAACAGACCCTGTAAAAGCCATTAAACAAGGGCGCAATGCGCAAAGAATAGGGTAATCCCTTACTGTTAACAAATTCCTGCATTTTTTTACTATCTGCATCAGGTTATTGAACCCGATTGGTTCGCTATTTGCCTGTACAACCAGACCTAAAAATGTAAAAGGTTGTTAAAGGAGCAATGAGCACCCAGCCAAGCATTAAAAAAACTCGTTATTATATTCCAGAGACCCATTTAAGATGAATATAAAAGCTATAACCTATTCAGTAGTCACCAGCCTGTTGCTATTTGCCGCTTGCCGGAAAAGCGATAAGATCGCTGCGGATAATTCCACAGATAATTGTGTGGTGCAACAAAGCACTTCCAGCGGAACAATTATCGATGGCCAGTACATAATTGCCTACAGAGAGTCGACCAACGTAAACTTAAGCACCACTGCCCGCACCGCTTCATTTACCAATACTTTGTTACAACGTAACAACATCAGCAGTACAGCTTTACGGCAAACTTTTACGGGCGCTACAGGTGGTTTTATTGCCCGGTTATCGAACACAGAATTACAACGACTGAAATTAGATACAACGATCAGCTTTATAGAACAGGATCGCATTATTGCATTTGGTACCTGCTTCCAGGTTGTTGAACCCAAAACAATTACCTGGAATGTAGCCCGCGTGGGTTATGGCGATGGAACCGGCAAAACTGCCTGGATCATTGATTCAGGAATTGATTTTAACCATCCCGATCTGAATGCAGACGCCACCCGCAGCAAGTCGTTCATTAACGGTGTAACCTCTGCGGCCGATGAAAATGGCCATGGTACCCATGTTGCCGGCATTATTGGTGCGAAGAATAATTCAATAGGTGTGCTGGGGGTAGCTTCGGGCGCCAGCCTGGTGGCTTTAAGAGTATTTAATAAAGATGGGGAAGGCACCCTGTCATCAATTGTTCAGGCTTTATCATACGTGAACAGCAATGGCAAAGCAGGTGATGTGGTGAACCTGAGCCTTGGCGAAGATGAGATCTCAGCCATTCTAGATCAACAGGTTCAAAATACAGCGGCCAAAGGTATTTATGTAGCCATTGCTGCCGGAAATGATCGCAAACCTGCCGTGGAGTTTTCGCCCGGCAGAGCCAATGGAGCTAATATTTACACCGTATCGGCAGTAGACAGCCTCGATAATTTTGCCTCTTTCTCAAATTATGGAAATGATTGTGTTGATTTTGCCGCCCCCGGCGTACGCATCACGTCAACTTATTTAAATGGAAAATATGCCATCTTCAGTGGCACCTCTATGGCAGCGCCGCATGTTGCCGGCTTGTTATTGCTTAAAGGAAAAAGCATAACCTCTTCGGGCAAAGCATTAAACGATCCCGATGGTACGGCCGATCCTATTGCCCATAAATAATTGCTGCATATCTGGTTATCTGCATATTGGGGAAATTGTTGCCCAACAAAGCTGGTTTTAAATTTCAATGGATGATGCATCCATGAAATTGAAACAGAAACAGCCGCGCAGATATGTAATTTCAAGGAAGCTGGATGCATTCTTCTTCGATGTATATGCTTTCGGGCAGTTTATTGCACGCTTTTTCAGGAATTTATTTTTACCTCCTTACGAGTTTAAAGAAATTATCAGGCAGTGTTATATGATAGGTGTAAAATCTTTACCCCTGATAACACTCACCGGTTTTATAACAGGCATTGTATTTACAAAACAAAGCCGGCCATCCTTATCTGAATTCGGGGCTACTTCGTGGTTGCCATCGCTTGTAGCCATTGCCATCATCAGAGCGCTTGCTCCGCTGGTGACGGGATTGATCACTGCCGGAAAAGTGGGTTCGAACATTGGTGCTGAACTGGGATCAATGAAAGTGACCGAACAAATAGATGCGATGGAAGTATCGGCCACCAATCCGTTTAAATTCCTGGTTGTTACCCGGGTGATCGCCACCACGTGTATGGTACCGTTATTAATGTTATACATGGCGGTGGTTGCATTGCTGGGCGCTTTTGTAAACGTGCATTCCAATGAACAAACCAGTTTTATTTCATTTATTGAGAACGGCTTTCACAGCATTATTTTCCTGGATATTTTTTCATCGGTATTAAAATCAATTGTATTTGGTTTTACAATAGGCATCGTGAGTTGTTACCAGGGTTATACTACCACACAAGGCACGCAAGGTGTAGGGCGTGCCGCCAATACCTCGGTGGTACTGGCCATGTTCCTGATATTTATTGAAGAAATAATTATTGTACAGATCACCAACTGGTTCAGGGTTACCTAATGGCAACAAAGGGAAAACATATTGATAGAACAAAGCAGGTTATTGTTATACGCGATCTACATAAATCGTTTGGTACAAATCATGTTTTGCGCGGCATTGATCTGGATATTTATCAGGGAGAAAATGTTGTTGTGTTGGGTCGGTCAGGAACCGGTAAATCGGTGCTGATAAAAATTATTGCGGGCTTGTTAAAACCCGATAAGGGTTCGGTAAACGTATTGGGAAATAATGTGGCTGCCATTAGCTATCGTGAACTGGAACAGCTTCGTTTACGCATTGGGTTTTCTTTTCAAAGCAGCGCCCTCTACGATAGCATGACGGTTCGCGAAAACCTGGAATTTCCTTTGTTACGCAATTCAAAACATTTAAGTGCTAAACAGGTTAACCAGGCAGTTGAAGAAGCATTGGAAGCTGTGGGGTTATCGCAAACCATTAATCAGTGGCCGGCCGAATTATCGGGCGGTCAGCGAAAACGCATAGGCATTGCCCGTACATTAATTATGCAACCCGCTATTATGTTGTATGATGAACCTACTGCCGGGCTCGACCCCATAACCAGCATGGAAATAAACGACCTCATCAATGAAGTGCAGCAACGGTATAATACAAGTTCTATTATCATTACCCACGACCTTACCTGCGCCAAAACAACCGGCGATCGTGTAGCGGTATTGCTGGATGGCCGGTTTGTGCAGGAAGGAACTTTCGAAGATGTTTTTAACAGTGGCGATGAACGGTTAAAAAGCTTTTATGATTACAATTTCATTACCTGAATTTCCCAACTAAAAAATATTTTGTGATGAACACAGAGAAAAGTAAACGAACCATAATAGTAGGCCTATTTGTAACAGTGGGCCTGCTGATTTTACTGGTAGGCATTTTTACATTGGGCGGACAGAAAAAAACCTTTGTGCCTTCCATTAACATACAAGCTGTTTTTGATAATGTAAACGGATTGCAAAAAGGTGATAATGTTTGGTTTTCGGGAGTTAAAGTAGGTACTGTAAAAACAATAGAGTTTAACGGCGGTTCGCAGATAAAGGTAATCCTGCATATTGAAAGAAAGGCCCAGGAATTTATTCGTAAAGATGCCAAAGCCAAAGTAGGCGCCGAGGGATTTATTGGCAATAAACTGGTGGTTATTTATGGTGGTACGCCACAAGCTGGCCCTATTGAAGGAGGTGAAAATTTGCAGGTGGAAAATACGCTGAGCACCGATGACATGATGGCCACGCTGCAAAAGAACAATGAGAACCTGGTATCCATTACCACCGATTTTAAAACAGTAAGTAACCGCTTGGTAAATGGCGAAGGAACAGCCGGCGCCTTGCTCACCGATGCATCCTTATTTAAAAGCCTGCAACGTACGGCCAACAACCTGCAAATGGCCGCACACAACAGCGAATTGCTTAGCGGCCGCATTGCAGAATACACCGCCCGGTTAGAAAAGCCGGGGAGCCTGGCCAACGGGCTGGTGCACGATACCATGATCATGAGCAATTTGCAAGCTGCCGTAAAGCAAATAAATGACGCAGCCAATGCAACCCATTCCTTTACTGCTAATTTAAAAACGGTTAGCGATCAGTTGAACACCAATGATAATGCGGTTGGGTTGCTGTTGAATGATGAACAAACGGCGGAACAGATAAAAAGCATTATTGCAAACCTGAATTCAGGAAGCCATAAGCTCGATGAAAACCTGGAAGCCTTGCAGCACAATTTTTTATTCCGCGGATTCTTTAAAAGAAAAGCCCGCCAGGAAGCAAAAAATAAAAATAACTAAGAAACAAATTGGGTTTTCTCACCTGGCAACATTGAAATAGCATTATGTTAAAATTTACTTAATGCCATTATTTGGCAAACAGCTTGCGCCATATGCTGTTAATAGGTTATCAATATTATTAACAGCAAGGACGTAATAAAACGAAGTGAATGCCTAAATCCAACTATCCCCAACTCAGAATTTTATTGTTTCCGCTATCGCTACTCATAGTAGTATGCTTCATGTTTGCAGCACCAGCATCCGATTTTCTATACAATAAAAAAGCTGCTACAGCTATAGCTGTAAAGGATTCAGCTAGCCATATCAGCGGCCGGGATTCTGCTTTTAACCGATTTAGCGTGTTATACAATTCAATAAAATTGGATAGTCTAGGCCTTTCGCAAGATGCATTTAATTACGGGTTGAATGGTTATATGGACCTTGTTTCGAATGGTGCTGTTAACAACAACCAAATTCTTTCTATCGTAGATTTCAGTTTGCCTTCTTCAAAGAAGAGATTGTTTGTTATTGATGTTGTATCGGGCAAGTTGTTGTTTAATACGTTTGTTTCGCATGGCAGAAATTCAGGAAAAGAAATGGCTACGGAGTTTTCGAACGATGTCAATAGCTTTAAAAGCAGCCTGGGTTTTTATGTAACCGGTAGTACCTATTCAGGCGAACATGGTTATTCGTTACGGCTCGATGGAAAAGAAGCTGGTATAAATGATAATGCCTATGACAGAAGCATAGTTATGCATGCTGCCAGCTATGTAAATGAAAAAGTAATAAGAATGAAAGGCTTTATAGGACGCAGTTTGGGATGCCCGGCTGTACCGCCTTCATTACATAAAGCAATCATCAATACAATTAAGGATGGGAGCTGCTTGTTTTTATATAGCCCCGACTCATCTTATATATCTCATTCCAAATTGATAAATCAGCCTGTAGTACAACAACCGGCGGCCAGTTAATAATTAATATATGAGACATAATAAAAAGTCCCGACAGTTCCGTTGGGACTTTTTGGTTTTTCAAATAGTGTATGGTTCTCATCACTAACAATATCTTATCAATAGCGCATAGGCGGGCAGTCGAGTGTGTTCTTTCTTCCAAAGGTGTATATTAAGCCAATAGAATAATTTGTATAGTAATCGTTTTTATCCGGATTGGATGCCTTGCTGAATCCATCAATATAATCGTTGAAGGTGAACCGGTGCGAAGCTTCGGCCATGATGGAGAGTTTACTTGAAATAGCATATCGTACGCCAACACCTACTGGAATAACAGCTATGGTACCGGGTATGGAATGCGCTGTATCTGCGGCTAATCCTTCAAGCGTTTTGGTTTCGCTGGCAAAATAATCATAGTTGAACTGGCTCCAGTCGCGCGTTATACGCAATGAACTAAGTCCTACCCCGCTAAAAATGTAAGGAGAAATTATTTTCCTGTTGCCATAGTTATTACCTAAAATATTCCAAACCAGTAGTTCAGAAATTTCTGTATTCCGCGCAGCAAACCTGAAATTGCGCTGTTGGCGCCAGGCGGGATTATCATAATTGCCATCATCGGCTCTTAGTTTGCCATAGGCCAGGTTAGTTCGTAATGAAAAAAAGCGGGAAAGAATGCGGTTGTAAAATACATTGATCGCAATGCCGGGTGATTTAAATGCACCTGCGGCTTCAGGTGTTAAATCGCCCTGGTAAACAAATAGGCCTGCGCTAAATCCTATTTCATGTTTAGGAACAGTTAACTGTGCGCGTGCCGAACTAAAATAGCTGCATAATACAAACGAAATTGCAATGGCCTTTCCGGGATTCACTTTCATGTAAAGGATGTTTAATCAAGTAGAAAGAGGCCATGCGATTGGTTTTTGCTTTGGGTTTTGTAAATGTTGACTTAAGTGGAAGTGGTATTCTATAGCTTATATTTTAACGTAAAGAAGTAAATAGTATGTGAATAAGAATTGTTAAAAAATATCAGTTCCGGCATCAATAAAATATCATCAGATAAAAATCCGGTTTGCAGGTTTGATCAGCAATTGTTTGGTTTCGCTGTTTCGCCTTGTAATTATGTAGGAAGGAGTTTGTAGGTTAAAGTTTAATAGAAGAGCAAAATTTAGGGCCTGTTTTTTTGTGTTCTGAAACTGAATGGACATGAAAAAAGCCCTGTAGAAACAGAGCTTTGCACTTTAAAAGTAACACCCATGAAAAACGAGTTATGATAATATCTTTATTCTGATTGGACGATGTTTGGCAGCGAATATTGTGCTTGTCGGTATTTTTTACTATTTCACTCACACCATACGATGCCGTATTGCACCTGTTTATTAGTTATTAGGCGCACCAGCATCGATCCAGCAGGTAATAATGGCTTTTTGGTTTGCGGAAAAAGTTGCGTCCTGTGGCATTTGCCCACTTGCTACAACTGTTCGGATTTGTGCCCGCGCATTAAAGATCTGTGTGTAATTGGTTAGCGCACCCGGACCATTGGTACTTCCGGATGCATGACAATCGGGTTTTGCACAACTCGACGCCATCAAAGGTCTTACAGTGCCCGAAAACGTTGTAGTAATGGTGCTGCAATCTACAGGCGGAGTGTCATTTTCGCTGTCTTTTTTACAAGCATTTACCAACACTACAAGTAATAGGACACAGGCTGACAGACTAAGCATTTTCTTCATGCAGGAAATTTTTATTGGATGTATTTTTGACCTAACTTCTACTACGATACAACGGGTAATCAGGTTGCCGGATCTTACATGTCGTTGCTACCGAAAAGAAGATTTTATAAAATTAATCCATAGAACTACTCTGTATAAACAAAAATTGCTTGAGACCTAAAATTAGGTCCAATATTAGTGAATGCAATAATGTTATAGACGAAACCGGCAAATGTATCGGGGAAATGGCCTTTTTGATGTCAATTCTTCTTCCAGGTGTTAATGAAACTAACATAGCTATCGCTGATGGGCAGTTCTACGCTAGCGGCTAATTGTACTTTTCTATTTTGAATAGCGTTTACTTTGGCCACAGATACAATATAACTGCGATGTATTCTTTGAAATTTATCAGCGGGCAATTTCTCCAACACTTTTTTCATCGACATCAGGGTTAATACAGGCTTTGCCCCGGCTATATGTATTTTAATATAATCTTCCAGGCTCTCGATATATTCAATATCATTCAACTGTATTTTCACCAATCTGTATTCGGCATGTACAAACAGGCAGTCGTTTTCTTCCTGAGCGGGCGTGGTTTTATACTTATAATAATCGATTGCTTTATGTACCGCCCTGGTAAACCGGTCGATATTGATTGGCTTCAGGAGGTAATCCACGGCATTCAGTTCAAACCCTTCAATGGCAAATTGTTTATGCGCTGTGGTGAAGATGATCAGTGGCTTTTCTTGCAAAGAGCGTACCAGATCAATGCCTGTAATATCAGGCATATTGATGTCAATAAACAGCAGATCTACCTTTGTATTTCGTAATAGTTCAACGGCCGAAATAGCATCATCAAACGTATGCATCAATTTTAACTGCGGAAATCGCGAGATGTATTCCTGTAAAAGTTCTAATGCCAAAGGTTCATCGTCGATGGCAACGCATTTCAATTGCATAACGAAACTGTTTAAGCCAGTAAGATCAGTTCTACGGAAAAGTAACCGTTTTCGTTGGTAATATTCAATAAATGTTTGTTAGGATACAAATGATCGAGTCTTTTTTTGGCATTGGCAATGCCAATACCGGTACGTTGTGGATTGCCGGCCGCCTTGAAGATCTTATTGTGACAGTAAAAAGTAATGCTTCGTTCGTCGGCGGTTAATAGAATGGTGATCGTAGCGTTTTCATGATTGCTGATCCCATACTTAAATACATTCTCCACAAAAGTGATCAGCAATAAAGGTACAATGGTTTTATTTTCCAGTTTGCCTTTTACGGTAAAATCCACTTTTACCTTTTTACTCAGTCGCAGGCGCTGCAATTCAATAAAATCATTGATACACTCAACTTCCAACTGTAATGGAACAAAATGCTGCATTACATCATCTGTAACATACCGCATAATGTTCGATAGCGTCATAATACTGTCGGCCGTTTTTTCATTTTTGGTAACGGCGAGCGAGTAAATATTGTTCAGGGTATTGAATAAGAAATGCGGATTGATCTGTGCTTTTAAAAAGGATAATTCAGCCTGTGCTTTGTCTGCCTCGGCACGGGCAATCTGCTGCAGGGACGTGCGCCACTGGCGGGTAACCTGTAACGCCATGCCCAGTGCAATGGTCATGATGTATAAAAATATGCTTACAATATCGATGCGCATGTTTCTTGGCCCGGGATCCTGTGGCGGGCCGCCGTTACCAGGTTCATCATATACCCCGCGTTCAGGCATAAACATTTCAGAGGGAGGCGGTGCATGATTTGGGCCGTGGTTTTGCAAAAGCAATTCAAATGGCCTGCCATAAGAAACCAGGGCAAACAATACCAGCACAATGGCGATATAGAATAAATATTTCCGCTTAAAGTACAGTTGAGGGATCAGTACATAAGTATTCAAATAGAAAATGAAGATATAGGTGAGGCAAAATACCCAGTACCCGATCGACAACACAATGGTGATGATCCCATAGTTGCCAGTTTGGCCGCTCATAAAAAGCAAGGGCAGGGTCAAAAAGGTCAACCCCGCAAACAGATGTATAAATACGTCGGATATCCTTGAATAAGGCATTGTACAAAGAAATAAAGTGGAATTTACATATTCTTCATTGTATCGGCAGGCGAACAGAATGTATAGACGGGGGAGCGGAACCGGAATGGATATGGGCTATTGAGAAGGCGGATATTAATAAACATCAAGATAAGCCTGAGGTTGCCGGATGATTTGCTACAAGCGCAATCTTATTAAAAACAATTGATATTTAATGAATTAGCCGCTGAATATGCAAGGGTTTTCCTTGAATTCTGTAATCTTTTTTCGGAATTTTATAAATCTCTTTCCGAAAAAACGGTATATTTTTACAGCGAATGAAAAAGTTCCTGGTTTCCATATTAGCCATCTTTTACCTGGGCACCTCGGTTGGCGCCACGGTAAACCTGCATTATTGCATGGGCAAGCTGGTAAATTGGGATTTTTCCGTAAAAGAAACGCATACCTGTGGCGAGTGCGGCATGGAAAAGTTGAAAACCAAAAAGAACGGCTGCTGCGAAGATAAACACCAGGTGCTGCAGGTAGAAAAAGATCAAAAAGGCGAAAAACGGTATCAGCCCGAAGCGCCGGTTAGTATAGCCGTTGTCACTACTTATCCTTCTTTTATAACTCCGGTTGCCGCAGCTATCAGCGAAGCATATCCTGTATCGAATGGGCCACCGCGAAGTTTGGTCCCGCTCCGTATTCGCCATTGTATTTTCCGTATTTGATTTACTTTCTTTTCGTGAAGCCCGGCAACCTGTTGGGCCAGGGGCATATTCTATATTGATGCCACCTTATTTTCCATTTAGTATTTATTATAAAAATTTATAGCATAGAAAAGCGCCCTGTTGTACGCAATAGCCTGCTTTTCTATATACCGGTATTAAAAATCAACACAACAAAAATTACGCAAATGAAACACCTATTTCTCGGGTTATTGACAACCTTATCAGTTATTATTTATTCTTGTGGCGATAACGCTTCAACTGCAAAAAAAGAAGAAACCTCACATGCTGATCATGCTGAGGCTGAAGAAAATACCGAAGTGAAAGTAGTGAAAGCTTCGTTCAGCAATGTAGATGCAGCGGTGGCTGCCCATACCAAAAAGATAACTGATAATTACCTGCAGATAAAGAACGCGCTTACCAGTGGGAATGCCAATGAAGCTGGCAGCGCTGCTAAAAATATGTTTGAAGCCTTAAAGGGTTTTGACAAGTCATTGCTTAGCGCCGATCAGAAAAAAGTATACGATCAGCAGGAAGCCGGGTTAAAAGAAAATGCCGAACATATTTCAAAAAGTACCGGTGATATTGAACACCAGCGGGAACATTTTTCATCGATTAGTGAAGGCATGTATGCATTGGTGAAAGCCTTTGGTGGCGGCAAAACACTGTACCACGATCATTGCCCAATGGCTAATGACAATAAAGGTGCTATGTGGTTAAGCGAAACCAAAGAAATAAAGAACCCTTACTTCGGCGATAAAATGATGACGTGCGGCAGTGTGGAAGAAGAGTTACAATAATAATGAATATCGAATGATGGCCCCCCGCATTCAATATTCTACATTCAATATTTATCCATGATTTCATCATTAATAACCTGGTCGTTAAAGAACCGGTACATTGTATTGGCGATGGCAGCGGCGTTGTTGGTATGGGGTTTTATCAATGTGCAGAAGAACCCCATTGATGCCATTCCCGATCTTTCAGAAAACCAGGTGATCGTTTTTACCGAATGGATGGGCCGCAGTCCGCAAATTATAGAAGACCAGGTCACCTATCCACTGGTAAGCAATCTGCAGGGAATTCCCAAGGTGAAGAACGTGCGGGCCACCTCCATGTTCGGGATGAGTTTTGTGTACGTGATCTTCGAAGATAATACCGACATCTATTGGGCGCGCACCCGGGTGCTGGAGCGCCTGAACTATGCGCAACGATTATTGCCCGAAGGCATCACCCCAACGTTGGGCCCCGATGGTACCGGCGTAGGGCATGTTTTCTGGTATACGCTCGATGCCAAACAAATGGACCTGGGTGAACAGCGTGCTTTGCAGGACTGGTACATTAAACTGGCCTTGCAAACCGTGCCCGGCGTGGCTGAAGTGTCTTCCTTTGGCGGGTTTGAAAAACAATATCAACTGGTGCTCGACCCTGTTAAGCTGCAGTTTTACAATGTTTCGTTGATGGATGTAATGAACAAAGTAAAAGCAGCCAATAATGATGTAGGCGGTCGCAAGTTCGAAATGAGCGATATGGCTTATATCATTCGGGGACTGGGATATATCAAAAACAAGGAAGACCTCGAAAGCATTGCCGTAGGCAATTACAATGGCATTCCTGTTCGGGTTAAAGATATTGGCGCTGTTCAAATGGGTGGCGATCTTCGGTTAGGCATCTTTGATGAAAACGGACAGGGCGAAGTAGTGGGCGGCATTGTAGTAATGCGCTATGGTGAAAACGCCGATAAAGTTATCACCGGTATAAAAGAAAAAATGAAAGAGGTGGAGAAAGGCTTACCCAATGGCGTAACCTTTAAAACCGGGTACGATCGCAGCGAGCTGATACAAGCCGCTATCGGAAATGTGAAGAATAAGCTCATAGAAGAAATGGCGGTGGTATGTGTGATCGTGATCATTTTCCTGTTCCACTGGCGAAGCGCTTTAAGCATCATCATACAAATACCCATCACCATTGCTGTAAGTTTTATTTTATTAAATGCTATTGGTCTGTCATCAAATATCATGTCGTTAACCGGTATTGCGCTGGCAATCGGGGTTATTGTTGACAACGGTATTATTATGAGTGAGAATGCGTATCGACACCTGGCCGAATACCAGCAGCAGCAAAGCGAAAAATCATGATCCAATGACGAAACTATTTAACAAAATAACCGGAAAGGATAAATACAGGATCCCTGAACTGGTGCGGATGCAGATAATAGAAAAAGCTTGTAAGCAGGTTTCACGGGGCGTTTTCTTTTCAACCATCATTATCATTACGTCGTTCTTGCCGGTGTTCTTGCTAACGGGGCAGGAAGGAAAATTGTTCCACCCGCTGGCCTACACCAAAACATTCATCATGGTGGTAGATGCCCTGCTTGTAGTGACGCTAGCACCTGTACTGATCACTTTCTTCATGAAAGGACGCTTCCGGCCAGAAACCGCTAACCCGGTAAACCGGCTGTTGGAGCGGGTATATGAACCTGTGATACGGGGTTGTATAAAATGGCGCAAGACAACTATTGCAGTGAACATTATCGCGCTGGCCATTAGTATTCCCCTCCTGCTGAGCCTGGGACGCGAATTTATGCCGCCGCTCGATGAGGGGTCCCTGTTGTTTATGCCGGTTACTTTGCCCGATGTATCGAACAGTGAAGTAAAGCGAATACTACAGGTGCAGGACAAGATCATTAAAACAGTACCGGAAGTAAAGAATGTATTGGGAAAAGCAGGTCGCGCCAATACCGCAACAGATAATTCGCCCATCAGCATGATTGAAACCATAATACTGCTGAAGCCACAAGCAGAATGGCGACCCGGCATAACAAAGAACGATATCATTAATGAACTGAATAATAAACTGCAAATACCTGGTGTAACCAATGGCTGGACACAACCCATCATCAACCGCATCAATATGTTATCGACCGGTATTCGTACGGATGTGGGCGTAAAAGTATATGGACAAAATCTGGATACCATTTATGCATTCGCCGAAACCATCAAAAAGCAACTGCAAGGCATCGACGGCATTAAAGACCTGTATGTTGAGCCCATTACCGGTGGCAAATACATCGATATTCATATTAAACGCGATGAGATAAGCCGGTATGGATTAAGCGTTGATGATGTAAACCGGGTTATTGAAATTGCTTTAGGCGGTATGAAGTTGACCACTACCGTGGAGGGCCGGCAACGTTTCTCGGTTAATGCCCGGTTTGGTCAGGACTTTCGAAATAACCTCACCGCATTAAAACGATTGCAGGTGCAAACGATGAATTATGGTCCTGTTCCTTTGGAGGCAGTAGCCGATGTAACCATTGCGGAAGGGCCGCCGATGATCAATTCAGAAAATGCCATGTTACGCGGTACGGTATTGTTCAATGTGCGCGAAAGAGATTTAGGAAGCACCGTAACCGAGGCACGCGAAAAGTTGAATGCCATGATCAGCAAACTTCCCAAAGGGTATTATTTGGAATGGAGCGGTCAATACGAAAACCTGATCCGTAGTGAACGTACTTTAAAACTGATCTTACCGGTGGTGCTGCTGATAATTTTTATTTCAATGTATTTCGCTTTTAATTCTGCACGCGAAGCATTTCTCAGCCTTATCACTATCCCTTTCGCCTTGATTGGTGGCGCATATATGATCTGGATCTGGGATGTGAATTTATCAGTTGCGGTTGCCGTTGGGTTCATCGCTTTGTTTGGACTTGCCGTAGAAACGGGAATTGTAATGGTTATCTATTTGAATGATGCCATGCAGCAACTGGTTGCCAGGAAAGGAAACTCCAGGGAGGTCATCACCCGGGACGACTTGCGGGAATATGTGATTGCCGGCGCTGCAAAAAGGCTGCGACCAAAAATAATGACCGTGTGTGTGTCGCTATTTGCGCTGGTTCCCATTTTATGGAGTCACGGTGTTGGCAGTGATGTAATGAAGCCGATCGTATTGCCAATGGTGGGCGGCGTGCTCACTTCTGCAACACACATTTTATTGGTTACTCCGTTGATTTTTTTAATGGCGAAGGAATATGAGTTACGCAAGCATGGTAAGATCGATGTGTTAGAGGCAAAGCATTGATGGCAATCATGAAGTGAAACGAGAAAAGGTTATTTCACGTTTGCTGTTTCACGATAATAAATCGGAGGATATTATTATGATTAAAGAACTATTATCAACTGGAATATCGCTTGGTTTATTGATAACCTTGCAGGCGCAAACTCCCATGTCGTTGCACGATATTTTAACAACGGTTGAGAAAAACAACCCGGGGTTAAAAATGTATGAGTCAGAAGCACGCGCTATTAATGAAGCTGCCAAAGGCGCTTACAGTTGGATGCCGCCGGAGGGGGGCGCCGGTTTGTTTATGACGCCGTATAACACGAAAGAGATAAAAGCCGATAAGGCTATGATGAAGGAAGGCATGGGCTTTTTCATGATCTCTGCGCAGCAGATGTTCCCTAATCGAAAAAAACAGGATGCAGAAGCCGCCTGGATGCGATCTATGTCGAAGGTAGAAACCGAAAAGCGGAACGTGGTATTGAATGAGTTGTTATACGCTGCCAAAAAGAATTACTATGAATGGGTACTGTTGCTTAAAAAGCAATCGGTGCTGGATGAAGGCAGCCGCATTTTGGATTTTATGATCAAAAGCGCTGAAATACGATATAAGAACGGCTTGGGAAAGATCAGCGCCTATTATAAAGCCAAAGCAGCGCTGGCCAATATAGAAAACATGAAGTTGATGCTCGAAAACGATATGCGACAAAAGCGCATCCTGCTGAACAACCTTATGTACCGGAAAACCGACCAGCCATTGGCTGTTGACACGCTCTATACCTGGAAAGACTTCCCGGCTTCTATGCTCGATTCTGTTTCCCTCATAAGCAGGCGCAGCGACATTCAGGTGCTGCAACGAAATATTGAAGTGAACAACCTGCAACGAAATGCAGAGCTGGCCAAGCTGAAACCGGAGTTTGGTATTAGGTACGACCACATGATCGGGCTTAGCACACAACCCAGTCAGTTTACAGTAATGGGCATGGTAAAGTTGCCATTGGCAAAATGGTCTTCGAAAATGAACAAGGCAAAAGCCGAAAGCCTGGTATGGCAAAATGAATCATTGAGAAGCCAACAGCAAATGATCCTGAACGAGGCAGCGGGAATGGCAGGTTCAGCCAAGGCAGAGCTTGAAACAAAAAAGAAACAGATGCGATTATATGAAACGCAGATTGTACCGGCCTTGCGAAAGAATTTCCAAACCATGCAGTTGGGCTACGAGCAAAACACCGAAGAACTATTTGAATTGTTCGATGCCTGGGAAGCATTAAACATGACACAATTAGAATACCTGGACCAAATAAAGACAGCACTGTTATTACAAGCTGAATTGGAGAAGGTCCTTGAGATTAAATGATATTAGTTATGCATGATATTAAAAGTCGATGGTTTTTAATTGCCGCCTGGATGCTACTTGTTGTTGCTTTGGGATGCAAAGAGTCTGGTAAGCATCAACCCACTCAGCAGGCTGTTGTTCAGGAAACATACACCTGTCCCATGCACCCTCAAATTATTAAAGACAAACCGGGCAGTTGTCCTGTTTGTGGTATGGACCTGGTGAAGAAATCGGCAACCGGCGAAAAAGTAAATGATGTTACATTAAACGATCTGTTGCGCCCTTCGAACCAGTATGTGCTTTCGTCTATACCTACGGTACATATTCAGGAGCGTGATGAACCGGTAGAGATAACCACCTACGGATTTATTACCTATGATACACGGCAGGCAGGAACGGTTTCTTCAAACGTTTCGGGCCGTATTGAAAAGTTGTATGTAAAGTACCGGTTTCAGAAAGTAAATAAAGGGCAAAAAATAATGGACTTATACAGCCCTGAACTGTTAACAGCGCAACAAAACCTGCTCTTCCTGTTACAACATGATGCTGATAACCAGGTGCTCATTGCCGCCGCGCGCCAAAAGCTGGCATTGCTTGGTATGAGTAATCAGCAATTGGAGCAAGTTATAAGAAGCGGGAAGCCTGTACTTACTGTATCTATCTTCAGCGCATACAGCGGTCACATTCATGAAAGCAGTGCTGCAGAAGCCATGCAACCCCAGGCGCAAACGGGAATGAAAGACGTTTCGCTGATCACGGAAGAATTGCCATTAAAAGAAGGGATGTATGTAACAAAAGGGCAGAATTTGTTTGTCATTTACAATCCTTCCAAAGCATGGGCCGTGCTGAATGTGTTTTCTGGACAGGCGGGCATGGTTAAAGTGGGCGATAAAGTGCGTATAACACCGGAAACCGCTCCCGACAAGGATTTCAGGGCGGCCATTAATTTTATTGAACCGTTTTACAGGCCAGATAGCAAAACGGCTACAGCCCGGGTGTATTTTGATAACCCGAATATGGGCATACCCATCGGCAGCCAGGTAAAGGCTACCATTTTTGCCGGCGCCCGCTCAGCCCGATGGTTACCCGAAGAAGCTGTTTTAACGTTGGGCCTCGATAAAGCTGTTTTTATAAAAAAGGATGATGCATTCATTGCCCATAAAATTGAAGCAGGTATTGTAAATAATCATTTGATACAGGTATTAAATGGCTTGTCAGAAGAAGATGAAGTGGCTGCCAATGCCCAATACCTGGTAGATAGTGAGAGTTTTATTAAAGTGAAACAATAGAAGAAATTATGCAACAGAATAATTTTAATTATGGTGCCGGCAGCAGGAATACGGTTCAACTTCCGTTGCGTCGCACCCTTCAACGTCTTGTTCTCTATTCAGCATATTTCGCTTTGCTGATGCTGGCTGCCTGCAAAGGAAAAAAGCCAGCCGACACAGCAAAGTCCGATACGTATTATACCTGCTCCATGCACCCGCAGATCATGCAGGAAAAACCTGGCACCTGTCCTATTTGTCACATGGATTTAATTCCCGTAAATAAATCAAACCAACCTAAAGACGAAATCATGCTCAGCGATGAGCAGATACAATTGGGCAATATTCAAACCGATACCCTTGGCCGCGCTTTAATGGGCGATAAAGTGGTACTGACGGCCACCCTCAATTTTGATGAAATGAAAGTGAATACGGTGAGTGCTCGTGTTACCGGTCGCATCGACAGGTTATATTATAAAAATGCCGGGGACTTTGTAAAAAAAGGCGATCACTTATTTGATCTGTATAGTGAAGAATTGAACACCGCCAAACAGGAATACCTCGCGGCACTGGAACGGCAACAAACGCTTGACAATTCCATCATCGACTTCAAACAATTATTGCAAAGCGCCAAAAACAAACTGATGCTCTGGGGCGTAAGCGAATCGCAGATTGATGCACTTGCAAAGACAAAGCAGTATTCACCATTAACTGCATTTTACAGTACGGCTACAGGATATGTTACCGAGTTACCGGTAAAAGAAGGGCAATATGTAATGGAAGGTGGCGTGGTTGTAAAACTGGCCGATCTGTCGACACTATGGGCGGAGGCACAGGTGTATGCATCACAACTGTCTTCTATAGATTACAAGGGGGTGGCCACCGTGCAACTACCCGATATGCCGGGAAAAGAAATAACAGGTAAGGTAACATTTGCCAATCCTGAAATAAGCGCCGATACCCGCATCAATTTGTTGCGTGTATCAATACCGAATACGGGCAATCAGTTAAAACCCGGGATGCCTGCTTATGTACTATTAAAAGGCGGCAACACTGGCAATACCACTACGCTACCCGTTGATGCCGTATTGCGCGATGGACAAATGGCTATGGTATGGGTGCAAACGGGCAATAATACTTATAAAAGAAAGATGGTGGAGACTGGCTTGGAAAGTGGTGATCGTATTGAAATTAAATCGGGATTGCAAAATGGAGATGTGGTGGTAGTAACCGGCGCTTATCTGCTGAACAGTGAGTACATCTTCAAAAATGGATCAGAGCCTATGGAAGGACACAAGCATTAGAGAGAATTTTTAGCCGGTGTACTTTTTTGAGATTTGTGTACCCGAATAAAAAGAGGCTGCATCATTGATGCAGCCTCTTTATTGTGAAAACACTATTAAATTGTTGAATGGCTGGACGTAGTTGCTTATTTTACTTTGTTTACTACAGTTTCTTCAACATAGCTGTGGCTTCTGTTGATCTTATAAACTTCAGTAGAATTGCTGTTTTTCGATTTTACTACTACATTCAGAGAAGTATCACCAAAGTCTTCAGCTTTTAATAAGAACTTTTTAGAAAGGTTAGCTCCTTTGAATCTTTCAGTGTACAGAACATTACCATACTCATCGCGGAAAGTAATTGTGTACTCATCCACTATGGTATTGGTCAGGTTCAGTTGAAATACAGGCTGATTTTCTTTATTTCCGATGAATTTTAATTCTGTAACGTGATTGGTTGGTGCATCTTCATTAGCTAAGGTAGCGTTAGAGAATGCGAAGGTAAAAGCGATTAAAGCGATAGCGATAATTCCGTAATTCCTCATTGCCTTTTTCATAAACGTGTATTTTATAGATTTTTTGATAATTCTGTTCTAATAATTACTATGGGATCGCAATCGTGGCAGGCAGGCAATTCGTACGTCTTTTCGAAAGAGGGAGCAACTTCTTTTTTAAGGTAACACCTCATTTGGTGTTTGTTGCGTTTCGTAATGCAAACATATAGCGGAATTCACTGCTGCAAAAATCAACTCTACTGCATTTATAGGATGCTAAAACCCTGTATGAAATGTTAAACCCCCCAACAGGAGCGGGTTTCATAAAAACAGGCGCATGATGCCCAACCCATTTTCAGGCAGTGTAAAAGGCATGTAGTTAATAATTTAGTAACACTTTCCTGGGTGATTATCTCCTTTTTCACACCTTCCGGCTGAAAATATACTTTAATAAGTGCGCTAACGATTGTTAGCTTTTATGACAAATATAATTATCTTTGGTACCACTAAAAATGTATCCCATGTCGGTGCAGGAATTAGAAAAAATCTTTCTATCTAAAATTGAACAGGAAATCAAGATCGAACCAAAGGATTGGATGCCTGATGCGTATCGGAAAACCCTGGTCAGGCAGATCTCCCAGCATGCCCACAGCGAAATTGTTGGTATGTTGCCCGAAGGCAACTGGATCAGCCGGGCGCCCAGCCTGAAACGGAAGGCTATTTTGCTGGCCAAGGTGCAGGACGAGGCTGGTCATGGCCTGTACCTGTATTCGGCTGCGGAAACGCTTGGTACTACCCGCGAACAAACCATAAACGATCTGCATAGCGGAAAAGCAAAATATTCTTCAATTTTTAATTATCCCACGCTTACCTGGGGCGACATTGGCGCTATTGGCTGGCTGGTTGACGGAGCTGCTATTTTAAACCAGGTGATGTTGTGCCGTACTTCTTATGGTCCGTATGCACGCGCAATGGTGCGCATATGTAAAGAAGAAAGTTTTCACCAACGGCAGGGATTCGATATCTTATTAGCCTTATCGAAAGGTACGGCTGAACAGCGAGCCATGTGCCAGGATTCCATCAATCGCTGGTGGTGGCCTTCGCTCATGATGTTTGGTCCGCACGATAGCGAATCAACACACAGCGAGCAAAGCACCCAATGGAAAATAAAGCGCATGAGCAACGATGAACTGCGACAAAAGTTTGTTGATATGATCGCAGAGCAGGTGAAAGTGTTGAATATGACGTTGCCCGATCCTCATTTGAAATGGAATGAGCAAGCCAAACATTACGACTTTGGTGAAATTAACTGGACGGAATTCTGGAACGTAGTGAAAGGGAATGGACCTTGTAATAAACAGCGCCTCGATGCGCGGCGGAAAGCCTGGGATGAAGGCGCCTGGGTTAGAGAAGCCGCCAGTGTATATGCAGAGAAAAGAAAGGCGAGGCAGGAGAAACAAATCGCGTGAGGTAATGAAAGGGAAGTAAGAAGCAGGATGTAAGAAAAATACACGCGAAAAAAACAGTTGAAGCAAGAATGGCAAAGAATTTCAGGAAATTTTAAAACGATTGTACATGAATATACGGCTGACAAAATATTATTACGGTGATATACCCGAAGACCAGGGCGGCGGTGGAGTGAAAAATAATCAACGCAAAACCGGTGCTAATAAAGAGGAGCAGGGGGCCGGTGCAGACTGGCCATTATGGGAAGTGTTCATCCGCAGCAAACAAGGCATCGATCATAAACATGTAGGCAGCCTGCATGCCGCCGATGCGCAAATGGCCATTGAAAATGCACGCGATGTTTATACCCGTCGCATGGAAGGCATAAGCATTTGGGTGGTGGAAAGTAAATACATTCATGCTTCCAGCCCCGATGAAGCCGCTTCGTTATATGAACCGGCCAATGACAAAGTATACCGGCATCCCACGTTTTATGATTTACCCGATGAGTTGACGCATATGTAATTCCTGATCCCAAATTCCTAACTCCTTTTATAATGACAAACGAAATTACATATAACTACACCCTCCATCTCGCCGACAATGCCCTCATTCTGGCGCAACGCAACAGTGAGTGGTGCGGGCATGGACCGGTGCTGGAACAGGATATTGCCATCACCAACATTTCGCTTGACCTCATTGGCCAGGCAAGGAGTTTATATCAATACGCCGCCGAGTTGATCAATGGTTCTGGTTCCCCTGCCAGCGAGGGAAAGCAAGCGGCCTCCGAAGATACCCTCGCTTACCTGCGCGACAGTCGCGAATATAAAAATTGTTTGTTGGCCGAACAGCCAAATGGCGATTGGGCGCAAACTATTTTGCGGCAATTCTTTTTTAGCACCTATCAATTTTTATTATACCAACGCTTACAACAATCACCCGATGCCACGCTGGCAGCCATTGCAGAAAAGTCGTTGAAAGAAGTGACCTACCATGTTCGATGGAGCAGTGAATGGGTGATACGATTAGGCGATGGAACGGAAGAAAGTCATGACCGCCTATTGAATGCACTTGATGAATTGTGGATGTTCACCGGTGAATTATTTATGCCCGCCGGGTACGAACTGGAAGCAGCCAAAGCAGGTATTGGCGTTGACGTAAGCACATTAAAAACCGAATGGGAACAACGGGTAAATGAAATTTTTGCAGAAGCCACCATTCCAACCAGTGGTCGCGAAGGCGGCTGGATGCAAAGCGGCGGAAAAGAAGGCGTGCATACTGAACAATTGGGTTTTATATTAGCTGAATTGCAATCTATGCAACGTGCTTACCCCGGTTCTGAATGGTAGCCCTTCGACTCCGCTCAGGACCAATAGGCAATAGACAATGAATACAACAGAAAACATATCGGTACAGAAAATATGGTCAATACTGGAAGAGGTATGTGATCCGGAAGTGCCTGTGTTATCTGTTATTGACCTGGGAATAATAAGGGACGTTAAAATAACCAGGAAAGATGGAGAAGAAGAAGTTGAAGTGGTTGTTACCCCAACATATTCCGGCTGCCCGGCCATGGATGTAATTCGCATGAATATCCGCATGGTATTGTTACAACATGATTATAAAAATGTGCAGATCACTACCGTACTATCACCTGCCTGGACAACCGACTGGATGACCGAATCTGGAAAGCAAAAATTAAAAGCTTATGGTATTGCACCGCCAAATCCGAAACAACAGGTTTGCAATACCCAGCTATTTGCCGAAGACGAAGCGGTTCAATGTCCGCATTGCAACTCGTACAATACCCGCCGGATCAGTGAATTTGGATCAACCGCCTGCAAGGCGCTGTTCCAGTGTAATGATTGCCAGGAACCGTTCGACTATTTTAAATGCTATTAATAACTTTCCGATCATACATTATTCTGCTTAAATAATTGAATTATATGCTGCCTATTCTTTTTACGATTGAAGGAGGAATTGCCACTATTACGTTGAACCGGCCCGACAAGTTGAATTCTTTTAACCGCGAAATGGCTTTGCTGTTGCAACAAAAGCTCGATGAATGCGCTTCCACAAAAAATATCCGTTGTGTGTATATCACTGGCGCCGGTAAAGGATTTTGTGCAGGGCAAGACCTGGCAGAGGTAGTTGATCCGCAAGGCCCCGGTATGCAACGGATCCTGAGCGAACATTACAATCCCATCATTGCCCGTATACGCAATTTGCAAAAACCCGTAGTGGCAGCAGTTAATGGGGTGGCTGCAGGCGCTGGCGCTAATATTGCATTGGCTTGCGATATAGTGGTAGCAACACAGTCGGCATCGTTCATTCAGGCATTTTCAAAGCTGGGTTTGGTTCCCGACAGTGGTGGTACGTATATGCTACCCCGGTTGATCGGCTGGCAAAAAGCAAGCGCTTTGATGATGCTGGGTGATAAGATCGCCGCTCCGCAGGCCGAGCAAATGGGTATGATATATAAAGTGTTCCCGGACGATGATTTTGTGAATGAAAGTAAAAAGATAGCTGTTACATTGGCTCAAATGCCAACAAAAGGATTGGCCTATATCAAACATGTACTCGGCAATTCCATGACCAATAACCTGGAGCAGCAATTACAACTGGAAGACGAGTTTCAGCAAAAGGCGGCAAATACCAACGATTTCAAAGAAGGTATTCAATCCTTCCTGGAAAAACGGGCGCCGCAATTTAAAGGCGAGTAAAAATGATATCGCCTCAACAACGGCTACTTTACAATAAAGGAGTAAGCTTCGCCCTTGCGCATGACCCTACTTAAATTATAATTATGTCAGCTAAATCAAAAGCCACAGCCATTATTGATACCATGATGCACAAAGACTATTTCAGCCAATGGCTGGGCATTGAAAGGCTGGAAGAAAAAGATGGCTTTTGTAAGTTAAAGATGACCATCCGCCCTGAAATGTGCAATGGTTTTGAGATCGCTCATGGCGGCATCAGTTATTCCCTGGCCGACAGCGCACTTGCATTTGCTTCAAACAGTCATGGCCGACAGGCTGTTTCGGTTGAAACAGCTATTTCTCACATTAAACCGCTAAAAGCGGGCGAGGTTATTATTGCAACGGCAGAAGAAAAAAGTCGCGGTAATAAAATTGCTATTTACGATGTGCGTATTGAAAAAGAAAGTGGTGAACTGGCCGCGCTTTTCAAAGGCACTGTATTCAGGAAAGAAACCGAATGGAACGTTTGATGATCCATTCGGTTTGTAGCTATTAATGATTAACCAGTTTTAAAGCGCCTTCGCTATACCGGTTCCCAATATTCGGATACTTGCTGATCAGGTTTTCAATGTTTTGTAATTCAACTTTACTTAAAATTATTTCTACTGCAGCAGCATTTTCTTCGAGGTACTTTCTTTTTTTCGTACCGGGAATAGGAATGATGTCATCGCCTTGCGCTAATACCCAGGCCAACGCCAGTTGAGCCGGCGTGCAATTTTTCTGCGCAGCCAGATCAGCAAACTCGTTTACCAATTGCTGGTTGTTTTCCCAGTGTTCGGCATTAAACCGGGGTAAGGTTCTGCGGTAATCGTCGCTGGGCAAACTGTCTTTATCAGGTACAGTTGCGGTAACCAACCCTCTTGCCAATGGGCTATAAGGCACAAACGTAATACCGAGTTCGCGAACCGTATTCAGGATCTCGCCTTCAACTTCGCGGGTAAGCAAGGAGTATTCGCTTTGCAAAGCCGTTATGGGATGTACGGCATGTGCTTTACGAATGGTTTGGGCAGAAGCTTCGGATAATCCCAGGTAACGAACTTTGCCTTCTTTCACCAGGCCGGCCATGGCGCCTACCATATCCTCAACGGGAACTTTGGGATCAATGCGATGCGCATAATACAGATCGATGGTATCTATGCCCAGGCGTTGTAAACTTTTTTCAACGGCTGTCTTCAGGTAAGCAGGCGAGCCATCGAAATAAGTAGCGGAAGTACCGGCAAAATTAGAAGTTGCTCCTTCCGTTTGTCTGAAACCAAATTTAGTAGCGATAAATACTTTACTTCTATTAGGCACCAACACTTTTGAGATCAGTTCTTCATTATGACCAAAACCATACATGTCAGCCGTGTCCCAAAAATTTATTCCTAAATCCAATGCCTTATTCAAAGTTGCGATAGATTCTTCATCATTACGTGGGCCATAGGCAAAACTCATTCCCATACAGCCGAGTCCGATAGCCGAAAGCTGAACACCTGTATTGCCAAGATTTCTGTATTTCATAAAGATTATGTTTAAGAAACAAATTTAACCCGAACAAACAACCGCCTGATTGTCTATTTCAAACCATTAATTGTAAAATTCAAACAAAGCGGATTATATTAATTTAATGATATATTAATTTTTCCAAACGATAAATAAGGTTGTTTCATTACTGCCAACCCAACTATCTTTGGTAAAAGACTCAGGCGTATGATCTATTCATTTAAAGGTTTTATACCTGTAATTCATCCGTCATCCTTTATTCATCCGCAAGCTGCAGTTACCGGTAATGTTATTATTGGAAAAAACGTGTATGTGGGACCAGGAGCCGCTATTCGTGGTGATTGGGGCGGTATTGTTATTGAAGATGGCTGTAATGTGCAGGAGAATTGCACCATTCATATGTTTCCGGGTGTTACGGTTTTGTTGAAAGAAAGTGCGCATATTGGTCATGGCGCGGTGATCCATGGTGCAACGATTGGCCGGAATTGCCTGGTAGGAATGAACAGCGTGATCATGGATAATGTAGAGTTGGGTGATGAATGTATCGTAGGCGCACTTAGTTTTATAAAAGCCGATGAAAAGGTCCCTGCGCGTAGTTTACTGGTTGGCAATCCGGCAAAGATCATAAAAGAGGTATCGGATGAAATGATACAATGGAAAACGGATGGCACGCGATTGTACCAGATGTTGCCGGGAGAAATGAATGGGGATTGGGGGCCTTGTGAGCCTTTGAGAGAAATACCTGCCGACAGGCCTGAACAGAGCGCGCTTTATAAGACGTGGAAGGAGATTAAGGGGAGTTACTGACTCGTCAACTGAACACCTTATCTTTGCACCCCAATAACAAGGGTTAATAAACAAGTAGTGGAAAAGTCAAACTTTGTAGATCAGATAAGGATATTTTGCCGTAGCGGACATGGCGGCGCCGGTAGTAAGCATTTTATGCGTACTAAATTCAATCCCCAGGCCGGTCCCGATGGCGGCGATGGCGGCCGGGGCGGGCATATTATCCTGCGCGGTAATAAAAACATGTGGACCTTACTTCACCTTCGCTATTATAAAAATGTGCTGGCCGAAAACGGTCAGGGTGGAAATAAAAATAATATGAAGGGCCGCGATGGCAAAGACATTGTCATTGAAGTCCCGCTTGGCACCGTTGCCCGTGATGAGGAAACTGAAGAAAATGAAGCCGAAATACTGGAGCACGGACAGGAAATCGTGTGGATAAAGGGGGGCCGTGGCGGTTTGGGAAATGCCCAATTTGCTACTCCTACCAACCAGGCGCCCGAGCATGCTCAACCCGGTGAACCGGGCGAGGAGGGCTGGAAAGTGCTGGAATTAAAGGTGTTGGCCGATGTAGGGCTTGTTGGTTTCCCCAATGCCGGTAAATCAACCTTACTTTCGGTTATCACGGCTGCCAAACCAAAGATCGCCGATTACGCATTTACCACTATCAATCCGAATTTAGGCATTGTAGCCTATCGCGACGGCAAAAGCTTCTGCGTAGCTGATTTGCCCGGGATTATTGAAGGAGCGGCTGAAGGCAGAGGACTGGGCCATCGGTTCCTGCGCCATATTGAACGCAATTCCGTATTGCTATTTGTTATTCCTGCCGATAGTAACGATCACAAAAAAGAATTCGCCATCCTTGTAAATGAGCTGGAGCAATATAATCCGGAACTGTTACATAAGCAATTCCTCATTGCTATCAGTAAAAGCGAAATGCTGGATGATGAATTAAAGGCAGCTATTGTAAAGGAATTACCAGCTAATATCCCCCATATTTTTATCTCGTCAATGACACAACAGGGCCTCAACGATCTGAAAGACCTGTTATGGAAAGCATTAAATGAAGGACAGGAAGTTACCAACAATTAGCATGTGAAAAATAGCTGATATGATGTTTGGCTGAGAGTAAGCCATATCATTACATGCAGATTTAATCTATACAACTATCGGGGTATTGTAATTGCCGGCGATATAGCTATCTTAGGTTCCCCTAAAACTGTTAGCTATGTTGGCTATAACCGGTATCTTAAAACGCCTGGCAACCCTGCTGCGCAATGTTTTTCGTGCACTATGGGTATTTTTTCCCGGTATTCTATTCCTCGCACTTACCCTCATTTGTTTCTGGAACCTTGCGCAAGGTAAAGACCTGATGGTGCTCGCTACCGAGCACAGGGGCTTTTTTCTGTTGTTCCAGTCTTTCCTTGGTTTCCTGGTGTTAGTAAGCTGGTATGCTGCCCGTACCGTAGCCACTGCAAAAAAGCAAAGCGTACATACAACACCGGGGTATTTGCAGGAAGGATATTATAAACACATGCCCCGCTTTATCGGCTTTTCATTAATTACAATCATTATACTTGCTTTTATACAAACCCCGCTGTTCAGCAACGGCATTGAAGAAGACAGTAAGATCTATTTTGTTCTGCTGGCCGCTTCCGTTCCCTATTATTTTTGGTTGAATAATTTTTTCGAACGCCGGTTTAAAGTGATCCGGATGAACCGCTTGTTTTTGATAACGCTGTTGATCATATTTACCGGTTCCACTTTAATTACACTTAATATCAGCCGATATTCCTGGCTGGTAATAGTAATGCTGCTGATATTACAGGCATGTTTTATAGTGTTGGTGGTTACCCGGCGGGAAATATTGCAGCAGGAGAAAAGAAATCTGAAAAATTCGCCAACGGTTGCATTGAGCAGATCACAAAGGCTGGCCAAATTCCTGGGCATACCACCCGAAGAAGTTCGCTTTCATATTATTTTTCTAATGATAAGCCTGGTAGCGTTAAACATTTACCTGGCATGTACGCTTAACGTGGCATTTGCAGTAAGCCTGGGCTCTTTTCCATTTGTTTTGCTTGCCTTTGCGGTATTTATGGGGTTTGGTTTTATCCTTTCGTTTATCTCTATCCGTGTTGGTATAAACATTCATCTTATTTTTCTGATCATAGTTTTTCTATTTGGTCAATGGACGGAACGGCACCATGTGGCTTTGGTTAAAAAAGATCCAGCCATAAAAGAAAACTTTGCCAATAGAGCCAGTGTGCGTGATTATTTTATACAATGGGTAAAAGACCGGGACACGCTGATCAGGAAATCGAAAGAGTTCCCGGTATATTTTGTTTTATCCGATGGCGGCGCATCACGTTCAGGTTACTGGGTGGCATCGGTATTGGGAAAGCTTGAAGACACATCGAAACGCGACTTTTCAAAACACCTGTTTTGCCTGTCAGGCGCTTCAGGTGGTAGCGTAGGCAATGCCGCCTTCTTTGCTTTATTAAAAAATGCGGCTGACCGGCCCGACAAAAATTTGCCAAATAACCAATTATTCTACCAGGCAGGGAAAGAATACCTGCGGAGCGATTTCCTTACGTATACCCTCAGCCGGATGTTAGGCCATGATTTTTTTGTGAATATGCTCCCTTTCAATACCAATGCCGACAGGGCCAAAGCTTTAACCGATGCGTTGGAAGAGGCGCCCAAAGACAGCGTGTTGTTGAAACACCAGTTACAGGTGCCATTTTCAGAACTGGCGGTGTATAAGAACCGGGTGAATACAAAATTGCCGATCCTTTGTGTGAATACTACCCGTATGCAGGATGGAGCGCCATCGGTGATCAGTACAATAGGAATCGATCAACTTACATTCAATAACCGCGTTGATGTGCTGGCCCGGCTTAATCATAACCGCGATATGAAATTGAGTACTGCGGTGGTATTAGGCGCCAGCTTTCCATATGTAAGTCCGGCAGGCCGAATAGATGGATTGAAGTTTCACAAAGATGGGCCCAAAGAATACCCTTTTTATTTTGTAGATGGCGGCTATGTAGATAATTCCGGCGCCGGTGTTGTTCATGAAATGATCATAAAATTGAATTCCCTGCGTGAGTCTTTCTGTAGTTCAAACACAGATACTTTATTGCGGAATAATTGCCAGAAAATTTCATTCTACGTAATACACATCAGCAACGGGCCCGAAGGCGAGATATTATTAAAAAAAGTAAATCCTTTTGTAAACGACCTGGCATCGCCGCTGCAAACATTGATGGGCGCTTACGGCGTACAAACGAGTATTAATGATAGTCGTCTGAAGAACTACCTGCGTAACCTGTATGGTAATGAACTGCATTACAAACCCATTAACTTATACCGGCCCCGGGAACCGTTGAAATATTCCATGAACTGGGTTATTTCGGGTCGAACGCTGGATAGCATGGACCAGCGGTTATATTCACCGGATGTGTGCGCCTATATGGCTAAAATATTACAGGAGTTAAAAAGGTAAAATGGTTTGATTGTTAGAGGGCTGGATGGCTGCAGTGGCCGATCGTTCGGCATCTTGCATTTTATTGAGTATCCCCAGGCAGGAAGTGTAACCATCAAACTATTTTAGAAAATTTTCAATAGGTTTGCCCCCACAAAAGCTATCATTATATGAAGAAAATTCTTTTAACGGTTGTGTTAGCCGTTACTATGGCGCGCAGCTTCGCCGATGAGGGTATGTGGCTGCCGCTATTGCTTGGCCAACAAGTGTATAACGATATGGTGAAGCGCGGTTTAAAGCTAACCAAGGAACAGTTATACAGTATGAACAAGGCCTCTATTAAAGACGCCATTATCATTTTCGGTGGGTTTTGTACCGGCGAAATTGTAAGTAACGAAGGGCTCATTTTTACCAATCACCACTGTGGTTACGATGCGGTGGCTACTGCCAGCTCGGTAACCAACAACTATCTCAAAAATGGTTTCTGGGCAAAAAGCAAAGCGGAAGAAATTCCTTCGGCCGGATTATATGCAGAATTCTTAACCAAAATTGAAGACGTTACTGCCGAAGTACTTGATTCTGCCAAAGGATTAAGCGGATTGGAGCGCGTGGCTAAAGTTACTGCCGCTACAACTGCCATCAACAAGCGTTACTCCGATGAATCAACCAGCACCATCGCCCGTGTAAGTTCTCTGTTCAAGGGCAATCAATACCTGGTATTTGTTTACCGCCGTTATTCTGATGTAAGGCTGGCAGGTGCTCCGCCCGAAAGCATTGGTAAATACGGCGGCGATACTGATAACTGGGAGTGGCCTCGTCATACCGGCGACTTTTCTGTATTCCGTGTTTATATGAGCAAGGATGCAAAACCAGCAGCTTATTCTCCTGAGAATGTTCCTTTAAAACCTAAACATTTTCTGCCGGTTTCTATCAAAGGCATTAAAGATGGTGACTATGCCATGATCTATGGTTATCCGGGCGGCACCAATCGCTACGAAACTTCATATGGCATCAAACAAAAAATCGACATTGACAATCCCACGCTGGTAAAGCTGCGCGATATGCGATTGAAGTATATGTTTGAGCAGATGAAAAACGATCCATCTATCAAATTGCAACTGGCTGCTGATTATGCTTCTATCGCCAACTACTGGAAGTTCTTTGACGGCGAAAGCAAACAACTGATCAAATACAATGTATACGATCAGAAAAAAGCAGCAGAAGAGAAGTTCCAGGCATGGGCAAATGGCAAACCGGAATTTGAAAATATTTTTAAAGAATGGGGAACTGCCTATGACCAATGGCGTCCTTATTCAAAACATCGCATGTATATAAACGAGGGCATTTTCGGATCACCGTTGTTAGCCTTTGCGGCTTCACTACAACAGGTTGAGAATGCCATTGTGAAAAAAGGAAGCTCAGCAGATATTAAAAAAGCATTGGAAGTAGCTAAAGAAGCAAGAGCTGAATTGTTGAAAAGCGAGAACAAAGCATCTGATCAGAATATTGTGGCAGCTGTGCTGATGATGTATTACAATGATGTTGATAAAGCCCAACACCCCATTGGTTTTTATGATGGCGTTAAAGCTAATTACGGTGATCTGAAAGACGAGCTTACCTATAAAAAATACGCCGCCAGTATTTTCGCCAACACCATGATACTGGATAATGCCAAATGGGATGCTTTCAATAGTAATCCTGATGCTACGGTATTGCAAGCTGATCCGGCATATGCAGTAGCCAGCGCTTTTTTGAAGAACTGGCAAGGCAAGTTTATGCAGAATTACCAGCAATTCAATACAAAGAACAATGAGTTCGGCCGTTTGTACCTGAAAGGAATCATGCAAAAGGATACGGTAAAAGCTAAGAAAATGTATCCCGATGCCACTTTCACTATGCGTGTTAGTTTTGGTAATGTGAAAAGTTATAATCCCCGCGATGCCGTTCATTACGACTATGTAACTACCATGAAGGGCATTTTGGAAAAATACAAACCCGGCGATTATGAGTTTGATCTGCCTGAAAAATTACTGGAAGTTGCCCGGAAAAAAGATTTCGGACAATACATCGATAAACAACGCAATGACCTGGTGATCGGGTTTATTACAACCAACGATATCACCGGTGGTAACTCCGGTTCGCCCGTAATTGATGGCAGCGGTAACCTTATTGGTTTGGCGTTCGATGGTAATTATGAAGCATTGAGCCATAAAATCTCATTCGATCCTGTTTATAACCGCACCATTTGTGTTGACGTTCGCTATGTGTTGTGGTGCATTGATAAATTGGGTGGGGCTACTAATCTTATTAACGAGTTGAAGCTGGTAAGGCAATAACCAACGACTAAAAGATTAAAAGGGTGATCCGCTAACTTACGGGTCACCCTTTTTATGTTTATGCATTGTTATTTTCATTCTGCCTTCGTAATTGTATTCGCGGGAATGCAATTCTTTCGTTTATTTTGCACTTCAACACAAGTTATAAATGGAAGAACAAAACAGTTCAGATTTATTAAATGAGGTTCAGAAGGAAATGTATGTTGACCCGGTGCCACGGGGTGTACGGTTTGTCAATTACGTCGTTGACCAGGTTGTTATGGGCGCCATTATTAATGCCGGTACGTATGCTTTTAAATATGTAGTAACCAGCAGAGGTGAAAACTATAAGAACTATGTAATTTTTCAGGAAACCATGTCGGGATTAATGGCCCAGTTTGCACTTTCGCTTGTGGTTATATTTTTTTATTATTTGATTTTTGAGGCTGTTACCAAAGGCAGAACATTTGGTAAAATATTAACCGGAACAATTGCTATTACCCAGGATGGCAGTCCATTTACATTTAAGCATGCGCTAATGCGTACATTATGCAGGTTAATACCGTTTGAAGCATTTAGTGCGTTTGGCTACCTGCCCTGGCACGATAGCTTATCAAAAACAGCCGTGGTAAGAAAGACCTGGTAATAATAAAGATAAAGGCTTCAAGCCAAAAGCTAAAAGCAAAAGGCATAACGCAAAATATCCCGCGTTATGCCTTTTGCTTTTAAACCCGATTTGCTTTCAGCATTAGGCTTATAGTTTTCAGCTTTTCTCAATGCACATCCTCTTTCCTGGGTCTTATAATTAACCGCAATGTTGGGTCGTTGGTCATAAACGACCAGAACCAGCTAAAGGCAAGTTTTACTTTATTGCGGAAACCAATTAATGGAATGATGTGAATGAACAACCAAACCAACCAGGCGCCGAAACCTTTGAAGAACAATTTAGGAAGGTCTACCACCGCCTTGAATTTAGAAATGATGGCCATGCTGCCCTTATCGTTATATGCGAAGGGTTTCAGCGGGTTGTTATTTGCCTGCCTGATTAAGTTTTCTGCCAGCAATTGTCCCTGCTGAATAGCTACCTGCGCTAACTGCGGATGTCCATTGGGGAAATTCTTATCCGTAGATTGAAAGCAAATATCACCCAACGCAAAAATATTTTTCATGCCCTGTACTGTATTGAATTCATCAACCAGTATCCTTCTGCCGCGGGTAATAGCTGTAGCTGGTAATCCGGGTACTTCCCTGCCGGTTACACCAGAGGCCCAGATCAGCACATTGGTCTTTATAGTTTGTCCGTCAGATAAGTAAACGGTATCATCTACATAATCTTTAACGGCGGTATTGGTGATCACATGCACGCCCAGCTTTTTCAGTACGTTAGTGGCTTCCTGCTGCGATTTTTCGCTCATGGGTCCCAGCAATACCTTACCGGCATCGATGAGGTACAGGTATGTACGGAGGTTTTTTATTTCGGGATATTCTTTCAACGCAATGTTACGTCCCAGCTCGGCCAGCATACCGGCTAATTCAACACCGGTTGGCCCTCCTCCGGCAATCACGATATTCAAATGCTTTTCTTTTTCTTTAAGATCGTCGGTGCGTACTGCCTGTTCCATATTCAGCAGTAAATGGTTGCGCAGGTTAAGGGCGTCATCGATGGTTTTCATGGGCAACGAATTTTCTTTTACGCGCTCCATGCCAAAATAATTGGTCTCAGTGCCCAGGGATAATACCAGGTAATCATAATCCACTACGCCGGTATCTGTTTCAATATTATTTTTGTCGGCATTCACTTTCAGCAAAGCGCCCATGTGAAACCGCAGGTTGGTTTTCTTTTGAAATAACCGGCGAAATGGGTAGCTGATATTCGAGGGCTCAATAAAAGCAGTAGCTACCTGGTATAACAGCGGTGGAAAAAAGTGATAATTATTCTTATCTACCAGGGTGATGTGAAAACGGCTGTCTTTTGAAAGTTTTTTGATAAGGTTAATGCCGGCAAAACCGCCGCCGACAATAACGACTTTTTTTACTGGTTGTTCCATAACTCATTCTTCTTATTAACTTTAATAAACAATTATGCTCCTTATTTGTATAATGAGCACCTATTCGCCTAACTAATTTTTCTGGTTATGGCAAGTATTGATAAAGCAGGGATGGAGATTGATAGACTACGCAAAGGTCGTTACTATTCCTGAAATAGCATAAAAAACATGCCCGCTTTATACCCCATTTTTCAACCGGTTATTGGGTATAACAGGCTTTAGCTTTGAAGTTCAGTATAATTTGATTTGATCAGGGGGATCACCTCTTCTATAATTTGCTTAAATGCATGGATCTGGTTTGCCAGAATCGGGTATTCCGGTTCCGTCCATTCGGCTTTCTCTATTTGTTCTGCAATACGGGCTGCAGTAAAGATGTTCAAATTATTGAGGGATGATTTCATGCGATGCGCCACGAATTTCACTTGTTTAATATTCTTTTCCTCAAATGCCTGATCCAGGTTCGCAACACCTGTCATGGTTTCGTTGATGAATACCTGCAGCATCTTTGCGATGAACTTCTCATCACCGCGCGTGATTTGTTTCAGTTTTTCCAGGTCGTATAACGGCGTATCATTAACAGTCGTAGTTTTTGGAGGGGCGAAATGGGTTTCGCGGCCAAGCCATTTGGCTATCAATCGTATCAGGTCTTCTTCTTCAAAAGGCTTACTTAAGTAATCGTTCATGCCTGCTTGAATACACTTTTCCATTTCGCCTTTTACAGCATTTGCCGTTAGTGCAATGATGGGAATATTCGATTGTATCTCCTTTCGAATAATCCGGGTGGCTTCCAGGCCATCCATAACCGGCATTTGAATATCCATTAATACAATATCGTACTTGTTGTTTCGGATGGCGTCTACGGCTTCAACGCCGTTCACCGCTTCTGAAATGGTTGCGCCATATTGATTCAATATGGTTTCTGCCACTACCCGGTTCATTTCATTATCTTCTACCAGTAAGATTTTTTTATCGGTCAGAATGTGGGCCTCCACATTGCTGTTATCTTTTTTGGGCAGATCGGTATCTGTTCCTTTTGCAAACGACAATAGAATGTTTACCTGCGTGCCTTCGCCCTTTTTACTTTTTACGGTTATCGATCCGTTCATCAGTTCAACCAGTTGTTTTACGATGCTCATGCCGAGGCCTGTTCCGCCGTAGCTCCGGGCAATGCTTTCATCTTCCTGACTGAATTTATTAAATAGGTTTTTTAAATAAGCTTCATCCATGCCCTTGCCCGTATCACTGATGATGATTTCCAGTTCCTGTGCTTCAGGCTGGTTTTTCTTGATCTGGCATTGTAAAGTAACTCTGCCGCGTTTGGTGAATTTTATAGAGTTGCTTAACAGGTTTATCAATACCTGGTTTATGCGGAAAGGATCGCCTTTTAATACTTTGTTTACTTCAGGCGCCACCGAAACCTGAAATATTAATCCTTTTTCCTCTGCTTTTAATTTCAGTACGCGGCTGGTATTGGTTATCAGGTCATGCATATTGAAGCCGATTTCTTCGAGGGTCACTTTTCCGGCTTCTAATTTAGAAAAGTCGAGAATATCGTTAATGATCACCAGCAGGTTTTCTGCGGCGGTGCCTACGATCTCTAAAAAGGATTGTTGTTGTTGATTGAGCGTTGTTTTTTGTAATTGTTTGCTCATGCCCAGGATAGCGTTCATGGGCGTTCTTATTTCATGGCTCATATTGGCCAGGAAAAGATCTTTGGCATGGACTGATTTTTCGGCTATCTGTTTCGCTTCCATCAGTTGCCGTTCGAGTATTTTTTGCTGCGTAATATCCAGGTGAATGCCAATAGAGCCTATATGTTGTTGTTTGTCGTTATATAATGGAGCGCCGCAAACCAGCCACCAGTTGGCATCGCTGTGTTTGGTTTTTACATTCATTTCATATGCATCAGACAATCCCTTTTGCCGTAAACTGTTCTTTTCATCTATTATTTCTTTATACTCATCTTTCACAAAAAGGTCGGCTGCGTGTTTGCCAATAATCTCATGTTCTTCATAACCGCTCATTAAACAAAAACTCTGGTTCACATACCGGATCTTTTCTTCCAGGTCAACCTCTATGAGCCCCAGGTTCATATTGGCAATGATGCTCCGGTATTTTTCTTCCTGTTTTTTGAGTTTGATCTCCGAACGCTTTCTTTCGGTAATGTCGTTATATGTCCATAAGTGTCCGCGATAAATATCATCAATAAATAAAGGAATGTAATTTCTTTCAAGTACCCGGCCATCGGCCATTTTCAGTTCTTCGTTATTAACAGGCTTTCGTTCTTTTAAATAGGTAGCAGTATTGCTTAAAAATTCATCAGGATATTTAAAACACTGGGCACTGCTTTCGTACAGTTCAGTACATTCAATGCCAACCAGTGTTTCAGGGGAGCCAGGGTAAGCAAAGAAATCGGTAAATTTTTTATTGGTGAGCACTACCTTTCCATCTTCATCTTCCAGCAATACCCCGGTTTGCAGGTTAATGAGCAGATGCGAGAGCCGGTTGGCTGTAGCTGTTAATTCGTTCTGGGTGTTTTTGAAGTTCTGAATATCTGTAAGTGTGCCAATGATGGTAAGAGGTTTTCCATTTTTGGTTTTACTGATCACGCCGCCACGGTTGAGGATCCATTTCGTTTTTCCATCTTTAAGTTTAACGCGATATTCAACACAGTGCCTGGTGATTTCGCCACTCATGTATTGGCGGAAAGTTTCAATTGCTATATGCCGGTCCTCTTCCAGAATAGTACTCCACCAGATCATATTTTCTTTGCCTTCAAATACATTGGCGTTCAGGTCGAGGATCGATTTTTCATTGATAGCAAAGGTCATGGTCCTTGTAGTGAAATTATATTCCCATACATTATCGTCAATGGTCGATAATGCCATGCGCAATCGCTTCTCAGATTGTTGCAGCAGATCGTCGGCTTTCTTTTTTTCCTGCAATTCGTGTTCAAGGTAATTAATAACGTCCGACAGATCATCTGTATCGTTATAAAAGGCATTAGTGCCCTTGAATTTATTGATGGTTTCTTTTAATTGCTGAATGGAAGCGTGTTTAAGCTTTGCCTCTTTTTTTAGTTTTTCGTTAATGTGCATGTATTCATTTTCACTGCAGGCAAAAGCATGATTGAATAGCTTTTTATCCCTTTCATATTCTTCATAGGAGTCATGCACTGCCTGAATAAACCGGGCAAGATTTTCCTGCAGAATATAATCTTCAGGAAGGTACTTTTTGATTTGCCGTTCAAGCAATTTATTGAAACCCATATCACAATTATAACTCGTCAAAGGTGGTAATAGTCATTGTTTGGTTATGTAATTCGCATTTCGCGTTTTCATTAAAGGGGGAAATTTCTCCATAAGAGTAAAATCCGGTCAATAATGTTTTGTTGCCAAATGTTTCGGCAACTGCTTCCACTTCTTCCTCTGTGCGTTTGCCTAAAACAGCTTTTCTGCCTACACAACTAATCAACAGGGCCAACTGAGGTGCTGACGTTAATTTTTGAAAAGCCTGGCCCGCAGCGTGGGTAGCAGCGTCAACCAGTTTATCAAAATTGGCTTTCATGAACCGTACTTTTGATCCATTGGGAATATCCCCTGCAAACACCATACTGCCAGTTTCCTGGTCAATGGAGAGTATGGTTCTAACAATAGGAGCATCGTCATCATTTATTTTAATACCCAGTGGAAACAGTAAGGCCGAGCCTGGTAATTCATCCGCATACGGACCGAGGTAGGTCTTGTACAGGTCCAACGCTTTTTGCCCTTCTATTTCAAACAACTGGTTGTCGACTGCTTTGGTAACCGTACGTTCGGGACCAAAAATTTCCCAGCCGCCCATGGATGCATGAGAAACTACAAAGTGTTTACCGTAAAAAGGAATGGCGACAATGTTGCCGTTAGAAGGTTTTTCATTAAGGCCAACAACGGTTGATTGAAAATTAGTGCCGTCCCCGGCAAGGCCACCCGTAACCGGCACCCGGTTATTCACCAGCTCATTAATGCCACGAACCAGCTCACTGCCGTTTACATTGCTGCCGTCTGATATGATCAGAATGTATGAAAGGTTTGTAAAATTGATCAGCCGGATCAACGCTTTACCAGCCTCATAGCTGTTTTCGTAATCACGAATATTTACAGCAACGGGGTGAATGGATGTTTTCTCCAATTCAATGGCTGCAACTGACACGGAATTATCGTTCACCCGGTTGTTTATTATTTCTCCTGCCGTGGAGCATAAGACGATATGCGCGCCTGGAAATTGCGATTTAAGCTCTTCGTATACAGGTTGAGTACTGATAATCTCTCTTTCGCCAAAGCCCAATACCAGCTGTGTTTTAGTAAGATCGGCCATAGCGTTTTTACTTTGCGGTTGCAATTTATTGTCGTCGAATAAAAAGAGAGTCGTTTGCATATGGAAAGCGTTTAAAGGTTAAATAATCATTTAAATGTGTTGGTTATATGATTAATATTTGCGCAGGCAATTAGAAAATTGCCTCGTAACAAAACGTAAGGTGAAACATTTTATTCACATACAAATGCAGGCCATATGGGTTAACCCTTATTTAATTTAGGCTAAATATTTAAAACAGCAACTTTGTTGTTTTACTAAGTTATCCTGAATTGATGGTTCTGGAAAGGATATACAGTATAACCGTGAGTTTATTGACATATGTCAATAAGGATATGGGTTTGAGTTATATGGAAACTATTAATTAATGACTGTAGTTAGTACGTGCCAGACGGTATTTAAGAAGGGAAATTATTCCATAAGGCTTAGTAGTTTGTTTTTATGCTTCATGGCCGCACGATAGCCAGCCTCATAAATTTGATCAGCTTTATTAACATCGAACATCCCGAACTCGTGCAACTCCGGTTCAATAAATACATGCAGGCTGGGTACTTTGCTGTACACCGTTGGTGCAATGGCCATGTGAAAACATTTTTCGATCATATTCATTTTACCGATGCGTTTTCCATTGCCGAGGCCTTTGGGAATTTTATTCACGTTACAACCGATGAGCACATCGCATTTTTTCTCGAGGGGTTCAACCGGGAAGTTATTAAGCAGGCCACCGTCGACCAACACGTGATCGTCTATTTTCACCGGTTCAAAGATGGCGGGTACAGAAGCGGACGCGATCACCGTGTCAATGAGATTGCCTTTGGAAAAAGTGATGGCTTCATTATTGGCAAAATCGGTAGCGGTAATAAACAGTTTTTTGTTCAGGCTTTCAAATGAGTTCTCTGGTATGTACGTTTGTAAAACTTTGCGTAGCACCTTCATGGAAAAAAGGCCGTCTTTATTCAATAAAAAGCTCGACCAGCCAAAGTAGGAATTCTTTTTAAGGATATCCCGGATCTTTTCGGGAGAATGGCCGGCAGCATAGAAAGCGCCCACGATAGCGCCCGCGCTTACGCCTGAGATGGCATATGGTTGAATTTGTAATTCTTCCAAAACCTGCAATAAACCCAAATGTGCAAACCCACGAACCCCGCCACCGCTTAATACAATACCTGTTTTTACCATCAAATTGAATATTTATGACCGGGGCCTAAAGTATGCGCTTTTGACGTTAATTGCAAGAACGGGGTTGAATATTTTATACTTCGGGATTTGTAATGCCTGTTGAGCGAATTTCCCGGTGATAAAGCGATCTGAACAATTGAGACAGTAGTAAAAAGAATAAAAAGGAAGTAAAAAATGTAAATGGATCGCGAGAAAAGTTAAATAATGACAGAGGAATTTTTACTGATGCACAAAATAATTTTTGATGGTGGCAGAAAAAATTAAATGGGGTCGCAAAAAAATAAACCGGTAGCAAAAGTTTTTTTCTGGTGCAGTAAAAAATAGAAGTGGGTCAGAAAAATTTTAAGCGATAGCAGAAGAATTTTATTGATGCGCAGGAAAAATTTTGTGATGGCAAAAAAAATTAAATGGGGTCACAAAAAAATAAACCGATAGCAAAAAGTTTTTTTCTGGTGCAGTAAAAAATAGAAGTGGGTCAGAAAAATTTTAAGCGATAGCAGAAGAATTTTATTGATGCGCAAGAAAAATTTTGGTGGTGGCAAAAAAAATTAAATGGGGTCGCATAAAAATAAACCGGTAGCAAAAAGTTTTTTCTGGTGCAGTAAAAAATAGAAGTGGGTCAGAAAAAATTTAAGCGATAGCAGAAGAATTTTATTGATGCGCAAGAAAAATTTTGGTGGTGGCAAAAAAAATTAAATGGGGTCACAAAAAAATAAACCGATAGCAAAAATATTTAATGCTTTATTTTATAATTTCTATAATAAGACATATGTACAAATTAGTTGCTTTATTCGATTTGTGATCGATAGGAGTCCGATATAAATAATCCTGATCGTATTTGCTTGCAAACGTTGTCGGGAACGATTGCACAGAAAAAAGCGGTTTCCCCAGCTCGTTTTATTTTTAACTGTTACTATCTTACATACACGATATTTAATAGGTTCTAACGATTGCTTGTTTATTTTTTTTGCCCATTTTAATTTGTACCCACCCTTTTTAATACCATCCCCCCTTTATCCATTTTCTTTAATCAACCGGGATGTATGTCCTGTTGATTTGCCATTTACGATTGCTATTTATTAACGACAAACATGCTTCCAAATGAAAAAAACAACCATTTGCATGGCGGTACTTGCCATTGCAATTTGTACCTGCACAATTTCATGTTCCAAATCGGTCAGCTCTGACAAAGCTTCTACATCCCATGAAACCGGCGATGACCGGGTTATAACCACTGAAGCCGCTTTCGGCATTGCCGGCTTTGCTACACAAAACGGTAACACAACCGGCGGACAAGGCGGTTCCACCGTTACTGCTACCACCTATGCTCAGTTAAAAAGTTATCTCGAAAGTTCTACCACGTATATTGTACGGGTAGACGGACGAATTTATAACGGGGTAAAAGGCGGACGCATTAATATAAATTCAAACAAAACCCTGTTGGGTGTTGGTACTGCAGGGTTTTTAGATGGTGTTGGTTTGAATATTTCCAGCAAAAGAAATATTATTATCCAAAACATTAAGGTCACGCTCACTTCTATTACCGATCGCAGCGATCCAGCAGTTTATGATCCGGATGGTGATGAAGGTCTTCCCCAGATCATTGTAAATGGCGGCGACTGTATTTCCATCCAGGGTAGCAGTTCAAACGTTTGGATTGATCATTGTGAACTGTATAATACAGACCCAACAGTTCAAACCAACAAAGACCTGTATGACGGACTGATAGATATTAAAAATACCAGCCAGTACATTACTATTTCCTGGAATTATTTCCATGACAACCACAAAACCCATTTGATCGGTTCTTCTGATTCAGATATTTCTGATCGGAAATTGACTTTCCATCACAATTATTACCGGAACATAGGCTCACGGCTGCCGCTGAACCGGGGCGGCGTGGCACATGTGTATAATAACTATTATAATGTGATCAGGGGCTCAGGCATTGACTCCCGCATGGGCGCCTGTGTTCGCGTAGAGAACAATGTATTTGAGACCGCGAAGAGTCCAATTATCGCAAGCGGATCTACCCTGGGTAAATACCAGGTGCTTGGTAATACATTCTCTGGCATTACCGGTACCGCAGCGCCAACTTCTTCTACCTGCACCTTTACACCGCCCTACTCTTATTCACTGGATGCAGCCAGTGCGGTAAAGTCGGGTGTAATGTCTGGCGCGGGCATTGGAAAAATATGATCGGGGAGGTAAAGCTTTTAGCTTAAATTTATGTGTCAGCGTAGTTGCGGACAGGCGTGTGCCTGCACGCAGCTATGCTTTTTATTTTAATAGAAAAATACAACATGACCACCTTTAAGACATTTGGTTTATTACTGTTATTTACTGCATATACAGGTAGTACAATTGCCCAATCCGGTCTGCCCTGGAAAGGGAAAAAATGCGCCGTAGTGTTAACTTATGACGATGGACTGGATGTGCATATTACAAACGCCCTTCCTGCATTGGATTCACTGGGTTTAAAAGGGACCTTTTTTATTGCCAATTACAATGGTGGGTTGCAAAAGCAAATACCAGCATGGCGGGCAGCCGCAGCACGTGGTCATGAACTGGCCAATCATACCCTGTTTCATCCTTGTGAAGGCGGGCGGCCCGGAAGGGAATTTGTCTCTGCCGATTATGACCTGAACAACTATTCGATGCGAAGAATAACGAATGAGATCCTGGCCATGAATGCTGTTCTTACCGCCATCGATGGAAAAACCAACAGGACCTTTGCCTTCCCCTGTGGTGATAATAAAGTGCACGATACTGCCTATATTGATTCTTTGCAAAAAGACTTTGTGGCGGCACGCGGTGTAGCCGGTATGATACCTACGATCGATAAAGTAAATATGTACGATTTTCCTGCTTATGGGGTATTCAATCATTCAGGCGAAGCCATGATCCAATGGGTAAAAGAAGCTGAAGCAAAACAGGGGTTGCTGGTGATCCTGTTTCATGGCGTGGGTGGTGGTCATGGTTTGAACGTTTCACTACCAGCTCATAGTCAATTGTTACATTATTTAAAGCAGCATGAAAAGGATATCTGGGTAGCACCCATGATAGAAGTAGCAACGTTAATTAAGGACCAACAAAAGAAAGGTAAATAGCGTAAACCTGCTCCTATGTACAGGTAGTGAATAACTGATGCGATACAAACTTGTTATAATTTTCAGCAATTCGTAACATTACATAGATTTTACAAGCACACCTTGTGCCTCGTACATTATTAATGACTGCGAACCAACTGAAAATATTAGAAGTAAAGCTATGGCAGGCGGCAGATAAGCTGCGGGTAGATAGTAGCCTGAAAGCAAGCGAATATGCCACGCCTATTTTGGGTTTGATCTTTTTGCGATTTGCATCTATCCGGTATAAAAAAGTTAAGCCTGAAATTGATGCTGAATTAAAGGCCCCGAAGAACAAACTACTTCAACGTAACGAACATGAAATAGCCATTGAGAAATGTGGATTTTATTTACCTCCTGAAGCTGAATATGAATATCTGCTAGCGCTGCCCGAACAAAAAGATATCGCAAAAGCTATTAAGCAGGCGATGGAAAAAATTGAGCTCTACAAGCCGGAATTGAAAGGGAACTTGCCAAAAGATGAATATTTTAAATTGGTAAGTCAGCATGATAAAAGCCTGCCTAAATCGTTACTGAAGATCTTTGCTGATATTCCTGAAGACGCTACCGGCGATGTGTTTGGAAAAGTATATGAATATTTTCTGGCCGAATTTGCTTTGAGCGAAGGTCAGGGTGGCGGAGAATTTTTTACGCCTACTTCGGTTGTAAAATTGATGGTTGAAATTATTGAACCTTATAAAGGAACCATTTTTGATCCGGCATGTGGTTCGGGAGGTATGTTTGTGCAAAGCAACCAGTTTATTGATCGCCGAAGAGAAGAGTTGCACGAAACCGATGCCAAAGATTTAATGGTATATGGTTGCGAGCGAACCCCTGAAACGGTGAAGCTGGCCAGAATGAACCTGGCGGTAAACGGATTGCGTGGTGAAATAGTAGCTGCCAACAGTTATTATGATGACTGCTTTAACAGTTATCAGAAGTTTGACTATATAATGGCCAACCCCCCATTTAATGTAGATGATGTAAACCTCGATAGGGTAAAAGGCCAACAACGCTTTAGTGAATATGGCATACCGCAAAATAAAAGCAAGGGCGCCGGCAAAAAAAGTGAGGCTGTTACTATTGTTCCTAATGCCAATTATCTATGGATAAATTTGTTTGCTACTTCGCTGAAACCTAAAGGTCGTGCCGCGCTGGTAATGGCTAACAGCGCCAGCGACGCAAAAAACAGTGAAGCTGAAATAAGGCAAAAAATAATTCAAAGCGGGGTTATTGATTGCATGCTCACTTTACCCAAAAATATGTTTTACACAGTTACCTTGCCGGCTACGCTGTGGTTCTTTGATAAGGGTAAATCGGATGCTAGACCTACGATTTTATTTATAGACGCAAGAAATATCTTCAGGCAGGTTACAAGAGCGTTAAGAGAATTCACTGACGAACATATACAAAATATCGCAACTATTGTCAGGCTATACCGGGGAGAAACAACGCGGTTGACAGAACTTATAGCGAAATATAAACAGCAGGCTGCTGAATTTGAAAAGCGAGCCGCCATACAATACGAGGTAGTCAAAAAAGTAAAAGCACAAAAACCCGAAAATGAAAAGGAGATAAAGCGTTGGGAAAAAGGGGTGCAGGAGGAAGAAAAAAATTATGAGACTTTACAAGCCAGGCATATGTATTTTGAAGGTCATATAGCGTGGTTGAATGAACGGTTCCCAAACGGTGTATATGAAGATGTAACCGGTTTGTGCAAGGCAACTACCTTACAAGAAATTGAAGAACAGGATTGGAGCCTGAACCCCGGTCGTTATGTAGGGGTGGTGATGGAAGAAGATGGAATTACGGAAGATGAGTTTTTGGAAGAAATGCAGAAAAGGCATCATGCTTTACAGGCTTTAAATAAAAAGGCAGTTGATTTGGAAAACCAGATTGCGGTAAACTTCAAATCGATTTGTAGTTAATGCCCGGCTCAATACAATTATATCAAACCGCTATTGAAATTATTGATGGGGATCGGGGAGCGAACTATCCAAAACAGCAGGACTTTTCTGGAAATGGGTTTTGTATTTTTTTAAATACCGGGAATGTAACAAAGGAAGGCTTTGATCTGGCAAAATGCGTTTTTATTTCAAAAGAGCAGGATCAGCTTTTAAGAAAAGGTAAGTTAAACAGAAACGATCTGGTACTTACCACAAGGGGAACGGTAGGAAATATCGGGTATTATAAAAAAGAAATAGATTATGAGCATATCCGTATTAATTCGGGAATGGTAATTATCAGGTCAGATGAGCAGGAATACGATAGCCATTTTTTATATTATGTTTTTAAGAGTTCCTATATACAGGAGCAGTTGCAGCTTTTTTCGAGTGGAACTGCACAACCCCAATTGCCCATTACTGACCTTAGGAGGATTAGCATTCCAATAATTCCTTTAACTATTCAAAAGCACATTGCTTCCATCCTAAGTGTATATGATGAATTAATAGAAGCAAATAATAAGCGTATTAAACTACTGCAGGAAACAGCATGTGAGTTGTACAAGGAATGGTTTATACGAATGCGCTTTCCGGGGTACAAAAAAAAGAAGTTTGTAAAAGGTATTCCAAATGAGTGGAAACATGTTCCCATTGGAAAAGTGATTGACTATACTATTGGTGGCGGGTGGGGTAAAGAAAAAGGAGATAATCAATTTCCGGTTCCTGGTTATGTTATTCGTGGTACCGATATTCCTTCTATCCGTTCAGGCGTTGTTAATCATGAAGTGTACAGATTTCATAAAGCTTCCAGGGTGCAATCGAGAGTATTAAAAGAAGGGGATATTGTTTTTGAAGCAGCAGGCGGTAGTGAAGGCCAGGCGTTGGGAAGAACCTGTTATATTTCAAATGAAATTTTGGAAGCCTATGGCGATAAGGTACTTTGTGCCAGTTTTTGTAAACTAATTAGAACAGAAGCAATCCCATCTCTTTATTTATATTACTTTCTCAATTATCTCTATGATACTGGCATGATCGAAACATTTCAAACTCAATCCACCGGAATTAGTAATTATCAATTTGAACCCTTCCTTAAATTCCAGGAGATCTTGCTGCCCGATGAAGAGTTAATGAACGACTTTCATAAAAAAACATTGCCTATTCAAAAGCAAATAGCCTTGTTAGGAACACAAAACACCCAGCTACGACAAATAAGGGATAGATTGTTGGTGAGGTTTTTAAGTGGGAAGTTGGTGATTAATGGGTAAGGGTTACTGAAGCTTAAAGGTGTTTGCTGATGCAAAGATTTAATCTCACTTGCGGGATTATTTTGAAGTAGTATATTACATCAAATCTGAATTAGATTATAATATTGATAATCATATCATTATAATTTGTTTTTGGAAGGCAGACCAGATAAATCAAAGATTAAGACTGAAAGAATGTCCAGGCATTTGTATGATTACCAAACCCTGAAACATGCTACTTTATCATTTATTCCTCCTGATGAAATACTTGATATTTACCGACAAGATTATGAACATATGCAGGAACAGATGATCTACGGCGATACCTTAACCTTTGATGATTTAATAGATCAATTAAAAAATATTGCAGGGGGAATTCAGAAAAATCAGTCGGATATAACCTAATAAGCCAATGACCGATAATACCCGCACTACATTTTTTGTTATATTTTCAAATTCAAATCGGAAAATTTCCGATTAGTGGTTGATAATTTGACATTCTAGTAAAAACTATTTTTTATTTTTCACTTTCTCTTTATAGTTCCTTCCCCGAAATTATCCTGCTTACCCCTTCCCACGCCTTAATGATAATATTGTTTATTAAAAAGATAATTCCAGAAAAAACAACGGCTTAAATCGGCGTTAGCTTTATTGTACTGATTATACACCCACCCGTATAAATTTTTTATTAACTAATGCCAGCTTCTTTCATTCTTTGAAAGAAGCTGTAGCCAATTATTGCCTTTTTATGAAAAAGATGTTTGACTGCAGTAGGATGTTCTCCGGCTGTTTTATTTTTTCTGTTCTTTTCCTTGTAACGGTTCTTCAATCCGCATTCTCTAACTCGGCATATGCGCAATCTATAATGGTGAACGGCACCATAAAAGATGATAAGGGAACTGCCCTGGAAGGAGCCGTAGTAAGAGTGAAAGGATCTAACAAATCGGTCGTAGCAGATAACAACGGCAATTACTCGATACCGGTAGCAGGTCCCGAAGCCGTGTTGGTGTTTTCTTTTGTAGGCTATGTGAGCGTTGAGGAAACGGTGGGGCAGCGAAAACAAATTGATGTTACCATGGCCTCAACCGGTGGCAAGCTCGACGATGTTGTAGTCGTGGGATATGGCACGCAAAAGAAGAAAGATCTTACGGGCGCCATTGCTACGGTGGGCAGTGCCGAATTAAATAAGCGGGTAGCTACCGACCCCACACAATTATTACAGGGAAAACTGCCGGGTCTTTCCTTAACCCAGGCATCAGGCGAAGCAGGTAACGAAAACTTTGTGTTGCGGATAAGGGGATTAGGTACCAATAGCTCCGCTGGTAGCAGTCCTTTAATTATTGTTGATGGTTTGCCGGGAAGTCTTACTAACCTCGATCCACAGAATATTGAATCCGTTACGATCTTGAAAGATGCCGCTTCGGCTGCTATTTATGGTACTCGGGCTGCCAATGGCGTTATACTGGTTACCACCAAGCAAGGCTCCAACGGAAAGTTCCAGTTGAGTTATGACCTTAATGTCGGCATCACCAGGCCTACGGCCCTGCCTGATAACCTGGTATATAATTCGGCCACTTATATGGAGATGTGGAACCAGGCTGCCATCAACTCCAACTCCTCGAACCGGTATACCCAGGCACAGATCGATAGGTATATAAATCCATCGGATCCCAATTTATATCCCAATGTGAACTGGCTCGATATTCTGATGCGCACCGTGACTACGCAAACTCATCATATAGGAATGACAGGTGGCCGCAATGGTACTACTTACAATATTGGATTGGGGTACGTAGATCAACCCGACATCATGATCGGTTTTTCATATAAAAAATATAACCTCCAGTTTAACCTTAATTCAAAAATAAATGATTGGGCTACGGTGGGTGGTAGTATGACCTTCAACTATGGCAAAAGGTTGTATGCATCGCGCGGCAGCCAGGACCAGTTTTTATCTACCCTGTCGCAACAACCCATGTATGGTCCCAAATTGCCGGATGGCAGTGGCCGCTATGTAAACTCTGCTTATCCCAATGTACAGGGACCAAACAAAAACGCGGTGGCCATTGCCGAAAACGCGTTGGTAAATAATACGGATTATTATTTTCAAAATAATGTGTATATAAACATTCGCCTTTTGAAAGGGCTTGAATGGAGAACAAGCGGTGGCTTCAACTATGATTTTCAAAAAACGAAAGATTTTAAACCGGTTATAAATCAGTATAACTGGTTTGCCGGCCCTAATGATGCGCCTGAACGCACACTCGACGTAAACGGACAGGGCATGACGGTAACCGACAACAATTATATTTACCCGGTTGGTTATACGCAGTTAACATATGCCAAAGAGATCGGCTATCATAATTTCAAAGTGTTAGCTGGTACACAGGCTGAGTATAATAAAGCGGAAGTGCTAACGGGCAGCCGTAATACGCCCTATTCTACTAATGAACAGGAAGAGTTAATTGCCGGTCCTACCGCTTCCCAACTGGCCACTGGAAATTCAACTGAATGGTCATTACGCTCTTATTATGGCCGCCTGAACTACGATTACGATGGCAAATATTTGTTTGAAGCCAACGGGCGCCGGGATGCTTCTTCCCGTTTTCCGCCTGGTGGCAAATGGGCTTTTTTCCCATCTTTCTCAGTCGGCTGGGTGATCACCCGCGAAAAATTCATGGAAACTATTTCCTGGTTAAATATGCTGAAGCTGCGTGGTTCATGGGGAACATTAGGCAACCAGAATATCGGTACTTATCCCTATCAACGGGTGTATTCGAATCTAAATGCTTATAATACTAATATACAATATGCGTATTCTTTTTCAGGTAACTCATTAAACGCCGGGGCTGCGTTAAATGCGTTGACAGATGAAACTATTCACTGGGAAAACACGCGTGTGGTAGATGTTGGTTTAGACGTAACCTTGTTTAGAAACTTAAATGTTACCGTTGACTGGTATGATAAATTCACATACGATATTCTGGCACAGCCATCCATTCCGGCTTATGTTGGACTTACCGCTCCTACCATTAATAACGGGGAAATGAGGAACAGGGGGTTTGAAGCATCGGCTCAATATACAGGTAAGGTGGCTGATGTGAATTATTCAGTAGGTGGTACTTTCCAGGCCAATAAAAATACGCTCCTGAAATTTGGCGCTCCACAGATCAATACCGGTAACAACACTATTAATATTGAAGGAGAACCATATGGCAGTTTTTATATGTATAAGTTTGCCGGCATATTCCAGAGCACTGAAGAAATAGCCAAATCGCCAAAACAACAATTCAATCCCAAGCCGGGCTATTTAAAGTTTGAAGATATAGTTGATGATGGAGTAATAGATGCAAAGGACCGCGTAATTGTGCCGGGTGTATTTCCCAAATTCGATTATTCTTTTAATGCCAGCGCTTCCTGGAAAAATTTTGACATGACCATTTTCCTGTATGGGTCATATGGTCAGAAGATCTATGCCAATGGCTGGGGCGTACAACCTTTCAACCAGGGTTCGCCACCAACATCTGATTGGTTAAATGCCTGGACGCCTTCAAACCCAAGTACTACTATGCCCTTGATATATATAACAGGTCAGGGTGATGCCAGCAGTAATATTGGGACTGCCTCTACCTTTTATTTAAAAGACGGTTCGTTTTTACGTATCAAGAACCTCCAGGTTGGATATACGCTTCCGGCTTCCGTTGTAAAGCGAATTGCAATGAGCAGCTTGCGTGTGTTTGCCTCCGGCGATAACCTGGCAACCTTCACCAAATTTAAAGGGCTTGATCCGGAAAGAGTTCCCAGCAGCAGCAATACGCGGTATGTTGTGCATCCGCAGAACCAGGTATTTTCTTTTGGATTAAAAGCTGTTTTTTAAAATTTAAAATTTCAGGGAAATGAAAAGTTTCATCCGATATAGTATTGTCTTTTTTAGCGTGTTGTTTCTTATGGTAAGTTGTAAGAAGGATTTTTTAGAAAAGAACCCACCAGATCAGATTCCTGATAAAAATTTCTGGAAAACACAAGCCGATGCCGATATAGCGCTTACCGCGATTTATAGCTACCTTATTCAGGGATATAATTACACCAATGCAAACAATACGGGGCAGGGCTGGGGTGCGGGCACGCCTTATTGGGAAACGCTTACTGATAATGCATACAGTGGTGCATTCACAAACGTAGCCAATGGCGCCATTGAAGCTACTACAGGCACTATTCAGTCAGACGCATATAATACTTCCTATAAAGCGATCCAGGCGTGTAATATTTTTCTGGCCAATATTGGCAATGTGCCATTGACAACAGCGGCAATGAACCAGTATATTGGTGAAGTACGCTTCATGCGCGCGTATTACTATTTCCTGCTTGCGCAGTTATATGGCGATGTAGTGTATTATACGCGGCCTATTGGCAATGCAGCAGCCGACCCTGAAAGTTATCAATTGGGAAGAACGCCCAAGGCCCAGGTGATTGATTCAGTAATAAGCGATCTGAATTTTGCAGTGAGCAATTTGCCCGATAATGCATATGTTGGCCATGTGGTAAAGGGTACTGCGTTGGGTTACCTTACTAAAGTGTATATAACGCAGGGCAATTGGCAAATGGCGGCCACCACTGCTAAAACTATTATGAACAGTAATAAGTTCAGTTTGTTTACAGGCGGGTACCGGGGTTTGTTTCTGAAACCTTCGCAAACTAATAATCCCGAGATCATGTTATCAGGTCGCTACCAGGTGCCTAATGCATACAGTCCGGCCGATTACCTGTATACGTACAGCGCCAGTTTTCAGCCAATGAAGTACCTGGTAGATGATTATGAGTGTACCGATGGACTGCCAATCACTGCTTCGCCTCTGTATAATTCCAATACACCTTACAACAACCGCGACCCGCGTTTGCTCGCTACCGTACTCACGCCTGGTGTATTATTTAGAGGTGGTATTGTGTTTGTTCCTAATCAGGTTGGTGCAAACTCAGGCTTTTTGAATAAGAAAGGCGTAGACAGTACCCGCGCAACCGTGATTGGCACCCAAAGCGATCAGGACTGGGTTTATTTGCGGTATGCTGATATTTTATTGATGTATGCCGAAGCGCAAAATGAACTCACCGGCCCGGATGCTACGGTTTATAACGCCATAAATGCCATCCGTACCCGCCCAGGTGTAAATATGCCGCCATTACCAGCTGGATTATCGCAGGCAGATATGCGTACCCGCATTCGTCATGAAAGAAGGATAGAGCTGGCGTTGGAAGGTCAGCGGTATTTCGATCTTAAGCGATGGAAGCTCGACAGAACAATTATACCCACCATCAGAGACCCGAATGGTAATAACAACAGAACATTTCCGTTGCGTGATACATTATGGCCTGTTCCGCAATCGGAGATGGACATAGCCAAAACGTATGGTAATACCAATTTTAAACAAACGCCGGGATGGCAATGAGGAATAAAATTAAAATAGAATGTATCGAAAATAAACGTGGGCGCTGATGATCACTTAATCAAATACCTGTTTTCCCGGTACCCGATAAAGAGGGTGTATCTGAAATCGATACGCCCTTTTTTATTGAAGCCTCTGTCTAATTTATTTCAGAATGAAAATTCAGTAAGAAGTTAACCAGGTTCACTTCCGGTTGAATGCCTAATTTTTTTCTTAAGCGGTGCCGGCCTAATTCTACTCCTTTAATTGTAATGTTCATGATCTGCGCTATTTCCTTGCTGGTCAAATTCAGTCGTAAATAAGCGCATAGTTTCAGATCACTGGCTGTTAAATATGGGTAAGTGTCTTTTAAAGAAACAAGGAAGTTGCTGTGAACCTTATCGAAATGCAACGCAAATTGTTCCCAGTTCCTTTTCATTTTGTCATCGCCCAACATGCGCAATATCTTTCTATAATCATCAGTATCCTTATCTATCTCGCTTGATTTTTTCATCCGCACAAATTCTTCTTTCACTTTCATCAGCATTTCACCTTTCTGTACCAGGTTAAAAGTGGTAGAAGCCAGTTCAGTATTTTTCAGTTGTATTTCCGATTGCAGTTTTTCATTTTGCAAACGGATAATTTCCTTTTCATTGCGTTCCAGTTCCAGTTGATGTAAATAGGTCAATTGTTTTTGTTCCTCCTGGTGCTTCTCAATTTCTAACTGGTGCAGGTATTCCAGGCGCTTGCGTTCTTCATCATGCTTTTGCTGCTGAACAATGAATTTTTTCTTTTGCCACTTGTATATAGCGTAAATGAACAACAAGGCCAGCAGACCATATACAAAATATGCCCGGGAGGTACGATACCAGGGAGCTAAAATGGTAAACCGGTACGAGGCAACTACAGACTCCTGCCCTTCGTGCGTTCTGGCCTTTACCCTGAATGTATAAGTGCCTGGTGAAAGGTAGGTATAGTCTTTCTCAGTTTTCTTTGTCCAGGCCGACCAGCCATTATCAAAATCCTCGAGGTAGTAAGCGTATTCAATGCTCGATTGCTTTCCGTACAACGGTGATGAATAGTCAAAGTGTATAGAGTTCCAGGCGTATTGTATTTCAGGGACCGCATCATTTATTAACTGCTGCTGCTCTCCTTCTTTAATAAAATAACCCCCGAAGATGGTGCTGTCTCTTTTATTCACGATGCGCACATCGCTTATCTGAATAGGTATTTCTTCCTTGAATTGTTTATATAGCGCATAATTCACGAGATAGAAACCTTCTTCAGCCGCAATAAAAATATTGTTGCTGTTATAAGGATAAATATATTCCAGGCCGTTCCCGGATATCTTGCCATTAAGCTCGGGAAAATAAATGATGCGGGGCTGTTGGCCGCTCAGGTCACAAACACCCAGTTGCCGGTCGTGCACAAACCAGATATTCCCATTGCTATCTTCCTTCATATACCTGATGGGCACTTTGGGCAATATCTTTTGCAAAAACGTGGAAGGGTCAAATTCACCCGTTTTTGAATTGTATTCATATAATCCCTTGTCATTCGAAAGAACAACGCGGCTTTTTATTTTAAAAATATGATTGTTGTTGTTGGAGAGTATACCCTTCGTGTCTTTGTATGGAACGTTAGTGGGATTTACACCGCCGTTCAAAGTTATTTTGTATAAGCCTTTGTAGGGGTGCGATGCCCAGGCAATGGTGTTGTCAAGCGCAACAAACCGGGCCGATTCAAAATGAGAATGAATTTCAGGATTGGTGAACCGGCCATTCTCATAATTGTAAAAATTCAATCCATTATAAGTGCCCGCCAATACAACCGATGAAGGCGCAACGTTACTTAAGGGCAGGAAGGTCCAGAAACCCGAACTGCTGTCAACCATTTTGGTAGCCCCGTTTTCAATAATGAAAAAACCATCGTTATGTCCCATGGCCAGTTGACCATTTAATTCTGACAGGTTCCACACCTGTCCCTTGGGACCGCGTATCAATTCGAATGTGCTTTTAATGAAACCTATATCTTGTTGGGAAGAAATGGGCGCCTGGTACACCCCGTTAGAAGTACCTATGAATAAATTGTTTTTGTAGATAATGGCTGCTTTGCCGGCGCTGTGTTCCTGGTAATCGGGGTAAATATGTTTGATGGCATTATTATAGGCGATGAAATCAATTCCATTGTCTAACCCCAGCCAGAGATTTTTTTTCTGGTCTACATAAAGGCTCAGGATATTATTGCTTTGCAATCCGTCCAGCTTGGAAAGTCGTTGCGTTATCTCTCCTTTTTCATTTATGATGAAGCAGCCCGCCAGGTTGGTAATAATGGCGATTTGATTATTATCGATCACTGTGGCACTGTAAGGATTCTTTTCATTGATCAACCGCATATCCGGCGTGTCGAATGGTGTGATCTTTTCTCCGAATAAAATATAAGAGCCATGATGTTTGGTAAGCAGCAACGAGCTGTCTCCTGCAAGCGGCACGATAGCTGTGATCTCTGCTTTTTCCGGAAAAAAATCGGGTTTTGAAAATGGCGTCCAGGTTCCGTTCTTAAATTGTAACAACCCTTTTTGCCATGCTTTGCTGATGAGTTTGTGATGGTGTAATCCCAAAAAACTCCAGGCCGGATTACCGAAGACGGTGATCTTTTCGTTTTGTAATTGAAAGATCTTCCGGTAAGCGCGAAAAAAAACTTCATTTCCTACCGGAATTACATCCCAGATGTCGGTAAAGTCTTTTTCATTTTCGGGGATCAGGTCATTCAGCGAAATGTATTGCAGCGTACCATTCTTACCAGGTTCAAAAAAACCAATTTCGCCCTGCGAGCCGATATAAATCCGGCCGTCATGACCCATAGCCAGCGAACGTACACCCGTGCCGCCAGGTAAGGTATATTTCTTCCAGAAACTTCCGTCAAAACTTAACAGCCCTTCATCATTGGCTGCGTATATAATTCCTTTTTTATCCTGCACGATCTTCCAGTTCTGCGTTCCGGCATTATAGATCTGTTTGGAATAATTGATGATCTCAGGCAGTGCGATGGTATTTTGGGTAAACCCATTCAACCAACCAACGCAAAAAATGGTAAGTAACAATTTTCTCATCGTGACAGCAATTGAGGGCGCTCGAATACTAAGTTAGGCAAATACCCATTAAGAAAAAGGGGGTGGATAAGGCGTTAATGGGGTAAAGTGCCTGTTATTTAACCATTTAGATCCTTTATGATGTGGTATTGATGGGGTGTCTGATCGAAGATTTATTTTATATAATTCTAATTTAGTGGTGAATGGTGAGTGGTCAATATTGCTGTTACCGGTTACCAGTTCCCTGTCACCGGGCAAAAAATTTAGAGAGCCCGATTACTAGTCGATTGATCGAAATTAAAATCCTGGCAACCGGAAACCGGGAACTGCCAACTGGCACCCCAATAAATAAAACTCAAACTTATCCCCCATGCTACATTTCAGAATGATCTTGCTTCTACTCCTTATTATAATTGTTCCTCCGCAAACCGAAGCCCAGGGTTTTTTAAAGGTCAGCGGCCAACAGATCGTTAATGACCAGGGCCAAAATGTTTTACTGCGGGGAGTTGGTTTGGGTGGATGGATGTTGCAGGAGGGCTACATGCTACAATTACATGGTGAAGGAATGCAGCATAAGATCCGGGAAAAAATTGCAGACCTGATCGGAGAAGAAAAGACGAACGAATTCTACAACGCCTGGCTTTCAAACCATACCCGGAAAATTGATATCGATTCGCTAAAAGCATGGGGGTTCAATTCTGTTCGACTGCCCATGCACTATAATTTATATACGTTGCCGGTTGACAAGGAGCGCGAAGCGGGAAAACAAACCTGGCTCGAAAAAGGCTTTCGCCTCACCGACAGCCTGCTCGCCTGGTGTAAGGCCAACAACCTCTATCTCATTCTTGATCTGCATGCGGCCCCCGGCGGACAAGGTAACGACCTGAACATTTCTGACCGCGACCCTTCAAAGCCATCGCTTTGGGAAAGTGAGGCCAACCGTCAAAAAACCATCGCGCTTTGGAAAAAGCTGGCCGAACGATATGCAAACGAACCTTTCATTGGCGGCTACGATATTTTGAATGAACCTAACTGGGGCTTTGAAGACCCGGTGAATGATAAGAACGGGTTGAAAGAAACCGGTAACCAGCCACTCAAACAATTGATGATGGATATTACCAAAGCCATACGCGAAGTAGATAACAAACATATGATCATTATCGAAGGAAATGGCTGGGGTAATAATTATAATGGTATTCTGCCACCCTGGGACAACAACATGGTGCTGAGCTTTCATAAATACTGGAATTTTAATACGACGGAATCTATTCAGCACATACTGAATACAAGGAATAAATACAATGTGCCTGTATGGCTAGGTGAAACGGGCGAAAACTCCAATGTATGGTTTACAGAAGCGGTTCAATTGTTGGAAGCAAACAACATTGGCTGGGCTTGGTGGCCATTAAAAAAATTAGGGAATAATAACCCTATGCAGGTGAAGTTGAACAAGGAATATGATAAAGTGCTTGCACACTGGTTGGGTAATGGACCACGGCCTTCAGCAGCGGAAGCATATAACGGGGTAATGCAACTGGCAGCGGCTACCAGGTTGGAAAATACGATTATAAAACGGGATGTGTTGGATGCGCTTATCAGGCAGCCCTTTTCACAGGCGACTATTCCGTATAAAGCGCATATAATTGTAAATGGCACGGTAGTAAATGCTGTGGAGTATGACCTGGGCAGGAACGGCGCAGCTTATTTCGACACAGATACGGCGGATTATCATATTTCAAATGGTACGCACGGTGGAAATAAGGGCCGCGTATATCGTAATGATGGGGTGGATATTGAAACAGACCCTACCGCAACAGATAAGTATTTTGTAACGCATACTGAACGGGGTGAATGGCTTCAATACACCATCGATGTGGTAAAAGCCGGCCACTACAATATTATTTTAAATTATAACACTACAAAGGAAGACGGAAAATTGTCTTTATCTGTGAATAATAATACCACTGCAAAAAGTATAACGGCGCCAAAAACAACCGGATGGCAAGCACTGGACATTCAGAAAATAGCACTGAAAAAAGGACCGAATACCCTTCGTTTGTATTTTAATTCAGGCGGCATTCACCTTCGTTCCATTCAGTTTACTGCAATCAAGTAATATGATCGATCGATAAATAGAAAGGCCCCCGCACGCAGCGGGGTTTTTTATTTCTGAGCGAAGGAGAAGCATACCAAAAATCCTGAGCGTAGTCGAATACCCCATGATGTGGTAAAGAGGGGGTAAAACCACGTACACATCGTATAAGCGTGCTGTTTTGATGGGGTATTGATAGGGCGCCTTATTAGGCCAGGGCTCATCAACAGTTTACTTTAGATTTTGATTTGAACATTATTAACTAACAATTGACTTGCATATGAAAATTCTGCGTTTTGTCCTCGTATTGCTGGTATTACAGGCTTTCTTCGCGCCTGTGCTGGCACAGGATCTTGTAGTAACCGGTAAGGTCAACGATAAAAACGGTGAGCCATTAACGGGCGCTACCGTAACTGTTAAAGGTACCAATCTGGCTACTACAACCGATGCCAGCGGCAACTTCACCATCCGTGTTCCCAACAGGAAAATCCTGTTGATTGTTTCTTATGTTGGTATGGCCCGTCAGGAGCTAACCATTCCTGAAAGTGGTACTCTTTCTGTACAACTGCAAGATGTAGGGTCAATGGGTCTCGATGAAGTGGTGGTAATAGGGTATGGAACCCAAAGTAAAAAGGTGGTTACCGGTGCTATTTCCAGTGTAAAAGCCAAAGACCTGGAAAATGTACCCAGTAACAGAATTGAACAGGCCCTGCAGGGAAGGGTGGCCGGTGTAACTATTGCCCAAAACAATGGACAACCTGGTTCTGCCTCTACCATCAGGGTACGGGGTATTACCACTTTTGGCGAGGGCGGTAATAATCCGCTGTGGGTGGTAGATGGTGTTGTAGTTGATCAGGGTGGAATTGGTTTCCTGAACCAAAGCGACATTGAGTCAATTGAAGTATTGAAAGATGCCGCTTCTGCCGCTATTTATGGAACCCGTGCCGCAACCGGTGTAATTCTGGTAACAACCAAAAAGGGGAAAAACGGTCAGCTAACGGTTAACTACAATGGATTCTATGGTATATCCCGGGCAAACAAAAAGCTTGACCTGTTGAATGCCACTCAATATGCTGCAATTATAAATGAAAAATCGGCGAATGGCGGCGGTGCGAATGTTTTTCCTGATCCTGGTGCACTGGGTGCAGGAACAGATTGGCAGGATGCGCTTTTTAATGATAAGGCAGCCCGTTATTCACATGAAGTTAGTATGAGCGGTGGTAATGAAAGATCAACTTTCTATTTGTCGTTTGGTTACCAGGACCAGGAAGGGATTGTAGCCGGACCGATCTCAAACTATACCCGGAAAAATATCCGCATCAATTCTACGCATAAGCTCTCCAAAATTTTTACAGTTGGGCAAACGGTAGGGTATTCGCACCAGAAAACGGTTGGTATCGGCAATACCAACAGCGAATTTGGCGGACCGTTAGCTTCGGCTATTAATCTTGATCCTGTTACGCCATTGGTGATTACTGATCCGGCAATAGCCAATGCCAACCCGTACAGCAACAACCCGGTAATAAAAGATGGAGCTGGTAATCCGTATGGCATCTCCTCGCTGGTGGGTCAGGAAATGAGCAATCCGGTTGCTTATATTCAAACGCGGCTGGGACAGTTTGGCTGGTCAGATGATTTTGTAGGCAATGCCTACCTGGAAGCAGCCATCGGCAAACATCTTAAAGTAAGATCAACGCTGGGTGGCAAATTGGCTTATTGGGGCGGACAGGGTTTTACACCTTTTTATTACCTGAGCGCTACGGTGAAAACTTCACAGAATAATTTTAATAAATCGGATAACAACAGCTTCAACTGGAATATCGAAAATACGGTAACCTATACCAACAGTTTCGATAAACATAATGTAACGGTGTTGTTGGGCCAGGGCGCCTATGTGGAAAATATTGGCGGTGGTTCAAGTGTTACGCTGTTCAATTTGCCCATCAGTAGTTATAAAGATGCGTCCTTTAATTTCGATATTCCCCAGGCAAACAGGAACTCTTCTTCATCTGACTTAACCAGGCACAAATTGTCGTCGCTGTTTGCGCGGGTTAATTATAATTATGAAGAAAAGTACCTGTTCACGGGTATTATCAGAAGAGATGGTTCATCGAGATTTGGTTTGAATAATAAATATGGGGTATTCCCTTCTTTTTCTTTGGGATGGAATGTGTCGAATGAAGAATTCTGGCCAGGCAACAACATTGTTGACAGGCTGAAGCTTAGAGGCGGTTATGGTGTAGTAGGAAATGATGCCATCAGGAACTTTGGTTACCTGTCGGTAGTATCAGGCGGGTTTAACTATACACTTGGTACATCAGATGATATTACTACCGGTTATGCACCCGAATCGCTCGACAATCCTGATTTGCGTTGGGAAGAAACTTCACAAACCAATATTGGTTTTGAAGCGCAACTGATCAAAGCACTTACGTTGAATGTAGACTACTTCAGCAAAAAGACATCCGGCATTTTACGTCCGATCACCATACCAGGGTACGTAGGCGTATCTACCTCACCGGTAGCAAACATTGCCGATATGGAAAACAATGGTTTGGATGTGGAATTGGGTTATCGGAAAAGCTTTGGCGATCTCAACCTGGGCGTGAATGCCAATTTCTCTTACCTGAAAAATAAAGTTACCTATGTAGCGGCCGATGCCGATTTCATAACCGGTGAAGCCAGCTTCCAAACAATGGGGGCTATAACCCGTATACAGAAAGGACAATCGTACAATACCTTCTTCGGATTTCAAACCGCCGGCATTTTCCAGAACCAGGCCGAGATCAATGCCTATAAAAATAAGAACGGCGACTTATTGCAACCGGATGCTAAACCTGGCGATTTCCGTTGGGTAGATATCAATGGCGATGGCAGGATCACCAATGATAATCTGGATAAAACTTTCCTGGGCAGCAGCATTCCTAAATACACCTTTGGATTAACAATCAATACCAGTTATAAGGATTTCGACTTTATGGTATTTATACAAGGTACTGCAGGCAGTAAGATCTTTCAGGGATTGCGTCGCCTCGATATTGGTAATGCCAATTATCAAACAGCCGTGCTGGGCCGCTGGACCGGCGAAGGAACTACGAACGATTATCCACGCCTGTCGACCAATGATGCCAATGGCAACTTTACCCGAATGTCTGATTTCTATCTGGAAAAAGGTGATTATGCCCGGTTCAAACTGGTGCAGTTGGGCTATACATTACCCCAAAGAATTGTAAGTAAGATAAAGGCTAACAGACTGCGGGTGTATGTAACATCTGAGAACCTGTTCACCATAACAGGCTATACCGGGTATGATCCTGAGATAGGCGGTGTCGTTTTTGGCGTTGACAGAGGCGTATATCCGCAAGCCCGGTCAATTATTGGCGGTGTTCAGTTGCAATTTTAATTATTCATCCATCCAATTACAGATCATGCGAACAGTAAAAATAAACTACTTATTAATAGTTGTTATTATTATAAATACCCTGGCATCGTGTAAAAAAGGGTTTGTTGATGTAACACCACAGGGACAATTCCTATCAGACTTTTATTATGCCAACCAGGACCAGGCCTATTCGGCATTGGTTGCCGTATATGATCCATTGCGAAAAAATTCGGGCGGGTTTGAAAATATGCTTGCCCTGATGAATTCAGGTTCCGATGATCATTATACCGGTGGCGGCAACTCAACAGACGGCACGCAGTTGCAGGCTTTCTCAAACTATACCATGACCGCTAACCTGATGGCCGGCAGCTATTGGAACGATCCTTACCAGGGCATATTCAGGGCCAATGTGTTGTTGAAGAAACTGCCCAATGTGCCTATGGATGATAATTTAAAAGCAAGGTTCGCCGCAGAAGCAAAAGCATTGCGGGCATTTTATTATTTCAACCTGGTGCGCATGTTCAGAAATATTCCGCTGCTGCTGGAACCGTTAACGGCCAGCAACATGTACCAGGTAGAACAGGCAAAACCGGAAGATGTATATACGCAAATAGAAAAAGACCTCACGGAAGCGATTACCGACCTGCCTGCAACCATTGCTGCAGCAACAGAAGCCGGTCGTTTAACCAAAGGCGCCGCCAAAGCGCTGTTAGGGAAAGTATACCTGTATGAGAAAAAGAATACCCTGGCTGCTCAGCAACTGGCTGAAGTAAATGGTCCTGTACCTGGCGCAACAAGTCCCTTCGGTTATAAGCTGCTGACTAAATTCAGTGATCTGTGGGTAGTTTCGAATAAGTTTAACAGTGAGTCTATACTGGAAGAAACGCATAGTGCCGCCGGTAACTCCGACTGGGGCTTTTGGGGCAGCGGCCGCGATGAAGGCAATTCGTTGAATGTAATGGTTGGCCCAAGAAGTTATGAAAGAATAGATGCAACAGCGCCTGATCTGCCTTCAGGATGGAGTTTTTTTGTATTCACGCAAAACTTCTACGATTTTATAAAAACAGATCCCCGCGCTGAAGCTACTTTGCTCGATCTGAATGCGCTGCAGGCTGCAGGTAAAGTAAAATACATTGCGGGCTACATGAACACTGGTTATTTCCTGAATAAATTCTTACCTCGCAAACCCGATGTGTCGAAAGGCGGGGGCATTTCTGAACTAAACTATCGTCAGAATACCTATATCATTCGGCTGGCAGATACTTATTTAATGGAAGCTGAAGCATTGGGCGGAACCGGAGCAAGGGCGCAGGCATTATTGGATGCCGTTAGAGCCCGTGTGGGCTTGACGCCTGTGCCGGTTTCCCTGGCTGCTATTAAGAACGAACGCCGCGCTGAGCTGGCCGGTGAAGGCCACCGTTGGTTCGACCTGGTAAGATGGGGCGATGCGCCCGCTGTTTTGGGAAGCAGGGGGTTTGTACAGGGAAAACATGAAGTGTTTCCTATTCCTTTCAGAGAAACACAGGGTACTAAGATTCAGCAAAATCCCCTATACAATTAGTTTGTAGTTTATGGTTAAACAAACTTCAATGAAATCTTTTAAAAGAAATTACCCATTCATTATGTTCAATAGTGTTGGTTTATGGTTAGTATGGCTGATGCTGACCGGCAGTTGCAAAAAGAACAACGTTACCGAAAACCCACCACCTGTACAACCACCGCCGGTAGCAACTGATGTACAGTTTTATTTAACCCAGGGCGATCAGTTTGTTTTGTTTAAAAAGCAAAACGTTGCACTGGTATTTTCCGGCACGGGTAATGCAAGCACTACCATTGACGTTGATACAACACAAACTTTTCAGTCGATTGATGGCTTCGGGTATACGTTGACTGGGGGAAGCGCTACCCTGTTGAATTCACTGCCACCGGCTACATTGGATCCTTTATTGAAGGAGCTTTTTTTGTGGGACAGCACAAACATTGGGGTAAGTTATTTACGAATTAGTATCGGCGCATCTGATTTAAGTGCTACCACATTCACTTATGATGATATGCCTGCCGGTGATACCGATGCAACCCTGGCGCATTTCAGTATTGAAAAAGAAAAACAGGACCTGGTACCCATCCTGAAAAAGATCGTTGCATTGAATCCAGCTATAAAAATTTTAGGATCGCCCTGGTCGGCGCCGGTGTGGATGAAAACCAACGGCAGTTTTGTGGGTGGAAGTCTGAAACCTGAATATTATGCTGCCTATGCGAATTATTTTGTGAAATATATACAGGCCATGAAAGCAGAAGGCATTACCATCGATGCCATCACTCCGCAAAACGAACCATTGCATGGTGGCAATAACCCAAGCATGGTGATGCAGGCTGCTGAACAGGCTGCATTCATAAAAAATAATCTGGGACCAGCATTTGCGGCGGCCGGCATTTCTACCAAAATTATTACGTACGATCACAATGCCGACCGGCCAGATTATCCGCTGGCCATTCTGAATGATGCAGCAGCCAAACCTTTTGTTGATGGTTCTGCTTTTCACCTGTATGGCGGCAGCATTACGGCGCTTACGCAGGTACATAATGCACATCCCGACAAACATGTTTATTTCACTGAGCAATGGGTGGGTGGCCCCGGAAATTTCCCTGGCGATCTGCAATGGCATGTAGAAAACCTGATCATTGGCGCTACCCGTAACTGGAGCCGGAATGTATTGGAGTGGAACCTGGCGGCTGATCCCAATTACAACCCACATACGCCTGGCGGTTGTACAAGCTGTTTAGGAGCACTCACCATAGCTTCTACCGTAACAAGGAATGTATCATATTATATAATTGCCCATGCTTCCAAATTTGTTCGCCCCGGTTCGGTACGCATCGGCTCAAACAATGCAGGCTCAATTATAACAGTGGCCTTTAAAAATCCTGAGGGCAAAAAAGTATTGATAGCATTAAATAAAGGAACGAACTCAGAAAGCTTCAATATAAAATTCAATGGCAAAATGGTAACCACCAGCCTGAATGCAGGCGCTGTGGGAACCTATGTATGGTAAGCAAAACCGATACTAAAAGAATCCTGTCCCGTTTTTATTATCCTATATCCTTATTACCAGGGAGCAGGCTCAGCAAATTAGCTGTGCTTGTTCCAACACTTCTAACAAAGCAATTACAATAACCAAACAAAAAGGCCCATCCCGGTAAGCCGGGACAGGCCTGATTTGTCTTTGCGTGTATCGTGTACTTCTTTGCTTCTTTCTGATTCTTTTATCACGGGTGATGCCCTGTTATATTAACTGTCAGGTTCTATTTCTTTTGTTTAAGATGATTATCTTTTGCATATTGGTTGTAGATCAGGTCCATTATGGTTTGGTCATCTATATCAATCAGCGATGCGATCCTGAAAGCATCTTTAAAAGTGAATCTTTCAGGGCATTTAATAAGTTTATCAAACGTTTGGTGATGCATACCCAGATCATGGGTTACAACGGTCTTGGGCACTGTCTCTAATATTTCTGAAAAGCTTTTTATATGCCCACCTGCAATTAGTTTTTTTACCGTATTGTAGCGCTTATCCTTCGACTTCGCCATCTTACAAAGAAATAGGCAAATAGCTAAATATGCGTCAAACATGTCATATAACTACTGTTAATAGTTCAGTATATGACATACCGTAGTTCATTAAATGACATTTGCAGGTGTTAATTGTATTTTTTTAATACCGTTTGAACTTTCATGTATTGGGGGGCCGATAGCCTATATGATCATAACATTTGCAGTAGTAAGGAGAGTAAAACCAACCGTATAAATATGTGTGCAAGCAAAAAATGCTCAGCATGCGCTACAGTAAAGGGTTACAGGGAATTTAAGGCTGAACGGACAGGAAAAACGAAACGTTTCCGGTAGTTATAATTTATTAAAGAAAAAACCTAATCGCCCATCTTCTGTTTCAGCATAGCCAGTTCCGCTTCGATATTTACCAGTCGTTTATAAATTTCACCAGGTCCGGGCAGTTGTCTTGTCCATCGTTCAACTACATACCAGATCTCCGCCACTTCAGCCACATCCAAAACGATGGTTGGAAATTCACCCGCATGATTATTATCGCTTTTTACAATGATCTTTCCTTCATGATAACGGTTGATCAACCGCTTTATTAATATCCCCTGGCGGGTAACCAGCACATAAACACGATCATCGCGAACGTCTGAAATGTCGGCCCAGCGTGCAATTACGCGGTCTGCATCCTGTAAAGTAGGAAACATGGAATGCCCTTCAACTTCAAATATCCGGTAAGTGCCGTTCGTATAACCGGGTAACCGGTAAGCCGATAAAGATTGTATGAATTGCGGATCGCCAAAGCCTGCCATATAACCGGCCCTTGCTTTTATCGGAACATAAATGATATTCTCCTCGCCATGACTATCCATGGTAATGATCTTGGGCGCCAGGAACCGGCGATAAGGTTGCAGCGACTCAGCAACGATAGATACCGGCGTGTCTTCGTCACCCGGAGGTAAATATTGGCGGGTAATGTTGGTTAGGTTACCGCCTACGTTACCTTTTGGGTTACTGTTCTCCTTGTTTTCATCCTCTTCCCGGTATTCAATTAGGTTACCTTTCGACAAGTCGACGCTGACCAGTTCGTCGATCGAAATGTCGAAAAATGAGGCAATTTTCTCCAGGGTGCCCAAATCCGGCTCAGAATGGGTGGTTTCGTAGTTTGAAAAGGTGTTACGCTTCAAACCCAATGCTGTGGCCACTTCTATCTGTGTCATCCCCTTCTTTTTCCTTAGAAAGGAAAGGTTGGGTGCAAAAAAAGTTGACATAAAGTAAATTTTTTGCCTCAAAAATTGGATTTGTCAAAAAATGAGGCATATATTTGCTGTATCGAAAAGCGATACAAATATGCAGGGGGCTAAAAGTATGCAAAAAAACAAAGAAACAGTACTACGGAGGCGGGATGTGGCTGCCCTGGTGGCAGATATCCATGGGGTTACTGCCGACCATGTTAGAAAGGTAATCCGCGGCGACCGGGATAACGAAGAAATACTGGCTACCTATATGCACATTATTGAAAGTGACAACCAGTTGTTGAAAGCCGTAAAAAATGTAACTCCATTTAATTCAAACCCAAATCCTAAAACATGAAACAGCTAACCTGCCTGAATTCCTTCCTTACAGGCAATCAAGTTACAGCTTCCTGAGCTAACGAAATCCTTCCTTAAGAATTACATTTTTTGACCCTACTAAAACTGTTCACCTTGAAATTTTTAGATAACATATTATATCTCGGTTTTGCCGAAATGGTGCAGGCTATTGTGAATGCAACGGGTAAGGAAAAAGAAAAGGTGGAAGTATATCTGCGCAAAGCTAAAAGTACCGGCACAAAATGTTGGGCCTTCATGAACGACCCCGATGACCGTCGAAAGGTTTTGATCAAATATGAAAACCTGAAAGATGAATATAAAGAAATGGTGAAGGAGTTGTTCGGCAATCCATACGATTATATGGCTAAAGAACCCATTAAACGAATGGTTCAGCCCGATCAGAAAGCCGAAGCATTCTTTCTTTCATACGCCTATAACGACAATAAGTTCTTGCCAACAGAGCACATAACAAAATATGTAAAAGCTGCAAGCTGGTTGAATATGCTCAATGACATTAATCAGAATAAGAAGCTTATTAAAAAACAGTTGAACCTGAATCTTGATCAGTTCTGGTTTCATGTGTGCGATATTATTAAATCGGAAGGCATTGATCTGCCTGCCAGTTATCAACGCCTGCGTAATAAAATGAACGAATACCAGCAGAAAGGGTACGCTTGTTTAATTGACTGGCGATTTGGTAACTCGCTTGCCAAAAAAATTGACGATGATGTTTTGAAGAAGTTGTTAGAGCATCCCAATCAATACGATGATGTGATGTTGTGCTATTTGTATAACAGTTGGGCAAAACAAAATGGCAAAGAGGCTATTGGCGCGCGCATTGTTGGGTTGCGTAGAAAAGAATGGGAGCATGAAATTATTGCCGGTCGCGAAGGCTGGAATGCCTTTAACGAAAAATATGTACGCCAGGTAAAAGGATTGCCGGCCCGTACCATGCATCCGCTGGCATTGGTTGAAAGCGACGATTATAATTTCAACTATTATTTCACTGATCCTGATATGCAGGGCGGCAGCAAAGACCTGCAACGATATGTTGGTTATATAGTGGCAGATAGCAGTATTGGATTGGTATTAGGAGCAAGTTACCGCCATGCCAAAGCGCCTGTTTTTGATATGGTTCGAATTGCGTGGATCGATGCGATGTATTATATAAGGAGTATTACCGGTGGCGACCAATGGTACCTGCCTTTTGAAGTGAAAGCCGATCACTGGAACAGAAAGAATTCCTTTCCCTTCTTCAACAGCATTGCCCGGTTTGTAAAACCAGCCGTAGGCAATAAACACCGGGGATACATTGAACAGTTATTTGGAAGCGATCATGCAAAGCGCGCCGAAAAACTGGCAGCGCACAATGAGCTTAATTATAACGGCAACAACTTAACAGCCCGGCGTACGGGCGTGAATGTAGAAGCGCTGAAAGCAAATGCAAAAAGGCGTCCGTTAACAGGCGATCATGCGAGCGGGCAGATCAATAAGTTCCTTTATTATATGCGCAACATTCCATCCATTACTAAAAGTGATCTGGAAGCGCCCAGTCGCGAGGCAATGTTTAAGCATCGCTGGAACGGGTTAAATGAGGCACAAAAGCGTTCGATCACTGACCTGCAATTTCTGCACCTGTTTGGTTTTGCTCATTCACCGCAGGGAAGATCGGTAACCATTACGAACAGAGGAATTGAGCCCGTTATTAATGGCACAAAGTATAGCTATGATTTACCTGACTATGTAAGCATGCAGCATTTGATCGGCAGTAAGGTAACTGTAGTGTATGATCCGTACGATATGAGCCGTGTATTGATCACCGACCATGATAATATTCGCTTTGTTGCGAAAGAAGCTAACCTTCAGCCGCGGGCATTGGTATATCAATACGATGGCAGCAGACAAGCGCTGGACATGATCTTAAATGAAAAGAAAGCGCAGGTAAATAAAGTGGCGGCACTTTCTGCGGCACGTACCCATGAGATAGATTCAAAAGCGATTTTATTAGCTGGGTTGGCACCTAAAGAATTATTGGCAGCATCGGAACAGGCATATCGTGAAGAAAGCATACAAGCAGGAAATACGCATTTGCCTGAAATGACTGAGGTAGAGGAAGATGCCTTTAATGTTTATAAGAACATCTTTAACCGTTGATACATCACTATTCTCTAACCTTTAGTAATTAAAAAATATACATAATGAATAAAGAAACAAAGAAGAAAATAAGTGCCTGGGCCATTGCGCCCACCAGCGTATACAATAAGCTTGTTGCTTATTTCGGCGATGCGCAGCGACATCCCAAAGGTATACATGCACTGGTCATTAATGCCAGCATGGGAAAAAGCATCACCGTAAAAGCATTTGCTGAACAAAATAATTCGGTTTACTACGTCTGTTGCCACCGCCACATGCCAATTCGCCTTTTGCTGCGCGACATGCTGAGGTGCATGGGTAAAGATAGCAGCGGCACTATTGCAGAAATGCTCGATAACCTGGTGCGTAATCTTGAAAAAGACAACGATCCGCTGTTCATTATCGATGAAGTGGATAAGCTGAAAGACGAGGTGTTGGAAATGTTTGTTGACCTGGAAAACAAACTGCACAACAAATGCGGACTGGTATTTATTGCAACACCATATTTAAAAAAGCGCATTGAATTAGGCGTAAGCCGTAACAAAAGAGGTTTTGCCGAATTGTATAGCCGGATGAAAAAAATATTCTGGGACCTGACGCCGGCTAAACAGGAATTTAAAAAAGACGTATCGCTCATTTGCAAAGCCAATGGCGTAAGCAATGAGCAGGTAATAACAGAAATGTATAACAAATGCGAATTTGATTTGCGCGTACTAACCGATTTAATTAATGCTTTTAAAGCCGCCTGATCATGACACAGACACTATTGCAAAAAAAAGAAAAGACATACTATAAAAACGGAAGTATTATGAACGTGTTTACAAGAAAGGAAATATCTATAGTGAGCCACGTTATATCACGTGCACAAAATGAGATTCAACAACAGGCAGGTATTGAGGTAACATTGATCCCCCGCTATTCGAATAAAATGGTTGAGAATGATTTGAAAAAATTGTTTGAAGCAATGTGTGACTGCTGGAATGTACAGCTTGCCTGGGTAAGCGATAAAAGCAGGGCGAACGACAGGCCCAGCATGCGCAAGTTATTATGGATGGTAGGCAAGAAAAAATTTCCACACGTGCCCTATTGTTTATTAGCCAGTTTAACCGGAACAACTGATCATGCCGGGGTAATTAAAGGTATTCGAAGCGGGTATAACTGGCTGAATGTGCAGGATGAAAAGTTCCTGAAGTATTATGAACCAGTAAAAAGTTATTTCGATGAATATCAGGAAGAGCAAGTATAAGTTCGCGCCACCATTATTTTTACTCCTGCACAGGCTTTCGCATTGCGCATTCTGTACACCGACTATATCAACAACCCAACCAGTTACCTCGGCAATAAATTGCATGTGTTGGCGGTAGAAGTACATAAAGAGTTTCATTAAGATCCACTGAGTAAGATTTTCTATAAACGATCAGGTTTTTGAAAGGGCCTGTATAGGATACTTATTGTCTGGAATAAAAAAATTAAGTATGGCGAATCATTGTATAGAAGTAGGATGTGCGCATTGCGGAGCCTGGTATTGTATAAGAGGGTGTGAAAGCCAGCCGGTGCCAGGTAAGAACAGCACGCTGCTGATCAAAGAGAAAATCAAAACTGAAAATGCAGTACGATATGAAAATGCGACTTGCATTCATTGTAAAACCAATAACCTGTATTGGCTCTAAAACAGCTGCAATATTTTTTAACTAATAAATTTTAACAACATGTTACGCGAAAAAAAGAAAGTCATCAACAATGTAAATTATGAACAGGCACAGGAAGCTTCTGCCAAATATGCTGAACTGACTACCCGGCTTGGATCAATTGAAGCGCAAATGAACGAACGCATCAACAGCATTAAAGAAGAGTTCCAGGATGAGATCATCTACCTGAACATGGAAAAGGAAAAATTATTTGAAGTGCTGGAAGTGTATGCCAAAGAGCAGAAAGACAGTTGGGGTAAACGGAAGAGCGTTGAGTTGTTGCACAGTGTGATCGGTTTCCGTACGGGAACGCCTAAAGTTACCAAAGACAGGAAGTTTACCTGGGAGGATGTGCTGGAAATGGTTCAGGAAAAATTTCCTTCGCTGGTACGGGTTAAATGCGAGCTCGATAAAGAAGCGATTATCGCCATGCGTGAAGAGAAAGAGTTTCACGATCTGCAAAAAACATGTTTTGTAGATGTGGTACAGGATGAAACGTTTTTTGTAGAAGCCAAATTGCAACTATTACAACGCGCCTAGCGCTGATATAATTTTCAAGGCACTGATCAAAGATCTTGTTTCATAGCTAGTGAGTAAGTAAGCCGTTCTGTTTCTACAGAATGGCATTTTAACCGGACAAGGAGATGGTGATTTCAGACATGCTGTATTACCTGGCAGGTTCGATTCCTGCACCGGTTGCCGAGAATTACTGAACAACTTGAACTGTTAAATACCTGAAGTAAGCCGGTTTTTTCCGTTTTTGATGAGTAAAAAACATGCAACTGCTTGTAATACAGATTTGTAGCGAAAAATAGCCCCCGTAAAATCTAAGTATAAAAAGCAAAATATTAATCCACCATGGAATCGGTTGTAAAAGCGGAAAAGCTCCCTAAGAAGAAGAAAATCAAAGTATTGCGACCTTCTCAGATCGTTTCAAAAGAAAGGAATATTTACCCCCTTGAAGGCATCTTTCACGATTCGTTCGGTCGTCCTGAACGACACGCAAAATGGTTCATAACCGGGCCATCGTTTGCCGGTAAAAGCTCTTTAATTTTTACGCTGTGCAATTACCTAACGCACTTTGGGATTGTAGATTATAACAATCATGAAGAAGCGGGTGGCGACAGCGAAACCGTTGCGCATAAGATCATTCAATCGGGCATGCAGGATAAAGATGGAAAAGTGAGATTGTATAAAGCGCCTATTGAAAGCGATTATTATGAAACGTTTGGCGAACGATTGATGAAAAAGAAATCAGCCGATTTTGCCGTGCTGGATAGCATACAGCATGCGGAGTTGTCGAAGAAACAATATCTGCAGCTAACAGATTCACTGTGCCAGCCGAGAAAAGGAAAGTCGCTGATCTTTATCAGTCATTGGGTAAAGAATGATTTTACAAAATTCGTTAAGCACGACTGCGATATTAAAATAGAGGTAATGGGTTTCGTTGCTTATGTTGAAAGCCGTTATGGCGGTAGTAAACCATTTTTGATCTGGGAAGAAGGAGCAAAGAAATACTGGCGCAAAAAATACAAGGATGTATTGGAAGGCAAATATTGGCCAGGAAAGAAAAAATAATAGTTTAACAAATAGTAATGCCCCGCTAAGCCGTTGGTGTAGCGGGGCTTTTGTTTTTCGTGACAAAGTTGGCTTGTAAATATGCTATGCAAATACGATTATTGTATTGCAATACGTATGCGGGGAGTCAACACACTTTTTACTGATATTTTCGACCAATCAAAAGAGTCCACACCCAAAGCCGGCAAAGGCCGCAACAGCCAGTTGCATGAAGCCCGCAACGAAGCACTGGTAAGCCGCTATTTTTACTACGGAAATTTCTTCGATCGCAAATTCAGCTACGAATTCATTATCAAAAAAGTCGCCTCAGAATTTTATTTAAGTCCGGTCACTGTTCCCGAGATCATTGAAGCAAACTACAACCTCCTTGTTAAACTCAAGAAAGAACAGCCTGCCATAAAATACTTCAAGGAAAAATGGCCGCACCTGATATGGTAGCTTCCCAACCTATTCGTAATAGGTAGGGTCAAAATCAGGTGATTCAATTGTATATACCGGCGATGCGCTCGCATCCTCAAAGCCAGTTGTAAATAGTAATGTTCTCACTCTGATATCATCTTCCCGGCCCTGCTCGGTTGTAACCTGCAATCGCGTCAGTTCCTGGCCAATGGAATTGCCATCCTGGTCTTCAGGTTGCCATCCCTGTAATGCTTTATAAAGCTTTGCCTCTATTTCATAACACGCCAACGCCTGACCGCCAACGGTATCCGGAGCTGTAACCGGCGGAAAGGCAAGGCGAAGCTGAATGGTAACATTTCCCCACTGCACAAGCTCACTTTCACTACCAAAATCAGACGTTATAAAATCGATCAATACACACGGCCACGAAACGGCAGGTTGTGTATCATAATTCTCCAATTGACTCCAATCCTGTTCTACCAATAAAATTTCGGGAACAGATTGTTGGATGCGTGCTTTCAGCGCCAACAAAAGCAAAGAGTAATACGATTGAAACATAGTGTATGTGCTGTTTTATCAATTTGTTTTTATAGCCAGCAGAAGGCTTCTTTCATTTATATCGCAATTCTATTGGTGAATTGCCTGCCGGCATACCTCAAAATTCGCCTATTTAAGCGGCAGTTTAAAAACGCAAAAAGTATGATACCGCAGTTACTGCGGTATGTAACCGCAAATAATGATGAAGCCTGAATCCCTCATTTTGTAAGCCCTTTTAATCGTTGCAGTTTTGTGATGTCAACGGCACGGAAACCGATAGATGAAAGGTTAACAAGTGATCGAAACGTACCAGCAGCTACAACAGTGAAAAGCAAATAACCGGTCAGCCCCGTAAGGCTGTTCCCGGTTATTCTGAAAAGAAAACTATGCAGAGCAATGAAATGATCCTTAATGCGCTTACCGGTATAACAACAGCAACAATAACATGGTACGCAGCCCGAAGAAAGAACAAAGCAGAAACTTATATCAGTGAACTGGATGCAGTAGAAAGAGCCGTAAAAGTATGGCGTGAACTGGGAGAAGGAATGCAGAAGAAATATGAAGCACTGCATGATGAAGTAGAGATCCTTCGTAGCGAAGTAAAAGTATTGCGTGAAGATAACAGGCAGTTAAAAAAAGAGAACCAGCGATTAGTACAACAAATAAAAACACTTTCCGGTGAAAAAGGCTAATGCACTATTTATAACCATTGTAATCGTATACGCGCTATCAATGATCGCGTTGTTGTTTGGTTGTAAAACACCTAAGCCGGTAATAGCACAGGTAAATGACAGTACGGTTGTAAAATACTTTTACCGGGACTCTATTATAGCCTTACCTGGCGACACCGTGCAAATAAGAACAACCGTGCCCTGCCCTGAAGCTAAATGGCAGGGGCAGGCTAAAAGTGGAAGATCGTCGCTGGTAGCCAGTTTGAAAAATGGCGAGTTAAGCATTGATTGCAAACAGGACAGTCTTTTGTTACGCATTTCCCTGCTGGAAAAAGAACTCGAAAGGAAAACCAACACCATTGTGCATGTGCCGGTACCGCGGGAAGTGATCCGGTACCGCACTCCCTGGTGGGCAAAAATAACATTGGGTATAAGTATCTTTTTTATAACCCGCTTTTGTATTAAAAATTGGCGATTACTGATTGCAGGCGCAAAAGCAATTATACAATTCTTTATATGACGAATTCAGCAAAAGCCCTTGAAATAGCAATCAGTCAGTTGGGCGTTCGCGAAAAGGGTTCAAGTAATTCGGGTGTGGAGGTAGATCAATATTTGAAAAGCGTTGGGCTCAATCCCGGTTATCCCTGGTGTATGGCGTTTGTATACTGGTGTTATCAACAGGCTGCAAAGAGCACAGGCGTTTCAAATTTTCTTATCAGAACAGGTGGTGTTTTACATCAATGGAACGAGCAGCAACCAAAAAGAAAAATAGTGCTCGACAAAGTACTTAAAAATCCTGCCATTATTCAGCCTGGCGCCGTGTTCATTATGGATTACGGAAAAGGCACCGGTCATACCGGGTTGGTTGAACGAATACAGGGCGGATTGGTAGAAACGATCGAAGGCAATACCAACGATGAAGGAAGCCGGGAAGGTTATGAAGTTTGCCGCCGCACCCGAAAACTGGCATCCATCAAAGGATTCATTCAATAACATACCATTATGGATCACGTAAAAAATTACTTCAACGCTTATCCGGTAAGCAACCAGTGTTTTGAAACCAGCGACAGACTGCTGTTCCATAACATACAGGATGCCCTGGAACATGCCGAAGTGTTAAACGACAAAAAAGTAATTCCTTATAAACGGGTAACGCCGGTTAAAAAAGGAATTGAAAAGCAAAAAAGCACAAAACGGAAAGCCGGCAGTTTGATCATAAAAATGGAAGCAGCAAAAACGGAAGACGAATTAAAAAGTTTGCTGCCCAAAAACGAAAAACGCAAATCGGTCCTGGCTACCTATAATAAAAGACTTCAGTCGTTACAAGCGGCTGAACAATCAGTAGAGACTATAAAAATTTAAAATTCTCAAATTAAAATTATGTCATTACCCAAAGTAAGTGTACTCTACAGCAATGGCAACCTGTTACAGGACGTAGATGCTGTGGATGGGATAGCAGCACTCTGCGGCACCGGCTCAACAGCCGGTCTGCTGGGAGTGCCCACAACGGTGTTCAGCCTTGAAGATGCCGAAGGCAAGGGCTATACCGAAGCTGCTGAACCAACGATGTACCGTCACCTGAAAGAGTTTTACAGTGAAGTGGCCGGTAACCAGGAATTGCATATTATGATCGTTCCTGATACTATGACCATGCCACAGATGCTCGACAACACCAATGCAAGCGGCGCAAAGAAGCTGATTACAGCAGCACTGGGAAAAGTAAGATTGCTGGGTGTATTTCATAAACCGGCCGCCGGCTATAACGGAGGCACAGAGTTTATCGACAGCCAGGTGAGCGCTGCCGTTATCAATGCAAAGGTTTTTGCCGAAGCACGCCTGGCTGAACTGGTGCCTTTGCGTATCCTGATCGAAGGCCGGGTTCAAAACGAGGCATCATCCACAGTATTTCAGCCTAAGAACAGCAGCAACGGATATGCAGGTGTTGTGTTGGGTGGTTCTGATGATGATGGATCCGCTTCAGTAGGTCTGGCATTGGGCAGAGCTGTTAAGTTCGGCGCTCACATTAAAGTGGGTAAAGTAGCAAATGGCCCCCTCAGCATTAGTACAGCATATATCGGAACAAAGCAACTGAAAGATATTGCCGGATTGGCTGCCCTGCACAACGCTGGTTATATCAGCTTAATGCAGCATCCTCAAAAGGCAGGTTTCTATTTTGGCATCGATCGTATGAGCAGCACTGATGATTATCGGCTGTTGGCTTATGGTCGTGTAGTTGATAAAGCTGCTGTTATTGCTGCCGCTGTTTATGTAGAGGACCTCGAAGGCGAAGTAGCAGTTGGTGCAGACGGCAAGATCGCTACCAGTGTTCTTACACACCTGAAGGCAAAGATCATTCAACAGATCAATGTGGCCATGGCAGACCAGATCAGCGGAATTGATGTATACATTAACCCTTCTCAGAATGTTATCAACACCGGCAAATTAACCGTACAACTTCGTGTTCGTCCGTTCGGATATACTTCATTCATTGATGTTGACCTGGGTCTTGTTGCCCCGGCAATTTAAAAAATAAATTATGCCAACATTTAGCACAAAAGAATGCGCATGGGCGCATGTATCTATAACCGTATTAGGCCGCACCATCGTAGGCCTGCGCGGTTTTGAATTCAAAAAAACGATCGAAAAAGAGCACCTCTATGCAGCCGGCGATAAGCCGATCGATATTCAAAGCGGTAACCAAAAATTTGAAGGCAACCTGAAGCTGTTGAAGTTTGAGGTAGATATGTTGAACGATGCAGCGGTGAATTCCAACTATGCCGATATTCTGGAAGTACCACACGACCTGATCGTAATTACCTGCGACTATAAGAAAAAGGACAACGATCCTACCCGCACCATTACAGTTTCAGGCGTTGCCTTCACCGAATTGACCATGACGATGGAGCAAAATGCAAAAATGACCGAAGTAACGCTCCCTCTCCTGGCCATGAATATTGAATATAAAAACTAACAAAGTAAAAATTGCTTAATCCCATCACATGATACAAACAGACAATAACAACAAAGGAACAATTAAGGACATTAAAGAGCGCGAACGCAAGGAAGAGGAAATCAAACTGCGCGAACAATGCCAGGAACTGGCGTATGAGCGTTACGGCGAAGACCAGGTGATAAAATGGAGCAATCAACACAAAGGATTGTGGTATTTACCGGTAATGGACGAAAGCGGTGAAACCATTGAAGCAATTGCTTTGATGAAACCGATCAACCGGCATATCCTTTCTTACGCTTCTACCAAGATCTCCGACGAAGGTTTATATGCTTTCCTTGAGCAATGTATGCGCGAGTGTTTCATTGCAGGAGACGATTTTATTATCGAGGATGATGAATATTTCATACCTGCTGCCATGAAATTCAACGCCATTCTGGAAGGTAAAAAAGCGGCTCTTTTAAAAAGATAGGCGATGCATCGGAGAAAGCCGAACACGACGTATTCGGCTTTCTTGAAACAATAGTGGAATACTATACGGGGCGTGATGCATCGCTGCTTTCTGATGACGCCCTGGTTATGAAACTGGCACACATTAACCGCATTCGCAAAATGGAAGCGGAAAATGGATATGGTAAAACTTTAAACGGATTATAGCGTGGCGAATACAATAGCTGAACTTTTAGTACAATGGAAAAACTTCAAGGCGGATACCTTGCAAATAACCAAGGATATGGCGAAGGCAAGCCGGGATACTTTGAGAGAAGTATCGCTTGCCCCTTTAAAGAAGTTTGCCAAAGACATTAAGGACCAGAACGCTATTTTAAATGAAAGCTATTCCAAACTCGCCGGTAGGATCACAACACTCCAGAAAAGGATCAGCAAAAGTACCAACGCAGATGATATAGAGAGGTATGCCAAGAACCTTGAGTTAATGAAGAAAGCGGCCGCGAAGCATCCGGGTAATCCGGCAAATTTTGAAAAAGGAAAAAGCGGCGGCGGCGGTGGTAAGGACGGCAAAAGTGGTGGCGGTTTATTGGGCTCCGTAGCCGGATTGTTCAAAGCTGATGGTTTGCTTGGTAAAGAATCCGTTGGCTCATTTCTTAAAACCGGTGTAAAGCTACAAGAGGATTTAGTAAAGATACCGGTCAAAGACAGAACGGCTGCAGATAAGGCCAACCTGGAAAGGTCAGGCCTTAGTGCCACTGCAACAGAAACCGACACGGTTGGTAAGAAGTTTGAAAAGTTCAAAGAGAAACTTCAAATGGGCATAGGCGATGTGGCGCTTTCATTTATGCCGTTGCTCGACAAGCTACTCGGTTTTGGCAATACCTTAATAGATACGTTGCTGCCGCAGATCATGCAGTTTGCGCAACCGATCATGGATATTCTGAATTCATTACCCCTGGAAGACATTCTGGGTAATATAATGAAGGTTATAACTGCAATACTGGCGGCTGTAGGCCCGATCATAGAGGAACTGAAACCATTATTCGATGCGTTGTTCGAATCGTTCAATCCCCTGCTTCAAAGTGTAGGTGGCCTTATAATAGCGCTGGTAGAAGGGCTGGGGCCAATACTAAGCCTGATAGTACATATTGCCGTGGCCATACTCGGTCCTGTAGTAAAAGGATTGGCGAAAGCGTTTAGCTGGCTTGTAGACATAGTTACCGCAATTGTAAAATTTGTTTCTCCCATTATAGAGTTTATTACCCGTGCCATTAGTATGATAGTTGACGGGGTTATGAAGATGTTTGGTCTTGGTAATAAAAAGAACGGGACGACAGGATTTTACAGGGATGAGAAGAAGGATGTGAAGAGCAGCGTTACGGTAACGGAAGCAGTTGAACAAAAAAATAGCGGACTGTTAAAAGTTGCTAAATCCGAGTCCAAAACTGAAGTTAACACGCAGGCAAATAAAACAGCCGGATCTATTGCAAGCGGAGGCCCCCGGGTTATCAATATCAATGGCGTAAAGTTCGCCGACAAAATTGAAATGCATGTATTGAGTGCAAAAGAAGGTTTTCGCGACCTGGAAGTGCATATGCAGGAAATGTTTTTGCGAATCTTAAATAGCGGAGCAGCAATAAAATGAGTACTATATCATTCGACCTGGAAACACTATACGAACAAATATTTGGTGGTAAACTCTATCAAATACCTCCGAATAGTGCTAAAGATCCAAAAGAGGAACCAAAGATCATCCAAAGGACGGCATCCAAGCAATATGTATTGTTGGAGAAATATTTGAATCGTGAGATATGGCTGCCTACCCGCCTGGCTGAACTCAATATTGAAGATTACAAGCGAAGCGAATTTTATCTGCCTTATTGTGCAGTTAAGATCTCCGGCAAAAAAACCATTGTAAAAACGCCGTTGGCCGAGCGGCAGGGTACAGTAAAGGAATTATATAGCATAGATGACTACTCGATCAACCTGAAAGGATTTTTTATCGATCATAAGAACAGGTTGTTTCCTGAAGAGGATCTGGACGTGTTGAGGCAGGTGTTCGAAGTAAGAGGCTCCTTTGCTATTGATAATGCTTTGATCAATATTATGTTTGGCAAAGAGGTGAAAGTGGTTATGGAGAGCTTTGAACTTCCTGAAGTGGAAGGTGGCCGAAAACATGTACGGCCTTATAATATTCAACTTGAAACCGACAGCATATTTACATTGGAGGTATAGCACATGTTTACATTGACATCTGAAATAAAGATCGAGGGCATTAAAAATATAATTAAACCCACCGCTATCAAATGGAAGCGAAGTGTGACTGATTATTGTGATACGGCCACGATCACATTGCCTGCTATCGCCATGCTTATATCGAATGGGGAGGAAAATTACAAGCGGGTTGAAACCGGATTGCAATTCAGGGAAGGCATGAAAGTGCTTATCAAATGCGGATATGATAAAGACAATTCAGTCCGTTTCCAGGGATTCATCCGACGGATAAATCCAAAGGTGCCCCTGGAGCTTGAATGCGAAGGGTATACCTACCAGCTTCGTAAAAAACAGAATATTAATAAAAGTTACAAGGCCGGGAAAAAACTAAGGGCCATTCTTGAAGACCTTGTAGAAGGTACCGATATAACGCTAAGCAGGCTGATTCCCGATGTTACCATTGAGTCGTCCTTAACCTTTGAGAAAAAAAAGGCAACAGAGGTACTCGACTGGTTGAAAGAAAAATTGCTGCTAACTGTGTACTTCAATCTGAATGAACTGTATGTAGGTTTGAGGGAAGCGGAACTTAAAAAGAATATTACCCTTCGGCTTGGCTGGAATGTGGCTGAAAGCAATGAACTAAAGTTCAATAACAACCGCGAACTGGCGCAAGTAAGAATTTCCCTGGCGCAAAAGGCAAAGAATGGAAAAACAGAAACAGCGACACCAGTAGATCCTAAAGACAAAAATGTTAAACAAATAAGGTTGCCTGTTAGGATCGATAAAGCAAGCCTGAAGAAGATCGAGGAAGAGCAACGGAAAAAAATGCTGAACCGGGGTTATGAAGGCGCTGTTACGGCATTTCTTATTCCTTATGCCGAACCAGGTATGGCAGTTATCATAGAGGATAATAAATATCCTCAGCGAACAGGGAAGTATTTTATTGAATCGGTAGAAGGCGAGTATGGCTCCGGCGGAGGAAGGCAAAAAATTAATATATCATCCACTTTGTAATATGGGCAGAGAAGAACAAATACGGGAATTGCTCGACGAACGTGCAGCCAGGGTTGGGCCACATCCAACGATGCTGGCAACGGTTGAAAGCGTTGATCCGGGAGAAGCTACCTGCGTGTTGTACGACGAAGAAACCAACCTGGTGTACTACGACGTACGGCTTCGACCGGTGATCGATGGCAATGAAGGGCTTACTGTTTTTCCTAAAAAAGATAGCTGGTGCCTGGCTGCACGAATTGAAGGCACCGAAGAATGGATGGTAATAGCCTGTAGCCAGGTTGATAAATGGCGCCTTAAAATTGGTGATACATTGATTGAACAGGACGCAGCCGGCTTACAGATCAAAAAACAGAACGACACCTTGCTGCAGGCGCTTGAATTAATTATTCAGGCCGTGATGAAGGTAGTGGTTGTACAGGGGCAAAATCCTGATTATGCAAAGCTGCAGCAGGCATTAACTAAGATCCAAAACATACTCAGGTAATGGCTTTAAGTAAAGATATTTTAGGCACTGCATTGTATAACAGGGCGCAAGGCTTCAATGATCAGGATATTGAAAATATTGATCAGGCGCGCCGCGACTTCTGGAAAGCAGTGGCGGAAGAAATTATCAATCACATTAAAAGCAACGCAACGCTAACAGTTCCCGGAACCGGGTTGGCTGCCCCTCCGGGAGGCGGTCCTGTAACAGGCGTTAGCACAACAGGAACTATTTTATGATTGACTTATTATTAGATACTACCAGTAACGATCTGTTGATCGATGCATCAGGCAATTGCAAAATTGGCAACAGCGATCAGCAACACCAGGCGTTGCTGCTGTTAATTGATAAAGGAGGACTGAAAGAAAATCCCGATGCTGGTGTAGGTGCATTTAAATACCTGGAATCGGAGAACACAGATGCCTTCCTGCGCGAAGTACGCATTCAATATGCCGATGACGGAATGCAGATCAGGAAAATAGCTTTTGAAAACAATAAACTGTCGATAAACGCTCCATACAATGACTAAGGTAACAGTATCATATGGTCAAACCTGGCTCGACATTGCCATGCAGGAACTGGGCGATATTGAACGGGCAATTGAACTGGCCCGGCTTAACGGCCGGTCAGTTACCGATGCGCTGGAAGCAGGTGAAATATTAAATGTTCCCGACTTTGACACTTCCAAAAGAAGCATTGTTCAATTGTTTCGCAACAGTGCTAATAAGCCGGCCAGTGGCGAAGTATTAATTGCTGCGGATGGCGATACGGGCGGCAACGAAGGCATCGAATTCTGGGCGCTTGAAAATGACTTTGTAGTTTCTTAATTAAAAAAGTATGCTGAAAAATTATTTTAAACCAACACCGAAAAAATTATTAAAGATCTCTCTTGCCTTACGAGGCATGATAGCAACCATTAGTGGAGCAGCTTACTTTCAAAACGATCTCAAAGCAGCATTCTGGTTCCTGGTAGCAGGCGCGGGCATCGACTTTATTATTCAATGCCTCGATCCGGATACCGGCAAAAAAACCAGGTCAACGACTGAAGACATTACAAAACTCAATTAAAATCTATGGAGAATATTTCGTTTGCAACAGCATGGGCTTACTGCTTCCACACCACATCATATGTATTGTGGCTGATAGGGGCTGCCCTGGCATCGGTTGGCATCATTTACGCGCTGGTTCGAAATTATAAACGTAACCAGAACTGGAGTAACGGTAACAGCCTTTTGCTATTCATTGCCATTTGCATTTTTGTTGCTGCGCTATTGGCAAGGCCAGGTGAAATAGCAGCGAATACAACAAAGGAACAATTCAGTAAAGGCATTATAATAGGTTATTAATATGTGGATCCTGTTTGTGGCAATGGCTGCCATTTGTAATAGCATGATGGACACAGTAGAGAATGAAAATATCTATAACAGTATTTTTTCTCATAAAGATCCATTCTTCTGGTACAAGCGCGTAAGCTGGAAATATGGCCGTAAGATTTTTAGTTACAAACTGGATGCATGGCACCTGTTAAAATCGGCAATGATCATTCTCCTTTGCGCAGCAGCGATCACTTACCATTACTTTCCCTTGTTTCGATCTGAGATCATCTGGAAAAGTAAATGGGCCTGGACGGCAGACGCAATAATCTTTGGCATTGCCTGGAATTTACCATTCAATCTTTTTTACAATAAAATATTACGCAAATAATGGCACGCACTATAACTGAAATACATGCCGATATAACCAATATCCTGGTAACTGAATTCGCTGCTATTGATATTACGATCAATCCGGCTGGCTGGAGTAAGACCAACCTGTTAAGGCTGTTCACTTATATCATAGCAGTGTGTCAATGGACCATTGAGCAATTACAGGACGCTCATAAAGCAGAAGTAAATGAAATAATAGCAACAAAGAAACCACACTCATTACGCTGGTATGCCGAAAAAGCAAAAGCATTTCAGTTTGGTGACAACCTGGTGCCCGAGGAGGATTTTTATGATAATACCGGTGTTGCCGAAAGTGTTGTAGAAGCATCCAGGGTAGTAAAATATGCAGCGGTAGTTCGGCAAAAACGGGCTAACGGGCGTGTATTTCTTCGAATTAAAGCTGCAACAACAAGCGGTGCTGATCTTACCCGGCTCGAAGATGATCAACTGGATGCGCTACGGGAGTACTTTAGCCGAATAGCTGATGCAGGTGTAGATGTTGAAGTGGATAGTCAGAATGCAGATCGTCTACAGTTAAAACTGAAGATCTTTTATAATCCGCTTATTCTTGGCGCCAATGGCAGCAGGCTCGATGGAACAGACAGCGCTCCGGTTCCTAACGCGATCAGGGCTTATTTGAAAAACCTCCCTTTTAACGGCCTCTTTGTGTTAGCGCATCTTGTAGACGCATTACAGGTAGTGGAAGGTGTAGAGATCCCGCATTTGATCGAATGTCAAACCAGCTATGCTCAGTTCCCTCCCGCCAGTGTTGATGTTGAGTATGTGCCTGATAGTGGTTACTTACGCATAGACGATGCCGATTTAAATATAGAATACATACCCCATAGCCAGATAAAATAAGTTGAACGAATAAGTTTTGAACATAGCCATCAAAATTATACTTCTTCATGAACCAACGAATTTTCGATATAAGTTATAAAAAGCTCATTACCTGGCTGGTGCCTGCAGTATTGCGCAAATCCAAAACAATGGCATTGTTAAATGCCCTGGTAAGCCCTGTGGTGTATATATACAATCTGTTTTTGATCAACAGGCGCAATAATTTGTACAAGTTGAGGATCACACCCCAGGTATGTTATGTTGAAATGGCCCTTAACGACAAGTACGATAGCAGTAACCGGCAGATAAAAATAGTACAGCCCAAAAGATATGAGCCTTTGTATTTGTTTCGCCCGGTCGAAAACCAACCGGCTTTCTTTTTTAAAAAAATAGAAGCGGCAAAACCTAAGACATGGCTTTATCAGAAAGGGGAAGCCAGTGCTTTTCAATACGACTTTATTGTACAGGTTCCCGCTACGGTTGTCTTTGATATTAATGAAATGACGGCAGTAATAGACAGTTACATTCTGCCCGACAAAGTGTATAAAATTTCAATTGTGTAAACATGTATAAACGAATTGACTTTACAAAACTAGAAGGACTTGCGACTTACCAGGACACGCTTGACTTTCTGCAAACATCTTATCGCGAAGCAATAAGTGCCGTAGCAAAGGCATTTGGAAGCAAGGTGATTGTAACCGGTATAACCGACCAGGGCGCTACTTACAGCGACGGATGGGTAGTAATTGACGGTGAGCTGATGCCTTTTGCCGGCGGTTTAAAATCTGACCGGATTGTTGTAGAAGAATTGACCGATACCGAGGTATTCAGTGATGGTTCAATACAAACCGTTTATTATACCAAAAGAGCAAAATTGGGTATAACAGGTGGTTTTGCTTTGGCTGATTTTATAAGAGTAGACACCATGTCTGCAATCAGCGTAAGCTTAAAGAACCTGATCACCGCGCATAACAATTTACAGGCGGCATTTGGTTCGCACACGCATTCATGGAATCAGATTACCGATAAACCAGCCACTTTCACGCCTTCCTGGCATCAACATGACTGGAATGACGTTATCAACAAACCTTCTTTGCTTACCGTACTTTATAAAGGCTCATGGCATATAGGAGACTTTGGTGGTGGCAGCGATGGTAACTGGCTTATTCCGATTCCCAATGTAAATACCAATAATTACCTCGTAGCCGGCAGCTTATTGAGTATTGGCAGCAACTGGGATAATGATAACGATGTTATGTGGATGGTGCGTAATAAACAAAGCACTTTCTTCGAGCTGCTGTTGCGGCAAGTGAGTGGTAACCTGCAGAACCTTCGATTCGAATACGTTTTAATTCCTTTATAGCATGGCCATACAAAATATAAATACACTAAAAAACTGGTTTAAACGCGGATTTAAACCTTTACAGCAACAGTTTCACGACTGGATGGATAGTTACTGGCATAAAGATGAGCAATTGCCTATATCATCGGTGAACGGTTTGGAAAGCATTCTGAATACATTGCCTTCACAAACGGCAATAAATACTATACTGGCATTAGTGCTTCCTGAAGTGATTAACGCTACAGCCGATCATGTATATACGTTAAAAGCAGGCAACCGGTTACAGTCCGTCATTATCACCCCTTCGGCCGATTCTACTATTCGTATTGGTACTTCAAATGGTGGGGAGGAAGTGATGATAGAATCGTTCATCCAGGCAAGCGAAGCATTCATCCTGGATAGTGCCGTGTATGCAGTTGCCGACATGCCGGTTTATATAAACGGCATTACAAGTCCTACGCAGATTTTGATTTATAAAAGGTAATCACAAAACATGAAACGAATTCTTCTATTTGTTTTTATGCTGTCATGTATTAATGGGTTTGGTCAGGTTACCAGCCAGATACAGGCAAAGAGAGGTGTATTTATGGATCGCCTTTTTTTGAAAGACAGATGGATCGATCGCATTTCGACCAATCTGAATTCCGACGACAGTACAAATAACAATGTGCTGGCAACAGGTAACGCATTGAAATTGGCTACCGATAATTTAATACAAAACCAGTTCTCGGCTGCGCAATCGGCAAACTTCATGATACAGGGATCTGCGGTTTTCGGTTCGCACAACAGTTTTAAAAATACATTGGCCTCCGGTTATCCGGCGCAGGTATCTGTTACACATGGAGCTTCGCAATACGGGCTTAGTGTTCAGCGGTCATCTAATGACCTGGGCCCGGCAGACGTTGAGCTGTTCAAGAACAGGGCATCGGATTTCAATACATTGGGCCCCCTGCAATTTGGTGACCCTATTGGATCAATCAACTTCTCAGGCATTGCAGGTGATAATAGCACTGTGGCCAATACCATGAGCATATATGGCTTTGTTGAAAAAACGGCGCCTGCCTATTTGAGTAGTGGTTTTATTTTCAATACAACAGATTCTATTGGCGTAAATGCCAGGCGAATGGGTTTGAATGCGCTGGGCAATCTGATGATCGGCAATGCAACTACAAATCCTTATAAGCTTAACGTAGTTAGCGGTGATGTACGATTCAACAGTCTTGCCGGAGAAGGGTATGTACTAACAGGGTGCGATAACAATGGGGTGTTCAACAAAGTATATGTGGGAGAGAACCTATACATTGAAGAAGGCACGTTGAACGCTGTCTCGGCAAATCAGGATAAACCTTATGGAGAATACATTGCCATATTATCGCAGTCAGGGACAAATGATCCCGTTGTACGTGTGCTGGAAAACTCGGATCCTAACGATATTGTATGGACCCGGGATTCAACCGGTAGTTATACAGGCTATCGTGAATACGGATTCTCCGGCGGGTATAACTGGTTTCATTCCAATCCTTCTGATCCTACGGGCAATGTAGCTGCTACCCGTCTCTACAAGACCAGTGCACATACTGTAAGACTGGTCGTAAAAGACGGCACGCTTACAAATAAGGATGGTTGGTCGCATATCACAGTTGAAATACGGTATTACCCTGCCTTTTAAGTTAAAAGAAATAAAGTTTTACAATGAAACCAATATTGTTAGTATTACTCGTCTTTATTTCAATATACGCACATAGCCAGCAAATACCTTATCAGGTGCAGGCGAAGCGAGGTGTATTTACAGAACGTCTTTTTTTGAAAGACAGATGGATCGATCGGGTATCAACCGATCTGAACTCTTCTGACAGCGCAAGTGACAATGTGCTTGCTACAGGTAAAGCTATTGCCGATTTTATCAGATCTAAAAGTGGCAACTTTATACAAAATCAATTTTCTGTAGCGCAACCTGCCAGCTTATGGCTGCAGGGAACTGCTGTAATGGGTTCGTATAACAGTTTTATGAACACGCTTTCGTCCGGATTTCCGGCCCGGGTATATGTTACCCAGGGCAGCGCACAGCATGGCTATTCGGTTCAACGATCCTCTAATGATGAGGGGGCCGCAGGTCTTGTGTTTTTTAAAAATAATGCAGCCGGCTTCAATACATTAAATGCATTGCAACCCGGCGACGCTATCGGTAGTTTTGTTTTTTCCGGTATAACCGGTGACAACAATACGGTTGCGAATGTGATGAGTATGCATGGATCGGTTGAAAAAACAGCCTCTACCTACTTAAGCAGCGGCTTTATATTTAAAACTACCGATACGAGTGGGGTTTATGACCGGCGGATGTGGTTAAATGCTGAAGGCAATTTGTTGATTGGTAATGCAACCACTAACCCATACAAGCTGAATGTTGCCAGTGGCAATGTCAGATTTAATAGTCTTGCCGGAGCCGGCGATGCAATAGTGGTAAGTGATAATGATGGCGTATTGAATAAAATAAATTTGGGGCAAAACCTTTATATAGAAAACGGCACTTTGCATGCTGCAGTGGGATCATCTGGTCCTTCCTTAACATATCTGGCAAGGTTAAATCAATCTGGAACGAGTGCACCATCGGCGTTTGTATTTGAGAATACAATTGGAACAATCGTATGGACGCGTACATCAACAGGAGTGTATACCGGAACCGTTACGAATGGTGGTTTGGGTGAATTCAATGTGTTGCATGCAGAAGCATCTGATGAGGCCGGAAATGTATTGAGTGCACGCCTTTTACCTGGCAGCGGAAATACGGTTACGTTGATAATTAAAAACGATCTGCTAAATAATATGGATAACTGGACAGGTATTACCATTGAAATTCGTGGATATAATGCCGACTAAACCAATTGCAAAAAATTATTGAATATGAAACTGTTTGTTTTTATATTGTTTTTTCTCACGTCGATTTACGCATCGGGTCAGCAATTGACCAGTGAAATTCAGGCAAGAAACGGTGTATTCACCGAACGCCTGTATCTGAACGGCAAATGGATCGATCGCATTTCAACCAATCTCAATTCTTCTGACAGCGCAAATAATAATGTGCTGGCAACAGGTAAAGCCATAGCTGATTTTATGCGGCTTAGGCTGGGTGATCCAATAAAGAATCAATTTTCAGTAGCGCAACCTGCTAATTTATGGATCCAGGGATCATCGGTAATAGGTTCGCATAACAATTTTCAAAACACTTTATCATCGGAATTGCCGGCGCAACAGAATATAACCCAAAGTGGTTTGCAACATGGGCTTTCGGTTCAAAGGTCTTCAGTTGACCAGGGAGCAGCAAATCTTGTATTGTTTAAAAATGCTTCATCAGGTTTCAATACTTTACAAGCGTTGCAACCAGGCGACTCCATCGGAAACATTGAATTTTCAGGTGTTGCAGGTAATAACAGCACAATAGCCAGGGCAATGAGCATGCATGGTAAGGTAGAAAAAACAGGCAGCACTTATTTAAACAGTGGATTTGTTTTCAATACCACAGATAGCAATGGTATATATCAGCAACGGATGTGGTTGAATGGCCAGGGTAATTTGTTACTGGGCAATGCAACCGAAAATCCCTATAGTTTAAACGTAGCGAGCGGAAATGTAAGAATTAATAGTCTTTCAGGATCCGGTGATATTCTGGTTGGTTGTGATAACAATGGCGTATTGACCAAACTAGCGTTAGGCGATAATATTTATCTGGAAGAAGGCTCGTTGAATGTGGTTTCCCCACCTCAGGGGGGCGCCACCTGGGAGTATGTTGCAATAGCATCACAAACAGGACAAAATAGCCCAAGTATGCATACACTTGAAAACAATATGGGCAATATAGTATGGACTCGCAATTCAACCGGTAATTATACCGGAACACTTGTCGGTGGGTTCGGATATCAAATTTGGTTTAAAAGTGAAGCCTCAGATGAAAATGGAAACGCAGTATTCACCCGTTTGTTTCGAAGTAGTGGTAGTACCGTTACATTGATCGTAAAAGATGGTACGTTGGCGAATACTGATAACTGGCAAAACATTTCAATTGAGATCAAGCAGTGGATTGATTTTTAAAAAGAACAAATCGAAAATATTTATACAGGTTCATGGATTTATAAAGGTTAGCATCATAGTCAGTTGGTTTTGGTTTAGCCCTTCCTTGTTGGAAGGGTTTTTTATTTTCAAAACAACCCTGAAATCGAAAAGCCGTAAAATTTATACGTTTCGTTTTTCTTTTTTATGCGCGCCGTTTTGCCCTTCTTAACCATAATAATTAGTAAAGCGGCGGATATGTTGTAGCCATTTTATTTTTTGTGAAAGGCTGTCCATGTCGCAAACCAATGTTTTTCGACTCAATGAGCTCAAAGCTTTAAAGGTTGAAATACCCCCAGTGGCTTGTTTCAGTTGTTCTAACGCCAACCAGCCCATGGCAGGCAGGGAGTGAATGGTAATGGCATAAGCTTGCCGGGCTTTCACCGGGTATGGCAATTGAGAGATGATCTGGTTGATCTTAGCTGTTTCGGCCATAAACTGTTGTTGTAACTGTTCAAGGTTCAGGTACAGGTTAGGAAGTGTATAAACACCGTTCATTATATCTTTGAATACGTCGAAAGCGTCGTTGGTAAGCTGCATCAGGCCGGCCATCGGGTACAGCATTTCCAGTATTTTCTGGTTGGGATAATGGTCCAGCACAGCACAATATAACAATACTGCATAGTAGCTCTTGTTGTATGTGATCTTGTATAGTTCTTCTTCAGTAATATTTTCGTTTAACTGTTTTAACGATTCATTTTGCCAGTGGGCAACATCCTGCAAATGCCCGATAAACTGTTGGGGCCGGGGAGTTAACCGTAATAATTCGAGGTAAAGTTTTACAACAAGAAGATCGGTTTTGTTAACAGCAACATATTTTTCAGGGTTGGAAACCAGTGATGCGATCTGTTCATTGGTCAATAGTTGGTCATCGAACAGGTCGTCGAAAAGGGGTCCGAAAACGCTTAGCAGAATTATTCTTTTATACTCGTCGGCATGTAATTTTTTTCCGGTTAAATTATACAGGCTTTCACAGATTACGTTTAGTGCGAGTTGCCAGTATTTGGTTATTCTTTTTATGTGCGGGGGAGAAAATGTTTGGTGATGATCGGGCACCACATCAGCCAGCAATTTTGGAAGATGGCTTTGAATGTATCTTTCCTGTTTTTGAACCTGCCGGTATAAAGTGAACATCCTGCTAAGGATAGTTAAACTGTTGACAGGTTGATTGCGATGATGCAAGCTGTTTTTATCAATGGCGCCGGATCCGGGTGCTGACATGAATTATACCTGTTTATAAAAGTTAAAGGTCACCTTTTTTTTGACGGTATCATTTTCCGATCACCGTCCAGTCGTGGTTGCCAAATCCCTTGTTGATCCACTCGTCCATAAGGGCGGCAATGGCAGGCATTAATACCAGTTGGTTACTGGTTTGTTGTGTTGCATCAAGAAATAATTGTGTGTCTTTTCGAGCCATATTCAGTTCCCAGGAAGGTTGCGTATGATCGGCGGCGGTCATGCGTTGCAAACGGGCTTGAACATGGGCGCCGGGGTTCCACGAATTGAACAGCGTAAGCAGGTCTTCCACAGTAACATTAAGCGCTTTTGATAGCGTAAGCGTATCTTTTAGTCCGGCAGTTAAGCAAACCAGAAAAGCATTGCCAGCGAGTTTCAGGGCGGCGGCCTTACCAACTTCGTTACCGAAATAAAGCAGCTTGCCGGTCATTTTTGAGAGCGAGGGCGTCAGTGCATTGATAATAGTTTCATCACCCGATAACAGCATAAAACCGGTACCATCCAGCGCGTTGGTGGGGCCCATAAACACGGGTGCGTGTTGATAGGTGAATCCTTTTTCTTTCCAGGCCTGGGTTCTATTAATAGCGCCTTCTTTTGAAGTGGTAGTGTGGTCAATGATAATGGCGCCGGGAGTAAGGCCGGGTTCGGCGGCTTTCAGCACTTCATCAACAGAGGCGTCGTCTTTAAGGGTAAGATGAATTTCAGTAGCGCCCCGTACGGCGTCCTGCACTTGCGCAAACGCTTTGGCGCCCACTGTTTCCAGTTCCCGGGCTTTTGATGGGGTACGGTTCCAAACCTGAACAGCTTCTCCTCTTTTTATCATCGCCCGCACAAAATTCGACCCCAATAGACCCATTCCTAAAAATGCTTTCATGCTGAAGTTTTTGCAAAGATTAAGCCTTTCTTTCGGAAGATCAATTTCTGAAGTTAATACCCTGACAGAGTTTAGTGAATGGATCCGTTTCAGTTAATTCGGTGTAGTTTCTAACTGAAAGCAGGGTGGAAATAATTATTCTTGTATCGTTTTTACGTAAAAACATGCTGAAAATAATTGGGAACGCTCCACTTTTACGTAAAATCGGTATGTTTTTAATTATTTTGATACCATTTTTACGTAAAAACGTAGTGAAAATAATTATTTATGTATCGTTTTTACGTAAAAACATACTGAAAATAATTGGCGACGCATCACCTGATTCTGTTCAACAAACTGTGAACCAATCGCTTACTTTACCACAGCAGCCGTTGCTGTTGCGCCATCTGTAAAGTTCAATGCTTTTTTTGCTTTTCGTAAATCACCGCCATCTACAATGATACCTTCACTTGCAGCTCCTTCTATCTGTAGAAAAATGGCGGCTGGCGTTAACACCCTTGCAGCAGTAAGCAAAACATCCTTGGTATTGATAAACCTTAGCAGTTCCGTTCCTTCACTGCCTTTTGCACTAAGGCCATTGATGGATGCATCCTGTACGTTATCAAAAATTACAGCGGGTCTTGCATCTGCCTGGTCATATTCAAAGCGCACGTTGTGCAGTGTTAACCCTTTTACATTACGGGCGTACATACCATAAGCGGGCGGACCACCCGGTGCAGGATCCCATACGCCAAAATATTCTGCGGCTACTTCGGGAATAGTGCGTTTAGCAGCTTGCGCGGCAGTGCCGCCGCCTGCATACTGTACATGCACATCAGTAAAACTTATATTCTCCAGGTAATACGCGCCCATGGCATTCAAAGTAATACATGAGTTGGTTTCCCCCGGCCTTACACTTACACCAAAATGAATATCCGGGTGATCTACCGGTTTCGCCACCACGGTAGCGCGAATGGCATTGAATACAATATTCCTGATATACGGTTTTTGTGCATCCTGGTTATTGTTCTCAGAAGTTCCACTGAACCCAATTCCAATAGGGCCAGTAACGTTGCGCATTATGATGTTAGAGAAAGTGAAGTTTTCAATGCTTGCCCTTCCGGCGCTTACTTTAATGGGGCATCCGTAGGTGTCGTATATAAGACAATTGGTTACAGCTATGTTTTGCGACTGGCCACCACCAAAACGGAACACCGACCAGCGGGTACTGAACGTGCAATTGTTTATGGTCACGAATTTATTACTGCCGAAAAGCGCACAGGCATCGTCCTGGCATTGCACATCACTGTTTACCAGGTGAACATATTCGCTGTTGTTAAAGTGGAAACCGTCATTGTTCCGGTTTACCCTGTTATAGATCCTTACGCCATCGATATGTACCTGTTTGCAACCAAGGATCCGAAAGCAATGATAAGCGCTGGCAGTACAGTAAACATCTGACATGTTTAACCTCGTGCATTGATAAAAAATGCCCAGGTGCGGCCGGTCGAAGTTGCCGCCAATGCCGTGTTGACCGGGACCGGTATTGTCTCCTTTGCCATTATAAAATGCAAGCCCATTCCCGTCTATTGTTCCGTTCCCTTCAATAGAAATATTATTTGCTTTAACGGCATACAAAAAAACAATATTGCCGTTGCCCGACGGAACGCCTTTACCTGCCGTGTAATCTTCTCGTTTGGGACTGCCCAATAATTTTGCTGCGGCCGACAGGTGTAACGTAACATTTGATTTTAATTCAATTGTGCCGCAGAGAAAATCGCCTGCAGGGATCAACACCGTTCCGCCACTATCGCTGAAACATTTATCGATGGCAGATTGAATGGCTTTTGTATTCAATGTCTTCCCATCACCCTTTGCTCCATAATCACGAATATTATAAATGCGGGCGCCTGCAAGATTATCTTCTTTTCCTTTATCGCGCGGTGATCCTTTTGCTTCCAATCCAACCATAGTGCTGGCGCCGGCAAGTGCCGGTACAGCCATGCTGACCAACCATTGACGACGCGACAGCGGATTTGTTGCTGACATAGTAGTAAGATTTTATTCGTATCAGAAATCGGTTATTTGACCTCCAGACAAAGAAAACATGTTATAGCAAAACAGGTCACCCGCAGGTTGCCTGTTTATTCAATCATATTGGCAGCTAAAGGCATTTGCAGGCCGTTAGTTGTTACCCTCGTTAAGCCGCCGCCTGTATTCACAAGGCATGATAAAATATATTTAGCGGGTCCCATTGGTAATACAATTATTGAAGTGATAAGTGTGGCCCTTTAAAAGGGTGCATAAGAGATGGCAACATTTTTGCTTTTGGGGATAAGTTATTCCTTATTCCTATAACAGAAATGAACAACCAATGAAAGCCACGTCCCGGTTCCTTACATTAATTTTCTTACTAACATGTATGCACGTATTACTATATGCCCAGGAAGATGTAATCATACAAGGAAAGGTAACTACGGCAGATGGTAAACCTGCTGAAGGGATCACCGTAGAGTTGTTTAGTAAAAATAAGGCTGACACTACCAATCAATTAGGCGAATACAAAATTTCAGGAGTTAAACCGGGCAATTATATCGTTCGGGTATTTTATGCCGGGTTACAGCCGGTTGAAAAAGTAATTACCATCTATGAAGGCGAGATCATTGTATCCGATTTTACGCTTCCGGTTAGTGAAGAGATCCTGAATGAAGCGAAGAAAGTAAAAGTGGCAAAGGAAGTAAATGAGGCTAAAGAGGAAAGGGCAGTAAAAGAAGTAAAGGAGGAGAAAGCGCCGGATGAAAAAAAAGTAAAACCTGTTATAAAAGAAAATGGCCCGGGAGCCAAAATGCCACTGAACAACCTGGAGAACCCACAGGTATATACAATCATACCGAAAGATTTAATAAAAGAACAGGTAATTACCGATTTTAGTAATGCGCTTAGTAATACGCCGGGTCTGTACAAGATACAGGTAAACCGGGGTATTAATTCCGGGGGCGCTTCTATTTATACAATAAGAGGGTTTAGAACAGAAGCTTCGGCGATAGATGGCGTACCAGGAAAAACAAATGGCGAACTGGACCCAGCCAATGTAGAAAGAATTGAAGTGTTGAAGGGCCCGTCTGCTACTTTATTTGGTAGCCCTTTAACATCTTATGGAGGCATGATCAACATTGTTACAAAAAAGCCCATTGATTCTCTTCACGGAGAAATAAGCTATACCACAGGCAGCTTTAATTTACATCGTATTACAGCCGACGTATATGGCCCTGCCAATAAAGATAAAAGCGTACTGTTCAGGCTAAATGCTGCTTATCAAAATCAGCAAAGTTTCCTGGATGCCGGTTTCAGAAAATCACTGCTGATTGCTCCTGCTGTTGAATTTCGCGCCAGCGAAAGGTTCAGGATTAACCTGAATGCAGAATTTTACAGTGCAGAAGCTACCAATAATGCTGTTATTTTCCTGAACAATAGCAGGCAGTTGAAAGCCCGCATTCCAGATTCACTGAAGTTTGACTGGAAGCGTTCTTATACCAACAATGACCTGACCATGAAAACGCCAACGGTAAATGTTAGAGCAGTGGTTAACTATCAACTGTCAGATAACTGGACGTTACAGACCATTATTTCCAATAATATCCGCAAGTCAAATGGTTATTATCAATACCAGTCCATGAGCAAGCCTACCGAAGACTCACTCACACGCAATGTGGCCCTGTACAATACCACTAACAGTGCGCTGGATATACAACAGAATATTAACGGCTATTTTACCACCGGCGCCCTCAGGCACAGGGTATTGATTGGTGTGGACTATTTACTGGTAAAAGAAAACAACAACAATTCGCCTGCAATAGTTTTTGATTATATAAACGGGCAAATGAGTAACGACAAAAATTACCCAAAAATATCACGTTATTTAGTTGATCAGAAGCTGGTAGCCAGCACAGCATCTGCTATCAGAAACAACACGCAGGCCAGTGTATACAGCGCTTATGTTGCGGATGTATTGAATGTAACCGATAACCTGCTCGCTCTGCTGAGTGTACGGGTCGATCGCTTCAGCAGTAAAGGCACTATGAATCGTATCACCAATACAAAAGTGGCCAATAGTGAATATAACCAAACTGCCTTTTCGCCAAAATTCGGTCTGGTGTACCAGGTAATTAAAAGCAAAGTGTCTTTATTTACCAATTATTTAAATGGCTTTGCAAATGTGGCGCCTGTTACGCAACCGTTGCCAGATTACTCAGGCGCATTGAAACCGCAGCAGGCCAAACAATTGGAAGGAGGCGTTAAGCTGAGTCTTGTTGATAACAGGCTTCATATAACAGCCAGCTATTACAATAGTAAGGTGGAAAATATGAACAGGACAGAGGTTGTTGTACGCGACAGTGTTAACCATAATGTAATTGTTCAGGATGGTACCCAAACCAGTAAGGGATTTGAAGCAGAACTGGTTGCCAACTTAACCAACGGGTTACATATCACAGCCGGTTTTGGCCATAACAACAGCAAACTAACCAAGTCAGCAAAATCAATAGAAGGAAGACGACCTGTTTCAGCCGGTCCGGCTAACCTGGCGAACGTCTGGGTCAGCTATGCCTTGTCGAAAGGAAAATTAAAAGGACTGGGTTTGGGACTGGGTATGAATTATGCCGATGAGAACCTTACTGCCAATTCAACAACCACAGGAGTATTTACCCTTCCTTCCTATACATTATTGCATGCTACTTTGTTTTATGATGCCCGATGGTTTGGGCTGGGCATTAAAATCGACAATATAACCGACGAACAATATTTTATTGGCCAGGGTGTACTCAGCGCCCAAATGCCCAGGAGCTTTATGGCTAATGTTACTATAAAGTTGTAGATGATTGAATAGTATTTAAGGTAGTGAGCCTTGGTAATCATATGAAAAATCTGTTCCCACGGCACATCCGGGCACGAAAATTTAACCCGTAGATTGTGGGGCTATGGCAACAGAGATGCCATTTGTTTTCAGGTTACTCTTTTGGGGGCATCCTTGTTGGTTTTTTCAGGGATGTTTCCACTAAAAGAGGTTGTGTTTTGCGCTGATAAATTTCCCACTCTGCCAACTGGGTGCCGGTAGCGCCATTATTAGCTGTAATGTTAAGCCTGTAATACAGGTAGGGCGTTGTATTCTCAAAAGTAAAAGTTTTGATCAGGAACCTGGTTTCAAAAGTTTCATTAGTGCGCGAATCAAGGGAAACCCAGGTAACGCTGTCGTTGGAAGCCTGTAACGTCCAGTTTCTGGGATCGCGTGCAGGAACATCATTGGCGGAAGTGAGGGTATATTTGATTACTGTGGCAGCAACCGTGGATTGATATTGTATCCACAATGCTGTTTTGCCTGATATAAAATATTTGGTAGCGGTACTGTTATCAATAACAGCCGGATAGTTTTCGGCCGAATTCCCAGTGTTTGCGTATTGTGCGGTTATAATACCGCCGTTATCGGTAATGTCAAGGGACGTTTCACCTTCAATTACCTCATCGATCCATTGCGGGCCTACATCCTGAGGGGTAAGCGGTTTGCGCGTGATCGTAGTATTTGAATATTCATCGGCTCCTATGTCGGGGTTGCCATCGCGAATTTGTCCATCCATATCCGCTGCGACATAAGCGCCGGATGCGGCATTAATCAAAGGACTTCCATTTGAAGGCCTGTACACCCCATTTGTTAAAGAGATCAATGGGTTTTGGGTGATGATTCCGGAAGCGGGAGCAGGATTCATACTAAGTGTGGCGCCATAAATGACATTGCCTTCGTATATATTAGGTTGAAAATTAAAAATATTAAGCGGAGCATTTACATCCTGTACCGGGCTTTTAATAGCCGTTCCACCGTTTTTGACAATCACATTATTGGCGATCGTGTTATTTTCAGGGAGTAGCACCCGTTGCGCTGTTGGCCAGCTTGCTTTATAGGCTGCGCCTATTTCCATACCATCGCCGCCAGGGTTTACAATTGTATTGTGCGCAATGATCGTATGCTTTACTTGTCCATATGCGGGTACACGTCCAAGTGGGGTGCCTGCTCTGAGAATAGGTTGCCAGTTAGGCGTTAGAAAAGTATCGATATACTCGCCTGCATACACAACGATACCATCTTCTTTTACATTTTCGATATAGTTGTTGATGATTGAATGATACTGGCCGGTAAGGCGGATCCCTCTTGAACCCACTTTGTTGTTACCAAAAATGAAGTTTCCTTCAATTGTATTGAAATTGCCGCTTCTTAAGGTTATTTCACCTTTAGTATTCTTTATCGTGTTGTAGCGGACAATATTTCGGTTAGATTTCAGAGATATCATTTCCAGGCCTTCCCCATCCGCGGCATCAAATAAGTTGTATTCTATTGTAAAGAATGCGCCATCGGTTCCCAATTCTTCATTCCCTCCATATCCCCAGATACGGAATATCTCAGAGCCATTCCCCGATCCACCCATGTCCCTAAAGTAACAATGATCTGCTTTATTGTACCTGGAACCGGAAGCATCGTTTCCGATGGCTGGTTGATGGTGATTTTTGCCTTTAAAATAACAGTTGTCTATGCGATTATAAGACCCATCAAAATACACCCAGTAATAGCTGGTAGACGCCAAAGGCGGATTATAATTTACGATTGCAGTGTTGGTGAGCCTGCAGTTGGTTGAATTGAACCTGACAATAGAACCCGTTGTTAAAACCCCTCCTCTGAAATACAGGCCATTCACGATTAAGTAAGGTGCGGAAAATATAAGACCGGAGCTGCCATTCAAAATCACCTGGCCAGGCGTTTGCGCCCGAAGTACAACAGGTTGGGTGGCAGTTGCATTTGCATTAAAGTTAATGGTAACATTGGTCCATGTTCCATTGCTCATAATGATGGTATCACCGGGATTGGAAGCAGCTATAGCTGCATTTAGCTGTGTGGGGCTTGCTGCCGTACGCACTGTCTGGCCATCGGCCGTGTACAAATACAAAAGAACGAAAGCTGCCGCCAGCAGTTTTCGCCAGGATCTTCCTGATAGAGTTGAAAATTGTCTCATATGTCAAGCTGTTTTTAGAAGGGAATAAAATCCTTGTTGGGTAGAATGATCGCTTTCCAGGGAAAGATTTATAAACTCTAACGTGTAAACGAACTAACTGATTTTTTTAATAAAAGGGGTAAAGGACATTTACATGGTATTAACTCATTTTTGCAGAAAGATAAAAGGATTGAGGTGGGCGGGTTTCGGAGATCGTTTGAATATTCGCTAAAAAGGACAAAGCCATCCTTGGAGGTGGCTTTGTAAGTGTTTTTAGTGCTCTTTCTGCTGACTATTATTGAACGAATTAGCTGAAAGCTTACAATCTTTTACAAAATATGGAATGACATTTTAGATCTCTACTTTAGCACTTCTTCCAGCTTCTTTGCCAGTGCTTCCCCTCTCAAATCCTTCGCAATAATCACTCCATTAGGATCCAGCAAAAAATTCTGCGGAACAGCATTGATGCCATACAATACCGCCACGTCATTTTTCCAACCCTTCAGATCGCTTACATGCACCCAGGGTAATCCATCTTTTTTAATAGCATCCAGCCAGGCTTGCTTTTCTCCATCTAACGACACGCCAACGATCTCAAAATTTTTGTCTTTAAACAAATTGTATGCTTTTACCACATGAGGGTTCTCTGTACGACAGGGTCCGCACCAACTGGCCCAGAAATCTAACAATACATATTTACCTTTCAGAGATGATAAAGAGAATGGTTTTTCTTCGGTGGTTTGCTGGGTAAATTCTATAGCAGGCTTTCCTACGTTTATTTTTTTAGCGATGTCAAGTCTTTCCTGTACCTTTTTCCCTGTGGTGGAATTCTTCCTATCGGCCGACAAGGTATTGAACAGCGGTTCGAAGTTCTCCAATTCAATGATGTACGATCTTCCATGCAACAAGTCGAGCGACACGCATGAATTGCCGTGGTTGCGAATAAAATCGTCTTCGGCTTTTGTCTTGTCTTTTCTGATGGCCGTTAGTTGAAGGCGTAATGAATCAGCGCCTTTCTCATCTTTTTGTTTTACCAACTGCATGAGTTGTTTATTCAATGTAGCCATTGTATCTATAAAAGGTTTCAACGCTGCCTCTAATGACAGGAAGTCGGCTTGTGTTTTGCCACCCTTAATAGTTGCAGTTTTAACAGCGGTGTCGCCTTTTACAGTAATAACAGTATTATCCAGGAAAAACTCTTTAGTATCCCGGGCTGCAAATTTTTCATACGTCATTGGAGTGTTGTCGGGCTGCAATGATTTTACCTGTAAAGTGGCTCGGGTAGGCTCGGTAACGCTTCCCGAAAATGTGAATACGCCTTTTTGAACGATGGCAGAATCCTGCTTATAGGACCCATTATCGCTATAAGAGAGCATCACTTTGATATCTCCTTTGGGCTTAGCGAGGGTGCCTTTGATCGTAAATTTCTGTTGTGCAAATGCAGAACCGAAAGTAAGGAGCAACAGCATACCAATGATGAGTTTATTTTTCATCATAAATAATATTTTTATTATGTATTAATTGTTTTCCTTACGCGTGATCCCTGGTATATGCAATTTAAGCTTTAGAAGGCGAGAAATAGAATCAAGTTGAAAAGTTGGGGAAGGAAGTTATTATTTAACATTTTTGAAAAATGGATTGAAAGCTTTTTGCAACTATGGGTGCATGTAATATAGGAGCCGGGCAGAAAAACTTAACCTAGGTTCCCTCCGATTCGATTATAGATATTGTCAAATTTAACAGGCCTTATTTTTCCCAATCTCATTCGTTTTGCTGTTGATACTTTTTTATTTCCATTTTCAGACAAATAGTCTGTGGCAACTAAGTTTTCTTTAGGAAAAAAAGCCCTGTTTTGTGAAGCTAAATGAAGCTTTAACAATGCAAGACCCGCAGCCGGATCACCGGCAATGATCAACCCGTCGCCAAAAGAAGGTAAGTAAAAGCCTTTTAATGAGCCATTATCACTATAAACAAATCCTGTTTGAAGATGTTCTTCTAGATGAAATAGCCTCTCTTCACCTGAAGTAGATTTATCCAGTGCCGCAATTTGCTTTTTGTACTTTACCTCGTAAGGAGTAATAGGATCTGGCAGCGTTGGCTTTTCCTTCACCGTTATATCTTTAAATAACAAATACTCCGTTTCTGTTTCAAACCCTACTTTTTCATAAACCGGCGCACCCAGGTCGGTTGCCAGCAGATAAACGGTGGTACAATTTGTGGATTTCAAACTATTCACCAATGACTCAGTGATCAGTTTGCCAATACCCTGTTTTCGGTATTCTTTATGAACAATAATATGCGCCAGCCAGGCCACATCCTGGTGAATAATGGTGGTTCCCGTACCAATCATTTTATCATCATTCACTATTTTTATGGGAAAGCAAAAAGAGGATCGGGTATAATAGGTAAAATATGGCCTGATATCCGGCCATCCCTCGGGTTGTATATAGGGAAGTGAGTCAATATCTGCGGGTGTAAATGGGGTGGCTTTCATTTTTCAAATATAATCGTATGAAGCGGGATTGTCGTGAATAGGTCATCATGGGAAATTTCTCAAATGACCGAAATATCGGTCATTTGAGGCGTTTTTGACTGAAATATCGGTCATAACGACAAAAATTAAGGTTAAAAATTTGTCTAAAAATAACTCAACTGAATGTTGAAAATTGGTATTGCAAATGCAAGAATTATTAAGTTCGCTAATGTTAACGAAAGGCAATGCAAAATCAAAATTGTTATATAGTATTCGAAATTGAGAACGATAAAAACTTTATTGACTTAAATTATACATTTGAATTAGTTAAAGAAGCTAAGAATAACGGAAGACCTCAATCTGACGATTTTTGGGTAAATAATTTTCCTGATTATTCCTTAAAGCAATTTTATTATTTAGATGGTGATATGAAGCCCAATATTCCAACTACCCCGAATGGAGAATTTACGTTGCACTTTTATTCATTGACTTCTTTATTGCAGACTGATTATGATATTGAATATATAAGCTGTTATAAACTGTCTGAAGAGCGTGGGCGACTTGAATATAATCCTTATGGTAATCCTTACGGTGGAAAATTGATTGTTCGGATCAGACCAAGGAGTATATCGTTGAGTGGCTAGATAAACAAAGAGAAGGAAACGTGGAATTCTATTATGGTTGTTGGGGGGAAACGTTATTCCTTTATAAAGGAAGTATTGTTGATGACATAAACAATCCAGCAAAATTCGGATGTATGAAAACAAAGGAGAAATTAGCAAAATGGAAAATGTTACTAACCATTAATTTGTCTGTTCTAATAAAAACATTCTTACGTCTTGCATCATAGGATGTTCACCAATTTTCCTTTTTAAATATTTCTGACATCCTGACGAATGTCCCTTATTTACCGCATCATTGTTGTCCTTCTCAGTTGATTGTTCGTCCGAGGTACGCTTTGCTTTGAGTACACCGAGGATATTTAGTTGATCAGGTTCATAAAAAATCAAATAACTACCATTATTGTCCGTGTCCAACCAGGTTATACCTAATTCATTTGATTTGCTTTCTTGTAAATTCGAGACAGTTATTTCGTAGTCGTTAATGTAATCATCGTCAAATTTGCCGTGATCTTTAGCTATATTAAGTCTAAGCTTGTATAAGCTGGCTATGTGATCTTGCGGCATAACAATACCAGGTTGAAAATAGCAATCGGAATTTGTTATTATCTCAAAAAGTTCCTGGATATATTTCTTATCTAAATTGAGTTGACATAATTCATTAAAGGCTTTGAAGGAGAGTTTATCCATAGCGATAGATGCTTTTAGTGATAGGGTTGCTAAATGTATTTCAACAATAAAATAGTAATTTCTTTTATAACCACTTTACCGATTTGCTGGCAAATTACTGGCAAAAATGCAAAAAGGCCGCCTAAGCGACCTTTTAAGTGATTGATTTTCTGCTCCCCCTGCTGGACTTGAACCAGCGACCCTCTGATTAACAGTCAGATGCTCTAACCAACTGAGCTAAGGAGGAATCTATTTCCATTTCAATCTTCGGTGGGTACCTTCCGGTTTTCCACCCCTTCCCGAAATGGGCAGCAAAAATAAGGATTTTCCTTTTTTAAAAAACACGTACTCAAAGAAAAATCAAGGAATTAATTTGAAAAAATTGCCAAAATCAGATGCGAAATTCCTCAATGCCGACTTTTTAATTCCGCTGAACTCAATTCCTCAAAATTTTTCTGTAAAAATGCGCCTACAACCACCCCAATAGCCCGCCTTCCGGCATGCCCACATAAATCGCCTCCTCCCGCACCTCAACAGGATAGGTTTTTAAATAATATCCCTCCCCACTCGTATTGCGGCCGTTTTTCAAACTGAACTTATACCGGTGCACCGGGCAAACCACATTCCCAAGCGCGTCAACATACCCTTCTGACATAATCCCGCTCGCGTGCGGACATTTATACGCGAATGCAAACCATTCATCCCCATGCCGCGTAATACAGATCTTTTTTCCTTTCACCTCCACCACAGCAATGCCCTGCTGGTTGAAAGCAAGTACACCCGGATGCTCCGCTATTTGATGGAATGTGTATTTTTTTTCAGACATGTGTGGCGTTTGTGGAGGCAAATTCCGCGCGAAGTTGAAAGAAAGCCATGTTTCTAAACCGAAACATGGCCTAAATAATTTCTAAAAGCCCGTTTTATATGGGTACCGTATGGTATATAATTCCTTTACCTTATTTAATATGGTGCTTCGCAATTCCTCGATATTCTTTTTTTCTGTAGCCGAAATAAATACACAATTGCCCTGCAACTGGTTTTCCCACCGCTCTTTCAGGTCCTGCAGAATTTCTCCCCGGATCTCTTCTTCCAGCCACGGATCAAATGTATTTTTCTCGTATTGGTCCATTTTGTTGAAAATAGTGATCGTTGGCTTATCTATCACATTCAACTCCTGCAGGGTTTTATTTACTACCCCAATCTGATCTTCATACTGCGGATGTCCGGTATCTGCCACATGCAGCAATATATCTGCCTCGCGCACTTCATCCAGCGTGCTTTTAAAGCTCTCCACCAGGTGGTGCGGCAATTTGCGAATGAACCCAACCGTATCACTTAATAAAAACGGCGTGGTTTCAAAAACTACTTTTCGGGTAGTGGTGTCAAGCGTAGCGAATAATTTGTTCTCGGCAAACACCTCGCTCTTCGACAACAGGTTCATGATGGTGCTTTTGCCCACATTGGTATATCCAACCAGGGCTACCCGAATAAATTCGCCACGATCTTTCCGCTGGGTGGCCGACTGCTTATCAATTTCGCCCAACCGCTTACGCAACAACGCTATTTTTTCACGCACGATCCGGCGGTCAGTTTCAATTTCCGTTTCACCCGGCCCCCTGGTGCCAATACCACCTCCTAAACGTTCCAGGTGCTTCCACATACCCCGCAGGCGCGGCATCAGATATTGATACTGGGCCAGCTCAACCTGGGTTTTGGCCTGGGCCGTCTTGGCCCGGCGGGCAAAAATATCCAGGATCAGGTCGCTTCGGTCGATGGTCTTTACATCCAGTATCTTTTCAATATTGGTGATCTGCGACCCGCTGAGCTCATCATCGAAAATGATAATTTTAATATCGCGTCCGTCGATGTAGTTCTTTATTTCTTCCAGCTTGCCCTTGCCTACAAAAGTGCGGCTATCGGGATGCGGCAGTTTTTGAACGAATCGCTTCACAGCCTTGGCGCCGGCAGTTTCTGCCAGAAAAGCCAGCTCATCCAGGTATTCCGTTACCTGCATTTCGGTCTGCAATTTGTGTACTAGTCCTACCAGTACAGCCTTCTCTTCGTTTTGAATGATATTCTTCTTGTCTAACAAGTCCTTCGATTTTCGGTGCAAAAGTAAGTTGAAAAGTCGGAATGTCTGGCAGTACGGCCAGTTACTTGCCTTTTGTCCGGACCTTTATGTTACCAACTTTTATACAATAATTGGCTGTTCAAAAAGAAAAAGTCCGGAAGAAAACCCGCTTATGCGAAATCTCCTTCCGGACTATATGCTGAATAAGAGCGAATCTACAACTACAAACCGCTGATCGAGATACCTATCTGGAACGGTCGTATGTCGGGTAAGCCCGGAGCCGCTCCGTCTTTAATAAAGTTGTTGATCTGGTAGGTTCCATAAATACCAAAGATGCCTTTACTGATGCGACCGGTTACCGCCAGGCGCGTACTATTAAAGAACTTTTTCGATTTTATTTTTTCCGTATACGAGTTGATGGTCTGACCATTCCGGTTCTGCAGGTTTTTACCTTTTGTCATGGCGCTTAACATGGTCCCAACCTTTCCGCCAACAGCCACCTTCCAGCTTTTGTTGGTGTTTTCAGGATCAGCCGCAAACCGCAATTCAACGGGTAATTCCAGGTACGTGGTGGCGATTTTATATTTTTTGAAATAGTTAGCGCTGGTATCGCTTCTGAAAGTAAGGGTACCGTTATTTTGCCCGGCAATATCAACCGTTGTTTTATCGAGGTAGAAATTGTCGGTTCCCAAACCCACACCCACACCTACACTAAAACGTGGACTGGTTTTGAAGGGGAAATCGAACATAAAATACATATTAAAACTACGGGGAATGCCTTTCGTATTAATAGTATCTGGTATAGATGCCCATCCATTATACCCTACTTGCAACATAAAATGGTCGTTAGGACGGTTAGAGAGGTTAATCTTGCTCCAATCCTTTTTCTTAGGTTTTGCTGCTATGGTAGAATCCTGTGCAAATAAGGGAAGTACAAATGCCAATGCGAAGGAAAGCGTAATCAATTTTTTCATACTGTTCTCAAATGATTGTCAAAAGTATCTTTCACAGGGTTAATGAAAGGTTAAGGTTACAAAAAAGCCCATAGCACTGCCATGGGCATAATGAGGTGATGGTTGACTTTGTTGCGGATCGCCCCTTCCGATAGTTATCGGGACGATGCGTGAAACAAGGAAATAGCACTATAGAAACCCTGTTTTGATCGACCAATGAACTGGCGACTTGTGTAAGGGCTACTCTAACCCTCCCGATAATTTTTGGAGAGAAAGCCAACGATGAAATAAGAACTGTGTGTGGACCCTGCTGGGATCGAACCAGCGACCCTCTGATTATGAGTCAGATGCTCTAACCGTCTGAGCTAAGGGTCCCTCCGACCTTAGTCGGTAATATTTTTTTAAAAAGAACTTCTATTATAATCCAACAAACTGATTTGTTGTGATCGAACTTCGACCCTCCCGACTTTAGTCGGATTGCTCTAACCGTCTGAGCTAAGGGTCCTTTTCGTTTCAAAGAGCAGCAAAATTAGAAAAATTCATTCAGTACCCCGCCAAAATCTCATTTAATTTTTTAAATTACCTTGTGCAGCAGCTTTCGGGTAACCAGTTTGGTCTTTCTTCCTGACGATTAGCGGTTTTTTACTATGCCTGACAGTCTTCATATCCAGGAACTGCAACTGCGTATTGCGCTTTATGACGATCAGCCCGCCTACAAGGAGTTGTTTGCCCTGTTCTATAAATCCCTACAGCAATTTGCGGTTTCTTTTGTGCGTTCGCCCGAAGTTGCCGAAGAAGTGGTTTCCGACGTATTTATTAAGGTGTGGAAAAAAAGAGCCGGCCTCAACCGCATTCATAACCTTAAATTATACCTGTTCATCAGCACCAAGAACGGCGCCCTCAATTATCTCCGCTCCCAAAAGAAGGTTTTCCTGCAACACGAACAATACCTGGTACAACTGCAAAGCATCTATTTCAATCCTGAAAAATTGATGCTCACCGCCGAAATGATGAGCCGGGTTCAAAAAGCCATCAACGACCTGCCGCCCCGCTGCCAGCTTATTTTTAAACTGATCAAAGAAGATGGGTTGAAATACCGGGAAGTGGCGGAATTACTGCAAGTATCTATTAAAACCGTTGAAAATCAAATGGCTATTGCCATAAAAAAGATCGGGCAGGCCATTCATTTCGATATTCGTACCACGTTGTCTTCGTAAATAGTTCCAGACAGCAACCTGGGGATGCCGATAAAAAAATCTTTCACGCGCTTGGGGGTATGCTTTTTACAGTAGTGTCCTTATGAGTATATACTATCTGATATACTCATGAGTAAGGACAGAATCTGGTTTTTAGTTGGTAAAAAACTAGCTGGTGAGGCAAGTGCCGAAGAATTGAATGAATTGGAAGGACTGTTGCGTAGCGACCCTGATATGCATTATGCCCTTCAAAATATAACTGACTTATGGAATTTACCTACGCCTGCAACCGATGATGCGGAGGATGCATTTAACCGGCATGTAAACAAATTAAAAGACGCAGGCGTTAAATGGGAACAAACACCTGCTCCCGAAAACCAACCCAACTTTCCAATCACTCAAAAACGTTCCCGCAAAACTTTAATGGTCATCAGTATTGCTTCAGCCGTATTGATGATAACCTGCATATATTGGTATAATTCCATAACAAAAAAGGCTGCTTCATCCCGGCCTTTTGCAAAAAATGAAGTGAGTACCCGCAATGGTTCTAAAACAAAAATTACCCTGCCCGATGGTTCTAAGGTTTGGCTCAATGCCGGTAGCGTATTGACTTATAACAAAGATTTTGGCGGTGAAATACGCGAGGTAGAACTGAGCGGAGAAGCTTTCTTTGAAGTGGTTCCTCACATTTCACCAAAGTCGGCACAAAAGGTTCCCTTTATCATCCATACCCATCATCTCGATGTTCGTGTACTGGGCACTGCTTTTAATGTGAAATCATATCCCGGCGATAAGCAAACCGAAACCAGCCTGGTTCATGGTAAAGTAGAAGTGCTGATCCATAATCGCCCCGATGAAAAGATCATGTTGCGCCCCAATGAAAAACTGGTTGTAAAGAATGAAGAAACGAACCAACCGGTTAGCAATAAGCCAGGCGCATCGAATAAAGAACCCTTTGTTTCGCTAAGCAAGTTAACCTATACCGCTGCCGATAGCATCTTGGTAGAAACTGCCTGGGTAGAGAACAAACTGGTTTTTGATAATGAATCTTTCCTGGATGTAGCTGCAAAAATGGAACGGTGGTATAATGTAAAGATCGAATTCAGGGATGAAAAGAAACAGGCGTTGCGGTTTACCGGCGTTTTTGAAAATGAAACCATACAACAGGCCTTGGATTACCTGAGCATAACAGCGCCTTTTCATTATAGCATACAGGGTAATACAATAATTATAGGACGATAAAATTTTTAATCAAAACGATTGCCAAATGAATAATAACAGTTCATAAACTGCAAACGAAAGCGGAACCTCATTGCAGTGAGATTCCGCCAGGTAAAATACAGGCTGAAATGCGATTTCCGGTTTAAGGCACCGGAAACACCTATTATTTAACCTTCCAATTAACAAAGTATGAAAAAAAACGGAATTCTGCTGAGTTTCGGCAGGGACCCGCTTTTCTTAAAGTTAGTCCGGATTATGAAGCTTGCGTTTGCTATAATACTGCTTGGTTGTCTTCATGTTTCTGCCGGTGGCTTTTCCCAGAACAGGATCAGCGTTGACTTTCAATCCACGCAACTAAAAAGAGCTTTGTCGTTTATTGAAAAGAAAAGCAATTTTCGCTTTCTGTATAACGAACACCTGGTAACCAATGCACCGCGCATTACTCTTACCATGGTGAATGCCGAAGTAACGGAGGTGCTGAAACGCCTTCTTAATAACACCGGGTTGTCGTATCAATTAATGGCCAATAACCTGGTTATATTGAAAACAGGTATGGCCGCCATTCAGGATGTGAAGGTATCGGGGAGGGTTACCAGCACTACCGGCGAACCCGTTGCAGGCGTTTCGGTCCTTGTAAAAAATACCAGCATCGGCACCACTACCGATGGTGCGGGAAATTATGCATTAACGGTGCCCGACAGCGCTGTGCTGGTGTTCTCTTCACTGGGTTTTGAAACACAGGAAATTCCTGTTGATGGCCGTACTACCATCGATGTGAATCTTAAAGCTGCCGACGCATCTTCTCTGCAGCAGGTGGTAGTAATTGGATATGGTACCAGTTCGCGCAAGGATCTAACCGCTCCTATCGGCGTAGTGAATCCTGAAGACCTGAACAAAAGAATGACGGCCAGCCCCATGCAGGCATTGCAGGGCAATGCGCCGGGTGTGCAGGTTGTTACCAACGGTATCCCGGGTGGTTCGCCTACCGTACGTATAAGGGGCGTAGGTTCATTCAATAATAATAACCCTTTGTATGTGGTAGATGGGATGTTTGTTGATAATATCGATTTCCTAAACACCAATGATATTGGTGAAATGTCGATCCTGAAAGATGCATCTGCTGCGGCTATTTACGGTGTACGCGCTGCCAATGGCGTTGTGATCATTACTACCAAAAAAGGAAAATACAATATGAAAACCCGGGTAACTTATAATGGTTACTTCGGTGTGCAAAAACCAACGGGCAAATTTAAACTCGCCAACGGCGCGCAATATTCAGCCATGCAGTTGGCAAAACAAACTGCTTCCGATACGGCCCGGGTGGCTTTATCAGTATCAAAATTTGGCGGTTCGGGCGTGAACCCTTCCACCAGCACCGACTGGTACGATGAGATCATGAAGAGCTCAGCCCTCATGCACAATCACAGCATTGATTTAGCCGGCGGGGCCAGTAAAGTAAATTATACCCTTGGTTTAAATTACCTGTACCAGGATGGCATAATGGAAACGGAAAACAATTACAAGCGGTATAACATCCGTTTTCAATTGGAGGCAAAGCCATACGACTTTTTAAAGCTGGGCATCACTACCCATTTAAGCAACTTTATACAACGTAATCCCAATACAGGCGCTTTTGCCCTGGCGTACATGGCATCTCCTTTATACCCGGTTTTCGATGAAACCAATACGTTGGCCTATCCAAATAAATACACTTCTTCTTCAACGCTTGGCTTTGCCAATGGGGTATTTAATAACCCGGTGGCGGCAGCCAACTACTGGTACGATAAAACAAAAGGCTTTCAATTGCTGCCAACTGTTTATGCCGAGGCAGACATTGTGAAGAATAAATTGTCTTTCAGGTCGCAACTCAGCCAACGATATGGTTCTGCCCTGAACCAGAACTACCTGCCGGAATATTATGTTGACAATATTCAACGCCAGCGGGTATCTACATTAACTACTACTGAAGCCAGAACGGAAAATTATATCCTGGATAATTTGATAACGTATAAAGATAAAATAGGAAGTCACCACTGGACCTTGCTGTTAGGCCAGTCGGTGCGTGATGAAAGGTTCAGGTCTACCCAGGTAATTACAGACAGCGTTACAACGCAACAAACATTCTGGTATGCCGATCAGGGTATTCGCCGCACCAATGGTTACAATGAAACGGGTTTCAGAAATACGTCGGCATCCTGGTTCGGGCGGTTGAGCTATGATTATGCCGGTAAGTATTTGTTAACCGTTACATATCGCGCAGATGGTACTTCAAAATACCAGGACAAATGGGGCTACTTTCCCTCAGTTGGTGTAGGGTGGGTTATTTCGGATGAAGAGTTTATGAGTGGTCAAAAATTGTTCGACGAGTTGAAGATCCGCGGATCATGGGGTAAACTAGGCAATGATAATGTTAATCCCAGTACAGGATATGCGGTAGTATACACAGGGAATGATTACTCCGGCGTATTCGGCAGTACTGCGGTATCGAATGGTAATTTGCAAACAGGTTATCGCATCGATCCCATTTTTGGTACCGTTAACTGGGAAGTAGTGACCGAATGGGATGGCGGTATAGATTTCTCCATGATGCACAAGCGGCTGAAAGGATCGGTGGATTATTATCACCGCCAAACCGATAAGCTGGCATTTGAAAGAAATATTCCGTTCATTGGTTTACGCCAATACGGTAACTGGGGTAAGGTAAACAACAGTGGTATTGAAGTTGATTTGAGCTGGAGTGACAAGATCGGAAACCTTGGATACCAGATAGGCGGCAACCTGAGCACATTAAAAAATGAAGTGGTTGATTTGCAGGGTTTGAAAAATCTTCCCGGGGGCGTAGCAGAATTTCCCACCCTTTCCCAGGTAGGCGATCCATTCAATTTCTTTTATGGCTACCAGGTAACAGGGATCTATCAAAACCAGGCCGAAGTAAATGCTGATCCCATTGCTGTTGCAAACAATGTAAAGCCCGGGTATTTTAAATATAAAGATCAGAACGGTGACAAAGTGTTAGATGCGCAGGACAGGGTGAACCTGGGAAGTTACCTGCCTAAAGTTACCTATGGGTTTAATCTCGATCTGAATTATAAAGATTTTGACTTCAGCATTTTCTTCCAGGGGGTAAGCGGTAATTCTATTCTGAATTTTAACCGCGCAACCCGGCAGAAATTCCCAGACATGAACGGTGATGAAGACTTTGTAACGGGCTTGTGGACGGGTGAAGGTTCTACCAATAAATATCCTTCTGCCATTGCAACCACCCAATCGTGGAATAATAACGCCAGTTCTTTTTATGTAGAGAACGGATCGTACCTGCGCCTGCAGAACATACAGCTTGGTTATAATTTTAAGATCGGTAAAAATAACAGCACTTCGTTCCGTGTATATGCAACTGCCGACCGGCCGGTTATTTTTACCCGGTACAGCGGCGTAACTCCTGAAGTAACGGCGCCTTCTCAACTGCCCAAGGACAGGGCGTCGGGACCGGCTAATACGCCAGCTACTTTTATTTCAGGAACAGGATACGATAACAATGTATATCCAACCACGGCTGTATATACCATTGGCGTAAGAATTTCTTATTAATTTATAATACTCGCATCATGAATACCATAAAAAATATATTACTTCTTTTTCTGGTGATGGAGGCAACAGGGTGTAAGAAGTTCCTTGACCGCGATGTAGAAGATCAAACAAGGGGTACTACAATTGATTATACTAATTTAAATTCGATGTATTCACCGGTTTCGGGTGTTTACAGAACTGCAGCAGGCGATAATCCCGGCCTTGTTCACTGGATGGATGTGGGCGTGCGTACTGTGCGCGGCGATGATGTGGCCAAAGGATCGGCGCCAAATGACCAGGGTACGCTTACTGACATTAAGAACTTTCAAAACAGTAACCCCGGTGTGGTTTCTTTCTGGGGTAATAATAACTATTGGAACGACCATTTCGGAACAGTACTATATTGCAATGAAGCAATAAACGACCTTGATAGGTATGCTGTCAATATAACTAACGGCGATAACCCAAATAGAGCGCTGTATAACCAGTACAAATCTGAGATCAGGGTAATTCGCGCCTGGGCGCATATGCTGGCTTCGCGCGTATTTGGCGATGTACCTATTGTTACGAATAACACCGCGCTCACCACCGTGGCAAAAAGTTCTGTGGTTGAAGTACGGCAGTGGATCATCAGTGAAATGGATACGGCCATCGGGTTTTTGGAAGATGCCCGGCCAAACCAGTCGGTTCATAAAGGAGCGGTAACAAAATATACGGCCCTGTTATTAAAGGCTAAAGCCGCTGCAGATGCGGCCGGCAATGATAATGGAAGCCCTTATTGGGACATCGTTTTATCGGCTACCAATGAAATTATCAACAGCAATAAGTTCAGCTTGTTCCCTGATTTCTATCAACTATGGAAGATACCGGGCAAACTCAGTGATGAAGCGTTGTTTGAATTGCAGTATACCGATTTTGGTACCAGCACAGGTACAAATGTTTCACCTGGCGCCTTCTTCGATTTTCAGGGGCCCAATGGTAACCAGCAGGGCAGCCCCGTAGCCGGTTGGGGTTTTATGTCGCCCACCCAGGCCATTGTAGATTTCTTTGATAGCCGCAATGATTCAGTTCGCCGTAAAACGAGTATACTTTTTGCTGGTAATTCAGAATCTACCTTTGTTACCACACCCAGTGGCGATAATGTCTATGGGAATTCAAATGGTCAAACGCGGTTTATGGGTAAGGCCTACCTGCCCAAAAGCCAAATGACTCCTGGAAGAACGAACTATGGTTCCAATAATAATGTGCGGGTGCTTCGATATGCCGATGTATTGTTGTTGAACGCCGAAGCAAAAGTGCGCAAGGGGCAAAATGGCGATGCACCATTTAACCTGGTTCGTCAACGGGCAAAGTTGAATCCTATTACCGGCGTTACCTTACAAAATGTATTAGATGAACGTAGAGCAGAATTTGCCGCCGAATGGTGGGGTGAACGGTATAACGACCTGATACGTACAGGCCAGGCAGCAACGGTGTTGGCTCCTGTTGGTTTCGCCGCTGGAAAAGAATACCTGCCGGTTCCAACCGCGCAAAGAGATTTGAATCCGAATCTGTAGTCCTACCCGCACGAGTACCGAAACCAAACGCAAGCCGCATGATACGTTCCAGGGTAACCGTAATAACGATTGTGTTTTCTTTTTTATTGATCCGGTGTTCGAATACACAAAAATCAATAAACCCCGAAGCCAAGTTCAGTCCTAATGACGAGCGCTTGTTTACGGAGGTTCAGCAACATACGTTTCAATACTTCTGGGAAGGGGCAGAACCCACCAGCGGTATGGCAAGAGAACGGATTCATGTTGACAATGTATATCCCGAAAAGGATCAAAACATCGTTACCAGCGGCGGAAGTGGTTTTGGGGTAATGGCTTTACTGGTAGGCATTCACCGGGGTTTTATTACCCGAGACGAAGGACGGGAGCGGCTTGAAAAAATAGTTGAGTTCCTGAAAAAAGCCGATCGCTTTCATGGCGCCTGGCCGCATTGGTTGAATGGCGAAACCGGCAAGGTAAAACCCTTCAGTCGTAAAGATGATGGCGGCGACCTGGTTGAAACTTCTTTCATGATCCAGGGTTTGCTTTGTGCCCGGCAGTACTTTATAAAGGGCGATTCAACCGAAAAAGCGCTGGCTGCCCGCATTGATACTTTGTGGCGCGAGGTAGAGTTCGACTGGTACCGGAATGGTCAGAATGTGTTGTACTGGCATTGGAGCCCAAAATACAATTGGGAAATGAATTTCCCAGTTCGTGGATATAATGAGTGTTTGATCGTGTATGTGTTGGCCGCCGCTTCGCCTACGCATGGCGTTCCGCCGGAAGTATACCACGAAGGCTGGGCGCAGAGCGGACGAATTGTGGCACCCTGGCCCGTGTTTGATTATTCGTTGCAATTGTATCACCAGGGCGATTCCCCATATGGCGGCCCATTGTTCTGGGCGCATTACTCCTTCCTGGGGCTCGATCCGCATGGATTAAAAGACCGGTACGCCGATTATTGGGCTGAAAATAAAAACCAGACGTTGATCAACTATACCTGGTGTGTAAAGAATCCAAAGTACTTTAAAGGGTATGGTCCCGATAACTGGGGACTAACGGCCAGCTATTCTGTGCAGGGATATGCCGGCCATGCACCGGGTAAAAACAGCGATCTGGGAGTTATATCGCCTACAGCCGCTTTATCCTCATTTCCCTACACCCCGAACCTATCTATGCAGACCATGCGACATTGGTACAACGATATGCGCGATAAACTATGGGGTCCTTATGGTTTTTATGACGCATTTAGTCAAACCGCCAACTGGTATCCCGAACGCTACCTGGCAATTGACCAGGGCCCGATTGTTGTAATGATGGAAAACTATCGTAGCGGGTTACTATGGAGGTTGTTTATGAGCTGTCCGGAAATAAAGACAGGATTAAAAAAATTAGGATTTACGAGTCCGTATTTTAAGTAGAACGCGGAACGCAGAAGGCAAAACGCGCAGAAAGCGAAAGGCGACGGAAGAATGCAGAACGCGAGCAGGCGTTCGGCCTTAAGCGTTCGGCGTTTAGCCTTACTTAACAGCTTACCATGGGCATAAAATTTTGTTATATAGCTTTTTTAATAGCGGCTATAGTTCCGCAGGTATTCCCTCAAAGCAAAGATGACCAGGGTGGGTCTCTTTCCAAAAAGAGGCTCACCCTTAATCAAACCATTAATTCGGGTACCTATTGCAATCCCCTGAATATTGATTATGGCTACACGCCTATACCCAATTTTGCAGAATGGGGTAAACACCGCGCAACCGCCGATCCGGTTATTGTAACATATAAAGATGATTATTATTTATTCAGCACCAACCAATGGGGTTACTGGTGGAGCAATGACCTGTGTAACTGGAATTTTATTTCCCGCTCATTTCTGAAACCCTGGCACAAGGTATACGATGATCTTTGCGCCCCGGCGGTTTGGGTGCAAGGCGATACCCTGCTGGTGTTTGGTTCAACCTATTCGGGCAATTTCCCAATCTGGATGAGTACCAATCCCAAAGCCAACGAATGGAAAGAAGCAATAGATTCTTTTGAGATCGGTGGCTGGGACCCTGATTTTTTTCTGGATGATGATGGCCGCCTGTATATGTACAACGGCAGCAGCAACCGGTACCCGTTATACGGAATTGAAATAAACCGGAAAACTTTTGATCCTGTTGGCACGCGAAAGGAAATGTATTTGCTGGAACCCTGGCGCTATGGATGGCAGCGGTTTGGCGAATACCTTGACAATACTTTTTTAGATCCGTTTATTGAAGGGGCCTGGATGACGAAGCATAACGGCAAATATTACCTGCAATACGGCGCGCCGGGTACCGAGTTCAGCGGGTATGCCGATGGCGTGGTGGTAGGCGATCATCCGTTGGGCCCGTTTACGCCTCAATCACTCCCGTTTAGTTATAAGCCCGGCGGTTTTGCCCGTGGTGCCGGTCACGGGGCTACCTTCAGGGATACAAAAAACAATTGGTGGCATGTATCTACCATTGCTATTTCGGTGAAAAATAATTTTGAACGTCGCATTGGTTTATGGCCCGCTGGTTTTGATAAAGACGATGTGTTGTATATGGATGCCGCCTTTGGCGATTACCCGCATTATTTGGCCCGCGGAGAGGCCGCCCCCTTCACCGGTTGGATGCTGCTCAACTATAACAAACCTGTAACCGTTTCATCTACCCTTGCCAGTTATTATGCTAATTTCGCTGTAGACGAAAACATAAAAACCTACTGGAGCGCAGCCAGCGGCAATAAAGGCGAGTGGATCCAAACCGATCTCGGCAACATCAGTACCGTCCGCGCCATTCAGATCAATTATGCCGACCAGGATGTGAATTTCCTGGGCAAGTCAACAGAGGCTTACCATCAATATAAACTCTACCATAGTACCGACGGTAAAAAATGGAAGTTGCTAGTTGATAAAAGCAGCAACAAAACCGATGTGCCGCACGACTATATTGAGTTGAAAGATCCGGTTCAAACCCGGTTTATAAGATTAGAGAACCTGCATATGCCCGGCGGAAAATTTGCCATCAGCGGGCTGCGTGTATTCGGCAATGGAAATGGCAATAAACCCGATACGGTAAAACAGTTTATTGTATTAAGAACGGAAAAAGACAAACGCAATGCCTGGCTAAAATGGTCGCCGGTTGATAATGCGTATGCCTATAATATTTACATGGGCGTTGCGCCTGACAAATTATATAACTGTGTGATGGTGTATAGCAGCAATGAGTATTACTGCAAAGCGATGGACAAAGAAAAGCCCTATTATTTTTCCATTGAAGCCATAAATGAAAACGGGGTATCGGCCAGAAGTAAATTAATAAAAGTAGAATAGACTTAAAAAACATTCATATGCGCAGGACATTTTTAACGATCGTTGTCTTATCCTTCCTCATGCAGGTAGCTGCACAAACGCCCGATGCCAAAATGAATACGTTTGTGGCCAATCTTATGAGTAAAATGACCCTCGAAGAAAAGATCGGTCAGTTGAATCTCGTAACGCCCGGCTGGGGCGTACCTACCGGTTCGGTAGTTAGTAAAGGCGTGGAAGATAATATCCGCAAAGGACATGTAGGTGGGCTGTTTGGCATTTTTGGTCCGGATAAAGTGCGCCTGGCGCAAGCCCTGGCCATGAATGAAAGCCGGTTGAAGATCCCTTTGCTGTTTGGGTTGGATGTAATACACGGACATAAAACTATTTTTCCCATTCCGCTGGGCCTTTCCTGTTCGTGGGATACGGCATTGGTTGAACGCAGTGCCCGCATTGCGGCTATCGAAGCTTCTGCCGATGGTCTCTGCTGGGTTTTCTCCCCCATGGTTGACATAGCCCGTGACCCGCGCTGGGGGCGCATTGCGGAAGGCGCCGGTGAAGATCCTTTCCTGGGTTCAGAAATGGCAAGGGCTATGGTAAAAGGTTACCAGGGAACCGATTTGTCGAAAGATAATACCGTAATGGCCTGCGTAAAACATTTTGCATTGTATGGCGCAGCTGAAGGCGGCCGCGATTACAACACCACCGATATGAGCCGCATCAGGATGTACAATGAATACCTGCCTCCCTATAAAGCGGCTGTAGATGCAGGTGTGGGCAGTGTAATGAGCTCTTTCAATGAAATTGATGGCATTCCGGCTACAGGCAACCGGTGGCTGCTTACCTCTTTATTACGCAACCAGTGGGGGTTTAAAGGATTTGTAGTATCTGATTATACATCCGTTAATGAAATGATAGCGCACGGCGTGGGCGATCTCCAAACCGCTTCTGCGATGGCGTTACATGCCGGTTTGGATATGGACATGGTGGGCGAAGGCTTTTTAACCACTCTGCAAAAATCCCTGAAAGCAGGAAAGGTAACCATAAAGCAAATTGATGACGCCTGTAAACGGATCCTGGAAGCAAAATATAAGCTCGGCCTGTTCCAGGACCCGTACCGTTATGTGAATAGTGGCCGGCCTGAGAAAGAAATCCTGACTGCACAAAACCGGCAGGCTGCGCGGGAAACAGCGGTGCGTTCCATGGTGCTGTTAAAGAATGAAGGCAGGATCTTGCCGTTGAAAAAATCCGGTACCATTGCCCTGATCGGTCCGCTGGCCAATAACCATTCAGAAATGTTAGGCACCTGGGCCGTATCGGGCGATAATACAAAAAGCGTAACCATACAACAGGGCATGCAAAATGTGGCCGGCAATAGTGTGCAGATCCTGTTTGCCAGGGGCGCCAACATAACAGATGATACATCTTTCGCCAAAAGAATAAGCCCGTTTGGAAAACCAACGGAAATAGATGCCCGATCGCCCGATACACTGATCCAGGAAGCGGTTGCTGCAGCCGGCAAGGCCGACGTAGTAGTGGTAGTTGTAGGTGAAGCAGCAGAAATGTCGGGGGAGTCGGCCAGTCGCACTGACCTTGACCTTCCCGGGAGTCAGCGAAAACTGGTAGAAGCGTTGGTTAAAACGGGAAAACCGCTGGTAGTGGTATTGATGAATGGCCGCCCGCTCGCCATTCCGTGGCTGAACGAACAGGCGCCCGCCATCCTGGAAGCCTGGTTCCCTGGTACAGAAGCCGGAAACGCAGTAGCCGATGTGTTGTTCGGGAATTACAATCCCTCCGGCAAACTCACGACCTCCTTTCCACGCAATGTAGGCCAGATCCCTGTTTACTATAATCACAAAAATACCGGCCGGCCTTTTGAGGGCGGTGCGCCCAAATTCAAATCCAATTATTTAGATGTTCAGAATGAACCCCTATATCCATTTGGCTATGGGCTTAGCTATACCAATTTTACCTACGATAGTATAAAACTCAGCCGGAATACTTTCAGTGCCGGACAATCGATAACAGCCTCTGTAATGGTTACCAATGCCGGAGATGTTGCCGGCGAGGAAACTGTGCAATTGTACATCAGGGATGTGGAAGCATCGGTTACCCGCCCTGTAAAAGAATTAAAGGGGTTCCAAAAAGTTGTCCTCAAAGCCCATGAATCGGCAAAAGTGGAATTTACCATCACGGAGAATGATCTGAAGTTTTATAACAGTGAATTGAAATATGTGGCTGAGCCGGGTGAATTCAAAGTATTCATAGGTACCAACAGCCGCGATGTAAAGGAAACCGGTTTCAGGTTGGTAAAATAATTTTGAGCCGTAAATTGCGCCCAAACAAACAATCAATGGCACCTGTGAAAAACATAATTTTCGACCTGGGCGGCGTTCTATTGAACCTGGGTGTAGCGAAAACACGCGATGCGTTTATTAAACTGGGGCTTACCCAAATAGATGACCTGTTTCGCATTGGGCATGCGCATGGTTTCTTCAGAGACTATGAAATAGGTACTATTTCCGACGAGGAGTTTGTTGAAAAGGCGCGGCAGTTGTGCCATCCCGGTACCAGCGACAGCCAGGTTATAGACGCCTGGAATATTATGCTGCTCGACTTTCCGGCTGAGCGCGTACAGTTACTGAAGCAGCTAAAAACTAAATACCAGCTTTTTTTATTCAGCAATACCAACGCCATTCACCTGCAGGCGTTTAGTAAAAGTTACCGGCAGGTTTACGGCGCTGCCCTCGACGATCTTTTTGAAAAAGCTTATTATTCGCACGTCATCAACCAGCGCAAACCCGATGTGCCGGCTTTTGAATATGTAATAAAAGACAGCAACATAGATGCGGCGGAAACCCTTTTTATTGACGATGCGTTGGTAAATGTGGAAGGCGCGCGGCAGGCTGGTTTACAGGCCGTTCACCTTACCGATGGAAAAACGATCCTTGATTTAGGCCTTTGAAAATATTGAATGTAGAATTTTGAATGTCGAAATTAAAGGGAAACCTGCTGTCTTCACTTCAACATTCAACATTCATCTGTTTCCTATTGCTTAACTTCTTCAAAATCAATATATTCGCCGGCTTTTGGCTGTTTGGCGGTGGCGTTATTCGACGTGCTTTGCTTAGCCTCAGTAGTTTGCTGTTGCAATGGGTCCTGTTGCTGTTGATGCTGCCGTTGAAATTCTTTTATCTGACGGCGCATCCGCCACGACATCTGGATTACAGGCACAAGGAATCTAAATACAAATTTGTATAAGAAATAGGCCAGCAGTATATATAATAAAATGCGCGTTAAACTCATATTATAAAAACTAAAGGTACAAATACAGCGCTTAACAACCTGTTAAGGCGCTCAAACAAAAAATTCCTTCCACTACACATCAGGCTGCCAAAAATGGGAAACTTGGCAAAACTATATGAAATCAACAAGTGTCGTATTCTGAAAGTTCGGGAAGGCTATTTTTTAAGATTTCTTTCAAAAGATGACCGGCATTACCCCACTCATTTTTCGTTTATTCAAAATTAACACTGGGTATTTTGGAATTATTTATCCTTTTACCTTACCTTTGCCAAGGCAAAAGATGATTAGAAAGGGAACGGAAATCGTTCCCTTCTTTATTTCCCGTAAGAGCATGGAAACACCAGTACAGGCAATTGAAAAAATGTTACAGGATATGCTGGCCAATGATCCGGCTTATTTCCTGGTTGAGATTAGAGTTAAACCCACCAATAACGTCAAACTATTTTTGGATGGCGACCAGGGAGTGACCATTGAGAAGTGTATCTCCTGGAATCGGGCTTTATACAAAAAGATAGAAGAGGAAAATCTATTCCCTAATGGAGACTTTTCACTTGAAGTATCCTCTCCCGGCGTTGATGAACCCCTTAAGTTGCTCAGGCAATACAAAAAAAATTTGGGCCGCTCGGTAGAAGTGATCCTTAAAGACGGTATTAAAGTTACCGGTAAAATGATCGAAGTAAGCGATGATGCCATTACGGTAGAAGAAACAAAAGGAAAGAATAAAAAGAAAGAGGTGATACAACACCACTTTCAATTTGATCAAATAAAATCAACAACAATTCAAACAGTATTTTAATAAGATCTTCCGACACACAATGCCGGGAGGAAAAAATTGTAGTCTATGGCAAGCATTAACTTGATAGAGGCCTTCGCAGACTTTAAGGACGCGGAAAATATAGATCGTCCAACCATGATGAAAGTGGTGGAAGACGTTTTCAAAACCCTGCTGCGTAAAAAATATGGCAGTGACGAGAATTTTGACGTAATTGTGAATGCAGAGAAAGGTGACCTGGAAATTATGCGCCGCCGAACTATTGTGGAGGACGGAGCTGTGATGGACCCCCTGGCAGAAATTGCCTACAGCGATGCCGTAAAAATTGAGCCCGACTTTGAAGTGGGCGAAGAAATATATGAGGAAATTAATATCCTCGATTTCGGCCGCCGGGCCATTCTGGCAGCCAAACAAACCCTGGCCAGCCGTATCAGTGATCTGAAAAAGAACGTGTTGGTAAAAAAATACGGCGACCGCATAGGCGAAATTATCAGCGCCGAAGTATACCAGGTTTGGAAAAAAGAAATTTTATTGCTCGATGAAGAAGGGAATGAGTTAATATTGCCTAAGTCTGAGCAAATACCGCAGGACTATTTCAAGAAAGGTGAAAATATCCGCGCCGTTGTTAAAAAAGTAGAATTAAAAAACAATTCTCCGGTCATTATTTTATCCCGTACCTCTCCCTCTTTCCTGGCAAAACTGCTTGAAATTGAGGTGCCTGAAATATTTGATGGTTTAATTGTTATTAAAAAGATAGTTCGTGAACCTGGTGAAAGAGCCAAGGTAGCCGTAGAATCGTACGACGACCGTATTGATCCCGTAGGCGCCTGCGTAGGTATGAAAGGTAGTCGTATCCATGGAATTGTACGGGAATTGAAGAACGAGAACATCGATGTTATCAACTGGACCAATAATATTCAATTGCTGATCCAACGCTCGCTTACACCGGCCAAGATCACTACACAGGACCTTGACAACGACAAAAAACAGGCGAATGTGTACCTCAAACCTGACCAGGTGTCGCTTGCGATCGGTAAAAAAGGCGTGAATATTAAGCTGGCACAGGAATTAACGGGATATAGCATTGACGTATACCGTGATACAGAAGGCGAACCCCAGGAATTTGATATCGACCTGGAAGAATTCAGCGATGAAATTGAAACCTGGATACTGGATGAGCTTAAACGCGTAGGTTGCGATACAGCCCGCAGTGTGCTGGATCTGACCGCTGAAGAACTGGAAAGAAGAACTGACCTGGAAAGAGAGACCATCAATGAAGTACGCCGGATCTTGAATGAAGAATTTGAAAAAGGATAAGCAGGGAAGTTAATTTGGTTATAAGCTGCAAAGGAGTAGCAAGTTAAAGCCATTAAATATGTAAAAAGGGCCATGCAAAGGTGCATGGACCGGCTTACAACGTATGACTTTAAACACAAATATGACTAAAATGACTTTTTACAAGTAATTTGCTTATCCAAACAGCGAACAAAACAAAAAATTGTCTTACAATAACGAATGGCAGAAACAACAACACTAAGATTAATGGCCGCAGCCAAAGAGTTTAACATCGGCAAGGAAACGCTGGTAGACTTTTTGGTAGGAAAGGGATTTAGCAAAGACGATCTTAAACCTACGTCAAAACTGACGGAGGATATGTATCGTGCTTTGCAACAGGAATTCCAGAGTGATAAAGTGGCTAAATTAAAAAGCGACCAGATTGATCTGCCGAAGGGAAGTTTGGAAGCAAAGAAGAAGAAAGAAGACGATGCTGCAGCCGTGAAAAAGGAAGTGGTAAAGAAACAGGAGCCAACTCCGGTTGTAGAAGAGAAAAAAGAAGAAAAGGTAGAAAAAGTAGAAGAAGTTGCTCCGGTAGTTGCTGAACAACCACCTGCAGTAGTTGAAACAGTGGTAACCCCAACTGTTGAAGAAAAGAAAGAGGTTGTGGAAGAGCAGCCAAAAGCAGAAGAGAAACAACCTGAAATTACCAAGGTTGAAACGCCTGAAATAGAAGGGCCTAAAGTATTAGACAAGATCGACCTTTCTGCTATAGATTCTTCAACTAGGCCGAAGAAAACGCCTGCAGTTGAAAAGAAAAAAGAACAGGAGCCCCCGGTAAAAGCAAAAGAAGAAACGCCGGTGGTAGAGGAAGAAAAGCCGAAAAAGGCAAAAGAAAAAGAAGTAGAGGAACCAAAAGAAGAAGTAGCTCCTGTTGTAGAACCTGTGGCGGAAGAGAAGCCGAAAAAGCCCAAAGAGGAAGTGGCAACACCTCAACAACAACAGCCTGCAAAGCGTGTAGTTGTTGAAAAGAAAAAGGAACAGGAGCCGGTAAAGGAAGTGCAAAAAGAAAAAGAAGAAGAGAAGGAAGAAGCACTACCCCCGGTTATTGAAAATATTAAAGCAGATAAACTTACGGGACCGAAAATTCTGGGCAAAATAGAATTACCGGTTGGCGACGAAGCCCGCACCAAACCGAAGCCCAACGAGGAAAAAAGGAAGCGCAAGCGCATTCCCATTGAAAAGAAGGATCAACAGCAAACGCCGCAACAACGGGCTCAACATCTTTTCAAGAAAAGAGAAGTCGGCGATCAACGTGGAGGCCAGGGTGCACATGGTCAGGGCCAGGGTGGCGGTCAGCAAGGCGGCCATCAGCAGGGTCAGGGCGGTCATGGTCGACAAGGACATCAGCAAGGCGGCGGAAACTTCAGAGGCGGAAACAATCGTCCTAATAACAACCGGCAAGGTGGTGGTAATCGCCACGTGTCGCGCGAGCCGAAAGAGATCAACGAAAAAGAGATCCAGGATAAAATACGCGAAACCCAGGCTAAACTGTCTGGCCAGGGCGGACGTGGTAAGAGTGTGAAGGCCAAGCGCCGTCATGAAAAGCGCCAGGGAATGGCCGAACGGCAAGGTGTTGATGGAGAGGACAACAAGCTGCAGGTGACTGAGTTTATCAGCGTAAGCGAATTGGCTAACCTGATGGATGTAAGCTTTGCCGAAGTGATCAGCAAGTGTATGAGCCTGGGCCTCATGGTGTCTATCAATCAGCGTTTGGATGCCGAGGTAATTGAACTGGTAGCCGGTGAATTTGGATTTGAAGCCGAATTCATTGATATGGAAAAGCAGATGGAAATGGAGGAAGAAGTGGAAGAGGATAATGAAGAAGATCTGCAACACCGGGCGCCAATCGTTACCATCATGGGTCACGTTGACCATGGTAAAACCTCATTGCTCGACTATATTCGCAGCGCCAACGTGGTAGCCGGTGAAGCGGGTGGTATCACCCAGCACATTGGAGCCTACGAAGTAACACTGCCCAATGATAAGAAAATAACTTTCCTCGATACACCTGGTCACGAAGCGTTTACAGCCATGCGTGCCCGTGGTGCCAAGGTAACCGATATTGCGGTAATTGTAGTGGCAGCAGATGATGCCGTGATGCCGCAAACCAAGGAAGCCATCAGCCATGCTCAGGCTGCCGGCGTACCTATGATCTTTGCCGTTAACAAGATAGATAAAGAAGGAGCCAACCCGCAAAAAATATACGAACAACTGGCCGGTATGAACCTGCTGGTTGAAGAATGGGGTGGTAAATTCCAAAGCCAGGAATTGAGCGCCAAGAAAGGATTGAATGTAGACAAACTCCTGGAAAAAATATTGCTTGAAGCGGAATTGCTGGAACTGAAAGCCAACCCCGACCGCGAAGCATCCGGTACTATCATTGAAGCTACCCTCGATAAAGGTCGCGGTTATGTAGCTACTGTGCTGGTTCAAACCGGAACCTTGAAGCATGGCGATCTGGTGGTATCAGGCCAGTTCTATGGTCGCGTGAAAGCTATGTTCAACGAACGTAACAAACGTGTTGACGAAGCCCCTCCTTCTACCCCGGTTCTAATATTAGGATTGAACGGTGCGCCACAAGCCGGTGAGAAATTCAGAGTGTACGAAGATGAGGCAGAAGCCAAAGAAGTGGCAAACCGCCGGGCTCAGATCTTACGCGAACAGGGTATACGCACCAAGAAACATATCACGCTCGATGAAATTGGACGTCGTTTGGCATTGGGTAATTTCAAACAATTGAACCTGATCCTCAAAGGCGATGTGGATGGTTCGGTAGAGGCCCTGAGCGATTCATTACAAAAATTATCAACCGAAGAGATTGTTGTATCGGTTGTACATAAAGCAGTAGGTGCCATCAGTGAAAGTGACGTAATGCTGGCTACAGCATCCGATGCCATCGTAGTTGGTTTCAACGTACGGCCTTCAACCCAGGCAAACCGACTGGCCGAAACAGAAGGGGTGGAAATCAAGCTGTACTCCATCATTTACAACGCCATCGAAGAAGTGAAGAGCGCGATGGAAGGTATGTTGGAGCCCAAGATCACCGAGAAGATCGTTGCCAACGTGGAAGTACGGAACGTATTCAAGTTCGATAAAGCTACAGTGGCAGGGTGCTTCGTGCTCGATGGAAAAATTCAGCGTAATTCGAAGATCCGCGTAATTCGCGACGGTATCGTTGAATATCCTAAAGGTGAAGGACAAAGCGCTGAGCTGCAATCACTGAAACGCTTTAAAGACGATGTTAAGGAAGTACCTTCAGGAATGGAGTGCGGCTTAACCGTTAAAAACTTTAGTGATATTAAAGTAGGCGATATCATTGAAGCGTTTGAACTGGAAGAAGTAAAAAGAACATTATAAAGGCATATAGGCAACGAGGCAGCGAGGCATAAAAGATGGCCTCAATGCCTCGTTGCCTTTCTATATTGTTTGTGCCTCGCCTTTATGCCTATTCTTTTGTTAAATAACCTTTGCGGCTCTATAATTGATAGGCTAACTACTAAATTTGGCCCTATCCCTTTCAAAAATAATGGAGATGACACGTCCAGGATAAAATTTTCATTATTGTCATTATTTTACATGTAAATTTTATTCTGGTAAGTTCCATCTGGCCTTGATAAAAAATTATAAATATTCAGATGAAACCTGTTTTTACATTTATAACCGCCCTGTTTTTATGTATCATCGCGGTGGCCCAAACCCCACGTAAAGTAATTGCCGACAAAATAGTAGGTATTGTGGGCGATAAAATTATTTTGAAATCTGATGTATACAACGATATCATCGACCGGCAGCGCCGGGGAGAACCTGTTCCTGAAAATGCCGACTGCTCGATCATGGAACAAATTCTTACTCTGAAAGCATTGGTGCTGCAGGCGGAAAAAGACTCTATAGCGGTTGGGGATGATGAAATTGATGCCTTGCTCGATAACCAGATCCGCGGGTTTATAAATATGTACGGTTCAAAAGAAGCCCTGGAAGAAATTGCCGGCCGTACCATTTACCAGATAAAGGAAGATTTTCGCCAAACCTTTAAAGAAAGAAAGCTGGCGGAACGCATGCGTGATAAGATCGTAGAGAACATCAAGATCACGCCGCAGGAAGTAAATCTGCATTTTTCAAAGAAAGATCAAAACAACCTGCCATTTTACGAATCGGAAGTAGTGATTGGTGAAATTGTTGTGAACCCGAAAGCAAGCCGCGACCTGGAAAAGCTCACCATTGATGAATTGAATGATTTTAAAAAGCAGGTAGAGTCGGGCGCGCAGAAATTTGAAACCCTTGCCCGATTATATACAGATGACCCGGGCAGTAAGGAAAACGGCGGACAATATTCCGTTAACCGTACAGAAAAGAACTGGGACCCCGCTTTCCTCAACAATGCTTTCCGGCTTAAAGATGGGCAAATATCCCCGGTGTTTAAATCAAAATTCGGTTATCACATTATACAAATGGTAAGCCGCGCGGGTGATGATGCCATCGTGCGCCATATCCTGCGTATTCCCAAAATTACCGATGATGAGATCAATGAAGCCATCAACAAACTGGATTCAGTACGCGCCAAGCTTATTGCCGGTACTATTACGTTTGGGGAAGCAGTTGCCAAATACAGTGATGATGAAAACTCCAAATTCACTGGTGGTTATAAACAAGGACAAAACGGAGGGACCTCTTTGGAATTAGGCCAACTCGATAAAGAACTGGTAGAACTGTTGGCCAAAACCAATCTTAAACCTGGTGAGTATTCGAAACCTACGCCATACACCGATGAAAGAGGAAAAAAAGGTGTTCGTATCGTTTACCTGAAAACGCGCACCACACCGCATCGGGAAAACGTAAAAGACGATTACGACCGGTTAGCCAAGGAAGCGATTGAAATAAAAAAGCAGAAGGCGCTCGAAAGCTGGTTTGCTTCAAAAATCCCTTCTTATTACATAATGATAGACGAAGATTTTAAAAACTGCGGCACTTTGAAAAACTGGATGCAGTACGCGGCTGCAGGAAGTAAATAAAGAATTTTATAAGTTGAATAGCCTATAAAAAAAGCATCCCGATAACATCGGGATGCTTTTTTTATAGGGGTGTTTGGGTAGATATGATGTTTTTTTCTTAGATTCGTTATCGTTATATGCTTTTACTATAATGTATTATTCATGGCAATTAATAGTCATTTAACGATAAGTGAAAACCCCTAAATAGGGTAGAAACGTATCCATGACTGTTGGCGTAAACCAGCTTTTAAGTATTTTGTATAAGTATTTACATGTAAATAATGCCTTAAAATTTATCATGTAATGCAGTAAAATGCTGTATGTTAAAACAGTCAAAGAAGTCCTTTCCTGAAGTAAGTCCTGATTATACCGCCCTTAGCTTGAAAACAGATACGGCGGGTATCATCTTAGCAGCTTCAGCTGACCTGCTTTCTTTTACTGGTAAGCATCATGAAGAGCTTATAGGTACCTCTTTCAAAAAGATCATACATTCCAGCGATAAGCCAAAGCTTCAGGCCATACTCAACACCGGTATCGATGCCGGAATAGTAATACAACTTGCAATAAAAGGAAGATCGGGTGTGCATCACATTGGGTTCACCGCTAAATACCAACAAGGCAGTGGCCATACAGGTGATGTAATAACATGGAATGCAGTTCCAGGGCCCGAATCAACCAGGAGGGAAAATATAACTCACCAACAGCTTGAAGAAAATAATATCGCATTAAAAGAAGTTCGCGAGGAACTGGAAGCAGTTCGCCAGGAACTGAAAGAAGTTACAGAAAGATATAAAGCATTTGTACAGCAAAGCTCTGAGATCATTTGGCGTTGCGAATTACAAGTTCCTATAAACATCAATGATCCCGAAGAAACACAGATAAAGCAATTGTTTGAGGGATACCTTGCCGAATGTAACGACCACATGGCGCATTTTTACGGATATAAAGATGCAGCCGGTATAATCGGTAAAAAAATATCTGTCTTTTTTGACCCTAACGAGCCCGTTACATTTCAGGTTGTAAGAGAATTTATTCAGCAGGGATATAAAATACATCGCCGGTTGTCGATGCATATCGATCACCAGGGTAATAACAGGTATTTCCTGAATGTGATGGTTGGTGTGGTGGAGGATGGAAAATTATTACGTGTTTGGACTACCCAAAATGAAATTACCCAGTTGCGAGCCGAACGAAAGCAGGCTGAACAAACGATCCGGGAAGGTGAAGAACGGTTTCGGCAATTTGCCGATGCAGCGCCTGTTATCATTTGGGTTGCCGATGAAGTGGATGACACGATCTATGTAAATAAATGTTTTGAGCAGTTTACCGGGTTAACGTTACAGGAAGTGCAAGGCAGTGGCTGGGAAAAAATTGTTTACCCCGCAGATCTGCCTGTTGCTATAGAAAAGTATAAACGATATTTCAATACTCGCGAATCGGTGGTTTTGGAATACCGGTTAAAAAATAAAGAGAATGAGTACCGGTGGGTACTTGATCATGGTGTTCCCCGCTTTCTGGAAGACGGCACGTTTGTGGGATACATCGGTTCAATAGTTGATATACACGATCGCAAGCTGGCCGAAGAAAAGATCCGCTTCCAGGTGCAGGTGATGCAGGATGTATCGGAAGGAATTATTTCAACCGATCTTGATTTTAATATAATATCATTCAATAAAGCGGCTGAAAATATTTACGGTATTCCCGGCCATGAAATAATAGGCAAACGACTGAATGATTTTGTTAACCTCTCTTATATTTCAAATACCTGGGAAGAAGCGTTGCAGGAATTGTATGAAAAAGGTAGTTGGGAAGGGCAGGCTTATTATAATCGCCATGATGGCAAACGCATTTACCTGAACTGTGCATTGTCGTTTGTAAAAAATGAACGCGGTACCCGCATTGGCTTTGCTGGTATTTACCGCGACATTACAGAAACCCGTCAGTCGCAGGAAGACCTGCGGATCAATGAAGAAAGATACCGATCGGTAGTACATGCACTGGGTGAAGGTATTTTGATGCATGATAAAAACGGAGAGATCATTACCTGCAATCGCAGTGCTGAGATCATCCTGAATGTGCCCAGTCAGCAATTGATTGGAAGAATTACTTCAGGAACCGAGGGCCTATGCATCTATGAAGATGGTTCGCCATTTCCTTCCGAACAACACCCGGCATTGATCACGCTGCGAACCGGCCGGTCACTGCAAAATGTGATCATGGGCATTCAGCGATCAGATGGATCATTGGTTTGGATCTCAATCAACACCGAACCAATTTACCATACACAACAACGGGTACACCCCGATGCAGTGGTAACTTCATTTGTAGATATTACCCAGAAGAAAGCCGCCGAAATAGAATTAAAACGCAGCCAGCAACAATTGAGGGAGTATTCTGAACGCATTACCAATATATTGGCCAGCATAACCGATGGCTTTATTGCGGTAGATAAAAGTCTGAATATATTTTTATGGAACCATGCCGTAGAACATATTACAGGTTTGAATGCAAAACATGTAATTGGTTCCGGAGTTGAAAAAATATTTCCGAACTTTGCCGGAACTACTGAGTATCGTCAGTATATAGAAGCGATCAATAAAGGCACTTCTTCGAATTTTGAACATTTTCTGCCTGCATTTAATCGCTGGCTCGAAACAAGTGTATATCCTTTTTCACAGGGCGCATTTATATATTTCAGGGATATCACAGACCGCAAAAAACAGGAGCGATTATTGGAGCTGGAAAAGGAAGTGTTGGAAATAAATGCCCAACCTGCTGCCTCACTAAAAACAACCGTCGATTATTTCCTGGATGGATTGGAAAAGACATTCCCCCACATGATCTGCTCGGTTATTATGCCAAGCGATGATAAACAATCTATCCTGCATTTGTCAGGACCCAGCCTCCCCGCAGAGTTTCCCCAGGCCATAAATGGCGCAAAAATAGGCCCAACAGTGGCTTCCTGTGGCACAGCTATTTATAGAAAAGAAAAAGTAATTACAGTTGATGTGAAGACGGATCCATTGTGGGAAAATTACCAGCCACTGGCCGAAAGATTCGGTATAAGATCATGTTGGTCGTTCCCCATTTTAAATGCCGGTAACGAAGTGTTGGCAACCATCGCCGTGTATCACCGGAATCCCGCAACACCAACAGAAAACGAACTGAATTTATTTGAGCGGGTCAGCAGCCTGCTGCGAATAATAATTGAAAATAAAAACGCTGAATTAAAGATCAGGCTGAGTAATGAACGGTATCTGCTGGTGACCAAGGCTACCAACGATGCCATTTGGGATTGGGATGTAAATACCAATACCCTTTATTGGGGCGAAGGTATTTATACCCTGTTTGGTTTTAAACCCGGGTATGTTGATAATTCGACGAAATTCTGGGAAAGCTGTATTCACCCTGAAGACCGCGACCGCGTAGTGAATGGATTAAATAAGTTTATTAAAGATGGTACGTCTAAAATATGGGAAGATGAATATCGTTTCATAAAACCCGATGGCGAATATGCATTGGTGTTTGACCGGGGATTTTTGATCTTCGATCACTCAGGCAAAATTGCCCGCATGGTAGGTTCCATGCAGGATATTACCGATAAGAAAGAACTGGAAAAGAGATTATTGAAGCAGGAGCTCGATAAACAAAAGTTGATTGCCCAGGCCGTGGTAAATGCCCAGGAAAAAGAACGTGCGGAGATTGGCAAGGAATTGCATGATAATGTGAACCAGATCTTGTCAACGGCTAAATTATATCTTGAATTGGCCCAAACCGATGACAATAGCCGGCTCGAACTTATTAATCGCAGCACCAATAATATTTCTGATGCCATTAATGAAATCCGAACCATTTCCCGGTCACTGGTACCTCCGAGCATCGGCGATCTGGGGTTGATTGATTCTGTACAGGACCTGGTGGAAAATATTAAAGCAACCAGGAAATTACACGTAGAATTCTATTATTCAGGTACGATTGATAACATACTGGATGAGAAAAGAAAGTTGATGTTGTTTCGCATCATCCAGGAACAGGTGAATAATGTATTGAAACATGCTTCAGCCAAAAACCTGGTCATTGAATTGATTGTGGATAGTGAGGGCCAGGCAATAGACCTTACGATCAGCGACGATGGTAAAGGTTTTGAGCTGGATAAAGTGCGGTTGAAAAAAGGCGTGGGTTTGTCGAATATTTCCAGCCGCGCCCAATTATTTAATGGAAGTGTAAATATTGTTACTGCTATAGATGAAGGGTGTAAACTAAAAATAAATGTCCCTATTTCAAATATCTAAACCCCCTTATTGATTATGGAAAAAATTAGTGTATTAATTGCAGATGACCACAAGTTGATACGGGAGACCTGGAGCTTTATCCTGAATAATGATCCCCGGTTCACAGTGGTAGCCGAATGCGGCGACTCTGAGCAGGCTGTTGAAATGGCCAAGAACAAAAAACCTCAAATTGTGCTCATGGACATAAACATGTTGCCTATTTCGGGGTTTGAAGCCACCGAGAAGATCAGGAAAGTATCGCCCGCATCCCGCATCATAGGCATTTCCATGCACTCACAGCCGGCGTATGCCAAAAAAATGCTGCAGATAGGCGCCCGCGGTTACGTTACCAAAAATTCTTCCAAGGAAGAAATGATAACAGCCATTATGGAGGTGCACGGCGGCAACAAATACATCTGTGATGAGATCAAGAATAACATCTCGGAACTCGTGCTGGAGGAAAATAAAGATGTACCAAATGTGAATGCCCTCACAGAACGGGAAATTCAGATCATCAACCTGATCAAGGAAGGGCAATCATCAAAAGAAATTGCCACGAGCCTGAACATTTCGTTAAAAACAGTGGAGGTTCACCGGCATAATATTCTGAAAAAGCTGAAACTGAAGAATTCGGCTTCGCTCGTAAATTTCATTAATAATGTTGCTACCAGCATGTAGGTAAGCCGTGGGGGATTATTTTACCTGCAATAAATAATATACAGGATTCCACTAATATTTATTATTCAGAATGTAAGGGATATTCAAAAGTCAATTTGGGGGGACAAATATGACTCACCTAGGGGTAAACCTTTATATTCCGCTGAAAAAATTCATTAAGTGTAAAAAAGACATTGAATGATTTAGGATTTCTTTCGGAAAAATTAGCAATTTAGCGCTACCAATATCTCTTGAAAACGAACGAAAAATCCAACGTCCGTAATCCAGATCCTAACGAAAGCCGAACCGTCCAATGCCCGTTTAATTAAAAAACAAACCGGCGCAGATATTTATCCAATGTCCTGATGAGGAACAACCCCCATACCTATGAAGACTGGGGGTTTTTTTCATTTTCCATTCTTAACACTTCCCGTTGTTACTCTTTTCTTTTTATTCCTGAATTACCTGTAACTTTGCGCTTTCTTTTTATAATCGGGAGTTATTCATGAGTGATGAAATAAAACATGAATGCGGATTAGCATTCATCCGTTTAAGAAAGCCGTTCTCCTACTATTTGCAGCAACACGGTACAGTAATGTGGGGTCTTAATAAGCTGTACCTGCTCATGGAAAAACAACATAACCGCGGTCAGGATGGAGCTGGTGTAGCAGCCGTGAAGCTGAACGTTGAGCCCGGTTACCCGTTTCTGCAACGCATCCGAAGCAGTGCGCCTCAACCAATTGCCGATATTTTCAGACAAATAAGCGGGGAAGTGAAAGAGCTGGAAAAATACCAGCCCGATGTAATGAAGCATCCCGGTTTAATGAAAGGGCATATATCCTATTTGGGCGAATTGCTGTTAGGGCATTTGCGCTATGGCACCCAGGGAAAGAATAATGCAGAGTTCTGCCACCCATTTATAAAACGCCACACCATTCCCGCCCGTAATATGGCGTTGGCGGGCAACTTTAACCTGGTTAATACCGACGAACTTTTCGATCTTATTAATATAGAACCCGGCGAATTTCAAAAGCAAAGCGATCTGGCGGCTATGATGGAAGTGATCCATCATTTTCTGGTGAAAGACGACGAACATTCACCTGTTGACGTAGATGTGCTGAGTGTGTTACGGAAAGCAGTGCCTTTGTTCGACGGTGGTTTTACCGTGGGTGGTTTGCTGGGTAATGGCGACTCATTTGTCTTCCGGGATGCACATGGCATTCGTCCGGCTTATTATTATATCGATGAAGATGTAATTGTAGCTGCTTCAGAAAGGTCAGCCATACGTACGGTATTCAATGTTGGTGAAAATGAAGTGAAGGAATTGATGCCGGGCATGGGATTGATTGTAAAAGCCGATGGCGAGATCTCCATCGACAAAATAACAGAGCCCAAAGAACGCAGGGCCTGTAGCTTTGAACGTATTTATTTTTCAAGGGGCAGTGATGAAAAGATCTATCGCGAACGGAATGCCCTCGGCTATAATTTGAGTCCGCAGATCTTGCAGGCTGTTGACTACGATCTTAAGCATACCATTTTTTCTTTCATACCCAATACGGCCGAAGTGGCTTTTTACGGGTTATGGAAAGGCCTTGACGATTACCTGAAAAAGGTAAAAATTCAGCGTATTCTATCCTGGGGCAACGACATTTCCGAAGAGAAGTTATCGGAAATGATCAATCGGAAGATACGGATTGAAAAGATTGCTATTAAAGACGTTAAAATGCGCACGTTTATTACGGAAGATGTAAGCCGTAATGAGATGGTGCAACACGTTTACGATATAACGTACGGAACGGTAGAGAAGGACCTGGATACCCTGGTGGTCATTGATGATTCTATTGTACGGGGTACTACTCTTAAAGAAAGCATTGTGCGAATGCTGGCCAGGCTGGAACCGAAAAAGATCATCATTGTATCATCGGCGCCTCAGATCCGCTACCCCGATTGCTATGGTATTGATATGAGCAAGCTGGGTGATTTTATTGCTTTCAGAGCGGCCACGGAATTGATGAAAGAGCATGGCAAGGAAGATTGTTTAAAGGAGTTGTACGAAAAGTGTAAAGAATTGCAACGTTTGGGCCAGCTACATACGGAAAACGTGGTTAAGAACGTTTATAAACCATTCACAACCGAACAGATCTCAAATAAAATTGCTGAACTGATTACCCCGAAAGGGCTTAACTTGCCAGTACAGGTAATTTTTCAGACAATAGAGTCCCTTCACCAAGCATGCCCAACCAATACAGGCGACTGGTATTTTACCGGTAACTACCCGACACCCGGAGGCAACCGGGTGGTAAATAAAGCGTTTATTAACTATATGGAGGGTAAAAACGTAAGAGGGTATTAGAGATATCAGCTATCAGATTGAAAATTATACGATTATTAATGCATTTTTAAAATGAAGTTTGCACATGTCAGAAAAAATGCTTAATATCAGGTACGGGATTATATGTAACTCCTTCTATACCCCAGAGAAAACAACGGTATAAGACTCATCCATTAGTAGTTGTACAAAAGGTCTAAGACAGCCTGTTGCTGTTTTTCGTGCCGTTGTGCATATAACAAGCTCATTCACACACTACTGAAAAAAAAATCGTATGAGTAAAATTACCATCATGATTGTAGATGATCATACTTTGATCCGCGAAACCTGGTCGTATTTATTAGGACGGAATGAAGAATTGGAAGTAATTGCTGAATTGGGCGACGGTCAGCGAGCCATTGAAATAGCACGGGATAAACGACCTAACATTGTACTACTTGATATTAATATGTCGCCATTGAATGGGTTCGACATATTAAAGATGATCCGCAAACTATCACCAGGATCAAAAGTTATTGCTGTGTCTATGCACTCGCAGCCGGCGTATGCCAAAAAAATGCTGCGGCTGGGCGCTCGCGGGTATGTAACAAAAAATTCTCCCCGTAAAGAAATGCTCGATGCTATTCACCAGGTGTGTGCCGGCAATGTTTATATATGCCAGGAAGTGAAGAATATTTTGTCGGAACAGATGATGAATGAAGAAGAGGGAGGCGATGGCTTGAATCAGCTTTCTGAACGCGAAATAGAAGTAATAAATCTTATCCGCAATGGATTGTCGTCAAAAGAAATAGCCGATAAGTTAGCCATATCAATAAAAACAGTGGAAGTGCACCGTCATAATATTTTAAAGAAATTAAAGGTAAAAAATACAGCATCACTGATCAATTACATTAATTCAAGTGGACTGTAATTCCCCCTTTTGCAGTTCATAAATACACATTATAAATCGTATTTTCCCCAATGGGTAAGTGCATTTGGCAAAGTATTTGCGACAAATGCACTGCCGACCGTTTAGCTTCCTATGGGGAACCAATTTTAATAACAGGCCTGTTAAATTTCTGATTCCTTTGATCGAACTCATTATTTTTAGGGGGATTTATCCCCCTATTATTTTTATATGAAGTCAGTAATAATCATAAGGCACGCAAAAAGCAGTTGGGATCACATCGGTGTAGATGACTTTGATCGTCCATTGAATGAACGGGGTAAGGAAGATGCACCCAGGATGGCCAAAAGATTGTTGGAGCGCAATGTTACAATCGATGCATTTATTTCAAGTTCAGCTAAAAGGGCGCGAAAAACAGCTGCCATTTTCATAAAAGAATTCGGTGGCGGAAAAGACGATGTACTATTGTTGCCTGAATTATACCTGGCTGGTCCCGATGCATTTTATAATGCAATAGCACAGGCGCCATCATCTGCCAATACCATTGCCCTCTTTGCTCATAATCCCGGTATCACCGATTTTGCCAACGAACTAACCGATGTGCGGATAGACGATATGCCTACCTGCGCCATATTTGCGGTGAAAGCTGATATTCAGAATTGGTCGCAATTCAGGGATGCGGAGAAGCAATACTGGTTTTTTGATTATCCCAAAGCGAAACTGGGATGACGGGGATTGCTGGGATGGTGGATTGATCATCTTTTATTAATGTTCTGCCTTCTTTATCTGCTCAATCATTTCTCCGATCACTATTTTATACGCCGACATGTCAAATACAGGTTGCTGATACGGGAACGTCTTAACTTCAGCCAATACTTTTTTTAATGAGAAATGAGATTGGGAAACTGCATAAGCCAGATGTTCTTTGTGCAGATAACCCGCTATATATTCCTGCTCTGCCTGTCCGGGCGTTGGCACCAGGATGCTTTTCTTACCAAGCTTCAACAGGTCCATAACAGTCGTATACCCCGAACGGCTGATCACATATTCCGAATTACATATTAGTTTATTCAACATGCCGGCTGGTGCATGATTGTGTATGATGCAATTTCCTGCCGACTGAACGGGACTACTGCTACCTGGTAATCCTCTTACCAGCACAATATTTCCTGGTTGTTGTTTGAATGCCTGTAATAAAAGGTTTTCAAAAATAGTGCGTTGCGGTTCCGGCCCGGAAAGAATGACCAATAGGTTTATAGAAGTTGTTTTTCCCTGGCAGGCATTTAGCCTGCTAAGACCACCAATGTAGCGTAAAGGAATGGCTGGCAATTTACCGGGGTGTGATAATTCGCCCGCCAGCGTTTTTCCTGCTTCATAATCGGGTACCCAACAGGTTGAGAATTGCTTAATGCGAAAATAATTTAAATATTGAACCAGCCGGTCGGTGAGTTTGCCCAGCCCTGTTTTAATATATAATTGATGGGTAATGAAAACAGAATGAACACCACGGGCATGTAAACCAAACCGGTTATCGGAAATGATAATATCAACAGGTTTCGTTTTCAGGAAAATATTTAACCAGGTGTTTTCGTTATTGATTTTGATCAATATTTTTGGCGTCTGGAGAATGATCCTTACGATTGTACCCCACCTCTTTTTTCCGTATTTCAAATTATACCCTGGTAAATGCACGTAAGTAAGCTGTGGAAACTCCCCGATCAATAAAGCTTTTTGCGTTGAATTACAGGCTATAATAACCTGGCAACCCAAATGAAGTAATTCGTGGATAATGGGAATACAACGGGTGGTGTGCCCTAGCCCCCAATCCAACGGCGATAGCAATACGATGGGTTTTTGTGCCTTGGTGTTAAAATTGTTGCTTTCGGGCAATATCAAATACTAATTTGTTCGTAAAATAGTTTAATTTAGTAAGAACCGAGTATATGAAGAAAGTAAGTTATACTGTGATCGTTTTGTTAATTATTAGCCTGGTTATGGCCAGTTGCAGTTCAGGTAATCGCATCAGTGGTGGCGGTTCATCCAAAAAATGCGGCTGTGGTTTAAACAGGGGATTTGTAGGTTATTAAAAGCCGATACAGACAATGAAAAACTCTAATCGCGATCTGCTTGTCCTGGTAAAGGATGCCTATACCAATAAAGAAGCTATGCAATACGAGCTTCAGCAATTGAACCTGTTGTTGGTGAATTTTGAAACACTCGACAGCTTTTGCATAGCGCATGAAGTATTTGATATTCAAAAGTATCGCATACTTACAAAGAAATCGCAATTACAGAAGATCGTTGAACAGGAAACATTAAAGCCTTTCGTGTTTATCTGCAATAAGAATTAACCGGTATTTATTAGCATAAAATAACTAAGCGTGGCACGGTTTCAAACCGTGCCACGCTTTTTATATAGCTGTTTAGCTTAATTTTTTCAGCGCATTCCTCAATTGATCTATCATTTCACCGATCTCTTCTTTTTTACAGGTGCCAACGCTTAACCGGTACCAGGGCGATGACCTGTCGGCCCCGAATGCATAAAAAGGCACTACCGCCAGTTTGGCTTCATTCAACAGGTAAGCGGTAACATCACTTTGTTGTGTCAACTGTTTGCCGGCCGCTGTTTTCTTACCAGCCAGGTCAATTTTTATGGTAAGGTAAATAGCCGCCTGCGGAGCAATGGCGTCCACTGAAAAACCTTCTGCCTTCAGTTGTTGTAATCCATTATAAATATCCCGTAAACGCACTTCTACTTCCGCCTTGAAATGCTTCAGGTAATTATCAATCGCTTCTTTATTGTACAGGAAACGGGCAACGGCCTTCTGTTCAGCCATAGGCGCCCAGGCCCCTACATGGCTCAGGATAGCCTTCATTTTATCGAGAATAACCTGGGGGCCAAATGCCCAACCCACCCGAACGCCGGTAGCGGCAAACACTTTGCTTATGGCATCAATAAAAATGGTATAAGGCTGCATGGCCGGCCGCAACGATACGGGATTGTAATGCTTAATATCGCCAAACGTCAATTGCCAGTACATTTGATCATACATCACGTATAACTTCTTTTCACCGTCACCACGGCTACTGTTTTCTTCCAGCACCATATCGCAGATGGCCTCCAGGTCGTGTTTGGTGAATGTAGTGCCGGTGGGGTTTTGGGGAGAACACAAAGCCAGTAACGTAGCGCCTTTCAAATGCGGGCGAATGTCTTTGGCAATGGGCATAAAGTTGTTTTCAGCCCGGGCTTCCACCACTACGTGTTCAGCACCCACAAAATGCGTATAATGGTTATTGTTCCAGGAAGGAACGGCATAAATCACCTTGTCTTCCTTATCGCAAATGGCGCGGTATAATGAATAAATTAATGGCCGGCCTCCCGATGCTACCAGTATTTCAGGCGCCGAATAGGTCAATTGCTCCCGTTCCTTTAGAAAATGGGCAATGGCTTCCCGCAGGTCAAGGTTGCCCTCTGCGGCCGGGTAATTGGTAAAATGTTGCCGGTAAGCCGTAATTATTTCTTCTTCCAGTTCCTTTGGAATAGGGAAAATGGCAGGATCAAAATCGCCAACAGTAAAATTATAGATCTTTTCTCCTCCACGGATCTTATCGCGTATTTCGCCGCCCAGTTTTACAATTTCCGATCCTATCAAAGTTTCTGCGAGATGGCTAAGTTTCATTGTTAATATTGTAGCGCAAAAATAAGATGTTGTAGCCTTATACCCTTTTTACATGTAACTTTTCAACTATGTTAATCTTTATATCTGGTTAACTTAGCAAGGAATTAACAACTTAAGCGTTTTTATTTTCAATAATTCAGGGATTTTTCTGTTATTGCAACACTATGAAACGAATTTTATCGCTGGCTATACTGTTGATAAGCTGTACGTTAGGGATGGCGCAATCCGGTTATGATATTCCTATTACGCTAAAACCTTATAAGAAGGCTTACGTGTACCTAGGTTATTATTATGGAAGGTTAAAAGCCCTGGCCGATTCGGCGTTGCTGGATGATAATGGCAAAGGCGTATTTAAGGGGAAAGAACCACTCCCCGGTGGTATTTACTTTGTAGTTTCCCCACGCAAGGAAATTTTGTTTGAAATACTCATCGATAAGCAACAACAGTTCTCAATAGTTGCCGATTCGGCAACCTTGCCCAATAATGTAATTTTCATGGGCTCGCAGGACAATGCCCTGTTCCATTTGTATACCCGGTTTACCAATCAGATAGGCGGTGATATTAATAAGACAAATGCTGATTTCAAATTGGCAAAGAATGCTAAAGATTCCGCAAAGCTGAAAACCCGCTTAAAACTGCTCACCGATAGAATGCAGGTGTATCGCGATAGTATGATCGCTAAAAATCCCAACACGTTTTTAACAGCTTTATTCCAGGCGATGAAAGAACCGGTAGTGCCTCCGGGCGCTAAACATCCCGGCAGCAAGTATGACTCTATGTATGCCTACCGGTATTATAAATCGCATTATTGGGATGGCGTTAATTTCAACGACGGCAGGCTGGTAAGAACACCTTTCTTTGAAGCAAAGCTGGAAAAATATTATAAAGAACTGGTAGTGCCGCAACCAGATTCAATAAAGAAGGAAGTGGACCACATGTTGTTGTATTCAAGAAGCAATCCTGAAATGTTTAAATACCTGCTGGTGCATTTTGTGCAGAAGTATGTAAATCCTGAATACATGGGCCAGGATGCCGTATTTGTTCACTTGTTTGAAAAATATATAAATACCGGGCAGGCTGAATTTTTTACCCAGCAGTATAAAGACTTTGTGTACAAGCGGGCGTATAGCCTTATGGCTAACCTCATAGGGCAACCGGCTGCCAACCTCGACATGGTAGATACGCTCGACCGGCCAATGCCTTTATACAATGTTAAAAGCGAGTTCACCGTAATTTGTTTCTGGGACCCCAACTGTAGCCATTGTAAAGAAGTAGTACCGAAAGTAGATTCTATTTATAAAGCCAAATGGAAGAATGAAGGTGTTGCTGTATACGGAGTAATGGTAGATGGCGGCAAGGATAACTGGAAGAAGTTTATCAATGATAACAAGCTCGGTGGTTGGACGCATGTGTACCAGTTGCCTGCGCAACAGAAGGAAGAAGAAGCGGCGGGTAAACCAAACTTTCGTCAATTGTACGATGTATATCAAACACCCATTTTGTATTTGTTAGATAAGGATAAACACATCATAGCAAAAAAACTCAGCTATCTGCAATTGAATGAAGTGATTGATCTTAAACTTAAAAATAAAAAATCTAACTAGCATTATGACTGTTATCAGTAAAGCGGCGGTTGCTACATTATTGATCTTCATGGCTGCCACTGGAAACGCCCAGGTTTTGTTCACCTATGGTGGCAAGCCGGTTACAAAAGCAGAGTTCTTAAAAGCATACGGGAAAAATAATTCGGAAACCACGCCTACAGAGAAATCGTATAACGATTACCTGGAGCTGTACGTTCGATTTAAATTAAAGGTGCAGGCGGCCCGGGATAAGAAACTGGATACTTTGACCAATCAGCAAGCCGAATTAAACAGTTTTCGCAACCAGATCATAGACGGTTACGTGCGGGATGATGCCAGCATTAATGAATTGGTTACCGAAGCTATTATCCGAAGCAAAAAGGATATTCATCTCGCCCATATTTTCGTGGCAGCAGGAAAAGAAGCAACTGAAGAAGAAGTAAAGAAAGCGCAGGCGAAAATTAATGCGGCCTTCAGTCAGCTACAAAAAGGTCAGGATTTTGGGAAGGTCGCTGCTGAATATTCAGAAGACCCCTCTGTTGCAGAAAATAAAGGCGATGTAGGATATATTACGGCGCTGGTGCTTCCCTATGAATTGGAGAATGTTGTGTATGCTACCCCGGCTGGTAAATTCTCTGCACCCGTTCGCAGTAAAGCCGGGTTCCATATTTTTAAAACCCTGGGCGAAAGAGAAGGATTGGGAAGAATGAAAGCTGCTCAGATCTTACTTTCGTTCCTCCCCAGCGATACCGATGAACAAAAAGGAGAAATTAAAAAAAGAGCTGACTCAATATATAAAGTGCTAACCAATGGCAGTGATTTCAAGATCCTGGCAGGCCAGTTCAGCAATGATAACCTTACCTGGCAGGCGGGCGGCGAAATGATGGAGTTTGGGGTTGGACAATACGATCTGCCATTTGAAAATGCTGCGTTTGCACTTAAGAAAGATGGCGATATCAGCCAGCCTGTGCTCACCAATTATGGATACCACATTATAAAACGTTTGCAACATAAGCCTGCCATTGACGATACGGCCAATATTCAATTGAGAGATGATTATAAGCAGCGGATAATGCAAAGTGACAGGATGCAGGTATCGCAGAAAATGTTGCTGAAAAAAGTATTCAAGCTCACTGGCTTCAAAAGGAATACAGTAAACGAGCAGCACTTATTCATAATAGCTGACAGTATATTAGAGAATAAGCGTTTGCCTGTTTTTGCTGATATCAATGCCAAAACACCGCTGTTTTCATTTGCCAAAAAGACAGTTACCGTTAAAGATTTTCAAACCAGCCTGGAAACCATGCGGGGTTATGAAAACATGAGAGCCGGCAAAACCAACCAACAACTGTTTGAAGAATTTATAGAAGTAAGCGCATTTGATTATTACCGCCAGCACCTTGAAGAATATAATAAAGAGTTTGCCTTTCAGTTAAACGAATTCAAAGAAGGCAACCTGTTGTTTGAGATCATGCAACGTAAGATATGGGACCCTGCTTCAACCGATACAGGTGGATTGAAAACGTATTATACAGCGCACAAAGATAAATACTGGTGGGAAAGCAGCGCAGATGCGATCATTTTAACAGCAACCAATGAAAAAGCATCAGAAGAGTACAGGGCCAAAATGAAAGAAAATTACAAAAGCTGGCAAAAATATATTGATATCAGTGGCGGGCAATTACAGGGCGATTCTGGCCGATTTGAATTAGGCCAGATACCCGTAGTAGACAGAACAAACTTCACAGAGGGTTTGGTCACTGCCAACGTACGAAATGAAACCGATAATTCCGTTGCATTTGCATACATAGTTAAATTATATCCCAATCGCGAAGTGCGTGGTTTTGCAGACGCCCGTGGTTTTGTGATCAACGATTACCAGGTATATCTTGAAGAAAAATGGATCGCTGAATTGAAAAAGAAATACCCGGTAAAAATAAATGATGCCGTGCTTAAAAGCCTGACTAAGTGATTTTAAACCTGGCGCACCTATTTCAGTCAAAGCAGGGCTAATTCCTAATCACCCTGTAAAACAACTTTGTATGATCACCAAACGATTAGTTTATTTGTTCATTATCAGTAGTATAAGTGTAACTTCCTTTGCTCAGAGCGGAGCTGCCTGGTTAAAAGGCGGTGTAAATCTTGCCAATGTTTCTTTTAATAAGGACGGCGAAGTAGACGACGCCAACCTGTTAACTTCCTTTCATGTTGGATTTATAGGTGACATTACCATCGCAAAAGTCCTGGCTATTCAACCGGGTATCTTATTTACCGGCAAAGGCGCTAAACTTCAAAGCGGTAATCCCAACGATATCAATTATTATAAGGCTACTACAAATCCATTGTATATTGAGTTACCCGTAAATGCAGTAATTAAACTGCCTTTAGCAGCGCCCGAATCAAATTTCTTTTTTGGTGCTGGCCCCTATATAGCAATGGGTGTTGGCGGCAAACGTAAAATTGAAGGAAAAACAGTGGGCGTAGCATTCAGCAGTAAAGAAAACATTGAATACAGCAATGATGATCCCACTACCTTTAATAATGAAGAAGGAACCGGCCTGGGCGTTATGAGACGATTTGATTACGGGATTAATGCTACCGCCGGGTTTCAATTGAATCATGGCATGATAGCGCTTAATTATGGCTATGGTCTTGCCAAGCTGCAATCGGGTTCAAACAGCTCAGATGACAATAAAAACAAGCACCGGGTATTAAGTATTTCGGTTGGCTTTAAGTTATAATAACATTTTTTCAAATCCGGGAGTTTTAGGTCCCTGCCATTGTGCGGGTTCTTATACTCCCGGGTTTTTTTATTGTATTTCGTATATGTAAAGGGGTTCTTTTTCGAGCAACAGCTTTTCTTTTACCTGAAGAAAAGAAAAAGAGGTCAGGTCCTTTTGAGATACCAGATAGCGGATGTTGTATTGTTTGAGGGAATTGTATTGATCATCGGCCCAGGTACTGTAATACCGGCATTTCAAATGATAACAAAGCTGCGTTGCCTGAACCATAGACCACCTGTCGGATGCAATGGGTTGGTCTTTCAGGAAAGAAAGCTGAGGCAAATGCTGATAAAAGCTTTTATAATACCGGTACTCACTTGAACTACGAATTAATTTACGCTGACCGGATAATACAAAAGGCACAACACTTACAACTAATAAGAGCGCTATAACAGGCACATAGATCTTCCTGTTAATAAAGCGCCATGCCAATTGTGCAATGACGAAAAGGAGGAGGTGAAAAAGAATGATACAGGTTAAAATATACCGGTCAAGAATGAATAACGGCAGGTACAAAAGCGGGTAGCATACAAAGAACCATGCTATTTGATAAATGCTGCGGTCATAAGTCGGCATAATTTTTTTCCTGTTTATAAACAAGATCAACCCGGCGGTGAATAATATTAACCATTTGGCGCCGGTGGCATCCAGGTTAAAGATTAATTCCCTGATGGAATTCTTTATCAGCGAAACCTGGTGCAGAAAACTACCTGTGTCACTAAATGGCGACCAGCCATAATCATCTAACATATGACCCGGATCGGTGTGAGCGCTGTATGCTTTTTCATAAGGGGGGGCATAAAGACCGACATTGGTAGGATATCCCCGCTTATAATGGGGGCTCACAAAATTATGATTGAACTGGCCTGCCGTGGTAATGACCAGCTTATTTTCATGTACGCTTAAAATAGTGGTCCAAATAGCCGCAAAAAGTATAAAAACGCCGTATGTTCTTAAGATTGGTTTTATTTGTTTTGATCTGGAAGATTTGTTTTTGAAGAACGCCCATAAAAGCAGCCCTGCCAAAAATAAATTTACCGGTACGAAATTATACAGCTTCGAAAAGTAGGCGCAGGCCGCCGCTATGCCGGCCAGGATAGGTATTTGTTTATTAAATGCGAAACGTTGATCGGTTACCAGCAACAGGAACCATACGCAAAAAACCGCCGACATCAGATCGGGGGTCAGCGATGACATGGCATAGAATAACATCAACAACAAAGCATAAAGGCTAAAAAAAAGATAGAACAGCGGTTGTGTAAGGTAGCGTCGCGCTAAACTGCATAAGATATATAACCCCAGGCCGGCTACTATAAAGTTTATTACATAACAACTTTGCAATAACGGCAAACCCGCCAGTTTGCAAAGGCATAATATCCAGCAGTACATGGGCGACCAGAATCCATTGATGGCGTGTTGCCAGTCGCCTTCGGCATATCGCTCAGCAATATTAATGTATGACAGCGTATCATTATTCAGGAACTTGTGATAGGCAAACTGGAAGTACAGGCCAACAAGGGCGCCGATCACAAACAGGCCTCCGGTCAATTTATTAAAGCCTGTCTTGTCGGTCATGCTGAGGAGTTTTAGGATGTAAACAGCAAGGGTTTAGCGAAGCATTACACCTGGCTAAACCCTTTCTTTATAAAAAGCTATTATTTACAGGAGTTGCTTCACTGCATTATAAATTACTTTCGGTTTTCCGAGTGTATAGTAATGCAGTACCGGTACACCTGCTTTCTTTAATTCTTTAGATTGCAGTAACAGCCACTCCGTTCCAACTTTTTCAACATCCGCATCTGTTTTGCAGTTTATGATCTCGTTGCTGAGGTCATCGGGAATATCAACATGGAACGTACGGGGTATAACCGACAATTGCTTTTTGCTGGTTATGGGTTTTAAACCAGGAATAATTGGTATGGTAATACCGTTCTCGCGACAGCGCTTTACAAAGTCAAAATATTTCTGGTTGTCAAAAAACATTTGGGTTACCACATAATCGGCTCCTGCTGCTACTTTGGCTTTTAAAAAGGCCAGATCGGTTTGCAGGTTGGGCGCTTCAAAATGTTTTTCGGGATAACCGGCTACGCCAATACAAAAATTGGTACGAAAACCATCCCGGATATCTTCTTCCAGGTAAACACCGTTGTTCAGGTTCACCACCTGTTTCATCAGGTCGAGGGCATATGAGTTACCTCCTGGTTCCGGTTCAAAAACAGTTTCATTTTTGGCTGCATCACCGCGTAATACAAGAACGTTGTCGACCCCGATAAAATGCAGGTCGATCAGGGCATCTTCAGTTTCCCGCTTATTAAAGCCGCCGCAGATCAGGTGTGGAACGGCATCAACCCGGTAGTGGTTCATTAAAGCAGCGCAAATACCAACTGTTCCGGGGCGCTTACGCACCTCTACTTTTTCAAAAGTGCCATCGGCCTTCTTTTTGAAAACATGTTCACTGCGGTGATAAGTAACATTAATAAACGCAGGCTTGAATTCCATCAAAGGATCAAGGTGTTCGTAGATAGAGTTAATGGTTTTACCCTTTAATGGCGGTAATATTTCAAACGAAATAAGCGAATCTTTTGCCTGGCGGATGTGATCGATAACTTTCATGTAAATAAAAACTGTTTTTCAAAGGCCTCACCATAATTTAAGTCCTGTAATAGAACGGCGGTGTCGCCTTGCAAGTATTCTATATTGGTTAAGTGAAATAAAACATTTCCTGTTCCATTGAAAATAAGCGCATTAGCAAAAATGGCCATTTTACACCATAAAACCGGCCTGCAAACATAACGCAGGAAATCCGGATGGCAAATACCTGTTAAATTACCGTATCCGGGGCTATGTATTTGAATTAGTTCTGGTATTTTTGCCGGAAACCTTAATTACAATTGATCAGCGAGATTAATACAAAGGAACTGGTAAAAATTTACCGTAACCGTACCGTGGTAAATCATGTTTCGGTAAGCGTAAAGCAAGGTGAAATTGTAGGGTTGCTGGGTCCCAACGGAGCCGGTAAAACCACTACGTTCTACATGGTAGTGGGCTTAATAAAGCCAGATGAAGGCAAGGTGTTTCTCGACCAGGAAGAAATTACCAAATTGCCGATGTATAAACGAGCCCAGCTGGGCATAGGCTACCTTCCCCAGGAAGCCTCCGTATTTCGTAAATTAAGCGTGGAAGATAATATAAAGGCGGTGTTGGAAATGACCAGGCTTACCAAAGCCCAACAGCGCCAGAAGCTGGAAGCCCTGCTCGATGAATTCAGGCTGCACCACGTTCGCAAGAACAATGGCGACTCCCTGAGCGGCGGCGAACGGCGAAGAACTGAAATAGCCAGGGCATTGGCGGTTGACCCTAAGTTCATATTATTGGATGAACCCTTTGCCGGGGTAGACCCCATTGCAGTTGAAGATATTCAAGCCGTGGTAGCCCGCCTGAAATATAAGAACATTGGTATTTTGATCACCGACCATAACGTAAACGAAACGCTCTCCATTTGCGACCGGGCATATTTGCTTATTGATGGAAAAATATTTCAGCATGGAACGGCTGAAGAACTGGCTGAGAATGAGCAGGTGCGCCGGTTATACCTGGGTCGCAATTTCGAGTTGAAGCGAAAGGATTATTTACATGAAGAAGCGCTTAAAGGCATTATAGACGTTTCAGCCAACAAATAATTGCTATAAATCAGAGTGGTTGATGATGGTCTCAAAATTGCGTATAATCAACCATTAGTAAATAAAGTCATATCATGGTCAGTTTATAGATATAAGTGAACTGAGCATTGCATACCTGATTTTTATTCCTCCAAATTCTTTATTTTGCCGAGAGGGAAATTCGTATTGTGAAATTATTATCGCCTGCCATATCATCATTGGCCCGCATGCGCTTGTGGCGCATAGAGGGATGGAAAAATAATCCCGCAGATGCCCAACGGGAAGTTTTGCAGGACCTGGTAACGTCTGCCCAATACACGGAGTTTGGCAGAAAGTACAATTTTTCCGGCCTGTTCAACGTAAAGACCTTCAAACAAACGGTGCCTATTCATGAGTATGAAGACCTGCAGCCCTATATTCAACGCATCATGCAGGGCGAGCAGAACCTCTTGTGGAATACGCCTGTGTACTGGTTTGCCAAAAGCAGCGGCACCACCAGCGATAAAAGCAAATTCATTCCCGTAACCGACGAATGCCTTGAAGACTGCCATTACAAAGCAGCCAAGGATGTATTGACGTTATATTATCAATTCAATCCCGATTCGGACCTGTTGACCGGTAAGGGATTGGTTATTGGTGGTAGTCATAATATAAACCCACTGAATGCGGAAGCTCAGTACGGCGATCTGAGTGCCGTTTTGTTACAGAATTCTCCCTTCTGGGGACACTGGCTGCGCGTACCCGATTTGAGCATTGCCCTGATGGATGAGTGGGAAAGCAAAATTGAAAAGCTCGCATACAGCACCATAAAAGAAAATGTTACGTCCATTTCAGGTGTGCCCACCTGGACGCTCGTATTATTCAGGCGTATATTGGAATTAACCGGTAAAAGCACCATGGCCGAAGTGTGGCCGCACCTGGAGTTATATATGCATGGTGGAGTATCGTTTACCCCTTATAAAGAACAGTTTCAGAAATTAATAGGTAAGCCTATCCATTACCTGGAGATGTACAATGCCAGTGAAGGCTTTTTTGCCGCGCAGGATATCCCGGGTGAAGATGGCATGTTGTTGTTCACCGACCATGGTATTTTTATGGAGTTTATGCCGGTTGAAGAATATGGAAAGCCTCACCCTGAAACCATTGGGTTACAGGAAGTGGAGCTGGGTAAAAATTATGCTATGGTGGTTAGCACCAATGGCGGTTTATGGCGGTATTTATTAGGCGATACCGTTCAGTTCACCTCTTTAAACCCATTTAAAATAAAGGTGAGCGGACGGGTTAAACATTTTATAAATGCTTTTGGTGAAGAAGTGATCGTTGATAATTCTGACAGAGCTATAGCCGTAGCCAGCGAAAAAACTGGCGCCATTGTAAATGACTATACCGCTGCACCGGTATACTTTAGTGAAAGCGGTAATGGCGGCCACGAGTGGCTGATAGAATTTGAAAAAGAACCCGCCGATCTAAACCATTTTGCCGTTGAGCTGGATAGCGCCCTGAAAAGCGTGAACAGCGATTACGAAGCCAAACGCCATAAAGATATTGCCCTTCGCATACCATTGGTAAGGTCCCTGTCGAAAGGAGTATTTACTACCTGGTTAAAGAGCAAAGGAAAACTGGGCGGTCAGCACAAGGTGCCCCGGTTAAGCAATGACAGAAAATATATAGAAGAAATACTTTCTCTGTAAGACTGATTTCTGAGGTCTGATGTCTGAAGATCTCATTTGTTCAATCTTCAAAACTATTTGATACCCCATAATTCGGAATCCTCCTAATACCGATCTCCGACTTCTGACCTCCGACATCTGACTTCATTTCTGTACTTTTGCTCACCCAAATACGATACTATGAAATTATTAGAAGGAAAAATTGCTATTGTAACCGGTGCAGCCCGTGGCATTGGTGAAGCTATCGCGTATAAACTGGCTGAACATGGCGCCCACGTAGCATTTACCTATGTTAGCGACAGCAGTGCCGAAAAGGCCGCTCAGTTGGAACAAAAAATTAAAGCACTGGGCGTTAAATCCAAAGCCTATAAAAGCAACGCCGGTAATTTTGCCGAATGTGAATCGTTCGTAAATGATGTGATAAAAGAATTCGGTACGGTAGATGTTTGCGTAAACAATGCAGGTATTTCAAAGGATAATTTACTGCTCCGCCTTTCACCCGAACAATGGGACGATGTAATGAATGTAAATCTGAAAAGCATTTACAACATGACCAAACAGATCATTCGCCCCATGATGAAAGCAAAAAAAGGGTCTATCATAAACATGAGTTCGATTGTTGGGGTACGTGGTAATGCCGGACAAAGCAGTTATGCTGCCAGTAAAGCCGGTATCATCGGGTTTACCAAATCGGTAGCGCTTGAACTGGGTAGCCGTAACATTCGTTGCAATGCTATTGCACCTGGTTTTGTTGAAACCGATATGACCCATTATCTGAAAGATGGTGATGGAGCTAAGGCCTTCCTGGAAAAAATTCCTTTAGGCCGCTTTGGCAGCGCAGAAGAAATTGCCAACACAACTTTGTTCCTGGCTTCTGACATGAGCTCTTACATTACCGGCCAGGTAATAAGCGCCTGTGGTGGATTAAATATTTAATATGGTTTTCATCATTGTGTGTAAAGACAGTGTTGAAAAAATGTATCTTTAAGATTGTGCCTTCTGTACGGAAGGCATTTTTTTACCAATTTACTATTGATGGTTGCTGTTATACTTACCGTTTTTATGCTTGGCTATGCAGCCATTGCTATGGAGCATGTTATCCGGTTGAATAAGGCGGCTTCCGCCCTTATCACCGGCGTATTGTGCTGGACAATTTACATCCTGTATGCCCCGGATAAACATGCAGTAAATGAACAGCTCACCGAACACCTGGGCGACATTGCCGGTATTCTTTTTTTTCTGCTGGGGGCCATGACCATTGTAGAACTGATTGATTCGCACGATGGCTTTGAAGTAATTACCAGCCGCATTAAAACAACTAAGAAATCGCGCCTGTTATGGTTGATCGGTGCGCTGTCGTTCTTTCTTTCTGCCGTATTAGATAACCTCACTGCGACTATTGTAATGGTATCCCTGATCAGAAAGCTGATCAGGAACAAACAGGCCCGGTTATTCTTTTGCGGTATGGTGGTTATTGCTGCCAACGCCGGTGGTGCATGGTCGCCTATAGGTGATGTTACCACTACCATGCTATGGATTGGCGGCCAAATTACTACGGCTCAAATCATGTTAAACGTTTTTTTACCAAGTATTGCCTGTGCTGCTGTACCCATGTTAGTAATGACTTTTCGTATGCGGGGAGCGCTGGAGGTAGGCGGAACCGAAGAAGCTAAAACAACCAAATCAGAAACGCCGGTACGTGATAGGAACATTGTATTTGTATCTGGCATTTTGATCCTGTTGCTGGTGCCGGTTTTTAAAACGGTTACCCATTTGCCGCCTTTTATGGGTATGTTGATGGGGTTAGGCATTATGTGGGTGATTACAGAGATCATTCATCACGAAAAAGATACGCAGGACAAGCATTTCCTGTCGGTACTTTATGCCTTGCGTAAGATCGATACGCCGAGTATTCTATTCTTCCTGGGCATTTTAATCAGCGTAGCCTCTTTACAATCTATTGGCGCGTTGCTGGATGTAGCGCAGAGCCTTAATAAACAGATAGGCAACCCCACGATTATTGTGGTTATAATTGGCGTGTTATCCTCTATAGTAGATAATGTTCCGCTGGTAGCAGCCTCTATGGGTATGTATAGTCTTGAGCAATATCCCGCTGATCATTTTTTCTGGCATTTCCTGGCTTATTGTGCCGGTACCGGTGGCAGCCTGTTGATCATTGGTTCGGCAGCAGGTGTTGCGGCGATGGGTATTGAAAAGATCGAGTTTTTCTGGTATTTGAGAAAGATTGCCTGGCTGGCGTTGGTGGGGTATGTAGCGGGGATTGCAGTTTTTTTGTTACAGCAGATGTTCTAGGCAAATGTTACAAGCTACAGGTTTCAGGTTACAAGGAGAAAGCATATTATATCCCCCCTGTAACCTGTAACTTGCAACCTGTAACCTGCTTTTATTTTGTTTTCGCTTTAAATTTCTCAATGGCCATGCGGGTAAAAGCGCCTAATACAAGCCTGCCGCTGATCGCAGCTCTCTGCAACAACAGTTGGTCCCAGTTCTCCGTACCCTTCCAGAACATTTTTTTCATTTCTTCCATGGCCAGCGGGTTGCTATGCGCGAGCGTGTAAGATAAACGTTGAACAGATTCATCCATGTCATCTATAGAAGCATGAAGCTCGGAATACAATCCTTTTCTTTTTGCCCATTCCGCATTGCGCCACATGGTAGCATCGATAGCCAGGTTGTTAAAAGCTGCCAGACCTACTTTTCGTTCTACTGCCGGACCAACTACAAATGGTCCGATACCCACAGCCAGCTCGCTTAACTTAATATCGGCGCCTTCTGCTGCAATGGCATAATCGGCTGCGGCAGCAATACCTACGCCGCCACCTACGCATTTGCCCTGAATGCGGGCAATAATGAATTGCGGGCATTTGCGCATGGCGTTAATTACATGGGCAAAGCCGCTGAAGAATTCTAATCCTTCCTCGTGGGTTTTAATGGCCACCAGTTCATCGAAAGAAGCGCCGGCACAAAATACTTTTTCACCGGCGGAGCGTAGCACAATTACTTTGGTATCGTCATCATTACCGGCGCCATGAATGGTTTGTGCCAGGTCTTCGAGCAGTTTACCTGGCAATGAATTGCTTTGCGGATGAAAGAATTCGATGGTGTTAACACCATTATGATCTATATGTGATGTTACATATCCTAAGGACATAAAATTAATTTTAACAAGCGAGTAATAGAAGGGTTGGTTGTCTGCGGAGGGTTTCTTTCTATAAAGTTATTAAATACTTTAAAACAACGACCCCAACCTGGGGGCGGGGTCGTTATTTTCTTGTTATTGTATTTTTTTAGCCACCATGGTGAGTATGGTAGCCACTGCTACGGGTTCGCCGGTTTCATCAGTAACCTGCACCAGCCATTTTACAATGCCCTTGGCAATGTCATTGTCGTCTTTCTTTTCCTGTTCAATTTTTTCTTTACAGGTAAGCTGAACGCCAATGGTAGCTCCGGCATATACCGGTTTCATGAACCGGCATTCTTCCAAACCGTAATTCAACATTACGGGTCCCTTTTTGGCATCAACAAACAAACCGGCTGCGGCGCTTAAAATAAAGTAGCCATGCGCAACAGGTTTTTCAAAGATGGTGCCTTGCAGCGAGGTATGATCGGTATGCGCATAAAAATGGTCCCAGCTTACATTGGCAAAATTCACAATGTCAGCTTCGGTAACGGTTCGTTTATGCGTAATAACGGTATCGCCAATTTGCAGTTCTTCGAAGTATTTTCTGAAAGGATGCTTTTCTTCTTCGCGGGTTTGAGCGCCCGGTTGATACACGTTGGTAATAGCAGTGATGGCAGTAGGCGATCCCTGCAGGGCGATGCGCTGCATATAATGATGAACGCCGCGAATGCCACCCATTTCTTCCCCACCACCCGCGCGACCAGGTCCGCCATGCACCAGCATAGGTAACGGCGATCCATGGCCGGTACTTTCTTTGGCACATTCATTATTTAATACGAGTATCCGTCCGTGATGAGTAGCTGAGCCTAAAACAAATTCTTTTGCAATGGCGTTGCTGGCAGTAACAATAGAGCAAACCAGGGAGCCTTTTCCCTTTTTGGCCAGTGCAATGGATTCGTCTATGGTATTGTAAGGCATAATGGTGCTTACGGGGCCAAACGCTTCAACGTTATGCACGGCTTCGTTGTCGAAAGGGTTTTCGTTCTTTAATAACAATGGGCTCATGAAGGCGCCTTTTTGAGCATCGGCATCTACTACCTGTACACTGTCGAGCGATCCGTAAACGATTTGGGAAGAAGCCAGTAATTTTTGCACCTGTGCTTTTACTTCTTCACGTTGGCTTTGTCCGGCCAGCGAGCCCATGCGCACTTTTTCATTTTCGGGGTTACCGATGGTTGTTTGACTGAGCGCTTTTCCCAACGCCAGCCATACGTCTTCCATTTTATTTTGCGGAACAAAGATGCGCCGGATGGCCGTACATTTTTGTCCGGCTTTGGTCGTCATTTCTTTGCGAACTTCTTTAATGAAAATATCCCACTCAGGCATGGAAGGCGTTACGTCTTCGCCCAGCACAATACAATTGAGTGAATCGGCTTCCATGGTAAAGGGCACATTTTCCGCCAGTATACGGGCATTCGATTTCAATTGTAAACCGGTAGAGGCTGAGCCGGTAAAAGTGATTATATCCTGCGCAGTAACATGATCGAGCAGGTCGCCGGCTGAACCGCACAAAAGCTGTAATGAGCCTTCGGGTAGAATGCCGGAAGCAATGATTTCCTGTACCACAGCTTCGGTAAGGTATGACGTTATGGTAGCCGGTTTTACAATAGCCGGTACGCCGGCCAGCAGGTTCACTGCAATTTTTTCCAGCATACCCCAAACCGGAAAATTAAATGCATTGATGTGAACGGCTACTCCTTCTTTTGGTACCAGTATATGCTGTCCCATAAACGTGCCGCCCTTACCGAGTGGTATCGCTTCGCCATCAATACAATACGTTTCGTTGGGGAATTTGCGTCGAAGAGATGCATAGGAAAATAAATTACCGATACCGCCTTCTATATCAACCCAACTATCGGCCTTGGTAGCGCCGGTTTTATAGCTTATGGAATAAAATGTAGAGAGATGATTACGCAGGTGTAATGCCAGGGCGCGTAGCATAAGGCCGCGTTGGTGAAAGGTGAGTTTACGCAAAGCCGGGTTGCCTGTTTTTCTTCCGTATTCAAGAATGGCTTTGAAGTCGAGCCCGCGGGTAGAAGCATAGCCAATCGTTTCGCCGTTTACCGCATTGTACAATGTTTGTCCGTCTCCGTCGCCAGTGATCCACCGGCCGGTTACATAATTGCCCAGTTTTTTCATGAAAAATGTAGTTTTTGTTTTTTTCAAATGGCAGCGACTCAACGTGAAACGGCAGATGGCAAACTGAAAGGTCTCTGATAATCGAAACTTCATTTCTGTTCGCAGCACCTTGCATCACTCAACTCCTGGGCCGACGTTAGCCAGCCAGAGCCTGTTATGCCCGTTTCTAGTTTTTCGCTTATTTGATAATGATCGCAACTGCTAATGTAGCATATCCCCGGCTAATACCATCATACTGGAAACCGGTATAAGCCACCTGTACATTTAAGCGGTTGGTTTTTTGAGGCAGGTTAATACCGCCCGCCAGGCCGTATCCTAACCGTACCCGGGGCGATGACATATCATTTAACAGAAAGTATACAGCGCCGGTACGGAGTGAAGCATACACATTTGAGAGGGGGTATGCTTTTATGCCTGCTAAAAGGGGAATGGCGTATGATTTATTTTTAGAATCAACATATATGGCTTTGTCGCCCGTAAAGTAGTTATAAGAAGCTTCGGTTTCGGCAGCAAAGTATTTGGTGATCATTTTTTCGGCGCCAACAAGGCCACCGATACCAACGGTGTTGGAAGTAAGGTGTGATAATCCAAACGAAACAGTAGCGCCCAGTCTGAAAATAGGTCCCGGTTTAATTTGCGCAGTCCCGGTTTTTGCAAACAGGAGCAATGCTAAAAAGGTAAGCCGGTAACAATTTGCCATTGTTCTGCAGGATTAATGGTGCGAAATTAGTTTAAACCAATTATAAAACGGATTTAAAGCAACGTAGCGTATAAAAGAAGTTAACTTTGACCGGATTTTTTAAATAGTAAAAACAAGCATATTTATGTCGCGGTTAATTATAGCACTTATAAGCATTGGCCTGGTTGCCCTTGCGTGCAATAACGATGCTTCCCAGGGTGAAACTACCGATCGTAAAGATGGTTTTACCCCGGTTTTGAAAACCCAGGAAGACTCTTTGTACCACGATGTAATGCTGGGTCACGATGCCGGAATGGCCAAAGTGGGTAAACTGCGTAAAAATTTAAATGAAACCCAGCGCCTGCTCGACAGCCTCAATAAATTACCTGCGAAAAAAATAAATACAACGTATAAGCAATCCCTGACCGATCTGCACTCAGCGCTGACCAATGCAAATAAAGAAATGAATACCTGGATGGACGCATTTAAAGTAGATTCAGCCACCAACAATCCCGAATTGCGTATAAAGTACCTGCAAGGGGAAAAGGAAAAAGTAACGGTAGTGAAAGAGCTTATCTTTTCTGCATTACAACAGGCAGATTCGGTTTTGAAAACACCCCCAGCTCCCTAAAAAGGGAGCTACCAATAAACAACAGGCAGTTGGTTCTTTAGTTGTTGCCGGTTACCAGGTACCGGTTACCGGGAAATACAAAAGCCAATGGGCAATGGGCAATTATTTTCGGCGGCGCAAGGTTGCAAATTAGTTTCAACATTCGCGGGCTATTCACCACTCACCACTCACCATTCACCGTCTTCCGTCATCCTGTCACAATTTGCTTCTGGTAAATAATTTGCCGGGTGTAAAATTATGGAAACGATTCAACCACCCGTTCAATTTATACAGCATACCGATCATGAACTGTTGGATGCTTATTCTAAAACCATTACCGGCGTTGTAGGCAGCATAGCTGAAGCCGTGGTACATATTGAGGTTTCTAAAAAAATAATGGACCGGCGTACGCGTCAGGAGCGAGTTAACCAGGGCAGCGGTTCTGGCTTTATTATTTCTTCTGATGGATTTATTGTTACCAATCACCACGTTATAGAAAATGCAGGGTCAATAAAAGTGTCCCTGGCCGACGGGCGAAAAGTGAATGCCGAATTAAAAGGCAGCGACCGCAGCACTGATATTGCCGTTCTTAAAATATATGAGAATAGCCTGAAAGCCCTGTCTTTTGCCAATAGCGACCAGTTGCAGGTTGGGCAAATTGCCATTGCCATTGGCAATCCGTTAGGTTTACAACATACGGTTACGGCTGGCGTGGTAAGCGCCTTGGGCAGAACCCTGCGCGCTTCTGATGGCCGGCTTATCGACGATGTCATTCAAACAGATGCTTCGCTGAATCCCGGTAATTCTGGCGGACCGCTGGTGAATTCATTGGGTCAGGTTATTGGCGTTAACACCGCCATGATACCAACAGCCCATGGCATTTGTTTCGCGGTATCTTCTAACCTGGCCGCCTATGTTAGTGGCAAACTCATTATGCAGGGAAGAGTAAAACGGGGTTATCTCGGTTTGGCCGGGCAATTGGTAAACCTTACCGAACGCATGATCGCAGCCAACCGGTTGCAACGGAATACAGGGGTATATATTTCAGAAATAGAGGCCGATATACCGGTATATAACAGTGAGCTGCGCTCCGGGGATATTATTGTTGGGTTTAATGATCATCCTGTGGCTACCATCGATGACCTGCATAAACAGTTAAACGAAAAAACAATAGGGCAGAAAATACAGGTGCAGGTGCTTCGGGCCGGACATAAAACAACCATAACCGTTATACCGGGGGAAATGCGGTAATCACTCATAAAAGTGATCGAAAACCCGGCAGCTCTAAAAGGTTGGCGCCATAAAAGACAAAAGCGTGCTGCGGATTTCCTTCGCGACTTAGCTCAGGACCGTGGCACGCCTTGTAAATATTTATAAACTGTTAACAGCTATCGCTGCCAGTGTATTATTTTTTTCGCTTTCTTAGGCTGGCTGTTTAGCTTCAATTTGAGCGCTCAGCGATCTGAAAATCTCGTCAATGCTGCCTTCTCCTTTTACTTTAGCTACTTTACCGAATTTGGCGTAGTAGTCGGCCACAATAGCCGTTTTAGTCTCATATTCTACCAAACGCTTGCGGATCACGTTTTCATCGCGGTCGTCGCTGCGGGCAGAAGTTTTACCTCTGTTCAACAGGCGCGCAACCAGTTCTTCCTGACCCACCTCCAGTGCCAGCACCAACGTTATTTCACTGCCTTTTTCGGTCAGTAAAGCATCCAGGGCTTCGGCCTGGGCTACTGTTCTTGGAAAACCATCGAACAAAAAGCCTTTGGCAGCAGGGTTGGCATCCAGGGCTGAACCTATCATACCAATAACTACTTCATCAGGCACCAGTTGGCCTTTATCCATAAATGATTTTGCCTCAAGCCCTAACTGGGTAGCGTTCGCAATTTCCTTACGCAACAAATCACCGGTCGAAAGGTGGATCCATCCAAACTTTTCTATCAGCTTTTCCGATTGAGTTCCCTTGCCGCTACCGGGAGGTCCGAATAATATAAGATTAAACATGTTTTTAGTCTGTCCCTTTTGGAGTGGGCAAATATAAACCAACAGCAGAAATAATCTCTTTAGAATATGGGCTTTCTGATTAAAAATTATTTAATGGGATTAGTATTTTTTTGCTATGGATGCCGCGAATGGCAAGGGTTGGCCTGGTTTTCATCAATAAGTAAGTAAGGGTGGCCAGAACGGAAGCGATAGAACTATCCAATCAACAAAATGTTAAGCTCTTGGAGGTGTCGGTTAACTGACATCCAAACCGGTAACAGGCTACGTACATTTGATAAATACAATCAATTTTTATGAAGCGCATTTTACAAAGCCTGCTAATGATAATGCTGGCCGTTATTTTTCAGCAATGCACTTATTCTCAATCAAATACAACGAAAAAGGAAAATATGGATACTTCAAAAAAGAACCCGGTTTATTCCCGCAGCGATTCGTCGAAGGTGAATATCAGCGATGAAGAATGGAGAAAGATCCTGCCGGCCGATGTGTACGCCATTGCCCGGCAAAAGGGAACAGAAAGACCCTGGACAAGCAAATTTGAAAATTCTAAGGAAGTGGGGACTTTTTACTGCGCAGCCTGCGGTAATCCGCTGTTTAAGAGCGATACCAAATTTGAAAGTGGCTGCGGCTGGCCCAGCTTTTATCAGCCCATCAGCAAGAGTAGCATTATTTATGCGCCCGATAATACGCATGGAATGAGCCGCACGGAAGTAATGTGCGGCCGTTGTAAGGCGCATTTAGGCCATGTTTTTGAAGATGGGCCCCCTCCAACCGGCCTGAGGTACTGCATAAATGGAGTGGTGCTTGATTTTGAGAAGGCCCAGGCCGCTGAGAAAAAGTACAACGAAGGCGATCAGCAAAATAAGGAAGTTAAAAAAGGCGAGTAGTAGCCGGTTCGCTATTGAAGATTGGTTCTTGCAAACTGCCTTAATCTCAACGGTCTCATGGGAAGGGTGAGTCAGCCACAACCTCTTGTAAGTCAGGTGCATCCAGGCGCATGACTGGGAATGGCAGAAAGGATGTAAAGCGGAGCCTGCAGGGGAATGAGGGGAACAGTCTTCTCAGTGTAAAATAATTAGCAAAAATCAAAATAACAGCAACCTTATATAGTGGGATATTGTTATTGAATTAACGACTGTGGTTATTTAACCACTGGTCTATTTTTGCTTGTAATAATAGCGTGAAGGTGGCAGCCCTGTTTGACAGGGCTGCCTTTTTTTCGCAGTGTAATTGAAGGCCCGTCCCGGTTCTATATTTAAAATCAGGTGTACGGTTTTTGACTTCCGGACTAAAATTTTGAACCCTTAAGAACCAGAGAAATGTATATTTTTTTTATTTCCTACTTCTTACCGCCTGCTTCCGCGCTCTGGCCCCCAATGAATATTCCTCCAAACTTTCTTTCGAATACCTTCAACTTACCACTTCGAACTATCTTTGCGGCATGAATAAAAAGAAGACGGTGTTACAACAGGTTACTGTTGAAGATTATGCAGCAGAGGGCAAGGCGCTTAGCAAAAAAGACGGCAAGGTTATCTTTATTGAAGGCGCCGTTCCGGGCGATGTAGTGGATGTACAGTTATCAAAGAGTAAAAAAGAATGGGCAGAAGGAAAAGCCATTCATTTTCATTCCTGGAGCGCCGACCGGGTTACACCGTTTTGCGACCACTTTGGCGTTTGCGGCGGATGCAAATGGCAAATGCTTCCTTATGAAAAACAATTACAATATAAACAGAACGAAGTAGTTCAAAACCTGCGGCGAATCGGGAAAGTGCAATTACCGCCCATTCAGCCTATAATAGGTTGTACGGAAACAGCCCGGTACCGGAATAAACTGGAATTTACTTTCAGCAACCGCCGGTATTTACTGCCTGATGAAATTGCCGCTGCAAAAGATGCCGTTATTGAACAGGAGAATGCGTTGGGTTTTCACGTGCCCCGCTTGTTTGATAAAGTGATAGACATTACCACCTGCCATTTAATGGCCGAGCCGGTAAATGCCATTAAGAACACCATTCGCGATTACGCACAGCAACACAACCTCAGTTTTTACGACATCCGTTTTCACCAGGGTTGGCTGCGCACCCTCATTGTTCGGGTGGCCACCACCGGCGAAGTAATGGTAAACGTGTGTTTTGGTTATGACGATGAAAAAGAAAGGACCCGGTTGTTCGACCATTTATTAAAACAGGTTCCGGGTATTACAACATTACTGTACACCATCAACCCAAAAAAGAACGACACTATTTACGACCTGGATCCGCAGGCATATTATGGAAAAGGATATATAATTGAAACGCTGCATACAGGGCCGGGAGGAAAGAAATTGCAATTTAAGATCGGTCCAAAATCCTTTTTTCAAACCAATACCCGCCAGGCCGAGCGGTTGTACCAGGTTACCAGCGAGCTGGCTGAATTAACCGGTAAAGAAACAGTGTACGACCTGTATTGCGGAACAGGAAGTATTGGTTTATTTGTAAGCGACAAAGCCAAAAAAATAATAGGGGTTGAAACAGTGCAGGAGGCGATAAAAGATGCGTGGGAAAATGCAGCGCTCAACCACATTGAACATGCGAAGTTTTTTTCAGGTGATGTAATTGACGTTTGTAGCAGTGAGTTTTTTCAGCAACATGGGCAGCCTGATGTGGTAATTACCGATCCGCCCCGGGCCGGTATGCATGAAAAGCTGGTGCGTAAAATATTGGAAACAGCTGCGCCACTGGTGGTGTATGTTAGTTGCAATCCGGCTACCCAGGCAAGAGATCTTAATTTACTCGATGAAAAATATGAAGTGACCCGGGTACAACCGGTAGATATGTTCCCGCACACACATCACATTGAAAATGTAGTTCAATTAAGGTTGCGTAGTGGCCTGAAAGAGGTATAGCGGAAATAAAAAGCTGAAGCGGGAAATAAAATAGTTCCGCGAAGCCCAAAAATAACAATTCACGTATCCTATATTCAAAGAAACATCCCGAAATTCACGTTATAAAATTAGTAGAATGGCAGATCTCCGAATGCGAGGGTTTGGTGCAATTCCACCAGTAATAAAAAACCTGGTTATTATTAATGTATTGGTTTGGCTGGCAGAGCTGACTTTTGGTGACCAATTAATTAATCTTTTTGCGCTTCAATATTATAAATCCCCTGATTTTAGAGTATGGCAATTGATAACCCATATGTTTTTGCATGGGTCCTGGGGACATATTATTATGAACATGTTTGTGCTATGGATGTTTGGGACAACGCTCGAAGAAGTCTGGGGCAGTAAACGGTTCCTTGTTTTTTACATGATATGCGGGCTTGGGGCTGCTATAATACAGTTGGGTGCGTTGGCTGTAGAAATGAACATTTTAATGGATAAGTTTTCTGCCGGACAAATGGCAGAAGCGGAGTTCGCAGCGCGTGCCAGGTCTATTTATGGTTGGGGTGCAGTAGGCGCTTCGGGAGCAATTAATGGCGTTATGGTGGGCTTTGCTTATCTTTTTCCTAATGCCCCGCTGTTCATATTCCCTTTGCCAGTACCGGTAAAAGCAAAATATGTTGTTATAGGATATTTCCTGCTCGACCTGTTTGGTGGTATTAACCCCCGGTACGGCGATAATGTTGCCCATTTCGCTCACGTAGGCGGCGCCATTGTAGGTTTAATTTTAGTAATGACAATGAATAAAACAAACCGGCGTACCTTTTATTAACGTATTCAACTTTGTGTACCTTTTAACTGTTAAAATAGCGGAGAGGGTCACCTATTGACTATGGGTTATGCAAGCTGTTTTGTAAATTCACTAAAATATATTCCGTGCTAAGAGAAGATAGGTATAGGAAAAGAATTGGTTTGGGCCAGGACGGCAATTCCCTGGTCATGCTGGTTGGTGTTTTAGCCATAATCTTCTGCGTATTTAAATTTATATGGCTTGTATATAATATAGCCGATAAAGACCTGGCTGCCTATGACCAGAATGTTTTCAACTGGTTGGTAATACCCGGTGATTTTGAAAAAATGATGACTCGTCCCTGGACGCTGCTTTCCTTCATGTTCATGCATAGCGCTATCTGGAGTTTTGTAGGAAATTTATTATGGCTATGGGCATTCGGCTATATATTCCAGGATTTAACGGGAAATAAAAAACTGGTTCCGCTATTCGTATATGGCAGTGTGGGCGCCGGATTATTTTTTGTGTTATGCTACAATCTAATTCCCAAACTGGTGCCTGCTGCTTCTGGCGTTACCCTGGTAGGCGCATCGGCCGGAATAATGGCCATTGCTGTGGCTGCTACTACGCTGTCGCCTGATTATCGCATTTTCCCAATGATCAATGGTGGTATTCCATTGTGGATATTGACGGTACTTTATTTAATTATCGATATTTCGCTCATGGCTACTGAAAAGAGCGAACCGGGGCACTTTGCCCATCTGGCAGGCGCGGGTGTAGGATTTTTGTTTATTTATCAAATGCGTCGTGGGCGTGACTGGAGCAACTGGATGAATAATTTCTTTGACTGGTTAGGCAATCTGTTCAACCCCGACAGGCAAAGCTGGAAGAAAACTGCAAAAACCGACCTGCATTACAATGCAAGAGGAACCCAACCTTATAAAAAGATCCCTAACATTACGCAGAAAAGGATTGATGAAATATTAGATAAAATCAATCAACAAGGCTATCGTTTTCTCACCGATGAAGAAAAAGACATTCTGAAACGGGCCGCAGAAGATGAAGAATTGTAATTTTAAATATGGCCCGGTTTGTTAGAACATTTACAAAGCGGTTATGCATTATATTGAATGCGGTTATCGCCGGTCTTTTCCTGGTAGCCTGCGTTAATGCCTGGCTGCATCCTTCTAAATGGTGGTTTTTTTCATTACTGGGGCTCGGCTTTCCGGTGCTGTTGATCATGTTAGTATGCTTCCTGGTATTCTGGCTAATGCTCCGTTCAAAGTGGGCCGTTCTTTCTGCATTGGTGCTGCTACTTGGGTTGGCAAACATCCGCGTGTTTTTAGGGCTTCATTTTGCTACTTCCTTCAAACCTGAAAAGCCCAAAGGCGCCTTGCGCGTTTTAACATGGAACGTGCATTGGTTCGACGAGCATAACAAAAAGAACAAGCTGCGTAAAGACTACCGCAAAAACATGATCGCTTTTATTAAAGAACAGAACGCAGATATCTTATGTTTTCAGGAGTTTTTGGAATTGGGAAAATCCTTCGCATACAGCAATACCAACGCTATTGTACAGCTTAATTATCCATATTATTACCGGGTTATCGATTATGGTCAGGCCAGCGGCGGCCGCTTTCAGGCGGGCGTAGCTATTTTTTCCCGTTTTCCCATCGTTGACACCCAGCGTGTTTTGTATCCCAGTACCGAAAATGTGCGGGCAGCCGAAAGCCTCATTGGGGTAGATGTGCAGGTAAACGGAAAAAGGATCAGGGTATATACCACTCATTTGCAATCGGTTTTGTTTCAGAAAAACGATTACCGGAACCTGGAGATCATCAAATCGGCCGATGACAGCATGGTTACCGCCTCCCGGTCAATTATAAAAAAGTTAAAGAAGGGTTATGCGGCCAGGGGTTTTCAGGCCGACGTGGTCCGTAATAAATTAGACAGTTGTCCATACCCCGAAGTGGTTTGCGGCGATTTTAACGATGTGCCTAATTCTTATACTTATTTCCGCATAAAAGGCAACCGCCAGGATGTTTTTGTAAGAAAAGGCAGCGGCATCGGGCGAAGTTTTACCGCTGTGTCGCCTACCCTGCGCATTGATTATATTTTGGCCGATAAAGCCTTTGACGTGCTTCAATACAACCGCTTTTTGGTTCCCTGGTCAGATCACTATCCGGTAGTAGCGGATCTTAAACTGGCTGAGGAATAGATGTAAGGTAGATGGATGAATAAACTGGTTGCAATTCGGTGCTGGGGAATGAGGTCGAAAGTCAGACGTCGGAAAAACGAAGTAAGAAATAGGGAGTATGAAGTTTGCGATAACCAGTTGTTTTGAGGTATGAACCACAGAAATCTTCTGACATCATACATCCGGCTTCCGACTTCAGTTCCATAAATTACCCAAAATAACTATATTTGTCACATGTCATCCTTCAATTTCCATTCTTGTTGTATCAATTGCGCCGTTCTGGCGGGATAAATTTACTTTTGCATTTACCGGTTTTATTTTAACTATCATCAGATTTGATTTAATGATTTTTTATGAGTGAACTGAAAGTCCTGAATTCATATACGAGGCAGAAAGAAGTATTTACGTCTATTACACCCGGCCATGTGGGGTTGTATGTGTGCGGACCTACCGTAAGCGGCGAAAGCCACCTCGGGCATGCACGACCGTATGTTACGTTCGATGTAATTTACCGGTACCTGATGCATTTGGGTTATAAAGTGCGGTATGTGCGCAATATTACCGATGCCGGTCACTTTGAAGAAGAAGGGCGGGAAGCAGAAGATAAAATTGCCAAAAAAGCCGTGCTGGAAAAACTGGAACCCATGGAGCTGGTGCAAAAATATACCAACCTGTTTCACTGGGGTATGAAGCAGCTCAATAACCTTGATCCCAGTATTGAGCCTACCGCAACCGGGCATATAGTAGAGCAGATAGAAATGATAAAAAAGATCATAGAGGAAGGATATGCCTATGAGATGAATGGTTCTGTTTATTTTGATGTGAAAAAGTATGCGGAAAATTATCCATATGGTAAGCTCAGCGGACGCGTAATGGATGATCTGTTAGAGACTACCCGCGAACTGGAAGGACAGGAAGAAAAAAGAAATAAGCAGGATTTCGCATTGTGGAAGGCCGCGCCCGACGAGCATATTATGCGTTGGGTTAGCCCCTGGGGCGAAGGCTTCCCCGGCTGGCATATTGAGTGCTCGGCTATGAGCAACAAATACCTGGGTAGCGAATTTGATATCCATGGCGGTGGTATGGACCTGCAGTTTCCGCATCATGAAAGTGAAATTGCCCAAAGCACCATCTGCAATAAACATGTGCCTGCCCGTTACTGGCTGCACAATAACATGATCACTATTAATGGCCGCAAAATGGGTAAGAGCTATAATAATGTGATCAAGTTAACAGAACTGTTCAGTGGCGACCATCCGTTGCTTGAAAAGGCTTATACAGGGCAAACCATTCGATTTTTTATTTTACAAACTCATTATCGCAGCACGCTCGATTTCAGCAACGAGGCATTGCAGGCATCTGAAAAAGGATTAAAGCGGTTGTGGGAAGCGTATGAAGTGTTGCAGAAGCTGGAAGTAAGTGGGTTGAAGTCAGCACCCGGTAACCCGGAACTGGATGAGAAGATAAAAAAGCTGCTGCTGGAGCTGGATGATTTCATGAATGATGATTTCAATACAGCCAAAGTGCTGGCCAATATGTTTGAATTAGTTCCTGTGATCAATTCAATAAAGGACAAACACATTGCATCAGATGCGCTCAGCGCCGGCACTATGAAATTGTTCCAGGATTATTTCAAACAATATGTGGAGGGCATACTCGGGCTGAAAGGCGATGTAGAAAAGGAAGATGGAAAACTGGAAGGTGTTATTGGATTGTTGATTGAAATAAGAAAAGAGGCCAAGGCAAGAAAAGATTACGCAACATCAGATAAGATCCGCCAGCAATTACAACAACTGGGTATTTTGTTGAAGGATGAAAAAGATGGGGGAATAAGTTATTCGTTTGCTTAGAATACGCTTCAAGCCTCAAGCTGCAAGCTTCAAGCAAAACTACTTGAGGTTTGCAGCTTTTATTTTTATAGGGAAGAGTAAAGAAGCTGTAATGCATTCAGGTTTATGGTTGCTGCCATATTTTGTATTGCTTGTAGCTTGCGCCGTGTAGCTTGTAGCTGTTGTGCTTTTAGCTTTCGGCTTTCAGCTTTCGGCTTGCTCTTAGCATTTCTCTCTTCCACCGTGGTCCAGGTATTTTCTCCACGCTGAACCCGGCAGCGAGCATGGCGCGGCGTACATCTCCCTTACTGCAATACGTTACCAGGATGCCATCGGGCGACAGCATGTTCAGTAATTGCTCAAATACTTCCTGCGTCCATAGTTCAGGTTGCGCAGCCGGGGCAAAGGCATCGTAATAAATAATGTCTATTGGTTCACCCGGTGAATAGTTGGCCAGCAACGATTTCACCTTCTTAAATGAGAAGAAATTGGAAATGGCCTGGGTATTGTTCCATTCACCGGAATGTAATGATTCAAATATTGGTTGCCAGAAGGGTTGTTGCAGTGCTTCGCAATAATTCAATTGTTCGGTGATGGAATGTTCCAGCGGGAATGCTTCCACCGTTTCATACATTACTTTCCGTTGCAACCGTTTTGCTTCCAATATCGTAAGTAAAGCATTAAGCCCTGTTCCAAAGCCCATTTCAAATACCACACACCGGCTGGCAGCGGTATGCTGGCCAAACCAGTAACGCAAACCGGCTTCAATAAATACATGCATCGATTCCTGTATAGCGCCATGCACCGAGTGATAAGATACTTCCCACTCCGGTATGGCAACCGAATGCGAACCATCTTTCGTAACGATCAAATTTCGTTGCATGGGTACAAAATTAACGGCTATATTGCAAAGTAGCCCAAGTAGGTGACAACTTTCATACAAACTAATAATACCTATGGCCATGTATACCTTACACCTTTCCAAAGACAAAAAAATAAAAAAGCTTATTGAGCAGAATGGCGAGTTCACCTTAACCAAACAGAAGAATGTGTGCACCTGGCTCTGTGCCTCTATTTTAAGCCAGCAGCTTTCTACCAAAGTGGCCAAAGTAATTCATCAGCGATTTTTGAATTTGTATGAAGGCAAGGAACCAACACCTGAACAGATTATAGCTACCGCGCCGGAAACCTTACGTGCTATTGGTTTATCAAACGCCAAAACAAGCTATGTGCAGAACGTGGCGCGGTTTACCCTGGAGCAGGGCATGGACCACCGTAAACTGCATAAAATGAGCGATGAAGAAGTGATTGAATACCTGACCCAGATAAAAGGTGTAGGACGCTGGACGGTAGAAATGCTGTTAATGTTTGCGTTAGGCCGCGAAGACGTGTTTGCCATCGATGACCTTGGCATTCAGAATGCCATGATCGCTTTATACAAACTCGACCGCACCGATAAAAAGCAATTCCGCGAAGAAATGCTGCGCATTTCAAAAAAATGGAGCCCTTACCGCACCTATGCCTGCATGTATCTATGGCGCTGGAAAGATAATATACCAGTGAAGTAAATATCAAATCATAAGAGCTCAAACGCAAATTATAAATCCCCAAATCTCGAAATCCCCAAATCCCAAATCTACTGCAACACGGCATTTACTTCCTCAACCCTTTCTTTTAATTGCTTAATGGTCATATTGTATAACACGCTATGGCGGTTGTTTACCCGCTGCACCAGGTGCACGTGGGCAATAAAATTCTGCACGATCGCTATTTTATCACTGGGGGTTACTACAAGCAGTTGCAGGTGAAGCTGCTTACACAACTCCATCAGGTAAGTTGCTTTTTCTTCGTCCTGGTTACTGAAGCTTTCATCCACCGCAATAAAGCGCAGGCTCCTGCTGTTCTTTCCTTCGCGCGTAATACCAAACTGGTAGGCGATGGCGCTACATAAAATTGTATACGTTAACTGCGCTTTTTCTCCGCCCGACAATTGTCCCATTTGCCGGTATGTTTTCTTAAGCTCATCGGTGTTGCGGAATTTTTCATCGGCCCAGAATTCAAACCAGTTGCGCACGTCCATTACCTTGTTGCGGTAATTTTCATTTTTATCCAACTCATCGATCAACGGTTGTACTTTCTGGGTAAAATGGCGCGATTTCTCTTCAAAGCTGCTCTGTTGCCAATTGGCTGCCTGTGGAAGCGCATCCAGCAAACGGCCTCTGAATTCTTTGATATCCGTTCCTGAAGGCACGGGTCTTTTTCCTAATTGAATATAAGTATCGGGCAGGCGGTTAAAATTGATACCGCTCAATGATTGATTTAACCGGTGCACGCTGTTATTGATATCGCGTTCCCATTTTTCCATTTCTTCATTCAGGCCACCGATCTTATAAGTAATTGTATCGTTGATGTAACTCTCAAAATCGCGTTTGTATTTTGGCAGGTTCTCATGCACAAGTTTCCCCAACCAATCAATGTATTCATTGGCGTAGGCGGCATCTTCGGGCAGGTGTTGCACATCGCCGTCCCACTCGGGGGAGAACTTGCTTTTTAATTCGGAAGATGGGTTTTTGATGCGGTTGATGCATTTGTTCAACTGCGTTTCCTCTCTATGCAATTCATCTTTCTGCTTTTCATGTAAACGCATTTTCCCCAGCTTCAGTTCTTCGTATACTTCTTCAATGTTCTCAAGAGTTATATTCGATAGCAGCGTGGCTTGTTGTTGCTGGAATTGTAACAGCCCGTCTTTATCAGTTTCATTAATATGTTGCAACAGTGGTTGCAATGCTTCCTGTTGCTGTTCGTGGTGCTGAATACGGTCTTTGAGCCGGGTTTCATCAATCAATAGCTGACCGCGTTGGTTTTCCGCCTCGTCTTTTTTCTGTTGTATATCTATTAATTGCGCTTTTAAATTATCCAGCTCTTTATTAGCCTTTCGCAATCCGTTTATCTGTTCCTGAATTTTATGAATGGAACGTTGAATGCCGGCTATATCCAAAGCGGCATATCCTTTATGTTCCTGGATGCGGGTCACCGCATAGAACTGTTTTTGCAGCCTGTCGGTTTTGTTTTTACATTTCTCCAGCGTTTCATTAGCTTTCACTGCCTGGTCGGCCAACTGGTTTCTTTTCTTTATCAGGAATTCTTTTTTCTTCTCATTGTTCCAGCCCATTACATATTTGCCGGGGTCGTTCTTGCCGGTTCGGTCGTCTTTTTCGTGGCGTGACTTGTTTTTGATCAGTCCGTTTATGGTAATGGCTTTGTCGTACCGGTCAATGGTCTTTTCATCATTGATACAAACGTGATCAAAAAACGCGATAACCTGCTGTTCTACCCACTTGCTTAATTTGTTTTCTGGATGAAACTCCAGCTTTTCGTACACGGTATCCCTTTCCGGATTTTGTATGAGAGGATTATCTGTTACGTGTTCATACACCAACCGCATGCCCAGGTTGTTGTTGTTTACATACTTGTTTACTTTTTTGTAGTGTTTATCAGGCACCAGCAATCGAAGCGAGAAAGCGCGCAGCAGTTTCTCGAGGGCCGGCTGCCATTCGATAGATTCAGTTCGTACCTGCATTAATTCACCACAATAAGGAAGGTCATTTTGATCGAGGTTCAATGCGTCGCACAACTGTTTGCGCACACTGATGAGGTTGGCGGGTATGTTATTTTTACTTTGTAATAAATTATTCAGTTCGCCTTCCACCTTTTTCTTCTCAGCATCCCATTTCTCTTTGTTGCGTTTGGCCCCATATTCATCCTCTTCATTAAGCCGTTGTTTGGTATCCAACTCCAGCTTTTTTCTATTTACATCCTTTATGATCCGATGGTAGCCTGATTCATCTGCAGGCTGCTTTTCATCTATATGCAATTCCTCGCACCAACTGGAAAATAGCGCCAGATTCTCTGTTGCTTCGTGTTTTTTGAGTTCCAGGTCCTGTGCATCCTTTTCAAGCTGTTGCATGCGCTGGCCAGCCTTATTCTGATCGATCTGGTTTTTGATTACCCGTTCTTCCTCCTGCAACTGATCGTAGGTTAATTTTACAACCTGCTGCTTTTGTTGAATGTCTTTAATGGTTGCATGGCTTTCTTCAATAGCCTGGTGTAATAATTCATTGCGCGTAAAGCTGTTCCAGATCCTGGCCGTTTGCAACAATTGTTCTGTTACCTCAATGTCGTTCTTTAATGTATTATAGGCTTTGAAATGTTGCTCTACAGGGGTAAGTAATTTTATCTGCTCTTCTGCTTTTTCAATATTTCGTTGGGCATCGAGCAAGGTGGCCAGGTGTTTTTTCAGGTCCTGGAACGACTCCTCCATATTCCGTGGTTCCAGCATGTGCGTGCGGATAAACTCATCGAGGTTGCCAAGTACTTTAATACCAACGGTTTGGTTAAACAACTGCAAGGCCTGTACGCTTTGCATGCCCAATACATGCACCAGTTGTTGGGCATATTTGCTGGCAGCATCAAACCATTCTATTTGTTTACGGCTGCCTTTATTATAACGTTGGTCGAGCGACTTCTTCCATTGACCATTCAGGTCGAATGGCTTGAAATCTTCATCAATACGCAAGGGTTTATGGGCAATGCCGAAAAGCCTTTTCATATCACCGTTAGAAAAATACCGCACCTGGAAAAGTGTGACCGTTTGTTCGGCTTCATTGGCGAAGTGAGCGAGTAGAATGCTGTAGGCCTCGTCCTTATTTTCGCGCAGGTACAAGGTCTTTAATGAACCGGTGCTTTCGCTGTTCATGGAACCATAACCACCCATTACATAAGTTTCTTCTGTACGATCGCCTTTCTTTTCACTACCGCTACTTTGGTTGTAGAAGCGGTATCTTTTTTCCGGAACGATGAGGGTAAGCAGCGCATCAACAAAGGTGGTTTTACCACTGCCGTTGGCGCCGGTCAATAAACTGGTTTCACCCATTGGCCTGATGCTATGCACCACATCATCAAAGGTACCCCAGTTAAATATCTCCATGTATTGTAACCGAAATCCGCTCTTTTGACTATCAGTACTAAAAACGCTTAACTGCATAATGTTTTGTTGAAGGTTTAAGGTTTAAAGTATAAGGTTGCCCGAATATTGAGGTATTCGCTTTATACTTTCTGTTCTTCCGGCTGCACACTTTCATTCAATTCCTTTGTTTCCCTGATTCGTTGCAACTGCTGATAGAAGTGGTCCAGTTCTTCACTGCCCACTTTGGCTTTAATGATCTTCTTTATGCGAAACTTTTGCTCATCGGCCAGATCATGATTTTCCGTTTTATCGAGGAAACCATTTTCCTCAGCCTTATCAATAAGCCTGTCTATATCTTTAAGGAATTTAACGCGACTGGCATTTTCTTTAAAGAACAGTTCGGCATATTCCTTTATTTCACGGCGTTTTTTTATCAGTTCGCGGTTGGTTGCTTCTCCTACTTCAAATTCAGCCATCATTTCACGTAACAGCACCAGCATAACGCTTTCTTCATAAGTAAGCGACCGTCTTTGTATCCAGGTTACCGGATTATCTTCTTCCTCTGTTTGCAGATGTTTTACATAAGCATAGCCATCCTGTTCATCGAGCACCAGGGTTAAGCCCAGTTGTTGTAGAAAAGTGGTAAGCTCCACTTTATATTGAATCAGCTTTTCCCAGGTGCTTTTTTCAACATATTCAACAGGGCCTTTCAGCAATTTTATAAATACAGTTGTATATGGTAATATTTTTTGCTGGGTGTTCATGTTAGTTATTTACTGAATAATAGATAAGGAACTTCTACAAATTTTGTAGCAGCTTCATTTAACGGAATATGTTCGCTGGTATTATGGATCACTTGTACGCGGCTTGCTTTATCGCGTAAAAACCCAAAATAGCTTACTATTTCAGCAATGCCATTCTCGAGCGGTTGTTTTTCCAGCACTTCTTTCAGGGTGGCCGTTTGTTTTTCTTTTAATGTGTCTTCTACTTTCTGCCATAATCTTTTTTTATCGATATGAGTGGTGTTAACCATTCGGCTGAATCTTTCCGGATCAGCAATTTTTTCACTGGCAGCTACGGGTTGTTTTACCGATACGGTTGCTTTCTTTTGTTCGAACAGCAACTTGCGCTCCATCTGCATTTTTATTTCCACGCCTTCATCCAAAGTAATGCCACCCTTTACCTCGTCTTCCATAAGGTCAAAGATCAATTCCTTGATGTTGCCTATCTGTTGACGTAACCGCTTGTGCCGGGCAATTTCTTTTTCAGAAATAATACGGCTGAGCTTTTCGGCCATTTTATCATTGGCATCGTATACCGTTTTACCTTGCTCTAACAACAAAGATTTGATGTTCTGCAGAAAATTGTCATCGGCTTCTATACCGCGGTCTTTTAATAGATAAAGTAGTTGTTCCGTTAATTCTTTCCAGTCTTGCTGACCGGCACGGGAGATCAAAAAATCCCAGAAGGCATAAAAGCTTTTTCCCTGGTTACTATTGCGCAATGCATCATAGGCGGCAAACGCAAAACCAACAATGGCGCCTTTGTTCTGTTCAGCCTTTGTATGCTGCTCAACAATGGCGCGGTGTATTTGCTTGAAGTTGTCTTCTACTTCCCTGAAATCGCTGATCAGTTCATAACACAGCCGGGTAAACAATTCCAACCGCTCCTGAACCTGTGCGTTACTGTAGTTATCGGGCGCCACACCAAGCTCTATTGCTTTGATCTCTTTATCAATTTCTGCACGACGGTCCTTTAGCATTTGTAACCGCTTGGGCCGGTCATCTTCTGTTTTTTCAACAATATCCTGAAGTGAGTTGAACAATAATTTAAACCGGCTTTCCGTTCCTACGTGATTGCGTGCCTGTAGTGTAAGCAGCCATTGAAATACTTTTTCGGTATGCGCGCTTAACTGGTATTGTACATTGCCTTCAGCATCCTGCAGGTCTTGCAAAATTCTTTTTTGCACCCAGCTTAAAATGTATTTACGGCTGCGGGTTTCTTCATCTTCCCCGAAAATGATTTTGGCTTCTTCAAAATCTTCTGTCCCATCTTCCTGGTGCGACAAGGTTTCTGTTAATAATTGTATTAACGTGTCTTCGTGAATAACAAACCTGTTCTCTTCCTTATATACATGATATAAAAAGGGTAAATACCAGCGGGCGCTGCGTGAGCGAAGCATTTGTACGGCAGGACTGGCAGTCAATAAAAACAATAAGTCTTCCTGTTTCATGTTCACAATCGCTGTACTGGTTTTCAGGTAATACAGAAGGTCTAAAATAGGCCAATTATCCAAATTCCCTCATGCAATATCTCCCCGTATTGTGCATAAATTCTTCCGTTATACCATGGTTATTTGTGTATTCGTTTTACCCATTTACATGAGCCATTGTGAAATCGTGACATTCTTCCTCCTGGAAATAAAATTTTCATTGCTATATTCACTTGCCATTTAACACATTAAAAATAATCGGGGTTGGTTTTATCAAATGTTTTTTTCTATCTTACCTGCCTCTAATTTGTAGCTTATCCATGCGCCTTATTAAACAAAGTATTCTATATTTTAAAGAGGGGAATTCCGATAAAGTATATGAGATCGACCTTTGCGATGTAGGTAATGATAAATATGTGGTGAACTTCCGGTATGGTCGAAGATATTCCAAATTAAAAGAGGGCAGTAAAACGCCGGTGCCGGTTTCGCTGGCCGAAGCCGAAAAGACCTACAATGCGCTTGAGGAAGAGAAATTATTAAAGGGGTATACCACTTCAGAAAGCGGCGTTTCAACAATACCCAAAACCACTTCATTCAGCCTTACTACAGAAACTACCATTGGCGCCAACTGGATGTCGATGCCGGCCGGGCGTGCAAAAGGTATTTTGCAACGCTTATATAATGCAACGCAGGGAAATACCACTTCGTATCGTACCCAGTGGAAGCTTTCCCGCATAATTTGGAAAGCCGGCGAGTACAGGATACAGGAGGCCGCGCCATACATAATTAAGTTATTTAACAACGGCGATATTCTTCATCAATACTGTTGTACATGGGCTTTGGCCCGGTGCGGTAACGAAACTGTTGCATCTTCCTTACAACAAATTTTCAGCGAACATACATCGCCGGTAATTAAAAAAATAGCGGGTGCTGGTCTGCTGTCTGTTTTAAGCGGACAGGCAAAGCAAGAGCACCTGAAGCACTTTCTTAATTCCTTGCCCGACGCTATAAAAACGGCTGTTGAAACTGAGCAGGGACAGGAACTGGACGCTGTATTGCAGGAAAGAATAGTGCAACAACAACCGCAATACAACTGGTTGGAAAGCCTTTATCTTGTTTCGGTTGAAAAGAAATGGGTCCGTCCATTTGTGAAAAAGATACTATTGCAGATTCAGTTAAAGCCAGCTTACTTCAAACATATCAGGGCGGTATTCAAGCAGGCCGAACTGTTAGATGATTATGAAATATCGGGTTTGTTGGCTTGCCGGTTCGAACGTGAAACGGAGTCATTCAAACACCAAATACCGATCAACAACCTGCAACAAAAGACTTACATTCAGGACGCTGGCGGCTATGTGAATCCGCATTCTGAGTTGAAAAAGGCAAACAGCCGGATTGCCTATTCTCAAAGAACGCGAAGGTATTTGCGCCAGCGGGTAAACCGTCGTTTACAAATGTATGGCAACGCCAATAGCCTTGATTATGTAAAACTGGCTACCGGCATTTTGCTCGCCTATAATAAAGAGCTCGATTTTAAAGCAGCTTACGCTACGTCTGTTTATAAATGGAACGGTCGCAATTATGCCACGGTAAAAACCCATTATCCGCAGAATGCACAAGCCGTATTCATGCATAAGGTATTAAGTGGCGATCATCCTGAGCTTTTATTGGTCGGTAACAAGGTATGGCGAATTAAATCGGAGCAGGAATTGCTGGCCACAAGGTCTATTCCCAAGAGCTCTGATGCCAATAAAAAGGATGATGCCGGTTTATTAAAGAAGATCGCCGGTATTTTTGGCAAGAAGAAAGATGCAGAGCAACCTGTTTCTGGCAATAATGAAGCGTCGCAAACTGCACCGGTAAATGAAAATGGTACACCGTACCTGCATTTATGGAACCAATTGCCGCAGTCGTATATCCAGTTGCTCATGGAGGCGCAGTTGGATGAGATCCACGAATTTGCGCAGGGCGGTTTAACTACGCATCCTTCCTGGAGCCAGATAAAAGAAAAACTGGACAAGCATGCATGCAAAAAGTTATTGCTTTCTGCATTCGACATACCTGCTGCCTTTGGTTTAACCATAACAGTGGAGAAATTCGCGGGCAGGCAACCAGATGCTGATCTGGTTATGGCCCTGTTGAATTCGCGCAATACCAATGCCCGCAGCAAGGGTAAAGAATGGGCTGGCACTTACCAACAAGAATACCTGCAGCAGGGCGATTTTATTAAAGACCTGCTCTTTGCTGCTGATGAAGAGATCTCTACCTGGGCAAAAGGACTGCTTAAAAATAGTAACCTGAGCGGTGATGTAAAAAAGGTGGTGGTAGGTAAATCCATTGCTGAGTTAATGGCTTTCTCCGCCATGACCAGCGAGAACGAACAAATTATCAAACGCGCTACCGATACTTTATTTGAACTCTTTGGCGCTGAGTTGCAGCAGGTACCATTTAATATTATAGCCGACCTGTTGCAGCATTCGGTACCGCCTGTGTTGTTGTTCGGATTACAATTGTTAAAAGCAAAACAACCTGTTAACCTGCAGGATTTAAACAAATCTCTGCTTTTTGGCTTGTTGCAACATAGTTATGTGCCGGTACGCGATCTGGGACTTGCCTTGTTTGGTGAATTGCCTGACGAAGCATTATTAAAATTCGGGAATGATATTATCGTTTGCTGTACATCGCCGTTTCAGAATGTCAGGCGTGGGCTGGGCCCGGTTATAGCCCGCATGGCTCAAAAGGACAGGGCCTTTGGAGAAAGAGCAGCAGAAACCCTGATGCCGTATTTGTTGAGAAAAGAAGCCAGCGAAGGGTTACATGACGATGTAAGCAGCATTTTATGCAATGAATTGAGCGATTACTTACAAGGCGCCAATAAAGAAATTGCATTAAACTTATTATATGGTAATTACACCGCGGCACAAAACGTAGGCATTGTCATTCTTCAAAAGTATACAGATCCTTCGCAGTTAACCATTGCCCAGGTTATTGCCTTAGGTGCCCATGAAAACCTGAATGTGCGCACGTGGTGCTGGAAGTTTTATAATGAACAGGTGGCGCGGATCAAATACGAAAAAGATGTTGCAGTAAAATTACTCGACAGCAAATGGAAGGATACCCGTCAGTTCGCTATGCAGTTTTTCAGGGAACAGTTCACCGCAGATGACTGGTCGCCCGAAGCCCTGATTGCCCTGGCTGATTCTGTTAAACCCGATATTGAAGCATATGGCCGGGAATTGATCACTAAATTCTTCACCAGCGAACATGGCTTAACCTATTTGTTGAATTTGAGCCAGCACCCCAGTGAAAATATGCAGTTGTTCGCGACCAATTACCTGGAACGTTTCGCTGCCGATGATGTTGAAAAGATAAGATCGCTGGAGTTCTACTTCCGTTCAGTATTAACGCGGGTGAACAAAAGCCGCATCGCCAAAAACAGGATCTATCATTTTCTGCTAACCGAAGGCCGTAAATCAGAAACCGCCGCCAAAGTGATCGGTGCAATGTTATCGGATGTTTCTGCCATCGCAGCTATCGGCGACAAGGCAAAGTGTATAGATGTATTGCTGCAACTGAAGTCGTTGTATGAAGTACAAACGCCGTTGATAGTAAAAGAGATAGAGGTGAGAAGTTGATAAAGTTGATGATGTTGATAGTTGCCAGGCCCCGGTAACCGGCACCTGGTAACCGGTAACTAATACAAATCTGATCCTTTTATAAACAGACATTCATGTTATTTAACTATAAGTTCGCAGGAAACAGCACAGTCACCAGCACAATGCATAAGACGGGATTGTCGTTTGCGCCCGACACCTTGCGTGAAAGCGCCTGGTTTGTAGGCAAGCTGCATAAAAAGCTGGCTTTTCGTGAAGCTATCTCCGCCCTGCACGATGTTGTAATAAGCGATCTGCGTTTTAAACCAAAAGATAAAACAGCTTACAAAGAATGGGTTGCGCAAAACGAAGCCTTGTTCCTGGCTGAATATATGGCCGGGTATGATGGAAAAGCTGCCGATAACCGCATGGAACAGATAAAAGCTGAGTTGACAGATGTGCGGGCCCAAAAAGAAAAATTACTGGCTCCTTTCTTCAAAGCCCGCCAGAAATATTTCAATTATCTATACGAAAAGAACCGTGAAGCTTGGATCGTGCTGGACCCTGTAATTACCATTCACCCCGATGAATTGTTCTTTGAATGTTTCAGCCAGGATGAATCCACCTATGGTAAACTGGGTTGCAATTACAATGTGTTCAAACAGCTTGACGATTATAAATGCGGTACCACGAATGTTGATTATTCTTCTGCCCTGTATGAAGAATTTCAGAAAATACGAGATTATAAGGAAACAGAATTAAAGGTTGATCCCAGTGGGTTTACTGTTGAAACAACCAACGAGGAGCAATACAAAGAAGTAAAGATTGATCTGCCTGATAGTTGGGTACGCGGTTTCTTACAGGTGAGCAGCGCCATGACGCTGCCCACTATTCAATTCGACCTACACCCTATGGATATTTACAATATTTGTTTGTTGCTGCGCCGTTTCAAAGAAAAAAGAGGTCCGCGCTCATTGCGGTATATCCTGGAACCAGGTCATCCTGTGAAAGTGATTCTGGAACCCTGGGGTAAAGAAATTATTTGCGCCCGCAGTATCTATACAGGCCCTGCCAAACAGGAAGTAAGGACCTGGGGAAGGCGGCGGTTGTTGATCCTGGAAAGACTGATCCCTGTTGCTAAAAAATTCACAGTTCACTTGTTAGGTACTGGTTTGCCTGCTTTTTATATAGCCGACCTTTGTGATATGAATTTCACTTTAGGATTAAGCGGCTGGACGACCAACGACTGGAGCCATGCAGGAAATTTTGATCTGTTGGCGCCCAGGCTGGCTGTAGATGATGCAATCAAGCATCAGGTATTTGTGGCTATGCAAAAAGACTGGTTTGGCACGTCGCAGCAACTGGCCAACAAGTTGAATATAGAATCGGCCCAGGTTTCGGGGGCGTTAAGCGCTTATACCCAGGCCGGCCGTGTGATCTATGACTTAAATAAAAACGTTTACCGGTTGCGGGAATTAAGCCGCGAGCCGTTGCCTTTTGAGAAACTTCGTTTTGATAACCCGCGTGAAGAAATGGCTGCCGGCATATTAAAAGCTCAGGAAATAAAGTTTACCTCGCAGCAATTGGCTGATGGCAGCATGCAGTTAACGGGCACGGTAAAAGGTGCACGCAAAACATTCAATTCGCAATTGCTGATCGATGCAGATGAAAAAATAAAATCTGCTGGTTGTGATTGTAGTTTTTATATTGAAAATAAGTTATACAAAGGGCCTTGTGAGCATATGCTGGCCGTTCGCCAGTCGTTTAACAAAACAAGAATAGCCGAAGGATTTAAGTAATGGGAAAACGTGAATAAGAAATAAAAAAAGAGTTCCTGATTTATTTAAAAATTAAGAAATAGGAAATTATATTTGTTAACCGCATTTCGTGTTCTTTGACAGAGGGGAAATAAATTACATGCACCTTGCTTCCGAAAGGAAAGAGCGATGTTTCGTCGTTCATGCAACATGATTATATCATGCATCACCAAATGTAATCTTTACTATGGCATATAGGTACCAGTGTACTATTTTCAGTACCGGCACTATGTGCCTAAATAGTACACTGGTACCCATATGCCTTGCGTTGATTAATCTGGTCACCGGTGTGCACGAAGGCCGCATGCTTCCCCCCTGTCAAAACATGATCTTTTTTCTTCACCCAACATGGCAGATAACAGAAACATCCGTCAGGAGTTATACGACCGAATCCGCGAAAGTTCAAAAGATGATGTGGTACTGGAAGAAATGAAGCGCATGGGCTTTTGGGCTAAAAATGAAAATGGTCCTACCGTTCCTGAACTTTTAATCAAGAAAGAAGCTGAGCTTAACAAAGAACTCAATAAGCTGTATGATGAGAAGCGGAAATATCAGAACAGGGAAGCTGTATTAAAAGAAATGCGGCTGAAGCGGATGGCTGAATCCAGGTTGAAACGGGAAGAAAATAAAAAGAAAAAAGAACAACGCCGTTTTGAAAAAGCAGAAGCCTGGAAAAAGCAAAAAGAAACGGAAATTATTTACCTGGGTGAAGGCGTTTCTGTTGGGTTGAATAATATTGATAACAACATTGCGGCCTTACAAAAACATAACCTTCCTGTTTTTAATAATGAGAATGAACTTGCGTTAGCCATTGGCATTCCCCTGAAAGAACTTCGCTTTTTATCTTTTAACAGGAAAGTATCTACCGTATCGCACTATCGAAAATTCTTTCTTCCCAAAAAATCGGGTGGTAAAAGATTGATCTCGGCGCCCATGCCTCGTTTAAAACAGGTACAGTACTGGCTGCTGGAGAATATCTTTAACAAGGTAGCTGTTCATCCTGCCGCACACGGCTTTACATTACAACGTTCCATCATCAGCAATGCACAGCCGCATATTGGCAAGGAAGTAGTAGTGAATATAGATGTAAAAGATTTCTTCCCTTCTATTCATTATAAAAGAGTAAAAGGCCTGTTACAACAGTTGGGGTATTCTGAAAAAATAGCTGTTATCCTTGCTTTATTGTGTACAGAAGCGGTTACCGAAGAAGTGACTATTGATGGCAAAAATTATTTTGTGCAAAAGGGTAACCGGGTGCTGCCACAGGGAGCTCCAACCAGTCCGGCAATAACTAATATTTTATGTTACAAACTGGATATAAGATTGCAAGGCCTGGCTGCTAAAAACCAATGCAGTTATACCCGCTATGCCGATGATGTAACCTTTTCGTTCGATAAACCAAATGCCAATGCACAACAATTGGTTTGGCGCATAAAAAAGGTATTGGCCGACGAAGGGTTTACAGTGCATCCTGATAAGATCCGCATTATGCGTAAGGGAACCTGCCAGGAAGTAACTGGTGTTGTGGTAAATGAAAAATTAGGCATCAGCCGTAAAAAGTTGCGCCAGTTCAGGGCAGCATTGCATCAGTTGAAAACAAAAGAGGCAGCCGAAATAAAGTGGGGTAACGGCAATCTGGCCAGTGCAGTAACCGGTTATGCCAATTTTGTAAAAATGATAAAACCGGTTCAGGGCATCAAATTACAAAATCAAATTACGGCCCTGCTGCAATCAAACCGGTTACAATACCCGGTAACGGAAGTAACTCCCAAAAAAGATGTAACACCGCCTGCACAAAGCAATACAACTGATACCAACAAAGATGATGATAAACCGTGGTGGAATGTTGTGTAAGATCATTTATACAAAACATACATAAACAAAAAGAGATTGCCCGTTTCAGAGCAATCTCTTTTTTATACTGTTGAATTCCGTAATTATCGCTTCAGTTTGATCAGCTTGAGCGTTTCTTTATTATTTCCCTGTTTTACTTCGAGGTAATAAATGCCTGGCAGGTAATTGCCACCCAGGAAAAATAAACCGGTGGATGGTAATCCATGCCTGGCTTCAACCAGCTTTCCTGCATTATCGGTTACAGCAAGGCGGAGCGATTTGGGTGATGTGCTCAGCGTCATTATGATGAACTGGTTGGGCGAAGGGTTCGGGAAGGCCTTCACGGTTAACAAACCATTTTCTTCATTGGGAAAGCAAGGCACAGTAATCGTTGTTGATTGACTGCTGGTGTTGCCTGCACTGTCGGTGGCAGTGAGTGCAATGGTGTAAATTCTATCCTTATTAAAACGCAAACGTTCAGCGCGTAGTTTAACATGATGCTCATCTACGATTATCCAGTCAGGCTCATGATTACCTGTTACCGGTTCATTGCTGGTAACGGCTAATGAACTGGTAACCGCACCGCAATTATCGGTAGCTGTATAGTTGATGGTAACCTCGCGCAGCTTGTGATTGGGCGGCCATAATTGTGTTGGAGTTACAGAAACATTGGTTATCAACGGACTTTCTGTATCATTTACAACAACTGTATAGCTGTAGCTTGCCGTATTGCCGGCATGATCTGAAACCGTCCAGGATACTATTGTTGAACCCTTCGGGAAAATTATGCCTGATAATGTGTTGGAAGTTACAGGGCCCGATATAATGCCGTTGAAAGTAAGCGTATAAGCGTACAGCAAACTATCATCGCAATTGTCTGTAGCGGTAATATCCAATTGGTTGCCTGCTGTAAATGAACAAGTGGCTGAATCGGTTGACAAGATGATACTGCCACCATTTGCCACTGTGAGAACTGGCGTATTGATAACCGGTGCTGCATGATCAACTGTTTTCACCAGGAAGCTGCAGGTATCGGCATTGCCGCCTGCATCGGTTGCAGTCAAGGTGATCAGTGTTTCCTGTTGACCGTTGATAATACTGCCCGCTGCTGGGAATTGCGTTATGGTGACCGGTGAAGAAGCCTGCATCACAATTGCCTGGCTGAAGTCAGGTATTACAACAGTGCATGATGTATTCAACACCAACAAGGTGTCATGCGGGCATTCGATAACCGGTGGCAGATTGGAAACTGTATTAGAAGCAGTACTTTCATTGTGAAAACGATCGGTTGTCGTTACTGCGTAGTAATAGTTAGTATTAGCAGTAAGCGATTTGTCGGTATAGCCTGTGGTGTCGTTGGCAGTAATGTAAAGGATGTTTTCTGCAAGGCTGGTATCAATGTCAGGATTGGTTGAACGATAGATCACAAATTGCCAGGCTTTATTTAATTCATCGGAGGTAACAGCTTTATTCCACTTTAATACCACTGAATCATTCCCGTATTTAACTGCTGTAAGACCGGAAGGCTTATCGGGAGCAATACTATCGCGCCAGGGCATATTCGGCAACAAAGCCGGTTTGTTATAAAAATATAAGCGAAGTGAATCACGGAAACCCAGCTTGGAGTTGCTGCGTAAACTATTGGTATTATAAACAGATTCGCCGTAAATATTGCTGAGCGACCGGTTCAAACGTACTTCATTTGGTATCATGGAAGGGTTAGCCCAGTTGGTACCTTGAGCGGGATCATTTACTTTGTAACCTGCGAGACCTATATATATGTGACGACCGTAAGCATTATTATTCCACCAGGGAACTATCACGCTGTAATTGGCGCCAGGCTGCCCGATGTACCAATATACCTGCGGACATAAATAATCCAGCCATCCCTGTTGTATCCATTTGCGGGTATCGGCATACAACGATGTATAATGCTCCAGACCACTTGTTGCAGAACCGATGGCCGGGTTGGTGCTGTTGCGATAGATGCCTGAAGGCGATACGCCAAATTTTACCCAGGGCTTTATGGTTTTAATGCTATCGTATATTCTTGCGATCAACAAATTCACATTGTCTCTTCGCCAGTCGGCCCGTACGGTAAAACCACGGGGATCATCGGCAAATGAAGCGCTATCATTAAAAGGACTTACGCCAGCACCGGGCGGAGAGGGATAGAAATAGTCGTCGAAGTGAATGCCGTCTACATCATAACGGTGTACAATATCTGTGATAATGCTGGTAACATAATCCCGAACGGCTGCTTTACCCGGATCAAGGATACGTAAGGTGCCCTGACTTAATAACCATTCCGGATGCGTTTTGGTAACGTGGGTAGCAGCAAAAGATGGAATGCTGTTTGAGTTGCCGGCAGCGCGATAAGGATTCAACCACGCGTGAAATTCAATACCGCGTTTATGGCATTCTTCAATCGCGAACTGCATCGGGTCCCAATATGGGTCGGGTACCTTGCCCTGTGTACCTGTGAGGTCTGCCGACCAGGGTTCTATGGCACTGGCATACATGGCATCGCATTGGCTGCGTACCTGTATGAACAATGCCGTTAGTCCGGTAGCTTTGTGATGATCGAGGATGGTGAGCAAAGCGGCGCGTTGTTGTGTCGGCGTTTGCGTGCGATTGGGCCAGTCGATATTTGAATACGTGGCAATCCAGGCGCCCCTGAATTCGCGTTTCGGCGCAGGCTGAGCCAGGGCCGAAACACATAGCATGCAAATCAGGTAAACAGTTAGTAGATTTTTTAGCATAGTAGGTTTTATTTGCAGGTATTGCCGAATTTACAGTGTATGTTGCAAAATCTTGCAATATTTCAGGACTTTATAGCCGCAAAAAACCGCAAATGGAGGCATTTAGTAATTTAATCATAGAGCTGTTTAAATTTGCGTGTAGAGCAATCGATTGCGTAGAGGTGCTTAAAGAACACGGCTACCATCAGGTGAAAATTGAATAAGGAAACAGATTAATATGTATCGAAAAAAAATTGACGTAGATGTTATTAAGGATGTACTTGATGCGTTGTTGGAAGCGCAACCACATTCTACGTTTGTGCAAAGTTTGAATCAACAATACCAGGAGCGTGGCGGATTAAGTAAGAAGCAATTGGAAGGATTATATAATAAGGCATTGAAGGTTAAAACAATTCCTGTCAATAAACTCGCAACGCTGGAGGCAGTGATCTTAAAGCGGCCTACCCGTTATAAATCAGCGCCACCGCCACCCAAACCGATGTATGAAAAAGATGAACGGATCGGGCAAATGATGGATGCTATCCTGGCGAAATATCCGCAGCACAAACGGGTTCTTTTCTTAAAAGCGAAATATGATAATAATGAAACGCTTACGCCGGCTGAAATACTGGAGGTTGAGCGGTTCACGAAAGTATTAAAATAGTTTATGGTTGTTGGTTTGTGGTTATTCCGGAAATTCGTGAAGCCTTATTGTAATAAAGAATACCTGGATGAAAGAACCATAAACAAAAAACTTTAAACCATAAACTGATTAACTTTCCTCGTCGAAGTATAACTTATAATATTTCTTACCACTCATTTCATCCACCCCTTTTTCAATAAGATCGCGACGGCCGTGAATATAAACGTGGAAGTTCTTATCGAGCTTTAATACAGTTTTGAATGCGCGCTGCTGTTGCTTTACCGCAGATACGTGAATGGCGAACTCATCCTGTATTTCGAAATTGCGCGCTGATTCAAAATTCTTTTTATAGTCCATAAAGGTATCTACCACTTCCTGGTGGTGAATGACCTCATTAGTGAATTCTTCAATGCTGAAATTCTCTTTGGTCTTAAAGTATTCCATTGACCGGTTCAGCATATCTATCTGGTCGCTTTTTGAAACATCGAATTTCTCCGCGTATTCATTGGTGATAAAGCTTTTGCACAGGCTCAGGTATTTGTCGGTGTGGTGATAGCTGTCCGCATACGGTTCTACCTGTAAAAAATCGGTGACCCAGTATTGGGCATCGTTTTGTTTGTTGGTGGCATCTACCACACAAACTTTAAACCCTTCGTTTGTGTTGGTATGGAAGATAAGGCAGCCTTTGTCGAGTTTATTGATGTTCACACCTTCTTCCTGAATCACTTCCCAGCTTGGACCATGCTGAAATACTTTCAGGAAGGTTTCTTTGGTTTCTGATTTGAATAAACCAATGGCCCTGATAAAATCACCATCAAAAGGTACATCGTCAAACATCACCACATAAAACTCCCCTTCCTTTACTTTTACGTGGGTTGACTTGCTGTACAGGAATTGCGCCAGTAATGCAGATTGTTGGGTAAAGCTTTCGCGGTCCTCAAAGATCTTACGCACAAAAGCATATACCTCGTTCATTTCTATATCGCTGAGGTGGGTAAAGCGATATAATTCATTCTCGTTGAAGGGGCCGAGAAAGTATTTGGTGAGTAACGCCCTTACCATATCATCGTTGAGGGTAAGCGGGTTAACGGAAAGCTTTAAGTCTTCGCCACGGGAAGGATTACCAACTTTATGTACGATAACCTGTTGCAACTGTACGCTGTCAATGCCGGTCATAACCTGTTTTTGAGGCCGCGAAGATAAGGTTGGGAAGCTATGGAATGGGAAAGATTTGTTGAGCCGGCATCGGATGTTGATAATTTTTAATCTGCAACGATTGAATACGACTGGTTGTCAAGTGGAACAAAAGCACACTATGAAATATCTTATAACTTTATTGATAGTCCTGCCATTATTTATGGGGTCCTGTAAAAAGGATCATGAAGAGAATGGGGAAGATTATGGTTGTATTGAACGCATTTTTATAAGCCCAAAAGACCATGACATCAAAAGCACTGATGTGCCAATTGTTGATAAGCTGTTTTCTGACAATGGGATAGACAATAGTAATTTCAGGTATGCCAGGTATTTTCAGGAAACGCGGAATCGTCAGTACCAACCATTTGAGTTGTATAATTACAAAAATGTGCGCGTAGATCAGTATAAAAATGGCTTGCGGGTTTTTAATGCAGGGATGATCTTCGCATTTGTGAATGATAAGCAGGATTTTGTTGCTACCAACCCGGTTGATGTATCGGGGTTAGACACAGTTGCTCATTTAACGCTTCCGCGGTTAAGAAAGTTATTCTCTGACGAACTAAAGCGGTCCTATGCTTTTCATAGTCAATACGCTGATTTCTGTTTCGAAGCAGAATTTGGATATTATAAAAAGTCCATAGCCATTGGAAATAATGAAAATAAAACCGTAAAAGCCTGGAGAGTGACAATAAAAGGGCACAGGGATGTGCCGGCTGGGTATTATGCCGATGAAAATGGAAAACTTATTTTCTTTGACAGTGGTATAATAATCGATTAATAATAACAAGGTGGGCTAGCCGTCAGTTGGCGAAGCCCATCCTATACTTTATTTTACATCGAAGTCGATCACAACTTTTTCAGTACGCGGGTGGCTCTGGCAGGTAAGAATATACCCGGCATCTACTTCCTCCTGTTCAAGGGCATAGTTCGTATCCATGTTTACCCTGCCTTCTATGAGTTTGGCTTTGCAGGTGCTGCATACGCCGCCTTTGCAGGAGAATGGCAGATCGGCGCCTTGTTGTAAGGCTGCTTCCAGTACGGTTTCGCCTTCATAGGGGAGATCAAAGTCAAAGGCAATGCCATCTAACTTTACCGTTACCTTACTTTTTTCAGTAGTGGCCCCTTCTTCTTTTCCTGCTTCCGTCTTCTTGCTTCTTACCTCGGCTTTCTGCCCCGGTGTAGTAAACAGTTCAAAATGAATTTTCTTTTTATCAATGCCTTGCTGTTGCAGCCAGTTCAGCACCGTAAAGATCATTTGTTCGGGACCACAAATGAAAGTATCGTCCATGCCCTGCACATCAATTAACTTTTCACTCAATTGATTTAATTTATCGGTATCTATTCTCCCAGAATAAATAGTGGCATCGGTTTGTTCGCGGCTTAACAGGAAGTGAAGAGACAGCCGGTTGATGTACTTGTTCTTTAAAGCTTCGAGCTGTTCTTTAAAAATTATATTGCTTCTGTTCTGATTACCAAATACCAGTGTGAACGTGCTGTTGGGCTCAGTTTGCAGCGTTGTTTTAATAATGGATATTATGGGCGTAATGCCGCTGCCGGCTGCAAATGCCAGGTACCTTTTCTTATGATCAGGATTGAGTTCGGTAAAGAAGGTGCCGGTGGGCGGCAATACTTCCAGCACATCTCCCTTTTTTAGCAGGTTATTGGCCCATACCGAGAACTTGCCGTAAGGCGCTTTTTTAATGGCTACGCGGAGTTCATTATCAGCAGGGCTGGTGCAAATGGAATAAGAACGGCGGATTTCTTCATTATTGATAACCGTACGTAATGTAAGGTTTTGCCCCTGCTTAAACAGGTAGGTTATTTTCAGATCATCAGGCACCGCAAATGCGATAGACACACAATCGGGCGTTTCTTTTCTGATATCAGCAATCGTCAATTGATGAAAATGCGTAGCCAAAAGGGCAAATTTTTAATGAAAAACTATGCTTGTTTACGGAGTCCATCCACCAGTATCTGCACCATATTATCCTCCAGCACTTCGCCGGCAATTTTCTTTTTGCTGCGATGCCAGGATTCGATACCACTTACCGCATGCAACATGATCAATACTGCAGTGGGTGCATCTATTGGTTTTATTTCTCCTTTGCGAATACCATCTTCAATTACGGAAGCAAAGCGTTGACGGTAGGTCCTGCGCTGGCTTTGTATGTTCGATAAATAAGGATCGGTGAGGTGTTTCCACTCCCGGTCGCTTACATATACTTCTTCATAGTTATCCAGCATTTGCTTTATATGAAAACGAAGAATGGCCTGTATCTTTTCAATAGCCGATTTATTGGGGGTGGCATCCACTTCCTCAATATGCGACATGAAATTATTAGCTATTTTAAAACAGATCTCCTGCAAGATCTCGGCTTTTGAACTGATGTGGTTGTACAGGCTGGCTGCCTCTACACCTACATGTTCGGCCAGATCGCGCATGGAAGTGGCGCTAAAGCCTTTTTCGCGAAACAGTTTGGCTGCTTTGGCGATAATTACGTCTTTCCTTGTACCGTTTCTGTTTCTTTTAATTTTTGCCATATATGAATCGGGGGTCAAAGATAATAAAATGCTAACAATTGTTAGCGTGTTTTACAGTATTATAGGTAAAAAAATAAAATTAGTTTACTAACGATTAATTGGCAATAACACTAAGTGGGCAGTAATACTGAAAACGGGTCATAATCATGGCCGCCGTAAAAACGGCTTGCTAAATAGTCACGTAGCTTTGTGTGGTATGTGTTTAACACATTAGCCAGCAATCGAAAATAACAAGATGGCAGCAAGTTAACAAATAGTCTGTCAAAACCGCCTTGTTGTTTCAGCACATCCAAAATTTCGCGTAGGTTTGCACGCCGCTTCAACCCCCTTCCATCGGGGAACAGGGTTTGTATGAGGCTTTCATCATTCCTTTCAATAATAATTAATTAGTCGCCCGGGGCCGCCTGTAAGGATGAGCTAAAAGGGTTAAAAATTTGCTTATGTCTTTGATCGTTGTGGGCACTATGGCCTTTGATGCTATCGAAACGCCATTTGCCAAAACCGACCGCATTATAGGCGGATCTGCCACGTATGTAGCCTATGCGGCCAGTAATTTTATCCAGCCAATTCAGCAGATCTCTATCGTTGGGTTCGATTTTCCCAAAGAGGAAATGCAGGAGCTGCAAAAAAGAGGTGTGCAGTTAGAAGGTGTTAAAGTGGTACCCGATAAGAAGTCTTTCTTCTGGAGCGGTAAGTACCATATGGATATGAACAGCCGCGATACATTGGTTACCGACCTGAATGTATTGCTTGATTTTGATCCCGTGGTCCCGGAATCATATCAAAGCGCCGAGTTCCTGATGCTGGGCAACCTCGATCCGAAAATTCAAATGAGCGTGATCAGGCAAATGAAAACCCGTCCGAAGTTGATTGTAATGGATACCATGAATTTCTGGATGGAAAGCACCTTGCCTGAACTGGAAGAAGTGCTGAAAATGGTTGATGTGCTGATGCTGAATGACAGCGAAGCCCGCCAGTTAAGCGCCCAGTTCTCCCTGGTAAAAGCAGCTAAGGAAATTATGAAGATGGGCCCCCAATACCTGATCATTAAGAAAGGTGAACATGGCGCCCTGTTATTCCATGGCGACCAGGTGTTCTTTGCCCCGGCTTTACCCCTCGAAGATGTGTTTGACCCCACCGGTGCAGGAGATACTTTTGCCGGCGGATTTATGGGCCATATTGCCCGTACAAAAGACATTTCTTTCGATAATATGAAAACAGGTATCATAGTGGGATCGGCTATGGCTTCCTTCTGTGTAGAAAAATTTGGTCCTCAACGCCTGAAAGAGATCACCCGCGCTGATATTGATACCCGTATTCAACAGTTCGTTGACCTGGTGAATTTTGATATTGAGCTGGTTTGAAAGTCGAATACCGGATTATAATATAACAGTAAACCCTGCCATGTATAAACGCTGGCAGGGTTTGTTTTTCCTATCTTCTTGCCAGTGTTACAGCTTGTTTAAATTTTTTGGTTTTCCCCTGCAGATTAAAGATCTCCGTTAAAACCACGTAAATGCCAACCGGTAATTTTGTCCCGTTGTCGTTCAGTCCATCCCAGCGAAACCGGCCAGTGGCTGCCAGGGTAGCGTTTTGCGCCAGGTGGCGCACTTTTCGGCCATTTGCGTCAAAAATGCGAATGTTAGCTACAAAACCGGGTTCTGGCAATTGATAATCGATGATAGCAAAATCATTGAAGCCGTCGTTATCGGGAGAAAAAACAGCGGGCGCAACTGATACTTGTCCTTGTATTTGCGCATCGGCCGCCAACTGCGAATTGGGATAACCGGGTGTGCCAAAACCCGCTGTTGAAGCGGCCGAGGACCAGTTTGATTTTTGTTGGGTGGGCTGGTTGTAATTGATGCGTTCCAGGGCAATGCCTTCCTTGTCACTAATAAGACCAAAATGCCAGTTATGGTCATAATGCAATTCATCAATAATGCTTCCTTCTGCATTTAACAATACAACGATCCCTTTATCGTCTGGCAGGGAAGGAAGGGCTGGCAGTTCACTAATTAAGTAAGGCTCTTTTACCAGGTATTGCTGTTGCAGCCACCTGCTATTTTCAGTAAGGACCCGGTATTCACCCGGGAAGAATAAAAAAGGAACAGCACTAACAGGTGCAATACCTGTTAACTGGCCGGTAGCATTACGGGTTGCCAGGTGCAATTGCTTCAGGTTGATGGTGCGGTTGCTGCGGTTATATAATTCAATATAATCAAACCCATCGGGTTGGGGATTGAACAAGACTTCATTAATAACGATCGTCATACTATCGGCCATAACGGGAAGGCCGGCTTTGACAGTATTCAACTGGTTAATAGCATTGCCTGCACAGTCTTTTACATTGTTCACCTTTAATTCATAAACCGTTTGGCTATTCAGGGGAGAAGCCAACTTTAACACCACTTCTGTGCACAAGGGCATTATAACCGAAGCTGATGCAGGATGCGCTACGCCGTTATTAAGCGTATAGTTAGCTGCTGCTATAGCCGTGCTGCTATCGAGTGGTTCATCGAACAGGACCGAAATGGTAAGGCTGTCTGTTGTAATGCTTCTGGTTATGGCCGGTGGCTGTTCGTCTATATTGGTATCATCCAGGGTGTTTCTTTTACCGGGAGAACCGCCGGTGTTATTAGTGCTGGCTTTCCAATTGCTCATACCCGTACAGGGGTTTTTGGTATCGATCATTTCAAGGCTCCAGCCTCCGTCGCTCTTAACGGCATTCTGATACCAGTTGCTGTTATAACCAACCGTATGGATCAGCCGGCCTTCGGCAGAATACAGGGATATTACATCAGCATCATTATTAAGGGAAGGGAAACTGCTAACGCCAATGGTATTGCCGAAAGCGGCAAAGGCGGATACTGCGTTATTGGGACAGATAATAACAAAGCTATCGGGTTTTAACAGGTAACTACTAGTTATGTTAGCGGTCGTACTGCCGTCGCTTATTTTCCAATTGCGTATATTAAAGGCCGTGGTAGAAACATTTTTCAGTTCAATGAATTCTGCATTAGGCAATTGAACCGGCGGCGTGGGATCGGGCAGCAGTTCATCGATCACTATATCGAAGCGATTGGCAACCTGGGCGTATGAGCCGCTCATTATAAATAAGAGGCTGCAAGCCAGTAATAAGCGGGGTAAAATAGGTAGTACCATTGTTTTTAGATGGTTTATTACTACCTAAGCAGAGCCAGACCTGAGAGGCGGGCAAATGTATTATTTATTAATATAAAAATTAAATTTGCAAATAATACATTTGCTGACTAATTTTGACCCTCGAAATGCAAAACATAAAGAAATATACAAAGGTTACCAAGACAAACTCCATACACGGGGAAGGTTGAGGACTACTTTGTATATCAACATATTCAGAGGCCTTCCCACAAAACGGGAAGGCTTTTTTATTTTAACTATTTTATTGCCCTGGCTGAAAAGGGCGTTCAACCAAAAAAACAAAACAAAAGGAGCAAACAATGAAAGTCGCGGTTGTAGGTGCCACCGGTTTAGTGGGTACCAAAATGTTACAGGTATTAGCCGAAAGGAATTTCCCGGTTACAGAACTTCTTCCCGTAGCCTCTGAAAAATCAGTAGGGAAAGATGTTGAGTTTAAAGGAAAGAAATACAAAGTGGTTAGCATGACAGATGCTATTGCCGCAAAACCTGCCGTGGCTTTGTTTTCAGCCGGTGGCAGTACCTCTTTGGAATGGGCGCCCAAATTTGCAGAAGCAGGTATTACTGTTATTGATAACTCTTCGGCCTGGCGTATGGACCCTACCAAAAAATTAGTGGTACCGGAAGTGAACGCGAATGTGTTAGGTAAGGATGATAAGATCATCGCCAACCCTAATTGCTCCACCATTCAAATGGTTGTGGCTTTACAACCTTTGCATAAAAAATATAACATTACCCGTATTGTGGTTTCAACTTATCAAAGTGTTACCGGTACTGGTAAAAAAGCGGTTGACCAAATGATGGGCGAACGTCAGAAAGCAGTTAAAAATGCTAAAGACGAATACCCAATGGCGTATAAATATCCCATTGACCTGAACGTTATTCCCCAGATCGATGTATTTCTCGATAACGGGTATACGAAAGAAGAAATGAAAATGGTGCTGGAAACCAAAAAGATCATGGGCGATGATGCTATCCGGGTTACCTCAACTACGGTTCGTATCCCGGTTATGGGTGGCCACAGCGAAAGCGTGAACGTAGAGTTCACCAAAGACTATGAACTGAATGATGTAAAGCAACTGTTGCAATCAGCCCCTGGTGTGGTGGTAGTAGATGATCCTGCCAGCCAGCAATACCCCATGCCAATGGATGCGCATGAAAAAGACGATGTGTTTGTAGGTAGATTGCGTCGTGATGAAACACAGCCTAATACCCTCAACATGTGGATCGTGAGCGATAACCTGCGTAAAGGTGCTGCTACCAACGCCGTGCAAATTGCAGAGTACCTGATGGGGAAAGGTCTTTTATAAATATTGAATATTGAATGCCCATTTTGAATGTCGAAGTAAATACATACTTCGACATTCATTATTTAATATTGGATATTCAATATTTTTATTTCTAGTCTTCCAGAGATCTATTAATGAATTGGACCATCGGCTGCAGTGTTTCAAATGCCATCAAGGTTTTTTTAACCAGGTCTTTTGCGGTTAGGTCGGCATCTTTCACCGATTGCATGGCAATCCAGCTCTTCAGCTTTAAATAATCGGCTGCCGGGTGATCTTTATCGAAACCCTGCGGCACCCTGCTTAAGCTCATATCATCTTCTTTATACAGGTCGCCGTATATGGTGGTAAACTTTTTCGACTGCACAATTTTTTTGAACTCATCGAAGCAATAATCAATTTCCTGCCGCACTTTTTTCATTTCCGGCGCCATAGGCATCCAGATGCCGCCGCCTACAAAGCTTTGTCCGGGTTCTAAATGAAAATAATAGCCGGCAAAAACAGATTTACGGCCGCCGCGGTTAATGCTGGCGCCCATATTCGATTTATACGGCGTTTTATCTTTTGAGAATCGAATATCGCGGTTGATGCGGAAGATGCATTTTTTTGCTTCCTGTTCGCGTATGGTGTCATCTTTTTGGGCGTGACGGTCTATAACAGCCTGAATGAACGTTTCAAAATCTTTCCTGGCATCTTCATATTGTTTTCGATGCGCATCGAACCAGGGCTTGTTATTGTTTTTTTTGAGGTCTTTTAGAAACTTTAATGTGGAAGGTTGTAGCATGGGTCAAAGATAAGAAAAGGCAACAAGGCAACGAGGCACAAAGGCGGTAATTGGCAATCGTGAAACGGCAGTCGGCAATCGTGAATCCGCAATCGTGAAATACAAAACGCCGGGCAATTGTAAAAGGGGCGCAAGAATCGGCAGTCGTGGATCGGAAATCGTGAAAGGGTAAGATGAAAGATCGTGGATTTGCGTTTGCCGGGTGGCTGTTAGTGGCTGCCTGTATTTGGCTTGCTGCTTATAGCTTGAAGCGCGTAGGCTGTATTCTTCCCCAAAAAAAATAAGTGGTGTGAAAGCTAGCCTTATACGATCACACCACTTATTGTCTGCATCAATTACCGGGCACTATTTAATCCTGCCCCAGTTTTCACCACTTTTAATGCGGTACATGGTCATCTCAGAGACGCCAAATTTTTCCGCCAACTTTTTAATGGTGATCTTCCGGTTCTTGTCGCTAAGGATCTTTTTAATGCCTTGAACCTGTTTCGCATTCAGCTTCAAACCTTCGGTTCTGTTTGCCTGTACTTTTTTGTACGCAATCTTTGCCGGGCTGTGTTGCTGATGTTCGATCATTTCTTCAAGCGTTGCCCATTTCAGGTTCTTCACTGCATTATCAAGCTTGTTGTGATTGATGTGAATCACATACTTGTTTTTGAGTGAGGGTTTCTTCAGAAATAAACGGGCAATCTCACGGTGAATGTACAAAGTACCGTTGTTGCCTGGACGATGCAGGTTCAAAGTTCTGTAACCGGTAGTTAGGGAACCCTGAAGCAATTTACCGTCTTCAACAACGTCGTTTGTGTAGCTGGCTATGCGTCCCATGGAGGATAACGCATACTTTTTACGGAGGTGCTTCCAGCCTGGAAACTGCAGTGGTTTCCACACCTCATTGGGGAGTTTTTTTATCATCGCCTTTTCCTTTTGGCTAAAGTTACAAAAAAACAAATGTGAAATTCAAACAATTGATAAGAATCATATCAATGATGTATAAGGGACAGGAATTCGGCTTCGGTTATGATCTTGATTGAGGTTATCTTTTTGGCCTTTTCCAGCTTGCTTCCAGCCTCTTCGCCCGCTACCAGATAGTTTAAATTGGCGCTTACGCTGCTTAATAACTTCCCTCCGTTAGATTCAACCATAGCCTCGGCATCGCTTCGCTTGAGTGTAGGCAAGGTGCCGGTAAATAAAAACGTTTGACCGCTCAGGTTGCCTCCCGTTACCAGGTCCTTTTTGTCGTTTTTCAGCTTCAGGCCTAATGTTTCCAGCTTTTGCAGGGTTTCAATATTGTCCCAATTATGGAAAAATTGATGAACGCTGCCTGCTACTTTTGGGCCAATATCTTCCAGGTTTTGCAGGGCTTCCAACGAGTAATCTTTCAATTCTAACAGATGCTTAACCGCATGGGCAAGCGTTTTTGCAGTTGTTTCTCCTACATACCGGATGCCCAGGGCGTATATCAGGCGGTGAATGGGTTGCGACTTGGATGTTTCAATGGCTGCCTGCAGGTTGGTAATGCTTTTCTTCCCAAATCCTTCTAACGTTCCTATTTGATCAAAGGGCAACTGGTATATGCCAGGTATGTCTTTCAGGAAACCTAACGTATAGAACTTACGAATGTTGGCCTCGCCCAATCCCCTAATGTCCATAGCGTCCTTGCTGGTGAAATGAATGATACGCTCTACAACCTGGGCCTCGCAATTGATGTTGCTGCAACGCCATACAGCTTCTTCGGCCGGCTTTTCCAACTTGTCGCCACATACGGGGCAATGGGTAGGAAAATCTATTTTCTTTTCGGTACCCGAACGCAGTTCAGGTAATGATTTAACAATATAGGGTATTACATCCCCTGCCCGCTCAACCAGTACGGTATCGCCGATCATAAGGTCTTTTTCTTTGATCACTTCTTCGTTAAATAATGATATAGAGCCCACGGTAACTCCGCCAATAGGTACGGGTTCAATCTTGGCAACCGGAGTAACCGAGCCGGTACGGCCAACCTGAAATTCTACCGCCTTTAACCTGCTGGTAGCCTGGCGTGCCTTGAATTTATAAGCAATGGCCCACCGGGGATGATGAGTGGTCATTCCTAACTGGTCTTGCTGGTGAATGTCGTTTATTTTAATCACCATGCCATCGATCTCATAAGGCAGGTCGTCGCGGTGGTGTTCAAATTCGTGGCAATAGGCAATAACGGCATCAATCCCTTTCAATACCTTTTTCTCTTTTACCGGGCTGCGAAAACCAAGCTCCCATAACATTTCCAAACAACCGCTGTGGCTGTTCAATTGGTTATCGGCAGTTGTTTTCGGTAATTGGTTATAATGGCTTACCTGGTATAAAAATGCTTCCAGGTTTCGCTTACTCACTTCTTTGGGATCTTTTATGCGCAAGGTGCCAGCAGCTGCATTGCGGGGGTTGGCTAACGGCGGAAGGTTTTGTTCGGCCAACTGATCGTTATACTTCTTAAAGTTTTGTTTACTCATCAACACTTCACCCCTGATCTCAATTTGCTCAAGGCCATACTTTGAAATGGCAGCCGATAAGGGAATAGACCTGATTTGTTTTATGTTGGTCGTAATATCATCTCCCTGAACTCCGTTGCCCCGGGTGGCACCGCGTACCAGCAGGTCATTCTCGTATACCAACGATATACTGGCTCCGTCGAACTTGGGTTCAACACAATATTCCAAAACATCAACCTTTGCCAATTCCCGCGCCCGGCGGTCAAAGTCGATAAGGTCATCGGCATTATACGAGTTATCGAGCGATAGCATGGGTACCAAATGCGAAACCGTTGGAAATTCCTTGGTAAGCTCTTTGGCTACCCGTTGGGTAGGTGAATCGGGCGTGCGAATGGCAGGATTCTCTTTCTCTAATTTTTCGAGCGCTTTATATAGTAGGTCGTATTCAAAATCGGAAATAAGCGGATCATTCAAAATATAATACCGGTGTTCATGGAAACGAAGCACATCCCGGAGCGTTTCGATCTCTTTATCGGTTATATGACCTTGGGAGTTCTTTTCCATTAAACCGGTAGTTGCCTTTTGTAAGGATTTTGTTTGGTCGGGCGAATACATAAATAAATTAGTTGTTACTGTTTTATGCGAAGTTAGTTCAATACCCTGTTTTATTTGCAAGGGCGTTAGACACTGTTAGCACATCCCGATATTGATAAATATCAATTACTCAGTACTTGCGATGCAGCAAAATAGGCTGTTTTATTCAAAATAACGCCATTCCAGCTACCCATACCGGTTGTAAAACTAATTCATAGGCAATGAGTTGGCGCAATTTCGTCTTTCGTGAAAAGGGTATGGTATTTGAAACATGTCCTTAGTCAAAAAGTGTAGTAAAAAACACAGAGGTGTTCGGGAGTGAAACAATCCATATATCTTTACCGGTATATGACGACCGGCATAAGCCATTCCAGGTTGAATGTGTAGTTATCATACAATTGCGTGCAAATAGGCTTCCTACCGGTGTAATTTAGTTTTCAAAAACAAACCTGTTATACTTTTCAAGACAGGTTAATAAGTATAAATCAAGTATTTCTTAACCCTGACAATCTGCTCATAGCCATGGGAACAGCATTACAAAGAACCATTCATCAATTGCGTTCTGAAGACCGCGAGTTTTTTCAAATCGCCTTTTCGGTTGATTGTGTAATTTTTGGATTCGACAAAAACGAACTTAAAGTTCTGCTCATCAAATCTGACCTTGAAGAATTCAATAATCAATGGTCGTTACTGGGCGATCTGGTAAAACCCAATGAGAATCTTGAAAACGCATCGTACCGCGTATTGAAAGAGCGCACTGGCCTCGATGATGTGTACCTTGAACAGGTGTATACTTTCGGTGAAGTAAACCGCCACCCTGCCGGACGGGTTATCAGCACCGCTTATTATTCTTTGATAAATATCAAAGACCATCAACCTAAGTTTTGTGATAATGAGCTGCACTGGCATCCTGTAAACGAAATTTCTACATTGGCCTTCGATCATAAGACGATCTTATACACCTGCCTTGAACGGCTGCAATCGAAAATTGAAGAACATCCCATCGTTTTCAATTTATTACCGGAGAAGTTCTCCTTGCGTGAGTTACAAAATTTGTATGAGGCCATCCTGGGCGTTAAAATGGATCGCCGTAACTTCCGGAAGAAGTTCTTCTTAATGAACTGGCTCGAAGATATGAATGAGCTGGAACAGGATGTTCCGCACCGACCAGGTAAATTATACCGGTTTAATGCTTCCCGGTTTTCAAACGGTAAAGTAAAATCTACCCCAATGCCCGTATAAAATATTTCTCACTATTTATTAATTAACATGGTTAAAAGCAGCTTTTTATAGTTGGGGCTGTCTTTTAATTAGAAGGACACTAATCATACCTGTAGTCCGGTGCATGGTACTATACTTCAAGTTACCATGTTGACGGCTCATAACCCTTGGATACGGCAGTAATTAAAGTAGCAAAGTAAGTTTTGTTAAGCATCGGCTAAATCGACTTTTTATTTTTTAGAGTCTTGGAAATTGCATAAAATTGTGTTCAGGATACACATTGGTATTATTGTTTTTTAACCAATAACTACTATTATTATGCCCTCAAAACGATTGCTAAAGGCAATATTGCCTTTGCTGACTGTCATCTATTCTCTCAACGTTTATTCTCAAGTAAAACAAATTACGGGAACTATCAAAGACAGCTCGGGTGCCGGTATTAATCGCGCCTCCGTTGTTGTTAAAGGTACCAACTCCGGTACTACCACCAATGAACAAGGTAATTTCAGGTTAGCCGCTCCCGAATCGGCCAGAACCCTCACGATCAGTGCAGTTGGTTATACTTCGCAGGAAGTTGATATTTCAACCAGTAACACGGTTAATATCATCCTCACTGAAAGCACTGTCGACCTTGGCGAAATTGTAGTAGTAGGTTATGGAACCGCCCGAAAAAGAGATGTTACAGGCTCTGTACAATCTGTTAAAGCAAAAGATTTTAATAGAGGGGTGATCGTTTCACCCGATCAGGCTATACAGGGTAAGGCCGCCGGGGTGATGGTTATCAGCAGCAGCGGGCAACCTGGAGCGCCCACTACCGTTCGTATAAGAGGTAATGCTTCTATCAGATCGGGTCAGCAGCCTTTATATGTGTTAGACGGTGTGCCCTTATCAGGCAGTTCGGCCCGCCCCAATGCGATCAGTAATGGGATAGGAACCTCGACGCCGGGAACCAACCCGCTTAATTTTATTAATCCGAATGATATTGCCTCGATGGAGATCCTGAAGGATGCCTCGGCGACGGCCATTTACGGGTCGAGAGGCGCTAACGGGGTAATATATATTACTACTAAAAAAGGGCAGAGTGGCAACCCTGTGGTTGACGCAGGCGCTTCATTTGGGGTAAGCAGAATAATGCGGCAGCTGGAAGTATTGGATGGAAACGAATACAGGGCCACCCTGCAGAAATATGGGCTAACGGGTGGAAATTTTGGCGGAGATTATGATGCCATGGATGAAATTACCCGTACCGCCTACACGCAAAATTATAATGCGGCGGTAGGAGGCGGCTCAGAAAATGCCAGGTACCGTATTTCTTTCAGCTATCTCAATCAACAGGGGATTGTAAAGGAATCGGAGTTTAAAAAATACACCGCCAATTTAAACAGTAGTTTCAAGCTGCTCAACAGCAAGAAAATGAATGTTGATTTTAGTTTGTTTACTACGGGAACAAATGAACAGCTTCCTCCCATTTCGAACGATGCCGGTTTTGAAGGAAGTCTCATTGGTCAGGCATTACAGTGGAACCCAACACACGCTTTTTACAAACCGGGTACCGATTCTGTATGGATCGATCCGGCTGTGGGTGCAACAACCGTTAACCCGGTGGCAATGCTCCAGGCATACGATGCCCGCTCAAATGAGAATATTATTCTTGCAACCGTTTCTCCCTCGTATAAATTCACCGACTTTCTGGAATACAAGCTGCAGTACAGCCTCACCCGGCGTACCGGTAAATCGAGAGGAGAACTAAAGCGGTGGATTAATATAGAAGCTGTTAAAGACCGGGGCGCAGCAGCGATTTTTAGCGCAGAAGAAACGGCGCAACAAATAACCAATACCCTTTCCTTTAACAGGAAAGTAACTGATAATTTTAACCTGAATGCAGTTGTCGGTCATGAATACCTGAAATATGAATCCAATAATTCAGGCTTGTCGGGGTTTGATTTTATTGACGTAGGCGACTTACGTTATTATGATTTCATGCAGTATTCAACCCAGGGTAACCGGCAGATTTATTCTTTTACAACCCCCACTACGGAACTGCAATCTTTCTTTGGAAGAGCTATTATGAATTTCTTCGACAAATATCTGGTAACGGCTACATTACGCGCTGATGGCAGTACCAAATTTGGCGAAAATGAAAAGTACGGTTATTTCCCCTCTCTGGCTTTTGCATGGAACCTATCGAATGAGGACTTTATGAAAGGTGTAGATGTCTTTACGAACCTGAAGGTCCGTATCGGATGGGGAAAGACCGGCAACCAGGAATTTCCTTCAGGCGCTTCCCTGCGCAGGTATGGACTTGGCCAGCAATCGATCACTCAACTGAATATCGAAAATCCTGAACTGAAATGGGAAACAAGTACTACTACCAACGGTGGTATAGATTTCAGTTTTATGAACGACAGGGTAACCGGTTCGATAGATTATTTCTATAAAAAAACAACAGATGTATTGTTTGAACAGAATGTACCTCAACCAGGCCCGGCAGGTACCAAGTACTGGATTAATTTACCGGGCAACATAGTGAATAAAGGGGTCGAAGTTTCATTATTTGGCGGTATCATCAGAAGCAGGGATATAAACTGGAATATAGGTGTCAATGCCTCTTTCATCAAAAATGAACTGAAAGGATTATTGGGATATTATGAAACAGGCGGCCTGCACGGACAGGGTATTTCGGGTGCTACAGCACAACGGTTAGTAAGCGGTCAACCTTTAAACGTGTATTACCTGGCTAATTATGAAGGTTTGGATAAAGCTACCGGCCAGGCCATTTACACCGGCGGTGATCCTTCGATCAACAGGTTTTATAAGGGCAGCCCGTTTCCCAAGACGTTGTTAGGTTTAAGCACCGATTTTTCATATAAGAACTTTTCGGCGGTTATTAATATGAACGGCAATTTTGGCCACTATATATACAATAATACGGCCAATACCGTATTGCCGATCGGTAACCTGGGAACACGTAATATAGCCAAGACACTTATAGAAAGCGATGTTCAGGAAGATCCTTCGAACCCGATTACACCATCCTCCAGGTATCTTGAAAAAGGCAACTACCTGAAAATGGCCAATGCCACCATCAGTTATTCATTCGGAAATTTTCGTAATACCTTCAGAAATTTAACGGTATCATTAACAGGTCAGAATTTGTTTGTGCTCACCGATTTCACCGGTTTTGACCCCGAAGTAAATACCGATAAATCGGTTGGCGGTATTCCATCATTGGGTATTGAGTATACTCCTTATCCAACGGCAAGAACCTTTTTAATTGGTGTATCAATGTCATTGTAAGCAATTAAACAGTTCGAAAATGAAACAATATAAAATTTTAATATTTGGTTTATTTTTCATGCTGGTTTTGGTAGCCTGTACAAAACTGGATGAAAATTTTGAATCAGAGCTTCAGCAAACGCAAACATCTTCTATACCGGTTGCCGATTTGCTCAGAGGTGCTTATAATTCTCTTGCAAACCCATTTATGGATCAGTCGAGATTATGGGCTGCCCAGGAGCATACTACCGATGAAGTAATAGGCCCAACAAGAGGTCCCGACTGGGATGATAACGGCGTATGGAGGGTATTGCATAGCCACAGCTGGACTTCAGAACATACTTTTTTGCGCGAAACCTACAGGGAATTATTACAGGCGCAGTATGCAGCAACAAACGTGTTGCAATTCAACCCTTCGGCACAGCAGGCAGCCGAAGCAAGATTCATCAGGGCGCTCACCGTTTTCGTTGTTGCCGATGGCTGGGACCAGGTGCCTTTTCGCGATGATCTGCAAGATTTGAAAAAAACGCCGACTGTATTAAAAGGCCCTGCAGCGCTTGATTTCGTTATCAGTGAGGTGAATGCTATTATGAGTACATTGCCCGACGGCCCTGCCTATGTAGCCAATAAAGACGGCGCAAGGGTATTGTTAATGAAAGCCTATCTTAATAAAGGCGCTTTCGCCAGCCGGCAAAACCCCACATTCGAGGCCGCAGATATGAATCAGGTAATTACCCTGGCCGACCAGATCATCAATAGTACTAAATATACGCTTGCTAATAACATTTTCGACAATTTTGCACCTGATAACGATGTGAAATCAACCGAGAATATTTATACGTTATATAACAAAGATGGCGACAGAGGTGGTAATGTACGCTCGAGATGGTTTTTAGGATTGCATTATAACATGAAACCAAGCGGCTGGAACGGATTTACTACACTGTCTGATTTCTATAATAAGTTCGGCAGTACCGATCAGCGGCGTGGAGGTTCCTACCCCGGCATGACCGATGTAGGCGGTGTTCGCACCGGCTTTTTGGTAGGTCAGCAATTCAATGAAAAGGGAGAGGCATTAAAAGACAGAAAGGGTAATCCTTTGGTCTTTACTCCCGAAGTAAAGCTGAAAGAAACAGGCGCGAACCTTGAAGTTACCGGTATCCGGGTAATGAAATATCCTATTGACTATTCTGGTGGCGAACAGGCCGATAATGACTACGTTATTTTCAGGCTGGCAGATGTTATGTTAATGAAAGCCGAAGCATTACTTAGGACAAACAATGCTGCAGGCGCTTTAGTAATTGTGAATGCTATTCGAACAAAGCGTGGTGCTACACCATTGACTTCGCTCAATCCGGAGGCATTGCTCGATGAAAGAGGAAGAGAATTGTACTGGGAAGGCTGGAGAAGACAAGACTTGATCCGGTTTGGAAAATTCCTGCAGCCATGGCAGGAAAAACCAACAGATGATCCCAAATATTTGATCTTCCCTATTCCTGCCGAACAATTGGCTGTTAATCCTAATCTAACTCAAAACGAAGGGTATTAATTGTTTTTTATAACTGCAAAACAAAAAGGTCATTCAATGCAATGGCCTTTTTGTTTTTACTTAAATTGTACATGGTTGTTAACATTCAAATTGCCGGTAAAAAGCTAAATTGAATTCACCGGCAATGAATGCCTAATTACTTTTTAGAAATGAAAATGCCACTCAAAATTGTTTACGGTTGTGCTATTGCCATGTTGTTTTCGTGTGGCCGCAATGAAAAAAAGGAGCCCACCCTTTTTGAACTAATGGAAAATACCGGCATCCGGTTTTCGAACGATGTGAAACAGACGAAAGATTTTAATATTTTAACTTTTCGTAATTTTTATAATGGCGGAGGAGTAGCTGTTGGCGACATTAACAACGATGGCCTGGCCGATGTTTTTTTTACGGCTAATGCAGGCAGTAACCAACTGTATCTGAATAAAGGCAACTGGCAGTTTGAGGATATTTCCGCCAAAGCAGGGTTCTCCCTAAAAAAGCAATGGAGTACAGGAACAGTAATGGCAGACATTAATAACGATGGCTGGCTGGATATCTTTGTAGCCAACTCAGGCCATATGAACGATGGTATTTCAAAAGCGAACCAGCTTTTTATCAACAACCATAATTTAACCTTTATCGATTCGGCCGAGGCATACGGACTGGCAGACACCGGTTATACCACCCAGGCCTCATTTTTTGATTACGACCTCGATGGCGATCTCGATTGTTTTGTAGTAAACAACAGTCCTATTCCGGTAAATACCCTGAACTATGCCAATAAACGCGAACTTGCTGCAGAAAACTGGCCTGTAGCCGATTTTTTAAAGGGCGGCGGTGATCATTTGTTGCGCAACGATAACGGAAAATTTGTTGATGTTACCCGCGAATCGGGTATTCATGGTAGTTTGATCAGTTTGGGTTTGGGTGTTACGGTAGGTGACATAAATAACGATGACTATCCGGATATTTATGTATCGAACGATTTTTTTGAACGCGATTACCTGTACATTAATCAGAAAAACGGCACTTTTAAGGATGAATTGGAAAAATGCATGCAGCATACCAGCCTGGCTTCTATGGGGGCCGATATAGCAGACATAAATAATGATGGTTATCCTGATATTTTTACAACCGACATGCTGCCAGGTGATGACTACCGGCTAAAAACTACTTCTTCCTTTGATAATATCGACGTATATCGCCTGAAGGAAAAAAACGGGTTCTATCGCCAGTTCATGCAAAACACGTTGCAACTGAATAACAAAAATGGTGAGTTTATGGACGTTGCCCAATACAGCGGCGTAGCGGCCACCGACTGGAGCTGGGGGGCGCTTATGTTTGATGCAGACAACGATGGATTAACCGATATTTTTGTATGTAATGGTATTTACCTGGATGTTACCGATCAGGACTTTATTGATTTTTTTGCTAATGATATTATTCAGAAAATGGTAATGACCGGCAATAGAGAAGAAGTTGATTCTATCATTAACAAAATGCCTTCACACCCAATTGCCAACAAGGCCTTTAAAAATGAAGGGTATTTAAAATTTTCAGATGCCGGGATAAACTGGGGGCTTGACCAACCTTCTTTTTCAAACGGGGCAGCTTATGGCGATCTTGATAACGACGGTGATTTAGACCTGGTAGTGAATAATGTAAACCAGCCTGCTTTCGTTTACCGCAACAACAGCAGAGAAGCCGGGCAAAACCATTACCTGGCAGTAACATTAAAAGGAAAACATCCCAATAAGTTTGCTGTAGGAAGCGAAGTAAAGTTGTACGCCAATAACCAGGTGTACAGCCGCGAAGTGATGCCCAGCCGGGGCTTTCAGTCATCGGTGGATTATAAAGTAGTAATAGGGTTGGGGCAAACAACAAAAGTAGATTCGATGATCATCATATGGCCTGACCGTTCTTATTTAAAATATGAACACCCTGCCATTGATACCCTGCATACAATTTCGCAACCGGATAATAATAAAATCAATTTTAATACTGATGCACAGCGCATTCAACCGCTCATGTTTGAGGCTGTAAGTAACACCTTCGATAAGCACCGGGAAGATGATCATATTGATTTTTATTACGAGCGTAATATACCGCGATTACTTTCGCGTGAAGGTCCCAGGGCTGCCAGTGCTGATGTGAATGGCGACGGGTTAACCGATATTTACATAGGCGGCGCCGCCAATCAGGGAGGACAATTATATCTTCAAACCCCATCAGGCTTTATTAAAAAGGACGAAAAAATATTTAAACAGCTGGCCGATTTTGAGGATGTATCAGTGCTTTTTTTCGATTGTGATGGCGACAAAGATTTTGATCTTTTTGTTGGCGCCGGGGGAAATAATGTGCCGGCTAATCAGCGCCAATTGCAACACCGTTTATATATAAATGATGGCAAAGGAAATTTCGATCTTGGTTCAAATTCTTTTCCGGCCAATAATATGAATATTTCAGTTGCTGTCGCTAATGATTTTGATGCTGATGGAGATGAAGACCTTTTTGTAGGCGCATCAAACGTTCCTTATACATATGGCGTTTCTCCGGTTAGTTATCTGTACGTAAACGATGGGAAAGGACATTTTACAGAAATTGCAAGAGAAAGGAACCCCGACATTGCCCATATTGGAATGGTTACCGGTGCTGTTTGGGCTAACCTTGCAGGCGATGAGCAAAAAGAATTGGTTATTGTAGGGGAATGGATGGCGCCCCGGATATTTTCCTATGCCGGTGATCGCTTTAAAGAAATTAAAACAGATCTTGTTGATTTGTTTGGCTGGTGGAAAGCAGTGTCAGCAGCGGATATGGACGGAGATGGCGACCTGGACCTGGTATTAGGCAATATGGGAGAAAATTTTTATTTGCATCCTGACCCGCAGCATCCTGTGAAAATGTGGATCAATGACTTTGACCAGAATGGTTCTATTGAAAAAATTATTACCCGCACCATAGAAGGAAAGGATATGCCCGTGTTTCTAAAACGCGAAATGACTGATCAGTTGCCTTCACTTAAAAAACAGAATTTACAGCATCGCGGGTTTGCAAAAAAAACAGTACACGAACTGTTTGATGCCGAACTGATCGAAAAAGCTGTTGTAAAACAAATTAACTATGCCGCATCATGTATAGCTATAAATAATGGCAACGGAAAGTTTACCATTCAGGATCTACCTGCGCCTGTGCAATTTTCATGCGTAAATACAATTAAATGCACCGATATAAACCACGACGGTAAAACAGATCTTATTCTGGGCGGCAATGAATTTGGTTTTCAACCCCAATTCGGCCGGCTCGATGCCTGTGCCGTAACCGTTTTAATGAACACCGGCCATGGTGGGAAATTAAAGGTCATCGACTCACGCGAAAGCGGTTTGCGCCTGAATGGTGCAGTGCGAGATATTGTTGAAATTAAGGGTGTGGAAAACGATTACCTGATCATTCTTCAAAACGATAGCTATCCTGTTTTATACGACGTATCAAAAACTAAAAAATGAAACGGCACACATTACTATATAGACAAGATCCTTTACTATTGCTTTCTTTATGCTGGCTATTGGTTTTGTCGGTATTAACGGGCTGTACATCCAGGCCGGCCCAACCCGTTTTGTTTGAAGCGTTGAATTATAAAAAAACCGGCTTGAATTTTTCGAATCAGTTAACAGCCGCTTCGCAATTCAACCTGTTCACTTACATGTATTTTTATAACGGCGCCGGTGTAGGCGCCGGTGATTTCAATAATGATGGGCTCATTGATTTATTCTTTGCAAGTAATCAGCAGCAGAACAAATTGTATTTAAATGCCGGCAGTTTACAATTTAAAGACGTCACTGCAGCCGCCGGAATTCCAAACGATGGCGGGTGGTCTACAGGGGTTTCAGTAGTTGATATAAATAATGACGGGCTACTGGATATTTATATATGCCGTGTGGGTAATTATGAAACGTTACATAGCCGTAATCAGCTTTTAATGTGCCAGGGTATCGATAAAAATGGCATTCCTGCATACAAAGACAGAGCCCGTGAATATGGCCTTGATTTTTCCGGCTTTAGCACACAGGCTGCATTTTTAGATTATGATAACGACGGTGACATGGACATGTTTCTGCTCAACCATTCTGTGCACGCCAATAGCAACTTTCGTCCACGGGTTCAATTTGCAGGTACTTATGATTCATTATCGGGCGACCGTTTTTACCGCAACGAGGGAACCTATTTTACAGATGTGACCCGCGAAACAGGGATCAACAGTTCTGTTATAGGATATGGATTAGGCGTAACGGTAGCTGATATTAACCTCGATGGCTACGCTGATATTTATGTAGGCAACGATTTTCACGAAAATGATTATCTGTATATCAATCAGCATAACGGCACCTTTAAAGAAGACCTCAACTCCTGCATTATGCATACCAGCCAGTTTTCGATGGGCGTTGATGTTGCCGATGTAAATAATGACGGATTTTCAGAGATCATTTCGATGGATATGCTGCCTTCCGATCCGTACATACTTAAACGGTCATTGGGGGAAGATGCATATGATATTTTTTATGAAAAGATCAGGAACGGGTACCACTACCAATATACACGCAATAATTTTCAATTGAACCGCGGCAATGGGATGTTCAGCGAAGTGGGTTTGTACAGCGGCGTGCATGCTACCGACTGGTCGTGGTCGGCCTTATGGATGGATTTTAATAATGACGGATTAAAAGATCTGTTCATTTCAAATGGTATACCCAAGCGGATGAATGATATCGACTACATCAATTATGTCTCCAACCAGGAAATACAGGGAAAGATTCGCGAGAGTAAAGTAAATGAGACCGACATGGCCTTGCTGGAGAAATTTCCGGAAATTAAAATACCCAATAAGTTTTTTGTTAATACAGGTCAGGGCGTATTTAAAGATGACGAGAAACAGATACATAACAATGAATCCACTTTTTCGAATGGCGCTGTATACGCCGATTTTGACAACGATGGAGATCTGGACGTGGTGGTAAACAATATTAATGAGCCGGCTATCCTGTATCAGAATAAGAACAACGACCAGCACAATAAACGCTATGTTCAAATAATGTTAAATGGTCCGGAAAAAAATATAAATGCCCTGGGCGCTAAAGTGATCATTTTTTCCGGTGGTGAAATTTGCTTATATGAAAAACAACCGGTGCATGGTTTTTTATCGGCTATGGAAATACCCATACATATTGGGCTGGAAAGAATAAAACCTGATTCCGCATTTTTGATCTGGCCTGATAATGCCTGTCAAAAGATACAATTTCCCAAAGACAGCACTGTATTGCATGTGCGGTATAATAAAGGATTGCCACTGTTCGACTACAGTAAAGTTACCAATCACCGGAAGTACAACAGCAGGCCAATGGAAGATATTACAAAGGCTGTTAATTTACCCCACCGTCATGTAGAGAACCCTTTTGTTGAATTCGATCGCGAACCGTTAATTCCGCATATGATATCTACAGAAGGGCCGGCCCTGGCGGTAGCCGATATTAATAATGATGGCCTGGAAGATGTATATATCGGTTCTTCAAAAAGAGAAAAAAGCGTCGTTTATCTGCAACAACCTGCCGGTAAATTTTATAGGTCGGTACAACCAGCGCTTGATATCGACAGTATGTATGAGGATGTGGATGCCTGCTGGGCAGACGTTAATAAAGATGGGCATATCGATTTGGTGGTGGCCAGCGGCGGCAATGAATATTTTGGTGGGGATGAAAATTTATTACCGCGGGTTTATCTTAATGACGGGAAGGCGCATTTCACCAGGTTTAAAGGCGCCATTGAAAATGTATATGTAACTGCATCCTGCGTTATTCCCTATGATTTTAATAAAGATGGTTTTGTTGATTTTTTCATTGGCGGAAGAGCGGTGCCCTGGGAATATGGACGGGCGCCCCGTTCGTACCTGCTGCAAAATGATGGAACCGGGAAATTTAAAGATGTTACCGTTGCCCGTGCTAAAGAACTTGAAAATGCAGGGTTTGTTACGCAGGCTGTTTGGTTCGACCTGGATAAAGATGGCGATAATGATCTGATCGTTTCCCTGGAATGGGGAGGTATTGATGCCTATATCAATACGAATGGCGTTTTTAGTAAAAAGCAACTCATCAATAAAAGGGGCTGGTGGAATTTCATGCTGCCTTGCGATATTGACAGCGACGGCGATATAGATATGGTAGCAGGAAACCTTGGATTGAACAGCCGGTTAAAGGCTTCGGATAAAGAACCGGTTCGGTTGTATTACAACGATTTCGATGACAACGGAAAAAAGGAGCAAATACTCACTTATTATGTCGGGGGCAGGGAAGTGCCTTTTGCCAGCAAAGCGGAATTGGAAAAGAAACTTCCTGTTTTAAAAAAGCGCTTCCTGTATGCCGAGGATTTTGCCAAAGCAAAGCTGGCAGATCTTTTTTTATCTGATAAACTGGATAAGGCAAGCGTGCTGTCGGCTGATTATTTTTCCAATGCTGTTTTAATAAATGATGGTCATCTGAACTTTACAGTAAAGGCGCTTCCCTGGGAAGCACAATTAACATCATATCGCGATGCCATTGTAGTGAATGCAAACAACGACTCACTACCTGACCTGTTGCTGGTGGGCAATTATTATGATAACAATATTGAAATGGGGCGTTATGATGCTGGCTTTGGGACCGTTTTAATGAACAAGGGAAACGCCGTTTTTACCTCGGAAGCAATAAACGGACTGGCAATAAAAGGACAAATCCGTCATATAAGAAAAATTGAAGTTGGGAAAAAAGAAGCGTTTATACTGGCAAGGAATAATGATAGTACCATGGTCGTTCGGTTTAAAGACTGATGCGCCGGTATTAAAAAAACGGGTAACTGATACGGGTAACCCATTTGCTTGTATCCGTTTCGGCAATCCTATCAGTTATTAAAGAATAAAATGGTATGGCGGGTGATTCAAGGTGATGGTCAGTCAGGTAATTTTCCATTTGTGTAAATGCATTGGATATGGTATGCTCTCCCCCTCTCACTTCTGCCACCAGTAAATTACCTGGAACCATTTTCTTTATAACAAAATCATTTTGTTCTTTAACCGCTTTATTAACAGGTATGGCCACCATGGTTGCAAAATGCGTATTATCTTTTCGTAGAATGTTCAACATCGGGTATCCCGTCTCCATTGCTCCCTGTTGCTGAATGTATGTTTTAAGTTTATTTATTAAACTGTATATGTTTTGAGTGGTAGGAAGAGAATCAAAAACCTTTCTGGCAGACAGCAGCAATGTATCTTTTACAAGCGTTTTTTTGATAGTAATACCATATACGTTCTCGGTTTTTTCAAGAAACAGCTTCATGCGGGTCTGCAGTTCTTTAATATGATGCCGTAGCGTACGTGCCTGTCTGTATCGTTGTATCCTTGTGGTAAGGTTAATGCCGGCGTAATAACCAAGATCCCATTGTATATGTACCGAATCTGTATGTTTAGGTATTAGTGTGATCCTGCTGTTAATAGTAAGATCATCGGCGTTAATGCGTACACCAATAGCATCGAACATTTTTTGATGGGGTTGAAAAGTAAAGGCTTTATAAGGAAAAGTAGCGGCCTGGCCTTGAGTTGTATCTTGTACTGAAGTATTTGCAGGCCACCAGGTAAACCAATTTAAATCATTCACAATGTACCTGTTTGCAGCCCCATGCGTACAGTTAATTGTAACTGTTTGTGACAGGTGGATTTTTTTAGGCAAAAAAATGTAGATGGCAAGAAAAGTTGCTGCAATCAAGGCTGTTGGTACAATGATCCATTTCTTCATAGTGCAAATGATCGAGTCTGTATTTGCAAAATAGCGAATATTGGTCTACCGGCAATTGATTATTGCACGTCTTTCTGCTTATCAATGATAAATTGAATGATCTCTTCCAGCGGGGTATTTATTCGGGCGAGGGCATCCGTAATATCATCCCGGTTTACCTGGGCGGCGAAGGAAGGCGTTTTTAGTTTTTTCAGAATGCTTTTCACGTCCATGCCTTCGTACCGGGTTGGCCGAATGAGGGCGGCGGCATGTATAAAACCGGATAATTCATCAAACACATAGATCATTTTATCCATCGTGTTCTGCGGTTCTACCTCAAAATATCTTGGACCATGCGAAGCGATGCAATGGATCACTTCAGGATCAATATTGCGGCGTTCCAGTTCTTCAATGATGATACGGCAATGCGCATCGGGGTGTTTTTCCCAGTCGGCATCGTGCAGGAGGCCGGCCAGTTCCCATTTGCGGGCGGTGAGTTCATCGGCCTGTTCTTTTTCGATGGCCCAGGCTTTCATTACGGCGGCTACCTGTTTCATGTGCAGGCGCAGGCGTTCGTTTGGCACCCATTCATTGAGTAATTGATGGGCTTCTTCAATAGGCATCAGGTTTCCGGTATTGGCAACATCACCAAATGTGTTGCGACCGAGTGCGTGAACAGGCATTAGCGGGATTGTTTTTTTCTGGAATTGTTTTTATTGGTTCTGGTCATGCGGGTTTCCTTGATGGTGATCTCAAGACCAACGGCATCCAGGAAACGAAGCAGATTTTTAAAGGTAACACTTCTGAAGTTATCTGCCTCGTAACGTTGTAATTGTTGTTCTTTAATGCCTAATTGTGCAGCGAATTCCTTTTGCGTTAAGCCGGATTTTATTTTGTATTCGGTGAGTAAGGAGGGAAGGTCGGCAACGAGGCGTTCTCTTAAAATAGCAATCTTGTCTGTCTTTAAAGTTTCATATAGTAATAGGTCCTGCTCTATCTCCTTTTGCATATTTAAGGCAGATGCCAACATCAATTTTATTTTTAATGGATGTTGAGTTGTATCCTTTTTTAGATTATCAATATTCTCATTGATTTCGTTCAACAACTTTTTTGAAATTCTATATTGCTTTTCATTTTTAATCATAAAAAATATCTTTTAGGTTGATTTTAACCAGTCCTTTCTGGTAACCATTCAAATCTTTTTCAAGCATATGTAAATATTGCAGGTTATTGGCATCAAAATGCAAAATGTGGCATTTTAAGTTTCTTCGAATTTCACCGATTTTATTATAATCAAAAAAATCAGGAAATACTTTCTCCAATTTATCGTAGTCTACGTTTTGCAGGTCAAAACACAGATCAATGTCATCAGGATTTATCTTGGTACTGATAAAGCTTCCCCCAATAAATACAGTCGAACAACCACAAGCGCAAAAGATTTCAAAGAATATGAGTGCGTTCTTGATTCTTGCCTTTCTCCAGTCGTTCGTTCCAAAGTGCTGTTCAAATTCCTCTAAAGTTAGTTCTTCGGTCTTGTGTAAATGTCCATTGGAATTGAAGCTTATGCTCATAAAGCAATTGTTTAAATGCTCCTATAGCACATCCCGTGTTGTAGGAGGGGTTAATAATTTGATTCTCCATTGGGTTGTTTGTAGTGTTTTGAGAAATTAGGATAGCAATAAAGATATGAAATAAATACAAACACAACAAAAATGTTGTGTTTTGTAAATTGTATTGCCCTGAACCATATCTAAGTCCTTAAGGTTTATAGTAAATCACAAGACCGCGCTGCATGCTGTCCCACCGTCCTTCGCCTCTGCTCCCATATTCCTTCGCACCCAATTCGCACCCTGTTTTGGGCACAGGCCATGTACCTCACATAATATTGATGCTCTGTTGGTGTAATGTTTACGCCGTTTCCGAAGAAATACCGGCGGTGGTGCGAAGAAAAACAAAAGATGGCCCGGCGGCCTATCGCTATAAGGTCGCTATAACATCGCTATAAGGTCACTATAAAGTCGCTGTAAGTACGCTATAAGGTGGGAGATAAATTAGCGTGGTATGTCAAATTCTCTGTACCTTTCGGTTAAGGGAATGCGTATGAGCTATATTCATTAAAGCTATAAAACTTTTTGATTATGGCCAAAGCAAATAAGAAAGCCATGCAGGGCATGAAGCGCATGACCTTTGTTCGTAGTAAACGGTACGACGAACATGAACGCAACCCCAGAGGCACCTTTAAGCCGGCCGTGCTGAACGAAGCCATGGAACAAAGCAAAAACAGGTTGCTCCAGGTGAACAAAACAGCCAGCCTGATCTTCAGCAGTATTCGCGATGTACATAACGATGGCTCTCTTTGGCCTCGTTTGCTGTCGGTCCTTCGCCTTCAATTAAAAGAGAAAAACTACAATGATGTGCATTGCCTGCTTAACCTTGAATGCCATGCCGTTCATACGCTGCAAAATTTACTCCGTTCCAATTGGTATAGTAATAAGATTGAAATAGATAAACGCCAGTTGTCCATTGCCCTGAGTTTGGATAAAGCACCCAAGTGGAAGACAAAGAATATGCACCAATTTCAACTAAGCTTTTATGTTATATATCCCGACCTGGCTCGTAATAAATTACACAAGGAAATAGTACATAGTGAGGTGTTCAGTCTCTTTGATTACCCGGAGGAGTTATCCTTTGTTGTGCCGGTTCCAGCCCGGGCAGCAGCCTATGCTGTATTTATGAAAGTTACCGGCTGTATTAATGGGGTGCCAGAAAACTGGTTGCAATCTACCGGCATGCGGTGCGTGGAAGTGGGAACCATTGAAAGGAAACAGCCCAAACCGGGTGGGCAAAAAGCCGCTACAAACAGGAAGAAGCCCAATGCCGGGAGTCAAAAAAGTAAAACAACTAACAGGACGGTCGTTAAGGGAAAAAGCAGTGGGAAGTAGTCAATGTGGTAATAGATTAGGCATTTAATAAATGCTGACTCAGGCCGGTATTTTTTAATCATTTCAATAATTGATTACTCACCCTATGCAAAACAGCAAAAACTTTTCTCTGCTGCTTCTGATCATTTTCCGGGAATTGGTTCCATAATGACGTACTTAAAAATGCTTCATTTGTATCGATATTCCATATGCCAGCATGTTCGGTATCATTAAGTTCCGGCTTGTGGTGTACAACAACAGTTATCGGTTCGTTTTCCCCTTTCGGAATAAATATAATAGTTCTTCTCATGGTCTGGTCATAAAGGTAAGGTTTACATCAATACCCGTTCTAATACCCTAATAAGGTTCTATTCAACCGGTATCCGGCTCCCTCAGAACCCGCAACCTTCTACCAATCTCCGGCCCCCAACTAAAAACTCAGAACCCAAAACTCAGAACCCAAAACTGAGAACTAAAAACTAAAAACTGAGAACTGAGAACTGAGAACTAAAAACTAAAAACTGAGAACTGAGAACTGAGAACTGAGAACTCAGAACTACCCATAACCGCCCTAAAACGCCCGCTGCGACTGCTTTTTAGGTATGATGAAAAATAAACTGTCAAAATATTTATTGAAAATCAATCAATTACAACGATGCGATGAAAAATAAGTCGCCAAAATGTTTGCTGTGCCGATTGGAACGGCCTATCTTTGCGACCCGTTTTTAGTTATCTGCTAAAAGCGGAAACAGCAAGCGGGATGGCGTTGCTGTTTAATTTCTTAACCAGCTGAGGCTTACAAAAGCAGCTTTCGGCTAAAAGTTTTTTTATGAGTAAACTTCATTTCACTACCCAACATGCGAATGCGGCTACCGTAAAACGCAACTGGTATGTTGTAGACGGTACCAATCAAACCGTGGGACGCATGTGCGCGAAAATAGCGGCCATTCTTCGTGGTAAGAACAAGGCCTACTATACGCCACATGTTGATTGCGGAGACTACATCATCGTTATCAATGCCGACAAAGTAAAATTCACCGGCAACAAAACCGACGAGAAAGAATACCTGACCTTCTCAGGTTACCCCGGCGGTCAAAAATCTGAAACAGCCCGCGAACTGTTGCGCCGTCGTCCGGAGCAAGTGGTTGAAAGAGCTGTAAAAGGTATGTTGCCTAAGAATCGCCTCGGCCGCAAAATGTTCAAGAAATTGTTTGTGTATGCCGGCGACCAACACGAGCATGCTGCACAAAAACCTCAATCTTTAACTTTCTAATTGTTTTAATACATGGAAAAGCAAAAAAATGCTATTGGTCGTCGTAAAGAAGCTGTGACAAGAATCTGGTTGTCGCGCGGAACCGGTAAGATCACCGTAAACGATAAAGACTACAAAGAATATTTTTCGCTGGTTTATTTACAAAACCAGGTGGAGCTGCCTTTAAAAAGCATTCAATCGCTCGATAAATTTGATGTAAAGATCAATGCTGCCGGTGGTGGTATGAAAGGCCAGGCTGAAGCTGCTAAACTGGGTATCGGCCGTGCGCTGCTTGAACTGAGCGCTGAATACCGCCCAGCTTTAAAAGCTGCTGGTGTACTGAAACGCGATCCAAGATCAGTTGAGCGTAAGAAATTCGGTCACAAAAAAGCTCGTCGCAGCTACCAGTTCAGCAAACGTTAATCCATACCGGCGCCTCCGCCAAATGGCGGAGTGCGTTTTGGAAACGCTTGTGGTCATTATCAAATTTTCAAATCACACATTTCAACTTAGTTAAATGGAAAATAACACTTCATTGCAACAGCAGTTACTGGATGCCGGTGTACACTTTGGTCACCTGCGTAAGAAGTGGAACCCAAAAATGTTGCCTTTCATTTTTGCTGAAAAGAAAGGCATTCACATTATCGACCTCAATAAAACTACCGAAAGCCTGCAGGAAGCCGCAGCGGCCCTGAAGCAGATTGCCCGCAGCGGTAAAAAGATCATGTTCGTTGGCACCAAGAAACAAGCTAAAGAAATTGTTACTGAGTGCGCCCGCAAAGTGAACATGCCTTTCGTTACCGAGCGTTGGTTAGGTGGTATGTTGACCAACTTCAACACCGTTCGTAAAAGCGTTAAGAAGATGCAAAGCATCGACAAAATGCTGGGCGACGGCAGTGCTGAATCACTGACTAAAAAAGAGAAATTAACCCTTGGTCGCGACCGCGATAAAATGGATAAAGTACTGGGTGGTATCAGCCAACTGGGCCGTGTACCCGCCGCTTTGTTCATCATCGATATCGGTCATGAGCACATCGCGCTCGCCGAAGCCAAAAGACTGGGCATTACCACTTTTGGTATGGTTGATACCAATTGCGACCCCAATAAAGTTGACTTTGCAATCCCTGCAAACGACGACGCTACAAAATCTATCGCAATCATCACCCAATACATCACTGCTGCTATAGCTGAAGGTCTTGCTGAAAGACAAGCTGCGAAAGACGAAGAAACTGATGAGCAGGCAGATGACGAAAAAGAAAAGAAAGCACAACGCCTGCTGGCTGAAGCCGAAGCTGAAGCTGGTCGTGGCCGTGGTGGCAACAAAGGCGGCGGCGGTCACGGTGGTGGCGGTCGTGGTCATGGCGGTGGCGGTGGTCATCGCGGTGGTGGCCAGAACAGAGGTGGCGGTGGTCGCGGACCTGGTGGTGGTAACCGCGGGCCTGGCGGTGGTAGAAGATAGTTCTTTAGTTTTAAGCCTGCCTGCCGGCAGGCAGGTTCTTAGTTCTAAGTTCTTTCAGGTTCTGCCCGCTCATTGCCTTTGTGCATTATGATTGTGCAGCACTTTTATGAACCCGGCTACAGAACAACTATTAAGCTACTCTTGCGTCGCACTCTTCTGCGTTCTCTTCGCTCCTGAGCGGAGTTGAAGGATGAGCAGAATTAATAAAATGAAAATGTTTCGCAAGTAATTGATTCGAATGGAATCGGGTTATTTGTGACGCATTTTCAAATTTTCAAATTATTAAATTTTCAAATTAATATGTCAAGTGTTGCTATTACTGCCGCTGATATTAACAAACTGCGCCAGATGACCGGCGCGGGAATGATGGATTGCCGCAAAGCATTGACAGAAACCAATGGCGATTTCGAAGCTGCTATCGACTGGCTTCGTAAAAAAGGCGCCAAGGTTGCTGCTCTGCGTGGCGATCGCGAGGCAAAAGAAGGTGTGGTACTGGCTAAAACTACAGCCGATAATAAAACCGGTATTACGTTGTGCGTTAGCTGTGAAACCGACTTCGTTGGTAAAAACGCTGACTTCGTGGCTTTCGCTCAAAGCATCATCGATGCCGCTGTTGCCAACAACGTAAAAAGCCTCGATGAGCTGAATGGTATTTCTATCAATGGTGCTAAAGTAGCCGACCTGGTTAACGATAAACTGGCCAGCATCGGTGAAAAGATCGGCATCACTAAATTTGAGCGTGTTGATGCTGACTTCGTGGCTTCTTACATTCACGGTGCTAACCGTATTGGTGTACTGGTAGGTATGAATAAAGCTGCTGCTGATGCCGGTAAAGACGTAGCCATGCAAATTGCTGCCATGAACCCGGTTGCCGTAGATGCTGATGCAGTACCTGCTGCTACCATCGAGCGCGAGCGCGCCATTGTTACCGAGCAAATCAAAGCTGATCCTAAAATGGCTGGTAAGCCCGATGAAATGATCGCTAAAATTGCTGAAGGTAAATTGAACGCCTTCTTTAAAGAAAGCACCCTGGTTAACCAGGCTTTCGTAAAAGACAACGGCAAAACCGTTGGCGATTACCTGAAAAGTGTTGACGGCGGCTTAAAAGTTACCGAATTCAAGCGCGTAGCTTTAGGTTAATACGCAATAACCGAATCAAAATAAATAAAGGGGAAACTGCTTATGGTGGTTTCCCCTTTATTGTTGAAGGCTGCCCGTTCAGGGCCAATTGATCCTGAGCGGAGTCGAAGGATGTGGGCAACACATTTTACAAAAGCTGTAAAACATTAATAAAAAATCCTTTCTTTGCACAGCGTTTAAAAAGGTTTGTGGTTTTTTGTTTGTGGTTTGTTGTTGCTGCCGCGCTTTGAAGCTCACAATTAATGGCGCGCCTGTAGCAATGGCAATCATTGACCATTGACCATTCACTATTCACTATTCACGAATAATAAAACGGTCATTCATACATGCTACCTAAGTACAAACGCATTTTGGTAAAACTCTCCGGCGAATCGTTGATGGGCGATAAAAGTTTTGGAATGGATCCCGCTATCCTGGCACAATACGCACACGATATTAAAGAAGTGGCTGACTTGGGTGTGCAGGTAGCTATTGTAATTGGCGGTGGTAATATATACCGGGGTATGAATGAGGCTGAGACAGGCATTGAACGCGCTCACGGCGATTATATGGGCATGCTGGCAACCGTTATCAACGGAATGGCCATGCAGGCCATGCTCGAAAAAATAGGCGTTTTTACGCGCTTGCAAAGCGCCATAAAAATGGAGCAGATCGCTGAACCATACATCCGCCGCCGCGCCATTCGACACGTTGAAAAAGGCCGCGTTGTGATCTTTGGCGCCGGTACCGGTAACCCATATTTCACAACCGATACAGCCGGCTCGTTGCGAGCCATCGAAATACAGGCTGATGTGATCCTGAAGGGCACCCGGGTAGACGGCATTTACACAGCGGATCCCGAAAAAGATCCTTCTGCAAAAAAATACGAGACCATCACCTTCCAGGAATGTATCTCTAAAAACCTGCGGGTTATGGATATGACGGCGTTTACCCTGTGTATGGAAAATAAACTGCCGATCATTGTGTTTGATATGAACAAGCCGGGCAACCTGCGGCGCGTAGCTTGCGGCGAAAAAGTAGGTACCCTGGTAAAAGGATAATAAATGGCTGATAAACAGTTGCTTAAATTTATTAGGCCGCCTTTTTGTAATTATCGAATTAACGTATTAAATTTCCAATACGAAAAACCACCAGATTGGTGGTTTTTTCTTTACCGCCTTTTCAAAATCCCATGAAAAAAATAGTGCAGTAATCCAATTGATTACTATCTGTGATGCGGGAGTATACTCTAATTCCGAAGCCGTTATGAACCATTTATTGCCCGTTATTCTGGGGTACCAGATTTATGTAGGGGTTTTTGAAATAATTTTCTTTTTGCTGGGCGGTATAGTCCTGGGCTTCTTTATTCACTTCTTTCTCGTCAGCCGCAAAACATTTTCTCTAAAATTACCCGAACGCGAACCTCCCGTTATTGCCGATGCTGCTTTCAATAATTCAGAAGAGTGGCGGTATAAATATTATGAAGAAATGGAGCTGCAGGAAAAAGTGCAAATGGAGTTACGCCGTGAGCTCGATGAAGTGCGCGATAATGAAGAATTACTGACCATAGAAGTGGAGGAACTGCAAAAGGAACTAAAACGCCGCCATAACATTCAACCGGCAGCTCCCATCTCAGGCACTTCTCAGGAAGAACAGTCTGAAGAATACCTGGTACGCCTGCAAAGAACGCAGGAAGGCCTGGTAGAACAAAACCAGCAAATTGCTTTATTGCTCGACCAGATAGAACTGTTGAAGCAAACAGAGTTTAAACACATCGATACGCTGAAGGCTAATGAAGAGCTCACAGCCCGTGTAAATGAAGTGCTGAATGTGCTGGCCAATAAAGATGCGCGCATTCTTGAATTGGAGCAGCAACAATTGCTATCGGAAGAAATGGAAGAGCGCATGCAAAAAGCATATGAAGAATTCAATGCATTGCGCCAAAAGTTATCGAAAGTAGAAAGCCTTTCCAACCCGCCCAGCCGGCAGTATGAATTTGAAGAATTGCAGCAGAACCATTTCAAGCTGATCCGCGAATTTGACGAATACAAACAAAAGCACCTCGACCTGCTGGAGGAAAATCAGCGGCTGTCGCGATTGCTGGCCGATACGGAAGAAAAGCTGCGCGAATCGAATTTTCAACGGCAACAACTGCAAAAAAAGATCACCTTCCTCGAAGAATTGAACCGCGACCTGCAACAGATCTCAGAGCATAATAAAAAGCTCGAGAACCAGCTTCGGCGCATGAGCGAAATTGAGGTGATGCTGGCGCGCGTGCAGGGTAAAGCGTCTGATAAAGCGGAGAATGAGCCACCGGAGTAAGAGGAAAACGGCTTCAAGCTACACGCTTCAAGCTGCAAGCTCAAAGGCAAAGCTGAAAGCAGGAAAAGGCACCCAGGCAACGGGAAGCCAATAAGCAATAAGAAAAATGGCAAACATCGGGAATCGGTATTAAACACGATAAACGAATATTATAGAAACAACAAACCCACTAATACTGAGTATAAGTGGGTTTGTTGTTTGGGGCGTTACGGTCGGTTAGTTGGTGGCTACCTATCAAAAAGTTACTTCCGGTTCAATTTTGTCTTCTAACTTATCTGATTTTTTATTGACCAACTATTCCAATCAGTTGTTTGAATTCAGGCTTTAAACAACCGCTCAGCTCTTTATAAGGAATATACAAGAACACTTCTCCAAGAGCATAAGCTGCTATTTCGTAAGGCACATAGTTAAATGCAATGCCTTTAGACGTAAGCATGAAATTATTGCCGGGCGCAATGGTATCATTGAACAGGTATTCAGAAAGTTTCTCTTCCGGCTTTACTTTATACTTTGTACGGAATTTTTTTGCCAGCAATGTACGCAGCGTTTCCCTGCATGCAAGTGTGTCTAATACATCGGTGATGGCCAGCTTATGGTTGTTTACCAGGTCAATGCAGATATATTGAGTGCCGTAATTACCATGAACGCCGCCACCATCTGTATAAATGAATTTCGATAATGTCAGCAATCGTGCATTTCGATATTCTACCTGCACTTTTCTGCTTAATGCATAGGTTGGCGCATCTTCCTCTTTGCCCTGGTTCAAGATTTCATTTTTTTCATTGATCATGATTTTGCCAATGGGCTCCTGGCTCTGCTTTTCATCGAAGGCTTCGTAAATTATTTCTTTTATCAGGTTCGTTGCGGGATGTTTTGAGGAAGCGGCAGGCCATATGGTAGCAGCGTCATATGATAAGGCATCGCGGTTATTTCCATCGCCGGTCAACTTTTTAGAACCCTCTGTGTATATATAGTCAAAAGCCAGCAGATGGCTGTTTTGGGGCAATGCAACCCGGAATGGCAGCATTTTACCTTTATTTTGCCAGGTGCCGGAAAATGAAGAGTCTTTAAAATTTCCCGAGATCTCTTCTGTTACTTCGCCATCCTGGTCATTATGCGCCAGTTTCAGGAACTGGTCTTTTTTAAGAATGCCGTAAACCGCAATAGGCACTTCGGTACTGTTGTAATAATAAATGCCTGAAAACTGCTCATTGATCCGGTACAAATGAAAGGTGACCGGAAATTTGTCGATAGTGCCGGTAAAAAAGTAATAACGGGTAATGACAGGGGCGGCGTTGCTTTTTTGTGCAAGCGCAGCATGAAAGCTGCCAAGGATAAATAAAAGGATAAATGTTTGTCTCATACAGTGTACTGTAAATTAACAGGTAAAATGGATATGATCAAAATCAGTAAGGTTAATTCGTGAGGCCATTACCTTTGTACCACTAAAATAAAGGCCATGTCATCAACTATCGCTGATATACGCAAAGATTATAAACTGAAATCCCTGTTAGAACAGGATGTAGCTCCCGACGCCATTCGCCAGTTCGATACCTGGTGGCAGGAAGCATTGAACAGTGAAATTGATGAAATAAACGCCATGACGCTGGCCACCGCTTCGGTTGATGGTGTACCCGCTGCCCGTATTGTGTTATTAAAGGGCTATGATGAACGCGGATTTGTATTTTTTACCAATTACGACAGCTTTAAAGGAATGCACTTAGCCGAAAACCCACGGGCATGCCTGGTATTTTACTGGAAGGAGCTGGAACGGCAGGTGCGCATAACCGGGTTGGTTGAAAAGACCAGTGCCGATGAAAGCGATGTGTATTTTAACAGTCGCCCCGAGGGAAGCCGCATTGGCGCCTGGGCATCGCCGCAAAGCAAGGTGATTGCGAACAGGGAATGGCTGGATGAACAGGAGAAAAAATACACCAGAGACTTTGCCGCCCAACCGCTAAAAAGGCCGGCTCACTGGGGTGGATACCGCGTAAAACCTATTTCTATTGAATTCTGGCAGGGTCGCCCAAGCCGTTTGCACGACCGGATCCAATATACGTTACAGGGAGATAATACCTGGACAATTGAACGATTGGCTCCTTGAGGGTATGGGAGGGTAAGCTGAATTCGGGAATACAGGAAGCAGAAGTAAGCGGTGTGAAGTAGGCTGTCAGATGGGTATCAGAAGAGTAAAAACAACCTTTTCAGAATATAGGATACAGCAGTAAGACGTATGAAGTACGATTTTGATGTTGTAGTTTAAAGTGGGGGGTAAGAAGTAAAAATTAAATTATAGGGTAATTCTTACTTCTTACCTCCTACTGCTTACTTCTTTTTAGCAGCAGCCTTTTTAACCCTTGCAGGGCGGCTTTTTCCGTATGAACCTTTGAAGGTTTTGCCTTTTTTCGTTTTTTTATCTCCTCTACCCATGTTATTAGATTATTAAGTGAATTATTAAAGTGATGCAAAAATAAAAAAAGCTCCGATACTTCGCATGCAGTAACGGAGCTTTCGTGCGTAAGGCAGTAATTATAATTTAGCCTGCAATTCTTTACCAGCTTTGAAACGGGCAACTTTTTTAGCTTTAATCTTAATCACAGCACCGGTTTGCGGATTACGACCATTGCGAGCTGCTCTTTTTGATACAGAGAATGTACCAAAACCAACCAGGGTAACTTTACCTCCACCTTTTAATGTTTTGGTAACTGCTTCAATAAAAGAATCCAGAGCAGCATTAGCCTGTGTCTTAGTAATGCCTGAATCATCGGCAAGTTTTGCAATTAATTCAGCTTTGTTCATAGTGTGATTTTTTAAGAATTTATGCAGCAACAAATTTAGCCGCTTTTTACTTGAAACAAAATTTTTTGGTCGAAAAATTAACATTTGATAAAGTGCTGAAATCCGCGTGGGATAAGGATTTTAGCAAATTGCAATGTTTTGTAATACGTTTTGTGAATTTATGTTACACGCTGAAACGCAGTACTGGTGTGTGTTTCATGCAATACCGCCTGAAATGCTGTCCTGTAAAGGGTTTCGTGAAATATACAATAAATTTAGCTCTGCCGCACAGGCCATGAAATTAAAATATTCTTATCCACACTCAGTTCACAACCTCCATTACTGTACGGAAAGCAATGAATCTCTCGCCCCACTTATCAAATGCTTTTTGTCGTAATGCAGGTGCAAACTCCTCAATATACCTATAGTAATTCTCCATTGCAGGCGCGAAATATTGTATCACAAACGTCATGCCTTCTGTATCGTCCTGCTCTAATAATCTGAATATTTTCCATTGTGTAAACTGGCCCGACGCCATAATCTCGGGTATATGTTCCTGCTGCTGCCATTGTATCCATTCTTCTTCTATAGCAGGATCGATTTTTACAGTTATGTTATATACAATCATGGAGGTTGACTAAAACAAATTTCACGTAATAATATTGTGACAAACCTGGGAAAAGGTGTAAAATTTACAATTCAAATACTAACTGAGTTCCAGATACACGGGACAATGATCACTGTGTTTTACATCTGGATAAATGTCGGCACTTTTCAAATTACCGCGCAATGATTCGGTAGCTGTGATGTAATCGAGTCGCCAGCCTTTATTCTGTAACCGTACACTGGGAAAACGCTGGCTCCACCAACTATACCGGTTGGGTTCGGGATGAAATACACGAAATGTATCTATCCATCCGCTGTTAAAGAATTTATCCATCCAGGCTCTTTCATTGGGCAAAAAGCCCGAAGTATTCTTATTCCCTTTGGGATCGTGAATATCTATTTCCGTATGGGCAATATTATAATCCCCGCATAAGATCAGTTTGGGATGTTTCTCTTTCAGCGCCTGCAGATAGGTATAAAAATCATCGAGCCACTGGTATTTGAATTCCTGCCGAACATCGCCCGTTGTACCTGAAGGAAAATACGCATTGATGAGCCGGATATCGCCAAAATCGAGCTGTATGATCCTTCCTTCATCATCACTTACGGCATGTTTGTTACCGTATTCAATATTATCGGGTTTTATTTTAGTGAAAACAGCTACGCCACTATATCCTTTTTTAGTTGCGGAGAACCAGTAATCTTCATACCCGCATTCGGTAACCAACAGTCGGTTCACATTATCTTTTGTGGCCTTTGTTTCCTGCAAACAAATAATATCTGCCGGATCAGTTTTTAACCAATCGCAGAAACCCTTGGTCATGGCTGCTCTTATGCCATTCACATTATAACTAATAATGCGCATGATTTTTTCTTTAAATTGGCTGGCAATTTACAATATTGATATGGAAGCAGCTTCAGCCAAGAAAAAGATTGAGCCGATAATACCCCCTAAAGAACAGGTTTATTTGGAAGGTCCTAAAAGCCGCAGCTATGAACTGGCTTTTGCGTGGCGGGTGTTCAAACAATTCATACATGGGTTTCGCAAGCTTCACTTTGTTGGTCCCTGTATAACAGTGTTTGGGTCGGCCCGGTTTAAGGAAGACCATCCTTATTATGAAAGCGCCCGGGAATTTGGTAAACGTATTGCCGATATTGGCTTTACCACTATGACGGGCGGCGGCCCTGGTATTATGGAAGCCGCCAATCGCGGCGCTTTTGAAAATGGCGGTACATCTATTGGCTGTAACATCCGGTTGCCCTTTGAACAACAAGCCAACACATACCTGAATAAGTCCATCACCTTCGAACATTTTTTTGTTCGCAAAGTGTTGTTAGTTAAATATTCTTACGCTTTCATCATTATGCCGGGCGGATTCGGTACCATGGATGAATTTTTTGAAACATTGACCCTGATACAAACAAAAACCATTACCCAGTTCCCTATTGTATTATTCGGTAAAGAATACTACAGCAGTTTGTGGAACTATGCTGAATTCATGGCGCAGCAAGGCACTATCAGCCGGGAAGACATGAAACTGGTTCTGCTTACCGACAGCATCGATGAAGCCATGGAACATATTCAAACCTATATTAACCAGAATTACAAGGTTAAACCACGCAATCGTTACTGGTGGTTCTTTGAAAAAAGGTAGGCAAGCGAATCGCGGGAATTGATCTTTATTGTACTTTCTTACCAGCGGGTAAAGTGATGCCCAGGTTTAAAATAAGCTCGTAGGTACCAAATGCCTGGCGGGCACGTCCTTTATAAACTTTCAGGTGCGAATACCGGGCGTAGTCTATTTTGTTCGCAAACTCCAGGTAAACGTATTTAAAGAAGGTTGCTCTTACAGCGCCTTCTGCGCCTACGTTCCAACCACCAATTTGAAAGCCGGGCTCATTCTTTTCATTGAACAGTTTGTTCTCTACGTGTGGGATCACAGGGCCAATACCGGCTTTACCCAAAAAATCGATCTTGATCTTTTCATTGGGATGCTGATACAATTCCCAGCGTTTTACGATGTTGAACAGTAAAAAATTGGCGCCATTGTTCAGGTAGTAAAAGAATCCATCACCTTCAGACCAATTTACAGAAGAATCAACAGCTTTGCCCTTCATTGTTCCTTTTACACGCGCCTGTTGACGATCGATAATGTACTTGGTGTGATCGAAGTTGATCTCAATGGCCAGGCCTTTTTCTTTGTTGAAGAAATAACCAATACGGTAGTTGTACTGGGGAATGGTCATCGCTTTGCTGAGGAGCCCTTTGTCCCAACCGGGATTGTCGTGAGCGCGAACGTTTTTAAAGGTGTAGTTGTTACCAAGCTCAGGTTGTACAATGTGAAGGTTACTTCTGGTGTACCATTCCTTGTTATAGCCCCAGGAGAAATAGAATTCACCTTTTCGGCCGGAATGTTTGGTTTGAGCTGCTACAATATTAGGCACAAGGATACTTAAAAATGCTATTGCCGTAATAGCATTTCTACGGGAATTACTCATGTTGCTACAGGATTAATCAGGCATTTTCAAGGGAACGGGACCCAAACGAAGATGCTTGTTTTGTTATTGTGAATCAGGCTTAACAAAAGTTATTACGCATCATATTCCAATACGGGACGCAACCAACGTTCAACCTCTTCTAACGGCATGTTCTTGCGGTTGGCATAATCAACCACCTGGTCTTTCTGAATTTTACCTAAACCAAAATACTGGCTTTGCGGGTGTGCAAAATACCAACCGCATATTGATGAGGCAGGATACATAGCCAGCGATTCTGTTAATGTAATGCCGGTTGCCTGCTCACCGCCCAGCAAATGGAATAGTTTATATTTCTCCGTATGATCAGGGCAGGCCGGATAACCCGGCGCCGGTCTGATACCGGAATACGATTCCTTGATCAATTCTTCGTTACTAAAATGCTCCTCTTTCGCATACCCCCAGAATTCTTTTCGCACACGTTCATGCAACAGTTCAGCAAAAGCTTCGGCAAGCCTATCTGCTAACACCTGTAACATGATTTTGTTGTAATCATCGTGATTTTCTATAAACTTTTTTATGTGCGGCTCTATTCCCTGTATAGTAACAGCAAACGCGCCCATGTAATCTGAACCTTCCTCATTTTTTCCTTTAGCGGGCTCAGCCACCGGTTTAACGAAATCGGCTAATGAAAAGTTGGGTTGTCCTTCGGCTTTTTTTAATTGCTGGCGCAAACTTTCCAACCTCGTATTTACTTTTCCGCTTTCATCATATAAGAAAATGGAATCTTTACCATCGCCGCTGGCCGGCCAGAAGCCAATAACGCCGCGGGCGGTTAACCATTTCTCATCAATGATCTTATTCAGCAGAGCATTGGCATCTTCAAATAGTTTGGTAGCTTCTTTGCCTACTTTCTCATCCTGTAATATGGCCGGGAATTTACCATGTAATTCCCAGGCTATGAAGAAGGGGCCCCAGTCGATGTAGTCTTTCAGTTCGTTGAGGTTGTAGTTGTCGAATATCCTGGTACCTGTGAATTGAGGCGTTGGGGGCGTATAACTGTTCCAGTCAATGGCTACCCTGTTTTGTTGCGCCTGTTCAAAAGGAAGGAATTGCTTGGCGGTTTTCTTACTGCCGAAATCGTCGCGCAGCTTTTGGTATTCTTTGCCAATGTTCGCGAGGAAATCGGGCTTCTGTTCATTGCTTAACAACGATCCGGCTACCGTAACACTACGGGAAGCATCCAGCACATGCACAACGCCATTCTCATATTGCGGTGCAATTTTTACAGCCGTGTGCATCCGTGAGGTGGTAGCGCCACCGATCAGCAGGGGCTGGTTCATGTTGCGCCGTTTCATTTCATGGGCTACATGCACCATTTCATCGAGCGATGGGGTAATAAGGCCGCTTAAACCGATAATGTCTACTTTTTCTTTCTGCGCTGTTTCCAGAATCTTATCGGCCGGCACCATTACTCCCAGGTCAATGATGTCGTAACCGTTACAGCCAAGCACAACGCCTACAATATTTTTACCAATATCATGCACATCGCCCTTCACCGTGGCCAATAGAATTTTGGCGGCGCCAGATGTGGCTGCTGCCGCACCCGAATTGCGCAGTTTTTCTTTTTCTTCTTCTATATAAGGGGTGAGAATAGCTACTGATTTTTTCATTACCCGCGCACTTTTCACTACCTGCGGCAAAAACATTTTACCGCTGCCAAACAGGTCGCCCACTACATTCATCCCATTCATTAGCGGCCCTTCAATTACGTCGAGGGGTTTTGGGTATTTTTGCCTGGCTTCTTCCGTATCCTGGTCTATATAGTCTGTAATGCCGTTAATGAGCGCATGTTTCAATCGCTCTTCAACAGAATTACTGCGCCAGGCTTCATTTTTTACTTCTGATTTATCTTTTGCTTTTACTGTTTCGGCAAATTGTATCAACCGGTCGGTAGCATCTTCGCGGCGGTTCTGGATCACATCTTCGCACAGTTCGCGTAATTGCGGTTCTATTTCATCGTATACGATCAACTGACCGGCATTTACAATACCCATATCCATACCGGCTTTAATGGTATGGTACAGGAACACGGCATGCATGGCTTCGCGCACCGGTTCATTACCGCGGAAGGAGAAAGAGATGTTACTTACCCCGCCGCTTATTTTGGCCAGCGGCATTTTTTGCTTAATGATGCGGGTGGCTTCAATAAAGTCAACCGCATAGTTATTGTGCTCTTCAATACCGGTTGCTACGGCAAATATGTTGGGGTCGAAAATTATATCCTGTGGGTCGTAGCCTACTTCTTCGGTCAGGATCTTGTAGGCGCGTTCACAAATGTCGACCCTGCGTTGCAGGGTATCGGCCTGACCATTTTCATCGAATGCCATTACTACAACGGAAGCACCGTACAGCTTACAGATATTCGCTTCGCGAATGAACTTGTCTATTCCTTCTTTCATGGAAATAGAGTTCACGATACACTTACCCTGCACGCACTTTAAACCTGCTTCAATGATCTCGAACTTTGAGCTGTCGATCATAATCGGGATCCTGGCTATATCGGGCTCACTTTGCAACAGGTTTAAAAAGGTGGTCATGGCTTTTACGCCATCCAGCAGGGCATCATCCATGTTTACGTCAAGCACCTGGGCGCCGCTTTCTACCTGCTGACGGGCTACACTCAATGCTTCTTCATACTTGTTTTCCCTGATTAGACGGGCGAATTTCTTGGAACCGGTAACATTGGTGCGCTCACCTACGTTTACAAAGTTCGTCTCCGGGCGAATGACTAAGGGTTCTAAACCCGAAAGCCGCAAGTATGGTTTTATCGTTGTGTTTGCTGGCATGCTTATTTCTTTTTTGGTACAACAAAACCAATCGGTTCTCTGGCCGTAGGTTTTGCATCTTTCGCTACTAATTCCTTTAATATTTTGAAGATGATTTGTATTGACTTCAACACACTCGACAACATGGCTACACCCTGTTCGGTAAATGCGTAGGGTAGTTTTCTTATACCGCCTCTTCCTGTTTTCCTTTCTGTTGCGTTTGATGTCACAATTTGTGACATCAAAGGTTTAAACTCCTCTTCGGTAAGCTGAAACATAAAATCCGGCGGAAACCGGGTTATATTTCTACTACCAGAACTGTTCCTGTTTGATATCGCAAATTGCGATATCAAGTTTCCTGTTATTCCAGCTTGAAGTCACAAATTGTGACCTCAAAAACTTCTTATAACGCCGTTTCCAAAACCGGTAAGGGTCTTGGTTTGAACTGGCGAACATGATCTGCAATGTGCCTGATATGGTCGGGTGTGGTACCGCAACAACCGCCTACGATATTTACAAAACCTTCGCGCGCCCATTCTTCGAGGAAGTGAGCGGTTTGCTCGGGTTGTTCGTCATATTCACCCATGGCATTGGGTAAGCCGGCATTGGGATACGCCGATGTATAGCACGCGGCGATCTGGCTTAACTCTTCAATATGCGGCCGCATTTCCGACGCGCCAAGGGCACAGTTCAACCCAATGGACAGCGGTTTGGCATGCATAACAGAAGTATAAAAGGCTTCCAGTGTTTGTCCGCTCAGGGTACGGCCCGATGCATCGGTAATGGTACCGCTGATCATGATAGGAAGCTCTGGTTTGCCTTCATCAGCAAAGTATTTCTTAATAGCGTAAATGGCGGCTTTGGCGTTGAGGGTATCGAAGATGGTCTCAATCAACAACAGATCTACGCCACCATCTACCAGCCCTTTCACCTGTTCGTAATAGGCGGTCATGGCCTCGTCGAATGTAAGCGCCCTGAAACCGGGGTTGTTTACATCGGGTGATAAGGAAAGTGTTTTATTCAGCGGACCAATAGCCCCGGCCACAAACGCCCGTTCCCGGCCACCTTTATTGGTGGAAGGGTCGGCAAAGAACTCCTGCACGGCTTCTTTGGCGATCTTAGCGGCTTCAAAATTCAATTCATAGGCTAGTGACTCCATGTGGTAGTCGGCCAGTGAAATAACCTGCGCATTGAACGTATTGGTTTCAATGATGTCGGCGCCGGCTGCGAGATATAATTTATGAATGCCTTTGATAATGTCGGGCTGTGTAAGGCATAAAAGGTCGTTGTTACCTTTGAGGTCGCTGGCCCAGTCTTTAAAACGTTCGCCGCGATAATCGGCTTCTTCCAGCTTATGGCGTTGGATCATGGTTCCCATAGCGCCGTCAATGATCAGGATGCGCTCCTGCAGGCATTGTTGTATTGATTTCATGCTGACCTCCTTTTGTTTGGCATAGCGGTTTATGTTGATGAGCATTACCGGCGTATTGTACGCCGTCGTGTGCGATCCCGACATTTGTGTGACAGGCGCAACTAAGCTGATAGCTGTTGCAATCGCCCACTTCCTAATAATGAACCGAACTGGTAAACGTTGGGAAACTGTTTAGAGAGAGTTTCTTGTCGTTTATTAGTTCAGTTTTAGCATCTTACCCGAAGTTATCAGGATGGCGGGATGCCGGTTGTTGCTCTGGATGCATAGGCCGAACAATAAACAAATCCGCCCATGCGGGTGCAAATTTACAGCTTGTTATGTTAATAGCAAATTAGAAGTGATGGTTTGATGGTTTAATGGCTTGATGGTTGGGTTGCTGAAATGCTAATGCTGCACATACTTTTCAACCGGTAGGCGGTTGGTAATGCTGCGGGCAAGGGTCATTTCATCGGCGTATTCCAGCTCGCCACCGAAGGCAATGCCACGGGCAATAGTAGTGATCTTAACCGGTGTTGATTGTAGCTTTTTTTGAATATAGTAGATGGTGGTATCGCCCTGAATATTGGGGTTTAAGGCAAAGATCAGTTCTTCGGTCTTTTCCTTCTCAATACGTTGTACCAGGGGTTCAATGGTAAGCTGGTCGGGGCCAATGCCATCGAGCGGAGAAATGATGCCGCCCAATACATGATACACGCCGCTGAATTGCTGCGTGCTTTCGATGGCAATAACATCGCGGATATTTTCCACAACACAAATGAGCTCCTGTTTGCGTAAGGGATTGGCGCAGATAGAACAGGTAGTAGTATCGGCCACATTAAAACAACGCTCGCAAAATTTAATTTCACGACGCATTTTAAGCACTGCTTCACCAAATGCCTCTACATTACCGGGGTCAAGCTTTAGCAAATGCAGTACCAGCCGCAATGCAGTTTTTTTACCAATACCGGGCAGTTTGGCAAACTCACTCACCGCATTTTCCAACAGAGAAGAAGAAAATTCCATGATACAAAGATACCGAACTGTTTGTGGTTTATGGTTTGTGGTTTGTCGTTGTTCCCGCAATTTATTAGGGCTGACAAATGGTTATTTTTCGCACTTTTTTATTTATAATTCTTAATTCCTTATTCCTCATTTCTGTAACGTAATGTCTACAATATTATCCCAGTTGGCTTTAACGGTTAGTTTACGGCTAATGGGCAATACTTTTTCGGGCTGGCGGCGTTTTTCAAAGAAGGAACCCGCATCCCACACACCATTTTTATTATCATCGTACAAGATGCGGAGATCATATTCGCCGGGAACAAATAATTTGGCGTTGAACTCCCTGGTGGTCATGGGATAGGCAAATTTCACCTCATCGTTTTGCACGAATTGTAAAACGGGGTTTTTGCTGAAGTCAAGGTTTAACAGGCGTAAGCGAACCAGACCATAGTCGCTGGGCTTTTTAGTGCGGAAAGAAAGCGTATCCAGTTTTTGAACCCTGTTGCCAGCAGTATCTTCTGCAAACGCTGAGTCAAGAATAAGGTTGTACTCGGTGTTTTCGGTCCAGCTATAGGTAAGGGTTACTTTTTTATTGCTGGTATCTGTAGTAAAACGATAATTGGCGAGCGGTTCATGTTTTTCGTCTGTAAATTTAACCCTGGTGCTATCGAAATTTTTGAGTGGTGTAGGGAACCTGAATTCAAACTGGCTTAACAGGTCTAATTCATTATTGGTCAGGTTGGTCTCGAACCGCAGGTTAGTATTCTCTTTGCCATTCTTTCTGGCTGCAGGCCGGCCTGGCTGTATGGCCGGTTTGCTTTTACCTTTGTCTTTCTCTTCTTCTTTTTCCAGGTAGGCATATAATGTAACCGGTTTGGGTGATGTGCTGGGTGTTACCCGTTCATCGGCAAACGCAAACAACTGGGTATTGCTGAGGTAGCGTCGCTGACCGCCTTCATCTTTCAGTGCAAACAAGGCAAAAGAGCCGGAAGGCAAATTGCTGAAAGCAAAGTTGCCATCTTTATCTACACGGGCTACATAGCGGGGTTTTTCTTTAATAACAGCCGAATCGTCCTGGCTGGTGTGCAACATAACAATAAGGGTGGAATCGGTTTTACCGGTCTCGGCAATGATCACTTTACCGGTAAGCTCTAATGAATCGAGGCTGCTGCCGGTTGTAAACAGGTAGGTGAAGTTCTTTAAGATATTTCCTTCGTTTATGTCTTTTATGGCATTGCCAAAGTCGATGGAATAGGTGGTATTGGGTTGAAGGGTATCTTTAACGGTTATCGTTACGGTACGTAGTTTCGACTCTATCACCGGGTTTACTTTGGGCACCGGCGATACCAGCAGGTTTTCCTGTACATTATCTAACTGAACGAATTCATCGAATTCTATAACGATCTTTTTACCGGTAAAATTCTTAGCTGAATCGCGGGGGTTCATGTGTACCAGTCGGGGTGGTACGGAATCGCGGGGGCCGCCCATGGGAGGTACTATATTGGCACAACCTGTTTGCACAAGGGTAGAAGGAAGCAGCGCAATGATCAAAAGGAACGGTGACACTATTTTTAATAAAGAAGCATACTTCATAAGGCCGCAAACTTAAGCCGTTTATTGGCAAATGTTGCTTCAAAAGACGTTAAATCGGGTGAAAAGAGTTACCGGTTGCCAGGTGCCGGTTGCCGGGCTTTATTCGGGACTTATTATTTTTTGGTTACAAGTTCCAGGTTTCAGGTTACAGGGTTTCTCATTTGGGGTTACTGTTATCTAAAGGGCCTTGTAACCTGTAACGGGCTTTACCCCTCTTCCTCCTCGGTCAGATCGTGCAGGGCAATGGCCATATTATTGGTTTTTACAAAGTTGCACCAATGGCAGTCTTCCTTGCCGCAACCAATGTAAAACTCCCGGTTCTGGATCTTTTGCCATACCGTAACTATTTGTTGCGAAACGGTGGTAATATCCGGCTGGGTAATGATCACTTTTTCCTTGCGGTATACCTTCTTCTTATCGGGCTCAATAAAATCGAATTCGGTACTGATCACCTGCCAGTCGCGGCTTTCATAATTATCAACCAGTATTTTGTAAAATACTGCCTGGCGCCAGTAATCGCCGCCATTGGGTTCTTTTTCATTGGGCGGCTGCAGTTTGGCTTTGGCTTTATCGGGGTCGCCGGTTTTATAATCTACGATGTTCACCTGTTTGCCATCGAATTCCAGTTTATCGAGCTTGCCTTTGAGGGGAACACCGTTCACTACAATGTTACGGATGTTCTTTTCCACGGTAACGATCCGGTTCCAACTGTGGATGTATTTGTCGTAATAGTTTGTGAGAACTTCATGGCCATATTCGAGGCGGCGGTCGAACTGCTGCCGGGTAAAGTTTTCGCGGTGGCGGTGCATGTACCAGTTAAAATCGTCTATAAACTCCAGCTTGCCCGGGAACACATTCTTGTTTTCCCTCATTTTTTCAAACAACCGTTGCAGGGCATGGTGAATGGCCGAACCAAATTCGGTAGCTTCATTCTTGGGTGATGGAATGCGCAACAGGTTTTTGAAATAGAACTCGAGCGGACATTTCAAATAATTGTTCAACGCCGTAACGTTCATCACAAAGCGATCGAGCAGGGCGCTGATAAAGTCTTCTTCAATGCGGCCGATCTCCGGCGCTTCTGCTTCGGCAAATTGCACCATTTGAAATTCGGTAAGCACCTCATCGCTGATAAATACTTTTTCTACCGGCAGGTGATGGTGTTCCTGTATTTCGGCAAGGAACATAGACGGCTCCAATTCCTTCCCATCATTTTTATGGCGGCTATAGCTAATGAATAAATGTTGTTCAGCGCGGGTAATGGCTACGTAGAAGAGGCGACGGAGCTCTTCATTGTCTCCCTGGGTTCCTGCGGCAGCACCCGCTACACTTGACGTTGCAGAAAATATATTATCGGGGATCTTATAACCCCCACCGGGCTTGCGTTTCTTTTCCCAGAAGGAAGCATTGCTTCCGGCAATAAATACATATTCAAATTCCAGCCCCTTGGAGCCATGCGCTGTAAGCAGGTTTACCCCTTTATCATTACCGCTTACCTGAACAAGTGGTAATGGCAACCCTTCTTTTTCCATGAGGTCAAAGATCTCTACCAGGTCAATCAGCTTTATTAAAGGGTTGCGGTGGGTTTCTTCTTTAACAAAATCAAACAGGGCGGTTAGCACCTGCATCATCCACGGTTTCTCGGGATTTTGCATGATGTTGTTGAGCACACCCGTTTTGCGGATCAGATTTTCGATCAGCACTGGTAACGTTACATTGGGTACCGCCGCAATGAGTTTTTCCAGTGCTTTTATCGCCTGTTGTAAACCGGGATGCAGGCCCTTGCTGAACAGATCGGCAGGCGGTGTGTTGGCCTTATCGTTCAATAAGCGACGTAACGAAGTTTTGTTATTGCCAAATTGCCGGTCGGCCACTTCAATGCTTAGCTTGGCAATTTCAACCGGCGGAATATTGAACCAGTCGAAGTGTAGTATTTCAAACAGCATTTCATCGCCGCCATAAGGTATATCATGTTCGGCGGCGATGTATTTGATAACCAGGATTATTTTTCGGGCGAGCGGTTCCTGCAGCAGGTTCAAATGACGTTTGCTGTATACCGGTATGTCCCGTAACTGGAAGTATTGATTTAGCTCTTCGCCATATTTATTCTCCCGGTAAATGATGCTGATCCTTCCCGGCAACACGCCCTGCGCCAGCAGGCGCTGTACCTGCATGGTAATATCGATCATTTCGTGCCGCTGCGTTTCGTATTCCCTTATTTCAGGAATGGCTTCCATTTGTGCGGTTGTTCTGAAACGCGGATGCGCCGATTTAAGATTTTTGCTGAGGCCCTCAATTTGTTTAACCAACCGCTCGTGGTTATTATTGATGAGCGTCATGGAAACATTCAGGATGGGTTGGGAAGAACGATAGTTGTTGGTTAACACAACGGTGAGCAGGTCTTGCTTGTATGAATTGGCAAACTGCAACATATTCTCTACGTTGGCGCCCTGGAAGCGGTAAATACTTTGGTCGTCGTCGCCCACAACAAAGACGTTGGGCACCTCCCAATAGCTGATCAATAATTTTACCAGTTGGTTTTGTGTACCGCTGGTATCCTGGTATTCATCAACCAGTATGTATAAGAATTGTTCCTGGTAACGGTTTAATAAAGTGGGGTTTTCTTCAAATGCTTTGATCACCCAGTTGATCATATCGTCAAAGTCGTACCGGTTGCGGCTGCGCATCAATTGCTGAAAACGATCGAACTCGTTTACGGCAGCCCGCAGTTTTTCCATCTTCTCTTTTTCTTCTTCTAACTTATCCTTCTTCAGATCACCGGCCTTGAATTGCTTGTACGCTCTTTTATATATAAAGTCTTCGCGGGTAGGCAGGTCGGCCAGCCATGCATCGATGCGTTCATTGATAAATGCGGGCGACCAGCCTTCGCGTTTCATAGTGCTGAACAGCGATTGCAGGTTATGAATTTCGTAGTATACGTCGCCCCGGTAGCGTTTGAGGGGGTGATTTTTAGGGAAAGTATCTATCAGGTGTTTGAACAGATCGATCTTTTCAAGGTCTGAAACAGGATCGAGCGCGGTCTTCTCAAAAAGCGACAGGTTCTCCTGGATGATATCATTGCAGAAAGCGTGAAAAGTATAGATGTTCACCCGGTATGCGTCGGGGCCTATAAATGAGGATAACCGTCTGCGCATAGCCACTACGCCGGCATCGGTATAAGTAAGGCACAAAATATTTTGGGGTTGTGAATCTGTTTCGAGCAGGATCTTGCCAATACGGCTGGCAAGGATTTGTGTTTTTCCGGTTCCGGGCCCGGCGATAACCATTACGGGTCCTTCTATTGTATCGACGGCAAGCCTTTGCTGATCATTCAGCTTCTGGTATTCCTCAACAAATTTCTGATTAAGGCGCTCCCTATTCACGCTCATTAACCAAAGATAACGAAGGGTAAATGAATACGCTGCTGGCCTAATATGATAACGGGCTTATGTTCAGAAACACTTTTTAAATGTGCAAAAGTTTTCAGTTTTTTAATCTGGCTGGTAGCCTCAAATGAGTGATTTTTACCAGATTTTGCTTCATTTTCGTGTATCAGATACGCCCAATTCCACTAAGGGGAAACAACTAGTGACTGATAATAAGTAGCTTATGAGGAAAAAAGAAAGTTGGGTTTTAAAGCTGGAATCGTTCTTTTTTTGGGAATAAAAATAATTTTCCATCGTTCTAACATTACAGATTTTCGTTATAATGAAAAACCAACACCCATTAAAGATATTTATACTTGAAGATGATGTATGGTATGGCTCCATGCTTCAGCATTACCTGGCGCTTAACCCCGATTACGAGGTAAAGCGGTTTCACAACTGTAAAGACTTTCTAAACCAGTTGCACGAGCGGCCTGAGGTGGTAACCCTTGACTATTCCATGCCCGACATGGATGGAAGTGAAGTGTTGAAGAAGATCAAGGAGGTAGACCCGGGCATTCAGGTTATCATCATTTCGGGCCAGGAAGACATTAAAACAGCCATCAACCTGATCAAGAACGGGGCTTTCGACTATATTGTAAAAGACGATGACGCCAAAGACCGCTTATGGAACAGCCTGCTGCATTTGAAGGAGATCGACGGCCTGCGGAAAGAGGTAGAGCACCTGAAAGAACAGGTTGGCAAAAAGTACGATTACTCGAAGTACCTGATCGGAAAGAGCCCGACGTTTGAAAAGGTTTTTAGCCTAATAGAAAAGTCCTGTAAAACAAACATCACAGTTTCAATTACCGGCGAAACCGGAACAGGTAAAGAAATGGTGGCCCGGGCCATTCATTATAATTCCGACAAAAGCAAAAAGCCCTTTGTGGCGGTGAATGTGGCGGCCATTCCCAGGGAGCTGATCGAAAGTGAGTTGTTTGGTCATGAAAAAGGCGCATTTACCGGCGCCATCACCCGCCGGATTGGTAAATTTGAAGAGGCACATAACGGTACACTTTTTCTGGATGAGATTGGCGAGCTGGATATTAACCTGCAGGCCAAGTTGCTAAGGGTGTTGCAGGAGCGCGAAATAACACGGGTGGGTGGCAACGAGGTAGTGCCCATTAACGTACGCATTATTGTAGCTACACATAAAAATCTATTGGAAGAAGTGCAGAGCAGGCGGTTCAGGGAAGACCTGTATTATCGTTTGATTGGATTACCTATACAAATACCACCATTAAGAGAGCGCGGCAATGATATAGTTATTCTGGCCAAGCATTTCATGGACCAGTTCTGCAAAGAAAACAATACTGAAAAGAAGTTATTATCGCCCGAAGCCCAGCAAAGATTGTTGCATCATGCATTTCCCGGTAATGTGCGGGAACTTAGATCAGTAATAGAGCTGGCGGTTGTAATGGCCGATGGCGATACCATTCTACCCGAACACATCACCCTTAATTCCAATTCCTCGGTGAATGACCTGATGAATAAAGACAGGACCCTGAAAGAATTTGAATGTCAGATCATACAGCATTATCTCGACAAATACGACAAAGACGTATTGCTGGTAGCAAAAAAACTCGACATCGGTAAATCGACTATTTATCGCATGATACAGGCCGGTGAATTAAGCGCCCGTTAAAAAAGGCTGCCAGTAGCAGTTTCGTTCCTTGTTGATCATTGTTACAATGAAACCGTTGAAAAAAATACAGGAAGCAGAAAAGGATGTTCCGCCAATACCCGGCGGGGCCGGAGAAAGCAAGAGCCCTGCGTTAACAACGCCGGCTTCATTTTATGAAGAAGTGCTCATGAATATTCCTGCAGATATTGCCGTATATAATATCAACGGTGAGTTCCTGTTTATAAATGCTGCGGTAATAAAAGAAGCAAGCACCCGGGAATGGCTGATAGGCAAAACCATAGAAGAATATTGCCGCATACGGCAAAAGCCACCCGAACTGGCCATCAGGCGCAAAGAGATGATAGACGAAGCGGTGCAAACTAAGCAAATGCAAAAATGGGAGGAGCGCTTTGAGTTCCCCGACGGACAGGTTAAATATCATATCAGACATATACAACCGGTATTGGATGCGCAGGAAAATGTGAAGTTCTGTATTGCATACAGCATTGATATCAGCGATCAAAAGCGGGCGGAAGAGTATATACAATTAAGTGAGAAGAAATACCGCGACCTTTTTAATTATAGCCAGGCCTGGATATGCACGCATGACCTGAATGGAAGGTTATTATCGGTGAACCCCGCTGCGAGCCTGGCGCTTGATTATACCGCCGGTGAAATGGTAGGCAAGCCGATGATGGAATTTATACCGGAAGAGGATAAGCCGTTGTTTGAAATGAATTACCTGCAACCCATTTTGCGGCAAGGGAAATCGGAAGGGGTTTTCAGGATACAGGGCAAGACCGGGGTAGTAAAATACCTTTTGTACCAGAACTATAAAATGGATGTGCCGGGCGTAGAGCCGTATGTAATTGGCTTTGCCCAGGACATTTCGGACCGCATAAAAGCCGAGCGGGAACTGAAGCAGGCGAAGAAGATAACAGAAGAAGCGGCGCGGGCTAAAGAAGTTTTTCTGGCCAATATGAGCCACGAAATACGAACACCCATGAACGGGGTATTGGGCATAGCGGGATTGCTGGCCAAAACCAGGTTAGATGAACAACAGCGGAATTACCTGCAATTGATACAGGAGTCGGCCAATAATTTGTTGCTGTTGGTAAACGATGTGCTCGACCTGGAGAAGATCCTTTTAGGCAAACTGCAATTTGAGCATGTGGTATTTTCGCTGGCCGATAGAATTGACCTTTGTTTACAATCATTTATATACAAAGCGGAAGAAAAGGGCATTGGATTAGTGCACGAGAATTCGTTAGGAGACAATTTAGTGGTCTTAGGCGATCCGTACCGGTTGAGCCAGGTGATGAATAATTTGATCAGCAATGCCATTAAATTTACCGAAACAGGGGTAGTAACTATTGAAACTCGTATAATACAGAAAAGCGGGAATGAAGCGCGGATAGCTTTTACCGTAAGGGATACCGGCATTGGTATATCTGAGAGCCAGTTGGGCTTGATATTTGAGCCGTTTATGCAGGCGCATGTGGCCATTAGCCGAACGCATGGCGGTACCGGTTTGGGACTGAGCATATGCCGGGAATTAATAACGATGATGGGTGGGGTATTAAAGGTGGAAAGTGAGGCGGGGAAAGGATCATCTTTCAGCTTTGAATTACCATTTGCAATAAGTTCATCTAAACTCAATCAATCAACCGTGGCACAAGACCTGAATTATCAAAGCCTGGGCAGCAGGTATGTTTTGGTGGCCGAGGATGTGGAGTTGAACCAATACCTTGTCAGGCATATTATGGAGTCGTGGGGATTTACCGTTGATATTGTAAACAATGGCCGGGAGGCTGTTGACAAGATACAGCAGAATAATTACGACCTTGTTCTAATGGATATACAGATGCCTGAAATGGATGGAATAGAGGCCACCCGGGCCATCAGGCAGTTGAGCGATCCCGTTAAGGCGGGCATCCCCATTGTGGCGTTAACCGCCAATGCATTAAAAGGGGATAGCGAAAAATACCTGGCAGCAGGCATGAATGATTTTCTACCCAAACCATTCAATGAGCAAAGGTTGTTCATTGTAATATCAAATAATTTAAAAACCGGCGCACGTGCGCCAGAAGCGAAGCTTATGAACGGATCAAATACCTCTGTTACCGGGATTGAAGAAAAATTGTACGACCTGAGCATGGTACAAACCATTTCGGGTGGCGATACCAGTTTTGTTAAGCGGATGGTGCAATTGTTTATAGACACTGTGCCGCCGTCGATGGCAGACTTACAGAAAGAAACAGCGCAGCAGAACTGGTTAAATGTAAGTAAGCTGGCGCATAAGCTGAAAGCGACCATTGACAGTATGGGCATTACCAAAATAAAAGATGTAGTGCGAACGATTGAAATGAATGGTAAGAAAAGTGAAGAACTGGATAAAATACCCGGGCTGGTGCAGGAGGTGATTGGTGTGTTGGAGGCTTGTATGGGGCAGTTAAAGCGTGATTTTGAGTTGTGAGAGTAAGAGGGAAGAAAAGGAATTTGGAATTGGGGGATGGGGAATTGGGGTGTGAGATATGGGCCGAAAGGCGAAACGCGGAGGGTAGCATTCGGGCCTTCTGAAATAAAAAAATCGGAAGTATGAATGATTGAGCTTCTTACTTCCGACTTCGTACTTCGTACTTCGATTTAACCAGGGATGCGCGAAATATATTTTTCTATTTCTTTGATCTGGCTTACAATTTCTTTAGTGGTTGGCTTCAGGGCCTTGGCTTTGCGGAAAAAATCCTTTGCTGCTCTGAACTCGCGTTTGTTCATCATGATATTACACATTTGCAGGTAGGCAGCCGCTTCATTTTCTTTATCGGGCAAACCTTCCCGAATAGCCTGGCGGATGTATTTTTCAGCTTGTTTAAAGTCGTTCTTTTGTAAGGAGATCATGCCCATTTGCAGCATGCTGGCGCCTTTTACTTCTTTCATGGGCGTACCCAGATCGAGCCCTTTCTTCATATTCTTTTCAGCACCGTCGAAATCCTGTTTCATCATAGCCAGTTGACCTTTGAAGGTAAAGTAGGCCGACCGGATGGGTTTGTACAACAGGTTGGGGTATTTTACAGAATTCAGCACGCGTTCGGCACCATCGACATCACCGGCTTCCATGTGCTCCTGAATAAGGCGAAGGGGGCCAATAAAGAAGTGGCCGGCAATGAGAATGAGGGCGATAAAATAGGCGGGGAAAGCAGGCCAAAAGCCGCTGTAGACATTGGCCAGTACGCCCACAGCTATCAGCGCCAAACCCACATATAGGCGGTAACGTATAAGCCATGTATAAAACTTCATAAACCTTTAATTTTTAAGGATTGCAAAGATAGGTTAAATCGGTTTGTGGTTTATAGTTTATGGTTTGTGGCCGGGACCAGTTTTCAGTTTTAAGTTCTTAGTTTTTAGTTTGGAGCGTTGAGCCCTCCTTTATGCCTTTTAGCCTCTATGCCTTCTGCCAGTTGGCGCCGCTCTCCGGTAAAGCCTTCGTTGGTCAAGCATTTCTTCGCCAATTATTTATTGTCATCATTGATCTCGATCCAGTAGCCGTCGGGGTCTTTGAAGTAGAGTTGTTTTACTCCATCGACCCGGTTGGTGACGGCATTCTTCTCCCCGGCCCAGTTTTCGTACTCCACGCCGTGCTTTTTGAGGTTGGCAATGAATTCGTTGATGGAAAGAACGCTAAAGCAAAGGTGCGTGTTTTTATCATGCGGCGTTTTTTCCTTAGCGCCCGAAATGATGTGCAGGTGGCTATGAGTGCCTACGCTGAACCAGGTATGGCGGCCATCGTGAAAAGGTTCGGGAATGGTATCGAGGCCGACCACATTTGAATAAAAGGAAGTGCTTTTTTTCAGGTCCATTACATAGAGGGCAATATGGTTGAGGCGGGGTTTATTTTGAGCGCTGACAGACATGGAAAGTGCTACGCTAATAGTTAATAAACAGAATGCTTTTTTCATATGTGAGTGTTTGTATCGCTGCAATTAAATGGGAAGTTAGTACAAACGTAACAACCTGCGCAAGCAAAATTGCCCTCCAGATGCATCGGGAGGGCAATTAAAATTTATAATGAATGGCAATTATGGACGGTCCCAGAAAGCAGGTGGTTCAATGCCCAGGCTTCTCAGGTATACGTAAGCCTGACCGCGGTGGTGAATTTCGTTATCGATAGCATAGAAGAGAATAGAGATGCAGGTGCCGGGCCACTGACCAAAAGCTACAGTCTGCTCCTGAAAACGCTGGGTTGGAATGGTTGGGAAGATCTCGTTGATCTGAGCGGTAGCTTCGTCCCACAGCGCCAGCAGTTCAGCTTTGGTATTCACTTTAGCGGCATCTGCCCATTTTTGCCATTTTTCAGTAGCGATACCTTGCAAGCAGGGTGCGGCCATGCCCAGGATTTCGTATACCAGGTCAGAGAAGGGGCGCATACCGCCGATGGAATGGGTAAACAATTTGTCTTCAGGAAAAGCTTCGATCATTTTACGGGTGAGGCCGCGGTGACCCTGCCAGTGACGGAGCAATTGTTCCGGAGTAAATACAGAAGCTGTAGCGCTTGGCGTTAATTCTTTCGTAGACATGATTATTATTTTTTAAGTATGGTAATGATTACGCCACAAACCTATCTACAGGGAGTGACAACAGTATGTCAGTAGGATTATAAAGGTGAGAAATTTTTATGGAGTGGGGTGTTATGGTGACGGGGTTATTATCCTAAAGGAAGGATTTCCAGTGGATTTACGCAGATGAAGCTCCCGGTTTATTAGTTTTCTTCTTATTTTTGCCACCCACCAGTCGCGGACGAAGTCTGTCGGTGCTGGTTTGGTCCCGTAGTTCAATGGATAGAATAGAAGTTTCCTAAACTTTTGATACAGGTTCGATTCCTGTCGGGACTACTTTCAAACTTCAAATGACGTTCAATCTTGAACGTCATTTTCTTATAAGTCGCTGCCAACCTGAATTACAGGAGATTTTTTTCCATATCAAATCAATTCAAATCATTTCAAACCTGTCGGGGCCTATTCGGGGGCCTTATTTTTAGGCCCCCCGATAAGCGGGATCTCTTTAAGCATTTGAAAGGGCGGTTAAACCTTAAATGATTTGATTATGCAAGTGCATCAGAACATATCCATCCTTTTCTACCGCAAAAGGAAAACGATCAATAAGAAAACTGGTTACATCCCGCTATATTGCCGTGTGACTATCGATGGGCTCGAAGATGAAATTTCTCCCGGCTGCAAAGTCCTGAACGATGATTGGGATTTTGAAAGTAAAACCGTACAACCTTCCCATCCGGATCAGAAAGACATTAATAAAAAGCTGGGTCAGATGAAGACAGACCTGGAACGGCACTTTGATCTGGTCGTAGCTAAACACGGATTGGCAACGCCCGAGCAGGTATTTGCCTCCTATAAAACGCCCATCACTGGTCAAAAGCAACAGGTCGAACGAAAGGAAAACGCTGCCTTTAGTTTGGTACAGGATGAACTGATAAAAGACGTGGTAAAGCACCTTCGACAAAGAATGGCCCACCATGGAGGAAATGTTACACCTCATCCAATTTGATTTTTGGAAGAAGAATCTGTACGCTGATAACAGCAAACTCTCCAATACTAATTTGAGGATTCTGAAATTTCACTACTGCCTGTAACCAATGCTATTATTGCCAGAAGAAAGCGCAACTGCTTCATGGGAGTAAAGTAATAAAAAATCCGGAGCCATTCCGGCCCCGGTTTTTCTTACCGCCCTTTCAACGTAAAGATCATGGTCTTGAAATTCGCCCCCACGGTATACCCGTCGGCAGATGCAATACTGACTGGCAGAATGTAATTATATTGCGGATCCATATTGCCGGGTATGATCGTAACAGGCAACAGGACCTGTTGCGTACCGGCGGGGATGGTAATTTCCATGGCGTTTGCCTGGTAACAATTGGCAGGCAGCAAACGATAGTCGGCGCCCCATTGGTTATTGTACTGTTCTGCCTGCGCGTTATCGATCACAAACTTCACCCGCACGTCTTTATCCAGCGGTTTTTCGTGCGAAACCCGGGCATACACATTCAGCCGGGTAATGCCGGCAACGCTGTCTGTAAGCTGCGGGGCATATCCTTTCACCGGCCAGTTGGCATTTGGAATAACGATCACCGGTTTGATGCCGGAATAATCGAGTGTTACTTCGTTCTTTAGACAGGCGCTTAAGAAAATAAGCGCAAATGGAATGATATATTTCATGTGTTGAAGTATTTGGTTGCTATGGCATCCACCATATTTTGCTGTTGAAAATGTCTATCTGGCCCTGTGCGTTTGCATTTTTTGCATTGATGATGTATTCGTTCTGGTTGTACAGCAACCGGATTGGAATAACATTTCCTACGCGCTGAGGCGCTACAGACGCGGGCACATCTGGATAACGGCCATTGCGCCGGTAATCCGTCCATGTTTCCAGTGGTTCGATGCCGTTGAAAGCGACGTATTTCTGGTACATGAGCAGCTTGTATTTATCGGGCGCCGCCATCCAGTTAACATGCGGATTTGCCGTTTGTGACGCATACCAGCTATTGAAGACGTCATCCGACAAGGACGGCATGGTGTTGTTAGCGCCGGCATTCAGCCAACGGAAAGATTCCTGCACGGCTTCCTTATATGCCGTTTCTGCATCGCCGGGCAACCAGCCGCGGTAAATGGCTTCGGCCTGTAAAAACTTGCTTTCAATACTGGTCATGATCCAGTCGGCCATATCCCTTCCTTTAATAATGCCTTTTGCGTACGGTGATACGATGTCGTTGTTGCGCGATCCGCCTACCGTAGAGATATAGGGAATATTCTGGTAGGGATATTCGGCACTGTTTACAAAATACCCGTATTGGTTGCCCCTGAAATCCTGGGGATCGGGTTGCGCAAAGGGTTCGGGGGCGCCGGCGGGTAAAGGCTCATCCACCGAACTGTAGATCAGCCCCAGGCGTGGGTCCTCATCGGCTTTCAACAGGTTCATGGCATACACATTGGCACGCGACCAATCGTGAGAGCCGATTTGCAGTATTGCGTCAAAATCGCCCCCGCCATACTGGTTGTGGTTGGAAAAGCATCCAAAATAATACGACAACTTCTTAGTGATCGTGTAACCGGGGTTCACGCTTGCATCCTGGCCGCTTTCCAAAAACCCATTGCCATCATTTTTGATCTTTGCTATTTCTGCTGCGATATAAGCTGCCCGGTCTGCGCGATTGGCCTGGTGTACAAGCAGCCGCAGCTTAAGGGTATTGATGAATTTCAGCCAGCTTATTTTGTTTCCATGAAACATAATATCCGCTATATCGATCTTCAGATTGGCATTTAAGTTCGCATTTTTTATAAGTGTTGAAGCGGTATCCAGTTGCCGCATCAGGTCTTCGTATATCAACCGCGCATCGTCGTAGCGGGGTTGCAGGATCGATGCATTGAATGCTTCGGAATAAGGCATATTGTTCAGCACATCTACTACCCGTTGAAACTGTATTGTTTTCAACACTTTTGCAATACCGGTATAAAATGTTTGGTTCAACTGGCGCGAACGCATTTCCAGGAAAGGGATCTCGGCGCTTACCCTGGCGGAGAAATACTGCACTTCGGCCTGTGTACGGTTATACGTTACCAATGCATGCCCTACGGGAAACTGGTAATAACACCAATAGCCCATCCAGTGCTGCAGAAAACGGGTATCTCTTGCAGCGATGGAGTTTTCGAGCAGGGGCGCCAGTATCAGGTCGGGTGTTGCATCCGTATCGGTAAGGTCCATGGGATTATAGTTCACATCGAGCCAGCCTTTTTTACACCCTGCCATAATAAGGGTACCACACAAAAGCAAGGCCCATATTCTATTTGAAAATTTCATGGTCGTGTTTTTAAAATTTAATTCCTACAGTGAAACCATACATTACTGTTCCGGGCAATGCCGTATTGTCTGAGCTTCCACCGGTGAGGTTATTAGGTACGGAAGAAAATTCGCGCTGGCCGGGGCCTTTGATCAAACCCGGGTCTCCCTGAATATTGGAACGCGGGTATATGGAAAACAAATCCCTGCCGTAGAGGCTGCAGTTCACTTCTTTCAGTACACCTCTTTTCATGGGGAATGCGTATTGGAACACCAATTCACGAAGTTTCCAGAAAGCTCCGCTGGTAAGCCCATGCAGGTCAACCTGGTCGAACCTGGAATACAATTCCTGGTTGGCAGAATTCACTACCACATCTGTGTTCTCGACATATTTACCGGAACCATCATCGTAAACGGAATTGGGAAATACAAACCGTTCTCTTCCATTAAGTGTAGTAAGCGTATGCATGCCAGACCATATGTCGGGGCTGAACTTATGATCGTAGCCGCCCAGGTAATCGAGCAGGATACTGGTAGAGAAATTCTTCCAGTTGAAATTGATACCAATGGATGCCGCATACCTGGGCAGGGTGCGCCCACGCAGGCTAAAATCGTAGAAACCCTCCGGTTTTGGTAAACCGGTCACTTTATCAACGATCACCCGGCCGCGGGGATCACGCTTCCAATCATGAACGGCAAAGGTGTAGGCATGCGATCCTTCCTGTGCATAGTATCGCTGACCCGAGCCGTCTATTGCGGGAAACAGGCCATTGTACACATCTGTAAGGCGTAATACTTTGTTGTCGTTGATGGCAAAGCGGCCTTCAAGCGAAAGCGACATTTTATCGGGCAATTGCAGTGCAGGATCGATTTTTACATCCAGCTCCCATCCATCATTCAGGAAAGAGCCGGCATTATCGATGCTGGGGTAACCACTGAGCCAGGCATTGGCCACGTTCAGAATAACGGAGTTGTTACGCTGGTGATAATACGTAAGATCTACCGTGATGCGGTCATTCAAAAAAGAGAAGTTACCGCCATATTCCTGTGAGATCACCCGCTCGGGTTTCAACAATGGGTTAGGGTTATCGGGATAAAATGAATATCCCAGCAAATAATCGCCGGTATTGTTATTCATATAGGGATACCCCCAACCAAGACCGAATATGCGCTCGGACTGGTAAGGTACAATATTCATATTGGCCGATTGCGCTACAGCGGCACGAAGGCGGGCAGTGCTCAGCCATTTCAACTTCTTCAACCCCGGAAAGATCTCGGTAAGTATTGCAGAAGTGTTGGCGCCAAAATACATATCCTGTCCGCGTGCAACCTTTGCTCTTTTTGAATCCCATTCATTACGGCCCGTCAATTCCAGGAAAATGCGGTCTTTATAACCTGCAGACAAATTTGCGAACAATGACCATGACCGGGATAATACGGCTATTTCCTGTGTGGTGGGAGAATACCGGTAAAAAGCGAGATTATATACCGGCACCACCAGTGAGGCACCAGACTTAAGCTGTTTATAATAGTTCTCGCGGATGGTATTACCTACATTAGTACGAACAAGAAAATTACCCGGGTGATGAATAGTAGAAACAACGAAATCGTTATTGATAGAAGAACTGGCAGACATGTCTTCGCCAACAGAAGCCGGCTGGTCGTACATCTTCGTATAATCCTGTGCTGCAAAGTCGGCATAGTTCACCGGCGCCACAGTCGATTTTCGATATATACCCGTATAATTAATGCCAGGTTGATCGCGTATAACCAGCCAGGGTAAAGGCTTCACTTCCACGATCAGGTTACCGGAAACGGCATTGGTGGTAGATTTGCTACGCCTGATGTCAATCGTCTCATATGGACTGATGCCGTTCCAGTACCGGTCGTGTTGCGACCAGTGGTCATTCAAATAATCCTTGTATTGCAAAATTGGAATGAACGTTGGTATACTCCTTACATTCGCCGAAATGTCGGGTCCGCGGTCATCGCTGGTGCGGGCATAATTCACATTCATCCTTATATCTACGAGCCCGAAATTCCTGCTGGTATTCAACAAAGCTGTTGATTGATTCTGTTTATCTTTTGGCACAAGACCGGTTTGCGTTGTATGACCAAGGCCCAGGTAAAAGGAAGAACGCGCATCGGATGAAGAAAAAGATAAATTATTCCTGATCGTTTTTGCTACCTCAAAAAATTTCCGTGCGTCCTTTGTATCGTGATAAGGCACTTTTTGTATTTCACCATTTTCATCGGGATAGCCGATCGGCACCAATGTACCATCATACCGCGGCCCCCATCCATAGGTTGATCGTGCATCATAGATACCATTACCAAATTCATCGGTAATGCCCGACCCGGTCCCAAACATGCGTTGCCTTCTTTCTCTCCGGTAATCTACCCGTTGAAAGGCAGTATTATTGCGGAAGTTGATGGTGGGTTTACCGATCTGTCCTTTTTTGGTGGTGATAATGATCACTCCGTTAATACCTTCCGGACCGTACAATGCCGTACCATTGGCGCCTTTCAACACGGTTACGTTCTCGATATCGGCGGGATTGATATTGTTGATGAAGTTCATTACCTGTTGTGCAGCGGTTTGGTCGTTACCAAAAGATAATGGCGCTCCGTTCAAAATGAACATGGGCTGGTTGTTGCTGTTTTGCCCGAAAGAGCGGATGCCGCGAACGAGGATGCGCATTTCGGGTGTCATATCGGAACTTTGCGTGGTGATGGTCATACCCGATACTTTACCGATAAGCCCTGTAAGCAGGTTGCCGGGGTTGGCTTTATTGATCTGTTCGCCGCTGACCTTTGCAATCGAGTAGCCGATCTCTTTTGTACGTTTCTCGATACTGTAAGCGGTTACCTGCACTTCATCGAGCGATGAAACGGCCCGCGTTAGTTTTACAATGATGTTTCCCGGTGATCCGTCTGCCAGTAATTCTTTCAATTGGCGGTTTGTTACCATGGCCGCCGTTGCCGTAATTCTCAATGTGAGTTTGGTGAACCCAACGGCAGAGATCTCTACAAGGGAATTTTCAGGAACCCCCGGCAGCAGGAAGCGGCCATCGGCTGCAGCAGAAGTGGCTTTATCTGTGCCTTTCACTGAAATGGTAGCGCCGGGAACAGGCGCGCCGTCTTTCTCCAGGATCTTACCGGATAATGTAATTGCGGGCACCGGTTGCTCTTCTATGGCGTCTGTAACAATTGGCTCCCGCGCTTTTGCTGAAAGAATGATGTTCCTGCCATTGATCCTGAAATTCAACGGCTGATCTTTGAGGATCATTTCCAATGCATCGGATAATGGCATGTCTTTTACAGAAATCGTAACAGGTTTGGCATTTTTGAACAGATCGCTCCTGCCAAACACAACATAGCCGGTTTGTTTTTTAATTTGAAGAAATACAGATTTAAGCGGAAGCTCTTTTGCCGAGATGGACACATTTTGTGCAAGGCCTTTTGCATGCGCCTGTAACAAGGCCACTGTCATCAACAATACGGTAAACTTCATCACTAACAGAGTTTTGGTAACGATTCGGCGCCGGCATAGGTGACATAGGGACGCACGCATGCCGGCACCGGACCAAGTAGTTTTTTGCATAAATTGCAATTGGTTTGGTGGTGATTAAATTGGTTATAGCTGACCGGTTTACAACCAACTGAACTTATGGCCGCTGCGGGTAACAGACGCAGCGGTTTTTTATTCAGTCGATCGATATGGCAAAGCAGAATGAAGGTCAGGGAAGTTTCATGGCAATACAATAAGCTTTCTGCCTTCTATGCGAAAATGCACATCGGAATCTTTTAAAGCAGCAATAACGTCTATCAGGGTGGTGTTGCGGCTGAGCTCTCCATAAAACTCTATGTCGGGCACGCCCGGTTCATACACCACATCTATATCATACCAGCGTTCCAGTTGTTTCATTACTTCCTTCAACCGCATACCTTCAAAATTGAACAGGCCGTTCTTCCAGGCCATTACTTTATCGATGGAGGGTTTGTCGTCGATAGCGAGTTGTGATGCCTGCGTTACAATTGCCTGTTCGCCAGGTTTCAACAAGACAGAACTTTTCGCCACAACCTGTACGCTTCCTTCGAGCAAGGTTGTTTTTACCGCAGCTTCGTTCTCATATGCGTTGACATTGAAATTCGTGCCCAACACCTGCACAGAAAGTCCTTCATTTATTTTTACCCTAAATGGTTTGGCGGCGTCTTTCGCCACTTCGAAATAAGCTTCGCCATTCATTTCAACCAGGCGTTCTTTACCGGTGAATGTGGTGGGGTATTTTATAGCGCTGGCCGCATTGAGCCATACCTTCGATCCATCGGGAAGCACCAACTGAAACTGCCTGCCCCTTGGGGTAGACATGGTATTGTAGGTGATCTCTGCAGCTATTTTGCCTGTGGCATCGTATTGCACCAACCCATTTTTCAGCACCACCTGCGCGCCGTTCTGGCTTGCAATGACCCCATTTCCCAAACTATCGAGCACCATTTGCGAACCGTTTGCCAATGTTAGAATAGCGCCATCATGACCAGGTGCAATATCAACTTTCCGGTGGCCTTTATTATTTACAACCCGGTCATTGTTGCGGTTACCGGTAATGAACCAGGTGGCAATACCGGCAATTATTATAATGGCGGCAGCATACCTGATCCAGGCAAAACGCATGCGAGCCGGGGCCTTCACATGTACAACATCCCTGTTCGTAAAGGCCTGTGACCTGAATTTTTCAAAGGCTTCCCTGTTGCGGTCACTGTCCATTCGCAGTTGCAGGTATTCCAGCAATTCCTGTTCATCGGCGCCTGGTTGCAGCAGGGCGTCTTCTTCATTAACCTGCAGCCATTCGTTCAATTGTGCCTGTTCTTCTTCCGTTAAAGGAATCTTCTGCAGCTTTTTTTGCAGAATGGTCAATATATATTGTTGGTTATCGTGCATAGTAATTCAGGCGCCCCTTCATAGGTATAGTCTAATGAAGCAGGCGTTTCATCACAATGATTTAATAAAAAAATAAAAAAAACTTCAGGCTGTCTGCCAAAAAGGTCCGCAGCCTGTCGAGGGCCCTGGCTTTTTGGTTCCTTACATTATTGGGAGAAATGTTCAGTTGGGCGGCAATTTCGTTGGTGTGCAATCCATCTATGTAGATCATTTTCATGATAAGCGCCTGTTGCCCCGGCAGCCGGTTGAATTCGCGGAAAATGCGGTTGAAGATGTCTTCGCGCATCAGTTGGTTCTCTACTTCATGCTCAAATGCTTTACCCAGGCGGCTAAGGTCATCTTGTTTGCCGGCCTTCATCAGTTCGCGCATGTTGAAGGTATAGCACCGGTTCCTTACCATTTGAAACAGGTACGACTCCGTATTATCTGGCTGAACGCCCTTGTCTTTTACATTCACCCAAAAATTCACCAGGGCTTCCTGGGCAATGTCTTCGGCTTCGGATTCGTTGCGGGTAAGCTTTTTAGCGAAATAATACAACCGCAGGTAAAAAGCGTCGAACGCTTCTTCCATGGCTTTTTCATCGCCTGCCGCCAGGCGGGCTAATAATTCCTTTTCATTATTTCTTGACTGATCGGTTGGCAATGGATCCTGCTCTTTACAATTGCTAATTTAAGCAAATCCCAGAGCGAGGGTTCGTTCATCTCATTATTTGCTTCGTTGCCTTTTCTTACTGATGAATTATAAATTCAGGCGTAGACGCAATTGTAAAAGCGGACCTCTATTGCCGTAATAAGCCTCTTGTTAAATACTTGCTGCATTTGATAGCCATTCCTCACTTGCTTTTTTATCTGTTCAACAGGATAGTTACCCCAATTTATATCTCATCAACATTTTTACTGCTCTAATTTTAATACATCAATACTCTCCCCGATGATTACGGGTTAGTTAAATATTGACGACCGTTATAATATACCCATTAACATTCCATTTAGCGCTTCGGCGGAAATTTCAGGTGCAGTGATGTTGTTAAATGCAAAATGTATTTCTATTGAATCATTCATCCCCTTTACATCAAGCGTATTGTTATTTATAAAAACTATTTTGGTGTAACGGGCTTTCCAACTGGTACGTGCATCTTCTTCTTTAAGCAGGTCAATAATTACGTCTTGTATTTTTTGGGTAAGTTTTAATACCCTGTTTAGTTGCTGGCCGTCTTCCGGAAGCTCCATAGCAGGTACCTCAACGGGTACTGCACAGGTATTAAAAATAGTCTCTGAAAAAGATTGGAACGCTCTGCGGACCTCTAATTTTCCGGATATCTCATACTGCTCACCTGTAGTGATTTTTCCCAATGATAAAATATTGACCAGATCTGCCGGATCTATCATCTCAATGGACGCTACTTTATGCAAAGAAAGATGTATAAATCTGTCAGTCAATTGATGCCTTTCATCGATAATTTGTAAAACCAAAAAGGCATCATCTTTTTTGACTTTACCAATAGTTAGTAAAATGCCTCCATAGGAATGACCGGAATCGGTAGCTATTCTTAACGTAGTTTCTGGAAAGTGTTCTGCAATATAAAATAACAGTTCCTGCTTATCAATGGCAGGAACTGATCTTAAGGCATTATTTAATTTACTCATTTTATCCCTATAAATTTTTCATTAAGAGCTTACCTAATGCTTCTGACCGGTCATTAACATAATCTATATTACTGCATGGTTCATGATCTATTGTTAAAACACCGCCATCGAATGAATATGCACTGGGAGCGGAATAAAAGCCGCCTTCATTTTTAATAACTACTTTCTTCAGGGATTCCTTAAGCGCTTCTTTGCCCATATCGTCGACCGTAATTTCTTTTATTGCATTGATCAATGGTGTAAAATAAACTTTAGAAAAGGCTTCTTCATACAGATGTGAATATTCTTCAACGGCCAGGGTATCCCAGTTTACTTCAAATTCAATGGGGTAACCGGCAAGTGTATTGATCTCGTTTGTTAATTTTGGGTAACTGCCATCCTGGAATGCTTTTACGGCTCTTCTTTCTAGTAATCCCATGGTTAGATTTTTGTGTTTATATTAAAAAAATAAATAGGTTATTGGTGGGTGGTACCATAAACGTTGCCCTTATAAGGATTGTTGTAGTAAATATTAATTATGTAGATCGTGTTCCAAAACCAAAGACTTCAAACTGGCCTGGGTTTATCTTACCCCGGGTAACATAAATACGAACGGTCCGGTTCCGATCCCATTGGAGGTGCAATATCACCGGAGGTAGATCCCGGCTCAACCGCTTATACAACCGATTTGGGGCCATCGAGGAATAAATCGTATATTAATTAAATTTAATCGCCTGAAGCGGTTCTGCGACTGGCTTTTTTGTATTATTTTGGCCGCAGCTCATTTTTAAAGCGGTTATGAAAAAATTGTATCCCCTCCTGATCCTGGCAATTTTCCTGATTTGTAGAAACTCTTCCAGCGCCCAGATGCGCCAGCTTTCTATAGATGCGGCAGATGATATGAATGAAGTACAGGAATTCAGTTTTTATTCCCCTTCCGAAGGTTATGTGGCTTACACCAAATATATTGGTTTTACAACCGACAGCGGGCGTACCATTACCCGCAAGTATATTACCCTCAGCAATGTAAATTTTAATAATTACCCGGTTAATCTCACTTTTGGTTTCGGCATCGAAGGCGTAAAGGCTTTTAACCAGGATACCATTATTGTATACGGTGATTATGGTATGGTTCCATCCATCTTATATTCCACCGACCGGGGAAACAGTTTTACATTGGTTTACCACGACCGTTATGATGGCTTTGCCTTTAAATCGGGTATTACAAGTATGGTTTTTCCGCAGGATCATACTATCGGCTATGCGGTAGAAGCCGACCGTATTTTAAAAACCACTAATAAAGGACGTACCTGGTTTGTAGTACGGCTCGATGTAGACCGGTATTACGACCATGTGTTAGCGGTTGACAATGACAACGTATTTGCTTTCAGCACGATGTATTCTACTAATAAACTATTCAAAACAACCAATGGCGGTAGTACATGGATTGAACTGATGAAGCCGCCAGGACAAATTGTTTACGCCCAGTTTCTCACAGCTGCCAAAGGCTGGTTGATCATGAAGAATGATGATCAGAATGGCGTGGTGTATTATACCTCGAATGGCGGTATCACCTGGGAGCAAAAAAACGATCCCGATATTACCCCCTTCTCCAGTTCAAAATTCTGTTTTGTGAACGACAGTACAGGGTATGGCATTACCGCATTGGTTAACGTTTATAAAACAACCGATTCTGGTAAAGTATGGCAACCGCTGCCGCGCGATAATAATTTTTCTCATCTAAATTATTCGCATAACGATATCCAGGTTCTCAATTCAAATCAATTGTGGGCCGGAGGCGGTCATGGGTTTATTGAAATTAATACAAACAGCAGCGACAATCCTTTGCCCGTTGCTTTTTTCAAAATTGATACGAATGGTGTAGAAGCTACGGGTACTATTAACCTGCGAAATTATTCAAAACCAATATACCAGTATAAATGGTTTAAGAACGATACGCTGATCAGTACTTCGTACCATACCAGTTTTACACATAGCATTTACCAGTTTCGGGATACCATCAAGTTGGTTGTTTCGGATGGTACGCATAGCGACACGCTTGTTAAATATATTGGTTATCCAAAAGTGTGGATCACCAGCTTTACGCCCACTTCTGCTGCCCAGGGGGATGTTGTAACGATCAACGGGTACAATTTTTCAGGAGCTTTTCATGTTCGTTTCGGCGGTGTTCCGGCCAGTTCATTCACTGTTATTTCTAATACCCAGATCCAGGCCGTGGTTGGTGCCGGATCATCAGGAAATGTAGAGGTCATTACTGTGCAGAATGGGAGTGCCATAAAGGATGGATTTACTTACCTGGGAGTACCGAATGTTGATCTTCCCTCAGCTATTTCCGATAGTATATTGTGTAAAGCGGAGTCGGTAACGGTCACCATTCAAAATTCCGAACCAGGTGTTTTGTACCAACTGATGTCCTGGGGCTTTGGTGCAACGGTCAGTGGCTCGGCAATGGGTAATGGCGGTACCATTAGCTTTGTTACTTCTCCTATATCGGAAAGCGGGCAGTATCGTGTACGTGCAAACCGGATCGGAGATCCGGTAGGTTATGGTTTCAAAACCTATTTTAATATCAAAGTTGAACATACGCGGGCCCGGTTCGTGGCCGACCAGGTGAATATAACCCCGGGTGAAACGGTTACTTATGCTGCCCAGGCGGGAGAAGCCCGGGACTATCTCTGGACGTTTTATCAGGATGCCAGTACTGCCACAGCCACCGGTGTAAAGGCGCCTGGTATTTCATATGCCGGCAGTGGACAAAAAACGCTGCAGCTCATCAGCATCAGCGAAAATGGATGCCGCGATACCGTGAATGCAAATGCTGTATTCGTTTATACCAGCCCGGTAACAGATGCGAGTTGCTTTATTAACCCAATGGACTCTACAGGTGCAACAGGTATGGCCGTAAGCCAGGTAATGAATAGTTACGACGACGGAACATATGTTATTGGGTCAACCGCCAGTGCTCCGAAACTGCGAAGCATGATCGGTGTTGCAAAAGAATTTGCTACAGGTAACCATAGTTTTTTCGCGAAATATAATGTGGGCGGTGTGTTGAAATGGGTGCACTACTTTAAGCCGGGTGCAGGGGCATTTGCAGCAGGCCAAACAGATGCACAGGGTAATATTTATCTCACCGGTTATGCTGTGTCTACCCAATGGCTGTACTTTGGCGATGGCGATTCCATGCAATTCTATGCCGCGCCTGTTGATACCACTTACCTGGGCGCGCGTACCAACGGATTTGTTTTAAAACTCGATCGCAACGGTAAGTATATCTGGCATACCATCCTGTACGATCATATTAAATTGTGGCAGGGTTTTGCTGCCAACGCCAAAGGCGAGCGTATTACCATTAAGGATAATCATATTATTGTAGTTGGCGGATTTTTTTCAACATTATCTTATGCCAGAAATGGTGTTATTCAACAGTTATATGATATACCATCGGGTGTGAGGGAGCACGAGAATCACGCTGTTTTGAAAATAAGGCCGGATGGCACGCTGATGTGGAATGCCGTTCTGAGATTCCAGGCAACTAACTGGCATCGCCTGTCGGATGTTAGTGTAGATAAGTCAGGAAACAGTTACCTGGTGGGCACGTATGAAAATTATCTGGGTGTATATGACGTTAGCGGTGTGGAACGGGTAAAACTGCAGGGGCAGACGGCCTATCATAGGGCTTTTATGGTTAAGTACGATGCTGCCGGAGCCGTTCAATGGCATAATAATTTTGTGTCGAGCTATCAATACGGAGATGCACGCCTCACCAAAGTAGTTGCCGACGACGATGGCAATACGTATGTAGCCGGAGAGATGTTCAACTGGGGAATGCCGGTTACCATTAATATTACCCATAGCGATGGCACTGTAGCCAAAGACAGTGTGGCCGCATTTGCATTGTATAAATTCGATACCAATGGCAAACGCAGATGGGGCGTGGGAAGCCGTTATCCTTATTATGGGGGAACCACAGCATTATATGCCAGAGGCAACGAGGTGTATGCAGCCGGTCAGCTTTACAACAACGGCGTGCCTTTATCTTCCTTCCAATTGACTTCTTCAGATGGAAATAACAGGACGTTGGTTATAAACCAGGGCGAATGTTATGTGGCGAAGTATGACACTGCCGGCGTATTTAAACGAGTGTATACCAGCGGGTATAATTACCTCGGTGCCTTAGTGTCGCCAACCAGTTTGTACATTAACAGCAAAGACCAGGTGATACTTGGCGCTAATGCCCGAAAATCAGTTGGCGGCGATGTGCATGATATCTTCGGCATTACATGGCCTAATTCATTTCAACACTTAACCGATGGCTTCTTCGTAAAGATGCAAGCTGATTTTTGCAAGGCTGCATTAACAGCCAATGCCGGCCCCGATAAGATCGGTTGTGTGAATGATACTGTTAGTATAGGGGCCAGGGAAAGCGGCGATTATTATTCCTGGACATCGAACCCGGCAGGATTTACATCCAATTTGCCAAATCCGGTACCGAGACCATTGGTAAATACTACCTACTATCTGAAAGTTACCAACGAAGAAGGAGAAATTGCTTATGATACTGTTACTGTTAGTCTCAAACCCGCGCCTTATGTAAATGCAGGGCGGGATACTGCTGTTTGTTCAGCGCAGGGCGCTGCTCTTGGTACACCGGCAATAGCCGGCAATACGTACCAATGGTATTTATTATCCACTAACTCGCCGTTCGGTTCGGGTACTGCACAGGTTTATGTTTATCCTAACTTCACTACCAGTTATGTATTGCGAGCGATTGGTGCCAACGGCTGTCCCGCTTACGACACCATAACAGTTACTACTTTATATGCGCCTGACGTGCGTATTGAATCGCCGGCAACTACTATATGCAAAGGTGAGCCGGTAGTATTTACTGCCGTTGCGCAAAATGTGGGTCCGGCCCCAGTGTATCAATGGAAGGTCCGTGGCGTTAAAGTAGGTACAAACAGCAGCACGTATACTACTGATTCTCTTAAACATGGGGACAGGATATCAGTTGAGGTTACGCATAACAATATTTGCTTATCACAGCCAACAGTAAGCACAAGTACGGGAGCTTTAACAGTAAAGGATACGCTTGATGCTGTAGTTGCTGTGACTGGAAATAACGTGGTAACGGAAGGAGATCTTACTGTAATAAGTGCAAACGTTTCCAATGTACCCGGTTACCAGTTGAAGTGGCAGGATAGTACAAGTACGCACAACTGGCAGGATCTACCGGCACAGGCGAGTGTTAGTACTTATGCATACAAACCATTAACAACCGGAGATAAAATCAGGTGCGTGCTTACTTTTTCAAATTCCTGTGCTACAGTTAAAGTAGTGAACAGCCCGGGCCTGAGCTTTACCGTTAATAAAATAACCGGTATTGATCCGGTGCCTGCTGCGCAATATGGATTGCGTTATTATCCTAATCCGGTACAAAGGGCGCTGATCATCGACAGCCTGCGCCTGAGTGACCGCTGGCAGCAACTGCAGATAACGGGCATAGACGGCAAACAAACTTTCTTACGCATGGATATAAATAATCGTACGCGCGTAGAGATTGCTGCTGAAGGATTAAGACAAGGAATGTATGTTGCTATTTTACGCAACCGCAGCGGAGTGGCGGTTTATTTGAAGTTTATTAAGTTATAGATCAAAATCGTCACATACGCGATTTGTTTTGCGTGTTAAAACAAATCATTTTTGCATATTAAATGATCCCTTTTGATTACTGCGAATTAAAACGTTCCGAAACTCAAACCCGCATACAATCTTGATTGCATGCGGGTTTTTTTAAAACTTTTTTTAAAAGCCCAGTTTGCTTCCCAGGTCGCCCAGTAAATTTCCACCTGATGCATTGTCTGATCCTTCCCCGCTGGCCCCTAATATAGAATCGATCTGACCGCCAAATTGCGGAAATTTTTGTTTAACAAAACCGGCAACTATACCTAAAACCTGTTGCGCTTGTTCGGCAGGGATGCCTGTTCTTTCTACTATCTGGTTAATTAATTCGCTCATAATGTATGATTTTATATGATAATGCAAATGTAGGGCCTCAACACATTGCAATCATCACCGAAGTTCAAAAGGATAAAATTTGCTTGTCCAAATCTCCCCTTTATAAAGTCCATATCACACCCGGTAGAAGCTATATTCCGATAATACATTTGTCGTAGAAATTTCAATATAAAAACATATTGGCCATTAAAAATTAAAACAATGACAACACAACAAAAGATACTTACAACACAGGAAGTGGCGGCACGATTCAATGAACTTGCTCAGCAAGAAAAATGGTTTGAGATCCAGGAGGAGTTTTTTGCAGACAATGTAAGAAGTATAGACCCCCAAAATTCACCGTACTTCGGTTATGCCGAAGGCAAATCTGCTGTTCGCAAAAAGGGCGAAGACTTTGTAAAACGCATAGAGGCGGTTCATAGAGTTTATACAAGCGAGCCTCTGGTAAGCGGTAATCATTTTGCAGTAGGAAGAGAAAAAGATATCACGGTGCAGGGGCACGGAAGAATACAAATTAACCAGATAATGCTGTATGAAGTGAAAGATGGGCAAATCGTATTAGAGCAATTCTTTTATTAAGAAGCTTTGGCTGGGACAGGAATGAAAGCTCATTCCTGTTTTCTTTCTACTACCTGCCGATATGTTTTCATGTCAATTTCATTTTCGCTTCGGCTCATGAACCTGTCAACGCCAATGAGTAATTGCCAACTTTCTATCCTCCTATTTAGAATATTCTTTCATCTTCATCAAAAAAAGATCTTTCTTCCTTTTTGCTACTTTTATTTCCTGCCCGTTTGTCATTGTTATGGTGCCTTCCTCACCCCGTCGGTATTCTCTTACATGCCGCAGATTTATAAGAAACGACCTGTGCACCCGAACAAAAAAATTGTCGGCTAACAGGTATTCATACTCCTTAATGGTTTTTGAAGTAACCACCTGTTTTTTATTGGATAAATAAAACCTGGTGTAGCTGCTGCTGGCTTCACAATAAATAATATCCTGAAGCAGGATTACTTCAAACCCGTATTGTGAAGGAACGCATAATTTAATTTCATGCGCCTGCAATTGCGGGCGCAGGTTGTTCATAAGTACTTCCAGCCCTTCCATTTTCTTCTTTTTATTGATGCGGGTAAAGGCCCTGTCTACAGCTTCTATCAATTCGGTTTCATCTACCGGTTTAAGCAAATAGTCCACTGCGCTGAATTTAAACGCCTGCAGCATATAGTCGTCATACGCAGTAACAAATATTACTTCGGGAATATGCGTGGTAAGCTCCTGCATTAATTCGATACCGTTTTTGCCAGGCATGGAAATGTCAAGGAAAAGCAGATCCGGCTGCAACCTGTTTATTTTTTCCAATGCGGTAGCCGCATCATTGCAGGTAGCGATTACCTCTACCTCCTCACAATTTTTTTTAAGCAATAATACCAGCGCATTAAGGCTTTTAATTTCATCGTCAACCAAAATTGCTGTCATAGTGTTTTATTCATAAGTTAGTGAAAGGGTTAACCGGGCCAGGGTGCCGCTTGCTGCATGGCCATTCCCGCCTGTATCTGTGATCTGCAACATACAGTGAATATGATATTTTGAGTTCAGCAACCTGATCCTGTCTTTAATGTTTTCAATGCCTACGGAATGATGGGTGTTCTGTTGTTTTCTTCCCGATGAATGGTCAATACCAATACCATTGTCTTCAATTTCACAGATCAACTGGCCCTGTTGTTTTAAAAAACGGATATCTATTTTCTTATTTCCATTCTTGGGTTTCAGTCCATGCCAGATGGCGTTCTCTACCAGCGGTTGTAATAACATGGGCGGAATTTCTACGCTGGTAGTATCGAGTTCTTTGTCTACGGTTATAGCATACATAAAATCCTCAAAGCGAAGTTTCTCTATCTCAAGATAACGGTGCAGGTATTGTATATTCTGATCGAGTGTTATAAAATGATGCCGGGAATGATCGAGGTTCATTCGTATCAACCGTGCAAAGCGGGCCAGGTAATGCGAAGCCTTATCGTTTTCATTCTGCAGGATCAGCTCCCTGATACTGTTAAGACTGTTGAAAATAAAATGCGGGTTCATCTGCGCATGCAGTGCTTTCATTTCTGTTATGGCTATCAGGTTGTTCAGGCTGGCCGTGTGCCGAATACTACGAATTCGAAAGTGCACAAGTATAAAAACAAGAAAAGCGGCAAGCAAAATTATTGCTACGTAAAACCAGGTTGTTTTCCAGAACGGCGGTTGAATAATAATAGTTATTTCCTTTACCGTCTCCAGCCAGTGGTTGGATGCAGAAAACGCTTTTACCTGCAGCGTGTAGTTGCCGGGTGGCAGGTTATTGAAGTTAATAGTATTTTGTTTACCCAATGCTACCCACGCTGCATTACTATCTATGCGGTAACTGAAGCGGTTGTTTTGTGCATCTGTAAAATTTATAGCTGCTACATGAATTCGGATATCGTTGTCGTAGTAAGGCAATTTCAATTTATTGCCGGGATACAATATACTTGTACCATTTGCAGTATTAATGGCATCAATAAAGAAAGGAAGGTCTTTGGCCGCACAATGTAATATGCTGTCAGTAACCCAACCTATATAATTAAAAGCATAACCTATGAAGATCCGTTTGGCAACCGTGTCGTGATACAGCAGGTTCGGAACGCCTCCTTCCTGCGGAATGCCGTCTTCAAATGAATAGCTGATCAATTGTTGGGTTTGCTGGTGCCAGGTGCTCAGGTAATTTCGGCTGGCTATCCATATATGATCATTGTTAAGCGCGAGTATAACACGGATGATATTTTCAGGTAAGCCCTGCGCAGTTGTAAGCTGCTGATATTTATTTAACGCCGGGTTAAAAAACAGTACCCCATTATGCCGGTTGCTAAAAATTATCTGCCGTTGCCGGTTGCGTGTTAAGGAAGAAATGTGGATATTATTTTTATTGATCCCGGTAAAACGTTCCATCAAAGTATCGAACCGGTTTGTTTGCCGGTTCCACCTGGTTAATCCGCGTGCGGCTATCCAAATGTTGCCATCTTCATCTTCCGTAATAAAGCTGGCGCTTTTAACCGGCAAATAATTTTCAGTATCGGAGCTTTGAAAAATGCGGGTGTGTTTGGTAGCATGGTCATATTGTATAATGCCGGTTCCCCATACGCCCTGCAGCCAGAAGTGACGATGTGAATCCTGGAACGAAAGCGAAATTGGTTTTTCGTACAATAATGATCGTATAGCCGGTGGCAATGATACATACCCAAAATTTTTATTTCCGGTATGCAGCCATACGAGGCCATTTTGGGTGGCAAACCATAAGGTGTCTTTCGCTACTGGTAAAATATTCCAGATCTCGTTGCACTCCGGATCAAGCTTTGCAAAACTGATCTTTTGTTTTAAGGACAGCGAAACTGCATCCAGTATATAAATGCCATCTTTTGCATAAGTACCTACAAAAAGGTCATTTTGTTGCCGGTGAAAAGCGGTGATCTCATAATTCTCTTTATAGTTGTTGAGCGAGAGGGACCGGAGATCTAATGATTTTACCGGCTTTTTTGCAAGATTCTCTTTCAACAATCCTTTTTCTGTACCGATCCATATTCTGCCTTCATTATCTTTCAGGATAGCCGTGCAGGAAAACCCTTCAAAATAACATTTCGGTTTGGGAGCTATTACTCCTGTAGCGCTGTTATAATAGCAGATGTATACGCCGCTTTTTTGACTTGTAACAATGGCCGTAGTATCATTGATAGCACACCACGTCATTTGCCAGCCAATATCCTGTTTAAAAGATGCCGGTACCCGGCAAGGTTGAAGCCGGTCTGTTTGCGCATCATAAAAAAACAATTCATTTGTTCTTCTATTATGCAGCACCATTTTATTTGTGCCGATAGTACCAGTAAGTTTAAACACCAGCTTGTTGATCGCAGCGAGGTTTGGGAATTTATTTTTGTATTCTGTTATTGGACTATATTTTTTTTGGCGGTTATCATATACGAACATCCCTTCTTTATTGGTGAAATGAAGATAGAGGTCACCGGTGAGGGCGGTAATTTCACGGCCATGGCTCCAGGCCGGATTTCCGCGTTTGCCGGCTTCGTACCTGTCGTGCCTGAAATTCAGCCTTTGGTTTTTCGAAAAAGAATACAGCCCGGTTATGCTCGACATCAGTACATTGCCTTCGGGAGTTGCCAGGGCATAATAGGCATCGTTTATATAAATGCTGCCCTTTTCCGTTTCGGGCAGCGCATAACCGGTCAACTGTTCATTTGTTGTATTGAGCGACTGTATACCTTTTCTTGTGGTAAGTAGCAACTGGTCTTTATTGACCGATAATTTTAAAACTTCATCAATGACGCCATTCCCATTAGCGGGCTTTCTGAATTCCCCGCCATCAAAACGGTTCAAACCGTTTGGCGTGCTTATCCATATAAACCCATTTTCATCCTGTACCAGTCCGGTCACGGTATTATCGCTCAGGCCATCCTGCATGGTATAACGTACAAACTGTTTTTCATTCAACTGACCTATTGCCATTGTATTACATAGAATAAAAAACAACAAATAACAACTGTATGTAAAGGGTTGTCTAAAAAGCGGCTGGTAAAAAATCAGGTGCATGCAGATAATGGTATACGCGGGAGTTTCTGGTTATTAACTTAATAAAATGGTATGCTCTTCACTGTTCACTTCAAACAAAAATAATTGTTTCATTGAATGTAAGAAAGAAAGTATTCATATGTGGCAGGGTTTGCTTAAGTAAACCGGTTGTACCTGTTCCCGCTTATTAGTTTAACCCGGCCGCTTATTTCTTCAAACAGGCTATTCACTGGTTTATGGTACCAACAAAAAAATCTACTGAATAACTTGCGCGCGAAAGTCCTTCAATACAGCTACATAGGTAGGAAAAGCGATCAACTAAAATCAAAAGTGAACAGATGAAAAATTCTTACCCAATCACAAAGGTATATACATGGTGCATCGCATTAGTATTTTTCACGATGCCTTGTTTTGGCCAGAATGTGGCTATTAATGAAGATGGTTCTTTACCTAACCCCAAAGCGATACTGGATGTTAAATCATATAGTAAAGGAATACTGATTCCCCGTATGAGCACAAATGATCGGCTTGGTATACTGGCGCCAACAGGCTTACTGGTTTTTGATTCAACCACGATGTCGTTTTGGTACAGCATTGGACAGGATACCGGAACTATTTGGAAAAACCTGGTAACGGAACGAGGTTGGTCGTTAAGGGGCAACCGGGGAGAAAGTGACTATTTTCTGGGAACCACAAATAATAAACCATTACAAATAAGGGTAAATAACCGGCCGGCAGGTGAAATTCAACTTTCGAGAATGAACACCTACTGGGGTTATGAAGCCGGGGTAAGAAATTCCAGTTATACTGGCGATACATCGGGATATGGTAATACAGCAACCGGATACCGTTGCCTGTATTTCAATAGTACCGGATATAGTAATTCAGCATCAGGTGCATATTCGTTGAATTTAAATACCATAGGGCATTCCAATACAGCAAGCGGAGCGCATTCTCTTCAGAATAATTGGTTGGGGAATTCAAATTCGGCCTTTGGCGTGATGGCATTGTATGAAAATAACAGTGGAACATTTAATACGGCAAGTGGCATATACTCCATGCAAAACAACACCACGGGTTCTTATAATACAGCCATCGGTAACCATGCATTATTTTCCAATGTAGGCGGATCATATAACACTGCTATAGGAAGCGATGCCAACGTTGCCTCAGTTGTTTCCAATGCTACTGCAATAGGCTATGGTGCAGTTGTGAACGCCTCCAATAAAGTACGCATTGGAAACCCTACCGTAACCGTTATCGAAGGGCAGGTGCCTTTTACCGTGCCCTCCGATGGTAGATTCAAGTTTCAGGTAAAGGAAGACGTGAAAGGCCTGGATTTTATTTTACAATTACGCCCTGTTACTTACCAGTTTGATGTAAAGCGGTTCGAAACTCAAATCGGCCGGTCTGATAATAAAGAGATCAAACAGGAGAATACCGAAATGGAGGCTGCTTACAAAGAAGCCACCGGAATACGCCGCAGCGGATTTATTGCCCAGGAAGTAGAGAAAGCGGCGGCGGCATCTGGATACAATTTCAGCGGTATCATTCAACCCAAAACAGCACAGGAACATTATAGCCTGAGTTATGAAGCTTTTGTAGTACCGCTGGTAAAAGCAGTACAGGAATTAAGTAAAGAACAACAACGGCTCATTGCTGCGCAGAAGCAAAAAATAGAAGAACAGGATAAAAAAATAATTGCCCTGCAACAGCAACTGGATGAAATTAAAAAATTACTGCTCAAGTCAAAATAGTGCCCAATAGTAAAAATGAAAACTGGAAAAATGACAAAATATTACATTGCTTTTCTGGCCCTGATAATGTTTATGACGCCTTGTGTGGCTCAAAATGTAGCCATCAATGAAGATGGCTCTTTGCCTGATCCCAAAGCGATCCTTGATGTTAAATCATACACTAAGGGAGTATTGATTCCACGCATGAGCTCGGCCGACAGATGGGCCATAAAGGCACCAAAAGGTTTGTTGGTATACGATACAACCACCAATTCGTTTTGGTACAGTTCACAATTGGTTGTGGTTACACCTGATTCTTCATACACCGTTTGGGAAAACCTGGCAACCGGGTACGGCTGGTCGGTGGGAGGTAACCATATTGGTGACTCTAATTCAAGTTATTTAGGAACCAAAAATAGAATTCCCTTAAGGATAAAAGTAAATGCGGTTAATGCAGGTATTATTGACCCCGTAGGTAAAAATACTTTTTGGGGTTATGAGTCTGGTACTTTTACTCCTGCTTACCGGTTAGATACACCAGGCATTTGTAATACAGGTACAGGAAACCTTTCATTGCATTACAATAACAACGGATCTTATAATACTGCAGCCGGAGATAAAGCTATGATGCGCAATAGAAGTGGCAACTTCAATACAGCAACAGGTGCAAATGCATTGCATTACAATACTACGGGAAACACCAATGTGGCAAATGGGTCAGGTGCATTGTATGTGAACTCTACAGGTAGTTTAAATACGGCAGTTGGCGGCCTGGCATTGTATAATAATCGTACGGGATCATATAATACAGGCATAGGTTATAACACCTCTTTAACCAGAGATAGTTTTTCAAATGCCACCGCAATTGGCTATGGAGCAATTGTGAACGCGTCGAACAAAGTTCGGATTGGTAACAGCGCTGTAACCAGTATTGAAGGTCCCGTAGCATTTTCAGTTGTTTCGGATGGCCGCTTCAAATACAGTGTAAAGGAAGATGTGAAAGGACTTGATTTTATTTTACAATTACGTCCTGTTACTTACCAGTTTGATGTAAAAAGATTTAACACCCAATACAGCCTGTCTGGTATTGCCAATGAAAATGGTAACGGAAATTATGCATTGCAGACGGCTTATGATGAAGCCTCCAGCATACGCCGCAGCGGGTTCATTGCCCAGGAAGTAGAGAAAGCTGCGGTGGCATCCGGATACAATTTCAGCGGGGTCGTTCAACCCAAAACAGCACAGGAACATTATAGCCTGAGTTATGAAGCTTTTGTAGTACCGCTGGTAAAGGCCGTTCAGGAGTTAAGTGAAAAGAATAAAAAACTGGAACAGGAAATTGCAGAAATAAAGCAGTTGCTGCAAAAGTTAAAATAATTATTATCTCACCGATAAGCACCAATATGGCATTAAAAAATTATTTGAGGGCGATAACATACAAGTGTTTGGTAATTGTATTGCCCATTGGGGTATGTGCACAAGGCATACATATTACACCGGGCGCTAACGTGGTGTTGAACGGAAATGTTAAACTGGTATTGAATAACGCCGGCCTTATCACCAATGGAAATTTTGAACCTGGCCTAAGCACTATCCTATTAACCGGAGCAGGTACTGATCAATCATGGCTCGGGGGCAGCGCTGCTGCCTCCTTTTTCAAAATTATCATCAACCGGCAGGCAGACGTAATGTTGAGGGGTAGTATCAATATTAACGATACCCTTTCAATGATCAAAGGAAACCTGCAATTGAACAATTATACCATCAACCTGAACGGATTTCTTTCAGGCGAAAGCAATCAGTCTTCAGTTACCGGCACCAGCGGTGGCGCTATTCGGGTAACAACCAAACTGAATGCGCCACTCGAAGTAAACCCGGGTAATATTGGCGTAGATATTTCCAGTTTATCGAACCTGGGCAAGGTAGTTATTGAAAGGCGGCATGTACAACAAATGCTGACCAAAGGCATGCAGGGTATTCAGCGTTATTTTCAAATCACTGCGTCCAATAATTCCCAGTTAAATGCTACGCTGCGTTTTTTTTACCTCGATAAAGAGCTGGCAGGGACCAATGAATCTTCATTAACGCTGTGGAAGGGCGCAGATCTGGGAAATTACTGGTTATTGAACGGAAGAGATAGTATTGATGTAACAGCTAACTACGTAGTAAAAACCGGCATCGATCATTTCACCCGTTATACGCTGGGCCCTGAAACTGCTGATCAATTGTCACGTGTTGCCGGTCCTGGTAAACCAGAACAATTGTCTCAGTCAGACAGCCTTCGGAACTTAGCTTTTTTCAAGCCGGTAACAACAATGCAGGTATATCCTAATCCTTTGCATGAGCAATTCAGGATGGCATTGTTCAGTGATTCCCAAAAAGAGTATACCATCAATCTTTATGACCAGTATGGGCATTTGTTGCAAACCAAAAAGATATGGTGCCGTTCAGGAATGAACCACATACCCTGGAATGTAAGCAAATATGCCCCTGGGATTTATTATCTCGTATTTGAGAACCGGGCTATAAAACTTATAAAGAAATAACAGGTAATAAAAGAACACATAAATAGTACTAACCCTTACACTATAAATAAACAACCTTCCTTTGAAATTAAAAATCTGTACCTACTATGAAAATTATGATCATTAATCGCCCCGAATTAACAGCAATGATTGTTGCTGCCCTGTTAAGTTTATTTTCCTGTAAAAAAGACAGCAATGGAACAGAACCGGCAACGGCAATAACCGGTTTTAGTGCGGATACGGCATGGATTGGTAAGATCATTACCATTAATGGAAAAGGCTTTAGCGCCACGGCAGCAGACAATTCAGTTCGAATAGGCAGCACAGTAATTAATGAAGTTGTAGAAGCTTCCGCCACCTCATTAACAATAAAAATACCGGCTGGCACAACCAGCGGAAAAGTATTTGTAAAGGTAAATGGCGTAGAAAAAGAAAGTGCTAAAGACCTGGTTATCGTAAATCAGTTGGTGTGGCATAAAATGCTGGGCGGAAAAGAAACTGATTTTGCAGTATCAACGGCGCCTACTGCTGATGGCGGTTATTTGATAGCAGGTTATAGCGAAAGCACCGATGGTGATGTAACGGGTAATCATGGGGACTATGATTATTGGGTGGTGAAACTGAATGCCGACAGAACTATTGCGTGGCAAAGATCATTAGGTGGATCTGGTGATGATAATTTAATCAAAATGATACCGCTGGCGGATGGCGGGTGTTTGCTGGCCGGGTATACAATAAGCACGGATGGTGATGTAACCGGTAATCATGGCAACAGTGATTGTTGGATAGTAAAGCTGAATGCCGCTGGTGCTATGGTATGGCAGAAAACGCTTGGCGGCTCCAGACAGGATAGACCAGGCTCTGTTATTGCTATTCCAGGTGGTTATATGGTGGTGGGGTATACAGGCAGTAATGATGGCGATGTGACCGGCAATCATGGAGGTTACGACTTTTGGGTGGTGAAGCTGAATGAAAGCGGAACGATCATTAGCCAAAAAACTTTCGGTGGAACTGGTAACGAATATGCCTCTGATATAACCCCCACTTCAGATGGCGGTTACCTTGTAGGGGGCAGAACAAACAGTACCGATGGCGAGGTTACGGGTAATCATGGTGGCCTGGATATCTGGGTAGTGAAACTGAATGCTGCTGGTAATGCCGAATGGCAAAAAACGTACGGTGGTACCGGAAGTGAAGCTATGCAATCGATACTCACTACTTCAGACGGGGGCGCAGTTATGGCCGGCTATACGAATAGTTTAAATGGTGATGTTACAGGTGTTCGTGGTGGTTTAGACTGCTGGATTACCAAATTAAACAGCAGCGGTGCTATTGTATGGCAAAAGACGCTGGGTGGTTCCGCAGATGAACATGCCTATTCAATTGTCGCTGCTCAAAACGGCGGATTCGCCATAGCCGGACTTACAGCCAGTTCAGATGGCGATGTAACCGGTTTTCATGCAGGTACTGATAGCTGGGTGGTGCGTTTAAATGCCAATGGCGGCATTGTATGGCAAAAAACAGTGGGCGGTTCTAACCTGGATAATTCCTATGCTATTGCTGCCTCAGGTAACAGCTTTATAGTGGCAGGAATAGCAAGAAGTACGGATGGGGATTTAAGCGGCGTGCACGGTGATTACGATTTTTGGTTGTATAAAATATTGGATTAATAAATCACAAATTATCACTGAAATCAAAGATCAGTACCTACTATGAAACACATGATCATTAATAGCCCCGCGGTAACAGCAATGATTGTTGCTGCCCTGTTAAGTTTATTTTCCTGTAAAAAGGACAGTAAAGGAACAGAACCGGCAATAACCATAACCGGTTTTAGTGTTGATACGGCATGGATTGGTAAGATCATAACCATTAATGGAAATGGCTTTAGCGCCACTGCAGCAGATAATTCGGTTCGAATAGGCAGCACGGTAGTTAAAGAAGTTGTAGAAGCTTCCAATACCTCATTAACAATAAAAATACCGGCTGGCGCTACCAGCGGGAAAGTATTTGTAAAAGTAAATGGTGTAGAAAAAGCGAGCGCTAAAGACCTAATTATCGTAAATCAATTGGTTTGGCATAAACTGCTGGGTGGAAATAATACTGATTATGCAGTATCGGCGGAGCCCACAGCCGATGGCGGTTGCCTGGTGGCAGGGTTTAGCAAAAGCACAGATGGAGATGTGACAGGTAATCATGGCAATTATGATTATTGGGTAGTGAAACTAAATGCCGACAGAACAATTGCCTGGCAAAAAACTTTTGGTGGATCAGGCGATGATTTTATATACAAAATGATTCCGCTGGCAGATGGTGGGTGCGTGCTGGCCGGGTATTCATTAAGCACGAATGGCGATGTGACCGGTAATCACGGCAACGCTGATATCTGGATCGTTAAGCTGAATGCTGCTGGCGCTATTGTATGGCAGAAAACACTTGGCGGATCCAATATTGATATGGCATCATCTGTAATTGCTACTTCAGATGGCTATGTAGTGTCTGGATATACAGTAAGTAATGATGGAGATGTAACCGGTAACCATGGTGATTATGATTTTTGGGTGGTGAAGCTGAATGAAAGCGGCACGATCATCTGGCAAAAAACTTTCGGTGGAACTGGTAGCGATTATGCCAATTCAATAATCGCTACATCAGATGGCGGTTATCTTGTAGGGGGCAGAACAAGCAGTACAGATGGCGATGTTACGGGCAATCATGGCAGTGTAGATTGTTGGTTGGTGAAACTGAATGCCACTGGTAATGCCGAATGGAAGAAAACATATGGCGGTACAGACCGCGAATCTATTGAATCAATGCTGCCTACCTCAGATGGCGGTACAATTATAGCCGGCTATACGAATAGTTTGAATGGTGATGTTACCGGTAATCATGGTAATACTGATTGCTGGGTTGCCAAATTAAACAGCAGCGGTGCTATCGTATGGCAAAAAACACTGGGCGGCAAGTCAGATGAGCAGGCTCTTTCAATTGCTCCTGCACAAAACGGCGGATTTGCCATAGCTGGTTTTACAAGCAGTACCGATGGCGATGTTACCGCCTTTCATGGCAGTAACGATAGTTGGGTAGTGCGTTTAAATACCAATGGCGCTATAGTATGGCAAAAAGCTGTAGGAGGTTCCCAGGTAGATGATTCCTATGCTATTGCTGCTTCGGGCAACAGCTTTATAGTGGCAGGCATGTCAAAAAGTACGAATGGCGATATAAGTGGAGGGCATGGGGATGCGGATTTTTGGGTGTATAAAATATTAGATTAATTAATCACAAATTATCTCTGAAATCAAAAATCAGTATCAACTATGAAACGCATGATCATTAATCGCCCGGCACTAACAGCAATGATTGTTGCTGCCCTGTTAAGTTTATTATCCTGTAAAAAAGATAGTAAAGGAACAGAGCCGCCAATAACAGGTTTTAGTGCAGATACAGTATGGATTGGTAAAATCATTACCATTAATGGAAACGGCTTTAGCTCCACTGCCACCGAGAATTCGGTTCGAATAGGCAGCACGATAGTTACAGAAGTTTTAGAAGCTTCCGCTACTTCATTAACCATTAAAGTGCCGGCAGGCGCTACCAGTGGAAAAGTATATGTAAGTGTGAATGGAAAAGAAAATTCCAGTTCCGGCAACTTGACTATAGTAAATCAAATGGCCTGGCAAAAAGCATTGGGAGGCACAAACAGTGATATTGGTGTTGCGGTAGCCTCGTCTTCTGACGGGGGTTATCTGCTAGCAGGCTATACAAATAGCTCGGATGGAGATGTAAGCAACAACTATGGCAACTACGATTTCTGGATAGTAAAGCTGAATGCTGATCGCACTATTGCCTGGCAGAAAGTATTGGGAGGAAGCGGCGAGGATCGTGCAAACAGCATAGTGGCATTAGCCGATGGAGGATGTGTTGTGGCCGGCTATACAACCAGCACAGATGGCGAAGTAACCGGCAATCATGGGCGAAGTGACTACTGGATAATAAAGTTGAATGCGAGTGGCAAAATCGTATGGAAGAGTATTTTTGGCGGATCAGGGAATGATGAAGCTACCTCTATTGTATCAAATCCCGGTGGTGGTTATACAGTGGCCGGATATTCTTCAAGCATTGATGGCAATGTATCAAATAACCGTGGTCGCATTGACTATTGGGTAGTATGGCTGGATGAAAATGGCGCTCTTATCAACCAGAAAACGTATGGTGGAGGCGGTGATGACCTGGCCCGATCATTAATAACTACATCAGATGGGGGGTACCTGGTAGCAGGTTCAACAAGCAGTACAAATGGCAATGTAACTGGTAATCACGGTGGTAATGATTATTGGATACTGAAACTGAATGCTGCCGGCAGTATCGAATGGCAAAAAGCGTTAGGTGGTACCGGTTCAGAAGTTGCACATTCAATCATGGCTGCTTCAGATGGCAGTAGCGTAATAGCCGGTTATACAAACAGCACAGATGGCGATGTAACCGGTAATCATGGCAGGGACGATTACTGGATCGTTAAATTAAACGCAAATGGTACGATGGCATGGCAAAAAGCGCTGGGTGGTTCCAGTGCTGATCAGGCGCTCGCGATAACGTCGGCAAAAGATGGAGGTTGTGCGGTAGCAGGCATAACACATAGTTTAGATGGCGATGTAACCGGCAATCATGGCACTGCTAGCGACAGTTGGATAGTTCGGCTGAATGCTGGAGGTTCTGTTGTTTGGAAAAAAGCATTGGGTGGTACGCGGGGAGAAACTACTTATGGCATCGCTACCATAGGAAAAAATTTTATTGCAGCAGGATATTCACATAGTGCTGACGGCGACGTGAGTGGTGTGCATGGCACTGTTGAGGTAGACCTATGGCTGTTTAATTTACTGGATTAATAAATAGCAATTAAACTTCATAGCTCTGGTGTTGTACCAGTTTTTTAAAGACAATGTTTTTTAATTAGCAAAGCCCCATATCCTTAATATCCCGATCTCATTCGGAGATGGACCTGAGGCAAAGCAAGACTCATCGTTTCATGAGCAACCCGAAGGCTACCGGGAGAAACGTATTGTCGAAACGCTGCTTAATTAAACTACATTAGTTATTAGTGGGTTGAAGACCCCGACATTCGTCGGGGTTTAATTTTTTAATAGCTGCTTTGAAGGTCATTTAAGGTGGGCAAAAAAACGCAAAAAGTTGCAGTAAATTCCTTTAATTGCAGTATGATCTCTTCTATAAATGATTTTAAGAACCCGTTCTTTATAGGAATAGCCGGCAGCGGAATGAGCGCTATTGCCCAGTACCTCAAGGGAATTGGTAAAAATGTTTCGGGTAGCGACCGTTTCTTCAACGCAGACGAATACAACGAAACAAAAGCCAAGTTGGAAGCAGAAGGTATTGCCTGTTTTCCCCAGGATGGGAGCGGTATCACTAACAACACCGACCTTGTGGTTGTTTCTACAGCAATAGAAGATACGGTAGCAGAAGTTCAGAAAGCAAAGCAACTGAATATTCCCATTGTTAAGCGTTCTGAACTGCTGGCAATAATTGCCGCCAGTAAAAAAACGATAGCCATCGGGGGTACAAGCGGTAAAAGCACTACCACTGCCATGTTGTTTGATATTCTTGAATACGCAGGCTTACAGCCAAGCATTATCAGCGGGGCCGGATTGGTGAGTATTATTAAGCAGGGAAAGATTGGTAATGCCAAAGTAGGCGCAGGCGAGTGGCTGGTGATAGAAGCAGACGAAAGCGATGGCTCCATTGTTCAATATAAACCGGAGATCGGGCTGTTATTGAACATTGACAAGGACCATAAAGAAATTGATGTGCTGCTCGACATTTTTAAAACGTATAAAGAGAACTCAAAGAAGTTTGTGGTAAACCAGTCGCACCCGCTTGCCAAAGAATTTTCGCAGGCCGCTAAACAGGATTTTTCATGGAATGGTAGCGATGCAGGATATAAAGCCACTGATTTTTCACAGGATGGACTGGTTATTTCTTTTAAAATAAATGGCGTGCCGTTTAAAATGAATCTTGTTGGAAAGCATAATATGGAGAATGCGCTTGCTGCTGCAGCCCTTGCCGCTCAAACAGGTGTGCCGTTGGCGACTTCCGCTGAATCACTGAACAGGTATGAGGGCATTTACCGCCGTAACCAGGTATTAGGAAACAAGAACGGGGTATGGGTAATAGATGATTTTGCGCATAACCCGGTAAAATGCGCTGCCGCTATCCAGGCTTGTCAGCCGATTGCACCAAAGGTTATTGCCTGGTTTCAGCCTCACGGGTATGGTCCCACAAGATTTCTGCGCAATGATTTCGTGCATGAAATTGCCAGTGTACTTCGCCCGGAAGATGAAATATGGATGAGCGAGATATTTTACGCAGGAGGAACAGCCGTAAAAGATATTTCTGCCAATGATCTTATCAACGATCTGAAAGCATTAAATAAACCAGCCTTTTTTATTGAAGATAGAAATGACTTTTTGGCTGCAGTTGGGCCACATTTGACCAACAACTGTGTACTGCTGTTAATGGGAGCAAGAGACCCGTCATTAGAGCAGTTTGCAAAAGAGGTGTGGAATAAACTAACTGTTTAATAGTTGTCCGGTCAGAACTGCGAATCGGATTTTAATGGCGTTCAAATCGAACGCCGTTTTTCGTTTTAATCACGCCGGTTTCAGGTAGATATAAAATTCCCCCGGTTTTTCTTTCTCATTACTCAATAACAGGAAAATGAAAAAGTCCTCAGGCCTGAACAGTTTCTTATAGCCAATAATGTTTTCCCTGAACAATGTGGTGTAATCGCTTATATTATCACCCGTAGGGTCACCAGGAATATCGAATACAAGATAGGCGCCTTCCTTTATAGGGCTGATAATATATTGCTCATGACAGTCAGGGGGTAAATGCTTAATTTCTTCTCCCGTCATGAGTATGCCATGGTGCATGGCAAACCTTCCGGCAGCACTGAAATTGAGTGAATCGAAAGGTTTAACTATAAAACGACTATTCCCTTTGTTGTCAAAATCGTTCATCACCCTTTTGAGATAAGTGTTATAGGAGAAACGACTTTCACTTAATGCAGACACCATTCGTAACGACCTGCATACCGAATACTGATTATTTATAATTTCTATTCGATAATTAAATGTAAAATCCTTTTTCAGGAGTGCAAGATAATCCTGCGCTGAATGAATGCCGTCCATTATGGCATTGGGTGAATCCTTTATAAATACCGGTCCTTTGCGAAACCTGCCCGGACTTTGATTGAACCGTCCGCTGAACGCTTTTGAAAATGCATGTTTACCTGAATAGCCGGTCTTGTCTGCAATTTCTGCCAGTGAAAGGTCGGTATACCATAGAAGGGAAGCGGCTTTTTCGAGCCGGTATCTTTTAATATAACTCCCAATACTTTCCTGCTCGGTTTGTTCAAAAATATCTGTAAAGTGATAATAAGAAACAAATACATGATCTGCCAGGCGTTGCAGGGAAATATCGGTATGAATATTTGCTTCCACATATTCATGGACCCTGTTGGCAATAGCCTGGTAATATTGTATGGTAGATGCTTTATACATAGCAGTTGCATCTTAGGCCGAAAAGTTATCCATTATTGGGATTTCCCGGAAGGGGGCTGTTCATAAAAAAATGGTAATTAATTTTCAGGCAATAATCTATTATTATGAATTTTAAGAATATCCGGCTTGGTGCAGCAATAGTAGCATTCCTCTATATAGCTATTCAGGCGTTTCAGCATTATGTATTTGACAAGTTTCCCGAACCGGCTTCGGCTGCGGAAGAATTGCAACAAGGTAATCACCCTTTGCATTTGATACGTTCTTACCTGATGTTTGGGGCAATGTTTGGGTTACTGTATATTCGATATGTAATTTGTTTCCTGGCAGCCATGTACAACCGGTTCTGGAGCATCCTGGCATTTATCTGCTATTTCATATTTTTCCTGCTGGAAATTCTGCTTCGTTCAACTGAATTATTTTATGCGCAGCTCTTTCTTCCTAAACTTGCCAGGGCGGCCAATTCAGATGACCTGAAAATTATCATAGACAAGTTCCAAACATTTCAATCGATCCAGTCTGCTTTATATTTTCCTTTGATCCTGTCGGCGACATGTAGCTATGCCATTCTGTTCTTTATATTTTCGCCTGTGAAACAAAAGGTCAACTGGCTGATCAAATTTGTATTGGGTGTTGATCTGTTAAGGTCCTTCTGGCGGTTGTTAAGTGATTATTTCAATGTGAAATGGCTGCAGGGCAACTTATATTCACAAATTTACTTACCTCTTGTTATCATAACTTTTGGTTCAATTGGCATCTGGCTGCTTAAATTTAGGGAGGAACAAATGCAGCGCGGACTTAAAATGTAACAATTTTTCAACTCATAATAACCGGTTTTGTATATAATGGGGGATTTAATAAAAGAGATGTACAAAAGATCATTGATAAAAACCTGGCGGGTAAATTATCGCTTGTTGGCGGCGATAATGTTGAAGTAATTCAAAGAATAAAAGTATTTACCGGCTCAAGACACACATTCAATTCACAATATGTATTGGTTGAAACGGGCGTTAATAAAATAATTCTTGCCTCAGACAATATATGGGTGTATTATAGTTTGGAGCATATGCAACTCCCGGCGAGTGGTGGTACGTATGATCCGGAAGGGTATATAAATGCCATGCGCAGAATGAAAACATTAGTAACCAATCCAAAATATATTATCCCCGGGCATGATGCAAATATCTTTTCAAAGTTTCCTTCAATAAAGGAGAGAGTAGTGAAGATAGAATAGTCGTGTATTATCAAATTATTACTAGAAAACTGGCAACACATTTTGCGTATCATTGCAGTAAATCTTCCCTTTACTTTAATTCACACTTAAAAATTGATTGATGAAACGAGGAAATTTACTAACGTGGCTCACCGCCACGGTGGTTTCAGTTGCTTTTACCTTTACCAGCTGCAGTAAACAACAAGCGCAGCTGACAGATAACGAAAAAGAATCACCTGTAACTTCTCATTCCGGCGCCAGGCAAATTACAGCTACTGGTGGCAGTTTTTCTGTTCTAACCTACAATGTTGCCGGGTTGCCAGAGATAATTTCCAGCGCCACTACCCCGCGTGAAGCCAGTACCCAGGAAATAGGTCGGCTGATTAATGCTTACGATATCGTACATGTGCAAGAGGATTTTAATTATCATGCCCACCTGTACGACTATGGCAATGCCCATCCTTACCGCTCATCCACCAGCGGCGGTGTGCCCTTTGGCGACGGGTTGAACTCCTTGTCATATTTTCCCTTTACCGACTTTACACGTGTTACCTGGAATACAAGGCTCAATGAAAATGCATTAACTCCCAAAGGGTTTACCTATTCCCGGTTACGCATTGCTGATGGTGTTTATGTCGACGTTTATAACCTGCACACCAATGCTGAGTCGGATGCGGCTTCTATTGCTGCCCGTGCTGATAATTTGAAGCAGTTGTCAGACTTTATCGTTGTCAATTCTGACGGAAATGCCATTTTGGTTTTCGGCGATACCAATGGCCGGTATACCCGGGACAGTGCATTGAACATGTTGTTAAACAGGCATGGCTTAATTGATCCCTGGATAACATTGGTAAGAAATGGCTCTTTTCCCGCATTCGGAAGCCCTGCTATCGCATGCGAGTTTCCCAATATAACTGATAGCTGCGAAATTGTTGACAAGATCTATTACCGTGGCAGCAAGTACATTCAGTTCACCGCTTCCGATTATCATGTGCTGCACAATTTTGTGAATGCACAGGGAACGCAATTGTCTGATCATATGCCCATTACTGTTAACCTGAACTATGTGCTGCAGACTGCTTTTGGTATGAGCGATTTATTTGGCGGCCCCCATGGCACGCCTTTTAACGACCTCCCACGCCTTACAGCTACCAGCGCACCAACAACTGTTTCCATTCGCGCCGGCAGTCGTTTAGACAATGTGGGCGTTACACTGCAAGACGGCAATACCCTTTCGCATGGCGGAACGGGTGGTACGCTTAAATCACTGACCTTGCAAGCGGGGGAGTATATCAATTCGGTTACTTTGAATTCTTCCCAATACAATGGGCATACCCGTATATTCTATATCAAATTAACCACCAGCTTCGGCCGAACTTTGTCTGGCGGAAGCACTACGCCCAACACGGCGACTTACACAGCGCCAGCCGGTTATAAGATTACCGGATTTTATGGCAACTCTGGTGACGAGATAGATCAGCTGGGCGTTATCTATAATAAACTATAAGTTTACCCAGTTTCCTTCGGAAGATTTCCCTGGCTAATATAAAACCTGCCTGCCGCACCGGCAGGCAGGTTTTGTTTAAGGGCGGTATATACGGCTTACAACTTCTTGAACTGTCTTGTTATTACGTCCGTTTCGGTAATGATCTTTATTGACTACGATCCATTTGAAAGCCCTGATAAGTTGTAGGTGAGGGAGGTGTTTGTTCGTATGGGTTGAAATGGTAGTTGCGTTCCTTTTGCATCTATCAATTGAATATTTTTAATAACCATATCTTCGGTTATATCAATTGTAAGGGTATTCACCACCGGGTTCGGGTATAAGCGTATGGAGTTTTCCCGCTCGCTGTTCAGTAAAATAACTTTTGAGTACTCAAATTTGCCATCGCGATCAACCTGTTTCAGGCGATATTGCAGTTTCTTTTGGATGGGATTTTTATCAGCAAAGGAATAGTGGTGGCTAGTTGATGAATTACCATAAACGATTCTTCCATTTCAATTGTAATAGTAAATGGATAAGAAGATCTCTGGTATTTCTGTTTTAACAGGAGGCACTTTGTCAAGAATACTAATTAAAAAACCATTTGTAAAGAAATTATTGGTTGCTTCCGGTCTGCAAGTGATAGCAGTAGTTTTGTTGATAACCCTCACTTTTTATCACCAAAGTTTACCTACACTGCTGCTGTACGTTTTTTTGCTGCACAGTACAGGTGGCTTTATATTTAACAATCTAATGTCCTACACGCTTACCCGCTTTCCGGAATTTGCAGGAAAGGCGGCTGGTTTGGTAGGCGGTGGCTTTTCCGTAGTTACTTCTATTTTAAGTTCCTTACTGGTAAATACCTTAACGATCACTAACCAAACGACATTAGGCGTGGCTTATGGTGTTTTGGCCATTGGCGTGCTGCTATTGATCGTAAAAATAAAATGGGTAGCAAATGAAAGTGCTGTCTCTAACCCAAACACAAAAAGGTCGCCGGCACCTGTTGCGGCATAGAAGGGAAGACCCGGGAATCGCAATAGCTGAATTACGTTTTTAATAATGCCCGATGGCTTTCTTCAATAGTAATTTGTTATTACTTTTATTGAAAAAAAGTAATGGGTGGTGAAATAATAGGTGCCATTCGAAGTCAATACAACCCGGTTCAACCTTCCATTTTACTCGAAAAAGATAACGAGGTAAGCTACCTGGAGTTTATGCCATCCGGGTTGCTGCAACCTTATATTTATTGTTATTGGCAATTGGTTTCTCAAAAACCATTGGAGCAGCCTTTTATATATCGCGTAGTTGCAGATGCCTGTATGGATATTTATTTTGATCTGTACAACCCGGCTGAAAGTTATGTAATGGGCTTTTGCAAGCAGTATACAGAGTTTGCCTTGCCGAAGTCATTCCACTATTTTGGCGTACGTTTTTTGCCATCGGCTTTCCCGCATTTATTTTCGATCAATGGCAAAGAGTTAAGCAATCGATACGAAAAGTTAGAGTTTGTTATCCCTAAACTGGCCCGTTATATAGCGGGTTACTTTGAGCCCGAACAACCGGTAGAAAAAATGGTGAGCTTGCTTGATTCCTTTTTTATAGACTGGATAAAAGTTCATAGTCCGGAAACCGATCATCGCTTTATGGAATCCGTTTTGAAAATCCTGAAAAATGACGGCTCGCTTCAGTTGGAAAGCGATCTTAAAACAGGTTTAAGTCCAAGGCAACTCCGGCGGCTATTTCATTACTATATTGGTGATAGCCCGAAAACATTTTCCCAGATCATCCGTTTTCAAAGTTTGCTGAAAGCAAAACCATCTTCACAGTTGTTAAAAAGTGAAAAGCTTTTTTTTGATGCCGGCTATTACGATCAGTCGCATTTTATTAAAGCTTTCAAAACTTTCTACGGCAGCACTCCTTCGCAGATTTTATAATTATGTCCGTTTTTTACAATGATTTCCTTTTGCCAAGGAGGAAATTTGTAAAAAAATAATGAGAGGAAGTCTTATTGCAATTATACTTTTTGTTTCAACAGCTGTTTTTTCCCAGAATTCAGTAATCAAAAAAAATGGTAGTAAAATGAAAATGAATGCAGGTATTATAACGTCTAAGCTGGAAGAAACCAGGAAGTTTTATACTGAGATCCTGGGTTTCGGGATCACTTTCCAGAACGAATTTTATCTTTTGTTGCACACGCCAGACAAGCAGGCTGAATTGAGTTTTCTGCTGCCTGATCATCCATCGCAGCAGGCATTGTTTCAACCGGCGTTTACCGGTAAGGGCGTTTACCTGACAATTGAAGTAGAAAATGTTGACGAGTGGTATCAAAAGTTAAAGAAAATGGGCGTAGCTATTAAAATTGACCTTCGTGCCGAGCCCTGGGGTGATAAACATTTTGCAATACAGGACCCGAATGGTGTAGGCATTGATATAGTTACTTACACGCAACCGGATAAACAATAGGCTTATTTTGGGTGGGGTCGTCTTATTGTGCGGGCTCACCCTTAATCATTCAATACTGCATGTTCTTCCAATGTCTTGCATATTTCCTCAATATGGCTATGATCTGTTCCGCAACAGCCACCGATCACTTTCAGTGAAGGCAATAAATTAAAAAGTTGCATATACCCTTCTGCCAGCAGGCATTTATCACCAGCATCGAGCGTATCTGATTCATCCAGCTCAGCATGGCTTTTGAGGGATGCGTTCGCCCTTATTCCCCTGATCCTATCTTTCCAATTGCCGTCTTTATTCAATTGGGGTAAAAAATGTTGCGGATGCGCGCAGTTGATCATATAATGTTCTGCATAGTATTCCGTTTCACTATCTGTTCTTTCAATGGCTTCCTGCAATGAATCGCCGCTGGGTAATTTGCCATCGGTTTCTACCGTAAATGAAATTACTACCGGTAAATGAAATGGCTGTACTGCCTTAATGATACCGATCGCTTCATCGCAGTAGGTAATGGTAACGGCCGTTACTATATCCGCATCGGCCGATGCAAATGCTTTTACCTGTTCCTGGTGATAGGCTTTGGCTTGTTCGGCCGTCATTTGGTTTTCGGCTTTATAGCCATCTCCTCTCGGGCCGATATTGCCGCTGATTATTATGTGCGGTACTGTTTGTGAAAAAGGTTCGGTGAGCTCCCGCATGAATTGTATGGATCCTTTGTTCAGGTCAAACAATTCCTCGTTTGTGTATCCCAGTTTTATGCCCCAGTCAGCGCTGGCGCGCCAGGTAGGTGTCTCCATCACAAACCCGAGCTTGTATTGCTCTGCCAGCGACAGGTATGGTTGGTAATAGGCTGAGAAAGCCTTTCTGCCGTCTTCTGTACGCAACAATTCAAAGGCCGAAAAATAGTTCAGCGAAATTCCCTTGTTAAAGATCAGGGTGGTTTCAAGGCCGCCATCAGTAAGGTAGTGTTTCTGTGGGAAAATGGCTGATGGATGATATATACTTTCCATCTGGTGTTAATTTAGTGGTTAACCGGCTTAACAAGCCTTATTAAAGTTACTGCTTATTATTAAATGGTTTTTTCTACAGAAAGTAAAAAATTAATAATCCTTTATATTTTTATGGCTTGAAATTGGCAGATGAGCCGGCGATCAACCCTATTTAATATGAAGTATATTTTGTCCCTTGCCCTTTTGAGCTGTATTGTTTTTGAAGTAAGTCCTGTTCAATCTGCTGTGCCCAGTAAAGTGTATCATGCCTCCGGCGCAGCCCCATCCGTGAATGTAAGTATGGCAGATGAGATCCTTAAGTACATTAATGAGTATCGAAGAAAAAAGAAACTCCCCCCAATGACAATGAATACTGTCATGAGTGCCGAAGCGCTAAAGCATAGTGAAAATATGGCAGCGCGCCGCACTTCCTTTGGGCATAATGGTTTTCAACACCGCATAAAAAGAATTACGCCTGCACTCAATGGTGTTTCCGGTGCTGCAGAAAACGTTGCTATGGGTAGTACCACTGCAAAAGAGGTAGTAAGCAGATGGTTAAAAAGTCCAGTGCATAAACAGAACATCGAAGGCAGGTACAATCATACCGGGATTGGTGTTGCTGCTGACAGGAAAGGCGTTTTGTATTTCACGCAGATCTTCGCCGCTAATTAATTCCAAAGTTATTTAATATAGAAGGCCCAGGCCGGTGCTTAAGGTATCGGCCCGGGCTATTATTTGTTAACCAGCCTTCAGATAAGCGCTTGTGATCGATTGTTCTGCATTTAATAGATCTGTCGGCGTGCCCTCAAATAGAACCTGCCCGCCTTTATGGCCACCTTCCGGTCCCATATCAATGATCCAGTCGGCATTTTTTATGATACTAATATTATGCTCGATGATGATCACAGTATTGCCGGCATCTACCAACCGGTTGATGATCGCAAGCAGGTGGCCTATATCCGACATATGTAATCCGGTTGTAGGCTCGTCCATTACATAAATACTTCCTTTTTTATGCATTTCACTCGCCAGTTTGATCCGCTGGCACTCTCCGCCCGATAAAGTGCTCAATGGCTGGCCAAGCGTTAAATAATCCAACCCCACATCATGCATAGCCTGTAGCTTTTTTTGAATTTCTTTTTGTTGAAAGAATGCAAGCGCTTCCTGAACAGATAAATTCAACACGTCGGCAATCGATTTTCCATCCAGTTTGTAAGCCAATACTTCTTCCTTGAATCGTTTGCCTTCACAAATTTCGCAAGGCGTTTTAATGCCATCCAGAAACGCCAGATCGGTATATACCACACCCGTTCCCTGGCAACTTTCACAAGCGCCTTCTGAATTAAAACTAAACAGCGACGCACTTACCTTATTGGCCGTTGCAAAAGCTTTTCTTATATCATCCATAATGCCGGTGTAAGTGGCCGGGTTTGAACGGGATGTAGTGCCTACTGCCGATTGGTCGATCACAATAGCATCAGTATGTTGTTTTAAAAACACGTGATGGATCAGCGAACTTTTACCTGAACCTGCAACACCAGTTACCACTGTAAGTATGCCTTTGGGAATGTTTACATTTAGGCCCTGCAAATTATTAATGGAGGCATTCACAACGGGCAATGTACCGGATGGTTTGCGGAAGCTTTCTTTAATGGAGCCTTTTTTCTCCAGGTGTTTTCCGGTGAGCGTATCTGCTTTTAGAAGTTGCGCAAAACTTCCTTCAAACATGATCTTTCCGCCCTGGGTTCCAGCGTGCGGACCTACATCTACTACATGATCAGCTATTTTTATTACATCGGGATCATGCTCTACTACAATTACCGTATTGCCTTTGTCCCTGAGTTTTTGCAGCAGGTCGTTCAGGCGATGTACATCGCGCGGGTGCAGGCCCACACTGGGCTCGTCGAATATATACATTACATCTACCAGGCTGCTGCTAAGGTGCTTTACCATTTTAATCCGTTGCGATTCTCCACCCGATAAAGTACTGGTCTCCCGGTCGAGGCTAAGGTAACCCACACCAATATCCACTATGTGTTGCAGCCTTTCCTTTAATGTGGCCAGCATTGGCGCTGCTACGGGATCGGTGATCTTTTCAAGGATTGGGAGCAGGTCAGTGATCTCCATGGAAGATAGCTCGGCAATGTTCTTTCCATTTATTTTACAGTTCAATGCAGCCTGGTTCAGTCTTGCGCCTTTGCATAATGAACAAGGCCCAAAACCAATGTAGGGTGCTACCTTTTTTTGTGTGCGTTCTGAAAGGGTTTTGATATCTCTTTTAATATAGGCTTTGGTAAACTTTTCAATAATGCCCATATAGGTAACATTGATGGTTCCGCCGCCAAACTGTGTCTTTACTTTTTGTGGCTTGCTGTACAACAGCAGGTCCATTTCTTCTTTTGTATAATCTTTCAGTTTTTTATCATTATCAAAAAATCCGGAGCTGGCATACATAGCAATTTCCCAGGAAGCAAAAACCGGCACCTGAATAGCGCCCTCATTGAGCGATTTGTTTTTGTCAATAAAAGAATCGGCAATAACGCCCATCTTTTTCCCGAGGCCATTACATTCAGGGCACATCCCTTGTGGGTCATTAAATGAAAATACATTTGAATAACCAGCATGCGGTTTGCCGATCCGTGAATACAACAAACGTAGTACCGGCGCAATGTCGGTAATGGTCCCCATCGTAGAAGTAGAGCCACCGCCCAGTCTTTTCTGATCTACTATAATAGGCATGCTTAAATTCTCAATCGCATCAGCATGGGGAGGCGCGTAACGCGGCAAAAAATTCCTGACAAACATGCTAAAGTTTTCATATAACTGGCGCCGGCCTTCAGTGGCAATGGTGTCAAATACAATTGAAGATTTTCCTGACCCCGATACCCCTGTAAAAATGGTGATCTTCCGCTTGGGGATTTTCAGTGAAACATCCCTAAGGTTGTTCTCACGAGCACCACGTATTTCAATGTATTCCTGATGCATGATACTTTTTTTTACTGTTTGTGAATTGACTTATAACGGCTGAGGCTTAAACGAAAGTTCGGCAATTTAGGGGAGGCGAAGCTTTGAAAGTAATAAAAAATTGTCAAACGCATTCATTTTGCTTAATGGTGTGATAAGTGATTAATATATTGCAAGTATGAGGTACTTCCTGGTTTCTATTCTTTTCTTGTGCATGGAAAATACCATTGCCCAAATGGATAGTATTCCCTTAAAAATGGAGTACTACGCTTCTTTTAAAAACACTGACCTGCTATTTGTTCATACCGATAAACATATTTATACCAACAATGAATTTATCTGGTTCAGCGCCTGGCTGCTGCGTTGTGGAAATGATTCCCTGCCGCTGCACCGTGTTCTGTCATTGGCATTGGTGCCGGCCGATACACGCATTGTTAGGGTACAACAAAAGTTTGTAATGACTAATGGCTATAGTTATGGTAGTATACAATTACCTGATTCTATAGCGCCCGGTGAGTGTAAATTGCTGGCTTATACAAATATGATGGGTGCAGATAGTTTACCTGTTGCCTTGTTTACCCAGGACGTATCCATCCGTTCATTGCGTCAGTCTGATTTTGTGGCAGCGGCCACCATCCTGGAAGATACCACCGCAAGCAAAGACCTGCTGATCACAGTCAGAGATAAAGTCACCGGCAAGCCGGTACAAAATGCGGAATTGTCGCTTTGGAGTGGAAACAGCAAAACGATCACAGCAAGCACGGGCAAAAATGGGATGTATCGACAAAACCTGTCGGCGCTCAAGCCTATCAATATTAATTCCCCCATGGTAATCACGAAAATAAAGTACCAGGGAGATGTGGAATACCTGCAGCATAAATGGCCGTGGACAACCTCAGCGCCACAACTTGAAATGCGGTTCTATCCTGAAGGCGGTTACCTGGTGTCGAACCTCCCTGGTAATATTGGTTGGGAATCGAAAAGCGATCAGGGTGAACCGGTAGCTATAAGCGCTGTGGTGTTTGAAGATCAGCGGCCCATTGATACGATCAAAACAAATGAAAAGGGATTAGGTAATTTTAAAATAGTGCCCCATGCGGGAGCCACTTACAGCATCCGGCCGCTGGCCTGGCCAAACGGAATGAAGTTGAAGGAGGAAGGATATACATTGCAAACTACCCTATCAAAAGGAATGACCATCAGCGTTCCGCAAGCGATTACCGGCGATTCACTATGGTTCAATGTGTATGCAACGGGGTATTCGCAGGTAACCATGGTTGTGCATAATTTTCAAACGGTATTTAATCAACAGATCTTACCTGGAAAAGAAGGTGGTGTGCGGGTGCTCCTTTTGTTAGATGATGTTCCTAAAGGACTAACTGCAATCACCCTGCTCGATAGTAATGGTGGTCCACTGGCAGAACGCATTTTCTTTGCGCATTACAACCGCCGGGCAAAATGTGCAATAACGCCTGATAAAAAGGTTTATGAAAAGCGGCAGCAAGTTAAGGTAACTTTTCAATTGACCAATAACCAGCAACCAATTGCCGGTTTTGCTTCTGTAGCCTGCGCCCAGGCGAACCGGTTCGATAACAGCAAACACCAGGACATTGAATCTTTTGCCTACCTGCATGCAGCAATACAGGATGCTCCTGCTTTTAGTACTGGCCAGGGGTACAACGATGTTGAGTATTTAGAAAATGTTTTACTGGTGCGCGGTTGGCGCAGGTATGCCTGGCAGGAACTGTTGGCAGACAATCATCAACCACCAATGTATCATACGCCTTTCATCAGCGGAAAGGTGATACCAGGTTTGGGAAAAATAAAAAAGCCGCTTACCGTAACCATACTCAATGGTAATACCTCCGTCTCTTTTGTAAGCACTGATTCAATGGGGAATTTTACCTGTGCATATGATCAGTTGCTGGTAGAACAGGATAAAAGATTATGGATGAATGCAGGCGATAAGACTTTAGACAATAAGCTGGTACTGCATGATCCGTTTATTGATATAAATAAAAGACTGGCGGTTAAAATGCATTTTAATTCTGTTGATGCAGACAGGTATTTACAGTATGCACTGGACCTGGCTGAAAGTGATTTTCAAAAAGTAAAACAACTGACCCTGGTTACAGTTACGGCAAAGAAATCAAAAGATGAGTCGATGTTTGGGGCAACAAACGCCTGCGGCGATTATATCTGCATGGGTAATAGATTGAACTGCTATACCCATGCAGGGCAAAGCTCTAATCGTTTACCTGAAAAGGGAAAGACCTATTTTACAAATGGTGGTGGCACTGCGGTATATTGGGGATGCGCTTTTGAGGAAAATAATCATGGCGTATTTCAATATGATGGCATTAAGCTGGGAAAGGAATTTTATAAAATAGATCCTGATGAAATGACTACTGGTAATCCGCAAAACATTTCAACTTTATACTGGTTGCCCACATTGGTATTTGATAAAGATGGTAAAGGCGAGATTAATTTTTATACCGGTGATATTACCGGCCGCTTTCGTATTGTAGTAAATGGTTTGGCCGGTGATAAGTTATTTTATGCGAATGGCTTTATTGATGTGAAATAAGCAGACAGTTCAGGAGTGCAAGTATGTATAGTATGTATAGTATGTATGGTGAAGTATGTATGCATCGTATGTATGTATCAGGATTATTAAAGAATGATCAGATAATAACTAACAAGGATCATTATATGCAGTACTTATAAAATGGTACACGACTTTTATCCACCTTTTTCAATTCTGGCATATAAATGGCCTATCTTGTTCCTGCATTACAGTTACCCCCCTGTAAATCCCTCATGCATGTAATCCCGTTAAATTTATTTGGGTGTGCATTTAAAGTAAATGCCTAACACCTGCCCTGACTGCAAGTAACACAACATCGATTTTTGATGCTGTAGGAAATGAACTGTGTCAACCAGTGAAATTCATGCGGTCAGGTAACTTTTTGTATCGTTTAAACATTTATTTATTATTTAAAAACCTGTTTTATGAAAAAACATTTTCTATTGGCAGGGCTGCTGGCGTTGTTGATCGCCTCCTCCTGTAACAAGCAAGTTGAAAATTCACAGCAACCGGAAGAACAACCGGAACAAATGAAACGACCTGAAGGTGAATACAATGAAATGGATACCGCTGGCATTCGTATGCTCACAACTGCTGCTGCATCCATCGATGTATATCCGGTAAGAGGGAAGCACAATACGGGTTATGACCGATCGCTCGATGGTGGAAGCAAAGCGTCCTGGAACTGTGACCGCGGGTATTCAAACAGCGATTATGTAGCTGGCGATCACCTGGGTATTGATATCTGGGCCGCAGAAGGAACACCCGTAGCGGCAACAGTAAGTGGTACGCTTACGTTGGTTGGCTGGTCAGATTACTCGGGTAATAAAGTAACCATTAAAACGTCCACCGGCTGGTACCATTTCTTTTGCCACCTGAAATCAATTAAATCGGGCATTTCGAATGGCAAAACAGTAAAAGCCGGCGACATTATCGGTTATGTAGGAAAAACGGGTACTGCCTCTAACGGCGTGGTACATTTACACTATTCATTATATCCCGATGGCAATTATAACCGTGGTATTAATCCCTGGTCTTTATTATATGCGAAAGAACTGAATGTTTGTGGTACTACTACTCCAACACCTACTATTAAAGTGCTGGATGATTTTACCAACGGGGTTGGCCATTTTAATACCTCACCAACTTTCAGTGGCAGCACTACAGGTATTGCCACTTCTTCTACTGCAACGCATTATAAGAATGGCACTTCTACGCACCTGCAGGTGAACCTGAATGATAACACCAGTGTTACTACACCCTGGAAGGTAAGGCTACTGTCTGCAGAAGGTACGCCGGGCAGTAATATTTCCTTTTCCAAAAATGGTATTGTGAAATTGTGGTTGAAAACTTCGAATGCTGCCAGTGGTAGTACAGTGCAGGTTTACATCGATGACAGTGATGGAACCGAGGGGTCAGCTACACTCAATGTGATCAACGATGGCGAATGGCATGGCTATGTGTTTGATCTTACGAACTTTAACGGTGTAAATGTGAGTGGCGGAAATGGTAAGATCGATGGCGCCAATGTTACGCTGGATGCCATTGTATTGAACTCGCCCAACCGCTCAGGGACCTGGACGGCCTACATCGATGATGTAGAATGGCAACCGAAATAACAGATTAAACTGAACGATACAAGCCCGGTAATAACCTGAAGGTTGTTGCCGGGTTTATTTTTTGTACTGGTTCAAGATCCCTGTGCCAAACGGCGTCCACCAGCAGGCTTTTTGGCCGCAGGCTTTCAACGCGTTGTTGGTCCAGGTATTACAGGTGTGAAATAAACTGTACCTGCCTTTCGCTTCATAGAAGGTGTCGTGGTCGCCGTAAGGTTTTGCTGTAGTAATAGCAATAGGCATTCCAGAAGCATTTGTGAGAAAACTGTTTTCAATGAATTTTACCAATCGCTGATATTGTTCTTTAGAGATCATCAGCCGGATGCAGTGTTCTCCTTCTTTGGGGTCCTTGCAAAATCTCGTATGTACTGCGGAAGTGCTTAGCCAGAAAGCGGCTTTGAAGGCGGTGCTTGCTTTCAGATCGGCCCAGGTTGGTGTTTCCAGATAAAACCCTTTATCTCCCCAGCCAAATGCTATGTGGTTGAACGCGGTGTCGCCGGTGCGGGTATATTTGTACAGAACGCTTTGACTCCAATCTTTGTTCTCCGTTTTTACCGGCAGTATCAGGTCGGTATGAACGGCATCCCCTTTAATGAATATAGCGATCTGCGGTTGGGTATTGGGCTCAGCGTTTACGGTTAGGTGCGATAAAATACATGCACAACCGACATACACGAGCAATAGGATGACCAGGGTTAATAGTGTATAACCAGTGTATTTCAGAAATTTCCTCATGTGGAAAGGTTATTGATCTTTCTTAATTCCTAAAACCACATGAAAGTAACCTATTTTTTGTAAAAATGACTGACGGGGAAATTGTATAAAGCTATTGGCAACAAATTAACCGGTGAGGCTCCAAAAAAAAATTATAGTGAAAAAATGCTGCTGCAGACGGTGACTGATCCTTTTTTGCTGTCGTTAACTATTTTCAGACCCCTTTTTTCTTTTTGCTGATACACAAAAAAAGTTTTGGCATGCCTGCAATTTATAAAAGCGTCGGAAAATAAACTTCGCTATCGCTTTACTTATTTTCTGAAGAGGAAAATATTTTTTTACGATATCGGAAAAAGTTTACACTATCAGTTTATTTTTTTCTGAACCGGCAAATTTATATTAAGCATCAGTTGTTTTTTTCTGCATCACATAAAAAAGTTTTTGCTATCGGTTTATTTTTCCTGAGGGGGGCAAATTATTTTTATGCATCATCTGCTTTTTTTCTATATCAGTAAATAAGTTTTTGCTACCAGTTTATTTTCTTTCTGTATCACATAATCAGCTTTGTCACCATGTTGCTTTGTTAATACCTCCTTTTAATCCTTTTATCAATGCTTCAATTAGTTAAACGGCTTTATTAATAGGCGTGTATGCACCCGGAAGAAATCATGCAGGCATGGGTAATTGACTTTGCGCATTATGTAAGTAAATACGTCAATATTTACATTTAACGAAAGGAGCGCCAAATGTGGATATTATGGCCAATGTGGCCAATATGGCCATAATGGTCACCGCTTTTGAAAGTGCATTATACATTTGTGTGAGATAACTGAAACCAAAATGAATAGATGTAAATGTTGTGTATGAGGCCGTTTTTTCGGTTACATACAAAGGGTCCCCCGGCAATTGCGTTTAAACAGGCAGGTAGCAGTTATCGATCAACTTTCATTGGCCAATGACCTCTCCAACCCGTTGAAAAAGCCTGGTAAGAGCTTGTTTTTGTAGCGCGTTTTAAACAATCATCAGTAAACACAAAAAAACAAGTATTATGAAAAAGATCAAAATTAGCAGGATACTGTTCACATTCAATTATTGTCGTGCAGGCGACCTCATTAAAATAACACGTCGCATCATTGACAGTATGAAACAGAATGCCAATTTCCCGAATCCCACGCCTCCCCTGGCAGACGTTGAAAAAGGGTTGGAGGAGTTCTTAACAGCTTTATCTAACGCGGGCGGATTCGACCGGGCATTGGTAGCTATCAAGGACAATAAACAGGCCATACTGAAGCAACTACTCACAGAGCTGGCTTATTACGTAACCCAGACCTGTAAAGGCGACAAAGCCCTGTTACTGGGAAGTGGCTTTGATATCAATGCCGATTCTGGTAAACCGCAGCAGGAGCCGCCTAAGCTACGCGTTGAACTGGGTATGCCCGGCCAGGTTACTATCGGAGTAAAGAGGATTGCCAAAGCAAAGGCTTACGTACACCAGTATACCGCCGATCCGCTAACGCCACAAAGTGTATGGATAAGTGAAACAACGCTGAACCCTCAGCATACTTTCACCGGCCTTACATCAGCAGGAAGGATCTGGCTCCGGGTCATTGTCATTGACCGGAAGGGGCAATCCATTTTCTGGGACCCTGTGCTGCGTATTGTTCAGTAAACCGTTTGTTTCATCAGGCTGTGCCGGCTTAACCGGCACAGCTTTTATATAGTATTATATATGGGATACCCGGTTCACGCAACTTGACACTTTATTAAAAACCATTAAAAACAAAAAGTCATGATGCTAACAAAAGAAACAATCTATTCAAAAGATGCTTCAAACAAAAAGCTCAGCGTAGAAAGAGATTTCGATGCGCCGCTTGAAGTGGTTTGGAAAGCCTGGACGCAAAGCGAATTGTTAGACCAGTGGTGGGCCCCAAAGCCCTGGAAGGCCAACACAAAATCTATGGATTTTCGTGAAGGCGGTACATGGCTGTATTACATGGAAGGCCCTGATGGCATCCGCCAATATTGCAAGGTGGATTATAAATCCATTGTTCCCAATAAATCATTCGCTGGTTTTGATGGTTTCTGTGATGAGAACGGAGTTACCAATACCGAAATGCCGGGCATGGATTGGAAATGTGTGTTCACTTCGGTTGGTAATACTACAAAGGTAGAAGTGGAAGTTACCTTTGCTTCAGAAACTGACCTGGAGAAAATTGTTGAAATGGGCTTCAAAGAAGGTTTTGCTGCAGCGCATGCCAACCTCGACGAATTGCTGGCCGCCCAATAGCACTTTTAAGTTACACCCATGCTATAAAAAGCTGAACGGTTTGCCTGCCTTCATGGCAGTAGCTGTTCAGCTTTTTTGCATATAGTAACATGTTATCATATATGCAGTATGTGATAACATCACTCATATGGGGATGACCGTTGTGTAAAAAAAATGTATAAATAGGTGTTTTTACGGGTATTCCCAACGGTTCTCTTTCGTAGTTTTAATCCTATTAAAACTATCCCATGGCTAAAAGTGCAAAAAAGGCAAAGCCAAAAAAGAAACCTTCCACAAATACCAAAACTAATACCATGAATTCTCAGGAACTTACTACCGGTGCGCTCGTAGCTGTTGGAGCGCCCCACTCGCAACAAGTAGGCATTACATTTACTTTTACCGCAGGCCTCGGGCAGGCTACTTCATCCCTGTTCCGGAAAGGTGTTTTGATAAACATGCAAAGTATAAGCAGCAGCGGTAGTGTTCAGTTTTCAGAGGCCCAGAGCGGTGATGTTATTTCAGTGAATGGCATTTGCACCGGAAATGCAACTATTGTGATAGATACACCCACTACGCCTGCTACACCTGACCAATTTAATGCAGGATTGATCATCGCAGGCTATTTAATTAATTAATAAAAAGGTAATATGATCGGAAAAATATCCGGGTTTGGTGTGGTGTTACTTTTATGCTTATCCGTAAAGGTGGTTGCACAAAATCCTAATCCTATTCTTACAGCAGATTCATTGGCTACCGGTAATTATAAAGACGTACTGAATAGCTTTTTTCAACTGGCATTTGAAAGACTGGCAAGTCCTGATAAGGAGATTAAATTTACGGGTACTCCATTTGCCGTGATGGCAAAATTAGACACTACCTTGCTCGTAGACACCGCCTATTTAAAGTATAGAACACTCAGGAACATAAATTATATGTTCGCGCTCAAATTGGATACTTCTTTCCGGTTCAACGGATTTGCATCTGGTATTAAGTATGCGATCATCAATAAACGGGATGAAACCGTTTCAAGGGCATTCCAGATAATGGTACTTAATAATCCCAGCGTTAAGCAACTTTTTGCTTTGAACAATAACATCCTGGCAAAAATTTCGGCCATGCCCGATGCGGCAAGTGCTATTACAGAATATAGCCAGTTTACAAAAGGCGCCATAAATTTCGGCCAATTGAGCCCACCACTGCAAGCAACCATTCTGGCTGCGTCGAACACCGACTCTACACAAGCGTTGAATCAAATGTTGTTAGCAAATAGCAGCTTTAACATGGCCACCACTGCGAATAATATTTACCAGGAACTCAAAGATAATTTTAACCAGAACCTGCTGTGGACTGTAGGCGTTACTGATACCACCTACAAGAACCAATTTGTTTTTTCTAACATCGTAATTCATTCTGAATTAATAAAAGGACTGAATAAGTTTACTAAAGCCAAGAACGACCTGGAGTTGAACATCAGATCGGCCTTGCAATTGCTTGACGATTCCCTTAAAGTGGGCAGGGATCTAAAGCGGGTGTTGTTTAGTTTCGAGCCCGGCATTAACGTAGCTTTTAAAACCAAGACCACCAAAAAGAGTTACCTCGAAATGAAATTCAGCGGCGGCTTTTATCATAACTTCAGTTATTTGTATGCAAATGAAGACCGCAACAGGGTTTTCCTGAATGGCACCGTGCGGGTTAGAATTATGAACGATATCTGGGTGCCGTTTGAAGTGAAGTATGATCCCAGGAATGGCAATTTATTCGGCTTCATTAATGTGCGAGCTAACTTTAAAGCGCTCGGTAGCGCCGCCAAACAGCTTTAATGTATAAGATGCCCTGATTAAAAACAGGGAAACAAGATAATAGCAAAGGTTGGTGTAAAAGCCAGCCTTTTTTATTGCTGCTTTCGGGGTTTTGTGATCCGGAGAGTAATATTCAAAAACTCAGAAGGTAAAAACAATTCAATCCCAAAATCCCGCAATCTCAAAATCTCACAATCCCACAGTCCCACAGTCTCCCAATAATCTTCCCCACTCTGCAATCATTAAGACTACTGGCATAGAATACGTTGTGCATTCCTGAACCTTCGTTATACCCGTGGCACAATTTTATATGAACCTTACATATGCACCGCCGGTTCAGGTTATACATATATCTGGGGCTGATACTTATAACCCAAAACTCCACCGCTCAACTGTTGGTATCAGATACAGCTACCTATATAAAGGTTGTTGCCGGGCCTGCGTACCAGCGGCCGCTATCTCAGCAAAAGCTTTGGGGGCGTAATCGCCGCGTTGAATGGACAACACCTATTCGGGTTCCTGTTTTAAAACTCGATACAGCTTTTGGCGGTTTAATTCCTTATAAAGCGGGCGGTGGCAATGAATCAAAGTCACTAAGGTTGCGAACGAAAGCTGGTAAAGAATATGCACTTCGCTCAATACATAAATCAAGGAAAGAAGTGATACCGCCTGGTATGGAAGGCACGTTCATCGAAGATATTGTGAATGACGGTATATCTATGTCGCACCCATACGGCGCCTTTGCCGTGGGTGGAATGATGGAGCAAGCTGGTATTTACCACACCTTACCAAAGGTGGTGTATTTACCGGAACAAAAGGCATTGGATACCTTCAATACAAAATTCGCGAACGATCTTTATTTATTGGAGCAAAGACCTGAAGGCAACTGGCAGGAAGCCGATAACCTGGGTAATTTCAGCACATTCAGCAGTACGGAAGAAGTGATTGCAAAGCTGCAGAAAGAAAATACGTTCACTGTAGATCAACGTGCTTATGTAAAAGCCAGGTTGTTTGATATCCTGATCGGTGACTGGGACCGGCATGAAGACCAATGGAGTTGGGGCGAAAGGCGTGTGGCAGGTGGCATACAATTTATTCCCGTACCCCGCGATCGTGATCAATCGTTTTTTGCGCATGACGGCGTGCTTGTTGATCAGTTCATTAAAGTGGCAGGGCTTAGTTATATGCAGAATTTTGATCATGAAGTTAAAAGGCCTGAAGTCTTGAGCACGTCGGCAAGGTTTATGGACCGGCTGTTTACCAATGGCCTTACCCTCGCCGATTGGCTGAAGGAAGCTGAAAGCCTGCAACAGGCGTTGACCGATTCTGTGATCATTCAATCCGTTGCAGGATTGCCACCGGAAGTATATGCGGTTAAAGGCCAGGACCTGATCGTAAAATTAAAATCGCGCCGCAGGCAAATACCCTTATATGCAAAGCAGCATTATCTGTTTATTGCAGAACAGGTAGAAGTGCTCGGAAGCAAGCAGCAGGAGCATTTTGAAGTGACCAGCGCAGGCAAGGATGAAACCGTAGTAGCTGTCTTCCGCATAAATAACAAAGGGGAAAAAGCGGATAAGCCTTATTATCAAAGACAATTTAAACGCGCAGAAACAAAAGAGGTGCGGTTGTTTGGCATTGATGGTGAGGATGTATATGTTGTTAATAACGACGCAAATATTACCATTCGATTAATTGGTGGTCCCGGAAAGGATTCCATTGTTCAGGAAAAACGCAAGGTGCACGTATATGACAATGCGAACAACGCTTTCCAAACTACATCGGCCCACATGCATTTGTCATCAGATACTTCTATTCATAGCTGGGATTACAAATGGTTCAAGATTGGCAAGAAAGGTTTTCGGCCCAGCTTATTATATAATAACGAAGATAGGTTTTATGTAGGGTTACGTTACCGGATCAGAAAGCATAAATGGCGCGAATATCCTTTTGCTTCCTATCATGAAGTTGGCATTAATTATTCCCTGGTTCAAAATGCATTCAGTGCAGAAGCGCAGGCAGTATATCCTAATGTAATAGGACGGTGGAACCTGGTTTTACGGGGAGAATACGATGCCATACGCTGGACAAATTTTTATGGTGCGGGCAATGAAACCCATGCTATAACAAACGATATGAACTATTACCGATTACGCACGGAGGAGTGGTACGCCAGCGTTGGTTTAAATAGAACTTTTGGCAAAAACACTGTACAGGCAACTGCTTATTACCAGCGGGTAAAGGGCAGGAATGATCCGGAACGGTATCCGGCGAAAGTATTTTCACACACGCACGGTGTGTTTTCGCCAAATCCATATGCGGGTGTGCAACTTACCTATTCCTATGCGTCGCTTAATGATTCTGTGGTGCCGGTAAAAGGATTCACTTTTTTGACCAATGCAACGTATGCAAAAAATTACAGGCAGCAGGAGTTTTTTCAGCAATACAATGCGCACCTGCAGGCTTATTATCCCCTTGGCGATCATTTTTCGCTGTCTGTACGCGTAGGTGGTGAAACCATAGTTAATGATGCTGTATTGAACAGCGGCCAATCGTATCAACATGCGATCATTGGCGGTCCCCGCAACCTGCGTGGTTATCGAAGAGACCGGTTTTGGGGCAAGACCGCATTTTATAATAATAATGAGCTACGCTATCTTACCAGCTTCCGTTCGCGCCTGATGGCTGGAACAATAGGGTTCTTCGGCTTTTTTGATCAGGGACGCGTATGGATGCCCGGCGAAAGTTCCGACGTATGGCATACGTCGTGGGGGCCAGGCATACTCATAGCCCCTTTCAATAAAGTAAGTTTATCGGTTTCTTATGGCGTTGCAGAAGAAGTGAACCTGATCCAGGTGCGTTTGAACAGGTTGATCTATTAAACTTACAGTTCAATCATTCCAATATTATTTGATACCTCAGTACCATTAGCAATGGTAAAATTACCGCCGATATACAAAGCATTTTTATAAACAGCCATGGTATATACCGAACCTTCAAAGCCATGAATAACGGGCGACCAGCGGTTTGATTTTAGAACGCTGATGTTTTTGGCCAGGTTGTTCTCTTCACCGGTTTGGAATTTTCCCCCTGCATATAAATTTCCGGCATATTCAGTTAATGTCGACAACCAATGGCGGGGTATTGCTCCCCAAAGCCCATCTTCGTTATGGTTCCACTTTTTGCCATCATAATATACGATAAACTGCGAAGGTGTATTGTTAATGCGAGAGAAGTAACCACCGGTATATAGTTTATTGTTATGAATAGCAAAGCATGAAACTGCGCCGCTTAATTCAACACCGGCATCAGACCATACTTTCCCGTTCCAGCGCATAACACGTGCGTTTTCGTTTTCCAGGAAGGTGCCGCCTGCATATAATTCGCCATTGTATTCGGCCAGCGCATAAATGTCATTGCCATGTTTGGTCTTGATGGGTACCCATTTCTTCCCATTCCATTTAAATAAGTTGGCCTGTATATTTTCTTCTTCAGCAAAAGAACCGCCGGCATATAATTCTCCTTTATAAACAATCAGGGCGTTAATGCCGTAAGTGTCTATCTCACCCACTGCCGACCATTTTGTTCCATCCCATTTTGCAATATATTTTACAGGAACGCCGCCGGCTGATTTAAACACGCCGGCAACATACAGTTCATCTTTGTAAACACATACTGCCGTGGCTACGGCATCGAGGCCAGTGCCTACCGGAGACCATAGGGAGCCATTCCACCGGGCAATATTGGCGGCGTCAATATTGCCAGCCTTTTTAAAACTGCCGACTGCATACAGTTCTCCTTTATATTCTATCAATTTCTGTACAGTTCCACCATATGAAGCACCTTTATCAGCATAAATTAATGGGGAAGATTGTTTTTTTTCAGTAGGTATCTGGTCAAATACCCCCGTTCCAAGGGCGGTTAATTTTTGTGCATTAACAGAAGTGGCCATGTTTATAAATATAATGATGGTTAGAAAAGAAGTGATAATAAAATTGAGCGATGTGTTTCGATTATATTTCATGGGTACCATAATGTAGTACGTATTTTAATTGTTAAATCAGTTAATAAAAACGGCAATGCTGTTTACAATACAGATGGCGGGCAGCCAAAAATTGCATAAAGAAGGCATATAATTTTTTTAGAAACTGTTACCCTGCCAATTTATTGCCGACCGTGGTATTTATACCCAGATACATGATCAGGAAAGGCAATTGATGGCCGATTTTTGCCAAATGCCGTACAAAGCCCTATGAGTTCGGTAATAGGGTAGTAAAAAAGCTACCCGGTCGGTTACAGGTAGCTTTCGGTGTCAAGGATTGGATTAATGATAAAAAAACCGGAAGGAGAGATTCTTTGATTCTTTACATAAAGCTATTAACACATTATATTAATGTAACTGATGTTGGTTGGCATGAAGGATGATTAAGATCAGGGGCATTCTTTACCGAAAAAGCCCTGCGTGTAGGGGTTGCTTTTCAAACGGCAGATTATTGTTACCAGTTGGTCACTGGTAAGGATATCGGCTTTGGTGTTATGCATCTAAAAATAAGTAAAGCCTTCGGGTTAAAGCCTGAAATTTAAGCATCACCGGTGGACCTTCTGTCAGTTGGCGGAAGGCCTACCTTATTATTACAACGGTATATTCCCATGCTTCTTCTTTGGCAGCGTTGCTACTTTGTTTTCCAGCATGGCAAATGCTTTAATGAGTTTGGCGCGGGTATATTGGGGTTCTATTACTTCATCAACAAATCCTCTTTCAGCAGCCAGGTAGGGTGTCGCGAATTTTTCGGCGTACTCTGCTTCTTTTTCCGCCAGCTTTTTGGCGGGATCAGCCGCTTCGGAAATTTCTTTTTTAAAGATGATCTCACTGGCGCCTTTGGCGCCCATCACCGCTATTTCCGCCGTGGGCCAGGCATAATTAATATCTGCTCCAATATGTTTTGAATTCATTACATCATACGCGCCGCCATACGCTTTGCGTGTGATAACCGTAACGCGTGGCACCGTAGCTTCACTGAATGCATACAACAACTTGGCGCCATTGGTTATAATGCCATGCCATTCCTGGTCGGTACCCGGTAAAAAACCCGGTACATCAACCAGCACCAGTAACGGAATATTAAAGCAATCGCAAAAACGCGTAAACCGTGCTGCTTTTTTTGAACTGTCAATATCGAGCACACCGGCGAGGCTCATGGGTTGATTAGCCACAATACCTATACTTCTTCCCGCCAGCCGGGCAAACCCGATCACTATATTGGTAGCGTAATCGCTGTGAATTTCAAAGAAAGATGCTTCGTCACAAATGCCTTCAATCACAGCGCGCATATCGTACGGCTGGTTATTGCTTTCCGGTACAATGGTTTCCAGTACCGGCCGGGTTTCATCGCCTAACGTGTAAGCAACTTTTGGTGTGGTGTCTTCACAGTTCTGCGGTATATAGCTTAAGAGTTTTTTTATTTCAGCAATGCATTCCATATCATTGGCGGCGGTAAGATGCGTAACGCCTGATTTGGTGGAATGGGCAGAAGCCCCGCCCAATTCTTCCGGGCTCACTTCTTCATTGGTAACGGTCTTCACTACGTTGGGGCCCGTTACAAACATATAGCTGGTATTTTCTACCATCAAAGTAAAATCGGTCATGGCGGGTGAATAGACCGCGCCTCCTGCACAGGGCCCCATAATGGCGGATAGCTGTGGAATAACGCCGGAGGCCAATACATTCCGGTAAAAGATATCGGCATATCCACCGAGCGATCTCACGCCTTCCTGTATACGGGCGCCGCCTGAATCGTTCAACCCGATCATAGGGGCGCCGGTTTTCATGGCCAGGTCCATCACTTTGCATATTTTTTCGGCATGCGTTTCTGATAACGCACCGCCAAACACGGTAAAATCCTGGGCAAAAACATACGCAAGCCGTCCATTGATGGTGCCATAACCGGTAATTACGCCATCGCCATAAAACTGCTGACTGTCCATGCCGAAATCCTTGGTGCGGTGCAACACCAGCGCGCCGATCTCTTCAAACGACCCCGGGTCCATTAACAACGTAATGCGTTCCCGTGCGGTGAGCTTTCCTTTTTTATGCTGCGCTTCATTTCTATACGCACCGCCGCCTTGCTTTCCGTTCTCAATTTTTTGCTGTAATATGTGCGATTTGTTTTTTTTCATCAGCGTTCTTTTTTCAATTATCTGTAAATGGCATTCATGCGCCGCATGCTCGTTTTATTGTGATCGCTTTGTCCAGTTGGTTGGGGTAGTTTCCACGGCCCTGACTTCCTTTTGTTTTTCGAGCCAGTATTTTAAGGCGATCATGCCTGCTAATGCCGCTTTGCTTTTTTGTTGGGCCAACAGCTTTTCGGGCGAATAATATTTTTGAACGAACTGGGTATCGAACCGGCCCGATAAAAATGCGTCGTGCTCAAAAACAAAAGTGCCGAAGGGCAACGTGGTGCTTACACCTGCAATGGTATAGTCGTTAATTGCTGCCTTCATCTTTTGAATGGCTTCCGTACGGTTATTGCCATGTGTTATTAATTTGGCGATCATTGGGTCGTAATACACAGGAATAGCCATGCCTGCGGTATAACCATCATCTACCCGAATGCCTTCGCCGGTTGGCGTTTCATATTTCTCCAACGTACCGGTTGAAGGTAAAAAATCATTTAAAGGGTCTTCTGCATATACCCGTAGTTCAAGCGCATGCCCATTGATGGTAATGGCTGACTGTTTGTAACGAAGTTTTTCACCCCGGGCAATTCTTATTTGTTCTTCCACCAGGTCAATGCCGGTTATCATTTCCGTAACCGGATGTTCTACCTGCAGCCGGGTATTCATTTCCAGGAAATAAAAGTTGAGCGCTTCATCTAACAGAAACTCAACGGTGCCTGTGCTTCTGTAATTGCACGATTTGGCTACCAGCACGGCCGCTTCGCCCATCTTTTGGCGTAGCTCAGGCGTTAACACAGAAGAAGGCGATTCTTCTACTATCTTTTGATGCCGCCGTTGAATGCTGCATTCCCGTTCAAATAAATGAACAGTATTGCCATAGTTATCGGCCAGCACCTGTATTTCAATATGGCGGGGCGATGAAACGTATTTTTCAATAAAAACCGAGCCATCGCCAAACGACGACAACGCTTCGCTGGTGGCTCTTTCCATCTGTTCTTCCAGCTCACTTTCCCTGGCGGCTATGCGCATACCTTTGCCGCCGCCGCCTGCAGATGCTTTAATAAGGATTGGATAGCCGATCTCTGCGGCTATTTTTCTGGCAAGGGGAATGGAGTCAACTGCTTTATCAATGCCCGGCACCATGGGAATATTATATTGCTTTACGCATTCCTTAGCCGCCAGCTTGGAACCCATGATGCGCATGGCCTCGGCACCGGGGCCAATAAATGTAATGCCGGCTTCTTCTACCTTTTTGGCAAACGCCGCGTTTTCGCTCAGGAAACCATAACCGGGATGAATACCGTCTACTCCCAACTTTTGGGCAAAGGTTATGATCGCATCACCGTTCAGGTAAGACTGGTTTGAGGGGGCCGGGCCCAGGCAAACGGCTTCATCGGCAAATAATACATGCGGCGCCTGGCGGTCGGCTTCTGAATATACTGCCACCGATCGAATGCCCATTCTCTGTATCGTACGCATGATCCGCAAGGCAATTTCTCCCCGGTTGGCAACTAATATTTTATGCATCGTTTGTTTTTCTTTTGATAAACTTTATTCCAGTTCTACGAGTACCTGTCCTTTTTCAACAGCCTGTCCTGCTACCACAGCCACTCTTTTAATGGTTGCATCGGCATGGATCAGGATGCTGTTTTCCATTTTCATAGCTTCCAGTATCAATATCCTGTCGCCTTCTTTAACTGTTTGTCCATTGGTTACATTAATGTCCAGAACAAGGCCGGGCATCGGCGCTTTGATCTCTTTTACCTGTTTGCCGGCGGCGCTGCCAAAACCCATTTGTTCCAACTGCTGGTCGAGCGCATCTTTGATCACCACTTCAAATTGTTCACCGCTTATTTCAATAGTAAAAGTTTTGGTGAGCATATTGGCGTCAACCAGCCGCGCATTTACCGACTGGTGATTATTGATGCCATTAAATTCAGTGGAGGATATGGCCACCAGGTCAAGCGCATCCAGATCGGTTTTGGCGAAGAAGAATTCGAACCCATTTACCAGTATTTTGTACGTATCGTTAGCGGGCATTGACGGGATTTTCCTGTAATTTAAGTAATTGGCGAATGCCTTTAAAAACAAAAGCGGCCGATGAGCATTTGCTGCATCGGCCGCTTTGTAAAAGCTAATATGTAGTGATGGAATGCTTACTTTTTGATCACTTTCTTAACGATCTTTTTGCCATTGATATCTACCTGTACAAAGTACATGCCAGCTACGAATGTTTTTGTGTCAGGCGTAACGGTCATTACTGAATTGGTTAATGTGTTCACTGTTTTTGTGTAAAGCAGTTTGCCGGTAACATCCAGTATGTTTACCACTACTTTCGATTGCTCCGGTGTGGAAATGCTGATGTCGAATTTTTCAGTGAACGGATTATTCAGGATCGCTACTACACTTTCCCGGGCGGTTTCACTTTGAATGGTCACCAGGCCGCTGTGCTTATACTGGCCATCCTGGTCAACCTGTTTCAACCGGTAATATATAACCTGTCCTGCATAGTTGTTGTCGTTATAAGCATAGGAGGAACCGGTTGCTTTATTGGAAGCGGCTGTGGTGCCGATCTGCGTAAAGTCGTTTCCGTTATAAGACCTTTCTATTACGAATTCTTTAGCATTCTGTTCCGATGCTGTTTTCCAGGTTAAACGATTGGTCTTGTTTACTTTTTCTCCTTTGAAATATTCCAGGGTTACCGGAAGGGCACCGGAAATAATAAAGGCCGGGTAATCTTCTGCCTGGCCATAAGTGGGGTTATAGCATGGGCTTGAAATGGTAAAACCTCCTCCATATACAGTGGAAACTTCTTCAATTACCCGCAAACGAAGCGGAGCGTCGGTAGTAATACCGGTTGAGGGAACTGTGAATGAATTTGAATAGGTCATGTTAATGCCGGTGTTATTGATATCAGTGGCATGAAAAACACTTTCATTGGCATCTGCAAAATCACCGTCATTGTTAAAGTCGATGTAAATTCTCACTTGTTCCCGGTTTGCGCCGTGTAACGTGAAAGTGAACGGAATAGTTCCGCCTGCCGCCATTGAAATTAAGTTGGTACAGGAGTTTGCTCTGTCAACATACCCGGTAGTATAGCCGAAGCTATTATCGTTAGCTGTGATACCTGTATTATAGGCTTTGTTGTTTATTGTAACGTTGGCCAAACCGGCGGTACCGCTGTTTAAACCTGCTGATGCGGTTACCGGGGAACAGGTTGCTGCTGCCGGGGCTGTAAACGTTGTACCCGGATAGGATGTAGCAAGTGCATAAGAAGTGGCATAGCTACTGCGGCTGTTCAGCGACATGGCCGCCAGCATCCTGGTCTTTTGTCCGGGCGTAAACAGGGTAAAGCAGTTTGTATAGTTCATGAAGTTTCTCTCTGTTCTGATGCTATAGGAAGTACCTGTGCAGGTGTTGGTTCCGGTACGACAGGTAAAATCAACTACACCACCTGATTGGTTATAGCTGATAGGGTCGGTGTCGCATACTCTGTCGCCTTCGGAAGCGCAGGTTGTATTGGTGGGGCAAACAGTGTTATCAGACGATCCTTCAAACGGGTGGTACAGGTTCAGGGCGTGCCCTATTTCATGCGGCAATGTTTTTCTTCCGGTCATAAATTGGGTAGCCAGCATAACCGTACCGTCGAGGTTTGGGTAAACGCCTGGAAAATAGGCGTAGCCGGCAATGAACTGACCGGCGGTACCATCGGCGCCATCGATCTTATTAACTACATAAATGTTGTAATACGAGGAGGGGTCCCACCGGCAGAAATTTTTTACGGCTGCATCCGAGGCCCCCAGGGCGGTGCTGGCATTTACGCCATTGGCTGTATATCCGGTGATAGAAGAACCGTCAACCCGGTCAATACCGGTAGTAGCCGTACAATTGGGACCACGGGTAGCCAGGGCAAACTGTACCTGGATCTCACCTGCTGCATCTGAACCGGTAGGTTCCATACCTGCATAGGTTCCGGCAAACACCTGGTTCAGGTAACTGATAGCGCCAGTGATCTGTGCATCGCTTGGGTTATAGGTAGTACCAACAGCACCGCCTGTATGTATTACGTGTACTACCACAGGTATGGTATACAGCGTAGCCTGGGTGCCTTCTACGCGCAAGGTAGATGGGTTGGCCGCTTTCCGGCTTTCCTGTTCTTTAATAATGGTTTGAAGTTGGGACTCGGTTTCCATTATCTGCTTCCGGTACTGGGGGTCGGTGTTCAATTTGTGCTTATGTACTCCATCAAATCCGCAAATAGGTTGGGCGATAGATGAGCCAGCAATTAGACATGATAATAGGGTTAGGGTTGTAAAGTAATTTTTCTTCATAAGGGTGCATTGACGATTGATAGCTTATAGTATGCATAAGTCAATCGTATTATTGTGTGGCATTGACAATATTTTAGCCCACATAATTTTTCATGCAGACGAACGTTACCGGCCGGGAACGATTGGAAGCCTGTAAAGGGTGGATTACGTATTTTTATCTGGTGAATATGAACGTCTCAATATCATTGGCTGTGCCGGGCGATGCGGCAGCCATTGCCGAAGTGATCAGCCAGGCTGCCCGCGATCTTACAGCCAAACATGGGCAAGGTCACTGGAGCGCAGTGGCTTCTGAAAAGGGCGTACTGAGCGGCCTCAATAAAGCAAGGATCTTACTGGCAAGGAACAATGAAACCGTCATTGGTACGTTGCGGTTAACAACGTTACGACCCTGGGTCATTGATCCTGCTTATTTTACGCCGGTGCCACGCCCCGTTTATCTGGTGGATATGGCCATACGGCCCGATTATCAGCGGATAGGTGTTGGTCGATCATTGATCGAAGAAGCGAAAAAAATGGTAACCGCTTTGGCAGGTGATGCCATCCGGCTCGATGCTTATGAAGGCGTTGCCGGTGCGGGTGGTTTCTATGAAAAGTGCGGGTTCACCGAAATGGGTCATATCGTTTATAAAACGGTACCACACATTTATTTTGAATGGTTGATAAAGAGGTAAGCTTATACAACGGGTGGCAATAAGGCGTACAGCGCTTTATTGAATTCTTCTGAAGAAGCGTCTTTGCAAATATATCCGTCTCCGCCAACTTCCCGGGCCCGCTTCATATATACACTACCGTTTTGCATGGAGAAAAAAAGGATCTTTATACCAGGCCATTTTTTCTTTAACTGAACAGCCGTTTCAAAGCCATTCATAACGGGCATGTTAATGTCGAGCAGGCAAAGATCGGGAGAGGGAGAATCTTCCAGTTTGTCGAGGAACTGCTTGCCGTTCTCTGCTTCTAAGACCACTTTGTAGCCCATGCCGGCAAGTCTGAATTGTATCGCTTTACGAACCAATGCGTGATCGTCTACTACTGCAATAGTTGATTGAATTTTCATAGATGCTTAATTAATGATTATGGGTTAATAATTACTGATACTTCACCAGATAGTCCTGGGAATTACAACTGAAGACCGGAACATCCACTTTCCGGTATTTACAACCCATCGGCCCAATAAAGTGGTCAGAATTATAAACCAGCTCAAATAATGAAAATTTGGGGCCAGCAGTACACTGGTTTATACTAGGAAAGGGTAAATTTTGATCGGGAAACGTTACAGGTGATAAGGAAAGGATAAAAGCGCAGCAGATCGATCTATACTATTAAAACCAATTTGGCTATATTTTATACTAGAAGCAATTAGCCATTGATTATGAAATGAATAATAACCGGTAAGTAAATAAGGTGTAATACTTATGGTTGCGGGTATGTTTGTAGTGAAAATGAAGGCATTACAAGAAGTATCAAGGGAAAGGATGAGAAGGGAACTATCCTATTGACTGTTTAATTCATTTTGACTGCCTGAAATGGGATATCGCCGGATCTCGGCTAGCAGCTTTTTTACATTCGACCTGATGATGATAAGCTCGTTACGCGGCGCATTTTCTTTTAATGCCTTCAAAAACTTCCCTACCTCTGCCATATATTGCTTATGCAGGTTCTTTAGATATTCAGAAGTACTCTCTTTCATACTCACAGATTCACTTGGTACACAACTATTTTAAAAAATATTACAAATCTTATACCGGTGCCGGTAACACTAAGAAGCCCTGGGGCCCCATAAAAAAGGGGTTAAAACCCCTTCTCAATTTTTTTACGTATGATTTTGACAGTAAGTGTTTTATTTATTTGCCATACATGATAATCTCTAGCACAGGATTTTATTAATTGTAGAAATACCATTTAACTTGGGGAACCAGTTCCACATTCATTTTCCCCTATTACCCATATTTTGACTTACGCCTGTTCGTAAGCCTGTTTTAAAGTTGCAATATCAATCTTACTCATCTTAAGCATAGCTTCCATTACTTTAGCCGATTTCTTTGACTCTTTGCTTAACAATTGACCTAAAATGGGCGGAACAATTTGCCACGATAATCCGTACTTGTCTTTTAGCCAGCCGCACATACTGGGTTGTCCCCCGCCCGATATTAATTTATCCCACTTTTCATCTATCTCTTCCTGGGTTTCACAATCCACCACAAAAGAAATAGCTTCTGTGAATTTGAACATAGGCCCGCCATTCAATGCAATGAAAGGATGGCCATTGAGTTCAAATTCAATCGTCATCACACTGCCTTTTGGACCAGGTCCTTTATCGCCATACCGGGCAACCGCTTTTATTTCTGAATTTTTGAAAACCGACATATAAAAATTGACAGCTTCTTCAGCATTATCATTAAACCATAAAAAAGGAGTGATCTTTTGCATGAGTATACTTTTAGGTGTTTAACCAATGTGAATGTCATAACAAAAGTACCTGACTTATTCAGGAGGAACAGGGTGGGTTAATGACAAAATGGGGGTTGATTGCGACATTTTGGAGCCCACTCACAACTCTCCATTCACTATTTCTTAGCCGGCCATTCAAATGTACGCATGCTCTGCTCCTGGTGCCATTTGGGATTTACAGGTAAAGCAGATCCTTCATTGGCGAAGATGGTAGCCAGCGTATAATTGGCGGCATCTTTATCAGTAAGCTGATGGCTCCATTTTACGCGGTTGGCAGTAGTAGCACCGGAACCGCTGTTTTTGTATTCCGCATAAAACGTTGTGTGCTCATTGGCCGGGTTCCCCCAGTTATTCCATCCTTCGGGCGTAATATGTTTATCCATTGTACAACGCAGGAATACGGTTTTTGAATAACTGCGCCAGGGGCGGCCCAGGTATACTTTGGTTACGCCGCTATCTGCCGTGAGTTGGCAATCCATGAACACATACCCGAACTTTTTGCCCTGCGTAGTGCTGGCAGCCGTTATATACGAGTTGGTCTTGCTGCGTATTTCGCAGTTTTGAAATACTGCCGTAGCCGGACCAAAAATAAAATCGGTAGTGCCTTCAATATAACAGTTTACAAATAATTGCCGGGCGGTTTCGCCACCGGTGTAAATAGTATCCTGGTTGCCCAGGAACCGGCAGTTGATAAAGATCGCCTGATCTGCTTCCACATGCAGGGCAACGGCTTGTCCTACAGGTCCGGCGGAATTGGAGAACGTAATGTTCTCTGCTCTGAAACGATTGCCTACGATCTTGGCGGTGAAAGAATTGAATGTGGTGAGTTTGCCGCGGCCCGAGTAATCATTGAATACGATAATGGTTTTATCAACGCTTTCCCCAATAAAAGTTACATCGGTATTGGTGGCAGGCAATTCAATTTTTTCGTTGTACACGCCATTCTTTATATACAGCGTTATAGGCGCCAGCGGAAATACGCGCATGGCATCAATGGCTTCCTGAATATACTTGTAATCGCCCGAACCATCTTTAGCAACCGTAAAAACATATTTATACTGTTGCGGATTGGCGGTTTGTGCCTGTAAAGAAGTAATACCAATAAAGGTAAGGCTTACAAAAAAAGCAAACTGTTTCATATAGTTATTTAAATACTCTTTTTAAAAAATCATCGATATATGTTACGGTTGGGGTGAACCAGGGTTCAAACAGGCAGAAGGAATGCGGTGCGCCTTCAAAAGTTTTTACTTCAGAATAAATATTGTATTTGTCAAGTACTTTGATATAATCATCGCGACCGGCATGCATTCTTGCTACAGCGCTGTTGATGAACAGGGTGGGCGGCGTATGCGGGCCAACATGCGTTAGCGGAGACGCTTCTTCCCATAATGCCAGGCTGTCTTTTCTCGAATAACCCAACCAGTAAGTGGCTGCAGAAGTTTTTTTGCTATCGTCGCCTTCACCGGTTTCGGGGTGTGTAAAGGAAAGCGTTCCATCTATGTCAATCACAGCATGTACAGGAGCCGGTTTCTCCCTGCGTTTCAGGTAGCCTTCAAACTTCGGATGGCCCACCGTAGTGCCCAGGAAAGCTGCCAGTTCGCCACCGGCTGAAAAACCCAATACCGCAATTTTAGCGGTGTCGATTTCATATTTGCCGGCATTTTTGACCACCCAGCGCAAGGCCGCTTTTAAGTTGTATATAGCTGCAGGGTACGATTGCTGGGTAGAAAGCAGGTACTCCGGCGTAAAGCAAACATAACCCCTGGCTGCCAGCTGCTGCGCCAGTGGATGATGCTGTGCAGGGTTACCCGACCGCCAGCCACCACCATGAATGATCACAATGGCTGTTCGTTTTTGTTTAAACCGTTCGGCAGGGTAAAAAGCGTCCAAACCCAATATGTATTTGCCATACTCACTGTATGGCATATTTCTTTTTTCGGCTATCTCTTTTGATTTGAGCTCGGGTACTATTTGAGCTTCCGGGTGCGATTTGCGGGTATGCACAAAAGCGCTCCATGTAGTAAATGAAGTGTCGCGGTTGGGCGTGTGCCCATTTACCCGCTGTGCCTGGGAATAAACGGCTGACGAAATGAAAAGGGACAATATACCTGCACAGGTGGAAATCCATTTACCGGCAAAGCAATTCCTGGCCATTGAGTTACGGTTTAACTGAATTGAAGTAGTTATTTATGGGTGCTATCTCCACTGGTATACAAATCTATTGAATTTGAACTCCATCCGGAGTTGAAAAAATGACCATCGTGGTAAAAAAAACGGTATTGCTTGTTTTTAATTTATTATCCGTTAATTCGCATGTATGGACGCTGGCGGTTATTTTCAATATTACGAAGGCAATAAAATGGGCATTAAAACGGCCGACGGCGATGTTGTTATTCCCGCCATATACGATTTTGTCGCGCTTCTGTCAGATGATCTGTTCACCGTTACAGAGGGAGAATATACCGCTTATTTCGATGTTGCCGGAAATATAGTACTGCCTTTCAGCAATAAATACGAGTCGTACGGCAATTTTACCCAAGGCCTGGCAAGGGTAATGACCAATGAAAAATGGGGCTTCATCAATAAAGCTGGCGTGGAAGTAATTCCGCCGCAATTTCTCTATGCCGATGAATTTGCAGAAGGAAGGGCCATTGTAAGAAATGAGGAGGAATTACATGGCGCCATTGATGAACAGGGCAACCTGGTCGTTGATTACTGGTTCCCGCTGCTCACCAATTTTGAAAATGGCTATGCAAAGTTCGGTGATCTGAAAACCTGGGGATTGATTGATAAAACCGGGAAAATTGTAGTTCCGCAAATATATATTTCCATCGGCCGGGTGTATAGAAATAAAGTGACGGTACAGGTGCTGGAAGGCGAAGATTATAAAGAAGGCGAGCTGACGATTGGCGGCGAGGTAGTATGGAACAATAACCTGGAGCACCTGAACGAATTCAACCGGAAGAAAAAGGAGTTCGCGGTAGCGTGCGAACAGTTGGTAGAAGAAATGTACCGGTCGGGTTGTCCCTGCGAATACGAACGGTTCAGGGATTTTATTCAATGGAACCAGCCGGTAGGTTTTGTTGACCAGGAGTTATTGTTTTCGGCATTTATGAAAAAGTTGCAGCACCTTGGGAACAACCTGTACCGGTGTGAGCATTGCGGCGCCTGCTATAAGCAAAAATGGTCGCAATACAGCGCTTTTTTGTGGGTGTTGAATGTAACTGTTTCAACTGCGGGGAATGTTATTAACAGGGGCGCTCCGGTGCCTGCTACTATTCCCGTTGCGCTTGGTTTTTATGGGTATGGCATAGAAAAATACAACGACAAATACGACATGCAGGATATTGAAAGCGTGATCGCCTATCTTACAAAAAAATCAGATGCGTTCTCTTCGCAATAATCTAGAGTGCTCATGCATACAGGAGTGTTGAAAAAGGTGGCTTCTTCTTCCTTGTAATTTCCTGATCGATTTTCTACCTTCGGACCTGAAAAATATTCTGATGAAAAACCGCCTGATTCTGTACCTCTTTCCATTGATCATTGTATGCCTTGCTTCATTTAATGCTACTGCCAAGGATGCCCCGGATATAACACCCGATACGGTTAGCGCGGGCATTTATATTACCAGCATCCATGATATCGACTTCAAGCAAAAAGAATTCACCGTTAACTTATGGCTCTGGCTGAAATATAAGAACCGGGATTTTAATTTCTACGACAACCTGGAAGTGCCTGGTGCGAAAGATGTCACCAAGTCGTTTGTTACAGTAGACAGTTCGGGCGATAAAGTGTATATGCAAATGAAATTGCAGTGCGTGATGAAAGACAACTGGAAGATCGGCAACTTTCCCTTTGATAAACAAAAACTGCGGTTTTCTATTGAAAATTCACAATTCGATTCCCGGTACCTGGTTTTTGTTGCTGATACGGTTGGGGAACATTATGACAAACGGTTCACCATGAGCGGCTGGACGATCGACAGTTGCATCATTGGCACGGGCAAAAAAGCGTATGAAACCGCATTCGGCGATGAAAAATTACAAAAACCCCATACCGAATACAGCAACTTCAAAGTGCGGCTCAGCGTACAACGCGATGCCATGGGCCTGTTCTGGAAGTTATTCCTGGGCATGTACATCGCATTTCTGATCGCCTATGTGTGTTTCTATATCCATTCCGATGGCATGGATTCGCGATTTGGTTTAAGTGTGGGTTCATTATTTGCCGTGATTGGTAATAAGTATATCATCGATTCCTCCCTGCCTGAGTCAACATCTTTTACCCTGGTAGATACTTTACACGGCCTGACCCTGTTCTTTATATTTTCAGTAATTTCTTCAACAGCCTGGTCGCTCCGTTTGGTTAAAAAAGGCGAAATTGAAACATCCAGCCGTTTTGATATGATCATGGCGCAGGTGTTGCTGCTGATATATGTGGTAGCGAATATTTATTTTATATCGGAAGCCAGCGCGTAAAGCAAAATTATCATGGGCATATATTATTTTAAAGCGGAACAGTTACTGCCCGTTGATATGCAGGCAGCATGGGCCTTTTTTTCAACGCCCACTAACCTCTCATTAATTACGCCGCCAGCCATGGATTTTAAAACCCTGACAGCATTGAATGGCGAAGAGATTTATGCTGGCATGCTGATCGATTATAAGATAAAACCGTTGTTTGGTATTTCCATGATGTGGCAAACTGAGATCCGGAATGTACAAAAGCCGTTCTCCTTTACCGATATACAGCTAAAAGGGCCTTACCGTTGTTGGGAGCATACCCATACGTTCATTGAAAAAGAGAATGGTATTCTGATGCAGGATGTGGTGAAATACCAACTGCCTTACGGACCGTTAGGGAGAATTGCGCATGCCCTGCTGGTTCGCCGGAAGATCGAGGAATTATTTGTTTATCGTAAAGCCGCTATAGAGCGCATATTTGCATAAAAAAGAGCGGACAATCTTTGATGTCGTCCGCCCTTTTTAGTTCGTTCCCGGGTCTTTTAATGCTTCATAAGCAGGTTGGCCAATTGAGGGTCCCTGTTGTAAATATCATCTCTGAAATTCAGGTCTCCCTGCCTGTCGACCCAGGCCGTAAAATAAGTGATATAAACCGGCATGGGGTTTTTAACCGCTACGTACTGTTCCTTTCCGCTGGCCATTGCCTGTGTAATTTTTTCTTCCGTCCAGTTGGGATCGTCACGAAGCATATACATGGCCAGGTTCTTTGGTTCGGCCACTCTTATGCAACCATGGCTGAATGCGCGTTTACTTTCCCGGAAAAGACTTTTTGAAGGCGTATCGTGCAGGTAAATGCTATGGCTGTTGGGGAACAAGAACTTCACAGCGCCCAAAGAGTTCCAGGGGCCGGGTTTCTGACGTACCCCATTGCCGAACTTTTCCATATGATGTACTTCCAGGTAGTTGGGGTTCTTTTGAATACCTGGCAGAATTTCTTTTTTCAGAATGCCGGCAGGCACATTCCAGTACGGGCTGAATACCACCTGGCTGATGGTACCGGCGAAGATCACTGTTTTGTTTACGTCCTTACCCACTACCACATTCATATTCCATAATAACGAGTCATCGTTATAGGCATGAAGCACAAATTCAGGGATGTTTACAGCCAGGTACCTGCCGCGAACATCGGTAGGCAGCCAGCGGTTGCGTTCCATGTTCACAATAATTTTTTCGATCCTTTGCTGTACAGGTACATTCAGTTCCCGCACCATGCCGCCGCCTGCAATGCCATCGTCTTTCATGCCATGCCTTCTTTGGAACCGTTTAACGGCTGTTAACAGGGTAGTATCGTAGATGGAGGAAGTGGTGTCTGGTGTTGTAAGGTCGCCCAGCAGAAAAAGCTTTTTTCGCAGCTTAATGATCATGGTAGAAGTATCGCCCGGGCGGATAGGTTTTTTATCAGGGAGGCTGATGGTAATATTAACCGGGGGCAGGGCTTTATATTTCTTCAGATATTCTTTCAGCAGATTGTATTGCCGGTAAACCGGTTGAATCGTGGTGGATGAGTTGCCTGGTTTCAGGATGGAGTCGAGCAGGCCGCTATAGGAAAGCTTTTTACGCGGCATCAGCCAGTCAACCTGCTGGGTGGCGCTTTCTTCAAGCCCACCCCATACCTTTTGTGCAAAGAAAAAGTAAAGGGCTGTTAGCAGCAATTCAGTCTCGGTTTTTTGATTGAGTGCATGCGTATTGCCATTATTGATCAGGCTGTCGAGGTGCCGCTTGTACGGCAATACAATATTGAGTCCTTCTTCCGGCAGGTTCTCCAGCCGTACATACAGGTGGCTGGCCTGTTCGGTTAAACCGTTCTCGGTAAACCAGGCAAAAGCATAATGGCGGGTGGTATAGAATTTATTCAGTTCATCCAGAAAACTGCGCAGGGTATCATACTTAACAAAAAAGGAATCAACGCTGGAGGAGGAAAAACGCAGGGTACTTTGGTCGCTGAAGTTACCGGCAATATCGCGGGCTGTTTGTTGCACTGCTTTATTGATGGAATCTTTTTTACGGTTCACTTCAGATTTAATACTCGATTCCCTGCATCCCCAAATACATAACAGGCATAGGCCAAGGGCGGCACAAATGAATTTTTGCATAAAAAGTTGCTCTTCTAATAGGGGTACGCTACAATAAAAAAGGGGTTCATGAATATGACTGGTGTATTCTCTCTTTGTAGTTTAAGTTCAACTGCCAGTTATACCCGTAAACCCCGCAATAGCACGTTATAAACGTAGCTGGAAGGCGATTTCATACGTTGCAATAGCCGGCTCGTTAAGATCGGTAGCTATGGTTAGCAATCGTATGTATCAAAGAAATCCGGTTCTTAATGACTGCCTTTGAGGTAATATGTAAAGGCCCGTTCTCTTAATGGTAAAGGCCTTTAATAGCTAAGAAATGAAGGAGATAAAGAAAAAAGGTACTTACTAACCCGGCATTTTTACAGGTTTGAAACCCATCTTGCTCCTGTAAAAAGCTTTAATTCCTTCAATTCGCATATACGAACTACTTCACGTGTTTGTTAACCACTTTCGCCAGTTCAAACATTGAAATTTGATCTTTACCGAAGAGAGGTTTCAGCTTTGTATCGGCATTGATCATTCTTCTGTTCTTTTTGTCTTGCAGGTTATTTTTTCTGATATAATCCCAGATCTTCTTAACGATCTCAGTTCTTGGTAATGGTTTGGTACCTATAACTTCAGCAAGAGCAGGGCTGGCGGTAAGAGGAGCCATGAATGCTGCATTTGGTTTACGTGCAGATTTCTTTTTAGGAGCTGCTTTCTTAGCTACTTTCTTTGCTGCTTTCTTTTTAGGAGCCGCTTTCTTAGCTGCTTTTTTTACTGCTTTCTTAGCAGCTTTCTTAGCTGTTTTTGCCATAGTGTTTTAAAATTTAAATGTGAATAATGAAACTTTTTGTTTGATTTTATAAGGTGCTTGAAGTATCCATTTGCACCGAACCTATTTGTGAATATATCAAATTTATAGATAACAATACGAATTACCGAAATATTCAGCTGTTAAAATCTATCTTTTCCTCGCCTGTACAGGGCCGTTTTTCCCGATAGCTGTCGTAATGAAATTAAGTAAGCTGCTGCAAACATAAGACTCCTTTTTTATGATTTCTCCTATGGGAACCGGGTATTTATTAAGAATTTATTTACGCAACCTAAAGGTTACATTATATTTGCAACCTAAAGGTTTCCTATTTATAACATGCGTAGAGATGTATTTCAGGCTATTGCCGACCCCACCCGGCGGGAGATCATTAACATGCTCGCCCACCACCCAATGAACGTAAATGCCGTGGCTGAGAACTTCGCTGTAAGCCGCACCGCCATTTATAAGCACATTAAAATGCTTATTGAATGCGGATTGGTGGTTGTTACACAATTCGGTCGGGAACGGTACCTGGAAGCCCGCCTCGAGTCGCTGGATGAAGTGTCTGCCTGGGTAGAACAATACAGGAAGATATGGACAGACCGGTTCTTTAACTTCGAAAATTATCTGGATGAACTGGAGACGAAGAAGAGGAAGACGGGCAAGAGGAAGTGACAAGTGTTGGTAAGAAGTGTAAAGGTCCTTGTGTTTATTGAACGCATTTGGTGAGTGGTGAATGGGAAAATAACTGCACAAAATATAACTGTATGCCGAAAGCTCAGGGCGTAAAGAGTTGAAAGCTTAAAGCGAATGCAGGACCAATGGTTAAAACTAAAGCAAATAGTGAAAGCATGTACTAAAGCGCGAGACCTGGGAAATCGGGACTTATTCACCATTGACCATTGACCATTCACCAGCCAACTTACTTAATCAATCACCAGCAACTCCTTGTTATATTTATTACGGTATTCAATGGGAGAAAGGCCGGTGATCTTCTTGAAGATGCTTCTAAAAGCCTTTACGTCGCTATAGCCCACATCATACATAACCTCCAGTACATTCTTTCTGCCAGACTCAAGATCTTTCTTGGCAGCCTCTATTTTAACCCGTTGAATGTATTCCGTTACGGTATTGCAGGTGGCTTTTTTAAACCGGCGCTCCAGGCTGCGGCGGCCTACGGCAAATGTATCGGCCAGTTGATCGACCGTTATTTTTTCTTCGAAATTCTTCTCAATGTACTCCTGTGCTTTCTTTATGGTTTCATCTTCATGGGATTTTTGGCCCTGGAAAATGATAAAGGGCGATTGCAGCATCCGGTCAATATCTATCATAAATGCCTTGGCTATCAGGATGGCAATATCCCTGCCGGCATATTTTTCAATCATATACACCAGCAGGTTCAAATAAGAATAAGCGCCGCCGCTTGTATAAATACCCTCGCCATCGGTAATGATCTTGTCGTCTACCAATTGTACATCGGGATACATGGCCCTGAACTCATTGGCGAAACGCCAGTGGGTGGCGCATGGTTTGCCTGTTAAAAGACCTGTTGCCGCCAGGAAAAAAGAACCAATGCAAAGGCTGGCCACCTCGGCGCCGTTATTATATTGCTGTAGGATCCAGGGGATGAATGGTTGATTATTCTCTACTATTTTTTGAAAATGGCCATGCATAGCGGGAATAATGATCAGATCGGTCTTAACCACTTCATGTAACAGGCAGTCGGGCTTAATGGTAAATAGTCCGTCCCGCTGACTTGCTTCTTTTGACAACCCAACCATACGAATATCAAACAAAGGGGCCTTGCCCATTCTGGTGCACAGGATGTTTACTTCAGAAAGTATCTGGTGCGTTCCTTCAATATTCACCAGGCTGCAATGACCTTGCGGAATAAGTATGGAAACGTGTTTCATCTTTGTAATGTATTTAATGTTTTTAACCAGATGCCCGTACTTCCGACAGGGAAGGATTTTACCATGATAAAGACTGAAAAGTTCCGGATATGATTATGAACTTTTATGGTAGAATTCCCCCTGATAAAGATAAAGAACAATTGGCGCAATAATACTTGTTGCAAAAAGCTGCAAAAGTTATACAGCAGGGGGAATTATGAGCTGGAAATATTGTCGCAATCAACCCCTTAATTGGTCACGATTACACCCTTTTGAATATCCTGCGTGAATGTACTTTTGAAAACGATTGCGGCAGGCTGTTAGTGTGTAAGAACGGAGGGAAAGAGTATCCTGTGCGCAGCGCCTGAAGGAATACCGGTTGCCGGCCCTGGCAATGGTTTTGCAGGAAAATAAGGTGATAAATCCATCGTTCCCATGAAATAACCACCTGCCCGGAGACAAAGCCAGGATATTATTTACAAACAATTAAAATAAAATACCATGCCTGCATTAAACCCTTATTTGAACTTTAATGGCAATGCTGAAGAAGCATTCAATTTTTACAGATCAGTATTTGGTGGCGAATTCCTGGTTGTTAGCCGGTTTAAAGATATGCCTGCAGAATACAAAGCTTCTGAAAAGGAAGATAATTTGATCATGCATATTTCATTGCCCATTGCCGGCGGCAACTATTTAATGGGTAGCGATGTACCTTCATCTATGCCTAAAGCCGTTACCGGTAACAATATAAATATCAGCCTGCATCCCGATACCAGGGAAGAAGCCGACAGGTTGTTCAAGGGCTTATCAGCCGGCGGTAACGTGGTGATGCCAATGGCAGATGCTTTCTGGGGCGCGTACTTTGGCATGTTCATCGATAAATTTGGTATTAGCTGGATGATAAACGTTGAAACACATCCAAAATAAAAGGGGAAAGTAAGTCATGAAAACAGCAACCGAATTATATCAGGAATTTGAAGCAGCCACCAATGCGTTTCTCCACAGGGTGGCTGCTTTAAGCCAATCAGCAATAAATACAGTTCCGTTTACGGGTAGTTGGACGGCCGCGCAGGTAATAGAACATCTTTGCAAATCAGACGAAGCCATGATAAAGGCGCTTAATGGACCTGTGGAACCAACTAACAGGCCTCCCGACGAAATGGTAAATAACCTGAGAGCGGTCTTCCTGGACTTCTCTTCCAGGCTGCCATCGCCTGAATTTATTATTCCAACCGTCGAAACGCACGATAAAGACAGCCTGATCAATACTTTCAAAGCCGGACGGGAACAAATTGGCAAGGCTATAAAAATATTGGACCTGACAGCCACCTGCCATATGCCCATCTTTGGCGAACCTACCCGAATGGAGTTGATCGCTTTCATAATTTTTCATACCCAACGCCATACCAACCAGGTTAAGCATATTAGTGAAAAGCTGGTAATTTAGCAGGTACGAATCAATTACCTGCTTATGTTATATAAAAGAATGCCTATAGAGAAGGAATCGCCTGAGGAAAAAGGGGCCGATGCCATTTTGTATAACCTTGCTGAAAGCTCTGTATCCGACCTCACCTTTGGTGAGCTGAATGTTCAACTGGAGCAGTTGAAACTCGAATACATTCCCCATCGTGGTAATGAGGCTCTCCGCCAAATGATAGCTGCTGATGCAGGCGGTTTGCACAGGGACCAGGTATTATTGACCAATGGAGCGGCAGCCGCATTGTTTATCATTAATACGGCCTTGCTTACTCCGCAGGACCATTTGATTGTGGTTCGACCCAATTATGCTACTAATATTGAAGTACCGGTAACCATTGGCTGCGCCATCAGCTACATCGACTTGCACCTGGAAGAAAACTGGCGTATTAATGTGCAGGCGATAGAAGCGGCGATAACACCGGCCACCCGGCTCATTAGTATAACAACTCCGCATAACCCTACCGGCATGACCGTGACGCCGCAAGAGCTACAGGCATTGATAACCATAGCTGAAAAACAACATATTTACCTGTTAGTAGACGAAACCTACCGCGATATCTGTTTTAAAACTACCTATCAGGTAGTAGCGTCAATGAGTAAGCAAGTTATCAGTGTGTCATCGTTATCAAAAGCCTACGGCCTGCCGGGATTAAGAATGGGCTGGCTCATAACGCAGGACGAAGGTTTGATGGAACAATTTCTGGCAGCCAAGGAAATGATGTATGTCAGCAATTCGGCGCTCGACGAAGAAGTGGCGTTGGCATTTTACCGGCAGAAGGAAAAGTTTGCGGTTACGATCAATCAAAAAGCATTGGAGAACTTTCACCTTCTGACTGCCTGGCTGCAGCAGGAAACCAGCCTGGAATATGTATTGCCGCAAGGCGGCGTAGTTTGTTTTCCCCGGTTCAAACATCCCGAAACAATTGATACCGGTCGGTTTTATGAAATCCTTTTACATAAGCATAAAACCATGGTTGGCGCCGGTCATTGGTTTGCCATGCCCGATTGGTATATGCGCATAGGCTTTGGCTGGCTCAATAAAGCAGCTTTTGAAAAGGGCTTGCAATGTGTTAGTAAGGCAATTCACTCCAGCACCAAGACACCAAACGCCGAAGGAATATGAAAATCGGGTTTTGCCGAATTTGGCTTTAGCCAACTGATCCAGCGTAACCCTGCTTTTCCCTCACGAAGATTGTTACGTTCAGCTCTGAACAATCCTGCCAGTATGCGATTGTTGCGCAACAGGCCCAGTTCTTTTAATGATTGTATGCTGATGGCTACTTCAACAATATACCCATCCTTAATAGCCGAGGTTTTTATAATTAATTGTTCGTTGGGCCATTTCCAGGAATAATCCATTTTTCGATAATACGATGCCCGGTAATCCAACACCCGGCCTGTAGCATCCATTTCAAGACAGTAATAGGGTGTCATGGTTGAATCGGGGGTCATGAATATTTCTACCCGGTCGCATGCACCTACTTCTAACTTATCATTTTTGTTCACCAGGGTGATCACTGAATCGTCTTTTACCTGGTATAAACAATACAACCAATCTCCATCCCACAAGGCAGCAAATGAGGTGACCGGCGCTTTTTCAACTTCCCAGGGAAAAGAAAAATCAGTAAGCTGGTTTGCCTTGTTCCAGTCGGGACTATCTCCCTTGCCTGTAATTTTCATTTTATTCCCGGGAACTCGTTTAACGAAATAGGTTTGAGCGGAAGCAAATTGCATGCTGCCGAAAAATATGGCCATTAACACGATAGGAACCGATGATCTCATGGCGTGTAAAATAGATAAAGGTATTGTTATTATAAACTAATTGCCAGTATGGCTGCTAACCATTGTAGACCCATTACCGGATGCATTTCTTATTTTCGTTACTTCGGCAGAAGAAACCAGCCGGCTTTCATTATTGAATCTTTTATTGATATAAGTGGCAATGGATGCAATGGCATGGTCATCTAAAAATCCGCCATGTGCAGGCATTACGCCATTAAAAGTTTTCCCATTCACTTTAATTTCTCCCTGTAGTCCATTGAGTATTACCTTGATCAATTGTTCTTTATTGCCCACGATCCAGTTGGAGCCAACAAGCGGCGGATAACGATTATTATCGCCTTTCCCATCGCGCTGGTGGCATGTGGCGCAATAACTGTTGTATAAAACCAGTCCATTCATTTCGCCGCCCATGCCCAGGTTATCTTTCACTTCGTCTGGCGTTTTAATATAGGTGCGTTCTTTACGCTTTTCCATGGCCGCCAGTTGTGCGGCGCCAAATTGTTTTTTATCGCCTTTATACATAACGCGCCAGATTCTTCCCTTGTTAGATTCTGAAATATACAGCGAGCCATCTGGTCCCATAGCCAGCCCCATGGGCCGGTAACGCGCATCGCTGGTGTTGAACACCGTATCTACGCCGGTAAAGCCGTCTGCAAAAACCTCCCACGAGTTGGTAGCTTTTCCATTTACAAAGGGAACAAAACATACAATATACCCGGCTTGCGGATAGGGCGAGCGGTCGGTAGAACCATGAAAAGCGACAAAAGCGCCCTGTTTGTACCGTTCGGGAAACTGATCTCCTTTATAGAACAGCAGGTCCATAGGCGCCCAATGACCGGGGAAACCCATTGCCGGTACATCGAATTGGGCTGCCCGGCCAATAGTTTTACCATCGCCGCCATAACCGGGTTGTAACACATTTTTGCCCAACATATGATCATAGTACGCATACGGCCAGCCGAAATTTGAATTTTCGGTGACTTTTAATAAAGGTTCAGAAGGAAGCACCGCTGCCTGCCAGGCTGAATATACCTGCGGATAGCGGGTGTGAAAATTATCCATGCCGTTCATGGCAACGTACAAGCAATCGTCCATGGGGTTCCAGTCGATGGCTAAAACGCTTCTGATTCCGGTGGCATATTTATAACCGTCTTTCTGCGTTTGCCCTTTTTTGTCGGCATCAAACCGCCAGATGCCGGCGTACTTTTCGAGGTCGGGTGCCGGGTCAAGTCCCTTGCCACCGGGAATACCGGCCGGACCGGCAACTTTAATATCCTGCGCTGCGTCGGTTGGCGCGCCAAATGGTACGTACATATGGCCTTTGCTGTCAAATGCAAACGGTTTGGCGGTATGCCAGTGCTTTCTCAGCTCTTCATCGTCGTCAATTACAATAATTTCTGTTTTGCTACTGGGCGCCAGCTCGCCGGGTTGCAGTTTGTTTCTAAAAATTTGTTTTACGGTAGAAGTATACAGGTAACCATTATGAACGGCCATGCCGGCCGGTAAGCCGCCTTCATCCTTATAATCGCCAAAATAAGTAATGATGTCGGCCTTACCATCGTTGTTGGCATCCCTGAGCCCTACTGTTCCCCCACGGCCATGCATAATGTCGTTGTAGGTTAATTTAACATATATATCGCCGTTGGTATTTACCGTGAGATGCCTGGCCCGGCCAAGGCTGTCGGCGACAACCACTGCCTCAAAGTTTCCTGGTAAAAAAAGCCCGCCATTATCCGGATCGCCTGGAGGTAAAGGGGATGTTTGTTGTTGGGTGTTGCAGGAAGCCAGTAATATACACATGCAAAACAAATAGCTCGTCCAATAACGGCGAATGACTAATAAGGGCATAGCCTTTAGTTTAATGAATAAAAACTTACCTGATCAGTATTACAAGAGGTTTTCGCGTACTACAGGAAGCTAAAGGCAGTTTATGGTTTGATGTTTATAGTTTGAGGTCATAAACCATAAACAAGAAATACCAAAAATGAGATCCTCTTCCTGTTACAAAACGAGGCAGGTTGTTAAGTGTATTGGGAAATTAAATTTATAAAAAATTTCTTCCAGTCCTTTAAGACGGGGTCTTATTTTTTTATCTTTATTATATTGACCTTAGAAATATAGCAGCACCCTTAACAACCAAAACCTCTTTATGGGGCTCGATACCGTAGAATTAGTGGTAAATGTTGAAAAAGCATTCGGCATTACCATTCCCGACCGCGAAGCTGAAAAAATAATCACCGTAGGCGACTTTCATGCAGTTGTATGGCGCTACGTGCAGGGCCGGCAGAGCATGAGATGCAAATCGCAGCAACTGTATTATAAGCTCCGCCATGCACTCATTCATACATTTAAGGTAGAGCGGAATGACATTCAGTTGAGTGCTTCGTTGAATGAGATCTTCCCGCAAACAAACAGGCGTTTATTGTATCGAAAACTGGAAAGGGAACTGCAGTTAAAATTGCCGCAACTGGTGCTGCCCGCCACCTGGGCCAATGCATTAAATATTGCTGGAATAATATTAATTCCCGGGATGCTCGTGTGGTCGCTGGTATTGGTTAAGCTGTATGATTACACCAGTTGGTTGTACCTGCTTCCTGTGCTGGGTATAATTGGAACAATATTCTTATCAAATATCCTCGATCCGGTGCGCACCGTATTTAACCCCGAAACCGTAAAAGCATTCACGCAATTGGTTTTATCGCAGAATTATGCCACCCTTATTCAGGAAACCGGCACCAACCAAAAAGAAGTGGAGATGGTTATTAATCATCTGATCGCTGATAAATCTGGTCTTGAACTGCATGAAATTACCCCCGAGAAGAGTATCACGAACGATCTGGGGATGAATTAAATCTATTTTTGCTTTGGTGAAGCCATATTAATGGTATTGCAATCTGGTTTAAACAAAATTGCCACCAGGTTGGTTATTGTTATTTTAAAACATTAATAATTCAACTATGAATGATGTTGCCGTAACACACCCGGTACAGGAACTGTTTATTAAAATGGCCGTAGCTGCCTGGGATACACATTTTGTTCGCGCCGACAAATTGTTTGCCGAGCTTTCAGATGAACAATTAGCTACGGAAACAGCTCCGGGTAGAAATACCGGTATTTACCTTTTAGGACACCTTGTGGCTGTAACTGATGGCATGTTGCCGTTATTGGGATTTGGCGAGAAATTATACCCGCATCTGGAAAAAATATTTCTAACAAGTCCTGATAAATCAGGATTGGAAATGCCCACTGTTCCCGAATTAAGAAAATATTGGAAAGAAGTAAACGCAGCATTGTCGGCTGGCATAGCCAAAACAACACCCGATGAATGGTTCAGGAAACATACTGCAGTATCAGCTGAAGATTTTGCCAGGGAACCGCACCGCAACAAACTAAACGTTCTTATTAACAGAACCAATCACCAGAGCTACCACCTGGGCCAGCTTATTTATCTTAAACCTGGAAAATAGGTAACTTCTACCATACAATTTTATTTTTATTTGTGTAGTGCTTTTTCTTACCAGGCTGTTTATAATAAAATAATGCGATGAAAAAGAAGATCGATCATATCCTGTATGCCCGCGAAAAAAAGATCACCGATGAAGATGTTATAAGGCAACCATTGCCGCACATGGATTTTCGGTTTGCCAACCCGTTTATTGTTATACACCATGGCGGTCCCACCCGGTACAAGGCCGGTCAGCAGTCAAGGCTGCACCCGCATCCGCACCGGGGGTTTAGTCCTTATACATTCATGTTGCAGGGAGAAGGTTTTCACCGGGATAATGCAGGAAATGATGAGATCATAAAAGCTGGTGGCGTACAATGGATGTTTGCCGGCAGAGGCATTTTGCACAGCGAAGGACCAACAAAAGAATTGCTGCAGGCGGGAGGCGTTCAGGAATTCATTCAACTTTGGATAAATGCACCCCGGGCAAACAAATGGGACCAACCTTTTTACCAATCTGCATCTGCTGAACGGTTGCCAAAGGTTATTGATCAGGAGGGCGTTCAATTCAGATTGGCCAGTGGAGATTATAACGAACAAACCGGGCCCATTCAAAATTTTACCCCCGTTATTTCAATGATTGGCGAAATAGCCGGTGGTAAGGGAATTGAATTATTGGCTACCCCTGATTATTGGACATTGTTGTATGTGATAAAAGGAACAATTGTGGTGAATGATCAACCGGTTGAAATGCACAACCTGGTAGTGTTTGATAAAGCAGGGTCTTCTATTTCTGTAACTGCCTCCGACGATGCGCAGGTTTTATTTTTAAGCGCAGAACCAATTGATGAACCGGTAGCCGCCAAAGACAATTTTGTAATGAACACCGCTGAGGAAGTAGAGCAGGCAATGAGCGATTATAAAAATGGATTGTTCGGAAGTTTAAGCTATTAATACAATTGCTACTTATAAAAAAAGTCCCCCGAAGCATCGAGGGGACTTTTTATTAGAAACAATAGTCAATTTCATTAATCATAGTCCGACAACCGTACGGCAAACACGCAGCGATTATCTTCCCCATATTTTGACGTTTCATACTCTGTTAAGTTCCACAAATAACCGGTGGCTGGTTCAAGGTACAGGTCTTCGGTGCCATGCGGCCAACGGTATCGTACGCCGGCTGCAGCGCCATCGTTATACCGGGTCAATCTGGCGGTAGAACCCTCATAGCTGGTATTACCCGTTGTAGTCATAAAGGTTTTTGTTCCTGCACGGTAAACGCCCTGAATGCCATGTACATTCGTATTGTCGTTATCGATGGGAGTAATTACTTCAGGTTGCGGACTGGTAACAATTTGTCCGGAAGCATTCAAATGAAAGCCATACACTTTTGGTACGGTGGTGCTGCCAGCTTCTACGTACTGACCGGTCCAAAGCATTTTGTCGGAAGAAGTAGCGCCTGAACCCAGTTCGATGCAAGAGAAGGGCGAAGCATTGGTGATCTTATAATACCCGCTTTGCGGCAAAATATAAGCATAGTTGAATGCCTTCAGGCTTCCATCTGTTTCTTTACCGATCCGTTCATCCGTATCGCCAGTGGATGCTGAGATAAATTTGGAAAGATCAAATACGCGAATGCCCAGTCGGGTGTCGGCAACATAGATCTTGCCGGCATAACACGCTACCCCGCCTGCGTGAATGGTTACTGGTGCATAGGAACCGAGCTGCACATAGGAATTAGTTGCTCTGTATAACTCACTGTTCGACATGTTAGCCTTGTTTTGCACCAACAAGATGTGCCGGTAAGTAATGTTACTCATGCTGGTAATATCGACCAGGGAAACGCGAACACCCTTGTGTTGATTAGCTACGCCTTCTATATCATTGGGTCCACAGCCGAACCAGGTAACAAGCAGAAAATTCCTTCCGCTCCAGGTAAAGCCTGTAATGCCCTGTGGACGCCATTCAGTGGTTTGCTCATCGCCGCTGTTCCATTTAAAACCTTTAACCTGCCGGTCGCTGGGAATATTGAACCCATACACAGCAGTATAACCACTGCTGGTGCCAACACGATTAAGGTTTAATTGAGCGGGATTCTTAAAGCCATAAGAAGACAAGCTGTTAACAAAACTGCTTTCGTCGGTATACGTAACCGTTACATTGGTAGCAATGGCATTTTCTATTGGGGTTCGGGTTTCTGTGCTTGATGGATCATCAGCAGGCGCAGGCTGGGTTTGTTTCGAGCAGGCATGCAGCATTATTGCCGCTGTTGCGGCAAGGCAGTAAATACGTAAACTCATAGGATTGTTTTTAGGTTAAGTAAATGTTGTTAAAAGTTTAACAGAAGAAATGATGAGCTCAAAGCATTTCAAACTTTCATGTTCATAGTTATACAAAATCTATAAAAGTAACAAGAGAACTACCGGTAATGATGCTATGTTTTTTTCACAAAACGCAGTTACGCATTGCATCTTCCAGGTATATTAAGTGTATATGAAATTTGCATTGACAATTGATGAAATAAATCGGAGTGCAACAGCAGAAAGCCGCAAGGGAAAAAATGCATGATAAAAATACGTAATGGGTTGCTTTCCAGGGCAAAAAATTGGCTATTGTAAAAAACTATGATGTAATCGGGAAGAATTATATTTTTGAAGATTATCTAAAGACCCCCGTACTGCATATGTTTTTTGAGAATAGCTATTATTACTACATTCCCATTGGGCTGCAAGCCATTTGCGTCATTCACTGTATGCGCAAGGGTAACCAGAACAAATGGATCTGGATTATTGTGTTTTTACCTGTGATAGGAAGCCTGGCATATATTTTTTCAGAAATAATTACCAGGCGGGGAATTGATAATGTAACATCGGGCGTGGGATCAGTGTTGAACCCGGGCGGCAGTGTAAGGAAACTGGAGGAGCAATTACGATTTTCAGATACTTTTCATAACCGTATTGCGCTGGCAGATGCTTACCTGGCAACCGGCCAAACGGATGATGCAATTAATCTGTATGAACAAAGTTTAACCGGCGTTTTTACCGAGAATGAACATGTAATTAAACAACTGATCGTTGCCTATTCTAATGTGGGCCGCTATGCAGACATTCTCCCTCTTGCAAAAAAAATATATGCATCACCACAGTTTGCCAAATCGCGGGTACATGTTTTATATGCCATGGCGCTTGAACAAACCGGAAAAAACGAACTGGCCGAAAAAGAATACAAAACCATGAATGGCCGGTTTGCTTATTTTGAGGCGCGATATCAGTATTCGCTCTTTTTGTTAAGAGCGGGCCGCGATGATGAAGCAAAGCAGGTGTTAGATAGTATGGTTTACGAAGGCGGACATTTAAGTTCCCGCGAGCGTAGAGCTAATAATGTTTGGATCGGTAAAGCCAGGGACGAAGTAAGAAAATTAAATACGGTAAATAAGCCGTAGGTAATATTATTCGTTTCCTACCTTCACTTTATTATTACTATTAAGAACCAGAAAGCCAGGGATCAAGAAAGCGTATCATTCCGGAAGTTAACCTTCCGGTGTTAGTCTTATTTTTGTATTCAATTTAAAATTATTACGCTTGCAATTATCCGAAGAACAAGTGCTTGCCCTGGCGCCTGATGAATCTTCTAAAAAATCGGGGAAAGAATTATCAAATCCAGCCAAATGGGTAAGCAAAGGGGTTAATGAGGTCGCCCTCTGGGGAGAATGCCAGGGTAGTGGCAGTAAGCCATATCAAACCCAGGTTGACACGGTTAATATTGCTTTTAAATGCAGTTGCCCCAGCCGGAAATTTCCCTGCAAACACGGAGTAGGTTTGTTGTTATTATATGCCCGCAGTAAAAGCGATTTTACCAGCAGCGATATGCCCGCCTGGGTGGCAGACTGGATCAATAAACGTTCTGAGCGGCAGGAAAAGCAAGCCACTCAAAAAGAAAAACCTGTTGATGAAGCAGCCCAGGCAAAACGCCGCCAGGCGCGCGAACAAAAAGTGGGTGATGGTATTGAGGAGTTGTTACAATGGATAAAAGATATCATTCGCAATGGTATTATTGGCATGCCCGAAAAAGGCTCAGGTTGGTTTGAGGGTATGGCTCGCCGTATGGTAGATGCCCAGGCGCCCGGTTTGGCTAATATGATAAAAGGGCTGGGTGAAATAAATTTCTATCGCGATGGCTGGCAAACTGAATTTATAGACCAGTTGCTGCGCCTGTACCTGGTTATTACGGGTTATAAAAACAGTGAATCGCTTCCCGCTTTGCTGCAACAGGATCTTCGCACCTGGATAGGTTTTACACAAAACCAGGATGAATTAAAAGAACAACCCGGCCTCACCGATACCTGGCTGGTGTTAGGTAAGCAGGTTACGGAAGAAGATAATATAACTGTTGAAAGGAATTGGTTATACGGTACAACCAGTGATCAATATGCTTTAGTGCTACAGTTCCTGGTGCGTGGCCAGGGAGGGCAACTGGCTTTAACGCCCGGTTTATTTGTTCAGGCCGAATTGGTGTTCTACCCTTCTGTTGTTCCATTGCGGGCCATCGTAAAACAGCAACTCAATACAGAAAAGATACAGCCATGCAAAGGTTTTTCTAACTGGCAACAGGTAGTGGAAGCCGAAACCGACTATAGCAGCGCTTTACCCTTCCGCAATGAAAGGCCTTTCATTATTGAACAGGTTCGGCCGGTATTTTATAGCCAGCAGTGGTGGCTGCAGGATGCTAATAACGCCATGATGAGTATCAAAAGTGAATTTAAAAGCATCTGGAAGCTGTTATCGTTAAGCGGCGGCGATGCCCTGAATATGGCAGTGGTAGGAAAGGAAAAAGCGTATGAGCCATTTGGTGTATGGTATCAAAACGAGTATACCATTTTATAAAGCGTTCGATGTACTAATCAAATTGGGGGACATGCAAACCTGGGAGCAAATTATTAATACCGCCATGCTGGGCACCGGTAAAAGGACCCTCGGCGTGAATGAAATGCCGCCTGCACTGGCAGATGCGGTTGTACAGATACAGCATAATACAACAGATAAAGAAGAACAGTTTTTGCAAATGGCTGCACTGGCATTTAATTTCCGTCAGTGTGGGATACTGCCATTGCAAAAAGAAGGGGTAACTATTGACAAAGCAGCAGTTGAAGAAAAAAGGTATTGTTCTGCACTGGCTAAGCAAACGCTGAAAGATATCCTGGACTCGGAAAGCAATTCACTGCTGCAATTCTGGTTGCAACAATGCAAATCAAAAGAACAGGTTGTTACGCCTGAATTGGTGCCCTTATTACTTAGTGTTGCAACACAACAAAAAAAGTTACAGAACCTGATAGTAGCGTGTTGTGGTAAGCGGGGCGACTGGTTAAGCCGATTTAATCCGGAGTGGGATTTCTCTACCGCAACAACCGATGAAGAAATATGGCAAACCGGTACCCCGGAACAACGCAAGATGGTACTGGAGCAATTGCGCCAGGCAGATCCGGCAACTGCAAGAAGTTGGGTGCAGCAAACCTGGGCGCAGGAAGATGCCAACACAAAAGTTGAATTCCTGGTAATACTGGGCATCAACATCGGATCACCCGATATTGAATTTCTTGAAACACTGTCAAAAGAAAAAAGCAGGAAGGTAAAAGATTTTGCCTTGTGGTTGTTAAAGCAAATACCTGGTTCCCCCATTGTACAACAATACTGGCAGGTGCTGCAGGAGGCGGTAACGAATAGCCATAAAGGAATTAAGGTTCATCTGCCAGCCAGCCTGGATGACAATATTTTCAAAACCGGTATTGAAAAGCTGAGTAATAACAAAGAATACACCGATGAAGAATTCATTGTGTCGCAGTTGATGCAATCGGTGCCGCCTGCATCCTGGGAAGCACATTTTCAAAATACGCCTGACGTTATCATCAGGTATTTGCAAAAAGATAAGGTAGGTAAGAAATTATTGCCTGCGCTTGTACAGGCTGTGGTTACCTTCAAAGACCAGCGTTGGGCAACTGCCTTCATGCAAAACAGTTCGGTTTTCTATATAGATATTATTCCGCTATTGCCCGTGAACGAACAGGAGTTTTACAGTATAAAGTTTATTGGTCAGTTTGCTGAGAATATTATCGAACATGCCATTAAGCGGGAAGATACCTGGGGTGTGGACCTTGCCCGGGCTATCTTTATCCATACAGCACAAAATGTTTACCAGTATAACCGGTCTTTTTATAGCCGTTATATTCATTGTATTCCGGTTGCTATTGTAACAGAGCTCGAAAAATGTGCGCCGACTGAAGAATATCAAAGCAGGACCTGGAGCAACACCAGTGAATACATTACCACGCTCATAAACTTGAAAAAACAAACCATACAATCCTTTAACGATTAAAATAATAATACCATTATGTCTGCCCTCTTACGTCAACACGCCGAACAATTATATGCGCAGGAATTGGAAGAGCTGCAAAAAAGCGATACGGGAAAACGTCCGCAGAACTGGAAGTTAACGCCCCAGGCGGTGGTAACTTATTTAACCGGCGGTAAATTGAAAAACGGTTTCGAAGTAACGCCCAAATATATTGGCAACAAACGGTTGATGGAAATAGCCGTTGCTACGCTTACTACTGACCGGGCATTATTATTATACGGGTTGCCTGGTACAGCAAAAAGCTGGGTAAGTGAACATTTGTCGGCTGCGGTGTCCGGCGATTCAACCATGATCGTACAGGGAACGGCCGGCACCAGTGAAGAAGCCATTCGCTATGGCTGGAATTATGCCCGTTTGCTGGCAGAAGGTCCTTCCCAAAAAGCATTGGTAGAAACGCCTGTGATGCGCGCCATGAAAGAAGGCAAGATCGCCCGGATTGAAGAGCTTACCCGCATCGGCGCCGATGTTCAGGATACGCTCATTACTATTTTGTCAGAGAAAACTTTACCGGTACCTGAACTGAATTCAGAAGTACAGGCCGTAAAAGGATTTAATGTAATAGCTACTGCCAATAACCGCGATAAAGGCGTGAACGAATTGTCCAGCGCATTAAAGCGCCGGTTCAACACCGTTATTTTACCGGTGCCCGATTCAATGGATGAAGAAATTGATATCGTAAAACGCCGGGTTGAAAGCTTTGAAAAAGTAATGGAATTACCTGCCGAGCCGCCGGCGTTACAGGAGATCCGTCGTATTGTGACCATCTTTCGCGAATTGCGCAGCGGTGTTACCATTGATGGAAAAACAAAAATTAAAACGCCCAGCGGTACACTCAGCACAGCAGAAGCCATATCAGTAGTAAATAATGGATTGGCGATGGCCGCCTATTTTGGCGATGGCCAGTTAAAAGCTGCTGACCTGGCTGCCGGCATTATCGGTTCCGTGGTGAAAGATCCGGTGCAGGATAAACTGGTATGGCAGGAATACCTTGAAACGGTAGTGAAGCCAAGGGAAGAATGGAAGGATATTTACCGGGCATGCCGGGATTTGATGTAAGAAAAGCTGATTTCACCATTCACCAATGACCATTCACCATGATTCACATCTTAGGCATACGACACCACGGTCCCGGTTCGGCGAAGAATGTTAAGGAATTTCTGGAAGCAGTAAAGCCGGATATTGTATTGGTAGAAGGGCCGCCTGAAGCAGACCCCTTATTGCAATGGGTAAATCATGCGGCGTTAAAACCGCCGGTAGCGATTTTGGTATATCAACCCGATGATCCGCAACGCTCATCTTTTTATCCCTTTGCTGAGTTTTCTCCTGAATGGCAGGCAATAGCTTACGCCCGCAAAAACAACATTCATGTGCGGTTTATGGACCTTCCCATAGGTCACCATATTGCTTTGGAGAACGAAAAAATGAATAAACAGAACGAAGAACCGCCCGGGTCTGCAGCTCCATCGGTTAATAATTATGCTTTGAACAACAATGAGGTTGTAGAAGCTGTTGCAGTTAGAAAAGATCCTATCTCTTACCTCGCCGAAGCCGCAGGTTATGATGATGGAGAAAAGTGGTGGGAACATATGTTTGAGCACCGGCACAACAATGAACAGGTATTTGATGCGGTAACCGAAGCGATGCAGATGCTGCGCGAAACATTTCCACAAAAAGAAGACCGGATTGAACAACTGCGTGAAGCATGGATGCGCAAAACGATACGTCAGGCGGAGAAAGAGCTATTTCAAAACATTGCGGTGATCTGTGGCGCCTGGCATGCCCCCGCACTGGTTTCAATGCCCAAACAGAAAGAAGATAATGACCTGCTGAAAGGATTGCCTAAAGTTAAAGTAGAATGCACCTGGATACCCTGGACATTTAGCCGCTTAAGTTATTACAGCGGTTATGGCGCCGGTATTGAATCGCCCGGTTGGTACGATCATATCTGGAATCATCCCACCGATGATGGCACCCGGTGGATGGCGAAAGTGGCGAAGTTATTCAGGGCAAAACAAATGGATACTTCGGTGGCGCATGTAATAGAAGCGGTACGGTTGGCTGAATCGCTGGCCGGGATGCGCAATTTATACAAGGCAGGACTGGAGGAACTGAATGAAGCCACGCGAACCGTGCTTTGCAATGGAGAAAGTATTTTAATGCAGTTGATCAATGATGAACTGATTGTAAGCAACCGCATAGGTGAAGTGCCTACGGAAATTCCCAAGCCTCCGCTGCAACTGGATATAGAAAAGCTGCAAAAGAAATTACGGTTACCGCCTACTGCCGACGGGAAAGATTACACCCTTGACCTGCGCAAAGAAAATGACCTGGAGCGAAGCATATTTTTACACCGGCTGCAATTGCTGGATATTAAATGGGGTGAGCGGCAGGATGTGTCGGGTAAAGGCACTTTTAAAGAATTGTGGCGATTGCAATGGGACCCCGAGTTGTCGATCAATATTATTGAGAAGGGTAATTGGGGCAATACGGTGGCCGAAGCGGCTGAGAAATTTGTAATAGATAAAGCCAGTAAAGCCGATACATTAAGTACGGTAACGGATTTATTGGAAAATACCATTCCGGCTGAATTGCACCAGGCAGTGGAGGAATGTATACAACGCATCAATAACCTAGCCGCCGCCAGTGGTGATGTAATACAACTAATGGAAGTGGTGCCTGGCCTGGTGCAGGTTACCCGGTATGGCAGTGTACGTAAAACAGATGCCGACCTGGTATTGGGTATTATAAACAGCATGCTTACCCGTATCTGTGTTAGCCTGCCCGCAGCTTGTACTGCAGTAAGCGAGGAGGCAGCACAGAAACTGCTTGAACTGTTCTTTAAATTGAACGATGCGGTAAACGTATTACAGCAAACCGATATTACCACGCAATGGCAGCAAACCTTACAGTCGATAGTTGGTGCAGGCAACACTTCACCCATGATAGCCGGCTACGCCACGCGGCTGCTGGCCGATTATAAATTACTGGAAGGCGATGCGCTGGTACGGGTATTTCATTATGCCATGTCTGCCGCCACACAGCCTGATCAGGCGGCTGCCTGGCTGGAAGGGTTCTTAAAAGGAAGCGGAACCATTTTATTAATCGACAATAATCTCTGGAACCTTGTAAACAACTGGATTGATACGCTCGACGAAGAAACCTTTACCCGGGTTTTACCCTTGTTGCGAAGAACATTTTCAAGCTTCTCGGCGCCGGAAAGAAAAAAGCTGGGTGAGAAAGTTAAAACGGGCGGCGGAGGTTCGGCTGCTATGCCAGTTGATGAAAATAATTTACAGGAAGAAAGGGCCAGACAGGGCATCCCGGTTATCCTGCAATTGTTAGGTATAAAAAGTTAAGCAATGATCAACAACGAACAACATATTCGCAAATGGCGATTGATCCTGGGCGGCCAGCAAAACGATGGCACCGGTATTTCGTTAAATGAGCGGGATCTGCAGATAGATAAAACGCTGGAAGCATTGTATGATAGCAATCGCCAGGGTGGCCTCGGGCCTTCTTCGCCCAACGTTGCCCGCTGGCTGGGTGATATCCGCACTTTTTTCCCTTCTTCAATTGTGCAGGTAATGCAGCAGGACGCATTGAACCGGTTGAATTTAACCCAGATGTTGTTTGAAAAGGAAATGCTGGAGAATGTAGATCCCGACGTTCATCTTGTGGCAACCTTAATGACGTTGAGTAAAGTAATTCCTGATAAAACAAAAGACACTGCCCGCAAGGTGGTGCGCAAAGTGGTAGACGAACTATTGCGTAAACTATCACAGCCTACACAACAGGCGATCGTCGGCAGCCTGAACAGAAGCACGCGGAATCGCCGCCCAAGGCATAATGAGATCAACTGGCATGCTACCATTCTCAAAAATCTGAAACATTATCAACCCGATTATAAAACAATTATTCCTGAAACAAGGATCGGTTACGCACGTAAACGTACGTCTTTAAAAGATGTGGTACTATGCATAGACCAAAGCGGATCGATGGGAACTTCAGTAGTATACTCAGGCATATTTGGATCGGTGATGGCATCTATTCCCGCCATCAAAACCAAAATGGTTGTGTTTGATACTGCCGTAACAGACCTTACGGAAGAGTTGATAGATCCTGTTGAATTATTGTTTGGCGTACAGTTAGGTGGTGGAACGGATATTAACCTGGCACTCACGTATTGCAAGCAGATCATTACCAAACCAACCGATACGGTATTGGTATTGATTACCGACCTGTACGAAGGCGGCGACCAGGATAAAATGCGTAAGCGGGCCGTTGAACTGGTAGCAGCGGGCGTACAGGTAGTGGTATTGCTGGCATTGAACGATGAAGGCGCTCCCTTTTACGATCATGCCAATGCGCAATTTTTTTCTAATCTCGGCATTCCGGTGTTTGCCTGCACACCCGATAAGTTTCCCGATTTAATGGCTGCTGCACTCAGCAAGCAGGATATTGGCCTGTGGGCAGCGAAAGAAGATATGGTATTGAAGAAATAAACATTTAACCGTGCCACGGTTCGTTTGCGTCGCCAGGGAAAACCGTGGCACGGTTAAATGCCTACTTTTGCGTATACGTTCTGAAATAGCCGCATTCTTTGATCGCTTCTTTATAGAACTGGGTATTTGAATATTGTTGTAATGACTTAAAGCCGTTCCAGGGTAAGAAGTCAACGGATTGGCGGTCACCATATTCGTATTTGCTGTTGTTAAACATGGTTTTGTTGTACCATTCATTACGCTCACATTTGGCCAGCATGAAATGGCACTTTGCTTTTTGCTCATCGGTTTTGGCGGTAGTAAGCGCCAGTGTATAATACTTTATAGCCTGTTTCATATCTGTAAGCGGCCGCCGGAACGCACTGTCAATTGTATAAGGTGAGTAGTGATATTCACCCAGTACCCTGCATTCATAAAAAGCGCGGGCATTGCCATAATGCGTAATGTTGTAATGCGCATTGGCTACCAGCATCGCATTATTATATACATCGTTTCCTGCTTTGATCTTATCTTCCATGTCTTTCATTTTTTTGAGGAGGGAGAGCCGGGTGTATTTTATTTTCTGTACTGCATCATGATCGCAATCATGGCAGTCCTGTATGCGCCCATTAAAAGGATTGCCGGGAAGTTGGCGGCCGTCGAACAAACTTTCTAATTTTATGATAGCTTCACCTATTTTATCCTGCAATGCCAGATCAATGGCCTGGTATTCTACCAACTCATTAAGCGTTAGGGTATACATTTTGGCGCATAGTGATTCGTAAGGCGTTTTATTGGTTTTATTTAGAAAGCTTTTCATCGCTTCTACGTTGTTGTTATCAACATAAAACGCCGGGTAATTGCTGAAGCAAACCGCTTTAATAAATTCTTTTTGTTTAATATACCGGTCGGCCATAGTACGTCTTATCCATCCAAAAGCAGTACCTGACCTGAGTGGTGCCTCTGGTTGGATACTTTTTAACCATTCCAATTCCGGCAATATAGTTTTTTCCAGCTTGCTATCTGCCTTCGTAGTGCTGGCAATTGTATTGATGATTTTCAATAATCGTAATTGTTGTTGCGGCAGTTCTTCCCCGGGCAGTTTTTTTCCGGCCAATGCATACCAGGTAGCCGCCTCTTTACTGTTCCCATTCAGCATATGCAGATAGCCGGCGGCCATTTGCCACATATAGGGCTTGTTGGTATTGCCAGCCTGGGCAATTCGGCTAACCAGTGATGAAAGCTCTTTGGTGGTGCTGTCGCTTTGAATTTGAAAACGATTGGTCCTTATTCCATCATCCCAGGTGCTGTATCGCTGCTCCTGTATATTGATGGTGCGTGATAAAAGCAGGTTCAATTTTTCGCTGCGTGGGTTTAAGGAATAGATCTCACGGATGGCGCGTTTTTCATCTGAATAAAAAATGCCGAGCATTTGCCAGAGCGTAGCTTTTTCATCGTTGTTCACACACATCGCCAGGGTGGCCTTCCAATCTTTTTCTTCCTGCGGATGGAAACTGAAATGGGCAACCGTCTTCAGCAAATCACAGCCATCGTACACTTTGCTGTAATAATAGTTGGCTTTGCTGTAATTCTTTAATTTATAATAAGCACCCGCTGCATAGGCCATGGCCCGGTAGTATAGTTCGTTTTTCGGGAATACTTTTTCATTGTTCTCAAAAAGGTCTATGGCCTGCTGGTGTGGTTCTGTAAAGAAATAAGAACGTACGAGTTGAAACCAATACCGTTCTTTTAAAAAATCATCTTTTGTTTTAGTAAATTCCTGTAGCAACTCATTGTTTAATGGAATTGCATTAACAGTATCGGTGTTGTTTTTCTTTGTTTCGTATTCCCATGAATATTTCGGGTAGCTAAGGGCAAATGCTTCACATTTTTTAGCTAAGGATAAATAGGAAATAAAGGATGCCAGTTTTTTATTTGATCTTTTAAATAGCTGAAAAGATTGCATGGTCGATGGCAGGGCTTTCGCTTTGCCCGAGAGGTAGAGCGATGCGCTGTCGATAGCCGCGGAAGATGCGCTTAACTGCAGATGCGATACCTCTCCATCGGCAATTGGAATTCCCAGGTATGTACACCAATCGTTGATATTTGAACTATTAAAACGGGAATCATGTTCGGTATCGTGCCCTTTGCCGTAATAAAACAACCATTCAGAATAAAAGAATGGCCGGTAGGTGCTGTCTACAAATGCTTCCGGGGTGAAGCTGGAATTGTATTCAGGCTCCCAATCACCGCCACAGGCCAGTATAATGCCGGTGCCGAGCGTAAATGAACTAATTCCAGTTATTATGTATTTTTTCGAAAATATCTTTTTCATATTGAATGAGATTAGTGCTATCAAGGTCGTAAAAGATCAACTTGTCGATGCGACCATTTGAATGCTCATTGATTTGGTTGGTTATATCAAGCAGGTCTTCAGCCGGTATGTGCTCCTGTTTAATTTCATCTTTTTCTTTAAAATAAAAACCCCATTTAAAGCAGGCGTGCTTTGCCTGGTACCGGTCATTACTGATTCTAATGAAATTAGAATCATTTTCAAACTGCGTGAAATTAATTTTATTTAACAGTTCAACCACCTTGCCATTTCGTAGTTTAAGTGCCCAGGAAAACACCGGTAGGGCCGCATGCAGTTTTAAAGGGTATGATTTTATATAGGAGTTATACCGGTTGGCAACCGACCTTTCGTAAATGGAGTTGTTATTATCGCCATTGATGGCGCCCATGTTATAATACATTAGAACGCCATAATCAACAGGCGGAACACCGGTCCTTTCCTTATATTTTACCTGGTGCAACCTGATGGTAGCAGAAACCGTTTCTCCTGCCATTTCCCGGTACTGTTGAATAAACTGAAAGAAAATATCGCGGGTACGTTCGGTCCAGTCGCAATCGAATTGTATTTCGTGGGTTTGGAAGCGTTGTTTTTGATTGATCTGTATTATAAGGTAAAACACCTTTCGTACCAGGGCGGTCAGGTCAGTGGCTTTCAGGCGTTCGAATGTTCGGTTCTTTATGAAAACAACCGGTATCACATTGAAATTGTGTATAGATGTGTCCAGTTGTATAGGAGAAACCGGAACCGGTTCATTATCTTCAGGTTTAAAATCTACATCAAAATAGCGTACATACAGGGTTTGTGCTTCATTCTCCCGTAATACGTTTCTTTCATATTCATTCAGCGAGAACTGCGTTTTCCAATAATAGAATGAAATCGGTCTCTTGTGTTGCCTGCAGGCTGCTAGCAACATCAATGAAAGTAAAAATGACCACCAATACTTTTTCATCACCTGTGGAAATTAGGGGAATGCCTTATCGAAGATAAGGAACACCTGCTACGCTTTAACACCAATTAAAAACATGGTGGTTACTGGGTAATCAAGCGGCTCTGGCTGGTCATTCTTCAAGGTGAATAATTCTGCCTTGCCTTTCCAGCGGTTGTTTACGATCCACTCATTGGTAAAAGCTTTTGAAGAAGGGTGAATGGTAAAACCAGCCTGCTGCAAATTGGATTTCCATTCTGAAAAATTCCAGAAACAAAAGGTTTCATGCATTTCGCTTTGCCAGTTGTCGGTATAATCTTTCCGGCTAAGGAATTCCATTGCGTTCTGTAAGCTGGTAATAATGTAGCGTTTATTATTGATGGTTGTTGTTGAATAATTCAACACATACCCTTCTTTATGCCTGAAGTCTTTTGCAAAACGCAGGAACCGGGCGTAGGTTGATAAACCAGTGAGGTAGTGAGAAAATTCCTGTTTATCGTTGTATGTTTTATAAGGATCTTCATTATCGCCATCTGAATCGTTAAGCCATAAATAAATTATTTGGTCTTTATTGTCGGGACCTACTACATCGCGATTGATCCAGACACCGCCGGGCGCCAGTTCCGCATACCGGTTTTGAATAAATTGCACCAGGTCGGCACGGCTCCCATACGATTCAATTTCATGGGTAAGAGAAGACGTATGGATCGTGTTCATAGAATTTGGCTCATACGCCAAACCGGTAACTGCATTTTTCTGCGCGAAGAAAACAAACGGGTTCATAAATTCCCCGTTTTCTTTTCTTTGCTGGCACAGTACGTATAGATAACGGGAAACCTCTATTCCATAAAAGTCAGATTCGCGTAAGCGTTCATCCTGGCAGGCTAATTTGATCCACGATCCTACGGCGCAGCCAATATCACCAATGCGGCCGGGTTGTATAAATTGAGCCGTATCGTGGTATTTCATTTCCGCAATCTCATCCATTTGCCGAACGTATACATTGTAATCGCGGGTTTCGGTCAGGTCGCCGTCGCTGCTGATCATTGCATCCCTGAACAGCATTTGCACTTTTTCGCCCCGTTTGTATTTGAGCCAGACATTGTAGGCGGAAGCATGCATGTGTTGTTGAACAAATGCATCGGTTTGCCATGGGCTGGTGCGGGCAATATGTTCTACGATATCCCAGGGCATGGGCGTGTGATGTTTCCAGGTAGTTATTTCCTGCAATTCGGCAGGAAGAATAGTAAAACCAAGCTGGTGATACATGTTCAACACCGGGGTAGAGCAGATCACGATCGTATTGTTGGGCGTGCAATGGAATTGACCTTCACTGTCGTGCTGAATACGCTTGAGTGTATATTCAGCAAAATTGGGCACTTGTCCTACATCGTCAATACCATACATATAAGTTGGAACGGAAAGCGCATTGCCAAAGGCCTCAATAGCTATAGCGCGCAGGTAAAAAGGAAGCGGGTTACGGCGGGTATTGGAATGGTTGGCCGAGGTAACGGCGAATAGTACTGCTTCAATTTTTTGGGTAATGCCAGTGGTGTTGCCAAAAACATCTTTCTCATTTTCCAACCCATTTTGTAAGAGTTGTTGAATATACTTAAACTGGAATTGGGTGAGCAATTGGTGGCGGCCGGGAATCAACAAATACATGGAACAGATTTGCGCTAAAGATACAGTTTGGCCTCATTGGTTGGTACTACAGCCGAAAGTTTTATATTGCATCCCATGTCAGTATCCGGTACAGAAATCAAAATAGCAGTCGATGCCATTGTATTTGGGTATTCCAAGAACGAAGGCGTATCGGTTTTGCTTATTCAAAGGAAATATCCTCCTTTTAAAAATGCCTGGGCAATACCGGGTGGTTTTGTATTGCCTGAGGAGTCGCTTGAAGAAGCGGTTCGCCGGGAATTAATGGAGGAAACTGGCATTGAGGTAAATTACCTGGAACAATTATATACGTTTGGTGACCCCCAGCGGGACCCGCGTAAGCGGGTAATATCAGTGGCCTACTTTGCGTTGGTTAAAAGCGCCCAGTTTCAACAATTGAAAGCAAGTACCGATGCCGAAAATGCACAATGGTTCAATATAAAATCGCTGCCAGCGCTGGCATTTGATCATAAGAAAATATTGAACCTGGCCATTGAAAGAGTACGTACGAAGATCCGTTATCAACCTATCGGTTTTGAATTGCTAGATCGTAAGTTTCCGTTTGCCGATCTTGAAAAACTCTATATTACTCTGCTCGACCGCGATATAGACCGGCGTAACTTCTCCAAAAAAGTGCTGGCCCTGGGTATACTCGACGAAACGAATGAATACGCCAAAAGCGAAGGCAAGGGCCGCCCCAGTAAAATGTACCAGTTCAATAAAAAGCGGTACCAGGAATTGGTGAAAGAAGGGATCAATTTTGAGATATAGGATTAGTTACCAGGATGACAAGTTGATAAGTTAACAAGTTGATATGGGGCTGAAGTTGACAAATTCGTTGTTCTAAGTTCTTAGTTTTCAATTCTTCTACTAACTTCTAATTGCTTTTCTGCGCTAAAGAGATATTTTTATACTACTTCCGCTAAGGATGGCTTTTTATTTTGCGTAATATTCACGCAAAATTTGGCGGTTTCAGAATTGCTGTTTAAATTTGCGTATAAATAACGCAAAATGAAAGCAACAGGTGTTATCATAGCAAGATTTCAGACGCCGTACCTGCACGATGGACATAAATATTTACTCGATGAAATTCGTTCCAAACACAATAAAGTGGTGGTGGTACTGGGTGTGTCGCCGGTAAAGGGTAGCCGCCGTAATCCTTTTGATTTTTATACCCGGGAAAAATTATTGAAACAATATGCACCCGAGTTAATGGTATTGCCGTTAAGCGATCATCCATCAGATGAAGCCTGGAGTAAACAGTTGGATACGTTGTTACAAAATACCTTTCCGCAGGAATCGTTTATATTATACGGTAGTCGCGATTGTTTTATTGCCTATTACAGCGGGCATTTACAAGTAGTTGCTTTGCCAGAGTTGGGCGAACATTCCGCTACCGCTATTCGCAATGAGAATGGTGATAAAGTACTGGACACAACAGATTTCAGAATGGGGATCAATTATGCTTATCAAAACACATACTCAAAAGTATATCCAACCGTTGATATTGCCGTGTTGAAAGATGGAGATACGCAGGTGTTGCTGGGAAAAAAGCACAATGCACCGCAATGGCGATTTCCTGGCGGGTTTGCTGATCCTACTGATGAAACGTATGAAGCCGCAGCCAGACGCGAATTACAGGAAGAATGTGGTGATATGGAAATAGACAACATGCAGTATGTGGGCTCAGCCAAAATAGATGACTGGCGTTATCGTTCGGAGGATGATAAGATCGTTACCCTTTTCTTTAAGACTCAATGGATATTTGGGCAAGCACAGGCTAGTGACGATTTGAAAGAATTAGGCTGGTTTCCGGTAAAAGAACTCAAAACCATGATGCAGCAGGGGACAATCGTTAAAGAACACCATGTATTGGTAAACCTGTTAATGAAAAATGTAAACGCATAATTTTTACGCACCTTATAGAACCCTTAATAAACAATTTAAATATTACATCAGATGAAAACGCAGGAGAACATAGTATTACTGGCCGATGCTTATAAATATTCTCACCATAAATTATATTATCCCGGTACAACAAAGATCTATTCTTACCTCGAAAGCCGGGGTGGACAATTTGATGAAACTATTTTCTTTGGCTTGCAGTATTTTTTAAAGTATTACCTGGAGGGCAATGTGATCACTAAAGAAAAGATTGATGCAGCTGAAGGCTTTTTACAGGAAGTATTCGGGCGCACAGATGTATTTGACCGCAGTAAGTTCGATTATATTCTGAAAAAATATAATGGCCGTTTGCCCGTACGTATTAAAGCGGTACCGGAAGGAACTGTAGTTCCTGTGAACAATGTGTTGATGACAATAGAGAATACTGATCCGGAATGTTTCTGGTTATCGAACTTTTTAGAAACGCTGTTGATGCAGGTATGGTATCCCTGTACAGTAGCAACGGTTTCACGCGAAGTGAGAAAAATTGTAGAGGAATATTTTGAAGAAACGGCTGCTGACGCTTCAAAGCCAGCCATTGATTTTGTACTGAATGATTTTGGTTTCCGGGGAGTAAGCTCTGTAGAAAGTGCCGGTTTAGGCGGCGCTGCGCACCTGATCAGCTTTATGGGGAGTGATACCCTGATGGGAAGTGTGGTGGCCAAACGGTATTACGATGCGCAAAAAGTATATGGATTATCGGTTCCGGCAACAGAGCACTCGGTTTGTACCTTACTTGGTGAAGAAGGCGAACTGGAAGTATTCAAACATATCTTAAAAACTTTTCCAACGGGGATCGTTGCCTGTGTATCAGACTCATTCGACATCTTCAGAGCTTGTAGCGAGTATTGGGGAACAGAATTAAAAGACCTGGTGTTAAGCAGAGATGGTGTGTTGGTGATTCGTCCGGATAGCGGCGACCCGGTATTTACCCTGCTGAAAGTATTTGATATCTTATTAAATAAGTTCGGCTACACCATCAATGAAAAAGGATACAAAGTGTTACCGTCACAGGTACGGGTATTACAGGGCGATGGAATTAATGTACAGTCTATACGTAGTATTTATGGCGCATTGAAAGTAAACGGGATCAGTGCCGAAAACCTGGTATTGGGTATGGGTGGTGCGTTATTGCAAAAGCTAGACAGGGATACGCAAAAATTTGCATTTAAATGTTCTTATGCAGAAGTAAATGGTAAGCCCGTAGACGTGCAGAAACACCCGGTAGAAGTAGATGCGCATGGTAAACTGGTACAATCGTTCAAAAAATCAAAGGCCGGTCAGTTGAAATTAATTCGCACCGATGCCGGATATCAAACGGTAAGAAAAGAAACGTTGCCCGGATATGAAGATCAGATGATAACTGTTTTTGAAAATGGAGCAATCATCAATACCGTAAGTTTTGAAGAGATCAAAGAGCGGGCGGTAGTGGTGAGAGAAGTGGAAATTTGTTAGAAGAAAGTATAAGGTCAATTTTTAAAAAAAGAACGTATGAAAACAAACCTTGTTCACGGTGCATTATTTGGTGTAGTTATTGGTGATGCATTGGGGGTGCCTGCTGAGTTTAAAAGCCGTGGCGTGTTACAACTGGTTGAAGCCATTCCCGAAAAATGGCGGAATGAGATCAAAAAAAGTAAGTATATAAATGGCCTTTGCGATCGGCTGTCGGTAGCAATGGGTTTGTAAGTGCAAGAATTATTTATGGAAAAACAACTAAAACATATAAGTAAATTATTGAGCCTGGTATTGCGGCATGAGCCGGAGCATATTGGACTCATGCTGGATAGCGAAGGATGGGCCAGTGTGCCGGAGTTGATTGAAAAAGTCAATCAAAAAGGTATTCATCTTGATTTTGCTACCCTACAAATAATTGTAGATACTAATGATAAAAAGCGGTTTGCTTTTGATGAGGATAAAACACATATCCGCGCCAATCAAGGTCATTCTATTGACATTGAACTGAATTTAAAATCTCTAACACCACCAGCTTTGCTGTTTCATGGAACAGCCGTTAAAAATATAGCGGCTATTCGTGAAAGCGGACTGCGCAAAATGAAACGTCATCATGTGCATTTAACCGCTCTTGAAGAAACCGCCATAAAAGTAGGTCAGCGTCATGGTAAACCGGTTGTCCTTATTATTCAGGCATTGGTTATGCATGAACAAAATCATGCATTCTACTTATCAGAAAACGGCGTATGGCTTGCCGATCATGTGCCGCCTGCATTTATAATTTTCAAAGAATAGCATTCACTATTTAATAAGATGATAAGGCAAACATTTTCGACAACAGCTCGTAACTGTGAAACCGGTCTTCCTTGCTTTCTGCAAAAGTAGAAATGATGATTTCCGGTACATCCAGTTCTGCAGCCAATGCTATCAACTTTTCATTTACCACATCAAACGATCCTATGATGGTGCGTTGTCTGTTAAACAAAACACGCTGCCATTCATTATCAGTATAATTATATTTTTTCGCTACTTCATAGGTAGGTATTTCATCAAACCTGCCCTTTTCAAAGCTAAGTAACCGGTAATCCATAACAGCCTGTACCTGTTCTGCCTTTTGTTCATCCTCTGAGCAGAATGCAAAAATACCCACGCTTGCTTTGGGTGTTTTCAATTGAGCAGAAGGTTTAAATCGTTGCTTGTAAATGGCAACCGCTTCTTTACCACCAACAGGATTAATGAACTGCGCATAACTCAACGCCATGCCGCTATGGGCAGCAAGGTAGGCGCTTTCGCCACTGCTGGTAAGCATCCACAATTCCGGCACAGTATCAATCTGCGGTATAGCCCGTACTTTTCCCTGAATGTTATTATAGTTTGGATTGTCAGTTAAAAAGTCCTGCAGATCGCTGATCTGTTGAATGTATTCCTGCGGATCGAATGTGTTGGAAGGGTTTAATAATTGGGCTGTCAATCGGTCGCCACCGGGTGCACGACCCAGGCCCAGATCAATACGTTGCGGATACAAGGCCTCCAATAATTTGAAGTTCTCCGCTACTTTTAATGCACTGTGATTGGGCAGCATAATACCACCTGATCCCAGACGGATACGTTTGCTTTCGGCTGCCAGCCGGGCTATCAATACCTCAGGCGCCGCCCCGGCCAGGGTAATGGTATTATGGTGTTCGCTGAGCCAATAGCGGGTAAATCCCCATTGATCTGCCAGGCGTACTAATTCTATAGATTCCTGTAAAGCTGCTGATGCATTGCTTCCCCGGCGAATAGGTGTTTGATCAAGGATACTTAATTGTAAAGACATGCCTATAGTAACAGGGGAAGAAGGAAAAGGTTTAATGGCTAAGAGACCTTCTGCATCAAACGGATAATAGTAAATAGAGGTTGTCAAATAAATGACAACCCCTTCCGCTATTGGCAATACTGTGATCAGGTATTATATTTAATCCGCCATTTGTTATAATAAAGCCGGAAGCAGGGAAACAGTACATGCAATAAACAATGCGTATTGCCAGACTGTTTTATCTATCTAATCACAGCGAAATTATATATGAAAATTAAAGCAATTATAACAGGCGCTTCCGGAATGGTTGGTGAAGGTGTATTGCATGAATGCCTGTTGCACCCCGATGTAGAAGAAGTGTTGGTTATTGGCAGAAGAACGGCCGGTATAACTCATCGCAAACTAAAAGAGATCCTGCATAGTAATTTTTATGATCTGTCGGCTGTTAAAGAACAACTGAAAGGTTATAATGCCTGTTACTTTTGTTTGGGCGTATCGTCTGTAGGTATGAAGGAAAAGGAGTATCACCATGTAACCTACGACCTTACCATGCATATGGCTACCCTGCTGGCCGAGCAAAACCCCGAAATGACTTTTTGCTATGTTTCCGGCGCCGGTACCGATAGCACCGAACATGGTAAAATGATGTGGGCCCGCGTAAAAGGACAAACAGAAAACGACCTGATGCGACTGCCTTTTAAAGCCGCCTATATGTTCCGGCCAGGTTTTATGAAACCTACAAAAGGATTGAAACATACATTGAAAGGGTATGCCTTCTTTTCCTGGTTGTATCCTGTATTAAAACCGTTGTTCCCGAATTTTGTATCTACGCTCAAAGAACTTGGATTGGCCATGATCAATGTCACCATTCGTGATTACGACAAGCCGATCCTCGAAGTAAAGGATATTGTTAAACTGGCCAATGAGTCATAACACTTCAAACCCTTCAGTAATAAAAAATCCCGCCTGGACGGGATTAAAAAAACATTGCTGCTTTTTTACTTTGTTGGTTAGCGCTGTCTAAACGGTGTAGGGTAAAATCATCTCATGCGTACTGTATAATCGGGTTTAACTTTTTATTGAATGATCAACATTTTCCTGGAATGTTTAACGCCTTTGATATACACGTTCAGGAAATAAACGCCATTTGACAGTATAGGCAGTTTCATGGCAATATTATTCCCGTTAAAATCTGGTTGAACCGGTATCCTGATCCCCACATTGCTTAATAATTCAACCCGGATATTTTGTGGTAATGCATTTTCCCGGAATGTTATATTAATAGTTTGATTAGCCGGGTTGGGGCTTGCAATAAAACTGCTGTTTGTAACATCCGCATCCAGCCTGGCCTTAACAGTTTGTGTATATATGGTGGTGCTATTGGCGCCAACCTGCTGTATACGATAATAAGTCATCGGGTAGAACGGGTTGTTATCCTGCGTAACATATTTTTGAGAGCCGGTATTACCAATGGCAGCAATGGTCTTGATTGCTTCCCAGGTAACGCCGTTGGCCGATCTTTCCACAATATATTTATCGCTGATCGTTTCCTCCTCGGCAGTCCAGCTTATTGTTACCGTGCCGTTCTGTGCCGGTGTTGCAGCAAAGGCGCTTATGTGTACAGGAAGTACAGAACATAACACGCCGCCTGCTACTTCTGAACCAACCGCATAGAAAGCCGAGGGATTGTTTTGGTTGTTATAAGAAGTCGCTATCCAGTTGGCATTTCGTGTGGTGCTTGAAATTCTGAACTCATCAAAATTTCCGTAAAGTCCGTTATCTGCTGCGTACTGCGACCTGCCAAAATAGTTCCTGTCGTTGGTTCCAAGGCTGCTTGGGTCAAGGGTTATGCCACCAGTATTGGTGGCATTGGCAGCCCCATCATAATATAATACGCCTGTGTTGGCCGTGGCGTCGATAGTAAGAGCAAAATGGTGCCAGGCGCCCGTTCCTGTAGAGGTGCCTGATGATACCTGTTGTTCAGCCCCATTGCCGGCTGTAGTAATTGCAAAACGTTTTATGCCGTTACCACCGATACTGGGACAGAGGAACATGTTGAAATTGGTATTTCTACCAAAATCAAAAATTCGTTCCCAGCTGGTAGCAACATCATCCAGGTACACCCATCCTTCAAATGTAAAATTGGTTACAGTGTTGAAGATATTGTCTGGTAACCGTAAGTGCCTGGTAGCTCCTCCTGAAACAAATGGATTATTGTTTAGCCGGCGCCCTTCACCGATCTTGCTGGCAGTTAAATTAGCTGTACTATTATCAGTAAGGTTCCTGGTGTTTGATGTGGCATCGGTAACACTGCTATTAAAATGATATACGCCCATATAATCGGCATCCCATACTGTGGTAGAAGAGGGGTCAGCGCCTACGCCTGTCTTTCCATAGAACATATAAATAATGGTGTTGCTTCCATTTATAAGTGTTGGAAGCCTTACCCATGCTACCAATGTTCCACTGGTAGCTACATACCGCTCAATTTGCATCGGTAATATGGTGCTGCAATCGGGGAGGGTAAATATAATATCATACCCGTTGGCGTTTTGAATATGTCCGCCATTACCAGTTGTTCTTAAGTCATTATCCGACAAACTGATTAAAACGGGAAAATTGGTTACGGTTCCTGAGATCTGGGAACCTTGTATGGTAATAGTTTTTCCATACGTGTAACCGGATAGTTGGGCATTCAGATGTTTACTAAAAAACATCACTGGTACGAATAGACAGAAGAATCCCTTCTTCAAAGTGCTACTCTTTACTTTGAATTGTTTCATGGGCCTTAACCAATTATTACTTCGGCTTTTTACGGAATCATGTGCATCAGGAAAGCGAAGTACTAAGTATAACCGATTGGATTAAGAAAAAATTGTATAAAACCCACAAAAATGTAATGGTAAACCTTTATTATTTGATAAATGTCAACGATTATATCAATGTATAGACATTGTTTAGCACCTGGTAGGGAATCCTTCTATATTACATTAAGTGTAATTTGCATGTATAAGATATTATAAACATTAATATTTGCAATTGCTTAAATTATATTAGTTAACACTTTCAGTTTTTGGTCATCTTTTGTGAAGGGGTAAATGCCTTATTCGTTTACCACCCACTTTATATACCGCGTTGGCTATGGCGGCGGCTGCAGGCCCCTGGGCCGCTTCTCCGGCTCCCATTGCTTTTTCGTTAGGTTGGTTTAATACGGCTACCTCCACCTCGGGTATCTGGCTGAACCGCATAATAGGGTAAGAAACCCAATCGCGGCTGGAGATGTGTTGCGCATCAAACCGTACCTGTTCCATAATTGTCCAACTGGCTGATTGTATCATGCCGCCTTCTGTTTGGTTTATCAATCCATCGATATTAATAACCTCGCCTGCATCAATAGCAGCCCACATTTTTTGCACTTTTATTGTTCCTTCTTTGGGTTGAACCTGTACCTGTGCGGCAACGGCGCAATAGGCTGCTGAATTTTTGTATCGGGAGAAGGCTATTCCAATGCCCGTATTGGCCGCTTGTTTTACGTCTGCAATTAATTCCTGCACTTTCCGTATAACTGCTTTGGCGCGTTCATCTGTTAAATGCATCAGGCGAAAGGTGAAGGGATCTTTCCCTGCTTTTTCTGCCAGCTCATCCATGAACGACTCAATAGCAAATACGTTGGCATAAGCGCCCAGGCTTCGCAAAGCCGATGTTCGCAACGGACCTTTGAACATATGCCCGTTCACCTGGTAATTGGGAAAGGAATAGTAAGGTTCGGAATTGCGGAAACCGCCGCCACTAAAACCCTGTTTTTCTTTAAGCGGTGTTGAATAATATTGCGCTGCCAGCAGGTTGTTGGCATTCCCGCCCGGACGAGTGCTATGGGTGTCAGACCACAGGTCATACTGCCAGCTATTTATTTTACCTGAACTATCTAACACTGCGGCTACTTCCATGATCATGGCGCTGCCATACGGTTCCCAGGCGTGTTCCTCTTCCCGTGTCCATTGTAGCCGGATATGTTTTCCCGGATATGCCATAGCGAGCAGCGCTACATCTGCTGCTGCGTCATCTGCTCCATTATGACCGTAACAGCCCGATCCCGGTACACCGGTTACGTCGATCTGTTCAATTTTTAATTGCAACAACTTGGCTAAGGATTCGCGCAGGGGGAATATGCCCTGGGAGTGGGACCATACATGCAGGCGACCATTTTCGTATATGCCTACTGCACAGGAAGGCCCTATGGAGGCATGCATGTGATAGGGTTTGAAATATTGCGCTTTTATGAAGGATGAAGTGTCCGTAGGCATACTTCCTTTTTCGTTATCCCGTTTGGTTTGTACCGGTAATGTTTTTAAATAAGTGACCAGGTCAGTACCGGCAGGTAATTGGGTTCCGGCCGACCATTTGCTGTGCTTTTGTAGCCATCGTTGCGCTTTTATAGCCTGGTATTCTTCTTTGGCAATTACACCTATAAAACTTCCATTCACTACTGTTTTTAAGATGCCCGGAATGTTCTTTTGTAAAGCCTTTTCATCTAAATGTAGCAGCTTTGCTTCATAGGCCGGCGGGCGAACAATGCTTGCATACACCATACCGGGGAAACGCAGGTCTTGTATATAGAATTGTTCGCCACGCACCATGCGGTTAATATCGTTGCGCGGAATGGCTTTGCCAACCAGCTTATAATTTTCTTTAGGCTTTAAGGTAACTGGCGCCTGGATCTTATCTGTTATTTGTTTGCCGTTCAACAGTTGGTTAAATGTAATGGAACGATCGCCGGTTATAGTGCTGATCTTTCCTTCTTTCATCGTTAATTGATCAACGGAAACGTTGAGCTGTTGTGCTGCCAGCTCCAGTAATTTATGTCGTGCAGCGGCGGCCGCAAAGCGAACGGCCATGGCGCTTTGTTCAATAGAGCCGCTGCCAACAGTATATCCTTCATCAGGTGTGCGAAGGGTATCGGCCAATACAATTTCAACGTTTTCCATGGTCAGGTCAAGTTCTTCAGCCGCAACTTGTGAAATGGCTGTGCTGATGCCCTGGCCCAGTTCTAGTTTTCCGGTAAAAATGCGCACCTGTCCGTTGGCCAGCACTTCTAACCAGGCATTGATATTGGGATGTCTTTTTATACTTTCCGGCAGCTCCTGCATCATGGGTGAAGGCGCATCTATAAAAGAACCGCTTATGCTGAACCCGATAGCCAAACATCCGGTATTCTTTATAAAATTTCTTCTGTTCATACCTGAAACAATAAATGATCGAATGTAAAATAGGTAAACACTTAACCCTTTATGTTAGCCGCCCGTTTCACTGCTTTTATAATGCGGCTTTGTGTACCACACCGGCAAAGCGACCGTTCCAGGCCGGCGCGTATTTCCGCATCGCTGGGTTTAGGATTTTCATTTAATAAAGCAACTGCTGAAATTACCATTCCATTCATGCAGTACCCGCATTGCGCGGCCTGCTCCTGTACAAATGCTTCCTGTACGGGGTGAAGGGTGTCTTTTTGTGCCAGTCCCTCCAATGTAATAATGGTCTTGTTATTTACGGCTGAAACCGGTAGCATGCAACTGGGTTCGGCTTTTCCGTTCAACAATACCATACAGGCGCCGCATTGTTGTAAACCACAGCCATATTTTGGGCCGTTCAGCGCCAATTGGTTTCGCAATACATACAATAGCGGGGTCGATGGGTGAACCTGAACAGTATGCATTTTACCGTTAACATATAATTGAATAGTGGTTTCCATACCTATAAGTTAAGAAAAATTGTTCGATGGGCGTGAGTCGGAAATTTGAGCTTGAATATTACAGAGATGGAATGTTAAAATCTAAATAGAGAGAAGGCGTGCGCAGGAATTAAATTATTTCAGATAATCGGGGAAGAAATTAAAAACCAATTACCGGCTTTAGCACCTGTAGCTGCAACACAACAGGGCTAAAGTGTATGCCGGTAATGAATGTTTAACAAAATTGATTAGATGGTAAAGGTTGTATTGCACACCTTTTCAGTGAGCTTTTTGAGGGCTCGCATCGTTAGTTATTTTTTTGTCTTCCAATAACCCATTTGATTTAACCCACATGGACAGTGAAACAAGCGAAGTGAGTATCAGCAAACTCGATAGATTGTATTCGCCTTTTAAATACATTATGGCACTTACAACGCAGGTAACGACAATGCAGGCTAGTTCTAACAGCAGGTAGAAAATTTTCATTGGTACGGTTTATTTTTAAAGTGATCGAATAAATACGGGTTTACTTATCAGTTCATGCTGATAAAATACATGCTGCTACAGAAACGTTGGTTAATTCTGAGAAAATTGGAATTGAACAGAATGTCAAATGTGCGTAAGGAAATTGGAAATAGAATCGTGGGCAGTTAAATGTGCAAGGATATAATTGCGTTGCGTGCTTACAAATTTGGTAAGCAAATTTTAATAGTGCAAGCTTTTGTAGTGCTTTCTTTAGATATTTATTTTCTTAATGGAAAACCGCTTTAATTTACACGTGTTATGATTTTAAGCTGTTGTTTTTACAACTGAACAATATTATAAATCGCAACGGGAGGGTCGAAAGATTGATCGCTTTCGGGTTGGTTGTAGATCTTCTGCACGATGTCCATGCCTTTTATCACTTTGCCAAAGGCCGCATATCCCTGTTTGTCAGGATTGTTCTCGCCGCCAAAATCAAAGCCGGGTTGATCGGCCAGGCAAATAAAAAACTCACTGGTGGCAGTGCCTGGCGCTAACCGCGCTAATGATATTACCCCTTTCTTATGTTGTATATGGGTTTGCTGCGTGGTTTCATGCGGTATGCCTGTTAGGGTATCATGCACTTTGGGGTTCGATTTGTACATGCCACCTTGTATCAACTCCGCCTTTGGCGCATTGGAAGGTTGGTTCTCATCGTTCAACACGCGGTAAAAGGAGCTGTTGTTATAATAGTTTCTTTTCACATAGGAAAGAAATGCTGCTACCGTCTTTGGCGCCTGATCGGGATATAATTCTACTTCTATATCACCTTTACTGGTTTGTATTTCAATATGCGGGTTTTTGTATTTGGTTGAACAGGCGGCCATCAACAAAGCGATGGTAATAACAAGTAAATAGTGGTTACGCATTATAGAATTTTAACAATGCAAAATACGTTTTATTGCTTGATTGTTTTATTGTTTGATGGCTGGTTCTAATAATGTTAAAGAAATAAAAAGGCGAAGTTAACGAAGTCACAAATGGTCTTTTTAAAGTGAACCATGACTAAACCGGCAGCAAATTGGATGATCTTATATACGACCACTCTTTATTCACTTTTAAAACACCCGGTCATGAAATCAGTTTTACGCTTAACCTTTTTATTTGTTGCCATAGCTGCTTTATCCAGTTGTTCAAAAGTAATCGTTGAAGTACAACCTGCTATTACCGGTTCCTGGGTACTTACCGATGCCGCCCACAAAGATTCCTATGGTTGGTATACTGTTAACACAGGTATTGAAAATGGCGTTTTCACTTTCTATAGCAATGGTAGAGCCCGGTATGTAGAGAATGGCACTACGCTCGAAGGCACCTGGAACATACAAACTTTAACCAACGGTTATTACGATGAGTATGGTAACTACTATACCAATTCACACCAGGCTATGTCAATACACGTTTCGAACTATTATGGCGATGATACCATCGACATGTATTTTGACAATGTAAAGGTGTATTCCAATTCATTTGTAGGTACTAATTATAATAACAATTATATCGGCCGTTACCGGTTCAGTAGGTATTAATATAAGGATCTCAGAAGGGTTATAAATCGAAGAGCCATCCTGCTAATTGCGGGATGGCTCTTAACTTAGAATACTGTTTGTTTTACAAAGTCCCTTTCTTTGGTTGAAATTCCTGTTCCCATTTCTCCAGTTGATTTAATAGCTGATAGCTTGAAAGAATATCTCTTGCAAACGCTGCCTGTTTGTACGACAACTCGCCTGCTTTTCCCTCCGTCAGCAACCAGGCATTGTTTACCATTTGTTCCTGCGTGTAGCTGGCATCGCCCAGGTTATGATAGTAGCGCATTTGTTGCTGCAGGTCTTTTTTCATGGAAGCAGCTACTTTCTTCGCCAGTATAAGATCGTCTGACAAATAACAGGCTTCCAAAAACTGAAGGGAATATATATTGTGCATGTTGCCCCGGTTCGATGTCATACCATAAGGAATGTTCAATTCGCTTACATTATCATCGAAGCGATGTAAAACACGGCGTGCTTCTTCTTTCTTGCCGGCTTGTGCCAGGCTGCGTGCTACCTGGGCATGCGCCAGTTTAATGATGTTTATGCGGCGACGGTTCTCTTCATCAAAATAAACGCCATTTTTATTTGCATGTCCATAGCCGAATTGTTTCATGATGTTATTATAGGCCACCTCATTGTTCACGCCGCCGGTGTTGGTATTTTCAACAGGCACCAGTTGATAAGTGAGGCCGTTTGATCGGATGTATTTTTCCAGTCCAACATCCTGTGCTGTTCCGCTATTGGCAAAACAGACCGGCCGCTTCCAGTTATTGCCGGCAATAACCGCTAATATGGCAAGGTCATTCTTGAACAGGAAATTTTTATTGCTCAGATCAATATGCAGCGCGTCAACTATTTTGTCGTCGGCATTTACCGTTCCATTGGTTGTTACAGTTTTTACATCAACCGGCACACTGAATTTTTGTGTTGGCATTAAATGAAACAGGTCGCCATCTTCACTGGTAGTGGTATACCGCGGATCATCGCTGCCCACTACATTTTTAAGAATATCATGCAGGTCGTAATACTTGTCCGGTTCAAACCCCGGCATTTTTGAATAGTACACCACGTTTAGCCTGTCGCCGGCCACCTGTTCGGGTGTGAACACCACATTGAATGGATCGCTTTTATTTACCTTGTATCGCAATTGATCTATGCCCCAGTCGGTGCCAATAAGCGTACTCACCACTACGCGCACGTCTTTTCTAATGCCTTCCACTTCCTGGGCATACCATAAGGCATAGGAGTCGTTATCTTCTGCTGTAAATAATATGGCATTGGGCGGACAACTATTCAGGTAATTTCTGGCAAGGTCCAGCGCCAGTGTTTTCCGGCTGCGATCATGATCATCCCAGCCCTGCTGCGCCATCAATACAGGTACGGCCAGCAGGCAGATGGTACTGGCTGCGTAAGCGGCTACCGGTGTTTTGGTAATTTTTTCAAGCACCTGTTTTGCCCATAATACGCCTAATCCTATCCAAATAGAAAATGCATAGAAGGAACCAACAAAAGCATAATCACGTTCGCGTGGTTGATAGCCCGCCTGGTTAAGAAAGATCACAATTGCCAAACCGGTGCAGAAGAATAATAATCCGTTTACCAGCAGATCGCGGCGGTTACGTTTCCATTGAAACAATAAGCCCGCTACACCTAAAAATAGCGGCAACAAATAAAACTTATTGTATGCTTTGTTATCGATGTGCGTGCTGTCGGGCATTTTTGCCTGGTTGCCATACATGGCATTATCTATAAATGAAATGCCGCTGATGAAGTTACTATCGCGTGGATTGCCAAAGCCCTGCAGATCGTTTTGCCGGCCGGCAAAATTCCACATGAAATACCGCATATACATCCACCCTGCCTGGTACTTCGTAAAATATTCCAGGTTATCGCCCATGGTGGGTGTATCATCGGGCGAGAGTCCGGCAAATTGACGATAACAATCTACTTGCCCGCGTTCGTTATCTGCATCATACATGCGGGGAAAGAAATGCGATGAAGGCGCATTGCCCCAGTCTTGTTTGTACCGGGAACCTGTTACTTCGTATTTATCTTTCCCTTTTACATATTGATCACCGGTTTTAACAAAAGGCGCTTTGTCTGTAAAATCAGGCCCGAATAAAATGGGCCAGTCGCCATATTTTTCCCGGCTGAGATAGCCTTCGAGGTTAATAGGGTTGTCGATGTTGTACATGTCAACGCTGGGGTTGGCGTTTGACCTGATCATGGTGGTGAGGTAAGTAGAATAACCAAGCAGCATAAAGGCGCTGCTCCACAGGCCGAGTGTAAGATAGTTGAGTCTTTTTTTGTTGGCGTAGCGGATACCCCAGAAAATGCCTGCGGCTATCAGTAGAAAGAAGAAGGCAAAGCCAACATAGAAAGGCGTTCCCAGTTCGTTTACAAAATAAATATCAAATGCGCCTGCTCCTTTAATGGTGTATACAATAATGAATTTCATTACAAAGCCGGTGATTGCACAACCAGTAAGGAATGCAAGGATCGTGTTTCGCTTTGTTACTTTAAATCGTTTGAAATAATACACCATAATAATGGCGGGGATGGTAAGCAGGTTCAACAGGTGAACCCCAATGGAAAGGCCCATCATGTAAAAGATAAATATGAGCCATTTGTCGGCGCCGGGTTTATTTGCCTGCTGTTCCCATTTTAAAATGGCCCAGAATACAAGCGCTGTAAAGAATGATGATAGCGCATATACTTCTCCTTCAACGGCACTGAACCAGAATGAATCAGAGAATGTATAGGCAAGTGCACCAACCACACCGGCACTAATTATGGCGAAGATGGATTGCCGGGTAAGCGGTTCGTCATTTTTTTGTACCAGCTTACGTGCAAAGTGGGTGATGGTCCAGAATAAGAACAGAATGGTTAACCCGCTTACGATCGCGCTCATGCTGTTTACTGCCAGGGCAGCATTGTGTGGATCGTTTCCAAATAGAATAATAAAAAGCCGGGCTATTAAAATAAACAAGGGGGCGCCGGGTGGGTGAGGAATACCCATGGTGTATGCTGTTGAAATAAATTCACCGCAGTCCCATAGGCTAACAGTTGGTTCCATCGTTAGCAGGTAAACGGTACAGGCGATAGCGCATACCGTCCATCCTGCCAGGTTGTTCACTTTGTTGAAGTTCATTATTATGGATTTAAAGTTGTGACTATTTAAATAAGTTTGAACAATAGACATCCTCCACCCATTTTCACGGGTGGTATACTTTAATCCCTATGCTGATTCGGTAATTACAAAGTGCCTTTCTTTTCCAAGAGGTTAAACTTTGGAAAAAGTTGATATTCCAACAGCCGCTTAAATTTCGAATATATTTTGCAGGATTTTGGTATTGGGACGCAGTGAATATTGCTATAGAAACGTTAATAATTTTAACAACACCCTTAGTAAGCGGTTAATTTTGACCTCGCCAAAGTTATATATGAATTAATAAAAATATAGTGCGTGCATAATGGCATAAATTTTTCATCACTTGCTAATACAACCTACCAATATGAAATATTCCTTAATGGTACTGGCGGTTTTGCTGGTTACCGGTATCTTCAGCGGTGCTCATGCACAAAAATTATTTTTCCTGTTTGCACATGGGCAGTATGCGAGTCCGGTACAGAGCAGTTTCAAAAATGATTACAACTTTGGATTGGGTGCAGAAGGCGGGGTTGGTATAGGCACCGGAAAAACTTTCTTTACCGGTACGGTTGGGTATACGGTGTTTGATGCCAGATCTGGGGAGGTGGGTAATATTACTTATGTTCCTATGAAGGTTGGGTTGCGCAGATATTTTTTACCGGCTAATTTATTGTTTATTCATGCCGATGCGGGCGTGGCTCACATAAAAGATAAGACCACTAATTCTACTTATTCCCGCTTTACCGCCGACGTAGGCGCTGGTGCGAAGCTGGGCCCGTTTGAAGTAGGCGTTGCTTACGATGGTTTTTCCCGCAGCGGATCATCGGGCTATGCTTCTTGGCTGGCGTTTAAAGCCGGGTGGAGGTTTGGGTTATAGTTTTTAGTTCCTGAGTTGATAAGTTGACGGAGTTCATAAGTTATTTAGTTTGTAAGTTCTTAGTTGGAAATCATTGTTTACCTTATAAAAATAAAGGGGTTGCCATAGTAATGTGGCTCGCCCTTTATTTAATAGTGTTCACTAAAAGCGTAACCTTCTTTTTCTGACTATATCATTATATATGTTATCTAATCCAGTAGTTTTATAGTTCATTTTTAATTTCAGAAATAGTCTCCAAAAACCTTTTCTCCTGCTTAATATCCTTCTGCCACGCCAGATCCCGCTCAATCAGATCTATTTCCTTCTTAATAGTAGCGCCGGCTTTATCGGGTTCATTACCTAAAATGAAAACCGTATCTGAAATGGCTACGCTTGTTTCAATATCGTGCGAAACAATGATCAGCGTTTTCAACTCATCTGACAGCGATACCTGCAATAACAACTCCACCGCTTTGTCAAGCATACATACGTCCAGTCCGCTGAAGGGTTCGTCGAGTAAAATAAAATCTGAACCTTTTAATAGCTGCTGCATGATGCTTACGCGTTGACGCTGCCCGCCAGATAATTGTTTCGGATATAATTGCAGGTGACCGGTTAAGTGAAACTGTTCTGCATACTGCTCTATGGTTTGTTTTTCCATGCCAAACAAAGCCTTATTCTTTTTGGCCGCCAGTAATAGCGATTGATACACAGTTCGCCATTCAAACAGGTAATAGTTCTGGAAGATAACTCCCATATCACCGGCCTTAACCGGTTTGTTGTTGTGAATGGTAACCTGTCCGGCAGTGGGTGATTGCAAACCCGACAATATTTTAAACAATTGCGTTTTACCAATACCACTGCGGCCGATCAGGGTTACTACCTGTCCCTGCGATAAACCCGGCCGAACAATATTCTTTATACAAAAATTAATATCGCGCAGAATAGGCCGGTCGTACGTAAGCGCCACGTTCGTAACCTGTAAAACCACCTCGCCCTTGGTATGTTTTGTCATGATGCTTTTGCTGTTTTTAATTTGCTATACGGGAATAACCAGTGCCGAATAGTACCCAGTAAATAATCGAAACATAAACCGATCATAAATATTACCAGTTGTAAAGCCAGTACATTCGTAAGGTCGTTGTACTTGTTGTATTTGATCAGCAATGTACCGATGCCGCCTTCACTCATGCTCAATCCTTCTACCATCGTGATCATTAGCCAGGAGATGGCAAAGTTCTGACGCAGGATCTCAAACACCTGGTCGGCCTTGCCAATGATAATTACTTCATACAATGTTTGCCAATGATTATACCCCAATGTTTTACATAAGTCATATTCCTGCGGGTTAATGTTAACGATAACCGACAGAAAAGAGGTTACAAAAAAGGGTACGATACCGAATACGAGTAATGATAATTTTAACTGGCTGCCATCTTTTGTTAGCAACGTGAAAATAAAGATCAAACCCGTGAGGGTAAGGTACCGGCATTTCACAATGAACTGCGCAATGCTTTTGAAAAACGGTAGTACTGATAAATAAGCAAACAACAGGGTAATTAATATTGAGTACAGCATGGCTTTTAAAGTCAGCAGCAGGCTCACCAGTATATTGTCGAGCAACAATTTGCTGCCCAACAAGTGCATGAAAGCTTCGGCTACTTTACCGGGTTTGGGAATCAGCCCGTCTGAAAACACCTGCCATAACAATAAAGTAATAACCACCTGCACGGCCACCATCATCAGAAAAGTTTGCCGGTTGATCGTAGCAAATGGCTGGATTATCTTTTTCATAATTGGTTCCTTGAAATTTCTGTGGCATCAGGTTTATCTATGCCACGTTGGTTGTTCTATTGATACAGGCTAGTGGTATGTAGCTAGTGGCTAGTGGGGGTAATTCGGACCTCGCTATTGGTTATTAACCTAGCTCCCAGGGCTCCCCCACCAGCTCCTCACTACTAGCTACCAGCTGCGTCATGGCTGCAACCCCATGACACAACTTTTTATGATACTGATAGCAAAACTTAATGCTGAACACAAACTGTATTGCTTACAGCCTGAAGCTTACAGCTTGTATTTTTCTTACTCACCTAACACAATCTCAACACGACGGTTCTTACTTCTACCAGTTTCCGTTGTGTTATCGGCAATTGGTTTTTCAGCGCCATAACCTTTGGCTTCTATCTGGTTTTGTTTCAAACCTTTTTTAAGCAGGTACACTTTCACAGCTTCCGCTCTCTTTTGTGACAGCGGTATGTTTATGTCGTCGCTACCTTTATTATCGGTGTGGCCATATACACCCAGCTTTAAACCTTCCGCCACAACAGCAGATGTAAATATTTCATCCAGTAACCTGTACGAACCTTGTTTGATGGTAGCAGAGCCGGTCTCAAACTCAATGCTGTACGATTTGGACGATACCGTTTCAGTGATCTGGTCGGCATATTTAGTTTCTATAGCCTTCCCCTGTAACAATTCGGGGTGGTTTGCGATCACACTGAACAGGAACGATTTGTCAACAGCCTTTTCGTACGGTAAAAAGCTAGGCATTATGCCGGGGTACATTTTCACCATCAGGTTACCGAAGGTGTTGTACACCGCTTTATAACGGTCTACTTTATCATCGCCAAGTCCATAGGTATTGGCCATGTCGTTCAGGTTAAACACGGCAGAACCACCAAGGGATACCTTCAGGCCCTGAGCGTCTTTTTCTTCCACACCGTTAAAGTATTTCAACCAGTAAGCGGCATTTTGTTCCTGGTACAGTTTGCTGCTTATTTCAGCCGCAAATTGTTTGGCTTCGGTAAACGAACGTACCTGGTCGCCGGCTTGTGCCAGGGCAATGATCATGTTCTCGATATCGGTCCGGTGATCATTTGCCCATTTTTTAATGGCAATGGTTTGGTTACTCATTTGCGATGCGTACTGGCGTGTGCTGGCGATGGTAACAAGTCCACCTTTTTTAGTGGCGACATTTACGTCACCGGGCGTCCAGGTGGCTACACCATCTACGGCAACGGTAGTATCGGTACCGGTTGTTTTGCCATTTACGATCAGCTTCCTTTTTTCGGTATAACCGGTGATGTACTTGTTAGGCGCATCGAGGAAGTCGTTGGCGGCAATGATGTTGATGGCATTACCGTCGTACGTGGTTTCATCAGGGTTTACTTTCAACCCGTTGTCACCGGCCCATTTCAACAGAATGTTGATGTCGCCGTCGCGCAATACACCGGCTACGCATTTACCGATCGCATTGTGCGGGTCCTGTTTCCACGACAAAGGCCCCATCACCTGGTCTTCTCCATACGATTTACCGTGAGTAACCGGAATAATAATGGGTTGGTATTCGGCCCCCAGGGGTTCCAGCTCTTTAGCGAGCGAGGTCATAAAGGCCGGCATACCGTCACCCATGAAGGTGATGAGCACACCAGGTGCATTCGGATTATTTTTATAATCGTTGGCAAATTTTACCAGGTCGGCCATTTGCTTGTTACAGTCATCCTGACGGACGTAGGTAACATCCAGGCGTGCCTTATCGAACAACGAGCCTTTCGTAGTGCGTACGCCACCGTTAGCGTACATGCCGCTGAACTGGCTGTTCCAGGCCATGCGTTCCCAGGTAATTTGCGTACCGCCGTTTACGGCTTGTTCATCTGAGGGTAATGCTAACTTAACTGCATCACCATGTAAGGAAGCTTCCGGGGCATCGGGTAAGGCTACTTTACCTACTTCAATGGAGCCGGTTACTTCTTTCGGCCGGTTTTGATACCATCTTACGGCGAAGATGCCTGCTGTTACTAATGCAGCGATGATCAATACTTTTCCGGCGGGTTTTAATTTGAGTGCCATTTTCTATTTTAATTTTTATAGTTGTTTAAATTGTTTGTTTTGTTTTCATAAGGTATCAGATGCCGTGAAACGGTTAATCTAACAACCCACGATATCTGTCTGGTGTAGAAATGCCTTTCAACTTTCCGTTATCACTATTCTTATCCAACGCATTTTGCGTATAGTTGAAATCGCTTTGCATATCAAACTGGTTGATCAGTTCTATGGCCTGGGCCGATTTGGCTTTATCTTCCAACACCTTATCATCCATGAAGCGAGAGGTGACGTCTATGGCCGATTTAATATGGCCGATCTTTTCACCGATCTGTACTTTCAGGATGGCCAGGGCTTTCTCGGCATCCTGGTTCAGTTCATCATCGCCCTTGAACGCTTTCATGGCGCTTGTTACGGCCGATAAACCGGTTGTTACCGAATAGTACAGGTCTTTTTTAGCTTCCAGGTCCAGCTTAGCATCTTCCAGCATAATACCGCTCTCTTCATAGGCTGCATCGGCAAATTTTATCAGCTTGTTCAGGTCGCCCACTATGGGGGTTACATTGTCGATGTATTCCCGGCAACGCAAAACATTGTTGGCATACAGATCAACCTGTCGACTGTTCTTGCCTTGTTCAGTTTGCAGGATCTTTACTTTTTGTATGTTCAACTGCAACTCTTTTTCTTTATCGGTCAGTTTGTCTACCAGTTCGCTTTGCTTGCCTTTTAATTTGGCGGCCTGTTGGTACAATGTATTTCTATCCTTATAACCTTGCTCAATTTTGGCTTGCAGTATATTGAACGGGTTCAATTCAATGGCAATACCAATGGTGTAGTTGGCAATAAATTCTGAGAGGTATTTTAAGGCCCGCCAGAATTTTTTATTGGTTACGATCATCAGCAAAAAGCCAAGGATCACACCGCCAATTACCAGGTTCACCAGGTTCCAGGTTACGGTTACCAGCCACGGCAATACGTACGTTAAAAAGCCATACGCCAGGCCGGCAAATAAGGAGATGCCTATTATGGTAGTGGCCAGGTTCTTTGGCTCCGAGAACCAGCCGGGTGTTTTTGTTTTTTGGATCGGGTTAATCATTTTTGTGATGTTTTTATATGTATCGTTTAATTTTTTCCATATCCCAGGCAATACGGTTCTTCATGGCCTCACTCTCATTTTTATATCCGCCCGTATTGGCCTCTATCTTTGCTTCATTCTCTTTTATTTCGCTTTGCAGGTTCAGTAATTCGTTTTGCAACGCACTTATTTCCTGCGTTAACTGTTGAATGCGGTTGTCTTTTTCTTCCATCAGCTTTTTCTTCTCATGCACTTTTTCCTGTAAGGCGGCATCTACTGAACTGTGAAAGTTCTTCGCATCCGTTTCCAGTAACTGCAGGTATTGCGTAGCGCTCGACAATAATTTTTGTTTGTCGAGGCCTTGCACGCTCAACCCTGCAAAAGCGGTAGTGTAGCGTACCTGTTCATCGGGAACAGCCTGCATTACTTCGATCATTTTACTGAACTCGAAGTAATCGGGTCCCGGCATGTTGGCTTCTTTGAACAGCTTTTCAAAGTAATCTTTGAACTTGCTGTTTACCGGTGATGCATAACTGTTATGAGCAGTTGTGTTGGTGAAGGTGGGTGATGGATTCGCCTGCTGAAAGCTTTGCGTTGCCGTTGAGGCCGGCGCACGGTCTTTTTCTTCAGCCTGCTTATCTTCTTCCTGCTTTTTGTCGTCGCTTACCTCCACGAAAGCCGACAAAATTTTCTTTCCTAAGTTGGCCATAGTTGTTTTTTTAAGTGTTAAAACATTCCCCTTCCCCTCTTCGCCTGCAGCTATAAGCCACATGAGGAGGGGCAATAGTATGTATAGCTCATCCGGTGAGGGAATCACCTGATAAGACAATTAAATGTCATTGTTCACGAATGCCCGCATAGTACGGTCACTCATAACAGTTGTATCTGTTATGCCATTTGCAATTCTGCCTTGTTAGCTTAACTGAAAGTAATTCAGAAGGGCAGTGTGTCCCTGATTATAAGGGTTCCGGCCATAGGAGGACCTATCTCTGACTTCCTGATCTCTACTGCGGGTATAACTGACTGTTGTTGCTCATATCGTAGTTCATACATCTTATGTCGCAGCGTAAATAAAATTATTACAGCTATCAGTGGACCGATCCAACATTTAATTTTCATCGTTGTAAACATTGAGCATGGGAATAACTGTACGCGGCGAACTGCCGCATATGTGTAAATGCCTGAGTATAGATTACTCAGTGAATCTTTTTACGAGGAATTAAAATCTGATTGCTGGTGGTTTAACCCGTTGGCGGAAGCGGGCGAAGAGAAACTCTAAGTAGTGGTTCATGTTAGTTGGAGAAGTATCTCCTGTTTAATTACAAGTCAAAGGTATAGGGGTGTTAACATTTCGTTTAGAACATCCGACATGAACGGCAACTTTTGTTTGCCAACCGGTAAAGTATGTGTGATGATCGGTAAAAAAGGCGGCTAAAAGCGAGAATAACCGGGTAAGTGGTTGATAATCTATGGGTAAGTGGGTAGTTTATTACCTGGGAGGGCCGGAAAGAGGTTGCCGTAGATCAACCTTAAAAGCACCTCGTTGATACCTCTTATCTTAAGGTTATCTTAAGCTGATCTCAGGGTCATCCTAGGGTTTTAACCCTAGGATGACCCCAGGATAACCTTAGGATGACCCTGGGATATAAAGTTGCATCGTGGTTCCATCGACCTGGTTAAGTCAGTTTTGCACCTAAGCAAGTAAGCGGTCAAAAATAATTTCAGGGCGCTATTGGAAAATAAAGCGTGCTGTAAAAAAAGCCGCTTTTTCATGTTGAGATAACTAGATGGCAAAAAAATGGGACTAACCTTTTGGGTCAGTCCCGGTGCAGATTGTTTCAGGTTCTTACTTAATCGGGGCTTCCCCCTTCTTCACACAAATTGAGCAGAACTATCTTATTTGCTTTGCAGCATTGTGAGCAATTTTTTATCGAGCTTGTAGCCGTACCAATCCTGGTATTGCACATCGGCGCGGTTTGAGTTCAAAATGCCGAAGTCACCTTTCAGTTCCCACAAGGCGAAACCAATTCCGTTTGTGGTGAGAATATCCAGCACATCGCCAAACCAGGCCAGGAATACATTGTGTGGAGTATCTTTCACGCAACCGCATTCGCCGCAATGCACGCCTACACCTTGTTTTACCAGGTTCAACCAGGGTTTGTAATATTCTTCAAGCATGGCGCGACTGAAATAGCGGCCTCCTACAGTACCGGGCCACAATGGTGTTGGCTGGTATGCCGGGTCGGGATAAACCCAGGGCGCTTTGTAATGCGAGATCTCAAAGGGATAATAACCGCGGCAGCTTTGTCCAATGTTCAAATCAACCAGTTCGGGAACAATATCCGACCCGCCATTATTACCATCGGCAATTACATAAGAGGCCGGGTTCTCTTTACGAATAGCCGTAGTGGCTGCCAGCGCTAATGTGCGATAGAGTGTGCCTGGAACGGCAGTGGTCTTTGACGAGGTATCGTTAACATTATCGCGGTAAGCAGGTTCATTCAACAGGTCGAAGCTGATCTTCCGGTATGAAATGTTTTTGAACCGTTTTGCCCAAAAGCTCCAGTGATGCACAAATGCGTCCTGCGCTTTTTTCTCCGTCCACAAATTATAAGGCTCGTGGTAACCGGTGCTGATGCAATAGCCGGGCGCGCGGTGCAAATTCAGGCTCACATGCAGGTTATACTTCTGCGCCAGGTAAATGGTTTTCTCAATCTGGTTCACCTTGTTCTCATCGATTTTGTATACATCGTCGGCAGTAATGTACTTCTGTTGAGGGGTAATGTTCAGATAAGTGGGGTAAGCAACCGGTATTCGAATGAAATCAAATCCCCAGTCGGCCACCCATCTGAAGAATTCTTCCGGCGTGTTACCGCCTACATACCAGGGATCGGGTTGAAAGTAATCTGCGATGTTAAACCCTTTCCATTTGGGTAATTTGTTTTTTACAGGTGAGTTTTTCAAATTGATCGCTGCGATCTCTGGTAATACTTTAGTGCATCCTACTATTTCCGCCACAGCGGCCAGCCCAACATTTCTCAGGAATGTCCGGCGGTTCAGGCCTTTGTTCATTGTCATAAACTCCAAGGATTTTAAAGTGAGAAAAAAATTCCGCTACAATTAATGGAAGTCTTATCCAGCATTAAACGTACCAAACTGTTTCCTAAACGATTATTTTACAAATAAAATTGCCGTGTTTTTGGCGGTTGCCAAACAGTCAGAACCAGTGCGGTTATTGATCACTGATACTGTTGGTTCCCAAATTAATATTGCAGGTAACCGGTGCGGTATGATTGATAACAAATAAAAAAGCCACCGCGAAGGTGGCTTTTTCTGTACCTGTTAAACTAGAGAACGATAACCCTCTTAGAAGCAACTCTTTTATTATTTTTTTCAAATACTGTTAGATAATAAATTCCCGGTGTCATTGAGACAGTCCGCATAAGGTATTCTGTTTGTCTGTATCGGGTAATGTGTATAGATTTTTCTACAAACTTTTGCCCCGTTACGTTATGTAACTCTATTCGGTAAGTGTTTTCGGGTAATCCTTTTAATTGCACACAGATCTTGTCGATAATCGGGTTGGGTGCAATTGCTACATGAACGCCTGGCGTTTCAAGGAAGAACGTTAGTAGGTTCGAATACTTGTAAGTGGTATTATGATCGATCATTTTTAACCGGTAATAATTAATACCGGCGGTGGCGCTTTTGTCGGAAAAGGCGTAGTCAATGTGGTTGGCGTCTTCCCAGGGAAATACCATGCCGATGGTTTCGAAGTGAACACCGTCACGGCTTCTTTCTATTTCAAACCGGTTCAGGTTTTCTTCGTGGCTGGTTTTCCAGTGCAGGTTGATAGTAGTGTTCTTTTCCTGGCCTTTAAATTCTACCAGCGTTACCGGTAGCGGCGCGCTGCCGATGCACAGTTGAGGATTGAATAAAAACGCTTTTCCCGGTCCATTGTCTCCCGCCACGAAATCGAACAACAAGCCCAGCGTGCTGCCAAGGTTCAGCAGGCTGTTGTTGAAATCAAGCGCCGCCGAAGGCGAGCCGGCTAAAATGCGGGGTGATGAACCTAAACCACGCGTTTCTGCAACGCCGGCCACACTAAACCCAAACAGCGAAACCGCATTTACCGAGAGGAATTCATTGCCATGATCGGCCGAAGCAGTATAAACCGGTGTGTTGGCATATGTACCGCCTGCATTGCCCAGGTAAACATATACTGCACCACCTACTGCGTTTGCCTGCAGTTGGGCCAATGTGGCGCCAGATGATAACGGTTCTCCAATAACCAGGTCGGTGTTGCCATCGCAATTCACATCGTAAGCATTATCTATGGCGGCGCCAAACAGCACATTCAGGTTGAGGGTATTCAACACCGACAGTAAAGGGGTGGAGCGCGGCGATTCCAGCACCTGATCGCTGGTTACTGCGCCGGCAGGCGAACTGGTTTTCTTCTTAAAAATATGTGCGTTGCCGCTTTGTATGGTTAAGCTGAGGGCATTGGGCAATAAGCCACCGGTTGGTGCGCCAACAGCGATATTGCCGTTGCGGGCGCCACTCAATCCCTTTATGCCTTTCACCTTATAGCCAAACAAATTGGCGGCGTTTGATAACAAGCTGCCACCGGTTGGTTTCAGCGTTGTGCCAATGGTGTTGGTAATACCTGAACCGGTTCCGTAATAAACGTATGCGGTTCCGCTTAAAACCTCACCGGTTAATAAACCACCCAGCGACGACAGGTCAACACCGGCGGGAGCGCCGGCTACCACGTCGGCAAACCCATCTCCATTATAGTCGCCCACGCCATCAACGCTAAATCCAAATAATAAACCGCTATGCCCAAGTGAAGGGAACGATGGCAAGCCCAATAAACCGGCAGTTGGGGTTTGTAGCTGCTCAGGAGAAGCGGTAGTTAGGTTATTGGAATAATAAACAAAGGCGGCGCCATTCTGCACGGCTGATAAGCTGGTGCCAAGGTAAGCGGGCGAGCCAACAATGATGTCGGATCTGCCATCTCCATTCAGGTCATCGGTAGCGGCCACAGAAAAACCAAAAAGGGCATTCACCGTTATATTGCTTGCCAACACGCCGGCAATGCCCGCACTGAAAAAACCCGTGCCCTGTAATTTTATTTCAATGAAATCAGTTGGGTTGGCATTGGCCGAACTGCCACCGGGATATACGTATACTTTTCCTGCTTTTAACGTAACGGAAGTAGCGCCCAACACACCCGATGCGGTGGTGGTATATGAATCGAGCGGGGCGCCTACAATAATATCATTGATGCCATCGCCGGTAACATCACCTGCATCTACACTATGGCCGAACAGTGCACCTGCTACCGCAGTATTGGGTTGCAGGGTTTTGGCCGGCATTGTTGACAATCCGGCGGGTGAACCATAAAATACAAACACGGCTCCAACACTGGCCAGCGAACCGCTGCCACTGAAAATATTTGTTAAGGCCGGCGCGCTGATAGCGGCATCACCATAACCATCTCCGTTCACATCCCCTAAACCGGTTACAGCATATCCATATAAGGAGGAATGCAATTGTTCGGTAGTTAAACCGCTAACCAGGCCATCGGCAGAGGTGCTCCACTCCGGTGTTTTACTTAACGAGTAATTGGTTGCCGGGCTACCGGGCATGTTGGTAGCGTTATCATACGAGCGCGTACTATTTATTTGTTCTTGCAATTGTTGTATGTTCTTAACTGCCAGGTTATACCAGGCGGATGAGATTTGAGCAGTTACCTGCGTATTTTGTGCTTGGATGGTAGAAGAGAAGGGTAGGGAAAAGGCAATAATCAATAGGGTGAAAATGTTTGGTTTCACTTGTAATAGTTTTTGTGGTTAACAGTAATAACTCCCATGGCCTATGCACCAGCCATTGCCGGTAAATACATATGCATTGTTAGGTTAGCATTGATGAGTTGATTAATGGAGCTAAGCAATATTGGAATTGTAAAAGCGAAAGTGGCCGGTTGGCTTTTCTGTAAATATTGGAGTAGTGTTCCGGATCGATCGATGTTGCTGATGTAAAGGTATACTGGCCCTTGTGTTTCTTTTACCCCTTTTCATTCAAAGAATACCGGTATCGGGTCAGGAAACACTTAGTCTTATGGGTTATATAATATATTAATTGATAAATGTCAAAATCGATCTATCATAGCCCTGCTGGTAAGGGGAAATGCTTACCGATAATCAATGTTTCTGCTCAAATGGACAAATGCCGTTATTTATAAGGGTTCATCCCGATGGTTCAGGTGTATACTATATATGATCATTGGTAATAATACCTGATTTGCAGTTAGTAGCATTATGTCAAAAACCTTTGTAACCATAATCAAACCCAATTGTGTAATGAAAAGCTATTCAATTCGTGTAGGTAAGATCGATCAGGAGGATGATTTTAAAGAACTGGCGCTTGAAACCGGTGGTGAATTGGAAGAGAGCAATACCCTGATCAGGTTTTCGGGAGAAATGGGACATGGACAAATCAAGAAATGGCATCTGGATGCCGGGCTGTACATGCGGGTATGGGATCTATACCTACAGAAGCCGGTTGAATTGCTTAAAGAAGCTTTGCCCGTTTATATTGCCAATAACGGTTTTAGTTTGCTGTGTGTTAATTCACCTGAATCGATCGATTTAAAAAGTATTAACCAGCATCAGCAATTTAATAAAGTACGTGAGCGTCGATTTGCGCTGGTGCCCGACGCTGTGAATGCCGGGTTGCAATTACACCCGCACCAGCCGGTGCAGTTGATCGAGTTCAGCATATCGGCCTACTGGCTTAAACAGCAGCCAGGATTTGTGCACATTGCCCAGTATTTTAATGATGGTGTTATGGACGATAATGGTTTGCAGGTATTGATAGAGCCCTGTTCTACAAAAGCAAATCAGTTGGCTGCAAAGCTGATGGAGAGTTTGGCAGACAAGAAAGCAACCGCTGGCGACCTGTTTTCCTTCGCCACCGATTTGATAACGGATTTCATGACCGCAGTTTCGCGGGTGGAAACTGATAAAACTTCGGGCAACATTGACCTCTATTATGAAAAGGTAAAGGAAGCCGAAGCTATTTTAATGTCGTATTTGCAAAAAATGCCGCCTCGTATGGGCATTATTGCCAAAACAGTGGCCCTGAGCGAATCTACACTAAAGCGGTATTTCAAGCTTATTTATGGCAAAAGCATTTATGAGTACTACCTGAATAAGAAAATGGAATTAGCCAGAACGTTACTGTTACAGAAACCCCTTTCTGTAAACGAAATAGCAGAACTAATGGGTTATGAAAAGGTGAGCCATTTTATTGAAATATTCAAGAAACACCATGGCTGTTCACCCGGCAGTATTAAAATTAAGAAGAAGCAGCTGGAGGTTACAAGTTAACCAGGATCAAGGCTGTATTTCTTTTCGCTTACAGCTTTAGCCTTGTAGCTTTAGGCTGTATTCCATTAGCACATTAACTAATTAACCTTTGTCCCCTAAGTCGGCGTGCAGTAAAAACCCTGCGAAGCTACGTGCTTTGTAGGGTTTCTTTTTTTAGAATCCTAAACGTGCCAGGGGTTGAAAAACATAAGGCTCTTGCCGGGCGGGCTCTTTGAACAACCAGGTATAGAACCGGTTCAGCAATCCCATGAAGTTATGTTTATAAGTAAACCGGGGTTGATTAATATAATATCTGGCGCTGCCGATCTTAACCTTTACCAACACCATTTCTTTAAAGGCCTTTTCTTTAATTTCATCAGATAAACCTATCAGGCCATTTAATTCTTCGGGATCGGTTATAATATAAGCCTTACCGGTTATTTGCAGGTAATAACCTTTACCCTTGCGGTAAAACTGCATGTGAACCGGAAACTGCCGGTCAAACTCCTGTAGTTGTTGTTCGGGCCGGTTGGTGAAGAACCAGATATTAGCCAGTTCATCAACTTTTATAATAGAAACGATAGTTGTTGGGAATTTTAACACGCCTCCTCCTAAGTTATAAAACAACGCACTGCCTATTCCCTGTATTTTGTCCTGTAAGAACGGTATACTGTCAGCAGGTCTCATATGTGTGTTTTAGGTTAAGTAAAATTCAAAACGAATACCAGTAGCATAATGTACCGTATGCGAAGTTTCCTTCTCCTTTCCCGTAGAGTTTTTTCTACACATGCTTAGCCTGACTGGCTATTACCGTGGCATTTGTTTTTTACTATATCTGTACAATCTTTTTTTCACCACAAAACATTGCGTTATGGAAAGATCAGGAAGAAGTGCAAAAAATCAAGGCGCTATGAAAAATAAAAGCAGTAGCAGTAGTAGTAAGAAAACATCAAATAGAAAAGAAGATAACCAGTCATTGCTGAAAAAATTCTTTGTTGAGCAGTTACAGGATATTTATTGGGCAGAAAAGGTTCTTGTGAAGGAGTTACCCAAAATGCAAAAAGCGGCTACTTCCGACGAACTGGCCGAAGCCCTGGGCGATCACCAGGCAGTTACGGAAGAACAGGTGACCAGGTTGGAAGAAGTATTCAAAATGCTGGGGGAAACTGCCAAAGCCAAGAAATGCGAAGCGATGGAGGGACTGGTTAAAGAAGCCCACACAGTTATAGAAGACACAGAAGAAGGAACATCCACCCGCGATGTGGCCCTTATTATGGCTGCACAAAAGGTGGAACACTATGAAATTGCTACTTACGGTAGTTTGGTACAATTGGCTAAAACCATCGGTGATACCGATGTTGCCGATGTGCTTGCCGAGATCTTACAGGAAGAAAAGGATACGGATGAATTACTGACCGAAATTGCCGAAGGCAACATAAATCAGCAGGGGGCCAGTGAAGAAGGGCATGAAGGCGAAGGTAATTAGATATTAATAACTCATTAAAAACAGTAAGAAGTTACCTCAAATACATAGGCTGGTACAACTTTTTTAGTTCTGGTTATAGATTTAGGGGTTTTTTAAGGTCTACTGGTGTCGGGCCATTCCTGGCCTGACTTTTTTTTGCCCATCCATTACCTTTTTAGTACGGGTGCACCCATTCCTGCTATTCCTGCTAAAAATTAAAGCTATGCGAGCGAAAAATAAAAAGAACAGGGGCTCCATCCTGTTCCAGAAAATGTCGAATAAGATAACGAAGGTAACCGGTTCGCCAAAAGCTTTTATCACTGCACTTGTCGTAGTTATAATTTGGGCTGTAACCGGGCCGGTATTCGGGTATTCAGATACCTGGCAACTCGTTATTAATACCGGAACAACGATCATTACTTTCCTGATGGTGTTTATTATTCAGCAGTCGCAAAATAAAGATACCACGGCCATTCAGCTAAAGCTGAATGAATTGATAGCCTCCGACGAGCGGGCAAGCAACCGGCTGGTTGATATAGAAGACCTGACTGAAGAAGACCTGGCGAAGATCAAAAAATTTTATATAAAGCTGGCCGATCTCGCAGAGAAGGAAAATGATGTAAGCAGTTCGCACTCATTAAATGAAGCCGAGAATGTGCATAATTATAAAAAGCTAAGTAAAACGGAAGGTAAACGTGCAACTGGCAAAAGTCACGCATAGGCAATTCCTGAAAATTTACAGGGATTACGCCAAAGCCGCTTCCCTGGCCGATCTGGTATACGTGACAGACACCCAGCCGGGCATCGTTCGCCATAAAAAAGGCCGGGGTTATACGTACATGTATGAAGGCAGGCCGCTGAACAAAAAAGAAATTATACAACGGATCCGTAGCCTGGCCATTCCGCCTTCCTGGACGAGGGTATGGATATGCGCTTTGCCGAACGGGCATATACAGGCAACTGGCTTAGATATGCGTAAACGTAAGCAATACCGCTATCACCCGCTGTGGTCCATGCTACGCAATGAAACAAAATTTCACCGGTTATTTGAATTTGGGAAAGCATTACCGGCACTGCGAAGCCGGTTAGAAGTTGATCTTAATCAAAAAGAATTATCGGCTTCCAAAGTGCTTGCTACGGTCGTTAGCTTAATGGAGCGTACATACATCAGGGTGGGCAGCGGTGAGTATGAAAGACAAAACGGTTCACATGGTTTAACAACCCTGAAAGATAAGCATGTAGACATCAGCGGGGATAAGATCAGGTTTTCTTTTAAAGGGAAAAAGGGAGTGAGCCACGATATAACGCTCAAAAGTAAACGGCTTGCCCGCATTGTGCAGAATTGCCGCGAAATACCAGGGAAAGAATTGTTTCAGTATTATGATGCAGAAGGAAACCCGCACCCCATTGATTCCGGTATGATAAACAGTTATATCAGGGACGTTACGGGGATGGACTTTACTTCAAAGGATTTCAGGACCTGGGCGGGTTCGCTTAACCTTTTACGATCGTTACGCGCTATGGGCGAAGCGGTTACGGCTGCAGAAAATAAAAAGAACCTAGTGGCAGCATTAGACGAAGTGAGCCTAAAGCTGGGCAATACACGCACTATTTGTAAAAAATATTACGTACACCCGGGGCTGATAGCTTTATACGAGGAGAATAGCCTGAAAAAATACCTGGAAGGACTGGACGAGTTGGAAAAGCCCGATGACAAAACCGGTTTGCATGCAGATGAACAGATTTTGATGAAAATTCTACAGTCATTCCACAAAAGCTAGCAAAGAATGGGAACTATTTTCTACACATGCAATTTGTTCCCGTTTAAAATTTTAGGCATAGTTTTTATAAAAATATATATGTAACCGGCCGCGGAAAAAGCATAGACGGGAAAGTGGTAAACCGGTAGCAAGAACTTGAATATTTAAACTCATTATAAACTTACGCTACAAATCAGGCCTTAACCAAGGACTCCCGATGTTTCTACATCGGGTTTTGTTTTTTTATAGCGTAAGCGTGAACGCTGGGGGAAATGGGTAGAATGGAAATAGTAGGAAGGGCCCGGTGTCGCGCACAAAGATTTGCGGTGGATAATTAAAGCCGGTATGGCTTATTGAAAGATGAAGTCCGGAAAATAATTGCACTCATATGGGTACAATTTCTTCCGGACTTTTTTTGTGGTGAATGGAGAGTGGTGAATTGTCAGTGTTGTCAATGGTCAATGGTTAGTGGTGAGTTGTGAATGGAGAGTGGTGAATGGTCAATGGTGAGTGGTCAGTGGAGAGCGGTGAGTGGTTAGTGGTCAGTGGTGAAAGGTCAATGGTCAATGGTGGGTGGTCAGTGGTTAGTGGTTAGTGGTTAGTGGTGATGGTGAATTGTCAGTGGTGAATGGTCAGTGGAGAGCGGTGAGTGGTTAGTGGTCAGTGGTGAAAGGTCAATGGTCAATGGTGGGTGGTCAGTGGTTAGTGGTTAGTGGTGATGGTGAATTGTCAGTGGTGAATGGTGAGTGATCAATGGTGAAAGGTGTATCGCACAGCTGTCTTTTGCTTGCAGCTTGCGGCTTGCGGCTTGCAGCTTGCAGCTTGCAGCTTGCGGCTTACCGCTTACCGCTTACAGCTTGCAGCTTACAGCTTGCAGCTTACAGCTTGCAGCTTACAGCTTGCAGCTTACAGCTTGCAGCTTACAGCTTGCAGCTTACAGCTTGCAGCTTACAGCTTGCAGCTTACAGCTTGCAGCTTACAGCTTGCGGCTTGCAGCTTACCGCTTACCGCTTACCGCTTACCACTTACCACTTACCGCTTGCAGCTTACCGCTTGCAGTTCTATTTCTTCGAAGTCGCTCTCCTTCTGGACGCTGTTTTCCTTGCGGCCTTTTTCCTTCCAACATTCTTCTTCGCGCTTTTCTTCTTTTTGGGAGCAGGCACTTTAGCGCCTTTTTTCCTGGCTTCTGATAATCCGATTGCAATTGCCTGATCGCGACTGGTAACTTTCCTGCCGCTTCTTCCGCTGCGCAACGTACCTTTTTTCTTACGACGCATAGCGCTTTCTACTGTCTTCTGTGCTTTTTTTGAATACCTGGCCATAACTATAATTTTAAAATTGCTGAATAATTATACCTTATAAAAAATGCAAATTCCCATGCCACAGGGCAATCGTTTTTGTAATGCGTTACATATTGTTGTTTGTATCAATTGATAACGGGTAAAGTGTAGAAGTGGTTTCCCATTCAAATTGCATTTTTGCCATAATTGCCTGTGAAACAGATGGGAATAATTTTTTAATAACTATAGTGTCGTTTTATGCTGACGTAATGTTTGGTGTAAAGAGGCGTATGTTTCCATCGAACCTATTTCGTTAACCTTTCTGTCTGCTGCTGCAGTGTGTGTGCGCCTTGCGAATGCAGCATGGAGCTTGCAGCCGGCAGTATCAAAAATGCGTTTAATGAACCACGTTGTATAAAAAACTTTAACGATTAGCGAACTAAAAATGTGAGAATATGAAACAGAATAATGAAGTGATCGAGGTATTGAACGATCTTATAAGAATCAATAACGATCGTACTGCAGGTTACACAAGGGCTGCAGAAGATACCAAAATTGTAGACGTTGATCTGCGTACCATCTTCGACCGCCTGGCAGATGACAGTCGCCAGAATGCGATTGAATTAACATCGCAGGTGGGCCGACTGGGGGGAGAACCGGCTTCCGGTACCACTGTGTCTGGTAAAATATACAGGGCATGGATGAGTGTAAAGGATATGTTTACCGGTAAAGACCGGCATTCATTACTGGCCTCCTGCGAATATGGTGAAGATGCCGCCCAACGAGCCTATGAAGATGCATTGACATCCGATGCTCCATTGCCTACAGATGTAAGGCAGTTAATAGTAAGCCAAAAGGCTTCGTTGAAGAATGCGCATGATATGATCAAAAAATACAGGGATATGCATGAAATAACAAAGTAAATTAATTTATAATAGTGGCTTTAGTACTGTAGAGCAAAAACAGGTCGGGTAATTTCGTTTACCTGGCCTGTTCGTTTTAGGTATAACTGTTGAATTGTTGATTATATAAATGAATAACAGCATGTAAGTGGGGAAATAAATACACTCTTTGCATAAAAGCAGGCCATAAAGTGCTGGCAAACAATTTTATTATACAAGAATAAAAAAGAGCTATGAGGACAGAGTATAATAGTTCTACTCCATATATCCAAAGCATGGTTTCCTGTTTAAGCAAGGTCGTAGACGATGGCTACAAAGAAGATTTTATCGCTACGGGTGAGGGGCTGGAATCATCAAGTACCCGGAAACTCTACGGTCCCGGTGAAGTAAAGGTAGTTACCTCATTCCGGTTTGAAGGTTTTTCCGATCCACTCGATAGCGCGGTATTGTACGTAATAGAAACAGCTGATGGGGTAAAAGGAACTTTAATAGATGGCTGTGGAAATTTAGCCGACCCGTTCGTTTATAAGTTTATACTGGATGTAGAATCCCGAAGCGAAAAACTCATGATCAACTAGGCAATATTTCCATTATATATCGGATATCAAATAAAAGCTGCGGGTCTCCTGCAGCTTTTTATTTTGCTTATATGCTACATAAAAAAGCAACAGAATATATATATTCTGTTGCCTGATTGAGACTTACTATATGAAGGATAAAACTAAGTGCTGCGCATCAAGCCAAGAATTAACGAAATTACGGCCAATACAATTAAGATATGTATTAACCCACCTGCACTATATACAAAGAAACCTAATAGCCAGCCTATCACTAAGATCACTGCAACAAGATAAAGTATACTTCTCATGGTGAACAATTTTTAGGTTGCGTAATATGTATTAACTAATAAAAATTACCTGCCACGAGCTAAAAGCGTCCCGTTGAGAAAGATTTGCTATTAATAAGCAAGGAAGTTGTAGAAGCTTTTACTCATTACAAAACCATTATTCTATAGTGGCAATAACGGGAACGTTCTTTTTAATGGCATGTGATATGATCATTTTTAAAATAATGGCAAATACCTGGAAAATCTTTAAACAATCAGTTTCTGAGTTCTTAGACGACAATTGTATAAAGCTCAGCGCTTCCTTGTCTTATTATACCATTTTTGCATTGGGCCCAACCCTGATCGTTATTATTTCATTTGCCGGCATCTTCCTGGGCCGTGAGGCCGTTGAGGGAAAATTGTACGACCAGATAAAATTGTTAGTCGGGAGCGCCGCCGCCATACAAATACAAAATATTATCGCTAACCTTCAGCAAAGCCAGCAATCGGTTACTGCGGCCATCATAGGCGTGGTGCTGTTGATCTTAGGCGCAACCGGGGTATTCACCGAAATTCAGGGTTCTATCAATTATATCTGGTCAATACGCGCAAAGCCCAAAAAAGGCTGGCTGAAATTTATCACTAATCGCCTCATATCTTTTTCCCTGGTTATTAGTTGTGGGTTTATTTTATTGGTGTCGCTTATTATTAATGCAGTTATGGAATTGTTAAATGAAAAACTGCAGTACTATTTTCAAAGTGTTACAATAGTTGTGTTTTATATTCTGAACTGGGTATTGATCTTTGCGGTGATCACGGCCCTGTTTGCCATCATCTTTAAAGTATTGCCCGATGCCACCATCAAATGGAAAGACGCGATCATTGGGGCCGGGTTCACTGCCCTGCTATTTATGCTGGGTAAATTCCTGATAAGCTTATATATCGGAAAATCTAATGTGGGCTTAACCTATGGCGCTGCCGGTTCAATAATAGTGATACTGGTGTGGGTATACTATTCTTCCCTGATCTTGTTCTTTGGCGCCGAGTTCACCAAGATATATTCTATACACCATGGAGCAGGCATAAAGCCTACCGAGACCGCTGTTTTTATCATTAAGCACGAAGCGAAGGAAATAGGCGAGTCAAAAATATGACTGGGAATTTTTTTCTACATCATTCTCCCATTGTTAAATTCCACTTCTTTGGATTGTATTTGAACCTTGTAATGGCATAGGTATTTATTGAATGTTCTGTATACATTAAAAAGGATCCCGGCATTATTGTATTAGTATTTGATTGGATATACAGTACGCTAAAGCTAATAACGTTGAAGAAAGCGGTTAAAATAACTTTTAAAGTGCTCTTGTGGATAGTTGCAGCACTGCTATTGATAGCAGTACTTGTACAAACGCCACCGGTACAAAACTTTGCCCGGAAAAAAGTACAGGCCTGGCTGCAGCACAAGCTGGGCACCCGCTTCGAGATCGGCCGTTTACGTATCGGTTTTCCCTCCTCCGTTGTATTGGATAACGTATATGTGGAAGACAAAACAAAAGATACCTTGTTATACGGCGGTCGGATCAAGGTCAACATTCAATTATTCAAATTATTGCAGAATGAAGTGCAGATCGGCGACCTGAGGCTGCAACACATGACTGCTAAAATAAAACGGCAGTTGCCGGATACTGTCTTTAATTTTCAATTCCTTATAGACGCTTTTGTCGTTGAAAATAAAAAGCCCGCCAATCCCGCCGATACCGCAGCCCTGAAAATGGGACTTGACAATTTATACCTCGACGATATCCGGTTTATATATAAGGATACGATCTCGGGAAATGACTGGGCCATTCAGCTTGACCATTTCGATAGCCATATAAATAAGTTTGATCCGCAAAAGCAGTTTTTCGATGTGCCCACGATTAACCTGAACGGCCTAACGGCCCGGTTATACCAGTACAAGCCATTGGTAACGGCAGAGGATGTGATCACCAACGATTCAACAGTGGCCCCTATGCCCGTTATTAACCTGAAGCGGGTACAACTTAAAAATATTGATATCGATTACCAGAATAACGTGTCGGCTTTGTATACAAAGGCAAAGGTGCAAAACCTGGATACACGTGTGAACACGGCCGACCTGAACGGGCGACGGATCATTTTAGACCATCTTCGTTTACTGGGAGCAGAAACCCAGGTGTTAATGGGTAAAACAGAATCGGCAAAGCTGGTTGCCGAAAAGGCAAAAACAGAAGCCAAAGATGTTGTGGCCCAAAGCTGGCTGGTAAATGTGCGTAACGTAAACATTCAAAGAACTCATTTCCAGTTTGACGATGAAAGCCAGCCCCGTAAAAAACAGGAGCTTGATTATGGGCACCTGAAAGCAACTGACATCACTTTACAGGCCCGTAATATTTTAATGGATGTAGATTCAATAACCGCTTCTGTACAACAAGCCGCATTTAAAGAGCAAAGCGGTTTTGCCCTGCAACAACTGCAGGGTGATTTTTTGTACACCGGCCAAAAAGTACACGCCGATCGGCTGTTTGTTAAAACACCGGGTACCCGGTTGCGACATACTATTCATCTCGATTATCCATCGCTTGAAAGCGTACAAAAAGACATTGGCAGTTTACAGGTAAAGGCCGTATTGCCTGATTGCTATGTTTCCAATAAAGACATTCTATTTTTTGTTCCTGCCCTAAAAAAGCAACCTGTATTTAGCGACCCTGCAACCGTATTTAAGATCAATGCCGATGTAGCGGGCCGGGTTGATCGGCTAACTGCCCGGGTATTACAGGTGCAGGGATGGAACAATACAAAGATCGATGTGGCCGGAACGATCATAGGGTTGCCCTCGGTTGATAAGCTGTATGGCGATGTACGCATCAATGAAATTCGTACAACCAAAAAAGATGCAGAAAAATTCCTCCCCGAAGCGATACGCGCCCAGGTGGAAATTCCTGCCACCCTGCAACTAACGGGAACAGTTAAAGGAAACGGCCGGCAAATGCGCACCAATGTGCAGGTAAAAAGCTCGTCGGGCAATATTACCCTGAACGGCACTATGGCCAACTACCAGGATATGAAGGCGGCCAGTTACGATATGCAGGTGCAGGCGCAACAGGTACAGGCCGGAACGATTCTAAAAAATCCCAACCTGCAGGCTGTAACAGCCAATGTGGAGGTGCAGGGCAAAGGATTGACACAGCAAACAGCCGACGCTACCCTAAAAGGTACTGTTGAATCATTCGGATTTCAACAATATAATTACAGCAACATCAACCTAGATGCTGCCATTAAAGACCAGCAGGCAAAAGGCAATGTGAATATTGCTGATGAAAATATTCGCCTCGGGGGCAGTATTTCGGTGAACCTGGCATTGGCAGATCCGGCGCTTACGGCGGATATTATGGTAGACAGCATCAAAACAAAACCTCTTAATTTAACCCCACAGGAGGTTATTTACCGTGGAAAAATAGTGGCCAACCTGCCCAATATAAACCCCGATAGTTTGGAGGGCAATGTAAACATCATTCACTCCTTACTGGTAACCGGTAATGACCGCTTGCAACTGGATACCGTTACCATAATAGCGGATCGCATGGCCGATAGCAGTCGCCTCACATTGCAAAGCGATGTGGCAAAAGCCACGTTGGCCGGCAGGTATAAATTAACCCAACTGGGAACCATTTTTTCGCAAATGGTACAACCCTATTTTTCAGTTATGCCAGCCAAACAACCGGCAGCAGCTACTACCCCTTTTAATTTCAGGCTGGAATTATATGTTACAGATAACCCCGCGTTAAAAGTGGCGTTCCCTACATTGCAACAATTCAGAACGCTTAACGTACATGCGCATTTTGCCAGCGATAGCGGCTGGCAGGCAAACGCCCAGATGCCTGTACTGGTTACCAACGTCATTTCTATTAACAATATGCAATTGCAGGCGGGGGTTCGCGACAGCGCATTATACGCTACTACAACTGCCGACCAAATACATTTCGGCGGAAACACTGTTTACAAAGCTTTCATTCGCGCCAATGCCGCTAATAATAAAGTCGACTTCCTGACCCGTTTTCACGACCAAACCGGAAGAGTACAATATTCAATACCAGGATTAATGAGGCAACCTCAATTTGGCGTATACGATATCAGCCTGAAACCAGATAGCCTTTTATTGAATTATGACCTGTGGAGCGTGGCGCCGGATAACGTAATACACCTTACGAATAATGATCTCAGGGTGAACAATTTTATGCTGAACCACAACTTCCAGCAGTTTAGCCTGAAGAGCAAAGGGAATATGCTCAATGCGCCGGCAGAGGCCAGCTTTACCAGTTTTCAAATTTCAACCCTGGCCGCTTTTGTTACATCCGATTCCATGGCAGTGGATGGAACGCTCGATGGAGAGATCCTGTTATATAACCTTACCACACAGCCGTTGTTTTCGGGAGATGTAACCATTGGTAACCTTAATTTTCAAGGTGATACTGTGGGTAATGTTATAGTTAAAGCGAAGAATACAACCCCCGACATCATCAATGCCGATATATTATTAACTGGTCGTGGTAACCACGCCACAGTAAACGGAGACTTTTATTTAAAACCGGTGAATGGAAATGATTTCCGGTTCAGGCTGGCATTGGATACATTGAATTTAGCCACCATAGAAGGTGCAACCAATGGCGCCATTCGTAATGCGTCGGGACGTGTGACCGGGCAGTTTGATGTATCCGGATCATTCAGGAAACTAAATATAGATGGCGGGCTGAATTTTAAACAGACGAACTTTAATCTGAGCATGCTCAACAGTTATTTCCACATTGAAGATGAAAGAATAGCAGTTAACAACGAGGGTATCCGGTTCGACAGTTTTATAATAGAGGATTCCGCTAAGAACAAAGCTACCATCAATGGCATGATCTATACTACGGATTTTGCAAAATACCGGTTCGATCTGAGTGTGCGGGCCAACAACTTCCAGGCAATGAACAGCACCAAGCAGCAGAACAGGCTGTATTATGGCCAGTTGATCTTTAGTAGCAATATGAAACTAAAAGGAACGGCTGAGCGACCGGTAGTAGATGGAAGTATTACCATTGCCGATAAAACAAACGTAACAGTGGTACTGCCACAACAAAACCCATCTGTTGTAAAGCGCGAAGGCATTGTACAGTTTGTTGATATGGATGCGCCGGAGAACGATTCATTATTTATGAACGCCCGTGCCGGTTTTGATTCGCTGAACAGGTCATTCTTAACCGGTCTTGATATTTCGGCCAACGTTGAAATTAAGAAAGAAGCCGTATTCAGTATGATCGTGGATGAAGGCAATGGTGATTTCATTCGCATGCAGGGCGAGGGATTGCTTACAGGTGGCATTGACCCGAGCGGTAAAACCACTTTGTCTGGTTCATACGAAATCAAGAGCGGCGCCTATGAACTGAGTTATAATTTTTTGCGCCGGAAGTTCGAGATCCAGGAAGGAAGTAAAATTGTATGGAATGGAGAGCCAACCAAAGCCGATCTGGATGTTACGGCCATTTATAAAACGAAGGCCGCACCTATGGACCTGGTAGAGAACCAGATTGCCGATGCAGAAGCCAGTGATCGTAATGCGTATTTACAGCGCCTGCCCTTTGAAGTATTACTTATATTAAAAGGAGAGTTATTACAACCGCAGGTAAGTTTTGACATTCAATTACCAGAAGAAAGTAATGAGATCTCAAGGGGAACAGCCACTACCATCAATTACCGGCTTACCCAATTACGGCAGGAACCCTCGGAGTTGAATAAGCAGGTATTTTCCTTGTTGTTGCTTAACCGGTTTGTTGGTGAAAACCCATTTGAAAGCAGCGCAGGCGGGGTAACCGCTGAATCTTTGGCCCGCCAAAGCGCCAGCAAGTTATTGACCGAGCAATTGAACAGACTGGCGGGTGACCTGGTGCAGGGAGTTGATATCAATTTCGATGTAACTTCTTTCGACGATTATTCAACCGGTAGCGCACAAACCCGTACCGACTTAAATGTGGCATTATCGAAGCGTCTCCTGAACGACCGGTTGACCGTAACAGTAGGTAATAATTTTGAATTGGAAGGGTCGCAGAATACTGGTCGTAACTCCAGCAACATTGCAGGTAATGTAGCTGTAGATTATAGCATAAGTAAAGACCGCCGGTATATGTTACGGGCCTATCGCAAGAACGAATATGAAGGCGTAATTGAAGGCTATGTAATAGAAACAGGCGTTGGGTTTCTTATTACCCTTGATTATAATAAGTTCAGGAACCTGTTCCTCGGTAAAAAGGGCCGGGAAGAAAGACGGCAAAGAATTCAACGGGCCCGGGAAGCCGAACAAAAAGACCAGCCGCCGCCAACCCCGCCACAAACAACTATTCCATCACCTGAAAACAGGGAAGCCGAAAAGCGTGAAGAAAGCTAGCCGAACATATTATTTTTTGCTGGTACTGGGTGTATTGTTCTTTTATGCCTGTTCCAGTACAAAGAACCTGCCCCCGGGCGAAGCATTGTATACAGGGGCGCAGGTAAGTATTAAAGACGACCAGGTATCGAATAAAAAGAAAAAAGCTTTGCGCAAACAATTGACCTCGCTTACCCGGCCGGTGCCTAATGCAAAATTTTTGGGCCTGCCGTTTAAGTTATATATATATAACGCATTCGCTAAAGCTAAAAAAGGACCGGGTAAATGGTTGAGAGAACGATTTGGGCAACCACCGGTTTTATTAAGTGATCTCAACCTCAACCATAATGTTCAGGTATTACAAAGCCACCTGGTGAACAAGGGTTTTTTCAATGCACACGTGGAAGGTGATACTACTTTAAAGGGTAAAAAAGCTGCAGCCGGGTACCCGGTTACAACAAGCAGTCAGTACCATGTACAAAAAGTGGAATTTAAAGGCGACAGTTCCATACTACATAAAAGTGTTCGGGAAACGATGCCAAAAACGCTGCTTAAAGCAAATAAACCGTTCGATCTGGATGTAATTACAACTGAAAGAACACGGATAGACAATCACCTGAAGGAAAATGGCTTTTATTTCTTTAGTCCTGAATACCTGCTTATAAAAGCAGATACAACCGTAGGTAATAATAAAGTAGATCTGTTTGTAACCGTTAAACCTACCATCCCTACGGAAGCGGAAAAAGTGTTTCGCATAAATGATGTATTTATTTTTACCGGCTTTAACCTGGAGCCGGGGCAAATGGATACCAGTAAAACGGGCGCAACTTATTACAAAGGATACTATGTAGTAGACAAGCGTAAGTTTTATAAGCCCAAGCTGTTTCAGCAGTCAATGGCTTTTGATCCCGGTGATGTATATAACCGCACCGATCACAATGCCAGTATCAGCCGGTTGATCAGCATGAACATTTTCAAATTTGTAAAGAACCGGTTTGAAGTAGTGCCAAATACAGATTCGGCAAAGCTAAATGCCTTTTATTATCTTACCCGCTTACCAAAGAAGTCGCTACGCGTTGAGTTGAACGCCAACACAAAATCGAACAACCTTACCGGTTCAAATATAACCATAGGGTGGCGAAACCGCAACGCCCTGCGGGGTGGTGAACAATTCATGGTGAAAGCATCGGCCGGTTTTGAAATACAATATAGCGGTCAGTTCAGGGGGTACAATACTTTCCGGTATGGACTGGAACCTTCTTTCTCGTTCCCGCGGTTCCTGGTGCCATTCTTTAATTTCAATACAAAAGGAGGCTTTCTGCCCCAAACAACCATAAAGCTGGGCTACGATGTGTTGCAAAGGCAAAAGCTGTACACCATGAATTCTTTCAGGACCAGTTACGGTTATACGTGGAAAGAAAACATTGAAAAAGAACATGAGCTGAACCCGATCAGTATAAATTATATTCAACCTGCAAATGTTACCCCGGCCTATGATGACAGCGCCCTGAAAAATCCAACTTTGCTGAAGGCCATTGAAAAGCAATTTATATTAGGGTCCGACTACTCTTATACGTATACGAATGTGCTGAACTATAAACCGGTGAATGGATTTTACTTAAATGCTGGCATTGATCTGTCGGGTAATATAGCCGGTTTGGTTACCGGCGCCAATATCAGCAAAGGCGATACGGTAAAAATATTCGGCGCTCAATTTTCACAATACACCCGGTTGCAATCTGATTTCAGGTTTTACCGAAAGGTGCAGGAGAATAGCGTTTGGGCCAACCGCATTATGGTAGGAATAGGTATACCCTACGGCAATTCGCATCAACTGCCTTATATAAAGCAATTTTTCTCGGGCGGTAATAATAGTATCAGGGCCTTCAGAAGCCGTTCAGTAGGACCGGGTAAGTATGAGCCGCCGCCAAATATTGGTTTGCTTTCTGAACAACCGGGCGATATAAAACTGGAACTGAACACAGAATTGCGTTTTCCGATAGCGGGCATTGTACAGGGCGCTGTATTTGTGGATGCAGGGAATGTGTGGTTATATAATGAAGATACCACCAAGCCGGGTTCCTTGTTTACGCCTAAGTTCTTAAGTGAGCTGGCAGCGGGAACAGGTGTTGGTATCCGGTTCGATCTGAGCTTCCTGGTACTGCGTTTCGACCTGGCTTTCCCCATACGCAAACCCTGGTTGCCTGCCGGCCAACGGTGGGTCTTGAACCAGTTTGATTTTGCCAACCCTACATGGAGAAGAGAAAACCTGGTGTTTAACCTGGCGATAGGTTATCCGTTCTAGGGAAATGAAGAATGATAAATTAGAAAAGAGGAATGAGGAATGAGAAAGGGGCTGTTACCAGTTACAGCATTAAAATTCCAAATTACAAAAATCAAGTTCCAAATAATACAGTTTAGGATTTGATTTTATTGGGTTTGTTCTTCTTTTGGGTTTTTATGATTTGGTTCTTTTGATTTGTTTTTTTGGTTTTTCATTAAAGGTAACTTACCATCTATCCCAATCGTTATTTGTGCACCTTCAAATATAGATTTCCAGATAAGATTAAACATAGACTTGTAAGTGTCTCTTGCGTAGTTAACGGTAACAGTTCGAACCGGTTTGTTTTTATCGGGGTTGGCATTTATAATTGCGATATTGGCCAGTAAGGAGATTACTTTCTTAGGTTTATATGCTACATTTCCTTCTTCATCTTTTTTTAGCAGCTTAATTTTCAGGTTGTCGTACAACAGGCGCATTATTCCCATGGCCCTGTAATTGTCGCAATTAAAATTAAAGTCAAGACTATGAATGGTGCCGGCATTGATCTCCACCATGGCCATAGGCTTGCTGAGCCGGTTAAAGATCGTTGCGTCAGTTGTTTTCATGCTTCCATTGACGGCAAATTTCCCGTTTTTACTATTCAAATAAAATTGCAGGGTAGCTGATAATGGGACCTTATTTAGAAAGCGACTGTTGAAGTGCACAACCATTACACCATTCTTTTGTAAGTTATTGCTGCGGTTGGTAACATTATGTAAGGAGGCGCGTACATCGTCGAATGTTATAATACCACTGCTGCCGGTTTGCGGATTTTTTTCTTTGTATTCAATGTATCCTTGCTGTACAATGATTTTCTTCAGTGAAATATCAATGGGTAAGTTCATTAATTGCTGGTGCGGGTAATGCCCGATCTTACTTTCTTTTTTCATGGGGTACGCTTTATCTCTGAAAACTTTGAACCGGGCATTTTTTATTGACAGTTCATCTGCAATCAAATTGCCATTCAACAGTTCCTGCACATTTACCCGTTTGAACAGGAGGTTGTACAGATCAAAGTCGAGCCGGTCGGTTTGCCATTTAGCTGCCCGCATATGAGCAGTTTCGCCCAACAGTGGTATAATATGTAAGTTTTTTACAGCGAAAGATCTTTCGCCCGATAGCACCTGGATATTATTAAACTGGTAATGATACAGGTTACGCTTATTTCGTAACAGTAATTTCTCTACATCTAAAGCCGCATGTTTGGCAAACAGCACCCGTGATGTGTCGATACTGGTACTATCGCTGATGGTAATGTGATGAAGCTGTGCATTTATTTTAGAGCCGCTGAAAATGGTGTCGCCGCCTGGCCAGGTGCAAATATGGTAATCTGCATTTGTGATCAGAATGGTATCTACATTGATCTTTTCAAGTCCACGCAGTAGTATTTTGTATATTTTATCGGAAGTAGGGGTGGAGTCTGCATCTTTTTCGGCCCGGCTATTATTGAACATAGTTACCACCGGGTTGGTAAGCCTGATGGTGGAAGCTATTATTTCCTTATTCAAAACCGCTTCATCTGTTTGAACGCCCGTAACTATAATTTCAGGAACAGTAACTTTAAGCAGATTCCTTGGCAATGTGCTGTCTGTTGGTTTTTTATAAGTAGAGTCGGGTATGAGTTGTAAATTCCTGATGACAATTTCTCCATCTACTTCATCAATATCAACATTTTCGTACGTAATGCGATATAAACTATCCGATTCAAGGAACACGAGCTGTGGCACTTTCTGACGTAAGAACTCGCTGCGCCATTTTTTGTAATAAACCAGGCCGGCTGCAGCCAACAGGATAAGGAGTAATAAAAAGATCAGTTTTTTCATTATATGTATCTTTTAGGGGCGATAGCTATGGGTTATATTTATTTTATATTTGTGTTCGTTTAAATAATACCGGTATACTTACTACAATCTGTTTAAAACAAATTGTTTTATTCTTCTGCCTGTATGAGATGTTTTATTGAATACAACTCTAAACCAGTCAAGTACATACCCTGAGTAAACACACGTTTACCACGGCAACTAAAATTGTTTTTATCCATCTGAAAAACTTACTCATGTGTAAAGTGATTACGTTTGAGGTATATTAAAAATTATTGTGCCTGCTATATGAGGTAAGAAAATAACTAACCATTTTGCGGCAATGGCGAGGATATATTTCCACGGTAAAATGCCTGAAATGCAGTATTTATAATAGTTTAAGGCGGAGGCATAGAATTTTAACAGGTAGTAAATAAAAATAGATCTGTAAATTATTTCTTATGAAAAAGATTATGTGTGTTGCGGTATTATCATCCGCTTTATTAGCAGTTTCCAGCTCTTTTGCGCAAGAGCAGCAAACCCCGGCAGAAAATACTTTATCGCCAAAATTCGGTATTAAAGGGGGCGTGAATCTCACCAATATGTATGTAAAGGATGTGTCGGATGAGAACATGAAAGTAGGTTTCAATGCTGGCTTTTTCGCCAAGTTGCCTCTTGGCCGGGGCGTTTCTATTCAGCCTGAGCTGTTGTATACAAGCAAAGGCGCTAAAGAAACATATGATAATTTTATCGAGGGCGAAGGTGAATACAGGTTCAATTTAAATTATATTGAAATGCCTGTGCTGGCTGTATTTAATGTGGCCAAAAATTTCAACCTGCATGTAGGCCCTTATATTGCTTATCTCGCCGAGGCGAATATCAAAGATCTGGAAGATAATGGCACTATTGATGAGATCGCCGACCTTGACACAGATGATTTCAATCGCATTGATTATGGTGTGGCAGGTGGTTTAGGTATAGATATTTCTAACTTTACTATAGGCGCCCGTTACAATTATGGTTTCAGGGAAATAGGTAAATCCGGTAGCCTGGCTGGAGCATTGACAAAAGATTCCAAGAACAGCGCTATCTCATTATACATAGGATTAGGATTTTGAGCGATACGGGTTTGAGGATTCAAAAGAAGAGTCCCGATTTTAAATCGGGACTCTTTCATGCTTGCTAACAGCGTAAGGATGCACTTTCTTACTTTTCATTCTTCGTTGCCACTTCTCCTTCTGCGTTCCTGGGGAATGTAATGATGAAGGATGTTCCCACATTCAAGGTTGATTTAACATCAATGGTACCTTTATTCGATTGAATGATATTCAATGTGCTGGCAAGGCCCAGGCCCATACCATTACGTTTGGAGGTGAAATAGGGTTCAAACAAACGTGAAATATTTTCTTCACTGATGCCACAGCCATTATCGCTGATAACTATACTGTGGTCGGGATCGGCATTAATGATCACTGATATGCGTCCCTGTTTATGATGTATGGCCTCGGTAGCGTTGATGAGAATATTGGAGAACGCAAGCTTTAATTTTTCTTTATCAACGGTGACTATCACCGGTATATCGGGATATTTTATTTCCAGTTTTATCCGTTGTAATGTTAACCGGTCAATGGCATCCAGTATGCTTTCATCCATGACGCTTTGCAGCACATGCGGCTCCATTTTCATTTCTGCAGGCCGGGAAGAGTTTAATAATTCCGTGATGAGCGCTCCAATGCGATTGCTGTTGCGTTGAATGATCTCGAGATACGTGGAGCCGTTTTCATTTGCGGCTGTTTCTTCGCGCAAATGTTCTACCGACAGATTGATATTGTTTAACGGATTACGCACTTCGTGGGCCAGGGTACGTACGAGCCGTCCGGTGGCAGCCAGCTTTTCTATTTGCAGGGTGGCTTTTTCCGCCTTCTTCAGGTTGGTAATATCATGCACGATCCCCTGCATGTAATCCTGGTTGTTGTTATCTTTTTCGAGGGAGGCAGAAATAATGCAAATGCGGTGATCGCCTTGTTTGGTGCGTATCTCTGCTTCCAGGTCGTTCACTTCCTCCCGTTCGGTAAACAAATACCTGAACCTTTCCTCTTCTCTCTTCTGAATAAAAAGGTCGTAAACGTTTATTTGTTTCAATTCTTCTTTGGTATAGCCCAGGAGGTCGGTGGTGGCGCTGTTTACGTCTTTAAACTGGCCTTGCCGGTCGGCCGTGAACACCATGTCTTTCGACCGCTCGAACATGTTGCGGTATTTGCGCTCATTGGCCCGCAGCGCTTTCACAGAGGCTGATCTCTCCAATGCGTAGCGAATAGAGCGTTCGAGCTTTTCTTCATTTAATTCGCCTTTTACGAGGTAATCCATGGCGCCCACCCGCATGGCTTCCATATCAACCGTATGGTTGCCTTTACCGGTTAACAGGATCACTGGTTCTTCGCAACCGTTGGCAACGGCTTCCTTCAACAGGTCGAGGCCGGTTTTGGCGCCCAGCAGGTAATCAATAAAATAAATATCAAACGCCCGGTTTTTCATTTGTTCCAGTGCATCTTTATACGTGAAGCACCAGTTGATTGAAAAACCGGAAGAAGGAATATTGCGTATGAGGTCGCTGGTAATTAAATAATCATCCTCATCATCATCCACAATGAGAATACGAGCCTGTAAGTTTGATACTATCATCTCAGCTAATGTTATTGATGTTCCGGCAATATTATAGTAAAGGTAGCGCCATTATCCGGTTCGCCGGTTGCATAAATAAGGCCCTTGTGTTGATCGGTTATTTTCTTGCAAATGGCCAGCCCGATGCCCGAACCGGGGTATTCGGTCTTTCCATGCAAACGCTGGAATATCTGAAATATCCGGTCGCTGTATTCCGGTTCGAATCCAATGCCATTATCGGAAAAGTCGATCTTAAACCAGGTATTGTTGGTGTCGAGGTGATGTTGTTCTTTTTGCCGGCGCGACAATCGTAAACAACGGATGCTTATGATAGGACTTAAATTGGTTTGGCGGAATTTGATGGAGTTGTTCAACAGGTTATCGAACAGTTGTTTCATTTGCGAGGGGATCGCTTCAATAACGGGCAATACATCTCCATGAATAGTGGTTGTTGTTTCTTCAATTTTTAATTCCAGGTCGGTTTGAACTTCTTTTAAGATCCCATTCAGGTTAACCTGTGAAAAAGGCTGGTTACTGCGGGCAGTACGGCTGAATTCAAGCAGCGTGTCAATCAGGTGACGCATATTCTCCACCGAAGCGGAAATGCGGGCTAAATACAACTTGCCATCTGCGCCCAGCTCCGATTTGTATTTGCTTTCGAGCCGCTCTATGAAAGTGGTGATCTTTCGCAGTGGTTCATTCATGTCGTGTGAGGCCACATAGGCAAATTCTTCCAGCTCTTTGTTGCTCCGGTCGAGGTCTTTTATCTTTTCTTCCAGGCTCGACTGGTATAAACGTAATCGTGTAATATCGCGTGAGGTGCCGATTGTTTTTAACCATTTGCCATCACTATCGTAAAGTAGTTTTCCGGAAGTTTCTATTCTTTTTATGCTTCCGTCATTGGCTTTGATCTGGTATTCTGAAACAAAATTCTCGGGTTTCTCTTTTTCGGCTATAATGGCGTCAGTAAAGGATTTACTTCTTTCAAAATGCTCTTCATCCATATGTTTTTGATAAAGGGCCTCATTTACAACGATCTTGTATTTGTCTGTTTCCGGATCGTACCCGTACAAACGGTACATGCCATCTGACCAGAAGTAATTTTCCGTGCGGGCATCAAATTCCCAGGTGCCGTAATCCAGGAATTCTTCATTTTCCTGCTTCATGGCCTTATAAGCGGCCAGGTCGCGATACAGTTGTGATTGTTCGGTAATGTCTATCGTGCTGCCTATTATGCGCAACAACTCATCTTTATCATTTCGGATTACTTTGGCTTTTTCCCGAACATCTTTTACGCGCCCATTGCGGTCGTGTATCTTGTAATGAAGATCGTATTCGTGATGCGCCAGGTAATCCTTCCGGTTATATAATACTTTATCCCTGTCAGCATCTATTACATGCTGCAGGTAAAACTCAGGTGTGATATGCAGTTTGTCTTTTTCTGATTTGGGGTCGTAACCCAATATTCTATAAATGCCGTTGCTCCAGGTGATCTTGTTTTCAGCTACGCTCCATTCCCATACCCCGAATTTGAGCAGGTCCTGGGTGTCGTTAAACAGTTCGTCTATACGTTTGAACTGGTTGCCGGTTTCAACTTCTTCAGTAATATCCTGGGCAATAAATAATATAGACGCAGCACGGCCATTTGAGTCGCGGTTAAGTACCGTGCCCATCGTGCGGAAGTGTTTCCAACTACCGGCCTTATGCGTTAAACGGGCATTATAACTGTAGCTTTCATTATCCTGTAATGCGAAAAATTTCTGGATCTCCTTATTTACATTCTCCAGATCGTCTTTATGAACGATGCACATGAGATCATTGTCCCAGGTTTGTACATCATTATAAGAATAACCGAGCAGGTCGGTCACCTTATGGTTGATGTATTTTAGCTTACGGGCATCGGCATCATAGATATAGACTATCGCCGGAAAAAAGTCGGTTATTTTATCCGGAAGCCCATCATTGTCGCTTATGGATTGAAACAAAAGCTTCAGCGGGTTAATCTCCTGGTTTAAAAGTTGTTCCATCAAAGCCTGGACTTATTTTACGCTTAATGCTTAACGCAAAATGCCTAACGCAGAATACAACGCCAACCAAAATGTATTGGGCGTTATGCGTAGCGCCTTTAGTGTTTAGCATTTTAATTTACTGGTTATTGAATTCCTGGTATTGCTTCATTTTATTGTACAATGTTTTGCGGTCGATGTTCAATAATTTTGCAGCCTTGCTTTTGTTAAAGTTTGATTTTTTCAGTGCTTCTATGATCGTTTCGTACTCGGCATCAATACTCGCATTTTTTAATGATAGCTCGCTGTGTGAATGATGCGGATGCGGCCGGGGAATTTCTGCTTCAGAAATAGGTGATGGAATCGGAGGGGTTGATATAGCTGGTTTGGGCTCTGATTGTAAATAGGTGGTGGTATCCGGTGCCTCGTCAAATTGCAACCGGGTAAAATTTGATATTTCGAAAGGCAACGTATGGGCTTCAATGTAAGTTCCTTCGGCCAACAACGTTGCCCGTTTTATTACATTCTTTAATTCGCGCAGGTTACCATACCAGATGTAGCTCTTGAAGATATCTTCAACTTCTTTGGTAAATCCTTTTACATTTTTCTCCAGCTCTTTGTTGGTTTGCTGTAAGAAATGGCGGGCAAATACCAAAATATCTTCCTTACGGTCGCGCAATGGCGGCACCACAATGCTGAATTCGTTAAAGCGGTGGTACAGGTCTTCCCGGAACTTTCCTTTGCGCGCAATATCCCATAGCTTTTCGTTGCTGGCAACGATGATGCGAATATCCAGGTCAATGTCTTTTGTGCCCCCTACCCGCCGCATTTTTCTTTCCTGCACCACGCGTAACAAAGAAACCTGGATGTCGTATGACAGGTTACCAACTTCATCAAGGAAAACTGTACCGCCATTGGCTATTTCAAGATTGCCTGTTTTTTGATTCAGGGCGCCGGTGAACGATCCTTTTTCATGACCGAACAGTTCACTGCCTGCCAGTTCTTTTGACATGGCTCCGCAATCAATGGCAACAAACGGCATCGCTTTACGGCGGCTGCGTTTGTGTATTTCCTGTGCAATGGCTTCCTTTCCACTGCCGCTTTCGCCATAAATAATGATGCTATAATTGGTAGGTGCTACCAGGTCAATTTGTTTGAGGATCTTTTTAAAGGGCTCGCTGTCCCCGAAAATATAGTCGCCTGAAATAATGACCTGCTGCTTCTTTTCCTTATTATCTAAAGTGTTCGGTTCTTCGGTAGTGGCAGGTGGCGTATAAGCAGGCGCCGCCTGGGAGGTAGAGGCAGTTGATTGAGTTGTAGCAGTTTGATTTTGCAACGCTTTTTTTATGGTAACCAATATTTCATCGGGAAATAATGGTTTACCTATATAATCGTAGGCTCCGAGTTTCATTACTTCAACAGCCACTTTAATATCGCTGTAGCCGGTCATGATGATGACCGGAACTTCGGGTAATTGTTCCTTAATTTTCACCAGTAAAGTAGTACCGTCCATATCATCCAGCCTGAAGTCGCATAAAACCAGGTCGGGCGTGAATGAATTCATTAACTCTAATGCCTTTTTGCCGGCATACACCTCAGCCACCTCGTAGTTATGCTTGGTTAAAAAGCGCTTTAATAACAGGCAAATATCCCTGTCGTCGTCGATTACTAATATTTTCGGCATCTTCAAATTTACTTTTTTACTGTGAGTTTATGATGGATTGTTTTAGGATAACCAGGTTGGTTAAAGGCGTAAAATTTAGTATCTTTTTAACAATGCCGCCCTGAGCGAAGCCGAAGGGCTATGCCCATATTGAACGCATTTGCGCTACCGGTATTTGCAATATTTCACGGTACTTTGCAACCGTTCTGCGGGCAATTGAAAATCCTTTTTTTGCCAGGATAGTTACCAGTTGCTGATCGGTGTATGGGTTCTTTTTATCTTCTTTTTCAATAGCATCTTCAATGGCTACCTGGATAACCCGGTTACTGATGGCTTCTCCTTTTTCATTGATAATGCCTTCCGTAAACAGGTCTTTCAGTAATATCATGCCAAAAGGCGTATCTACGTACTTATTGCAGGTTATACGCGATACGGTAGAAATGTCTACGCCGGTTTTGTCGGCAATATTTTTCAGGATCATAGGTTTAAGCAGTTTTATATCGCCTTCGCGAAAATAATCATACTGCATGTTTACAATGGCTTTCATAATGCGCAGCATAGTACCTTCCCGCTGCCGGATGGCGCTCACAAACCATTGGGCCGACTGGTACTTATTCTTTAAATATTGTGCCGCTGCTGCATCTTTCTTGTTTTTCTGGCTATCTGCTACTATTTCCTTCCATTCCCGGCTTATAAAAAGTGAGGAGGACCGCTGGTTATACAGCGAAACTTCGAGGTAGTCGCCTTCCTGTACTATTAAAAAATCGGGGATGATGTGACTGTTGGGGGTGCTGCCTTCCTGAACTTCGGCCACCGGTTTCATTTTTAAGGAGCTCACCAGTTCCAGGATGATCTTTAATTCATCTTCTTCCAGGTGCAGGCACTCCATTATTTTATCCATGTTCCTGTTACGCAGGTCCTGATAATGCTCTTGTAGCAGGCAGATGGCTTTTTGTACATCGGGTCTTTTTTTGTTCATGGCTTTTAACTGCAGCAACAGGCATTCGCAAATGCTGCGGGCGCCAATACCAATGGGATCCAGTTTCTGGATATTCATCAGTATTTGTTCAAAAGCCTCCGGTTCCAGCCATGTTTTGCAGGAAAACGAATATTCTTCGGCTACCTTATCCAGTGGTATTTCGAGCAGGCCATTGTCGCTCAGCGAATCGATGAGGTAATCGGCCAGCAATGTTTCTTCCTGATCGTTGCAGCAAAGGCGATATTGCTTCTTCAGGTCTTCCCGGAAGTCGGTGCCTGCTTTGAGCGGACTGAATGTTTTTTCTTCATCAGGCAGATAATTGCTGTACTCCATTTTGTAATCAGGAATATCGTCGTAACCATACTCATCCCAATCCTGGTAATCCTGCACTTGCTCTTTAGCGAACTTGTCGCCTTTATCTTCGTCTTCGTCTTCCTTCTTTTCCAAAAAAGGATTGTCTTCCAGTTCCTGTTCAATTCTATGTTCTAATTCGAGCGTATTTAGATGGAATAAATTGAGTAATTGTATCTGTTGAGGCAATATTTTGGTTTCCTGCTTCTGCACAAGGTTCTGCTGTAACATACGGTTCATTTTTCTTTATTAACTTCAAGATGCTTTCCACTTTGCCTAATTGAGAGATTAATTTTTAGTATGTTGATTTTTAAGTATTTGCCCTTGACCCGTTTTTTTACTATGTTGCGGATGGTAAAAGTGCTTAAGAAGAATGTAGAAAATTATCCCCGGTTTGTAGAATTAAACTAGCTATGAAAAAAAGAATATTTTTTATCATTACCGCATTCATCTTATCACTCATCATTACGATTTTTCTCTCGTACTTGTTGTATGAGAGTTACATTCGGTCGAATGCACAAAACCGGCGTATTGAACATGCTTATAAAGTAATTCTTCAGACCAGTGAGTTGGAAAATTTTATCAAGGAAGCAGAAACAGGCCAACGCGGTTACCTGTTAACCAACGATAGTGCCTTTTTACAACCTTATCTCGATATTCGTAACGATATTAAACCGGGTTACGACTCTTTGAAACGTCTTACTGCCGACAATATTCATCAACAGCAATTGCTGAACAAGGCGGGGTTACTGATGAATAACCTCATAGATCATTTTCAGCACAGTGTTTATTTGAAATCGCGCCACAGCCTCATGGAAACAAAGGGGTATATGGATAGTTTGCGCGTAGTTTTTAAAAGAATACAATTAGAAGAAACAAATTGGGTAAAGCGGTTTGAAGGTAATAAGTATGAGTCGAGCATGCCGCGCTATTTTACAGCTATCTTTTTGTTTGCAGCGGTAATAATTTTCATCTCTTTCCTCGTAATTCTTAAAGAATACCGGCAACGATCATTATATCAAAAACAATTAGAGCAGAAAATGCTTGAGGTAAATGCTTATAATGTGGAGCTGGAACAAATAGCATTTGCTACATCGCACGACTTGCAGGAACCATTGCGACGCATTCGAACTTTCAGTGACCGGTTACTTTGGAAATACCGTGATCAGTTAAATGACGAAGGGAAAATGATCCTTTCCCGCATCGATTATTCTGCACGCCGCATGCAGGGCTTGCTTGAAGACCTCATGAATTTTGCCAACCTGGTGCGCGGCGGCGAAAAATTAAGTGTAGTGGATGCAGATCGTTTACTGCAATCGGTGGTTGAATACCTGAAGCAGGACATTGAGATAAAAAGAGCCACGATACATATAGGTCAAATGCCGGCTATTACCGGGTTTGAAAAACAACTGTACCTCATGTTCAAGGCGCTGATCGATAATGCGCTCAAATTTGGAAAGCCGGGCATACCGCCGGTAGTGACCATTCAATGTGTGCAAACAACTGGCGAAGAGCTGATGCATATCGACAAGAATTTATTGAAAAAGGAATTCATTCGCATCAGTGTGCAGGACAATGGCATTGGCTTCAGCAATGAATTCAACCAGAAAATATTCTTAATATTTCAGCGTTTGCATACCGAACCTGAATACGAAGGCAAAGGCATCGGGTTGGCTATTGTTGAAAGGGTGATGACCAATCACAATGGTTATGTATTGGCGTCAGGCCAAATTGACAAAGGGGCATTGTTCAATTTATATTTTCCTGTATCGGAGAGTTAGCAAAAAAGGTAAAATGGTACCTGATGCTTTCAAAAGCTTTTGCGATGGCAGTTTCCCAGCGGATGGCTACGCTGTAACCTGTGAATTCACCGGTTTGTGCACCAATCTTTACCAGGGCGGCTACCTGGCTATCGCCCGGATTCGATAATGTTATTTCAATGATATGGATCTCTGCAAGAAGGTCTTCAAGCAGGTTGGCTTTAAATGACGAAAGAAAACTAATATCTTCCAACGGAATGCCCTGTGTTGTATGCTCGTCTATGTGTAACAAATAGCTGTTCTTCATAACCCAATATTTATTAGTTATTACATTGCTTTTATTATGTCTGAAGTTGTTCATTAACGACTATTAAAATAAGAAGCAGCTACTGTATTAATGTAAAGATTGTACCTACAAGGATAATAATACAAGTAAAAAAATAATGTAGAAGTAACTCTACACGCTGTAATTTTTTTTACCTGAACAGGGGAGTATAATCAGATGATTAATATAAAAGGCATTTGAGGTATACAGACGGTATGATTTTTACAAATTATACCATAAACACCGGTACCAGGTGTGTAAAGAACGAACCAGTGCACCAGCACAAAACCGGTTAATACAATTGATGGTAAACAGTATTTGTTCACTTAAAATCTTTTTTTATGCTACGTTGGACAGTAATATTCCTGGTAGTAGCAATTATAGCAGCCATTTTTGGTTTCACCGGAATAGCTGCAGGTGCTGCTTCCATTGCCAAAATTCTGTTTTTTATATTTATAATATTATTCCTGATCTCATTAATTGCAGGTGGTTTCCGTCGTGTAGATTAACCTTGAATAATTGGCAAACCAGCGAGTCAGAAAAGTTTAAAGTCCGGAAGAATCATTACTACTATTGAATCTTCTTCCGGACTTTTTCTTTTGTAATACTGTGTCTTAAGGAAATTTTAAGGTTACCGTCTCTTAACAAATACTTACATTTGAAAGGATAAACGAAAATTCATTTATGAATAAGCAGCCAATTCTTATTGCAGAAGATGATGCCGATGACCGGTACCTGCTTCAGACTGCCTTTGCAGAAATTGGCTATCCCGAGCAAATTGACTTTGTTGAGAATGGTATTGAAGTGTTGAATTACCTGGATAATATTTATACGAGCGCCAATATGGAAATGAAAGCCCTCCCGGGTTTTATTTTGCTCGATTTGAATATGCCCAAAAAAGATGGCCGCGAAGTATTGAAAGAAATAAAACAACATCCGGTATTTAAAAAGATACCGGTTATCGTTTTTACTACTACAAAAAACGAAATTGAAATTAAACGTTGTTACGAGCTCGGGGCTAACAGTTATGTGGTTAAGCCTATAAGTTTTGACGCCTTATTAAAAGTAGTTGAAAACATCCGCAGCTTCTGGTTTCAAACTGCATCCATTCCTGTTTCCTGATGCATTTTACCGTTCTTCCCAAACATGGTTTTTATTTTATGCAACCAGCTTCCGGGTTCATCAACCAGGTGTGATGCATAATTCTTTATTAAGAAAGGCACTAGCCATCGGATAAGCCACTTTGTTCGCCCTAGCAATACCTTTTTAACAAACCCGTCGGCCAGTAAATTAATGCCCAGGTGAGCAGCAGTTATGCCGCCTTTGCGGGTTAATAATTTGCGTAGCGTGGAACCTACAAGAACGGCTGGCTGAAGATCATGCTTAATTGCCTGCCAGTCTTCTTTGATCAGCACTTCCTGCTCGGCCAGTAACGCTTTTAACCGCGCCTTTTCCTGCAACAATTCCTTGTAACTGTTAATCTGATTTGTCATAAATTTTCCTGACGATAAAATCCCTGATAAATGGTAAGATAACTTTTTTTCGTAGCAAGTACAAAACGATGACGAGAAAAAGGTAAAAAGAAGCAACTATAAAATAACCTGCGGCCGCATTGTTCAACTTATTGCCTGCAAACAACGCCAGCCCTATACCGGCCAACAGTAAGATACAAAGGACTAAACCCGCTAACAGGAAGAAAATAATAGCACGTGAAATGGCCTTGGAGCCTGCCTGTGCTACATTAACGCGGGCTAAATCATAATACGTTTGTGCTATGTCCTGTACATGGTTGGCAAGGGTGGCTGCTTTGGTGTTTAAATTGTCCATGATGTTATTTTAAATCCGGCCTTTCAAATATTTTAAGCTGCGTTCTAACCATAACCGGCCAGCTTATCTTTCTAACTCCTGTTCAAATTCTTCCTTTGCCCCGGCATACATATTCTTCATTTCTTCTTTACCAACAGCCAGTAATTCAGCCACGTCTTCCATTACTTCGTCAATACCGTTCTTTATCTTTCTTCTTAATTCACTGCCCTTTTCGGGAGCCAATAAGATACCGATAGCAGCACCTGCTGCCGCAGCAGCCAACATACCTAGAATGATTTTTGTGTTAGATGTCATACATTTACGTTTTCAGGAATTTGAGGAAAAAATTATACCACTGATAAAAGATTCCTGTTTTTTTTATATTTTTCATCAATGGGAAACAATTTCCCCAGGGTATTTAAAATTCGGCTCTAAAACATGACAAAGGAGCGACTTAAGGTTTTAATAATAGATGATGAGAAGGATCTGTGCCTTTTGATTAAGGCCTATCTCAGCCGTAAAAACTGTGATGTACTTACTGCCTATACGCTTTCTGAGGGCCTTAGCCAGGTTGACCAGTTTTTGCCCGATATATTATTTCTTGATAATAACTTACCCGATGGGTTAGGCTGGGAAAAAGCGGAGAATATCATTAAAGATCATCCCAATATTAAATTACATTTATTAAGTGCTTTTAATCCGCCCAGTATCAAAGACGACCTGCCGGTAACAAAAATTTGGGAAAAGCCTATTTCCCTGCGCGACCTGGATACCTACTTCAGTTAAAATTTCAAAACCCAAATCCCAAGCTCCCCAAAATACAGTTTATAGGAGCGTTTTGGGCTTTCCTTTTGGTTCTTGTTATTTGGTTCTTGAGCTTTATGCCCTGCATTTGCCGGTTGACTATATTTGCACCTTCATTTAAAACTACATGACTACATGATGAGAATTGCAATTAACGGAATGGGCCGTATAGGCCGGTTATTGTTCAGACGATTGATTGATAATAAAGATCTTGAACTGGTTGCGGTAAATGATATCATGGATACTGATAACCTGGCCTACCTGCTGAAGTATGACTCGGTATACGGCACTTTTGCCGGAACCATTACCCGGAAGCCGGGAGCTATTGTAGCCAATGGTAAAGAAATTAAAGCCTTTCAGCAGGAAAAACCGGCTGCCCTGCCCTGGAAAGACCTGAAGGTGGATGTAGTACTGGAATGTTCGGGCAACTTCAGCAGCCGGGCTGCTGCAGAACAACACCTTAAAGCCGGCGCCCGCAAAGTGTTATTGTCTACCACCGGTTCTGCCGATATTCCCCTGCTGGTGTACGGCTTTAACCAGCATGCGCTAACCAAAGAAGAAACGATTATTTCACCCGGCGGCTGCATGACCAATTGCTCAACTCATATTTTATATATTTTAAATGCAATAGGAATTAAATCGGTGCAGTGTAATATTTTACACTCCTATACTTCACGCCAGGAACTTGTTGATGCGCCCCATAAACAATTCCGGCGCGGACGGGCGGCAGCTGAAGCCATTATTCCGGTTGAAATTGATCTGCAACATTCGCTCGAACGGTTATTACCGGCGCTTAAAGACAAGATCGCTTCAGTATCAACCCGGGTGCCGGTAGCCAATGGCGCCATGGCCGATTTTACCATTCAATTGCAACAGGAAACTTCCCGCCAGGAGATAAACCGGCTTTTTTCAACAGCCGCTGAAAACGATTATAAAGGCATTATAGAATATACCGAAGACCAGTTGGTTTCGCTTGATATAAAAGGAAATACTCATTCCTGTGTAATTGATGGTTCGCTAACAACGGTAGTAGGCAATCATGTAAAGCTGATAGCCTGGTTCGATAATGAATATGGTTTTACCACCCGCATGATCGACTGGCTGAGTTTGATGTAGCAGGCTGGAAGTTGATTTGAGAATTTTAATTTACTTTTAATTAGTTATATTGATAATAACTACCCGGTAACTTTATTATTCGTGAATTTTGCGACCATGAATTTTTAGCTATGGAAGAAATAAAAATTTTACTGGTTGAGGATGAAAAAAAGATAGCTGAGTCATTAAAAAAAGGGCTTACAGAGCAGAACTATTATGTTGAAGTAGCTTATGATGGCCTCATTGGTAAAAAATTATTTGAGACCTACCCGTTCGACCTCATTATACTGGATATAAATCTGCCTGGCTTAAATGGATATGAGTTGTGTAAAGAGATCCGCCGGCACAGTGAACGCATTCCGGTAGTAATGCTTACAGCCCTTAATACCACTGCTGATAAAATAGAAGGATTTGATGCCGGCGCCGATGATTATATTGTAAAGCCATTCGACTTTAAGGAACTGCTGGTACGCATCAGGGCTTTATTAAAAAGGATCTATCATAATATTCCAACCGGTAATATTCTGAAAGTGGCCGACCTTACTATGAACCTGGATAGTAAGGAAGTGACGCGGGCCGACAAACCCATTTCACTTACTGCCAAGGAATTTCAATTGCTCGAATACCTGATACGTAATAAGAACCGGGTGGTATCCCGTGCAGATATTGCCCTGAATGTTTGGGATATTGATTTTGACACAAAGACCAATGTAATTGATGTTTATGTAAACTTCCTGCGTAAGAAGCTGGATAAGGATTTTGAAACCCGGCTTATTCATACGCAGGTAGGCATGGGCTATATATTGAAAGAAAACCCCTAGGTGAAGATCAAATTTAAAATAACCGCGCTTTTTGCCTTACTCGTTACCATTATTCTGTTGGTATTAAGTATTTCCGTTCATTATTTTACAGCACTGCAGCGTACTGAAGCATTTAAAAGACGGTTGAAAGGACGCGCCAATAACGATGGCCAGCTTTTTTCTTACTTCGGAGATAGCGACAGCACCCGTGCAGTTCTGTATCAAATTGATTCGGCATCGGCATTTACACTGCATCAAAAAAGCGTAGTGATCTTCAACTACCTCGATAAACCGGTGTACAGGTATAATGCACCTGAGATCGATTCTATATTGCCCGATAAAGACATTTTGAAACAAGCCCGCGTAAAACACGAAGTTTATTATACGGCGTATAAACGCGATGTACTAGCCTTTCATTACACCGATAACCGCAGCCGCATTGTTGTGGTAGTAGCCGGTTACGATGTGGATGGATGGCAACGATTGAAGGACCTGCGGGATATATTGTTAACCTGTTTGTTTATTGGTATTGCCATCGCCCTGCTGGTAGGTTATGCTTTCTCCGTGCAACTGGTAAAACCCATTAAGCAGATCATTTACGATGTAAAACATATTACCTCGCAAAACCTGTCGCATCATATACATGCTGGTAGTACACAAGATGAATTGAACCAACTGGCCAATACCTTTAACGAATTGCTCGACCGGTTGCAGGAGTCGTTTGTGATTCAACGGCGCTTTATTTCCAATGCCTCGCATGAATTATCAACGCCGCTTACTTCCATCTCGAGTCAACTGGATGTAACCTTACAAAAAGAAAGAAGTACGGGAGAATACAAGCAGGTGATACAGTCGGTACATGAAGATGTGCAGCAAATGCAGCAGCTTACCAAAAGCCTGCTCGAGATTGCCAAAACCGGAACGCAGGGAAGTATTGAATTAAATGAAGTGCGTATAGATGAAGTGTTGTTGAAAGTTACTGCCGATGTACAAAAGAACAGTGAAGAATATAAAGTGATCCTGCAGTTTGGCGATTTTCCCGATGATGAAAAAGCTTTCCTGGTATTTGGCAATCCCGATCTGTTGTACAGTTCACTACGGAATATTGCAGATAATGGATGTAAATTTTCGTTCGATCATCATGTTATGGTCAACCTGATGTTCGAAAATGACAACGTAATTGTACAGTTCAGGAATTACGGCGATACGATCACTAAGGAAGATGCCGAACATATTTTTCAACCATTTTTCCGGAGCGCCAAAGTATCGCCTATAAAGGGTTTTGGGCTCGGACTGGCCCTCGCCAAGCGGATCATCAATTTACATAAAGGGGATATTAAAGTACATTCCTCCAGGGAAATGGGTACTGTTTTCACCATTATACTTCCTTCCCTGAAAGCATTTGCAGCTAAACCTTAAGGGTATTCCGGTATTTTATTAATCAGGGCTTCAGAAAACGCTTATCCTTCGTTTGTTTAATTGCTTTTTAATTCCTGTTTAATTAGCGTTTAACGGTAATAAATCATATTTGGGATACTATAATTTTGATGAAACCGAATCAACATGTTATTATTTTCCGGGGCCTCACAATGGGTGTTATTATTCTCCTTGTAATAGCTTTTGTGCAGCATCGGAGAAACAAACAACTGACAGAATCCAACAACCAATTGTTGTTGCAAAACGACTCTGTTCTTTCCGTAAACCTGCAATTGCAAAGAGATATTAATTTCCTGAAACACGACCTCGACAGCCTGGCAAACAGCGATGCCGAAAAGCAATTAACGAGCCGGTAAATAACTTTTTCATCGTGAATTTTTATCCCTGAAGTTACCTTCCCTGAGTAACAATCATTGACCAGGCACCAAACGGTAAAGTCATTATTGAGATAAAAATTGATAAACCTCAAATCGGTTTAGCAATCATGCAGTCATATGATGCTGATCATGCACCAGCAATGTGTTTACCTGTACATTTGATCAATGTTCACACTTGTAATGTTAAGGCAAGGTTATGTTGATGTGAATTTTTATTGATATACAATTGAATAAAATTTATTCGGTTAACCCGCGAAAAATAATGCGACAAATCCTTTTAAAATTTTTCAAAACATCGTACCTTTTGTGACGCGTCAGTAAAAAATCCTTAAACTAATATCTCTGCCTTACTCGTTCAATTTTGCCTGGATTTGTGTCATTTTATTCTTTTGATGCCTTAATAACCTTGTGAAAGCTATTAAAGATCCGTATTGATTACAGTATCCGTATTTGATCACAACATTTTTTTAGGCAACCATAAAAAGGAGGGCACCATGAAACACCATCAATCCCCTTACGTAAACAAGAGGAAGAAGTGTATTGAGTTTCATATCAAAAACGCCTGTGCAAACAGAATTGCATTGGCTGGTGATTTTAATAACTGGGCTCATGACCAGTTAGCGTTACGTCCCACTAAGAACGGATTTTGGACTATAGAAATACCAATGTTACCCCGCGGCAGGTATCACTACAAATTTTTTATTGATGAAAGAATGTGGGCTGAAGATATTGAGAATCAATTCCGCGAACCTGATGGCGTTACTGGGTGGAATAGTGTGTTGGAAGTTTAACCTATGAAAAGGTGCGCAAACCAGGAAGGCTGATAAAGAAAGAATAGTGTTTAATGGTGTAATAAGATCCTGGGTGTTTATTCCGTACGACCCCGCATTGCGGGGCGAAAGCTTAGGTAAGCACTCAGGGTTAATTTGATAAGATGAGTTATTTGATTACAATTGAATAACTCATCTTATTTTTTTATGCATTGTTATAAACCTTGTATACCGGTTCTCTAAGCACATTTCCTTTATCAGAACAAATAAATGCCAGCACATCGGCAATCTGCTCAGCTTTAACCCAGTTATTGAAATTAGCGTCTGGCATACTTTCGCGATTCGGTGGCGTGTCGATGGTGCTGGGTGCTATTACCGACACGGTTACATTTTTACCTTTGGCTTGTTTGTTTAAAATATCGGCCAGTTTAAACAGCAACGATTTACTTAACGCATACGCAATTTTGTTAGTTCCTTCTTCTGCCTGTAAGCCCGGGCGGGCGCCGGTAAATACCAACCTGCCATAGCCGTTTTGCATCATGTGTTGAAATAACGGGCGGGCAATATGATAAGCTGTTTCAAAATTCAGGGAAAACATTTTTCTTAAGGCTGCGGTATTGGTGGTTTCAATACCGCCCATCTCAAAACCGCCTGCTAACAATACGCCGCAATCGATATTCCCATACAGGCTGGCTGCTTCTTTTACGAAAATTTCGCTTTCCGATTCATCGGAAAGGTCAATGCTATGCAGCTCGAATTTCGGATGCCTGTCTGCAAAACCCAGGCGGCTACCTGAATGGTCAACCGCAATTACTTTATAGTCTTCTTCCAGGAATTTTTTTACCACCGCAGTACCCAGGTTGCCGTTAGCGCCTGTTATGATAATGGTTTTGGGCATAAGAAAAGTTATATGTTGATTGCCAAAGATAGTGGTATTACCTAAAAAAGAAGTGTGCCATCCTGCCCTGGGGGATGGCACACCTGAAAATTTTATTATAGAATAATATCTGATCTAAAACAGGAAATTCCATCCATGTTTGTCTTCCTCCTGGCCTTTACGAATGGCTTCCATTTTGTTCTTCAGCCTGAACATAATGGCGTTGTCGTTATAGGCTGGTAAATGATGATCGATGCCATTTAAGTGGATGGTAGAAATAGGCGCCACTACGGCTGCAGTACCTGCACCAAATGCTTCTGTGATGGTATTATGCCTGAACGCATTTTCGATCTCTGCCACGCTTATCGGACGGGCTTCATAAGGAATACCCAGGTCGGCGGCCAGCGTCAATAATGAATCGCGGGTTACGCCAGCCAGAATGGAATCACTGGTAGGTGGAGTAACCAAAATGCCATCTATCACGAACATGGCATTCATCATGCCGGATTCTTCAATGTATTTATTTTCGCGGGCATCTGTCCATAATACCTGGTCGTAGCCGGCTTCTTTTGCTTTTTGCGTTGGGTAGAAGGCGCCACCGTAGTTGCCGGCGCATTTGGCAGAACCGGTTCCGCCCTTGGCGGCTCGTGTATACTCTGTTTCTACTTTTAATCTCAATGGTTGCGAAAAATACGGACCAACCGGACCAGTAAACATGATGAAACAATATTCATCAGAGATCTTTACGCCATATTTGGCCTCGCTGGCAAACATCAGCGGGCGGATATATAAGGAGACGCCGGGTTGTGCGGGTAACCAGTCTTTATCTACTTCTATCAGGCGACGTAAACCATCAACAAATATTTCTTCAGGTATGCCGGGCATGCACATGCGGTCAAGTGACCGCAGCATTCTTTCATAATGCTTTTGCACGCGAAACAGGTTAATGCGGCCATCTTCCAGCCTGAATGCTTTCAATCCTTCAAATACAGATTGTCCGTAATGAAATGCCAGGGTGGTAGGACTTACAGTAATTTCGCCAAAAGGAATGATGCGGGGCGCTTCCCACTGACCCTTGGCATAGTTGCAGATCAGCATGTGATCAGATACATAGTTGCCGAAACCCAGTTTGTTGAAATCTACTTCAGGTAATTTCGATTTGGTTGTTCTCTGAACCTTTATCTCATCGGTAAGTTCCATATACAAATAAAATTTATTTAAGTGCTACAAGTCAATCAGTTTGTAAAGATACTCATGAAACGTGAAACGTGAAACGGCAAACGGCAAACCCTCAAATGCCAGGATTCAAATCACAAAGCCTGCCCCGCTATAGCCGGGAGCCAGATTTCAAGCTCCAAATTCCAATTCCCAATATCACAGTTATCCCACTATCCCAGTAATTCCAGTCCCAATCCGTACTGTTTCATTTACAAGCAATTCAAAATCCTCGAACCGGCTGCGATGGTTGGTTATGGCAGTGCGAATGGCATATTGTCCGTTCAGCAGGGTATAGGAAGGCGCGGCAATACCCTGTTCGTGCAACTGCATCAAAATTTCCTTGTTCAGCGCATTTAATTCCCTTTCGGTACAGTTGCCCGGATTGTAGCGATAGCATACAATGTTCAGGGGAACCGGCGCCAGCAACTCAAGCGTTGGCTGAAATTGTACCCGTTCTGCAAGGTATTGTGCCTGCTGCAGGTTTTGCCTGATGAGCGTACGGTAGGTTTCCAACCCGTTCTGCTTTAACAACATCCATATTTTTAAAGCCTTAAATCCCCGCGACAATTCCATGCCAAAATTGGTAAAACTGTCTGGTCCGGCAGATAAACCCCGTTCGTGCAGGGATAAATAGTTGACGGCCGTAGTAAATGCTTCGCGATGGAGTTGTGGATCCCTGACCAACACGCAGGCCGCTTCATAATTAACATACATCCATTTATGAAAATCGAATGATAAGCTATCAGCCTGCTCCATGCCTTTTAACCGGTCAGCAAATTCAGGCAACAGGTAAGGAATTGCGCCAAAAGCGCCATCAACATGCAGCCACAGGTTGTGTTCCCGGGCAATGGCTACCAATTCGTTCAGCGGATCAATAGCGCCGGTATTTACGGTGCCGGCATTGCCTATGATGCAAAACGGATGATACCCGGCCGCTATATCTTCAACGATCATACGCTTTAATTCATCCGTTCGAATTCGATATTGCTCATCTACCGGCACTTTGCGAAAATTATCGCTGCCGATGCCAATCACTTCTACCCCTTTCAATACGCAATTATGCGTTTCGGATGAGCCGTATATGGTGAGCGGACCTTTTACCGCCTGCAAGCCTTTTGTTTTAATATCGCGATTGGCCTGGTGCCGCGCTACGATCAACGCGGTGATATTCGCCAGTGAAGCGCCGCTTAGTAACAGCCCGCTGGCCGTTGCGGGGAACCCCATCATTTCCTTCGACCAGTCAATGACCTGCTTTTCAACATGCATGGGCATATGGTCGCCGATGCTTACGTTGGCATTCAAGCCCGAGGCCAGCATATCGGCCAGCATGCCAAATGGCGTACCGCCGCCCTGCACCCATGCCCAAAAGCGCGGGTGAATATTGTTGGTGTTAAAGGGCAATACGTTGGTAAAGAAATCATCATATACAGCCGAGGCATCCTGCGGTAACTGTGGCAATGGTTGTTGTGCACTGGCAATGGCCCTGGCTGTTGGCTTTGAATACACCGGCCGCTGCCGCGTAGTTTCCAGGTAATAGAACAAATCGTCGAGCATGCGGTGGCCGAGCTCATTTAAAGCCGACCAATCCTGGGGATCGAGCGTTTTTTCTTCTGTTAATAATGCTTCTTTTTTCATGTTCTTCGTATTTGCAGCTATAAAGTTGCTACAGCTTGAATGTGTTGGCAACCCGATTCCTGCTCTTTCTATACGAATTTCTAAAAGAATTGCCTTATAAAACAGATGCAGTTTTGAGAAGTTGGGCTAGATCAGATGGTGAGTAGTGAGTAGTGAGTGGTGAGTGGTGAGCTGTGAGTGGTGAGTGGTCAATGGTGAATTCACCTATGCCAGGCTCCTACTATTAATCGGGCAGCCATTAATGGCATTGTTTCAACGCATTGCGAAAGCTGCGAATTGCAATAACTGCTGCATACTGCAATAAACACACAGAAGGAAATGAGAATATGTTGAATGAGAAAGCAAGCCCGAAAATCGGGAACCTATTCACCATTGACCATTCACCATTGACACCTAAACATAAATGTGTTCAATAGCATCCTTATACTTCTCCATTACCACTTTTCGTTTGATGCTCATCTTGGGCGTCATTTCCCCGGTTTCAATGCTCCATTCCTGGGGTAGTAATTCAAATCTTTTTATTTGCTCTACGTGGTTGAAAAATTTATTGTAGCTATCAACCAGTTCATTGAACAGGTCAATTACTTTGGGTTGTTTTATTAATTGATCGTTCGACAAATCCTGAATGCCTTGTTTGCGGGCCCAGTCTTTCAATGCCGGAAATGCCGGAATGATCAATGCGCCTACAAATTTGCGTTCAGAACCTACTACCATGATCTGTTCTACATAGATCGATTCTTTCAGCTTGTTTTCTATAGGCAGCGGAGCAACGTATTTACCGCCGCTTGTTTTGAACAGTTCTTTTTTGCGGTCGGTTATTTTCACGTACTTATTGTCCACTATCATCCCTATATCGCCGGTATGATACCATCCGCCGCTTATGGCTTCCTCTGTAAGATCAGGCCGTTTATAATAGCCCATCATTACATTAGGGCCTTTACATAATATTTCTCCGTCTTCTGCAATTTTTACTTCTACCTCATCTATTACCGGCCCTACGGTACCAAACATGCGATCGTGCTCTTCAAAGCGATTCACACTGATCACCGGAGAGGTTTCTGTTAAGCCATACCCTTCGAGCACCGGGATTTGAGCAGCGGTAAAAATGCGAATTAAACGTACCTGACAGGCAGCGCCGCCACTTACAATACATTTAAGGTTGTTGCCAAGCGCTTCGCGCCATTTACTAAAGATGAGTTTGTTAGCCAGCGACAATTGCAGGTTATAACTAAAGCCCATCGGTTTATTGATCTCATACCGGGTAGCCAGGTCATGCGCCCAGTAAAATAATTTTCTTTTTAAACCGGTTAACTCTGCGCCTTTGGCCATAATACGGTCGTATACTTTTTCGAGCAGGCGGGGAACGGTCGTGAACATGTCGGGTTTTACTTCCTTCAGGTTATCCCCAATGGTCTCCATACTTTCAGCATAATAGATGGCAATGCCCCTATACAAATAAAAGTAAGTGATCATCCGTTCGAAAATGTGGTTCAATGGCAAAAAGCTAAGCGACTTCATATTCGGGAACGCGGGTAAACAGGGATAACAGGCCATCACATTGCTCAGAATGTTCTTATGCGAAAGCATCACGCCTTTGGGAGTACCGGTAGTGCCTGATGTATAAATAATGGTAACCAGGTCTTCATAGGCAATATTATCTGCAATAGTCTGTATTTTTTGTAGGGCCGCTTCATCCGACAGAGTGATTACCTCTTTCCAGTGGCGGGCATTGGCCACATGTTCAAAGGTGTAAATTTCCTGTAAAGAAGGTACCCGGTCTTTTACGCTTAGAACTTTGTGAAACAGTTCTTCGTCGTTTACGAACACTATTTTTACCTGGGCATCTTTTAGCACAAATTCCAGGTCCTGTACATTAATGGTAGGGTAAACTGGGGTAAGAATGGCGCCAATTTGCTGAACCGCCAGATCGAGCATCACCCATTCGGGGCGGTTTTTACTAAGAATGGCAATTTTATCGCGTTTTTCGGCGGTCATATCGCCGCATTGAATACCCAGGTTCAACAATCCTGCACTGAGTTTATCTACTGTGTTTTTTACTTCTTCCGTGCTGTATGTTTTCCATTTACCATTTTCCTTGGCCGCGAGCATAACGGGCAAGGGCTTACTTTTCAAATGGAATTGCAGGCAATCGAATAATCGTTTGGGTTCGGTCATAGATGTAGTTTTTATACCCGTCGTAAACCTGTTAGGCCTAAGCCTTTGTAAACTGATTTTTACAGGTTTTAGCTTTATTGAATTTAGCAAATCTGCGCAAATAAAAAAAGCCCCGGCGGTACTGTCGGGGCTAATTATTTATTTTCCTGTTTGATAATACTGACCCGCTGGTAACTTAAATACCCGGTTGTGTTGAAAGTAATCAAACTTGTTATATTCTTCCTGGTGAGTTTTGGTCCAGTTTTCGTACGCCGGCAGGTTGTTGGCAGTACCAAAGATCCATTGGTTATACGCATCGAACATCCCTGCTTTTAACAGTTGCTGGTGATATTCGTATAAGCGGAAGGGAAAACGGGTAGCATTTTTCGAAAACCACTCCAGGATAAATTTGGTGCGAATAGCCGATAATGTTTCCGCCGTAACCCCGTTGGCGCCAATAAACGAAGATTGTGATTTCATAATTTCCAGGAATGCTTTCACAAATTCATTCTTTGTATCCTGGTCTTTGGTAAGGTTGCCATCGGTAAATAACTTCTTATAGCCGTCAAGCAAAATGTTCTTGATCTCAGCAGTACGCTTTGAATAGCTTTCGAGGTTTACAAATACTTCGCCATACACCAGCGCCCAAACTTTATCGGGGGTAAAATAGTAGTATTTGGCAGCGTTATAGTAGTTTCCAGAATAGCTGGGGTCAGCTTCAATGCCTTTTTCCCATAGTTTGATGGCATCGCTGTAATCTTTTTTGCTCCACATCATTTCGCCATATTCGTTGTACAAAGTGCCGCTGTTGGGAAATTTCTTCAGGGCCGACTTATACATTTTTTCACATTCCTTTACTTCTTCAATGGCTTTGTATAACATGCCCAGCAACTGAAAACTATGCACGTCGGCATCCTGGCGCTCGGGAAATTTTTTGGCCACTTCAATTCCGCGTACATAATCACGGTTAAGGTAATAGGCAAATGCCAGGTCTTTCTGTAGCTCCAGGTTATCTGCATTGTTTTGCAAACCCCTGTTCAGCACCAAAACGGCATTGGAATAATCGCCTTGCTTCATGAACCCTTTAGCCGTTTCCTGCACTGTTTTAACATCGCCAGGCTCCGGTTGGGCCTGCGCTATATGTACGGCAAACAATAATCCTACAACTGGTAAAAGATGTTTCATACAGTTCAAAGATAAGGGAAGGAAAAGACTGATAGCCGGAAAGAAAGTTAAAATATGGGGGGAGGGAGGGGAAGAAGTAGGAAGTAAGAAGTAGGAAATAGGAGGTAAGAAAGCTTTAAATTTTTGATCCCGGGATTTAGAGATTTTGGGATTTTACATCTCAAAATCTCTAAATCTCAAAATCAGCAATATCTGGGTTAACCATAAATCAGGTGCGTGAGCAACCCATCGCGCAGTTTGGGTTCAAACCACGTGCTTTTTGGGGGCATTACATTACCGCTGTCGGCAATATCGAACAATTGCTGAATGGTAACCGGGTGCAGGCTGAAAGCCACGGCCATTTCTCCACTGTTCACTCTTTTTTCCAGCTCAGATAAACCGCGAATACCGCCCACGAAATCGATCCGTTTGTCGGTACGCTGGTCTTTAATGCCTAAAACCGGGTCCAGTACCAGGTTTGAAAGGATCGTTACATCCAGTACGCCAATGGGATCGTTCGAGTAGGTACCTTCTTTGGCGGTTAATATGTACCACTGGCCTTTCAGGTACATCCCAAACTGGTGCAATTGAGCAGGCGATACAGCGCTGGATGCTTTTTCTATAGTAAAAGAAGCGCCTAATTTTTCCAGGAGTGCTGCTTCGGTGAGCCCGTTCAGGTCTTTAATTACCCGGTTGTAATCCATGATGTATAACTGGTTCGATGGGAACAGGGTAGTTAAAAAATAATCCGCTTCTTCTTTGGCTTTTTCGCCCAATGCTTTTCTCACTTTGGCGGCAGAAGCTGCCCGGTGGTGACCATCTGCAATATAGGTTTGCGGGATCTTTGTTTTGAACAGGTTGGTGATGGTTTCAATAGTGGTGTCGTCGTTGATGACCCAAATAGTATGACTGATAGCATCGTCTGCTACGAAATCATATACCGGCGAATGCGTGTTTTTCCATTGTTCAATCAGGGCATCTACTTCTGCATTGTTGCGGTAAGCCAGGAAAACATTCCCTGTTTGTGCGCCGGTGGTGGCTATATGATTAATGCGGTCTTTCTCTTTTTCGGGCCGGGTAAACTCGTGCTTTTTGATGATATCATTTTCGTAATCATCAACTGAACTGGCGCTAACCAGTCCGGTTTGACTACGGCCGTTCATAACGAGTTGATATATGTAATAACAAGGTTTGTCTTCCCGGAACAAAATGCTGCGTTGAATAAATGCCGCGATATTTTCCTTTGCCTTTTCATATACCGGTTCGGTGTGGATATCAATATCGTCTGACAGATCGATCTCTGATTTGGTGATATGCAGGAACGAATACGGATTGCCTACAACTTCTTCACGGGCTTCTTTCGAATTGAGCACATCGTAAGGACGAGAAGCTACCTGCTTTGCCAGCTCAGGGCGTGGGCGCAGGGCTTTAAAAGGAGAAATATTAGCCATTTTACTACTATTATTAAGCGGGCAAAATAACAGGCTTTGCCACTAGTTTACAAAAAGAATTTCAGTGATTGGGCCGGGGGTGAGCCGCCCTTAAAGGGCTCTAAAAGAGTGGCTCACCTGAACCACGCTCTGAAGCGAGGCTGCCCAGCTCCCCTCCTTCAGGAGGGGCCCGGGGAGGTTTTATCCTTTCTTATTAGCAAAATCTTTCATCAGGTCTGTCAGCAACTGCACACTTTCCAGCGGCAGGGCATTGTACAGGGATACTCTGAATCCGCCTACGCTGCGATGCCCTTTCACCCCAACAATATTATTTTGCTTGCAAAGCGTGAGGAATTCCTTTTCCAGGTCGGCATTTTCCATCACAAAGCAGGCGTTCATGATACTGCGGTCTTCCTTATTAATAACCGGGCCTTTAAATGCCGGTAAGGTGTCGATGGCGTTATACAGTAATTGCGCTTTTTGATTATTGATCTTTTCAATTGCCGCCACACCGCCTTTGTTTTTCAACCAGCGCAGGGTGAGCATACAAACATACACGGCAAATACGGGAGGCGTATTTAACATGGAACCGTTCTCGATATGATTGCGGTAATCCATCATGGAGGCCAGTTTCCGGTTCACTTTGCCCAGGATGTTCTTATTTATTACAACCAGGTTAACCCCGGCAGCGCCAACATTCTTTTGGGCGCCGGCATATATCAGATCGAATTTATTAAAGTCCATTACCCGGCTCAGGATGTCACTGCTCATATCTGCAACCAGCGGCACACCGGCTTCAAAGAAAGGAGTGAAGTCGTGCCACTGTACCCCGTGAATGGTTTCGTTGGTGGTCAGGTGCAGGTATTTGGCTGTTTTTGGAACCGTAAATTGCTTGGGCAGGTGGTTGTAATTTGATTCTTTAGCGCTGCAAACCACTTCCACATGGCCGAATATTTTGGCTTCTTTTATGGCTTTGGCCGACCAGGTACCGGTATCGGTATAGGCGGCTATTTCATTGTCATTCAACAGGTTCATGGGAATTTGAAAGAATTGGGTGGAAGCGCCGCCATGCAGGAACAACACTTCATGCTGATCATCCAATTGCATTAATTCTTTCACCAGGGCAATGGCTTCATCCATTACTGCCTGAAACAGGTCGGTGCGGTGACCGATTTCCAGGATCGACAAGCCGGAATTATTATAATTTAAAATGGCTTCACTGGCTTGCTGGAATACTTCCCGGGGTAAAATGCTGGGCCCCGCGTTAAAATTGTGCATCATTGTTTCACTTAAATTAGAAGGAGTGCAAAAGTATTCAATTCGCGTGACTATGGGGAAAGCGAATTTTGCCGGTCATGCGTAACGTGTTCAGGATGAGCTAATCACAATCTTTTCCTTGTTTCTGCCTTTTCAACCAGGCAGCGTTTAATTCCTCAAATTCCCGCCGGTCTGCTTCGCTGAGGTTTTTGTTGATGAGTTGTTTCAGGTCGGGCTGGCCGGCATTTACCCAGGCTGTGTACCAAAAGGAAGCTACGGCAACGATCGATTGCTGCATGCGCCGCTCGATCATATGGTTAAGCCGTTGATCATAGGCCCGGCAGTAAGCGGAGGAATATTGCCTGATCACCTGGTCATTCCGCGGTTCAAACGAATATTTCTGGTCTGATGAAAATTGGGCGGTCAATTCTCGTTCTATGCGCAATACACTGTCGGCTGCAGCCGCGCTTTCCAGCACCCGTTTCCAGCTAAAGGCCAAAGGGTTGGCGATATAAGAGGCTTTCCCCAGCAGGAAGTCCCAGGAAGTGGCGGCCAACAGTTCGGGTATGCGCGATTCCCAAAACGCATGAATACCCTGCTGGTTGGTGAGTTGCCCATTGTGGTTACTGCACACATGCAGCGGTACATGCGAATCGGCAATGTAATGACCGATATCAGCAGAGAGCTTAAGGATTTTTACCTGGTCTTTTTCTTTAAAGGCAGCGGTAAGCCGGCCCAGCATGGTTTGAATGTACCAGGGCACAATGCCATACTTCTGTAAAGTGTCTTTGCCATATTTTTCAACTGCTTTGGTCCAGGTGCGGGGGAGTGAATCGAAAGGGTAGGTGCCGTAATGATCAATGTCGATATAATGGCGGGCGCCTTCTGCGGCTACAGCATACCGTCGTTTATCGGGGTCTACTGCATGATCGCTCAGGAACTGGATGTTTGGTTTATACAGCACCAGCATATCGGGCGGCAGCATAAAGACTGCATAGTAATTTATCTGGCGATGGGCATAAAACCCCCAGGGGAAAAGTGCATGGCTATAAAGCACCGCTGCTGTTATGAGCAGAAGCTTCTTCATTACTGATGAAGGTACGGTGGATTGTGAGTTAGTATGAAGGTTATGGTTAGAAATTGATCATTTTCAAGAAACGGCAATCGTGAAACGGCAAAGACCCACACATTGGGAAACCTGTGACTACTGCTGCTTTCTGCCGGTTCAATTGCGGGCCTGGAGTTGTGAAAACGTGATAAAATTGACTTCTGTATTCCATTAGCATATTAGCAGATTATCACGTTAGCACATTATTTTCTCCCTTTTTCGGCGGATGAGGGGTCTCATCATCAATAGTAGTAACCCCACCTGAGATAGCAAATTTCATGGCTTCGGTTGAACTAATATCGGTTAATAAGCGCACCCTGTCGGCCTTCACAAAATACAGGCGGCCTGTAAAGGCATACGATTGCGGAACATATACGGCTACATGTTCCTGTAACCCAAACTCATGTAATTCCTGCTGCGTTATAAAACCGATCTGCCATACATCTGTTGTTTCAATACATACCAGCACCGCTTTGTCAAATTTTCTTTTATTACCGGCAAAGGCTTCAAAGAAATCTTTTACAGTAGAATACAGTAGCTTGATACCGGGTGTGCGTTCCAGTATTTTATCAAACAGGTCAACCAGCTTGCTTACAATAAAAGAAGATGAAATATAACCTACCAATATAACGATGAGCGTTACCAGTATAAATCCAAGTCCAGGTATTTTTTTCGGATTGCCATTGGCATCAACACCCAGCAGATCGGGCGAAAAATAACCGATGAGACTGGGCAGAATGTTATCGATAAAATTAAATAAAGCTGTAACTGCATAAATAGTGATCGCTATAGGTGCTAAAATAATTAGCCCTTGCAGGAAGTATTGGATGATCTTTTTAAATATATGTGATGTTTTCATGCTCCGCTGTGTTTTGCATCCCAAAAGTAACCCTCTTCCATTGCCTGATAAAATAAGCTTGTGTAAAGTTGCGTGTTTTTGGTTGGAAAGCAATTAATTAGCAATGGGAAGAAAGGCCCAAACTTTGTACCAGCCCAAATCATGCGTTCGTATAAACGAACAATTGTTAGGGTGCTATTTTATTACCGGCGGTTTAAAAATGGGGATGGAAACTTTGGTAACGATAAAAGTTTCTATAGTTTTGTGCCCGATTATTATGATAACGGAAGCAAACACAAAAGTGCGGATCCGGGAAAAAGCGAATGAATTATTCCTACGGTATGGTATTCGCTCTGTTTCCATGGATGATATAGCCAACAACCTGGGTATGTCGAAGAAAACCATTTATCAGTATTACACTGATAAGAATGAACTGGTTGATGCGGTGGTGGAAGATGAAGTAATGGATATGCAGCGTGACTGTATGAAATGCGGTGAGAATGCAAAGGATGCTATTGAAGAGATCTTTTTAACCGTAGACCAGGTAGTTGAACAGTTGAGTAATATGAACCCGATGATATTGTATGATATGGAGAAATTCCATGTTCGGGCATACCAGCGGTTTATGGAGCATAAAAACAAATTCTTATTACAGATCATCCGTAAAAACCTGGAATGGGGCGTGAAAGAGGAATTGTATCGCCCCGATATTGATATAGACGTGTTGTCGAAGTTCAGGTTGGAATCGATGATGATCCCTTTCAATATAGATCTTTTTCCTCCCTCCCGGTATAAGCTATCCGAGGTTACCAAAGCTGTTATTGAACATTATGTATTCGGGGTTGCTTCCCTTAAAGGCCATAAACTGATTATAAAATATCAACAGCATAGAAATAAAAATGCAAAGAACTATGAAACTGAATCCGGCAAGAATAAATAAGATCGCTCTGGTGGTTGTATTAACTGGTTTGTTGCAACCGGCCCTGGCACAGGAAAAACATGAATTAACCGTAAAGCAGGCGGTGGACTATGCGAAAAAGAATAGCGTACAGGTTAAAAATATGTTACTCAGTGTTAGGCTACAGGAAGAAACCAACAGGCAGGTAACGTCTAATGCTTACCCGCAGTTGAGCGGAAGAATAGGTGCTACTTACAATCCGAACATAGCAGTTCAATCGTTTCCCAACTTTATTGCAATGGGAACATATGGCGTTTTACAGGCTGAGGGCGTGAAAAATGCTGCAGGTCAGCCCATTGTTTCTCCAACTGATTTTGGATTGATCCAGGCGCAGTTTGGAACAAAATATGTAGCCAACGCAGGATTGGATCTTAACCAGATCTTATTCGATGGCCAGGTTTTCGTAGGCTTGCAGGCAAGAGCTACCACTATGGAGTGGGCAAAGAAAAATGTGGAAGTAACGGAAGAGCTGATCAAAGCAAATGTTTATAAAGTGTATTACCAACTGGTAGCTAGTAAAACGCAGATCGGGTTACTTGATGCCAATGTAGAACGCCTGCAGAAATTACAGCATGATACCCGCGAAATGTATAAGAACGGATTTGCCGAAAAGCTGGATGTAGATAAAATTGAAGTACAGATCTCCAATCTTCAAACAGAGAAAAACAGGGTGCTGAATGGAATTGCCAGCGGTAATCTGGGTTTGAAATTGTTATTGGGTATGCCCATGAAGGATGAACTGATCTTAAAAGACACCCTGAGCGATAGCCAGATAAAACAAGGCGTATTGGAAGCAAGCAATTATAATTATTCCGATAGAAAGGAATACCAGTATGCCGAACTTGGTAAAAAACTGAATGAGTATAATATTAAACGTTATAACCTGAGCCAGATACCCACGGTAAGCCTTTCCGGTTCCTGGTCAAAAAATGCCCAGCGTAATAAATTTGATTTCTTTGGCAAAGGCGACTGGTATACGTTCTCAAACATCAGCTTAAATATTTCAGTGCCCATCTTTAAAGGGTTTTATACCAAATCGAAGATCGATGAGGCGAAGCTGACCTTGCAGCAAACGGAAAACCAGATAGCCAATCTGAAATTAACAATAGATAATGAAGTAGAAACCGCCCGCATACAAATTAAAACAGCTATCGAGGCCATGGATTTCCAGAAGCAGAACATGAAGCTGGCTGAAGATGTATATGAGCAAACCAAAAAGAAGTACGAAGCAGGTTTGGGGTCGAATACAGAGATCACCGCAGCGCAAACAGACCTGAAGGCAGCGCAAACCAATTATATTAATGCGTTGTACGATGCCATTGTAGCCCGGATAGATTATTTAAAAGCCATTGGAAAATTATAAGCACAAATTCTATAAAAACCTAAACCAACAAATGCATTCACAGGATAAATTATTTGATATGAAAAGTACGTATAACATAATTGGCGCAGTTGCCATTGTTCTTTTTATGGCAGCATGCGGCGGAAAAAGTGAGCTGGAAAAGAAAAAAGCCAAATTGGAAGAACTGAAGACGCAACAGGTAAAAGCAGCAGAGGAAATAGGCACACTCGAAAAAGAAATTGCAAAGCTTGATACCAGCGCCAAACGGCCGGAAAAACCAAAACTGGTTGTGTTGACTCCGGTTACCACATCACCATTCACCCATTATATCGACTTGCAGGGTAAGGTGGATGCAGAAAATATGGCCTATGTAACACCCCGGGGTGCAGGTGGCCAAATTAGAGCCATTTATGTTAAACAAGGCGATTATGTACGTAAAGGCCAGTTGTTAATGAAACTGGATGACGCAGTAACCCGCCGCCAGATTGAACAGGCCAATGTACAATTGAACCTGGCTAAGACCTTATATGATCGCCGTAAAAACCTGTGGGACCAAAAGATAGGTACCGAAGTGGAGTTATTAAATGCGAAGAACAATGTAGATAATATTGAAAAGCAAATCGACCTGTTAAAGGAAGAATTAAATATGTCGAATGTATACGCTGAAATTGCCGGTGTAGCTGAACTTGTTACAGCAAAAGTGGGTGAATTCTTTTCTCCGGCATCTGCTGCACAAAGAGGTATTGCAATTATTAACTCCAGTGTTTTAAAAGTTACTGCCAATGTACCGGAGGCTTATCAGACAAAAGTACATGAGGGAACCAATTTAGTGGTTACGTTGCCTGAGGATAACAACAAGTCGATCACTACCAAAGTTTCGGTAGCTGGTAAAACGATCGATGCCTCTACCCGTTCATTTTATATTGAAGGAAGAATACCAGGTAACGGTGGTTTTCGCCCGGGTCAGATAGCGATGGTGCGTATCCAGGACTATGCGGTGCCTAATGCGATCACTATTCCCATTAATACCATTCAGAATGATGATAAAGGAAAGTTTGTAATGGTAGCTGCCAATGAGAATGGTAAAAAAATAGCCAAGAAAAGACCTGTAACAGTTGGGCAATTGTATGGCGATACACTGGAAGTTAAAAGCGGCTTGCAGGCCGGCGAAGTACTGATCACCGATGGTTTCCAGGGCCTGTACGACGGCCAGCCGATCATTACAGATGCGAAATAGAATCGGGAAACGTGAGACGTTAAATGAGGTAGCGAGAAGTTTGAATTGTTTTCACGTTTGCCGTTTGCCGTTTCACTCGTAATGCAATTTAAATCGTGCATGATTGCTGAATCAAATTGAATTACAATAAAAAAATTGTATGAGTGCTTTAGAAAATATTAAAGAAAAGTTCAAGCATTTTAGGCCAACGACCTGGAGTATCAAGAATAAGACTTCGATATATCTCGTTATGCTGTTCTTTAGTTTGGGAGGGATTTTTCAGTTTCTTACCCTGCCCAAAGAACAGTTTCCCGATATAGTGATCCCTACCATTTACGTGCAAACGATTTATTTTGGGAACTCGCCTAAAGACATTGAAAACCTCGTAACCAACCCTATTGAAAAAGAGATCAAGGGTATTACCGGGGCCAAGATCAATAAAACTACCAGTACTTCGGTGCAGGATTATTCGGCCATCATGGTAGAATTTAGTACCGATGTAAAGACCGATGTAGCGTTACAGAAAGTAAAGGATGCGGTTGATAAGGCAAAAAAAGACCTGCCTAACGATCTTACCGAAGAACCAACCGTAATGGAAGTGAGCTTTTCGGAACAGCCGATCATGTATGTTAACCTGAGCGGCGACTTTGATTTGCCCAGGTTGAAGAAATACGCCGATGATCTGCAAGACAAGCTGGAAGAATTGCCCCAGTTGAACCGGGTTGACCTGGTAGGTGCGCCTGAAAGAGAGTTTCAGATCAATGTAGATAACTACAAGATGCGCAGCGCCGGTATTACATTTGATGATATTGCCGGTGCCGTTTCCCGGGAAAACATGGACATATCCGGCGGTTTGCTCGATGTAGGAAGCATGAAACGTACCCTGCAGTTAAAAGGCCAGTTTAAAACCGAATTCGATCTTCAAAAGGTAGTAGTTCGCAATACGAGTGGTTCACCTATATACCTGAAAGATATTGCGCAAATAAAAGACACCACAAAAGAAAGGGAAAGCTATGCACGCCTTGATGGTAAACCGGTAATTACCCTGAATATCATCAAGCGCGCCGGTGAAAACCTTATCGAAACTTCCGACGATGTTAAAAGGGTAACTGAAGATATGCAGGCTTCCCAGTTCCCCAAGGACCTTAAAGTAGATATAACGGGTGATCAAAGTAAAGCTTCCCGTACATCGTTCAACGACCTGGTAAATACAATTGTCATTGGTTTTATACTGGTATTGATCATCCTGATGTTTTTCATGGGTGTTACCAATGCCTTCTTCGTGGCCCTGTCGGTACCGCTTAGTATGTTTGTGGCGTTTGTGTTTTTACCGGCGGCCGACCTGATGATCGGTACCCACGTTACGCTCAACTTCATTGTATTATTTGCGCTGTTGTTCGGCCTGGGTATTATTGTGGATGACGCCATTGTGGTGATTGAAAATACGCACCGCATCTTTGTGCAGGGCAACGGTCGCCTTACTGCTGAAAAATCGGCCATGATGGCTGCCGGTGAAGTGTTTGTTCCGGTGCTGGCCGGTACCGTTACCACGCTGGCTCCATTCTTCCCGCTGATGTTCTGGCCGGGTATCATTGGTAAATTCATGGTTTACCTGCCCGCCATGCTGATCTTTACCTTAACCGCATCGTTGATAGTGGCATTCCTGATGAACCCGGTGTTTGCGGTTGACTTTATGAACCACGCCGAAGGTGCCAAAGAGCCAAAATCGGCGATCTTCCGAAAGCCTTCTTTCTGGATTCCGTTAGGTATAGGTATCCTGTTTGATGTAATGGGATTTACCTTCCTTGGTAATTTCCTGATCTTTATCATGCTGCTTATTCTGTTAAACCGGTATGTACTGGATGATCTTATCCATGGGTTTCAGAATAGAGCGCTGCCGTGGATCATGGGACACTATGAAACCTCATTGCGCTGGGCGCTGAAAGGATGGAGACCTGTACATTTATTACTTAGCACCTTTGTGCTGTTGATACTCACTTTTGTTTTCTTCGGTGCAAGGAATGTCCCCGTGGTTTTCTTCCCTCAGGGTGACCCGAACCAGATCTATGTATACCTGAAATTGCCAGTAGGTTCCGACGTGGAATATACCGATTCTATTACCCGCACATTGGAGACAAAAGTTTACCAGGTGCTGGGAATGGAACATGGCAAGAAAAATCCTGTTGTTGAAAGTGTGATCAGTAACGTGGCTGTTGGCGCCAGCGATCCTGCGAGCGGCGACCGAAGCACAAGACCCGAATTGGGACGTATACAGGTTTCCTTTGTAGAATTTGAAAAACGCGAAGGCGTTGCAACGCGTCCTTATATGGATAATATCCGCAAAGCGATCAAAGGAATACCCGGCGCTGAAATTTCGGTTGACCAGGAACAGGGTGGTCCGCCCACTGATCCTCCCGTTAATATTGAAGTGGCCAGTGAAGACTTTGACGATCTTATCAAAACAGCCGTTTCATTAAAGAATTACCTCGATTCTATTCAGGTGCCTGGTGTGGAAGAACTGAAAATGGACGTAGACCTTTCTAACCCTGAGATCAGCTTTACCGTAGATCGCGAAAGGGCATTGATAGAAGGTGTTTCCACTGCACAAATAGGACAGGAAATAAGAACAGCCGTATTCGGCCGTGAAGTATCGAAGATCAAAGATGGCGATGATGAATACAAGATCCAGCTTCGCAACATCGAAGGACAACGTAAGAACCTGGCCGACCTGATGAACATGAACATTACCTTCCGCGATATGGCCACCGGTCAGGTTAAAAGTGTACCCATCAGCTCCCTGGTTAAAGTTGATTATACCAGTACCCTGGGAAGTGTAAAACGGAAGAACCAGAAGCGTGTAATTACCCTGCGTTCAAATGTACTCACAGGATATACGCCCACGGCAGTGAACCAGGAGTTGACAACACACATCGGGAACTTTAACAAGAAGCCTGATAATGTAAATATCAAGCAAACCGGTGAAGGGGAACAGCAGGCCGAAACAGGGGCTTTCCTGTTGAAAGCGTTGGTTATTGCGTTAATGATCATCCTGTTCACCCTGGTTATTCAGTTCAACTCGGTGAGCAAGCCGGTGATCATCTTAACAGAGATCATCTTCAGTGTGATCGGGGTGTTGTTAGGTTTCGCCATCACAAAAATGGAAGTATCGGTACTTATGACCGGTTTAGGTATTGTGGGCCTGGCTGGTATTGTGGTGAAGAATGGTATCCTGGTTATTGAGTTCACAGATGAATTAAGGGCCCGTGGCATGAAAACCAGGGAAGCGCTGATACAAGCTGGTAAAACCCGTATCATCCCGGTATTGTTAACTGCCATGGCTGCCATCCTTGGCCTGATACCTCTTGCAGTTGGTTTCAATATCAACTTTGTGAAATTATTCTCAGAATTAAACCCGCATATCTTCTTTGGCGGTGATAACGCCGTGTTCTGGAAACCGTTGTCATGGACCATCATCTTCGGTTTGGCATTTGCGTTCTTTATGACGCTTCTTATTCTGCCTGCGATGTACCTGATCTCAGAAAGGTTAAGAAGGCCCATGCGCAACATGTATGGTGGTAAATGGATCTCATTCATGGGTATTCCGCCATTAACGCTCTTGTTCATACCATTGATGTTAGTAACGATGGTGGCACATAATTATAAAGTAAGACGCAGAAGAAGAAAGCTGGCCGGTAAGAAAGAAAAAGTGAATGAAGCGTTTTTGGGAAGCTGGTTCTAGTTAGCTGTAAGCCGCAAGCTTAAAGCTGTAAGCAGAAAACTGAAAAACGTTAAAATAGCGAAGAATCATAAAACGAAAGGCATCCTGATCACCAGGATGCCTTTCGTTTTATCTATTGTATTGCTTATGGCTTAAAGCTGTATTTTAAAATCCTTTCTTCCCCTCTCCGCCCTCAACCGGCTTTCCATCAGTATTCAACTCTACAATTTCATAGCCTGTTTTTTGTAAGCCGGGGAGAATGCGTGCTTTATCACCTACAAGCACCATGTTCAGTTTGTCAGGATGGATCCATTTTCTAGCCAGTGCATCAATTTCTGGCTTGGTAATATTTTTCAGGATCTTGTTTTGCTGATCTACATAATTGGCCGGTAAATTATATTGCAACATCCGTTGAATGAAACCGGCTTTCTGTGCACCGGTTTCATATCGCAAGGCATCACGCTGACCAATGGCATTTTTCACAAACAGCAGTTCTTCATCTTTAATGCCGGTAGTAGTATATGTTTTCAATTCTTTTATTACCTCGGTTAAAGCGCTGTCTGTAGCATCGGCCCGAATGCCTGAGCTGAAAGTGAAATCACCAGTGTATTCATCGCCATTAAAATTGGTACGGGCGCCATAGGTCCAGCCTTTGTCTTCGCGCAGGTTGATATTCACTCTGCCATTGAAACCGCCACCCAATGCAAAATTCATTAAACCCGTTTTGTAATATTCACCGGTAGCATCGTATTTCAAACCGGTAACATTGCTTAAACGGAATTCGGTTTGTGCGGCTTTCGGAATATTTACCAGGTATATTCTTGATTTATCAACCTCTTTTGGTTTGGCCGATACAGCGGGTAATTCAATGCTTTTATTAGGCAGCTTATTCAGGAAAGATAACTTAGGCAGTATTTCATTTTGTGTTATATCTCCTACCACAACCACTTTGGTATTGTTGGCCGTCATGTAGTTGTTGTAATAGTTCTCTACATCCTGCAGGGTGATATTCTTAACAGAGCTTTCCGTACCGCTTTCGTTCATGCCAAAAATATGGTTAGGTCCATAATTCACTACGGCAATAACATCATCGGCCACCATAGCCGCACGGGTCTTCGATTGCTTTATGCTTTCCAGCGTTTGCCGTTGTATGCGGTTAAAAGTAGTTTCAGTGAATTTTGGATTGAACAACCGTTCCTGGAGCAGGGCCAGCGTTTTGTCGATATTCTTTTTAAGCGACTCAATGGTGAAAACAATTGCATCGCGGCTGCTGCTAACTTCTATGCTGCTGCCTAATTTTTCTAAGGCGATGGTCATTTGTTCGGCCGTATAATTTTTGGTGTCTTCATTCATCATGTCGGCAAACAAGCTGGCCAATCCTATTTTAGCAGTGTCTTTTGATTGCAGCAAATGACCGCCGGGCATGGCAATCGTAAGGGTCACGGTAGGCAATTCATTATTTTCTGCACCAATAAACCTGATCTTATTTGGCAGGTCTTTACGCCAGAAGGCGGGCACTTTTATAACCGGGTTGGGCCCATTGCCGGGAAGTTTGCTGCGATCGAAGTTGTCGGTAGCTTTCGTATATTTTAAACCGGTATAACCATAGTCGGGGGCAGTGTAATGGCTGTTATCTATAGTATAATTATCTGCTGCCGCAACTACATTCTCCTGGCCTTTGGGTAATACGCTTACAATAACGGAATGCTTTCCTTTTATATATTGATTGTAAACCCGCATAACATCTTCTTTGGTAACCGAGCTGTACATTTTCAATAAAGTGCCGATCATATTCGGATTTCCGGTAAACGTTTGGAAGGCTGCCAATTGAAATACTTTGCCCGATACGCTTTGCAGGCCATTGATGTATTGCGCTTCTATACTGCCTTTGAATTTTTCTATGTCGTCATCGGTAACACCGCGTTTTTCAAAACTATCCAATGAAGCCCGTACCAGCTTCTCCATATCGGCCAGTGTTTTTCCAGGCATGGGCACTACTCTGATGATAAATTCTCCGGCAAGTTCAGATAGCTGACTATATACATTTGCCTGTAATGCCAGTTGTTGTTTTACAAGTTGTTGGTACAACAGAGAGGTATTGCCTTGTCCCAATATCTGTGATAGACAGGAGAGGGCAGGCATATCTTTGTGATAGTTAGGCACCGTAGGAAACACAATATTCAACAATGGCAACCTGATGTAATTATCTGTATAGCTTACATAGCGGTCTTTTTCCAGCACTACAGCGGGCACAACTACTTTCTCCACTTCAGGGCCGCGTGGAATAGGACCAAAGTATTTTTCTACCAGCTTAACTACTTCTGCTGTTTTAACATCACCGCCAACGGTAACTGTCGCGTTGTTGGGACCATACCAGCGTAAGAAGAAATTCTTCAGGTCATTTACATCAACACGGTTCAGGTCTTCAATATAGCCGATCGTTAACCACGAATAGGGATGTCCGTACGGGTACAGGTTTTTGGAAGCCACTTCACTCACCAAACCATAGGGGCGGTTATCATAGTTTTGTCCTCTTTCATTTTTTACGGTAGCGCGTTGTACTTCAAATTTTTGTTGGGTAACGGCATCAAGCAAAAAGCCCATGCGGTCTGCTTCCAGCCAAAGCATTTTTTCGAGTTGATTGACGGGAACCGTTTCAAAATAGTTTGTACGATCGCGATTGGTAGAACCGTTAAGCGTACCGCCGGCATCGGTCACCATTTTAAAATGTTCTTCATCTTTTACGTGGTCGCTACCCTGGAACATCATGTGCTCAAAGAAATGGGCGAAGCCCGATTTGCCGATCTGTTCACGGGCCGAACCAACGTGATAGGTAACGTCTACCTGCACAATAGGATCGCTGTGATCTTCATGTACCACCAGCGTAAGCCCATTTGGCAGCAGGTATTTTTCGTACGGAATAACGAGCTCACTCCCCTGACGGGTGATCTTTTCAACCAGCTTTACCTGCGCTGTAACCTCATTGCACAGGTATGGCAATGTAGTAGCCAATAGCAGTATGGCTCTTTTCATATATGTAATTTTTGTTAAATGAGATGTAGGCAAGGTAAAGGAATTATTATGGGGGTTCCAAACCATTTATCAATTTGGTGAGGTGGGGGCGAGCCCTTACCGGGCGGCTCACCCTGAACCAAGGGTGAGCCAGCCGGCACACGACCCTTAAAGGCGGCTTACCCTAAAAAATTATCATACTTCATGAAACGAATAGCGTTAATTTGCGACTAACGGTTCCGAGGTGGCAATCGGCAATAATTTTCAGGCGAAGCAAGGTCGCAAATAATTTCAAGATTCGCGAGCTATTCACCATTCACCATTGACGATTCACCATACAACAACTATAAATTGATTAATAAAACTTTAAACAGATTTTCATGCGTACAAATCACGAAATAGACTACAAGATCTACGGCGAAGAGATGCAATATGTTGAAGTGGAACTCGATCCGGGTGAAACGGCTATTGCAGAAAGCGGCGCCTTTATGATGATGGATGATGGCATTCAAATGGAGACCATTTTTGGTGACGGCGCCAAGGCGCAGACTGGTTTTTTAGGTAAGTTAATGTCGGCGGGTAAGCGGATATTGACCGGTGAAAGTTTGTTTATGACCGCTTTTTCCAATGTAGGCCAGGGTAAAAAGCGGGTAAGCTTCGCGTCTCCTTATCCCGGTAAGATCATTCCGCTCGACCTGATGGAGTTCGGTGGCAAGATCGTGGCGCAGAAGGATTCTTTCCTGTGTGCTGCCAAAGGCGTAAGTGTGGGTATAGAGTTTCAACGTAAACTGGGTACCGGTTTGTTTGGTGGCGAGGGTTTTATAATGCAGAAGCTGGAAGGTGATGGTATGGCGTTCGTGCATGCCGGTGGTCACGTATTTGAAAGAGTATTACAACCCGGTGAATTTCTGCGGATCGATACCGGCTGTTTGGTAGCATATACACAAACCGTAGATTACGATATTCAGTTTGTAGGCGGCATTAAAAATACATTGTTTGGTGGTGAAGGGTTGTTCTTTGCAACCTTGCGTGGTCCTGGTAAAGTGTGGATCCAAACCCTGCCCATCAGCCGTTTGGCCGGTCGTATTTTAACCTATGGCGGACCCAGAGGCCGTAAAGAAGAAGGCAGCATCCTGGGTGGCTTAGGTAATATGCTGGATGGTGATGGATGGTAGAATAATGTGTTAATGTGCTGATATGATAAAGGAAAGCAGATGAGTTAGCTAAAATAAAAAAGCCATCGCGCTACAAGTGCGATGGCTTTTACGAGTATAGAGCTTTCAGTTGCTATTTTCTTGAAGCTAACTTAGCCAGTAAGCGTAAGATTTCCAGATACAACCAAATAATGGTAACCAGTAAAGCAAATCCGCCATACCATTCCATGTATTTAGGAGCGCCTGCTTTAGCACCGTTTTCGATCATGTCGAAATCGAGTATCAGGTTCATGGCAGCCAAACCAACAACTACTAAAGAGAAGATAATACCGAAGGTGCTTCCTTCATGCAGGAAGGGGATATCGATATTGGCAAAGTGCAAACCGATAGAAATTAAATAGAAAACGGCTATACCTAATGTAGCGGTGATAACTATTTTTTTGAAGGTTTGGGTAGCACGAATGATGTTGAATTTGTACAACAGGAACATGGCGATCACCACACCAAAGGTTAAGGCAACAGCCTGTGTTATGATATTGGGAGCAATTTTTTCGAAAGCAAAATTATAGAATGCTGAAATAGCGCCTACTGCAAATCCTTTTATCAAAGCGTATATAGGAGCCAGGAAAGATGCCCATTCCATTTTAAATACCATTATAACTGCGATGCCTAATGCACCGAATACGCTAACCCACATGTAAGTAGTAACATCAACACCGGAGTAAACCATTTTCCAGGCCAGCCCTGCTGTAGCCATGGTCATTAAGAAAAGGATTCCGAATTTGTTCAGGGTTCCTTTAACGGTCATTGCCTCCGCATCAGTGTAAGAAAAGCTCTTGGTGAACGTCTTTTCGTTTAATGCAGGATTACCGGATTTAAATAGAGCCATAGTTATAGAGTTTTTTGTTTTAACAAGATACAAAAAAGCGTGAATCGGCAATAGTCAATTAGCAACCGGTTAACGGCGGCTGGCAATCGACGACATATGTGAAATAGCCAAATGCATTAAGGTGACTTCCTCAATAGTGAGTCGCGAAACGTGAATACAGCCACAAAAATTAAAGCAAAAAGCACGAAAATTAAAAGCGCTCGATTTTCGATTTGCGCATTTTCGAATTTGCACATTTGCTAATTCCTCTAGTTTCCTTTCTTCGGCGGATTGTTCCTCCGGTCGCCACCACCTCCACCTTTTTTGTCATTAGGCCGGTTATCGCGGCGATGTTGCTGTTGTTGTTGTCCTTGTCCCTGGCGGGCTTGATCTTTTGGCTGCTGTTGACGAGGTTGTTCTTTTTGATGATGTTGGTGATGCCGTTTCTTTTTCTCAGCTCTTTCCAGGCTGCGTAAGCTGATCTGTCCCACCACATCAACAAATTCGGGTTCTACCTCTTTTGGTTTTTGCGTGGTTACATCAACAGCTTCCAGTTCTTCGGGCACCTGGTTGTGGTCGTTCATCTGTTTTATTTTCCTTACCCGTTCAATGGTCAGTGGATACTGCTTATTGCTATCGGGTAGAATATACCACATGAGGTTTTTAAATATATCTTTCTTAATCAGGATGGCGGTGCCTTTTGCTACCTGCAACGTATCGGCATTATCCGGAAAATGCTGTAAGGCATCCAGGTAAATATCCAGTTCGTAGTTGAGACAGCATTTTAACCGGCCACACTGACCGCTGAGTTTGCTTTGATTGATAGAGAGGTTCTGGTAACGGGCGGCGGTGGTGTTTACCGATTTAAAATCAGTTAACCAGGTGCTGCAGCACAGTTCCCGGCCGCAACTGCCAATTCCGCCTACTTTCGCGGCTTCCTGGCGGGCGCCAATTTGCCGCATTTCTACCTTTACCCTGAATTCTTTAGCATAAATCTTGATGAGTTCCCGGAAGTCGACCCGGTCATCGGCAATATAAAAGAAGGTGGCTTTGCGACCATCGGCCTGAATTTCAACCTCGGTCAGTTTCATTTCGAGGTTCAGTTGGCGAGCTATAGCACGTGCCCGGATGAGGGCTTCTTTTTCGCGGTCTTTATTTTGTTGCCAGATCTCGAGGTCTTTATCGGTTGCGCGGCGCAAAACTTTTTTAATATCGGGGTCGGTTTCGTCGGCATTCCTTTTCTTCATTTGCAGGCGAACAATTTCACCGGTGAGGTTAATGGTGCCTACATCAAATCCGCTTACGCCTTCAACAGCAACCAGGTCGCCTTTTTCAAATAAATGAACAGTGGTATTTCGGAAAAAGTCTTTCCGGCTTCCATTATTGAAAGTGATTTCTACGATCTTACAGCTTCCCGAAGGGTCGCTGAATGGCAGGTTACTCAGCCAATCGTGCACATTCATCCTGTTACAACCGCCCGTGCTGCATCCGCCATTGCTTTTACAGCCGGCAACTTTACCGCCTGTTCCGCATGAACTACATCCCATTCTCTATTTAGGATTAACGATTTATAAAATTTAATTATTGGTCGGCCGGAAAACGCATGCAGAAATAAAGGCAGGGTATTATACATTCCCAACGGGTAACCGGGGTGCGCCACTATTCATTCAATTACCCGTTACAAAATTGTAACGTATTGAATAAGACGCATTTATGGATAATATAGCGAAATAAGATAACCTAACAATTTAGCAATCCTGCTCGCATGCAACCCCAATCGCACATTTTTTCTGCTTCCTGCTTTACAGGCCGATTTACAAATATAAGTTATTAACGTCAAAAGGGCCCTTTATATGATGGCTGATTCTAAGGGGTTTAACAAGGGGAGAGAATGCCCTGCTATATGCTCGAAAAAGTTTAGCTGTCATTGAATGGCAGTAGCTACGCGTTATTAAATAACATTCGTCACCTGTTTGGCGGCAATAATGTGGTATAATTTAATGGTGAGGGCATGGAACAGCATCTTGGGATTAGCGTTCCTTTCAATGTAATAACTGGCTTTATCAAGCTCTTCAATTATGGCCTGTTGCTGGTGGAAGCCGGCAATTTTATTCAGGCGTCCTGCAAAATCTTTGTCCTTATCAGCCAGGTGAACATTTTCTGGTCCCATGGCCTGAAGGCGAATGGCCTGTTCGAGCAGGTGATTGAAGTATCGGAGGAATTGTTTTTGTTTTTCGCGGCCCAGTTTGCTTACCTCATCGATCCATTTTACCTGGGCGATGGGGCCGTTCTTTAAGATCGCATTCAGCCATTCACGCAACAGCGATTGCCAGTCTTCGTCGGCATGCTGCATTAACTGCAGGGCTTCGCGGTAATTGCCTTCGGCGATAAGGGCAATCTGGCGGGCCGGGTCTTCGGCCAATTTGGCCTTCGCCACCAGGGCACCGGCAATTTCCTGCGGGGTAAGCGTGGGGATTTTTACCAGTTGGGTCCTCGATAAAATGGTTTGCAGGATCAGCGATTCATTTTCCGCTACCAGAATAAATAAGGTATTCGGTGGTGGCTCTTCAATGAGTTTCAACAACTTATTCCCTTCATTGCCCAGGTATTCGGGCATCCACATCACCAGTATTTTGAACCCGCTTTCGAAGCTTTTGAGCGACAGCTTGCGGATGATGTCGTTACATTCATAAGCGGTAATATTCCCCTGTTTGTTCTCGGCGCCAATAAATTGCAGCCAGTCGTAAGAATTTCCGTAGGGATATTTGGCAATAAACTCGCGCCATTCGCTGATGTAATCAGAGCTCAGGGGCTTATCACCCGCTTTGCGGGGAATAACCGGGTAAGAAAAATGGATATCCGGGTGCATGAGCTGCTGCATCTTCTGGCAGGATGGGCATTCGCCACAAGAGTCAGGCATACCTTCATTCTGGGAGGTCGCGGGCGCTTCTTCGCCAAACAAGGATGCGCCGGCAGGAGCGGCGGCGCCTTTTCGGTTTACCTTTTCGCAAACAACATATTGTGCAAACGCAATAGCCAGGGGCAGGCCGCCACTTCCTTCTTTTCCCAAAAATAAAAGGGCGTGACTGATGCGGTTATGCTGCACCATATTTACGAGATGTAATTTCACATCTGCCTGGCCAATAACATTTTTAAATAACATGCGGGGCGAAGGTAAGCAGAATGTGCTAATTTGATAATATGCTAATGTGCTAATGGAAGCCGTGAAACGTGAATCGGCAATAGGCAGTGAATCCGTGTCACGGATAGCAATCGGCAACCTGCAATGGACAATTGGTTATCTTATGATTGTATTACTATAACTTGTTATCCCGGTTATAACTGGGGTAACAAGCCAGTTGACACGGCTTATACTATGAATTGCTTCCCGTAAAGGTCTCGTTAACGTCTTATAAAGGTCTCGTAAAGGTCTCGTGAATGTCTCGTAAAGGTCTCGTGAGGGTCAGGTAGAAGTCGTGAATAGTAAAGCGGCTGGTTAAGTAAGGAATAATAATTTTGTAAATCGCCTAACCTGTTGCAATCTACTAAAAATATTACTACCTGGCTAAAATAAAGAAGCCCCTCTTCGGGGCTTCATGAAATACTTTTACGGCTGTACTCTTAATGGTTTTTGAAGGAACAGGATCACATTTCAGTAAGAGTTACCAGGAAAAGTGGGTTGGTTCAGCTTTTCATCGGATTGGATTGCTCTTAATTGGTTTTTCTCAAGGATATGTATTCGTTTCACAGGAATCTTGGATTTAGCTTTTCTCGGTATTGGATTGCTTTTCTTGAAGGACATTGGATCGTTTAAACTGATATTGGATTTGATGAGTCAAAAGTGAAAATATTAACCTGTAATAACGACTTTATTCGTTCAAATGACACTTAAAATCGTTTTTGCGACCGTATTGCCAGACGAAAAATGAGGGAAAACATTTATGCGTTTTTGAGGCTAAGCCATTAGCCGGGTCTTTGGGTAGCATGGATTTGGGCTGAACTTGATCAGGATCAATAGAATACATTTTGTGAATGGCTTCGCTTTATCAATTTCTGACTGGGAGTGAATGGCTTTTTCCAGGTGGCTTTTGGGCGGCGAATTAGGGAGGCTACATAAAAAAGGCTGACTAAAAGATCTCCTTTCAGTCAGCCCTTCGCCTTGGCGGCTATATATCTTATTAATTGAGATATTTGGTCACTTCTTCGCTGGTCACATCCACCTTATTATGGATAACGGTGATCAGGTTGCCTTTTTCATCTAACAGGAACTTGGTGAAATTCCATTTAACGGGATCGGTAAATCCTTTTTTAGCTGCTTCGGCTACCAGGTATTTAAACAGGGGGTGAATATCGTCGCCCTTTACAGAAACTTTTTCAGCCATGGGAAAAGTAACGCCATAATTCTTTTTGCAAAACTCCTGGATGTCGCTGTTGCTGCCAGGCTCTTGTCCGCCAAAATTATTGGCCGGAAAACCCACGATCACGAGTTTGTCTTTATACTGCTCATATAATTTTTCCAGTTGGGCATACTGAGGGGTATTGCCGCATTTGGAAGCCGTGTTTACGATCATGATCTTTTTTCCTTTGTATTTTGAAAAATCGATGGTGCCGGCTCCATCAAGCGCGGGAACCTTAAAATCGTAAATAGAAGGCGCAGCAGTAAATAGCAGGGATACAAGCAATAAACGTATCATATTGATAAAATTTAAAGTATAGTGTAAGTTGAAAGTAACTTGTACTATACAAAGATGATACTAAATTGGTTGCTTTACAGTAAAATAATGGTTAACGGTAATCAGTGGGCAATGGGCAATGCATTTTTGGCGGCGCAAGCTCTGTTTTTAATTTCAAAAATCACGAGCTACTCACCACTCACTGCTTCTCATAACACCCCAAATCCGGCGCACCCACGTTCCTCGGCAGGCCATCGAGGTCAATGGTAAGGCCTGTGCTGGTTCCTTTGTTAATAGCCGGCGATTCTCCTTGCAGGCGGAAATTGTATGCTCTTAACTGGGTATTAATGCTATCGAACAAAGGTGTTTGATTGGCAATGATGCTTGAAGCGTTTACATTGCCGGGATTGTTCTTCACTTTCCATAAGCAATTTTGAAATGTGATGTTGAAAGTGGTACTGCCTTGTTTATCCGTTACCACTTCATCTTCCGTTGTTCCGTTTTCACCCCAGAAAATGCAATTCTTAAAACTGGCCGTACAGTTAGCCGTGTGAATGGTATTTCCATCTTTGATATAATTTGTTACCACCAACACGGGGTCTTTATGCAGAAGATATGAGTTGGAATAAGATGCTGCCGTGCATTGCATAAATTCATAGTTGCCACCATAACCCAACAGTATATTTTTGCCACAATTGCTGATGAGACAGTTTTGGGCCTTAATAGCAGATTGTATACCCAATATGCCTGCATCGTAACAATTATCAACAATACATTCGCTAAGCAAAACTTTCGGATTGCTGTTCACTGATGGTTTTTCGGCTATTATACCCTGATAGGCGTTCAGAATGTTGGCGTATTGCAACGTATTGTCTTTACTGGTTTCCCGGAAATAAATGCCGGGCCAGCCGCCGGGAAAATCCCGATAGGGATCATCCAGCCTGTCGCCTTTAAATATTACGCGGGTACTGTCGTATTTTTCACCATTAACTTTTAAAGTGCCGTCTACAATGAACGGTGCATTGGCATGCAGGTAAACGCGGCAACCTTTTTCAATAGTAAGGGTTGCGTTTTTATCAACCAGCAAACCACCGGTTATTACATAAGGTCTTGTATTCGTCCAGGTAACATTGCCGGTAATGATCCGTGAGCGCATGAAGTTGGCGTTCTGTCCCCAGGCATCCAGTTGTACCCATTTTTCATTACCGTTATATTCTATCAATATGCTGTCCTGCACAACAAAAGGCAGGTTAGCTGCCGTAGGATCTATCTTCACTGTTACAAAAACATAAATGCTATCGTTGGCATCCATTTCAATATTGGTTACTTCGGGGCCTGGCGTACCATCTACATTGATATTGAACAAAGAAGTATTGCCTCCTCCGAGGGCTACTTTGCTCAACCGCAGCTTCTGGTTGTTTTGATTATAGATGCGAAAGAATTTGGTTATTGAACCTGTAGTGGTAAATACGGTATCAAAATGCAGGCTATCGCTGTAGGCACTGGTACTCAGCGATGCTGTGCCACTGGTAATAAATGATTCTTTTTTACAAGATATTAATACGCCGGTAAGCAGTATGGCAACGAGTAAATATTTCATGTTCCTGTAAAAATACACGTTTTCGAATACACAAAAACCGGCCTGGTTGGCCGGAACCTTTGTTTAAACGCGGGTGCGGAAACAATATTGCGGTAATTGAAGACAAGGCAAAAGGTAAAAGGCAATGAATTTCCGGCGGCGTAAGATCAATTATTAATTTCAAAAATCGCGGAATTTTTCACCACTCATCACTCACCATTCACCATTCTCACTTTACCGTATAAGCCATTGTCATAATGCTCAATCGGGTATTGGGCGCAGTTAATAGTTCCTGCCCGCAGGCTTCCAGGGTGGCACCGGTGGTAATTACATCATCAACCAATAAAATATGTTTACCGGAAATGGTATCGGGTTGGTGCAATTCAAATTTCCCCTGCATATTCAACCAGCGATCGATCCTGTTTTTATTAGTTTGGGTTTCGCTGGAAGTACGGCGACGGATCGCCTGTTGTAGTATGGGAAGCGATAAAACGCTTGCCATGCCCTCGCACAGAACAAGAGCCTGGTTGTATCCCCGTTTTCGTTCCCGGGCTGCATACAACGGTAAAGGTATTAAAGCATCGATATCATGAAAGCGATGGGTTTGAATAATCAGTTCACCCATTTTCCGCCCAATAAAAAAGCCAAGGGCTTTATTGCCCTTATATTTTAGTTCATGAACTATATGCTGCAGTAATGAATCTTTAGAAAAGTACAGGTAACTGGCCGCATCTGTGACCGGCATTCGTCCCCAGAATATTTTTTCTATCGGGTTATCGGCATACAGGTGAAAGCAGGTAACCGGCAACCGGTTAATGCAATGCATACATAAAACCTGTTGCCGGTCCATAATATCACTTCCGCAGCCTGCGCAGTGATGCGGAATAAAAAGGTGTAATAGGGGATGTAGTGCGTTTTTAAGCATAGCTGGTAAACGCTGCTGCTTCAGGCCTCATAAAATCTTGAATGTCGAATTTCCAATATCCAATGTCGAAGTAAATACAATTTTTACATTCGTCATTCTACATTCAATATTCGATATTAAAATAGGTACTGGTAAACTTCTTCCACCCGTCCCATTGGTACTACTTCAATGTTCGCAGACGATTGAGTTGATTTTTGTCCGTACCGCGAAACTATGATCTTTTCAAAACCCAGCTTTTCGGCTTCGGCTATCCGTTGTTCTACCCGGTGAACGGCCCGCACCTCACCACTTAACCCTACTTCCCCGGCAAAACAAACATGAGGTGGTAAAGGTACATCTTCATATGAGCTCAGGAGAGCGCATAGAACAGCCAGATCGATTGAAGGGTCTTCAACCTTCAACCCGCCGGCAATATTCAGGAAAACATCTTTTACGCCGAAATGAAAGCCGCCTTTCTTTTCAAGCACGGCCAGCAGCAATTGCAATCGCCGCAGATCAAAACCCGAAACAGTGCGCTGTGGCGTGCCATATACCGATTGGGTAACCAATGCCTGCACTTCAATAAGCAGCGGGCGCATACCTTCAATGGTGGCTGCAATGGCTATTCCGCTTAAGCGATCTTCTTTTGGCGTCATCAAAATTTCACTGGGATTATTTACCCCGCGCATGCCGGCGCCCGTCATTTCATAAATACCCAGTTCTGATGTGCTGCCAAACCGGTTCTTAATGGTTCTTAAGATGCGATAAGCATAATGCCGGTCGCCTTCGAACTGCAATACCGTATCAACCATATGCTCCAGTATTTTTGGTCCGGCAATGCTGCCGTCTTTTGTAATATGACCAATGAGGAATACAGGCGTATTGGTTTCTTTGGCAAAGCGTTGAAACTCTGCAGCCGATTCCCTGATCTGGGATATGCTTCCGGGTGACGAATCGATATAAGGCGATTGTATGGTTTGTATAGAGTCGACAATGACCAGGTGCGGTTTTAATTTTTTGATCTCCTGGAAAATAGTTTGGGTTAACGTTTCAGTAAGTAGATAGAAGTTATCATTTGGGATCTTCAATCGATCAGCGCGCATCTTTATCTGTTGTTCACTTTCTTCTCCGCTGATATATAGCACAGTTTTACCTTGTAACTGCAGGCCATTTTGCAAAAACAGCGTTGATTTACCAATGCCAGGCTCACCGGCGATCAATACAATGCTGCCGGGCACTATGCCGCCACCGAGTACTCTGTTTAGTTCTGCATCTGATGTAGTAATACGAATTTGCTCGCTGCTTGTAATGGTATGCAACGCAATGGTGCGGATAGATTTTGTTTCTTCGTTATAATCATCCCATCCATTTTCTTTTTTTAAGGAAGGTTTAGAAATAACTTCTTCAACAAAAGTATTCCAGGTACCACATGATGGACATTTTCCAACCCATTTAGCGCTTTCATATCCACAATTCGAACAAAAGAATGCTGTTTTAACTTTAGCCATGCGATAAAGTTAGTAAAAACCATGAGCGTTATTAAAGTAGTGCACTTAAAACAATGATTGAAAACGCTGTTGATAAATTTTTAAGCAGTTTGATGCATTGATGTATGTTAAAAAGATGGCGAAGGTTTAAAAATAGCGTTGATGATGCATGATCGTTATAAAACATCGATGATGTGATAAGCACTTTTTTTGAACAAAAAACCGGCGGAAAAAAATGGCAAAAAAGGGGTGAAAAATGGCAGCTTTTTTTAAAAAGTAAAAAGGCCAACATTGCTGTTGACCCTTTACTTACTAACCCATTAAATTCTTGCACTAAATTACAAATAAGCGCCACATAACAAAATTATTTTTTGGGGTTGTGAATAAAATTAAAAACGTATAAAACGATTAGCCGATTTAGCAAAATAATGCCATAAGGCATTGATTATCAAATTTTAAAGGAATTTTAAGAGTATTGCCGAAACCCCTGTGATAAAATGTCAGCCCACTGCGATTATACGCTAACAGAATGACAAAAAGGCCCTCGATTTCTGACAAAAAATGGCGTAAAAAATACTCAAAAATGATGGTAACTGATTTGATGGATTATTGTTATTAAATATAAATAAGGAGTAAAAAATGACACCATCAATTTTGTTGATTTCAATCGTGTTTTTGGTAATTAGTCTGCTGGTGTCCGGTGTGCTGAAAGGCAAATTTGCGAAGTACAGCCGGATCCCAATTTCGGCCGGTTTAACGGGTAGCGAAGTGGCAATGAAAATGTTACGCGATAATGGTATATATGATGTTAAAGTCGTATCTACGAATGGCTTCCTAAGCGACCACTATGACCCTACCAAAAAAACAGTTAACCTGAGCGAAGACGTTTATAATGGTATTTCTGTAGCTGCAGCGGCCGTAGCCGCCCACGAATGCGGGCACGCTGTACAACATGCTACTGCATATCAATGGTTAACGCTGCGCAGCAAGCTGGTGCCGGTAGTAATGTTCAGCTCTGGCATTGTGCAATGGATACTGCTGTTTGGGGTTATTATGGTAAACGCCTTCCCGGCTTTATTACTGATCGGAATTATTCTTTTCGGTCTAACTACTTTATTCTCAGTTATTACGCTGCCGGTTGAGCTCGATGCCAGTAAGCGGGCCCTGGCCTGGTTAAACCGCACCAATATTACCAATTCGCGGGAGTATCCCCAGGCAAAAGACGCGCTAAAATGGGCTGCCCTCACGTATGTGGTAGCTGCCTTTGCCTCCATCGCTACGCTGATACAATATGTATTGATATTCCTGGGTGGAAGGAACAGGGAGTAAAGTCAATAGGCAATTTGCAATGAGCAGGGCTTAGGCCGCTGCTCACAAGCCGCTGTATCTATATCGGAGGCGCAAGTTTAAACGGCTTTTGCCAGGGAGAGACGCGTCGGGCGACATATCCTGCAACCGGCGAAAAGTGCCTTTGCCAAAGCCTATGGCCGGGCGAACGAAGCAGCATTGGAGCCCGAAGGTAGCCAATTGACAACGAGGCAATCGGAAAATGGATTCCCTGCCCTTGGGGGGCGGGGGAATTGTTAAAATTTTGCCATTACTATAAGAACATTAATCGGTTATGGGAGAATGATAGGTGAGTTGGGAGACCAAAAATCGAGTGCCATTTGTCCGCATCAAGGTAATTTGGAGATTTTCGTTGCACACTTATCGACCAGAAATGCACGTCTATTGCCAAATCTGCACACTTACCAAATATAACTTGGTCGTATCTCTCTTACATATAATTTTGGATTGTCTGATTCACTTTTTTCCCTACGCCTTTCTGGTTTTATATTTCGATCGGGTAATTTCTTACCCGATCCTGTTTTTTATACGGGTACCTGAGCAGATGTACATTAATATACTTTTTTAATATATGGAACTCCCTTTCTGCTTGTAAAGGGGCGTTGGCAGGAAGGCTGATAGATGCCGGGCTTATGGCTACAATTGAGGCGACTATATTCTTAAAGTGCCGGTTTTAATAAACCCGTGAAGAACTGATGGTAATGACGGCAAACGGCGCTTGTCCGACCGGTAATCCGGCGGACTTGCAGCTTGTATTGTAGCTAGCTTTTGGGGCTTGCAGCTTAAAAAGCTGATTCACCATCAAAGCTTTATTTCATCATCGTGCTTGTCGAAGAAGTGAAACTCGGTGAGGTGATAATTGGTATTCTCCCTGATCTTAACCTTCTGGCCGTATTTCCATCTCCATTTCCATTGCTTTGATTTAAACATGGAACCTTTGGTAAGGTAGGCATGCATAATGGGATGTACAACCAGGGTAAGGTCCTTATGCTGGTGGGTGATTAGATAACTGAGGTTCTTTTCAATTTCATCCTCCAGCAGCAGGGTAGAAGAGATTTTACCGGTTCCGGCGCAACTGGGACAAACCTCCTGGGTATTGATATTTACCTCAGGTTTCATCCGTTGCCGGGTGATTTGCATCAATCCGAACTTGGAGATGGGCAGCACGGCATGCTTTGCCCGGTCGGGTCGCATGCATTCTTCCATGGCCTCCAACAGCTTCCGCTTATTGTCGGGCAGCTTCATATCAATAAAGTCAACCACGATAATGCCACCCAGGTCGCGCAACCGTAACTGACGCGAGATCTCAGCAGCAGCTTCGAGGTTGGTTTCCAGGGCATTCTGCTCCTGGTTATTGCCAACGCTTTTGTAACCGCTGTTTACATCTATTACGTGCAGGGCTTCAGTATGTTCAATTATAAGGTAGGCGCCGCTGGGGAGGTTAACGGTTTTACCAAACGCGGCTTTTACCTGTTTGGTGATGCCATATTGGTCGAATATGGGCAGGCCATTATTATAGTAAGAAACGATTTCTGCTTTTTCGGGGGCAATACGCTGAATGTAGTTACGGGTATCGTTGTAGATATTGCGGTCGTTCACCACCACCCGGTTAAAGTCTTCGTTCAGCAGATCGCGCAACATACTGGTGGTTTTGGTTTGCTCACTCAATATCTTGGCGGGAGCTACCGCTCCTTTCAGATTACCCTGGATGATTTCCCAGGTTTCTACCAGGGCAGCCAGGTCTTCATGTAATTCGGCGGTATTCTTTCCTTCTGCAGCAGTACGAACTATTACCCCGAAGTTCTTGGGTTTAATAGCTTCTACTATTTTCTGCAACCGTTTTCTTTCTTCCGCAGAATGGATCTTGCGGGAAACGGCTACTATATCATTAAATGGAGTAATGACAACAAAACGGCCGGGCAAAGAAATTTCGCAACTAAGGCGCGGGCCTTTGGCTGCGATTGGTTCTTTCAATATCTGAACGAGAATGTTCGGCTTGCCGCTCAATACTTCGTTGATCTTACCGGTCTTAATAATTTCCGGTTCAACCTGGAAGGTGGCGAAGTTAAATCCCTGCGAACTATTATCAACAATAGCCTGTTGGGTAAACTTCAGTAAAGAGCGGGCATATGGGCTGAGGTCTGTATAATGTAAAAAAGCATCCTTCTCAAAACCTACATCAACGAATGCAGCATTGAGACCGGGGATGAGTTTTTTAACTTTGCCAAGATATAGATCGCCCACCGCGAAACTTGCATCAGCTTTTTCATGATGCAATTCCACGAGCTTTTTATCCTCCAATAGGGCTATTTCCACACCCTGAGGCGCTGCATTTATAATTAGTTCCTTATTCAAGCGTAACTGTCTTTATACCGTCTAAACCAATCTCATCACTACAAGGAAAGGTGCTGAAGAGGAATTAGTTGTCAGGTATCAGAATCATATCAATGCAGGTAGCCTGTAATAAATGACAACATAACTAGATTCAGCGAAAGAAGGAAAAGGCCTCGCCGTATGGCGCGACCTTTTTCTAGAAGATAAAACTAGCGGTTCTTCTTCTTATGCCGGTTTTTTCTAAGTCTTTTTTTACGCTTGTGCGTTGCAATTTTATGACGCTTTCTTTTTCTACCACAAGGCATATAACACCAATGAGTTTAAGATGAAATAATAATGTTTAAAAATGTCTTTTACCGGAAAGGTTTAATTAATTATTACCAAGTAACTTAATGCGTTCGTCAATTTCTTTGATCAGATCGGCGTTGTTAACATGTTTCTTGCTCTCCTGGTACCACTTCACTGCATTTGCCTTGTCTTTGTGCTGTTCGTAAGCGTCAGCCAGCATTAAAATAGCTTCTATGTTTTGCGGCTGGTGGTGCACTACTTTCAACAAGCGATCAATGGCTTTATCAAACTGACCCGAAATCATACCGCCTAAGGCAAGCATGAACTGGGCGTACATATTTTCCGGATCCCGCTCTGCTACTTCCCTGATCAGCTTGATACCCTCCATAGGGTTTTCACCGATGCCTCCCAGAATGTAACAGCTTCCAAGGCCAACTTTCAATGAATCGTTACCCGGAGCGATCTGTAACGCCTTCTCAAACAATTCTTTAGCTTCACCTGCCATCCATCGCTGCAACCCGGGATCTTCCTGGCGTCGTATGCCCTCTAAAAAGAATTGGGCAGCAAAGGTGAGACTTTTTTGAGAATTTTCCAATTTAGCGGCCTGGGCAGAATAATAAGCGTACGGAAGCAGTAAATGCGCCGAATCTTTCCAGAACCCGGCCAGTTGTTTGTACACCTTTACCTGCTGTTCCTTTACGTCACCACGTACAACGGCCGTTTCCAGTTGGGCAATCTGTGCCTGCTGGGCAGGACTCAGTTGCTGCTTGGATGCTTCCAGGATGGTATTAAAACTTATTTCTTTCGGACCGGTTGCTGCTGCAACAGCACCAGGGCTTTTTTTAGGGGGAATGGTTTTGCCAAAAAAATAAATAAAACAAAGGAGAACAACTCCACTGCTCACGAGGATCAATTGTTGCTTTTTCAAGAATCAAATCATTTAAGCAACAAATTTACATCTCATCATCCGGGTTTGGCTGATCTTCTTTTACAGATTGCAGTTTTTTAACTTCTGCAACGAATTCTTTGGCTGGCTTAAATGCAGGAATGAAATGTTCGGGTATATGTACCGCAATATTCTTTTTGATATTACGGCCAATTTTAGCAGCTCTTTTCTTTGTTATGAAGCTGCCGAAACCACGAATGTAGATGTTCTCGCCCTGGGACAAGGTGTCTTTCACTTCCTTGAACATGGTCTCCAGCGTAACCAGCACATCAACCTTCGGTATACCTGTTTTTTCCGATATTTGGTTAACGAGGTCTGCCTTTCTCATGTCGCATGAATTTTTACGGGTTTACAAATTTTTTACTTTTTAAAAATTTTCATAGGAATGTCAAAGGCAATCTACACTAAATCAATTCTTTAATGAAATTAACGGTAAATTTTCACATTTGCAAGAAAAGTGTAAACAATTGAAAATGAATTTTAAACAATTTTTGTGCCTGTTTTTTTCTAAAAGTAGTTCATTTTCATTGTGTTGTATAGACAAAATGGTGCAAAACAAGTATTAGCATTTTTTTTCAGTTTTGATAAAACCAGCCTCCATACAGCCATTCAAGGGCAAAAAAGCGACCTGTTGGTCGGCGGAAAAAGTATAAAAACGAGTAATTTTTACATGAAACCTGATTTTACGCGTAAGTTATTACAGTGGAATAAGAGCAGTAACACACGAGCTATGCCATGGAAAGGAGAGAAAGATCCATACAAAATATGGTTGAGTGAGATCATACTGCAACAAACAAGAGTTGAACAAGGCTGGAGCTATTATGAAAAATTCATAGCTGCATTTCCAACTATACTACACCTGGCCAGGGCAAACGAAGAAAAAGTTTTTAAGATGTGGGAAGGGCTCGGTTATTATAGTCGTTGTAAAAATTTGATTGCAACAGCCCGTACAATTGCAAGTGAGTATAAAGGAAAGTTCCCCAATACGTACGACCAAATAGAAGCATTGCCTGGCATAGGACCTTATACGGCTTCGGCTATATCATCATTTGCGTTTAATGCACCCCATGCAGTACTCGATGGTAATGTACAACGGATCATTGCCCGTTACTTTGGTATAACCACGCCTATAGATACCACTGCTGGTAAAAAGTTATTTCAAACCCTTGCCCAGTCATTGTTACACCATGATGAACCTGGCATCTATAACCAGGCCATTATGGATTTTGGGGCTGTGATCTGCAAACCACAAAATCCCCTGTGCAGTGATTGTGTTCAGAAAAAAGAATGTGAAGCGTTTAAGCAGAACGCAGTAACGCAGCTACCGGTAAAACAAAAAGCCATTGTACGCAAAGAGCGTTGGTTCTATTACTTTATCATAGAATGCAAAGGCAAATGGTACATTCGTCAAAGAACGGGTAAGGATATATGGGAAAATTTATTCGAGTTTGTATTATTTGAATCGCCTGCTGCGGTTGAAGATCTTACTGTAAAACTGCCCTTCCTGAAAAAGCTTGTCAATGGACAAGCATGCCAGATAGAAAGTATCAGCCGTATGTACCGGCAACAATTGACGCATCAAACTATTCATGGCAGGTTTGTAAAACTAAAAGTGCAGGAAGCATTGCCTGCCCTGAACCATTTTTTACTGATAGATAAGAAACAACTTTCGGAATATGCCTTTCCCCGGTTTATAACTACTTTTTTGGGAGAACCTGCTCCGCCCGCCCAATTGTTTTAAAGCAGTTGGAGATCTGATAATCGTTCATATATGTACTGGTAACCCAGAAGTAAGCTCTGGCTTCGCATGGTAAAAACCTACTGATTTGTGAAAGTCACTACAGATGGGTATCCGGGTCATAATGAGCCTAAAAAATTCTCATTTATTCTATTTAAAAAATTTAACTTTAAAAAGGAATAAAAAGGCGCAGACGATTATTAACATCAAATTTACCATCTATGAGAGGAGTAAACAGGGTAATGCTAATTGGTAATTTAGGAAAGGACCCGGATACACAGCACCTTGAGGGACATATTGCCGTAGCAAAATTTCCTTTGGCAACCACCGAAACATTTAAAGACAGATCGGGCAAGCTCATTTCTCAAACAGAATGGCATACCGTGGTACTTTGGAGAGGTTTGGCAGAGCTGGCGCAGAAGTATTTACACAAAGGCAGCCTGGTATACATTGAAGGGCGGCTTCGTACCCGTAGCTGGGAAGATAAGGAAGGCAATAAAAAATTTGCGACCGAAGTAGTAGGAGACAACCTGATTATGCTGGATAAAAGGGCCGATGCAGCACATGGCCCGCATGGCTCTGCAACCTCACATGGTGAAAATGTAGAAGGTTTTAATAGTGCCGATATACCACCTATAAGTGATTCCCCATCCCAGGATTTGCCATTCTAACCCATACTATTATTTTTGCAATTCGAAAATAAACATCAGCAGGGACCGATTAAAGGTTAATAAAATTGCTTTTAGTCGGTCCCTTTCTGATTAACTTTGTTGATTAATGACTTAACGACAGGGAATAATTCGAGTTGACGATTAATTTTATTCATGAAAACCCCATGCTTTGGATAAGCCTTTGTTGATTTTTGGATCAGAGTATGTGTACAAGTTGCTGTTGATGGTGACCAACGTTCAGGCTACCACTTTGCTGGCTGCCGCTGTGCTGGTGTTGTTGCTGTTATCGTTTTTTATTTCCGGTGCCGAAATGGCTTTTTTTTCACTCACGTACCGGGATATTAACATGCTCAAGACCAAGCAGGACCCCGGCTGGAAAAGGATTGCCTCCCTGCTTGAAGAACCCAGGGCTTTACAGGCGTCTTTAATGATCGCCAATACCCTGGTAAATATTGCCGTGATCATACTTACCAACTTTTTTATAGACCAGGTGCTGGTCATAAAACCCGGTAATGTGTCGATGTGGGTAGGGTATGGAATAAAACTGGTTATCATTTCCTCGCTCATCATTTTGTTTGGCGAGATATTGCCCAAAGTGCGCTCTTCACAAAATAATCTTCGTGCGGCTTATGAAGCCTCCTTCCTCGTAGAAGTGATCTTTTATTTGTTCAAACGCATATCGGTATGGTTGCTTAAAGTGTCCGATTCCGTTGAATCATTGTTCGGCGGCAAAGCATCCCGCGCCTATACCCACCAACAGTTGGAACAGGCAATTAAAAACACCATACACGAAGAAGAAGAACAACGCATTCTGGCCGGCATTTATAAGTTCCCCAATATTACCGTAAAGCAGATCATGCACACCCGGCTCGATGTAAACGGCATTGAATACGAAGCATCCTTTCAATCGCTTAAAAGAAAAGTAGAAGAACTGCACTATTCCCGCCTGCCGGTGTATCGCAAAAGTCTCGACGATATTCTTGGCATTGTGCATACAAAGGACCTGTTGCCGCACTTGAATGAATCGGACAATTTCGATTGGCATATTGTTATTCGCCCACCGTTCTTTGTGCATGAACAAAAGCATATTGAAGACCTGCTGAAAGAATTTCAAAGCCGGCACATACACTTTGCCGTGGTGGTAGATGAATTTGGCGGAACCAGCGGTATTGTTACCCTCGAAGATATTCTGGAAGAGATCATTGGCGACATAAGAGATGAATTTGATGAAGAAGAAACCGGTAGCAAGAAGATAGATGACAAAACCTATATTTTCGAAGGCCGTACCATGATACACGATGCCTGCAAATTGATGAACCTGCAGGAAGACACATTCGACCAGGTAAAGGGCGACAGCGACTCTATGGCCGGGCTAATGCTGGAACTGGTAGGTGAAATACCCAAAGTAAATGATACCGCCAGCATAGGCGACTTTGACTTTGTTGCCCTGGAAGTAGACCGCAATCGCATTCGGAAAATAAAAGTAACCATCAATATAAAACAGGATAAACAGGTGAGTTGAGAGGCAGAAAGTTACAAGGTTTAAGTTACAGGAGACAGGGTTCTCGAATTCCCTTGCAACTTGCAACCTCCAACCTGAAATCAATAGCATATTTGAATGAAAACATTTGTGATAAAAAGCATTCCCTTTTTCTTGTTGCTGAATTCGGTAATAGCTTGCAACAGTCCGTACACGCCCAAACAGACAGGATATTTTAAAATAGATTTTCCCAAACATGAATACAAGCTGTTTGATCAGCCCGGATATCCATACACCTTTGAATATCCCGTGTATTCAAACATCATAAAAGATTCTACTTTCTTTGAGGATAAACCTGAAAACCCTTACTGGATCAATATCGACTTCCCCCGGTTTAGCGGAAAAATTTATATCAGTTATAAAGAGATCGGTAAGAACGAACTGACTAAACTGGTGAATGACGCTTACAATATGACTTACAAGCATTCTACCCGGGCTACAGAAATTGTTGATTCAACAATGCGTACTCCATCCGGGGTAAGCGGGGTGTTTTTTTCTGTGGGGGGCAATGCGGCTACTGCCAAGCAGTTTTTTGTGACCGATTCTGTAAAGCACTTTTTGCGCGGCGCATTGTATTTCGATGCCAGTCCCAATGAAGATTCACTGGGTGTGGTAAATAACTTTTTACAGGACGATATGAAGCACCTGATCAATACGTTCAGGTGGAAATAAATGAGAATTAAGGTTCAGTAGATGGTCAAAATAAAGGCAGTACTTTGCCGGCCCATACTTTGCTGCTTTATGTTTAATTTTACGATCTAAAAACATTTTTACGTGATAGTAGTAGACAATGTGTTGATCAGTGATGAAATAGCCGAAGCACAATTTGTGTGCGACCTTAACAAATGTAAGGGCGGATGTTGTGAGGAAGGAGATGCAGGTGCGCCACTCGAAGATGCAGAGCTTGACATCATGATCGACGTGTTTGAAAAAGTAAAACCCTACCTTACTCCGGCTGCTTTGGCCGAAATTGAGCGAAAAGGTAAATATGTCTATCATAGAGAATTTGGCTGGGTAACGCCCACCCTGGGCGGTGATAATGAGATCTGTGTATACGGATCGCGCGACGAGAAAGGCATTATCAAATGCGCCTTTGAACAGGCTTATAACGATGGCATTATTGGTTGGAAAAAGCCCATAAGCTGCCACTTCTTTCCCATTATTCAAAAGAAAGGCAAAAAGGGCGATTACGATCGCATGAACTATGAGCCTCGCGAAACCTTGTGCAGTCCCGCCTGCTCATTTGGAAAAAAATTAAAAGTGCCGGTATATAAGTTTTTAAAGGAACCCATCGTGAGAAAGTATGGGGAAGATTTTTATAATGCCCTGGAAAAAGCGGCCACAGAATATTCATCAGAAAAGAGTAAGCCGGGCATTCACCGGTAAAATTTGAAAAGCAACCTGGCAGGGGTTAAAAAAAACTTAGAAACTCAGAATAAAAAATATGAGCGAGCACTCGTCCTCTTTCATAGCGAAAAGCACCATTAAGGCTGCTGACCTGGAACACCGGCGGAAAGTAAATTTCAATATAAGTAAGTACAATGCTTCTGTACCTCTGGGTAAAAAGCAGTTTACGGATGTTCACCTGGCGCGGGAAAGAGCAAAAAATATAAAATGGCGGGCCATAGAAAAGCTCGATGAGCACCTGGAACAGTTTGAAGCCAATTTAACCAAACGCGGCGGCAAAGTGATTTGGGCAGAAGATGCCAAGCAGGCTGTGGAAGAAGTGCTGAAAATTTGCAAGGCGAAGAACTGCAAAACCGTAGTGAAGAGTAAAAGCATGGTGACGGAAGAAATTCACCTGAACGATCACCTGGAAGATCATGGTATTGAAAGCGTGGAAACCGATCTGGGTGAATATATTCAGCAATTGGATGGCGAGCCCCCTTATCACATCGTTACCCCGGCCATGCATAAGAGCCGGGAAGACATAGCCAGATTGTTTGCTGAGAAATTGCACGTAGCTTCCAATTTATCGGCAGAACAATTAACCCTGGTAGCGCGGGATGTATTACGTGAAAAATATGTACAGGCTGAAATAGGCATAACCGGCGCAAATTTTATACTGGCCGATATAGGGGGTGTTGCGGTGAGTGAGAATGAAGGCAATGCACGGTTAAGCAACGCTTTCCCCAAAACGCATATCGTTATTACAGGTATTGAAAAGGTTATTCCCTCTATGAATGACCTGGCCCTCTTCTGGCCATTGCTGGCAACCTATGGAACCGGTCAGCAGATAACTTCTTATAACACCATTATTTCAGGGCCCAGGCAGAAGGGAGAACCCGATGGACCAGATGAAATGTATGTAATACTGCTCGATAATGGCCGAACGAACATCCTGGCCAATGAAAGAACGCGCGAAAGTCTGTATTGCATCCGTTGCGGCGCTTGTTTAAATGCCTGCCCGGTGTATAAAAACATTGGCGGTCATGCGTATGAAACTACTTACAGCGGACCTATTGGAGCGGTTATTACGCCCCAATTAAAAGAAATGGGCGAGTGGAAGCATTTAAGCTATGCCTCTTCTTTATGTGGTAATTGCACGGAGGTATGCGCGGTAAAGATCAACCTGCATGAAATATTACTCGAAAACCGGCATGATGCGGTAGAACAAGGTGCTGCACCGTGGGGCGAAAAAGTAGCCTGGAAAGTATGGAAACAGGCCAGCCTGCACCGCGGCATGATGAATATGGGCAATCAGAAATTAAAGAACTGGATGGTAAATAAAGTGTTTAAGGGCTGGACTACCAACCGGGCCGACCTGAATTTCGCCGGAAAAACGTTTAACCAAATGTGGCGGGAGAAAGCGGGAAGTACGAAGTAAGAAGGAGGAAGTGGGCGCCTGGGTAGGTAGAGAAAAAATTAAGAAACAGGAATACAAGGAACTACTCACCATTCACTGAAAGATAGTCTAAAAAAAGTCAACTTTTACGGTTGACTTTTTTATTTTGCAGCCTTATTGATGCTACTTATTTATACCCATACCATCACGCCTAGGCTACAATACATTGTTGAATTTATTGGCAGAGAATTATTCGATGAGGCAATACAGATCACTACCGATGAGGCATATTACAAAGCATCAACATTACCCCGGTTAAACTATTCCGTACAGGAGTTTTCTGATGAAGAATTCTTCATCCGTAACACGCCCTTGCTATTTGAAACCGGCGTTCGCCCGCAAACCATTGAATGTTTTGAGATCAATTTTCATAAGGCATTTTTTGAAACCAGGGGCGATTTTCCATTCGATATTCTGGCTGCTTCATTTTACCTGATTAGCCGGTACGAAGAATATTTACCGCACGAAAAAGATGCCTATGGCCGTTATGCGCATACCAACTCGCTGGCCTATCGCGAACATTTCTTGTCGCAACCTTTAATTAACTACTGGTTGCAATCATTCAGGAAAGCGTTACAATTTAAATTCCCTGATCTGGTGTTCAAACAAGCACAATTTAAATGTGTGTTGACGTACGATATCGATATCGCCTGGTCGTACCTGCATAAAGGTTGGAAGCGAACGCTGGGTGGTTTTGTTAATTCGATAAGTAAAGGCGAATGGGCAAGGGTTAAGGACCGGTGGTTGGTGTTGCGAGGCAAAAGAAAAGATCCATTCGATTGTTTTGAATGGCTGGATGCCTGGCATTTGTATTGCCGGCTGAAACCCCATTTCTTTTTTCTGGCCGCAAAAAGAACGTCCCGCTACGATAAAAATAATTCCTATCAAAAGAAAGCGTTCCGCGACCTGGTGGCCTATTACGCCAATGCCGCGCATTTAGGCTGGCATCCATCCTGGCAAAGCGGCGATGATCCTGCGCTATTAAAGGAAGAGCTGGAATGGCTGGAAGTAGTAAGTGATATAAAGATCGCCCAAAGCCGGCAGCACTACATTCGTTTTTCCCTGCCTGTTACCTACCGCCGACTGATACAAACAGGTATTGAAAAAGATTTTTCAATGGGCTATGGCAGCATAAACGGGTTCAGGGCTTCTGTTTGTTCTCCCTTTTACTGGTACGACCTGGAAAAGGAAGCTGCCACGTCGCTGATGTTATATCCGTTCTGCTTTATGGACGCCAATTCGTTGTTTGAGCAAAAACAAACACCGCAGCAAACGTACAACGAGCTGATCCAGTATTATGAGCGGGTAAAAGGTTGTAAAGGTGTTTTTATTCCCATCTGGCACAACTTCATATTAGGTACTGATCCTTTGTACGAAGGCTGGCGCAGTATGTTTGAACTGTTTATGAAGGAAACCGTGTATTGGGACGCTTATAATGACGAAGTGTAGAAGCAGGCTACAAGCCGCACGCTACAAGCTTCAAGCAAAATCAAAAACCGGTAACAAAACTCCCAGGCGTCTGGTGTGTACCGAAACCTGGGAGCCATAATTTATTTTGAACTGATATTTTAGTGTTTAAAGTGGCGCATGCCAGTCATTACCATGGCTAACTGATGTTGCTGGCAATATTCTATAGAATCTTTATCGCGTACGGAACCGCCCGGTTGAACAAAGGCAGTGATGCCGGCAGTATGGCCCAATTGCACACAATCATTGAATGGAAAGAAGGCATCGCTGGCGAGTACCGCTCCATTCAGATCAAATTCAAACTGACGGGCTTTTTCCAATGCATGACGCAAAGCATCAACCCGGCTGGTTTGTCCGCAACCTTTACCAATCAGTTGCTTGTTTTTAACCAGTGCAATAGCATTTGATTTCAGGTGTTTGCAAACGATGTTGGCGAAAACCAGGTCGCTTTTTTCACCAGCGCTACATTCGCGGCCACCTACTTCTTTCCATTCCAGGTAATTGCCTTTATCTTCTCCCTGTGCCAGTACACCATTAAGCACGCTTTTATATTGATTGTTACGGCTGGCAGTTGCTTTCTGTTGTAACAGGATGCGGTTCTTTTTTGATTTTAATACAGTCAGGGCATCTTCAGCAAATGACGGCGCAATCAATACTTCAAAGAATATTTCATTGATGGCATCTGCCGTGGCCTTGTCTATTGTAGCATTACAAACCAATACACCGCCAAAAGCGCTTTCTGGGTCACCGGCCAGAGCCGCATCCCAGGCCTCTTTAACCGTATCTCTGGAGGCGATACCGCAAACATTCGTGTGCTTGATGATGGCGAACACAGTTCCGGTTTCACCCGAAGAGAAGTCATTGATCAATTGTACCGCAGCATCAACGTCTACCAGGTTATTATAAGAAAGCTCTTTACCGTTCAACTGATCGAATAGTTGGTTCAGGTCGCCATAAAACACGCCGGTCTGATGCGGGTTTTCACCGTACCGCATAATTTTAGGGCTGGGAACTGATTCCAGGAAATACTGATCACCATCGGGATTAAAATATTTTGCAATAGCCACATCATAATGGGCTACAATTTGAAATGCTTTAGAGGCAAATGCCTTGCGTTGTTCCAGCGTGGTGGTGCCATTTTGTGCGCTCAACATATCGGCCAGTACCTGGTAATCAGATTTAGCCGCTAATACTACCACATTGCTGAAGTTTTTGGCTGCACCGCGGATCATGGAAGGGCCGCCGATATCAATTTTTTCAATGATCAGCTTTTCTTCAGAGGTGCTGGCTACTGTTTCTTCAAAAGGATACAGGTCTACTATAACCAGGTCAATTTCAGGAATGTTGTACTGCTTCATCTCCTGTACATCAGATTCCAGTTCCCTGCGACCCAGGATACCACCAAAAACCGAGGGATGCAGGGTTTTTACCCGGCCGCCTAAAATAGAGGGGTAAGTAGTTAACTGTTCAACCGGTACTACCGGGATGCCCAGTTTTTCTATAAATGATTGAGTACCACCAGTAGAATAAATGGTTATACCCTGTTGGTGCAATACTTTTACAAGGGGTTCCAGGCCATCTTTATAAAAAACAGAAATAAGTGCAGACTGTATCTTTTTGGTCATATGCGTAATTTATTCGGAAGTAGTGAAAGGGATATTGGGGATTGCAAATTGTTATCCCGATAGCTATCGGGAGCTTATTCGCCAATTGATTTAAGGGCGCAAAGGTAGGTTAATACAGGTTGAAAACAAAGGCGCCCTTGTCTGCTACCGAAAAGGCCTGAAGCCCCAGTTGATCGCATTCCTGTTGCCATTTTGCAACTTTCCAGGCGGGATTGGATGCGTCAAAAACGAACTGGCGGCACGTAAAAACATCGGTTATCTGGGAAATTTTGATGGCCGGGTTATTCAAGATAATTGTAATATCAACATTCATTCCTGGAACGGCCTGTTTGAAATTCAACGGTTGATCGATCAGTAAAAAGGAGGTGTTACCTAGCCGGAAAAAATTCTTTTTGACCAGTGAATATGCGGGGGTGTACAGGTTGTTTACGCGGTGTAGTAACCGGCTGGGTTGCATATGGAATTTTTGCAATAGGTCGTTTTGCTGCAAAGCGCTATCCGTTTTACAGAAAAAATTTGTACCTATCATAACGTCAATGGCGCTGTGTTTCGGGATGTTGTAAACAATAAGCTTTTTCTGTTGCCGCGCGCTCCATACATCAACTAAGCGAAATGTCATAAAAAAAAGTAAAGCCATTAAAGCAATCCGAACTCCCTTCTTTTTATTATCTAATAACCACCAGGCCATGGCGCCAATGAATGCATATAGGCAAATGAGTTGCGGTAAGCTTATTAGCAGATCGTTTGTAGTGGCGAATGGCAAGCTGCCTACTTGTTCAATATAGGTGTTGAGCCAGTAAATTATTAGACGCAGCAGGTAACCTATGCCTGTTGCAATCAATGGAAATATACCCGTAAGGCATAAAAGAATTTCACCAATAATGATGATGCCAGATATGGGAACAGCCAGCAAATTGGCTACCAGAAATAAGTTAGGGAATTGGTGAAAGAGATAAACTGAAACAGGCACAGTAAGTATTTGTGCAGCGAGTGTAACGCATATCGACTTCCAAATCAGATCTGGTAATTTGTTTTGAAAGAACAGCAGGTTGTATATGGGGTTATAAAAAATTGCAAGGCTCAATACTGCTGCATATGATAACTGAAAACCGGCATCCCACAACCAGGTAGGGTTGAAGCAAAGCAATATAAAGGCAGAAGCAGCCAGGCTATTGTAAACGGAAGTTTTTCTATTGATAGAAGCGCCAATGACAATGCAGGTAAACATGACGGCAGAGCGCAGCACGGAAGGCGATGCACCGGCAATACAACTAAAAAGCCAAAGGCCGGCAATTATAAGGATCGGTTGTACGATCCTTCCTGTTTTATATTTTGATAACGGTTTGCATAAAAGTATTAGTAACCAGTAAATTAATCCCAGGTGTAAGCCCGAGATAGCAATGATGTGCACTACACCAGTATTCGAATACAACTGAACAAGGTTTTTGTCAAGGTCATCTTTATAGCCAATGAGCATGGCTTCGGCCAGCCCGGCTTCTTTTGAGCCCGGGATATATTTTTTAAGAATGTTTACAATTTTCTCTCTTGTGGATAAAAGATATTTCCTAAACAGATTTTCATTTTCTATTTTGAGCGCTACAAACTCACCTTTCCTTAGGTATACCTGGTATGAAATACCCCGAAAAGTGCAAAACCGCTGATAATCAAAGCAGCCTGGGTTGCCTGTATTTTTTATCGGTTGTAATACCTTAAACAATAGTAACTGATTACCATACTGAAGATGTTGAACATTGCTGTCTTTCTGAAAATACAGAAGGATCTTTCCACTGGCTTTGTTAATAGCATGGTTAAACAGTACTGCCTGAACAGATGCAATGGTTTTGAATGATTGTTTTTTTTCAGAAAGTGGTTCTTCAATGGTTACCAGCACAGCATTTCCTGCAGTATACTGCCTGGTAATACTCGTTTGTTGATGTCGTATGTCCTTATAATAAAATAGTAAACTTCCTGTGGCAAATAGCAGTGCGTGTAACCACGCGCCGTTAACCCATTGGACTCGGTATTGGCGCGATAGCGGTTGAGTAGAAAATAGCCAAAGCGCTAGTGCGCTGAAGGCGAAAAGCAGCCATAAAACGAAAATGGAAAAGGGCCAGTACCACTGACACGAGATGCCCGCAATGAGCGGAATAATAAGCCGTATAAAAGGTGCTTCTTTCCAAATGGGCCAGGCAGGTAAAAGCGACATACCGAACAGGGAATTACAATAGCAATGTGAACAGGAAGGGAATCTGTGATTGAATGAAAGGTGAGGGGAGACTAAAAAAACAAACTACCTACTTTATCAAAAAAGGACAAGGCTAATGGTAAAAAGATAAAGCAGGTAGTTTGAAAAGGAAAAATTCTGTTATCAGAATAAAATTTCCTCAAGAGGATTTGTAGGATAACAAAAGCCTTGAGGAAATCTGTCGGCGGGTTTTCACAGGACCATTGGATTTCTAAAACGGGATGATAGCAACTCTCCATGTCTAATTTCAGATAAAAACCGGATACATGCCAGAAAAGCGCGATTTATTAGATACGGTTTTTTGTACGGGCAATTAACGGTTGATTTACCCCCGTAAAAACACGGGGGTAAGCGACGTTGTATTAACGGTTATTATAACTTCTTTTAACGGTATTTCGACCGTCTTTTTCACGTGATTCGTTGAACTCCTTCAGTTTATAAATAATAGTAATTTGTAATTAGTTGGCTAACACCTACTTGTAGCCGAAAATGTCTATGCGCCCGCAGCTACTTTTACATCGACAACACAATCACACTAAACAAAACTCACAAGCTATGACTACAATTGAAAAAAAATCCTTACGGGTAGGAAAATACGTGGACACTAACCATGTCGATAGTCTTATCCGCACTTATAAACAAGAACGGTGGCAGCACAATTCTGAACGTATGGGGAGGGAGGATTCGCTCAGTCTTTATTATTCCATCGAAGAGTTGGAAGAATTCCTGAAAAGATCAAAAGAGGCCGGAGCCAATATCGTTAGTATTCACTTTGGCGTATATCCTGAGAGTTTTACTGAAAGACCTGGCTATGCAGGCAAGCAAACAACCGTGTTGGTTGCAACTGACCGCCAGGAAACAGAACTCGGTGTCACCCACAAGAGCATTTACGTTGAAACCAATAAAGGCAAACAAGTGCTTGCATACAATGTAGGCCAATGGCCTCCCGGAAGCGGTGCTGGAAGTGATGATGGTTTTGGTATTACTATCGTTGACCAGGGCGACAAAGGAATGATCGTAGTATAAATTATTTTATACGGTTATATTAAAAAATCCGTTCTGGTTTAGCCGGAACGGATTTTTTTTTAATGCTGAATTTTCTACATTAGCATCTGATGAACGTTCCCGTGCTAATTATTGAGGTCATATGCCTGTTGGCGTCTATCACCCTGTTTTTTCAGGCTTCAATACCGCGCTACCTGAAAACTTTTCCTTTCTTCATGCTCATAACGCATATCGTAGAGATAACCGGCTGGCTGTTAAGGAAGGAAACGTTAACTGTAAACCTTTTATATTGCTTTTTTACCGCTTTTGAATTTGTGTATTACCTCTGGATAATAAAGTATATTATATTCAACCAAAAAGTTAAAAAGGTTATTTTTTGGGTGCTGCTTGTTTATCCTGTTTTGGTTTTTATTAATATATTCTTTATACAACCAAGAAAATTCCATAGTACCACCTACTCACTTGGTTGTTTACTGGTAGTAGCTGCGTGCATCTATTATTTTTTTGAGATATTTCGATCCACGAATTCCGTCAATCTGGTGAAGGAACCGGCTTTCTGGATATGTACGGGGCTGTTATTCTTTTACTGTTGTACATTTCCGATGTTCGGTGTATGGAATCTCTTGCCTGGTTTGCCAGATATAATATTGAAAAACCTGGGTACCATTCTAACTCTTTTGAATTATATATTATACTCTCTTTTTTCCATCGCTTTTCTATGCAGGCTTAAGCTTAAGAGATCAGTGCAATAAAAGTTTTCTTTTCAGGCCCCTATAATCCAGTCCGTTTATATCATTACAAAAACAATGAGCGTTCTTTATTGGAGCGTTTAACTTTGTACTAAATTGCTATTAGCAAGGATCTTGATATGACTTCGGAGATATACATAGTGATAATAATCGGTGCAATTCTGGCAGTGTTGCTGGTGGGCTTTATTGTTACCATCCTTTTCCTATACCAGCGCAGACAGCACAGGCAGGCATTAGAGATCACCAGGATGAAAGAGGAATATGAACGGGAAACCCTGAAATCGCAATTGGAAATTCAGGAAGAAACCTTTAAGAACATTGGACAGGAGCTGCATGACAATATCGGTCAGATGCTTTCGGTGGTAAAACTTTCCCTTGCTGTTTTGCCTATGAACGACCAACATGAGGCCTGGGAACCGATACAAGGCGCCCGCCAGGTGTTGAATAAAGCAATGATGGACCTGGCAAACCTCACCAAAAGCCTGCATACAGATCGTATAGCCCAGATAGGGCTTGCAGAATCCATCCATTTTGAGTTAGAAAATATAAACAGGACCGGATTGTTAGAAATTGAATTCGCGGTATCAGGCATTGAACAAAGTCTCGATGATCAAAAATCCATCGTGTTATTCAGGATCTTCCAGGAAAACCTGAACAATATTTTAAAGCACTCAAAGGCCAAAACAGTGCATATAAACCTAACCTATCTTGATGATAAATTCATTATGAAAATAACTGACGATGGGATAGGGTTCAATGTTGCGGAAAAGAAAAATTCTACCTCGTCTGCGGCTGGTGTTGGATTAAAGAGTATTTTCAACCGTGCAAAACTTATTGGTGCTGATATCGAAATGCAAAGTGAAGCCGGCCGGGGCACTATTGTGACCATTCAATTACCTTTACCCCATTAAAAAGTGTTTGCGGGATAATAATGACTGTTAACAAAAACATACAGGTGGCGGTTGCTGATGACCATACGCTGCTGCGTAGTGCACTGGCGCGCCTGATCAACTCTTTTGAGAACTATAAAGTGCTGTTTGAGGCCAGTAATGGGCAGGATGTTAAGGAAAGACTTAACAAACATGTAATACCCGACATTATTTTGCTGGATGTAAATATGCCGGATATTGACGGTTATGAAACAGCTAAATGGATCTATAAAAATTTTCCGCAGGTTAAAATATTGGCGCTGTCGATGTTCAGCGATGAAAACATCATCATTCGCATGTTGCGCCTGGGCGCCAAAGGGTATATCATGAAAAATGCCGAGCCCGAAGAATTGAAGCTGGCGCTGGATTCTGTTTTACACAAAGATTTTTACCTCTCTGAGCTTATTTCGGGTAAAATAATCAGTGGTCTGCATAAAGACATGGACAAGCCGCAGGATGCGATCTCGCTTACTGAAAAGGAAAAAGAGTTTTTGAAATGGGTTTGTACCGAACTTACCTATAAGGATATCGCAGGCAAAATGTTTGTTAGCCCCCGTACAGTAGATGATTATCGTAACTCCCTGTTTGAAAAGCTGGGGGTAAAAACCCGGGTAGGGCTCGTTATATTCGCGATCAAGCATAACATGGTGGAGATTTAATAATACTATATGTATTTTAGAACCATTCAGGTTTTAAGATTTGCTGCTGCATTGTACATTACGTTATTCACGTACTTATTGGTGGGATTACAAAAAAGATGCTCTTAACAACCGTTCAGGCAGAAAACTAAAAAAATATCAGAATAAGCTATAAAAAAAGCCCTCACGACTTATCGGAGGGCTTTTTTATAGTGGTTATAACAAACTATTTACTCAAATACATACTTCTGTCTTTATACAGTTGACGGAAATACGGATCGCGCAGGTCTTTTATAAAGCGAATGGCCTCACCGGTACTTTTCATTTCAGGTCCCAGCTCTTTGTTAACGCCAGGGAATTTTTCAAAGCTGAACACCGGCTCTTTGATCGCATAACCCTTCAGGCGTTTTACGAATTTAAAGTCGCGCAGTTTATTAGCACCTAACATGATCTTGGTAGCTATATTCAGGTAAGGGATCTGGTAGGCTTTGGCAATAAACGGTGTTGTACGCGATGCCCGTGGATTGGCTTCAATTACATACACTTTGCCGTCTTTAATGGCAAACTGAATGTTTATGAGCCCTTTGATATTCAGTTTGAACGCAATTTTGCGGGCGTATTCTTCCATAGTTTCTACAATCAGCGGGCTCAGGTTGAACTGTGGTAATACCGCGTTGCTATCGCCGCTATGAATACCTGCAGGTTCAATATGTTCCATTACACCCATGATATGAACTTCTTCTCCGTCGCAAATGGCGTCTATTTCTGCTTCCTGGCAGCGATCGAGGAAGTGGTCGATGAGGATCTTGTTGCCAGGGATATGTTTCAGCAGGCTTACTACTGCTTTTTCCACTTCTTCATCGTTGATCACGATACGCATGCGCTGGCCCCCCAATACATAGCTGGGGCGAACCAGTACGGGGTATCCTACTTTATTGGCTACTTCTACTGCTTCATCAACAGTATAGGCAGTTCCATAGTCAGGGTAGGGGATCTTCAGTTCTTTCAGCATGTCGCTGAAACGGCCGCGGTCTTCCGCGATATCCATATTGTCGAACGAGGTGCCAATGATCTTAATTCCTTTCTTGGTCAAACGCTCAGCGAGCTTAAGGGCAGTTTGTCCGCCTAACTGAACAATTACCCCTTCCGGTTTCTCATGTTCAATCAACTCCCACAGGTGCTCCCAGAATACCGGTTCAAAGTACAGTTTGTCGGCCATGTCGAAATCGGTAGACACGGTTTCGGGGTTACAGTTCATCATGATGGCTTCGTAACCACATTCTTTCAGCGCCAGCAAACCATGCACGCAGCAATAGTCGAACTCAATACCCTGACCAATGCGGTTGGGTCCTGAACCAAGAACGATCACTTTTTTACGGTTGCTGACTTTGCTTTCGCTGTAATTGCCCGATTCGAAAGTAGAGTAGAAGTAAGGCGTTTTGGCTTCAAACTCGGCAGCACAGGTATCTACCATTTTGTAAACCCTGGTTATGCCGGCCGCCTTTCTTTTCGCATATATTTCTTCGTCGCTGCCATCCTGCATTATTTTAGAAATCTGTTCATCGCTAAAGCCCTGGAATTTTGCTTCTTTGAGCAGTTCGATAGGCAGGGTGGCGGTTTTATATTTTATTATTTCTTTTTCAAGGTCAACGATCTTCTTCACCTCATTAATGAACCAGCGGTCGATAAGGGTTGCTTTGGCAATGGTGCTTACCGATACGCCTTGCATGAGGGCATCCTTGATGCGGAAGATGCGGTCCCATTTCGGGGTTTTGATATATTCTATCAACTCTTCAGCATGCATCTGGCTTCTTCCATAGTATCCCAGACCTACGGCATTATTCTCAAGGCTTTGACAGGCTTTTTGTAAAGCTTCGCCAAAACTTCTGCCAATGGCCATTACTTCGCCCACACTTTTCATTTGCAGACCCAGGGTGTCGTTAGCGCCTTTGAATTTATCAAAGTTCCAGCGAGGCATTTTTACGATCACATAGTCAAGCGCGGGTTCAAAGTAGGCGGAAGTGGTTTGGGTGATCTGGTTCTTCAGTTCATCGAGCGTATAGCCGATAGCGAGCTTCGCTGCTATTTTGGCGATGGGGTAACCGGTGGCTTTGGAGGCCAGGGCCGATGAGCGGCTTACCCGGGGATTTATCTCTACTGAGATCAGTTCTTCTGTTTCGGGATTCATTGCGAACTGCACGTTACAACCGCCGGCGAAATTACCCAGGCTGCGCATCATAAGAATGGCCTGGTTACGCATATCCTGAAAGGCGGTATCGCTTAAGGTCATTGCCGGGGCTACCGTAACGGAGTCGCCCGTATGCACACCCATGGGATCGAGGTTCTCTACTGTACAAATAATGGCTACGTTGTCATTTTTGTCGCGCAACAGTTCCAGTTCGTATTCTTTCCAACCTAAAACGGCTTTTTCAACCAGTACTTCATGTATGGGAGAAGCTTTCAAACCTCTGTCGAGGGCAGCTTCCAGTTCAGATTTGTCGTGAACGAATCCGCCGCCGGTTCCACCCAGGGTGAACGAAGGACGGATTACGAGCGGGAAGCCTATTTCCTGGGCAAATTCCTTTCCTTCGAGTAATGAGTTAGCAACTTTTGAAGGAGCAACTGATACGCCTATTTTAAACATTAGCTGGCGAAACTTCTCGCGGTCTTCAGCAGTATCTATGGCAGCAATATCAACGCCGATCATGCGAACGTTATATTTTTCCCACACACCCAGTTCAGCAGCTTCTTTAGCCAGGTTTAAGGCTGTTTGTCCCCCCATGGTTGGTAGCACCGCATCAATCTGGTTTTCTTCCAGTATTTGCTCAATGCTCTCTACCGTCAGTGGCAACAGGTAAACCTTATCAGCCATCATAGGATCTGTCATGATGGTAGCCGGGTTGCTGTTGATGAGTATTACTTTAATTCCTTCTTCCCTGATACTACGGGCAGCCTGTGAACCGGAATAATCGAATTCGCAAGCCTGGCCGATAATAATGGGACCTGAACCGATAATTAGTACTGACTTGATAGAAGTGTCTTTTGGCATTTTGAGTAATGAGCGATTTTTTTTGAATAAACCTTGTTGAACCTTCATCCGGCGCTGATTCTACCACAATTTTTGTGGGGATAGTGGCGGGATAAATTGCGCAAAAGTAAGGTAGCGGGGGGAATTTTTAGGATTATTTTTAAAAGAAGCTCATATAGGCGGGAAGTCAATGAAATAGCGAGGAATTGTGAGTGGTGAATGGCGAGTAGGAAGAAGGCTGTGGGAGGTGAATGAGAGCAGAAGACAGGAAAAACAGGCCAGAGAAATATTATGATTTTGTAAACAGGTTTGAAGCGTACTGATTTGTTGTGAATAGCTGTAATGCAGCATTGAAAAAATGAACGGATGTTTGTAAGGTAGAAAGGCAGCCGGGTGATCAGTGTAATTAATAGGGGGGAAAAACAGCGCTGGAAGTTAGATGTATGAAGTAAGAGATAAAGTAAAAATGTATGAGGTTCGGGTGTGGGACATAAAAAAAGCCTTCACCATCCGGCAAAGGCTTTGAATTGCTGGCTGAAATTTATAATAAATCAGTTGTTGTGAAAAGCGGCTAATTCAATATCATCAAGTGCCACACCACCGCCCCGTATCAGTTTTTTCTGTTCGGCTATTTGTCGTTTTTCATCAAAACGACTTTTGATACGGAATACCCATTTTTGTTTAGCTTCACTTCCACGAAAAATACCTACTATCGTGCCGATCGACAGAGCCAATAATAGTATCATTCTATTCCTAAGCGTTTTCATAAAACCGAGTTTGTAAAATTATTCGTTCCAATTCCTAGTTTAAGACAACATATATATGCCAAATGCTGTTCCAATGTTTATAAAAATCGTACCACTATGTGGGTATTTTTTTAAAATTAACAGATGGATACCCCTACCGGTTCTCTTTTTATTTTATTCTGATTTAACTATGCAGGTAACCCGCCTTAATGTTTTTTTAATACAGAAATTTTACGCGTATTGTATACAGCTAAAATGAGCGATATTACGACAGTAGTGGATATTGGGTAGTGGCCTTGTTGCAGGCATACATTGCCCCCATATTAGATGCCGAAGCCGCTATTTTTGCATAACATTTTATTGGTTATTGCCAACCACTTAGTTTTGCAGCCTTATCAATAACCCCCGATTGTATCGGGCAAGCGCAGTAAACAGTTTTTGATTATTCAAGTCAAAAGAACCTATGAGAATTATTACACTATTATTGTTATTGTACAGCACCACTTTGGCTGCACAGATCTTTTCGCCCACCAATTACCCCCAGGGATATTTCCGAAATCCCGTAAACATACCAATGCGCCTGGCCGGCAATTTTGGTGAATTGCGGCCTAATCACTATCACATGGGGTTCGATATAAAAACAAACGCTCGTGAAAACCTGCCGGTTTATGCTGCTGCAGACGGATATATTGGTCGTATTAAGATAGAACCCGCAGGTTTCGGCCGCGCTATATACGTTTTTCACCCTAATGGTTTTACTACAGTATACGCCCACCTGAATGCGTTTGATCCCACACTGGAAAAATGGGTAAAAGACCAGCAATACCAACTGCAATCGTGGAAGGTTTTGCTCGAATTACCTGCTGATCTTTTCCCAGTAAAAAAAGGAGATTTTCTGGCCTACAGCGGCAATACCGGTGGCTCGCAGGCGCCGCACCTGCATTTTGAGGTAAGGCGAACTGAAGGAGATGTAAATGTGAATCCTTTTTTATTCGGATTTCCGGTAGGAGATAACGTTCCACCGCAGTTGCAGCGGCTGGCAGTGTACGACAGAACGCTGAGCGTATATGAACAATCGCCCAAACTGTTTCCGGTAAGAGCCATTTCCGGTTCTACTTATATAACCACGCCTTCAATAATAACGGTTTCTTCACCAATGGTGAGCTTTGCCATTGGTGCCTATGATACTCAAACCGGGTCGGCCAACCATAATGGCATTTATGAGTCAACGTTGTTTATTGATGAGAAGCCTGTTGTCGCATTCAGAATGGATAATATTAGTTACAACGACACCCGCGACCTGAATGCGCATATTGATTACAAAACAAAATTTCAGGGTGGCCCGTTCCTGCAACATATGTCGGAACTGCCGGGCTATGTGAATGCTATTTATAAGCATAATTCGGGAAATGGCGCTATTGACGTGAGCGACGGCGATGTGCATGCGGTTTCCATCGTTGTTAAAGATGCCAGCGGCAATACCAGTACGCTTAATTATAAAATTCAATATTCAGGAACTGAACCGGAGCGGGCTGAGCCTGCGGGCAAGAAGTTTTACCCGTTGATGATGGATGGCTTTGAAAGTGACGAGTGCGAATTTTACATTGGCGAGCGCTGCCTGTACGATTCGGTGCATATCCGGTACAACAAATCGGTCAACACGAATGGGCAGGTTGTGTCGTCGATCCATACCATCGGAGCGCCCTATATTCCTTTGCGGGATTCTATGCTCGTACGCATTCGGCCTACCCGTGAATTAACCGATGCCGAGAAATCGCGTACGGTGATGCAATGGTTTGCCGGCAGTAAGCGTGAAGTGCAGAAAGTTCAATGGCAGAGCAACTGGGCATCGGCCCGGTACCGCGATTTTGGGAATTACCAATTGGTACTTGATACAGAACCGCCGGTGATCGTGCCCATAGGTTTGGTTGATGGTTCGAATTTGAGCAAAGCGGTTCGCATAGCGTTTACAGTAGAGGATAATTTAACCAGATTTAAAAATGTGCGGGCAGAACTGGATGGGAAATGGCTTCGGTTTACCAATGATAAGGGAAGAACGTTTCTGTATTATTTTGATGAGAAATGCATGTCGGGCCATCACGTGTTAAAGATCCATGCAGAAGATGAAGCCGGGAATGTAACAGAGGAAACGTATAATTTTACCCGCTAATTTGAAGTACAATGATCACATTAAAAGAAGGCGATAAAGCGCCGGCCTTTCATGCAAAGGACCAGAATGGTAAAAAAATATCGCTGAGTGAATACAAGGGGAAAAAGGTGGTATTATATTTTTACCCCGAAGACGATACCCCCACCTGCACCGTTCAGGCTTGTAATTTGCGCGATAATTATGCTTTATTGAAGAAGAATGGCTTTGAGGTAATTGGCGTTAGCCCGAACGATGAAAAAAGCCATAAGAAATTTGAGACTAAATTCAATCTGCCGTTTACGTTGTTGGCCGACCCCGATCATACTATCATAAATAAATACGGCGTATGGGGCGAAAAGCAAATGTTTGGTAATAAATACATGGGGGTTCACCGAACCACTTTTGTCATCAATGAAAAAGGAGTGATCAGTAAGATCTTTTTGCGGCCAAAAAATAAGCAGCATGCGGAGGAGATTGTAGAGCTTAGTTAATAACCTGATTAATATCAATAAATTAAGGCGAATAAAAACTAACAATATTAGTATTGATGGGTAAATTTATGATCCATTAATACTGTTTATTTGCACTGTGGCGCAGATGGTTACAGCCCTAGGCTTTCTACTTTTGTTCCTGAAAAAATAGCAATTATGCAATATTGTTAGGCTTCATTAACTAATTCTGCACCGAATGCGCATGCTCCTTTCTCCAATCGCTTTTTTCATAATTCTCCATCACCAGGGCGGCTGCGCCTGTTATTTCGGCCTGGTAACCCAGGGAAGAAATTTGTATTTCGGTATTTAAGGCAAGTCGTGGAATGCAATGTTCATTGAGCGCTTGCTGTATAGGCGCTTGCCATATTTTTCCTGCCGAGGAGCCCCGGCCGCTTAATATTACCAACTCCGGATTAAGCAAATGAATTAAGATGGCCACGCCTCTTCCTATATTATAACCCGATTCAGATAAGATTTCTACGGCAAACTTATCGCCCTTGCCGGCGGCCTTAATAATATCCTGGAATGCCTTTTCTGCATTTTCCACCGACAGCTCTTTCAATAGCGATATTTTTCCATCCTTCAACCCCTTGTTGGCTTTTTCTATAACTATCAACAGCGACGTTTCTGTTTCAAGACAACCGCTTTTTCCGCAACTGCATAATTTGTTATTTAAAAAAAGCGGAATGTGACTGAATTCCCCGGCAAATCCATTATGTCCCCTGAATAATTCGCCATTCAGGATCATGCCTAATCCAACGCCCCAACCTATATTTATTACCATGGCATTTTTTTTACCACGGGCTGCCCCAAACATGAGTTCGGCCAGCGCAATCAGTCGCGAGTCGTTATCGATAAATACCGGCAGCCTGATTATTGAAGAAATATATTGTGTAAGCGTGCCTTGTTCCGGTTCAAGAAAAGTATAGTTTATTCCCTGTATGGCATCAACAAACCCCGGCATACCGATGCCTACGCCAGCGATGTTGTTTTTTGAAATGCCAGACTTGCCAATTACATCTTCAATTTTTTCGGTAAGGGTAGAAAGCGCCTGCGGATTTTTAAGCAATGGCAGTTCGAATATTTCTGTGGCAGCAACCTGGTTGTTCTGCATGTTCAAAATGGCAATGCTGGTGATCAACTGGTCCATTGCCACGGCTACTACATACAACACATCGGGCTTCAGCGAATACATAACAGCACGCCTGCCCCCGGTTGACGCGGCAAAACCTGTTTCCGTCACCCAACCTTCTTCAATAAGTTTACCCAGCATTTTTGTGGTAACGGGTAAACTTTTATTGATCTTGTCGCTCAGGTCGGCGCAGGAAAGCATATTAGAGAAATAAAGATGCTTGATGATCTTTTTTTTATACAGTTGGCTCTTTTCCGTCATGTTGCAGTACTGAAACTTTTACCAAATTTACTGTTAAGTACCAGAACTTTAAAGCAATTCACAAAAGCTGTCGGAACAATTTTGGAAACAGCATTTTATACTGATCCCCGTTATCTATTAATAACCCATTTTCCTTGCATATGATCGAATTTTAACCGGGGAACCTCTTTAATTAGTTTTTAATGTCGAAAGGTAAAAAGGGAAATAGAGCATTACGCTTTCTTTCGAATTTGCCAGGCAAAGGTTTAATCCCGAAATAGTAAACCGGGGCAACTGAATAACCTTCTTTATCGTATTATTTTCTGCAACCGTCCACCATTTTATTATACCCATTCTGCAAACCAAACTTTGTATCCGGTACATACCTGGTTGAAGCAGGTTTTACCTGTTCAAAGTTGCGTACCGGACACAAACTTTGTAAGTATGCTGTGCAAACAGTGTACTTGTATATGGGTTATTTTTTAGTTTTAGGGTTTGGTTACCCTGTCCTTAACAGGACAGGGTTTTTTATGTATAATCAAACCTGGTTCAGCTAATACAGTCGTTAAAATAATAATGAAGATTGACCTAAGGCAACCAAATGGAACGGTTAATCGTACAACTGCATAGTAATTGTGTTTAATACACTCACCCATTGAAGAATAATTCTGGTAAGGATTGTTTTGTGAAGTTTTTTATAGCAACCGGAAAATAAGCTCTTGGCGGCTGTATTACGTTTTTGTAAACTGCCAGGCAAATGTATTCGCATGCATTTGACAACGCTTTTTATGTTTCGGTTCGGGGTGTCAATAGATATTTATAATTGTTGAACTATGATAAAGAAAATTGCTGGCGTTTTAATTTTAACAGGCGTTGTTTTATTATTTAACAGTTGTTATAATAACAAGGAAGAACTCTTGTATGGGACTTTTAACTGCAATGGTGCACATACATCGTTCTCAGCGGATGTATTCCCGATCATACAGGCCAATTGCGCCAATAGCTGTCATGGTACCGGAAGCACCAATGGTCCTGGCCCCCTGACAACTTATGAGCAAATTAAAAATGCTGCTCAACGTATTAAACCCGCAGTAGTTTCCCGTTATATGCCAAAGGTTGGATCGCTTACAACAAGCCAGATCAAATCCATTAGTTGCTGGGTTGATGCCGGCGCTCCTAATAATTAAATAGCATATTTTTCATGACAAAAAAAAGGATAATCATTGGTGGTATAGTAGTTGTTATATTAATAACTGCCATTTATGCCTGGTATGAGTATAACAGAACCGTACAAGATCTCTCTGACGTACGGGCCGATTATTCAGTGAATGCCACCGCACTGATCAATGAGTTTGTTAGTAACGAAGATTCGGCCAATAAAAAATACCTGAACAGGATCTTATCAGTAAAAGGCATGATCAAAAGTGTTGAAGCAGGGCAGGGAGGTACTATTGTATTGGGCGATACCTCAGATATGTCTGGTGTACGTTGTGTGTTAGACAGCAGCGCTAATACAACGGCCGGTTCATTGCAAAGAGGTGCAGTAGTAACTGTAAAAGGAGCAATTACCGGTTTTAATAAAGATGAAACCGGATTACTGGGCTCAGATGTTCAACTGAACCGGTGTGTTATTTCCAATTAATCAATTGTTATAACCAAATATAGTTACAATGAATCTACGGATAAAGAAAGGCATTATTTCATTCTGCTTTATCCTGTTTGCTACCTCATTAATGGCACAGGATAAATACTTCACGAAAAGCGGTTCCATACAATTTGTATCAAAAGGCGCCATTGAAACCATACAAGCCAATCATCGCAGCGTAACCTGTGTGCTCGATTCCAAAACCGGCGCTGTTCAATTTGCCGTGCTGATGAAAGGATTTGAATTTAAAAAGGCATTGATGCAGGAACACTTCAATGAGAATTATGTAGAGAGCGATAAATATCCTAAAGCTGAGTTTCGCGGGCAAATTGTAAACAACAGCGAAATAGCTTATACAAAAGATGGTGTTTACACTGCGCATGTTAAAGGAAAACTTACCATGCATGGGCAAACAAAGGACGTTGAAGCTGACGGAAAAATCACCGTAAAGAATGGTAAACTGGTGGCCAATTCAGATTTTACCATTTTAATGTCAGATTATAATATCAGTATTCCCAAGCTGGTGAAAGAAAATATGTCGAATACGGTAAGCATTACCGTGAATTGCACGTTAGAACCATTGAAAAGCTAGTAGTAAATAGCCAGTGGCGAGTAGGGAGAAGGCCACTAACTTTAAAAAACCAACCGATATGAACAAAATAACCCACATACTGCTGCTTGCCTGTTTTACTTTATTGGCGGGCAATACGCTTAAAGCACAGGACCAGGACCTGTTAAAAATGGTCGATGATTCTGCAAATACAAATACAAAAAAGAAGTCATGGAGCTCAGGCGCTTTCAAATCTTCCCGCGTAATTAATGGCCAGTCTATGGAGATGATAGGCAAAGGGGTGCTGGATGTACGCATTTTACACCGGTTCGGCCTGTTAAGCAATGGGGCAGAAAACTTTTTTGGTCTCGATGAGGCCAGCATGCGAATGGGTTTTGATTACGGGCTTACCAGCAACTTAACAATAGGGGTTGGAAGAAGCACACTTAATAAAGAACTGGATGCCTTTTTGAAATTCCGCCCCGTACGGCAGGGTACCGGCGGTGGTTCTCCGGTTTCTATAGTATGGGTATCGGGCATCACCCTGCATACGATGAAATGGGCCGATACTGCCCGCAAAAATTTATTTTCTTCCCGCATAGCCTATTACAACCAGGTGATCTTTGGCCGCAAGTTCAGTAATGCATTCAGTATGCAACTGAGCCCCATTATGGTGCATCGTAACCTGGTTACTAATGCCGATGATGAAAATAATACCTGGGCTTTAGGTATAGGTGCGCGGTTAAAACTAACAAAGCGTACGGCGTTTGTAGTAGATTATCACCCCATACTGGCCGGACGGGAACCAGGCACCAAAGATCCGTTATCGGTTGGGTTCGATATTGAAACCGGCGGTCACGTATTTCAGTTACACTTCAGCAACAGCACCGGTATGAATGAAAAAGCATTCCTCACTGGTACTACCAATGATTTCTGGAAAGGAGATATCCGGTTTGGCTTTAACCTGTCGAGGGTGTTTCAGGTAGGGAAGAAATAATAATTAGCAAATGTGCAAATGGTTGCAAAGCTCAAATGGCGAAAGAATTTCGCAATAAATAAAATATTAGGAGTACAAGCGCGGATAAATAGAAGGACAGAAAAACGGGTCTTCGCAAGAAGGCCCGTTTTTATTGGCACCGGACCTGCCGGGAATTGTAGGGCCACGCGTTGCCAAAAGCAATGTCATCGGCACGCTGACGGCGGGTTAGCATTATCACATTATCGAATTATCAACTCCACTTCGCCAAAATCAAATTCACGCTCTATTACGTCTTTGGTTAGCAGCCGGCCGGTCTCAGACACGCCATGAATGGTAGTTTCAAATAAAATAGCCCCTTTTTTAAGCGTAACCGGTTGATGCATTTTGTACAGCACTTGCTGATACTGTTGCAAGATAGCGTCAATGCCGGCAGCCTGTAAAGCCTGGTAGCGATTTTCAAGCGCCTGGCAGAGCTCCCTGCCCATTTCTGAAGCATTAAGATCTTTTCCGGTGATCTGTTTTAGTGAAACCGGATTGGGCAAAGAGGGGTCAAAAACAACCTGGTTAACGTTGATACCTATTCCAACCACTGCGTATAGCCAATCTGAGCCGCGAAACACGTTTTCTATCAAAATGCCACCTGCCTTTCTGTCACGCCAATACACATCATTTGGCCATTTTATTCGGGTTTCCTCCCCGGCATATTTTTTATAAAAATCGTAACAGGCGAGGGCTACGGTAGCAGATAGCCAGAATTGACGGGTAGGTAGTAAGCCGGGGGTAATAACCGTACTTAGCATGATATTCTGGTTAGGGGTTGTTAACCAGCTTTTTCCACGTTGTCCTTTGCCAGCAGTTTGCTCCAGGGCAAACCAGGTTATGCCATGACTTGCCATTCCGGCTTGTATTTGCCGCATGGCATAGTTGTTGGTGCTGTCAATTGTTGGTAATATTATGTAAGGATGACCAATGGGGGCCGGTTGACCAGGATGTGCCAAAAGATTATTATTTTTGGGATGTGCGAAATTAGGAATTACCAATGAGCGTTTAGAGAGAGAAATGTTGTAATAAGCGAATTTATTCGTATTTTAAATACCAGTAGTCGCGGCCCACAGGTATGGGACGTGCATCGAGTCTGAAAACCGGGCTCATCAATACCAGAAGAATAAAAAAATTGATCATTAAAACACAGGATTATTGGAACAAGTTTCATTGTTAGCTACCCGTCGTAAACGAAAAAGTGTAGCCAGGTTAACAAAAAATTCAAAGTTTTTTAAAGCAATCATTCACGCCATAAAGGAAAAGAAGGGAGAAAATATTCTTTCGCTGGACCTCCGTAAAATTCCCGAAGCTGTTGCCGACTTTTTTATTGTTTGCGAAGCCAGCAGTACCACCCAGGTAAAAGCCATTGCTGACTTTGTGGAGCATCATGTTAAGCAAACAGTAGAAGAAACCCCCTACCATAGCGAAGGGCAACAGTCAGCTCACTGGATACTAGTCGATTATGTCAATATTGTGGTTCACGTTATGTTGCCCGAAACCCGCAAATTCTATAAGCTGGAAGAAATGTGGAACGATGCTGAAGGGGAGGAATATTAACCCTCAGTCGCAAAAATTAATGTTAAAATGCGGCTTTGTGGGAAATAATCCTTAACTAACAGCTTTTTAGTGAACAATTTGATCCCATCGATCATTAATTATTTTAATAGAAAACCAAGGACAAGAAACAATATATGTCACAGGACGAGTCAAGACAGAACGACCGCAACTTCCCTCGCTTACGTCCCCGCGACGACGGCGGGCAGCGTAAAGGTCCAAAATTCAATATTTACTGGGTTTGGGCAATCATTTTCGCTGTTTTAGTAGGCTTTCAATTATTCGGTTCCTTTGCTCCAGATGCCAAATCCATTAACGACCTCGAGTTCTATAAAATGTTGGATAATGGAGATGTAGAGAAGCTTAATACAGTTACCAATAAAAATACGGTTCGGGTTTTTATCAAGAAAGAGCGGTTAGATAAATACAAAGACCAGCTTTCGAAAAACTGGCCAAGCGTTGGTGATAAAGGCCCTCATTTTGAATTCAAGGTTATTAAAGCCGATGATTTCAATAAGGAACTGAACGCGTATTATGATAAGCATCCCGAACTCACCCGGGTTCCCAATATTCCCATACAGGAAGGAGAATGGTTTGGGTCTATCATTCAATTCTTATTACCCCTTGTAGTCATTGTGCTGATATGGGTAATGTTGATGCGTAAAATGGGTGGTGGCGCTTCAGGCGGCAGTGGTCCCGGTGGTATCTTCAACATCGGTAAATCAAGAGCCACCCTGTTCGATAAAGGCACTAAAGTAAACATCACATTTGCCGATGTAGCCGGGCTCGATGAAGCCAAGGTTGAGGTAATGGAGATCGTTGACTTTTTAAAGAATCCCAAAAAATATACTTCACTCGGTGGTAAAATACCCAAAGGTGCATTGCTGGTGGGGCCTCCCGGAACCGGTAAAACCTTGCTGGCAAAAGCCATGGCCGGTGAAGCACAGGTTCCTTTCTTCAGCATGAGCGGTAGCGACTTTGTGGAATTGTTTGTTGGGGTGGGCGCCAGCCGTGTACGTGATCTGTTTAAGCAAGCCCGTGAAAAAGCGCCTTGTATCATTTTCATCGATGAAATTGATGCTATTGGTCGTGCACGTGGTAAGAATGCGATCATGAGCAACGACGAACGCGAAAGCACATTGAACCAGTTACTGGTAGAAATGGATGGTTTTAGCGGCGAAAGCGGTATCATCGTTCTGGCAGCTACCAACCGTCCTGATGTATTGGACAGTGCGTTACTGCGTCCGGGCCGTTTCGATAGGCAGATCTCTATCGACAAACCCGATCTGAAAGGCCGCGAGCACATTTTCAAAGTTCACCTGAAGCCGATAAAAATTTCTGAAAAAGTAGATATTCATAAACTGGCCGAACAAACACCTGGTTTCGCAGGTGCCGATATCGCCAACGTTTGTAACGAAGCCGCGCTGATCGCAGCCCGTAAAGGAAAACAATCCGTTGAAATGGATGACTTCCAGGATGCGGTTGACCGCGTGATCGGTGGTTTGGAAAAGAAGAACAAGATCATTTCTCCCGACGAAAAGCGCATCATAGCCTACCACGAAGCGGGTCACGCTATTTGCGGCTGGTATCTTGAACATGCTTATCCATTACTGAAAGTTACCATTGTTCCCAGAGGGGTTGCTGCATTAGGTTATGCGCAGTATACACCAAAAGAGCAGTACCTGTACAATACCGATCAGTTAATGGACCAGATTTGCATGACGCTCGGCGGTCGCGCCAGTGAAGATATTTTCTTCCATAAAATATCAACCGGAGCACAGAACGACCTGCAGCAAATTACTCGTATAGCTTATTCGATGATCACGATATATGGGATGAATGATAAAGTGGGCAACGTAAGTTTTTACGATCCATCCCAGGAAAATTCATTCACCAAACCATACTCCGAAGAAACTTCCAAAATCATAGATGAAGAGGTGCGCAAGTTGATTGATGAGGCGTATGAAAAAACAAAACAATTACTTACCGAGAAAAAGATGCAGGTAGAAAAACTGGCCGAATCTTTACTCGAAAAAGAAGTATTGTTCCAGAGTGATGTAGAAGCATTGATTGGCAAACGACCATTTACAGATAAGAAAACACTGGATGTAGATGGTGAAGGCCATGCCGAAGGCGCCATCAGCGAAGGTGTTCCTCCTTATGACAGTAATGTAACCAATCACCCAGCTACTTAATTTGAATATGAACGTTTCTCCGGCTAAGGAAAATATTCTAAAAAAAATACGAAAGGCGTTGAGTAATTCAACGCCTCTCCCTTTTCCGCAAAGTGAGGGCAACAGTTCGGTTTATCAACCTTCTCAGCAAGACCTTGGATTAGAATTTGCCCAGCGGTTCACCACCCTGCAGGGCAAGTTTGTTTTTTGCGAAAACCAGTATGAACTGGTTGTGCAGCTCAAGCAGGTTATTGCAAGCAATAAGTGGGATAAGATTTATTGTAAAGAAGAAGGCTTGCGAAAAACTCTGGCCGAAAATCAATTCGATAATTATTCCTACAACGACCTGTCGTCCTGCGATACCGCCATCACTACTTGCGAATGGCTGGTAGCACGTACCGGTAGCATTGTAATGTCGGCCGCACAGGAAAGTGGCCGTACAGTGAGTGTTTATGCACCAGTGCATATTTGTATTGCCTATACCAGCCAACTGGTGTACGATGTAAAAGATGCATTACAAAATGCCAGGGAAAAATATTCCGGTAATCTTCCTTCATTGATCACATTTGCAACAGGTCCCAGCCGTACAGCCGATATAGAAAAAACGCTGGTAGTAGGGGTGCATGGTCCAAAAGAAGTATACGTATTTCTGATAGATAAATAAAAAATCGTGAAACGGCAAACGTGAACCGGTAAAGGCTTGCCGCTCGGCGGGTAATCCCATTTCACGTTTTACATTTCACAATTCACGACTCATGCAACTTGAAATTTACCGGCTGTTTGTTTATGGGTCACTTCGAAGTGGCTTCCATAACTCGGCTTATAACTATATAAGCCGGTATTTTATATTTGATGGAATGGGCTCGGTACAGGGAAAGTTATACGATATGGGCGAATATCCCGGTGCTATTCCCTGCACAGAAGATTATTACATAACAGGTGAATTATATCATATTGCTCAAGAAAACGAGTTTGCCTGGGCAATGGAGCAGTTAGATGATTATGAAGGAATATTGGTTGAACCAGGCGAAACGCCTTTATTCAGAAGGGAACTGGTTAATGTGTTGTTCAGAAATACCACGGTAACAGCCTGGATGTATTGGTACAATAGGTTAGTTACTAACCAGCCTAGTATTGAATCAGGTGATTATGTGGCGTATAGGTTGGGGATAGGAAAGTAAGTTGACAAGTTAACAAGTTGATAAAGAAATAAAAGCGAGTAGTAAGTAGCAAGTAGCGAGTGGGGGAATACAAAGTGCTGCGAAAAATAGTGAATCACGAAAATAAACCCTACTAACCATTTACCACTAGCCACTAGCTTTTTCACAGTCACCAAATGCAACCCGATAAAAAAATATATTTCCTCTCCGACTTTCATTTAGGCGTTCCGGATCATGCGGCCAGTCTGGTGCGTGAGAAACGTATTGTTGAATTTTTAGAGGAAATACGAAAAGACGCAGCCGTTATTTTTATTGTTGGTGATATGTTCGATTTCTGGTACGAATACCGCACTGTTGTACCGAGGGGCTATGTGCGCTTACTGGGAAAGTTAGCCGAAATAACAGATTCGGGTATCCCAATACATTTCTTTGTTGGCAATCATGATATGTGGATGAAGAACTATTTTCAACAGGAGCTGAATATTCCCGTTTATTTTGAACCTCACGCATTTGAGTTCAATCATAAAAAATTCTGGGTTGGCCATGGCGATGGACTGGGACCTGGCGACCACGGCTACAAAATGATGAAGAAGGTATTCCGAAGCCCGGTTTGCCAGTGGCTATTTGGCATTCTTCCCCCGTATATTGGAATGGGTTTGGCCAATTACCTCAGTCGCAGAAGCCGTACGGTAACCGGTACAGCCGATGAAAAGTTTTATGGTGAAGAAGGGGAGTGGCTGATTACCTATTGCAAAGACATATTGAAAGAAAAACATTATGATTACCTGGTATTCGGTCACCGGCATTTGCCTATTGATTTCTCATTAAAAGGAGGCAGTCGGTATATCAATCTGGGTGACTGGATACGTTATTACACGTATGCTGTTTTTGATGGACAACATTTAGCACTTTATGCCCGTTATCCAGAACTGGAAAGTAAAATTGTTCGCCAATAGTGTACCGGTCATTGATCATATTAACCGCATTTTTATTTTGTTGCCAATTGGCTGGTGCGCAAACGATCACGCAATCAACAGATACTTTTTTTGTATTTAATAAACTGGCCGGCGAGCAGGTAACCGATTTTACCGTTGACAACCTGGGTAACCTGTATATAGTCAACAAAACCGGGCAAATAAAAAAAACAGGCCCTGCCGGCGATTCTATTGCAGTATTCAACAATGTACGGCAATTCGGCAAGCTGTATTTAATAGATGTTACCAATCCATTGCGCGTGTTATTATACTTCCGCGACTTTGGTACCATCGTTGTTTTGGACCGGTTTTTGAACACCCGGGCCACTATAGATCTTCGAAAACAACAGTTGTTCCAGGTAAATGCAATTGGCCAGTCGTACGATAATAATATCTGGGTTTATGATGAAATGGAAAGCAAATTAAAACGTGTTGGTGAAGATGGCCGGGTGCTCGATCAAACTACCGACTTCCGGTTAATAGTTGATACCGCACCATCGCCACAGTTTATCGTTGACCAGAACCGATTGGTTTATATATACGATTCATTAAAAGGTGTTTACCTGTTCGACTATTACGGTGCATTCAAAAACCGCATTCAACTAAAGGGTTGGACCGACTTTACCGTAATTGCTAATGCTATGTATGGCCGGGATGCAAATATGTTATATCGGTATGAACCAGGCACGTTGAATTTGCAGAACTACCCAATTCCGGTTGCCATGCGGGATGCACAAAAAATAAAGATCACACCCGGTTACCTGTATGTGTTGCGTAATAACCGGCTTGAAGTATTTTCATATCGCTGATTGCTTGTCATAAGATTATAATTTTTTTAAAGACGCATACCTTTTTAAAGTTTATAACTTTGAAAAGTATTAAGCCACTGAATCATTTAGAATGGGATCTTTTTTAGATACAATCTTTTTAGACAATTCTGTTAGAAGCTACCTCATTGTAGCCGGATCTTTATTGCTGATCTTTTTATTCAAACGTTTATTATCGCGTTACCTCGCGGGGATATTATTTAGTTTTGTAAAACGTATTGCGCGTGGCGTTGATAAAACATCCTTTGTAAAACTGGTGGTATCGCCCCTGGAAGTTTTTCTTCTGGTGCTGTTCAGTATAATTGCATTAGATAAGCTAACTTTTCCGAAAATACTGAATGTAGTTATTTATAAAGCCAATGTACGTGAGTTTGTAGATGCTATTTCGGTTATTGTTCTCATCATTGTGTTTATTTGGCTGTTGTTGCGTATCATGGATTTTATCGCTATGATACTGCATCATCGCGCCGATCAAACGGCTGATCCTGCCGATAACCAGTTGGTTGTTTTTTTCAAAGATTTCTTTAAGGTAGTATTGGTGATCTTCGGCATTTTGCTGATCCTGAAATTTGCCTTCCATTATAACATCAGCAACCTGTTAACAGGCCTGAGCATTGCTACAGCTGCCATTGCGCTGGCTACCCGCGAAAGCCTGGAAAACCTCATAGCATCTTTCATCATCTTCTTTGACAGGCCATTTACCATGGGCGACCATGTAAAAGTGCAGGATGTAACCGGCACTGTAGAACGCATAGGATTAAGAAGCACGCGTATCCGCACTGATCAAAAAACCTATGTAACGGTACCTAACAAGCAAATGGTAGACAGTATCCTCGATAATTTGTCGCTACGCACCCAACGGCGGGGATTTGTACAGCTGGAACTGCATGCCGAAACGCCACACGATTCGGTGAACCAGTTTGTGCAGCGGGTTAAAAACATCTTTAACCAGCGGAAAGACCAGGTAGAAAATCATACGGTATTTCTCTCAGATATTAACAAGAACGCTTTCATTATTCATGTGGAGTTTTTTGCTGCGCCTATTCCTGTAGCGGATTTTAATGACCTGCGTCAGCAGGTAAATCTGTCATTGATCAACCTGATGGAAGACATGAATATTAAACTGGCAACCAAGGAGGAAAGCGCAAAGGTAGAAGCCAAGCAGATCTTATAATGTGGTGGCTCCGGTTACAATTTCTTTAAGGTAAACTTGCTTTGTTTAAAACCCGGTTCTTCAGATGGGATCTCGATCGTCATTTTATCAGGCTGTAATGCATGCAGCTTCAACGACATAGTGCGGTAGGCTTTGGTAAGGCCATCGAAAGACGTGAGTACAATGGCCTGGTTCTTTGAGCCCAGTGAATATGTTCCTTTGTATTGGGCGCTGCTTTCAGCGCTGTTGGTCCATACAAAGGATTTGTCTTTATTAAAGATCAATTTAAACCGGATGGCGCCTGCTGCAGTAAGCACTTTTCTAAGTTCCTGTCGAATACGAATACTGTCTTCTCTTAAAATTTTCTGTAACTTGTTTTTTTGTTTGAAGTTATCTACCATGTACTTTATGCTGGCTGCAGTATCCTGAAAATCGAGCAGGCGATCTGTGGTTTCCCAGCGAACAACATACCAGTTGCCCGGGAGTAAATTTTCAGGTACAGCTTGTGCATGAGCGTGATACTGACAAATAAGGATAAGAACTATGGACAGATATTTCCACATATAGGAGGCGAATTGTTACATGGAATTTACAGATTTTTTAATAACGTGAAATAAAACTTTCCGCACATTGAGTAATGGTTACATAATGAATTTTACTACTACAATGCAGCTTTTATTTCAAGTAAAAATCCTTTCAGTGATTGCAGAGACTGGATCATTTCAAAATGCGCTGCCGCCTTTGAGTTTTTCTTCAGGAAGTCTTTCGCGCCTTCGATCGTAAGTTTACGACGACGCAGCAGGTCATAAATGAGCTCAAGATTTTTTATATCTATCGGCCTGAAATGGCGATCGCCTTTGCGATTTTTACGAGGTTGAATGATATCGAATTCATTCTCCCAAAAACGCAATAACGACTGGTTTACGCCAAACATGTCGGCCACTTCTCCAATTGAGTAATACTGGCGTTGGAACAATGTTTCATCGTCAGGAATGTTCACCAGGTCGGCTTCCGCATCCAGGGCTTTTAGCGATTTACGGCCACGAGTCGATTTTTTAGCAGGTGCCGTTGATACGGCAGCTACTGATTCTATTGGTTCCGTCAAAACAGCTTTCGGGGCCTCCTCGGGTTTAGCCGGTTCGGCTTCCGTTTTTAATGATTTTACCCGTACCCCCACAGAGGCTTCATTCTCCTGCTCGGCGGGCACATCACTGCTGAATTCAAATGTAATCTGGGAGTAGTTACGGTTGTCCATATTCCAATGATAACCTGGTAAAATTGTATAAGCTATCAAATATCGTGCAGTAAAGATACAAAGGCCCAAAAGCCATGGATTGAACAACTTATTAACGATTGCTGAATAATGTGGAAAACCTCTTGCTTTATCCCTTAAAACACAGGCGGTTGAGGCCTTTACAGACCTTGAAAAAAGTTCATAAAAAGGGGCATTAAATAAGGTCAAACCCTTTTATTTTTAGTAAATTTGCAGGATTAATTTTTTATAAACTGCAAGAGCATTCCACACGAATCTATGGCTACAGAAACTACGGAAATCCCTATCACTGCCAATAACGGTTACGGAGCAGATAGCATACAGGTTTTAGAAGGTTTGGAAGCAGTACGCAAGCGTCCTGCGATGTACATTGGAGATATTGGGGAGAAAGGTCTGCATCACCTTGTGTACGAGGTTGTAGATAACTCCATTGACGAAGCCCTGGCCGGTTATTGCAAAAACATTATGGTTACCATCCATGATGACAATTCTATTTCTGTTCAGGACGATGGCCGTGGTATCCCTACGGGCATGCACCAGAAAGAAAAAAGAAGTGCATTGGAAGTGGTAATGACGGTGCTGCACGCGGGTGGTAAATTCGATAAAAATACCTACAAGGTTTCCGGCGGTTTGCACGGGGTGGGTGTGAGTTGCGTGAACGCACTAAGTTCCAAATTGCATGTAACCGTACAGCGTGAAGGAAAGATCTTCGAACAGGAATATAGTATCGGTATCCCTAAATACGCAGTTCGCGAAATTGGCGCCAGCTCTATAACTGGTACGCTGGTACATTTCTGGCCCGATTTAACCATTTTTACCGCATCAGTTTATAAGACTGATATCCTGGAAGGCCGTTTGCGCGAGTTGGCTTACCTGAACCGGGGTATTCGCATTACCCTCTCGGATCTGCGTGAAAAAGACGATAACGGCAATAGTTACTCCAAAACATTTTACAGTGAAGGTGGTATTGTAGAGTTTGTTGAAATGCTGGATAAAAATGCCGGTCGCAATTCCTTTTTGCCAAACGTAATTTATGTTGAAGGAAGAGATGCTGATACCAATGTTGCTGTAGAAGTGGCATTGACCTATAATGATAGTTATAGTGAGCATATCTATTCTTATGTTAATAACATCAACACCATTGAAGGTGGAACCCACGTAGCGGGTTTCCGCAGGGCGTTAACCCGGGTGTTCAAAAGCTATGGCGATCGGCAGAACCTGTTTGAAAAAGCCAAGGTAGAAATTGAAGGTGATGATTTCCGCGAAGGGTTAAGTTCTATTATTTCGGTAAAAGTTCCCGAGCCGCAGTTTGAAGGACAAACAAAAACAAAACTTGGTAACAGTGAAGTAAGCGGTGTAGTAGATTCAACTGTTTCAAAAGTACTGGAAGCCTTCCTCGAAGAAAATCCCAAGGAAGCAAAAAATATCATCTCCAAAGTTATTCTGGCAGCGCAGGCAAGAGCCGCTGCCCGTAAAGCCCGCGAACTGGTACAACGTAAATCGGTATTGACGGGTGGCGGGTTACCAGGTAAACTGGCCGACTGTAGTGATCGCGATCCGGAACGTTGCGAACTGTTCCTTGTTGAGGGTGACTCGGCGGGTGGTACAGCCAAACAAGGCCGTGAACGTGCCTTTCAGGCCATTCTGCCATTGCGTGGTAAGATCCTGAACGTGGAGAAAGCCATGGAGCATAAGATCTATGAGAATGAGGAAATACGCAACATGTATACGGCGCTGGGTGTAACAGTAGGTACACCGGAAGATCCTAAAGCGCTGAACCTGGCAAAACTCCGTTACCACAAACTGATCATCATGACCGATGCCGATGTGGACGGTAGTCACATTGCCACATTGATCCTTACTTTCATTTATCGTTATATGAAAGAAATGGTTGAGCAGGGTTATGTATACATTGCCCAACCACCATTGTATCTGGTAAAAAAAGGTAAAGAATCGGCTTACGCGTGGAATGAAGAGCAACGCAAAGCACTGGTAGAAAAACTGGGCGGAGGAAAAGAGGAAAGCGTTGGCATTCAACGTTACAAAGGTTTGGGTGAAATGAACGCGGAACAATTGTGGGAAACTACCATGAATCCCGATACCCGCACGTTGAAGAAAGTAACTATTGAAAGCGCTGCTGAAGCCGATCGCATCTTTAGTATGTTGATGGGTGATGAAGTGGCGCCCCGTCGTGAATTCATAGAAAGTCATGCAAAGTATGCACGACTAGACGTATAAAAACAAATTAGAAAATTAGACAATATGCAAATGTGCAAATGAAAAAAATCAGCAATACTTCATTTGCACATTTCTTTTTTTTAATGATACGTCTCGGCTCATAGGTAAGACAGCATTTGTTCGCGAACAAATTGATGGAGGGCATTTGCTAATTTTCACATTTGCTAATTTTCACATTATCCTTCCCGTTAGTAAACACCCTATAAGAAGCTTGTACTTTTTATTGCAACAATTTTAGCTTGATGTCGTTATTACATATTCATATTCAGCGCTAAAATTGGTGTATATAAAAAAGGCGTATATTTAAACACTATTTTGGTTGTTCTGGCTAAGAATTTGCAAGAGAAGATGTCATCTTTTTTTTATTATACTAACCACGTAAATGAACTAAATTATGTCTGAGATTACACTCACTGCATACAACGTTAAAACAAAGGAAAAGAATGTGCCTATTCAGGATGCGGTAATTACCAAAACATCTAAAGGAGCATATATGGCACAGGGACATGATGGTAAAGGAAATAAATTAACCACTTTATTAGGTGAAGAAAAAGCATTAGCAGCTATTAAAGCCGGTGTTGCCAAGCAAGGCTGGGAATAAAATAATCATGGCGTGCCACGGTTTGTTTTCGTTGTCGACTGTTTAACCGTGACACGCCTCGTTTTTCTATATAAAGTTCAGGTATTCAAACTGGCTACCTAATATTTTTTTGTCATCCGCACTCAGCCATCTATTAAGGATAGTCGCATATACATTTTTAAAATCTACTTTGTATTTCAGGTCGCCTTCCTGCAGATCGCTCAGATCTGGTAACTCATTTAACACGCCTTTTTGCTGTAACCCGCCACTTATCAAAAATATATTGTTGGCTGTGCCATGATCGGTTCCGCCACTGGCATTTTGCGATACCCGGCGCCCGAATTCAGAAAAGCTCATGAGCATCACATCCTGAAAACGATTATTGCTTTTAAGGTCCTTTACAAATGCCGTAATGGCTGCATTCATTTCGGTGAATAATCTTTTTTGCTGTCCTTCCTGCGCTACATGTGTATCAAAACTTCCCAGTGACAAGTAATATACCTTTGTGTTGATGTCTGAAAGGATCAGGCTGGCAATAGTTTTCAGGCTGTTGCCTATATCTGATTTGGGATACTCCTTATTGGTGAGATGAATACGGCTTTGCTTGTAAATGTAATCGGCACTGCTTACCGTTTCTGCCATTGTTTTGTATAAATAGTCAACCGGTTTTTCATGTCCATCCGATGCATGGCTGGCAGCTACTTCTTTAAAGTATTTTTCGTTAGAGGAATTGAATAATCGCTTCGGATCTTTCATCGCCAATCCTTTCACCTGTTCACCCTTCATGGCCAGGCTGAGCACATCATCTATTTCCAATGCCTGGGTTGGTTTATCGCAGCCGGCGCATTGTGCATCGAGGTAGCGGCCTACCCAACCGGTATAAACATACTCATTGCTGTTGCTGGCGCTGTGCCAAATGTCCATGCTTCTAAAATGTGATCTGTCGGGATTTGGATAACCTACGCTGTTTAAAATGCCCAGACTGCCATCATTATACAGATCTTTTAAGCCGGTTAAAGCAGGGTGCAGTCCAACTTCATCTGTTAATAACAAAGCCTGCTCTTTAGTGATCCCTAATCGTGGGCGCGATTTATAATAGATATCGTTGCGAACGGGTATTACGGTGTTAAGTCCGTCGTTACCACCGCTTAATTGTAGTACAACCAACACTTTGTTGCCTGGTGGCACTAAAGCAGGTTTTTCAAAGGCTTTTAAAAATTTCGGCAGCATCATTGATGCTGTTGCCAGCGAGCCTATTTGTAAAAATTCTTTACGTTTTAAAATCATAAAGTAAGTTCTTGAGTTCGTTGGTTTTTTAATTCTGCTTTCACTTTCTCATTCTTTATTTCTCCGTTTTTCATTCTTCATTTCCCTGCTTTTCTTTCTACATTCAACATTCGATACCTGCCTGCCGGCAGGCAGGTTCAATATTCGACATTAACACAGCTGATACTCCGGCGTACTCATTAATTGAATAGTAGTAGTTTTAATATAGCTTTCCCGACTGGAAGCATCGATGTATTTGTTCAGTATTTTTTCATTCACCGGTTCAGCGCCCTGGATCAGTATGCCAGCAATAGCCGTGAGCAGTTTTTCACGCGGCACTTTCTCAAACTTTTTCAGGTAGGTTTCCCAATCAACAGCAGCAGAAATAACCTGTCCGCCTTTTTTACCCATTTTCTTCATGCCCATATCTTTCATGCCCATCATCTGGTCGTCATCATCTTTTGGTTGCAGGGCCACTTCATCATTATCGAAAATTAATTGTGGTATGCGCAAACGGAACATTAAGGAAGAACTGTCGATCCAGTTCTTACCGCCAGGCCATCCGGCAACATTCGGTGGGTAAAACAACATTTGACCCAACAGGCGTTGCAATAACAATTGAACCTGTTCGTTTTCGAGTTTCATGGGCAACGCGCGTCGAATGCCAACGATCAACTCAACAGGCGATTTAATTCTGCAGCCGATATTTTTAGCATCATAGAACCAATCGCTCGTGACAATGTCTTTCATTAATTCTTTTATATCGTAGCTGCTTCTATAAAAACGGTCAGCCAGCCACGTTATATGCCCTTCGTCGGGGGTATCATTTACAAAGTAGCGGTATATTTTACGGGTGATATAGGCAGCCGTTTGCTTGTGCTCCAGTAAAATGTTCAGTACATCATCGCCATTGAAGTTGCCTGTTTTGCCCAGTACGGTCTTCTTACCATCGTCGTGCTGGTTTTTTCTAAAAACAAATTCCCCGCTTAAAGCAGCGCCCCAGCCGGTAAATGCGCGGGCGGCTTCTTTAATATCGGTTTCGGTATAGTTGCCGCGCCCCATGGTAAATAATTCCATTACTTCCCGGGCGAAGTTTTCATTGGGGTGGTTTTTCTTATTCTGATTATTATTTAGGAAGTTGATCATAGAAGCGCTTTTGCTCACTTCGCGCAGCAGATCGCCAAAGTTGCCCAATGCGTTTTGACGAATGATATCCAACAGTTGTTGCTGGTAAAGGATATTGATGTTGCGACTGGCGAAATGCCCATGCCAGAAGAGGGCCATTTTTTCGCGTAATTGTTGGTCGCTATTCACCATTTGGTTCAACCAGGTGATATTGAGGCTTTTTAAGTCTTCGCGTGATTGCTGGCGGATCTTCTTGCGTTGAACTTCGTCGAGGCCGCGTTGTTGCATGCCCACTTCTTTTATACCCATAACGAGCCCTTTAAGCGCGCTATCGGCAACATCGATCATGTCTGGTCCTTTGGCAGAGGCTTTAAACAGCGAATTAACGTAGGATTTATGCGAGGCCGTAGGCAATTGATGGTATTCTTCAGCCATTGGGCCAAAGCCGGCACGCCATAGCAAGTGTTGATTTTTCAACTGGGGTGTTACAATCATTACAGGGCGTTTTGCATGTGACTACGACCGATGCGGAAAGTTTAACGACCTGTTTAATTTAATGTGATCTTGATAAGAAGTTCGATAGTTGCGGGTTTTTGCGGGAGGAGTTGATAGGTTGATAAAGTTGATTAGTTGATAGAGGGATTTAGAGGTAAGAAGTAAGAAGAGTTAGTATGCGATTTTAGTATTAAAAAAAGGCCACCTTTTATGAAGGCAGCCCCGTTTATGCAAACTTACTACTAATTATCCTTTGTTGTTGAGCAGGAAACGAACTCCAAAATAGAAGGGCGATTGGCCTTCAAAGTTTATTCCGGCGGAAAATGTTTCAATATCCGCATCGCCACCTGTTATATCAGTTTTTCTTTTTGTTTTACCATATTGTAATTGGAAGAGGTTATTTAAACCTGACTCAAGCTGTACTCTTTTATTAACGCCAAATGAGATACCGGGAGATAAACCTAAGGTGGCAAACCAGCCTTTGGTTTCTGTTACCGGATTATTTTTTGGTATTTCTTTGGAGCGATAAACGGTGTATGCTGCCTCTGCCTCACCAAAGAAGTACAACCGGCTAACTACTGGTATATACTGGCGCACAAAAAGCCCTCCACCATAACTATTTTCTTTCAATGTTGCGCCTGTATAGCCATAATTATCAGTTTTACCCTTCGAATAAATGAGTGAAACTCCGGCAACGAGATTTTCTTTAACGGCTAACCCAACGGCCGGTCTGAGGGACAAGCTATTAGTCTTGTTTTCATCCTGTTGTTCGTAATTATTTTTAATCTGGCTAAATCCTATGTTGCCGCCCAGCCAGATAGCGTTTTTATTGATCTGCGCTTTTGACGACACAATGAACATACAAACGAAAAGAAGGGAAAGTAAAAATTTCTGTTTCATAATTGCTTTTGGTTTTTGGTACAGCAAATATGAAAAGCAAAAAGGAAGTATACATCAACGTACACTTCCTTTAGCAAAGATTTATGTTAAGTATATACAAATGATTAAAACATCGTATGCTGCTATTAGTTAATCATTTGAGCGCCAAAATAACTGTGTAGCACAGCCGGTAATTGAATGCCATCTTCGGTTTGATGGTTTTCCAGCAAACACGCAACTATTCTTGGTAAGGCCAGCGAACTGCCATTTAATGAATGCACCAATTGATTTTTTCCGTTGGCGTCTTTGAAACGCACCTTCATACGATTGGTTTGGTAGCTTTCAAAGTTAGAAACAGAACTTACTTCAAGCCATTTTTGCTGGGCCGCGCTGTATACTTCAAAATCATAAGTAAGTGCTGATGCAAAGCCCATATCGCCACCGCATAATCTTAATATCCGGTAAGGGAGATCTAATGATTGCAGCAGGGTTTCAACGTGATTTACCATTTCATCCAATACATCGTAGCTTTTTTCGGGATGAACCAGTTGTACGATTTCCACTTTATCAAACTGGTGAAGCCGGTTCAAACCACGTACATCTTTGCCGTAGCTGCCGGCCTCGCGGCGAAAGCAAGGTGTATAGGCCGTCATCTTAACAGGCAGGTCGGTTTCTTTCAATAATTCATCGCGATAAATATTTGTTACCGGAACTTCGGCTGTTGGTATCAGGTAAAAGTTGTCTTCGGTAACAAAATACATTTGTCCTTCTTTATCGGGCAACTGACCGGTACCAAAGGCAGATGTTTCATTCACCATATGCGGCGGCATAAATTCTTTATAACCGGCATTGGTATTATAATCTAAAAAATACTGGATCAGTGCACGTTGAAATTTGGCGCCTTTGCCAATGTATACTGGAAAACCGCTACCGGTAATTTTATTGCCAAGCTCAAAATCGATCAGATTGTATTTTTTTGTCAGGTCCCAGTGCGGCACAGCACCGGCATGCAAAGCAGGTTTTTTACCGCCTTCGCGTATGGTAACGTTGTCTTCGGGTGTTTTACCGGGTGGTACAATTTCAGAAGGCAGGTTGGGCAGTTTTACTATCTGCTCCTGTAGCTTCTTTTCCGTTTCAGCCAGTTGATCGGCGATCGGTTGTAAAGTTGTTTTTAAAGTAGCTACCTCCTGTTTCTGGGTTTCGGCAGCTTCTTTTTGGCCTTTTGCCATTAATTGCCCGATTTCTTTGGATGCGGCATTTATTTTTGACTGGGTAGTATCAAATTCAAGCTGCAACTTTTTACGAGTATCATCCAGGGACACAAGCTCATCTACCAATGCAATATCCCCGAAATTTTTTAAAGCCAGTCTTTCCTTTACCAGCGCCGTGTTTTGTCTAATAAATGCGATCTGTAACATGTGAAATCAGGTTTGCGGCAAAGCTAAAACTAATGCGCTAATTGGCAAATGCGAAAATGTGCAAATGAAATACTAGATAACGACAGTTCAGGGACCTGATTTCTTCGGCCTTGCCGTTTTGGAGATCTCAACAGTAAAAGCGAGTTCCGAACTGAAACATTTGCACATTTACTAATTTTCGCATTAGCACATTAACTTTGCCCTATGCAGGCAAATGACGATTTACAAACCCGTTGGTGGAAGCTGGAAGAAAAGCTGATTGAACGGTTTGGCAGAAAACCCGACATGGAAACTATTTTATTTTTAATAGGTATTCAGGAATTTGGGGATATCAAGGCAAAGTTTACCAAAGAACAAAAGCAAGACCTCATGCATATAGCTACCTGTTCCTTATTGTCGCAAAGCGGCTATTACGAACTGGAAGGGGTAGATGAAGAAGGTTGGCCACATTTCAGGCAGCTAAAAGCCTTGCCCACCATGTCACTTCCTGAGCAGGAGAGTTTTCTGAAAGACCATATTCTGTTGTATTTTGAACAGCAAGACTTCTAATAATTAGCAAATGGGAAAATCCCGGGAAGTATCGGGACAAGTTGTGCAATGGGGTTGCTGAATTTGGTAAGTAGGTATGCATACGCAAACCCTGGGTTTAGCCGTTTATTAAATGTGGGTGTTCCCACACGCTGGGGCAGGTTGTCCCTGACTAAGCTTGTGGCAAATTGAAGAAGTGGGGCGCGCATTTGCACATTTGCTAATTTTCACATTTTCACATTATCTATGAAATTACTACTACTTATCGCATCCGTTTTGGTGATCTCGGCTTATGACCCTACTCCGGCCAGCAGACTTCAAGCCGATACAAGTAAAGACGTAGAAATGGTAACCACCAAAGGTACCCTGGTGATCCGTTTATCAGATTCTACCCCATTACACCGCGACAACTTTATAAAGCTGGTAAAACAACATTTTTACGATGGTCTGTTGTTTCACCGGGTCATTCCCCAGTTCATGGTACAAACTGGCGATCCCAAAAGCAAAACAGCCAAACCGGGGGAAGCTATAGGTCAGGGTTCACCGGGCTATGCGGTTCCAGCCGAATTCCGCGCCGGTTTATTCCATAAAAAAGGCGCCCTGGCTGCTGCCCGTACCAATGATGAAATCAATCCCACCCGGGAGAGCAATGGCAGCCAGTTCTACCTGGTGCATGGCAGGGTGTATGATGAAGAAGATCTGAACCAGGTGGAAGCAAGGCTTAATGGTTACAAGATACCGGCAGCTCATCGCGAGGTATATAAAACCATTGGCGGTACGCCTTCTCTCGATTCAAAATATACCGTGTTTGGTGAAGTGATAAAAGGCGTTGAGATCATTGATAGCATCGCCGCCGTAACTACCGGCGAGCGTAACCGCCCAATTGAAGATGTAAAGATCATTAAAGCCACCCTGATCAAAAGGTTATAATGTAATAAATACAACAAGTGGGGCTGCAGAAACCGGTCATAACTTAATTGTACACTTTCAGCCTTCCGGTTATTTGGACTAATATAAATTTCTTAATCTTGCAGCTCTAAATATCAAAACATGAATTTTCCGGATAATCTTCGTTACACTAAAGATCATGAATGGATAAAGCTGGAAGGCAACGTAGCTACTATAGGCATCACTGATTTTGCTCAGCGCGAACTGGGCGATATTGTATATGTAGAAGTAGAAACTGTTGGTAAAACCCTGATGGCGGAAGCTGTATTTGGTACAGTAGAAGCCGTTAAGACCGTATCTGACCTGTACCTGCCGGTTTCTGGCACCATTAACGAGGTGAACCCCACACTGGCCGATTCGCCCGAACTGGTTAATACCGATCCCTATGGCGAAGGCTGGATGGTTAGAATGACCGTAAATAACCCGGAGGATGTAAAGGCTTTGATGGATGCTGCTGCGTACGCTACCCTGGTTGGCGCCTAAAAAAATTAAAAATCCGGTGCGATCGTTATTACGTAAATTGAAAGTGGTTAAAGACCACTTTTTTTGTAACACGCCACCATCCGGGTAAACACATTGGGAATAACACTAACATATACCGAACAGGAGTTGGTGTCTCTGTTACGTAACAGGGATAATAAAGCCTTTGCTTACTTGTACGATAATTATGCAGCGGCTTTGTACAGCATTATATTACAAATAGTGAGCGATGCTGAACTGGCCAATGATGTAATGCAGGAAGTATTTGTAAATATCTGGCGCAGAATAGAACAGTACGATGCAGGCAAAGGCCGGTTGTTCACGTGGATGATGAATATTGCCCGGAACGCCTCCATAGATACCCTTCGGTCGCGGAGCTACCAGAACAGCCGAAAAAACCAATCGATCGGGGACAACGTAGATACCTTACAGGTTAAGGATGTATTACAACCGGGTGTAGATACGATCGGGTTGCGTAAAGTGCTGGAAAAATTAAAGGATGAGCAACGGATATTGATTGAACTGGCTTATTTTAAAGGATATACGCATGAAGAGATCGCTGAGCTGGAAAAATTACCGCTCGGCACAGTGAAAACGCGGATACGGAATGCGCTCATTCAGTTACGAGGTTTATTAAAGTGAATATACAGGAATACATATCAAGTGGCATAGTTGAAAGCTATGTGTTGGGGCTTGCTGATGAGGCGGAACGGGCAAACTTTGAACAAATGTGCGCCCGGCATGCCGAAGTACGGGCAGCCCGGGAAGCCTTTGAGCTCTCCCTTGAACAACACGCCATAGCTTCACAAGTGGCGCCTCCTGCTCATTTGCGGCAAAACATTCTGCAGCAACTGTCAGGAGAATCGGCCACCGCAGTTACCGGAAGCGCGCCTGTGGTGCAAATGCAACCCATCAGGCGGTCAGGCGTACCTATGACCATACGGTATGTAGCGGCAGCCAGCATTATTCTGCTGGTAGGAAGCGCAATTTTGAATTTCTATTATTTCAATAAATACAAAGAGTTCAGCCAACGCTACGACCAGTTACTGGCCCAGCAAACCGACCTGGTTAAAAATAATACTGTCCTTCAAACCAAATTAACCAACTACGAACATACCATTGCCGGGCTAACCAATCCCAATATGGCGGTTATTAAAATGGACGGTAATTCGGTGCCTGCCAATGGCAGTCCGGCCCCGGCCAGCCTGGCAACCATTCTTTGGGATACCCAATCCAAAGACGTTTACCTGATGGTGAATAACCTGCCGAAACCTGAATCCGGTAAACAATACCAGTTGTGGGCTATTGTAGATAATCAGCCTGTTGATGCCGGCATGCTCGATATGGCACATGGCCATGCAATGGTTAAAATGAAAAATATCCCCCGCGCTCAATTGTTTGCCATTACCCTGGAACAACAGGGTGGAAGTCCCACTCCTAAGGGCAAAATGTATGTGTTGGGAAAGGTGTGAAATTAATAAGCAGCAGAAAATTCCTGTTCCCGGTTGCCGGTTACCTGTTACCGGGCAAAAAATTTGGAGACCCCGATTGCTTGCAGGGTACATCGAACTGCAATTACTGGCAACTGGTATCCCGAAACTGGTAACCGGTATATCTCTTTTTCCACTATCTTTCCTTCCTATATGATGCGTCTTGTTAAAAAGCTTTGTACCTGGAAAATAATTCCTGTTGCCTGGACTGCCGTAACTATCTTTTTACTTTGTATCCCAGGGTCTGCCATTCCCAGTGCAGGTGTATTTGCCACAGAAGGAATAGATAAAGTGGTGCATGCCATATTGTTTGGCGGCATTGTTTTGCTGTGGGGCTTCAACCAGTATTTTCGTCGGGATGAGAAACAAAATTGGCAACGAATTATTGTTGTACTGACATTTTTTAGTGTGGGATTGGGGATTGGGTTAGAATTTCTACAACGTTACTATATTCCAAATCGCAGTTTTGATGGTATTGATATCATAGCCGATTCGGCCGGTGCTATTGTTGCAGCTTTTTACCATTGGTTTGTAAGGGTGAGATAGTAGTTGTGATATGAAAATCAGTTAGTTATATAAAATAAAATAGCCCCTGTGGAAACAGGGGCCGTAACCAAAACTAACTGCTTATGAGAAAATTGACTGCTTTGTGTGAGTCGTTAAAAAAGAACTTTATTATATAACGCAAATCCAATGCCATTAGTATAGATAAGCCCGTTAAAGTAAGATTAAAACCCTCGGGACTAACTGGTAAAGAACTATGCGTTGAAATATCTAATGCAAAGGAACTACGTATTTCGGGATTTTCATCGAACTTCTTAAACTTTTTGTAAAACGTTAACATTCGCGTGTTTTTAAGATAGGGTAAAACATTTATAAGCACGTAAAAGCCCTAATTATAAACCGAACGAACGTTAATTTCAGCACTGCAAACTCTTTTAGCAAGTATCTGTCTTCGGTAAAATAAACCGTTATAACGGGTATTGATATACTTAGTTGAATTAATGGAAATTTAATGCCGGTTTCTTAAGGTATTGCATTGCCTGATTGTTATTACAACTTGTCTCTTCAGATAAGTAAGAAGTGTAAGCCCTGAGTGCAACCCTGATCCCACCTGCATTACAGGCTAAGAAAGGGTGCAGTCTTTCTAGCGCTTTCACTTTACTATTGATCTGCATGAATTATCCGATACTGATGAATGAGTTAACTAAATAAAAAAACGTCCCGATGTAGCGGGACGTTTTTATTGTGGTTCTTTTAATACTTAATTCTGCTTAGTTAACTTTTCAGCGTTTTCAGCAAATTGTAATGCATCAATAAACTCCTGCACATTGCCATTCATTACATCATCTAAATTGTAAACGGTAAGGCCAATGCGATGATCCGTAATACGGCCTTGTGGGTAATTGTATGTTCTGATCTTTGCGCTACGGTCACCAGAGCTTACCAGGCTTTTTCTATGCCGCGAAATTTCTTCTTCCTGTTTACGAACTTGTTCCTCATACAATCTGGTACGCAACATTTGCATGGCTTTTTCCCGGTTACCTAACTGGGTACGTTCTGTTTGACACATCACTACCGTACCGGTAGGAAGGTGGGTTAAAATAACTTTTGTTTCCACCTTGTTTACGTTCTGACCACCAGCGCCACCGCTTCGTGCAGTTTCCATTTTAACTTCGCTGTCTTTCACTTCCACATCTACTTCTTCCGCTTCAGGCATTACCGCTACCGTAGCAGCAGAGGTATGCACCCGGCCCGAGGTTTCTGTGTCTGGAACGCGTTGTACGCGGTGTACACCACTTTCAAATTTCATGGTGCCATATACATCTTCACCTATAATTTCTAACTGAACTTCTTTATAGCCCCCTACAGTACCTTCCGATTCACTTAATACCGCAGTTTTCCAGCCTTTCTTTTCGCAATAGCGCAGGTACATGCGCAGGAGGTCGCCGGCAAATAAGCTGGCTTCATCACCGCCCGTACCGGCCCGTATTTCAAGAATGGCATTCTTCTCGTCCTGCGGATCTTTGGGGATCAGCAACTGGCGAATATGGGCTTCGAGCTTTTCTTTATTCTCTTCCAATGGGGGCAGTTCTTCCTTGGCCAGCTCCCGTAACTCGGCATCTTCGCCGCCCAGGGCTTCTTTGTAAACCTCCAGATCGCCCAATACCTTTTTATATTCCTCGTACGCTTTTACAATTTTCTCCAGGCTGCGATACTCCTGGCTCATGGCCCTGAATTTCCTGTTATTGCCCACAATTTCAGGATTGGTCAATGCTACTCCAAGGTCCTCAAACTTTGCTTTTATGGCTTCCAGCTTGTCTAACATAGTTTTGACTTAATTTTGAACAGTCGGGGTATTGGGCGTGCCACGGTTAACCCTGGCAACGCAAACAACCGTGGCACGCCTGCAAAGACTTGCCATTCTCCGACAGTTATTAAAACCTGCAAAGTTAATTGTTTCATTGCTTACATGAATTACAGAAAGTTTCAGGCAGATCATTTATTTACCGGTGGTGAATGGTTATCAGGCGATTCCGTTTTGGTTACCAGCCAGGAAGGTGAAATTGCAGATATAGTACCGGTTGCGGAGGCGGGGGGAGATATAGAAACTTTTTCCGGCATATTATGCCCTGGTTTTGTGAACTGCCATTGCCACCTGGAGCTGAGCCATATGAAAGGTATTGTTCCGGAAAAGACCGGAATGATCGATTTCCTGGTGCGGGTAATTCAACAGCGCGGTTTTGATGCGGGGATCATAAAAAACGCCATAGCGGAAGCAGAAAATAGCATGCTGCAAAATGGGATAGTGGCGGTGGGAGATATTTGCAATACCGCTAATACGGTGGAACAGAAAAAGGCAGGCCGGCTGCTGTATCATAATTTCATTGAGACCATGGGCTTTATTGAAAGCACGGCCGCACAGCGGTTCGAAGCGTCCCGGGCGGTGTATGAGCAGTTTGCCCGGTTGTACAGAACGCCTGTTGAATCAAATTCAATAGTACCACATGCGCCGTATTCCGTTTCTCCCGCATTATTTCAACTGATCACCCGTTTTCCCGGTAATCACCTGCTTACGATCCACAACCAGGAAAGCGCGGCAGAAAGGGAGTTTATTGAGAAAGGAAGCGGCGATTTTCACCGGTTGTACCAGGCGCTGAACGTCGACATCTCTTTTTACAAGCCCAGGGAAGAACAAAGCCTCAAAACATATCTTTCACATTTTCTACCTAATCAATCGCTGATACTGGTGCATAATGTAACCACCAATAAAGAAGATTTGGAGGTGATTGCAAGCGGCCAGTTGCCAATTGCCAATTTGTTTTTTTGTGTTTGTGCGAATGCGAATATTTATATCGGCAATCCTTTGCCGGATATTGATCTGTTGCGTCAATATAAGGCTGCCATTACGGTTGGAACCGATAGCCTGGCATCGAATCACCAGTTGAGCATCCTGGCAGAACTGCAAACAATTCATCAGTATTTTCCGCATATAGAAACAGGCGAGTTATTGCAGTGGGCTACGCTGAACGGGGCTCAGGCCCTGCAACTGGATGATGTGCTGGGTAGTTTTGAGCCGGGGAAGAAGCCGGGAATTATAATTGTGGACGAAGATTTCTCTCAGGTTAAAAGGTTGCTTTGAGTTCTTAGTTCTTGAGTTCATTAGTTATTAAGTTCGTTAGTTCTAAGTAACCTAATCAACAAACTGAACTCAATAACTTACTAACTTATGAACTTGTACCTTTCAGCACTCGATATATAATATTTATCCAAGAACTTCTTGTAATACCGGTAAAGTTTTCATTACCCCAAAATCCTGAACATGCAACGCATAATAGGCCTGGTAAGCCTGCAACAAAATTCGCCTGGTTTCCTGGTTAAGTTTTAACTGCGTTAACTCGTGCGGTTGCATCACTTTTAGCAGTTGGGAAGTAATATAACTATAAGGATGGCCTAAGAAATGCGGATGAACCGGATGCTCATGTACAAATTCGCCTTCCTGTAAATCGAGATAAGTAGTTTGATCGGTATAGCGGTCGCTGAAACGGAACCCATAGAACGCCGCCAGGTGTAATGCAAAATACAAAGGGAAATTACCCACTACCTGTTCATCGGCTTTATCCAAATGCGTAAACGCATCTTCTGCAAAATAGAACAGCTCGGGATTTGATTCCGGTTGTTTAAGTGTTTTTGACAACAGCTCTACCATGAACAGCGCCACTGAATTCTTTACTACATCAAAAAAAACATGCTGGTATAAATAACTCCATTTAAACTCACGCAGCCGTTGCAGGTGATGTAATTCGTTATGATAGGCAACCAGGTCAAGGATGGCGCCCGGTTGAAACAGGTTGGCTTTGCCACTTCCTTTTTTGGAAGAGGTGCGCACTCCATTCACGATGTACGATTGTATGCCGAACAGCTCTGTAAAAATAGTGACGATCACACTGGTCTCGCCATATTTTACGGTCCGTAATACAATGCCTTTGGTTTTATGGAGCGTCATTTTTGTATAAATACAATTTTAGTGACCAGTTTTTGCTGATGGGTTTCATCGCTTGTCAATACCAGATATATACCGCTTGAGATGGTGCGGCCTTTATAATCCTTTCCATTCCAAATAGCCTGACTGCCCAATGCCCTTGTTTGATATACCAGGCGGCCATTCAATTCGGTGATTTTTACAATGGCATTGTGGGCAACCCCTCTAATGGCAATGGTGCCGGTATAGCCCGGCGGTACGGGATTGGGAAATACCAATGCTTCATTATGGGTTTCTGTTGTTTCGGTAGCGGTACTTCGAAAAGAACAAATGCCTTTAGCTGTTGCAAAAAATACTTCACCGGTTTTGCCATCGATGGCAATTTGCTTTACATCATTGCTCAACAGCGGACTGTTGCTTTCAGTAAAACGATATATAGTTTTTTCAGCGTCTGCGCTAATGAGCCATACCCCGTTTTGCGTGCCTACCCATTTACGATCGGCGCCATCTACAACAATGGCCTGCACCTGTTCATCTCTAAACAAATAGCCGGCAAAATTATCCTGCTGAACAATGGGTAATACCGCATCACATCCCTGGTTGGTAAATACCTGCTGTGGGCATTGAATAACCCCGATGCCCCTGGACGTACCAGCCCAAATAAAATTGTTTTTATCTTTTGCAATACAAAGTACATTATTATCGGGCAGGTTGCCATTTCCTTTTCCGGTATGGTACAACTTCCACTGATCGTCGCCGGGATTATCGATCGATTGACCATGATTGAAACAAACCAATCCATTTGCCTTTGGTAATACCATCCATTTCTGGTTGTTGTCATCTACCACTATTTGCGAAACCGCTTGTTCAACCATGGCGTATGGAATAATGAATGATCGCCAGGTGCCATCTGCTTTTTTTACATGCACCGGGTCATCTCCACCATAATTGGCCACCCACAGGTTATTCTCTGCATCAAAACAAAGACCACTCACGCGGTAACTCGACAGGTTAAAATAAGCAGGCTTTATAACTGAATTTTGTTTGAAGATGGTTATGGAGTTATCGCTTTTTATGTTCGCCAACCCGCCGCCAAAGGAACCGGTCCATACGCTTTCGTTGGTAGGGTCAATAGCTACCGAAACCAGATCTGTCAGTGTATCGAGTGCGGGAAAACGCGAACCATTAAAATAACCCCAGGTGTTATTGCTGAATTGAAACACGCCGTTTTTATTATTAAGCGGTTCCCAATTAGCGCTTACCCCGCCTGCTGCTACCCATAGTGTGTTATGTAGAAACTGCATGCTGCCGGTTGCAATAGATAATGGTGCGTCTGGCGACAAACGGTTAAATGCAGTACCGGTGAAATTCGACAAACCGGTTAATGTATCAGCGATGTAAAATTCATTTTGAAATATAATTGCCTGCCGGGGTGATCGAATAAGTTGTGCATCTGTGATGGCTCTGTCAAATGAACCGGTTGCGGTGAGAACAACAATACGGGCCATGTTGTTATTGGTTTCGGTCAGGAGAATGCTGTTGTTCGAAACAGTACAGTTCTTAATAGTCCATCCATCGCGATAAAACAAACCCCAGCTATTTCCCGATTGCAACCAGAGTGAATCATTTTTTACAGCCAGCACTTTGTTTTGTACCGACGCCAGCGATTGTACTTGACCAACCGGTAATCCATTTGAACCTGAGATCAATTGCCAGTTGCGAAAGTCGGCCAGGTTAACGCCGCTAAGAGGTGCTTTCTTTATGCCTTCCTGCGTAGCTGCATATAAAAAAGTACCGTCACTGGTAATGGCATTCACTTTTATGGCGCTGCCGACACTACCGATGATGTAGGTGTCTTTTATTTCGTATTTATCGAGGTTGATGGCAACAATACCGAACCCGGTGGCGAGGTAAGCCAGTTGCTGATGAATGAAAACAGACTGAATGCTTTTGTCGCCGGCAGTGGATGCGTTTTTAAGGGCGTTAATATTGATTGCCCTGTTATCAACCAATACATCAATATTACTGTTGTTGTAGGCTATTACAACACGTTGGCCGTTTGGTTCGGCGGCAATAGCGCTGATACCGGTTTCGGTAAGGCCATTGATTTTGCTCCAGCGTTCAATACTGTTATTGGATGGATCAAGGGAGAACAGGCTATAGGGCGTAACGGCCCACACCTTATCGGTGGTGTAGGTAACGCCGGTTACCTGTTGATAGGGTAAGTGATCTCGCCATTGACCTATTGGCTGTATTTGTGCCCGGGAAACGAACGGAATGGTGAGCGCCACGCAATAAAAGGCCAGGATCCGTTGTAGCATAGTTTTCAAAGGTAATTATATGTGATTGAATTAGTAATATACAATCCCGGCCAAGCCGGGAACCAAAGTATGGTATACTGGTGTAGGGGACCTGCCAGGGTATCGGGGGGAAGTCCATATAAGCTCCCGGGAACTTTCCGAAAACTCAACCTGGGTGATAAAATTAATAAATGTTCAAGGGGCAATACTAAACTGTAATTAAAATGCGTACTAATGAGCTTTTTGTAATGGGGATGACTGAAAACAAAATGTCGTATTATAAATAAATAATTTCTTAATTCATTGACATTAAAAGTTGATTAGCAGCTTTAAACGCGGCAAATAAACTTCCTTAATCCTGTTAAATTGAGTTTCTTTGCTGCCAAAGTAAAAATCCCAAAAATCAAATCACAAGATCCAAAGCCTTTATTTGAGATTTTAGGTTTTTGATTTCTTATTTGGAATTAGGGAAATGTGTATTCCTTATTTGTGATTTGAGATTTGTTATTTGGAATTTAATATTTATCTACATGTGGGAAAAAATCGCCCGTTTCATTTTACGGTCTCGCTGGATGCTTCTGATACTGTTACTGGCTATAACCGGTATCCTGGGTTATCACGCTTCCAAAGTACAGATGAGTTATGAATTCGCAAGAGCTATTCCAACCGATAATCCCAAATACCAGGCCTACCAGGCTTTCCGCCAGCAGTTTGGGGAAGATGGGAATTTGATGGCCATAGGTATTCAAACCGATAAGCTGTTTCAGGCGCCTGTTTTTAATGATTATGCCGAACTGGCCAAACAAATAAAGGGCGTTGCCGCAGTAGAAGATGTTTTGAGTGTGCCCGCTGCTACCAACCTGGTAAAAGATGCAACAAATGAGAAGTTAAATGCCGTACCGGTTTTTGCTAACAGGCTGCTCTCGCAACCGGAGCTCGATAGCATGGCAGCCACTTTCTTTAACCTGCCTTTTTACCAGGGGTTAATGTATAACCCCACTACCCATACCTACATGATGGGTATCCGAATTAATAAAGACGTATTAAATTCAAAACGCAGAAATAAAGTAGTAGCTGATATTGTGGCATTGGCCGATGCCTTTGGCCGCAAGCATAACCTGGAAATGCATTACAGCGGCTTGCCCCTGATCCGCACTAACCTGGCCACCAAGGTGGCATCTGAAATGCAATGGTTTTTGCTTGGCTCAATTATTTTGTCTGCTGTAATTCTATTGATCTTCTTCCGCAGCTTCAGCGCTACGGCCATTTCACTGGCTGTAGTAATCATCGGTGTAATATGGTGTATGGGAACAATTGAATGGATGGGTTATAAAATTACCCTGCTCACAGGCGTAATACCCCCATTGATCGTTGTGATTGGCATTCCCAACTGTATTTATTTCCTGAACAAATACCACACGGCTTATAACGATGTCAATGGAGATGCTTTAAAAGGAAGCAGCAGGAAGATGGTTGCTTTAACCGCTATGATCAGCCGCATGGGCGTGGTTACCCTGTTTTGTAATATCGCGGCTGCCATTGGGTTTGCCGTGTTTGGGTTAACCAAAAGCGCCGTATTGAAAGAGTTTGGTATTGTAGCTGGCATTAACATCATGGCCCTGTTCTTTATCTCCATCATGTTCATTCCTGCGGTATTAAGCTTTTTGCCTGAACCCAAGAAAAGACACACCCGTTACCTGGAGAATAAATGGCTGCTGGCAATTTTAGATAATCTTGAACGCTGGTCGCTACATCATCAGAAACTCATTTATGGCGTAACTGTGGTGATACTGTTAGCATCAGTGGCCGGAATGTTCCGGTTGAAGTCGGTTGGGTTTATTGTCGATGACCTGCCAAAAACGGATAAGATCTACAAAGACCTGAAGTTCTTTGAATACAACTTCAAAGGGGTGATGCCACTGGAAATAGTCGTTGATACCAAGCAGAAACAGGGATTACGCCGCAACCCGGTGCAAACATTCGCCCGCATCGATTCTTTGTCGCAGTTTATTGCCGCCCAACCTGAAATGGCCCGGCCGCTTTCGATTGTAGAAGGGTTGAAATTTGCGCGGCAGGCTTATTACAACGGCGATAGCAGTAATTACAAAGTTCCTAACGAAGGCGATCTCATCTTTTTATCGCAATACCTCAGCAGTAAAGGAAGTACAGATAGCACCGGCAAGCAAAACAACTTTAACCGCGTTGTTGCTTCTTTTATGGATAGTAACCGCCGGCAGGCGCGTATTAGCGTTAATATGGCTGATGTTGGCAGCAAACATTTACCTGAGTTGATCAGCACTATTGAAGATCGCAGCCGCCAGTTGTTCGATACGGCCAAATATCATGTTGAATTTACCGGAACCAGTGTTACGTTCCTCGAAGGCAGCGCATTTATCATAAACGGGTTAAAGGAAAGTATTATGTGGGCTTTCCTGCTCATTGCACTTTGTATGCTGTACCTGTTCAGGTCGTTTAAAATTTTAATATGTTCCCTGATCCCGAATATTATACCGTTGATCATAACTGCTGGTGTTATGGGGTGGGTGGGCATAGCCATAAAACCTTCTACAGTACTCGTATTTTCAGTAGCGTTAGGTATCGCCATTGATATAACCATCAGGTTCCTGGTAAATTACAAACAGGAACTTTCTGTTAATAGTAAAAAAACTTCACATGAACTGGTGATCGATACCATACACAAAACAGGTATTAGTATAATTTATACTTCACTGGTGCTCATAGCCGGATTTGTAATATTCTGCTTTAGCGGGTTCGGCGGTACACAGGCGCTGGGTTGGCTTACTTCGCTTACCCTCGTGCTGGCTACCTTAACCAACCTGATCTTTTTACCTGCTTTGCTGCTTACTATTATAAAAAAATAGCAGGTTAGGGTCGGAAAAATGAAGTTATCATGTGCTTTTTTAGTTAAATTCGGTTACTTGATAAGTTAACCAACTAAAAAATGTCACATGAGAAAATTGCTATTACTGCTATTGGCAGTGGGTGCAAGCGCGTGCCTATTGCAGGCCCAAACCCGTACTATAACGGGTAAGGTCACTTCCCCGGATGGAAGTCCGATCCCCAACACATCAGTCAGAATTAAAGGAACAGGTTACGGAACTACCACCGGCTTCGATGGGATCTACTCCATGAATGTTCCTGCAGGCTCCAGGGTGCTTATATTTTCAGCGGTTGGAATGGGCGATGTTGAAGTTAGTATTGGTGACAAAGCTGTTATCAATATGAAGTTAGAAGTAGCGGACAGGAGCCTCTCCGAAGTTGTGGTAGTGGGTTACGGAACACAAAGACGAAGGGAAGCAACGGGAAGTCTCTCAACGGTGAAAGGCCCGGCTATCTCAGATAAGCCAGTTCAAAGTTTTGAAGCCGCTTTGGGTGGTCGCGCTCCGGGCGTACAAATTAGTATACCGAATGGGGTATTGAACAACCCGCCTGTTTTCAGGATCCGCGGAACCAATTCTATTTCTTTAAGTTCTTACCCGTTAATTGTTATTGATGGCATACCCACTTTTACCGGTGATTTCAGCGGCACCAGTGCCGGGGCTAATGCACTGGCCAGTATTAATCCCAGTGATATTGAAAGTATAGATATTGCCAAGGATGCCGCCGCTTCGGCTATATATGGTAGCCGGGCTGCTAATGGCGTTGTGTTTGTTACAACAAAAAAAGGAAAGCAGGGCCGTGCCCGCGTATCATATGATGGTTGGGTTGGCTATACAAAAGCGCAACGGCTGCCCGATTTGCTGAATGCGCAGGAGTATACTGATTTTAAAAACCAGGGATTGAAAAATGCCGGTACGTACAATGCCACCACCAACTACTTTGCATTAACGGATGGTCCCGATGGCAATCCCATTAACACCCGCTGGTACGATCATGTTTATCGTACCGGGGTTTCGCATAATAACTCCATCAGCGTTTCGGGCGCTACAGAAAATACCAATTACTATTTTTCGCTGGGGTATACCAATCAGCAGGGAATTATAAAGAAAAATGATTTCAGGCGTAAATCGGTGCTGTTTAATATAGATCAAAAAGTAAACCGGATCATTTCAACAGGCGCGAAGCTCTCTTACTCCAATGAAGAAAATTTTGCAGCAGCCAGCTCCGGGTCACTGCCGGGCGAAGCATTTGCTACCGGTGGCTTAGGCCGTGTTGCCCTGATCACGGCGCCCAGCATTTCTCCGTATAATAACGACGGCACCTATAATACAAGCGCCGGATTAATTGGCGTAATGAATAATAAACAATCGCAGGTAGGTTTTTATAATCCTATTATTACATTAGACAGGAACCGGAGCAATACCGAGATCAATCATGTTCAGGCAAACGGGTATATTCAACTGAAGCCATTAAGCTGGTTAACATTTAAATCGTTGTACGGTATCGATTACCTGTATGCCGATAACAAGATTTACCAGGACCCCATTAGCGGTGAAGCATACGCCACAATAGGCTTTGCACAAAGTGTGCTGGGAAAAAACAAACGCAGTGTATGGACGAATACGTTATCGATCGATTATGAGTTCGCCAGTAATCATTCAGTAGGATTGCTGGCCGGTATTGAAGACCAGCGAACAACCGGAGAAGGGTTTGGCCTGTCGAGGCAATCTATTTCCGATCCCTATTTTTCAAATATACAGGGTGGCTTTACAGTGAATAACCCGGTAGCGTTATCTATCGGTTCAAATTACCTGTATTCGCAATTCGGCCGGATCAATTACAATTTTGGCAAAAAGTACTATCTAAGCGGTAACCTGCGTCAGGACGAATATTCAGGGTTGGGTTTTAATAAACGTAAAGGCCTGTTCTGGGGAGTATCGGCCGGTTGGGAAATAACCAAAGAATCTTTCTGGACATCCGCCGGCATCAATAAGATCTTCAGCAGTTTTAAACTACGTGGTAGTTATGGTAAGGTGGGTAATATCAATGGTATTAACAATTATGAATCGTACAGCACTTATTCGCCCGGGTTATATGGCGGCCTGGCAACAATAGGGTATGCCAGATCAGGTAATCCTGATCTTACCTGGGAAACCAGTAATAAAACAGATGTAGGTTTTAATTTCGGTATCCTGGAAGACAGGATCACTGCCGAGTTATCGTATTACAGGAACAATATCGATGGGTTGATATTGGATGTAACGCAGGTCCCTTCAGCCGGTATTCCCAACGCCATCAGGACCAACGTGGGCAGTATGTATAACAAAGGGTTTGAAATGGGCATCAATGCCATGGTGATACAGGGAAAAGATTTTACCTGGGACGCCTACTTTAACCTGAGCATAAATAAGAACGAAATAACTGCATTGGCGCCTGGCTTGCCGTTCATCATTGTAACCTCACCGGCCGGGGCTTCTACCAACGAAGCGGTAAGCATCACCCAGCCTGGTTACAGCATTGGTACTTTATACCTGATCCCTACCAAGGGCGTAGACCCTGCAACCGGCAGAAGGATCTTTGTAAATGCCCAGGATAGAGATGTATATTATGCGCATCCCGGCCAATGGCAGTATGCCGATGGTTCTGCAGCGCCGGCAATTTCCACTACCGACAGAAGAATTCAAAAGAATACGGTCCCCAAACAGATCGGGGGCTTTGAGAACACTTTTACTTACAAAAACTTTGAGTTGAATGCACTTTTGACCTATCAACTGGGTTTCCATATTTATTATGGCACCGAAGCGGGGTTAAGAGATTATCGCTTCTGGAATAACGAGCGCGCGGTATTGAATGCCTGGACAAAAGCGGGCGACATTACCGACATGCCCAAAAATGTGTTTGGTGATAACTATTCAAACGGATCAGCCATACCGCTTGATGTGCACATGTACAAAGGCGATTTCCTGAAACTACGTAACGTAACGCTCGCTTATAATTTACCCAAATCAATTATTGATAAAGTTAAGCTCAGCAGCGCCCGGTTTTATGTAAGTGGCCAAAACCTGTACATATGGACCAAATACCCCGGGCCCGATCCGGAAACTTCAACCAATGGAAATAATCCTGCCAACCAGGGTATCGACAGAAACCAGGTTGCCAATGGCAGAACCGTAACACTTGGCTTAAAGCTGGGGCTTTAACAAATTCCTGATTTTCTAAAAGCAAAACACAGGTACAATGAAACAACTAATCAATAATATAGTTTTTGTTTGTTCGGTAACTATATTGGTTACTGCCTGCAAACGTGATAGTTTGATGGATACCAAACCAACTTCGGATATACCCGATCTGAGCGTGTATTCCACCAAAGAACAAATCGTAAACCAGATAAGAGCGCTGTATTCCAGTTTTAAAAACGGGCAGTTTCATGGCGGCCGGTTTCTCATCTACAACGATATTCGCTCGGAGGAATTCTTAAATGAAAAAACCAATGGGGTAACCGGTTTACAAACCTGGAACCATACGCTCACCAATACCGTGGCAGAAGTAAATGGCCTTTGGGCGCAGGGTTTTCTGGCCATCAATAACTGTAATATTTTTTTAGATGGCATGGCCGAAAAGGGCACTGCTGTTGTGGGGGATTCACTTTCTAAAAACTATACAGCTGAAGCAAGATTGATACGCGGGTATGCGTATTATTGCCTGTTGCAGTTATATGCACGACCTTACTGGGATGGCAATGGCACTAAACCCGGATTACCGCTACGGATATCGGGAAATAAATTGCGCGCCGATTATCAGTTGGCCCGTAGTTCAATAGCTGAAGTGTATGCGCAGGTAATAAGCGATCTGAATTATGCCGAAGCCAATCTTCCTAAAACTTATGGTTCATCGGCTGCAGAATTAAATACTACCCGGGTACATCGCAATACCGCCATTGCATTAAAGACAAGGGTGTACCTGAGCATGCAAAAATATGCCGAAGTTATTACCGAGGCAAACAAGATCGTTACTGCATCGGCGCCGTTTACAGCCACAGTAACACCCGGCGTAGCTCATGCGTTGCAGCCGGATATCACCAAAGTATTCACTACGTATAATACCACCGAATCAATTTTCTCATTACCTATGACCTCAACAACAGGTGATAATCCGGGAACGCAAAACCAACTGGCCTATTATTATTCACCGGCTTCCTCGTTGGGTGGGGTAGGTAACGGTGAATATGCATTGAATATAACAGGCATTATTGGTAATAACATCGCCTGGCCGGCTACCGATAAACGGCGCGACTTTGTAAAGACAACCGGTACTACTACCAAGAAGTATTTTCTGAGCAAGTTTTCGGCTCCTTCGCCTTATACTGATTATGTTCCGGTAATAAGATATTCCGAAGTATTGCTGAGTTTGGCAGAAGCGCGGGTTCGGTCAACCAACAGCGTAGATGCGCAGGCAGTTGCTTTATTGAATGCCGTACGGAACCGCTCAGACGCTACCAAAACATTTACGACTGGCGACTTTGCTTCAGCTACCGACCTCATCAATGCGATATTAATTGAACGCCGGATTGAATTCCTGGGTGAAGGCAGGCGTAGCCCCGACCTGTTGCGATTGGGACTTACCATACCTGCTAAAAGCAGTACGTCGTCTTCCGTGCCGGCAATAGCACCTACAGACAAGCAATACATCTGGCCAATTTCTTCTACCGAACTTGACCTGAACAAATTATGTGAAGACAACAAGTAAAATAGATCATGGCTGATGATCTGGACCTAAAACGGGGTCCTGATAGTAATAACCGGAGGCTGTCCAAGTAAAGGGCAGCCTCGCTTTTTTGGGTATTATTCCTCTCAAATAGCAATGAGTCCTGAAATTTTTTTCATATATGTTGCCAGTAGGAATGCGGAATTTTCCTTGTTTCATAAATTATCCAACAAAATTAGTAGGAAGAAAACCGCAATGTGCACTAATAATTGAAAATTGATATTTATTTGCACTCCAATTCAAAACTGTCTTGCATACACTAAATATGGTATTTAAATATTATATCTATGCGAAAATGACAAGTTTTTGATGAAAAACCGGCTATACTTGATAAGATACGTATGAATTGTTTAGTTAAAAGCAGCACTTAGTGTTAATTTATGTCCTGTTTTTAATTGGCTGTTAGTAACTAGTCATTACTGTTATTTAATATATAAAAACGCTACTATGAGAAAAATTCTATGGCTCCTCAGTGGGCTATTGTTTTGTGCGTCACAACTGCAAGCCCAATCCCGAACGATTACCGGAAAAGTTACAGATGAAAGCGGTAATCCTATTCCCAATGTTTCCATTACTTTAAAGAACACGTCATTTGGTAGTACCAGCAAACAGGATGGTACCTATTCACTTACCATTCCCGACAATGCAAGAACATTAGTGATGAGTTCAGTGGGTATGATCACCCAGGAATTTACCATTGGTTCAGGCTCTACTTTAGATGCGGTGTTGAAATCGCAAACCGGTAATTTGAGTGAAGTAGTGGTAGTGGCTTACGGAACCCAAAAGAAGAAAGAGCTTACCGGTGTGGTTGCCACGGTAAAGGCGCCCGACATTGAAAGCAAACCATTTAGTTCTGTAGATAAAATATTACAGGGCCAGGTAGCCGGTTTGCAATCCATTGCCGGTTCTGGCCAACCCGGTGCTAATCAAACGATCCTCATCAGAGGTATGAGCTCTATTACTGCCAGCAATGCACCTTTGTGGGTAATTGATGGTGTAATTATCAATACCGGTGACGTATCACGTTTGGCAACTACCGCTAACTTATTAAGCACCTTGAACCCCAACGATATTGAAAGTATTTCAGTACTGAAAGATGCGGCGGCCGGTTCATTGTATGGTAGCCGTGCTTCTAATGGAGTAATTATTGTTACTACCAAAAAAGGAAGGGCTGGTAAAACCCGCTTCCGGTTCGATACCGAAATAGGGCAAAATGATGTTGCCTATGTGAACGACAAGTACAAACCATTAAATGCCGAACAGTATTTTCAGATCACGGAAGAAGGTCTTGTTAATTCCGGAAGAACCCCCGCGCAGGTTGCTTCTACCATGGCTGGTCTTGGCTTCAATAATGGCAACGATTTTAACTGGTATGATGCGATTATTCAAAAAGGTAAACAGCAACAATATAATATCAGCGCCGAAGGCGGCAACGACAAAACCACTTTTTACATATCAGGTGGCTATTTTATGCAGGAAGGTTCCACCATTAATTCAAAGTTAGACAGAACGAGTGCAAGTGCCCGGATCTCCCATAAGGCCACTGATAAATTAACGCTGAGTTTTAATATCAATGGCGGTTTTGTGAATCAGCGTGCTCCTTTAGCCGGTGGTAGCTTTGGTAACCCGGTGCTGGCAGGTTACTTCCTGTTGCCGTCCTGGTCGGCCTACAATGCCGATGGAACCTACAACCTCACTGCTTCCAGGCTGGGCAACCTTCATAACGTAGTTGCATTAACCGAAATGGATAAACGTTTTTTGAAAGAAATAGGAATGCGTAGTAACGCATTTGCCGAATATAAAATACTGGAAAATCTGAAATTTAAAACCAGTGTAAGCGGCGACTTCAATGTGCTGGAAGAAGACCAGTATAACAATCCGCTGCATGGAGACGGTGCTCCAACAGCCGGTAGGTCTTTCTCGTATTATACCCGTCATTTCAACTGGTTATGGACGAATACCCTCGATTACCAGCAAAAGCTGTCAAAGACAAAGGATGTTACATTGAATGTACAGGTAGGTTATGAAAGCCAGAAGTCGAACGGTTATCAGAATTCCGTTCAATCGCAGCTTTTCCCAACCAACCTGAGCATGACTATGCCTGCAATAGGCGCTTCGCCCATTACGGCTTCTGCTACATTGGCAGACTACTCGTTCCTGTCGCAATTCTCTACAGCTAATATCAACTACGAAGACAAGTATGTACTGTCGGGCAGTTTTCGCCGCGATGGTTCATCCCGTTTTGGCGCCAATAACAAGTTTGGTAATTTCTGGTCAATAGGTGCTTCATGGAATGCCGACAAAGAAGCGTTTATTGAAGACCTCAATATTTTCAGCCAGTTGAAACTGCGTACATCGTATGGGGTGAACGGTAACGCCGGTATTGGCAATTACGATTGGTATAAATTATATGGCTATGGTTTTAACTATAACCAAACGCCCGGTAGCGCTCCGTCGAATGTGGGTGACAGCAACTTAACCTGGGAGTTAAACAAACCCTTTAACGTAGGTATTGATGTAGGCGTGCTGCAGAACCGCATTCAGTTGACTGTAGATTATTATGTAAGAAAAACAGAAGACCTGCTGCTGGATGTACCGTTGTCGCTGACTTCAGGTTTCTCAAGAGCTACCCGCAATGTGGGTTCCATGGAAAACAAGGGAGTTGAGATTACGATCCATGCGGTACCTGTTAAATTAAAGGATTTTGAGTGGGGGGTTGATTTTAATTACGCAACCAATAAAAACAAGATAACCAGTCTGCCTGGTGGCAATGATATAATAACAGGATCGTTTATCCTGCGTCAGGGTAGCAGCATTCAATCATTTTACCTGAGAGAGTATGCCGGCGTAGACGCTGCCAATGGAGATCCCCTCTGGTATACGGATGCTACGCACGAAACCACCACCAATAATTATTCGGCGGCTCTCCGTTCCATAGTGGGCACCTCTTTGCCAAAATATTTTGGTTCGTTAACCAATACCTTCCGGTACAAAGGATTTACGTTAGACGCACAACTGTATTATAACTTTGGCAATTATATTCAGGACCAGTGGGGTGGTTATTATATGGGTGCTGGCTTTGGTGGCACGTATAATAAAGCAGCCCGCATTTTTGATCGCTGGACAAAAGCCGGTGATAATACGGATGTACCTAAGTACATTTATGGCGGTAATAAAAACTTTAACAGCGGTTCTACTTTTTATTTGAATAAAGGCGACTTTATCCGTTTGCGCAACATTCAGCTTGGCTATACAGTTCCAACACGTATTGCTTCAATGGCAAAACTGGGTAGTGCCTTTGTGTATGTACGTGGTACCAACCTGTTCACCTGGGTTAAAGATGATAACCTGTCTTTCGATCCTGAGCAGGGTTCCAATAGCCAATCGAACCTGAATGTATTCATCCCTAAAACCATTACCGTAGGGCTGAGCCTTGGTTTCTAACATAAACAATTAATTTTTTACCATTATGAATATTTTATCTAAATATAAAGTGATTTGGCTGGCTGTTTTTGTAACCACCTTTGTTTCGTGCAGCAAGAGCTTTCTTGAGCTTTCTCCGCCCACTTCAGTTTCACCGGAAACCGCATTAAGTACCGAAAACGATCTGCTGGTTGCTACGCGCGGTATGTATGCCGGCTTACGCACCGGACCATCCATTGGTGCTACCAGTTATGCGCCGGATGCATTTGGAAGAACCATCCCGGTGATCGGTGATGTAATGGCCGATAATGGTTATCAATCGTCGCTGAATACCAACCGGTATACCTTATATAACAATTATTCATTTGCTGTAACCGATGCCAACGCCCTGGGTTTATGGACATCGTTGTATTCAGTAATATTAAGGGCTAATAATATCATTAATGCGCCCATAGCTGCCAGCGCCAATGTAAACCAGGCAAAAGGTGAAGCGTATGCGGTTCGCGCCCTGTGTTATTTTACATTGGTAAGGTATTTTGCCCGGCCTTATACGGACGATCCAAACAAACTGGGTGTTCCTATTATTACTACCTACAATGCTGATCTAAAACCTGAACGTAGCAAAGTTGCTGATGTATATACGCTGATCGTGAACGATCTTAACCAGGCGTATACCTTAATGACAATTTATACGAACTCATCCCAGTTCAGTAAATATGCAGCCAAAGGATTACAGGCAAAAGTGTATTTGACCATGGGCGATATGGCAAATGCTAAAACGGCCGCCCTGGATGTAATTAACAATAGCGGGTTTAATGTAGTGGGTGCAGCAGATAATACAGCTTACTGGAATAACACCAGTATTCGCCTCGATAAGATGGAAACGTTGTTTGAAGTTTCATCCGATGCAGTAAGCAACCTGAGCTTTGATGCCCTTGCTTACCTGTATAGCCAGGCCGGTAACTATGGCGACTTTCTGGTTGCTTCCGATCTGTATGCCTTGTTTAGCGCCAATGATGTAAGGAGGAGTTTGTATCCCCAGGGACAACGCCCTGCAGGAACATCCGTTGTGTTCATAAATAAATACACCGGCCTCGCCGGCGATCGCAGCGATACCAAAGTATTGCGCATGAGCGAAATGTATTTAATTGCAGCAGAAGCTTCTGTCGCTACCAATGAAACAGATGCACGTACTTATGTAAACTATATAACCAGCCGTAGAAACGCCGATCCTATTGCTTCTACTGGCACTGCGTTATATGAAGACATAATAAATGAGCGCAGAAAAGAGCTGGCCTTTGAAGGTGACCGGTACCTCGATCTGCAACGCCTGAAACGCACTGTAGTGCGAAGCACCAATTATACTGTCAGAAATATCGCCTATACAAACTATAGAAGAATATTGCCGATACCACAAACTGAAGTGGATGCTAACCCCAATATAAAACCACAGCAGAATGAAGGTTATCAATAGTATTGATGATTAAGTGGCCCTGACCCAAAAAGGTTAGAGCCTTAAAAAAAGAAAAATATATAGCCCGCTCTGGCGGGCTATATATTTTTAAAGGTGTTTGATAATTTTGTGTGTGGTTATTAATCGCAGAGAAACTGTTATGCATTATTGAAAACACATGGCGCAGGTAACTGTTGCCCAGGACGCAAAACCTTCCATAGGTAGGATAATCATAACATAGGTGGTGCGCTGACATTGAAACATGGGGAAAAACCGGTAATGGGGAAGCCGGGGAGTGGACTATATACAATATGACGGGTGGTTATGGAAACAGTTTGCAATTTTGGAGATATAATAATTTAGGCGCCTTTTTTACATTAACTCTTAAGGATGATGGAAATGTAGGAATAGCAAATAGGGAGTTGGCATGTTGTTGATCCGCTGGCGGATAAATATAGGAGATGGTCCTCTTATAACTACGGAGTCAATAACCCAATCAGATTTATAGATCCGGATGGTATGGGAGTTAACTCAGTGCATGTGAATGAAGTAGGAACAGTGATAAAAAAAATTGATGATAGCGATAACAGCGTTTACCTTCATAAAAAAGGTACGACTTCCGAGCAGGTTAATAAAGCATATACCAAGGAAAGTCATTCGGCTGGTGGTAAAAAGATTGGAGAGTTGGGAGGAACTATAGATATAAGTGAAATAGGACCGAATATTTTGGCGAAACATGCTGCTGAGGCGAAAGGTATGAAACAACTCTCCTGGGTAAGAAAAGTATTGCCTGGCGGGGATTGGGATCTAAAAAATGATGAAGAATCGATTTTTGGCGTTGCATGGAAATTTGATGCAGAAAAGTCGGAAGCGGCAGGAAAGGAGTTATTGCATACAGATTTTAAAATGGGCAAAATAGTTTTTGACGATGCTGCTGCTGTTGGAAACTATCATGCCGGGTATACTGGTACATCTGCCGGTATATCAAAAACGACACAATACCGGTGGGCTGGTTTAGGCGAAGCGGCTAAATTAAATTTAGGAATAGGCAGAACTCTGTCAAGGCTTGCTGATAATTTTGCTGGCACGGAAAATTACGGAGACAATATGGCTGATTTCTACTGGAATACCCAGGGCATGAATGCAGCCAGCGAGAAAATGAAAGAGAAAGCGAAGGTCAAATAATTTAAAAGTATTTATAGTATTTCAAGCATGTTTAAGTCAAACATTAAAGGGTATGTCTACGCTATAGCCTTTGTTTTTTTATGGATAGTAATATCCTCATTTGAATATGGAGACTTCAGGTTAAGCAGAATCATTCATCCGTTGTTGTGGATCGCATTAGGTATAGCCGGGATATGGTTGATACGGAATAAACGGTACAAATCTATTCGGGTAAAGCTAGTCATCCTGGTGGGTATTTATCTGCTTGTTACCTGTTGGTTTTTATTTAGTAGTGTGTTTTGCAGATCAGAAGAGGGAAGGATCGTTTACGTAAATAAAAAGAACAGGTCAAATACTATTATCTGTCGTCGGTACGCCTGCTTTCTTACTACCAGTGATTGCGAGTATTATAATAGCTGGACAATTGCCGGTGATTTGAGATGGGCGCGAAAATTGTATAGTAACCAATTCGATACTACTAAATGGGAGCGGTTTAACGATGTGTCAAAAAACAAATACTATCATCCTTAAGTGAAAGAATTAATTATGTATTGAATAGATGTTACGGAATCAATAAAATGCAAAAGCCCCCGATTGGGGCTTTTGCATTTTATGAGGTTTAAGCTTTTTTAGTTTTATGATCTCTGAGGCATTCATCCATCAGAGCAAAGAGATGAACTTTATCATCATGAAGATTTTTTTACTAAGTTGTATAGGAATTATTTTAATAGGAAAGAATGTGAGCATGGCAGACCGGCTTCAGCTCATTCCTGATCCGCTATTAACCTACTCTTTCATGTAATGACCCCTGCCTGCTTTCAATGATACCCTGTCGGGATGATTTTAATCCCTTTCTGCCCAACTTTAAATTTCGGCAACCTGCTTTCTGATGTTTCAACGGCAACCACCCCATAATCTCTTGCAAAGAATTTATGATTCCCGGTTATGAACCATAAACAACCGGAAACGAATCGTTTTAATGCTGCAATGGATCATTGTTTTTCGGGTAACCACCGTTGCACGCTGCAATAAAGTATGTTCAGATGATTTTGATCCGTTTCTGCCCAACTTAACATTTTGTCAACCAGCTTTCTGATCGTTGCAACCCAGCAACCACCCCATAACAGCCTGCCATGAGATGGAAACACGCTGCAATGACCCCAATTCAACTGCTTTTATGTCGTTGCAGCCTGACTTCTCCCCGTTGCAACCCTGCAATGGATCATTTCATCCAGGTAAAGACCATTGCTGGTTATTTTCATTATTACAACCTGTTTTGTCACGTTGAGCCAACGACAACATCCACAAAACAACTTGCAGCGATCCTCACTGCAACCTGCAATGGGTAATATCAACCAACAATGGGGATACAACAAGCATGCAACGACGATAATACAGCCAACAGCCATCCGTTGCAGCGCTGCAACGATAAAATTGCAACAACTTCAGTTTATTGCAGGCATGTATTGGGGAAAAGGCCGTTTAGTATAACGATTTTGGTGAAATTCAGGCAAGGTGACACAACCTTCAATGTCGCTTAGTTTACTGCGTTTCGACTACGCTCAGGCCTAAGCCCTTTAACTAAACGACATTGAATTGCCTATTGCCTATTGATCACCACCTTCCCCGTTTCAAGTCCCTTTGCCATTGCCGTTGGTGCGGATACTGGCGTTATTGTAAGTTCATTGTGTAATAAAGAAGCAAACGTTCGAAAGGTTTTACCCTCAATTTATGTTTATACTAAGGCTGCCTGCAGGCAGCCTTTTACTTTTTCAGGACTTATAAAATATTTTTATTTTCTGTTTCGGGCTGAAAATATATCATCTATATAAAAAATATTATCTAAGTTCTTATCTTTGGGAACCCCTACCGATAACCTTACAGGATGTGCGAAGGCAAATTCCGGGTAATTGCTTTTGATCAATAAATAAAATGAAAGATCAACCAGGCAATACCGGGAATGTCCTGGTTGGCCGTTACTAAACATGGATCTGATATTCTCATAAAGTATCAAACCTTGATAGACTTTGATCAAGACTTGATAAGAAAATATGATTTAGTGATCCTGATTTGCAGCACTCGTTTGGTTTTGTTGTCCTACTTTATTATTTCTATTATAAAAATTTCTTATTCACTGTTTTTAACCAAATAAAAGCTAACTCCGATGAGAAAATTTCTATTGATCGTCTGGTGCTGCTTATTTCTCCTTTCGGGAAAATTGCTTGCCCAAACAAGAACCCTTACCGGAAAAGTTACCGATGCCAATGGTAACCCGGTTCCAAATGCCTCTGTAGTCGTAAAAGGTACCAAATTAGGTACGGTTACGAACGCTGATGGGGTGTATTCATTAAACGTACCACCCGATGCCAAAACCCTGGTTATTTCTTCCGTTAATATGCAAGCGGAAGAAATAAAGATCGCATCAGCCAGTGAATACAACCTGACATTAAAACCACAGGATACTTCGATGGATGAAGTGGTGGTGGTAGGGTATAATACCATTGCCAAACGTTCACTAACAGGTTCTGTGAGCAAGGTGAACGGAGAGGCCGTGGCCAATAAGCCGGTTACCAGCTTTGACCAGGCGCTTACCGGTAAAGCTGCCGGAGTGCTGGTAAACACCTCTTCAGGATATGTAGGCGATGATGTCATCATCCGCATCAGAGGTGGCGCCTCTATATCTTCAGGCGGCAATCCACTGATCGTAATGGATGGCGTTCCTCTAACACAGGGCGACCAGGGACAGCTGTACACAAAGGCCAATCCCCTGGCCGAAATAAATCCCAACGACATTGAAAGTGTGGAAGTGCTGAAGGATGCCTCCGCTACAGCCATTTATGGCTCACGCGGATCTGGCGGGGTACTGCTTATTACTACCAAAAAAGGCAAGGCCGGAGTAAGCACACTCAACTATGATAACTATTTTGGTTTTAACGAAGCTGCCCGCAAAATGAAAGTGCTGAATGCAGCCGATTATATCACTACTATCAACAAGTTAAGAAGCAATGCCAACCTGGGGGTCGGCGCTAATTATGGTGATATAAATAATGATGGAAAGAGAGACACCGTCGATACCGACTGGCAGGATGAGCTTTCCCGCAAAGGTCTTGTTCAGAACCATAACCTTTCCATTAGCGGCGGTTCGCAAAGAACTACTTACTTCACCTCCCTGAACTATAATGATGTACAAAGCTATATTGATAACACCCAGCAGAAAAGAGGATCGGTGAGGTTGAACCTTGCATCAAGAGTGACCGACTGGTTGCAGATCGGAGTTAACACCCAGTATTCCCGTACCAAAACATATGGCCTGGGATCCGGAGTCGGCAACGCATTGTCGGGTATTCCGTTCGGCCCATTAACTGCCATGCCGAATATTCCAATATTTGACGCCGATGGAGAGTACTATACCGGGGTGGGCGGAAATTTGGCCACCGGTTATAATGTACCCAACCCCGTAGCGGTTACTGATTTAAATTTTGATAATCGGGATGGGCGCCGTTTTATCGGAAGCGTATTTGGTGAAGTGCAACTGATAAAAGGACTTAAGTTTAAAAGCCAGGCGAATGTTGACTATGCCACCGGTTTAACAGACCAATACTGGAATGCTGATGTGGGAGATGGCCTTGGCTTTGGATTGAAACAAAGGGTTTATAACGAAAGAAATACCTGGAGCTGGTTCAACACATTAAATTATACCCGGCAAATAGGGGCCGATCATGAGTTGAATGCGTTGGCCGGTACAGAATATACCCGCCGTACAAGCTCCTATACCTACAATTATGGAGCCGGGATAAAAGATCCGGATCTGTTACTGATAAGCCCCGATAACTTCGACGAGGTTGGCGGTGAAAATGGAATTGATGATATTGATGATGGCCTGGCTTCTTATTTTGCCGGTATCAATTATGGCTTCAGAAAGAAGTACCTGGCTACTTTTAATTTTCGGGCCGATGCCGACAGCCGCTTTGGTAAGCAGAACAGGTGGGCCTATTTCCCCTCGGGTTCAGTAGCCTGGCGGGTAACGCAGGAAGATTTTATGAGCCAGTACACATTTGTAAATGACCTGAAACTAAGGGCCAGTTATGGGGTAACGGGTAATTCTAATATTGGTTATTTCCCCGCGATCAGCACCTATGAGCCTGCGTCGTATGCCGAAATTGGGGTGTTAGCATTGGCAAATCCGGGAAACAGTGAACTTCGTTGGGAGCGACTTCAACAATTTGATGTAGGCATTGATGCGATATTATGGAAGAATACCAGCTTTACCCTGGAATATTATAACAGGAAAACCATTGACCTGATACTGGATAACCCGGTATTGGCTACCCTGGGCCTTCCCGATAATATAATCACAGAGAATGTTGGTAAACTACAAAGCCGGGGTGTGGAATTAACCGTTAATACACCTGTTTTGCATAGAGGGAACTTTCAATGGAATGTAAGTTTTAATGCGGCCTGGAACAAGACCAAAGTGCTTTCCACGAATGCCAATAACGATCAGGTGTTTGATAGTGATCCTGCTGCCACCTTCTCATTGGCAAAACCCGGTTATGGGCTGGGGGTGTTCTATCTCGTTCGCTGGGCAGGTGTTAATCCGGCCAATGGGTTGCCAACCTTCCTGGATGTAAACGGAAATCAAAAGCAGGTTGAACGGGTTGGTAACGCCAATGTATGGACAATGGTTAAGGATGGTTCTGCCACATCTGCGATAACTGCTACAGATCGGGTTGTACTGAAAGATCAAACCCCTTATCCGAAATTCTATGGCGGTTTATCACAAACATTCAACTACCTCAGTTTTGATGCCAGTATAGACCTGCAATATGCGTTTGGTGCTTATGTTTATAACCAAACCAAACAAGTTTTGATGAATTTTAGCAATACCAGGAACAAATCGGAAGATATCCTGGATGCATGGACAAAAGCCGGTGACAACACCGATGTGCCCCGCTTATTCTGGGGCAATAACTTCTTCACCACGCAGGCATCTACACGCTGGTTAGAAAAAGCCGACTTTGTTCGTATCAGAAATGTGCAGATTGGTTATACATTGCCAAAATCAATTATTAATAAGATCAAAGCAAGCAGATTACGTTTTTATGTGCAGGCCAATAACCTGTACACCTTTACCGGGTATACCGGCGTTGATCCGGAATCGAACAGTACCGGTAATACGAACATCGGGTTGGGTATCGACAGAACGAGACCTTACCTCGCCCGTACCTATACAATAGGGCTCAACTTTGGTTTATAAATGTGATTTTGCTTCAATATTTAAAATAGAAAATAGTTATGCGACATATATTCTATATTTTTCTGGCAATGGCTATCATGGGTAGTGCCTGCCAAAAAAAGGTCACTGATATTAAACCGCAGGACCTGTTATCGAGCGACCTGGCATTTTCATCACCACAAAAAATTGAAAATGCTGTTCTGTCGGGATATGATGGATTACAGAGCCCCGAGTTTATTTCAGGAAGAGCGCTGATCTATGTAGACCTCATGGGCGAGGACATTTATGATAGAACCGGTTATTTTACCGAGCTTCCCCGGTTTGGCCTGCTCGCTAACAGCGGTATTGCTTACAGCGTTTGGACGGCAGGGTATGCTTCTGTGGCAAAAGCAAATACGGGTATTGCCGGTATTACTGCCAATAGTAATAAATTAACCGCTGACAAAGCCAAAGAGCTGATAGCAGAATGTAAGTTTATTAGGGCAGTGGCTAATTTTTACCTCGTTAACTTTTTCGCACAACCTTATGTGTTCACTTCCGATGCCTCACATACCGGCATACCGTTGATAACTAAACCCTTTACCTCAAACGATCCGGCTGCCAACCAACCCAAATCTTCGGTGGCCGCTGTTTATACAGCTATTATTACCGACCTCATGGAAGCCCTGGCCGATCTGCCGCTGGAATATACCGGATACGCGAATGATGAATATCATAATAAAACACGTGGCACTAAAGCATCCGCCTCCGCTTTTTTATCAAGAGTATACCTTTACAAAGGCGATTATACCAATGCTAAAAAATATGCATTGGATGTGATCAATGGCAACTATGGTGTGTTTGCACTGAACAGTACGGTAGACGCTTCATACACCGCCTCTAATGGGGAGTATATAACGGGTGAAACCATCTGGTCAATTGCCAATAATATTAATGACAATCCGAATACCAATAATGCATTGCCCATGCATTATTATCCCAACGGAAGAGGCGACCTGTCAATATCCAGTTCTTTCCTGAGCACAACCACCAATCCTTATTTTGCCGTTGATGATAAAAGAAGAACCCTGATCATTTCAGGCACAACCGCCCAAACCGCTGCTTATAAATTCACCCGCAAGTATACCGATATTACCGGTCGTGCCGACTGGGCGCCCATCATACGCTATGCAGAAATATTGCTTACATACGCCGAAGCACAGGCGCGTACTGCAACCGGCGTTGATGCCGATGCTGTTGCTAAGCTGAACATAGTAAGAGATCGCGCTAAAGCAATTACAACATTATCATATACTGTGGGCAGTTTTGCCAATAAAGATGCCCTGATCGCTGCTATTTTAGGGGAACGTCGTATTGAGCTGGCTTTTGAAGGTCATCGCTTCTGGGACCTCATGCGCGTAAAGGCAAGTGTTACCAATAAATACGATAGCGACGGAACCAGTTTACTGCCAGCACAACCATTTGGCGCAAAGAAGAACGTGTTTCCTATTCCACAGATCGAAATTGATAAAAGTAAAGGCGTACTGGTTCAAAATGATGACTATTAAATCGAATAGTAGATAAAATAAAAGCGAGGCCCCGGCAACTGATTAGCCGGGGCCTCGCTTTTATGCTTTAATAACTTGTAATTATTTCAGAAATATCTCGTGCAGTTTATTTTCCAGTTCTTCACCGCGCAATGCTTCGCCTACCACTGTGCCATCGGGATCTATCAAAACATTATAAGGAATGCCTGTAAAATTAAAAGCAACAACCGCTTTGCTATCCCAGTAAGCGAGGTCACTTACCTGCGTCCATTTCAACTGGTCTTCCTTAATGGCCTGTATCCAGTTCTCTTTCTTTTTATCGAGCGATACACCCAGGATGGTGAAGTTTTTGTCTTTGTATTTATTGAAGGCGGCTACTACATTGGGATTTTCGGCGCGGCAGGGCGGGCACCAACTGGCCCAGAAATCAACCAATACATATTTGCCTTTAAAAGAAGCGATGGATACTTTTTTGCCATTTACATCAGGCAGGATTAAGTCGGGCGCCTTTTTACCGATCCACGCATTTTGCTGTTCCTGTTGCTCTTTTATTTTGGCAACCTGCTCTTTATAGGCGTTATACCTTTTCTTCATTTCTGCCAGGTTCGAATCGCCGGCATACTTTTGTGTAAGGCTGTTCAGGGCTGTTTCAAACTCAGGCTGTGGTAATGTTTTGGCTGACCGGCCTAATACAAATGCTGCTACTACCGGTTGGCTGGCATCTGTCATCATTCTTTTCATATACTCATTCAGCTCTTTGAGGGCTTCGTTCTTACGGTTGGTAAGATTGAGTAACGTACTGTCAGGAGCACCGATGCGCTTAAGGCTATCCAACTGGTTCATGGTTTGATCGGCGCTGATGCTTTTAACATCATAGGTAAAAATAAAATCCTGTAATTCGCGGCTGGCTACTGAGCCGGCTACAGTATAGAATTTTTCATTGGCCATATCAATGTCAACGGTGATATTTTCAACATCGTTCACCAGCGGCACCATAGGCCCATCGAGCACTACTACATTGTACATGCCAATGTTCTTGGCTTGTCCCTTTAAGGTATAAGTTCTTTTATCAGCCCGAACCGTTACGGAATCCAATTGAACGGGCGGCATGTCGCCACCAAAAGGTACTTCATATAACAACAGCGTTACCATTCCGTTTTTAACAGCATGCGGGTACAAAGCAGCAACCTTATCCAGGTTGGCTACGTTGCCGGTCACCTCCAGAATTCCTTTTTCCTTTTGGGAGCAGGCGCTAACGGCAACCATTAACATTATCAAGAGCCAGTTCGAAATCCTTTTCATCATCTGGTTTTTGTTTATAGTTATTGCAGTTTTTTTAAAAGGATATCGTTGGTGAGCTTCGGGTCAGCTTTCCCTTTAGATACCTTTTTTACTTCCCCTACAAATAATCCGATCAATCCTTTCTTCCCTTTTTTATATTCTGCTACTTTATCGGGCATTTTGTTTAACACTTCTTCTATCCATGCGGCTACATTGCCTTCGTCTGAATCCTGCAGCAGATTCAAATCCCTGGCAATTTGTAAAGGTGCTTTGCCGGGTTCTTTCAATAGCGCTGCAAATATTTTGGTAGAAGCCACTGAAAAGTTTACCTGGTTGCTATCGATCAAAGAAATAAGTGCGGCAATGGTGGCCGGCTGCACCGGTAATGCCGTTATGGGCTGACCAGTTTCATTGAGCCATGATTTAATGGGGCCCAACATCCAGTTAGCGGCCGCTTTGTAATTGGCGGAATGCTCCGTGATCTGTTCAAAATATACAGCCAGCTCTTTTTCGTCGGTGATAACGCGGGCATCGTATTCGGGTAAATGTAATTGCTGTGTGTAACGTGCTACGCGTTCTTCAGGCAATGCCGTAATGCTTGCCCTTACTTCCTGCAGCATCTCATCTGTTACCACAAATGGTGTAAGATCGGGATCGGCAAAATACCGGTAATCGTTGGCGTCTTCTTTGGTGCGCAAGGCGAAGGTGGTGCCATTGCCAGCATCAAAACTTCTTGTTTGTTGTATCACTTTCTCGCCCAACTCCACAATGTCTATCAGGCGTTTGGCTTCGTGCTCAATGGCCCGTTTTACGTTCCTGATGGAGTTGAGGTTCTTTACTTCTACTTTAGTGCCCAGTTTGGGATCGCCTTTTTTTCGTACAGAAATGTTGGCATCGCACCGCATGCTGCCTTCTTCCATATTGCCATCGCAGATCTCGAGATACCGCAACAGTTTTCTTAATTCGGTAAGGTAGGCATACGCTTCGTCGCCACTGTGAATATCGGGTTCTGTAACGATCTCCACCAGCGGCACGCCGGCGCGGTTATAATCTACACAGGTGTTATTAGCATCAACATCATGCAGGCTTTTGCCGGCATCTTCCTCCATGTGAATGCGATTGAGCCGGATATCCCTGGTGCCTTCCTGGGTACGGATGGTTATAAAACCACCCTGGCAAACAGGCGTGGTATGCTGCGATAACTGGTACCCTTTTGGCAGGTCGGGATAAAAATAGTTTTTGCGGGCAAAATAATTATGCCGGGTAATGGTACAATTACAGGCCAAACCTATTTTAACTGCATAAGAAATGGCTTTTTTATTCAATTTGGGCAGTGTACCGGGGTGCGCCAGTGTAATGGGACTGATATGCGTGTTGGGATCACCGCCAAAAGCAGCGCTATCGCCACAAAACAACTTACTGTTCGTGAGTAATTGAGCATGCACTTCCAGGCCCACAACTATCTCATATGCATCGTAATTTATCGACATATTATTCTAATTGCCTAATGGTGAAGAATCAGGCAAAAATACCTCATTTCTGGTTATGGTATTTTGATAAAAAAGGGCTGACTAAAAGCTCGTCCCTGCTTACTGATGGCCAGATGGTTTGATGGTTAGATGGCTGGACCGGGCAATCCAAAAATAAAAGAGGCTGCCCTTTTTGGTCAGCCTCCTGCGTAAGCCTTTCAATAGCTTCGGTACAACATAGCCTGCTTATGGGCTAATGTTTATAAACTTATTACAAATTGGCGGTCTTTAATTTTTTAGGGGTTTTTATTTCAACGGTTTGTGATTTACCGTCGCGCGTAAAGGTTATTTTAACCGCCTGCTTTTCTTTGGCATCCCGGGCTGCGCTGGCCAGTTCATCGGCGCTGTTCACTTTTTTTCCATCAAATTCGGTGATCACGTCATCTTTTTTGATACCGGCTTTTTCGGCAGCGGATTCATCATCAACATTTAATACTTTAACTCCCTTGCCGTCTTCGGTATCCTGTGCTTTTATACCAAGGCGGGGTTTGGCGCCGTAATGATAAACCCGGGGTGCGAAATCACCATCTTTCCAGTCGAAATTGAAATTAGGAGTTTCAAATTGATGCGGAGGAATAGCAAAAAGGTTTCCTTTTCTTTTGTCAAGGGTAGCTTCCGTTTTATTGCTTTTGCCACTTCTTTCGTAAGTGATGGTAACCTTGTCTTCGGGTTTGTGCTTGCCGATAACCTTGCTAAGGTCGGCGGGGTTGTTAATTTCTTCGTTATCAACTTTGGTGATCACATCATTTTCTTTTAAGCCCGCTTTTTCGGCTGCGCTGCCTTCGGTCACTTTTTCTATAATGGCGCCTTTCACATCTCTGTCTTTATCGGTATAAACACCCAGGGCCGCGCCATCATGCGCAAAAATGTTTTCGCCACCAAAGCTTAATGCGCCGCTCTGCCCCCTGAATGGAGAATGGGGCGCTCCATATCCAATAACACCTGGTCTTTGTTTGCGGATCACTATATTTTCATCTTTAAACTCAGTCAGCGGCTTTCCATTCACGGTAATTTCATCGCCTTTTATTTCAATGGTGACCTTACTGTCTTTATCGCCTTTTCTTTTGATAATGATCTCTTCATTGTCATTGATCTTGGTTTTCTCCTTGTCTTTTTCTTTTTCATTATCCTGGGCGGCCAGGGGTTGGCACAGCAACAGCGTCAGGGTGGCAATCGCGGTGCAGGAGATCAGGAATCGTCTCATTGTATTGTGGTTTTTGATATTAAAAATTGACTACGTGAGCTTTCGTACATCAAATATAGGGAATTAATAGAAATACGAAAATTTTCGGAAATGTTAAGATTGGTGAGGCTATGGTGTATCAGATCCATCGGCGAGGCCTGAAGAGGCCAGGGCAATCGCTTTTACTACTTCCGCCATAAATGGGTAGTCCAATGTTTCCCACTCATCGTTGAGGGAATGATAATATTGGTCATTGGGCGATGTGGTAATAATGGTATGCGCCACAATGCCCTTTTTGGCAAAAGGGTAGTTATCTGATCGGGAAAAAAGGTTTTCCTGAATAAAATAATCACCCCGAAAATATTTCTCTCCATATTGCGGGGCTAATTCGTATAACTTTTTGTTGAATATTGCCTGCAGGTCCGATTGCAAATGGCCAGTTACATAAGGATATTTTTTATCCTTTGAAATGGGCCGCCCGATCATATCCATATTGATCATGGCTTTTACTGTTTTGGGGTCGAATGATTCGACGAGTGATTTTGAGCCTAACAAACCTTCTTCTTCACCCGAAAAAGCGATGAAGATGAGGGTTCGTTCCCGCCGGGAATGTTGGGCAAAATAACGGGCTAAATGAATAAGCCCACTGATGCCCGATGCATTGTCGTTAGCGCCATTATAGATGTTATCTTTCTTTTCGGGGTGTCCTCGCTCGGGTACATGCCTTGGTATGGTCCTCTTTGTAGTGCCTATATGATCATAGTGTGCGCCGAATATAACCAGTTCATTTGCTTTAGATGTTCCGGGTAAAGCAGCTACTACGTTGAAGGCAGTTATTTTGTCGGGAACAATGAACGGCATAATATAACCGTCGTTACCTGCTATTGGTAAAGCGCCGGCATTTTTAAATGCTTCGCTGATATATAAAGCGGCATTGGAAGCTTGTACGGTGCCGGTAAGACGTCCCTGAAAGCTATCGGCTGATAGTGTTTGAACCAGTTCTTTCAGGGACGACGGCGTTATAATGGAGTCAATACTTATTGACTGGGCTGAACAAATAGTAACATTCCAGGATAAGAACAATATCAGGCAAAACCGGATATAACTATGTCGCATGTACTAATTTACAACAAGCTTTTCACTTTCGCGATCACTTGCTGCAGGTTGCTGGCGTCTTGTCCACCAGCAGTGGCCAGGGTTTTTTGTCCGCCGCCACCACCTTTGATCAGCGGTGCAATGTGTTCCTTAATAATTTTTCCGGCATCGAGCTGGCGGGCTGCTGCTACGGTATCGGCTACGCCAACGGCTACATAAGGTTTGCCGCCGATGTTGGCGCATAACACCACCAAATGATCGTTGAGATTGTTCTTCAGGTCGAAACACAATTTTTTTAATGCATCGGCGCTGCTTACTTCTACAATATCTCCTATAAACGTAACGCCATTGATGATCTCATCTTTATGCAATAGTTCATTGCGGATGCCAACCAGCATGCGGTTCTCCAGGTGTTCGAGCTTTTTCTTCAGGTCGCTGTTTTCTGCTGCAATGCTCTGAACAGCCTTTAACAGATCGGCCGGATTTTTCAACTCTTCTTTTACCAGGTGCAACTGGGTTAATTGTTCATTGATGTATTGTTCTACAGCCAACCCGCAAATAGCTTCAATACGGCGTACACCGGCTGCTACGGCTGATTCATGTTTTAATTTAAAGAGGCCTAATTCGCCGGTAGCGCCTACGTGCGTACCGCCGCACAATTCAACGGAGTAGGCGGGGTCCATGATCACTACGCGCACCACATCGCCATACTTTTCGCCAAAGAGCGCCATGGCGCCCAGTTTCAGGGCCTCTTCCTTAGGCATTTCTTTAATAACCACCGGAATGTTAGCGCGGATCTTTTCGTTCACGATGACCTCTACTTTGGCTATTTCCTCGGTAGTCATTTTGGCAAAATGCGAGAAGTCGAAACGCAGGTATTCATCATTTACCAGCGACCCTTTCTGTGCTACGTGTGCACCCAGTACTTTGCGCAAAGCGGAATGCAGCAGGTGCGTTGCTGAATGGTGAACGGCAGTTTTAGCCCTGCGTTCTGTATTGATGCGGGCATCTACGATGCCTGTTATATTAATAGGTAGCTTTTCAACAAAATGAATAATGAGGTCATTTTCTTTTTTGGTGTCCACTACAGCTACTTCCTCCCCTTCAAAGAACAGGGAGCCGGTATCGCCAACCTGTCCGCCGCTTTCGGCGTAAAAAGGCGTTTTTGTCAGCACCAGTTGAAAGGAGGTTTTGCCTTTGGCAGTCACCTTACGGTACTTCAATACTTTGGCTTCTGCCTGGGAGTGATCGTAGCCCACAAAGGTGGTATTGCCATCTTCGCTCAACACCATCCAGTCTTCGGCGTTCAGGGCAGTAGCGGCGCGGCTGCGCTCTTTTTGCTGTTTCATTTCTGCCTCAAAACCATTCTCATCTACTTCAAGGTTGTTTTCGCGGGCTATCAGGCGCGTTAAATCTACCGGGAACCCGTACGTATCATACAGTTCAAAAGCCGCGGAACCGTTGATGGTTTTGTTTTGGGCAGAACCTATAATTTCATCGATCTTTTTAAGTCCTTTTTCCAGCGTTCTCAAAAAGGCTTCCTCTTCTTCCTTCACCACTTTGGCAACAAAGTCCTCTTGCTGGCGCAGTTCAGGGAAAACGGTTTTGAATTGTTCTGCCAGCACGGGCACCAGTTGGTGCAATAAGGGGTGTTTATAATCGAGATAAGTATAATAATAACGAACGGCCCGGCGTAAAATACGGCGGATCACATAACCGGCCCCGGTATTGGAGGGCAGTTGTCCATCGGCAATAGTGAAGCTGATGGCGCGAATATGATCGGCCAGTACCCTGAATGCTACAGCCTGGTGCCAGCTGGCACTGGTTGATGGCGGGGTAGAGGGATCGTACTTCTTTTTCGTGATTTTTTCTATTGCGGCAATAGTACCGGTGAACACATCGGTATCGTAATTGGATTGTTTTCCCTGGAGCACCCGCACCAGGCGTTCCAACCCCATTCCGGTATCAACGTGTTTGGCTGGGAGCAATTCAAGACTGCTATCTTTTTTCCGGTTGAACTGCATGAACACATTGTTCCAGATCTCGATCACCTGCGGGTGGTCTTTATTTACCAGTTCAGCGCCGCTTTGTTGTTTTCTTTCTTCATCCGTCCGGCAGTCTACATGTATTTCAGAGCAGGGGCCGCATGGACCGGTGTCGCCCATTTCCCAGAAATTGTCTTTTTTATTACCCGGTAAAATGCGGTCGGGCGCCACGAATTTGGCCCATTCGTTAAAAGCCTCTTCGTCTTTGGGCAGATTTTCAGCGGTATCTCCTTGAAAATAAGTCACATATAACTGGTCTTTGGGTATTTTATATACCTCTGTAAGCAACTCCCAGCTCCAGGCAATGGCTTCTTTCTTGAAATAATCGCCAAAGCTCCAGTTGCCCAGCATTTCAAACATGGTATGGTGGTAGGTATCAACGCCCACTTCTTCCAGGTCGTTGTGCTTTCCGCTTACCCGCAGGCACTTCTGGGTGTCGGCCACCCGGGGGTAGGGCGCTTTTTTATTACCGAGGAAATAATCTTTAAACTGGTTCATTCCGGCATTGGTAAACAATAGGGTAGGGTCATTTTTTACCACTATAGGGGCCGAAGGAACGATTTCATGTCCTTTATTACGAAAAAAGTCCATGTAAAGCTGACGAATTTCTGCGCTGGTCATCATAAAACGGAACGATCTTTGATAAAATTGACACTTAAGCCTTTATATTTGTACTTGTTACCCTTAAGGCAACGGCTGCAAAGGTAACTTAATTCGGGCTGTTTTGCTGAAAAGCAACCTTGGTAATCGGCTTGTATCCATGAAGAAAATCAAGTATTACTACAACACCAATACACTCCGTTATGAAAAACTGGAGACTCCGCTACACGTAAAGCTGTTGCGAGTACTCGGTTTTATGTCGGCTGCTATTGTTACCTCTATAATTATTGTTTCTGTTGCTTACCGGTATTTTCCTTCCACCAAGGAAAAAGCGTTGATGCAGTATAATGAACAACTGCAGGAGCGCTACTGGGTGCTCGATGAGCAGGTTGCTAAAATGCAACAGCGGATGATACAGCTCGAAGAGCGTGATAATGATATTTACCGCACCATTTTCGAGGCCAATCCCATCCCCGACAGTATGCGGGCGAAAGACATGGCCCAGCAAAAAGAATTGGAAATGGTGGCCAGCATGACCAATTATGAACTGGAAAACTCCATAGTGCATTCACTGCGCAACCTCGAGAACCGCATGGCCTCGCAGGAAAAATCGTATGTTGAAATAACCAGCTTTATCAAGAATAAAGAACAACTGCTGGCCTGTACGCCGGCCATTCAACCGGTTAGCAACAGCGATCTGAAGCGTATGGCCTCGGGTTTTGGTTATCGTATTGACCCGGTTTATAAAACGGTGAAGTTCCACGCAGGCCTCGACTTTGCCGCTCCACAGGGAACGCCTGTTTATGCTACCGCCAACGGGGCCGTTAAAACAGCCGGTAACCTGGGTAATGGCTATGGTAACCACGTAATTCTGAACCATGGTTATGGGTACGAAACATTGTATGGCCACATGTACAAGGTTAAAGTACGGCCCGGCGAACGCATCAAGCGTGGTGAGATCATCGGCTGGGTAGGCAGTACCGGAAAATCAACGGGCCCTCACTGCCATTATGAGGTACATAAGAATGGCCGCCATCTCGATCCCGTTTACTTCTTTTATAATGACCTTTCTCCCGAACAATTCGACCGCTTGCTGAAGATGTCGTCTTCGAGCAACCAAAGCTTTGACTAGTTGCCGGTTACCAGTTTCCGGTTACCTGGGGTAATCATTGGGGCTTGGTTACTTTTAAGTATATGTTCCAGGTTACAAGTTTCAGGTTTCAGGTTATAACCTGTTGCCGGTTTCATGTGTCATGCCTCCCGTCTTCATATGCGAGATTTGCCCATTCTCGCTTGCCGAGCCCGACTTTCACGTTTGCCCATTTGCCGCTTCACGATTCATTGCCTTTTTAATTGTACTTCAAACAATTTTGGTACTGAGGATGTTATCCTTGGCGATTTATGAGGTTGATCATAACTGTCTGCTGTCCATAGGTATTGCCGATTGCCGTTTCACGACATTCCTGACAGTTCCGTGACTGCTAAACTCATAAACCATTGGGAAATTTAACGTTGTACCTGTATTTTTGCGTCCTAATATGTATAATCCGCCTGATATACTTTCACTGGCTTACAAGCAACCGATCATGCACGATCAGTTACAACTGTTGCAGGAAAAAGAGCAACAGATGCCTGGTTCGGTTCAGTATGCTATTAAAAGATATCGGAAACACCCGCAATGGAATATAGAAGATACCGGTGTGCTGGCCTATCATTTCAAAAAATCGGCGCCCCAGGAGAACTATGTTGAGCTGCGGTTTTGTGTTTCGGGTAATATGTATTGCAATCAGAAAGAAGTAGAATGCGATCAGTGCAAATTGAATACATCGAAGGCTTGTGCAGAAAGAGTGGAGAGCATTGATGTAATGAGCTTCCGGTTTTCGGCAGTACACTTGTCACAGTTTGTAAAACCTGGCAAGATGAAAACCATCACCGATGAAGTGCTGCAATTTGTTCATCCTTCTTCTTTTTCAAAAATACTGCCTTTGTGCGGCCGCACCCGCCAGGTGTTGGAAGCCTTACTTACGCATACCTATACAGATAGTCTGGAAAATATCTTTATCAATGCCCAAACACAAATGCTGTTGTTGTACAGCCTGGAGTGTATGCTGGGTGATGATAAAGAAATAGAGTCGTTCCAGTGTAAGTTCCTGGCCAATGAAGCGGATCGAGAAAAGATCGTGAAGGCCCGGGAAATATTACTGCAACATATTGGTGAGCCTATTACAATTAAAGAGTTAAGCCGTAAAGTAGCCATCAATGAATGCTATCTGAAAAAAGGATTTAAAGAATTATACGGCACTACCATCTTCGATTTTTACCAGAGCCAGCGCATGGAACATGCCCGTTATTTATTATATGAGAAGGGCTTAACAGTAACTGAAGTATCTATGATGCTGGGCTATTCTTCCATCTCCCATTTCTCTACTGCATTTAAAAAGCAAACCGGCTTGAAGCCGTGTGAGTTGTTATTACATTAGTAGAGAGCTGCACGCTTCACGCCACACGCTGCACGCGAAGACACCAGGCCACGTTTTCCATTTGCACATTTGCTAATTTTCGCATTTGTACTCCTTTCCCGATCGCGTAAATGAATTTCCTTTTTTTGTAACCACTGCACTTCGGTTGTGTAATAGCTTTGTACCACTCCACATTATGGCAGGCTAACACGAGGCCTGGCTTTCCTGTATTCATTTAATTAATCATTCAACAGTACAATATGCTGAAACAGCTATATTATATTGTACCAGCAATGCTTTGCTGTTACCTGAACGCAAGCGCTCAACAGGCCGTACCGGATACTGCTTCCCGGGAGTCACTCGATGAGGTAGTGGTAACGGCTACCCGTACACCTCGTTCTATTAAAAATGTGCCGGTGCCGGTAACGGTTATTGGCCAGGACAAGATAGAACGCATTGGGGCTTTACGGTTGAATGAGGTGTTGACAGAACAGGTGGGCTTGCAGATCATCAGCAATCATGGCACAGGTCTGCAGTTGCAAGGATTAAGTTCAGATTATATATTAATTCTTATTGATGGCGAGCCGGTCATTGGCCGTACCGCAGGTACGCTCGACCTTACCAGGCTGGCTGTAGGTAATATACAACGCATTGAAATTGTAAAAGGGCCTTCTTCTTCGTTGTATGGTAGTGAGGCAATGGGTGGGGTGATCAATATTATTACCAAAAAAATGCCTGCTGCTTATACCGGGCAATTACGGGCGCGGATAAGAAGATATAATACCGTTGATGTAACAGCTGAAGCATCAAAACAAAATGATCGCTGGGGTTGGTACCTGTTTGCCAACCGGCTTTCTACCAACGGCTATTATACAACTGATAGCATTTCAAAAGCAATGCCCGCTTATACTGCCTGGACGATTAACCCAAAGCTGCAATTCAAGATCAGCCGCAGTGTAGAGTTAACCCTCAACACGCGTTTTTATATAGAAGAACAAAAGAACAACCAGGGTGTGCAGGAAACCGGTGGCTTACACCTGCTGAAAGAACGCACCCGCAATACCGATGTAAATATATCGCCGGTGCTTACATATAAGCCTGATGATCGTAACAGGCTGCAGGTACGTAATTATCTTACGGCATATCAAACCAAAACAACCATCGATTATCAACCGGAGAATACGTTGTACGATGAGAGTTTTTTCAGGCAGTTGTTTAACCGCACTGAGGCGCAATACGATCGTTCCTTTTCGGATGCTCACACCAGTACCCTTGGCATTGGCAATATTATAGAAACAGTTGAGGCAACCCGTTATGATGATGGAAACAAACTAACGCAGCAATACATTTTTGGTCAGCACCAGTGGATGCCCTCCAAACAATTTAATATGGTGGCTGGTTTCCGGTACGACCGGCATAATCAATACAGCGATCGTTTGAGCCCTAAACTCGCGTTGCGGTGGAATATCAACCGGCGGCTGTGGGTGCAAGCCTCAGCCGGCGGTGGATACAAAGCGCCAGACTTCCGGCAATTGCTGCTCAATTTTACCAATCCCGTTGCAGGTTACAGTGTGTTTGGCACCAGTGTAGTGGCTGCCGGTATTGCCCGCTTGCAGGCAGATGGCCAGATCAGCAGCCTGTACATGGATGCGGCAACCATTCAAAATATAAAAGCAGAAAGCTCCGTAGCATTTAATGCCAGTGTAGCGTATAATCCCTTCACGCGATTGAATGTGCAGCTTAACCTGTTCCGCAATAACATCAACGACCTGATCGATACACGGCCCATTGCGCTGAAGACAAATGGACAAAATGTATTCAGTTATTTTAATTACAACAAAGTATTTACCCAGGGGCTGGAATTTCAAACCAGTTATTCCCTGCCGTTCGGGTTGCAATTGTCTGCCGCTTATCAATATCTCGATGCTAAAGATGTTACGGTGTGGGATAATATAAAAGCCGGCAAAGTGTATTACCGCGACGCTGCTACCAATGTAGACAAGAAAGTAAAGCGACAGGATTATGGCGGATTGTACAACCGGTCAAAACATTCGGGCAATATAAAATTGATGTACGACAATGCCCGCTTCCATTACAATATTTCAGTGCGTGGCATTTACCGTGGTCGCTTTGGTTATGGTGGCGATGTGAACAGCAACGCCCTGTTAGACGATCCGGCAGAATACGCAGATGGGTATACGGTATGGAATGTGTCGGCCCAGCAATTTTTCAACAAGTTAACTATTGAAGCAGGAATGAATAACCTGTTCAAAGCAACCAACACGTACGATCCGTTGCTGGCTGGTCGCCAGTGGTACATTGGCGCTGCTTTGCGATTTGTAAAGAACACCCGGCAACAAACCGGTAAACAAGGATAAAGGATAACATTTTTTAAATACAATAATTATGAGAAAGTTTAGCATTTGGATCGTTGCCGCATTAGTAGTAACTACAAGCGCCTGTAAAAAAGACAGCGATTCATCCTCTGCGCCCCTGGAAGCAAAAACCGTGAACGATATTAATAGTAACCCGGCCGATAACGGTGGTTACGCCATGTACTTTAATTTAACTACCGGTACAACGGTTGCTGCTGCGGATTCAAATTCTACCAAATGGGATATTGCATTTAGAACAACCACCATTAAAATAAATAGTGGTACCAGCGGACCAGGCACTGCTGCCGCGCAAATTGTTTCCACCGGCTTTGATGATCTTATTGAAGCGCCTGCCGAAGGCTATGCAACAGATAGTGACGCTGGCTATGCCATCCCTACTGGTGCAAACAAAGGATGGTATACCTATACCGGTGCTGCCGCCAGCGGTCCGCAACATGCTATACTTCCCATTGCCGGTAAAACCATCGTAGTGAAAACGGCCAATGGTAAATATGCAAAGATCCAGATAGTGAGCTATTACAAAGGCAATCCCAATATAACGACAGCGGAGTTTGCTGACTTAACTACCCGTTCGTTAGGTGGATATTATACTATTAGATATATGATCCAGGCAGATGGAAGCAGGAAGCTGCAATAATGAATATTGAATGTTGAATTTCCAATGTTGAAGTGAATACAGGAAATGAAAAATGAAGAATTAAAAACAGAGAAATAAAAAAGTAAAGACTGAACACGATGCTCAGGCTGTATTTGTTTGGAGCTTGCGGCTTGAAGCGTGCAGCTGTTTTTATCATTCACGATATAAACTATGAACAGAAAAATATCTTTAATAGTAGGGTTATTGTTTGCAACCTTTCTTTCTAACGCCCAACAACGCATTGTTTCCTTAAATGGCGCGGTTAGTGAAATATTATGCGCCCTGGGACTCGAAAGTTCCATCGTAGGTGTAGATGTTACCAGCAATTATCCCGCATCATTGGAAAAGAAAGCCAGGGTAGGGCACAACCGCACCATTTCTGCCGAAGGCATTCTGGCATTACGCCCTACGCTGGTATTAGGAATAAAAGACCAGATTAAACCGGAAGTGGCTGAACAGCTTTCCGCCGCACACATAAAAGTACAATTGCTGCAACAGGAGTATAGCGTTGCTGGTACCCGTTCATTAATACAACAAGTGGGCAGTGCCACCGGAACAACTGAAAAGGCCAAACAAATTGAGGCCGATTTCAACAAACAATGGCAGGCGCTGCGCCTTGCACCTGTTAAAAAGAAAGTGCTGTTCATCTATGCCCGGGGAACCGGCTCCATGATGGTATCCGGCACCGGAACACCTGTAGAGAAGATGATAAAACTGGCAGGCGCGCAAAATGCCGTAAATGGATTTACCGACTTTAAACCGTTGTCGTCTGAATCGCTGGTAGCTGCAAATCCTGATGTGATCTTATTATTCGACAGTGGCCTGCAAAGCCTGGGCAGTGTAGATGGTTTGCTGAAAGTGCCTGGTGTTGCCGAAACCAATGCCGGACGGAATAAGAAAGTAATTACCATGGACGGACAATTGTTGAGTGGTTTTGGCTTGCGATTGCCACAGGCTGTTAGCGAACTCAATAAAAAATTAAATCAATAGAACTTGAAGCGCAACGGGATCACCATAGGGTTAATCATTTTGTTAATAGGCACTGCTGTAACAGCGGCCGGTATTGGAGCGATGCATATTTCGCCGCAACAGGTAATAGCCATTCTGTTGAAACAAATAAACATACACATTCCCGTTACTTACGACGAAGGAATGGCCAATGTGTTATGGCAGATCCGTTTGCCGCGGGTAATTGCAGCCATACTAATTGGTTCGGGGCTGGCTGTGGCCGGCGCCGCCATGCAGGGACTATTTCGTAACCCTATGGCCGATCCCACGCTGATCGGCATCTCATTCGGCGCTTCTTTTTTTGCGGTGCTTACTATAGTTGTTTTATCATCGCTGCCCTTTATGAACGGCGCATTGATCCCAAAATATTACCTGCTGAATGTTACCACGTTTGCAGGTGCGTGCTTTACCTCTTTCGTGGTATTCCGGTTATCGAAAACAGGCGGCCGCTCTTTGATCACTACGTTGTTGTTATCGGGGTTAGCCATAAATGCCTTGTGCAGGGCTTTAACCGACCTGGTAACCTATGTTGCCAACGATGAACAATTACGCTCTGCTACCTATTGGACAATGGGCAGCCTGGGAGGCGTAACCTGGAGTAGCGTGTGGGCTTTGCTGCCCTTCATTCTGGTGCCTATTATTTTATTACCACGACTGGCAAAATCACTAAACGTATTTGCATTGGGAGAACAGGAAGCTGCTTACCTGGGTGTTAAGGTGAAACGGTTAAAAGCAGTCATTGTGGTGCTGACCACTTTGTTGGTGGGCGCATCCGTTGCCATTGCCGGCGTTATTGGTTTTGTAGGGTTGATAGTACCCCACATGTTGCGCAGTATTACCGGCAGTGATCACCGGTCACTGTTGCCTAACTGCGCATTACTGGGCGCTACGTTACTCACCATGGCCGATGTAGTAAGCAGAACGATCATTGCTCCGGCTGAGCTGCCTATTGGTATTGTTACCGCAGTAATAGGCACACCCATTTTTGTGGTATTGTTAGTAAAACAAAAAAAGCAATTGCGCTTAATGTCATGATCATTACGGCACAAAACATATCGTATTCGGTAGGGCAAAAACCTATTCTGCATAACCTGTCGTTTGCCATGCATCCGGGTGAAGTAACAGTAGTGTTGGGACCTAACGGTGCAGGCAAATCGACCTTATTGCGTATTCTGTCGGGTGAACAAGCGCCTTCTTCGGGCACCATATTGCTGAATGATAAAAGTATTCAAACCTTTTCCTTAACGCAACTGGCGCGATGCCGGGCGGTATTGTCGCAGCAGTACATGCTGAACCTCCCGTTCTGTTGCGAAGAAATAGTTATGATGGGGCGATACCCCCATTTCAATAATCATCCGGCTGCCATCGATCGCGATATTGTACAGCAATGCATGCAGGAAATGCAGGTAGCCCAGTTCACGGGCCGTTTGTATCAAACTTTATCGGGCGGGGAACAACAAAGAGTACAAATGGCCCGTGTATTGGCGCAACTGCGGGAAGCTAATGCCGGTGATGTAACTGGTAAGCTGCTGTTGCTCGATGAGCCTACGGCCAGCCTGGATTGCCTGCATCAGCAAGCCTGCCTGCAAAAAGCACGCGACCTGGCGCAGCACGGTTATACGGTCGCGGTCATTTTGCATGACCTGAACCTGGCGGCACAATTTGCCGATAAAATAATCTTATTAAAGAACGGGCAGTTGGTAAAGGAGGGAAGTATGCGAGAGGTGTTGCAACCCGATTGTATAGCCGATGCATATGAAATGGAAGTGGAAGTCTGGCAACATCCTGATTATAATTTCCCGGTGCTTGTACCGGCTGAACATAAGGTCCGGTCCATTTTAAAAACTTCAAACAAAAACAACATACATGAGTACAATAGCAGGTCTTTCGTTAAAGGATAAATGGGTAGCGTTTCACCGGGAGAATCCGCGCATTCGCATTCGCGATGCTGCCCGGCAGTTGGGTACTACGGAAGCGGAAATAATAGCCGCTTTTGCAGGCAGCAGTGTAATACGGCTTGAAAATAAATTCCCTGAGCTTTGGAAACGCATGCCCGAACTGGGCTATATAATGGCTCTTACACGTAACGAAAGTTGTGTTCATGAACGCAAAGGGGTGTTTGATAAAGTAGGTATAAACAGCCGCCATGTGGGTGTGGTAGTGGGGGAAGATATTGATATGCGGATGTTTTTTGAGCGTTGGGCTTTTGCTTTTGCCGTTTTTGAAAATGAAGAGGCTGCTTTTAAAAAGTCTATCCAGGTGTTTGACCACCAGGGCACCGCTGTTGTAAAAATATTTTTACAGGAGAACAGCAACCACGATGCATTTGGGAAGCTGGTTCGCGAGTTTGAAGACACGTTGCAATTAGCAAGCCTTGCCATTCGTGAGGCTGATCCTGCGCCTGTATACAACAATGACCTGGTTGATGTTGCTGCCTTCCGGCAGGACTGGAGTGCATTAAAGGATACCCACGATTTCTTCCCCATGCTTAAAAAGCACAATGTTTCCCGCTTACACGCTTTGCATATTGCAGGTGACTATGCCCGCAAGGTAGCTAACGACCAAATAAAGTTGCTGTTGCAAAAAGCTGCTGATGCGGAAATTGAGATCATGGTATTTGTATCTAATCATGGGAACATACAAATACACACCGGACCAGTAAAAAAGATTGTAGAAATACCCGGATGTATAAACGTAATGGACCCGTCATTTAACCTGCACCTGAAGCTGGATGATATTGCCAGCACCTGGGCAGTGAAAAAGCCAACTTCCGACGGCACGATCCATTCAATTGAAATATTTGATGCCAAAGGAAACCTGGTGGTACAGTTCTTTGGAAAAAGAAAACCAGGCGCGCCCGAACTATCGGCATGGACTGAACTTGTAACAGGATTGCAATAGCAATCAACTGTTTCCGTAATGTGGAAAAGGTGCGGCCCTGGTCTCAGGGCTGCACTAAAAAAAATCCTACCAGTTTTTTCTTTTTGCGTAAACCAATTTTCCAATTGTATAACGATTATGTAGGCTGTAATTGACATTTTTGCAGCTTAACAAGCATGGTGTGCGCAATTAAACCGTATGACTATCAAAAAGATTATAGGAAAAGTTCATTTGTGGCTGGGATTTACTTCAGGGATCATTGTTTTTATTATTGCCGTAACCGGCTGCTTGTATGCTTTTCAGGCTGAGATCACGAATATGACAACATCTTCTTTCCGGAAGGTGGCACCGCAAAATGCAGCTTTTTTGCCGCCAACCCAGGTAAAGGAGATTGTTGAAAAACAGTTGCCGGGAAAACACGTGCACAGTGTTCAATATGGAGCGAAAGACGAGGCGCTTGTGGCCACTTTTTACAGTGCTGAGCCGGAATATTATTATCTCATATATGTGAATCCTTATAGTGGTGAGGTATTGAGGGTGAAGAATATGGACCGGGATTTTTTCAGGATCGTATTGATGGGCCATTATTACCTGTGGTTGCCAGATGAAATAGGGCAACGCATCGTCATTTATGCCACCATCATTTTTGTACTCATGATGATCACCGGCCTCATCTTATGGTGGCCGAGAAATAAAGCGGCTGCCAAACAACGCTTCTCAATAAAATGGAATGCAGCCTGGCGTCGCAAAAACTACGACCTGCATAATGTGTTAGGTTTTTACATGACCTGGGTGGTGATCTTCATGGCCATTACCGGATTGGTATTTGGATGGCAGTTGCTGGCAAATGCCATTTACAAGGGCGCCGGCGGTAAAAAGTCGCTCGTTTACCAGGAGCCTTTTTCTGATACCACAAAAGTTGCCCAGGCAACTGCAATTACCTTACCGGTCGACAAATTATGGCTGCAAATGCAGCAGGAGCACAAGGAAGCGGAGATCATTGAAATGCATTTTCCGGCTACAACCAGGTCGTCTATTGAAGTGGCAATAAATACAGATGCCGACACTTATTGGCGCACCGATTACCGTTTTTTTGATCAGTATTCACTGAATGAATTGCCTGTAGAACACATTTATGGACGCTTTAAAGATGCCAAAGGAGCGGATAAATTGTTACGGATGAACTACGATATACATATAGGCGCCATTGGGGGGGTGCCTGGAAAGATCCTGGCTTTTTTTGCTTCACTTATTGCCGCCAGCCTGCCCATTACCGGGTTTATGATCTGGTGGGGTAGGAGAAAGAAAAAGCCCTCCCGATAGATCGGGAAGGCTGTACTAATCAAATACCATTAACCATTAAACCTTATCCTATGAAAACACAAAGATACATATAAAATCATTTGCATGTATATTTGTGTTTTCATTGTTTATAACTAGTGTGTTAAATTTTTAACCGGATCCGCCATTTCTCCAGCAGCCCGGTCAACAGGATGATCCCCAGGGCAAACAATAAAGATTTAACTAAGCCCATACTGCCGGTTAATAGGAATACAGGCAAGCTGATGCCCGCAATGTGTACCAATGGGTAAAAGATATAAGGCAGCAGATAAGCCGTTAACGTACTGGTGCCTGCCGGTTTTAAAATGGCAAACAGGTGTTGTTTGTTTTTACGGTCAACCAGCCAGATCAAAGCGGTAAACAGCAAAATGCTGATGCCGCTACAGATCATTACCCACGAAGGAGTTGCCCGGATCTTCGAGATGCCCGCCAGAGGCCTGATCGCAAAGCCACCAGCCAACATCACTACGCCCAAAATCAACAGTACAATAAAGCAGGTAGTGTATTTGCCTTTTTCAGCCAGCGATGAATACAATACAGCTGTAATAATGCCAGCCATGGTGAGGGAAGGAAGAGCACCATCACCGGTGATCCAGATGTACGGCTTAATTGGCTGCAGCACTTGCAGCCACCCCGCTTTTGCAGCTATGTTAAACAGTGTAAAGAATACAAATGCTCCTATCAATACCGGTAGCTTTCCTTTTGAGAACTGGAAAATAAGCGCTGTTATCAGGTACGACCAGCCAATGAGTCCTAGTATGCCCCACCAATATGGTTTTAACCAAACCGGATGTTCGTTTTCGCCGCCTTTAAATACAATGGCCAGAAACACCAGCAGCACAATACCGGCGCCTTGTAGCAATGTCTTTTTTTGCTTTGATAAGGTGGATGGATAATCGAGCCAGATCAGGAAAAAACTGATCGTTAGTAATATTTCCCAGATCGTTTTTGGGAGAAAGGCAGCAGCATTATAATTCTCGAGGTTCACGTGAAAGAATCCCATTGCCAGCAGCGCGAATGCGCGTACAAGAATATGGCTAAGGATGTTGGTTTGCGAAGCGCCCTTCGACCAGCGGTTGCCAATGGCAAACGGAATAGAGAGCCCAACAATAAAAAGAAAAGCTGGAAATACGGTGTCTGCCAAACCCATTCCATCTTCAGCGGCCTGCGTATGCTCAAGCCATAGCGGAATATTTTTCAGGGTCCACAGATCATTTACAAAGATCATTAAGAGCATGGTGAGTGCTCTGAAAACATCAATAGAAGCAAGGCGCTGTTTGAATTGGCCCATAGTAGCAGTGTTTTGGTAATTAATAAGCCTCATTACCACATTACTTTCGGTCAGTGTACAATATAAAGTTCCGTTTTGCCTGTTTTTGTACTCTTTCTATCTGTATAATAATGAAAAAAGCCGTATCCGGGATTTTATTCCATCAACGGCTGATTTTGAATATCGGGTCGCAAATATGAGTGCTGATATTATAATATCTCCTGCAAACTTTCTTTAGCTGCCTGGATGGTAGCATCCACATCTGCTTTGGTTAAAGCACTGCACAGGAACCAGGTTTCAAAGGCTGAAGGCGGTAAATACACGCCTCGTTTCAGCATGGCATGAAAGAATTTCTTGAACAGCTCATTATTGGCTGATGCGGCAGTAGAGAAATTGACAATGGGATGATCGCTGAAATGCACGCTGATCATGGAGCCCAACTGGTTAATGACATACGGCGTACCGCTTGCTTTCAATACATCATTCAACCCATTGCGCAGATAATCGGTTGTTTCATCCAACTGCTTATAAATAGAAGGATTTTCTTTCAACGTTTTAAGCATCACGTAACCGGCGATCATAGCCAGCGGATTACCACTTAAGGTGCCAGCCTGGTACACATTACCCAACGGAGAAATGTGTTGCATGATCTCTTTTTTACCACCAAACGCACCCACAGGCATACCGCCACCGATCACTTTACCATAAGTAACCAGGTCGGCATTTATTTTTAACCGCTCCTGCGCACCACCAGGCGCTAACCGGAAACCGGTCATTACTTCATCCATTATAAATATAATACCATGTTGGTTACACGCAGCACGTAATCCTTCCAGGAATCCAGGTTGTGGCAGTATGCAACCCATATTACCGGCAACCGGTTCAATAATGATAGCGGCGATCTCACCTTTGTGTTCGGCAATTAATTGCTCCACTGCCGGGAGGCCGTTATACGCGCAGGTGAGGGTGTCATTGGCAACGCCGGCTGTTACGCCCGGTACGGTTTGAATATTAAACGTGGCTACACCGCTGCCTGCTTTTACCAGGAACGAATCGGCATGACCGTGATAGCAGCCTTCAAACTTGATGATCTTATTGCGACCGGTAAAACCGCGGGCCAACCTGATGGCGCTCATACAGGCTTCGGTGCCGCTGCTCACCATCCGAATGAGGTCTACATTAGGCGCCATGCTAATGATGAGTTCGGCCATCTCAATTTCCAGTTCGGTAGGTGCGCCAAATGAGGTAGAATATTGTGCATATTCCTGTATGGCCTTAACAACAGGTTCATAGGCATGACCAAGGATCATTGGTCCCCAGGAATTGATATAATCAATAAAGCGGTTGCCATCAGCGTCGAACATGTATGCGCCTTTGGCAGATTTCATGAATACCGGCGTTCCGCCTACACTTTTAAAAGCCCGTACGGGAGAATTTACACCGCCGGGAATGCTTTGTTGCGCCCGGGAGAATAAGTTGATACTTTTTTCAAACATATTTGTCGTTCTGGGGATTAGCTAATTAGTTTTACAGCGTCCTTTGCGAAATACGTAGCTATCAAATCTGCTCCCGCTCTTTTAATGGCCGTCAGGGTTTCGAGGATGGCTTTGTTTTCATCTATCCAACCCATTCTGGCCGCTGCTTTTATCATGGCATATTCGCCGCTGATATTATACGCGCTAACGGGAACAGCTACTGCATTTTTAACTTCGCGAATAATATCGAGGTAAGCAAGCGCGGGTTTCACCATAACGATATCAGCGCCTTCCTCCACATCCATCAGGGTTTCCTTCACCGCTTCCAGGCGATTGCTATAATCCATCTGGTAGGTCTTCTTATCGCCAAAGCCGGGAGCGCTATCCAGCGCATCACGAAATGGTCCATAAAAGCTGGACGCATACTTGGCGCTGTAACTCATGATACCGGTTTTATGCAGGCCATTTTCTTCCAGCGCTTCGCGAATGGCGGCAATGCGGCCATCCATCATGTCGCTGGGCGCAACAAAATCTGCACCGGCCTGTGCATGGCTTACACTCATTTGGGCCAGCACTTCAACGGTAGCGTCATTTACAATCTCTGAACCTTCTACAATGCCATCATGGCCGAAAGAGGAGAACGGGTCAAGCGCGATATCTGTCATCACCAGCATATCCGGACAAGCCTCTTTAATGGCGCGGATGCTGCGTTGCATCAACCCTTTAGGGTTTAAGGCTTCGGTGCCTTTATTGTCTTTCAGTTCGTCTTTACATTTAATGAACAGTAACACGCTTTTCAGGCCCATGCTCCACAATTCCTTCACTTCTTTAACGGTGTTATCGAGGCTCATGCGGTAATAACCGGGCATAGAGGAGATCTCTTCTTTATAGTTCTCGCCTTCATTTATGAACAACGGTACTATGAAATCATTCGGTGTTAAAATAGTTTCCGCCACCATGCTTCTGATAGCAGGCGACTGGCGTAATATGCGGTTCCGGCGTTGTAAATACATAAGAGATTTCTGATTTAGTGATTTTGGGATTTTGGGATTTAATCTAAATCCCAAAATCACCAATGGTTTTACTTATTCCTGTTCCTTTTAGCGGAGATATCGGTTGCATTGAAAATGCTAACCAATTCATTCGCTTCATTTATTAATGGATCCAATTTTTCATTTTGTACAAGCTCTGCTGCCTTTGTTGCTTGCAACCAATATAAAGACTCATCCGCTTCTTCCAGTACAACTTCAATTTTATAGATGAAATCTGCTTTTGATTTTCCACGGCATGCTGCTCTGTAATTTGCACCAACTGATCCCGCTGCCCTGATAAGTTGTTTGGCAGTTTCAAATCCTGCGGCATTTTTGGGAAAGTGACCACAAAGTTTTATTACATTAACATGAAACTGCATGGTCCGGGCTTGCAATTCGAATTTATCCATATCGATTGATTTTATATAATACAATCAATCGCATTCCAAATCTCAAAATCCCTAAATCTCAAAATCAAAAATTCTAAACCCATTCAACAGGATGCAGGCAAGCCTGAAACACCTTATCCTCCTCACTTCCCGGTTGTGGCCGATAATCGTACTCGAACCGTACTGTGGGTGGCAGGCTCATTAAAATGCTTTCAGTTCTTCCATTTGTTTTCAACCCAAACAAAGTACCGCGGTCATGCACCAGGTTGAATTCAACATACCGGCCGCGGCGGATCTCCTGCCAGTGTTTGTGTTGTTCGGTATAAGGCAATTGCTTTCTTCTTTGAACGATCGGCAGGTAAGCGGTTAAAAATGCATCGCCGCATGTCTTGCCGAAATCAAACCAGAACTGTACATCTTTTTCTGCCGATGGGCGCTGGTGATCGTAAAAGATACCACCGATACCTCTGCGTTCTTTGTTGCGATGCCAGTTCACAAAGTAGTTATCGCATTCTTTTTTGAATGCAGGATAAAATCCGGGATCAAATGCATCGCAGGCATTCTTATACGTTTGATGAAAATGCCGGGCATCTTCTTCAAACAAATAATAGGGCGTGAGGTCGGTGCCGCCGCCAAACCACCGATCGGCTGCCGCTTCTCCTTCTTCTTCATACACCTCAAACATTCTATAATTACAATGCACCGTGGGTACGTATGGATTGATGGGATGCAACACTAACGACAGCCCACAGGCAAACCAGCTTTTACCATTTATCTTTAACTGGCTGCGCATGGTGTCGGTTACTTCACCAAATACGACTGAGGTGTTAACGCCGCCTTTTTCAAATACATTCCCATTGGCAATGACGCGGGTTTTACCGCCACCCCCCTCCGGGCGTTGCCACTGATCTTCTTTAAAAGTTGCCTTGCCATCTTCCTGTTCCAACGCTGCACATATGCGGTCTTGCAGGCCATGTATGTAGTTAATCCAGTTTTCTTTGATGTTCATGATGGTGTGAATAAGCTAGTAGCGAGTAGTAAATGGCTAGTAGGAACTGCACTTCGTAGAAGCCCTACTAGCTACTCGCTACTTACTACTCGCAGTTTGTTAGCATATTTTTGTTCCTAAGCCTCTACTCCTTGCTGCCTATATTCCTTTACTGCATCAACAAACGCCCTGGCATGATCCACGGGTACATTAGGTAGTATACCATGACCGAGGTTGGCAATATGTCGTTGACCGCCGAAATCATGCAGCATTTTCTTTACTTCTTTTTGTATCGTCGGTATCGGTGATAACAATTTAGCCGGGTCAAAATTGCCTTGCAGGGTTACGTTTGGCCCTGCCAGTTGGCGTGCCATGGCAGGCGTAATGCACCAGTCGATTCCAAGGCCATGTGCGCCGGTAGCGGCCATGCTTTGCAGTGAATGCCAGGCTCCTTTGGCAAAGATGATAGTAGCTACTTCATCTTTCAATGCGGCAACGATCTGGCGAATATATTTTAATGAAAAATTCTCGAAATCATCCGGGCTCAGCAATCCACCCCAGCTATCGAAGATCTGTATAACATCCACCCCGGCTTTAACCTGACCTTTCAGGTAAGCGATGGTGGTATCGGTGATCATTTGTAACAGGCGATGCGCAGTTTCGGGTTGGGTATAACAAAAGATCTTAGCCTCATCAAATGTTTTGGAACCTTTACCCTGCACCATATAACACAGCAGTGTCCAGGGCGCACCGGCAAACCCGATCAACGGTACGCGACCATTCAATTCTTTCTTGATCAGTTGTATGGCATCAAACACATATTGCAGGGTTTCATTTACATCTGGTACCCTGATGCGGTTGAGGTCGTTTACATTTTTAATGGGGTCTGGTAAATTCGGGCCTTTGCTTTCTATCAACTGCACTTCAAGGCCCATGGCCTGGGGAACTACCAATATATCGGAAAATAAGATGGCCGCATCTACGCCGATGATATCTACGGGTTGAATGGTTATTTCACAAGCCAGTTCGGGTGTCTGGCACCGTTCAAAGAATCCATACTTCTCGCGTAAGACCATGTATTCCGGTAAATACCGGCCGGCCTGGCGCATCATCCATACAGGGGGGCGTTCTACTTGTTCTCCTTTCAGGGTCCTTAATAATAGGTCGTTTTGCAGCATATTGTTATATCTACTTTTTAAAAAACTCAAACATTTTTTTTACCAGGTCTTCTTTACCAGGTCTTTCAGATTCAATGATCGTATTATCGGTAAATGTTTTTATGGCATCGGCTGTTGTTTGGCCAATGGCAAATAATATCGTTGATGGCAATACGGCATTGGCATAAAAGAAGCTTTGCACAGCGCTCGGACTAAAAAACAAAATACCATCATACACTTTATCAACTTTGTGTGGCGTACTGATGGTATGATAAACGATCACTTCCTGTACCGTAATTCCGTTTTGCCGAAGCTTGCCGGGTAATTCTTCGCGGCGCTGATCGCCACAGAAAAAAACAACCTGCTTAATGCCTTTATTGCTGATCATTTTATCGGCCAGGTCCGATGCATTGTTGCCAACAATATGAATGGATTGCTCGCCAAAATACCGGGCCGCCAGTTGGCGGGTGGTGTTGCCGATACAGAAAATATTCCAGTCGGGTGTTTGTCCGTTTATATACGGCGCCACCGTGCTAACTGCGTTCATACTGGTAAATACTACGGAGGCTGGTTGTTGTAATAGCTTGCCGATCTCTTCTTTTATACCGCTTGTTTGTATAGGCGTGGTGTCAATGAAGGATATGATATCAATATAGATATCTTTTGCTTTTGCCGCTTCCAACAAAGCCGTTTCCAACGGTCGTGTGCTTAATATGGAAATCTTATTTAGCATGCTGTATCTGATCGGCAATAACCTGTCCGCCATTTTGTAACAATTCTTTGGCAGCGATAACACCCAGGTTGTTGCTATTGTTGATGGCTACTGTTTTTTCGATACTTGCTTTTTCTTTTCCATCCAACGACAGAATGTTTCCTTCAAAATGAACCGTATCATCTGCAATGCTTGCCAGCGCACTAATGGGGGTAGAACAACCGCCCAGCAAAGCCCGCAGAAAGTCTCTTTCAATACCGGTACACAAGGCAGTATGGGCGTCGTTAAACAGGTGGCAGGCTTCAAAAGCATATTGATCATCCTTTCGGCAAGCCACCACAATGGCGCCCTGGGCAGGGGCTGGTAACATCCAATCCAGTTCAATGGAATGTGCAGGCCGTAGTCCGATCCTTTCCAACCCTGCGGCTGCGAATATAGCGCCATTCCAGTGGCTATCGGCCAGCTTTTGCAACCGGGTGTTTACGTTGCCGCGCAGGTTTTCGATGATATGGTTCGGGTACCGGTTCAGCCATTGGGCCTTGCGGCGAATGCTGCTGGTTGCAATAGTTAGTGGTAAGTGGCTAGTAGCTAGTGGGGAATCCTGTGATGAAGCCTCGCCTTCCCACTCGCTCCCGATAGCTATCGGGACTACTTGCTTCTCGCTTTTATATACAAGTAAGTCTTTATAAGAAGCTCTCTTTAAAACAGCAGCTGTAACAATACCCTTTGGTAATTGCGTGGGCACATCTTTTAAAGAGTGCACCGCGATATCAATGCGGTTATTCAGCAGGGCAATATCCAGGCTGCGGGTAAAGATGCCCTGCACACCCATTTCATACAAGGGCGTTTTAAGATCAATATCTCCTTCACTTTTTATATATACCAGTTCAGCGGCAAACCCATGTTGCGATAACAGGTCTTTTACCTGGGTGGCCTGCCAAACGGCGAGTTGGCTTTCCCTGGTGCCAATTCGGATCACTTTATTCATCAGTGCTTGTTCAATTTTTGCAAAGCTAATTCATCGTGAAACGTGAAACGTCAAACGTGAAAGCTGAAAGCTCGCGATAATTTTAATCTTAAAATTATCGGCACGCCTATCGATTTTGAGGCCGGCAATTACTCAGCCTTCTCCTGAATTGCGAGTTTGCCGTTTCACGTCTGCCGTCTGCCGTCTGCCGTTTCACGCTTAGGCAATGAACTCATTGATAGCTTCTATATAATAGCAACCGCGTTGGTTTTGCTGGCGCATTTTAGAAGCCATGCCATTGATTACCCGTTGTATTTTCTCGTCGGCATTTATAGTTTGGCACGCAGCTATTTCGGGTGATGAAAGTTGAATATAAGATGGAAAGGTCTGGATCTCTTTTAATTTGGTCTTTACAGCTTTGAACACCGGTACATGCTTGCGCATTTCTACCCACTCTAAAAATTCTTCTATGTGTTCGCGGATGATGATCCAGGCTTTGGGCACTTCGGCTTCGCGCATTTGCAGGGTTTCATCTTTCAGTTTAGAAAGCTCATCTACATTCACCAGGTGAACATTGGGCAGTTCCTGGGCGCTTTCTTCAACATTAAATGGAACCGAAAGGTCGATGATCAGTTTCTCGCCCTTACCTTCTAAATGCGATTTTTTAATGGTGGGTTCTACCGAATTGGTAGCTACCAGTATGATGTGTGATTCTTCTATTTTTTGACCCAGGTCCGATAAAGGTGCATGATGAAGGTCTAATTCTTCGGCCAGTTGAGCGGCTTTATCATGTGTGCGGTTAATAAGCGTAATATGGTCTGCATCCAGGTAATCTACCAGGTTTTTGCAGGTATTTCGACCAATTTTACCAACGCCCAGCAATAAGATCTTCTTGTCAGAAATATCAGCTACTTTTTCCCTGATGTACTGAATGGCTGCAAAGGATACCGAAACGGTTCCGCCGCTGAGGTGGGTTTGATTCTTTATTGCTTTGGAAGATTGCAGTACGCAATTTACCAGTCGTTCCATGAAAGAGTCGGTATAGCCCTGCTCTTTGCTGAATTTTACTGCTTGTTTTATCTGCCCTACAATTTCATAATCGCCCAGGATTTGGGAATCGAGACCGGCAGCCACTGAAAACAGGTGCTCGATGGCGGCCATTCCGTTCTTTACATATGCTAATTGGCTAAAAGTTGATGCGGTTCCTTCGGTTTGGGTGCATAGGAGGTTAATCAGTTGGTCGGCACTTTCGGCAAAACCGTAAACTTCGGTACGGTTGCAGGTGCTTAAAACAAATAACTCATGCAAACCAAATTCGGGGGCTTTGGTAAGTAGGGTAGCGTATTGATCATTACTCACTGCAAATTGGCCTCGTATCGCAGCATCGGTCTTTTTGTAATTGATCCCGGCTATAAAAAACCTTGTTATGTCCTTGGTACTGTTTCCGTGCATGAATATCGAATTCTGAAATATTGACCCTGCAAAAATACTTTCGGGCTCGTCATTGTCCTAATATGTCTGTCATTTCCTTGTCATTTTACTGTCTGATTATCATCATATGGGAATATGAGAAAATTCATACATACCTGATAAAGGGTAGAAATGACACCTTTAACAGCTTTTCTGCAGATGGTTTTTTAAACAACATCTGTCGTTTTCTGCGGCAAACAACAAGGCAATTTACCCGCATCATTTCGGCTCATAGTTCTCACGAATAATGTGTACAAAGCTGCCACCGTCCCTCGCCGCCGCCTGTTTTCTTTTACGTCATTTTTTCAATAAAAGTTGCTATCAGGCCAAACCTTGCTCCCAAGCCGAATTTTAAACTCACTTTTCATTCCCGGCACTTGAAAACACATATTTGATGACTTTTAATACAATTTTTGTAGAAAAAAAATCTCATATTGATTTTCTGCAATGTAGAGGCTCCTAAACTGTTGAGAGCACCAGCTGATGAACAAATACTTGATCCCATTCCTGCCAATTCCTCTCTTTTACCCAAATGAAACCTTTTATCTTAGGGTAATCCTAAGGTCATCCTTAGGTTATCCTTGGGTTTTCCCTGGGTTTTGATCCTGGGATGACCTTATTATAACCTTATGATAAGCTTAGAATGAGTGTACTCATTGTATTTCATCTATTTATAAAGTGAATAATTACGCAGTGTGGAAGAAGGCATAAGTGAACAGTGTAAAAGGTGTTTGAAACGCTGGTTAGCCCTAAATGCCCGGGATTTATTTGTGCGGGATGTACAACGAGAGCCACTTACTCCAAAATAATTTTGATTTTTAAGTTGTTAAGCGAATTACTTTTGCACTCAATAATTATGGCAACAACAAAAAGAGGAATTGTTTTAATGAACCTGGGTTCACCCGACTCAACCCGGGTAAAAGATGTACGTCGGTATCTGAACGAATTTTTAATGGATGAACGGGTGATCGATATGCCCTATCTGAGTCGTTTGTTACTGGTGAAGGGTATTATAGTTCCATTCCGGGCACCCAAATCGGCGCATGCATATGCTTCTATCTGGACGAAAGAAGGATCCCCGCTGATGGTATTGAGCAGGCAATTGCAGGAAGCATTGCAACAACAGGTAACTGAACCCGTGGCGCTGGCGATGCGTTATGGCTCCCCGGCACCCTGGACTGCCTACGACGAACTGCTGGAAAAAGAGCCCGGCCTGGAAGAAGTGGTGCTGGTGCCATTGTACCCGCATTATGCCTTGAGCAGTTATGAAACGGCAGTGGAATACGCAAAAGAAGCACATGCGAAAGGAAAGTATACTTTCAAGCTAACCATAGTTCCGCCTTTTTACGATAATGCGCTGTACCTGGATTCGTTGGCAGACAGCATGAAGCCCTATTTGCAGCAACCATATGATCATATCGTGTTCAGCTATCATGGCATACCCGAGCGGCATGTTCATAAAACAGATGTAACAGGACAACATTGCTTAAAGGTTAATAATTGTTGTGAAATAAACAGTGAAGCACACAAGTATTGTTACCGTCATCAATGTTTGTACACTACAAAAAAGATGGCTGAAATGCTGCAGATCCCGGAACAGAAATACAGTTATGCATTTCAATCGCGCCTGGGCAGGGATGAATGGTTAAAGCCCTATACGGCACAGCGCCTGACCGAGTTTCCGGCAGAAGGCGTAAAGAAGTTGCTGATAGCCTGTCCGGCTTTTGTGAGTGATTGTTTGGAAACGCTGGAGGAAATTGCCGGGCAGGGAAAAGAATCCTTTATAGCGGCCGGTGGTGAATCGCTTACCCTGATCCCCTGTTTAAATGTGCATCCCATGTGGGTGAAGGCGATTGCCGCATGGGTTGGAAGCGAGAAATATTAAATATCGGATGTTGAATGTTCAATGTTGAAGTAAAGAAAAGGGCATTAAGGCATGAAGAAATGAAAAATGAAGAATTAAAAACAGCGAAATGAAAAAGGGAAGAAATGCTTAAAGCTTGTATTTGCTTGCAGCGTGCAGCTTGAAGCTTGCAGCGGTTTTCACGTTTCACGACTTAGATTGCCAATTAGCACATCAGCATATTAGCACATTATCACATTAGCGTTCATGAATACTTACGTCAAGGCCCTTCATATTATCTTCATAGTTACCTGGTTCTGTGGTATGTTTTATATCGTGCGGCTGTTTGTGTACAATACAGAAGCCGGCGAAAAAAGCGAGCCGGAGAAAAGCATCCTGCGCAACAATTTCACGATCATGATCAAGCGTCTTTGGTTTGGCATTACCTGGCCATCTGCCATTGCTACGCTGATCTTTGGTCCGTGGACCTGGTACCAATTTGGTTCTACGCCCGACTGGCTGTTCGTTAAACTGTTTTTTGTAGTTGGATTATATGCTTATCATTTTACCCTGCATGCTATTTACAAACAACAGGTAAAAGGCGTTTTCAGATACAGTTCCCAGCAACTGCGCATCTGGAACGAAGTGGCCACCATCTTCCTGGTTGCCATTGTAATGCTGGCTGTGGTTAAACAAAATATGAGCGTGGTATTTGGCCTCGTTGGGCTTATTGCATTTGTAGTTGTGCTCATGAGCGCGATCAAGATCTATAAAAGTATCAGGAAGAAATAACTCAACAAAAAAACCTCCCTGGCGGAAGGTTTTACAACGGGGTCACCAATGTCTTTTAGTCCCGAAAACGGGCTCGTCCGTAGGCACGCACAGTCCGCCCTGGATTTGGTTTTCCACAGGCATAACCAGAGATTAAAAACGGGAAGGTAACGGATTACAAAAAGGTGTAAAAAAGAAAAAACCTTTCCTTTGTTTTAGAATTTTAAAGGAAAGGGGAGCAGGACTACTCCCCTTTTTAACCCCTAAACCCTAAACCGTAGAAAAGGTTTTTCATATAATGAGGTAATAATGTAATTTTCAAGTGAAACTCCCGTGAGGTAAAACCTCTTAGAGATATGTGACAGGGACTAATACTTAGAAAATATCGTACCAAAAATCAGTTTGTCACACTTAAAATTCCCCTCTAATTTTTCAACATTTCTTATTGCAAAGAGCACATAAATAGTTCCATAAATTATGCCAAACGCCAGAAATGTGGATAAAGCCGGGCTGAAAATGGCCTATTCTTTAAAAATTTTTCAAATAACTTCAACAATACCCACATAAGTTCAAATGCCGCTAAAGGTTTACCTGTAGTAACTGCAAAATCGATTGTCTGCTGTAAGTATTAAGCTGTCGTAAAATAGCCAGTGCGGGTTCAATTTGCCACTCAACCTCCAAAACCGTGTTTGAACAGCAAACAAAAGAGTGATTCTAATGATATATAACACCATCTTATAACAAAACTTAAGAATTGTGCTAAAGAACAGCAGTTTTTTTGCCCGATTAACTGAAGAAGGGGAGCGTTTGTGCACCAGTGTTATAAGCATTTCATCGTGAATACAATACATATTTTATTTCTGCAAATGCCATTTTATTGGACGGCATATCGGATTACGGGATTGTTCAACGGAAGACATAAATTAATAGATATCAATTCATTCCCTTAACGGTACAAATAAGGTTTGTATGAACCATTCTGTTGCTTACCCGTCACAAACTTATAAAGTAGAAATATGGGATAACCAAATTGGCCGACGCTACTGGGTCATAATTGTAAGGTCATTTGCCGTCACCTGGGGGTTATAAGGTGAAGGAGCCTTTTGGGTAGGGTGAGTTCTTCTGTTCATTAGCCCATCATATCGGAAGTAGGGGAATTTTACAGTAAACTAACGTCCAAAGCGCCGGTCTCAGCCGGCCTTTGCGCTAACTTTTCAGTACCTTTGCACACTTTTCGGGCTGCGGAATTACTTGTTCTGCAGCAATTTTTGGCCACAAGCCATTTTAAAAGTGATTAAACAGATTTACCGGGAATTATATGGCAGTTAACTACAGAGAGTTTCAGAAATTGAATTTGCCTGTTATAGAACAGGAAATGTTAGCTAAATGGAATGAAAACCAGGCTTTTGAGCAAAGTGTGTCGCTTCGGAGCGAGGCGCCTTCCTTTGTGTTTTATGAGGGTCCGCCCAGCGCTAACGGAATGCCGGGCATTCATCACGTTATCAGCCGCACATTAAAAGACCTGGTTTGCCGGTATAAAACCATGCGTGGCTATCAGGTAAACCGTAAAGCCGGTTGGGATACCCACGGGCTACCCATTGAGTTAGGTGTTGAAAAAGAACTGGGTATCACCAAAGAAGATATCGGTAAAAAGATCTCTGTTGAAGAATACAACCACAAATGCCGGGAGGCGGTAATGCGGTATAAAGATAAATGGGACGACCTCACCAAGAAAATGGGCTATTGGGTTGATCTGAACGACCCGTATATCACTTTCGATAACAATTATGTTGAAACTCTGTGGTATCTACTAAGTAAATTATATGAGAAGGGGTTGCTATATGAAAGCGTAAGCATTCAGCCCTATTCACCGGCAGCAGGTACCGGCCTCAGCTCGCACGAGCTGAACCAGCCCGGCACCTATAAAATGGTAAAGGATACCAGCGCCGTGGTAATGTTCAAAGCGGTGCGGGATGAGAAGTCTGAGTTTTTGTTTAAAGCAATTGAGGAGGCTGAACGCCAAACGCCGAACGCTGAACGCGCAACCGCCCACTCACCACTCACCGCTCACCATTCACCCTTCTTCATGGCCTGGACGACCACACCCTGGACGCTTCCCAGTAACCTTGGGTTAACGGTAGGCGACCGCATCACCTATGTGCTGGTTCAAACCTTCAACCCCTACACGCATTTGCCCATAAATGTGGTGCTGGCCAAAGACCTGTTAGGCAAATATTTTAAACCCGAAGCCGAGAATAGCGGTTTTGAGGAATACAAAGAGGGCGATAAGGTTCTGCCCTGGAAAATACTAGCCGAGTTCAAGGGTGCTCAAATAGAAGGTTGCCGTTACGAACAACTGCTGCCTTTTGAGGCTAATTCTATCGAGTCAATCAAAGCGCTCACTCCCAATGCGAAACCATGGCGGGTACTATTAGGTGATTTTGTGACGACTGAGGATGGTACTGGTATCGTACACACTGCACCTGATTTTGGTGCGGATGACTTCAGGGTAGGAAGCAAATACAATCTTGGCTTCTTTACCGGAGTAAATAAATACGGTAAACTGGAGAAATTGGTATTAGTCGATCGCCAGGGAAAGTTTGTTGACGGACTGGGTGAATTCAGCAATCGCTACGTGAAAAACTATAAAGACGATAAAGAATATGTGGATGTGAACGTAGATATCTGCGTAAAGCTGAAAAAAGAGAACCGGGCTTTCAAGATCGAAAAATATGAGCATAATTATCCCCATTGTTGGCGCACCGATAAACCGGTATTGTACTATCCGTTAGATGCCTGGTTTATAAAAACCACCGCTTTGAAGGACAGGCTGGTTGCCCTGAATAAAACCATCAACTGGAAGCCTAAATCAACCGGCGAAGGCCGTTTTGGTAACTGGCTCGAGAATATGGTTGACTGGAACCTGAGCCGCAGCCGTTTCTGGGGTACGCCCTTACCGGTTTGGAAAACCGAAGATGGTAACGAGGAAGTATGTATCGGTTCTGCCATTCAATTGAAGGAAGAAGCCGCGAAGGCCGATAAAGCATTAGGCACCAACAATGCAAAACTTCTCAACAACCTTGATCTGCACAAACCATATGTAGATGAAATAATACTGGTTAGCGCTTCTGGCAAACCTATGAAACGCATACCCGACCTTATAGACGTATGGTTCGATAGTGGGGCTATGCCCTATGCTCAATGGGGCCTGGACCATGAAAAGCTGAAAGCCGGCGATCCATTCCCGTTCAAACAACCGTTCAATAAAAACTACCCGGCCGATTTTATTGCCGAAGGCGTTGACCAAACCCGTGGTTGGTTCTATACCCTGCATACTATTGCCGGTCTGTTGTTCGATTCTGTAGCGTATAAAACCTGCGTTTCAAACGGGTTGGTACTGGATAAGAACGGCAACAAGATGAGCAAGCGCTTAGGCAATGTAGTTGATCCGTTCAAGACCATTGAACAATATGGCGCCGATGCCACGCGCTGGTACCTCATTACCAATGCTTCGCCCTGGGAGAACATGAAGTTCGACCTGGAAGGCATTAAAGAGGTTCAGCGTAAATTCTTCGGTACTTTATATAACACCTATCAGTTCTTCGCGCTGTATGCCAATGTAGATGGGTTCTCATTTAAAGAAGCCTATATTCCGCTGGAACAACGGCCGGAGATCGACCGATGGATCCTTTCTTCTTTAAACACCCTGATAAAAAAGGTAACGGAATATATGGACGATTATGAGCCTACCCAGGCCGGTCGTGCCATAGAAGAGTTTATGGATGAGCACCTTAGTAACTGGTACGTGCGCCTGTGCCGCCGCCGGTTCTGGAAGGGTGAGTACGAGCATGATAAAGTATGCGCGTACCAAACCCTGTACGAGTGCCTGGAAACCGTATTAATGCTTATGGCGCCCATTTCGCCTTTCTTCAGCGATGCGCTGTTCCAGAACCTGAATGCAGTTACGGGCAGGCATACCGTAGCATCTGTACATCACACAGATTACCCCGTTAGTAATCCGGCCGTTTTAGATGCCTCATTGGAAGAGCGGATGCAACTGGCGCAGGACATTTCTTCCCTGGTTTTATCGTTACGGAAAACGGCGAAATTAAAAGTGCGGCAGCCATTGCAAAGGGTGCTGGTGCCTGTGTTGAATAAACACATGAAGGCCCAGATAGAGCGGATCGAAGACCTGGTAAAAAGCGAAGTGAACGTAAAGGAGATCGAGTATCTAACGGAAGATAACGGGTTTATTAAAAAGAAGATAAAGCCCAATTATACGGTATTAGGTAAGAAGCTGGGGGCGAAAATGAAGCCCGTAGCAGCAGCATTAGCCGCTTTTACGCAGGAAGACATATCGAAATTGGAAAAAGATGGCAGTATTTCATTGGAAATTGAAAGCGAACCCTTAATATTACAGACTAATGAAGTAGAGATCACCAGTGAAGATATCCCCGGGTGGATGGTGGCCAATAAAGATGCTCTCACCGTGGCTTTGGATGTAACCGTTACCCCAGAACTGGTCAGCGAAGGTAATGCCCGCGAACTGGTTAACCGTATCCAGAAAATCCGCAAAGACAGTGGTTTCGAACTCACTGATCGAATACTGGTTAAGGTAACCGAACACCAGGAGTTGAACCAATCGATCGCCCAATTTAATAATTATATTTGCACGGAAATTTTGGCAGATAAACTTGAACTAGTACCTGAATTACCAGATGGCACCGAAATTGAAGTGAACGATATTCCATTAAAAGTGTTCGTTACAAAAAAAGCGTAAAAGTATGGCAACCAAGAAAAAGGCGGCCAAGCCAGCAAAAAAAACGATTGCCCCCAAAAAGCCAGCCCGTCCGGCCGGCGGGGCAGCCAAACCTGCTGCTAAAAAAGTAGTTGCTAAGAAAGAAGCTAAGCCTGCTGTAAAAAAGGCAGCCAAGCCAGTTGAAAAGAAGGCGCCGGCCAAGCCTCAGCCTGTCGTTCACCACGCAGCTACCAAAGCACATGCTAAGCCGCCTCACGCACCTGCCGTCAAGCCCGTTGCCAAACATGTTGAAATAAAAGAAGTTAAAGACGTAAAAAAAACAGTGGAGGCTCCTGTTAAAGTCGAAAAACCGGAAGTAAAGGTGGAAGTTAAAAAACCGGAGCCGGTTGTTCCACCACCACCGCCACCCAAAAAGCCGGAACCTCCGGCCAAACCGGTGAAAGTGGTAATTCCGGAAATAAAAACAAAAACATCGCGCAGATACGAACCGGAATTCACCAAATCAGTATTAGATCAACCAGAAAACATTCAAACAGGACCAACCATGAGATATAGTGATGCCGAATTAAGCGAGTTCAAAGATCTGATCTTAAAGAAGTTTGATCAGGCAAAGAAAGAACTTACTTATTTACAGGGTTTAATAACCCGCAAAGATGAAATGGGTGGCGATGAGAACGAAAATCGCTACATGACCATGGAAGATGGCAGTATGAGTATGGAGCGGGAACAATTGTCCCAAATGGCCAGCCGGCAGATCAATTACATTGATCACCTGGAGAAAGCTCTGATGCGCATCGAGAACAAAACCTATGGTATTTGCCGGGTTACAGGTAAGCTGATCGATAAAGCCAGATTACGGGCTGTACCGCACGCTACCTTGAGTATCGAGGCCAAGCAAATGATGAATAAATAGCATTGTCTGCTTAAAATAATCGGTTGGTTGTCAATCTGCTTGTAGTGGAATTGGAAACTTATGCCGGTGATTGAATAAAATATTAAGCCTCCCGATACATCGGGAGGCTTTTTCTATATAAGAAGTTGGAGGTAAGAAGAAATTTAGAGAATTCAAGATTTAGGGGTTTCGAGATTTATTATAAGTTTAAGCCTATGAAATCCCAAAATCTCTAAATCCCGCAATCTCAAAATCAGAAATTGGTTCTCAAAATCCTCGCTGCGCTTCCGGCGCCCAGAAGATGGCCGGCATTGGCTTTTCCAATAAATTCTGATAATAGAACTTATAAGCCTCATAGCGGCTATGTACACCCTTTGCGCCCATAAAACCATGCCGCTCGCCGGGGTAGGCCATAAATTCAAAATGCTTTTTCAGGTCCTCCAGTTTGTTTATCAGTACAATGCTGTTCTGCATGTGCACATTGTCGTCAGAGGTACCATGCACAATCCGTAACAGGCCTTTGTATTTATCGGCATAGGTCAATACCGATGTGCTTTTATACCCTTCCGGGTTATCCTGGGGCGTGTTCATAAACCGTTCGGTATAATGGGTATCATAAAACTGCCAGTCGGTAACCGATGAGTTGGCTATGCCGTAAGGAAATACATCGGCGCCGTAGGTAAGCGCCATACAGGTCATATAACCGCCAAAGCTGCCGCCGGTGATACAAAGTTTGTTGCTATCTACCCAGGGCTGTTTCTTCAGCCAGCGACCGCAGGCCATATAGTCCTCAATTTCATATTTACCTAACTGACGGAAGATATAGTTCAATCCTTTCTTCCCAAAATGACCGCTGCTGCGGTTGTCGAAGGATACCTGGATCATGCCTTCCTGCGCCCACCATTGCGTTGGGGAAACGGCCGGCCGCCAGCGATCGTACACCGTACCGGCATTGGGTCCGCCGTAAATGCTGATAAGAACCGGGTATTTTTTAGTGGGGTCGAAATTGATAGGGTAAGTGATCACTACCGGCAAACTAAACAATCCATCGGCAGATGGCACATACTTCAGGTCGTTTTTAGGGAGATTAAAATCGCCGAAATTAGCGCCTTTGCTGTTGGCCACTTCCCGAACGATCTGTCCTTTCTTCGCATCAACCAGGGCCATGGCCGGGGGCGTGTTCAGGTTAGAATAAGCGGTGATAAAATAGTTGCCGTTGGGTGAAACGCTTACGATATCATGGCTGAAATCGCCAAAGCTCAGGCGGGTAAGGCCTTTTCCGTTCAACCCGGCTTTATACAGGTCAAAACGGGCTGAATTTTCTTTGCGGGCCCTGAAGTACACAACGCCTGCTTTTTCATCTATTTTTATAATGCTGGTTCCCCAAAAATTTCCGGCGGTGATAGCGTTTTTCAACTGGCCATTGTTATCGTAGTGGTACAGGTTTTCCCAGCCATCACGGTCGCTCTTTACAATGCAGCCTTTACCGGCAGACAAGAAGGTGATGCGTTCGCTTTCATCCAGGTCGATCCAGGTAGGTTGGTTTTCATCATACACTTCTTTCTTACTGCCATTCGTGAGGTCGATATTATAGAATTTCAGGTTGTTTTGTTTCCGGTTCATCCATTGAACCCATAATTGTCCATCGGGCGACCATACCGGGGTGCCGAAATACTGGTCATCTTTTGCATTGAAATCGGCCCACACCGTTTCGCCGGGATTAATGGAAACAATACCAATTTTTACTTCAGGGTTCTTATCGCCGGCTTTGGGATAACGCGTGTTTTCGAGATATCCATGTTGTCCGTCGGCTACATAGATGGGAAATACAGGCACCTGCGATTCATCGAACCGCATAAAACAAATACGCTTGCTGTCGGCGCTCCACCAGAATGCTTTGTAACGGGTGGCCCTGCCCAGTATTTCTTCATAATAAACCCACGATGCGTAGCCATTTAAGATGGTAGAAGAGCCATCTGTTGTAAGCTGCGTTTCTTTATTGATGTCGATTTGCAGTACATACAGGTTATTGTCTTTTCTGGTATAAGCAGCCCATTTTTTATCGGGTGAAACCGTAATGTTTATGGCGCCGGATACAACCACAGGCGGTTGCAACTGGCCCATGTCTACATTGGGGTAGGGAACCGATTTGCCGGTTTTTACATCTACCATGGTGGTGATGCTTTTTCCGTCGGCTTCTTTCTGTACCAGTAAGAAATGCGTATCATCTGCCCAGCCTTTAACCAGGGGCAATTGTTGGGTAACGTTCGATTCACCGTTTTTGAAGATCTGTTCAAAGGTGAAATTCTTCTTTTGTGCATGGGAGGAAATAACAACCAATAGCAGGCATGGTAATACCATACCTATTGCAGCAGCCCTTTTCATGTAGTTTTTAGATTATTTAATTCGAAAATTAGGGAATTAGATAACTTGACAACAGATTGATGGCTGAATGGTTGAGTCAGTGGATAATAGGCAGAATGGTTGCCGGGAAACCCTGTTTCAGGTTACAAGTTCCAGGTTTCAGGGGAACCAGTTAAACCGTATTCTTGTAATTCCTTGTAACTTGCAACCTGTAACATATGCTTTGAATTGACCAGGCTACACAAATAACCCAATGATGGTTCCTGGTAACCGGCCCCCGGTATCCGGTAACTGGCTTTCTACTTCACCTCCTGCATATCTACCAGCTTCTTGTAGAAGCCGTTCTGGGCGATGAGGGTATCGTGCGTACCGCGTTCAACGATCTTGCCTTTTTGTAATACAATGATCTCATCGGCATGGCGAATGGTGCTGAGCCTATGCGCAATTACGATACTGGTGCGGTTCTCCATCATTTTATTAATGGCATCCTGTACCAGGCGTTCGCTTTCCGTATCCAGTGAAGAAGTGGCTTCGTCGAGGATCAGGATGGGCGGGTTCTTCAATACGGCGCGGGCAATTGTCAAACGCTGGCGTTCTCCACCGCTGAGTTTGCTACCGCGGTCGCCTATGTTGGTTTGGTAATTCTCTTCTTTTTTCATGATGAACTCATGCGCATTGGCAATACGGGCTGCCTGCTCAATTTCAGCAATATTGGCAACGGGATTGCCCAGGGCAATGTTGGCGGCTATGGAATCATTGAACAGAATTGGTTCCTGGGTAACAATGCCCATTTGATCGCGCAGCGACAACAGCGAATACTCTTTTATGTTAATGCCATCGATCAGTAATTCACCGCTGCTAACATCGTGAAAGCGGGGAACCAGGTCGGCCAGGGTACTTTTACCGGCGCCGGAAGAGCCTACGAGGGCAATGGTTTTACCTTTTTCTATGGTGAGGCTTATGTTATCGAGAATGGTTACATCATTGTACTTAAAGGATACATTCTTTAGCTCAATCCTGTTATCGAAGTTTTGCAGGTATCTCGGATTGGCCACTTCAGATACCATAAGCGGCGCAGTAAGCACTTCTTCAACCCGGTCAATGGCGGCAGCGCCCCGTCGCATATTATAAAATGCCTGCGAAAGTGATTTCGCCGGCTGAATGATCTGGGAAAATACGACCAGGTAAGTTATAAAGGCTTCGGACGTCAACCCCCCTTTGTGGGCAAATACCATATACCCGCCAATAAGGAGAATGCAACAAAAGATCATTACTCCCAGGAATTCCGACATGGGGGAGGCAAGATCACGCTTGAAGGCCATTTGTATACGCAATTTGTTCAGCAGGTTATTAGTGCCCACAAAGCGGTCGCGCATCAGCTTTTCAGCATTGAAGGCTTTTACCACCCGCAGGCCGCCCAGCGTTTCATCCAGGATGCTTAATAGTAAACCTTGTTGTTCCTGCGCCTTGCCCGATTCTCGTTTCAGACTTTTGCTTACCCTGCCCAGAACAAAACCGGCCAGGGGTAACAATACCAGCATCACCAGAGATAAAAGGGGACTTAAAAAAATGAGCATACCCAGCACTATAATGATGTTCAACGGGTCTTTTATCAAGCCCTCCAGGGCGCCAATGATACTCCATTCTATCTCGTTTATGTCGTTGCTCATGCGCGACATCATGTCTCCCTTCCGTTGTTCGGTAAAATAACTAACCGGCAGCGCCAGGATCTTATCGTACAGGTCTTCCCTGAACCTGGTCATTATACGGTTACGAAGTGGGATCAGCATACGGACACCCAGGTATAAAAACAGATTCTTGAGTAATATGGAAAGAATAATGGTAATACATATAGCTATCAGGGCCCGAGGATACCCATAATGAATGATCAGGTATGACAGCCCATACTTTAACTGGGCTAAGATCCCTTCTGAATTCCATTCAAGAGGAGGCCTTACAGTGAGCGGTTTTTCCTTGTTAAACAACAAATTTAAAAAAGGAGCGAGCATCGTCAGCGAAACCAGGGAGAAAACAATAGATAATACATTGAATACCAAGTAACCTATAATTCTGTCTTTTTGGTTTCTCAAATAAAAGAAAATCCTTGAAAATCGCTTCATGAAACAGTTAAAATAATGAGTAAACGGTGCAAAGTAACTAATTTTACGGCTATTAAACCGTTAAGGAAATGCAAGAAGGGAAACGTCAAAAACAGGTGGGAAGTTTACTGAATGAAGAATTAAATTTAATTTTTCAACGATTGGGGCTGAGTATGATCGACGGCGGCATGGTATCCATTTCTTCCGTAAAGCTTACGCCCGACTTATTGGAGGCCCGTATTTACCTGAGCTTTTTCCAGGTAAAGAATGGGGAAGAAGCCCTGAAAAAGATTGAAGAGAGAGCCTGGGAAATAAAAAGAGAGCTGACTGCCCGGGTGGCTAAACAATTGCGGCGCATGCCCGAACTGAAATTCTATCTGGATGATACGCTGGATCATGTGTTCAGGATGGAGGAGTTGTTTAAGAAGATCAATCCGCCGGGAAATGAAGAATAAAAAATACCACAAACAATAAACTTCAAACCACAAACTTGAATTTTTTATTCGCCTGGCGATATTTTAAAGCAAAAAAAAGTACCAATGCCATCAATGTTATTGCATGGGTGAGTATTATTGCCATTATGGGTATTACGTTTGCTTTTATTGTGGTATTGAGTGTGTTCAATGGGTTTGAAGGATTGGTAAAATCGTTGTATTCCTCGTTCTACCCCGATATAAAAATTGCTGCAAAAACGGGTAAGACCATTATACTTACGCAACAGCAATTGCAACAACTCTCCGTCATTAAAGGGGTTCGCACCTATAGTTTGGTGGCAGAAGAAAAGACCTTGCTGGTAAACGGCGATGTGCAGGTGATCGTTGACCTGAAAGGCGTAGATACTTCGTATGAATCGGTAACCGGGGTGGCCCAAAAGCTGATCCGGGGTAACTTTCAAACCGGAAGTGCCGATGAGCCCGCCCTCGTGTTAGGCAACGGAGTTGAAAATGCCGTGGGTGTTGAAAGCGATAAATACATATACCCGCTAACCGTGTATGGGTTTAAACGGGGTATGAACATCAATGTAGCCGATCCCTCACAATCTATGGCGGCCGCTAACATTATTACTTCCGGCACTTTTTTAATTCAGCAGGATATTGATAACAAATACGCCATCACCAATCTCGATTTCATGAAGCTGATGATGGGGTTGGGACCTAATGAATACAGCGGGGTGGAACTGGCGCTGCATGCCGGGGTAGATGCGGAAGATGCGCAAAAGGAAATTCAGAACCTGTTAGGGTTAAATTACCGGGTGGAAACAAAATACGAGCAAAACCAAAGCTTGTATAGTGTGATGAACCTTGAAAAATGGGCTATTTACGGCATCCTTACTTTAATGCTTATAGTGGCGGCTTTTACCATGATCGGCAGTTTAACCATGCTGGTACTGGAAAAGCAAAAGGATATACAAGTGTTGAAATCTATGGGCGCCAATAATATGCTGGTGCAAAAAATATTTTTAAGCGAAGGTTTATTGCTGGGTAGTATTGGTTCTATCGGTGGCGTGTTGTTGGCCATTATCTTTTGCTGGGCCCAGGTTAAGTACAAGCTCATTGCCATTCAGGGTGGAACCTTTTTAATAGATTATTACCCGGTAAAACTGGTGGCTTCGGATTTTCTTTTGGTACTGTTTACGGTATCGCTGGTAGCATTTTTGGCCTCCTGGTTCCCCTCCCGCCGTGCGGCCTTGCAGCCGATTGAGTTGAGGAGTTAAATGGTTGGTTATCAATTTATAAAACCATTATAAAACAAAAGGTATCCCGATAGATCGGGATACCTTTTTTATGTTAAGAAATTCTCTTCTAATTAATAGTCACCGATGGTTTCTGGTAACTGAGACAGTGCTTTTTGCAACTGCTCGTCATTAGGCGCAATACCATGCCATTCGTGGTGGCCTTCCATAAAGTCAACACCAGCACCCATTACCGTTTTCATTAAAATAACTACTGGTTTGCCTTTACCGGTACGGGCTTTGGCTTGCTCAAGACCTGCAACTACAGCATCAATATCATTTCCTTTCTCAAGAACCATTACATCCCAGCCAAAAGCGGCAAATTTGGCGCCCAGGTCACCCAGTGCCAATACTTTATCGGTTGGACCGTCAATTTGCTGACCGTTCCAGTCAACAGTAGAGATCAGGTTATCCACTTTATTATGTGCTGCAAACATAATGGCTTCCCAGTTCTGACCTTCATCCAGCTCGCCATCGCCATGTAAAGAATAAACTATGTTGTTCTCTCCATTAAGCTTTTTAGATAAAGCCACACCCAGGGCTACGCTCATACCTTGTCCCAAAGAACCGCTGGCTATCCGGATACCGGGCAGGTGCTCATGGGTGGCGGGGTGTCCCTGTAAACGGGAATCTATTTTACGAAAAGTAGATAGTTCTTTTACATCGAAATAACCCGAACGGGCTAAAGTGGAATAAAAAACAGGAGAGATATGACCGTTTGATAAAATGAAAACATCTTCATTGCGGGCTTCCATAGAAAATTGAGGATTGTGCTGCATTACCTTGAAGTATAATGCGGTAAAATACTCGGTACAACCCAGTGAACCCCCGGGGTGACCACTAGCACATCCGTGAACCATACGAACAATATCCCTGCGAATTTGAGTAGCAATGTCCTTTAAAGCTGGCATAGCAAGATTAAAATTTGGGTGCAAAACTAAAGGAATTGTTTTGTATCAATAAATCAAATTAAACTTTCCCAATATTTTTACATCAAAGGCCGTTGTATAATGGATTACTTGTATTTGAAGTAAGTGTTATTAATAGTTGGAAATCCGAAAATACACTGTAATTTGCGATGCTTTGTGGTAATGAGCCCCAGCCGGCCCGATTGGTAGCGCACGTATTCACGCATTATTATTACAAGACTTCAAAATCAGGCTGATGTTTGATGTATTATTCTCAATAGCTATTTCATTTGCAATTACCTTTTTAGCTATTCCGGTAATTATAACCGTTGCAGAACAGAAAAAATTATTTGACATTCCTGACGAGAGAAAAGTTCACCATAACCCCATACCTTCATTAGGTGGGTTAGGGATCTTTGCCGGTTTTATGCTGGCCTGTCTCATTGCTATTCCTCACCAGTCATCATCTGACTTCCAATATTTTTTTGCAGCAGCATTTGTTATCTTCTTCCTGGGTTTAAAAGATGATATACTTGTTATTTCGCCAATTAAAAAATTCATTGGCCAGGTATTAGCTGCTTTCCTCATTATATATAAAGGGAACATTCAGATTAAAAGCATGTATGGCTTCATGGGTTTACATGAACTGCCTGAAATGTTCAGCCTGCTGTTAACCTATTTAACCATCATTGTGATCATCAACTCCTTTAACCTGATTGATGGTATCGACGGATTAGCGGGTTCATTAGGGTTGATGGCCTCTACTATTTTTGGTTTTTATTTTTTACAGGTGAACATGCTCGCCTATTCGATATTGGCTTTCTCCCTGGCAGGTAGCCTGATGGCATTTTTGATATTCAATTTTCAACCGGCAAAAATATTCATGGGCGACACCGGGTCGTTGCTGATAGGGTTGGTAAATGCAATACTGGTTGTGAAATTTATCAGCGTTGCCAATCAAACCGACTCGCCATACCCTGTTATAGCCTCTCCTGCTATCAGTGTTGCCATACTGGTAATTCCTTTAATGGATACATTACGGGTGTTTGCGATCCGCACTTTTCACCGCCGTTCGCCTTTTAGTCCCGATAGAAATCACATTCACCACTTGTTACTCGACAGGGGCTTTTCACACCGCTTTATAACCCTGCTGCTGGTATCTATTAATATTTTATTTATTCTGGCTGCGTATGCAGGTCGCAATCTCGGTTGCACCTGGATCATCCTGGCCATTTTGATCGTGTTCTTTTCCGGTATAGCAGCCTTGTACTATACCCGCCCGCGAACACGCCTTTTTGTTGCCAAAACCATTGATTCACCAGATGGAGAGTTGAAAACCTCCAAAATCGTTCCGCTTACCACCGATACTATTTTGGAGCATAAGAATTAGCTTCAGTTACCGGTTGCCTATTGCCAGGTACCAGGAATATCCCGAATAACGAGGCTTAAAATTATAATTTAAAAGCTGCAAAAAAGACCCGGTAACCGGTAACTCCTGGCTGTTACCGTTTGGTTTTGCCTGTTGCCCATTGCTCATTGCCCATTGCTTCCTCCGCCATCCAAAAAATTTAAGTAGGTTTGCAGGCATTTAATATTTCTTCCTATGTCAGATGAATTAAATATTATCAGGGAATTAGCCCAGGAGAACATGGAAAAAGCCATTAATCACCTGGAAACAGAATTAATTAAAGTACGTGCTGGTAAAGCCAATCCAAATTTGGTTGACGGTATCGTTGTTGATTATTATGGAACGCCAACACCTATTAGCCAGGTTGGTAATATTTCGGTAGCCGATGCGCGCACCTTAACTATTCAACCCTGGGAAAAAAATATGCTTCAGCCTATTGAGCGGGCAATTATTGCCGCCAATATCGGCATCAATCCACAGAACGATGGAAATATGATCCGGTTATTTATGCCGCCCTTAACGGAAGAACGGCGTAAAGAACTGGTGAAAAGATCGCATGGCGAAGGGGAGCATTCAAAAGTAGCTATCCGTAACATTCGCCGTGATGCCATGGAGCAGGTGAAGAAATTACAGAAGAACGGTTTGAGTGAAGATATCTGCAAAGATGCAGAGGCCAGGATCCAAGAAATGACTGATCGCTTTATCGGGCTTGTAGACAAGCACCTTGCGGCGAAAGAGAAAGAAATTATGACCGTATAGAATGAAATTGGCGATTTCGGGATTTAGGGATTTTGAGATTTTTCAGAGGCAAAACTATTTGAAATCTCAAAATCTCTAAATCAAAAAATCAGAAATTGGCTTCTTACCTCTTACTTCTGCTTCTTTTTTGAAGTTATATACACGCCAACTAGAATAATTACTAATCCCACCACCTGCCATTCATTGATCATTTCTCCTGCCAGCATTCCCCATAATAAAGCGATAAACGGAATGCCATAAGTGACCATCGAGGCAAGTAATCCGCCCGCCCGTTTGATCATTACATAAAAAAGCACCGTGGCTACGGCTGTTCCCAGAATGCCTAACAGGGATGAAGCGCCGCTGGCTATAAGCACATTTTTTTGCGTAAGCGGTAATGCGAAATACCCGGTAGCCCAAAGAATGATAAAACAAGGGATTAATAATAACGCAAAACTTACTGCCACCACCGCCAATGAAGAGGTCTCCTGTAAATGACGGCCCACCAGGTTAATATTCAAACCATATAAAATGGTTGCCACCAACGCAAACGAAGCAAAAGAAAGGTATTGCATGCTCACGCTGCCTTTGGCAAATAATAATACCAGCATACCCCCAATGGCGATCATCACCCCAACCAGCTTATGTAATTGAAACACCTGTCCAAAAAACAGCAATCCGGTGAAGATGGTAAAGACGGGCGTGAGTGAATTTAGAAAGCCGGCCAGAGAACTATCGATCTTTGTTTCAGCGATACAAAACAAATAAGCCGGAAAGAAGCTGCCCAACAAACCCGATAGAAAAACATAGCCCAGTTTATTACGCGGTACATTTTTCCATTGCCGCACTGCCACTGGTAATAGCACCAACCCGGCGCTGAGTATGCGGATGGTGGCAACCTGGTAGGGACTTAAATATTCAATCCCTTCTTTTATGAGAATAAAAGAGCTTCCCCAAATGATACAAAGTACAATGAAAATAATCCCGTTTATAAGCATTCCCCTGTCTGCCATGTAAAAATTTGCTCAAAAATCAGGTATTCAATTTGAAATGTGATAATTTAAAAGAAACATATTTCCATGGCAACGATCAAATTGAAGGAAATCAGTACGCTGGCGCCAAAAGATTTTGATAAGGAAGCAATAAAAGAGAAAACAGCCGGTATACTCGAAAAACTGGATGATCTGCAAAACTTATTATATGCCGAGTCGAAGCATGCGGTACTGGTGATATTGCAGGGCATGGATGCCAGCGGGAAAGACGGCGCTATCAGAAAAGTATTTGGCGCCATGAACCCGCAGGGGGTGCGCGTACAATCGTTTAAAGCGCCTACTCCTGAAGAATTAAGTCATGATTTTTTATGGCGAATACATGCTGTGGCCCCGCCTAAGGGGATCATTCAACTCTTTAATCGCTCGCATTATGAAGATGTTCTCATAACGCGCGTACATAAAATAATAGACGATAAAACAGCCAAAATACGCATGAAGGCCATCAATGACTTTGAGCAGTTATTACAAGAGCATAACAGTACCACTATATTGAAGTTCTACATGCATATATCGCCTGAGGAACAAAAGCAACGCTTGCAGGAACGCATCAGCGATCCTACCAAGCAATGGAAGTACAATGAAAGGGATTTTGACGAAGCAAAACTGTGGGATGATTATATGGCCGCTTATGAAGATTGCTTTGAACATTGCAACGACGTACCCTGGACTGTAGTACCAGCCGATCAAAACTGGTATAAAGAATATATCATTGCCAGCACCCTGCAAAAGGCATTGGAAAAACTGGATATGGAATACCCCGGCCTGAAGAAAAGCTAGCTGCGAAAGGCTTTAGTTATTGTTTCAGTTGATGATTTAAAAATTTAATATATTAGTTGTAAATATCATTAACAACTAAAACTATAACTTATGGGAATGATGAAAGAATTCAGAGAATTTGCCATGAAGGGCAACGTAGTTGACCTGGCCATTGGTGTTATCATTGGCGCGGCATTCAGCAGTATTGTTAGTTCGCTTGTTGATGATGTAATAACGCCCCTGTTATTAAAGCCCGCCTTGGAAGCTGCTAATTTACAGGACTTAGATAAGTTGGTGATATTAGGTACTGTTAAAATAGGTAAGTTTTTATCGGCAATACTTAAATTCTTAATAGTTGCATTTATTCTATTCCTGATCGTGAAAGCCATCAACCGGTTCAAGAAAAAAGAAGAAGTTGCCGCTGCGGTTACTCCCGAAGAAGTTATTTTATTACGCGAAATCCGTGATGCATTAAAGAAATAGATTAGGTGGTTTTATATTTGCAAGGCATTTTGAATTGTCAAAATGCCTTTTTTAAACTATTTAATTGATCCATATGCAGAAATTGGCACTGGCTTTATCTTTTTTGTTGATAACGGTTACCAGTACAGCGCAGGACAAAACAATTCAGGAGTTAAGAAAAGAATCAGGTAAAACAGTTTCAAAAGATCAGAACGATACCCTCGTTAAAACCTGGAAGCTTGGGGGTATGTTTAACGGTACAGTTGGGCAAACCTCACTTTCAAACTGGGCAGCTGGCGGCGACCAGTTCTCTTTTAACGCCAATGGAATATTAAACCTTTTTGCGTTTTATAAAAAAGGGGTCCATTCCTGGGATAATTCCATTGATATGGAACTGGGTTACATAAATTCCACTTCCCTCGGCACCCGTAAAACCAATGACCGGATGGACCTGGTTTCGAAATATGGTTGCCAGCTTTTTGATCATATGTACCTGACCGGTTTGTTTAATTTTCGTTCACAGTTTACCGATGGGTTTACCTATCCAAATGATACCACTAAAATAAAACAGTCTACATTTTTTGCCCCGGCTTACGTGATCGTAGCGTTGGGTATGGACTGGAAGCCGAGCCCTACTTTTTCATTATTCCTTTCACCCATCACTACCCGCTGGGTAATTGTGAAAGACGATGAGTTATCGGCTAAAGGCGCTTATGGGGTCGACACAGGCAGAACATCGCGCAATGAGATCGGTGCTTATTTATCAGCCACCTGCAACAGGGAAATAATAAAAAATTTAACCTATAAAGGCAAACTCGACCTGTTTTCCAATTACAAACACAATCCCCAGAATATTGATCTGTTCATGAGTAACCTCATTAGCATGAACGTTTACAAAGGATTCTCGTTTTCTATTGGGGCTGATTTCATTTATGATGATGATGTAAAAACCTTTGGTAAAGATAAAAATGCGCCCAGGCTGCAGGTGAGGCAGTTCATAGGGGTAGGGTATCAGCGAAAGTTTTGATGTTTGAGTTTAAGGCTTTGATTGCTATGTTTTTATGTTGGCAGAATTCCAGCCATCGAACCTTCCGGCCATCAAGCCTTCAGCCATTTAACTATCCGGCGGTTGAAATTTTCATAATAGCATAGCTGACTTTTCACAACTTATATACAATAATGACTTTGGGCTGCCAGTAATTTTCTGCAATTGTTTTTTTGGCGTACGTTTGTTGGCTCCCAAAGCCTGTCGGGAAATGCTGGTGATGCAAATGAGTAACCGGGTCCCGCCAGGAGGGGTACAGGCTAAAAAAGAAGCACGTGAATCAACCGTCGTATCAGATTAAGTTACCGCAATTTGAAGGTCCGTTCGACCTGTTACTGTTCTTTATTGAACGGGATGAGCTGGACATTTATAATATTCCCATCAGCAATATCATCAAGGATTTCCTGGAATACATTCATGGCCAGGAACAATTGAATATTGAGCTTTCGAGCGAATTCATTTTGTTCGTTTCTACGCTGATGCGCATCAAAGCAAGGATGTTACTTCCCCGTAAAGAGCTGGATGCGCAGGGGAACGAAATAGATCCCCGCCAGGAACTGGTTGATAAGATCCTCGAATACAAACGCTTTAAAGAAGCATCCGCCAAGATGGCCGAAATGGAGGCCATTCGTATGCTCATGGTTCGCCGTGGTAATTTAGCCAAAGAAATAGCAACCATTGGGGAAGAAAGCGGAGAGGGAACTGAAATTCAAACTATTACACTTTTCAAATTGATGAAAACATTTGAAAAGGTAATGAAAAGGGTTGACCAGCGGAATGTGAAACCCGTGCATACGGTTGTGAAATACAACTATACCATGGAGGAAAGCCGCCAGTATGCCCTGGAAACTGTGAAAAGAGAAAAGGTAATGGCGTTTGAAAAAGTATTCGATGTTTGTAAAGATCGTATTCACGCCATCTTCATATTCCTGTCGGTACTGGAGTTGATCCAAATGAAATACATGACCATCATGGTGGGTGAAGGTCGCAATAACTTCCTGGTAGAATTTAATGAAAACTGGGAGCAGGATGTTGATCTTTCGCAGTCGCCCATTAACCCGGATGATGATCCTGACAGACAACCGGAATCAGTGTTATAATTAGCTAATGTGCTAATCTGATAATGGAATACAGGAACTGCCTTGGTCTTGCGGCTAAGGCAGTTTTGTTTGACCTAATCAAACGTATATAACAAAACCGGCTGTTTTGACTGGTCAATAACCGATGCCAGCTTTTGTAAAAACGGTGTTGACACGGTAGGGCAGCCATCACTTTGACAAATAGGCAATGGGTCTACTGCTGCATCGGGCACACAGCTATGGGCATGTAATACAACAAACCGTTTAAACGCATTGCTGTTGGTAGATTCCAATCCATGTAACTTATAGGCCAGGCCGAATTTTCCCTTGTATGGATTTCCGATCTTATACTTTCCCAGTGAAGTGCAGCCGCAGCCGACCTCATTTCCATATTGACGCCCGGTAAGCCAGTCTTTATTGCAACGGCCATGTGCTACCAATCCTGCATCGATTACAGAATCTTTTTTGAGATCGTAAATAAAGAAACGGTTCTTGCCCGATTCAATACTCATATCAAGCAAAAAACAGGTATTGGTATTATACCCGTGTTGTTTGGCATACGCCAGCAACGGCTTGCCATGGTTACTTAACCGGGTAAGTAATTTTTTGTTAGCTATACTTGTTACAGCCGTATGCGTTTTCCCGGTATTAAGTTTGGAATAATACCAGGCAGCGCCGGCTAATACAAAACAAAATATAAGGGCAAGGGAAAGAAGCAGGATTCGTTTCATGGTGGAAGGGGTATGAACAGGAGAGACGCTGTTCATCCCAGAATCCATATGTACGTATAGTCAAGAATTTGTTAAAGAAGTATCAGTTACCAGTGGCCAGTTACCGGTTACCAGGAAATACAAAATACAGTCGGGAGCAATGAAATAGAAGCCCGGCAACCGGCTACTGGTAACGGGCAACTGTTTCTAACCCAACAATTGGTTCACAGTAACCTTCCCCTTCATCATTGTACGAACGGTTTCAGCAATAGCCTGGGCATCGTAGCCACATTCCCGGTACAATTCTTTAGGGGTGCCATGTTCAACGATCTCATCGGGGATGCCTAATATTTTCACTTCGGCTTTGTAATTATGTTGTGCCATGAACTCCAGAATGGCGCTGCCAAATCCACCGGTAACAGTTCCGTCTTCAACCGTAACCACTTTGTCGTACTTACTAAAAACTTCGTGGAGCAATGCTTCGTCCAGTGGTTTAACAAAACGCATATCATAATGCGCCGGGTTCAACCCGTCCATTTTTAATTCGCGAATGGCGGCAGTGGCAAAGTTGCCGGGATGACCAAAAGTAAGAATGGCAATATCCTGACCGTCTTTTATTTTTCTACCCTTTCCGATCGGAATTTCTTCAAAAGGCGTTTTCCAGTCAGCCAGCATACCTTGTCCGCGTGGATAGCGAATTACAAACGGCCATTCCATGGTTTCCAACTGTGCAGTGTACATCAGGTTGCGCAGTTCGCTTTCATTCATGGGGGCACTGATAACCATATTGGGAATGCAACGCATATACGCGATGTCGTAGGCGCCATGATGGGTAGGACCATCTTCACCAACCAGTCCGGCCCTGTCGAGACAGAACACTACCGGCAGCTTTTGAATGGCTACATCATGCACAACCTGGTCGTAGGCACGTTGCATAAAAGAAGAATAGATATTACAGAACACCCGCATTCCCTGCGTAGCCATACCGGCGCTTAACGTTACGGCATGCTGCTCGCAGATGCCCACGTCAAAAGCGCGATCGGGCATTGCATCCATCATGAATTTGAGCGAAGAACCCGAAGGCATGGCAGGCGTTACGCCAAAGATCTTGTTGTTCTTTTCGGCCAGCTCTATAATGGTATGTCCAAATACATCCTGGTATTTGGGCGGTTGGGGGGTGTCGTATTTCTTTTTATAGATCTCTCCGGTGATCTTATCAAACAAACCGGGCGCATGCCACAAGGTTTGTTCTTTTTCAGCCAGCGCATAACCTTTTCCTTTCACGGTAATCACATGCAACAACTTGGGACCGGGGATCTTTTTCAGGTCCTGTAACGTATCAACCAGTTTGGTGATGTTATTTCCGTCGATAGGACCAAAGTAGCGCAGCTTTAATGATTCAAACAGGTTACTGCTTTTATTGATGAAACCTTTGATGCTGTGTTCGAGCTTGCTGGCCATTTCGCGGGTAAAGTTCTTACCCACGGGTAATTTGCCCAGCGCCTTCCAGATATCATCTTTCAGTCGGTTATAGGTATGAGAGGTAGTAATATCGGTCAGATATTCCTTTAACGCACCCACATTGGGGTCGATGCTCATACAGTTGTCGTTCAATATGATCAGAATGTCAGAATCGGCTACACCGGCGTGGTTCATTCCCTCAAACGCGAGGCCCGCAGTCAGGGCGCCATCGCCAATAACGGCAACGGATTTACGGTTCTCACCCTTGTATTTGGCGGCCATGGCCATACCCAGGGCGGCAGAAATAGAGGTGGAAGAATGGCCTACGCCAAAAGTATCGTACTCGCTTTCACTACGCTTGGGAAAGCCGCTGATGCCGTTGTATTTACGGTTGGTGTGAAATTCGTTCCGGCGGCCGGTGAGGATCTTATGCCCATACGCCTGGTGCCCTACATCCCATACCAATTGATCGTATGGGGTATTGTAGATGTAATGTAATGCTACGGTAAGCTCTACCACACCCAGGCTGGCAGCAAAATGGCCTCCATGTACACTTACTACATCAATGATGTATTGCCGCAATTCGTTACAAAGTTGGTGTAACTGCTCTCTGCTCAATAGTTTAAGGTCGGCTGGGGAATTGATGGTAGTCAACAATGGGCCGGGCGTGATGTCCATTTAATTGAATTTTATCGACAAAAATACATTATAAAATCATGAGCCCTAATAAAGGAAATATTTTAACACAACAAAAAAACGTGCCGGATCAAGAAAATTTGCCGCTTGCTAAAATACGCGCTAAAATCCTGACAATTTTACTACTTTGTAGTGCCGGTAACCCTACTTATTCGGCCACATATCCAAAATACATAACCAGAGCGGGCTAATTGCCTAGATTTGTTACAGTTCCATTGAGTATGATAAGTATGATAAAGAAGAGAATTCCATATTACTGGCTATGCCAGTTTGTAGGCTGGAGCGCCTTTATTTTATTGTTCATCTTTTTTTACCTGACCCTACGCACCCAGGAAACACCCTACATATACCATGTGTTAGTGCTTGAGGCGGTCCTTGGCTTCGTGGTTACCCATGTAATGCGGTTTTTTATACGTAAGAATAAGTTTATTGATAAACCGGTGAATGAGCAGGTGTTTTATATATTTTTTATTTCTATCCTGTTCTCTCTCATTTACGCGGCTATAGGTACCACCCTTGAACAGGTGCTGAACATAGAAGCACCCCGGCAAAAGTCGATTCTATTGTTAAATAAGATCATGCGGGCGTCGATGGGTTGTTTTATGTTCATCCTTATCTGGAACATGATCTATTTTGCCTATCACTATATTTTAAAAACACGGCAGGCGCAGTTAGATAAAATCCGGCTTGAATCGCTGGTAAAAGAACTGGAGTTGAAAACCATAAAAGCGCATATTAATCCACATTTTATTTTCAATGCCCTTAACAGCATCCGGGCATTGATAGATGAAAACCCCGGCCGTGCCCGTAATGCCATTACCGAGCTTAGTAATATTTTACGCAGCAGCATGCAGGCTGAAAAAGTAGAAACTGTTCCGTTTGAAAAAGAGCTGGGGATTGTAAAAGATTACCTGGCGCTGGAGTATATCCGTTTTGAAGACCGGCTGAAAATTGAATACCAGATCGACGAAGATACCCTCGACCAACCGGTGCCGCCGATGATGTTGCAAACGTTGGTGGAGAACGCCATTAAACACGGTATTGGCAAACAGATTGGCGGTGGAGTGGTAAGAGTGATCTCGGATTTTAAAGAGAATTTTCATGAGTTGGTGGTGCTGAATACCGGCTACCTGAACGGACAAATTAAAGACGACGACGGGTTTGGATTGTTCAGCACCAAAAACCGGTTGCAATTATTGTTTGGCGAAAAGGCTAATTTTGAAATAAAGCAAGTGGGATCTGATTTAGTGGAAGCCCGCATATTGATCCCTGTTGAAATTAAATAAAATGAGTTATGATTAAAGCCATTATTATCGACGATGAACGGCTGGCCAGAAGTGAGCTGCGTAAACTGCTTATGGACTTTCCTGAAATTGAAGTGGTAGCAGAGGCAAGCAATGCCGGCGAAGGGGTAGAAAAAATAGAGAACATAAATCCCGATCTGATCTTTCTTGATATACAAATGCCTGGTAAAACCGGTTTCGATATGCTGTCGGAACTGGATAAAGCGCCACACGTAATTTTTACCACGGCTTACGATGAATATGCGCTGAAAGCATTTGAAGTGAATGCGCTCGACTACCTGTTAAAACCGGTAGAACCCAAACGGCTGGCAGATGCTATTCAGAAACTGCACCTGCAGGAAGAACGCGAGCAGGGCCCCATGGTGCCGGTAAATTTCAACAGGAGCATTTTAAGCGAGAACGACCAGGTGTTTGTGAAAGACGGGGAGCGTTGCTGGTTTGTAAAGCTGAGTGATATTCGTTTGTTTGAAAGCGTTGGCAACTACGCCAAAGTATATTTCGGACCGAATAAGCCGCTCATCTTAAAATCTTTGAATGCACTGGAAGAACGGCTCGATGAGAAAACATTTTTCCGGGCCAATCGCAAGCATATTGTGAATCTGCGGTTGATAGATAAAATTGAACCATACTTTAATGGCGGTTTGTTACTGGAATTGAAAGGCGGGGAGAAGATAGAAGTGAGCCGCCGCCAAACGGTGAAGTTTAAGGAAATGATGAGTTTATAGCTATAGAGCCGTGTCACGGTTTCAAACCATGGCACGACTGGTTTATATACGAAGACGAAATTTGTCAAAAATATAATTCATGGTTAAGCGCTGTTCCTACTTTATCCTGTTGTTACTTGCAAAGCAAACCGCTTTTTGCCAATCAATCGATAAGATCATTAATGCCGCAGCGGTAGAACGCATTGAAAGAACATTGTCCTCCGACGACATGCGTGGCCGCAAAACATTCTCTCCTGAAATAGACAAGGCTGCCGATTTTATAGCTTCAACATTCAAAAAGGCAGGTTTACAGCCTGTGAATGGAAATTCGTATTTACAGGAATTTGCTATGCTGCGCACCAGCGTAATATCTGTGAATGCACAGGTAAATGGCAGAACCGTAACTACGCAAAATATTGCCGTGTTAACCGGTAAAGAAGAATTATCTATCAACCAGGCATCGGGTTATAAGATGATGGTGGTGCATGCGAAAGATACCTTGCAAAATATAATAACCCGGCTACAACGTACCGGTGGTGATTACCTGTTGATGGTTGATACAACACACCGGGCTTTGTTTGAAAGAGTAAGAAGCCGGCGGTCGGTATTTTCGCCAAAAGGCAATATTGTACTGGTGCTGGCCAGTGAAGAAGCAGGGGAGTACTCTATACACTATAAACAATCTGTTTCAGCCATGCCGCTGAAGAATGTCGTTGGTATTCTGCCCGGAAAATCGAAAAAACAGGAGTATGTTATTTTCTCGGGGCACTACGATCATTTGGGTGTTGGCAAGCCCAACGCAGCCGGTGACAGCATTTACAATGGCGCCAACGACGATGCGGCGGGTACAACGGCTGTGATTATGCTGGCCAATTATTTTGCCAAACTAAAGAATAACGAACGCACGATCATCTTTGCCGCCTTTACCGCTGAAGAAAGCGGTGGATTTGGTTCTACCTATTTTTCTCAACAGTTTAATCCCGACCAGGTAATGGCCATGTTCAATATTGAAATGATTGGTACCGAAAGTAAATGGGGAACTAACTCTGCGTTTATTACCGGGTACGAAAAAACAGACATGGGCAAGATACTGGAGAAGAACCTGGAAGGGACCAATTTTAAATTCTATCCCGACCCATATCCCGATCAACAATTATTTTACAGAAGCGATAACGCCACCCTGGCCAGACTGGGAGTACCGGCTCATACCATCTCTACCTCCAAAATGGACAGCGAGAAATATTATCATACACAGGAAGATGAAATTGAAACCCTGGACATGAACAATATGGCGGCTATAATTAAAGCCATTGCCATTAGTTCAACTTCGATTGTGGCTGGAAAGGATACTCCTACACGAGTGACACCGGATTCTTTAAAAAGGTAGTTACCTGTTGCCGGTTACCAGTTGCCGGGGAAACCAGGTTACAAGATACAAATTTCAGGTTGCAGGGTTTTAATTCCCGGGATGCGTAAACTTATGCAGGGGCTCGACTTTTAAGGCCTTGTAACATGCAACCTGTAACTTGAAATAAGTTTCAGGTTGCAGGAGCCATTTGCATATTTTCTCATTACCTAAACTTGCTCAACACTCCTTCCATCACATTAACAATCTCATCATTGCACAAATTCCCAATACTGCCTTCGTGCACGTGTAGCAACTGTTTTTTATAGTCGAAGGAAAATTCGCCCTTTTCAATCTGGTTACCTACCTGTTTATAGGCTTCGCGGAAAGGAACGCCTTTATTCACCAGCTCGTTCACGGCTTCTACGCTGAACAGGTATTTGTATTTTTCATCATCCAGGATATTGCTTTTTACCGACAGGTTCGAAAGCATTAGCCGGGTCATTTGCAGACAGGCTTTTAATTCTTCAATTGCCGGGAATAATATCTCCTTGGTCAACTGAAGGTCGCGGTGATAACCGGAAGGCAGGTTTGCCAGCAACAACGACAGTTCGTTTGGTACAGCCTGAAGGCGGTTGCATTTGGCGCGGATCAGTTCAAATACATCCGGGTTCTTTTTATGCGGCATAATGCTGCTTCCGGTTGTCAATTCATTTGGGAAAGAAATAAACCCGAAATTCTGGTTGATATACAAGCAGGCATCCATCGCCAGGCGGCCAATGGTGCCGGCAATGCCAGCCAATGCTGTAGCAATTACTTTTTCTGTTTTACCCCGGCTCATTTGAGCATAAACGGAGTTCCAGTTTAATGTTTTAAAACCTAATAATTCTGTAGTGCGTTTTCTGTTTAAAGGGAAAGACGAACCATAGCCAGCGCCGCTGCCTAATGGATTTTTATTGGCAACCTGGTAAGCGGCAGCCAGCAATTCCATATCATCGGTTAAGCTTTCTGCATAAGCGCCCAGCCATAATCCGAATGAAGAAGGCATGGCGATCTGCAGGTGAGTATAACCCGGTAATAAATGGTCCTTGAATTTTTCACCCTGGGCAATCAACAGATCAAAAGATTGCTTTACTTCTTCTTTTACCGCCAGCACTTCTGCCCGCAGAAATAATTTTATATCAACTGCAACCTGGTCGTTCCGGCTGCGGCCGCTATGAATTTTTTTACCGGCATCGCCAATGCGTTGGGTAAGTATAAATTCTACTTGTGAGTGTACATCTTCAATGCCTTCTTCAATCACAAAGCGGCCATGTTCAATATCGGCGGCTATTTCTTCCAGTCCTTTTATGGCTAAATCGGCTTCTTCTTTCGACATTAAACCTACTTCGCCCAGCATGCGTACATGCGCCATGGAACCCTGCACGTCGTATTTAGCGAGCAGAATATCAAATTCTTTATCGCGACCAACGGTGAAAGATTCGACAAGTTGTGATGTGCTGGTGGTTTCTTTGCTCCACAATTTCATAATGAATCAGTTTCCGGTTACTGGTTTCCGGTTGCCGGGCCGGCTACCAGTTTCCAGTCTCCTGTTAATAGGTTTTGTTAATTGAAATCATTGAGATTCGATTCTACCCACTGAACATATTTGTTGATTCTTTTACTTAACAGGTCGTAATCGCTTCTCAATTTATTATATAGCTCAACAATGCTGAGTGAATTTGTTTCAAATAAAAAATCCAGATGCACTATTGTTTCATATCACACTCAGACTGAGAAAATATTAAGAACTTAATAAAATCTGCCTTATAACTTCTACGTCCATATCCCTCTACTATCATTGAGGTAATTGATTTAGAGGAACGCCTTATCTGGCTGCCTTCTTCAAACAATTCATGCTTGGGTAAGGCCATCGTCATTTTATGAATCTCAATAGCTAATCGTTTCGACTCTTTGTAAATCTCTAATTCCCGGTAACTTGACATAATAGAGCGTTTTTTACTAAAATACGCTCTAACCAATAGCATTAACCCTATTCTGTATTTCCCGGTATCTGGCAACCTGTAACCGTATTCTGTATTTCCCGGCAACTGGTACCTGGTAACCGGTAACTAAAGTATTTTTTCCAACAACCTAACATACAACTCAATTCCCTCATAAACCTCATTAACAAAAATATACTCATCCGCCGTATGGCTTCTCGCTGAATCGCCGGGGCCCATTTTTAAAGCCTGAAAAGGCATCAGGGCTTTGTCTGAGGTAGTGGGGGAGCCATAATAGGTCCTTCCCAACGATACCCCCGATTTGATCAGTGGATGGTCCAACGCAATTGAAGTAGAACGCAAACGCGTACTGCGCGGCACTACTTCGCACTGCACATGCTTATGAATAGTTTCAAGTATGTCTTCGAAGGTATACAATTCATTCACGCGCGTATCTACCACAAACTTACATTGAGCGGGTACAACGTTATGCGCTTTATTATCTGTTTCAATTACCGTCACGCTCATCTTAACTGGTCCAAGCAGATCAGATACTTTAGGGAACTGGTACGATTGAAACCATTCAATATCTTTTATGGCTTTGTATATAGCATTCTCGCCTTCATTGCGTGCGGCATGTCCTGCTTTGCCATGAGCGAGGCAGTCAAGCACCATTAAGCCTCTTTCCGCCACAGCCATTTGCATTTGGGTAGGTTCACCTACAATGGCGCAATCAATTTTACCAAGGTGCGGTAATACCAGTTCTATCCCATCTTTCCCGCTGATCTCCTCTTCTGCAGAAGCGGCCAGCACCAGGTTGTATTTCAAATTAGGCTGTTGATTGAAATACAGGAAAGTTGCAATCAAAGCCACCAGCGGACCGCCGGCATCATTGCTGCCAAGTCCGAACAATTTCCCGTCTTTTTCAATTGGGGTAAACGGATCGAGTGTATAGTTCTTATTGGGCTTTACGGTATCGTGGTGCGAATTCAGTAAGATGGTAGGCTTGCTGTCGTCGAAATGCGCGCTGCGGGCATACACGTTATGCTTAACACTTTTTACAGCTACGCCATGCTTTTCGAGGAATGTGGTAAGTATCTCAGCCGTTCTGTCTTCTTCTTTACTAAAGGAAGGCGTGCTGATCAACTGTTTTAATAATTCAATTGCGCTTTGCTGTAGTGTATGTAAATTATCTTTACTCATGTACAATACTTGTTCCTGCCTTGCCGGTAATAAGATCTGTTAATTGTTCTGCTTTGCCAATGATCACTTTTTTTACGCCTTTATTCAGGGCGGCAAAAGCATTATCCAGTTTAGGGATCATACCGGCGAATATTTTTTGTTCTGATTTTAATTGCTGGTAATAGGATGGGTTAATGGAAGATATTACGGTGCTATCGTCATTGGCATCGAGCAGTACACCGCTTTTTTCAAATGAATAGATCAACTGCACATCATACAGGCTGCTCAATGCGTTGGCCACTTCCTGCGCAATGGTATCGGCATTGGTGTTGAGCAATTGCCCTTTTTGATCGTGGGTAATTGGCGCCATAACAACCGACACCTGCTGGTCGAGAATGCTTTTCAGCAAGGTGGTATTGATGGCATCTACATCACCGGCAAAGCCATAATCAATGGTGGGGTGATTTCTTTTATGGGCCAGTATAACGTTGCCGTCGGCACCGCTTAACCCAATGGCATTGCAGTTGTTTGCCTGCAATTGCGCCACAATATTTTTATTGATATAACCGGCGTACACCATCGTTACAACCTTCAGGGTTTCTGCATCGGTAATGCGACGGCCATCGATCATTTGTTGTGGAATGTTCATTTGCTCGGCCAGTTTGGTAGCCAGTTTGCCACCGCCGTGTATAAGGATCTTGTGGCCCTTTACTGCTGCAAAATCTTTTAGAAAAGACGATAATTTCTTTTCATCATCTATAATATTACCGCCAATCTTAACAACATATAATGTGGACACAGCTTGCTTATTTATTTTTTCGATTCTAATATTTCACTGAGAACGGCTTGTGCTGCCCATATGCGGTTGGAGGCTTCCTGGGTAACAATGCTGTTGGGGCCATCCAGTATTTCATCGCTCAATTCAACATTACGCCTAACCGGTAAACAATGCATTACTTTGGCATTATTGGTAGCGGCCAGCTTTTTATTGGTAAGCATCCACTCGGGATCGTTACAATAAATTTTACCGTAATCATTAAAAGTGCTCCAGTTTTTCACATAAACAAAGTCGGCGTCTTTCAATGCTTCATCCTGGTTATGCGTAATGGTAGCGCCTTTGGTGAATTGTTCATGCAGTTCATAATCCTCGGGATGGGTGATCACGAAATCAGCTTTTCCCCAGGCGTTCACCCATTGGGCAAAACTGTTGGCCACACATTGCGGCAGCGCCTTCACGTGCGGCGCCCAGGTAAGCACGATCTTTGGTTTCTTTCCTGAAGGTATGGGAGAAGCATTCAAACTTTCGTTGATGGTAATAATATCTGTTAAGCTTTGCAATGGATGCAGGGTGGCGCTTTCGAGACTTACTACCGGAATGCCTGCATATTTTATGAATTGCTTTATATACAGTTCACTGTAATCGTCTTCGCGATTCTTTAATGAAGGAAAGGTGCGGATGGCCAGAATATCAAAATAGTTACCCATAATGGGGGCAGCGTCCTTCACGTGCTCCACGGTGCTGCCACTCATGATGGCCTCATCTTCAAATTCCAGGGCCCAGCCTTCCTGGCCCACGTTAAATACAATGGGTTCCATGCCCAAATTTTGTGCAGCGATCTGGGTACTCAGGCGGGTTCGCATACTGGGATTCAAAAACAACAAACCAATGCGCTTGCCGGCTCCCAAAGATTTATCTTTAAATGGTGCGGCTTTGTATGCCAGCGCTTTTTTTACCAGTGCATCTATTTGCTGCACATCATATACACTTGTAAAATTTTTCATGCCTGTAGCAGGAAGGAATTTTAAATGATGAAAAATGTATGTAAACTACTGCTGAACGCTAAACGCTTAACGCCTAATGCGAAAGCCAGCGTTCAGCATTTAGCGTTCAGTGTTTAGCTTTTTTATGCTTCAGCACCAACCTGAATTTCTTCTTTTATTGCTTCCAGTAACTGGTCTACATCTTTTTTCCGTAAGGCCAGTGACGGTAATAATCTTATCACATTGGGTTTGGCTTCACCGGTAAATATCTTGTGCTTCCACAGCAGGTTCTTGCGCAGGTCTTTCAACGTTTCAGGTACATCAAAACCGATCATTAACCCCCGGCCACGTACATTTTGTAATTGTGGAATTTTATTCAGTTCATCCATTAAATATTTTCCAACTTCGGCTGCATTCTGAACCAGGTTTTCTTTTTCAATCACTTCAATCACCGCCAATGCTGCTGCGCAAGCCAGGTGATTGCCACCAAATGTAGTTCCCAGCATGCCGTGTTTGGGTTGCAAATGCGGCGCGATGATGATGCCTGCAACAGGGAAGCCATTGCCCATGCCCTTGGCCATGGTGTAGATATCGGCATTTACACCAGCGTAATCGTGCGAAAAGAATTTACCGCTTCTGCCGTAACCACATTGCACGCTGTCGGCAATATAAACTGCTCCATGTTCAGTGCACAACCGCTGGATGGTTTGTAAAAATACCTCGCTGGCTACATTGATGCCGCCCACGCCCTGTATGCCTTCAATGATCACCGATGATATTTCTGATCCCTGTTCTGCGAAGCAGGCTTCGAGCGCTGCTACGTCATTGAAAGGAAGAAAGATCACGTTCGGCGTTTGGTTCACCGGTGCTACAATAGATGGGTTGTCGGTTACAGCAACAGCCAGAGAGGTTCGGCCGTGGAAAGCTTTTTTAAAGGCGACTATTTTCTTGCGACCGTTGTGAAACGATGCCAGTTTTAATGCGTTTTCGTTGGCTTCTGCTCCTGAACTGACCAGGAATAACTGATAGTCGGGTTTGCCGGATAATTTGCCCAGTTTCTCTGCCAGCTCTTCCTGCAAAGGCATTTTAACCGAGTTTGAATAAAAACCGACTTTATTTAATTGAGAGGTTAATCGTTCTACGTAATGCGGATGGGTATGGCCAATAGAAATTACCGCATGACCGCCATACAGGTCAAGGTATTGTTCCCCTTTGTCATCCCATACGTAAGAGCCTTTGGCCTTTTCGATGGCGATGTTGTTGATAGGGTAGACATCGAATAATTTCATAACTCCTGTATTTTGCTTAACGCTTAACGTAAAACGCTTAACGCAAAGCTTATGAACGAATAGATTTTATAAGGTTAATTGTTTTTGCTTTTACTTCGTTAATCTTTTCGTATAACACTGTATAAAGCTCTTTTCGAATAAATCCTAAGTCCTTAGCTAGCAAAAAACAATATTCCGATTCATGGGCCGAACCTAACGAGGTATCCAAAAAATGAACAAAATCTTTATCTGAATTCCTGCCGCATCCTTCAACAATATTGAATGGTATTGAATAAGCGGCTCTTTTCATTTGCCTAAGCAGATCAAATTGTTCATATTTAGGAAAAGAAGGTGCTACTTCTTTATAAACAAACAGAACTAATTCGTGGGATTTCTCCCAAACTTCATACTTTCTATAATCTCTCATACAATGGATTTTGATAATCTCATTGCATCTTTTATCCTCAATCCCCCAACTGTATTTGTTTTCGCGTTTAGCGTTGTGCGTTCCGCGTTTAGCTTACTGGTTAAAAGTAGTTAGCCTTCAATTTTAATCCAGCACGCTCATCAACCCCAAACATTAAATTCATATTCTGTACGGCCTGGCCTGAGGCGCCCTTGGTCAGGTTGTCGATGGCGCTGTGCACTACCAGCTTGGTACCTATTTTTTCCAGTTGAATGATACATTTATTGGTATTCACCACCTGCTTTAAAAAGATCTCTCCTTTGCTCATCACGGTGAATGGATGGTTATGGTAAAAGTCATTGTATAATTCAGAAAGCTGTTCCGCCTTCCAATCGCAATCAACCAGCGAGCTGATGAAAATGCCGCGGGTAAAATCACCGCGCCAGGGAATAAAGCTCAACGCATCGGAGGCTTCCCCCTGGCCCTCTCCGGTGGAGGGGGAAGAAAAAGATGGTTGCAGTTGCTGTAACGACTGGGTGATCTCCTTTAAATGCTGATGCGTTAAGGTTTTATAAGCTTGAATATTATTGGCCCGCCAGGAGAAATGCGAGGTGGCCGATAAACTCTGTCCGGCGCCGGTTGAACCGGTAATGCCGGTGGTGTATACCGAATTCAGTAACCCTGCCTTTGCCAATGGCAACAAGCCTAATTGGATACCAGTGGCAAAACATCCCGGGTTGGCTATGTTTTGTGCGGTTTTAATTTTGCTTTTATTCAGTTCAGGCAATCCATAAATAAATTGCCGATTGCCAATGGATGATTTCGCACTCAACCTGAAGTCTTGTGAAAGATCAATGATCTTTATTTTGTCAGTTACGGTATACTCAGTTAAAAATTTCCGCGCATCGCCATGACCTACACACAGGAACAACACATCAATGCTTCCATCCTGTAAAGGAGAAAGGTCATCGGAGAATTGCAGGTTGGTTTCGCCAATTAAATCGGCATGCACCTGGTGTAAAGGATTGCCGGCATTGCTTTTACTGTTCACAAAAGCAATTTCAACATGGGGGTGATTGATCAGCAACCTGAGTAATTCTCCTCCGGTATATCCGGCGCCCCCTATTATGCCTACTTTTATTTTCTGACTCATAAAACTCAATAGAATTAAAAATTAGAAATGAAGAATGAGGAATGAGAAAGTGGATACACCTCTAAGATGCCTTTACTTTTTAATTTCTCATTTTTAATTTTTCATTTCTCATTTCCCTTTTTCGTTGTCTTCCTTCACCGAGTTCCAAATGGAGGTCTGGTTTCCGAATATTTTGCTGAACCCACGAACATCTTCGCCACTCCAGCCGCTATTCATTTCACCATACTTGCCAAACTTGCTGCTCATAAGGTCATACGATGATTCAATGCCGATCACCTGGAAGCGATAAGGTTGCAGGTGTATAAATACATCGCCGGTTACATGTTGTTGCGAATTTTCGAGGTAAGCTTCGATGTCGCGCATAACCGGGTCCATGATCTGTCCTTCGTGCAACCAGTTTCCATAGAACTGCGCCAGCTGATCTTTCCAGTTAAACTGCCATTTGGTAAGCACATGCTTTTCCAAAGCATGGTGCGCTTTTAAAATAACCATGGGCGCTGCGGCTTCAAAACCAACCCGGCCTTTAATACCAATGATGGTATCGCCTACGTGTATATCTCTTCCTACACCATACGCACCGGCAATGGTTTGCAGGTATTGAATGGCTTCGGTAGGATGACTAAATGCTTTATCGTTGATCTTTTTCAGTTCACCTTTTTCAAAGCTGAGCTTAACTTCTTCACTGCCTGTTTTGGTAACCTGCGTTGGCCAGGCTTCTTCGGGCAACATGCCTTTTGATGATAATGTTTCTTTACCACCGACACTGGTTCCCCACAAACCTTTATTGATAGAGTATACTGCTTTGGCAAAGTTCATGTTCACGCCTTTGCCTTTCAGGTAATCAATTTCTGCTTCACGGCTCAGCTTCAGGTCGCGGATGGGAGTAATGATCTCAACACCTGGGATCAAAATGTGAAAGATCATATCAAAACGAACCTGGTCGTTACCGGCGCCGGTGCTGCCATGCGCTACGGCATCGGCCTTTAATTTTTGTACGTGCTCTGCAATGTGCAGGGCCTGGCTCAACCGTTCGGCGCTCACACTTAACGGGTAGGTGTTATTTTTTAACACGTTTCCGTAAATAAGGTATTTGATGATACGATCGTAATATCCTTGTATGGCATTAACTGTTGTATGTGTTTTAACTCCCAGTTTATAGGCGTGCTCTTCAATTTTTTTCAATTCTTCATCGCTAAAACCACCGGTATTTACAATAATGCTATGCACTTCGTAGCCCTGGTCTTCGCCCAGGTATTTTACACAAAATGTAGTGTCTAAACCACCGCTAAAACCGAGAACAACTTTCTTTGCCATCTTCGCAGAAATTGTTTTTAGAAATTAAAAAAGTAGTGAAAAAAAGATTTGATCTTGCCGGCGCCGCCACCCTGGGAGTCTTTAGTTCCGCTATTGGAGTCTTTATCGTCCTTAAAGAAAGGCTTCAGCAATTTCCATTGTTTTATACGTAACATTCGTTCAAACACACTCTTCTTCTCCTCAAAAAACTCTTTGGTTTCCTGCGGCTCATAATGATCTTTCGGATCATACAGCATGGCAGTGCACAAACAGTTTTTCCGTTCCTTGCTCATGAGAATGTCGTAGTTCACACAGCTTTTACAGCCGGCCCAGAACGCTTCGTCCTGGGTAAGCTCCGAATAAGTAACAGGTTCATAACCCAGATCGCTGTTGATCTTCATCACTGCCAGTCCGGTAGTAAGGCCGAATATTTTTGAGTCAGGGAATGTCAGTCGGCTCAGTTCGAAGATCTTTTTCTTAATAGCTTTTGCCAGTCCGCCTTTACGAAAGGCAGGTGCAACAATCAATCCTGAGTTGGCTACATATTCGCCATGGCTCCAGGTTTCGATATAGCAAAAGCCGGCCCAGATGCCGTCCTGGTTGAAGGCGATCACGGCTTTTCCCTCACGCATTTTCTGTTGTATATATTCGGGCGATCGTTTGGCTATACCGGTTCCCCGGGCTTTGGCCGATGAAGCCATTTCATCGCATATGATCTGTGCAAAGCTGAGGTGTGATTCGTTAGCTACAATAACCTGAAATTGATGTTGGGTTTCCATTTTTTGAAACAAGGCTAAATGTGAAAAATGCAACGACTTAAAACATTGTGCCGGGAATCATGGCTTGCTGGAACATAAGCCATTCCGGTAACTACAGAGCATGCTGTATGGTACAGTAAGTATCAACGTCGCACCCTTACGGGGATAGGTTGGAAGAAAAAAACCGTACGGAGCCGTACAGGAAAAACCCCACGCACTATAGTAATCACGCTTTGCGCGACTACATCAGCGAGTATTATGGTGAGATTTTTTTGCATTTTAATGGGTATGCGTTTGATTCAATGAATTTGTCACCGCAAAGAAAAACACTTTTTTGAAATGATTGGGGATTTTTCGTGTAAAATTTTAGCTAATTCCCCAAATAATGATGAATTATGGGTGATGGCGGTTGGCTAAGCTACCGTTACCCGCAATTGCTTACGGGTTTGTAGGTAATAACGATCAGTGAACAAATCATTTATCAGAAAGTTCATTACTAAACGATCCTGCTGGGCACAGAATGAATGGCTGCACTCATTTCCTTTATTAATGAAGCGTCTTTCTCAATGGCATTGCCAATTACGATCATATCGGCACCGGCTTTACAATTGCGGTATGCTTTCTCCGGATCGGTAATACCACCGCCAATTACCAGCGGCACTTCAATGATCTGCGCCACTTTCTCTATCATGCTTTCGGTGATAGGACGTTTGGCGCCGCTGCCGGCATCCATGTAAATCAGCTTCATGCCCAACATTTCACCAGCCATGGCAGTACACATCGCAATTTCATTTTTGTCGGCGGGGATAGGCGCTGCATTGCTGATATAGGAAACAGTAGTAGGAGCGCCACCGTCAATGACCATGTACCCGGTAGAAATGATCTCTAACCGGCTTTGTTTTACAAACGGGGCAGATATAACATGCTGGCCGATCAGCAGCTCCGCATTGCGACCTGAAATAAGCGAGAGATAAAGCAATGCATCGGCATATGGGGTAATTTGCGAAGGACTTCCCGGAAACAGGATCACCGGAATATCGCAATTCTTCTTTATTTGTTGAACCACTTCATCCAGGCTGTTGGTGACCACCAGGCTGCCGCCCACTAGCAAGTAATCGACCCGTGCTTCTGTGGCCAATGCAGTTAATTCATCAATTTTTTCTACCGTAACCTTGTCTGGGTCAATCAGTACTGCAAATGACTTCTGTCCTTTTTCCTTATGTTGCAGTAGCGATTGATAAATGCGATTCGTCATGCTGGGCTATTGGTGACTACAAAAATGCAAAAAGTTTTCCAAAGCGGCCATAAGGTACTAAAACTTTTGCCATTTATTGTTATTCAGATCATTACAATCTGCTAAAAGCCGTTACCTGTAGTATATTTTCCCGGGTATTCCGGTTGCTGGCATCCTTAACAACCCGTAACATGTACGATAACTCAAGGTCAAGTTTCCGGTTAAAACGGTATCCGGTAGCCACCAGGCTCCGGTTCTGATCGAATACTTTACCATTTACATACCGCTGGCCACTAATATTGAAAAAGAATTCGTTTTGCAAGATCAAATACATGCCTTTTTCAAAGTCGTTTGTAGTGGAAACCAACGGAATCTGCTCTCTTATCTGGTATCGTAACCGGTTGGCAAAAGAAGTTCCGGTTCTCTTAAGGGAATTATTTGCCTGTTCCAGCCTGGGCAGAAACCGGTTTTCGAGGCGTAACCGGTGTCGCATTTGGGTTCTATGTTGATGCAAACGGGAGCCTATATTCACAGGATGGGTAAACCATACCTGTTCCAATGCCTGATGTTCAACAGCATACCCGGTAATACCACTGATAGTACGGCGATTGTCAATAAGGCAATAACCACCACCCAGGCTCCACCGGTTGCTAAATTGTATAAAAGCGCCGGTGCGAAATAAGAATGTCTGCAACTGTTGTCTTTTTGGATCTGTTCTTACACTGGCCTCCAATTGATAAATGACCTTGCGGGTAAATGCTATCTGGTTGTTGGTGGTAGCCCAGCCTGACAATGCCACCTGGGAACGGGAACAATAGCCAGTTATCATTCCAACCATCATCAGTATTAATTGTTTATAAAAAGACATTCATGCAAAGAAAAAGAACAATTACCTAATGGTCGTTTGTAAGGGGAAGAATGGGTTACCTGTTACCAGGTACCAGTTGCCAGGACTTGAATTATTGCAGCTTGATTAAAGGCGGGTATTCCGCATTAAGGGCCCGGTACCAGGAAACCGTTAACTGGTAACTGCTTGATAATTTTTCTGAATGACGTGTAGTTCAGAAGCTTAATAGATACATTTTTTTTTGATAATAACCTAAAAAAAGTAATCAACATTGCACCGTATTCTGTGCAAAAATCAAGTAAGTCACACCCAGCTTGAGCTATAGTAATTTCAACATCCTTTTTCCACAGGTGTGCATATTTAAGAATCGGAAATCTGGCCTCGAGAAGATATTTTCGTTTTCCCTCTACCCTGATTTAATCATGTTAAAAACTAAGTAACCTATGCCCAGCAAAAAGCAATCGAAAGGCTTGCAGTTCAATCGACGTTTCACCCAGGAAGGTATTTCCGTATTTGATCTGTTTGAATATGATTATCGAACGTCGGTGATCCGTAATCCGAGTGGTGAAGTTGTGTTTGAAATGAATAATGTAGAGGTGCCCAAACATTGGAGTCAGATTGCTACGGATATTCTTGCGCAAAAGTATTTCCGCAAAGCAGGCGTTCCGCAGCAGGATGGTTCGTTGGGTCGTGAAACATCTGTAAAACAGGTGGCGCATCGCATGGCTAATTGCTGGAGAGTATGGGGTGAAAAGTATGGCTATTTTGCTTCTGAAAAAGATGCCACTATATTTTATGAAGAGCTGGTGCATTGTATCCTGAACCAGTCTTGCACACCGAATAGCCCGCAATGGTTCAATACCGGTTTATTTGAAAGCTACGGCATCAAGGGAAAACCACAGGGACATTATTATGTAGACCCTGTTGACAATCAATTGAAGAAATCTACTTCAGCATATGAACGTCCGCAACCACATGCGTGTTTTATATTAAGCGTTGAAGATGACCTGGTTAACGAGGGCGGTATCATGGACCTGTGGATGCGTGAAGCCCGCATATTTAAATATGGCAGTGGCGTGGGTACCAACTTCTCCCATATCAGGGGCGAAGGTGAGAAATTAAGCGGTGGCGGCACTTCCAGCGGTTTGATGAGCTTTTTGAAGATCGGTGACCGCGCTGCCGGCGCCATCAAGAGCGGTGGTACTACCCGTCGCGCTGCAAAAATGGTTTGCCTCGATCTTGACCATCCCGAGATCATGGACTTCATTAACTGGAAGGTGGAAGAAGAAAAGAAAGTAGGAGCGCTTATAGCTGCCGGTTATCCCAGCGATTATGAGGGCGAAGCTTATAGAACTGTGAGCGGACAAAACTCCAACAATTCTATCCGCGTACCCAATGAGTTTTTTGAGAAGCTCGATAAGAACGAAGACTGGGAATTAAAGGCCAGAACCGATGGTAAAGTAATGAAACGCATTCCTGCCCGCGAAGTATGGAACCAGGTTGCCTATGCCGCCTGGCGTTGTGCAGATCCCGGTACGCAGTACGATACTACCATCAATGAATGGCATACCAGTCCTAAGGGCGGTCGCATCAACGCTTCCAACCCTTGCAGCGAATACATGTTCCTCGACAATACGGCCTGTAACCTTGCTTCTGCCAACCTGCGCCGTTTTTACAATGAAACCAATAACTCATTTGATGTAGAAGGTTTTGAATATATATGCCGTTTGTGGACGGTTGTGCTGGAAGTTTCAGTGCTGATGGCGCAGTTCCCTTCCAAAGAGGTAGCGCAACTGAGCTACGATTACCGCACCCTGGGCCTGGGTTATGCCAACCTCGGTTCTATGTTAATGGTAATGGGCATACCTTATGATAGTGAAGAAGCCCGCGGTATTGCTGGCGCGCTTACGGCTATCATGACCGGCGTAGCGTATAAAACATCTGCCGAGCTGGCTTCTTTTTTAGGACCCTTTGCACGGTACGAAGAGAACCGTGAAGATATGTTGCGTGTAATGCGTAACCACCGCCTGGCCGCGTACGATGCAGATGAGTACGAAAAACTGCATATTAAGCCACAAGGTATTAAAGCAAGATATTGTCCGGATTATTTGTTGAAAGCCGCTACCAAAGCCTGGGACGAAGCAGTACAATTAGGAGAAAAATATGGCTATCGCAATGCACAGGTAACCGTGATTGCCCCAACCGGCACTATCGGCCTGGTAATGGATTGCGATACCACTGGTGTAGAACCCGATTTTGCCCTGGTGAAATTTAAAAAGCTGAGCGGTGGCGGTTACTTTAAGATCATTAACCAGTCGGTACCCACCGCGTTGAAGAACCTGGGTTACCAGCAACGTGAAATAGAAGCCATTGTTAAATACGCAGTAGGTGCTGGCACATTTGTAGGCGCTCCTCACATCAATCATCAAACGTTAAGTGAGAAAGGATTTATTGCCGAAGAAATAAAGAAATTAGATGCAGCTGTAGCTTCCGCCTTTGAAATCGGATTCGTATTCAATGTTTACACGCTCGGGGAAGAATGCCTGCAGCGCCTGGGATTCAAACCTGAGCAATATTTTAATTTTGAATGGAGCTTGCTGGAAGCATTGGGCTTTACCGATGAACAGGTTGAGGCCGCTAATGATTTCATCTGCGGTACCATGACCATTGAAGGTGCTCCTTTCTTAAAGGCCGAACATTTGCCCGTTTTTGACTGTGCCAACAAATGCGGTAAAAAAGGAGAGCGTTACATTCACGCCCATGGCCATATTCGTATGATGGCAGCCGCACAACCTTTCTTAAGTGGTGCTATTTCAAAAACCATCAACCTGCCCAATGAAGCAACGGTAGAAGAAATCGCCGATGCTTACATGATGAGCTGGAAACTGGGTTTGAAGGCCTGCGCTTTGTACAGGGATGGTTCAAAACTGAGCCAGCCGCTGAGCAATAAGAGCGATAAGAAGAAAAAAACAGAAGAAGAAACAAGCGATAAAGCGCAAGCCATTGAGCCGCAGGAATCGAACATTGTTGACTTAGGCAAACTCACTATTACTGAATTATTAGGTGAAGTGCAAAAACGCGTGCAGGCTTCTCCCGATACCAAATTGAAACGGGAGCTGGCGCGAATTGTTGAACGCAGAACGTTACCGGCAAAACGCCGCGGCTATACACAAAAAGCCAAGATCAACGGACAAGCGCTGTTTTTGCGTACAGGCGAGTATGGCGATGGTACCGTAGGTGAGATCTTCATAGATATGGCGAAAGAAGGGGCTACCATGCGTAGCATGTTGAACTGTTTTGCCATTTCTATTTCAATTGGTTTGCAGTACGGCGTGCCGTTGGAAGAGTTTGTAGAGAAGTTCGTGTTCACCCGCTTTGAACCGGCGGGCATGGTAGATCATCCGAACATTAAGAGCACTACTTCCATTGTAGACTTTATTTTCCGTGCCCTTGCTTATGAGTACCTGGGTAGAACCGACCTGGTGCATGTACTCGACAGGCCCGAAGTAATGAATACCGGCACCGATGATTGGGATGAAATTCCCACCTCACTGGAGTATGAAAAAAAAACGCCACCATTGAGTGATGTACGGGTGGTGCCTGGTAAACCGGCAAAAGCACCGGAAGTAGAACCTTTAAAACCAGTAAAAGCCACTGTTAAAAAAGCAGAAGTAGGTATAGATGCAATCAATGCGGCAGCTAAAAGCATGCAAAGCGACGCACCGGCCTGCAATACCTGCGGACATATTACCATCCGTAGTGGAACCTGCTATAAATGTCTCAATTGCGGTAATAGCATGGGCTGTAGTTAATAAGTCCCGATTACACGTACCCGATCCAATATCCTTACGTCCCGGGTGAAATCGGGGCGGGCCGGCAACAGAACAAGTCTTGGCAACAAGCAATTGGCCGGCGCATTAATATTAAATTTTGGACGGTTATATTTTATAAACTATCCGCTCATTTTCATGAGCGGATTTTTCTTTTTAGGCCACGAAATGATGAACGCTGAAAGCAAAAGGTAGATTTGCCAGAAACGGTTGCCGGTTACCAGCCTTCCCGGTTCAACGTGCTTAATTTAGGTTCTTGATTTTTGGCTTTTTGTGATTTCCCCTCTTAAGACTATATCGGATTAGTAATCCATTCATCTTACCAAGCGGGCTGCTCATCTACTTATTTTTACATTTTTTTATATGTTTTATAATATTAATCTATTAAAGAAACCCGTTTAACCCTATTTGAAACCCAACCTTTGTACGCATGAAATTATTAACACTTTTATTACTCGCGATTGGTATTGTATCGTTGGCTTCCTGTAACCGGTACATTACTACATATGAAGCCGCCAATGGCAAGGCTAAATGTGGCAGAAGCATTCGCTAGCTGCGCCGCCTTCTGTAAACACAATTTTTATTCATTAAAATAATTTGCCCTGGGAGTTGATTCAACTGCCAGGGTTTTTTATGTCCAGTAAGATCCGGGAAGCGGGCCTTATTTCAGTACATAACTTCGTAGAGTGCGCCAGTTTTTCACCTCCCGCCACCAGCACCCTGTTGACCTCACAAAAAATACCCGGTTACCTTAATGCCTTTTTGGAGTAGGCAGAATGGTGTCGTTTTTATTTAATATATTGGTAGTCAAATATTTGAAATAAAAACGTATTGTAAATAGCACCACAAAGTGGTATTGCAACCGGGCTCGTAACGCTGTAGGTTTGCAAAAGAAATGATTACTCTTTTTGAAAAATATATCAGACCGAATTACTAAACCTAAGTATAGCCATTAAGAACAAATTTGCCCTAAAAACAGGAATCTCCCGCGAAAGCGGGATCGTTTCATGTGCACTGCTGGACAGGGTTCATTAATTTGAACCCTGTTTTTTATACCTGCCTTTGCCGGGAATCCTTACTTTTACGGCCTTAATGGGGGAAAACTGAATGACAGTCCAATTTGGTTATGATAAAAAGCAGGTGATACAGGCTTTACGTTATCACTTTTTAATGCGTCCGGAAATTAAGATCCTACTGATACTGATCAACGTATTTGCAATTACCTCTGCGGTATTGTTTGCCTTTAAGAAGATACAGGCATTATCGTTTTTAATATTTTCTTTTCTGTGGTTTTTGCTGATGCTGGTCATCTGGCGCATTTTACCAGGCAGCATTTATCGCAAATCTTTTACTTTCCAGGATCATTTTATCATGCATTTTGAGGAAGAGAACGTAGTGTTGGAAACCGCCAAAGGCGCTAAGGGCTGGGCCTGGAAACAGTTCAGCCATTTTGTAGAAAGCCCTTATTTTTTTCATTTATACTTCGATGCCCGCTCGTTTTTCCTGGTTCCCAAAGATTCGTTTAAATCTATCACCGACCTGCAAACAGCACGGGAGTTGTTAAGGAAGAAGATTGTGAAGAAATAGGGAAAGAAAATGAAGAATTAAAAATGAAAAACAGAGAAATTAAAAGGGAAAAATGCTTTAACCGTCATTTGGCGTGTAGCGTGAATTGTGCGGCGCAGCGGTGTATTCCCTTTCTCATTCCTAATTCTTAATTTCTCATTTTTCATTTCTATCCTAACCTGGTCTATACTTACTCTCTTCAAATATTTTCTTCGGATCGGTATTGAGCAGTTCGTTTAAAGAAAGCCCCTCATGCTTCGACATGTATTTCTTCACGATCTGCCAGCCGACAAATACGCCAATAGCGCCGGGTGACCGGTCGCCCAGTTCAGGTGTGCTGGGGGCTTCTTCCATATACGTTTTTATATTAACCGGGTCAATGCTGAACAGCAAACTATTGGTGAGAAAGAAATTCCAGATCTTACCCTCATTTTCATAGCAACCTTGCAGTTGAGCGCCCGTATAACCGGTCTTAACGGTATCTGCGGTATACGGTAAGATCTTATCCAGCACATATAACCGCTTCCCTTTATCAACCATTTGTTCTATCAATGCCTTGCTGCCAGATTTTTCAGGCGCAATATCGTTAATGATGTTCTTCATACAATTCACCGTAATGAAATCGGGGGTGAATCGCCGTGAAATGTAATCGGGAAATACCGATTGGCCCATGCTACTGCGGTATAATGAATAATTTTTTCCCATATGCAATTGCAGGCCAACCGCCAGCGCATCGCGGGTTATTACATCGCTGTACCCTTCCATAGGCCCGATGTACGTGATCAATTGCGGCGGGGTTTTATAGGCGGGGAAATAATATTTTACGAACTGCAACCCCTTCTCCACATCCTTTTCTATTGAATTGAAGTTGCGGAATACCTCGTCGGCTGAATCCTTGACAGGCCGGTAATCGGCAATAAACTTTTTCAGCAATGCCTGCTCCTGCGAACTGGTGTCGCTTATTCCAGGCAGTTCCATGATATTGTATAAAAAATCACCCAGAAAGAGCGGGTACTTTTCACTAAGCTGCTGCAGGGAGGCCATTATATGGTTGGTGTCTATGGCGAAGAAATCCTGTTCGAACCGTTTCACAGTAATGTCAATTTTGATGTCAGACACATCGGGAACGTTCTTGTCTTTACAGGAAAATAATCCCGCAATAACCAGTAAAACCAATCCTGCTTTTTTCATGGTATATAATTTTCATTGACCCTTTATGGGTTTTTGTCAGTATTTGTTTGATCTTTAAAAACCTGGATGTACCGGCTTTCATCGTTTCAAAGGAACGCCTGCCACCCGGTTTTTGTTGTAACGGCCTGCAATATAGGGCATAACAGGCTCAGCTTGTATCTCTTTGCACATTGGCGTAAATTTGCGCCTATAAAGCAAAAAACCTGGTGCTTTTTGTTCAAACCTAAAATATCGAAATGAAAATTGCCATCGCGCAACAAAATTATCATATAGGGAATTTCGAAGATAACACCCGAAAAATAATGGGGGCTATCCAATATGCTAAAAGCCGGAAAGCCGACCTGGTTATATTTTCCGAGCTAAGCATTTGCGGTTACCCGCCCCGCGATTTCCTGGAGTTTGATGATTTTATCAATGAATGCTATAAAGCGATTGATATTATAAAAGAGCAGGCCGATACCATTGGAGTAATTATCGGCAGCCCGCAACGAAACCCGTTAAAAGAAGGAAAAGACCTGTTTAACGCTGCCTGGTTGCTGTACGATAAAAAGGTGGTAGGCGTAGCCCATAAAACCCTGTTGCCAAATTACGATGTGTTTGATGAGTACCGTTATTTTGAGCCGGGGTTTGAGTGGAATGTGCTGGAGTTTAAAGGAAAGAAAATTGCCTTAACGGTTTGTGAAGATATCTGGAACCTGGGCGATAACCCGTTGTACCGTCAATGTCCTATGGATGTGCTGATCAATCAGCAGCCCGATCTCATGATCAATATCTCCGCTTCGCCATTCGATTACGATCACGACCAGGATCGGGAAGAGATCATTCGGGCTAACGTAGTGAAGTATGGCTTACCCATGTTCTATTGCAATGCCATTGGGTCGCAAACTGAAATTGTATTCGATGGCGGCAGCCTGGTGATGGACGCTAATGGACAGATCGTAAAGGAGATGAAATATTTTGAAGAGGATTTTGCGATTGTAAGCCTCGATGATATTGAAGTACAAAAGGCAAAACGTAAACCATTAAAGGCTATACCCGAATTTGATAAAGACATGCGGGTTTCGAAGGTAGAAGACCCCGAAAAGATCATTGAATACCTTACATCCGATGAAAATATTGGAGAAATAAAAGAAGCCCTGATACTCGGTATAAGGGATTATTTCCGGAAGATGGGTTTCACCAAAGCGATACTGGGTAGTTCAGGCGGTATCGACAGCGCTGTTACCCAGGCCCTGGCCACCCGGGCATTGGGACGTGAAAATGTGCGGGCTATTTTAATGCCTTCGCATTTCTCTACTTCCCATTCGGTAGCAGATGCAGAGCAGTTGAGTAAGAACCTGGGCAACCCGTATGATATTGTTCCGATAAAGAATGTCTACGATTCTTTCCTGCATACCCTGCAACCTATTTTTGGCGATCTGCCATTTGGGCTGGCCGAAGAAAATATACAAAGCCGTACGCGTGGGAACCTGTTAATGGCCATTTCCAATAAGTTCGGTTATATATTACTGAATACCTCAAACAAGAGTGAGCTGTGCACCGGTTATGGCACGTTGTATGGCGATATGGCGGGCGGCTTAAGCGTATTGGGCGATGTGTACAAAATGCAGGTATATGCCCTGGCCAATTACCTCAATCGCAATGGGGAGATCATTCCGGAGAATATCATTACCAAACCACCATCTGCTGAATTAAGGCCCGATCAAAAAGACAGCGATAGTTTACCCGATTATGCAGTGCTTGATAAAGTGTTGTACCAATACATTGAAAAGCGGAAAGGGCCCAAAGAACTTATTGCCATGGGCATTGATGAAGCGCTGGTAAGGCGGGTGCTGAAAATGGTGAACAGCAATGAATATAAACGGAACCAGTTCTGTCCTATCATACGTGTGAGCTGTAAAGCATTTGGCGTAGGCCGCAGGGTGCCGATTGTGGGGAAGTATTTGTCGTAAGCTAAAAGAAGAGCCAAACAACATATTTAATAAAAACGGGCTGACAATATTTGACAGCCCGTTTATTATTTTATAAAGTGAATGCGTTTTGAAACTATGATCAATGTTTGAAAATGGTAATGATTTTTGTTGTTGATGAACCGTCAAGCATTTCAGATGTGCATTCGAAAGTTGATTCAGTAAGCGTTTTAATTTTTATCAGTCTTCCGCTGCTTAATACAATCTCTGTTTCATTCTTCTGAAATGCCCAATTATATGTTTCAGCTTCATCACCACTGGTACATCTGGCTGTATTGTCATGCGATACCAGGGTGCCGTCGGTGTTAAACTTAAAAGTATCATCCACTTCACAGGCTTCTATTTTAACTTCTTCTTTGTCCAGTATCCCGTCGTTGTCAGTATCACGGCCATATTCTACATACTTCCATTCTTTTTCGGTTAACAGATCTTTACGGGACTTTTCTTTGTCGTTATCTTTTTTACAGGCGGTTAAAGAGGCAGCGGAAAATAATAATAGGAAAGTTGCTTTTGTAAATGGTTTATACATATTGGTTGATTTATAACGTTTATCATTAGGGTTGGCGGTCAAATAAACAGATTTTAAGTTATTTTATTGCGTATTTGAACAAACGTGGCAAAAATAATTGCAGAGCTTGCAGGAGGCTGATGAAAAGTATTTGTGTGAGAACGGAAAAAAGGCATTCTATGGCTTGATAAAATAAGTTCAGCAATAAAAAGGAAAAGCCTCCCGAAAATATCAGGAGGCTTTTTAAAAATTTTGTTCTTTTATTTTTAATGCTTCAAATCCAGCACAATATTAACGGCAGGAAAAGGCGCAACGGTCACTTCTTTTGTAACCCGTAGTTTAGTAGTTGTAAGCTCAATTACTTTTACATCGCCGCTGAACCCGCCGAAAATTGGATCGGGGCTATGTAATACTGCTCCATTGTCTTTAAACCACCATTTAAAGGACGTGGTTTGAGGATCTCCCGGGGAACATTTAGTTGCTCCTTCATTGACTGTGCCTGTACTATCGCTCTTAAAGGTTACGGTATTATCTTTTTCGCAGTTTTCAATGGTGCCTGCAGGTAATGGCTGATCTGGCGTACCGTTCTTATCAGCATCAATGGCGGCAGTATCATACTTCCACGTGGCGCTCGTGATCAATTGAATTTTTGCTTTTTCGTCATTCCCCTTGTCATCATCATCTTTGTTGCAACTAAAAATGATAAATCCAATGGAAAGCAATGCAAATACATAATTTTTCATCTTAATAGTTTTAATTTAATAGCCTAATGGATTTGGGTCGTCAATGGGGCCGCAAAATAAGACATCTATAGTATGAGCAAATTTTATTCCCTTTACGTTGCTTTCAGGTGTTGCAGAACTTTAAGAATACGATAACTATTAAATTGCCCGTTTATTGTATGTTGTGAAACATGTTTATTTTTATTGATTTTAGTGTTGTTTTTACAAGTTGGCAAGCATCTTGCAAAGGCATTTGCGTATTTTCATAACTGATTATAAATCATTCATACTAAACCCCGTATATGCTATTAACAGCAGATGATATCCGGCAGCTCAATGACAAAATTCAATATCAGAGCGCTTTTATCGACCGGCTCCGTGACGAAACAGCCCGGGTTATTATTGGCCAGCATCATATGTTAGACAGGCTGTTAATTGGTCTGTTAAGCAACGGGCACGTTTTGCTGGAAGGGGTACCCGGATTGGCTAAAACCCTCACTATTAAATCACTGGCGCAGGCTATTCATGCCAAGTACAGCCGTATTCAGTTCACGCCCGATCTGCTTCCGGCCGACGTAATTGGCACCATGATCTATAATCAGCAGAAAAATGAATTTATCGTACGCCGGGGGCCAATTTTCGCCAACTTCATCCTGGCTGATGAAATTAACCGCGCCCCGGCTAAAGTGCAAAGTGCCTTGCTGGAAGCGATGCAGGAAAGACAGGTAACAATCGGCGATAGCACCTATAAATTGGATGAACCATTTCTTGTACTTGCTACGCAAAACCCATTGGAGCAGGAGGGTACCTATCCTTTGCCCGAAGCGCAGCAGGACCGGTTCATTATGAAAGTAATTGTAGATTATCCTACCAAGCAGGAGGAACAGATCATTATACGTCAGAACGTGCAGGGAACAAAATCTCCTGAAGTGGGCAGGGTAGTGTCGATGCAGGAAATAACACAGGCAAAAGATTTGACGCGACAGATCTACATGGACGAAAAAGTTGAAAATTATATCCTCGATATTGTTTTTGCCACTCGTTTCCCCGAAAAATACAAACTGGAAAAATTAAAACCGCTCATTGCCTATGGTGGTTCACCCCGCGCCAGCATTAACCTGGCACTGGCCGCCAAAGCGCATGCCTTTTTAAATAAACGCGGTTTTGTTATTCCTGAAGATGTGCGTAGTATTTCAAAAGATGTTTTACGCCACCGTATTGGTTTAACATACGAAGCCGAAGCGGAGAATGTAAACGTTGAGAATATTATTGATGATGTTCTGCGTGTTATTCAGGTACCATAAGTATTCTGTTCACTGCCACTGACCCAAAGCCCAATAACAATGTTAACTACGGCTGAAATAATAAAAAAAGTTCGCGAGCTTGAAATTAAAAGCAAAAAGATCACCCGGCATTTATTTACGGGTGAGTATCATAGTGCTTTTAAAGGCCGGGGTATGTTGTTCAAAGAAGTACGCGAATACCACGCGGGAGATGATATCCGGTTTATTGACTGGAATGTATCAGCCCGCTTTAATCATCCGTTCAGCAAAGTATTTGAAGAAGAACGCGAATTATCGGTGATGCTGCTGGTAGATGTAAGCGCCAGCTCCCTGTTCGGTACTACATTGGCAAGAAAAAAAGACCTTATTACTGAGGTGGCCGCCGTACTGGCGTTTTCAGCCATCAGTAATAACGATAAAATAGGTGTGCTGTTCTTTAGCGATGTGATAGAAAAATTTATTCCACCCAAAAAGGGCAGGGACCATGGCCTATACATCGTGCGCGAACTGCTTACCGCAGAACCAAAAAACAAAGGAACCCGGTTAGGGCATGCCTTGCAACGGTTGAATAATACCGTTCGGCAAACCAGTATTGTTTTTGTGCTCAGCGATTTTCTTGACAATAATTTTGAAGATGGCTTAAAAGTGGCCGGTAAAAAGCATGATGTGATAGGCATTAAAGTGTATGATAAAATGGACATGCAATTACCCGATGCCGGTTTAATGGAAATTGAAGATGCAGAAACCGGGGCGCGCAATTGGATAGATACCAGCGATTACCTGGTACGGCAACAATATGAAGCTGCTTTTTTTAATCATACAAACTATTGTAAAAATATTTTTACGCGGGCAGGTTGCGACCTCCTGCATATACGCACCGGCGAGGACTATGTAAAAGTGCTGCAGAAATTCTTTATCGGGCGTAACCGGTAATTATGAAAAACCAGATTCTTTATATTATCCTGATTAGTTGTTTACTTGCCAGTCCGGTATGGATGCATGGCCAGGTGTTGGCCAAGGCATCGGTCGACCGCGACCAGATCCTCATTGGCGAACCCATTAAACTTACTTTTGAAGTACGTATACCGCTAGGTAAATCCTTCACCTGGTTTAACCTGGATACCATTCCTCGCTTTGAGATCATTGAAAAAGGAAAAACCGATACCACTGATAATATCGACGGAAAGCAATTTCACCAGGAGCTTACCATTACCAGCTTTGATTCGGGTATGGTGGCCATTCCACCCATGACGCTCAAAGTAGGCGACAAGTTGTATGCTACCGATTCCATTCCCATTGAAGTAAGTTATGCGCAATTAGACATTTCGAAAGATTACCGCGATATAAAAGAAATAGAAGAGGTGCCCAAGCCGGGCTGGATGGCCTGGATACCCTGGATTTTGGGCGCTGTTACCCTCATGGCAATTGCTGTTATTGTTTACCTGTTACGAAAACCAAAGCAAGCTGCGCCGCCGACACAACCGGTTCAACCCAAGCAAAGCCCTTACGAAGAAGCGTTGCAGGCATTGGAAGAATTGCGCAAACAGGGTTTCCTGCACAATGGAGAAGTAAAAACATATTATAGCCGGCTCAACGATATTTTGCGGGTGTTCCTGTTCCGTAAGCTGAAAGTGGCCACGTTAGAGAAAACAAATGAAGAACTTATTGCGCAATTGCGCCAGGTGCCTATGGATAAAGAGAGTTTCGCTCAACTGGTACAGGCTTTACAGATTGCAGACTTTGTAAAGTTTGCACGCTATCAGCCTGATGAAAATGATAATGAAAAAAATTTTGCCGTTATTCAATCGGCTATCAAAACACTAAATAATATTACCTGACCCTTGCTGTACAATTGGTTTGAAAATATAACATTTGCATATCCTGAAGTATTCGGATTGTTTGTATTTGTTCCGGCTATGCTATACTGGTACCTGAACAAATATAACCGGCAACAGGGTACAATGAAAGTATCTTCCCTGGCAGTTGTACGCAGAAGCAGCTCCTGGAAAAGTACCTTTCGGCATGCTCCTTTTGTAATCAGGCTACTGGCCCTGAGTTGCATTATCATGGCAATGGCCCGCCCGCAAACGCGTAATGATGAAGAGTTGAAAAACGGGCAGGGCATCGACATCGTGCTTTGTATGGATGTAAGCGGTAGTATGCTAGCGCAGGATTTTTTACCCGACCGGTTAGAAGCTTCCAAACAAATGGCGGCAGCCTTTGTAGATATGCGCCCCACCGATCGCATTGGCGTGGTTATTTTTTCGGGAGAAAGTTTTACCCTGGTTCCCTTAACTACCGATAAAACGGTATTGAAAACCCAGATATATAATATTCAACGCGGGTTACTGGAAGATGGTACGGCCATCGGTGACGGATTGGGCGTAAGCGTTGACCGGTTGAAAAGCGTAAAAACAAAATCGAAAGTTATTATCCTGCTTACCGATGGGGAAGACCAGGGCGGCCGCATTGATCCGCTGGCTGGTAAAGAGCTCGCAAAAGCTTATGGCGTTCGGGTATATACCATTGGCGTAGGGTCTGAAGGATATGCTCCGGTGCCTATTCCCGATGGAAGTGGCGGCACCACCACCCGGCAGCAAAAAGTGAATATCGACGAAAAACTGTTGCGCATGATTGCTACAGAAACCGGTGGTTTGTATTTCAGGGCACGTGACAATGAGAGTTTGAAAAAGATTTATACAGAAATTGATAAGCTCGAAAAATCACGCATAGAAGTTACCTCTCTCAAACGCTATACTGAACGGTTCTTCCCTTTTGCATTTATAGCAACCGCCTTGTTGTTGCTTGAAATATTTTTGCGATATACCTTATTTAAAAAATTCCCATAAGAGGGAAGGTCCTGAGCGCCCTGAGCGAAACCGAAGGGTCGAAGGACAACAGCCGAATATCCTGAGCGTAGTTGAACGATTAATTTGCATTAGCGTACATTTATGGTTCAATGAAAGCAATCGTATACCGGTCAACCGGCAGTTGGTACAATATAAAAACCGAAACGGGCAAAGCTATGAGTGCCCGCATAAAAGGTGTATTCAAAATAGATGATATAACATCTACCAACCCCCTTGCGGTAGGTGATGAAGTTATTATTGAAGTAGAGAGCGAATCGGCTAATACAGCTATTATCACCGAAATTCTTCCCCGGCGCAATTACATCAACCGCCAGTCGCCATCACATAAAAAACAGCATCATATTGTAGCGGCTAATATCGATCAGTCAGTAATGTTTGCCACCCTGCGCGAACCTAAAACTTCACAGGGCTTTATCGATCGTTTCCTGGTAACCTGCGAAGCGTACCATGTGCCGGCCATTGTAGTTTTTAATAAAGCTGATGTATATAAAAATAAAGAGCTGGATAAATACGCAGCTCTAAAGGAGATGTATGCGGCCATTGGCTATCGCACAGTGCTTATGTCGGTTAAAAATAATGAAGGCGTAGAAGAAGTGCGGGCGGCTTTACAGAATAAAACCACGCTGTTAAGCGGGCATTCAGGTGTTGGTAAATCGTCATTTATTAATGCCATTTTCCCCGAACTGAAATTAAAAACGCAGGATGTAAGCGGCTGGAGCGGCAAAGGATTGCACACCACCACGTTTGCAGAGATGTTTGATCTTCCTTCGGATACCGGTGGCCGCGTCATTGACACACCGGGTATGCGCGAATTTGGACTGGTAGATATTTCAAAGCAGGAGCTGTCACATTACTTTCCCGAAATGGCCCGCCTGATCAACGATTGCCAGTTCAATAATTGTTTACACATAAACGAACCGGGCTGCGCAATAAAAGATGCGGTGGTTAATGGCAGCATCGATGAAGAACGCTACATTAGTTATTACAATATTCTTGAGTCTATTGATGAGAAGACTTATTAACTATTGAATATCGGATGTCCAATACAGAACGTCGATGTAGAGCTAACCCCGGGTTTTACTTCGATATTATATCAAATATCGTTTAGCCTTGTTGACCAGTAATTTCGTTTCAAGAAATTTGGCAACTTCTATTACTGCATCATTATCCTTGCGCGGCGCCTCTTTGAATTTGTAGGGATAAATAGAAATTCCAGTGTAAATGTTGTAATACAACGTGAGTAAGTGGCCTTTATACGTGAAATTCCACGTTAGGGTGTCAAAGTCATCCTGCTTGTTGGTAAATCTGATCTTAAGATCGTCCAGGAGAATGTTGGATACCTCGTAAAAGCGTTTCAGCCCGCAGTCATCATCAATGATGGCCTCGGTACAGCCGAAATCTGTGCGCAGAGTCAGGCTCATAAAGTACGGTTTGGGGTTATATGTATATGGTTGAACCTTGTTCAACCAGGTTATCCAGGGTATTTCTACGATCTAAATTTTCTGGCTTTTGGCACCTTTTCACCACTCAATATACGCTCTGCTCCCACATTTTTGCCATTACTGGGGCAACCATGTTTCGGACTGCACGCACTTCCACCTAAAATATAAGTTGCCATTGACGCAAAAAAAAGAAGAGTTCTGATAGATTTCATATTCCTTATTTTCAAAGCCTAAAACGCCCTTAAATCTAAAAATATTATGCCATTAATGCAATAGGTAAAACCAATTATTCGGTTACCTGATCACGAAACCAGTCGGCATACTTGATGTAGTTATTGGCAATGCGGTCAATTTCGCCCTGAATTTGCGTTACTGCTATGTCTTTCACCTTTTTAGCAGGCACGCCGGCAAAAATGGTTCCAGGCGGAACGATGGTTTCTTCCAATACCACGGCGCCCGCCGCAATGATGGAATTGCTGCCGATTTGGGCGCGGTCCATAATAATAGCGCCCATGCCAATAAGTACATTGTCTTGCACCGTACAGCCATGTACAATGGCGTTATGCCCAATAGATACGTTGTTGCCAATAATAGTTTGGGTGCGTTTATAGGTGCAGTGAATAACGGCGCCATCCTGTATATTCACTTTATTTCCCATGCGTATGCTGTTTACATCGCCCCGTACCACTGCATTGAACCAGATGCTGCAATCGTCGCCCATTTCCACATCTCCAACAATGGTAGCATTGGGGGCAATAAAGCAATTACTTCCGAATTTGGGGTAAACTCCTTCAACGTGTAAGATGACTGGCATGGCTGTTTATAGTTTATGGTTTATTGTTTGTGGTTTTTGCGGTCTCACAACAAATGTCCTGAATAAGTTCCAGGTTTCAAGTTTCAGGTTTCAAGGTCCCGATTTTTTGGGCCTGCTATCGTTTAAACACCCTGCAATTAACCCTGTAATCTGCAACCTGTAACTTGTAGCTGGTTCCCAGGAGACCGGCGCCCGGTAACTGGCACCCGGTAACTGGTCACCGGCAGTCGGCAATCGTGAAAACGTGAGTTAATTCTGTATTCCATTATCCCATTAGCAAATTATCACTTTATCACATTGTTCTAGGGCTATCTTTGCCCCTGATTATGAATAAACGAGAATTATTTCTACGGCACGTGGCGCAAACCTCTCCGGCTCCGTTGGGGTTAGATATCATAAAGGCAAAAGGGAGCATTTTGCGCGATGCTGACGGTAAAAAATACCTCGACCTCATTGCCGGTATCAGTGTGTGCAATGTTGGTCACGGGCATCCTAAAGTGGTAAAAGCCATAAAAAAGCAGGTGGATGACTATATGCATCTGCTGGTATACGGCGAAATGATTGAAACACCCCAGGTGCAATATGCCAAGTGGCTTACCGATCATTTGCCGGCTTCGCTGAATTCCGTTTATTTTACCAATTCGGGGGCCGAAGCCACCGAAGGCGCTATGAAACTGGCAAAGCGCGTTACCAATCGTACCCAGATCATCGCTTTCAATAAAAGCTATCATGGTTCTACCCAGGGCGCGCTGAGCATTATGGGCGATGAATACTGGCGGAATGCCTTTCGCCCCCTGTTGCCCGATGTGCTGCACCTGGAATATAATGCTGCAGAATCGCTGCAGGAAATTACTTCCCAAACAGCCTGTGTAATTGCCGAAACCATCCAGGCCGAACGGGGCGTATTTGCGCCTTCAGCCCAATGGATGGCTGCCCTGCAGGAAAAATGCAGGGAAACCGGCACTTTACTGATCCTCGATGAAATTCAAACCGGTTTCGGCCGAACCGGCACCTTGTGGGGGTTTGAGCAGTTTAACGTGGTGCCCGATATTGTTTTAATGGGAAAAGCATTAGGCGGCGGTATGCCTATGGGCGCTTTTATAGCAGACCAGAAAATAATGCAGGTACTTACCGAGAACCCGGTGCTGGGCCATATAACCACATTTGGGGGCCATCCTGTTTGTTGTGCGGCCGGGTTGGCTGCTTTTAAAGTGCTTTTGAAAGAAGAAATCGTGAACCTGGTAACAGATAAGGCAGCTTTATTCCATGAACTCTTACTGCACCCCCTCATAAAAGCCGTACGGGCCAATGGGCTGCTCATGGCGGTTGAATTTGACCATTTCGACATCAATAAAAAAGTAATTGATGGCTGTTTACAGCAGGGCCTGCTTACCGACTGGTTTTTATTTGCGCCTGAATGCATGCGTATTGCACCTCCCCTTACCATTACAGAAAAAGAAATAAAGAAAGCCGCCAGCACGATATTGCAGGTCTTGGATGCTGTACAGGAAGCAAAGTAGAGTAGTGCTTTCGGGTGAACCAGAGCCCAGATAAGTTACAGGTAAGGCAAAACTCGGAAACCTGGAATCCGGAAACCGGTAACTGGCAACCTGCAACCTGTAACAGGTTTGTCACCAGCCAACTTGTTAATAAACCGGTAATTAGGTTTATATCCGGCATATACCTTTAAATTTGCGCCTCACCATTATTTAATCATTTCAAAAATAGGCTATGCGTAAAATTGATCTTATTCCATTTCTGATTTTAGGTTTAGTGGCTTGTAATGATGGCCGCACAAAGGATACAGAAAATGCTGTTGATACTGCTGCAGCGGCAGCCACAACAGATACTATGCACCATCATGCTGATGCAGCCCAGGCAATTGAACCGCTGCCTGCCATCCCTGACGGCGCTAAAGTGTTTTTCGTTAACCTGAAAAATGACCAGAAAATAAAATCTCCCTTTAAAGTTGAAATGGGGGTATCGGGTATTGCATTGGATACTGCCGGTGCAATTAAACCCGCTTCTGGTCACCATCATATCTTGATCGATGCCGGCGATTCACTGACTGCTGGTACCGTAGTTCCCAAAGATTCTGCCCACCTGCATTTCGGCAATGCCCAAAAAGAAGCAGAATTGAAGTTAACTCCCGGTGAACACAAACTCACTTTGCAGTATGCCGATGGCATCCACCGTTCTTATGGCGGTAAGCTGGCGGCTTCGGTAACCGTGACCGTACAGAAATAATACAGTTTTTATAAAATATCTTGGGCTGGCATCAGTAAAATGGTGCCGGCTTTTTTTATTGCCGAAATGGAAGATAGGTTTGGGGAAAGAAGGCGAACAATAACATAATCGTTTGAGTACCCAAAAAACGGGTTAAAGTGTCTTATTTACACAAAAAGAGGGCGTTCAGAAAGGGAAATTTTGATGACTTAATTGTTAAAATATAGCAGCTCGTCTAAAAAATTATTTATTTAAAATTCTGTACAATATTTTTGACGAAGTTAAACAAGGTCTATGCAATAGCTTTGAGGGCATGACCTGCGGGGCGATTTTCTAATCGCCCTTTTTTTATGCAATGTGTAATAAATGGTCAAACAAATGGCGTACCCATTGACTGCAATCAACTATATAGTATTATTTTTTTTGTGTTTGGTACTACGGTATTCTTCAACTGTTTTAATTAGTGATAGTCGGTTATTGTTCGTAAGAAATCACCCCTGAATTTCATCGATCAATATCAGATTATTGTAGTTCTTTTCTTTGTGAAGTATCGCAAATTACACTTTACCAGGAGCCAGTTCTCTGGTTCCTGCTTTTTTTATTTTACAAGTACGCATGAATGATCATAATTGCATATTCACAAACACACCCGCACTACATCTAAATTCTTCCTTCAATTTCATAAAAAAACTTCGCCAGGAAAAAACCATAGCGAAGTTTAATATTTTTAGGAGTAATTCTCACCCCTCACCATTAACCATTAAAACTGCAATCTAAAGCTGCCAAATACCCCAAAACGTTGAGTGGCGGCTTCGGGCAGTGGTTGAGGTAATACCCGCCACACAAAATCGAATCTGAATACTTTAAAGATATTATCAACGCCAGTACCTATTTCGAGGTAGGTTTTACCATCGAGTGATTCAAATTTATAATCAGAATTGGCAGGCATATTCAAGGCCTTATTTTCCTCGCTTAAGCTTCCCCACAATCCTTTTACTTCATAAAACTGACGCCATTTTAGTTTACGGGTAAGCGGTATAAAACGGAATAACCCGGCTCCGATATTATGTTCAAAATTAAACCCGGCGTACTGGTCGTGCAGGTATTGCCAACGGTTCATTAAACTATAGGCGTATTTGTTATAGTAATAAATTTCATTGCCAGGCGCTACATCCAATAACATAAAGGGCAGCGTTCCAAAAGTTTTTCCTGCAAATACGTTGTAATATAATGTGCCATAAGGCGAGATCTTTAAATAGTCAGATACGCTTCCACTTAATTTGGTGTAATCATAGTGGCTGTTTAATACACCCGACATACCCCTTGTTAACCGTACTGAAGTGATGGGGTAGGGGCTGCCCATGGTGTACCGGTAAAAAGAGCCTTCGATGAACTTTTCGAGGTAGGCAAACCGCAACTGTATGGAGGCTTCAAACGTATTTAAAGGTTCTGTAGTGCCATTGCCACCAATGAAGAGTTCTTTGGAAGGTAAATTCAATACGGGGTTATATAATTTGCGAACGCCGCTTACCATCACTGAAAAGCCCGAATGCCATTCTTTAAAGAGATCCAACTGCATTAATTCGGTTTTCAGGAATTTTATGGGAACGCCATTCTTTCTTACCGCCAATGCAAAGATGTTATCCTGGCTTACTTCATCTAAATAATTCTGACCATAATCAATATCTTTTGAATACTTGGCAAAAATGTAGGATCGGGGGTTTCTGTTGAACAGGTACATTACATCTGCCTCATATTTGAATTGCTGGTCTTTGGTGCCATACGCTAAATAGCCATGCAGCCGGAGATTTTTGTTGAAGCCACGATTGGTGCCCATGTCCCACCGGAAACGATAACCTTCCAGCACATTAGAGAAGATCCAGTTGTACCAGGGGCCGATCTCGAAATTGCCAACATCAAGGTAGCCTGTAGCCAGAAAATTAACGGTACGTATAGCCCGTTGAAAGGCCGGTAACTTTAACAGGGTATCTATCGTTTGGTATAACTTTTTTTCGGTAACACTTAATTCTTCGTGGCGGTTCTCTATCCAGAATGAATCGGATGCGTTGTTTGCCTGAGGCGGAAAGATCGTTTCTTCAATGATCTTGTTTTTGGCCAGCTCATTGGTAACCGAAGAATCATTGACTACAATGTCTTTGTACGTAGTGGTTTTTCTACCAATAGCCGAGAGCAGTTTTTCGCCCGATAGGAGGGAAAGATCAACTACGAATTTATCCCTTATCAAAAACCAGGTGCTGTCGTTCAGCAAGCTGAATTCCTGTATCAGGCTCAGCCTGTTCACATAGTTCAGGTTAGCATCTTTACCCAGGCGCAGGTTCATTTTCTGAATGGCAAAAGTGGTATCATGTACCCAGCAATCGCCTTCAAAAGTGTTTTGCCCTTTGTGTTTGGGAATAAAGAAGAAGTGGATGAGGCGGCGGCCATTTACAAATTGCGAGTCTAATACTTTATAATTATAAAATGCATCGCCATTATCACTGATGGGGCTTACGAATTGTTTGTCAAATACAGGTATGAAGTTGCTGTAAAAGTTTACATTCTGATCTATGCCACCCAGTAATTTCGAAACGCTTTCATTGTTCACCCCCATGGTTTTGGTGCCTTTGAATACTTCGCGGCGGCGCAGGGGCGACTTCTGGTAATAATAATCCGAGATAGCTTCTGTAATATAAACCGGTAAATAAGGAATACCTTCTTCTGTTGTATCAATATTGTTCAACACAAAATTGAACTTCTTGACGAAGGGCAGGTTTTCCCATTTTTCTCTTTTTATGTTTTTAAGGTCTACTTCCAGTTTGTTGTACAATTCATAAGAGAAATTGCGGAAACGGTAGCGGTCGTTTTGCGGTTTATGTTTTACAATACGTTTCCACATGAGCAGTCCGCGGTCTATTTTCTTTTTTACAACTACTGCTTCAAATTTGCCGCGTTCCATTAAGATACTAATGTCCAGAACATTATTCTTTACTTTTTGCAATAAAAAGCTATCAATTGGCAGTTTGAAATCCTGGTATCCTACATAGGAAATAACCAGGGTATCAGTAGGCCATTCGTTAAAGCGAAAAATAAATGCTCCTGATGAATCACTGAGCTTACCTGTTTTCTGGCTTATAAACTGCATAGAGGCGAAAGGGATGCGTTCGTCACTATGAGCATCTTTGACAATTCCTTTCAGTATCCTGTTTTGTGCAATTGCGGTCTGGGTCAACAAAATGAAAAACAGGAGTTTAATCGGTCTAATAAACATTCTAATAAGGTCGGTTTGATTTCCGGCCAAAAATACAATAACACAAATAAAAGCGATTTGTTAAAAACGATAAATGGGGTTAAGACATCGGTAAAAAGCGGTTTCATCCGGCAAGATTTGGCATTACAAGCCTATAATTATCCTGAAAAAGAAGAAAAAACTGCTATAGCTATGGCTTATAATAATATTTGCAGTTTTTTGCCAGTGAATGATTAAGGAAATCTCTTTTGTATCAATTACCTGCAATTTCAATATTAAATGCGAGCATAAGGGATAGAATTGACACTTCAAATCAGAGAATCCTTGGCATCTACAAGGGTATGCCGAGCTTGACTACCGTTCTTTTTTGTGGTATTGTGAAGCAGACATGTCAGATGTTTAGCACTGGCAGGCTTGCCCTGACAGTTGCATTGGTTAAAACCTGCACTCAACCTTCCCGAAAACCATATTGTAAGGAACATTTTAAATTGGCGGATACGTAGGGTTCGCCAATAATGACATTCTAAACCTCAATATTAACAGCAATCCATTCAAACCTGGCCTTCTAATAACAAAATATATGATTCTCTCTTTATCAATTAAAATGAACAAGTGTTAGGTTGTTAATTTTTATTAAAGGCGCAAAAAGTTTGGAAATATCAAAATCTCGCGCTTACTTTGTTTTACAAAGTGCTTTTTATGGATAGCCAACATCCCCCGCTGGAAACCCTGCAGGACATTAAACGAATTATGGAACGGTCTTCACGCTTTATTTCACTAAGTGGATGGAGCGGGATCAGCGCCGGCGTATGCGCCCTGTTGGGAGCCTGGGCCGGGCACAGCCGCATTGCCAGTTATCTGCAAACAGTACGCGGAAGCAGTTATTACCGGGGTGAAACAGCTACTGTAAGCGATAGTGCAACAGCATTGATGCAAGACCTGGTCATAATTGCCGCCATTACTTTTATTACAGCGTTTATTTCAGCTTTTTTGTTTACCTGGGCCAGAAGCCGCAAAAATGGCACGCCACTGTGGGATCCTATTGTGCAACGCTTGGCCTGGAATACCATATTGCCTATGGTGATTGGCGGATTGGTTCTTGTGCGCGCTATGCAATGGGGATACTTTGAACTGGTGGCGCCTGGCTGTTTGATCTTTTACGGGCTGGCTTTAGTGAATGCATCGAAATACACATTAGGTGAAATACGATACCTGGGTTATGGTCAATTGATATTAGGTATTATTAATTTGTGGGCTATTGGTGGTGGTTTGTATTTTTGGGCTGCCGGTTTTGGTTTGTTGCATATACTGTACGGTGTCATTATGTGGTGGAAGTATGAACGTCGGCCTTAGATAATAATTTACAGCATGAAGAACCCGATTGAAAATCTTAATAAAGTTTTTGATAGCCGCATTCGCATGGGGGTCATGAGCATTCTCATTGTAAATGAGGAGGTGAGTTTTAATGACCTTAAGCAAATGTTAGATGTTACCGATGGTAACCTGGCATCGCACATGGTAAACCTGGAAGAAAATGGTTTTATTAAGGTTCATAAAGGATTTATTGGACGTAAAACAAATACAACCTATTCTATTACCAGGGCAGGGGAAAAAGCATTTAAAGATCATATTGAAGCATTGGAAAATATGATCAGGGGAATGAAGTAATTTTTTTTGTCCTTTTACTTTGAAATACAAAGTGCTTTTAATTATGCGTGACAATTATTACAAACAACTGTGGTTAACAATTAAAATATGGCTCATTGATCGGACTTACATTTTTTATGTTTCTTATTTTCTGTGCAGTTATAAGAATTGGGGCAGATAGGATCTTCCCGGTATTACTGGGCATTGCAGTATTGTCGGGCATTATTGGCATACTATCACAATACAAATCATTATTAAAATATGGCAGCGATTATGATGTGCCGGAAACTGCCGGCTATGAGCAAAATGATCCTGCATAAAAAATAAACCAACCATGAATAAAGACCTTGTAAAAGTTGTTTTGGTAACAGCTGGCGCTGTTTTATTTAACCTTGTTTTCTGGAACGAGAAACTGGCCATCAATACGGTTTTGTTCGATGCCTTTTTATTGTCAGCACTGTTCTGTTTATATCCGCAGGCCCGGCAGCATGCAACCGTTAACTGGTTATTGCTGGGGCACCTGGTTTGTTTGGCCATGGTAGTGGTGCACAATACCGAACTAAGCAAGATAGCCTTTGTAACAACCCTGTTGTTGCTGGCTGGTTTTGCCGAGTATGCGCATCGGTCGGTATGGTTTGCCGGTGGCTCTATGTTGATGAATGTGATTATGGTGGCGGCTTCTTTTGTAGAACCTATCCGGTTCAACAGAAACCGTACAATCAAGCGCGCAGGCATTAGCCGGGTAATCCGTTTTGCAGTATTCCCTATTATATTGCTGGTCGTATTCTTTTTTATTTACCAGGGCGCCAATACCGTTTTTTCCGAGATCGCAGGTCAGATAGGAATACAACTGGAACTATTTTTTAGTCACTTTTTCGATTTCTTCTCCTGGCAACGCATCCTGTTCCTGTTATTAGGATTGTTGATCACCGGTTCTATATTGCTGAAAAGCAAACTGGATTTTTTCAGTACCCGGGAAGCCCGTTTGCACGATGGGTTGCAACGATTCAGAAAAACATTGCGTCAGAAAAGGGAAGGGGCGTTCTTCCAGTTCGTTGAAGTGGTAATGGGTAAAATGGCCAGTGGTATGATGGCCTTAAAAAATGAGAACACCACCGGTATTATCAGCCTGGTATTACTGAATGTTTTATTGCTGGTAGTGAATGTCATTGATGTGAATTTCTTATGGATCCATTTTCAATACAAGGAAGGGGAACCCGTATATAAAATGGTGCACGAAGGCACAGAGTTGCTGATTGTTTCCATTGTGTTGGCTATGGCTATTTTATTGTTCTTCTTTAAAGGCAACCTCAATTTCTACAAACGGAATAAATGGTTGAAGTATGGGGCTTATGCCTGGATCATTCAAAATGCGATGTTGGTAAGCTCTGTTCTCCTGCGCGACTATTATTACATTCTTAAGCATGGCCTGGCTTATAAGAGAATAGGTGTGTTATTCTTTTTATTAATGGTGTTGGTAGGCCTGGTAACCGTGTTTTTAAAGATCTGGAACCGGAAAACCAATTACTTCCTGTTCAGGGTGAACGCATGGGCAGGTATTGTAGTACTGGTACTGGCTACTACCATTCACTGGGATGAAATGATTGCCGGATATAACCTGAAACGCAAAAATACCGTAGACCTGGATGTGTCGTTTTTGCTTTCCTTATCAGACAAGGCATTGCCTTTGCTTGATACTAATATTGTTGCCTTGCAAAAGCGCCAGAATGATTTGCACGCTGTAGCTACAGATAGGGCTGTTGTCTGCGATACCTGTTACATTGAGCAGTTAAAGCAACGGGAAATGGCATTTGCGCAAAAACAACAACAGTTGTCGTGGTTATCGTGGAATTATGCCGATGCCTATACGAAAAAGTATTTCCAAAGAAAGGGGCTGATTTCCGTAAATAAAAGCGAATAATTATGACATCAATATCAGTAGCTGTCAAAATTTGGGTAAAAACGCTATTTATTGGAGCCTTGATATTTGGAATAGGCATATTAATAAACGCAGATGGTTTTTGGGGGCTATTGGCTGGAGTAATGATTTTTGTTATTGGATTTATTGTAACGGTGCCTTTGTTAATGTTCATTTCTCCGCTGGTGAAACTCTCGGCCAGGTTACCCTATGGTAACCGGTCGAGGATGGGGTGGCTTATTTTTTGTCTTTTTGTAATGTACTTTCTTGTGTATATGTTGCTGTCATTTATTTTATCATACCGTTTCATAAATTTTGATTCAGATGAATATGGCAGGTTGATACTTGCCACATTTGTTGATCTGTTAATAGCAGTAGTAACTACACATAGATCGTTGTTTAAATTTTATGAACAGCCTTAATATTATTTGTTTTAAAAATCAAGTTTTATGAAGTCACAGGAGTTCTCTTTCCGGTCAAGAATAAAAAGCTTCCGGTTTGCGATGGAGGGCATTGGTTCTTTTTTTCAACGCGAGCATAATGCCTGGTTACATTTTATGGCAACCATCGCCGTAATTACGCTTACTGCGTTGGTAGGTGTTACCAAAAATGAGTTGCTGGCCCTGGTGTTTGCCATTGGGTTTGTTTGGGTGGCTGAAATGTTCAATACCTGTATTGAACGCGTAATGGATTTTGTTTCTGACCAGCGGCACGCCGAAATAAAGTTTATTAAAGACCTGGCTGCAGGGGCTGTATTAGTATCGGCTGTCACTGCATTGGCTGTAGGTGCTATTGTATTCATTCCTAAATTATTTTAATCATGAAATTAGCGCAGACGAAAGAGCTTGGTAAGCCAAACAATTGGTTTGGTTGGTCATTGTTCAAAACAGGCGGCAGCGAAATAGATCGCATACTGGCATGGTCTATGGCCTTTAGTGTAATCCTGGTGATGGCGCGGATCGCTTATACCGGCAAACTCACTTTTATCTTTTTGAATTGGAATCTGTTCCTGGCCTGGCTGCCATACAGAATATCTTCCTGGTTACAACAGCGGCCATCGGTTCAGGCCAACAAATGGAAATTTGCGGCTGTAGCACTTGTGTGGCTGTTGTTTATTCCTAATGCATTTTACATATTGACCGATCTCTTTCACCTGGGGGTGTACAATAACGTGCCTAACTGGTTCGATTTGACGCTTATCATTTCCTTTGCATGGAATGGTTTGTTGCTGGGTATATTGTCAGTGCGGCAAATGGAGAAAATGATACAGCCGTATTTGCCCGGAAAGCATGAATTGCTATTTATTTATCCCATCATGTGGCTGAATGCATTCGGCGTTTATATAGGTCGTTACCCAAGGTTCAATAGTTGGGATATTATTACCAACCCATTCGGGCTCGCTGCTTACATATTCAGGCTGTTGTGCCATCCCATACAGTGGAAATATGCATGGGGCATGGTTGCCTGTTTCTCGATATTTATGACCCTGGTTTACCTCGCTATAAAAAGATTGAGCAAAGCTATTCATTAACCCAGGCGCTATACCCTTCCAATATAGCGGTTGGTTTATCCACAAAAAAGGCGCTTTGTTCTCATAGCGCCTTCTAAAATTTTTCAAGCCATGATATGCAAAAGGAAAAGCCCCTGACCAGGTCGGGGGCTTTTCCTTTATATAACAATTTTATTCTCCATTATTCTCCCCCTTTAGGGGGCGGGGGGTTAGAAATCTACTCCCATGGCAAAGTGTAAATATGGTTTTCCTTTAAAGAAAACATTCATTTCCCAGGCGGCGTCTAAACGCAGGAAGTAACCCAGTAATGTGCTGCGGGCGCCGAAACCATAACCACCAACAAATGGTCCAATACCGCCGGCTTTTATCAGCACTTGTGCCGGCTCACTACCATATACCACTTGTGGACGGGATATTTTATTGTACTTGCCATTCCATGCACTGCCCAGGTCAACAAACTGAATAAGCTGGAAGTTACGCAGGAAGGCATTGTTAATAGGCTTATTGAAAAGGGTAGCAAATACCGGTAACCGGAATTCGCTGTTAATGACAACCGCATTATTGCCATTGGCTACGTTTTGCGGGAAGCCACGCATATTAACAGCCAGTGACTGAAAGGCATACGTAGGATCGTTTGGTCTGGGGTCCTGGCTGTATTTAGGGAACATCCAGCCATCAACGCCTCCCAGATAATAAACGATCTTCTGGCTACCCCAGGAGAAATCGCCTGATACCCGGCCGGCCCAGATAAAGTTGCGATAAATGGGATAGTAATAACGGCCATCGAAACCAAAATTATAGGTGAATCGTCCGGGTTTAAGACCACCAACCGATGGTTTGCTGATCTGTGCATCAAGGTCCATATACACCTTATAACGCAAACCGTTCCAGATGTTGGTTGCTTTTTGAATAGCGTCATCATGCACGTATTCAATGCGCGTTACGGCAAAGGTTTGCTTATTGATATCTGGTGTTTTTAACGTCAGCGTATCGAAGTAAGCACCGCGAACTACTACCTTATCGTTTCTGATACCGGTAGAAAGCCTGATACTGCGTACCCGGTCGAACGGATATTTGAATACTGCCTGGTACAGGTTGGTGTACGATTTACCTTCATACAGCGTTGCTGTACCACCGATGCCCTGTACATTACCCAGGTCGGTACGGCGATAATAGATCAACGAGTAATCTATTCTTTTTTTGAGGTAATCAATACGGCCATACCATTCGCCGCCGCCATCGAATAAAGATTGATTTACCGGTACAAATACACTGGCGCCGGTGTTACCTACAGAAGCGCCGGTTCCAATACCGCCTATCAATGGCAGGCGCATAGCGCCGGTGAAACGGATGTCTTCAAACAGATCGAAAACGGATGCTTTCAGCATACCGTTAAAAGCACCGCCGCTTTGCAATACGATTGGTAAGGCGCCGGTATATGGCTGATAACGGCTGATGAGGATGTCGTTATTAAATCCACCGGAGAAATTATCTACTGAAAATTTCAGCTTATAGTCAAACAGTTTAGCCTTTTTTAAGACGGGCTCTTCGCCTTTTTCTGCCGGGGCCACTACTGTTTCATTTCCCGGTGGCTGCTGTTGTGTTTGTGCAGAGTCTTTTTTCTCTTTTTCAAAACCGGTTTCAAAAATATCGCTGATCTTTCGGGCGCTGTCCTGACCAGTATTAGGCTTGTTAAACTGGATGGCTGCTCCGCTTGCCGCCTGTTCGGCTATTATGGTCTTTCGCCGGTATTCCGTTGGCCGCGGATTCAGGTTCCGTTTGCGCAGGCTGGCATCGTCTACTTTTAAACGATATAAAAATTTCAGGTTGCCTTGTTGTCTTACTTCACTTACCTGGCCCTGGTAACCGGCAATTTTAGTTTCCAGCAAAGCGCTTTGGTAATTGGTGATCGGGAACACATAAGCCGAGTCGTTGGTTACGGAGAAAGTGAATACTGAATCCGGTTCGGTTTTACCCCAGGCCCTGAGGGTAGAATCAATTTCATTTGGATCAGGGTTACGCAACACTTCATCGCCTACCAGTACAACTGTATCCAAACCTGCCCGTACCGTACTGAAGAAGCCGGCAAAGCGGTTGGAGATACCTGTTTCATCACTTACAAAGGTGAAGTGATAGGTATTGTACTGCATGGGATAACGGGCGTTGCCCCATTTCATTTTTGTTAGCTGGGTAATTTGCCTGAATTCGCTCTTGTTATAATTGTCGGCCAGGAAAATATTATAACGTTGCGAGGCCACTGCGGTATCGCCGCCTATGGTTGTGGCATCGGGGCGGTTAGATGAAAACAGGATGCCGGTCTTATTGGGGAAGGCTACAAAAGTGGGATCAAGATCGGCATATGCATCATTGGTAACCTGCTCGTACGTATCTTTTTCAATATTGTAAATGTAGATATCAGATTGTCCTTTGCGAACGGCACTTAATAACAGGGTATTGGAGTTCAGCATGAACTGCATATCCTGTATCTGTTCAAAATGCGGTATTTCCTGCTTTACACGTTTGAACCGGGCAACCATGTCATAGACGAATAAATTTACTTTTCCTTCCGACCAGTAAATACAGGCCAGGCGGGTGCCTTTGCCATCCCAGGCTAATAAAGGATAATTGGGATTGATCTCGTTCTCATTGGCGCGAACACCGGTATTTAATAAAACCTTTCTTTCGGTCATATTTTCCCACAACACTACCCGGTACTGGCCTTTGATAAATTCTACTACAGCATAGTGTTGGCTGCGGGGGGCAGGGTTCGGCGTGAAATGGATAAAGTCTTTATTGTGGGTTACTTCTTCAACGATTGAAACCGTTCCTTTAGGAATATCGCGGCGGCCACGAAGATCTTTTTCATACATTTCTGTTCTTTCGAGCATGAAATCTTTCAGCACTTCTTTAAATTTCTTTTTAGCGATCCGTTGGGAAGCACTGTTGAGGTTGCGGTAAACCCGGGAGAGGTATAAAAAGTAGGTAACGTTCTCTTTTTTATATTTCTCAGCCATGTAATGCCAGAAAGCATGGCCGGCCAGCAATGGCTTTTCGTAAGCGAAATGGTAAAAATTCTTGTATTCTCCCGACAAAAGGGCAAGCTTCAGCTCATTGTCGTATTCTGGGCTCCAATCTTCCGCTACGTAATCAATATACCCATCAACCAGCCATTTGGGCAGGTCGAGCAAAGCCTGGTTAGTTGCAAATTCACCCAGGTCATCGCCAAACAGGATATTATCTACCAGTATGCGGGCAATACCCTGGCGTATTTGTTTGCGTAATTTAGAATGGTCGCCGTCGAAGTACACCACCATTTTGTTATTCACCAGTTTGGTAATACCACCGGTGGTTTGCCAGTCGAGGCTAAGTCCAATGTTCGATTGGCGTAATTCATCAAAATTATTATATATAACGATGTTGGCGCGGCGTTGCAGGCCATACTCAACAAACTGTTCCAGGCCGGGCAACTCGCTTTCGGCCACCTGTGCTACATAGTTGGCAATGGTTTTACCATTTTCATAGAAATAAGTATTGAAATTGGTAGTTTGGTAATATTCCCATTTGAATTTACGGTACTGAACCCGGTTCTTTCCAAACTCCACAGTATTCACCTGGGCGAATAGTACGGTTGGCAGCAACATGGCTAGTAAAAGGAAAAAGGAAGAAAATACTTTTGTCTTTGGCTGAATCTGTTGAAATTGCATAGCCTGTCTTTAAATGTTTTAAAGTTAAAACAATCCATAATACCGCGAAAATCAATTATAACAAGGTACGAGTATGCTTACAGTGACATCTTTTACATTTAGTCCGGTTCAGGAGAATACGTATGTGGTGTATAACGAATCGGGCGAATGCTGCATTATCGATCCCGGCTGCTATTTCGGTAATGAACGCAATGAATTGAAAGAATTTATACAAACTTCCGGCCTAACGCCTAAATATTTGTTAAATACCCATTGTCATTTAGACCACGTATTCGGAAACAAATTCATCCATGATACCTGGAATCTAACCCTTCACCTGCACGAAAAAGAAAAGCCGGTACTGGAATATGCTCCAACGTTTTCCTTATCGTGGGGGCTGCCTTTTGATAATTACAAAGGCGACCTATTATTTTTACGCGAAGGTGACACCATACCGTTGGGTACCGATGCATTACAGGTATTATTTACTCCCGGGCATTCGCCCGGACATATTTGTTTTTATTGTCAGGCGCAGCAGTTCGTTATTGGTGGCGATGTGTTATTTCGCGAAAGCATCGGCCGTACCGACCTGCCTGGTGGAAACTTCGAAACCCTTATTGCCAGCATCCGCAACCAGCTGTTTGTTTTGCCCGATGATACCGTGGTTTTTTCCGGCCATGGCCCGCAAACCACCATCGGCCATGAAAAGCTGCATAACCCGTTTTTAAAAGGTTATTAACTGGATCTAGAGGATAAGATGGCAAGGTGCCTTTGTTAATTGCCATTGCTATTGCGGCTTTAATCCTGACCCCGGGACCTTATAAAAAAATTTACCTACAAATGGCAGGCGCTCAAATTCTTTCTTTTCAACTTTAAGGATAAGAAGCGTAAATAGCCCCATCAACAGTAACGAAGAGCCATAATAAACATATGGAAAATAACCTGCCTCGTGGTTGAGGTTACGTGCGATCAGGTATTCGTGAAAAACATACATTAACGCGCATATGAACAGGTAGGTAATTAGTTTCTTTTTAGGGTAGGGTACGGGATAATATTTCTGTCCTAAAACGTAACTGATCACCATCATAAATGCATAGCAAATAAAAGTAGCCCAGGCCGAACCGGTGTACCTGAAATCCGGAATAAGCACAATGTTTAATATAACCGTAATAACAGCCCCGGCAATGGTAATATAGGCGCCGGTCATATTGCGGTTAGTTAATTTATACCATACGGTTAAATTGTAATATATGCCCAGGAATACGCTTCCCATGGCAAGTATGGGAACGATATGAATGCCCTCAGCATACGCTTTAAATTTTGAAGCGATCAGAAACTTCCAGAAATCAAGGAAGAGTGCAATGACGAGGAACATAAAGGAACAGGCAATTACAAAAAATTTCATAACCCGTGCATATACCCTTTGGGCATCATCATTTTTGCTTTGATTAAAAAAGAAGGGCTCTGCCGCCAGCTTGAATATTTGTATAAAAATGGTGATTAGCACCGCCAGCTTATAGTTTGCGCCAAATATGCCAAGGTCTTGTTTTTCCTGAATGGAATCACCTGGCAATACTTTGCGATACACCAACCGGCTAAGCATTTCGTTGATCATACCACCTAAGCCAACAATGATCAAAGGGTAAGAATAGATTATTACTTCTTTCCACAGTTGTTTGTCAAACACAAAACGGATAACGCTTATTTCTTTATAAAGCAATAATAATGTTACAAAGCTGGCAATTAGGTTAGCAATGATAAAATAACCTACGCCAATATCTGGTCTATACAGGAACGCCAGAAAACTGTTTTCGCCCTTATCATGCGCTCCTTTTGCTACAAACAGAAAAAACAGCGTCAGTAGAATATTTATTAAGGCAGAAGCGAGGTTTACAAAAGCATATTTACGGGGACGTTCTTCGAGCCGCAATTTAGCAAATGGAATAATGGCTAAAGTATCAAAAAAGGTTATCCAGATCATCCAGGTTACAAATTCCGGATGATCGCGCAACTCAATAAAACTGGTGAGCGGCCCTTTAAATGCAAATAATAAAACGGTAAAGAGTATGGTGCTTGCAACAATGGAAATGTTTAGTGTATTGTATAGAACATTTCTGTCTTTTTGCTGGGCAAACCGAAAATAGCTGGTTTCAAGACCATAGGTAAAAAGAATATTCAGAAAGGGAATTACAGCATATACCTGGGTCAGGTCGCTGGTACTTACCGGGTCAAAAATGCGAAAACCCAGCAGTGTTAATCCATAATTTAAAAAACGGCTTACAATTTTGGGTACGCCATACCACATTGTTTGCCCGGCTAATTTTTTAATACCGCTCAATGAAATTTATTTAAAATGAATGGTCAAAATTAAGGGTTCATTCATTATAACCCGACTGGTAGCTGCTTGTTTATGCGGGATATAGGATTTAAATAACAAAGCTTGTACCTGAAATTCCCGATGAGATATATTGCCGTTGATTATCAGGCAGTCAGCTGCTCAGGGTGAACCGGCCTCAAAGGTAAGCCATTGCCGGTTACTGCGCCTTCGCGAAGCTTCAGCAAAGCAAGGCCAGTTACCGGTTGTCGGTTGCAGGGTCCAGAGCTTGCCCCGCTCTGCGGGTTTTCATGTTGCATGGACTTTGCTTTGAAAATCTGAAACTTATGCCCTGTAACTTGTAACCTCGTATCTGTAACAGTGGGTTTTTCACGTTTGCTCAGCCAGCTGGCGCATCGGCGAAACTGTTGATATGTTTTTTATTGCCTGCTATTGCTATCTTTGCGGCCGCATTGTATATTTAAGTCACAAAATCCGATCCCGATGAAAGTATCTTTACCTCTAATGGTCCTTGTGACCGTTATTTCATTAAGCTCCCCTGTTTTTTCGCAATCCGGCGAAACAAAGGTTGAATACCAGAAAAGTGATAAAATAGTTGCGACCATCGAATTACCTTACTCTGCTGAAGTAGTAGAGGACGCCATCAAAGAATATATGGGAAAAAAGGGCGGTAAGAGCGACCACATCAAGAGTTTTGATGTTTATCGCAATGCACGCCTGTCGGAAAATGACCCTGAAATTGTTGATGTGCATTACAAGGTAGATCGCAAGCTGGTAAAAGACCGCGAAACGAGCGTGGTGTACCTGCTCATTGGCCGCCCCGGTGAGAATGTTGGCGCCCGTACTTCCGATGATCGCTTTAAAGTAGGTGATGCCAAGGAGCTGTTGAACACCATGGCGCCTTACATTGATGCCTATAACCTGGATGTGCAAATTAAAAAACAGGAAGAGGTGGTTAAGAAATCAGAAAAAAGATTGCTGAACCTCAAGGACGATCAGTACGATCTCGAAAAAAGGTTAAAAGCCCTGCAGGAGAAAATTAACCAGAACAAGAATGACCAGGTATTGCAAACCGAAGACCTGAACCGTCAGAAGGATGCATTGAATGTTATTCAGAACAAAAAAGACGTTACCCAGGGAAAGTTGAGCAGGCAGTAAGAAGAAAGCTATATATAAGCATTAAGCCGTAACTTCAAGCAGAAAGGCAAAGGCCAAAAGCAGATTACGGGCAACAAGGCATAAAGGCAACGAAAAAAACTTATAAATTATTAGTAGGCGGGACCACGGTTCCGCCTTTTGTATTTTAGCTTTCGACTTTCACCTATAAGCTGTATTCGCGTGTAGCTGTATTCTGCTTTGGAGGTATTTCACTTGCACCTGCATCTCGGTGCCTTGTTGCCTATATGCCTTCTCTACTCCGGCTGCGCGAACCTTTTATCATTAATAAAAGTAGAATCGGTAAGCGTTTTCAAAAATTCAAGCAGGTAATACTTTTCTGTATTGGAGAGTGGGATCTTATTCTTCAATAAAGGATCAAGCGTAGGACCATTCTGTATGCCGCTGCTGTAATGGTCAAGCACACTGGTAATGGATGAAAAACGACCATCATGTTCATAAGGAAAAGTAAGGGCCACATTACGCAGGCTGGGCACTTTAAATTTCAGCGAGTCTTCCCGTTTATTCGTGATGCGCATTCTGCCAAAATCGTTTGCAAACGGGTCAACCGGTAACCCTACATTGCGAAAGCTATGATCGGTAAATAAAGGCTCGGGATGGCAACTAACGCATTTTGATTGAAACAGGGTATACCCGTTTTGTTCCGTTAAGGTAAAGGTAGCTGTGCCCTGTTTTACTTTATCGTATTTTGAATTGGCCGAAACCAGGGAGTTCACAAACTGGGTAATGGCAAATAACATGCGCTGGCTGTTGATGGTTTCATCGCCAAACGCAGCGGAAAACATTCTCTTATATTGATCGTCTTGCTGCAGTTTATTGAGGACGTTGTTCAAATCTTCTGCCATTTCATTGGGCGCCGTAAGCGGGGCCAGCGGTTGTACTTCAATATTTACAATGCCGCCATCCCAATGCATTTCTTTATTCCAGGCCATGTTGAATAAACCGGGCGCATTGCGTAGTGTAAACTGGTTGTTGAAACCATGGCTTAATGGATGATCGAAGGTGGCAAAAGCGGCAAATTGCTGGTGGCACGATGCGCACGGGAAATTACCGTCTTTCGACAGGCGGCCATCATAAAAAAGCTTCCTGCCCAGTTCAAACCCTTCCTGTGTTAAGGGATTGCCGGTAAAGGTGTATTGCGGGGCTGGAAATCCTGCTGGTACTGTAAACGTTAGCGGGTGTGGCCCGCTGTTATCATTGCCTGATTTTTTACAGGCATTTACCAGCAGGCATCCCAAAAAAAGCAATAAAGAAATTCTTATTGTCCATCTTACAGCCACTATTTATTCATTAGCAACAGAATCTACGGTAAACATTTTTGAATAATTCTCAGCAATCTGTTTTGCCAGGTCTCCGGGGGTCTTAACCACCGGGTTTTCGGCAATCTTTATATCGTGCGGATTATAAAACCAGTCATTGGCATCGCAGGTAATAAACATCTGGCTTGTTTGGCCAGGCTGCAGTTCTAAATTCTGCGCAAATGGAAATAACAAATAGGGCTTTTTAATTACGCTTTCAGCACTGGTGAACCCGCCGATATGATACTCAAATTTACCACCTTGCGATGATCTGGAAGAAGTTCCTTCCAGTTTTGCCATAATATAACCGGTCGTACGGTCCCAGAACATGCCAAGGGCAGGGTCCAGGGCGCCGGTTTGAGCGCCGCTTACATTCTGGGCGCTATCTACCCCAATAGTAAATGAAATACGGTTGTATACATAAGGTCGGACAGCTATTTTAATTTCTGTAGAAACCGAATCGGCAAAATCAACCAGGTAATATTTATCATTAGCAAGCTTGAACGAATAGCCCGAATCGGTATTGCTCATCTCAAAATTATGGATGTAGAACTTAAAGGCGGTGGGTGTGTACCGTTCTTTAAAAATGTTCTGGTACTCTTTTCCCAGCTCCAGGCGAACAGAATCATATTGCACTACGGGTATGAACTTCAATACCAGGTTATGATCTTTGGCTGGTATTTCGTCGAACTTTAATTCTTTCTGGCAGGAAAAAATAGCTGTTACTAACAGCAATCCAATGCTTAGTTTGGGCAAATTAACCCGGTGCAGTTGTTGAGTCAGTTTCATAGCATTCGGTGTTACGCTTACAAATCGCCGGGTCGGATCTTTCGGCGGTTTTGTTTGTGTTGTGATTGTTTCTGTTTTGTTTCAAGCCGCTTTGCTTTAGCTGCTTTGGAAGGTTTGGTGGCGATCCGTTTTATTTCTTTCTTTAATGCCTGCTCTAAAATCGCATTCATTTTTTTTACCACTTCTTCCTTATTCTGCAACTGGCTGCGGTGAATCTGGCTTCTTACTTGCAAAAACCCTTCCGAATTTATTTTTGAGGCCAATTTCTTTTGAACAATTACTTTTTGCTGATCATTTAAAATCAGCGAATTAGATATATGAAAATATCCTTCCACCATTGTCTCCACCTTATTTACATTTTGTCCCCCCTTGCCACCGCTTCGAGCAGTTTTAAAATGCAATTCTTTTGAAACATCTATCTTCATTCTATAAAGATAAAACTAATTAATACGTATATGCGGGCGGTAATACAACGGGTAACACAGGCGAATGTTGTGATCAATAACAGTATACGTTCATCTATTTCAAAGGGTTTGCTCATTTTGGTAGGAATTGAAGATGCTGATACCACCGAAGATATTACCTGGTTAAGCGGGAAGATCGTTAACCTGCGCATATTTAACGATGCAGCCGGCGTTATGAACGAATCGGTCAGGGATCAGGGCGGCGATATTTTGGTGGTAAGCCAATTTACTCTGCATGCTTCTACCAAAAAAGGGAACAGGCCATCGTATATCAAAGCATCCAAACCTCCTATTGCCGTTCCGTTATATGAACAATTCGTACAGCAATTGCAAACCGAGCTGGGTAAACCCGTTTTTACCGGCGAATTCGGCGCCGATATGAAGGTGTCGCTGCTGAATGATGGACCCGTTACTATTGTAATAGACACAAAGAATAAAGAATAATGTTAATTTGAAAATGTGCAAATTTGAAAATGGAGGCAGAGATAGGAAGTAAGAAGAATGAGAATGGAATGGGAGCCTTTGATGTTTGCCGTTTCAAGATTCACCACTCACAATTCACCACTTACCATGCAAATCAAAGAAGCGCAACAACAGGTTGATCACTGGATAAAAACAGTGGGCGTTCGATATTTCAGCGAGCTAACCAATATGGCTATTCTTACCGAAGAAGTAGGAGAGTTGGCGCGTATCATGGCCCGTAAGTATGGCGATCAGTCGTTCAAGGAAAGCGATAAAAATAAGGACCTGGCCGATGAAATGGCCGATGTATTGTGGGTGCTCATCTGCCTGGCCAATCAAACCGGCGTTGACCTTACCGAGGCCCTGAAAAAGAATTTTGAGAAAAAGAATATACGGGATGCTAACAGGCATAAGGATAATGAGAAGTTGAAAGGTTGAGAAGTTGAAAGTTGAAGCGATGATAAAGTTAATAAAGTTGATATGGGATGAGCCTTTCGGCTGCCGAAAGGCATTAGGGAACCCTGGAATAAAGACCTTGTCAACTTGTTAACCATATTAACTTGTCAACTATATTTGCATCCTTATGGCAACAGATAACAATAGATTCCAGGCAATTATTTCGCATTGCAAAGAGTATGGATTTATTTTTCAGTCTAGTGAGATCTATGACGGGCTCAGTGCCGTGTATGATTATGGCCAATGGGGTAGCGAGCTCAAAAAAAATATCCGTGATTACTGGTGGAAGAGCATGACCCAGATGCATGAGAACATTGTGGGTATTGATGCGGCCATTTTTATGCATCCTACTACCTGGAAGGCCAGCGGGCACGTTGATAATTTCAGCGACCCGATGATCGATAATAAAGACAGTAAAAAGCGCTATCGCGTAGATCACCTGATCGAAGCAAAGGCCGATGAGTTGGAGAAAGAGGGTAAGAAAGCTGATGCCGACGCCCTGTTGGCAGAAATGGATAAGTTGCTGGCTGCCAACGATTATGAAGGTTTAAAAAAGCTTATAGAAGATAGAAAAATTAAATGTACGGTAAGCGGTACCGGTAACTGGACGGAGGTGCGTCAGTTTAACCTGATGTTCAGCACCCAGTTGGGCAGCGTATCGGAAGAAGCGAGTGAGATTTACCTGCGGCCCGAAACCGCCCAGGGTATTTTTGTGAACTTCCTGAACGTACAAAAGACCGGCCGCATGAAAATACCTTTTGGTATTGCACAAACCGGTAAAGCTTTTCGTAATGAAATTGTTGCCCGGCAGTTCATCTTCCGCATGCGCGAATTTGAACAGATGGAGATGCAGTTCTTTATTCGTCCCGGCTCTCAAAAAGAATGGTACGAATACTGGAAGGAGGAACGTATGAAATGGCACCTGAGCCTGGGCATTCCCAAAGAAAAATTCCGTTTTCACGATCACGTAAAGCTGGCTCACTATGCTGATGCCGCCTGCGATATTGAATATGAATTCCCCATCGGGTTTAAAGAACTGGAAGGTATCCATTCCCGTACTGACTTCGACCTGCGTAATCACCAGGAGTACAGTAAAAAGAAAATGCAGTACTTCGATTCAGAGATCAATCAGAACTATATCCCATACGTAGTGGAAACTTCGGTAGGGCTTGATAGAACTTTCATGATGATCCTGAGCGAAGCCTATACTGAAGAAGACCTGAGCACTGCCGACAAGCAGGATAGCCGGGTGGTATTGAAGATCCCACCAAAACTGGCGCCCATAAAGCTGGCCGTATTGCCATTGGTAAAGAAAGATGGATTACCGGAAATTGCCCGGGAAATTATGGATGACTGTAAATCGCATTTCCGTTGCTTTTATGAAGAAAAAGACACCATTGGAAAGCGATATCGTCGTATGGACGCAATTGGTACACCATTCTGTATAACAGTTGATAAGCAAACCAAAGAAGACGGAACCGTAACCATCCGGCACCGCGATTCCATGCAACAGGATCGTATTCCTGCTACTCAGGTAAGGGAATTGGTTCAAAAACACATTGGCTAAATGCGGTATAAATATTGAATTAATTGAAATATTCGCATCGAAAAACTACTCTTTTTAATTATGTTTAACCTTGTACTTTTGTAACACCTTAAAAAAACCAGGTGAAACAACAATGGAGGCTAGCCTATGCTTTTAATTAAATTGTCAATTGACGTTTCACTGCTGGTTGGCATCATCGCGATTGCTTTTGCTTCAGGCTTTTTACTACGCAGTAGTCAGCTTAAAAAGCAGAAAAAGCGAGTGAATGAATTAGAGAAGGAAATGATGACCAGTCATGCAGAAATTCTTGAATTACAGAGAGATAAGCTGATGCTGGAAGAAAAACTCAAAGGCTCATCTAACATTCCTGTAATTTCGATTACCGCAAAAGAAGAAAAGAAATCAGACAAGCTGCAGGATAAATCGGTTAGTAATAAGTAACGTCCTGCTATAGTTCAAGCTTGTTTTTCTCTTCGCCCTCTTAACCAGCACTATTTCCAAATCCATTTGATATCCCGGGGGAATAATAACCAAAATCATCGTGATCAAAAACGATGATAGCAGTTGTTTATTGGCCTTTGTCCAAATAAATAGCTCAGCTAAGTGCATTTTGCAAGTTGAGGGATAATAGTATCTATAGGGTTCTGGCAAAGGTCAGATCAAATATTTTATTGCTATCCATATAACTCCTGGTGAATAAGCTTACGGTCGTACCCCAACGCCTGAATGCGTTGTTTTGCCTCATCGATCATGTTCTTCCAACCGCATAAATAAAAATAAGCCGGCCTTAATGAAGTGGGGTCGGAAGTGCCCATATTGCTACCGTTAGATTGTATTATTTCCTCATAAATAGTATGTACATAACCGGTACGAATCAAATGATCTTGATTTTCGACAACTTCCCGTGAATAGGTAGGTATGTATTGAAAGCTGGTTACTTTCTGAGATAATTCCTGCAGTTCTTTACCGTATAAGGTATCTCCCAGCTTTCTGCAACCGAAGATGAGGTAAATGTTCTGGTGGCTGATATTATGATTTAAAATATGATGGGTCATTGATCTAAATGGCGCTATACCAGTACCGGTACAAATAAAGAACAGGTCGCGGTCAATAGGCTCAGGCAAAGTAAACTTACCCAGAGGGCCGCGAAACGGTAGTTCGTCTCCTTCTTTTACTTCATTAAAGAGCCAGGTAGTGCCGGCGCCACCTTCCAGCAAAACGATCACCAGTTCAAAAACATTAGTGCCATCGGGCCAGGAGGAAATGGAGTAGCTGCGCTGCCGCCTGGCAGGTTTTTCATGAATAGGCAGGTCGAGGGTAACAAACTGGCCGGGCTCAAAATCGAACGACTTCATTTCTGGCACTTCTATCCAATACCGCCTCGTGTTACTGGTTTCATTAACAATGCGAATAACTTTACCGGTTTGCCAGGGAAGAAGAGACATATGGCTTGCAATTTTTAATAAGTTACTGGATTTATGGCCATTGGCAAAATTGAGGGCTGAAAGTCAGTTGTTTCAGAGCCCGCCCTGATCTGCGGGGTTGCAAGGAGAAGGTAGTTGCCGGATCCCGGGTTCCGGATCCGGGGAAATTCAGTTACATCGGAATTGCCGGGTAAAAATAGAGGCCTCAACTGGGACCTGAAACCGGCTATCCCGGTACCCGGCAACTGGCACCCGGCAACTGGTAACCGGTAACCGGCACCTATGAACCCGAAATATGTATGAGCAATAAGCAATAGACAATTGGCAATCTGCCCCCCTGAAACTTGAAACCGGCACCCGGCAACCGGTACCAGGCAACTGGCAACCGGTACCTATGAACCCGAAATATGTAAGAGCAATAAGCAATAGACAATTGGCAATCTGCCCCCCTGAAACTTGAAACCGGCACCCGGCAACCGGAACCCGGCAACTGGTAACCGGCATCCGTTAACAAAGAACTTAGAGCTGTTCCCCTCCTCGTTGCCTTTATGCCTTGTTGCCTCGTTGCCTTTTTCCTATCTTTGCGCCGCTGATATGAATTTGCAGGTGCTGCTCGACGCGTATAAAAATAACCCCCGCCTTTTTCAATTGGCGGACAGGCTCACTTTTGCCCAACCCCAACAAATTTTTTGTAAAAACCTGCATGGTAGCTCCCCGGCCTTTGTGATCGGCACCATTTTTCAACACGATGCCTGCAGTCAGCTCAATCATGTTATTGTTTGTGAAGATGCCGAAGCGGCCGCCTACATGCACAATTCGCTGGAGAACCTGACCCATGCCCTGAATTCATTTTTCTTTCCCTCTTCTTTTAAGAACAGGAAGAATTTCCGGTTGCTCAATTCTTCGCACGTAATGTTGCGGACCGAAGCGCTAACCCGGTTTTCTTCACCCCCGGCAGGCAGTAACCGCGTTGGTATGCTGGTTACTTATCCCGAGGCTTTGTTTGAAAAAGTAGTGTTGCCCAAAACGCTGGCCGGCAACATCATTTATTTGAAATCGGGCGATACCATAGATGTAGAAGGCTTGTTACGCCAGTTAGTTGATTATGGTTTTTCCGGCACCGATTTCGTGTATGAGCCAGGGCAATTTGCCTTACGCGGTGGTATATTGGATATTTATTCCTTTGGCAACGAAAAGCCGTACCGGGTTGAACTGTTTGGCAATGATGTAGACTCCATTCGCATTTTTGATCCCGAAACCCAGTTGAGCGAACGGAAATTATTACAGGTAAGCATCATTCCAAATGTAGAAACGCAGTTTGACGAAGACGAGAAGATCTCCCTGTTTGAATTTCTGCCCGAGAATACCGTTTACTGGATCCAGGATTGGGAGCTTACCAAAGAAAAACTGTTAACCCAGGAAGAAGACCTGCACCTGTTCCTGGAAATACAGGCAAACAATACGGCGCCCAAAGAGAAGGAGAATGCCGATGATGACGATAAAACCATAAAGACAACCATAAAGGCCGATGAATTTATCTCAGGCAGTTCGCTGAAAAAAGAGCTAGCGAATCGTCATGTTGTAGAGTTTGGCCATTCGTCGGGTTTTTTGGAAGATAGCGAGCCCACTCACCATTCACCACTCACCATTGACCATAATACCAAAGACCAACCCGCTTTCAATCGCCAGTTCGATCTGCTGATAAAAGACCTGAAACAATGGGAAGCAAAGAAGTTCAGTTTGTATTTATTTGCAGAAAACCCCCGGCAGTTAGAGCGGCTGAACAGCATTTTTGAAGACCTGAAAGCCGGCATTCAATTCACGCCGGTGCCCACATCTATACACGAAGGATTTATTGATGAAGACCTGAAAGTGATCTGTTATACCGATCACCAGATCTTTCAGCGTTATCATAAATACAAGGTTAAGCAGGCTTATAATAAGAACAAGGCCATTACCCTGCGTACCCTGCGCGAATTGCAACCGGGCGATTACGTTACCCATATCGATCATGGGGTAGGCGTGTACAGCGGCTTGCAAAAACTGGAATCAAACGGCAAGCTGCAGGAGGCGGTACGCATCATATATAAAGACAGCGACATATTGTATGTAAATATTAACTCGCTGCACAAGATCTCGAAATATACCGGTAAGGAAGGAAGCATACCCAAGGTAAATAAGCTGGGTAGTGACGCCTGGAACAAACTGAAAGAAAAAACCAAAACAAAGGTTAAGGAAATTGCCTTTGACCTCATTACCCTGTATGCCCAACGCAAGGCGCAGCAGGGGTTTCAGCATGCGCCAGACAATTACATGCAAACCGAACTGGAAGCCTCCTTTATTTATGAAGATACGCCCGATCAAAGTAAGGCCTCAGGAGATGTGAAGAAAGACATGGAATCGCCATCGCCAATGGACCGCCTGGTATGTGGTGATGTAGGTTTTGGAAAAACGGAAATTGCCATCAGGGCCGCGTTCAAAAGTTGTTGCGATGGAAAACAGGCAGCCGTACTGGTGCCCACCACCATCCTGGCATTTCAACATTATAAAACATTCAGCGAACGCCTGAAAGATTTCCCGGTAACGGTAGATTACGTAAACCGGTTCAAATCGGCTAAAGAGAAAAAAGAAACCTTAAAGAAACTCGAAGAAGGTAAAATAGATATCATTATTGGAACCCATGCGCTGTTAGGCAAGGAAGTTAAATACAAAGACCTGGGTATTTTGGTCATTGACGAGGAGCAAAAATTTGGCGTAGCCCATAAGGAAAAGATCAAGACCCTGCGTACGAATGTAGACTGTTTAACTTTAACGGCAACGCCTATACCCCGTACGTTACAGTTCAGCCTGATGGGCGCCCGTGACCTGAGCATTATCAATACGCCGCCACCGAACAGGCAGCCAATTCAAACCGAAGTGCAGGTATTTAACCAGGACTTCATCCGGGACGCCATATATTTTGAAACAGAACGGGGCGGACAGGTATTCTTCATACATAACCGCGTACAGGGCCTGGCAGAAATGTCGGCGCTTATCCAGGGATTATGCCCTGACCTGAGCATTGGCTATGCGCATGGCCAGTTGGAAGGACATGTGCTGGAAGAGCGCATCCTCGACTTTATTGATAAAAAGTACGACGTACTTATTTGTACCAATATAGTTGAAAGCGGGGTAGATATTCCCAATGTAAATACCATCATCATTAACAATGCCCACCATTTTGGGTTAAGCGATCTGCACCAGTTGCGCGGCAGGGTAGGGCGAAGCAATAAAAAAGCATTCTGTTATCTGCTGGCGCCGCCGATGAGCACCTTGCCGCCCGATTCAAGAAAGCGCTTGCAAACCCTGGAGCAGCACAGTGAACTGGGAAGCGGCTTCCAGATAGCCATGCGCGACCTGGATATACGGGGAGCGGGTAACCTGCTGGGTGGTGAACAAAGCGGCTTTATGGCCGAGATCGGCTTTGAAATGTACCAGAAGGTACTGGAAGAAGCCATCAAGGAGTTAAAGCGTACGCAGTTCCGTGAATTATTTAAGGCAGAAATATCGAAGCAGGAAGATTATGTGCAGGATTGCACCATCGATACCGACCTGGAAATATTGATACCCGATAGTTATGTGGAAAGCATCACCGAACGGTTAACGTTATATACCCGGTTAGATAATTGTGATAACGAAGAAGAGCTGCAGGCATTTGCCGTTGAACTGCAAGACCGCTTTGGGCCTATACCGCAACAGGTGGAAGACCTGTTTGATACGGTGCGGAGCCGCCGGATGGCCGTAGAGCTGGGCTTTGAAAAAATGTTGCTGAAAGATGAAACCCTGAAATGTTATTTCATTAATAAGGCCGATTCACCCTATTTTGAGTCGCCCATTTTTCATAATATCCTTACGTTTATTCAAACCAAAACCAATAAGGCGCGGTTAAAACAGAACGGAAAATTATTTATGCTGGTAATAGAAGATGTGACCAGTATGCAGATAATGGTACGTTTTCTTTCGCAAATGAAACAATTTGTATCGGCTAAGGAAGCTACGGTATAAAGAAAGTTAAAAGGCCAAAGCGAAAAGCTGAAAGTCGAAACGCGGCTGTATTTGCATCAGGCCTTAGCCGGTAACCTGAAACCAGAATTAGAGTCTCTTCTCCATAATATAGTGCGGAATAGTAACCTCTTCAAATTCCTGGCCGCAGACGTTATAACCGAGTTTTTCATAAAAACCTACGGCAGTTTTGCGGGCATGCATGGTTATTTTCTGAAAACCGCGGTCGCGGGCAATATTTTCGGCAAACTGCATCAGGGCCCGGCCAATGCCTTTACCCTGCAGGTTATTTAATACGGCCATCTGGCGCAAGCGAACCGAAGCGGGGTCTTCTTTGATCAACATACAGCAGCCCAGCATCTTTTCTTCTTCAAAAGCGCCAATTAAGATCTCCTCTTTTTCTTTTTCCAGTTCTTCGGGGGTAAATTGCAAACCCAATGGCCTGCGTAAAATGTCATTACGCAATTGAACCATTTGCTGGTACTCGCGGGAACCATGATCTATTATTTTTAAAGCCATGCCGACTAATTGGGTAGTGCGCTGCAATATAATGATTTACCATTTATCAGCCCCAATTGAGGTATTTAAAAATAAACAGGTCCCGAAAAGCATAAACAACGCAGATATCCGTTTTAGGGGGCCTGCCGGTAGTTTGGCGGGCGGGATAGTACTACAAAACCGGTAAATCACAAAATATTAACAAGATTAATTAAAAACCAGCCTTTTATTGTCATTATTCCAAAATCTATATTTTTGCAGCCGTAACTAAACTTTACAAAAATGTCAGACATCGCAACAAGAGTTAAAAAGATCATTGTTGATAAGCTTGGTGTAGAAGAAGCAGAGGTTACCAATGAGGCTTCTTTCACCAATGATTTAGGTGCCGATTCGCTCGACACCGTGGAATTAATTATGGAATTTGAAAAGGAGTTCAATATTTCCATCCCTGATGAACAGGCCGAAACAATTACCACTGTTGGCCAGGCTGTTGCTTACTTAGAAGAGCATGCTAAGTAATTTGAATACTGTAGATCAGGTGCAATAAATTAAATCCGCTTTCGATAGCTGGGCGCATGCTGCGAAAGCGGATTTCTTACTTAAAACTCCCTCTGGCAAGAGCTATGCAATTGAAACGAGTTGTTGTAACCGGTATTGGTGCTCTTACACCTATCGGTAATAGTTTACAGGAATATTGGAACGGACTCATTAACGGAGTATCCGGTGCCGATTTTATTACCCAGTTTGATGCCTCCAAATTCAAAACACGCTTTGCCTGCGAGTTAAAGAATTTTGACCCGTTGAATTTCCTTGACCGTAAAGAAGCCCGCAAAATCGACCGTTTTACCCAAACTGCCCTTATCTCCAGCGATCAGGCAGTGATCGACGCCGGCATTAATAAAGATAATGTGAACGTTGACCGGGTAGGGGTTGTATTTGCCAGCGGTATCGGCGGTTTGATAACCTTCCAGGAAGAAGTGGTGAATTTCGCCAAAGGCGATGGAACTCCCCGCTTCAATCCCTTCTTCATTCCTAAAATGATCCTGGATATTGCAGCCGGTCACATCTCCATGCGGCATGGTTTTCGCGGACCTAACTTTGCCGTGGTAAGTGCTTGTGCCTCCTCTACCAACGCTATTATGGATGCGTTCAACCTCATCCGGCTTGGCAAAGCAGACATAATTCTTACCGGTGGCGCTGAAAGCGTAATTAGCGAAGCAGGAGTAGGCGGTTTCAATGCCATGAAAGCCCTGAGCGAACGCAACGACGACCCCAAATCAGCCAGCCGTCCGTACGATAAAGACCGCGATGGCTTTGTTATGGGAGAAGGTTCCGGCGTATTGGTGGTAGAAGAACTGGAACATGCCTTGCGACGTGGTGCAAAAATTTATTGCGAAATTGCCGGATGTGGAGCTACAGCCGATGCGCATCACATAACAGCCCCGCACCCTGAAGGACTGGGCGCTAAAAACGTTATGAACGTAGCTTTGGAAGACGCTGGTATGAAACCCGAGGATATTGATTATATCAATACCCACGGCACTTCAACACCGTTAGGCGATATTGCCGAAGTGAAAGCCATAACAGATGTTTTTGGTGAACAGGCCTACAAAGTAAACATCAGTTCAACCAAGTCCATGACGGGGCACTGTCTTGGTGCTGCCGGTGTAGTAGAAGCTATAGCTTGTATCATGAGCGTGGTACACGATATAGTTCCGCCTACTATCAACCATTTCACCGACGACCCTGAGCTGGATTCCCGTTTAAATTTCACCTTTGAAAAAGCCCAGCAGCGAACTGTACGAGCTGCATTAAGTAATACATTTGGCTTCGGAGGTCACAATGCCTGTGTGATCGTTAAGAAATATAAAGCGTAACTTTATACGCTTTGAGTTGTAGAACTAACGATTTTGATGGTTGCGGACTCCTGGCCCTATTTATGATTTTTTGGCTTAATGAAAAATTAGTAGATTGACAATTGTGGGAATCCTGGACCGCTTTTTAGGCAAAGAAGAGAATCTTTCTTTTAAAAAGAATCTGCGCAATGTACTGGGTTTTACCCCGGGCAAGCTCGCATTATATAAGGCTGCCCTTACGCATAGGTCCGTAAGGGATAGTGCCGATGAAAATAACGAACGGCTCGAATACCTCGGAGACGCAATTCTCAGTGGGATCGTAGCCGATTTTCTTTTTAAGAAATACCCCTACAAAGAAGAAGGATTTCTTACCGAAATGCGCTCCAAGATGGTAAATCGTAACAAGCTCAACGAAATTGCCATCAAAATGGGTTTGAAAAAGATCACTTTCTACAATAAGTTCGACAATTCGCTAAAGATGAGCCAGATCTTTGGCAATACGCTCGAAGCAGTGGTAGGTGCTATTTACCTCGACCGCGGGTTTACAAAAACCAAGCAATGGGTGTTTGAATGCATTATCATTCCACACTTGTATATGGAAGACCTGGAGAACCTCGAGATCAACCATAAGAATAAATTATACGGCTGGGCCAATAAAAATGGGAAGAACCTGGAGTTTGAAACCCTCGATGAACGCATAGAAGGCGGTCGCCGCCTGTTTACCATCGGCGCCGTAGTAGATGGTGAATTACTGGCCGAAGGCAAAGCCTATAATAAAAAAGACGCCAGCCAGATTGCCGCCGCCATCGCCATCGATAAACTGGGTTTGAACAAAACTGAAGTTCCTGACGAAGAATAGGCCCGGAAATACCGAATGTTCAATATTCAATATCGAAGTACTTACAATTACTTCTGATCTCTGTATTCCAACTTCTACATTCAACATTCGATACCTGCCTGCCGGCAGGCAGGTTCAATATTCGACGTTCCTCTCTCTTTCCTCATTCCTCTGTTTTTAATTCTTAATTTTTCATTTCCCTGGATAACATAACCTGTCACGCCCTAGCGGATTAGCTTATTCTTCCTAAATACTTCCCCTTATTGTAATGTTTTTCCAGATATGGGAACATTTCCATGTGCTGGCAGCTGGTTCCTGGCCAGGAAAAATATATTTTTTTGAGACTTTGGGAAAAATAATAATGCTTCTGATTATCATTTATTTATAACAAAAATTACCCATTTCCGGCGACCTTCTACCCCCTTATTTTACCCATGCCAAAAAAATCAGGTACGTGTATTGAAAATATTTAAGCATAAAACTGTTTACCCCATGAAATCAATTTACACTACCCTTTTCGCCCTCCTGATGGCTACCAGCCTGATGGCAGGCTCTATCAAATCCAAAAGTAATAACTGGAACTTAACCGGTACATGGAACCTGAACCGCTTACCCGCCAATGGCGATAGCATTATAATACCCGCTGATTCTGTAGTAACCCTCGATCAGCTCATTGACCTGGATAATGTGGTAGTTATTATATATGGCACTTTAGATCTGGAAAATGGTAAATTAAGATTGAATTCAGCCAGTCGCATCATAATATATAGCGGTGGAAAAATAACCGGTGTAAACTCTAACGATCAAATCAAGATCGGTAGCGACATTAAGTTCAAGGGAACACAACTTGTTCAAACAGGCTATAGCTACGCAGATAATACAACCGGTAACGGCTTTTCGGCTGGCGCTACTCTCCCTGTTGTTTTTCAATCGTTTTATATTACCCGCCAGGGTTCAAACAACCAGCTTAGCTGGAGTACCAGTGAAGAAGTAAACAACAACTATTATGCAATAGAAAAAAGTACTGATGCCCGCAACTGGAAACAAATAGCTGTAATAATGGGCGCAGGTACATCCAGCCTGGTTAATAAATACGCTTATACCGATAAAAACAGTGCCGATGCAGTAGTTTATTACCGCATACGCCAGGTAGATATGAATGGAAGCGCTTTTTATTCAGCCATTCGGTCATTACGCAATAATGCAAACAGCCAGGTGACCAACATTTTTGCTTCATCAAACAAAACAGTGACCATCGACTTTAACAGCGATGTAAGAGATAACGTATCTATACAATTAATAAACATGAGCGGACAGGTTATAGTGCGCAAAGATTTTAATCAGGCTTCTTACCGGCTTATCGTAAATGCGATGAGTGCCGGCTCCGGTGTGTACGCCGTACGGGTTAGTGATAGCAAGGGTTGGAGCGAGGTTAAGAAAATAGCATTGTAGGTTTAATGGTCCTCATATTAGGTAAACAGTAATGGTTCCGCTGTGTCTACAGCGGAACTTTTTTTATACGTTTAGTCTATTTTTTTATGTAATCATCGCAGTTACAGCATCTTCCGTCTATAACCGGCTGCCCGTGTGGATTATTACCTTTTCTTGTATTATATTCACAGGGTTAAGTCAGTATCTTTAAGCGAATTGCTATGTCATGTCGGCATTTAACCCGGAACGTCATATAACCAATGTAGACTACAAAATAGTGGCTGCTTTGGAAAAAATTTCTGAAGTGTTCAGGGTCTTGTTATGGACGGAAGCCAAGGAACATAAGCTGAGCCCCATACAACTGCAGTTGCTTATTTTTATCAAATACCATACTTCCGACAAGCAGCGCCGCATAGCCTCCATGGCGCGGGAATTCAATCTTACCAAAGCCACCATCAGCGATTCAATAAAAGTATTGGAGCAGAAAGGGCTCATCAAAAGAACGGATGACGCCCTTGATTCACGCAGTTTTAATTTTTCGCTTACCGATCAGGGAATGAAGCTCACCGGCATGATCGAGAACTTTACCCTGCCGCTGGATGGCGCCATAGCTACTTTAACACCCCAACAAAAAGACCAGTTTTTAAAACTGGTGCTCGATCTTATATACCGGTTAAATCAAAGCGGAATTATTTCAACACAACGTATGTGTTACACCTGCTTTTATTATAATGGCGACAGGCAGCAGGACCATTTTTGCAACCTTATGCAAAAGCCATTGGCCATTGATGAATTGCGTATAGAGTGCCCGGAACATGTGATGGGGGGGAAGGCAAGTTAATTAGTTAATAAGTTATTGTGTTAGTAAGTTGAAGTATAACTAAGAACTCAATAACTAACGAACTCAATAACTATTTTCGCTCCATACACAATTCTACCAGCACCCCATTAGTATTTTTCGGATGAAGAAAGCACACTAACTTATTATCGGCGCCGGGCTTTGGTTTTTCGTTCAGTAGAACAAAACCTTCACTAACGAGCCGTTTCATTTCCGCTTCAATGTCTTCTACTTCAAAAGCAATATGGTGTATGCCTTCACCTTTTTTCTCTATGAAGCGGGCAATCACTCCTTCGGCGCTGCTGCTTTCCAGCAATTCTATTTTGGTATCGCCGGTCTTAAAAAAGGCGGTAGCCACCTGCTCGCTTTCAACCTGCTCGGTTTTATAGCAGGAAGTATTCAGCAGTTTTTCAAACAAAGGCACCGATTGAGATAATTCGCGAACGGCAATACCAATGTGTTCGATTTTCAGCATATCACGTAGTTGTAGTTTGTTAGGTAACAAATTTAATGGAATAGCTTTTGGAGTATTAAAAAACAGTTTCATGTTACAAGTTACAGGGACTTTAAAATTCGGTAATCCCACTATTATTCAGTTTGCTTGCCCTGAAACCTGGAACCTGGAACTTGCAACCTGGAACCCGGAAACCGGCAATCAAATACAACCATTTCAATTAATTTTGTGTTTACAACCTTGGGTAATACCCAATGAATATGCTGAAACTTCCCATTTATCTCGATCATAACGCCACAACGCCCTGCGACCCGCGGGTAATGGAAGTGATGTTGCCCTATTTCACCGATCTGTATGGCAATGCGGCCAGTCGCAGCCACTCCTTTGGCTGGCAGGCCGAAGAGGCGGTAGACTATGCCCGCGAACAGGTAGCCAGGCTTATTGGTGCCGAACCCAAAGAGATCATTTTTACCTCAGGCGCCACAGAAGGCGATAACCTGGCCATAAAAGGGGCGTTTGAAATGTATGCCGGCAAGGGAAACCATATTATTACCTGTGTAACCGAACACAAGGCTGTGCTGGATACCTGCAGGCATATTGAGAAGTTGGGCGGAACCGTAACCTACCTGCCGGTAAATAAAGAAGGCCTGATAGATCTGCAACAACTGGAAGCAGCTATCACCCCTCGCACCATTTTGATAGCTATCATGTACGCCAATAATGAAACAGGCACCATTCAACCGGTTAAAGAAATAGGCAAACTGGCCAAAAAGCACGGCGTGTTGTTCTTTACCGACGCTACCCAGGCGGTAGGCAAAATACCAGTTGATGTTATAAAAGATGAAATTGACCTGCTCACCTGCAGTGCGCATAAGATGTATGGACCAAAAGGGGTGGGGGCATTGTACGTACGCCGGAAAAATCCGCGCGTTAAATTAACGGCCCAGTTAGATGGCGGCGGTCATGAAAAGGGAATGCGTAGTGGTACGCTGAATGTCCCCGGCATTGCCGGTCTTGGAAAAGCTGCCGACATCTGCCGCCAGCAACTGGAAGCAGATGGCCAACGCCTGAGCCAATTGCGCGATAAACTGGAAAATGCCCTGTTGAAACTGGATGCTACTTATGTAAATGGAAGCCGGGACCACCGCCTGCCACACGTTGCCAATATCTCGTTTAACTTTGTGAACGGGGACGGGCTGATGATGGGATTGAATAAAGAGGTGGCGCTATCGTCCGGGGCTGCCTGTACCAGTGCATCCATGGAACCCAGCTATGTGCTCAAAGCGCTGGGGGTAGAAGATGACCTGGCGCATAGCTCCTTACGGTTTTCCATTGGCCGGTTCACCACAGAAGAACAAATTGATTTTGTGATAGAAAAGGTGACTAATACGGTGGAACTGCTACGTAAGAATTTGATAATTAGCTAATTTGAAAATGAGAAAACAAAAGTTCAAACGAATTGAAGTACAAAATAGAAAAGGTTATCTTTAAACAAATCAGGTAAAAAAGCGTTATAAAATAGGATGTGCTTTTATTGAAAATCAAATCATTAGAAGCTGAATTTTCAAATTTGCACATTTTCAAACCTTCAAATTATGATTTTTGTAAGCGATAAAGCAAAAGAGAAAGTAAGTAAACTGATGGAAGAAGGCGGCCATGCCCCCGATGCCGGTTATTTTTTACGGGTATCAGTGGTAGGTGGCGGATGTTCTGGCCTCAGTTATAAAATGGATTTTGATAACCAATCGAAACCCGGTGACCAGGTGTTTGAAGATAACGGCGTAAAAGTGGTTACCGACCTGAAGAGCTTTTTGTACCTGGTGAATACCACGCTGGAATTCTCAGAAGGGCTTAATGGCAAGGGATTCTATTTTAATAATCCCAATGCGAGCCGCACCTGCGCATGTGGAGAAAGCTTTTCGGTATAGGGAACGCATATGTTATAAAGGCAGAATAGCCTTGTCAAACCTGTTAACTTTATAACCTGCCAACTTTTCTCATCTTCTTACAATACAGGCCCTGTTTTTGTGAAAAACAAGGCCTTTTATTTTTCCCACCGGCTACCTCTCGTTTACCGCTTCTTCGCATTTCCTTCATATCTGGGTCGTTTTTGCATAACCTTTTTATTGAACCTGTCACGTACCTGTTTCGCAGGTATTTCGTAGATGTCTCGTACCTTTTAAAGGAACGGCTTATATACGACACATATACGAGATATGTACGGGATATATACGAAACATTGGATAATCAGATGTAGCCCAAGTACGACCCGGGTACGAACCTGAGGTAAAGAATGAGTAAAAGCCAGTGACGAGTAGTTAGTAGTGCGTGTAGGTGTTATAAGGGGCTGTTTTTCTCCCTTTAGGGCTGGGCCTAAAATAAAAATCCCCCGTTTGTATCGGGGGGACTTTTTATGCAGTAGGTTTCGGCTATTTTATGATTGAACAGAAATAGACGGTAACCGGATGTTCATTTTTCATGGATAATAGTGAAGACTAGACGCAATATAATAAAATTGCTGAAACGAGCGTCATATAGCCGCATCTTTTATTTACTTATACTTATAATCACTTATTTTCGCTCCCATGTGGTCAGTTTGTAAAAAAGAATTCCGGCAATTTTTCAGCAGCCTGACCGGCTACATTGCCATCATCGTATTCCTGTTATTAAATGGATTATTCCTGTTCGTTTTTCCCGATACCAATATCCTTGACTTCGGGTACGCCACTCTTGACAAATTTTTTGAGCTGGCCCCCTGGATCTTGTTATTGCTGATTCCCGCTATTACCATGCGCAGTTTTGCCGACGAATTCAAAGGCGGCACGTTCGAAATTTTGCAAACCAAACCGCTCAGCCGCTGGCAACTGGTTTCGGGAAAATATTTCGGCTCCCTGGGCGTGGTGCTTATTGCCTTAATTCCTACCATTATATACCCCATCAGCGTACAGCAACTGGCTGCCACTGGCGGCGGTATCGATATGGGGGGCACCATTGGCTCCTACATTGGACTGATATTCCTGGCCGGGGTTTTTGTGGCCATCGGTATAGCCTGCAGCAGCGTAACCAATAACGCGGTCGTAGCATTTATTGCCGGCGCGTTCCTTTGCTTTATACTGTATAGCGGGTTCAACGCCGTTAGCCGCATACCTGCCCTGCAGGCCGGCGCCGATTATTATATTGAAATGCTCGGCATCGACTTCCATTACCGCAGCGTAAGCAGGGGAGTGGTTGACAGCCGCGACATTATTTATTTTCTTAGCATCATCCTATTCTTTCTAATATTTACCAACCGCAATTTGTTGAAACGATAATCCGGTAATACACCATGAACAAAATACTGGCTTCAAAACTATGGTGGTTGTTTTTGCTGATCGTATTGGTGGGTATTAACTACCTGGCATCAGTAGTGCATACCCGTGTTGACCTTACTCAGGAAAAAAGATATACTTTATCACCTGCTACCAAAAAATTATTAAAAGGCCTGCCCGATAAAGTTTCCATTACCGTGCTGCTCACCGGCGATATGCCGGCCGGGTTTAAAAAACTTTCCAACAGCACCCAGGAAATGCTGCAGGAGTTTAAAGAACTGGCGGGCAGCAATCTTCAGTACAAATTTGAAAAGTTTGGCGAAGGACTGAGCGATACCGCCCGATCGAACCTGCAGGTACACCTCGACAGCCTGGGCCTTAAACCCACCAACGTTAAGGTAAAGGCAAAGGCCGATGAATCGCAGGAAGAACGCCTGGTTTACCCCGGCGCCCTGGTAAAATACAAAGACCGCGAAGTAGCTATTGATCTTTTACAGGGGCAGGATATGACCGGCGGTGTGCAATCGCTGAACAATGCCGAGGCGCTGCTGGAATATAAAATGGCGCGCACCATTCAAAAGATCACAGCCGATACCGTGCCGGCCATCGGTTACCTGCTTGGCAATGGCGAACTCTTCAACTATAATGTTTACGATCTTGTTGACCGTACCCTGCGCCAGGAATACCGTTTTGGTTGGGTGCCTATTGATAGTGTGCCGGTAATTCCCACGGTTTTTGATGCGCTGGTGATCGTGAAACCCACTATCCCCTTCAGCGATAAGCAAAAGCTGAAAATTGATCAGTACATTATGCAGGGCGGTAAGGTAATATGGCTGATAGATAAGCTGTATGCTGAAATGGACAGCCTCATGCGTTCGCATAGTGATTTTGTAGCGTTTGACCGTAACCTGAACCTCGACGATCAACTATTCAAATACGGCGTTCGCATCAATGGCGACCTGGTACAGGACCTGCAATGCGATAAAATACCGCTGGTAGTAGGCAATTATGGTAACCAGCCTCAAATGCAACTGGTGCCCTGGCCCTATTTCCCAACGTTATCTTCTTACTCAGACCATGCCATTGCCAAGAACCTGGATAATGTGCTATCGATCTTCCCTAATTCTATAGATACGGTAAAAAACAATATCAAAAAAACGATCTTATTATCTACCTCAGAAAGTTCCCGCATCATCAGTACACCCGCCATTGTAACGCTGAACAGTATAAAAACGGAAGATGATTTAAAAACATTCAATAAATCATTTATGCCAATCGCCGTTTTGCTGGAAGGCAGATTTTCATCCCTGTACACCAACCGCTTATCGGGCGGTATGATGGATACCCTGGCCGGGTTGTACAAACAGCCCTTCCGCGCCGCTACCGAAAAAGAAAGCAAAATGATCGTGGTATCGGATGCTGATATTGTTTCGAATGTAGTTACACAGAACGAAGGTCCGCTGAATATGGGCTTTAACCAGTTTACCAATACCCAGTACGCCAACAAAGATTTTTTCCTGAACTGCGTGCAATACCTCACCGATACTTCAGGCATACTCGATACGCGGTCGAAAGATTTTGCCCTTCGCCTGTTAGACCCCAAGAAAACAGATGAAGACCGGGGCCAATGGCAATTGTTGAGCATCGGGTTGCCGGTTTTTGTAGTATTGATATTTGGCGTTGTTTATCAGGCCTTACGGAGGAGAAAATATCAAGGGTAGAAATGGTTTGTTGTTTGTAGTTTTTGGTTTGTTGTTGTTTCATTTTGAGCCGATTAATTATTTGCTTGAATCGCTAAAAGCCCGGGAATCACGCTTTTTGAAATACTACCCCGAGTTTAGCGAGCCCTGCCACAAACAACAAACCATAAACCACAAACTAGGCTTATCTTTGCCGACCATTTAATACATACATGACTCCTGAGCAGCTTACGTTTTTAATATTTGGCAGTTTATTAGTATTGGCTTTGGCATTTGACCTGGGATTACTTAGTAAAAAAACTTCCCATGTAACCATAAAAAAAGCCTTGTGGCAAACAGCCTTCTGGGTTACGCTGGCCCTGCTTTTCTTTGTTTTTGTTTGGGTTGAGAACGGCCACGGCAGAGCCATCAAATATGTGAGCGCCTATTTAATGGAGTGGTCGCTGAGTATTGACAATATCTTCGTCTTCATTCTCATATTTGGGTTTTTTGAAGTAAAGGAAAAGTTTTACGGGCGGGTATTGCTGATCGGTATTTTGATGGCCATCATCTTCCGCATCATCTTCATAGCCATTGGTATAGAGCTGGTGACGCAATTTCACTGGATCCTGTACATCTTCGGTGCTATTTTGGTATACACCGGTTTCGGCATGTTCAAAGCAAAAAATGAAGAAGAAGAAACCCAGAACCTGCAGGAAAACAAGGTGTATAAATTGCTGAAACGGGTATTACCCCTTACGCCCGAGGATGGAGATGGAAAATGGTCGATCAGAAAAGACGGCAAGAAATATTATACCAGCCTGTTTGTAGTGGTGATCATGCTGGCTACCACCGATATTGTATTTGCCCTCGACTCCATTCCGGCGGTATTTACCCTTGCCAAAGGAGATAAACTGGTGATCTATACCTCCAATATTTTTGCCGTACTGGGCTTACGTTCCCTGTTCTTTTTACTGCGGGGCGCCAGTGATAAATTTGCGCATCTGCAACAGGGTATAGCGGTAATACTGATCTTTATCGGGTTGAAGATGTTGTTAGAGGATTTACTGGTTAAATACGTACTGGTTAAATACCATGGCATTAAAGAAATACCAATATATGTTTCCCTGTTAGTGATCGTTACCTGCATTCTTGCCTCTATCGTTTATTCAATAACTGTAAGTAGAAACAATATAAGCAAAGACACCGATGCAGGTATAGACCGGGAAATTCACTGATCAAATTAACCGGGTGAAATACTTTATTGACAATATTGCTTCCATCATAAAAGGAAAGTGGCTCGTTCATCACGATAATGCGCCGATTGAGCAGTTGCTGATAGATAGCCGCAAACTCATCTTTCCCCAAACCTCCTTATTCTTTGCGTTAAAAGGCCCGCGCCGCGATGGGCATACCTTTATTCCTCAACTATACGAAAAAGGCGTTCGCAATTTTATTGTGAGCGAGGCGATGGATGTTACCCACCTGGCCGATGCCAACATATTGCAGGTGAACGATCCTTTACAGGCTTTGCAAAACCTGGTGGCCTGGCACCGGAAACAATTCAGCCTACCGGTAATAGGCATTACCGGTAGCAATGGAAAAACCATTGTAAAAGAATGGTTGAACCAACTGCTGGAAGAAAAATATACCATTATTCGCAGTCCGAAAAGTTATAACTCACAAATAGGCGTGCCGTTGAGCGTATGGCCGCTGAACGAGCAGCATGAGCTGGCGATATTTGAGGCCGGCATTTCGCAGCCCGGCGAAATGGAGCAATTGCAAAAGATCATTCAACCTACCATTGGCATCTTTACCAACATAGGGGAAGCGCATAGCGAAGGGTTTGTGAACCTGCGGCAAAAAGTGAATGAAAAGCTACAACTGTTCAAACAGGTAGAAACGCTTATTTATTGCCAGGACGATCCGGAAATAAACAGTGGGGTTGCCGCCGTATGGCAATTAATGAGCAACAGCAAACGCTTCACCATTTTTAGCTGGAGTATGGTGACCGAGGCCACGTTGCAAATACGTCAGGTATATAAAGAAGGGGGGAAAACGACCATTACGGCCAGTTACCAGCAAGAAGAGATCAGTATAGTAATTCCATTCATCGATAATGCGTCGGTAGAGAATGCCATTCATTGCTGGTGCGTGCTGCTGCATTTACAAATACCGCAACCAGCCATCGCGTTGCAGATGCAGCAGTTGGGCCCTGTGGCCATGCGGCTCGAATTGAAAAAAGGCATTAATAATTGTTCCATCATCAATGACAGTTACAGTGCCGACCTCAGCTCATTTACCATTGCCCTTGATTTTTTAAGCCAGCAACAGCAGCATGCAAAAAAGACGGTTATTCTTTCAGATATTTTGCAAAGCGGCCGCTCAGAAAAAGACCTGTATGCCGAAGTGGGGCGGTTGCTGCAACAACGCCAGGTGAACCGGTTGATCGGGATTGGGGAACGCATTTCGCACCATCAACATATTTTTCAAACCGCCGGTATTCCCGAAGTGGTGTTTTATTCGTCGGTAGACGCTTTTATAAAAGAACTGAATCACCTCCTTTTTAAAGATGAAACCATCCTTTTAAAAGGGGCCCGCATATTTGAACTGGAGCAAATTGACCGGCTGCTGCAGCAGAAAGTACATCAAACGGTTTTGGAGATCGATCTTACTGCCGTTGCGCATAATCTGAAGCAGTTTCAACAGTTATTAAACCCTTCTACCCGCCTTATGGCCATGGTAAAGGCATTTTCGTATGGCAGCGGCAGTTATGAAATTGCCAATGCGCTGCAATTTCACCGGGTCGATTACCTGGCCGTGGCCTATGCCGATGAAGGCGTTGAGCTGCGCAAGGCCGGTATTAATCTGCCTATCATGGTCATGAACCCCGATGAATCAACGTTCGATGTGCTGGTGCAATACAGTTTGGAACCAGACCTGTATTCGCCCGGCATTTTATTATTGTTTGAAGATTTTGTTAAAAAACAGGGCATACAGCAGTTCCCGGTGCATATTGAACTGGAAACGGGAATGAACCGGTTGGGATTTTCGATGGCTGATTTGCCTGTTGTATTGAATGCACTTCGCACCCCGTTCTTTAAAGTGCAAAGTGTGTTCACGCATCTGGCATCGAGCGAAGACCCGCAGCACGATGCGTATACCGATCAGCAGGGCGAGCTGTACATGCAAATGGTAGCGCAATTGCAGGCTGCTGTAAATTATAAGTTCATCAGGCACGTGGTGAATACGGCCGGCATCATTCGCCATCCTAAATGGCACCTCGATATGGTGCGTTTGGGCATTGGCATTTATGGCGGCGACAGCAGCGGTGAGGGCGGATTGGATCTGCGCGAGGTTTCTACCTTAAAGTCAACCATTGCACAAATAAAAAACCTGAAAGAAGGAGAAACGGTGAGCTATGGCCGTAAAGGCGTGGTAACCAGAGATACACGCATTGCCACTGTGCGCATTGGCTATGCCGATGGTTATCCCCGCAGCCTGGGGCATGGCGCCGGTAAAATGATGGTGAACGGTCACCTGGCGCCCGTAATTGGTACGGTTTGCATGGATATGACCATGATTGATATTACCAATATTTCACATGTTCAGGAGGGCGATGAAGTGATTGTTTTTGGCAGTGCTTTGCCGGTAAAACAGGTAGCCCATTGGGCCCAAACTATTCCATATGAGCTGCTTGCCGGAATTTCGCAAAGGGTGAAAAGGGTATATTTTGAAGAATAAACCGCTCATCAATACAAGCCTGATGGGACCTCTATAAAACAGATAAAACCTTATCTTTGGAAACTAAATTTTAGCATAGTGAAGATTAGAACAGTTGCCCTGGTAATACTAGGAATTATTATTGCCGATCAGGCTTTAAAAATATGGGTAAAAACCAGCATGAATTACGGACAGCAGATCTTTTTGCTGGGCAGGTCGTTACGGCTTTATTTTATAGAAAATGAAGGAATGGCCTGGGGTTGGAAATTCGGTGGCGAATGGGGTAAACTGGCCCTCACCATCTTCCGGTTAATTGCCGTGATCTTCGGGGTGTATTACATCCGCAGTATAGTACAAAAGAAATACCATCGTGGTTTTATACTTTGTGTATCGATGATCTTTGCCGGTGCGCTCGGTAACCTCATAGATAGTATGTTCTATGGAATGATCTTCAGCCGCAGCGATGATGGATTACCTTTAGCGCAAATGTTTCCGGCCGGTGGCGGTTATGCAGGGTTCCTGCATGGTAAGGTGGTAGACATGATCTATGCGCCTATCATTGAGAATAAAATGCTGCCAGCGTGGATCCCTTTCTGGGGTGGTGAACGCTTCACGTTCTTCTCACCCATCTTCAATATCGCCGATGCCTCCATTTCAGTAGGCGTTATTGCCATCCTGATCTTCCAGAAGAGATTTTTCAAAAAGAGCCCGTTGGAAGAAGAACCAGTTACGCTAAAAACTGAGGAAGAGTTAAAAGACACGGTGAAGGTGTATAGTGGACAATAAGAATATTGAATAACGAATTTTGAATAATGAACCTGCCTGCCGGCAGGCAGGTGTCGAAGTAGAAATGCTTCGACATTTTTGTTTTATAGATCAAAGCCGAAAGCTATAAGCCGTAAGCCATAAGGCGAAAGCGAAAACTGTATTTGCTTAAATTACAGCTTAAGGCTTATGGCTAAACAAAAAGCCATCGTATATAACGGTGGCTTTTGTTTAGCTATGTGATGCATTAATTAACTATATCTTCCCCACCATATCTTTCGGGTCAACCCACTCGTCGAATTGCCCGGGCGTAACATAGCCCAGCTTCACGGCCATTTCTTTTAAGGTAGTACCTTCTTTATGCGCCTTCTGTGCAATTTCAGCGGCTTTGTAATAACCGATCTTGGTGTTGAGTGAAGTTACCAGCATCAATGAATTATCAACGTGCTTTTTGATGTTGGCTTCAATAGGTTCAATACCTACAGCACATTTTTCATTGAAGCTTACACAACCGTCGCCTATGAGGCGGGCACTGTGCAGGAAGTTATAGATCATTACCGGTTTGAACACGTTCAGCTCAAAGTGACCATTGGCGCCGCCGATATTGATGGCAACATCATTACCCATTACCTGCGCTGCGATCATCGTCAATGCTTCGCACTGCGTGGGGTTTACTTTACCGGGCATGATAGAAGAACCTGGTTCGTTATCGGGAATAAACAATTCACCGATGCCACTGCGCGGGCCACTGGACAGCATGCGAATGTCGTTGGCTATTTTCATGAGGCTGACCGCAACCGTTTTTAAAGCGCCATGGGCTTCAACAATAGCATCATGCGCAGCCAGGGCCTCAAATTTATTTTCAGCCGTAACAAAAGGCAAACCGGTGAGGGCTGCAATATGTTTGGCCACATTCTCAGCATAATTGGGCGGGGTATTGATACCGGTACCAACCGCAGTGCCACCCAATGCCAGTTCGCTCAGGTGCGCCAGGGTATTTTTAATAGCACGCAAGCCATGATCGAGCTGCGAAACGTAGCCGCTGAACTCCTGGCCAACGGTAAGCGGCGTAGCATCCATAAAGTGCGTACGACCGATCTTTACCACGTGCATGTATTGTTTGCTTTTTTCAGCCAGGGTATTGCGCAGTTTTTCAATACCGGGGATGGTTGTTTCAACCAGTATTTTATACGCCGCAATGTGCATGGCGGTGGGAAAGGTATCGTTCGAAGACTGTGACTTGTTTACATCGTCGTTCGGATGGAGGAACTTTTCTTTATCGGTGAGTTTGCCGCCTTTGATCAGGTGACCGCGGTAGGCAACTACTTCATTTACGTTCATGTTGCTTTGGGTACCGGAACCGGTTTGCCAAACCACCAGGGGAAAATAAGCATCCAGTTTTCCTTCCAGGATTTCATCACAAGCCTGACCAATAACATCACTTTTTTCTTTGGGCAGAACCCCTGCTTCGAAATTGGTAATAGCTGCCGCTTTTTTCAGGTATGCAAATGCCCTGATGATCTCTTTGGGCATTTTATTGATATCCTGTGCAATTCTGAAATTGTCAATACTGCGCTGAGTTTGAGCGCCATATAGGGCATCGGCAGGCACCTGCACTTCTCCCATGGTATCTTTTTCGATCCGGAATTCCATATTGTAAAATTTGCGCAAAAATACAGGGTTTCAGGTTACCGGTTGCCGGTTACCAGTTTCCGGGCTTAAAATTCGGGCTCTCCTTTCTTAGTGGTTACTCTCCGAATTTCGGCCCCGGTACCCGGCGACTGGTAACTGGTAACAGCTTTTTCTTATCGAATAATCAATTCGCTTTTCAATACAATGTTTTCGTAAGGCGCTTCCTGACCGGCGGTCTTTTTCTCTATTAAGCGGAATAATAATTCGGTGGCGCTTACGCCCTGGTCGTAGGGGAATTGTTCTACCGAAGCCAGCGGAGGATATTCAACATACTGCGTAACCGGCACGTTGGCGTAGCTTACAAAGCAAATGTCTTTATTGATGGTCAGTTTTTTCTGCCGGGCGTAATGGATGGCATCGAGCGTTACATAGTCATTGAAGGAAAGGATGGCGGTAGGTCTTTTCTTTAGCTGCAATAATGCATCCAGGGCCTTTTTAGTTCCATCTACTGTCAAATCGGTACTTACGATCAGCGATTCATCAACCGCTAGTTTATGCTTTTTATGCGCTTCCATGTAACCGTCGAGCCGCTCGTTCTTCATATTCAGGGTAGGCGGGCCCTGCAGGTAGCCGATACGTTTATGTCCTTTTTTTATGAGCCATTCCACTGCTTCTACCGAGCTGTCGTATAAGTTGCAGCTTACCGAATGAATGTCTTTGGCATCGGGAACGCGATCGAAGAACACCACAGGGATATCGTAATTCTTCATTTGTTCAAAATGCTCAATATGCGTGGTGCTGCTACTGATAGAAGCGATAATGCCATCAACGCGGTGGTTCTTCATCGATTCTATCAGCTTTTGTTCGCGGGCCAGGTCATCGTGACTTTGTCCGATAAGCACAATGTAGTTATGATCGAGCGCTACATCTTCAATGCCGTTGATGGCGGCGGAAAAAAATTCTTCGCGCAGATTGGGAAGCACCAAACCAATGGTAAATGTTTTGCGCTGTTTGAAGAAGATGGCTGTTTGATTAGGTTCGTAATTCAATTCGGCAGCCAGTTTTTTCACCGCCATTTTAGTACGAAGCCCGATGCTTGGGTGATCGTGCAAGGCACGGGACACCGTAGAGGCGGAGATATTCAACCTGCGGGCAATTTCCTTTATGGTAGGGAGTTTCTTTTCCATGGTGTAGTTCCGAAGTTAATCATTGTTATGGCATAAAATGTGGGCAATCGTTTGCGGAAAATACAGCTGAAAGCTGCAAGCTATAAGCTGTAAGCAATACACCGCTGCGCGAGGGGAAATACAGCTGCAAGCCTTTAGCCATAAGCAGTAAGCCATAAGCTGTAAGCAAAGCAAAAGATAATAGAGTTTCTTGTATTGCTTATAGCTTACAGCTCTATTTGCCAGTGAAATTCGGCTTCCTCTTCTCCAGAAACGCATTAGTGCCTTCTTTCATGTCATGCGTGGCGAAGCATTCGCCAAACAGTTTTACTTCTTCGGTAAAACCATCTTTGGTATGATCGAACACGGCATTGGCAGCCTGAATACAACGGCCTACCGCCAGCGGTGCTTTGGTATTTACCAACTCCAGTATGGAGCGGGCTTTGGTCAGCAATTCTTCCTGTGGTACAACATAATTTACAAGTCCATATTGCAGGGCGGTTGCGGCATCGAGCATATTACCGGTAATAAGCAATTCAATTGCCCTTCCTTTACCAATCAATTGCGTTAATCGTTGCGTGCCGCCATAACCGGGTATTAAACCCAGGTTCACTTCGGGCTGACCAAACCGGGCATTGTCTGAAGCGATGCGAAAATGACAGGCCATAGCCAGTTCACAACCACCGCCCAGCGCAAAACCATTCACCGCTGCAATAACAGGTTTGGGCGCATCTTCAATTTTTTTGAAAATGTACTGGCCTTTATGCGCCAGGTCCATGCCTTCACTATGTTTCAATCCAAGGAATTCGCTGATATCGGCGCCTGCTACAAATGCTTTGGCGCCGGCGCCGGTAATGATAGCTGATTTAATTTCCCGGTTGTTATATACTTCGTCAATGGCTGCGTTTAATTCTTCAAACACGGTTTTATTCAACGCATTCATTTTATCGGGCCGGTTGATGGTAATGAGCAGGATACCATTCTCTAATGATGTAGTTATGGCAGAATACATGTTATAAGTTTTTATTAAATACCTTTTACAGGTGCATGATCGTATTGTAAATCTAAACTAATTATGCAATTCGGGCGATGCATATTCAGGTGTAATGGGAAATAGGCCTGAAATGTATTAAACGTAACATGAAGCGTTTTGACGGCCGGCCGGAATGTTTGGTAAAGAACCGTATTTTTGAAACTTAAATGTTGCTTGCATGAATCAGAAAGTAAACAGACCATTACGGATACTGGTGGCCAAAGTTGGACTGGATGGGCACGACCGCGGTGCGAAGGTGATTGCGACGGCCTTACGCGATGCCGGGATGGAAGTGATCTATACCGGGCTGCGGCAAACGCCTGAAATGGTAGTAAATGCTGCGTTGCAGGAAGATGTGGACGCTATTGGCATTAGTATATTGTCTGGCGCACACATGACCGTTTTTCCTAAAGTAGTGGCATTGATGAAAGAAAAGGGAATGGATGATGTGTTGCTTACCGGCGGTGGTATTATTCCCGAAGAAGATATGCAGCAATTGAATGATATAGGGGTAGGGAAGTTGTTTGCACCCGGAACGCCGACGACGGAGATAGCGGGGTATATAGCGGAGTGGGTAGCCACTCATAGAAGTTTTTAGGGGGTGGACTTGTTGTTTAGCTGTAAGATTCAAGTTTCAAGCTGCAAGCTGCAAGCTGTAAGCTGCAAGCTGTAAGCCGAAAGCTGTAAGATGCAAGCTGTAAGCTGTAAGCTTCAAGCTGCAAGCTTCAAGCTTCAAGCTGCAAGCAACGCCAAGAGACGTTAATTTTGAATTAATGCATTTTGAAAACCTGTAAGCATTCTTTGTTCTTCGAGTAATGCAGTTTTTAGCTCCCGTAATAACTGTTGGTTACCTTTGTTTAGTTGTTCGGCAATAATAATTTGGGTTTCCAATTCAAACGAAGAGCCCAGGGCTATTTCAATAAATCGTGAATAATCTTTCTCACTTCTTCGACTACTTCCTTCGGCAATATTGGAGGGAATTGAAATCCCTGCTTTATTCATTTGTTGTACAATGGAATATTTATCTTCCCTGGGAAATGTTTCTGTTACGCGGTAGGTTTTTATGGCTATGGCAATACCATTTTGCCAAATCTTCAATTCTTTAAAATTTCTCATTGAAGCCAGGTTTAATGATTATTATCTATGTGCTGTATTTGCTTGCAGCTTGAAGCTTGTGGCCTGAAGCTGCAAGTTATAATTCTATAGATTACAATTGCCCCAATAGGTTACTTACCCTCTTCACCGTCTCTTCCTTCCCAATAATCCCCGCAATATCAAACACGCCCGGGCCGAACTTACCCCCGACCAGCATTATACGCAATGGCAATAATACTTCGCCGGGTTTAATTTGTTTGGCTGCGGCCAGTTCTTTAAACCCATGTTCCAGATCAGCGGCAACCCAGTTGGTTTGCTGTTGCAGGTAATTGATAACATCACCAAAAAATGCCTGCTTGGCTTCGTTCCATTTGGGTTTTATGGCATCGAGGTCCCATTGCTGCGGCGTTTGAAAAAAGAAACGCGCCTGCTCAACAAAATCAGCAATGAAAGTGCAACGCTCTTTCACTAATGCAATCACTGTTTCAAGCTTTACATCATCATTTACTGAAATTCCCTGCTGTTCAAGCGTTTTTCTTACTTCCGGCTTCAGTCTTCCAACTTCCGATTTCTTGATCCATTCATGGTTGAACCATTTGGCTTTCTCAAAATCGAATTTGGCGCCGCCTTTATGGACCCGGTCCATCGAAAACTTTTGTACGAGTTCATCCAGGGTAAATAATTCCTGGTCGGTACCATCATTCCAACCCAGCATGGCCAGCATATTAATAAATGCTTCGGGCAGAAATCCTATTTCGCGAAAACCTTTGGTTAATTCATTGGTGCCGGGAACCGTCCAGTTCATGGCAAATACGGGAAAGCCCAACCGATCTCCATCGCGTTTGCTGAGCTTGCCATTGCCATCGGGTTTTAAGATCAACGGCAAATGCGCCCATTGCGGCATATCTTTTTCCCAACCCAGGTATTTCCATAATAATACGTGCACCGGTGAACTGGGCAACCATTCTTCGCCGCGGAATGCATGCGTGATTTTCATTAAGTAATCATCTACCACCACGGCGAGGTGATAGGTAGGCATACCATCGGCTTTTAATAACACTTTATCATCAACAAGCTCGGTATGAAAACTTACTTCGCCGCGGATCATATCAGTAAAAGTTACTGTTTCATTTTCAGGCATCCTGATGCGAATGACGTGCGGAACATTATCGGCCAGTAACCGCTCTGTTTCTTCGAACGTAAGCGAACACGAGTTGCGCATTTGCATCCGCACTTTGTGATCGTATTGAGGAGAAGGATTTTCGGCTGTTTTAAACCGTTCACGCATGGAGTCCAGTTCATCTGGCCGGTCGAACGCATAATAAGCTTTTCCTTCCTGCACTAAAAATTCAGCGTATTGTCTGTATAGGTCTTTACGCTCGCTTTGGCGATAAGGAGCATACGGGCCGCCTGCCTGCGGACTTTCATCTGGTTGCAGTCCGCACCATTTTAAACACTCATAAATGTATTCTTCTGCGCCCGGTACATAACGACTTTGGTCGGTATCTTCAATACGCAACACGAAGTCGCCACCCTGCTGGCGGGCAAACAAATAATTGTATAAAACTGTTCTAACACCTCCCAAATGAAGGCCGCCTGTTGGACTGGGCGCAAACCGTACTCTTACTTTTTTTGCCATAGGGAGCAAATATAAGTTGAAAAGTTGATGGGGTTGACAAGTTGAAGTAAGCTAGAGGCTGGTAGCGAGTAGGGGAGGCAGGAAATAGCAAGCAGTTGCTATCAATTGCGAGTTACAAATTAAAATCCCTCTAGCCACTAGCTACTTATTACTAGCTTTTACTACTAGCCAAATTCTTGTATCTTGTTTCCTGTAATTAAATATTATGCAGAAGGTCCTTGTTCTCCTGTGTTTGGTGATCATATATAAAATTGTACCGGCCCAGTTAACTTATAATACGTTATATGTGGATTATGATAGTGCCTGGACGTACAAAAATTTAAAAATTATTCCCATTCGGCCGAAAGGTTCTGGCGCTTCGGGCCAGGTTGTACCAGGTGTTATATCATTACGCCAGGGGCTGGAAAATGGGACCGTTGTAGTAAGTGAACGCGGGTCTGCGGCAACAGAAAATGTGCACTGGCTTCGGATAAATAATAATGGTCAGCAATCGGTTTTTATCGGGTCGGGAGAAGTTATTCTCGGCGGTCGGCAGGACCGGATGGTAGCCAGGGATACCATTCTGCCGCCTTCAATGAAAGACCAGTACATTCCGGTTATGTGTGTGGAAGAAGGAAGATGGAGCGATAAAGAAAAAAAGTTCCAGTATAGTAATTACGCCGATCCCACCTTACGTAAAATATTGGACCAGTCAAAAAACCAGGTGCTTGTTTGGAAAGAAATTTTTGCACAATTAAATTATAGTGGCACCAAATCACCCTCTTTGGCTTATCTGGCGCATCGCAATGATAAAAAATTTACACCTGAGCAGACTGCGTATCTACGTTACTTCAGCGAGAAATTTAAAAATAGCGATAGCACAATAACAGGTTTTGTTTGCATGAGCGGCAATAAAGTGATCGGTTGCGATGTATTCGCCGGTACAAATTTATTTTATGGTGAATTACAACCGCTGTTGCATGGTTATATTGAAGAAGCGATCACTTTTGGCAGTACGCCGGTCATTAAAGATGAAAAAGTAAAAACATATCTTAACCCCATACTTACCGAAGAAGCTTCGCAGGAAGCATACCTTAAAAAAAATGGTAAGGTGTTTAAATACAAAGAGAAAGTAGTACACATTACCGGTTACGCACAGTAATTTCATTTACATTTGTTATAGAGGATCGGTAGCATGCTGTATTTTGTAAAAACACCATGGTGGCTTAAAAGGCTTTATCCGCGTTGTGTTTGGGACATTCCAGTCAAAGAGAAAATCTTGTATCTCACATTTGACGATGGTCCCCACCCGGTAGTTACCCCATTTGTGTTAGATCAGCTTAAACAGTATAATGCCAAAGCCACTTTTTTTTGTATCGGGAAGAACGTGGTCGCACATCCTGATATTTATCGTACGATCCTGAACGATGGGCATCGTATAGGCAACCATACGTTCGATCATTTGAATGGTTGGAAAGTAACCGACGAACTTTATTTAAAAAATATTCTTGCTGCGGGAAAATACATCGACTCCAATCTATTTCGACCTCCCTATGGTAAGATCACCCGCTTTCAGGTAAAATTATTAACGGGTATCCGAAATTCTCCCGTGAACAGCAATTTCAAAATTATTATGTGGGATGTGCTAAGTGGTGACTTTGATGTTGAAAAAACGGCGGAGACCTGTTCCGTGAACGTTACAAAGAACGCACAACCGGGTTCAGTGATCGTTTTTCACGATAGTGAGAAAGCTTTTCCACGCCTGAAGGATGCACTACCAAAAACGCTGCAGTATTTTAGCGAAAAAGGCTACCGATTTGAAGCTATTAGCCTGTAAATAAGTGGTAAAATAAGGGTAGAAAAAAGGTGAATTTGCGACAGTATGTCCTTAAAAAAAGTTGGGCCTGGGTAGACACCCTGGCCCGTTTTTAATCCGTACCCTATGAAAACTGACTTAAAGGTATAAACTTTTTTGATTAATGCAAAGTAATTTCGTGAACCTGGCCATTTACCGTGAAACTTGCCTTGTTATCGCAGCTTCCCGGGCCGTAATCCAGCACTGCCACTGCGTCATTTCCCTTCTTCAGGCCAAGGGTTCCCTTTGAAATCCAGCGACAAATAAATCTTTTGATGAGGGGGGAAGTGATGGTTGTTGCCCATTGAAAGTACTTTCCGTCTTTTTGCACCGCTCCGCCGGCCTGCCCGGTGATATTATAGGCATCATCGAGCCCAATAAGGGGGGTAGCGCCGCCTTCTATCTGCGTAACCGTTTTTGTACTGCTCCATTGCATATAATTGCCATTCGACCGGCTTAGTTTGGCATTGATAACCTGCGTAGTATAACTTTTTTTATCGGGAGTGCCGGTATTGGTCAATTTATGGGAGCCTTCTACTTTTACGTTATCTAAATAGTAGCCGTCGAATGTAGTGGTGGCAGAGTTGCCCGCAACGACCAGGTGGCCGGTATAAAGAACGATTATTTTGCCTTTGCGGGTCCTTCCATCGCGGCCGGTGCAACCGCTGCCGAAATCGATGGTTATTTGTAAAGGAAAGCGGGTAGAGCCTAATTGTTTGGTAATCACTGTGTAGCAAGTGGTGGAGTCTACACCTTCCACACGATTGGTTGAGCCGGAACTTACATCAACCCGCCCAAAAACGCCGGTTCCGCCAATACCTACTTCACTGCTTACGCCCATCACATTATTAAAAACATCATCAAAAACCACTTCAGCCTCAGCGTCTGATTCCAATGCGACCGTAGCAAACTCTTCCTTACCGGCAGCGCCAGAAGCGTCATCATGTTTTTTACATGCAGAAAAAACAAGACTGGTAACCATGATGGTTGCCAGTAACCCGTTAATTGACTTGGGCATAGTTTTCATAAAACAAATTAAGGCTAATTATGAGAAACTAAATAACCAGATTATGACGGCGGGCTTAATAAATAGTTTAAAAGAATCATAAATTTTTTGGGAATTTTGCGGCCGATATGAATATTCAATTAATTGATACTCATTGCCATTTATATGGGCAGGAGTTTGCCCAGGACATCCGTGCCGTGATTGAGCGGGCTGAAAATGAAGGGGTTCGGCAGTTTTACCTGCCGGCTGTAGATAGCGAGGCGCATGATGCCATGCTGCAATTGGAGCTTGATTTTCCAGGGAAATGTTTTGCCATGATGGGGTTGCACCCCTGTTCGGTAAAAGAAGATTATAAGGAGGAGCTGGCCCTGGTGGGCGAATGGCTGGGTAAGCGACCTTTTAAGGCTGTAGGGGAAATTGGGCTTGATTATTACTGGGATAAGACCTTTGTGGCAGCGCAGCAGGAAGCGTTTCACCAGCAAATTGAGTGGGCTTTACAATACCAGTTGCCGATCGTGATCCATTCCCGGGAGTCGATGGCCGATAGCATTCGCATTGTTCAGGAGCACCAGAAAGGCAGCTTGCGGGGAATTTTTCATTGCTTTACCGGTACCCTGGAGGAGGCGCAACAGATCATTGAGCTGGGATTTTACCTGGGGATCGGGGGCGTGGTAACTTACAAAAATACCCATTTACGCGAAGTGTTAAAAGTGGTTTCCATGGACCAAATTGTGCTGGAAACGGATGCGCCCTACCTTACGCCGGTACCTTTTAGGGGAAAAAGGAATGAAAGCAGTTATCTGAAATACATTGTAGAAAAGATAGCGGAGGTAAAAGAAATATCAGTTGAGGAGGCTGCCACCATCACTACAGCGAATGCAAAAAAAATATTCGGGTCCTAAGGGCGGAAGGTGTAAATTTGCTGCCCTTTAAAAAAGGAGAGCAAGACTTAGGTTGAAAGGTTTTTGAAGGCATTGTATGGAGACTTGTCCGAGTGGTTGAAGGAGCACGCCTGGAAAGTGTGTATACGGGAAACCGTATCGAGGGTTCGAATCCCTCAGTCTCCGCAGGAAAATGAAAGAGCCTTTGAGTTGTTAGACTCAAAGGCTCTTTTAAAATTAAAAATATTTTATTGTAGAAGGGAGTCTTAAGGATCAAGTTGAATTCTTGGGGGATTTAGGAGAAATTTGTTGTTTTGCAGCCTAATAAAACGGATAAGAAACATTGGAAAAGGATCAGGAAAAAGCATTGTTAGGCTATTTTTTACCATCAGGGACACTTGATT
>NZ_STFF01000006.1 GCF_004834005.1 Niastella caeni
GCCGTACGCACTGGCTTTATTTCGGAGATGACGCTCGTACTCATATACAGCTATTCCCTAATCCAGCGTCTGATCAGATAACGATCCAGTTGTCCCGTTCTCTCAGCCGAAAGGCGACGGTGAAGCTGGTTAGTTACCAGGGACAGGTTTTACATGCTTATGAATTGAACAATATCGGTCAGCCGTATAAACTGAAACTGCCCACGCTGGCCAAAGGGGTATACCTGGTACTCATAGAGGGAGAGGAGATCCGTGAACATGTTAAGCTCATGATACAATAATATTTCGAACGAGAAAACGCCTTCAAATTCAACAATTTGAAGGCGTTTTAGTTTTTCAACCTTTATTGTTTCATGAACTGTAAAACTTGCTTTTCGTCGCCACTTTGCAAATACATAAAATACATACCTGGTTTTAAATTAATAACAGGTATGGTTAACTTTTGCGTTGTGATTAATACATTGTTTAGTTGTTTCACCATTTGTCCGGTGCTGTTTACGATCTGTACATTCATGTTTGTGTAATTTTTATTCAACAACAAGCATAACTCATTGGCCGCAGGGTTGGGGAATACAATAATTTCAGTGGTGCTGATATTTTGCAATAAACTGATATTACTGTATTCTATATTTCCATTGGTAAACACGATTTTTATCCGGTAATACAGTTTGAGACCGATTGCGTTAATATCGGTAAAATTATAGCTGGCTGCACCTCCCGTATTATTGGCATTCAATTTTCCCGTTTCCTTAAAATCAAAACCAGAACTGCTTTTTTCAATTATATAACAGCAAACGTCCGATTCTTCATCTACCGAAAATTTCACCTGTGCCGTAACGCCCTTACGTAGCCATTGTGTGTTGAAGGCGGTAATATGTAACGGCAATGGTACTATTGATAAATAAGCCTGGTCAGGTACATACCGCCATGGACCGTATACCTGCCCGGTAATGGCTGTAACGGGATTGTATTTTACCCTTGTTCTTATTTTAGTGTAAAAATTGGCTGCGGTTACTACTTTTGCCACTACATTTTTCAAGGCTATCCCTGATACACCCAGGCTGGAATAGTTGTTTTGTGCCGAGGTAAACACTACGCTGTTGGTAATGGGTGTACCGCTGTATGCATTATAACTTACCCGGGTTTCCCAAACCAATTTGCCTTGTTGATTGCCCAGGAACGAACGGGCAAATAACCCCGTCCCGAAATTGGTATTACTAAAATTGCTGCTGTTTATTGGCGTATTTAAATCGGTATTGTATAGATCCATGTTATTGCGCATATTGTTACCAGCGCTGTTTCCATTATACACAAAGACAGCCCCTTCATTCGTTTGACCGTTACTGTACTGATGAGCTCCAACAATTACATCGCTATACCCGTCGCCGTTTACATCGCCACCGCATACCGAAGCACCAAAAGAAGCACTCCCCTGGTTGCTTTCCAGCATAGCTGCGGCAGTTGTTTGAATGCCGGTGGGTGAACCATGGTAAACAAAAGCCCCCCCTTCATTCGTTTGACCGTTATCGTAACCGTTTGCGCCAACGACTATATCGCCGTACCCATCGCCGTTTACATCGCCCGCACCGGATACCATTCGTCCTGTTTGTGATCCACCTCCGCCAGTATAAGCATTATCCTGGTTGATTTCCAGTATAGCAGCAGCAGTTGTATTGACGCCAAAGGAAGATCCATGGTAAATGAAGGCAGCGCCTTCGTTGGTTTGACCATTATCATAAAATTTAGCACCTACGATCACATCGCTATACCCATCACCGTTCACATCGCCTGCGCCGGATACCGACCAGCCAAATAAAGCAGATGCCTGGTTGTATTCCAGCATCGTGGCGGCAGTTGTATTGATGCCGGTGGCAGACCCGTGATAAATAAAGACGACGCCTTCGGCAATTTGCCCATTATTATAACTGCCCGCACCAACGATTATATCGCTGTACCCATCGCCGTTCACATCACCTGCGCCGGATACCGATGAGCCCAAACCTCCGCTTGCCCGGTTGCCTTCTATCCTGGCCGCAGTAGTTGTATTGATACCGGCGGAAGAACCATAGTAAATAAACGCTGCACCTTCATTGGTTTGCCCATTATCGTAATTTGTAGCACCAACAATAACATCACTGTACCCATCGCCGTTCACATCGCCCGCACTGGATACCGATGTGCCAAAATATTCAGTATTCTGGTCTCCCTCTACTATAACAGGAGCAGTTGTATTGATGCCGGTAGAAGATCCATAATATATATACGCCCGGCCTGCATCAGTGAGCCCATTATCGTAATGGTCAGCACCTACGATTATATCGCCGTATCCATCCCCGTTCACATCACCGGCACCGGATACCGACCACCCAAAAAAAGAAACCGTCTGGTTGCTTACCATGATAGCAGCAGCAGTTGTACTAATACCGGAAGATGAACCATGGTATACGAGAGCAGCGCCCTGGTTATTAGAGTAAAAAAAAGCTCCGACGATAATATCGCTGTACCCATCGCCGTTGACATCGCCCGCACAAGCTACTGAAATCCCGGAATTAGCACCATTCAAATTGCTCTCCAATACCGCAGCAGCAGTTGTTTTGATGCCGGAGGAGGCGCCATGGTAAACAAAAGCGGATCCTTCATCAGTTTGTCCATTATCGTATAAATAAGCACCTGTAATTATATCGCTGTACCCATCGCCGTTTACATCGCCGGCACTGGATACCGAATAACCAAAACTCGCATAGGCCTGGTTGCTTTCAAGGGATACAACAGTAGTACTGCTGATACCTATGGCTGAACCCTGATAAATAAAGGCCGCACCTTCGTCAATTTGTCCATTATCGTATAAATAAGCACCTGCAATAATATCGCTGTACCCATCGCCGTTTACATCCCCCGCACAAGCTATCGACCGCCCATAATAGGCGCCGGCCTGGTTACTTTCCAGCATAACTGCGGCAGTTGAATTGATGCCGCCTGAAGATCCATGATATACAAAGACAGCACCTTCGTCAATTTGTCCATTATCGTATAAATAAGCACCTGCGATTATATCGCTGTACCCATCGCCATTTACATCGCCTGCACTGGATACTGAATAGCCTAAATTCGCTGTGTCCTGGTTGCTTTCTATCATAGCGGCGGCTAATGTATTGATGCCGCTGGAAGATCCATGATATATAAACGCAACTCCTTCGTTAGTTTGACCATTATCGTATAATGGAGAGCCCACTATCACCTCACTATACCCATCGCCATTTACATCACCGGCGCCTGATACCGAATAGCCCAAATTAGCAACATCCTGATTGCTTTCCAGCATAGCAGGGGCCACAGTACTGATGCCTGTGGATGAACCTTGATATATCAAAGCAACTCCTTCATTGGTTTGCCCATTATCGTATAAAGGAACGCCCACGATCACATCACTATACCCATCGCCATTTACATCACCAGCCCCGGATACCGAAAATCCAAAAAAAGTAGAGTTCTGGTTGCTGTTGCTTTCCAGCATCGTTGCGGCAGTTGTATTGATGCCGTTCCCCGATCCATGGTACACAAAAGCGGCCCCCGCATCGGTGTGCCCATTATTGTATAGTGGCGCTCCCACGATCACATCACTAAATCCATCGCCATTCACATCACCAGCCCCGGATACCGCAAAGCCAAAATTAGCATTGTCCTGGCCACCTTCTATCATTGCTGCAGCAGCAGTACTGACACCTGTGGAGGAACCGTGGTATATAAAGGCAGCACCTTCATTAGCTTGTCCATTATCGTAATTGTAAGCTCCAACAATTATATCACTATACCCATCGCCGTTTACATCGCCGGCACTGGAGACTGAATAGCCCAAATTCGCATTGTCCTGGTTGCTTTCTATCATGGCAGCCGGCGCATTACTGAGCGGGTCAATGGTGATGGGGTAAGCAGCATCTTTACTTTGTACGTGTACGCAGTAATGCATATTATCTTTTTCAAAAAAGGCTTCCAGCGGCCGGCCATTGGCATCCCACACTTTTAATTGGTCGTAGTTCAATACCACACCGCTTTGCTTATGCAGAAATTGTAAACGGTCTTTTTGCATACGTTGCTGAAGATTGGTAGATACACTGAAACGAAGTTTAAGGTCACCTTGTTTCGAAAGCGGTTGCTTTACCACAAAGTTCTGCCGCAATCCATTCTCATTATTTATGTATTGAACAACTATATTACCTGCATCGTATTCAGCCTTATTGCCATTGATCTGCCACTGGCCTTCACCTACCTGGCTTCTATCAAGGTTAAAGGCTACTTCCCAGTTGGGTAAACCGGAATATCTTATTTCATCCGTTGTAGTTGTTGCTTCCATTTTTCCAACCGGCGCTTTGGTGGTTCCGGGTTGCACCGTAAAACCATTGCTATTATAATGAAAGTAAAAATTGTTCTTCCTGTTGTAGGTAGTATATGTAGCAGAATCATTTCCGCGAGAAAATTCATATTCTTTCTTCTGCAATTCTTTCACCACATTGTTGAACCAGCCATTTTGTTTGAGCATTTTAACCTCCTGGTTCTCTGCCTGATTTTTCTGCGCTGTCAACAAATTAACTACATAGGGTTGTTCCTGGCACAACTTTACATCATCAGATAAATTTTTTTTTGTTTCAAATGATGTTGGAACTACAGGCAATACCAAAAGGGCTGCCAAAGCGTATAAGGGATTTAGCATCACAGAGTAGTTTAAGCTATTGAATTGTATAATTATGAACAGTGAATAATGATTGCTGGTGCAATCATGTTCAAATAATTAGGATAGGCAATTACGATATGGCACGAAATTACTTTCAGGCAGAACCCGCAACAATACCTGATGTCAGGTATTTTGGTTCATATACTTAACCGATGATATATTTAACTGTGAGGGATAATATGAGGGGACTTTCAGATCATCACAATTCATAAATAAATCGAAGAAAATCATTTTCGCCTTTCAGTCCGGCTTTTAACTTTATGTTCTTTCGATGTGTTTCAACAGTATAAAAAGAGAGGTTAAGCTTTTCGGCAATCTCCTTGGTTTTTAAACCCGCTTTTATCAGGGTAATGACTTCCAGTTCGCGCGGAGAAAGTTTCAATGCTTTTAAAAAATTGTCGTCGGCATGATTGCTTTTCCCAGAAGTATTTGGAAAGTAAAAGCCGCCTGAATGCACTGTTTGAATAGCCAGTATCACATCCTCAGCAGAAACCGTTTTAAATAAATACCCGCGTATGCCGGATTTCCGGAATGTTTCGGTATACCGTTCTTCATGGTACATACTCAGGATCAATATCTTCAGGTTGGGATGATTTTCAAGCAACAAACGGGTCAGTTCCAGCCCATTGATATAAGGCATATTGAAATCTACAAGCACTATTTCAGGTTCCAGTTCTCTGATAGCCCGTAAGGCTTCGCGGCTATCATATATCCTCGATAGCACTTCAATGCCGGGTTCCGGCTGCAACATGGCACATAAACCGTCGCTAAAGAGCCGGTGGTCGTCAATGATCAGTATTTTAATTTTTTCATTTGTTGTCATAAGGGATCTCCAGTATAACGAGCGTACCATTACTGTCGCTTTCAAAATTAAGTCTTGCACCGATATAAGCAGCTCTGTGCCTGATATTTTTCAAACCAATGCCCTGCTCTGAACCGTTACCGGCTTTTGCCATCCCGCTTCCATTGTCTTCAACCATCACTACCAGACTTTTATCCTGGTAAATGACCTGAATAAAAGCCGCTTTGGCCCCGGCGTGCTTAATGATGTTCGTAATAAGTTCATTTACGATGCGGTAAATAAACAGTTCTGTAACCGGATTTAGTTTTACCATGCTACCTGTTTGTACAAAATCAAAAGATATAGCAGGATGTTCTATAAACTTATTAACGGTATGCCGCAAAATATCGGGCAGTTCGTATTCATTAAAGTTTATATGCATCAGGTTATGACTGATATTCCTTATATCGTGGAGAATAGTTTCAATTTCCTTTTCTATAACCGGGTAATCTTTTTTAAGGACCAGCATGTTTTTAACCGCTGCAAGGGAGTTGCCTACTTCATCGTGCAGATCACGGGCAATGCGCTCCCGCTCATCTTCCTGTATCGTGATGATCTGTTGTTGAACCTTATTTAGATCGACCTGAACCCTTAGTTTTTCTTTAATGGCTTTTGAAAAATGGAAGCCCATTCCTAACACCATGCATAATATTTCAATGAGTGGGGTAAAGAAATAAATATCGGTATTCTGGTTCACACCGTCTATCCATTGCAGATCGGCCAGCATTAATATAGATGCTATGATCAGGGTTGATAAAAAACCTGACAGATACAGGTATACGACCAGATCTTTACTGGCGATTCGAATGCAGATGGAAAAAAGAATAAAGGCATTAACAAAGAATATAATATAATAGGAGAAATAACCAAGCCACCAGCGTATGGCATCAGGCAATGGCAAAAAGAGGAGCGCTATCGCTATCAGGCAAAACAACCAACCGCTGCAAATGCCTGTGTAGTACAGCCATCTGAAGCGATGTGATTTGAGATTTAATAATACAACAGTGAATAAACAAGACCATCCCACCAGCCAGTAATAAAAGATTGTAGTGAAGGTATTGATCATGGGTTGATGCTGTTTATCAGATATAAATGCATGCATCAATCCTGAATTAGCCAGTAATAGTGTAAAAAAACTCAGGCAATAAATGCTATAGTATAAATATACCTTATGCGCAATAAAAAAATATAAAACGAGCCCCACCAATGCCGCCAGTACGATCATACCTTCAATAAAACAAAACGCCATGCTAAACAGGTATTCATAATTCTGAAAATAACGCTTTGTTTGCAGGTTAAGAATATTGGCATGCCGGCCAAACTGCCGCTGTGTATATAAATAGCACGTAATTGTATCATTCTTTTGCAAAAAAAGGTTATAGACAAAATGCAGGGAGTAAAAGGGTCTTTGAGACATCTTCAGAAAGTGCCCGGTAAGCGGATATTTCTCCAGGGAGTTATGCCGCATCACATACAATTGCACACTATCTACCCGGTTTTGCTGAACTTTCAATACCCAGTTTATATTGTCAGAAGAATTGGTAAGAGTAAATTTACACCAGCCGGCCGGCCAGTGAAAACCATAATGCACATCCTGTTTGTATTGATTTTGTATAAATTGCTCCTGTGAGGCGTTGCGAACCTTTTCGATATCATGTATGCCGGTATGCTGGTTGGTATATAGCCATACACTGGAGTTGAGTACAACGTTATCTTCATTGTTTTTCAATGTAACTATGGGCTGGCCATAAAAAATGGAAGGGTTTATACAAGCAACAAATAATAATAATTTCAAATAGACTGTTCTCATTTCAAAGCAGTAGCCTTTTTCATATAAAATGTCCGAATGTTTATTTTGTAATTGTCGCTGATAGCCTTGCCGCCAACAATTGCATTTCCTCTATTATACGCCATTTTTTAGTGTGAAACAATATTTTAAGCCATTCAGTAAAAAATCACGCAGATTGGATGAACCTGTTTTTATTGATCTTCGCTTCACATAACATTTTTTTGTTGGAAGAAAAGGATTTTATTCGCAAGGTTTGGTTCACCGAGAAAAGCAAAGCTGGGCAGGTTTCTCTTTATTCCGCCATTGATTTTGACAGTGCCACATTAAGAAAGGGAGCAAGCCTGATCAATGCATATAGATCTGGCAGGCTTGGCGCAAAACCCAATTTGGGCTCACCATATTTAACTTCAGAATGACATGACCAGGAAGCCAAGACGAATTCCGTCCAAACCCAAGGTCGCCCTTGTCGGAGATGGTCAGACGGAGCAGATCTATTTTGCCAATGTAAACGATACAGACAGACCGTCAGACCTGGATCTTTTTCCGGATTTGCCTATGAAGCCGGGCTCCTACAAGAGCGTCTTGAACAAAGCAGTACAGCTTGTTGAAGAATATGAATACGAAAGAGTGTACGTTCTTATTGATATGGACAAGGTGATCAGCGACGGCCAGCGAGGAAACGAAAAATGCCCCTAACGGGGCACTTTCGCACGAAATTTTATAATGCTAAATGCAATGCTCATAGTTATACATATCGGGCAAACCCCAAATCTAAAAAAAGTCAAGACGGCTTTTTTATACCAGGGTAGATTAGTGGGAATTATTGGACAACTAACTCCATCTCCTTCATATTCTTTAATGCCCCAAATATTGATATTTTCTTTCATTATTGTAAGCTTTAATTATCCCAAAAAATGGTAAATGCATAATGTTGTTAAGACGATTGATATTATGCACAAAATTATTTTCGTTCGCTTTGTCATCGTTTACTTGTTTAAAAGATTGCCAATTATTTGATTCATTTCAATGTTGGCAATCGCTAAGCTTTTTTCGCTCAATACTTTCCGCGTTTTGGCATCAATAAAAGTTACTATGCCTGTTGCTATTGATCTGTTTTTGCCATGTATAAAGCCACAGACTTGCATCATTCTGCCTACGCCTTTTCGCCTGGTTTCGTAAATCTGCATGTAAAGGGAAGATCTTTTTAGCTCGGCCTTTGACTTTTCAATGGTCGAATCATCCGTCAAATCATTCGTGATAATCACCAATCCTTTTGAGGCATAGGGAATAATGTTTTTGCCAAATCTTTCGCCATTGGCTTTGCATATACTGCACCAATCGGCTCGATTTATGACTGCAAATATTTTGGATGGATAGACAGTCGGTTGAATACCGTTAGTCTCTTGTCCGTGAGACAAGAAAGTAATTGACATTGAAAGGAGGCTGAAAAATGTTTTTAATTTGTTCATTTTATCGTTTTTTGATATAAACATTTATACCAAATTAAACGAAGTATCACCCAGGCATTAAAATTTATTTCCGCTTTCCTTTCTAATCTGTTCTATGCATTTGTATTTTTGATTTGATGCGGTGTGTTTATTTTTCCAGCCCATTTTTAACATTAGCCTATCCATAGGCTCGTTTAAGAAAAATATAGCTTTCAAAATGCGTTGGCAGTTGGCGGTAATTTTATCAAGCCAGGTCGCTAGTTTTTCTTCTTTGCAGTTTTGGTTGGCTTCCGAATCGAAATTTATTGTCTCAATTTCATCGACAGTAATACCAATAATGAAACCTTTTTTGCTTCTGATTTTTTTTAGCCAAAGATTTTTGGATATAGAAAAAAGGTAAGTCTTTAACGAAGAGGTCAGAATAAAATCGGGTCGCCTTAATTTATCAAGCAAAACTAAAATAGACTCTTGAAAAATATCCTCGGCATCCTGATCATTGCCACTATTTTTCTTTATATAATTAGCTGTCGAAGGAAAATGAGCTTTGTATAGCAAATTGTATGCATCATTTTCTTCCATCCTCAATTTATCAAGTAATATATTATCTGCTATTTCTGGCATATTGACTTAGAATTTTAAAGGTTAATACCACTTATTTGATATTATCACCCAGAACTTTTATAAATATTATCAAACTTGGCAGTAATCAAGTAAATAGCCCTAACTATTTTGGTAACGGTCCAAGGGCTTCATTGGGGATACGAACCTTCTCATTGCTTGATAATAAGACAATTAATACAAATCGGTTAATTTAATTAAAAGTATTCGAAATTTAAAAAACCTTCAAGGTCAACGACTTGAAGGCTTCAATTTTCCGCGGGCCTGTAGGTTACAACTTTCGAACCTGTTGAAATATATTAAAATCCAAACAGCTCGTTTACCGACAAGGTCTGTAACGTTCCATATTTCTTTAATTCGTCGGGATTGATCCGTTTGTCGGATGCAATTACACAATATGTATAGTGCTTCCCTGAAAGTGTTTCTTTATGAAATTTATAAACGTCGTCTAAGGTCAGGTTGCCGTATTGAGCATAATTATCCTTACGAAGATCATGATCTATCCCTTTTTGTTGTGCTGTAAGATAATCTGTAATGATCGCATCTTCTGTGATCCTTTCCGTCTCTATGTTCTTCATCAACCCTGATTGGGCGTTTTTAAAGCTCCCTTCCGTTTTTGGCAGTTCGTTTAAAAGCTCATTCATGCCTGCAATGGCATCGTTCATTTTATCGGCCTGACATCCCACATATGCAACCATTGAAAAGTTATCATTTTTCTTTTCCGGTATACTGATCTGTGCATAGGTGGCATATGCCAAAGCTTTTGATTCTCTGATGGTAGAAAAAACAACAGATCCCATGTCTCCTCCAAAATAACTGTTGAATAAATTTATCAATGCTTCCTGCCGGGAGTCATATGCCGACAAATTTTTCACCCAAAAGATCTCTGACTGTACCGCATCATAATTTGTGAATAACACTTTATTGCTTTCCTGCGGTACACGTTCAAATTTTGCAGCCTCGGGAGAAGGTAGCCAGGAAGAAGGCAGCTTATGCAGCTCCTTAACTTTTTTGATTAAACCGGCAACCGGCTGCGGGCCGTAATAACAGATTCTATGCTGATAATTGAATAAGGCATGCAATACATTGGTCAGGTCTTCCGGTTGTAATGCTTTAAGCTCATTATTCGACAGGGTATAATTAAAGGGGTTGCTCGCACCATACATAGCATAGGATTGCAAAGCCCTTGCGATCGCACCTTTGTTCAACAGACTGTTTGACCGGGCTTTGAATAAAGTATTTTGCAGGCCCTGCAATGCCTTCAGATCTGGTTTGCAATTTTTCAGCAACACTGAAAAAAGGCTTACTGCTTTATCAAAATTCTCATTCAAACCTGTTATAGAAATAGTTGTTTGCTCGCCTCCTGTGTAAATGTTGAAACTGCAGGCGAGATTGTAAAACTGCTTGCTGATCTCCTCAGAAGACCACTTGTCGGTGCCTAAATATTCTAAATACTGCGCAGCTACAGGTAATAATTTATTGTTCCTGTTTCCCATATCGAACCGGTATGATAGCTCAAACAGCTCATTTTCCCTGTTTTGAACGTACAGTACCCCGGCGTTTGACAGGTTGGTTTTTTGAAGGTCTTTATCATATTCAACCCAAACCGGCCTGATTGCGGGAAATGGTGTTTCAAGAATGGAATGAACAAAGGGGGATGTTTTGTCTTCATTGGTCACTACAGGCGTAATAGGAGGTTTATCTACCTTCACCGTGTTTTTATCCTCGCCTTTTCTTTTATAAAGTATCACATAATTCCTGTCGGTAAAGAACCGGTTGGCGAATGCAACGAGTTCTTTTTTCGTCACCTTACCCATTTCTTCTGTCATGGCTATGGCTTTATTCCATTCCAATCCTTTAAATTTAATGAACTCATCCACCAGGTTTTCGACACGGCTCGCGTTATTCTTCAGGGATTGCAACTTGTCTAATTTATTATTGGCCACAACTGCCCTGATCAACGATTCATCAAAATGCCCGCTTTTCAGGTCTTTCAATTGCGCATGTATCAATTCCTTTGCGTCATCAAGACTTTGCCCCTGCCCTGGTGAAGCCACCAGAAAGAATACGCCATAATCATTGAACTGCCACAGTACAGCGCCTGCGCCTAACACTTTTTGTTGTTTATTCAGGTTCAGATCGATCAGGCCTGCTTTCCCATTGTAAAGTACTGCGGATGCCAGGTTCGCCAATAAAGCATCCCTTGTACCTGCCGGCGCCGAGCGATACAGCAAGCGTATACTTTCTGCCGTTGGGCCAAACACTTCTTTAACGACGGGCCCTTCAATATCCTTCTCTTTAGTTCCCTGGTATGCCTGCAGCGGTGCAGGCCGCATATAAGCAAACTGGCGGTCTATTTTTGCGATCAATTCATCAGCATTAAAATCACCCGCCATGATAATAGCCATATTATTGGGCACATAATACTTCTTATAATATTCTTTAATAGCCTTTATTGATGGATTCTTCAAATGCTCAATGGTGCCAATAGTGGTTTGAAGTCCGTAATTATGCGTGGGAAACACAGTCGAGAACATGGCTTCCTGCATTTTGTTATTGTCATTGTCCAGCGCCCTGTTCTTTTCTTCATATACGGCTTCCAGCTCGGTATGAAATATTCTTAGAACGGGGTTCCGAAAACGTTCAGCCTGTATGGCCAGAAACTTATCAATGGCATTGGCCGGAATATCTTCTTCATACACTGTTTGTTCAACGGAAGTATAAGCGTTGGTTCCCTGGGCGCCCAGGGCCGTCATCATTTTGGAATACTCGCCGGCGATAGCAAACTTTGCCGCTTCACCGGAAACTTTATCTATCTCCTTATAAATTTCCCTGCGTTTCGCATCGTCTTTTGTTGAATTATATTGTTCATATAAATTCTCAATCTTCAAAAGCAATGGTTGCTCCTTTTCCCAATCCAGTGAACCGTATTTGTCGGTACCCTTAAATAATAAATGCTCCAGGTAGTGGGCTAAACCAGTATGGTCTTTGGGATCATTGTTGCTGCCTGTTCTTACAGCGATCCTGACTGCTATGCGGGGTTCTTTTGTGTTTTTGGAAAGAATGACCGTGAGGCCATTCTTCAAAGTATAAAAACGGGTTCCGGTTGGGTCGTTGGTCACATACTTATAATTGTACCCGCCAGCAGCTCCCTGCTTCCAGTCGTAACTTTTCTGGGCATATGTTGCAATAGAAAAAAAGATCGATAATAAAACCGAACAATATATTACTCTTATCATTATAGCTTATTTAAAAATTACAGCCAGTTTGGCTTCTAACATTTTTCCCATCAGGGTCTTCCCAACAATAACGCCGTTGGGATCAATTAAAAAATTCTGAGGAATTGCCTGCACGCCGTATAATTTTGCCGCCGGGCTATCCCAAAACTTCCCGTCAGAAAGCTGTAACCATGGAAGCCCATCTTTTTTAATAGCGGCTAACCACGCTGCTTTACTGTCAGACTTGTCTAGAGAAACACCAATGATCGTAAAATTCCGGTCTTTAAATTTGTTGTAGATATTAATGAGGTTGGGGTTTTCAGCGCGGCACGGCCCACACCAGGAAGCCCAGAAGTCGAGCAGTACATACCTGCCACGAAATGATGAAAGTTTAACCAGTTTACCTTCCGTATCGGGTATTTCAAAGTCAGGCGCTGGTTGCCCTATTGCTGTCGCTCTCATCTTTTCCAGGTTATCGGCCAATTTTTTACCGTCCTTACTGTTTTTAACTTCCGGTGACAATCCGTCAAATAAAGGTTTAACCATACTATAAGGCTGTTCATAAGCGATCTTGGGAAACAATTGCAAACCCAGCATGGAGGAAGGGTGCGTTTTTATGAACCTTACGTATGCGTCCATTGTCGCATCACTAAACCTTTTCCGAAAACCCTCCAGCATGGTCTCATAATCCGGCGTGTTCTGTGGTGATATTTTCCCCTCCATAAACATTTTGTCTTCGGCTGTCATATTTGAGCAAGCGGCATCCACAAGGTTGTTCAAATCGTTATCATCGTTATTATAGGGAGTTCCGGTTACCTGCGAACCAATAACGGTGGCTCCTTTCGCCGCAAACTTAATCATACCAGGCTCTATATAAACCGGTCGTTGTTCCATACTATTGGTTCTCCCCACGCCTTTGGTATCAAAGATCAGTGTGGCCATTACCGGCGTATTGGTTGCCTTCCCGGTGAATTTAAAAAAACCATTTTTCAACACAACCGAATCTATAATAGCGGCATCCCCCATGCTATACTCCAGGTATGCCTTGGCTGGTTTATTAAAAGTGCCATATCTGCCATCGATTATAAATCCTTTACTGCTCTGACCAAAAGCAGTCAGCCGTATCATTGCCAGTACTATAATTAATTTTTTCATTGCTTTTATAAGTCATTTGTTTTGAAAACAGGCGTTGCGATCAGGAAGCCAGCGAACTTATTTAAATAATTCCTCCAGCCTGGCTTCGAGCGCTTTTCCATGCAGGTTCATTACAATTATATTTCCCTTTTTATCGATCAGGAGATTTTTGGGAATAGCTGTAATACCATATTTTTTGCTGATGGGTGAATCGAATCCTTTACCGTCGCTGAGGTTGGTCCAGGGGTAGCCATCTTCCCGGATGGCTTTTTTCCACCTGGCGGCATCCGTATCCAGCGAAACGCCTATTACGCCCAGCCCTTTCGCTTTGTATTTTTTGTACAATGGCAACAACGCCCTGGCCTGTGAACGGCAAGGCGCACACCAGCTTGCCCAGAAATCGATGAAAGTATATTTGCTGGCGGCCGTGATGGTTTTGGTAGCCACTTTTTTCCCTTCCGTATTCGCCATGATAAAATCTTCATATTGCAGGATCACGGCTGGTTTATCAGGAGCCGCCGCAATTTTTTCTTCCCCGGCACCTGGGGATGCGCCCTCTTTATCGTTTACCACCAGCGTATACGCTGCGGAGGAAGGCGGCAAACACATTTCATCGGTGCATGCCATGTATTTGATCCGGAAACGTAATGTCGTTTTCTGGTCGGCTTTCAACTGAATGGTTTGCGAAAAAGTAACGCCTCCTGCATAATACGCCACCCCGCTATTTGACGGTTCAACCCCTTTTTCCTCCAGCTTCCCGATCAGTTCCACATTGGGATCTTTCTCAAACGTAATCGTGGTAGGCATTCCTAACCCGCCTGCAAAAGTCTGCGGATAGATGTGAAACGGTTCATTGATCGATGCCGTGAAATGTATTATATAAGTGCGTGGTGCAGTAGAATCACTATTAAATTTCCAGGAAACCGGGTGGTTGTCCTGAGCCTGGCCATGAAAAACTGCCAGGCTCGCTAACCACAAAAAAATCATCGATCTCATATTGTATGCATTGAGTTACTTATTACCCTTTATACCTTGCTTTGGTGATCTCTACCATTGACTTCAGCTTATAATATTCCCGGTCGGTGGAACCGGCATAGCCGGAGCTGTAGAACCGGATATTTCCCAACGGATCAAATACGATTTTGGTGGGCGTTCCCTGAACATCATAGGCTTTGTTGTCCTGATCCTGCAACACATCGAGCGTTATACCCTTCTTAGCTACAAATGATTGTACGGTGGCCTGTTCTTCGAACAGGTTCACTACGAATAGTTGAAAAGCCTCTTTTTTGTAATCAGCCACCACCCGCTCAAAGCCACTGAATGCGGCCACACAGGGCGTACACATGGTAGTCCAGAAATCCAGCGCCAATACTTTTCCTTTATAGTTACCCAACTGAACGGGTTTGCCATTCAGATCCACCATCACAATATCTTTCACCGGTTGTTTGGCCTGGAAGAGCTTCATGGGTTTCGCGTCTTTACGTTGATTGGGAAAAAATCCATCTAAGGTTGTTTGGGGAGAAGCGATGTATAATTTCGCCACTTCTTTATAACATTCCTGGTAGGCTTCCTGCTGTAGTTCTTTGAGGTATTTTTCAAATCCTTTGTCGGAACCTTTCACTTTGGTGTACACCTGTCTGAAGGTATTCACCATAACGGGTTTTGAATCCGCCTCGCGGAAAGCTTTGCTTAAGGTATCGAATGCCACCTGGTGTTTCCCCGCTGCTGACAACACGATGGCATACCGGTTCAGGTAATTGGCTCTGGCATCCCTGAAATATTTCATATCGCGCATCCCGTCTTTCACCTCCGAAGAACCGGCCAGCATTTTTTCGGCGATGGCTATGTTTCCCAATTGGGCATTCACCGCGGCATTTATTTCCATGACAGGCTGCGTTCTGCCGATGGGATCACTGATTGTTCCGTCTGTTATGTCTTTCAATATTCCTGCCGACACTTTCTCCAGTTCGGCCGGGTTCTTATTGGCATCCAGCAGGTATTCCATGGCATAGGTAAGATACATGAGCTGCAATACATTGAATTTCGGTTTGGTGTTCTTGTAATACCAATACCGTTCAAAGTTTCCATGTGAAAGCCATCCCAGCGCCAATTGCGCCCGGTATTCCTCATACATGGATGGTTTGGCAGGGTCAATGGGAGTTGCCTTCAACATTTCGTCGTATTGCTTCTCCTGATCTTCTACGTTCACGATCAAAACAAAGTCTTCAAAATTATAATTCGTGGGTTTTACCTGCTGCGCAAAAACAGGGCTCGAAATCAATAAAAGCAAAATTATCCTTTTCATATTCTTCAAATTTGTATTACTTATTCTCAGTTAACCCCTTGTTTTCGGCCAACATGCGTTCGCCGAATTTCAGGGCAAATCGTTCAGGCTTCAGCGTATAGGTGGCCACTACATTGCCTGCATCATCATAAAGCTTGTGTGTATATTTAACCGTATTGCTGTAAACCGGGTCTACTGAAAGCCGGCGCATATCCATCCAGCGCATGCCCGAGGTGGCGAATTCACGAATACGCTCATCGAGAATGAAACGAACCAGCGCTTCTTTATTACTTGCTGTGTTCACTGGTACAGCTACGATATTTGCAGGCATTCTTTTGGCGCGCAACACTTCCAGGTCGCTCTTTGCGCCCGTAAGGTCACCTGCCCTTGCTTTTAACTCGGCCCGCATCAGGTACAGGTCGGGTAACGAAGGGCCTACCTGCAATCCGCTGAATAACGCAGCGGAGTAACGCCGCATGCCACCGGGAAATATTATACCCGGATCGAACATTTCTGTTTCGGAGAACAACAGCAGCCTGTAATCCATAGGATCGTACAAGGCCGCTGTTTCGGGTGAGAACACATAAGTATTAGCCTGCTGAAATTGAAAATTGATCATGCTGAGATTGTACATCACCTCCGTATTATTGGCGGCCAATGGAAAGTTGGAAAGCCCGAAGCCGAAGTCGGGGAACCAGGAGTCGATGTTGTTTTCGTCCAACACGATATTGTAATCGTATAACTCCAGGGGGATCGTGGCCTTGCCCAGTTCAGCAAATCCCGCATCCACATGTGTTCTGGATTCATTGAACTTTGCCATATACAAATAAACACGGGCCAGGAGGAGTTCGGCCGCCACCCGCGAAAATTTTCGCCGGTGGGTCAACGGCTCCAGATCAGGCAAGGCATCTGCAAGGTCTTTTAGGATGAAATCATAGCTTTCCTGCACGGAAGCCCGTACAAATGAAGACTGGGTTACATCTGCTTTGGTAAGCAGTGGCACACCCGGGTCGGTAGCTGCGGTAGCTGCATTATAAGGCAACGAATAATCATTGAGAAAATAAAGATAGCAAAGCGCCCTGCCTACTTTGGCCTGCGCCAGGATCGCCTTTTTTTGCTGATCGGTACCACCCTGCGACTGCATCACTTCGTTGATGACCTTATTGAAGGTATAGATGCTGGTGAGATGCCAGGTTTCGGATGGAAGCTGATCTTCATCATACACCCTGTCTTCATACCTGAATAACCGTTGCGACCTGATGGCGGCGGCATCCATATAAGATTGCTGGGCGGCCATTTCATCACCCAGGTACAAAGAGGGAGCGTAAAGCACCTGGAGCGCTACAGCGTTCATCAATTGTTCATAATCGAGCGTTGTTTTTGCTATGCGCGAACCCTTGGCCTCAATTTCCAAAAAGTCTTTGGAACAGGCGGTTTGAAGAAGCAGCCCTATAAAAAAAAATGGTATTGATATTTTATGAATTGATCTCATAATTGTAAAGCTGGTTTTGATTAAAGAGTGAGGTGTGCGCCAACGGTAATGGTACCCTGTCCTGTACGGATATTCCGGTAACCATCAGGCGATTGAAACTCAGGGTCGATGCCGAAATTATTTTTCTTCCAGAGCATGAGATTCGATACCTGTGCCCGGAACGTCAATCCCTCTGCGCCTATCCGTTGTACAAAACCCTTTTCGAGGGAGTAGGAAAGCGTGATCTCCCTGATCTTTGCGTAAGAAGCGTTAAAGGAGTTCAGATTTGAGTACTGATAATATAAATCATTTCTGGCATTCGCGATACTGCTGTTATAGGCAAACCTCGGGATATTGGTTTTGTTTTCGTCGCCCGGTGCCTTCCAACGATTGGCGAATTCGGGTTGAATGTTATTTTGATACAGAGGTTCACTCCACACCCGGTTGAAATCACGGAAAAGCACATGTCCTACATTGAAACTGATATTAACGCCTAACTGAAAACCTTTGTAAGTAAACGTATTGAACAACCCGCCGGTCCAGATCGGTTGAGAAGTTCCCGCCAAATGAACATCTTCCCGTTTGGAACCGTTCTTTGCAGACAATATTTTTCCATCGGCCTGAATGATCTGGGGATCGCCGGATGCATTCAGCCCGCCATTTATAAACTCGAATAACGCATACGCAGGTTTTCCTTCCGCGAAAGCGGAATTGATCATACCTGTACCGGTGGTGATGGCAGTAGCATTGGCCATCCGGGTTATTTTATTTTTATTGTAGGCCACATTCAGCACGGTGATCCAGCCGAAATTTTGTTTATTGATGTTGATGGAGTTCAGGCTGAATTCGATGCCTTTATTCTCGAGATCGCCATAATTGCCAATAACGGTAGCATACCCTGTGAGGGGGGCCGTCATCAGGGGGCCGATGAGGTAGGTAGTTTTTTTCACATAAAGATCAATCGACCCGCCGAATCTCGATCTGAAAAAAGTAAAATCCAACCCGGTATTGTAGATCTTTGTCCCTTCCCAGGAAAGCTTATCGTTCCCGGGTGTTGCCACTATTAAACCCACGCCATTCACATAGTTAACGTTTGAAGAAGCCTGCAGAATATCGAAAGAGGCGGCTTGTGCCGGCCGGGGCGCATTACCCGTTATGCCATAAGTGAATCGTACGTTCAGCCGATTCACCCAGTCCACCGATTTCATGAAGGCTTCGTTATTCAGCAACCATTTGCCGCCAATGCTGTACACCGGTCTGTTCTGTGCGGATTTGGCAAGGCCGAATAAATTACTCTGATCAATTCTCCAGCTCGCATTCAACGCATACCTGCGATCATACATATAACCTAGTGTAGAATAATAGGAAGTCGTTCTGGCCACAGCGCCTTCGCCCCCCCTTACGTTATTACTGTCCAATACCCTTGTTCCACCGGGTATGGTGCCGGTAATTCCCTTCATCAGCATATCGATATTTACAGGCCGGCCAACCTGCAACTGGTCATCCCAACCGTAATAGATAGCTTCAGCAGTAAGCGGCGTAATACTGGTGGCTTCCTGACCAAACAGTACCGTCAACTGATGCGGATCCCAGTTCCGGTCGAATACCAGTTGGTTTCGAACCGTCCAGTTTTTTTGTGACGCATTCTTAACGGTGAGCATGCCGCCATCTTTCGGCAACCAATACGTGGGATTACTGGTACTGGTAGGAGACTGCGTAAACTTAACCAACTGGTCCCTTACCACATAACTTTCCTGGTCCTGTGTCAAACGGCTGTTCCTTGAAAACGTCTGGTAGCCATACGTACCTTCAAAGCGAAGGCCTTTCAATATTTGCAATCGGGCGCTTCCTACTACCCGGCCCGCAATCAGATTGCTCTTTGCGTGCGCCCGGTTCATTTCATCTATGGGTACATAATCGAGGTTAACCCGGCTTCTGGCAGCGTAGTCGAGCCTGAGCGAATCGCTGTAACTACCGAGAAAGTTTACTGCCAGGGGATTCCCTGCATGATCGCGAAAACGCTGGTAAGGCACAAACGATACGTCGGGAGCCGTAATGCCGTTACCGAGATTGCCAGCACTTGCTACGGTATTTGTAAGATCGGTTATTAATGACAGTTGTAGTCGCTTGTTAAGATTGAAATCCTGCCGAAGGTTCAATTTATAGGTATTGTTCTTCTCTCCGCGGGTGCTGCTTTGAATGCCGGTATAGCTCACCGATCCGTAAAAACTGTACACGTTCCCACCTCCTGAAAGCGAAACCGTATGATTGGTGGTGGCCGCCTTTCTATAAAAAACATCAGCGATCTCTCCCCTGTTATCAAGGCTTGCCAGGCTGTCTAAACTTTTATCAGCCTGCTGTGGGGTGATCAGTCCGCGGTACTGGTCATACTGGATCTGTAGATGCGGGGGAACGGGAACGATCGACTGCACCGAACTCCAGTTATTATACGGTGCATATTGCGGAAAGATCTCTTTGGCAACGGCAATAAATTCCCGGCTGTTCAATTTGGGAACATATGCGCGGTCGGGCCTGCCCTGGAAATTATAATACCCATCGTATTCAACCCGAAGTTTTTGTGCTGCTTTACCTTTTTTGGTAGTAATAACGATCACGCCGTTGGCGGCTTTGGCGCCCCAGATAGAAGCGGCAGACGCATCGCGCAGAATGGTGATGTCTTCAACGTCCTGCGGATTGATGTTAGAAATAGGATTAGATATATTGAATACATTGTTACGGGAATCATCGCTGGTGTTATCGGAGGGCAATTCCACCCCGTCTACCACGATCAGCGGCGACCTGGTAGAATTGAGCGAAGTTAACCCCCGGATCAGCAAGGGCTCTCCGCCGGGTGCGTTGTTCACTACCACCCCGGGTGCTAACCCATCCAGTCTTTGCAGAATGTTGGTACTGCCCGACCGGGTGGCAACAGTAACCATGTCTACTTTGGCCACCGAACCGGTATTTCGCTCCCGGGTAATTTTCTGGTAGCCTGTAGAAACCACTTCTGCCAATTCAAGCACCTGTTCCGAAGGAACAAGCACAACCGTTATCACTTGTGCATCTGTTATTATAATTTCCTTTTCATTGAAGCCAACAAAAGTTATTAAAAGCACTTCTCCTTTTTCAGCTTCCAGTTTAAACATGCCATTCTCATCACTCACCACCACTTTTACGCTTCCTTTTACCCGGATGGTGGCCCCTCTTAAAGGATTCTTATTATTATCTGTTACCTTTCCTGTTACCATTATCTTTTGCGATGGAGAACCAGAAAATTTCACCTCTTTTTCGCGCATCACTACCACATTGCCCTGCTTCATCTCAAAAGTGAGTTTCTCCGGTTTCAAAATGGCAGTCAAAAAATCAGCCAGCGGCATCTGGCGCGCATCGATTGTTACAGGGTTCGTATTCTTTATGTACTCATCATTGTAAAAAACAGTAACGCCGGTTTGTTTTTCAACGATCTTGAAAACATTCCGCAAAGGTTCCTTCTGTAAATTCGCTGTAACAGATTGCGCCAGTCCTGCAGCCTGCACCTGAAATAAAAAGGCAGTTAATAAAACAATTGTCAGTTTCATTGCTAACAGCGTTTTGGTTGAAACCGTCGGGTAGCTACAGGCACAACGGGCCGTTCCAGGCCACGACGGCTGGTTTAAAGCAGAAAATGTCATAACTTGGTTCTGGTTTGGTTGATAATAAGCAGTTGTCTCGAAATAATAATTGCTTTATTGACTGGCCTGTTATTCACCGGAGATGTTCTCAGCATCTTCGGTTTTTTTATCAGGCAGCCTGTTGGTTATTTCATCTGAAAATATTAATTGTTGTTTGGCCAGATGGATCTTACCATGACAAAATTTTCATTGCCCTGTGTGTCATAATGAAAATTTTGTCATGGACGATTCATCATGATGATATTTTAAGTTTTAAATTTTGAGTTATCCGGGGAGTATGACCAGCTTCCTGTTTCCTTCCAATTTGTAGCGAAGCCCAACGTTCCCGAGGAAATAAAGAACATCGGTAAAAGGCAGGCTTCTCTTAATGGTGCCGCCAAGCTGCAACCTGGGCACCGGTTGTTCATACACCACCTCAATATCATACCATCTTGCCAACTGCCGCATAGCTTCTTCCAGTGGAACATTTTCAAAATCGAATACGCCTGCTTTCCAGGCAACAACAGCAGCTACATTTACATCGTTGTATACCCTGATAGGGTCATTCCCTTTCGTCATCAGCGCCTGCTGTCCCGGCGAAAGCACTTTGAACAATTGCGTATTGGCCTGGTTCACTCCTACCTTAACTGATCCCTGCAGCAGGGTTGTACGAACAGCTCCTTCATTTTCATAAGCATTCACATTAAAATGGGTACCGAGCACTTCAACCCAGGTGCTTCCATTAACGTCTACCCTGAAAGGAGTAGAAGCTTTATGGGCTACCTCCAGGTATACTTCGCCTGCAACGTGAATCAATCTTTCTTTGCCGGTGAATGCTATAGGATAACGGATGGAACTTTCTGCGTTCAACCAAATGTTCGTTCCATCTGAAAGTTTTAGCTGAAATTGTTTACCCTTCGGAGTAGAGATGGTGTTGTATAGTACTTTGGAGCCGGTTCCTTCATAAAGCAATACGCCATTCCTGATACTGGCAACAACGCCACCCTGTAAGGCTATGTTACCATTTTGTATGGTATCTAAAAGTACTTTTGATCCATCAGCTAATGTAAGTAAAGTGCCCGTTTTCCCAGGCTGTACATTTTCGGTTGATCGCACGATCTCAGCAGGTGAGTTTCCCTTTTTATTCTGAAACCAGCCGTAAACGCCAATACCTGCTATAAATGCTATGGACGCTGCTACCGCCCACCATTTTCGTATAAAATGAACCCGGTGAACAGGAGCCATCGTTGGAACTACCTCATTTTCATCAGGCAATGACCTGGCTGGATAGCGGTCAAGGATATTCCTGATCATCATTTGCTGTTGCTCGTCGCTGAACTGCCCTTCGTCTTCCATTTTTTCCCATATTTCCTCAAGGGCAGGAATGATATCCCGTTCGGCAGAGGCAACTTGTAACATTTCGATAAGCTCCTGTTTTTCAGCTTCTACGAACTGATCTTTTGCCCACAGTTCCAGCAGTTGCAGTAGTCTGTGATTCACCATTCAACTAATTTATTATTATGGATATAAGGCTTCTATATGATAGGAGTAGGCTTTTGTAAAAAAGGGGGTATGCGATCGAAAAAAAATTACAATTTCCTGATCAGGAACGCAATTATGATGTTCAGGCCATAGTTCCTGATATAATCAACGATAGAGGAAGAGGCGATCTGAAGATATTTTTTTACTGTTTCCCGGCTGATGTTCATTTCCAGTGCTATTTCGGCATATTTCTTCCCTTCTAACCGGGCTAGTATCCAAACTTTCTTCTGTTGGGGCGGAAGCCGGTCAATAGCGTGCTGAACCAGGCTATCATAGGCATCTTTTAATGAGGCCTGATCCCTGACTTCAGGATTATCTAAACTGGTTTGGGTAAGCTGATGCCATTCCTGCCTTTTCCGGTTCTCACGGTCAATATTCTTCAGCATCCGCACGGCATGATGCCTGGAGATCACAAATAGCCAGGAACGAAAACTTTCCACGCCTTTGAGTGATTCCCTGGTGAGCCATAGTTGGGTGAAAATCTCCTGCACTACATCGGAAGCTATATCCCGGTCTTTGGTTAGTTTGACCAGGTAGGTAAAAAGCAGGCCGGAATACATATTCACAAGCATGGAAAAAGCCTGTTCATCTCCTGTGGAGATCTGCAGAAGCAACTGGCGTTCACTATGCTGATTTATTTTTGACAATTAAAATTGGCTAGTGCTGGTATTCCTGCAATACTATTAAAAAATTCACATATTAGGACGTGGCAAATACAAAAAGCCCGATCATATCCTTGGTTTACACCTCAACTATATTGAGTGTATAAAGAAACAGTGCTGTTAAAGTAGACCCCTAACAATTTGTGGCCCTTTATCACTTTTGGCTCGTTGTCAAATGCACCCGTCATTACTCTTTTATATGTTTCAGTATTTTCTGTTCCCGACCCATAACCAAAAACAAAGGAAATCTTATCGGGACTGCCATCATCCATTTTGGTAATGTATATTTTCTAACCAGGAGCTTCAAATGTTAATTTGCCTCCATTTGCCTTATCGGGCCTTGCATGACGCATATAACTTTTGCCACATATTTGTCTTTGTGACCTTTATTCGCCCCGTTAGTTTATTTCAGCCGTTCAACACCTTAAACCGATTGCTCACTGTTTTATAGTCTCAACAATACAAAGTCCTTGATAATTTGGACCCGAATTGTAATGGCAACGACAAGTGGAGTATACTCGCTTTACAACAATGCTACCGGCTTTTACAACACTGCTGTTGTAGTGTCGCTGGTAAAGGCAGTACAGGAATTAAATAAAGAAGCAGCATCGCAATAACAGATCATTGCTGAAAAAAACAAAAAAATAGAATTGCAGGATAAAAAACTGGCAGCGCTGCAACAACAACTGGATAACATAAAACAATTGCTGCCCGGTTTCAAATAGCACGCACAACTCACCCAATATAATATTAAAAACAAAACCAGAAAAAATGACAAAACGTTACATCGGCCTAATGGCCCTGTTAGTATTTATGACACCTTGCCTTGCGCAAAATGTGGCTATTAATGAAGATGGTTCTATACCACACGCTAAAGCAATACTTGATGTAAAATCGCAAAACAAAGGGATATTAATCCCCCGCATGGGCACAACCAACCGGTTGGCTATTAAAGCACCTCAGGGTTTACTGGTGTATGACACCACCACCAATTCGTTTTGGTACAGCATAGGATTAGGATCTGATTCCGTAGCTATCTGGAAAAAGGTATCAGCCTCCAGTGGTGATTTTCTAACGGCAGCGGCAGCGGCAACCGACCCCTGGCTGTTAGGGGGCAATACGGTTGACAGTACCAATTTTTTGGGAACCACTAACGCAATGCCATTGAAGATAAGAGTTAATAACGAGCCTGCAGGTCATGTTGATCATGTAAGGAAAAATACCTTTTTGGGGTTCCAGGCCGGTAACCCAAATGTGGTTGCTGCCGATTCACCGGCAACCGGTAATACGGCAATCGGATTCCGTGCGTTAAAAACCAACACCGCAGGACAATATAACACAGCCATTGGAGAAGCCTCACTTTTTTTTAATACAAGGGGAGATTTTAATACGGCGAGTGGCTATGGTGCATTGAATAAAAATTTAACCGGTAACGAAAATACCGCAGCAGGATGGGCTGCAATGAATAATAATACCAGGGGAAGTGGCAATACAGCTACCGGAGTAGGCGCGCTGATGCTGAATGTTTCTGGCCATAATAATACCGCCGTTGGCTATTGGTCATTATATAAGAATGGGCATGGATCGAACAATACGGCCATAGGATATAAAGCAGACGTAACTATCGACAGTTTAACAAATGCCACCGCTATAGGATATGATGCAAAAGTGAATGCCTCTAATAAAGTACGCATAGGCAATAGCGCAGTGACCGCCATTGAAGGATCGGCGCCTTTTAGCGTTGTCTCCGATGGTCGTTTTAAATTCGAAGTAAAAGAAGATGTAAAAGGCCTTGATTTTATTTTACAACTGCGCCCCGTTACATACCGGTTTGATGTAAAACGGTTCCAGACATATACCGGCCAAACTGCCAATAACCAGGCAAACACAGCCGGATACCAGATTATGCAGGCAGCATACAATGAAGCCGACGCGATTCGTCGTACAGGATTTATTGCCCAGGAAGTAGAAAAAGCCGCTGTTACATCGGGTTACAATTTCAGCGGTGTTTTACGGCCCAAAACATCCCGGGAACACTACAGCCTCAGCTACGAATCATTTGTAGTGCCATTGGTAAAAGCAGTGCAGGAATTAAGCAAAGAGGTAGAAACCCTGAAAAAAGAAAATAGTAAAATAGCAGACCTGCAACAGCAGCTCGATGAGCTTAAACAATTGCTGAAAGCGTTAAAATAGCGATAAGGGGGCAGATTAGTCAGCATGCACGTCTGCCCTGCTATTCGCAGGGAAAATATTTAATTCATTGCTGCAATTAAAATCATTTTATGATTCGAAAAAAATGTATAGGGAACGTAACATTAAAATTGCTGGCGGCGCTATCACCGGTTTGGGTAAACGCCCAGGGCATTTACATTGGCGCCGGGGCCAACCTGGTTGCCAACGGAAATGTAAAAATTGTATTGAATAACGCCGGCCTTGTAACAAATGGAAATTTCACAGCCGGTCAAAGCAACGTTATTTTTTCAGGAACCGCAAGTTCAATTCAACCTTCTGTTGGAGGAAATTCGACTGCCTCTTTTAACGATGTTACTATCAACCGGTTTTTTAATAAAGTGGTGTTAAATGGCGATATAACCATTCAGGGTGTACTTACTTTAGCACAGGGCAATGTGGAATTAAACAACCATACCCTCGATCTGATTACCACAGGTAGTATAACCGGAGAAAAACTTACTTCGCGTATTACAGGCGTTGGCGGAGGAGCAGTTCGTAAAAGTATCGACCTGAATGCACCACAGGCCATTAACCCGGGTAATATTGGCATTGCTATAACCAGCGCTGCCAGCCTGGGCCAAACGGTAATTACCCGAACGCATGTTCCGCAACCGATGCCGAATGGCGCAACAGGCATTAAACGTGTTTTTTCAATAACACCCGCTAACAATACAGCACTAAACGGTACCATCAGGTTCAATTATATAGATGCAGAGTTCAGTGGAGTAAGTGAAAGTAACCTGGTTTTTTGGACCCGCGCCAACGTGGGAAGTAACTGGCTGTTAATGAAAAGAGATAGTATTAATACAACATTAAATTTCGTAATAAAAAGCGGTATTGAAAATTTCGCGGAGTATACATTGGCTCCCGAAATAGCAGACGAGAAACTTACTTCAACAACTAATACTGTAACGAGGGTATCAACAACTACCAATGATCAAAAAGTTTTGCCCTATGCGCTTCAAACATCGGCGCATATATATCCTAATCCTTTACAGGAGCAGTTTGTTGTAGAAATTACAGGCAACCACGATAAAGAGTTGGTAATTGGCCTGTATAACCAATACGGCCAGTTATTACAAACGAAAAAAACAGCATGCAAAGCCGGAGTCAATCGAATACCATGGAATATGAGCAGCTATGCCAACGGAATTTATTATCTGGTATTTGAAAACGAGGGAATGAAAAGTATAAAAGTTGTAAAGCAATAGGTGAATATTGGTGAATGGTCAATGGTGAATGAATTGACCATTCACTTTTATAAAACCGATACGCTTCATTTAATAGCTGTTGAAAAGAATTTATCTGCGCTTCGTATCATTCCGTTTGCCAAGAATCAACCCCTGTTGTGGCTTCCTCAGAATTATGCTATTTTCATCCAAAAGGGTTTTAATTGGTGTTTCTGCTATACTATCAAGTAATTGATTTTTCAGATGAAAAGTTTTTAAACTGTCATTAACCTGATGCCAGGTAACAATTTTACACTTACAGCTTGCATTTTCTACGGTGTTAATGACTTCTTCTATAGCGCCGCCTTTCCCTTGCTTTATATAAACTTCCCTGATACCTACAATGTTGTTCCTGGCGCCAACATCAAAACTCCAGGAAGCTGAAATAACAGGAAGATACTTTCTTTCATTATTCAACTGCATCAATGAATGTCTTGGCGATTCAATATCGCCGGTATTGTTCTTAATATGAGAATGAAGCGAAACAAGATAAGGCGCTTCGAATTGCGCATAGCCGATATGATTGAAACTGGCTCCATATCTGTTGTAAATAAAATACCCGTCTTTATACCTTATATCCACTACATTAGAAACAACCAAATGAAAGCGGTTGGGGTCCGAACTTCTTGCCTGCGGCGAACCTGTGTAACATAGCCAAACGCCCTCAAGACTGTCAATCTCTGCCTGAGTTGGCTGATAAGGAAGCAGGTTCATATCCTTTTTGACAGTGTTCCATTTGTTTCTTGTTGAAATCCACTGATATGCCGAAAAAAGCATTGCGGCAAATACAACTGTTAAAACAATTGATAAGTTCTGCTTTATTTTCTTATATGATTTGCCGGCGTTTTGCAGTAGCGCTTCATTTTCTTTTTTGAGCGCATTAATTTCTATGGTAAGGGTTTCTAATTTAGATAGACCCGAGGGAGATTCTATGCCTATTACCATGTTGCTGTCTTTCGGGTTTTTCCCAAAGCCTTTTCGCCCCACAGAATAGATATAAATATAACAGGCTTCTACTAAAAAGGGTCTTGGGTTATTCACCAGCCCCAGCGAAGCGTCTTTAACCTGGCTCGCTGTTATATCATACTTCCGGGAAGGATACTCTAATTTATTGGGATTGTAATCGGGAGAATATACATCATGGTCCAGTGTATCGGCCGTATATGGCAACTGGTTACTGATCTCACTCAGTTTTTTTGATACCGCTTCGTAATTTTTACGGTTGGTATTTCTGGTGATAAGGTTTCCTGTCTCTGATTCGTATTTCTCAAAAACCCTTGCAAGTAAATAGACTATTTCTTCTTTACCTGATTTTAGCTTCATAACATATTTGAAATCACAGGGATTTAAAATTTCGGAAATTTTAAAGGTTTCCGAAAGATAAAATTTATTTCAGAAATGAGATTTTTAATTCAAAACAAATTCCGAAACCTTTTGAGGCAGGTCCTGGTATAACGGCTCGCTATATTGCGCACTGAAACACTATTCAGCCAAAACAAACTTGCTATATGACAAATATTAAAAACAATTATTTGTTTCACAAACTGTTTTTTTGTGTGTTGCTTTTTTGCTTAACCCAAATTGCAATAGGTCAGGGCAAAACAATAAACGGCAATATATACGGAGATAAAGATGAACCGCTTGCAGGGGTTACCGTTACTGTTAAAGGGAAAAAGAAAGCGGTAACAACCAACAGTGAGGGAAAATTTACTATTAGTGCAGAGCGGGGAGATGTACTGGTTATTACTTCTATAGGTTTTTTATCATATGAAATACCTGTAACATCAGAAATCTATTACACCGTAAAGCTAAAAACCAATCCTGCAGGCATGGGGGCTGTTACAATTATCGGCTCCCGCGGTAAGCCTCGTACAGATGTCAATCGACCTGTACCGGTTGACGTTATCAGCTCAAAAGAATTGGAAAATACAGGACAGGTTGACCTGGGCCAACAGGCGCAGTTTACATCGCCATCCTTCAACTCCTCAAAAAATGCTATCAACGGTTTAACCAGTTATGCAGATCCTGCTTCCCTGAGAGGCATGTCGCCCGACCAGTCGTTAGTGCTGGTTAATACAAAAAGAAGACACCAGTTTTCGGCGGTGAATAATAATGTAACAGTAGGTAAGGGTACCGTGGTAACAGACTTAAACGGAATTCCATCGCTGGCGGTGGAACGTTTGGAAATTTTAAGGGATGGGGCAGCCGCACAATACGGTTCTGATGCAATTGCCGGGATTATCAATCTTGAATTGAAAAAAACAATTAAAACCGGAACTTTCAGAACCCAGTTGGGTATTAATAAAGAAGGAGATGGCGCTACCGTAATGACAGCTATAAATTATGGCTTTGGCCTGGGTAAGCCCCAAAGCTATTTGAACCTTACCTTACACTATCAATACGTTGGGGAAACAAACAGGATCGATCCATACACGGGTGTAATCTATAATAGCAACCGTTCTTTAGACACTGTTATCCGTAATAAAAATGGGGTATGGCCTACAGATAAACCAGCCTATGTAAGTAAATACGGCAGCAGTCAAACAAAGTCGTACCAGGCTTTTATGAACCTTGGCTATCCTTTGGGAAAAAACTGGACACTGTATAGTTTTGGCGGCACTTCGAAGAGAGATATTCTGGCCTATGCTTTTTTCAGGTCGGCCCGTGCTAATGATGCCAACTCCGATTCGGTACTTTTTCCGCATGGATTTGCACCGGAAGGGCCGGGTAATTCGGTCGACTATTCATTATTTGCCGGGGTAAATAAAAAGGCTGAAAAAGGCTGGAACATTGATTTGAGTTCAGGTTATGGATTGAACTACCTGGATTTGTTTGCTAAGAACACCGCCAATCCATCAATGGGCGCTGCCTCACCCACCAGCTTTTATATTGGCAGATATACTTTTGGCCAAAGTACTACCGAAGCTACGGTTAGCAAAAATTTTAATGGTGCGTTAGGAACAAAGTCAATTAACCTGGCGCTGGGCACTCAGTTGCGTATCGATAACTTTAAAATTAAAGAAGGAGATACTGCCTCCTATATTGCAGGGCAGCTGGCATCTGCGTCGGTACCCGCCGCCAACAGAAAGAACCCGGGCAGTACCGGCAGGTCTGGCATATCTCCTGCAGATGCAAGCAACGAAAGCCGAACTAACATAGGCATATTTGCAGATATTGAAAGCGACATAACAGATAAATTTTTAGTAGCGCTTGCCGGTCGCTATGAAAACTATAGTGATTTTGGCAGCAATTTATCCGGTAAGCTGGCAACCCGTTACAGGTTTGCAAAAGGATTTGCCCTAAGAGCTTCTGTAAACCGTGGATTCAGAGCGCCATCATTACAACAGGTTAATTTCGGTCTTACTACAGGTGTTTTGCAGGGAGGTGAAGTAACACAGTCATTACAAATACGTAGTAAAGATCCACGGCTTGCACAGTTAGGTATAGAATATCCAAAACCGGAACTAAGCTGGAATTATAATGTAGGTATAACTGCAAAAGCGGGCAACAATGTATTGTTTACGTTAGATGCGTATCAAATTGATGTTACCGATAAAATTATGGTTTCGGAACAATTAACGGTAAGCAGCGCCATTCCTGCTTTGCTTGCGGCATTTCCTGCCAGTACGGGAATAAAACAGGTGACTTTTTTTACCAACAACATTAATACCAGTACCAAAGGCATTGATTTCGTTGCCAGTCTTAAACACACATTTAAACCCAGGCATTTTCTAAGCGGCAGCATTTCGTTCACGGCAAATAAAACAGAAATTACTTACCAAAAGCCAACCCCGGAACAATTACAGGCCGGAGCCACAATTACTGTTAAACTGATAGATACAATAACTGTTTCAATAATCGAAACATCACAGCCACGGACCAAAGTATTGGCAAGTGTGGCTTATCAAATGAATAAGCTTACTATAACTACAAAAGCAACTTACTTTGGAAAGGTAGTTGCCTGGGAAAAGCCAACCGGATTGCCGCACCGCAGCCAAACGTTTTCGGGAAAAACTTTAATAGATGCAACGGCAGGGTACGATATTTCTCAAAAACTTTCTGTAACGATCGGAGCCAATAACCTGTTCGATGTGTATCCCGATAAAGTAAATCCTGACTACGCTTCTTATAACAGCGGACAAACACCATATACGCGAAACGCAAACCAGTTTGGATTTAATGGCGCCTATTATTACACTACACTAAATTTGAAGTTTTGATAATTGTACAAACAAGAGTGTTTGTTAAGGCTAGTATACAAAAGAAAGCAGATGAAATATTTTAAGATCCTGTATATGCAGGTAATCATTGGTAAATTTACTTTTCTATCTTTTACGGTACTTCTTTTTATTAAACATGCACTCATTGCCCAATCGCCGGATAAGGTTGATTATTACAAAAAAGCTGCACAACAGGTTAGGCAAATGACACTGGAAGAAAAAGTGTCATTGTGTTCGGGGCTCGACCACTGGAACACCAAACCGGTTGAACGGTTAAACATTCCTTCTATTCGTGTTGCAGATGGACCCAATGGTGTGCGAAGAGCAAGCGGCTCAAGTTATAATTCGGTGGCGCTGCCGGCAACTTGTTTCCCAACAGCATCTGCATTGGGGGCGTCGTGGGATACGGCATTGGTAAGAATTACAGCAGAGGCTATTGCTGAAGAATGCCGTGCGTTCAATATTCAAATTCTTTTGGGGCCCGGAGTAAATATGAAGCGTTCCCCAATGGGGGGAAGAAATTTTGAATATTTCTCTGAAGACCCGGTTCTATCAGGTAAGCTGGCCGCAGCATACATTAAAGGCATACAGAGCCGGGGCGTAGGCACTTCACTAAAACATTTTGCTGTAAACAATCAGGAATTTGAAAGATACAGCTACAATGCTGTGGTGGATGAACGAACAATGCATGAATTATATCTAACTCCATTTGAAATTGCAGTAAAAGAAGCACAACCATGGACAATGATGTGTGCTTACAATAAAATAAATGGTGAACTGGCTTCAGAAAATTCCATACTCTTACATGATATTCTAAAAAAACAATGGGGCTTTAAAGGAATTGTAATAAGCGACTGGGGAGCTGTTGACAACCGTATAAAAGGTATAGAAGCGGGATTGCATCTGGAGATGCCGGGCAACGATGGTGTGAATGACAGGATATTAATGGAAGCAGTTAGAAATGGCTCATTACCGGAAAGCAGACTTGATGAAATTGTAACTGAACTGGTGGCAATAACTGATATAGCAAAAGATGCATTTCGTATAAATACATTGCCCGACCAGCAAAAGCAACATGACCTGGTTCGGAAAATAAGCGGCGAATGTATTGTGCTGTTAAAAAACAAGGATAATATTTTACCGCTTCCTGCTGCAAAGATCAGGCAGTTAGCGGTTATTGGCGCCTTTGCCATGAACCCTCGTTTTGAAGGCTCCGGCAGTTCAAAAGTAACGCCTGCAATAGTTGATACGCCATTTAAAGAAATAAAAAAACTTTCCCTCAAAAACAGTACCGTGAGTTACGCAGCGGGCTATACACCTGAAGCAACAACTTCTGATACATTGATTGAAGAAGCAAAAGCTAATGCCCGGAAAGCCAATGTTGCCATAATATTTGCAGGCTTGCCCGATGTATACGAGGCAGAAGGTGTTGACAGAAAAAATATTAAGATGCCTGAAGCTCATATAAGGCTGATTGAAGAAGTGACAAAAGTTCAACCGAATACTGTTGTTGTATTAATGAATGGCGCTGCAATAGAAATGCCATGGGCCAATAAGGTAAAAGCGATTGTAGAAGCATGGCTTGGTGGTCAGGCAGGTGGAGGTGCAATAGCCGATGTACTGTACGGAAAAATAAACCCATCAGGTAAATTATCGGAAACTTTCTGGAACAGAACGGAGGATACTCCGGTTTATCCTGGTTTTCCTGTAAAGGATAAAACAGCATTGTACGGCGAAGGTATTTTTGTAGGTTACCGTTATTGCGATAGTAAAAAAATCACTCCGTTATTTCCATTCGGATATGGCTTAAGTTATACTACGTTTGCTTATTCCGGAATAAAAACAAATAAAACTTCGGCACAGGATACTACTGAAATTATAATTGAATGCAAGGTCAGGAATACAGGTAAAATAGCAGGAATGGAAATTGTTCAATTGTATGTTCGAAATGAAAACGAGGAAATGATCAGGCCCGAAAAAGAATTGAAGCATTTTGCAAAAGTCTTATTACAACCCGGGGAGGAAAAAACGGTACATTTTAAATTGAACTTCCGGGACTTTGCTTACTACGACCCCCAGGTACATGCCTGGCAAACAAGCAATGGGAAATATATCATTCTCGCTGGCGGCTCATCCCAAAATCTGCCATTGAAAACACAAATTAATATTTCACCGGCAAACATGCTTTATCCAAAACTTACCCGTTACTCCATGCTGAAAGAGTTTGCCAAAAATCCAGCGAATAAAGCCTTGTATAATGAGTTGATGAATGTTGCATTATCTACCAGAACCGAGCTTACTGCTACCGGAAACGAAACAGAACAGGAGCGTAAAGGAAGATTGGTCAGGTTTACTATAACCTTTAATAATATGCCGGTGTATAAATTAATAGCCCGAACCAAAGGAAAGTTTACTGAAGATATGTTGGCAGAGATTATAAAACGGGCAGAGTGAAATAGTGAATGGTTTAATCAACAACTAATTTATGAAGGCTGGCGGAAAGAGAGGGATAGCTGCGCTGATCCCCGGGTGTGGGTATCAACTTTCGAACCGGTTTGTTGAGGAGCTTAATAATATTGCAGATTTCCGCAATGAGTATTTTATAAAAATTCAAACATTTACGTGAAAAAGGCATATATGTCGGAGATGGGGATTGTGTTCGAACAATTCGCTTCTTATCTGAATACTTTGCTCTTTGCGTCTCCTCCGCACCTTTACGGTCCTCTAAACAATGCAAAAGCCAGACGCTTATCACCCAAAACACTTCACTCACGTACCCGCTTTTTCTGCACTGACAATAAAAGCCTTACTTTGATTTAAAGAAGTATACAATCTTTTTGAAACCTAAAACAACCATATCTCTTTACTGGAAATGCCAATTCATCGGCTGGGCGATCGCTTCATTATATTGGGGCTATGCCGCTTTTGTAACAACCATAAGTTTCAGCTTTAAAGTGGCAATGGTCGATTTTGTGTTAGATATAGTAGTTGGCATACTGCTTTCAAATGGCTACCGGCATTTTGCACTAAAAGCAAAATGGGATCAGTTAAAACTAAAACCGCTGGTATGGCGAATTACACCGGCTGTTATAGTGCTGGCCTTGCTGTACATGATATTGATTACAGGTAAATTGTATCTGGCCCGTTTATGGTTCTTTCCCCAACTCAATATCCGTTTCAAAGAATTTTTTATTTTAAACTGGCTCACCGTTTTTATTACAGGAACACGACTAATGAGCATTTGGGTATTGGCTTATCATCTTTATCACTATGCTCATCGCGAAATAACTACTACCAAAGAAAATGCCCGGTTAATGGTTGTTGCCAAAGAAGCGCAGTTAAACAATCTTGCTGCTCAACTCAATCCTCATTTCTTTTTCAATTCGTTAAACAATATAAAGTTCCTTATAATAGAAAACCCAATAGCAGCCAGAAGAGCCATTGATCTGTTATCTGATCTGCTACGGAATTCATTGTACGGCAAAAGCGAGAAGCTGGTGTTGGCGAAAGATGAAATCAGTCTGGTAAAAGACTACCTCGAACTGGAAACGCTTCGTTTTGAAGAGCGATTGCAGGCAAATATTATAGCAGATGGGGCAATTGAAGAATCATACATTCCTCCTTTATGTATTCAAACCCTGGTTGAAAATGCTATAAAACATGGCATAGAAAAAAGGAAGAACGGCGGACTGGTAGAGGTAAAAGCCGAAAAGAAAGAAGGCTATATACAAATAAGTGTACAAAACCCCGGTAAGCTGAGTAATGCCCATCAGCCTGGGCTTGGATTAAAGAACCTTGAAGAAAGATTGCTTTTGCAATACAATGGAAAAGCAACATGCAGCATAAAAGAACTGCCCGGTGAAAAGATTTCTGTAACCATTTTAATTCCTATAGCATGAAAAAGATCAGGGTTATTGTTATTGACGATGAGCGTTCTTCGCGCGAAGAATTAAAAGGGATGCTAAAAAACTATCTTGAATTTGAAGTGGTGGCTGAAGCAAAAAACGCCGATGAAGCAAAAGAACAGATTGAAGCTAAACAGCCCGATTTACTATTGCTCGATATAGAAATGCCCGAAAAAACAGGGTTCGAATTACTTGAATCGTTAGAACATGCGCCCGCTGTTTTATTTACTACCGCCTATAACCAGTATGCAGTACAGGCTTTTGAAATAAATGCACTCGATTACCTGGTGAAACCTATCAGGGAAGAGCGCTTGGCAAAAGCCATTGAAAAAGTAAGAAACAATATAGGTATTGCACTCGTCGACCGGCAGATATTTATAAAAGATGGAGAGCAATGCTATTTTATACGATTGAACGAAATATATTTAATCGAATCGCTCGACAATTATTCGCGTTTATATTTCAGGAAAAAGAAACTGGTGCTCAAACGCTCTCTCAGGCAATGGGAACGACTGCTCGATACACATATCTTTTTCAGAATCAGCAGAACGCAAATTATTAATACCAATCATATTCAAGAGATTCACAACATACCTGGTAACCGCCTTAAAATAAGCCTGAAAACAGGCCAGTTACTGGAAGTATCGGGCCGTCAATCGGTCAAATTCAAAAATTTAAATGGTATTTAACCCGGTATCATTTTACAAATAGTATAGCCATGAAAAAAAGATGCAGTCTTTTATTCCTAGGCATTATTGCCAGTATAGGTTCTTATGCCCAACAGTTATATTTTCCCTGGCTGGCTACTGCCGACAGTAACCAGCTGGCTGAAATAATGCCGCTTTTGTCGCAAAAAGTAAAGGCCGTTTACCACGAGACAAATGAAGAAAATTACCTCGCCAATTTATTCAAGTTGCAAATAGTTGCTCAGGATTATAAAGCTGCCAATGCTACAATCAGAGCTTACAGAAAAGCAATTAAAGCAGGTAATATGGTTTTACCCGGTCTCTCCGCCATTCAGTTTGAATTATATGATAGTGCTAAACAAATAGCGACGCAAGGTGACTTTGAGAACCTTTTCACCAGCCTGTTACACAAATTATATCACAATTGGGATGACAAAACGGCCTTTCAAATTTCCACCGCATTCATCTCAAGATACGGGGTAGATGAATTGCTCATTGAATTGAATCAATCGCTTGCCAAACAAAAGGGACAAGATAGCATCTCCATAAACGATGCCTTAACTGTTTGCAGAAGTTTTTGCTTATACCAGGTTTATAAAAATATTGAACCGCTCGCAGCCCCTTTCCTTGCAAAGGAAGATGCTAAACGATATATCACCGATAGCGTGCTTATTAAAACAAAACAAGGCGTCAATTTATCGGCCATAGTGGTTAGAAAAAGAAGTATCACCATGCCACAGCCAACTGCCTTGCTGTTTACTATTTATGCGGGGCCTTTTAATTGGTACCAGGCAAAAGAGGCCGCGGCCTATGGATATGCTGGGGTTGTAGGCCTTACAAGGGGAAAAGGCCAAAGCCCCGATGAAATTGTGCCTTATGAACATGAAGTAGATGACGTAAATGCCGTTATTGACTGGATAGCCCATCAATCCTGGAGCAATGGCAAAGTAGGCATGTATAGCGGAAGCTACAATGGGTTTGCACAATGGGCCGCCACCAAACATTTGCACCCGGCACTTAAAACAATTGTCCCTTATGTGGCGGCCATTCCGGGGCAGGGATTACCCATGGAAAATAATGTTTTCATAACCGCCAATTACGGCTGGGCTTTTTATGTTACCAATAATAAATACCTCGACGATAAAACGTATAATGATCCGCAACGCTGGATTAATATGCAAAACAAGTGGTATGCGAGCGGGATAGCATACCGCAAAATAGACAGCATCGATGGCACACCCAATAAATGGTTGCAACGTTGGCTGAAACATCCTGCATATGATGAATACTGGCAGCATATGGTGCCTTATAAGCAGGACTATGAACACATTAACATTCCGGTGCTTACTATTACAGGCTATTACGACGACGGACAAATTTCAGCACTCCACTATTTAAAAGAGCATTATAAATACAATAAAAATGCTAAGCACTACCTCATTATCGGTCCGTACGATCATTTTGGAGCGCAACGAGGTGGTATTCCAGAACTACGTGGTTATACGGTTGACCCGGTAGCCCTGATCAGTACCCCGGACATCACGTTTCAATGGTTTGATTATATATTAAAGAATGGCCCAAAGCCTGCTATTATTCAGGATAAAATCAATTACGAAGTTATGGGCGCCAATACCTGGAAGCACGTCTCATCTCTCAAAAAAATGCACAATACCTTTCTTACTTTATATCTCTCCGATATAAAATCGGGTGACCACTATCAATTATCTGAAAAGAAGCCCGATCACACCGGGTTCCTTCCGCAGGAAGTAGATTTTGCTGACAGAAATTCTTCCAATAATAATTATTACCCCGATCCTATTGTTATTGATAGCCTCGATGCCGCACACGGGCTGGTATTTATAACCGAACCTTTTAACGAACCCATTTCTGTTAATGGCGCCTTTCAAGGACAGTTAAAGGCAAGCATCAATAAAAACGATATGGATATAGGTATTACATTATATGAACTAATGACCGATGGCAGATACTTTCATTTGGCGTATTTTCTGGGTAGAGCAAGCTATGCCAAAGACTTGACGCAACGAAAATTACTGCTGCCTGGTCTTATAGAAACAATTCCTTTTGAAAGAAGCCGTATGGTAAGCCGCCAGCTAAGTAAAGGAAGCAGGTTGGTGATTGTTTTAAATATTAATAAAAATCCTTTTAGTCAAATAAACTACGGTACCGGTAAAGACGTAATCGACGAAACCATTCTCGATGCAAAAGAACCTTTACGTATTAAATGGTACAACAACAGTTTTATAAAAATACCGGTTTGGAAATAGTCAAAGTTTAGCTCAAGGATGAGCTAATCACGTGGAAATAATTCTATCGAGTAGGAAGTAAGGAAAGAGAGGGATTGCCTTCGGCGATCCCTGGAGGGGGAGCTAAAACGCAAGTTCAGCAGTGCCGCACTTCGTGCGGTTTTTTATGCCCCTCCCGCTCACCCGAGCACGCTCGGTGCGCGTTAGGGCCATAAAAAATGCCCAGCCAAAGGCTGGGCACTGCTGAACCTGCGTTTGCGGAAAGAGAGGGATTCGAACCCTCGTACCGAACAAGCCGGTAAACGGTTTTCGAGACCGTCCCATTCAACCACTCTGGCATCTTTCCTGAAGAACTTAAAATTAAACTGATTCCCTTAATCCGGCAAAAGTTTCATGCCACCCCACAACCGGTTATTATACTCAGCTTCCTCTTTGAAAGAGGGATCATATAAGTTCCCGTATTTATAATGATTTTTAAAAACTACGTATACGTATCTCTGTTTACTGCTTTTTACAGGTAGCTTCGCGTATGTTTACGTATATGCATCTCAGGTAAATTCAATAACTTTAATAAAGGCGTACACTTCATTCCGGAATTATTCCATCTCTTTTAATCCGGCTCCTTTTTCATTTATTCCATATTGAGATCATTATTCCCTACAGCGAATAATGAGGAAGCTCCCGAAAATCCTTAACAGAGTAGGGCGCAAAGCCTGAATGCGTGAATAAAGGCACCTAAATCTTCTTTATGAACCGATTAAACCTTACAACAATTGTCTTTGGCCTGTTAACCATTGCTGCCTGTAAAAAAAGCATTACTGCAGATCGATCGTCATCGGCCTTAACTGCCAACAAAACGAACAATGCAATGGAAGAATGTCAGCCTACCATGTATAACCTGGCTGTTGATTCTGTTTCTGGTGCTTCCTATATTTTTAAAGTGGCGGGGTCACCCGGGGCCGGCCCTATAATTGTAACCCCCTATGTGGTAAGCGGCACCAACCAACTGAAAGATTGCGGCGGTAACCCCATCCTGAATGCCAGTGGATTAGCGTATGATCCGGCAACCGGTATTTTTTATGGTACAACCGGCATAACAGGGTCTGTACCCAACGCCATTTTTAGATTTATCGACCCCAATTGCGTAAGCATAACGCCAGCCACCAGCACTTGCGGCATTGCACTCAATTTAAGCGATGTGGAAAGAGATCAAACTACAGGTGCCTATTACGCCATTAACCGGGGCACTGCAGCTCCGAGTAACCGGATCGTAAGGCTGGGATTGCCTGGCGCCCCATCGGTAAATTGTTTGCCCAACCCTTTGCCCATTGGACTGAGAGCGCGTGGTTTAACCTTTGACTGTAACGGTCAGTTATACGTGATGCATACCAGTGGAAATACTGGTACAGTTGTGTTTGTCAACAAAGCAACAGGCCTGAATGGCGCCACTTTCCCATACCCGGGCCCCATTACCACCTCTGCAGCAGTTCCTACCCCTGATTTAGGGTTACACTTCGACTGCAATTGTATTGGTCGTTTTGTTACCGGTAGTTATAACCCGGTTGCCACTACCCGCATGACAGATGGGCTGCCAACAGGGCTGGGAGGTCCCATTTACAACACGGCGCTTAACGTATTGAAACCTACCGTTGATTTCGCCCGACCTTAAGTTTTCGATGGAATAATTCCGGTATGATTTGCCAAAAAACAAATATTTGACTTCTATCTTATCCCCAAAATGGTCAATTGGTTTACAGAAAATTCACCCGGTTTTGGGATAAAATGTCCGGCCTTGGTTTCCGCTGGTGGGTTTGGTGCATTTATACCGATTTTTTCGAACAGACCTACCGATTCATCAGCTTTATCCACTCCTTCACCACCTTCTGCAAATTTCCTTTATGCGCTTTTACTTCTTCCATAGAACGGAATTTTGCATATGCCTTCCCTTTAGGCGCCGGTTCAAGAACACCCGTTTTATCGCTTAATAACTCACCTTTGTGAAAGATCACGGCCACATAATCAGTAACCCGTGGATTAAATGTGGCCATAGGCTCTTTGTAGTCGAAACTGGGACCGCCCCATTTTACATCTTCTTCCAATTTAGGACTGGCCTCGCGGATAATTTCTATCACCGCTTCCATTTCTGCTTTTAAGGGATGTTTGAGTTTGCTTACAAAATCATCGATCTTATTTGTTTTTGTCATCTGTTTCATCTTTTTGTTTTTGATGAAACAAAAGTATACAGGGTCAAAAACCTGTCCATTGATGTATGTTAAGAAATGCTATTTAAGGCCCTTTTTGGTCAAATCCTTTCTAACCCTGCTCAAGCCTTCGGGCGTAATGCCCAAATAAGAAGCGATCATCCATTGTGGCACACGAAGCGATAAGTTGGGATAGCGCTTTAAAAAATCAAGGTACCTGGTTTCTGCAGTAGCGCTGAGTAATTGCATAATGCGCTTTTGCAAATGCCGTACATGATTGTGTAAGGCCCTATGGTTATTTTCGCGGTATGTTTTACTTATTTCAGAGGCTGCATTGATAAATTTTTCGTCCATTACAACCACTTCCGAATCTTCGATGGCATCTATAAAATATTCACCTGGCTGGTTGAAATAGGAGCTGCTTCTGTCGCTCACTATCCAGCTTTCAGGTGCAAAATGAATAATATGCTCTTTGCCCTGGTCATCGATAGTGAACTGTCTTAGAAGCCCCTTCTCAACAAAAAAAATGGCTGTGCATATCTGGCCTTTATCTATGAGAGATTGTCCTTTTTTGAACTGTTTGGATTTGGGAATGTAAGGCAGTTTCATCATTTCTTCATCCGAAAGGCCAGCTTTATCATTCAGGTATATTTTAAAATTGTTGGAGGCCATCATAGGGCACAAGGATAACAAATTATAGCCTTAGAGTTTATTTTTTATTGCCGGAAAACGGTAAAATTATTAATGCGTATGATAAAATGATTATATGAAGATCAACCAGCAAAAACAGGTTGTCATATCGGCCGCCGCGGTTGCCTTGATCATCTTTATCAAAAGCCTCTTACCCCTGGTGATTAACCTACGGGCTTTTCGCCTGCCAAATGCAGCACGCATGTATGAAATTCTCGACTCGTTAAAATACCTGCTGGTTTTTTGGACCGGGGTATTGACCCGGCTTTATGCTGTAAAACGAACATCTGTCGTATCAACCGTAAGGGGGTTCCGATCGTTAGTATTCAATGGGTTAAACGATTTCACCCACCCCGGTCCGGTTTTAACTCATATAACCACAAAAAACTAATAGCTGACTTTCGTTATATAATCCGGGAAAATAAAGGAATAAAACACCTGATTTTGTCACTAAATGCCCGCCCGGCCTTGGTTTTCCATTCCATTTTTTGTAATTTCCCTTAAATGATTGTTCACCAAAACGTTCACCAAAACATTGCTGTATGAATAAAAAAGTGGCCGATGTTCTGCTTCGTAAAGGAAGCCATATTACTACCGTTACTCCAGGAACTACCGTACTGGAAGCATTGCACATCATGGCCGATCAAAATATCGGTTCCGTGATGGTATTGGAAGATGGCCACTACCTGGGCATTGTTACTGAACGTGATTATTCGCGCAAAGTGGTGGTGAAAGGTAAATCTTCTACCGACACCAAAGTAAGCGAGATTATGTCTAATGATCTCCCGCGCGTTACTGCCAACGATTCAATTGAATATTGCATGCAGCTAATGTCTGACAAAAACATTCGTTACCTGCCCGTATTCGACGAATCACAGGTAACCGGTATTATTTCCATTAACGATGTGGTAAAAGAAACGATCCTGGCGCAACAGGAAACCATTTCCCAATTAAAAGACTACCTGCATTCAAGCTTATAAATAGCCGGCAGGCCATACTATCCTGAGAAGACACTGCAAAAAATGTCCCGTGCCAGCACGGGACATTTTTTCAATATTGAATATTGAACCGAAGAAAATCGAATGTAGAAGTTAATACAATTTAATAATTTTCATTTTCTGCATTTCACTTCGGCGTTCAAAATTGAATATTCGATATTCATTATTCTTCATTCTGCTTCTCCGTTACCACCACCAAATCATCTACCGACACCGTAATAGGCATCAGCCCCAGTTGTACCACCGCTTTCTTACCCCTTAATTCCTTCACCTCCCCTACCTGGTGGTTTTTCTTCATCAGCACCTTATCACCTATCTGCACCTCACCGCCTACTTCGTCGTATTTTGAATTGAGCTTTTTCTTCACCTTCTCGGTTACCTGCTTCTGGTGTTGTTTGAACAACAACGCATGCATCTGCTTTATCAGCTCCCTTTTATCCTCCTGTACCTCGGCCTTTTTCCAGTCGAACACCAATTGCTTCAACGTGCGCTCCATATCCTTCAGGTAAGCAATGCGATCTTCGGTTATACGGTTCTGCTGTTTCAATAATTCTACCTGCTGCCGGTGTTTCTCCTGGTTTAATACCTGCTGCATTTCCTTATGCAGCTTTTCATTTTCCTTGATCAGTTTCGACAGTTCCTTTTCTTTCTTCTCAATTTCACGCAGGTCCTGCTCAGTCCGGTTCAACAGTTTATCGAGCCTGAAATGATCTTCTTCAACAAGGCTGCGGGCCCGGTTAATTAACCGGGCATCGAGCCCAATGCGCTCTGCTATGGAAAACGTATACGAGCTTCCTGGTTTTCCAATGGTGAGCTTATATAAAGGCAACAGGTTATTTTCGTCAAAAGCCATTGCCCCGTTGATAATGCCTGGTGTTTTGTTGGCCATTACCTTCAGGTTCAGGTAGTGAGTGGTAACAATACCCATGGCATGTTTATGGCCCAGTTCTTCCAATATAACTTCGGCAAAAGCCCCCCCCAGGTGTGGATCACTTCCGCTGCCTAATTCATCAATAAAGAACATGGTTTTGCCACTGGCATTTTCAATAAAATGCTTCATGTGCAACAGGTGTGAGCTATAGGTACTCAACTCAAACTCCAGGCTTTGGGTATCGCCAATATGTATCATGATCTGCTTGAAGATCCCAAACGCCGAAGTGGGATGTACCGGTACCAGCAAACCGCTTTGTATCATCAGTTGTAATAAGCCCACCGTTTTCAACGTAACGGTTTTACCGCCTGCATTCGGACCTGAAATAACCAGGATACGCCTTTTCTCATCCAAAGTTAAATCAACCGGAATAGTCGCTTTTTTCGTTTTCTGATGATACAGGTATAATAAAGGATGATAGGCCTTCACCAAATGCACATGCGCTTTATCATGTAACTGCGGATACTCCCCATTCATATCCAGCGCCAGTTTCGCCTTGGCTTGTATAAAATCATATTCGCCCAGTACCTGGTGCCAGGTTTTCAGCAAGGGGGCATACATCGATAAGCGGGCAGTTAATTGCTGCAAAATGCGGTACACTTCGCGCCGTTCTTCATTTTCCAGGGAAAATATTTCATTGTTCAGTTCAATGGTCTCTTCCGGTTCAATAAAGGAGGTGCGGCGGGTATCGCTTTCGCCATGTAAAATGCCTTTTACCTGGCGCTTTTGTTCTGCAACGATCGCCACTACACGCCGGCCATTCAGGAACGCTTCATCGATATCTGCTGTATACCCTGCTTTGCTGAGTTTCTGCACGATCTTGTCGAACAGGCGACGCAGTTCGGTACGGCGCCGGTACAAACTGCCGCGGATGCGGGCCAGATCTTCCGATGCATTGTCTTTTACTTCGCCATTTTCCAATAACACATCATCGATCAGTTCCATGATCACCTTTTCGTAATAGGTGTCGCCGATCACTTTTACCAATGCAGGATAAGCTAATCGCCGGTCACTATCGAACCAGCGGAAAATATTCTGCATGCCTTCGGCCAGTTTACGCACCAGCATAAACTGTTCACCGGTCAATACGGCGCCGGAAATGCCGAGCAATCGCAACTCTTTGGCTAAATTCAGCACGTAATCGTTGGGGAAATACATGCTGTGCTGTATCAGTAATTTATATTCGTGGGTCTGCTGTAACTCCAGTTCAATAAATTCCTTACGGGTATGAATGCGCAATTCCTGCGATTTAACTTTCGCATACTCCGTTTTACAATGCTCTTCCAGCAATGTCTTCACCTTATCAAACTCTAGCTGTGATAACGCCGATTCAGGAAAAAACTTCATATAATTATCTCTTCTCGAACCGGCAAAGGTAAGAAGAATGTTTTTGGTTTGTCCTGCCGGCAGGCAGGTTTATGGTTTGTGGTTGCCGATTGGCTTTTTCACTGTTTGTACAACAAAATATATCAGAAAAATAACCTGAACTGCCAGGCAGCTCCAGCCCGCCACCATTCCCAACTTATTCCGGAAGATCATTGCATCCAGGTCTGCATCGGTATATCCTGCCGCATTGGAAGGACCACCTGACAATCCGGCAAATAGGAATAGCCCTAAAGACACCAGCGTAAGCATACTATAAATAAGTACAACCTTTTGATGTACCAACCGGTGCCGTTGTCTTATGCGCTTAAAAAGAAGAATAACAATAAGCAGCCATAATGCAAACCAGCCTGCAACAGCCGCGCTGGATATAAGATAATAAGTATCGTACAAATGAATATCAATTGTTGTATCACTATACTTCGATGCACTATAAAACAACAGCACCAATACCGGTAAAAACAAAAAATTCTCAATCTTTTTCATATAAAATCCAAATAGCTGGCCGTAATATTACTAATCATCGTTTGATCCTACAATCTTCTTTTAATATATTTACGAATACTAATATATTAAATTACCCGTTTACCCTTTTTAAACTTTCCTTTTAATAACCCGTCTGAACAACAAACCATTTAAATAATGAAGCATCTTTTACCCGGAGTGCTTATTTTATTAAGTTTTAGCACTTTAAAAGCCCAGGATCAAACACCCGACTCTACCGGTTTACCCGGCGACAATTTCAGCCTGCAAGGCGCCCTTGAATTGTTTAAAAAGGCTGGTTCCCCTGAAGAATTTGAAAAATTATTGAATACAGAAGATAGCAAGGTCAATAACCTCGACCTTAACGAAGATGGCAACACCGATTACATTAAGGTGGTGAGCAAACGCGAAAATGATGTGCAGATCTTCGTTTTGCAGGCATTGGTTTCTGAAAAAGAAAGCCAGGATGTGGCTGTGATTGAACTGGAAAAAACAGGTAAAGAAAACGCCGTGATCGATATTGTGGGCGATGAAGACATTTTTGGTGAAGAAACCATTGTTGAACCCGGCGATAGCCAGGACAATGCTTTCAATGAAGGCTTTTCTTCCCTGGCCGGCGGTCCGAATATGGAAATAGCGAGCATGGCTTCACCAGCAGGCATTGTGGTGAACGTGTGGGCATGGCCCTGCGTTCGTTTTGTATATGCGCCTTCGTATGCACTGTGGGTGTCTCCTTTTAGCTGGCGCGCCCGCCCGGTTTGGTATCGCCCGTGGAGACCGTTGGCATGGCATGTGTACCGCCCGTACCGGTATCATTATCGCCCGCGTTATGCAGTAGTGACCACCCGCCGGGTTGTAGTGGCGCCCCGCATTTACCGGCCAATGCGCGTTACCTCAGTAACCGTTACAAAACGTCATCACGTAGCAGTGAATAATTACCGGGTTACCCGTAAAACCACTACCGTGCGCACGCATCGCGGCAGAACGATTAGCAGAACACATACTACGGTTAGAAGAAGAAGAAGATAAAGGCCAATGAGATAATGTGATAATGAAATACAGCTATAGTAAATGCTTACGCTTGAGCTTCGAATTATATAGGAACTGCCGAACGGGAAGAATTATCAGATTATCACATTATCAAATTTTCAAATTGCATTGAATATCCAGTATAGTTACACAGATCCCGCCAATGGCGGGATTTTTTATTTCCTTATATCTCCACTTTTTCTCTTCCCTTCTCCACTTTTTCTCTTCCCTGCCCGCTACTAAGCAACTTACTACTCACTATTTTTGTAATTTGTTAACATCTGCAACAGCACAGGCAGCGTATATAATGTGTTTTGTTAAGTAATTGATAAAAGCAAATCAATGTCGGCCAGCTTGCAAAAAAGCGCTTGTTTGCCGGTTTAACTTACACGAACGAATAACATTACGATGCAACAACTGTTAAAACATTATGGCATGAAGCTGTTTTTCACCGGTGCGCTGGTTACATTGGCTACCTTGTTTTCCTGTGCGCAAAAACAAAATGCAAAAAAGAATATAAGTAAGGATATGACAACGAATACAAATGGTTCTGCAAACACACCCACCGATACCGCCACCTTTGGTACCGGCTGCTTTTGGTGTACGGAAGCTATCTTTCAACAATTGGATGGCGTTATTAAATCTACCTCCGGCTACAGCGGCGGGCACGTTGACAACCCCTCCTACAAAGAAGTATGCGCCGGCACTACCGGTCATGCGGAGGTTATTCAGGTAGTGTATGATCCTAAAAAGATCAGTTATGATGAGTTACTGGAAGTATTCTGGAAAACCCACGATCCCACCACGCTTAACAGGCAGGGTAACGATGTAGGTCCGCAATACCGCAGTGTTATTTTTTATCACAACAACGAACAAAAAGAAAAAGCGGAGAAATACAAGGTGGATTTGGATAAGAGCGGCGCTTTTAATGATCCCATTGTGACGGAGATCTCTCCATACAGCAAATTCTATGCGGCTGAAAATTATCACCAGGATTATTTCAACCAGAACGGTTCACAACCCTACTGTAATTTTGTGATCAGACCGAAGGTTGAGAAATTTCAGAAGGTGTTTAAAGACAAATTGAAACATTAATATCAGTTTATGGTTTGTGGTTTATGGTTTATGGTTCTTTAATTCGAAGCTCACTTTTATCCGTTTCAGGCTTTATGTCAATAACAGAACTCGACATTCAATAATGAATGCCCAAAGCGCGGAGCAACCACAAACCTCAAACCATAAACTACAAACCGTTACTCAATATCTGTTTATTGTTTGAGGTTTATGGTTTGTGGTTTATGGTTCTTTAATTCGAAGCTCACTTTTACCCGTTTCAGGCTTTATGTCAATAACAGAACTCGACATTCAATAATGAATGCCCAAAGCGCGGAGCAACCCCAAACCTCAAACCATAAACTACAAACCGTTACTCAATATCTGTTTATTGTTTGAGTTTTATGGTTTGTGGTTTATGGTTCTTTAATTCGAAGCTCACTTTTACCAGTTTCAGGCTTTATGTCAATAACAGAACTCGACATTCAATAATGAATGCCCAAAGCGCGGAGCAACCACAAACCTCAAACCATAAACTACAAACCGTTACTCAATATCTGTTTATTGTTTGAGGTTTATGGTTTGTGGTTTATGGTTCTTTAATTCGAAGCTCACTTTTACCCGTTTCAGGCTTTATGTCAATAACAGAACTCGACATTCAATAATGAATGCCCAAAGCGCGGAGCAACCACAAACCTCAAACCATAAACTACAAACCGTTACTCAATATACGTATGTCTCAATTCCAGTAAATTCAATCCATTAGTCTTGAATTGCTGCACTTTGGGACTTACCAACCTGATCACTTCATCGTACCACAATGGCACCACGGGCGCATCATCTATCACTAATTGGTCCATTTGCCGGTACAATTTATATCGCAGGCTATCATTCTCTGTTATCATTGCCCGCTCATACAAAGCATCAAACTGAGGATTGTGATAACGGGTATAATTAGGCGGCGCCGGGTTATTGCTGTAAAAAACGCTCAGGTAATTTTCCGCTTCGGGAAAATCGGCGATCCAGCTTCCGCGAAAGAACAGGGCTTCCGATTTGGCGGTGTGTTCCAGCAACAGGCTTTTAGGGATCACTTCTACCTGAATTTTTATCCCGATCTCTTCTAACTGCCGGGCAATAAAACTGGCAATGTCACTGTATGTGGCAATAGTCAACAACTTTATTTCCGGTAACCCTTCCCCATCGGGAAAACCGGCCGATTGCAGTAACTCGCGCGCCCTGGCCGGATTGTATGTATAGCCCTTTACAATACCCGAATCAAAAGAAGGCAGTCCGGAAGGAATGAACCCGCTTTCAGCCGGCATACCTTTCGAATTGTACAGGTACATGATCATCTTGCGCCGGTCGAACCCGTAATTGATCGCCTGCCGCACCTGTTTAATGCGCAAGGGAGAAGCGCTTACCAGCGGATTATCTTTTTCCATCAGGATACCCAGATATTCGGTATTCAGGAAAGAATGTTTTGATAAGATGATCCTGTTCTGCCAGTCTTTACGCAACTGCCCTTTTTTTGTCAGGATCTCATCTTTAAAAGAAGGATCGATATCGTTAATAAAATCCAGTTTGCCTTGCTGGAACAAGAGGAACTCGGTGGCCTTACTGTCAAAAAAAGTGATCTTAATGCCATCCAGGTACGGCAAGGGCATACCTGTACTGTCGCGCTCAAAATAATTTTCATTCTTCTGCAGGATCATCGCCTGCCCTTCTTCCCAGGCCTTGAACTTAAACGGACCGGTACCACAGGGATGGCTGCGGAAATCGGCGCCGTACTTTGTGATCACTTCTTTTGGCACAACAGAGCAATATTTCATACTCAGCAAACCCAGTATGGGCGCAAAAGGCGTTCGTAATGTCAACTGAAAGGTAGAATCGTTCAACGCCCTGAAACCATGCTGGTCGTTTACACGGTCGTTAAAGATCCAGGCGCCGCTGCTGGCGGTGGCCGGGTCTGTAATGCGGTTAAAACTGTATTCTACATCATAAGCCGTCAATTTGCGGCCCTTTCCCTGGGGAAAGGCAGGGTTATCGTGAAAGAAAACATCGGGCCGTAAATGAAACGTATATACTTTCCGGTCAGCCGAAACATCCCAACTATAGGCCAGCGAAGGAACGATCTGCAGGTCATCGTTGGTTTCTACCAACGTATTGTATAGCTGATGAACGGCCCAGATGATGGACTGGTTTTTGGCAAATGCAGGGTCAAGAGTGGCAATGCCGGTAGCTTCGTTGTAATGAAACACCTGTTTATTACCGCTCGTACGACTGCCGCATGCATTCAATAAAATCACCCCGAAAAAGACCGCAAAAAATATAACTTTACCATTCATAATATGCAAATTAGCAAATGTGCAAATTAACAAATGGGATTCTCCGGATCCCGGCCTTCAATTTTCACATTTTCACATTTTCCAATTTGCTAATTTGCTAATTAAATTATACCCTTGTGATCAATATAAAACAAACCAGCATATCTCTCACTTTTTCATTTCTCGTTTTTTATTTTTCATTCCTCATTCTCATTGCTACTTCCTGCGCCGCACAACCGTTAAGCAATAAAAAGCAATATAGCCGCCAGGATACCTTGCGGGGTACTATTACACCCGAAAGGGCCTGGTGGGACGTATTACGGTACGATCTGCAGGTTACGCCCGACTACGCCACTAAAACCATCAGGGGAAAAAACAGGCTCACTATACGGGTTAAAACGCCTTCTGACAAAATGCAGATCGACCTGCAGGAACCCTTGATCATAGATAGTATTTTTTTAGTGGTTAATGCCGGCAGCGCCTCAGGCGGTAAAACCAACCTGGCCTTTCAGCAGGAAGGCAATGCCTGGTTTGTTACCATGCCTGCATTAACAGACAATTCAACCCAGGTAATTGAAGTGAGTTACCATGGCAAACCCCGGGAAGCGGTTCGCGCCCCCTGGGATGGTGGCTGGATCTGGAGCAAAGACAAACAAGGCCGGCCCTGGATGACCGTAGCCTGCCAGGGACTGGGCGCCAGTGTATGGTACCCCTGTAAAGACCATCAAAGCGACGAACCCGACAACGGCGCCAGCTTAAGCATCATCGTTCCCGATTCGTTAATGGGGGTTGCCAACGGCCGGCTGGAAGCGAAAACCCCGAACAACAATGGCACTACCACATATACCTGGCAGGTGAAGAACCCTATCAATAATTATAACATTATTCCATACATTGGTAAATACGTTACCTGGCACGAAGATTTTGCCGGTGAAAAGGGCAAACTGGATTGCGATTACTGGGTGCTGGATTATGACCTTGACAAAGCCAAAAAGCAATTCAGGCAGGCGCCCGCCATGTTGAAGTGTTTTGAATACTGGTTTGGCCCCTACCCTTTTTATGAAGATGGGTATAAGCTGGTAGAAGCCCCTCACCTCGGCATGGAACACCAAAGCGCGGTGGCGTACGGAAACGGTTTCCAGAACGGTTACCTGGGCCGCGATCTGTCGGCCAGCGGCTGGGGCAACAAATGGGATTTTATTATTGTGCATGAAAGCGGCCACGAGTGGTTTGCCAACAGCATCACCACTAACGATATTGCAGATATGTGGGTGCACGAAGGGTTTACCAATTATTCAGAAACGCTGTTCACAACCTGCGAATTTGGGGTAGAAGCGGGCAATGCCTATTGCATTGGCACCCGCCAGTTGATCCAAAACGACATTCCTATCATCGGCACTTATGGCGTGAACCAGGAAGGCAGCGGCGATATGTATTATAAAGGAGGCAATTTGCTGCACCTGATAAGGCAGCTCATCAACAACGATTCTACATTCCGCGGCATCTTACGCGGACTGAACAAAACCTGGTATCATAAAACGGTTACCACCAAAGAAGTGGAAGACTATATCAGCCGGCAATCGAACATTGATCTTTCAAAGGTCTTTGATCAATATCTTCGCACCACCCAAATTCCGGTGCTGGAATATTCAATAAAAGGGAAAGACCTGAAATTCCGCTTTACCAATTGCATTAAAGGTTTTAGCATGCCGGTAAAAGTAAAATTAAGCAATGAAGAAAAATGGATCCGCGTCAATGAGGAATGGACCATTATTTCGGGGAATGCCAGCACGGCCAATTTCAATGTAGACAAGAATTTTTATATCAATGCGAAGAAGGTCAATTGGCAATAAACAATTTTCAATAGACAATTTGCAATAAGCAATTGGCAATCCTGAAAAACAAACTCCTGCATTTGCTTGCAGCTTACAGCTTGTAGCTTGCAGCCGGTTTTCGCGAGGTAAAAAATTGTAGTGAACTTCGAACCAAGAATTAAACAATGAGCATACGGCGGCAAAGTATTATTTCTTCTTTTCTGGTGTATATAGGATTTGCGCTGGGTTTGTTTAATACCTACCTGTATGCAAAAGGGTTTACAGAAGCACAGTATGGGCTCATTGGCACCTTTATCGCTTTTGCCAACATCATGTTATCCTTCTCCAATGTTGGATTATCATTTTACATCTATAAATTCTTCCCCTATTATAACGATAATCTGCCGCCCCAAAAAAACGACATGATTACCCTGGCCCTGGTTACCAGTTTAACGGCCTTTCTGTTTGTGGTGATCAGCGGTATCGTTTTTAAAGACTTCTTTATCCGTAAATATTCCGAAAACTCCCCGGAGATCGTATACTATTATTACTGGCTTTTTCCTTTTGGCCTGGGGCTTTCCATATACACGATCTTTGAAGCTTATGCCTGGCAGTTGCGCAAATCGGTGGTCACTAATTTCCTTAAGGAAATTTTGTGGCGCCTGTTTGCCACCATACTCATCGTGCTTACGTTTATGCGTGTCATTAAAGACTTTGATGTGTTCATCAAAGTGTATGCTTTCACCTATATGGGCATCGCACTCACATTGCTGATCTATTTGCTCGCTAAACGCCAGGTCTACTTCACATTTAACATAAGCCGGGTAACAAAAAAGTTTTACAAAAAAATAGTAGGTGTAATCGTTTTCATTTGGGCAGGCAACTTTGTAATGAATTTATCGCAGGTATTCGACACCCTCGTAATTGGTGCTGTTGTGGCAAACGGAATGACCTTTGTTGGCATTTACACGCTGGCGCAAAATATGTCGAGCATGGTGTACGCGCCGCAACGGGCTATTATTTCAGCTTCTATTCCAGCTTTGTCACAGGCCTGGAAAGACAAGGACTTTGGCAATATCAATCGTATTTACCAACGCAGCAGCATTAACCAGTTGATCTTTGCCATTGCCATGTTTTCCCTTATATGGCTCAACTTTACCGATGGCGTACTTACTTTCCATTTAAAGCAGGGTTACCTCGATGCGCGGATTATTTTTCTATATATAGGGCTTTCCAAAGTAATTGATATGGGCACGGGCGTTAACGGGCAGATCATTGGCACCAGCATTTACTGGAAAGTCGAATTCATAAGTGGTATAATCCTGCTGCTGATGACACTGCCATTGAATTATATTCTCACCAAACAATTAGGTGCGGTTGGCCCTGCCATTGCCAATCTCATTTCAATGACTGTTTATAATGCCATCCGATACTTTTTCTTATTGAAGAAATTCAACTTGCAGCCCTTTACTGCAAAAACGATGTATGCAATATTGTTGGGTGTAAGTTGCTATATCGTTTCATACTTGCTTTTTAACAATTACCAGGGTATTGGCTGGATCATTCTTCGCAGTAGTGTATTCACTTTGCTCTATGCAACAGGTGTTTTGTTGCTCGATCTTTCTCCTGATGTATTACCGGTGTGGTCCTCTATACGAAAACGTTTTCGTAAGCCATAAAAGCTCACTTAACAAGTGCCATAATCGCTTTTGCAATTACAATTGTTTTAACAATAAATGTCAAACCAACGTTGATAAGTGTCCCAATGCCTTTTATAATATTTATAAACGTGTAATCACCACTTTTAAAGAACACCTTGTTTTTATATGGAAACCCTTAGCGTGCTTTCATACTTTAGTATATTTTCACTGATAACAATCGATTGCGTGATGCTTTCGCCTCTTTTCTGTCGTTACTTTGATAAAGAATTAGGAAAAGAAATGGAGTTCTTGGAAAAAGTTTCTGAAAAACCAGATCGTAGCAAATAAAGAATCATAGTCCCGATGAAACCAGAACGTACCCAATAGAATAATAACAGTCCCTGATGAAATAGATTAAAATCCGTAGCTATCAGTATCCGTTTTTAGTTCGTATCCCTTTGATTACTGCATCTCAAATTCGATCACAATTAAAGGTCCATTTATGAAAAGCTTGTCATTCACTCTAAACACCGCCGCTCCGGCCATTGCTACCAGTACGTCAACAGCAACCGTATCACTTCACCAACTCGTTGACCAGCTCATGGATAGTTTCATTCCATTGGCAGTAAACCAAAAAAGTTTTATCATCAACGACGTTGACAAATCGTTTCAGCTACATGCCGACGAGCAGGTATTGGCTTTTGTAGTAGGAAATCTTTTAAACAATGCCATCACCAGTTCGCAAAGTGTTTGCATTCGTATTGAGGCAGTGAGAAAACCAGAAGGTATTCAGATCATGGTGCGGAACAATGGTTCTCACTTTTACAGCACTGTAGCCCATGGTTTTTCGCAGGTGGTAGCCGCTGCACGCAGTTTGGGTGGAAATATAAACATCTATAACCAGCGTCACGAGGGAACGGTTATTACATTGTCGATGGCAGCCTAAAACCAATTGGCAATAAGCAACTGGCAGGCAAAAACCAATTGGCAATTCTTCAACTTGCGCCTCTGTGCTCCAACGCTAAAGCTGGCGCAAGCGTCTAAAGCCTCAGCGAACACGCGCAGGCTCAGGAGCAATTGGCAAGCTTAAACAAATAGGCAAGCAATATACCCGATCCAATAACCTATAGTCAATATACCGCTCAATGGTGATAGCCGGAAGGTAAGCAGCAAGGAAGTAAGAAGTTCGAAGATTGAATGACTAATGTAACAAGTAGGTGTGAACTATAAACTGACTGGCGACCGGCGCCTTGTTATCGTCGATTTTTTAAATATCTTTCGAAATCCGTGTTCTATACCCCCTATGTTCACCGGGGCATAGTCTGTACCCTGAAAACTAACTTTCCAAGGTTGAAAGCGGAAAGCAAATACCTGAAACCTGTAATTAAACGGCAACTGGCGCCCGGCAACCGGTAACTAATTAATTCTCCCCCCACCCACAAACCTGGCCTTATAATAATCTTCATCCAGGTCGCTGATCATTACGCCACTACTCGTAGCAGCATGTACAAACTTATTATTACAGAGGTAAATGCCTACATGCGAGATACCGCCTTTAGGGCCGCGGGTTTTAAAAAATACCAGGTCGCCCTGCCGTAATTTCTTCTTTTTAATTTTCGCGCATTGCCCGTATTGGTCTTCAGACCTTCTGGAAAGCTCCACGTTATAATAGGAATTCATAAAAGACCGGGTAAATCCGCTGCAATCAACCCCCTGGCGGCTATCGCCCCCATACTTGTACCGGGTGCCATACCAGCTTTCGATCAGCTCCAGCAATTTATTATCATTGATCATCTCCACCGGTATATCAAGCAAAATGGCATATTTAAACTGCAAAGGCGCGCTGAGTTCAATACCGATGGCTTTGCGATTTTTACGCGGCAGTTCGTTGATTATATTTTCTTCATCAGGCGTAAGCGCGGCCAGCTTTTGGGTGGGACTGGTAACTCGTTTTGTTTTGCCCGCAGTAGATGTAGTGGAAGAACTTTTAGTAGTTTTTGAACCTTTCTTTTTATCCTGGTTTATTTCATCGTCCTCAGCACCGGTTCCGGCTACAATATCTTCTAAAAACTCAGGATCGCCCACCGGGATAACAGACGTATCCGCCATCGCCCTTTCCCACTTTGCGGGAGAAAACGGGTAACGCGCAGCCGCCGGAACGGCTAACAGGACGGATAAAATAATGATCAGATACTTCACAGGCTGGAATTAATATTTACTATCCCCTCATTCACAATCTGTTAACCACTTTTGCCCGTTAGCAGATCACGATCAATTCACGCAAGGGTCAAAAATAGCAAATACATTGCCAAATGCATAATCAAAAGCTGAACGCTTAACGCTGAAGGCTTAACGCAGCCTCTCTACATTCGGGCAGGTTTTGCAAACTGCCTTTGCCTCGGGCCTTTAGCGTTGTGCGTTCGGCCTAATTAATTTATTCAGGCCCTGTTCATAAAATTTTATCCCGTTCACAATTGAATAAAGAACTTTATACCACAATTTCGTGTTTTTATTCAGGGAAGTTTCCTATTGGAAATGAACAACTTAAGACTAAAGGACAACATTAAAGAAATAGGAACCCGAAGTAAGAGGTAGGTATATTCAGGTTTTCTCCAATATCCTTAAGATCAGCAAAGAACCAATTAAACAAACATATTCATTAGAAGAAGCACATGTGCAAATTCTCTCATTTACATGTTCATACGCAGTTTTCGTTGCTTGATGGAGCCGCGTCGATCCAGGCATTGTACAAGAAAGCCATCAAAGACGGCATGCCGGCTATTGCCATTACCGACCATGGCAACATGTTCGGCGCCTTTGAATTTGTATCTGAAGCCTATAAACATAAAAATGAGGATGGCAGCCTGAAGGTAAAACCAATTGTGGGTTGTGAATTTTACGTGGTGGAAGACAGGCACCGGAAAGTATTTTCCAAAGAAGTAAAAGACGAACGCTACCACCAGGTACTGCTTGCAAAAAATAAAACCGGTTACCAGAACCTGGTTAAATTAACCAGCCTTGGTTACATAGAGGGTATGTACAGCAAGTACCCACGTATTGATAAAAAATTAATAGAGCAATACCACGAAGGGCTCATTGCTACTACCTGTTGTATCGGCGCCTATGTGCCGCAAACCATTTTACACGATGGCGAAGAAAAAGCCGAGCAGGAATTCAAGTGGTGGCTCGATATGTTCGGTGAAGATTATTTTATCGAGATCCAACGACATAATATCAAGGAACAGGAGATCATTAACCAGGTGTTGTTGAAGTTTGCCAAAAAGTTTAATGTGCCGGTCATTGCTACCAACGACAGCCATTATACCGATCAGGACGATTACAACGCCCACGACATCCTGCTATGTATAAATACCGGTGAAAAGAAAAGCACCCCGGGTTTTGACGACTTCGTTAACGACGATACCAACATAAAAGATCGCCGCTTCAAATTTCCCAACGACCAGTTCTATTTCAAGTCGCAGGAGGAAATGAAAAAGCTGTTCAGCGACATTCCCGAATCGATCGATAATACCAATATGATCGTTGACCGGGTGGAACTCCTGAACCTGAAAAAAGACATTCTGCTCCCGGCCTTCCCATTACCAAAAGAATTCCAGTTGACTGACGACAGCAACCTGAACCAATGGGAGTTCCTTAAGCACATTACGTATGAAGGCGCCAAAGAGCGCTATGTTGATATTACGCCCGAGATCCAGGAAAGGCTCGACTTTGAGCTGTTCACCATCAAGACCATGGGTTTTGCGGGTTACTTCCTCATCGTGGGCGACTTTATTAAAGCCGGTCGCGAACGAGGCGTATTCATTGGTCCCGGCCGTGGTTCGGCCGCAGGTAGTGCGGTGGCCTATTGCATTGGCATTACCAACATTGACCCCATTAAATACAACCTGCTGTTCGAGCGCTTTCTGAACCCCGACCGTAAGTCGATGCCGGATATAGATACTGACTTCGACGATGAGGGTCGCCAGAAAGTGATCGATTACGTGGTAGAAAAATATGGTAAGAACCAGGTAGCCCAGATCGTTACCTACGGTACCATGGCTGCCAAAAGTAGTATCAAGGACGTAGCCCGGGTGTTAGACCTTCCCCTGGTTGAATCGAATGCCCTGGCGAAAATGGTGCCTGAAAAGCCGGGCATTGAACTGGGACGCGTATTACACGCACCCTTAACCGCCAGGGATGGAGAAAAATCACTGGAGGAAAAAGACGGTATTGGCCCCGATGAGATTGAGATCATTAAAAAGCTGCGCGAAATATACAACGGGCAGGGCCTTACTGCTACGGTGCTGCATGAAGCAGAAAGGCTGGAAGGTTCGGTTCGTAATACGGGTATCCACGCGGCGGGTATCATCATTGCCCCCACTGACCTTACCAACCTGATACCGGTTTGTACCGCCAAGGACTCCAGTTTGTGGGTTACCCAAATTGAAGGTAGCATCATTGAAGACGCCGGCGTAATCAAGATGGACTTCCTGGGTTTAAAGACCCTTACCATCATCAAGAACGCGTTGCGGATGATAAAGGAAAATCATGGAGTAGAAGTTAATATAGATACCATCCCGCTCGATGATCCCAAAACATTTGAACTGTACCAGAAAGCTGAAACCATTGGTACATTCCAGTTCGAAAGTCCAGGGATGCAAAAATACCTGCGCGACCTTAAGGCTGACCAGTTTGCCGACCTGATAGCAATGAACGCCCTGTACCGGCCTGGTCCGCTCGCGTACATCCCCAACTTTATCGACCGTAAACATGGACGTGAGCCTATCACCTACGACCTTCCCGAAATGGAGGAATACCTGCAGGAGTCGTACGGGATCACCGTATACCAAGAGCAGGTGATGTTGCTGGCGCAAAAGCTGGCCGGTTTCAGTAAAGGGGATGCCGACGTACTGCGCAAGGCCATGGGTAAAAAACAAAAGGCGGTGCTGGATAAAATGAAGGCCCAGTTCGTTAAAGGCGCCACGGAGAAAGGCCATCCTGCCGAAAAGCTGGAAAAGATCTGGACCGACTGGGAAGCGTTCGCCCAATACGCCTTCAACAAATCGCACTCTACCTGTTATGCCTATGTGGCGTACCAGACTGCCTATTTAAAAGCCCACTACCCTTCTGAATATATGGCTGCCGTTTTGAACAACGCCGGCAATATTGAAAAGATCACCTTCTTTATGGAAGAGTGCAAACGAATGGGTATAAAGTGTCTTGGTCCTGATGTGAACGAATCGAAAAAAGGGTTCTCTGTAAATAAGAACGGCGACATTCGCTTTGGTTTGGGTGGATTGAAAGGCGTGGGTGAAGCCGCCGTGGAAAGCCTGATCGAGGAACGGGAGAAGAACGGACCTTATCAGTCGATCTTCGATATGATAAAACGGGTGAACCAGCGTACAGTGAATAAGAAAACACTGGAAAGCCTGGTATACGCCGGCGGTTTCGATTGCTTTACCGACCTGCACCGGGCGCAATACTTCTTTACGCCCCAGAACGATACCAGCACGGGATTGGAAAAGATCGTGCGCTTTGGTAACGTTTACCAGGCACAGAATGCGAATACCAGCAATACCCTTTTTGGCGGGCTTACAGAAGTGATGGAAATACCCCCGCCGAAGATCCCGCCATGCGAAGAGTGGTCGCTCACCGAATTACTGAACTATGAAAAAGAGGTTACCGGCATGTTCATGAGCGGTCACCCGCTCGATCACTTCCGGTTCGAAATAAAGCATTATGGCATCACTACCATGGCTGAGTTCAATGAAATAAAAGACACGCTGGCCTTGCAGGCAAACCCAGGCAGAAGCTTCCGCCTGGCAGGGCTGGTAACCGATGCCCAGCACCGCGTTACCCGTACCGGCCGCCAGTTTGGTTCCTTCTGGATCGAAGACTATTCGGGCAAAAGCGAATTTATGCTTTGGAGTGATGATTATATGCGCTTTACCAATTACCTCGAAAAAGGTAAGAACCTGTTTATTACCGGTGCGTTCAAACCCCGGTTCAATAAAACCGAGTTTGAGTTCAAGATCGAAAAGATCAGTTTGTTGGAGAGTATTAAACAAAACCTCACCAAACAGGTTATATTAAATATTGAAGCCAGACACGTAAATGAGGAACTTATCAGTTTCTTCGAAAAGAACCTGAAAACTTTCCCGGGAAGCTCGATCCTGAAGTTTAATGTAAAGGATATCAAGGCTATGTGCAAGGTAAGTTTGCAATCCGTTGATACAGGCTTTCAAATGAATGACGAAATGGCCGCTTTTTTACAAGGCCGACCCGATATAGATGTACAGGTTGTCACGGCATAAGTTCTGTACAATGATAAAGAACTGACAGGAGTGGTAAAACAATTGGAATGGCATAAAATTAGACATTTAAGGCACAAGAAACAAGGTACTAGAATTAAGGCACAAGGAACCCGAAACCGTAGATGCCGGGTTTTATCGGGAACTCCGAAATTTATTACTTGTACCCTGTACCTTGCACCTTGCACCTTAAATTAATAACTTTACACACTAAAATATACATATATGGCTTTAGAATTCACAGACACAAACTTTCAGGACAAGGTCCTTTCTTCAGATAAATTAACAGTAGTAGATTTTTGGGCTGAGTGGTGTGGTCCCTGCCGCGCTATCGGGCCGGTTATTGAAGAATTATCGAAAGAATACGACGGCAAAATAAACGTAGGTAAGGTAAACGTTGACCATAACCCACAGTTATCAATTAACTATGGTGTTACTTCTATCCCTGCTATCCTTTTCATTAAAGGCGGTAAAGTGGTAGATAAGCTGGTAGGCGCACAACCTAAAAGCAACTTTGTAAAAAAGATAGAACAGCATATATAAGCACGTTACCAGTATCGTTTTAATAAAAAGGCGGTTCCAGATTTGGGACCGTTTTTTTAACATTATTACTTCCCTACCCGCTATAACATGTACTAATCTTTACATATCTTTCGTTCTGAATTCGAATAATCAATTAAACACGTACATGAAAATACCTTATTTATTTTCGTTTATAATACCCGTTATGATCCTGTTTGTTCCGGCTGATCATCAAACTGCCAATCGTGGATCTGCTGAAAATAGCATAGCCGTGAACAATGATACCAAAGGCGGCGCTGTAGAATTCACCGATGCAAACTTTCAGAGCAAGGTCCTTTCTTCTGATAAATTAACCATAGTAGATTTTTGGGCCGAGTGGTGCGGTCCCTGTCGTAAGATGGGCCCGGTAATAGAAGATCTGGCAAAAGAATACGGCAGTAAAGTGAATATAGGCAAGTTAAACGTGGATCACAATCCGAATGTTTGCATGAAGTATAAAGTTACATCCATCCCTACCATCCTGTTCATAAAAAACGGGAAAGAGGTAGACAGGGTTGTAGGCACTAATCCTAAGAAAACATTGTTAAAAATGATAGAACAGTATAAGTAGCATGTAGCTATAAATATCTTAATAAAAAGCGATCCATTACAGGGTCGCAGTTCAGCGTAAAGAGAAAAAGTTAACCCATACTGGTTACTGGTTTCTGGCAACTGGAACAACGAAAAAGGCCGTCTCGCATTTTTGGAGACGGCCTTTTTTCAATTTGTACTTCTTTATTGTCAATTAAAATATATCCTTTATATTGCTACAGCATACCCTAATTTTGCTGGCCATGGTTCGCGTTTATTCTTTCCTGACGGAATAAACACGAACCATTGTAAATTTTATACGTGTAAACAATACTATCATATCGCTAAAACTGTTATCTTTTTCAACTACACCAAAATATTACTATGACCCCTGTACTTGAAAACATTGTCCGCGGCGCCTTAGGTATGTTCTTCCTCATTCTTGTTTGTTTCTTATTAAGCAATAACCGAAGGGCCATTAACTGGCGGCTGGTGGGCATTGGGGTGGTAGCCCAGGTGTGTTTTGCCCTGGGGGTATTAAAAGTAAACGTCATTAAAATAGTCTTCGGCTGGGTATCCGATAAATTTGTTGAACTGATAAACATCGGTCACAAAGGCATCGAATTCATCTTTGGTAACCTGGCCGATCCCAAGGGCAGTTGGGCTTTTATCTTTGCCGTACAGGTGCTGCCCAACATCATCTTCTTCGCCGCATTGTCGGCCATGTTGTATTACCTGGGCATTCTGCAAAAGATAGTGTATGTATTTGCGTGGATGTTAAAGAAACTGGGCATCTCAGGGCCGGAGAGCGTTTCTACGGCAGCCAATATTTTCCTGGGTCAAACGGAAGCGCCGTTGATGATCAGGCCTTTCCTCGATAAAATGAACCGTTCTGAAATGCTGTGTATCATGGTGGGCGGTATGGCCAATACGGCTGGTAGTGTGCTGGCAGCGTATGTTGGCTTTTTAGGCGGAAGTGACGTTGTGCAGCAAAAGTATTTTGCCCTGCACATGTTAAGCCAGAGTATCATGAGCGCCCCGGCCGCCATTGTGGTATCGAAGGTGTTGTTCCCCCAGAATGAGACCATCATTAAAGAATTGAAAGTACCGAAAGAAAAGATCGGCGACAACTTTTTAGATGCCATTTCACTGGGCACCACCGATGGGTTAAAGCTGGCGGTAAACGTAGGCGCAATGCTGATCGTGTTTACCGCGCTGATGTATTTGTGCAACTGGATCCTCGGTTCCGTTGGCTACTGGTTCAGCATCAACGATGATATTGCCCGCATAACACATGGCCGTTATGAATCCTTATCGTTGCAAATGATCCTGGGTTATGTGTTCTCCCCTGTTGCCTGGCTCATAGGCGTTAACAGCCATGAAATGGTGCAGGTGGGACAGTTGTTGGGTGAAAAGACCATCCTCAATGAATTTGTGGCATATATGTCGTTTGGCTCCATGAAAACGACCGGACAAATAACAGATCCCAAATCTATATTGATTGCCACTTATGCCTTATGTGGCTTCGCCAACTTTGCTTCTATTGGCATCCAGATCGGGGGTATCAGCCAGTTGGCGCCTAATCAACGCCGCAACCTCACCGAACTGGGTGTAAAAGCGCTCATAGGCGGTACCATTGCCTGTTTGATGTGTGGCACCATAGCCGGCGCCCTAATGTGATAACGGAATACAGTTCTAAGTTCTGAGTTTGTAAGTTCGTTAGTTATTGAATCTATTATTTCGAAACTAAATAGCTTACAAACTCAATAACTAACTCGTTGCCTTTATGCCTCCTATGCCTTGTTGCCTTTTTCACGTAACTTTGTGCCCGTTTTAATTGTTACACACACGGAAGCGAAAATCCAGATCAAATGAGTACTAACATTCAGCAGGTTATTGCAGCAGAACAGAATCCGGCCCTCCGCACCATTGGTGAAAAGATAATGAACCGGCAGCGAATTACCCCGGAAGATGGCTTGTTGTTATTTGAGAAAGCCGGTCTGCCCTTCGTAGGCGCACTGGCCAATTTCGTGCGCGAACGCCTGCATGGTGACACCACTTACTTCAATCGCAATTTTCATATTGAGCCCACCAACGTGTGTGTGTTTGCCTGTTCTTTTTGTTCTTACTCCCGCTTGTATGCGCATCGTGAAGAAGGCTGGGAACTTACTACCGACCAAATGTTGAACATTGTAAAAGGTTACGATGGTAAACCAGTTACCGAAGTGCATATTGTTGGCGGTGTTCACCCTAAATTAACACTTGAGTTTTTTGCCGATCTGTTACGCAAAATAAAAGCCCACCGGCCCGAATTACATATTAAAGGTTTTACACCGGTTGAGCTGGACTATATGTTCCGCAAAGCCAAAATGAGTGTTGAAGATGGCATGAAATACCTGCACGAGGCCGGACTGGATTCCTTACCCGGCGGCGGTGCGGAGATCTTTGCACCTGAGGTCAGGGAAAAGATCTGTGCCGATAAAGTTGATGCCATCGGTTGGTTGAAAATTCATGAAACCGCCCACCAACTCGGTATGCATAGCAATGCCACTATGTTGTATGGCCATATTGAAGAGTTCCGTCACCGGATAGATCATATGGAACGGTTACGCCAGCTACAGGATAAAACGGGCGGCTTTAATACATTCATCCCGCTTAAGTTCCGCAATAAAGAAAACGACATGAGCAACGTGCCGGAGTCGGGCGTAATTGAAGATATGCGCATGTATGCCATTGCTCGATTGTATATGGACAATTTCCCGCACCTGAAAGCCTACTGGCCTATGCTGGGTAGGCATAATGCACAGCTTACGTTGTCTTTTGGGGTGAATGATATCGACGGCACCATCGACGATTCTACCAAAATATACTCCATGGCCGGTTCAGAAGAACAAAACCCGGCTATGACCACGGCACAACTGGTAACGCTGATAAAACAGGCTAAAAGAAAACCTGTTGAAAGGGATACCTTGTATAAGGTGATACACGACTATAGCAACATGGATGTGAACCAGATTGATGTGAATCCGCAAATGAATTAAGAAAAGCTGCAAGCTTCAAGCAATCCAGCTGCATGCAATTTAGTCTTCGCTTGTGGCTTATAGCTAGCAGCTTGTAGCTGCATTCAACATTCAGGCAAACTCAACGGAATATGCACTGCCAGTCCGCCTTCGGCGGTTTCCTTGTATTTATGGCTCATATCGATGGCCGTGTTCCACATGGTTTTGATAACGGCATCGAGTGATACTTTGGCGAAATCGGGTGTGCTTTGCAGTGCCAGTTGAGAAGCGGTAATGGCTTTAATAGCGCCCATGGTATTTCGTTCAATGCAGGGGATCTGCACCAGTCCGCCTATAGGATCGCAGGTCAGTCCCAGGTGATGCTCCATGGCGATCTCCGCAGCCATCAGGGCTTGGCGTTGACTGCCCCCCAATACTTCGGTTAATCCGGCAGCCGCCATCGCAGAAGATACGCCGATCTCAGCCTGGCAACCACCCATAGCGGCCGAGATGGTAGCGCCTTTTTTAAAGATGCTGCCGATTTCAGAAGCGGTCAGCATGAACTGCATTACCTTATCATCATTGTATCCATCGCAGAAAACGACAAAATAGTGCAATACCGCCGGAATAACGCCGGCAGCGCCATTTGTGGGCGCGGTAACTACCCTGCCGAATGAAGCATTCTCTTCATTTATGGCCAGCGCAAAACAACTCACCCAGTCGAGAATGTATTTAAAATCATTGCCACCTGAGCGAATGGCCTTTATCCAGGAGGCATAGTCTTCATACGTTCTGCCCTGTAACAGCTTTTTATTGAGATCGGCGGCCCTGCGCTTCACCTGTAAGCCACCCGGCAACATGCCCTGGCTATGGCAACCGCGGTACATGCATTCTTTCATCACCTGCCATATTTGCAATACCCCCTTGCGGGTAGCTTCCTCACTGCGCCAACTGTTCTCATTTTCCATTACCACTTCACTGATGTGTAACCCGGTTTTACGGCACCAGTGCAAGAGGTCATCTGCGGTGTTGATTGGGAAAGGTAATTGCACCGCAGCGGCAGCCGTTGTGCTTTCATTTTCCTGCTGCACAAATCCGCCGCCTACCGAATAGTAGGTAGAAGCGAACTGTTCCCCGTTCTGCAGGGTGATCATAAACGTTAAGGCATTGGGATGGTATGGCAGGGATTCAGTAAACAGGAATTCAATATCGTCTTGCGGATCAAAATCAATTTCATGTTTACCGTGCAGCAACAGCCGTTTCGTGTTGCGAATACGCTGCACTTTTTCATCTATCAATTCAACATCACAGGTAACGGGGTCTTCACCACTCAGGCCCATTAACACGGCTACGTCGGTGCCGTGTCCCTTGCCGGTTTTGGCAAGTGAACCATATAACAATACCTGTAGCGATTGTACCTGTAAAAGTTGATGCTTTTGTTCGAGCGATTGCAGAAATAATTGGGCGGCGCGCCAGGGGCCTAATGTATGGGAGCTGGATGGACCTACCCCAATTTTAAAGATATCAAATACGGAAATGGCTTCGTGTGGCAATGGCTATACATTTTCGGCAAATGTAGTTGTTAATTGCCGGATTCGAACGTTCGTTAGTTTGGCAGAAGCCTGTTGCCGGTTACCAGGTACCAGTTGCCGGGTCCTTATGGCAGATTTCCGGTACTTGACAACTGGCTTGCTCCCTTCATAGGGCGCAAGCGAGTGAAGCTTCGCAAAGGCGTAGTAACTGGTACCTGTTTTCCCTGTAACTGGAAACCGGTAACCGGTAACCCTAATTGTTTACTGCTAATAGAATGTAGTCAACGAAATATCGAAAATAAGTATAGAATTCGCCGGTATGATCACTTTCCCATTGCCATCCTTTATTTCTTTTGAACCGTATGCCAGTGACGGAGGAATATACAACTTGATGCGACCACCTTTTTTAATAATGGGTAAGCCTTTTCTAAACCCTTCAATAGTGGAGCCCAGGGTAAAGGCGGTGCTTGCCTGGTCAAAAACATCTCCATTGGTAAGTTTGCCGATGTAAGACAATTCTACCTGTGAACACAAATTGGGACTATTTCCATCTCCCTCTTTAACAACTTCATAATAAAAACCGCAGGCATCTTTGCTACCCGAATATAAGCTATTGGAATCGAGATAACTTTTTACAGCCTGTTGTTCGCTTACCGGTGCCACTATATTTTGATCGCTATAGCCGCAACCAGATTCTTTTTTACAACTATAAAAAAGGACAAAGCACAGAAAACCCCAAACAAGATTTCTCATCAGAAATTGATTAGTTTATGTTAACCCAGGTACAAGACAATGGTATAAAGAGGAGCGCTGCTTATTAAAGGTTGCCGGTTGCCGGTTCCCAGGTCCCGGTAACTGGTAACTGGGAACCGGTAACTCATATGAGTTGCCCCCCTAAAGCTTATTCTCCCTTTTCTTCTCTTGCTTTTAATTCCAGATAATGCTGCTCTCTCTGGTCCCACTGATGACGTTTGTAAAACACAGCCACAAAAACAGCAATACATATTATCGCAATCATTAGTATGATCGGGCTACTCTGGCTGTTGGCCTCCATATTGGCCCGTTGATACCAGAATTTTCCGGAAAATAATAAAATTAAAACGGGAATTGCAAACAACAACCCGATGGGGAGACCCAATAATAGTTGCTTGTTTATTCTTTTTTCGCGTAAACGATTCGCTTCCCAGTAGGCCAAAAACTGCTTTTCTGATTCGGTAAGCATGCGTAATAAATTAATCCACAACGAATAAAACTTCCTGCAAAAATAATAACTTCACCCCGGCCTGTATTGCGGTACAGGCAAATAATGATTAACTTACGCCAAAAATCCTTAATCTCTTGAAAATTTCGGTATTAGTAGCGCAGTATTTTTACCAGCACAGGGTATTAAACTTACCAGGTATAGGAAGCTTTTACCTTGATGATGTGGTAGATGCACAGAGTATTGGGGATAAAAGCTCCCGGGAACTTATAGATCACATCCATTTTGCCCAAAAGAACATTGCCCGCCCAGATGACGAACTCATCGATTTTATTCGCAAACATACCGGTAAAATAAAGCCACTGGCAGAATCGGACCTGGAGACGTTTGTAGCAGATGGCAAGCTGATGCTCAATATTGGCAAGCCCTTTCACATTGAAGGCATTGGCACTTTACAAAAGAATAAAGAAGGCATTTATGAGTTTACACCGGGCTTACCGGTTGTACAACGACTTGAATCGCCCCCTCCTATTATTCCGTTGGAACGCGAACAGGAAGTACCTAAAAAGAAATCGGTCTTTGATGACGATCCCAACGAAGTCCGCAATGCTTCCATCCGGCGTATAGCCATCGGCATTGGGTTAGTGGTAGGCGTAGGTATTATTCTTTGGGGGGGCTACAGTTTATTTTCCAATAAAGTACAACAGTCATCCAATACGGTAACAACCAGTGTAACCAATGACGAAGATTCCCTGCGAACATCGTCGTACCTGCAAAACATCAACGATCCCAAAAAGGCGCTGGATAATGTTATTAAGAAAGACAGTTTGATCATCAATGATCCCTATCCCGCCGATACCAATACACAGGGAAGAACTATTCCACCAGCAGCAGCTACCACGGCGTCGCCCGTAATAGCCAGCGGCCCAACCAAGGTGTATAAATTCATTCTGCAAACCACGAAGTACAGGCCGACCGCCGAAAAAATGTATAACAAGTTAAAACCTCGGGTTCAGCTGGAGGCGGTTGACTCAACATTATTTAAAATTGTTATAAATGTACCTGGTACCCCGGCAGATACCACCCGCATCAAAGATTCTTTAAGATTCTGGTATTGGGGAGCACGTAATAACCCGGTAACGATAGAACAATAGAATACAGCCGTAAGCTGAAAGCAAAATACAGCTACGCGCTACAAGCTGCACGCTGCACGCAAATTCAAAATACAGCTGCACGCTGCAAGCAATACAAATGCAGTTAAAAGCTGAAAGGCGAAAGCTTAAAGCAAATACAAATGTTGCCAGCGAATAAAATATTATGAGCAAACGAACAGCAGCGTACTGGATAAACAAATTACAACTGGCTACCCATATCGAAGGCGGCGCTTTCAGGGAAATATACCGGTCGCCGGTTTTGGCGCCTTTGTCGGCACTCCCTGCCGGCTTTACAGGAGAAAGAAACTTTAGCACCAGTATTTACTTCTTATTACAGCAGCACCAGTTTTCCGCATTTCATAAGATCAAAAGCGATGAAGTGTGGCATTTCTATTATGGCGATACGTTGATCGTTTATGAGATCGATCAGCAGGGCCGCATGATAGAACACCGCCTCGGCTGCGACCCCGATAACCAGGAATCGTTTCAATGCGTTATTGCTGCGGGTAACTGGTTTGCCGCCCGGTTGGCGCCCGGTGGCGACTATGCATTGGTAGGCTGTACCGTTTCTCCCGGGTTTGATTTTGCCGATTTTGAATTGGCCGACAGGAAAGAATTACAACATTTATTTCCTGAACATACTGAAGTGATAAAAGAGTTGACAATATGAATTAGCTAGTAGCGAGTAGTAAGTAGCGAGTGGCTAGTAGGGAAAACAAATGTGATAATCCCGCTAAAGGCGTTACAAGTTGTGATAATGAAGAAAATGGCGAGTCTCGCAATGAACCCCTACTAGCCATTTACCACTAGCTACTAGCCCTGTTTCCTCCTAAAATAATAGTACACCGGAATACCCAATGCCGTTACCGATAATCCTAACAGAGAATTTATAACAGGCACCCGGCCACTTACATAATTGTTCACATCATTGATGATCGTACTTCCTACATAAAAAGCGGCAAAAGCAATAAACAGCCAGGGCACTACCGGGTACCCCCATACCCTGTACGGACGTGGCTGATCGGGCATTCTTTTTCTCAATATAATGATACCGATAGCGCCCAGTAAATACACGGCCCAGGTAACAAATGTGAACATATCGGCCAGCATATCGAACGAACCGCTTATAATAAGAAAAGTAGCCCAGCTGCCATGCAGCCATAAGGCGTTGCCCGGCGTATGAAACCGGGGATGTTCTTTACCGGTAAAGGGAATAAACAACCCATCTTTTCCCATAGCATAGGTTACCCGGGAAATTGCCATCGTATTACCATTTATGGCGCCAAACGTGCAGATAACGATCAGGGCAGCCACTATGGCGCCGCTGGTTTCTCCCAGGGCCACGGCAATGGCATCGGAAGCCACCAGGGGCGATGCCGCCATTTTATCGATCGGCAACACGTATAAATAAGCCTGGTTAACCAACAGGTACACTACGATGCAAACAAATACCCCGGTTACCAGACTACGAAAAATATTCTTTTGAGGGTTTTGGATCTCACCGCCGAGGAAGGTAATATTGATCCACCCGTCGTACGACATAAAAGCGCCGGTTAATGCGGCTATCAATCCACTGGTTAAGCTCCAGCCCTGTAGCGGATGAGAAGAGGGATGTATAAAATTAGCCGTTGTGCCATTGCCCGAATAAAAAATACCGGCCACCAGTAAAGCAACCACAACGATCTTTATTAAGGTAGAAACCAGTTGCAATTGACTGCCGGCACGCACACTGAGATAATTTACCAACGTAAGCCCCAACACCAACCCAATGGCCATCAGTTTCACTCCGGCATTGGCTAACGGAAACAGATTTCCTAAAAAAGGGATATGCCACACCACAGATCGTTCAACCGCAGCATCAAACCGGGGTAAATGAAAAAAGAAATCGGCATATTGCGCGCATACGAAAGCAATGGCGGCAACCGATGCTGTATTAATTACTGTGAAGCCTGCCCAGCCATATAAGAAAGCAACAAAGTTGCCATACATGTGGCGTAAATAAACATACAGTCCGCCCGTTTGCGGGAACATGCACCCCACCTCGGCAAAGATCAATGCTCCGAATAAAGAGAAAATGCCCGCCACGATCCAAACCACGGTAAGCCATACCGGCGAACCCACCTGTGCTGCCATAACAGCTGGTTTCATAAAGATGCCCGAGCCTATAATGCTGCCTACGACAACAGCCGTTGCAGCTCTGAAGTTGATTGATTGTTTATCTGTGAGTTTGGAAGGCATAGTGGTAGTGAATGGGGCTTAGTTTTCACTTCTACATTCAAAATTGGACATTCAATATTCGACATTTCTTCTCTTTCTCATTCTTCATTTCTCATTTCTCTGTTCTTCATTTCCTACATCCTTCATTGCTTCCGAAATAATCCTATGAAAATGATGTGTCCCCTGTTCCCGGGTCACCGAATACCGGCCATGGCGATAAAACCTCGACCGCACCCCTTTCTGCACCGCTTCCACCACTTCTTCATCTTCCAGTTCTACCTGGTTCAGATCGGAACCTGCGCCCCGGTTAAACAATTCCTCCTTCCATACATACGTCAAAAACGACACTTTACATTGCTGCTGCGTAATTGGCTTTACGATGTTGATACTTAGTCCCCAGGGATAAAAATTGAACATCATATTGGGAAAAACGAAAAAGTAATAAGCAGCCACCTGTTTACCATGATCAGGCGAGGTAGCAGGCAGTTGAAATACATCTTCTCCCTCTTTGGCAATACCCAATTGCAGGTTGCTGTACCGGTACAATTCGGTAACATAATTGCCAAAGTCGAGCACGGCATTTAAACCGGCATGCACAAACGGAATATGAAAACCTTCCAGGTAATTTTCGCAATACAATGCCCAGTGCGACTGTACAATATAATCTTTCGACAATTCGGGACGAAAAACAAACTCGTTCAGGGGCAGCCAGCCTACCCTGTCCATCATTTCCTGTAAGTAAAGCTGCGGCGTAGAAGCAGGTTGCAGGGAAACAAATAGCAGCGGCCCCCATTTAAAAAGCGGCAACTGCGCCAGGTTATCATCTGGCGTAGGAAATTCTTTTACTTCTTTAAATTCAGGCATGGAAATAAAATGGCCATCGAGGCCAAATTGCCGGCCATGATAACGGCAACGCAAATGGGCAGTTTTGCAGGGTTCCTTTATAACAATGGTGCCCCTATGCGTACATACATTACTAACACAATGAATAGTATGCTGCTGGTCGCAAGTAAGCAGCAGCGGCTCATCGAGGTAACTTTCAAGCAGGGTAAAAGGATAACAACGGCCCGGTTCATTCACCAAACCGGCATCACCTATGAATTGCCAACTGCCTGAAAATAGCTTCTCCCTGGCCAGTTCAAATACCGCGGGATCAGTATAAAAATCGGTATGCAGTGTTTTGGCCCGGGAAATATCAGGATCTACATAAAAACGACTCATGCAGGGAAATTGACAATTTGATGAATTAACTCCCGCCGCCGTTCTTCGACTGCCATATCAGCCAGTTGGCGAAGACGGTAGTAAAGCTTTGGCGGGCGAAGGAAAACCGGTAATAAGTTAGTAATTTAATTTCTGCTAAACGCCAACCATTCAAAATATACACATGAATCGTCCATGACAAAATTTTCATCTGACACCAGGGATATGAAAATTTTGACATAGTAAGATCCATCTGGCCAAAACCCAATAAAAAATTCTCAGATGAAACAATTACTGCTCTTTTCGGGGTTCCTTTTGCTGAGTTGCTCCCTTGCAGCTCAAAAGAAAAAGTCGCTTTTCAATGGTAAAGATCTTACCGGGTGGACCATCCACGGCACTGAAAAATGGTATGTAGATAACGGGGAACTGGTGTGTGAAAGCGGTCCCGACAAAGAATACGGCTATTTGAGCACCAATGAAAAATATAAAAACTTCGAGCTTACGCTGCAGTTCAAGCAGGAAGCGAATGGGAACAGCGGGGTCTTTTTCCGCTCCGCCATTGAAGGAGTAAAGATCAGTGGCTGGCAGGTAGAAGTGGCCCCCTTGAATGCGCATACGGGGGGTATTTATGAATCGTACGGCCGCGGCTGGATCATTCAGCCCAAGCCGGAAGATGAGCAATGGCTAAAGCCAGGCGAGTGGAATACATTAAATATTAAGGTCATCAATGATGAAGTAACTACCTGGTTAAATGGTCACCAGATGATTTACCTGAAAGATGAAAAAGTAGGCCAGGGTGATGGTTTTATTGCGTTACAGATCCATTCGGGCGGGGGTATCAAGGTACGGTGGAGGGAGATAAGGATTAAGGTGAAAAGGTGACCCTATCAACTTATCAACATTTTCATCGCTTATACAACCCTTGAGCACAAACGGTCGTCAATATATAATTACCAGCTCCCTTTTTAACCCGTTTTGGATCCGTTTCAGGTAAGCTTTGAGACCACAGGCTTAAAGTATTACTTTTTAAGAGGGTGGGTCCGCCGGTTGGCGGAGCCCAGCCTTTTTTTTGGCAGGAAGTGGAAGCCGGTTGACCGGCTTCACCTTTCCAAAGCTTACTTCACTACCAACGTCTGTATCGAATGCGGTTCACTGGTTACCTTAACAGCCCTGTCTTTTACCCACAGCAAATAATCTTTTTTATCGTCAGTTTTATTCATTACAACCACGGCGATCGTTCCATCAGTATTGCGGAAAGCCGTAGCCAGCAATTTATCGTTGGTTGCCGAGCAGGCAATGCGTTTGGCGCCCGGACGAATGAATTTTGAAAAATGGCCGATGTAATAATAAATGTTGGTATAAGTTAAAGCACCGGTTTGGGTATTGCCATGCACGGGAGCAAAACACTGATTGCCCGCATGGTTGGGACCACCTTTTTCATCGAGCAAAACATTCCAGTCGGTCCAGCCTGCTGTGCCGGCGTTAAAATCATTGATCATAGCCTGGCCGTACCGCTCACCCAATGCCCAGTCATGCACTTTGTTTGCCTCGTAATGTTCTATGCAACCTTCTGTAAAAAGCAGGTTTTTATCAGGGAAGGCCTGATAGGCGAGGCGAACCTTGTCGTACCGGGCGCCGCCTGTGCTAAAGCTCTCATACCAGTGAAATCCCATTCCCCAAATATATTTTGCCGCTTCGGGGTCCTGTAAAATGGCACTGGCCCGTTGGTAAACGAAGTCGCGGTTCCAATCCCATATGATCACCTTTTTATTGCCCATACCATTTTTATGCAGGGTTGGGCCCAGGTAGTATTTTACAAAGTCCTTTTCCTCTTCGGCTGTGAACTGGCACGATTCCCAGGGTGATGCGGACATTGCTTCATTTTGAACCGTTAATCCCCATACCGGCACACCTTCCTTTTGCAAGGCGTTTATATACCTTACAAAGAAGTTGGCCCAGCTTTGCCTGTACTCAGGCAACAATTTGCCACCTTTTTGTACAACCTTTGTATCCTTCATAAATGCCGGCGGGCTCCAGGGCGAAGCGTACAGGGTTAGCCTGCCACCTGTGGCCGCCATCGCTTCTTTTATGAAAGGAATGCGATACTTTTTATCATGGCTGATATCAAAAGTTTTCAATTCCTTATCCCCTTCTTTTACATAACTGTAGGTCTCACTCGAAAAGTCGCAGCTTTGTATAGATGTACGGGCAAGCGTATAACCAATTCCTTTGTCCCTGTCGAAATAAGCGGTGAGAAACTCCTTTTGCTTGTCTTTTGGCAATTTGTAAAAGGTTTCTGCCGAGGCATCTGTTAAAGCGCCACCAATGCCTAACAATGTCTGGAAGGTATAGCCAGGATCAACAAAAACCGACAGCTCTTCATCGGGCTGAAGCTTTGCAGAAATTGGCAATGTTCCTGTTTTCGCCAGCCGGTAATCGGTGTTTTGTGCGGTAGTATAAACAATAACTTCTTTTCCGTTAACAGGCAAGGCCGCCATTGCTGCCTTTTTGTTTTGGGCAGGCAACAGATTTATACCCGCAGCACCTGAAGCGACCAATGCCAGATATAATTTAAATTGCTTATTCATAATCTTTCTAAAATGCTTATTTAAAATCAAATGCGGAAGCAGTAATACCCGTGGTCCCCAAATCATTCCCTCCTCCCCTTACTGTGATATAGTACGTACCACCGGAAGGCAGGGTAATGGTGCCGCCATTTCCATTACAGCTTATGGCAGAAAGCTGCGCGTTAAAAGGAGACACGCCGCAACCAAGCCACGTATTTAAACTGAGTAACATCTTCGCGGCAGGGTCCCAGCCGGTTGTAACATCCTGGCCGTCCTGTGGTTTTTTCTGTGATAACCATACTTCAAACCACACATTGCTTGCACCCGATCCCTGCACATGCATATCGATCTTATATTGCCGGTGCCCATACAAACGTACTTCCTGGTAAACACCGGCCTGGTTCCAATTCCCATTTCCTCCTTTGTAAAGAATAGAACCTGCTTGCGTATTGATAGTTGCAGTTACATCATTGCTCCAGGAAAGATTTACCGGAACCCATTTGGTAATATCGGCAAGCAAATTCACCCGGGGAGCAAACAAGGCAAGAATATCATCTGCATTAAAATATACAACGATCTTATTTCTATTCGCATCAATTGGAAATTTGGAATTAGTGATCGTTAATCCCAATGCAACTACTGAGCCTGCGTACTGCGATAATTTGGCAATGCTTATCTTAGGCATTGCAGTTCCCTGAAGCATACCATTTTTATCGCTCATCGTTACACTGTTATTAAATGTGTAATCCGCTGCATTCAGGGCCACGGTATTGGAAGGTAATTTACCGGCGCTTATCAAACCGGGAATTGCACTGTTGTCGACTGTTACGGTGGCAGACGATGTAGCCAGGTCGGCAATACCGCCGCGCAGCACCGGAATGGAACAATTAACTGTATTGGTAATGGTGTCTATCGTATAACTATTATCATCCAGCGCCACTACGCTATTACTTCCATTGGTAACGCCCGGAAAATATACCTGGCTAACGAGTGAATCAACAGGAAAATAGATCACCACTTTATTTGCGGAGGTATTTACTTCAAATTTATCTGCATATTTCACAACAACTCCCAGCGCTGCATATTTGCCGCTGTATTTGCTCAAATTGGCCACTTTAATTTTTGGCGTGATCGCCCCTTTCATTATGCCGTTTGTGTAAGCAATGGTATCCGCAGTTGCCAACTCGTAATCTGATGGGTCAAGGGCTACTGTGTTTGCAGGAAGCTTACCCGATTGTATAAGTGCCTGAATGCTGGTGGTATCTGCCCCTGCATACACGGCGAAAGCAGCAAAATCAGAAAAGCCGCCACGGTAAACGGTTACCGGGAAACTGATCGAATTTTTCACCGTATCAATACTGTAATTGCCCAGTGCGGCAACAATTCCATCCTCATCGGGAAAGTATACTTTACCGCTCTCTTTTGTTTCGTTGCCTCCATAATCTTCGGGTCTGCAACCCAAAAACACAGAGAGAAACAAGGTGAACAGCATGACCGGTAAGGAAGGAAGTATTTTATTTTTCATATAGCTTATTTGTTATTCAATAATGATCGTTTGAATACTATGCGCATTTGAAGTATGGCCCGCCCAAAAACCATTTGACCAAACATGATAATTAATATTGTTTTCGCTCCGGTTCAATACAACAACTGCCATTTTTCCATCTTTATTTATAAAAGCCGTTGTTTGTAAAGCACTTCGGTTACTCACAGCGCTTATGCGTTTCGCTCCCGGGCGAATAAATTTCGAGAACTGACCAATGTACCAGAATTCATCCCTGATATTTATTTTGCCGGTAACGGTGTTTCCAATGATGGGGGCATAACTAACATTACCAACATGACTGGGACCGCCATTTTGATCAAGCAGCATGTTCCAGTCGCACCAGGCCCTGATGCCGTTGTTTAAATCGTTCAGAATATTATTGCCATACAGCTCGCCAAGCGCCCATTTGTTATTTTCATAAAAAGCAGTTTTGCCCATACTGCCTTCGGTAAAGATCAGGTTCAGATCAGGAAATGCCTTATTCACCTGTAATACATTGTCATACATCGGCGGCTCATTTGTCCACGTTTCATACCAGTGCAGGCCGGCTCCCCACACGTATTTTGCCGCCTGTGGGTCTTTTAGGATAGTGCTTACATATTGAAACACCAGGTCGCGGTTGTGGTCCCATACAATTATCTTTTTACCGGAAAAATTGTTTTTTGTAAAGGCGGGCCCCAAACCATTTTTAATAAAATCCCTTTCCTCTTCCGCGCTAAAGAGACACGATTCCCAGGGAGCGTTGTTCATTGGCTCATTCTGAACCGTAACACCCCAAACCGGAACACCTGCGGCATCGTATGCCTGCATAAACTTTACAAAGTAATCGGCCCACACCGGGTAAAATTCTTTTTTCAACCTGCCCCCATGCAGCATATCATTATTGTCTTTCATCCATGCCGGCGGGCTCCAGGGGCTAGCCAATAAAGTAAGCTGACCATTCAACTTATCATTCGCCTTTTTTATTAATGGGACCTTATACTGCAGATCATGATCTATGGAAAATGACTGAAGCGAAACATCATTATTCTTTACATAAGTGTATGATTCGCTTGAAAAATCGCAACTATTCATATTGGTCCTTCCAAAGGTGTAGCCAATGCCATGCTGAGCATCATAATAAGCAGTAAGAATGGAATCCTGAGCCGCCTGGGGAAGTTTTGCAAATGTTTCTGCAGCGGCATCTGTAAGCGCACCGCCAAAACCTATAATGCTTTGAAATTGACGGGATGGATCTATAAAAATACATACATCCGTTTCCAGTGGTTGTGCTTTTGGCTCAAAACCAATTGTTGCCCTTTGAGTTATTTTCTCATTGGTGCCTTTTGTTGTTGAATAAACAATCCCTTTTGAATCCCAGCGGATCTCTTTTATTGAGGAAGAATCACTTATTTCAGCCTTCTTCCTGCAACCTGGCAGTGAAAACACGAACAATGCCGGGAGCATGATCATTAAAGCAAACAATGTTTTATTTTCCATAATAGTTTTTTAAACTGTTATTCGTTTACCATCCTGAATTTTGAGCCCAGCCGGTTTTGGTAATTTCATCCTGCGGTACAGGATACCAATTCATTTTGTCTTCAAAAACCCTGTTCTCCAGCTTTGTAACAGTATAACTGTATGTACTGCCATTTTTAATGATCTCTATACGGTTCACAGGCTTATTTAAATGGGTAGTTCCCCCTTTCCATCTGCGTACATCCCATAAACGCTGGTCTTCAAAACCCAACTCCACATTGCGTTCATGTTGTATGCTTTGCTGGTTAAGCTGTGCCGCAGTCAATGAAGGCATTTGCACACGCTGCCTCACCAAATTCACCGCCTGCAATGCCGTCATGCCATAATTTTTAGGATCTGCCGTTGCCCCATATGCATTGTACATAGCTTCCCCATAATCGAGTAATATTTGTCCATACCGGAAATAGATCCAGGTGTGTGCGGCAGATGTGCCGGCTACCAGGTTCACCGACTGGTTCACCCATTTTGAAAGATAATAGCCGGTTTTGGTTGCATTCAGCATTGGCAGTCCACTGTTACCCCCCCTGAATGTTTCAATAGCCGTAGAAGAAAATGTAACGCCATTATATACCACGGTGGCGGCCATACGTGGGTCACGGTTTGCATAGGGATTTTCAGCATCGGTAGCATTTGACCAGTCAAAAGCCCTTGCACCGGTAATATTACCGTTATTATCTTTTTGAAGCACCTCAAACTGATCTACAAAATTTTGTGTTGGGGTAATGCTGTTGCCATCGCTATTCAGAAACACAATGGGGAAGTTGCCTCTTTCAACGTTGTTGGTATTGCCATAACGCCGGTAAAAGATCAGTTCATTGGAACTGCCATTATTGGCGCCAAACAAATTTGCATAATTTGCATCCAGCGAATACCCATTCGATGCAATAACTTCATGAAATGCATCCGCCGCATCGGCCCAGGTGGCCGTAGCGCCGGCCTCCCTGAACAATGGGCTTGCCCCATACAACAATGCTTTTGCTTTCAATGTTTTTATAGCGCCGGAGGTTACACGGCCCTGGCTGTACCAGGAATAGGGCGACAGGTTTGAAGGGATAATGGTAGCCGCAGAATCACATAAAGCAACAATGTATTTGATGCATTCATCAACCGTATTGCGCGGCAAGTTTTTCCAGGTAGCCGCATCGTCATAGTTCAAAGGCTGGTTCATAATGGGCACACCTGCATACCGCTTTACCAGATCAAAATAAAAGAACGCTTTCAGGAACAGCACTTCGCCCTGCATGAACTTTACATTGTTTCGTGCATTGAACCAGGCCGATGAATCGGAAGTGGTAATCTGCCCTTTGATATATTCTATATTAACCTTTTCTTTATTGGCCAGATAAAGATTTGCCTGTCTGATGCCATTAAAGTTCCGCCACCACGAACCATCGGGATTGTTGTATTGATTCCAGATGCCATTGTTAAAGGTGTGCGACGCCCAACTGATATTCGTTGCTTCTGCATTCTCTGTTACAGCTTCATAATCCAGCAACGAAAAGCCATCGGGCAAATAACTATAAACATTCCATACCGCCTGCTGGGCATAGTTGTAATTGGTGTACAGGTCATCGGGCGATACATAGGTTTTTACTTCATTCACCTCCAGGTAATTCTTTTTACAGGACACACCTGTAAAGAGCATGGCGAATAATGATATAATGACAGCAAGTTTCTTCATACACTATATGATTGTATTGTGTGTATTAAAATTTTATATTAAAGCCGAAATCCACCACCTTCGTCAACGGATAACCCATTGAAAGATTCTCCGGTTCCAGCCCATCGATCCGGTTAAAGACAAATAAATTTGTTCCATTCACAAATACCCTTACCCCACCCGCTTTTTTCAAAAATCCTTTCTTCGAAAAAGTATAGCCCAGTTGCACGCTACGGAGTTTGATAAAACCACCTTTACGCAGCCAGAAGTTGGAAGACTGGTCATTATTGGGATTACTGAGCGTAGAAAGCCTGGGGGTTGTTGCCGTTAAGGCAGTCGCCGGCGTAAAGCTATTGTTTGAGAATGCGGTGATATTATTATTGTTCACGAACGGATGCGTATAGTTGTAAGCCACGGTAAGCAGATTGACCGTCCGGTGCAGAACGCCTTGTGCAAATGCACTGAGATCAATTCCTTTCCAGGCAAACCCAATGTTTAATCCAAGGGTAATTTCCGGCACGCTGCTGTACCCGAATGGTTGTATATCGTACCCATTGATCACCCCATTGTCATCGAGGTCTTTATATTTCAGGTCACCGGGCTTTACATTGGTAAAAGACGATGCAACCACACCTGCTTTTAAATTGCCATTGGCATCAAAATCAGTTTGCTGATAAAAGCCGTCAAAGGCTAACCCTTTCTCCTGGTTAACAGCAAAGCCTTTTTGATAAAGCCGGTCAAATGGTTGTGCCGTCTCTGATCTCTCCATTATTTTATTTCTTGCAAAAGCCGCAGAACCGGAAATATGGTATTTACAATCGCCTGCTTTGTTGTCATAATTAATTACTGCTTCAAAGCCCTTGTTGTGCACCACACCACTGTTTACCCAGGGCAAATTAAAGCCGGTGAAAGCAGGTACACTGGCAGCAGGAATTTCATAAATGCCCGTACGCTTTTCGCTGAATACGTCTACTGATGCAGACAATGTTTTCAACAAACGGATATCAAAACCAACATTGAAACTTGTTTTTAATTCCCAGGTAGCATTGGGATTTGCCAACTGTGCGATCGCCATGCCGCTTTGCAACGTGTTACCGCTTCCCGTGATCCATCCGCTTGCGCCGTTTGCCTGCTCTGTATACAGAAAACGATAACTTTCATTGATATTTCCCGCAGAACCATAAGATGCCCTGAATTTTAAATAGTCAACAACCCTGCTGCTTTTCAGCAAGCCTTCATTCGACGCCACCCATCCAATACCAACCGCAGGAAAGAAACCATACCTTTTTCCTGGTGCAAAATCAGCAGACCCCATGTAAGCGCCGCTTAGATCAACAATATATTTTTGCGCATAATCATAGGTTACACCGGTAGACAATCCCTGTACACGTACGGCATAGGTTTGCCCGTTGTGCAAATAGCTTACTCTTCGCCCCAGTACCGTCGCAGAAAATGTGTGTTTTCCAAAAGAGCGGTTATAGTCGAACCCCAATTGCAGCGTATTTCGATTCCAGTGAAACGTTCCCCCATCACCGGTTGAGCGCGGCACATCATTGCCAATGGTTTTGTAAACAACGTTGCTGTCTGCATCCCTTACCGGCAGATCCTGTGCATTTTTCACTATTTCATAGGTCCGTACAGCATATGACGTCATATAGAACCCGCCATATTGATTATTGAACGACACACCGCCGGTAATATTCAGGCCTGGCGTTATTATATCCAGTTTTTGCTTTACGGTTACACCTGTTTGTAATGTTCTTGTATGGGCACTGTAAATACCACTTTGCTGCAACAGCTCAACCGGGTTAAAATTATATACCGAGCTGTTGCCCCAGGTACCGTTGGGATTCTTTACCGGGAAAGCCGCTGCCGGAATGGTCATGAGGTTATTAAACAATTGGCTGGCAGAGAAACCAGAAGGGGTGTTACGGTCTTCAATAATGCCGGAAACGGTGGCCGATACCAAAAGGTCTTTGGTAAGGTCAATTTCGGCATTGGCCCTGAGGTTGATCTTGTTGTAAGTAGCGTTTGTGCCAAAGTCTTTATTAATTGCTTTTGCATTTTTATACAACCCATTTTCGTTCATATAATCTACCATTACAAAATACCGCGCGGTCTGGTTACCGCCTCTGAACGACAGGTTATAGTCCTGCATGTATGACCTATTATTCAATAGTTCGTTATACCAGTTCACATTGGGATGAAAGGGATCGTTGGCAGCCTTGTATAGATCAGGATTTGGATACTTAGGTGAGAACCCATCATTGACCAGGGCCTGATTATACAATGTTGCATAATCATACGCATTCATTACCCCGGGTAGCTGCACAGCGCTTGAAATGCCATATCTCGCATTGAGCACTAATTCATTTTTAGGCATTGCTTTCCCTTTTTTCGTGCGGACACTTAAAACACCTGCACCGCCCTGCAACCCAAACCGGGCCGTAACAACTGCATCTTTCAGCAAGGTCACCGATTCTATCTCGTAAGGCGACAATGCGCTCAGGGCGCCTGTTTCAACCTGGAAACCATCGAGTAAAATAACCAGTTGGTTGCCGCCGATATTCCAGCTTGTTTGACCGCGTACATACAGGGAAGGATTATCGTATCCCGGCTCTCCTGAACCCGTAACCACGGTGAGGCCGGGTATGCGGCCCTGCAGCGTATTCAATAAGTTGCCGGTAAACATTTTACTGAGCTCCCTGCCGCGCAGCGTATAAACAGCACCGGTATTTCGCCATTGCGGTTCCTTCCTGAAGCCCAGATCGACCACTGTATCAACAACACCCGCATCACTTTCTACTGTGCCTCGTGTATTAATGACAATCGTTGACTGCGCCATTGAAACGATGCAACAGCACAGCATGGTTGACAAAACCAATAATATTTTATAATGCTTTTTCATCTGTTCTTTTTAATTTTTATTTTGGCCAGATGGATCTTACCATGACAAAATTTTCACTGCCTTATGTGTCAAACTGAAGATTTTGTCATGGACGATTCATTTTATGTTTTTATTTCTTCAATGGGCAGTTGACTTACCATCCCGGATTTTGTCCGTTCCAGTCTTTTCCGTCGCCTAAATAATTAATGCTGACCTGGGAGCTGGGGAAAGGCGTATAATAGTAACGCTTTAAAAATGTACGCCTCATGAAATCAACCACCCGCCAGTTTCTCTTCAAGGTGCCCGATGTGGCATTGGCTTTCGTTTGTATACCATGCAATGTTCCATTCAGCACATCATATGCTTTCAGCCAGCGTTGAAGATCACTAAGGCGAAATCCTTCATAAGCAAACTCAATTGTTCTTTCGTTCTGCACAGCATCCCTGAAATCGTCGGGGGAAGAAAAGTTCTTATTAGGCATACCCGCTCTTTGCCTGATCTTATTAAGATAAGTGGTAGCTTCACCCTGGGGTCCCTGGTATTCGTTCAGTGCTTCTGCATAGCTCAGGTAAAATTCGGCCAGCCTGAAAACAGGCCATGCAAAATGATTATCATTGAAGTTGTCTATACGTGATACGAACTTATACGTTTCCAAAGCATAGCCGTCGTCACCCACATCACTGTGTCCAAAATCAGTTGTGGGATATTGTGCGCCATCACCAAGGTAGTATGACAATACGCCGCGTTGGCTATTGTACCACATGCCATCGTATAAGATAGTCTGGTAAAAACGCGGATCGAGGTTCATTGCCTTTATCCATGTGGGAAAATCGTCGCCTGTGCTTGTCAATGGCAACGTCCATCTTGTGCCGTCGCGTTTTTCATATTGTTGTATAAATTCAAGCGGCACATTATTTTTAAAGGCCCATTGTCCCTGTCTTACTTTGGAAGTCATCCAGAGGCCCCAAAACCAACCACCGTACCTCGACGCATCCATACTTAAGGTATTCACCAGGATCAACTCCGAATTACCATAAACGTTGGAGACAGCTTCATAATCGCCCAAACCTGCATAAGAGTCATCATTTGGTGTGGTTTCTGCCTTGCCGGTATAGTACAGGGCAATGCCCGAAGCGGGTGCAGCATTTATAACGTCCCTGGCCGCATTGGCTGCCGTGAGCCAGCGTCCTTTATCGTAATTGGCATAAGCGAGCACGGTATCATGCTCGTTTCCAAAACGGGCGCCATCAACAGTTGCCTGCATGGAAGGTGGTGTATTGTACAAAGGGCTTGCAGCAAACAACAGCACCCTTGCCTTTAATGCTTTTGCAGCAAGGCTGGTAGCCCGGCCGTAATCTGTAGCGGGCCAGGTTGCCGGTAATAAAGCCGCAGCCTGATTGCACCAGTTCACCATGCTGTCTATCGTAGTGGCTACCGAACTTCTATGTATTTTCAATTGGTGCGCACCATCCAGCGGTTCCGTTATCAACGGAATACCTCCATACTGACGGAATAATTCAAAGTGCTGCATAGCCCGGCAGAACAATGCCTGCCCCTTCACCTGGTTTTTCCAGGCATCATCGGCATCTGTTACTTCATCTATATTTTTCAGCACCAGGTTGGCCTGCCTGATGCCAAGATAATGGCTTCCAAACCCACCTCTGTCAATAGTTGCATCCACTGTTGCAGTTCCAGTAACATAGCTTCCAACATTCACCATCCAGTCATACTCCGGATGGATCATATACAATTCATCCGTCACCATATCGGGCCTGGTCATATCATGGTTGGTATTTTTTGGAAATCCTGACGGAATGCACAAGTTGTACATTTGCGCTACGGCGCCTGATGCATTAAGTTTTGTATTGAACACCGTATCCACCGTAAAAGTGCCGCCCTGCGGCTTTTCCAGAAAATCTTTATTGCAGCTCACAGTAAGCAGCCCTGTAAAAAGGAGTACTGCAAATAATATTGAAATTGGTTTCATCTGTTCATTTTTAATTTTATTTTGGCCAGATGGATCTTACCATGACAAAATTTTCATTGCTTTTTTTGTCTTAATGAAAATTTTGTCATGGACGATTCATATCCAACGACATTTATCAGCCAGTTAAAAATTGAGATTTACGCCTGTGTTATACGTTTTGTAAATCGGGTAGCCTATATTCCCGAGATTTTCCGGGTCGCCCCATACTTTTGCCGGCGACCAGGTATACAGGTTATTACCACTGACATAGATCCTCGCCGATTTTATGCCTATTCTTTTCATAAAGGCGTTGGTAAGCGTGTAGCCTACCGCAAGGTTTTGTAACCTTACATAAGAAGTATTGATGAGGAAAAAAGTATTACCCGCATTGTTGGGCCCGGTACCTGCCGCGTTTTTATCATAAGCTGCCATAGGGAAAGAAATTTTATCCCCTGCATTATATCTGTCTATGGTAAACCGGGTTAGGTCAACCGAAAAGATTGCCTGTTGCTTATCAATATGAAATTGCCCTAAACCGCCTCTTGCCACCCCGGCAATGCCTGCAAACAAAACTGATACATCGAATCCTTTGTAACTGCCGCCGGCCGTAAGGCCAAAATTGTATTCGGGATTAACGGTGTTGCCCGTTCTCGTTCTGTCTTTTTCATTGATCACTCCATCGCCGTTCAGGTCTTCGAGGCGAACGTCACCAGGTTGCAATGGCCTGCCGCCATAACCCAGGTCTTTTACATATACAGGCTTACCACTTACATTGGTGTATGGTTTTCCGTTGCTCGACGCCAGCACAGGCTGCGACAGAATAGGATTTCCATTGGCATCGGTTTCATAGAGTTGCGACCAGGAAGTGTACAAACCGTTGGCCTTTAACAATAGCTGCTGCCCCACCGCATTCCCTGTGGCTGCCTGGTATTCCAGCCCCGGAACAATAGCTTCGTCCTGGAACACTATTTTATTCCGCTGAATAGCGGCATTGCCATGCAGGAAAAAACTAACGCTTCCTACCTTGTCGTTATAGCTAAACTCAAGATTATGTCCCCAGCTTATTACTTTTCCCAGGTTGTACGGTGGCAGATTGGCCTGAACGAACGCCGGAACAGTTCCTTTGTAAGAAAGGATATTGGAACGGTTGTTCCTGTAATATTCATAAGTAATGGAGAGCTTGCTTTTAAAGAGATGGAACTCTGCCGCCAGGTTCAAATTCCTGGAAACCTCCCAGGTTACATTTGGGTTTCCCAGTACTGATTCATCATAACCATTGATATATTGTTGGTTATTCAGGGCGCCGAATGTATAACCGCCATTACCTCTCCAGGTATTGGGCAGGTACAGGTAACGTGCGCCGCCTATATTATCGTTGCCCACCTCTCCATAAGAGGCACGCAATTTTACAAATCTTACGGTGTTGTTTACCGGAAAAAAAGATTCGTTGCTTAACACCCACGCCGCGGAATACGACGGGAAGAAACCGTATCGCTTCCCTTCCGGAAAATTCTCTGAGCCATTGTATCCCATATCATATTCTACAATGTATTTGCCTTCATAATTATAATTGACCCTTCCCGTAACCCCCTGATAGGCGTGTGGCAGATTGTACTGAAGTGTGGGATCATATTTCTTTTCCCTGCTGCCCAATACCATGGCAGAGATGATATGTTTACCGCCGCCGAAAGAACGATTGTAATTGACAGATGCTTCGGTATACAGCTTGCGCCATTTTCCGAGGTTGAAGTCGGCATAGATCTGCGACGGGGTAGCTGCATTAAGTTGTATGAACACCGGATCTAACGGGTCGCCATTAGGATTTGGCTTTATTGCATATAACACCGGCGTATAATGCCCATAGCTTCTGCTGGCAAAATAACTATCATAAGAGCCCAACGCTTTTATAGAAAGACCGGGCGTAATCCTGTCTAATTTATACTCCGCATTCACAGAGGAATTTAAGATACTATTGTTGGTAACATTCCAGTAGTTACCATTTTCTATTGCATACATGGGGTTGTATTGTTCATAGCCGCCGGCTGAATAAGGCAGTACATATTTACCGTTGATGATACCAGGAGAACTCATAGGAAAGGCCCACCATATTCTATTGTACCAACTGGATGCATCATTGTCCATACCGTTAATAGTAACGTATTGCGTTCCCAGGTTTACAGACATTTTGAGATCTTTCGCAACATCGAAATCGAAGTTCCCGCGCAGGTTATAGCGGTCCTTGGAGAATTGCATCTTGTCGGGGAAGGCCATGTAATCGGTCTTGAAAAGCCCGCCCTGGTTCAGGTAACCAAGCGATACAAAATATTTCATAAACCGCGTGCCACCGCTCACATTCACATTGGCCTGCGACATAGACGCATATTTCTTAAATAACTTGTCGACCCAGTTGGTATTAGGATGTAAATAAGGATCGTACCATGGATTGGCCTGGCCATTATCGAGTTTGGGTTTATCGGCATTCTGAAAATATTTCAGATCATTGTCTGTAAAATTAAGCGACCCGTCATTTCTCCAGTTAGCATCACGCTTGGCAACATAATCATCCCAGGTTTGTATATCCGGATCTTTCGCGTGTTTGACCCAGTATTCTCCCATGGCCCTTTCATTGATAATGGTTGCATAATCGTACGAATTGGCGAATGCGGGGAAATTTGTAAAAGACGAAACAGATGTTTGCGAAGTAAGATTGATTGAAGGAGCGCCCTCCTTTCCGCGTTTGGTGGTGATCAAAATAACGCCGTTTGCGCCACGTACGCCATAAACGGCGGTTGCAGAGGCATCTTTCAAGATGCTTATTGAACCTACTTCATTTGGGTCAATGTCTTCGTACGTATCTCTGGCAACACCGTCTACCATGATCAGCGGTGCGGTTTGACCGGTATACGTACCAACGCCCCTGATCGTTAGTACCGAACCATCGGAACCCGGCTTTCCTGTACCCTGCATGGCCACCAGTCCCGGCAGTTGCCCTTTCAATGCCGTGCTTAGATTGGATACAGGCGCCTTTACCAATTCGGAGCCGGTAACGGTGCTTACAGATGCAGTCAGGAATTCTTTCTTTTGTTTTCCATAACCAACAATGACTATTACCGCATTCAGGCTGTCGGCCTTCGTTTCCAGTTTCACTGAAAACTCCTTTTTCCCCCGCACAGGAATTTCCTGGCTATAATAACCAATGTAAGTAAAAACAAGTGTGCCATCATCAGGTACAGCCTTCAACAAAAACGCTCCGGATGCCTCTGTTGTGGTGCCTCTTTTGGATTCTTTCAGCATAACCACAGCACCCCTGATGGGCGCACCCGACGTGTCGGTTACACGCCCGTGTACATCCCTCACCTGAGCATGGATGCTTGTTGCGGAGCTTAGCAGCAGCACCGTGATCGATAATAGTAATAACGAAAACTTCATAATTGGCAAGTTGAGTGAATCAGTATTGTTTTGGTTGCTTTTGAAACGAAACGTCCAGGCTTTTAAGTTTCAATTCCTCTTTTGACTGCATCCTGATATTTGAATAATCTTCGCCAGGGAAAAAGATGGCAGTCATTACCGTTAACCCGTCACCTGTGAACAATTCAACAGAAGCCTTATCAATAATAAGCGTACAATCAAAATTTTGTGATGTAGAAAACCGCGGCGCCATATGCCTTTTTCCAAAATCTTTTTCAAAACCAACGTTCCCAGACCTGGTTCTGTCGATAAAGAATTCATTCCTGCTTTTATCAAAACCAATAACCAGTTGTTCATCCAATGAATTGGAAAGGGTGATCGAAAAATCTTTCATTGTATCGCCGGCCATTTTTATTATGGCAGGACCCGTTAGTTTCCCTGTTTTTGCAGTGAGATCAAGATCAGTGACCAGCATATTTTGAAACTGTAATGAACGGCCGAACAAGTTATTTACTGCAGCTACCGGCGTTGAGGCCAATAAATATTTACCGTTCAATTTCTTTAGCGATAACTCACGGGGCACTGTCATGGCGCCCCGCCACTTTTGTGTAGGAACTACCTGCGCATATTGCCAGTTACTCATCCATCCTAAAAAAAGCTTTCTGTTGCCGGTGTTCGAGAAAGTAACGCCTGCATATTCATCAGGACCATAATCCAACCATCTTGTTTCCTTATCAAATGGGGTGAATTGATGACCATCAAAATCACCCACAAAATATTGAGTTCCGGAACCGCCATTGGGACCACCGGGATTTATGTTTACGATCAGCACCCAGATCTTCTTTCCCTGATAATTCAGGGAGAACAGATCGGGACATTCCCAAACACCGCCATGAGCGCCTGTTTCTTTTCCGAATGCCGATTCTTTTGTCCAGTCTTTTAAATTGGGCGAAGAATAAAAGGTGATGTGGTCTAATGTGGCCAGGGTCATGATCCACTTATCAGCCACTTCATTCCAGCTCACTTTAGGATCACGAAAATCTTTGATGCCTGGATTTTTTAAAACCGGATTGCCTTTATACTTCGTCCATGTTTTTCCTTCATCGAGACTATATGCCAAACTTTGATTCTGGTAATCACTTCTTCCTTCCTGCTCCCCTTTCACACTGTGATGGGTGAAAATGGCAACCAGTGGAACCTTTCCCTGCCGGCCAAAGCCTGATGTATTTTTATAATCTACCACTGCACTTCCTGAAAAGATCCATCCAAGGCTATCGGGATACAAAGCAATGGGCTGATGTTGCCAATGTATTAAATCCCTGGTTGTGGCATGCCCCCAGTGAATGGGCCCAAACACAGTGCTGCCCGGATGGTGCTGGTAAAACAAATGATATACACCGTTATAATGCACCATTCCATTCGGATCATTCATCCAATGTTCTTTAGGAGTGAAGTGGATCTGCGAACGATGTGGCTCATGGTAATATAGTGTAGTTGCAGCTTGTTTTTGCGCACTACATAAAAAGAAATGGAATGCAAATGCTATAGTAAAAAGATGTTTTAATAATAACATTGAATAATTATTAATGAAGTATCAATGAATGTTCTATTTGCTCCAGCGATTTGCCTTTTGTTTCGGGCATCAGCTTCCATACAAACAATAATTGCAATACCATCATGGTGGCGAAAAATAAAAACGTGTTACCAGCGCCGGCTTTTTCGGCCAGGTAAGGAAAAGTAAAAGCAATAACCGCAGCCATTACCCAATGCGTGGTGCTGCCAAGGGTTTGGCCTTTTGCTCTTACAGATGTTGGAAATATTTCGGAAATAAATACCCAGATTACAGCGCCTTGTGAAAAAGCAAAGAAGGCGATGTACACAAAAAGAAAAACGGGTACGGACCAAACACTAAAGCTTTGCTGGTAAAAAGAATAAGATACCAGGCTAAGCGAAAAGATCAAACCAGCCGAACCAATCATCATCAGGCTTCGCCGGCCTACTCTATCTATAAAGCCCATAGCCAACAGGGTAAACATAAAATTCATTAGTCCCAGGCCAGCTGTTGATAAAAGGGAAGAATTTTTGCCAAGACCTGTCATCTCAAAAATGCGCGGTGCATAATAAATAATGGCATTGATGCCCGACACCTGGTTGAATATGGCGAATAGCATGGCCAGCATTACAGGTGTTTTGTATTTTGCCAAAAACAGTTTCGGTCGTTCCTCAGGCATATTGTTGGTTGCACCTGTTTGCTCAATGCTTCGCACAAGTTCTTCGGCGCTTTCCGGTTCAACAAGCCTGAATATAGCACGTGCTTCGCTCAATTTTCCTTTTTTCAATATGAGCCAGCGTGGACTTTCAGGGACCAATTGAAGCAATAGCAGAAATACAGTAGAAGGAACTGCCTGTACCCCCAGCATCAGCCGCCAGGAGTTGTCGCCATTTAAACCAATAAGATAATTGGAAAGATAGGAGATCACTATGCCGAATACGACGTTGAACTGGAATAAGCCTACCAGCATACCGCGTTTGGAAGGCGGAGAGATCTCTGAGATATAAATGGGAGCAGTAACAGAGGAGGCGCCTACACCCAAACCGCCCAACAAGCGAAATACAAGGAACAGGTACCAGTTGGTTGCGAGTGCGGTACCTAAAGAAGATACCAGGTATAAAACAGCGATAATGTATAATGTCTTTTTCCGGCCCCAGCGGTCGCACGGATACCCGCCAACCAGGGAACCGATCACTGTACCAATTAATGCGATGGAAACGGTAAGACCATGCTCAATGGTATTCAGGTTCCAGTACAGCTGTATAGTTTGCTCGGCGCCGGAAATAACAGCCGTGTCGAAACCAAATAAAAAACCACCAAGCGCTATTACGATAGACCAGGTTAATGCAATCCTTTTTTTCATATAACAAGCCTTAACCCGCCAAAAGTATAAGCGGATGCGGCCTGGCGCCTTTCAAAATTCAATCAATCACTTTAGCTTTTTCGTCATTTATATTTTTATGATTAATAAGCTGAATACTAATCATTTAATAATATAGAATACTAATTTTTAAAGGTCCGGTTTACGTTTTTCAACATAGGTATTAAAAAATATATCATTTTTATAGTACCAAACGATTGCTTGTATAACATGAGGTTATTTGTAGTGATATTGCTGGTAGCCATGCTGCCTGTTTCCTGCGCCGATTACACAAAGGGCAAACAATACGTTATTGCGTTTTCCCAGTGTATGGACTATGATCAATGGCGACAAACCATGCTGGCGGAAATGAACCGGGAGCTTTCTTTCCATAATGATGTCCGGTTCATATATAAAAATGCCAACAGCAACAGCGACACCCAGGTGGCACAGATCAATGAATTGCTGAAGCAGCGGATCGATCTGTTGATCGTGTCGCCAAACGAAGTAGCCCCCCTCACACCTGTTATTGAAAAAGTATCTGATGCAGGCATACCTGTTGTTTTGATCGACCGGAAAACGAATTCCGATAAATACACTGCCTTTATCGGGGCCGAAAATTTTGAGGTAGGCCAGAATGCGGGTCAGTTCGCCGTTTCTGTGCTGAAAGGGAAAGGAAAAGTAATGGAAATAACGGCGCCGGAAGATGCTTCTCCATTCATTGACCGGCATAATGGATTTATTCATGTTATTTCACGGTACCCCGGCATTCAATTCCTGAAAAAAGCAAAGGCTGGCAATGCCCAACACTTCGACAGTACCATAAAAGAAGCCGGTGAACCGGACCTCATTTTTGCACATAACGATGCAATGGCAAATGATGCCTACCAAAGCTGCCAGCGTTTGGGCATTGATAAAAAGGTAAAGATCATTGGGGTTGACGGCCTGCCGGTAAAAGGAATGGGATTGGATATGGTGGCCAATAAAAGTATCATTGCAACCGTGCTATACCCTACCGCTGGCAAGGAAGCGATCCTGACCGCATTGAACATTTTAAGCAACAAACCCTTTAAAAAAGAAAATCAGCTTTTTACTACGGTAATAGATTCGGGCAACGTACGGTTAATGAAAATGCAGGCCGAAAAGCTGATCAGCCAGCAATATGATATTGAAGAACGACAGAAAATACTCGACCGGCAGATCATCATTTCACAAAACCAGGAAACGGTAATATTTATTATTGCCATTACCCTCAGCCTCACGTTAATATTAGGAGGCCTTTCCTACTATTTTCTAAAAGAAAACAAGAAAATAACCAACCGGCTCGAATTACAGAACAAGGAGATCTCTTTGCAAAAAAATCAACTGGAAGAACAAAAGAACCAGTTGATCGAGATGGGGGCCAAAGCCGAGGAGGCGCACCAGGCAAAACTGAACTTCTTTACCAATATCTCGCACGAATTCAGAACACCGCTGTCGCTTATTTTAACACCGCTCGAAGAAGTGGCCGGTAATCCGCGGTTGCCTGCCGGTATACAACAAACACTGAAACTCGTAGAAAAAAATGTGTTGAGGTTGTACAAGCTGGTTAACCAGTTGATGGATTTCAGGAAAATAGAGTTTAATAAAATGCCTGTTAATGCCGCGGAGCATGATCTTGTTGATTTTATACAGGAGATTGTGCACACGTACAATAAGCTGGCGCAAAGCAAAAACATCCATCTTCGTTTTATAACAACCGAAAGAACATTACCGGCCTGGTTCGACGCCGGCATGCTGGATAAGGTACTATTTAATATGCTATCGAATGCATTTAAATTCACCAAAGAAAATGGATTTATACAGGTGAGTCTTCAGCAGGAGCATAGTAACGCTGTTATCAGGATCGAGGATAGTGGCGTTGGTATGTCGGAAGAAATTATACAGCATGCTTTTGACCCTTTTTTCCAGGGGGAATATGAAAACTATAAAGGAACCGGACTTGGACTTGCCTTATCAAAAGAGCTTATTGAATTGCATAAAGGCACAGTGGCCGTAAAAAGTGAAAAAGGCAAAGGCACCACATTTGAGATCCGTTTTCCGCTCACGGCTATGCAGGTTGCTGCCCAAGCATCAGCAGCGCCTGCGCTCAACCATATCATTAGTGAAGACGCTAAAATATATACCACAGAATTGTATCCCGCGCTTCCATCAACGACAGTTGCACCTGCTTTTATCAGAAAAGAATACAGCATACTGATCATAGAAGACAATGACGATCTGCGACAATTTATGGCGAACCGGCTTTCTGTGCGGTATGAGGTCTTTGAAGCGGCCAATTCGAACACGGCGCTGAAAACAGCCCTCGATAATTCGCCCGACATCATTATTTGCGACATTGTGATACCAGGTAAAAATGGTTTGGAACTGACGAAAATATTCAAATCGGATGTGCGCATGGCGCATATACCGGTAATTTTACTCACAGCACGTAATACCGACGAACAAAAAATAGAAGGTTTTAAAACCGGCGCCGATGCTTATATTACGAAGCCATTCAATTTTCAATTGCTTGAGCAACATGTTATTGCCTTATTGAATAACAGGAATAAATCCAAAGAGCATTATTCCAGTGACACGATGCCAGGTATAACACAAATTACCAGGAAAAAAACAGACCGCAAGTTCATCAGTGAATTTTCGGCGATCGTAGAAAATAATATCAGTAATGATGCATTCAGCATAGAAGATATTTGCCGCGAACTGAACATTTCACCCGCACAGCTCTCCAGAAAAGTAAAAGCATTGATGGAATGTAACGTAAACGAATACATTGTTAATACCCGGTTGAAAAAGGCAAAATATTACCTGCAGCATGAAAATCTTACCATTGCCGAAATCGCATTTAAAACGGGCTTTTCTTCCGCCGCGTATTTTTCTACCGTATTCAAATCGAAATTTTCAATTACGCCTTCAGAGTTTAAAGAGGGCCCTGGCAGGGAATAGGGGAAAGATATTGAATTGAACAGTACTAAATTGCGGCATTTTTCTTATTTTTAAGATATTGTAAAATATACATGTCTGTTCAATTCACCATACTGCCCAATGAGAAGGATCTATTTGTGCGTGCTGCAGAAGGTGATCAGACCGCTTTCACCAACATTTTCGATCATTACTCGCCCCGCTTATTTGCTTTCATTCTAAAAATTACAAAATCACAGTCTGCAGCAGAAGATATTACACAGGAAGTATTTTTAAAGCTCTGGACAAACCGCGAAAAACTCCCGGATATAAAAAGTTACAGTTCTTACATTTTTACTATGGCCTTTAATTACACGGTCAATTACATCAAAAGAAATATTTGGGAAGCTGGCAAGTTGCGCATTATTGAAAACAACGGTATTACTCATTCGAATATTACTGAAGAAATAATAGATTTCAACGAAAGCAACCTGCTTGTTCAGCAGGCCGTTCAGCAGTTGCCGCCACAAAAGAAGATCATTTACAAACTTAACCGTGAACAGGGCCTTACGCTTGAACAAATTGCCGGGCAAATGAACCTGTCAAGAAATACAGTGCGAAATCATTTGGCCGAAGCGATCAATTTTATCAGAACGTACATTAAACAGCAAACAATATCAGTAATAGTACTTATACTTTCCAATAACCGCCTTCATTAACTTATTTAAGGTTATAATAACGCTTATAACGCTCATTCAATTGCTTATGCTTATCATCAAGATCTATTTCCCTTCCCTGTATGTAAGCCCTGAGAATAATGCTGGTACGCATATCCAGAATATCGCCGGCGCACACTAAAACATTTGCATCTTTACCTGCTTCAAGGGTGCCGGTAACGGAATCAATGCCTAAAATTTTTGCTGTATTCAGCGTAATGGCAGCCAGCGCCTCTTCTTTTGTTAATCCATATGCCGCAGTTGTTCCGGCATTGAACATGATATTACGTAACTGGTAAGAACCTTCCTGACCAATACAAAACAACACCCCTGCCCTGTGTAATTGCCACGCTGTTTTATAAGGCTGGTCAATGTCATCATCCTGCATTACAGGCAAACGGTGCGGCGCATTGAGAATAACCGGAATGTTATGTTGCTTTATCAGATCTGCGATCATCCAACTGTCGGTTCCCCCTGCAATGACAATATCAATTTCCTGCTCCTTTCCCAGGTCAATTGCCATCAGCATTTCTTTAACACCATTACAATGAACGATCAATTTCTGCTGATGATTGAACAGGCCCTTTACCGCTTCGTAATTCAAATTGATGGCTGCATGGTTGCTTTCTTTTAAATAAGCCCTTGCTTCGGCTAAAAAAGACCTCGCCTGCCGAATAGCCCCCATTACCCTTTGCATATTGCCTCCACCGGCCTCATCGCCGTCCTCTGCGGCCTCCATTCTTAAACCCGGAATATAAAAGTGTATGGCATTATCTTTTTTATATACGGCATCCTTATTGTTCCAGGCATCTAACTGCACTACTGAAGAAGTTCCCGCAATAAGCCTTCCCTGCGGCACAATATGCGCCAACAAAATTCCATTCGACCTTAATGTATTGATCACCTTCGAATCAACATTATAAGCCACGAGTGAACGAACAGCCGGCGAAAGCTGCCCGATCTCAGCATAATCATTGGTGGATTTTATACTGGATACTTCAGCAAGCCCCAAATTACCAGATGCTGCTATGAGTCCCGGATAAACATGCTGACCACTGCAGTTTATAATTTTTGTACCGGTAACCGGAACCGTGATTTCATTCCCAACAGCAATGATCTTGCCATCGGCGAAAGCAATAGTTCCATTATTTACAACCTGGCCATTTCCTACGTGAATAGTGGCGTTGGTCAAATAAACGGGCGAAGATTGGGGTGGCGCCGGATACACCGTTTCCTGTGCATTTGACTTTACCCGTAAAAGAACAGTAAGAGAAATGATAAGTATTACCTTTTTATATCGCATGCTTATAAGATTATTTTTTTATTTATTCCTTTTATAATTGTTCCTCTTCCCCGTAAAGTCCTTCGCAGCTCCATACTTCTTCTTCCGTTGCTTTTGCTTTTTGAAGCGGACCGCCTTTTTTCTTTTCGGCAATCATTTTCTGGATCAACCGGTTCCTTTCCTCGCTGATCCGTTTACGCAAAAGCCGGTCGCATTCTATATCGAAATATATTATTCCATCCACCATTGTCTTTTCGGCTTTGGCATAGATGCTAAGCGGATGATCGCTCCACAATACCAGGTCTGCATCTTTACCCTCCTTTATACTTCCCACCCTGTTAGTTATGTGCAGCAACTGCGCCGGATTGAGGGTAACCAGCTTCACAGCCTCTTCCTCACTCATGCCGCCGTATTTCATCATTTTTGCGCCTTCCTGGTTCAGTCTTCTTGCCATTTCTGCGTCATCTGAATTGATAGCGGTTATTACACCAACTTTGCTTAAAATATTTGCATTATAGGGTATGCCATCAACCACTTCCATTTTAAATGCCCATCTGTCAGAAAAAGTTCCAACACCCGCTCCATGCTGCTTCAGTTGCCCGGCAACTTTGTACCCTTCCATGCCGTGTGTAAATGTATTTACGCGAAAGCCAAACCGCTCTGCCACTTCCATGAGCATAGTTATTTCACTTTGCACATACGAATGAGAAGTGATGAACCGTTTTTTATACAGCACTTCAACCAAGGCGTCCAGCGTCAGATCCTTTCTAACGCCATTTCCTTTTTTTGCATATTCGCCGGCTCTTGTAAATACATCGATCAAAGCCTGTTCTACCCCCATTCGTGTTTGCGGGAAACGGGTTCCCGGCCGTTCACTGCGGTTGGAGTGTTTTACATTTTCACCCAGTGCAAACTTTATAAAGGGATCATTATTCCCGAATTTTAATTGTTCCGGACCGGCGCCCCATCGCAGCTTTATGAGTTGTGATTGTCCGCCTATAAGATTGGATGAACCAGGTAGGATGTGTGATGCAGTAACACCACCACTTAATTGCCGGTAAATGTTTATATCATCGGGATTTAATACATCTTCAATCCTTACTTCAGCAGTTACTGTATTGGAGCCTTCGTTTACACCTCCTGAAATAGCGATGTGGGAATGTTCATCGATAATACCGGCAGTAAGATGCTTATTGGTTCCGTCGATGATGCGGGCACCCGGAGCGGTAAGGTCTTTGCCAACCTGGGCTATTTTTCCATTTTTGATCAGCACATCCCTGTTTTGCAACCTGCCCTCTTTTTCGTTCGTCCATACAGTTGTGTTTTTTATTAAAAGCGTTTGCTGTTCCGGCTTATTTTCCCAGCCATAGCCATTAAACGGGTAATAGATTGCAGCATTTACATTACTTATTTTTCTCAACGCATCGCCCTGCTTTGTGTTCAAAGATTGGGCTGGTTGAATAAGTTTCGCTGTCCAGTATAACGATGTTCCGGCAGTATCACGACCTACGCCATTCCATCCGGCAATTGATCCTGTGCCACTCAACAAAATTTGTTGTTTTGCTCCTTTCTTACAGGGAAAGGTAAGGGAGACGGTTTGCCCTTCGACATTTATTTTGCCTGGCAAGGTATCATTGCCGTGAATTACAGTTACTGCCGGAATTTTCACTGAACCACCAATTTGTAAAGTATAGTTTATTCCATTACCTGCATTATTCACAACCATATTATAACTTCCCCGCACATCGAACAAGGCATCTTCATTTATGGCGTATTTATCGCCCTGTATCCAATTTTGATAAATAATAGTTTGTTCTTCGAACAGGGGGCCAGAGGTGATCAGCAGGTTGGCTATTTTCCCAGTTTCCAAAGAACCTAACAGGTCATTTGTTCCTATAATCCTGGCCGGGGTTGTAGTTAAAGCTTCCAGCGCTTTTTGTTCGCTTAATCCATACTGAATGGCCTTCCTGATATTGGGTATAAAATCTTTGACATCCTTTAATCCAAATGGGGTAAAGCAGAATGTAATTCCAGCTTTTTCAAATGCAGCAGGTTGGGTTGGCGCCATTTCCCAGTGCTTCATGTCTGCCAGGGACACATAACGGGCATCGGCGGGGTCCTCAAGATCCATCGCCAATGGAAAATCTACAGGCAGAATGAAACTTGCATTCGTGGCTTTCATTTCGGCCATACGCTGGTATTCATTGCCATCGGCTTTTATGATATACTGTACGCCAAATTCATCGCCTGTTTTGTCGGCTCGTAATACGTCCCATTTGTTTTCTGCTGAAAATATTTGCGGCAATGTTTGTTGGGCATTCCATGCTTTAAGACTTAAGTTCACCCCTTCGCCGGCGGGGTTGGTTTTATACCACCTGGCATCGAGGAACGTTTGGCGCAGCAAAGCAATGGAGCCCATTAATGAAAAGGGATAGGTTTGTGTGGAGCTGCCTTTATCGAAAGAATAAAAAGCAGCCGCTTTTTCTTTTATCATTAATTCATTTTCCCTTTTGCTGCCAGGAGTAACCAGGGCGCCTGTACCACGGGCAATTCCATCCATTTGATGTATGACCACACTGCCAAAGCCGGCGTCGCGGATCTTTTTAGCATCGGCCCCATTTATTGTAAACAGGTCACAGGCATTCACTTCGCTTTTTATGGCCTGGTTCCAGCCATAGGCTCCTTTGGTATTGGATATAAACTGTGGGGTGTTTGTAAATACCTGCGGCGCCTTTTTAACTGCAGGCGTTCCATAACCGCTGAACAGGTCGAGAAAAGAGGCATAGATATATTTTCCACTGCAATCAATAACTTCCGCCTCTTTAGGTATAGGTGTTTGTTTATCGCCCACGCTTATTATTCTTCCGTTGCGGATAACCAATGTTCCATTTGCGATCGTTCGGGCAGGGTCCTGTACAATAGTGGCATTGGTAAAGGCGTAACAGGCTATTTTTGGATTGCTTATTCCATTTACCGGAAAAGTTTCCTGTGCTATACCAGCAAGCGACATTTGGCACATCAGGATCAGCACAGTTATTTTTATTAATAATTTTAAACGGGCCATAATTCTATTTTTTTGACAGCATTAGTTTCATTAACTCAATTGCTCCGGTTTTTCCTTTCAATTTCAGATCTTCTCTTTCGGTATTATCGCCTACTTCATATACCAATGCTTCCATTCCATGCGAAACAAAAAAATAATTGCGTGAAATAATGGCGGGTTCCATCTTGTCATTGGGATCAATTTTAGGATCGTAACCAGGGAACGAGGCTTTTAACTTAGTAAGCCATTCGGGCACCAGGCCGGGCATATTTCCCCTGAGTTTCGGGTCAACGGTGTAGTAGATATCGCCGTAAGTAGAATGAAAATCTATCCCGAAATAGAATTTACCACTTGTTTCTTTCTCCTGCTTCTTAATAAACTTACTTACTGCAAGGCATTCCGGCTGGTTAAACTTTGTCCAGTCCCTATTCAAATCAATTCCACCTGCATTATGCCGCCAGTGGCCGTTCTCCACACCATCGGGGTTCATCAGCGGCACTACATAAACGCTGTAATTTTCCCTGAACTGTTTGGCAAGCGGAGAATTGTTGCACAGGGTCTCTACAAAAGATCTCATTGCCAGGTAGCCCGTCACCTCAGGCGGGTGCTGCCTTGAGATGATCATGATCATTTTTTTTGAACGCCTTCTGCCAATATTTAAAACATACAACGGCCGCCCTTCTTTACTCTTTCCAATTTCGGCATAACTGATAAATGGCTTTCTTGCCATCTCTTTTATCCAGTTTAGCGTATGCTTAACAGTTTGAAGTTCCTGGGCGCTGACCCATAACGTATCCGGCTTCAGGGAAAGCCTGATGCTTACATCTGCTGTAGCTGAATCTGATCTGGCCGGGCGTTTCTTTTCAAAATAATCGCAGGAATCAATGGGCTTCCAGTTTAATGCGTTAGCACTAATTTTAGGATAATAGCGGTGCGATACCCCCGGCGGATAAGTAAAGTTGATATAGATTGTTCTTTTTCTTTTAGACCAGATAGCGAACGAATACCAGGGGCTGGGATTCACAGGTACGTTTTCGGGCGTTATCAATACGGTGAATGTGCTGTCATTGTTCTGCATAATTCCATTCAGCCTTGCCCCCGAAAAATTGTTTGAAAAAACGATAGCCCCGTTTTCAAATGGAAAATTTCCTTTCCATTGCTTTTGTACCGGTCTCGAAGTAGTTTCTACCGGTCTTACTTCGCCCTGTCCCTGAAATACAGGTTTAGACTGTGCTAACAGGTTGGTGCTTAGAATTAAAAACCCTGCTGCCAAAATAGTTTTATTCATCTGGTGTGCTTAAAGTTTAATCAATAGAAAGGAAGGTTTTCCCGCTTAATGCAATCATGCGCATCAAAAGGAAAAACAAATTCACCGGGCACTGGTTGTATTACTGATTTACCTTCGTAACAGAATATAGTCCGGGCTCGGCAGGCGCTTGCTCGTTTGATAATATTTCCGCTTCAGGATAAATAAATCGTTGGATATACTGTGTAGCAGTTGCCGTATTCAGCGGAAAAGGCACTGCAATATCTGAGTCGCTTTTTTTCAATCTCCTGGCATCATCGAAAGGCATAAAAGTTGTAAACCCTGAAATATATCTTTCTTCTATAATTTCCCGGAGCAATGCTCTTGTTGGGTCTATTCCATCCATATTTTCTATACCAAACGCATTGAAGTCGGTTACCACATAATCATCATATTTTCGAGCCTCTGAAGTAAAATTCGAATTAAGAAAAGTGCCTGCTCTTAAAAAAGTTCTTAGCGTGTTCAGGTAACCCAGGCCTACAGACATACCTTGTGTTCGTGTTCCCGCTTCGGCCAGGATCAATAAATTTTCCTGGTAGGTGATCATGGGTTGTGATTCCAGCGAATAGGCAATCCCCAAATTTGCGGCTGCGCTGGTACGGTTTATTTTGTAATATTTCAGCCTTGCGTTCTCATTTGTTTTTGTATTGTTCCTCGATATGCCGCTGGTGGCGTCGAGCAATTTGATCATATAACTATTTTCAGTACCCATATTTGGCCCTCCTGTGAGTACGATATAGATCTTGTTTTTGGCACTGTTATCGGTGCTTGTGCCGGAAGGCTTAAACACCATATTGTTTGCATAAGCTGAAATGCCTTTTTGAGCTGCGGTGTAAGCCAGGTCATACTGCCTGGTGTACATGTAATACCGGGCTTTTAACGTAAAGGCCGACTGCAACCATTTTGTTCTGTTTCCGCTAAAAATATAATCCTGCAGCACTACACTTCCTGCAGCGTTATTGAAATCAGTTACAGCTTCATCAAGCATTTTTTGCAAACTATCAAAAACTGCCAGTTGATCATCGAACACGGGGTCGGCAATATCGGTTACCGCCTGCGAAAACGGCACATCTCCAAACAGGGAGGCGTAAGTGCCGATGAGGTGGGCTTCCAACACTTTTGTTATGCCCTGGTACAGCGGGTTGGCCATTGTTCTTTTGCGTATTTCCCGTAAAGGAGTGATCACACTTTGGTAGCCATCCCAGTCAAAGTCGGAATTGGTAACATTATAATTATACCTTTCCTTCTCTACCTGTTCAACCCCTACCAGTTGTCCCGAATAGTAACCTGCCATTCTGCTTAATGGGCCTAATTGTATGGCAATGTTCGATAATTCGGCGCCATTAAGGAAAAGACCGGCATCAATTGCATCGGGCGTAAGTTGATTGGGATTATCATTACGACCTGCTACCAATTTCTGACAGCCCGATTGGGTTGCAATTATAATGGCAGCCATAATGTATATATTATATATCGATTTCATAGTTGAACTAATTTAGAATGTTACCTGAAGATTTAACAGAACTGATTTGGTGCCGGGGTTATTAAAATAATTCATGCCAAAGGCATTGCTTACCCCATAGTTGTTGGTTTCCGGATCAACACCTTTCAGTTTTGTCCAAAGGATCAGGTCCCTTCCGGTAACAGAGAGTTTGATTGAATTGAAAAGTATCTTTTTCGTGAGTTGAATGTTCGAAAATGTATACCCGAGCGTTACATTACGAAGCTTGGTCCAGGTTGCATCTTCAACATAAAGGTCATTTACTTTATTAAAACCTAATCCGCCCCCACGGCCGTTATACCAGGCTTCATCAAGCAATACATTGCCCCCACCAAAATTGGCAATATTGCCACGGAGGGTTGTGCCGGCAGCAAATGTTACTCCATTCACATTTTTTAAAGCTTCTGTAAGGGTAATTTCATTGCCTACATCGGCATGCGTTCCAAAACCATACAGGGTAATTCTTGTACGGTTTATATAATCACCGCCATGGGAATGTTCAAATAAAAAGCTGAAATCAAGTTTTTTCCAGTTAAACGTCATTCCTACACCTCCCCGCCAATCAGGATTAGGGTCGCCAAGCACCCTGCTTTTTGTATCTACTTGGGGAAATCCGTTTGCATCCAAAGTCAACTTACCATCTGAACTTTGTAAAGTACCGGGAAGGTAAAAAGCGCTCATAGGGTATCCCTTTACGGCCTTGGAGGTTCCCCCAATATCCACCGTTTCGGTTCCGGCAATATCCACTACCTTATTTTTATTGGCGTTAAAGTTCGAATTGATGGATAATTGAAAGTCCTTTATTTTTAAAACTTTCGCCGTAAGGTCTATTTCAATTCCTTTATTTGCAATTACAGCCGCGTTTTTGTAATTAAAGTTATAGCCCGAGCTTGGGTTTGCCTTTACAGAAAACAGCACATCTTTTGTTTCGCTGTTATAGTAAGTAACGCCCAGTTGGATCCTGTTGTTAAATAGCCGTAGATCGGTCCCTATCTCGTATTCTGTTTTCACTTCAGGTTGTAAGCCGGGATTTCCACTTTCACCACTTATTAAATAAGCTCCGCCAAAGGATGAAAAACCTGTTGTAACCAGGGTATGGAATTTATAAGGCGCGGGTTGTATACCTACTTTTCCATAAGATGCCCTGAACTTTCCAAAACTTAATATGTTAGATTTTATTAAATCGCTGAACTGCCAGGCAATATCTGCCGAGGGATAGAAAAAAGTTCCTTTAATAGTTGATGCCGCTTCGAACGTACCCGATGCACTTACAAATAACTGATCAAATAAATTAAAAGCCAGTATTCCATAACCCCTGTTTGAGCGAATATCGGTGATTGTTCTGTCCCACGTTGAGGCTGCCGGATCAGGATTAAGAATAGTTGACGGAAGCGCAGCGTTCACGGCAAAGGAAGTGAGTACATTTGAATTGGTACTTCTGTAGCGGTCGTTATAATTTACACCCACTGTTGCAGTTAAACTTATATCCTTGCTAATGTCACGGCTGGCTTTTACAATTGCGTCAAGGTTCATTTCCCTGCTGGTAATATCGTCTTTTTCCCATCTGCCCAAACTTCTCAATGAGCTCGATGAGCCGGTAGGAAAAAATGTACTTCTATCGTCGCCGTAATAGTCGAAACCACCCCGTACTATTACATTAAGCCATTGAAGCGGTTCTAATTGCAATTCAGGCGCCATTATAAACCGGTTTACCTCAGTGCCTGATCTCTGCTGATAAATTGTCCATAACGGGTTATTATAATCAGGGCTCTGATTTTCGCCAATCTGCCTTCTGTACATTCGCTGCCTGCCCTGATATGCCGTGCCGCCCGCTACATACGTGCCAATATATTCTGTAATATCAAAATCAGGTGCATTACGCAACAGGCCTAATAAAATGCCATTTGTGTTTTCACCTGCCTGGGCAATGCGGTTTGATTTTGTATTGGTATAGGTAAATTTATTATTCCAACTGAATTTATCGGTGATCTGAACTTTGGTATTCAATCTTACCGTATGCCGGGTATAATCAGAATTTCTGATAATGCCCTCCTGGCTGAGGTTTCCATAACTAAAGAAGTAAGAAACTTTTTTTCCGCCTCCTCCTATAGAAACATCATGCTCCCTGTATTTACCGGTTTGAAAAACCTTATCATAATTTTCTTTGAGAAATGTTTGCGTGGCGTTTTTTGTAGTTACCGGGTATATTTTACTGCCGGTAACATCAGAAATAAAGTATGCTCCTGTCTGGTTCATAACATCGTCTCCGCCTGTTCTGTTAACAATTTTATCGCCCCATGACCCCTGGGCAGTACGATTCCATACACCACCGGCGCCCTGCCCGTATTTGTTCTGTAAAGGGGTAAAAACATTTATTTTATCAAAGGACTGCGTAAATGAATACTGTACAACAGGTTTCTTTTCATAAGCGCCATTTTTGGTAACGATCACGATCACTCCATTGGCAGCCCTGGAACCCCATAAGGCTGCCGCCGAGGCCCCTTTCAATACCTGAACAGATTCTATGTCGTTGGGGTTGATATCATCGAGCCGTGATTGCTGGCTTACATTTATGTTCCCCAAATTATCATTGCTTACCGGAATACCATCGAGAATGATCAATGGCTGGCTGGCGCCCTGAATAGTATTAGACCCTCTGATCTGTATAACTGATCCTGAACCGGGATCACCGTTGGATTTTCCAATTCTAACCCCCGAAGCTTTTCCTGCCAGTGAATTAATTAAACCGGCCTCGCCAGAACCGGCAATGTCTTCCTTTTTAATAGCAGAACTGGTGGTGCCGGTTTGATCTTTTAATTGTGTTACCCCTATAGCTGTGATCACCACTTCACTCATGGTAATATCATTATGATTAAGTACCAGGGTAACAGTAAGTTTGGTTTTTCCTTTAATTGGAACTTCCTGCGTTTTATACCCGATATAAGAAAAAACCAAAACAGCATTTTCATTAACCGATGTAAGCGTAAACTCACCGTTTGCCCGGGCTGATGTAGAATTGAAAGTCCCTTTCACGGTTACGGTTACGCCTTCCATTGGCTCACCTTTTTCATTTACTACTTTACCTTTTATATCAACAGGAGGCGGTCCTGCTGCAGATTGCAGGTTTGATGGAGCCGGGCTTGATAAAGGATCTTTTTTATAAATAACAACTGTTCTTTCAACAATAGCGTAATAAAAAGGTTGTCCTTTAAAACAGGCATCCAATGCATCTGTAACAAGAACATCTTTCATGTCAAGGGTTACTTTTTTGGCATGTTTAAACCATTCGTCCCTATACACAAATGTGTATCCGCATTGTGCTTTAATTTTTTTAAAAATAACGTCCAACGGGGCATTCCGTTCTGAAAGGGTTACTTTCTGTGAGTAACCATTGGCAGTTGCCGCAAGGCAGGTGGAAAGTAAGATAATAGCGGTTAATTTCATCATCCGCAATGTTTTGGTTAAAGCCTTCCCCTTTGGAAGGGAAGAGCTGCAAATAGCCCTTAAATCCATAACTTTGTTTGGTTTGGGTTAAACAATTTCTCTCCCGACACAAAGTGTCGGGAAAAGCAGTCTTAGCAGATTGAATACGTTGGTTGATCCGAACTACTTACAGGGGAGTGCTGAATTCACTTCCCTGTTTTCTTTCAGACAGAACCTTAAAAAACTATCCTTTTACAATAATCCTTTTCCCATCTATAATTGCATTCACCCCACTGTACTCAAGCAATTTGAGCACATGCGAAAGCGTTAAATCTCTTGGCACCTCACCGCTGAGCGTTCCTTCGGGCACGCCGTTTTCATACACTACATCCACATCATACCATCTTGCTATTTGTTTCAATATTGAACCAATGCCCGATTTCTCCATCACAAACATGCCATTTTTCCATGCCATCACCTGCTCCAGATTTGGTGAATGGTCAATGATGAATGGTGAATTAGCCCCCAGTACGGCCTGCTCTCCGGGTTTCAATATCACCAATGCAGGGTTGCCGGCTGCATGTTCTTCCTCCTTCCTGCCTGCCGGCAGGTTACCAACCTTCACACTTCCTTCAAGCAATGTCACTTTTATTGTTTCTTCATCATCATAGGTATTCATATTAAAATGAGTTCCCAATACCTGTACTACAGCGTCATTATTAACCTTTTTCACTTTAAAGGGTTTAGCGGCATTCTTCGCTACCTCAAAATAGGCCTCGCCTGTTATCTCCACCTTCCGTTCGTTGCCAGTAAAAACAATTGGGTATTTTATAGAGCTTTCATTATTTAACCAAACCTTTGTGCCGTCACTTAAAGTAAGGAATTGCACTTTACTTCCCCTGGGATTGAACAAGGTATGGTATGCCGCCTCTTCATTGACACTGCCCCTGACAGGGCTATAAACTATTTTTCCATTGGCTGTCTTCAGCACATTTACATTATCAAGCGATGCCAGGATGCCATTGCCCGCACTATCAAGGAATACTTTTTCACCATTTTCAAGAATGATCATGGCCCTGTTATTTTCAGGCGCTTTTACATCATTGGAAACAGGCAAAGCTGTTTTTGCCAGCTCAGCCTTCTTCCCTGCCTTTGCAAAGAACAAAAAGTAGCTGCCTGCTCCCAGCATCAGCATAACAGTAGCAGCTATCGCTACTTTCCATACAGGAAACATACGCGATACCGGGGCTTGCTCCGGTTCAGAAGAAGCTGAATTAAAGCCGGCTTCATCGGGGATCGCGGGAGTGAATATTTTTGCCAAAATTTCTTTGCGTGTCCCTTCAGGCAGGGGCATGGGCTCTGTTTCTTCAAAGATCTTAGCCAATTCATTTTGAACGCTATTGTTGCGCCCAGCCTGGTTCACTATCGCCAATAGCTCGTTTTCTTCAGCAATCGTTGTTTCCTTTCTCGAATATTTTTCGAGAAGGAGGAGTATCCTGTTTTTATCTACCATAAAAAAATAGGGCTAAGCAGTGACATTAAATTCATTCACAGGTTTACAGTTCTGTAACCTTCTTATAAGATGAGACAAAAGCCAGGAGGGAGTGTACCAGTTCAGGTAAAAATAAATTTAGTAATTCACCAGCAGCTTCTGTAAGGGCTTTTCTTCCCCTGCCAATTATTCAATTGTATTCAGGTCAAAACCGGGTGTTGCGTCACAAGATTCCTTTCAACGCGGCTTACCCAGAAATCGCCAGCCTCCGGTTCTCAGTAATGTTCTGACTTGCGTTCGAAATACACCTACAGAAATATAACATAGGGATACATTATTTCTTTTTTGTTACTATATAATTTTGTAATTTACAGCTACCCGTTCGGGTTATTATACTCCTGCGCCTTTTGTTACCGGAAGCTATGCTAGGCCGCAAAAAACACTACTATAGAAGTCTTTTTCTCTCATCAACATTTCTTCGGAATTAAGGAATTCTGTAAGGAAATCAGTATTCCTTCAAGGAAATCTAAAAAGTTTCAGAGGAATCTAAAAAGCTTCAAGGCGATCATAAAAGCTTACAGGTAATCAGAAAAACTGGAAGGAATTCAAAAAAGTTTCAGGGATATCCGGTATCCTTCAGGGAATTGCTGAAAGTTTGAAGGAAATCGCAATTCCTTTAAAGAAATAAGAAACTACGTCCACAATAAGTTGATTTCAAGCAACATTTGAGTCATAGTTGGGAAGTTAGTGGAGAAAATAAGCTACCCTTCGGCTGTTGTAGGCGACTTATGAACGTTGAAGCTTAACATTGGATTAAAACCGTGAACCTTGCCAAATAAATGATCAACATGGCGCCATTTTTAACCTGACAACGAAAAATATCTCTTCAATTTTGGCGGAATAATCACCAACATGGCAATAAAACATGCAAACAATAACCAATTTTCAATAAACAAACAGGAAAACACAGAAACAGCCATTCAATTCAAAATCACTGGGCTGCAATCAATTCATTATACTTCTTCACCACGGCAACAAAATCTTCCGGTGAATGCAACTTTAACTGCCGGGCGGCAATAAGCTGGGCAATCTGTTCTTTATGATCACCAAATGTTGAAGGCAGGTCGTTTTTGTTGGCCGGTAACAGCGTCATAGTGCCATTCTGAAGCAGGTAATAATATTCCACTTCTTCCATGCGGCGATTGATGCGCCCGTTCACCGATACCAATTGTTTTTCCTCTACAATATTCCGGGCAATCAATCGAAGTAACGTTGCTTTGCCTTGGAGTAGCACATGAAAATAGGTACTCTCGCTGGTTTTATCAGTTGTTGGAAATCCCCGGCGAAAAAGGAGGGAGTCTTTTTTTCTGGGGTACATCACAAATTCCCGCACCTTGCTTTCAGCGGCGAAGGCGTTGCCTTCGAATTGCAGTAATAGCTGGTTCTTTAAACAATCGAATTTCAGTTTAAACTGGTTAACGGTTCTACCGCTCGTAAACCGCACTACCCCATCGTGCCACTCTTTAAATAAATAAGGATTACCGCTAATTGTATTAAGATCGTCTTCTTTTGATGTTTGACCAAGGGCGCACTGGCACAGCAACAGCAAACACCAGGCTACATGTTTCATGGCTGCCATTTTGATTGGGTATAAGTTACGAAGTATTTTATAATAAGCAAGTGGGAGTAGCTAGTGGCGAGTAGGTCTTTATTCTTCACTCACTACATTTCGCCCGCTCGCTATTTCTTTATGCTGACCAGCTCTATATTTCCACCCGGGCCTTCCATTTTCACCAGCCCTAACTCACTATTTAAATACAACCAGAATTTTACGGGCATAGAAAATTTATTCACTTTTTGATCGCTGTCCACGTATAATTTATAACACACAAATGTTCCGGCTTCTGTTTTAACCGACTCCTTACCTATCAATTTAATGCTCTTGATATTTATCTTATTATCGATATCCCTCTTTACCAGGCCGCTTGTTTCAGACCTGTATCTATGTTTTACTTTTTGTTCCAACTGCTTTTTTCCCTCCGGTAATTTATTGATGCCATCCATCACTAATGGAACAATGAAAGCTATAGCATCCTCCATTGGTGTATAGGCAAATACATAACTATGCTTATCTCTTCTGTCTTTAGGATAAACGTCCCTTGTATAAATGGTATCGGCTGTATAAAAATCAAATGGGAAAAGCAGGTTCCTACTATCACATTGCAAAACGATTCTTCTTTCAAAATGATCATTTTCATCATGTATGCTAAACCCCCGCTTGATAATTGTACTGTAAACGCTGCCGGCACTATCAGTAACATGGTCCACTTCATAAACAAGGCGGGAAACTTTCAAGTCAGTTGACGACATCCCTCTGATAACGTCCAGGTCGGGCATATATACATTATATTCCAGTTTAGCGTCTTTTTGAAAAAGGACATGGTTGGTACAGGTTTGTGAAAAGGCATTAACACAAAACAGGCTAAACAGTAAGAACAACTGCGATTTCATGTATAAGGATTTAGAGGACACAAGATATCAGATAATTATAAAACCGGAAATAGTAGCCTTTGTCTTTTCGATAACAGGCATAAAAAAAGAGGAAGTATCAAAAATAAACGAAGGGCTTTAGAATCGCATAAATGGCTACCTGGCTCCATCAGGTACCCGAATAAAAAGAGGGTGTCTCGTACTTTTGAGACACCCTCCAGTTGTATCTTCTCCATCCCCTTTACGGAGATGGGGGGTATTAATAATCCATGCCACCCATTCCAGGAGCGCCACCGCCATGTACATGGGGTTCTTCTTTCTTCGGCTTGTCGGCAATTACGCACTCAGTAGTGAGCACCATACCGGCAATAGAAGCGGCGTTTTCCAATGCAATACGGGTAACTTTAGTAGGATCGATTACACCGGCGCGAAGCAGGTTCTCGTATTTCTCAGCGCGGGCATTGAAACCGAAATCGTTCTCACCTTCTTTTACTTTTTGTACAACGATGCTGCCTTCGATACCGCAGTTGGCAACGATCTGGCGCAGCGGCTCTTCAATAGCGCGTTTTACAATAGCAATACCAGTGGTTTCATCTTCGTTCAAACCTTTCAGTTTGTTCAAACCGGCAATAGCACGGATGTAAGCTACACCACCGCCAGGTACAATACCTTCTTCAACAGCAGCGCGGGTTGCATGCAGTGCATCATCTACGCGGTCTTTCTTTTCTTTCATTTCAACTTCAGTAGCAGCACCTACGTACAATACAGCTACACCACCGCTTAATTTAGCCAGGCGTTCCTGTAATTTTTCTTTATCGTAGTCAGAAGTTGTTACTTCAATCTGCGCTTTGATCTGGTTTACGCGTGCATTGATATCGTCTTTTTTACCTTTACCACCTACGATAGTAGTGTTGTCTTTATCGATAGTGATAGAAGCAGCCTGACCCAGGTAAGACAGATCAGCACCTTCCAGTTTGTAACCTTGCTCTTCACTGATAACGATACCTTTGGTAAGGATAGCGATATCCTGCAGCATTTCTTTACGACGGTCGCCGAAACCTGGCGCTTTAACAGCAGCCACTTTCAGGGTACCACGCAGTTTGTTCACCACCAGGGTAGCCAGTGCTTCACCTTCCAGTTCTTCTGCAATGATCAATAAAGGACGGCCGCTTTGAGCAACTTTCTCCAAAATGTGGAGGATATCCTTCATAGCGCTGATCTTTTTGTCGTAGATCAGGATGTATGGGTTTTCCAGTTCAGCCTGCATTTTTTCGCTGTTGGTAACGAAATAAGCTGAAGTGTAACCACGGTCGAACTGCATACCTTCTACTACTTCTACAGTAGTGTCGGTACCTTTAGCTTCTTCTACAGTGATAACACCTTCTTTACCAACTTTACCAAAAGCTTCAGCGATCAGTTTACCAATGTTTTCGTCGTTATTGGCAGAGATAGAAGCAACCTGTTGGATCTTTTTGCTATCGATACCAACAGTTTGTGATTGACCTTGCAGGTTTTCAATAACAGCTTCAACCGCTTTATCGATACCGCGTTTCAGATCCATTGGGTTAGCGCCAGCAGCAACGTTCTTCAAACCTTCGCTGATGATAGCTTGTGCCAGAACGGTAGCTGTAGTAGTTCCGTCACCAGCGATATCGGCTGTTTTAGAAGCTACTTCTTTTACCATTTGGGCACCCATATTTTCGATGGGATCTTCCAGTTCAATTTCTTTTGCTACGGTAACACCATCTTTAGTGACAGCAGGAGCACCGAATTTTTTCTCCAGAACCACATTACGGCCTTTGGGACCTAAAGTCACTTTAACAGCATTGGCCAGTGTATCAACACCCTTTTTCATTTTATTACGGGCGTCAATGTCGAAGAAAAGTTGTTTTGCCATATCTAGTTAATTTGATAATTTGAAAATTTGAAAATTAGGTAATTTGAATGGCTGTGCTAATTTGAAATGGTATAATTGAAAATGGCATTGCTTAACGCATATTGTATTTTGTATTCCATTTTCAAATTTTCAAATTGGCACATTTTCAAATTAAACAATTGCTAAGATGTCGCTCTCGCGCATGATCAGCAGGTCATCGCCTTCGATCTGGATCTCTGTTCCTGCATATTTACCATACAGAACTACATCACCAACTTTTACTGTAACCGGCTCATCTTTCTTACCAGGACCGGCAGCTACAACCGTACCGCGTTGTGGCTTTTCTTTAGCAGTATCTGGGATGATGATACCACCGGCGGTTTTCTCTTCCGCTTTAGCTGGTTTAACAATTACCCTGTCATGCAGCGGGGTAACGTTTATAGCATCTACTTTCTTAGCCATAGTGTATTAATTTTTGATTTTAGATGATGTTATAGAGGATATGAATTTTTCCCACAAGGATCTGGGTACCCTGCCAAAAAGCCGGGCGGCAAAAGTAAACGAATTTTATACCAATCCTTTCCGAAAGGTCATTTTTTCAGCGTTTTTGGCAAACTATGGCAGAAAACCGTGATAAACACCCAACCCAGGCAATTATTAATATGCCAATTTTGCAGCAGCCAATTACTTCTAAGCCAATATATTGTCGTTGAACAAGAAATTGCCAACCCTGGAAAGTTACTAAACACGATTTTGGGGGTACCCGTTAAATCGATTAGCTTTGTGCCCTCAAAAACAAGTTCTTGCAAGATGATCAGTAGAAGAAATATTCGTGTGAAGGTTATGCAAACCATTTATTCTGTAGAAAGCCAGTTTGCAGAATCAGGCGGTGAAATGCCTACCAAGCCTGTTGATACCGTGAAAGTTTTACAGAAGCATTTTGATCAAACCCGGCAGCTTTTTATTTATTTGATCCATTTTGTTACCGAAGTGGCCCGTTACGCCGAAACCGATGCCCGTAACCGCGCCTCCAAACACTTGCCAACGAAAGAAGACCTGAACGTTAATATCAAATTAGCCGGTAACGAACTGTTATGGAAGATCCTCGAACACCCTTCCTACAAACAAGCCGTAAAGGATGATAAACCAGAACAATTGGTAAATGCAGAACTGCTGCGCAAAATTTACCTGGAACTGGTTGAATCGGAAAAATACCAGCAATATATTGCCGTGCCCGGAAGAGATAAGAAAGAAGAGAAAGAGATGCTGGAATATATTTTTGAAACGTTGCTGTTACCCAACGAAACCTTTACCAGCTATATAGAAGAGTATTTTGCCAACTGGGACGATGATGCGGATATGCTGATAGTACTGTTGCAAAACTTCATGAACAAACCTGCCGCGTACAACTTCCAGGAATTGCTGAGCAAGGAAAAATGGCAGTTTGCGAAAAACCTGTTGCAAACCACACTCGAAAAAAGAGACCTGGCGATGCAATATATAAAACCCAAACTCAAGAACTGGGACCCCGAGCGTATTGCATCCCTGGATATGATACTCATGCGGATGGGTGTATGCGAGTTTTTATTCTTTGAGACCATTCCCCCGAAAGTTACCATTAACGAGTACATTGACCTGGCCAAGGAATACAGTACCCAACAAAGCGGCCAGTTTGTAAATGGTATTCTGGATAATATACATAAAGACCTGGTTCGGGATAACCAAATGAATAAAGTAGCCTTTACACCGAACGGTTCGTCCACACAGCCATCAGCGAATAAACCTTCCTGATTTGGTTGCTTTGATTAGATTTGCAAAAATTAATTCCTTAATGAAATACTTTTTGGCCTTAATAACAGCAGCTGTTTTCGTTGGCTGTGATTATGCAGAAAAAGCACCGGGCGCCCATGCTGCTCCCCAGGAAGCGCTCGATAGTTCAAAGTTCACTACCATTGAATGGATAGATTCTACCAGGGACTATGGCAAGATCACTGAGGGACAAAAACTGGATGTATCTTTCCGTTTTAAGAATACGGGCGACAAACCGCTGGTTATCCTGAAGGTTCAGCCTGGTTGCGGTTGTACCGCCGCCGAACCGCCCAAAGAACCTATTGCACCGGGCGCCGAAGGTACCATAAAGGCTACTTTTAACAGCCAGGGCAAGGAAGGACATAACGGCAAGGATATTCATATTGAAGCCAATACCAAAGGCACCCAAAACCATACGGTGCATTTTGATGTTGAAGTAGTAAAACCGAATTAGATAATGTGCAAATTTTGAAAATTTGAAAATGGAACAGCTTGAGGTTTAAGATAGCGTTACATTTGCATTTTCTCAAAAACCGGGACTAATTTTCACATTTGCACTTTTGGTATTTTCAAATTTTCAAATTCACTAATTCTCAAATTAATATGACAAGTTTAGTTATTTTCTTACAGGCTCAGGGTGGCGGCGCCGGCTATATGCAATTGATCCTTTTAGTAGGTATGATCCTCGTATTCTGGTTATTTATGATTCGTCCGCAGGCTAAAAAAGCAAAACAGGCCAAATCATTCCAGGAGAATTTACAGAAAGGCGACAAAATCGTTACCATTGCCGGTATTCATGGCAGAGTAAATAAAATGAATGAGGATGGTACCATTGAAATGGAAACCAGCCCAGGCAGCTATATGAAAGTAGAGAAAAGCGCTATCTCTATGGAGATGACCGCTAACGTGAACAAAGCGACGGCTGCTACTCCAGCGAAGTAAGCCCCGGCCCACACTCCTGCCCCTAAAGGGGTGACGGTCTTTTGGGTAAAAATATCAAGGTGAGTCTTGCAAAAGGCTCGCCTTTTTTGTTACCGGTTTCCGGTTACCAGGTCTTGAAGTTGAACAGTCTACCTGTAATCGCGCTCTCCAGGTTTTCTGCCAGGCAACTGGTAACCGGCAACTGGTACCTGTAACCCCGGCAACTTATAGCCAACCTTGCCTATTGCATATTGCGTATTGCCTATTGATTACTAACTTGCCCTCATGACTCTACGAATCGGCTTAACCGGTGGTATTGGCAGTGGCAAAAGCACTGTGGCCAAAGTATTTGAAGTACTGGGCATACCGGTATATTACGCCGATGAAGCCGCCAAACGCATTATGAATGAAGATGCGCAGCTAAGGCAACAGATCATTCAGCTCTTTGGCCCTTCCGCCTACAAAAACAACCAGCTCGACCGGCCCTACATCGCCAGCCAGGTCTTCAACAATAAAGAAAAACTGGAACTGCTCAATTCCCTGGTGCATCCCGCCACTATTCGCGACGGCGAACAATGGATGCGCAAACAAACCACGCCCTATGCTATTAAGGAAGCAGCCCTGATATTTGAGAGTGGTACCCAGGACCAGCTCGATTATATTATTGGCGTTTCGGCCCCTGCCCCATTACGCATTCTGAGGGCAATGAAACGCGACGGTTCAACCCGCGACCAGGTACTGGCCCGCATGAGCAGGCAAATACAGGAAGTGATCAAGATCCGCCTGTGCGATTTTGTTATCAATAATGATGAACAGCAAGCGGTGATACCGCAGGTTGTAACATTACATGAGAAATTGTTGGGGCTTGCAAGTAATATCGAATATTGAGTGTAGAATGTTCAATGTAGAAGGGAAATACAACATTTGCCTTCACTTCTACATTCTACATTGGATATTCGACATTCTTTAAGAGGCCAGCACATTACTCTTCCTGCCTTGATACACCAACCACGCCGTCAACGCTAACACCGCTACACCTGCCGCTACGGCAACCCCTGGAGTTATCCGGCTAACCTGCCGGGGAACATAGGTTACTCCGCCTGCATCGGTAATGGCCGCCTCCCGCGAATACCGGCCATGCGAAGGAACTGCCAGTTCCCGGAAGTTCTCTGCCAGTTTGTGGAGCATTTTCCGCATTTGCTCACCCTTCATAGGCTGGCCATGGCCTGTAGCTACCGTTTCGGGCTCTAATGCCGCCAATGCTTTAACCGATCTTGCCGCTGCCTTCCAATCACAGGTAAAGTACCTGGGCGGGCCGGTCAACACACGCGTTTGCATCATGACCGACCATACCGATTCCTGCCGGGTGGTAACAACAGCATCCCCGGCCAACAGTACTTTGTCCCTCTTTCTGAATAAGCTGATATGTCCGGGCGAATGACCGGGTGTATGAATGTACTTCCAGTCGGGTAAGAAAGGAAGGCTGCCATCATCGGGCAGCAATTGAATATGATCACTGATATTGATGGGCCCTTTCGGAAAGGCCGGCGAAACAACCGACATCAAACCACCACCGGCCCAGGGATCGGGAGGTGGGTAGGCAGACAGGCCTGAGAGATAGGGCAACTCCATCAGGTGAGCAAATACCGGCACATCCCATTCACGGGCCAGTTCCAAAACAGATCCTACATGATCAAAATGACCATGGGTTAAAATAATGGCAGCCGGTGTTGATTCAGGCCAAAAGAGGCTATCGGCCAGTTGTTTGATCTTGCTGGCTGTGCGCTTCAGGCCGGCATCAACCAGGATCCATTTTTTCTCAACGGCGTTATGAATGAAATAGACGTTAACAAAAGCATCGCGCAAGCCCCAGATACCGGGCGCCACCGTAAACCAATTTGCATTGACTACTGATCGTATCGTTCCGCTTTTCATTGGTGAAATTTTTATGATTGGAAGGAATAGAGAGTTTCCTTACAGATAAAAAAATCTATGCCAGATGAAGAAGGAAATAAAAGGTAGGAAGTAAGAAGAATTACGAATATTGAATATCCAATGTAGAATGGAGAAGTGAAAACCATACTGAAGGCTTAAAACTAAAAGCTGAAGGCCAAACGCTTAAAGCAAACTGTATTTGCTTTTGGCTTTCGACTTTCAGCTTTCGGCTGTATTCGCTTGTACCGCCCAGGCGGGATAGCTTGCAGCTTGCAGCGTGTAGCTTGCAGCTTTTTCTTTATTTCTTCCCTGGTTCCTGCTTAGACTGCTCTCCTATTATTTCAACATCTTTCACCTTTTCAGGAAACCAAACCATCATTTCACCTTTACCGCGGTTGGCCCATGCATAGTAAGGAATGGCCGTAACCAACTTTCGATTAGTAGAAACTGTTTGCGCCTTTTCATCAACCGTTATCACCGGTACTTCGCTTTGCAGTACTTCCACCCCATTTAACAGGTCGGGTTGAAAGCGGGCCTGGAATACCGCATCGGGCGGGATCAGGATATTGGCCGCTCTGCCATTGTTATCGGCCCATTCGGCACAATAAATGAGCGGACCGCGTTGTAAAGCCACTTTGCCCTGGTCGTCTTTTACATTCTCGCTGGCAACTACCCGGCGTACATCCATGGGCAGATCTACCTTCAGCACATCGCCCTTTTTCCAGGTCCTTTTTATTACCGCATAGCCTTTGTCAACGGAGTACTCAACCGGTTGTCCATTTATAGAAATAGAAACTTTAGTTGCAGGATTATCACTGAATGTATACAGGTTAGAAGGAATGGCCTCATTTCGCGCCCAACCCGGAATACGTACCAGCAGGCTGAAGGCATCGGTCTTTTGCGGCGATACGGTAAAGGTTAAAGCGCCATCCCAGGGATAATTATTCTGTTGCACAATGCTCACCGGTTTACCGTGCACATTCATGGTGGCGTTCCCCGACACAAACAGGTTAACATACACGGCATCGCCTTTTTGAGCATATACATAACCAGGTATAGAAGGGATCAACCGGGTAAGATTGGTAGGGCAGCAGGAACAATCGAACCAGCCCGAACGCTCGGGTTCCATGGCTTGATGCGAGAAATGGTTTTTGATCTGCATGGCATTGGCATAGAAAAATGATTTACCATCGAGCCCTATCCCGCTGATCAAACCATTGTATAACATCTTTTCCAGCACATCCATATATTTTGAATCACCGTGCAATAAGAACATGCGGTAATTCCAGTATACCCCGGCAATAGCGGCGCAGGTTTCGTTGTAGGCGGTGGCATTTGGCAGTTCGTAATTATCGCCAAAACGCTCACCAGATGGAATAGCGCCCAGGCCGCCCTGCACATAGATCTTTTTAGCTACTACGTTCTGCCAGATGGAATCAACGGCCAGCAACAGTTTTTCATCGCCGGTAAGGGCAGCTACATCAGCTACAGCAGAATACAGGTAAGCGGCGCGAACGGCATGCCCCACCGCTTCCCGTTGATCAGCAACAGGCTGTTGGTCCTGCCAGTAAGCGCCATTTCTCCAGGGGTCTTTACTCTTTGCATCATAGCCTTTATAGCGACCACGTTCTTCAATAAAGAACCTGGCAGTTTGCAGGTATTGCTGTTTGCCGGTAATGCGATACAGTTTAACCAGGCCCATTTCAACAATTTCATGACCGGGCGCAACATGAAGTTTGCCCTCGCCAAAAACCGAACAAACCAGGTCAGCATTCTTCAGGGCAATGTTCAGCAGGTTCTTTTTACCCGTTGCGTAATAATGGGCGTAGGCCGCTTCGTATAAATGACCGGAGTTGTACAGCTCATGGCTTAGTTCACGTTCTTTCACCCATCTTTCGGGGCCAGCCCAGTTATGCGGCTTTTGCGGATCGATGGTACGGGCGGTATACAGGTAGCCATCGGGTTCCTGCGCTTTGCCCACTTTATCGATCAGGGAATCGATATAAGTTTCCAGTTTTTTATCGGGGAACAGGCTTAATGAAAAGGATGCGCCTTCAATCGTTTTATAAATATCGGTATCGTCAAAAGGAAACGTGGTGCAGAACTTACCGCTATGCGCAGCGGCCATTTCAAAATTCTTCACCCGGCCCGTACTTTCACAACGCGCAAAGGAAGCGGGAATGGTAACGTTGTGGTTGATCTTCATCCGCGGCAGCCAGAAATTATCGGTTAACTTTACGGCCGTAAAATTCACCGCCTGAACGGGATAATCTTTGGGCTGGGCCAGTACCGTACTGGCAGATACAAGAGCAACAGCAAGGAGGGATCTTTTCATAATAGTAGCACTCGTTTTGTGCAATAAATATATGACAAAAACTAATAGGAATGCTGTATTTGTCTTTTTGACACTAATATTAAGGAAGATTTAAATACCCGTTAAAATCAAAAAACCCCAACAGTGTTTCCACTATCGGGGTCTTATATTATTTTTCAGACTTCTGACTTCAGTCGTCCTACTTCTTACTTCAACTTCGCCAGTGCAGTGCTGATGCGCTTCCAGGCTTCTTCAATTTTCTCCATGCTGTTGGCAAAAGAGATACGAATAGCGGTAGGCTCGCCAAAGGCGCGGCCGGTAACTGTAGACACATGGGCTTTATTCAGCAGGTACATGCACAGGTCATCGGCATCTTTAATGGTTTCTTCGCCATCGCTCTTTCCAAAGAAAGCACTAACGGTTGGGAATACATAGAACGCACCATCTGGCTCAGGGAAAGTTAAACCAGGAATAGCATTCATCAGTTCGATCACGCGCTTTTTACGACGCTCGAATTCCTTCGTCATTTCCAGGGAAGGCTTCAGGTCGGTAGTTAAAGCAGTGATGGCAGCACGTTGCGTAATACTGTTGGTACCGCTGGTGAACTGGCCCTGTAATTTCTCACAAGCCTTAATCACATCGGGATGAGCGGCCAGGTAACCTAACCGGTAACCGGTCATGGCAAAACCTTTACTTAAACCGTTCAATACGATAACGCGGTCTTTCAGGTCTTCAAACTGCGCAATGCTCTCATGTTTGCCTACGAAATTGATGTACTCATAAATTTCGTCAGACAGAATATAACAGTTCGGGTATTTGCGGAATACATTGGCAAGGCCTTCCAGTTCCTGTTTGCTGTAAACGCTGCCGCTTGGGTTACAGGGAGAAGAGAAGATGAACAATCTTGTTTTATCGCTGATCGCAGCTTCCAGTTCCTGTGGAGTGAGCTTGTACTTGTTCTTGATAGAAGTGGGTACCAGTTTCACTACACCTTCGCCCAGTTTCACGATCTCGGAATAGGTTACCCAGTAAGGAGTAGGGATGATCACTTCCTCACCTTTGCTTACAGTAGCAAAAACGGCATTGGCCAGGCTGTGCTTGGCGCCGGTAGAGGCAATAATATTTTCAGGTTTATATGACAGGTTGTTATCACGCTTCAGTTTTGTACAAACCGCTTCACGCAATTCAGGATAACCAGCCACGGGAGTATAATGGCTCCAGTTATCATCAATGGCCTTCTTTGCAGCTTCTTTAATATGCGAAGGCGTATCAAAATCAGGTTCGCCCAGGCTCAGGTCGATCACATCAATTCCTTTGGCGCGCAATTCACGGCCCAACTTAGCCATCTTCAAGGTTTCCGGCTCGTTGAATAACTGTAAACGGGATGAAAGTTGCATACTATTTATTGGTTGATAGATTTTTTGTGCCGCAAAAGTAGTTAATTTGAGATTGAAGAATTTCTAAATTTCTGGTTACCGGTTACCGGATGCCAGTTACCAGCTAACAATTGCCGGCCGCCACACCCGGGTACCCGCTAAATGGCAGGGCCTTACCGGAAGGTTGAAAAGCGGCCTGAATTCCGGAAATCATGTCCGGAAGCCGGTAACTGGTTACCGGTAACAGAATTTAGCTGAAAATTCCCTCAAAACTGGATTCCAAAAGGCTTGGAAACACAACAAACTACCTTGTTTCTGACCGAAAACACTATCTTTGCCAACTCTAAAAAAATAAACGACACAATCCAATGAGAGCACTGGTTAGCATTTTTGCAGGTCTGTTGATCCTGATCTCTTTATACCAGCTTTCGTTCACCTGGTTTGTTAACCAGCACGAAAAAGAAATTGGTAAAAAAGCAGATGCCTATGTTAAACGGACCTTTCCTCTTACTCCTGACCTGAAGTACCCCACCAACACCGAAGCCCGGGCCTTTTACAAGGATACCGTTGACAATGCACGCGACGCTTATCTCGATAGCTTGCTGACTGCTTCCAGAGACAAAAAAATTACCTGGTGGGGACAAACCTACCAGAAAGCCAAAGAAAGCGAGCTGTTGCTGGGTCTTGATCTGCAAGGAGGTATCAACGTAACTATGGACGTAGCCCTCGACGGTCTTATTAAAGGCCTGGCTAACAATGCCAAAGATCCAGCGTTATTGAAAGCGATCGCTGAAGCGCAAAACAGAAAACTGACCAGTGATCAGAACTTTATCGATCTGTTTGCTGCTGCTTACAGCCAACAGAACCCGGGCGCTAAACTGGCCCCCCTGTTCGCTAATTCAAACAACAAACTGAGCGGAAACGCTACTGATAACAAGGTTCTGGCCTACATTCACGAACAAGCCAATGCGGCCATGAAGCAGACCTTCCAGGTACTGCGAAAGCGTATTGACAAGTTTGGAGTTGCGCAGCCGAACATCAGCCTCGATGAAAATAAAGGTATCATCACCGTGGAACTGGCCGGCGCCAGCGATCCGGAAAGGGTGCGTAAGTACCTGCAATCGACCGCTAACCTGCAATTCTGGGAAGTATATACGCTCGAAGAGCTGGGTAGCCCGGTAATGAACGCCTCTAAAGCGCTTGACGATTACCTGTCATTATCAAAACTTAGTGCTGATTCAACCGGCGCTATTGATTCTACCAAAAAAGACACTTCTGCCGCCAGCCGCAATATTCTGGCCAGCAAAATAAAATTCATTCCTCCCCAGCAAGATCAACAAACAGGAAAAGTAAGCTACTCTCCTTCGTTGGGTCTTTCTACGTTAGCCGATACAAGCACCGTTAACCGGTACCTGAACCTGCCGGCCGTACGCAACAACTTTCCGGCTAACATTAAATTCCTGTGGGGAAAACAAGAACGTGACGATGATGGCAAACTGAGCAATTTCCTCAGACTGTATGCCATTAAAACAGTGCCTGGTAAAGATGGCGCCAGCCTGGAAGGCGATGCGATCGTAGATGCCCGCCAGGAGTTTGACCAAATTACCAATGAAGTGGCTGTTTCCATGGAAATGAACCCCGGCGGCGCCAAAACATGGGCTCGCCTTACGGAAAAGAATGTGGGCAAACCCATCGCCATTGTACTGGACGATATCGTTTACAGCGCGCCCAACGTAATTCAAAAAATTGACGGCGGTAACTCCCGCATAACAATGGGTTCAGGCGGTAAAAACCAGGAACTGGTTGTAGAAGAAGCCAATGACCTGGCCAACATCTTAAAAGCCGGAAAACTGGAAGCACCAGCCATTATAGTACAGGAACAAGTGGTAGGACCTACCCTTGGTGCTGAGGCTGTAAATGGCGGTATGATGGCCTTTGGAATTTCGTTTATCGTAATATTTGCCCTGATGCTGGTTTATTACAATACCGCCGGTATTGTAGCCAACATTGCCCTTATATTGAACCTGTTGTTTACTATAGGTGTACTAAGCGCCCTGAATGCCACTTTAACAGCGCCCGGTATTGCCGGTTTGGTGTTAACCATCGGTATGGCAGTTGATACCAACGTAATCATCTTTGAACGTATCAAGGACGAATTGTCGAGAGGCAGCAATTATGCCCAGGCAGTTAAACTGGGTTACCAGCGCTCATTACCACCGGTACTCGATGCGCACATTACTACCCTGTTAACAGCCATTATTCTGTTCATATATGGTTTAGGTCCGGTATTAGGTTTCGCTACCACCCAGATCCTCGGTATCCTGTTATCGTTGTTCTGCGGTATCCTGGTATCACGCCTTATTACCGATTTCTATACTAATAAGAACAGGCACTTCACTTACTTTACCAGTTTATCAAAACGCATCTTCAAACACGCGGCATTCAAGTTCATCGAATACCGTAAGGTTGCTTATGTCATCTCAGCAGTTGTATTGCTGGTGGGTGTGGCATCTTTCTTCCACGGTTTCAGATACGGGGTTGAATTCAGCGGTGGTAGAAGTTATGTAGTGAACTTTGGCAAAACGGTGAATGAAACAGAGATCGCCAATGCACTGGAGAAAACATTCGGCCATCCGCCCGTTATTAAAACATATGGCGGCCCCGATAAGCTGAGCATTACCACTAACTACCGCATCAATGAAGCTGGCCTTACGGTTGATTCAGCCGTTCAAAGCACTTTATATACCGGTTTAAAACCTTACTTACCCGAAGCTACTACCCTGCAGGATTTCAATACCCGCCTGGTAGAAGGTAGTACAAAGGTTAACCCAACTATTTCTGATGACCTTAAAGCAGGTGCTCAATGGGCTACCTTCTGGTCACTGCTGATCATCGCTATCTATATCTTCATCCGTTTCCGCGACTGGCGTTATTCAGTAGGAACCATCATAGCCTTGCTGCACGACGTGCTGGTAACGCTGGCGGTATTCTCGTTCCTGAAAGATGTAGTGCCCTTCCCGCTCGAAATTGACCAGCATTTTATTGCGGCGATATTGACGGTGATCGGTTTCTCAATGAACGATACCGTGATCGTGTACGACCGTATTCGCGAATACAGTCACACCATGCACAATGCCGATAAAACCACCATTCTTAACAAAGCGATCAACGACACCCTGAGCCGTACCATCATGACGTCGCTCACGGTGTTCCTCACTATCCTCATCCTCTTCCTGGTGGGTGGCGAGGTAACCAAAGGATTCGCTTTTGCCATGTTGATAGGTGTTATTACCGGTACTTATTCTTCGATCTTTGTAGCAGCGCCGATCCTGGTAGACTTTGCCAAAGACAAACCGCTGGGTGAACCTGCACCTGCTCAAAAAGCTGGTACATCGGCCGCCCAAAAGCCTGCACTGGCGAAGAAAGCGTAATTCAATCTCATTCTTATATCTAAGCGCCCTCCGGTATACCGGGGGGCTTTTTATTTTTAGGCAACAGTTTCAATTAAACTCCAGTGATCCATTGCCTCCTTAACCAACCATTAACCTGTAACCTCCTAAATAACCACCCATTAACCGCCCGCCATTTATCCTCTTACCAACTTTGCATTCATACAGTATGAAACAGACGAAATACCTTATTAAACCGACATGTATGCAAATTTTCCAGACAAACTCTTCAACCCGGTGGAACCGCTTTAAATGGATCGGCGGTTTTGTTTTACTGGCCGTTATAGTATCCATAACCGTATTGATAGTTGCACTGCAACAGGTATACACACCTGCCGTTCCCCGGCTTAACAATCACACGGCCCAGTTAACGAAATGGCTACCCGACAATCGCCCCTCCCCTTCCTGCAAGCAACTGGCGCCGGGATTTCAGAAATATATTACGGCGAAAGAGAAAAAAGCAGCTCAGCTTTTAGCGGGGATGGGTACTCCCTCCCTGCCTGTCGCGGGGACTGTGGGAAGACCGCCCCAATCATTCAACCGTTTCCCCAGTGGCCTTCGCTCTGCTTTTTATGTTGCCTGGGACCCGCAATCGTTTTTCTCACTGCAACGAAATATTTCCAACCTCAACCTGGTGATCCCCGAGTGGATGTTCATTGACCCCAAAGCCGATACCATCTATACACAGGTAGACGAACGGGCCCTTGCCGTTATGAAAAAAAGTGGCGTGCCCATCATGCCCATCCTTTCGAACAATTATAAAACACAGTTTTTGGGCGAACCGGTACACCGCATCCTCACGGATTCAGTTAAGAGAGAACGGCTGATCAATGACGTTATAAATATTCTGCAAAAGAATCAATTCATTGGGGTGAATGTTGACCTGGAAGAACTGCAGGAAAAATCGGATGCACCATTAATTGCCTTTCAAAAAGAATTATATACCCGCCTGCACCAAAAAGGATTGCTGGTAACACAGGATGTGGCGCCCTTTAATGACGATTACAACTATGAAGAACTGGCCAAATACAACGATTACATTTTTTTAATGGCCTATGATCAATATGCAGAGAATACCGCTCCCGGCCCTATTGCACATCAGCAGTGGATTGAAGCGGCGGTTGACAAAGTGGCGCGCGAAATTCCGTCCAACCAGCTGGTATTGTCGCTGGCCGCCTATGGGTACGACTGGCCAAAGAACGGTTCGGCTACTACCATTACTTACCAGCAGGCGCTGACCACAGCCCGGGAGTCGGAAGGCAAGATTGATTTCGACAACGACTCGTATAACCTGCATTACAATTATTACGATGATAACGACAAACCACATGAGGTGTACTTCATGGATGCAGCCACCACTTTTAACAGCATGCGCTTTGCTACCGAATACGGTTTGGCAGGAACCGCACTTTGGCGCCTGGGCAGTGAGGACAGCCGCATCTGGAAATTCTATAACCACGACATGCAAAAAGCAGCCCTCGCATCGTTCGATTTTAAAAGTATTACTACTGTACCATCGAGTAACGATGTAGATTATATGGGTGAAGGCGAAGTGCTCGATATTCTGTCTACCCCTGTCAATGGCCATATAAGGACCGAGCTGGACAGCACCGATATGCTGATCAGTGAAGAACATTACGACAGCCTGCCCGGTATGTTCGTGGTAAAGAAATACGGACAGGCCGACCCCAAAAAACTCGTGCTCACTTTTGACGATGGCCCCGACCCTACCTGGACGCCCCGGGTGCTGGACATTCTGAAAAAAGAAAACGTGCCGGCTGCCTTTTTTGTAGTGGGCATTAATGCCGAAAAAAATATTCCCATCATAAAACGCATGTACCGCGAAGGGTATGAACTGGGCAATCACACCTTTACCCATCCCAACATAGCCGGGATCTCACCCAAACGGGCCACGTTGGAAATGGAAAGCACCCGCCTGCTGCTTGAATGCATCACCGGTCACTCCACGATCTTATTCCGGGCGCCCTATAATGCCGATTTTGAACCGGAGAAAATGGAAGAGCTGCTACCGGTGGCCATTGCGCGCACAAAGAATTACCTGGATGTGGGCGAATCAATTGACCCGCTCGACTGGGAACCCGGGATTACAGCCGACAGTATTGTAGCGCGCACCATCAGGCGCAAAGAGGAACTGACCGCTGCCGGATTAAGCGGAAACGTTATATTGTTGCACGATGCCGGTGGCGATACCCGTAACGCAACCATTGAAGCGTTGCCACGCATCATCAGTTACTATAAAAAACACGGTTACCAGTTTACCACTATAGCTGATTTACTGGGAAAGAAAAAAGCCGAGCTGATGCCCGCCGTACCCAAAGGCAAAGGATATTACCTGGTACAATTCAATTACCTGCTGGCAGAATCGGGCTACTGGGCCGGAAAGCTGTTATTCATTCTATTCGTTGCATTCATTGTATTGTCAATAGTAAGATTGTCGTTTCTGGCGTACCTGGCCATTAAACAACGCCGAAAAGAGAATATGATGGTATGGGCTCCCATCACGCAATACCCGCTGGTATCGGTGATTGTACCGGCCTATAACGAAGCGGTGAATGCCGTTAGCTCCCTGAACAATTTACTAAAGACCAACTGGCCCAATACCGAGGTCATTTTTGTAGATGACGGAAGTAAGGACGGCACTTACGAAAAAGTATACAATGCCTTTCATCATAATCCCAAAGTAAGGGTCTTTACCAAACCCAACGGCGGCAAAGCATCTGCCCTCAACTTCGGCATAAATGAATCCAAAGCGGAATATGTTGTTTGTATAGATGCAGATACGCAATTGCATCCGGATGCTATTCCGAAAATGATGCGGCATTTTGGGGAGGCCCCTACAGTTGGCGCTGTTGCCGGAAACGTGAAAGTGGGCAACCTTGTCAACCTGCTCACCCGCTGGCAGTCTATAGAATACATTACCAGCCAGAACTTCGATCGCAAAGCCTTTGCCTGGCTGAATGGCATTACCGTAGTGCCCGGCGCTATTGGCGCTTTTCGCAAAAAGGCTATTGAAGATGCCGGCGGTTTTACAACAGATACATTGGCGGAAGATTGCGATCTGTCGGTTCGAATATTACGGCAGGGATATACCATTGCCAATGAACATGAAGCCCTGGCATTTACCGAAGCGCCGGAATCGGTAAAGATGTTCATCAAACAGCGGTTTCGCTGGAGCTTCGGGGTAATGCAAACCTTCTGGAAACACCGTGGTGTGCTGTTCAGTAAGCAGCAGAAAGGATTGGGCTGGGCGGCATTCCCCAACATCCTTTTGTTCCAGTTCATTATACCCGCTTTTGCGCCGGTAGCCGATTTCTTTATGCTTATCGGTATCCTTACCGGAAATGCCGAACATATACTTCTCTACTATGGATTATTCATGCTGGTTGATGTGGCCGTATCGGTACTGGCGTTCCATTTTGAGAAAGAAAAGAAATCGCGGTTGCTATGGTTGTTGCCGCAACGGTTCATCTATCGCTGGTTGATGCTGGCGGTATTGTTTAAAGCCTTCCTGAAGGCTATTAAAGGCGAATTGCAGGGCTGGGGCGTATTGAAACGCACAGGAAGTATGCAAACCACGAATGCGCCACATAACGTTGTAATGAAACAATAGTGGAGTCAGTAAAAGTGAATGCTGTTACCGTTGCCGGTTACCAGATACCGGGCCAAAAATTTGGAGAACCCGATCATTTGCAGAGCGATCGAAATTCAAATCCTGGTAACCGGAAACCGGCAACTGGTACCTGGTAACCTATTAACTTATCAACTTTTCACTATGCGCGCTATTAAAGCAAAATACATCAACGAACTGCTGGATACGGAAAACGATCACCTGAAGAAAATGAATGAGATCGTTTTGCAATCGATAGAACAGGAAAAATTACTGCTGCAGAACCTCAGCCAGCCGCAGGATGAAGAATTAACAATGGGCCAGCGCCTGGCCGACCGGGTTGCCCGCTTCGGCGGAAGTTGGAAGTTCATCACCTGGTTTGCAGTACTGCTATGCATCTGGATCTTCATCAACCTGCTGCTGACAGGCAGGCACCGGTTCGATCCCTACCCGTTCATTTTACTTAACCTGCTCCTCTCGTGCCTGGCAGCCATACAGGCCCCGGTAATTATGATGAGCCAGAACCGGCAGGAAGAAAAAGACCGCAAACGCAATGAGAACGATTACCAGGTGAACCTGAAAGCGGAGATCGAGATCAGGACCCTGCACCAGAAAATGGACCTGCTGATGCAGGAACAATTTAAAAAGCTGATAGAATCACAGGCCGAGCAGATCAGGCTGCTGCAGGCGATTGTAAGGGAAGAAAAGAGGAAATCTAACTAGCTAATGTAATAATGGTTACCGGAAAACGCCTGGTACAAGTTGCAGGTTTCAAGGGTAGACTGTTACCTGTGAGGCCGAAACATGAAGCCATGAAACCTGGAACTTGAAACATATTCTTTCAATGAGGAAGTATCATTTTAACAATTGGCATCCAGCAAACCGGCAACCGATAACCGGCAACCGGTAACAAGCCCTGGAACCTGTAACCGGTAACAACAAAAAACGCCGCCCACCCGGAGCGACGTTTAAACCCTAAAGAAACCGACCTGTTTTAGTGCTTTTTATGATGTGTTGTATCTGTAGTTTTAAACCGACGGTAATAATACTTTTTTCATAAGTGAATTTAAAGGTTGTTTGGAATTGTATTGACGATGTGAAAGTATTTAAATGTGTTACCCGGGAGAAATTTTAAAGCCTGCTTAACCGGTGATTAACAATAACCGCTGCTTGCCGGTCTGTTGCCATCTTCGTAACTTTCCTTAACAAGTAGTTAACCAGATAATACAAAATGTAAGGATAATGGGTAGCAATTTTGCCTATAGGAGTTTATCAGATTTTATGCGATCATCAACACTTAGATGGCTGGTATTAGTAGCCAGTATTTTAATAATACTGATCCTTGCTGTGCAGTTGTTCTGGCTTAATAAAGTGTATTCATTCGAACAAAAAACATTTAATACAAATGTTGTCAAAAGCATCCGCGGCCTGTATGAAGACCTCGACCTGGTTGATACCCGTGCCATCCATTTACAGGACCTGATAGAACATCCCAATACCGATAATTTTCTGTTCAGGGTCGATAGCCTGTATTCTGAAGATACCATTGCCTTTTACCTGAAACACGAACTGAATGATTTTGACGTACTCACCGACGTTCACATTGGTTATTACAATGCCGGAAACCCCAATTTCAAGAATACTGCCTACATCACAGCAGCAGCTTCGCGGTACAGCCCTGATGCGGTGAACCTGTCTGTGGTGAAACGCAATTACAATTATATCCTGCTTTACTTTCCCCACCGCAAAAAATATATTTTACAACAAATGAATTTCTGGTTCATTAGCAGTGCGGCGTTATTTATAGTGCTCATAGGATTGGCGGTGATGCTGTTCTTTTTTTACCGGCAACGGTTCCTGGCAGAAATACAAAAAGATTTCGTGAACAATTTTACCCACGAATTTAAAACGCCGCTGGCCGTAATGAAGATCTCAGCAGAAGTGCTGCTGAATGATAAGATCACAACACAACCCGACCGCTTGCGGAAATATGCCACCATTGTTGAAAACCAAACCCAGCACCTGCAGAACCAGGTTGAACGGTTGCTACAGATTGCCCGGAGCGACAGACGCGATTTGCCCATTCAGAAAAAACAGGTGCCGGTAAAAGACCTCATTGAACAGGCCGTTGCCAAAATGCAACCACTGATAGATGAGAAAAATGCAGAGGTGAGCATTCCAATAGAAGAAGAACAAAATATTGAGGTATCTGCCGACCGTGCCCATCTTGAACTGGCCATTGTGAACCTGTTGGAGAACGCCCTCAAGTATTCGGCTAAGCCACATATTATTGTCACTACCGGAAACGAGGAGGGTAATATTTACATCTCCGTTAAAGACAACGGTATTGGTATTGAGAAAAAATACCAGAAGAGCCTGTTCAAGAAATTTTACCGCGTACCCACCGGCGATGTGCACAACGTAAAAGGATTTGGATTAGGGCTGAATTTTGTAAAAAGGATTATCGATGCCCATCATGGCACCATTAAAATAAACAGCCTGCCCGGTATAGGAACCGAGTTCAGGCTTATTCTTCCAGCAACTGTAAATAGCTGACCATGCTTACAAAAAAAGTAAAAGTATTATTAGCCGAAGACGATCTGTCTTTAGGATATGTAATCAAAGACAACCTGCAGGATGCAGGCTACGAAGTGGTATTATGTCCCGATGGACAAACCGCTATTGAAAAATTCGACAAGACGCAATATGATATTTGTCTGCTCGACGTGATGATGCCCAATAAAGACGGGTTCACCGTGGCAAGAAAGATCCGACAGCAGAGCGATATGATCCCGATACTATTCCTCACGGCCAAATCAATGGAGGAAGATAAAGTAAAAGGCTTCCTTACCGGCGCAGATGACTACATTACCAAACCCTTCAGTATGCAGGAACTGTTGCTGCGGATGGACGTATTTGTTCGCAGGACCCGGAAGCTGCATGCCGAAAACATCCAGGAGTTCACTATTGGCCATCTGAAGTTCTCCTATACCGATCTGAAATTGCATGCGCCTGCAGAAACCTATACGCTCACCCAAAAAGAAGCAGACCTGCTTAAGTTCCTGTGCGAACATGCCAATCATATTTTAAAGCGGGATGAAGTATTGCTGAACGTGTGGGGAAAGGACGATTATTTCCTGGGCAGAAGTATGGATGTGTTCATGACCAAGCTACGCAAATATTTCAAGGCCGATCCCAATATTATGCTAGAAACCATTCATGGGGTTGGGTTTAGGTTCAATGCAGCGGTCAGCTAAATGGTTTGTAGTTTGTGGGTTATTGTTAGTGGTTAACCCGCGATTCGGAGTGTCAAAATGATTTGCAGGCTGCCGCCCGCATTTCATTAGCACGGCTTGTCCCGATGCGTGGGGATTAGCATATTAGCTCATTTCGCCTTCGATGCAACTTCTTTATACGCCGTGGTCAAAATATCAACAAACATATCTTTCCGCACTTTCTTCAGGTCAACGAGCGTCCAGCCCTGTTTACCCCATTTATTATCTACCGGGTAAATGATGGTCTTGTCGAACGCACAAAAAACCGATTGATCAATTTCCGACAGCTTAACACAAACAATATGACTATCGGTGGCGTGCGTAGCAAAGATCTTTTTCTTCACCCTGAAAGAAGTCTTTTCAAAGTGAGGCTGTTCTTCCGCCCCGGGAAAGGAAAGCGCCAGTTGTTTGAAAGTTTTAATATCAACCATGAAACGATCGGTTTCCTATACCGCGAACGAAGTGCCGCAGCCACAGGTTTTACTGGCATTGGGATTAGTAAATGTAAAGCCACGGGCGTTTAAACCATTGGCCCAGTCAATTTGCATCCCTATCAGGTAAATGCCATGTGATTTATTCATGATAAAGGTCTGCCCTTCGAATTCAAAAACTTCATCATCGGGTTGTTTGTCGTCAAATCCCAGCACATAAGAAAGGCCGGAACAACCACCTCCTTTCACGCCAACCCGTAAGAACTTGGCGGAATCAAACTCCGGGGCGCTCATCAGGCGACGGATCTCAGAAAGGGCACCGGCGGTAAAGCTCACAGGAACGGTCGTTGTCATTTCCATACTTGAATCATTTATATTGCAAAATTACGATAAAACGGGTTACCGGATGCCAGTTACCGGTTACCTATTGCCAGTTGGTGTAAACAGGCATCTGCAATCCGTTCGTTCCTATCGCAGAATGCTGAAATGGCTGCTGGGCTCTCGAATTTCAAGGCCCTGAAACCTGCCTGCCTGCCGGCAGGTTTGTAACCTGAAACAGTCTCCTGGAACCTGTAACCTGTAAAAGCTCATTACCTATCCGTTTAAGCAACTTATTATTAAGAACTTAAAACTTTAACTCCCCTTTAGGGGCTGGGGGTAAAACTGTATTTTTGCTCACCTAAAACCAAATGAATGCGATTAACTACCACCCAATTGGTAATTTCACTGCTGATTGCCTTAACTCTCGGCGGCTTCCTGGCCTATGCACTTTGGAAGCAGCGTAAAGAAGCAAAGCAATTGCTTGACGAACATGAAAAGAAAGTAAAAGCTGCTGGCCCCGCCGCTACCCAACCCCTGCAGCTACAGGCCTATGAACGTTTAATGTTATTGGTAGACAGGATTGCTTTGCCCAACCTCATTAGCCGCACCAACCAGACCGGACTGAGCGCCAAGGAAATGCAAGCTCTGTTAACCATGCAGGTACGTCAGGAATTTGAATACAATGTTACCCAGCAGATCTATGTATCGCAGGAATCATGGGAAGCAGTACGTAACCTGAAAGATCAAAATATACTCATCATTAATCAGATCGCTTCTTTTTTACCAGCCGAAGCCACTGGCCAGGACCTCAGCCGCAGCATTTTGGAAATGCTGATGCAATCGCCCAAGGCGTCGCTGCACAATGTTGTTGCCGATGTACTGAGCTATGAAGCGAAGAAACTGATGTAAGAGGTAGGAGGTAAGAAGTAAGAAGGTTACCAATTTTGTACATTACTTCTGATCTCAAACCTCAGGACTTGTATTTCGTACATCGTACTTCATACTTCCTACTTCTAAAAAACAGTCATGCCAGATAAAAAAATATATACCGATAGCGCCATTGAAATAAAAGGGGTGTACACCGCAGCCGATGTGCCGCCCATTGATCAGCCAGAAATGCCCGGACAGTTCCCGTTTACGCGCGGTGTGCAGGAAGATATGTACCGCGGTAAACTATGGACCATGCGGCAGTATGCCGGGTTTAGTACAGCGGAAGAAAGCAATAAACGGTATCACTATCTATTATCGCAGGGCGTAATGGGTTTGAGCGTGGCGTTTGACCTGCCCACCCAGATCGGGTACGACAGCGATCACCCCCTCGCCGAAGGCGAAGTAGGGAAAGTGGGGGTTGCCATCGACAGCATTGAAGACATGCAAACCCTTTTTAAGGGCATCCGGCTCGAAGATGTTTCTACCTCCATGACCATCAATGCCACCGGTTACATTTTGCTCTCGCTATATGTAGCGCTGGCCAAACAACAGGGAGCAGACCTGAAAAAGATCTCCGGTACCATTCAAAATGATATTTTAAAAGAATACGCTGCCCGGGGTACGTATATCTATCCGCCTAAGCCTTCCATGCGCATCATTACTGATATTTTCGAATGGTGCAGCAAGGAATTACCGAAATGGAACACCATTTCCATTTCGGGTTATCATATTCGCGAGGCAGGCAGTACAGCCGTTCAGGAAATAGCTTTCACTTTAAGCAATGGGAAAGCTTATGTAAAGGCCGCGCTCGAAAAAGGACTCGACATCAATGTATTTGGCCGGCGGTTGTCGTTCTTCTTTAATTCGCACAATAACCTGTTTGAAGAGATCGCCAAATTCAGGGCTGCCCGTCGCATGTGGGCCAATATGATGAAAGAACTGGGCGCCACCGATCCCAAAGCGATGATGCTTCGGTTTCATACTCAAACCGGCGGTAGCACCTTAACGGCACAACAACCACAAAATAACATTGCCCGGGTTACGGTGCAAACACTGGCAGCGGTGTTGGGCGGAACACAATCGTTACATACCAACGGCTTCGATGAAGCGTTGAGCCTGCCTACCGAAGAAGCGGCCCGCATTGCTTTGCGTACACAGCAAATTGTAGCTTTTGAAAGCGGTGCTGCCGATACCGTTGACCCCTTGGCCGGTTCTTATTATGTAGAAGCGCTGACCACCGAAATAGAACAGAAAGCCTACGAGTTGATCGCCACTATCGATGCTATGGGCGGCAGCGTATCGGCTATTGAAGAAGGATTTATTCAGGATGCCATTGCCCGCAGTTCGTACGAGTATCAACGAAAGATTGAGAATGGCGAGAAAATAATTGTAGGCGTTAACAAATTCCAATCAACAGATAAAGATACCACCCCGGTATTTAAGATAGATGATTCCATTCGCCAGGTACAAAGCCAGCAACTGGCTGCCCTGCGCAATAACCGCGACCCGGCCAAATGCGACCAGGTTTTACAGGGATTGTCTGATAAAGCCGCCTCCGGTGAAAACATTATGCCCACCGTTATTGAAGCGGTTGAACAAAAATGCACGCTCGGCGAAATTGCCGATACGTTGAGGGAAGTGTTTGGGGAATACAGATAGTCAACGTGCTAATGCCTGGCCGTGGCTTGCAACTTGAAGCGTGTAGCTTGCAGCGGTTTTCTCGTTTCACCAAACAAATTGCTTACTGCTCAACAAACTGTTACCAGTCAACCGCACAACATACGTACCATGTGACACTGCATTTAATGGTAACGCAACCGTATGCACGCCGGTTTCCAGATCAAGGGTTCGTTTTTGCAGTACCGCGCCATTCATTGATAGAACAGAAACACTATAACTACCCTTTTCAGGGACCTGCAATGACGTTAACAACGATTGCCCCTCGATGCTGGCATAATGGATCAACCCTTGCTTTATGGCTTTGTTATTAACCTTTACCAGCCATGAAAAATAAGTCCAGCCGGTTGGTTCGTTTACTTTAATACGATAAAAAACCACCTGTGCATCACCAGGCGACTGGTTATCTTCATAACTGTATGAACCGGCTGCTTTGCTTGCTCTTTCAGTAAACCGGTTGATCGTTGTAAAATCGGTTCCGTTCACCGAACGCTCTACATTAAACACACTGCCTTCATGCACATTATTTACCTGCCATTTCACTGCGATATTTTTATCATTACCCCGCAATGCCTGTATGCCTGTTAATGTAAGTGGCAAAACCTGACTGGCCCCCTGAATGCTGATATTATCCAGCACCAACCGGTTAAGGCCACCACCGCCTGATATATTGACATTGTATCCATATAAACGAAAAGTGACAGTGGTATAAACATTTAAAAAACCGCTCCCCAATGTAACTGTATAATTGCTGGCACTGCTCGTTAAACTGTTGATGGAAAGATCTGCAGCATAACCATCAATGCTTGAGCGGAGGCTCCAGGAAGTTGGTCCCGAACCAGATGCACCTGTGGTACTGCGCCGGATGCGCACTATAACACTGGAAAGATCTAACTGATAACCGGCATTCGGACTAATGCTGAACTCTAAATATGAACTGGTATTAATGGCGCCGGAGGGCCAGCCGTTCTCGCCATAATATTCAACGCTGCCATGAAAAACCTTTGTGGGAATGGCTCCACTGAAATCGGCATTAGAAACGGTGTTATATGTACCGCCGGTTCCTGTTAAAGTATTATTGAAAGTCCAGTTACCTATTGTTTGTGAAAAACAGGAGAGGGCTAAGAATGTAAGCAGTATTAAACCGCATACCTGTTTATTGATGGCTATACACCATAACGGTCTTTTGCCAATTATGGTAGTTTTTAATATAGGGACGGGCATCTCTGGACGGTTTTCGGGATTAAAACACTTAATAAACGATAAATATATTTGCTTATTACATATCTGGACATCAACCCATTATAAACAAGATAAGTGCTATATAAAGTAGATTAAAAATCATATGTTTAGTCTCAATCGCAACTCATAATTTTTTTCTACATTCAGGAAAATAATCCAGCATGCAGTTCAAGCAGTCAACCGGATGGATCCTGTTACCTATTCTATTAATTTGCATAACAACCACCAACGCGCAACAAAACAAGCAAACAGTTATTGAACAGAAGGCTACAGCCATTCTACCCAAAGTCATTGAGTGGCGCCGTTATTTGCACCTGCATCCTGAATTATCGAATCGCGAATACAAAACAGCAGCCTACATCGCTGATCATCTTAAAAAGTTAGGACTTGAAGTGCAAACCGGTATTGCTAAAACCGGCATCGTAGCCATATTGCGAGGCGGCCAGCCGGGCCCGGTAGTAGCCTTGCGCGCCGATATGGACGCCTTGCCAGTAAAGGAGCGCGTAGACATTCCCTTTAAATCTACCGTGAGAGCGGAATACATGGGCGATACTGTTCCCGTGATGCATGCCTGCGGTCATGACAGTCATGTGGCCATGTTGATGGGCGCGGCCGAAGTATTATCATCCATTAAAAAAGACGTACCCGGTACCGTTAAATTCTTTTTCCAACCTGCCGAAGAAGGCCCGCCCGGTAATGAAGAAGGCGGCGCGCCATTAATGGTAAAAGAAGGCGCCATGGATAATCCTAAAGTAGACGCTGTATTTGGAATGCACATTGAATCGGATATTGAAGTAGGCACTTTCGAATACAAACCCGGTGCGTTTATGGCATCATCTGACTGGTTTACCATTACCATAAAAGGAAAACAAAGTCACGGTTCACAACCCTGGAAAGGCGTTGACCCAATTGTAGTAGGTACGGAGATTGTAAATGCGCTGCAAACCATTGTAAGCCGGCAATCGGAGTTAACGAAAGCGCCGGTAGTTATTACAGTTGGTAAGTTTCACAGTGGGGTACGGCCGAATATTATTCCTGAAGAAGCGGTGTTACAGGGAACCATCCGTACGCTGGATAGCAAGATGCAAAAAGAAACACATGACCGCATTCGCAAAATGGCCACCACCATTGCATTGGCCATGGATGCTACCGCAGAAGTTACCATTGATACCAAAACCCTGGTTACCTATAATGATCCGGCATTGGTAAAAATGATGGTGCCTACGCTGGAGAGGACCGTGGGAAAAGACAATGTAAGAGAACGCGAATGGGTAACCGGTGCTGAAGACTTTTCATATTATGGGGAGAAAGCGCCTGCCTTTTTTATTTACATCGGCGGCATGCCCAAAGGGGCCGATAAATCAAAAGCGCCGCCACACCATACGCCTGATTTTTATATCGATGACAGCCGGCTCGATGTGGGGGTAAAGGCATTCTGCAACCTGGTGTTTGATTATGCGAAGGGGAACGCTAAACGCTAAACGCGGAACGCTTTATGAAATATGGTAGATTTGAACTAAATATGCTTTCAGCTTTCTGCGTTAAGCTTTCTGCACGCTGCTTTTCTACTAACTTAAGGGATAGTATCCTACTGTAATGGAATGTATCTTGTAGTGTCAGACTGCCTTTGAATAAAACCAAAATAACCAGTATGAGACCCCAGCAGGCCACCCTGGCGCAGATTGTATTAGTTCTTATTTTGATCCTTACAATTGCTTTAACACCAGCTATCCGGGAGTTTATTTTCAATAACAAAGAGTGGCTGATAGTGGTAGTGTGTATAACAGGCATCGTATTCATACAAGCGCTTAAGACCATTTACAGCGCAGAAAAGCGGTTAAAATCGAAAATAAAACAGCAAACAGAATCACTTAATGCGTCCGTACTCTCCGGCAGCTTTAATAGCCGGTTATTGAAAGACTTTGTGATCCCGGAGTTATTCGAACAAAACCCCGATGCATGTATAGCCCGGTTGCATGCATGCGGCATTTCGATACACGACATGAAGAGCTTGCAAATTGATCAGAACATTATAGCCCGGTTAGAATTATTCTATTACCTGGGAAAGGCCAAAGAACAACAGGATCTGCTCAATGCCGCTAAAAAAGCAAATGGGGATACTGTTAATACCCCCATTTTAAAAGAGATCACCGGTGAAACAACAGACAACTCATCATCCTATACGCTGCGCCCTGTTTCCGCGTGATTGTATATGCTGTTTTCAAAAACTTTCATTCTTATTTCTTTACTTCAACATTCTGTATTCATCATTCAAATATTCGATATTTTCTATCCTTTCTTCTGTTCCTTAGCCCATGCATCTTTCAGGGTCACGGTTCTGTTGAATACCAGTTTTTCTTCAGAGGTATCTTTATCCAGGCAGAAATATCCTTTCCGTAAGAACTGACAGCGATCGCTGAAACGGATATTCTTCAAAGAGGGTTCAGCATAAGCACTGCTGATCACCTGTAATGAATCAGGATTGAGATAATCCTTAAAATCGCCTTCTTCACTGGCCGGATTTTCTACCCTGAACAAACGGTCATACAGGCGTACTTCAACGTTAATGGCCTGTGCTACGCTCACCCAATGCAAGGTGCCTTTTACATGAATGCCTGAAGTATCGGCGCCGCTTTTACTTTCCGGCAGGTAAGTACAACGCAATTCGGTTATTTTACCGTTGCTGTCCTTCACCACTTCGTCGCACCTGATTATGTAAGCGCTTTTCAATCGCACCATTTGTCCGGGCGCCAGGCGGAAGAATTTCTTTGGCGGATTTTCCATGAAATCTTCCCGTTCGATGTACAATTCGCGGCTGAAGGGAATTTCCCGGTGCGATGAATTCGGATCTTCCGGATTGTCTTCGCTGGTAAGCATCTCAACCGACCCATCGGCAGCGTAGTTGGTCAGCACCACTTTTACCGGATCAAAGACCACCATGCGACGCAGGGCGATCTTGTTCAGGTGCTCGCGCACACAAAACTCCAGCAGCGACACATCGATCATGTTCTCGCGTTTTGCGATCCCTATGCGATCGCAAAACTCACGAATGCTCTCCGGTGTATAGCCAGCGCGCCGTAAGCCGCTGATCGTTGGCATCCGGGGATCATCCCACCCACTCACATGTTTGTCATTTACCAGTTGCAGCAGCTTTCTTTTGCTGGTAACAGTATAATTCATATTGCGGCGGGCAAACTCGTATTGATGCGAGGGATAGATCTCCAGTTTTTCTATCAGCCAGTCGTACAACTCACGATGTGGCACAAACTCCAGCGTACATATGGAGTGCGTAATATGTTCAATAGAATCACTTTGACCATGCGCCATATCGTACATGGGATAAATGCACCATTTATCACCGGTACGGTGATGATGGGCATGTTTAATACGATACAGCACGGGGTCGCGCATCAGCATATTAGGATGCGTCATATCTATTTTAGCACGCAAGGTGCGGGAGCCGTCGGCAAACTCACCGTTCTTCATGCGGGCAAACAAGTCGAGATTTTCTTCAATGGAGCGGGAACGAAAGGGACTGTCCTTGCCAGGTTCGGTAGGAGTGCCTTTCATGGCGGCAATTTGTTCGGAAGTAGAGTCGTCTACATACGCCAGCCCTTTTTGTATAAGCTTGATAGCGTATTCATACATCGTATCAAAATAATCCGATGCATACAATTCATTCTTCCACTCAAAACCCAGCCAGCGAATATCGTCTTTAATGCTCTCCACATATTCCGTATCTTCTGTTACCGGGTTGGTATCATCAAAACGGAGATTGGTATAGCCGGGATACTTTTTGGTAAGCCCGAAATTTAAACAGATACTCGAAGCATGGCCAATATGCAAATAGCCATTGGGTTCTGGAGGAAACCGGGTTACAATAGACTTATATTTACCCGATTTCAGATCTTCTTCAATGATCTCTTCTATAAAGTTCAGACTTTTTTCTTCCGGTGTGGTGATCTCTGCCATAACTCAATAAATTGAATTTGGCAAATCTACGTAATTCCGGGGTCTGAATATCAAGGCAAATGGTAGTTAGCGACTACAATCTTTGTACAAGGATCTGTTGTATCATTTTTGATTCGGTAGACAGCTCAAATTTGTGGTTTGCTTTGTCTTTGTTGTCGCGGATGACAATCACCAGTTTACCATTATCAACCGGAGCTCTGAAAACTTTATTGAAGTTTTTGCCGGTAAAGCTGGCACGGTACAGGTTGTCGCCATTAACATCATATACCAGCACATCGAAACGGCCTCCATCGGCATTTTCAAATTTTACATTGAAATAAACCTGGCCTTCTTCCATTTTCAGGCATGATACAGAGGCGTTCTCATCATCATCAAAAGCTGTATCAGAAACTTTGGCCGTTGCAGAAGTAAGGGTTACAAGAACCACCAGCAACATAATTGCGATTTTCTTTCCTAAAGAAAAGGCGTTGAGCATGATTGTTTTCATATTCATTTGTTTTTAAGTACAAAAAATAATAATATGAAAGCAAATCGTTTAAAAATAAGGGCAAGCCGTTGATTAACAAGAGAAGACAAGCAGCGTTGAGTGAGAGGAGTTAAAAAAGAGCAATTCTTTTATTATACAAATTTATACAAAAAACGGGAAAAAGTAACCCTAAAGTATAACTTAGGGAATAAATAATATTTTGGTAATATAAAGCCGCGTCAGCGTCTCAGCAGGCGATTCTGGATCAACTGCTGTAAAACAGCCTCTCTTTCAGTCCGGCTTATGGGAATATGATGTGTGCCGATGGTGATGTCATTGCCTTCAATACTTTCAACCTTATTGGCGGCTACGATATACGATTTATGCGTGCGGATGAACCGCCCGGCCGGTAAATGGGTTTCTATACTGTGAAAAGTGAGATAAGTGATGTATTTCTTACCAGTTGTATATACCGCCACATAATTCTGCAAGGCCTCTACAAACAAAATATCATCGTACCCTATTTTTACCAGCTTGTTATCGCTCTTTATAAAAAAGTAATCCGGTTCGTCGGGTACCGCAGGTTGTGTAATGGCTTCCTGCACGCTTCGCGCTTTAGATACCGCCTTCCAGAAACGTTCAAACGAAAACGGTTTTAACAGATAGTCGATCGCATTCCATTCAAAACCTTCTACTGCGTATTGCGGATAAGCCGTCGTAAAGATCACCATCGGGGGGTGTGATAAGGTCTTTAAAAACTCCATGCCTGTCATTTTCGGCATTTGTATATCCAGGAACAACAGGTCGATTTTTTCCTGCCTTAACAGGTCAGCCGCTTTTAAGGGATTATCAAACTCACCGGCCAGTTGCAGAAAGGCAGCATCCTGTATATATTCCTTTAACCCCTTGCGGGCTATAGGCTCATCATCTATTATAACGCACCGGAGTGTCATGACAAATGCAGGTTGAGTTCAATTTTAAAGGTATGCGGATTGTTCGATATTTGTAATGTATGCTTACCCGGATACAATAATTCCAACCGGCGCTTTACATTGGATAAACCGATTCCGCCCTTAGGCTCGGTACTTCGCTGCTGATCGTCCTTCGAGTTCTCAACAATAAAAGTAAGGGTTCCGTTTTGCCGCTGCAGATTGACCTTTATAAAATTTTTTTCATGGCTATAATGTGAAATATGCTTGAACGCATTCTCCACAAACGGGATCAGCAATAGCGGGGTTATACGGAACCCTTTTACCTGCTCCCCTACCTCAATACCAACTTCGTACTGCTGGTCTTTTCGCAGTTCCTGCAATCGTATATAATCCTGCAGGTAATGCACCTCTTTTTCAATTTCAATGGTAGGGTTGTTACAATCATAGAGTTGATATCGCAACAGATCAGACATTTGCAATAAAGTAGTACGTGCGTCGCTGTTCTGTTTATCAATTAAAAAATAAATCGTATTTAATGAATTGAATAAAAAATGCGGATTGATCTGCGACTTTAAAAAATTCAACTCCGTTTCGGCTTTTTCTTTAGCCATTTCACCCAACCGCCGTTGAACGCCGGCATAATCTATCAGCAGCTTAATAGCCGCCCCGGTACTAACCAGTAAAAAATGCGGGATCACATTATCGTATACCCGCACTTTAAACCGGTCCCAGATATCGAAAGAGATATTCAACAGACCAGCTTCTACATACATTTTTGTAATGCTGAACGTAAAAACAAGCGCGATAAAAGTTATGGCGAATAAGAAATACCTTTTTTTATACAGCAAACGAGGGATCAACAGGTAATTGGTAATATAAACCATGAGGGCCAGGTCGGCCACTTTTATAAAAGTAATATACCATCCTTTGCCGGCGGGATAGTCCTGGTACCGGAAAAAATGCCACCCTAAAAAGAGCAATCCCCATCCCAGCAAATGATGCAGGTAATAACGTTGTATAAAACGGGTGGTTTTCATACATCAAATTAAATATACAAAATCGGCACCGGATAAACTGTTTACACTTATAGCGTCTTTTACTTGATGAAATGCTTTAAATGAACCTAAAATCATATGAATTGCGATGGGCGAATCATTAATTGCTCCTCTTCAGGGAGCCGGGGGTAAAAGAAAAAAGAGCTGTAGAAACAGCCCTTTACCATTAATCAATAACCTATGAAAAACACTATTTAATTATGTAAGTCAAAGATATACAGCAGAATGCCTGCCTCATAATCAATTCGATGTTTGAATATAAAACCCCGATGAATCATGCCTAAAAACCGATAAGCTATTATTGGCGGGCGCCAAATAAGAGGCTGCCGATGCGTACCAGTGTGCTTCCTTCCTCTATAGCAACCTGGTAATCACTGCTCATACCCATGGATAAAATATTGAATTGGTTAAGCCAGGGCAGGCTTGCACAATGATCGAACAGCAGTTTGAGGTATTTAAATTCTTTACGAACCAGGTCAAGATCATCGGTGAGAGAAGCCATACCCATTAAACCTGCTACTTCTACATTTTTGAGCTCATTTAAGAGCTTATATTTATGAATAGCATCCATTATTTCCATTAACTCCAGCTCATTAAACCCGAATTTTGTTTCTTCCTGGGCAACATGCACCTGCAACAGGCAATGGATCACACGGTCAGCTTTACGCGCCTGTTTATCTATTTCCAGTAATAATTTGTAGCTGTCTACCCCATGGATCAAATGCACAAACGGGGCAATGTATTTTACCTTATTCGATTGCAGGTGGCCGATAAAATGCCAGCGGATATCGTTGGGTAATACCAATTGTTTTCCGGCCAGTTCCTGTACATAGTTCTCGCCAAAATCGCGCTGGCCCTGGTCATACAGTTGCTGTATATCCTCTACCGGTTTGGTTTTTGATACCGCAACCAGTGTAACCTGTTTAGATTGTAATTGCCCGTTAATGTTCAGGAATGCTTCTGTATTAACCGCCATCAATAGTTCTGTTTAATCAATGATACAAACAATACCTTACAGTTCGCCGCAAAGGTAAGTTGTATGGCGGAATTGATATTATTGTATTCCATTATCACATTAGCTAATTATCACATTAGCTAATTATTTCAATATGGATCTGCTGATCACAATCCTTTGTACTTCGCTGGTTCCTTCATAGATCTGGGTGATCTTGGCATCGCGCATCAGGCGTTCTACGTGATATTCCTTTACGTAACCATAACCACCATGTACCTGTACCGCCTCCACGGTGATCCACATGGCTGCTTCGCTGGAAAACACTTTGGCCATAGATGAACTTAATGTATAGTCGAGGTGTTGATCTTTTTCCCATGCCGCTTTTAAACACAATAAACGCGCGCATTCCACTTTGGTGGCCATATCGGCCAGTTTAAACTGAATAGCCTGGTGGTGCATGATCTCTTTACCAAAAGCCTTTCTTTCTTTTGAATATTTCAATGCAAGCTCATAAGCGCCGCTGGCAATGCCCAATGCCTGGGAAGCAATTCCAATGCGGCCGCCGGCCAGGGTCTTCATGGCAAAAGTGAACCCGAACCCATCGCCGCCAATACGGTTCTCTTTTGGCACTTTAACATCAGAAAATGAAATACTGTGTGTATCACTACCGCGTATGCCGAGTTTATTTTCCTTGGCGCCAACGGCTACACCGGGCCAGTTCTTTTCTACAATAAATACATTGATGCCTTTGCTTCCTTTGGAAACGTCTGACTGCGCCATTACCAGGTATATAGATGCAGAAGAACCATTCGTGATCCAGTTCTTGGTTCCATTTAATAAATAATAATCGCCTTTATCTTCTGCAGTGGTGTGTTGCGATGTAGCGTCGCTGCCGGCTTCCGGTTCGCTCAATAAGAAAGCGCCAATGTGCAGTTCACCGTTTTTGCGGCCCTGGGCCAATGGCACGAGGTATTTTTGTTTTTGGTCTTCTGAACCGAATTTCTCCAGTCCCCAGCAAACCAGGCTGTTATTTACGCTCATGCTTACGCTTACGCTGGCATCCACCTTACTGATCTCTTCCATGGCCAGTACGTAGCTGATGGTATCCATACCGGCGCCGCCGTAATCAGGACTCACCATCATACCCATAAAGCCCAGTTCAGCCAGCTTCAGGATCTGTTCACGCGGAAATTTTTGATGTTCATCGCGTTCTATTACCCCCGGCAGGCATTCGTTTTGAGCAAAATCGCGGGCGGCCTTTTGAATCATTAAGTGTTCTTCAGTAAGTTGGAATTGCATATCGCGAATTTAATAATTGGCCGCAAAAATAATAGAAATCATTACAAGAAACTAACATTCGTTCGTGTTAATTTTAGGGGATTGCCTATATTTGAGTTCTCCCTGCTTACCACTTTGACTCTCTAATAATTAGAATAAAAAAAATTAATATAAATGTCTCGTAAAGAAAAAAAAGTAGTTCAGGTTACTTCAGAAATTGGCCGCTTACGACGATTGCTGGTGCATAGCCCGGATAGTGGCCTGGGAAAGGTAGTACCTTCAAAAGCGCAGGACTGGTTATTTGAAGATATTGTTCACCTGGAAACCATGCGCAAAAAAGAGTATGATTATTATACCAAGGTCCTTTTGTACTTTTTAGACCCTCAAAAGATCAGAGGGGTATTGCACAAGATAGACGCGCCTGAGAACAATCGCGATTTTTACAAACCCGAGAAACCGGAATTCTTCAGATCAGATAAAGTGGTGGAACTGGAATGGTTGCTGGCCGACATACTGGAAGACCAGGAAATTAAACTGAAGCTCATAGCGTCGGTATGCGCCGTAGAAGGCTGCTCCTATGCTACCCAGAACGAATTGCTTGAACTATCGCCCCGCCTGTTGTCGAAAACGATTATCAGCGGCACTATAGAAGATGAACGCCTGCTCTTTCCGCCTATCCCCAATTTTATTTTTACCCGCGATATTGGCATTGTTATCAATGATTATGTATTGCTGAACAAACCGGCTAAAACAGCCCGCCTGCGCGAAGCTTTGCTGGCTAAATACATTTTCTTTAATCATCCTTTGTTTGAAAGCTATCGCGATAACATCCTCGAAATTCCTGATACCGCACACCATTTCCTGTTGCCCCGCGATGGCGATGAGAAGAAAGTAACGCTTGAAGGCGGTGATGTAATGGTGGTACATAAAGACCACTTACTTATTGGCATAAGCGAACGCACCACCATGGAAGCAGCCCGGCAGGTAGTGAATATGCTGTTTGCAAAGAGTATTGTTAAAAAGATAACGATCATTAAAATTCCACGCCGCCGCGATTACATGCATATTGATACCATCTTTACGCAGGTAAAACGCAACGTATGGGTAATGCTGGGCGCCTTCAGTAAAAAAGTAATGAAGCACGAAGGTGCCGACCCGGTAGAGCGCATCCTGGAAGGCCCTAAAAAAGAAGACAAGATCAAGATCATTCAGTTTAAAAAGAAAGATCCGGAGAGTCCTGTTTACTACGACAACCTGGAAGAACTGTTAACCGATATCAGCGAGAACGACCTTGAATGCGATCAAAAAGTAAAGTTCATTTACTCAGGCAATAACCAGTTCCCGTTCGATACCCGTGAACAATGGACTGATAGCTGCAATCTGTTGGCGCTGAAAGAAGGCGTAGTGCTTGGTTATGATCGCAATGATAAAACAGTGGAAGCATTTCGCGAAGCTGGTTTTACTATTGTGCATGTAAAAGAATTACTCGATCAATTTGAAAAGGAAGAAACAACACCCGAAGAACTGGAAGATACGCTCATTCTGATACCATCGGCGGAATTATCGCGCGCCCGCGGCGGTTTTCATTGCATGAGCATGCCCTTATTGCGGGAAGACATTGATTAAAAGAATTCAGACGTCGGGGCTTCTAATTTCTGACTTCCGACATCAGACTTCAGACTTCATTTTCTATGCAAACAACATCACACATATTAATGATAAGGCCGGTTAATTTCGGGTTCAATGCCCAAACGGCCGTAAATAATGCCTTTCAGGTTGCAGGCTCCGGTATAGCTGCACAGGAAAAGGCCGAGTTGGAATTTGATAATTTTGTAACGGTGCTTCGCTCGAATGGTGTTGACGTAACCGTGATCGATGACACGCCCGAGCCGCATACACCCGACTCTGTCTTTCCCAATAACTGGATCTCGTTTCACGATCACAATACCATTTGCTTATACCCCATGTTTGCAGAAAATCGGCGGCAGGAACGCAAACCAGGGGTCATTCAACAAATACAACAAACGTTTACCATAACAAACACCTTCGATTTCACGAGTTATGAAAACGATCAATTATTCCTGGAAGGCACCGGTAGTATGGTGCTCGACCGCGATCATAAAATAGCGTACGCCTGCTTGTCGCCCCGCACCCATCAAAAAGTGCTGGATGATTTTTGCAGGACGATGAATTACCGTCCTGTGTTGTTCACAGCAGTAGATAGTGCTGGTAAAGCCATTTATCATACCAATGTAATGATGTGCGTGGCAGACCGGTATGTGGTCATTTGCCTGGAATCATTGCCCAATCATGCAGAATATAAAATGGTGCAGGAAAATATCGGTAAATCGGGCAAGGAGTTGATCAACATCAGCTTTGAACAAATGAATCACTTTGCAGGCAATATGTTGCAGGTGGAGAATAATGCCGGCGAGAAATTGCTGGTCATGTCGAGCCAGGCTTTTAAATCATTAAAGCCTGAGCAGGTAAAGAAACTGGAAAGCTATAACCGTATACTGCATGCGCCGCTTACAACCATTGAAACAAATGGAGGCGGAAGCGCAAGGTGTATGATGGCGGAGATTTTTCTTAAAAAGAAAATTGCAAATCATTGAGGCATTGAGATATAAAGTAGTTACCGGATGCCGGGCTGAAAACAAGTACAGCTTAACTGTTGGCAGGCATGCTGAAACTTAGGACCTGGCAACCGGAAACTGGTAACTGACACATTCACCATTAACGATTTAACCCATTAACTCAAGTCCCTCATCAAACGTCATCGGTTCATACCCCAACTCTTTTCTTGCCTTCTCAATAATGAACCCTGTCTTTAATGGCCGGCGGCCTGGTTGTTTAAAGGTAGAAGCATCAACTTTTACAATCTTCGTGGCATCGAGCTGAAAGGTATGCGCCGTTTTAATGGCGATGTCGTACGGTGTTAACCAATCTTTACCGGAGATATGATAAATACCGGTCGCCTTCTTTTCAATAATTAATTCAATGCCTTTGGCCAGGTCTTCCACATACGTAGGGGTACGCAGTTGATCGCTCACTACCTGAATGGTCTTTCCCTGTTCCAGGCTTTCCTTTACCCAGCTTACAATATTACTGCGGGTGCCTTTTAATAAATTACCATACACCAGGCAGGTGCGCACGATGGAAAATGGTATGGTACTGGTTTGCACCATGCTTTCCGCCTGCAGTTTAGAGAACCCATACAAACTGATCGGCTTTGTATCATCTTCTTCTGCGTAATTTCCTTTCTCCCCATCAAAAACAAAATCGGTAGAGATATAAATGAAGTGACTGCTAAAAGATTCAGCGTCAGTTAAGATCTGTGAAGTGCCCTGTACATTGATGCGTTCGCATTGTTGCGGCCGCAACTCACAATCATCTACCTGTGTCATGGCAGCGGCATGCACTACTACATCAGGCTTTTCACGTTCCATAACTGAAAATGTTTCCAATGCATTCGACACATCCATTTCATAATAGGTGTAATTACCGGATGGTTGAAACGGTAATCGGGATTCGCCGCGGCTGGTGGCTATTACCTGATAATTTTTGTGGAGTAATAATTTGGTTAAATGCTGACCTAATAATCCATTCGCTCCCGTAATAAGTACTTTCATCTGTTAGTTTTTATTGATTTTTTGCCAGATGGAACTTACCCTGCCAAAACTTTCAGTTTCCCATATTTCTGAATGAAAATCCTGGCATGGACGTTTCATATATTTTTAAATTATTTCGTTTACTTTCATTCAATGCATACGGCGTGTTATGCTAACAAGAAGCTTCACTTCATGCGCATTTCTTTCTCTCACATTTATTATCTTGGAGCCTCAATAATTCGTTACCCTTCAATAGGATGAAGGGAACCCTTTTCCTAAATAAAACCACAATAATGATTAAAAAAAATAGTGTTTCGCAAAAAAAACATCATTTTACAAAACAATTTCAGTGTTTTCTTGACACAGCGTGTACTTAATACGTGTATCAAAACAAAACCTTATTTTTGGGCCGCCTTTCCAAAATTGGTAGATAGCCTTTATCGATTTCCTTGCAGATTCGAAGATTATTAAATAAAACAGATTTTATTCATGGCAAAAAAGGTGACTAAAATCGGTGTCCTTACTTCGGGAGGTGATTCTCCAGGTATGAACGCCGCCATACGGGCCGTTGTGAGAACCGGTAATTATTATGGATTAGAAGTGTTTGGCATTATGCGTGGCTATAGCGGTATCATTGAAAATGATATAATACCCATGCATTCGCGTAGTGTGGCTAATATCATTCAACGCGGTGGAACGATCTTAAAGACAGCCCGCTGCAAGGAATTCTTTCAACCCGAAGGACGTCAGAAAGCGTATCAAAACCTCAAAAAACTGGGCATTGATGGCCTGGTGATCATTGGCGGCGACGGCTCTTTCAGAGGCGCCGATATTTTCAGCCGCGAATTCGACATCCCCTGTATTGGCTTACCCGGTACTATTGATAAAGATATTGCCGGAACCGACTTTACCATTGGTTTCGACACTGCTGTAAATACTGCTGTAGAAGCAATTGATAAAATTCGAGATACCGCAGATGCACACGATCGTTTGTTCATTATTGAAGTAATGGGCCGAGATGCCGGCTATATTGCCCTGCACAGTGGTATTGCCACCGGTGCTGAACATATATTAATACCTGAACGTAAAACTGATATTGAAGAACTGGTTGAATCGCTTCAGGAAAAAGAACGCCGCAAAAAACTGGTGAACATGGTGGTAGTGGCCGAAGGTGATGAATTTGGCGGCGCCAATGAAGTAGCCAAAGTAGTGAAAGAACGCCTTCCGTTTACCGATACAAGGGTGTGCATTCTGGGCCATATTCAACGCGGCGGTTCCCCAACCTGTCTCGACCGCCTTATTGCCAGCCGCATGGGATACGCTGCGGTAGAATCCCTGCTCGAAGGCCGGCATAATGTAATGGTGGGTATCCTTAACAACCGGATGCATTATACCCTGCTTGAAAGAGCGGTGAAATCAAAACAAAAGATCAGCGATGAATGGATCAAGATCGTGAAGATCCTGGCCAGCTAATCAAACATACCATCAACCTGCATCGAATAAACCTGAATTTTAGAAACAAGAAATTAATACAATGGCAAGAGATTTAACCAAGTACCTGCACAATGAAATGGATAAGGAAGCAGGCATTCAACATAGTACACATAGAACCAAAATTGTAGCTACCGTAGGACCTGCCTGTGATACGTACGAAAAATTACTTGAACTGGTAAAAGCAGGGGTTAATATTTTCCGCCTCAATTTCTCTCACGGCACCCACGAAAACAAAGCCCAGATCATTGAACACATCCGTGCCATCAATTCAAAAGAACCTTACAACATTTCTATATTGGCCGATTTACAGGGCCCCAAATTACGGGTTGGTGAAATTGAGAACGGCGCTTTATTGATTGAACCCGGCGACATCCTCACTTTTACTTCTAAAGAAAAAGTAGTTGGTAATAAAGAAAAGATCTACGTTTCCTACCCCAACCTGCACGAAGATGTGGAAGTTGGAAACAAGATCATGATCGACGATGGTAAGCTGGAAGTGGTAGTGGTTGATATTACTAAAAACGGTGATGTTAAAGTAAGGGTAACCTATGGTGGTATTCTGCTGCCGAAAAAAGGGGTTAACCTGCCCGATACCAAAATATCACTGCCCGCTTTAACCGAAAAAGACCTCGTTGACCTTGATTTTATCATTGGCCAAAAGGTTGACTGGGTAGCGCTTTCCTTCGTTCGTAAAGCGGAAGACATCATAGACCTGAAGAGAAGATTACTGGAAGCCAAAAGCAAATCAAAAGTTATTGCAAAAATAGAAATGCCTTCGGCCCTTGTTGACCTGCGCAATATCATCCTTGAATCAGATGGCGTAATGGTGGCCCGTGGCGACCTGGGTGTTGAGCTGCCGGTTGAAAAAGTACCGATGGCGCAACGCGACATCATTCGTAAATGTATTCACCGCGCCAAACCGGTGATCGTAGCTACACAAATGATGGAAAGTATGATCGATCGCGTAAAACCCAACCGCAGTGAGATCACCGACGTGGCCAACGCCGTACTGGAAGGCGCTGACGCCGTGATGTTGAGTGGTGAAACCGCTACCGGCAAACACCCGGCCCTGGTGGTGGAAACCATGCGCAAGATCATTTTGGAAGTAGAGCGCACTGAATACCGCTACAACCGCGAAGAGGACCTGAAACCTTTACCGCACTCACCTTCTTTCCTGAGTGACGCCATTTGTTATAATGGTTGTAAACTGGCGAAAGATACCAAGGCCGACGCATTGATCGGCATGACGCAGAGCGGTTATACGGCTTTTGTGCTCAGCAGCTATCGCCCTTATTCGCCCTTATATATCTTCACGAAAGAAAAAACGCTGGTAAACCAGTTGAGCTTAAGCTGGGGTGTTCGCGCGTTCTTTTATGATGAAGAAGAAAGCCTGGACGATATCATGTTCGACCAGATCAAGATCCTTAAAGAAAGAGGATTTCTTAAGACCGGCGATGTGGTGGTAAACACAGGCAGTACGCCCGTTCACCTGCACATTCCAACCAACGTGCTGAAGATCACGAAAGTGGATTAAATATAAACTAGTAGCGAGTAGGAGTTGCCGGAAGGCCCCTACTCGCCACTTACTACTAGCTCCCGCCTATCAATTAAACTTCACTACTTCAAAATCTGATCCCTTCACCTTCCCCAGTTGTTGCAGGTCATCATTGTTCCAGCGCTCGTCGGGCGCCCCGGTGATATATAAATTGCTGCCGATATCGGCCAGTATCAATCCATACTTCTTCATTGCCTTTAAAATAACCTGGTTGGTGGCGGAATAGCTGCTGATATCAAAACTGCTTTTTAGGCGAATGCGGGCGCCAAAAGGTAATGAATACTGTCCGCCCGTACTGTTCACCAAATGCCGGGCAGGAGCTATATAGGCAGGTTTTACATTTGGTTTGGTTAATGTAAACCGGATGGGATGATCGATTTCGCCTTTTACAATTTCATCATATCGCACCAAACCGGGAAAGATAGGCAGTCCCGCAGCATCAGCCGAGGTCCAGCCTTCGGTACGCAGGGCATTTGTCTTTAGATCGAAAATAGCACCCGACGAAGCCTCCCAACGATTGTTGTTCACGGTAGCATTATACAACTCGTACAATATCCTGTTCTCCTTATCAACTGCGATCACATGCTTATCTCCTACCCCATTGCCTTCAATAGGTGCATTCAGGGGAATGGCATAAGGACCGGGATCACTTTCATTGCCGTAATTCTTATCAGTGGAATTAGCACGAAAGGTAACCGGGTATTTGGTTTGGCTTCCACATACCACAACATAAGGAATACCAATAGGCCCGCCTTCCCATAAACCGCTACCAAAATCGGCTTTTACCGAATAACTGCCCAATGCAGCAATGATCTGTGAATTATACGGGTCTACCGGGGATTGGGAAATGTCTTTATTCCAGGCATTATCTGCAGGAAAAATGGCGATGTTCTCTGCATCTGCTTTTTTGGCTGTACAATTCGTGGTACCGGTTGAATCGCCACCACCCGGGCCGCCGGTATTATTGTCGTTATCATTGTTTTCCTTTTTGCAAGATGAGGCTAACAGCACCAGGAAAACAAAAGCGGTTGCTGCTTTCACCGGAAGGATAAAAGTCTTCATGTTAAGTAGGATTTAATTGTGTTTTGACAATAATTAAGCCAATGTAGTTCAGGCCAGGGTTGAAAAAAGAAGGGCCGACCTTTACGGTCAGCCCACACTGATATTTCTTTAATAATTCTTACTGATACTGAATATAGATCGGTTGCGGTTTCAGCTTCAACACTTCTGCGGGTTGTAATACATGGCTGTTGGCCTCGCGCAGATCATTCTTGTAAAAGATCTTGAAACCGGTGAATTGTACAGGCTCTTTATAAACGAATTGCTTATAGGTATTGAATTTCCGTGCCTGGTGTCCCCAGCCATCCATGTCCATAACGATCTGAACTTCAGGCTGCAATTTGATTTGCTTGTAATTGGTGACCATACCCTGGGTAAAGCGGTGCACCACCAGTATTTTGGGTGGCAGGTTATAGGTTTTCACCAGTTTGGCCAGGTAGCTGGTTGTGTAATTGATATCCGCAGCATCCATGGTACCGATCACGGAACCGGGCTTTTTACCTGTTTTCATCGAGAACTCTGGGTCTATGCCAAAATGTACATTTGGCAACTTCAACCATTTTTCAAGCTTTGGCACCTCTTCCTGCAATGTGCTTAAAGCAACCTGAATATCAAGGAACACCAACGCGTTCATTTTACTGGCCATATTAATGGCTCTTTCAATATGTGAAGCAGGCATCCGCAAACGGTATTTACCATCTTCACCAGGGCTGTCCTGAGCAGTAAGCGCTATATAATGAATGGCCGGAACAACTTCTACAGCTGTATCAGCCGCATGCCATTTCTTTACTTCTGCTTTTAATTTTTCAATTACCACATCCTCCGGGTATTCACCCAGTACGCCCATTTTCTTTGAATAGAAGTTCCCGTAATATGAAACAACGCGTTTAAAAGGGAGAATAGCGCCTGGCAAAGGATAAGCGCCTTTTACCGGCCATTTGCCACTTGAGTCGCCATTGGCGTTCCTATGCAATTTGGCAAGAAATAAAGCGGTATCGAGCGGTGGTAGTGAAGCTTTTATAACATCCGTATCCGTTTTTACCACACCGGCCTTGGCACTATCCCCACCTGAGCCAATTTGTCCATTGGCGGCGCCGGGTTTGCACATACTAAAGGATAAACTGGAAACGGAGAGTACGAATAAAGCGCCTGTCCAAATGAAGGCAGATTTCTTCATGGTAATTGATTTTTTAACAGAAGGCCACCAGGCCATATTTTGGTGATTCATAAGTTGCTCTACGGAAAGGGGGGGTAAAGATCGGGTAATTTGCTAACAACGTATTATATGTGAATATATTTTAGAAGTTGATTGATTTAGCAGGTTTTTGACACTACGAATTTTAACGCGGCAAACGCACCCTTATGAGATAATGGGCGTAATTTTATAATACGTTAACAAGTTAGCGGGTATACCGGTTAATACTGCCTGTCCCCGACTACTATCGGGATTAGCGGGTTTACCCATTAGCATATTATAAATCTTAAAATGTCCTGCCATGGGTACGCTTCAACAAATTCACCAGTGGAGCCTTACACATCATCCCCGTTGGCTGGTGGTGCTGCGGGTAGCTTTAGGTATCTGCCTCTTCTTTAAAGGCATTTTCTTTTTAGTAAATACGGCAACGTTGGAAGAACTGGTCAGGGGCAGCCTGGTGGCTAACCGCACCGACTGGCTGGTGATCTTCATAACCTGGTCGCACCTGTTGGGCGGCTTTCTTATAATCATTGGCTTATTCACCCGATGGGCAGCCATGTTGAATATACCCATATTGATGGGCGCCATTATTTTCATTAATACCCAGCGGGATGCTTTTGGCGATTTTGAGCTGCCGTTTGCATTGATCGTTTTACTGTTGCTGATCTTTTTCCTGGTTGAAGGAGGCGGCCCTATTTCGCTCGACAATTTTTTCAGTAAGCACGAGGCGTGAATTAAGCCATTTTGGGATTTCGGAATTTTGGGATTTGAGATTGTTCGAAAGGCTCACATAAAAAGAAATCGTAAAATCACTAAATCTCAAAATCAGCAATTGCCGTTTTATTCCCCCTCATAAATTACTCCGGAGGTAGGAGTTTCATGCAGCTCAATACGATGCATGGCGGGCAATGCCGGCTTCAGTTGGTCCCAGATCCATACCGCTATGAGTTCGCAGGTGGGGTTTTCCAAACCGGGCAGGTCGTTCATCAGTTTATGATCCAATTGAGCCACAACCGGTTTGATGATCTTTTTCAGTTCTGCAAAATCAATGATCCAACCCAGTTGCGGGTCGGGTTTACCTTTCAGCCACACCCGCAACCGGTAGGTATGGCCATGAATGTTTTTACATTTATGACCGTCCGGTACATTGGGCAAAAAATGAGCTGAATCAAATGTAAATTCTTTATAAAGCAACATAAGAGCGCAAGTTAATAATCAATAGGCAATAGACAATAAGCAATTGGCAAGGCCCCTAAGTGCCGAAATACCTCACATCTTTTTGCATATTGCCCATTGCTTATTGCCCATTGCTTATTGCCCATTGACTAAAAAACCCCAGCCTCGACTAAGCCAGGGCCAGGGTATGTTGAGCTCTTCGTATCTATGTTATTTATGCAGGGTAATAGTGCCCAGGTTGGTTTCCTTGCCCACAGTTACCGATATATTGTTAATAGTTGTATCCTGGTAACCATTGCCGGCATTTACAAAAACAGAATAAGTTCCTGAATCAAGACCACGCACTTTCCATTGTCCATCACGCCAGGGGAACGCATACGCAGTATCTGTGGCATTGTAAACAGAAATGATCGGATAGGCATCGGTTGGTTTGATCGTTCCTTTTACAGCACCTGATTCTTTTATGATAAACGCACGGATGAATGGCGCCAGGTAGAACTCGCCATTACGTAGTCGAACAACAGAACGTCCGCAATCAAAATCAAGCCACAATCGATAACGACCGCTTGAGTAGTTATCCCACTCATGACCATACAGCTTGATAGTAATGGTTGTTTGGTTATTCAATAAGTTCAGCGGATAAGAAATACTATCTTTTACTATAGAATTATTGGTACCGAGCGTGATAACTATTTTACGGATAGAACCATCGGTTACCATGCCGCTTCCCAATAACGTATCAATACCGTTACGCAATGTCAGCAGATCATATACGCCCGGAGTAATGCGCAGCGAATCCCATACTGTGCACTTCTTGGTGCTATCCCAGTTATCGCGACGTCTGCGGGTTTTATCGCAGGTATCGACCAACACCTTCACCGATTTGATGTCGACTAATACTTTGTCAAAAAGATCGGTTGGACCATCAGTTAGATAAAGGTTTAACTCCTGCTTACCCGAAGGCACAGTTGAATTGTCGGATTTCTCTTTGGAACAGGCAAAAAAAATGATTGTTCCTGCGGCAACAACCATTACATACTTAAACAGGTTTCCCATTGATTTCATAATTGCGTGTTTTATGTTTAATCAAAAACATTTCACGAAAGGCTTAACAATTTCCATGCCTTTGTAGTAAAAGTTGACAACTAAAAATGTTTGCATTTACCCAACGCTATTGTATTAAAAACGTACAATGCCTTTCATTAACAAAATCACGTTCATTTTACAATCAAATAACTTTAAGAGCGATTAAACCTTCTGTAAAACCAGCAGTCTAACCCCAATGCGACTTTGTGTGTTATTAAAATTTTTTAGTCCACTATTTTTGTAGACTTAAATATTTTAAGTATCATTGTGTTGAATTTTACCACCATGCCAATGCATTATTCAAAAGCACGATGTTGACGATGTATAACGGAACAGGTTATACATTTTTCAACCCTCAAATATTGTCGCATGAATCGCACACACCGCAATAGCTGGCTAATTGCGTTGCCGGCCCTTATATTCAATACATCAGAAATTTTTCCTGAACGGCCCCATACTATAGCTGGCGCAGTTAAGAACAGCGCTACGGGCAAATACATTGAAAATGCGTATGTCTATATTACCTCCGGGGAAGAAGAAGCGCTCACTAACAGCAAAGGCGCCTTTACCATTTCTACCTGGCAGGACCTACCGGTTACGTTAGTAATAGAACACCCGGTATATAAGAAACAGAAGATCCGGATTACAGATGCATCGCAATATCAGCTCATTAAACTTGACCCTAAACAATAAAGCAATTATCTGCACCAATCATTACCGGTTATGAAATTAAATCTGCTGGCGTTGGCAGTCCCCTTTTTTGTTGTATTCATGGCATTGGAGTTTTTCATTGCCCGGCAAAAAAAGAAGCCCGTTTTTAATCTGCACCATTCCATTGCAAACATTAGTGTTGGCATTGCAGAAAGGTTGTTAGATGTATGGGTAACCGGCTTGTTCTTTTTCATATATGATTTTCTGCAGAAGAAATACGGCTTGTTCACCATTCAACCAGGCATTTTACTATGGATCGTGCTGTTGTTGTGCACCGATTTTCTCTGGTACTGGTATCACCGGCTGGCGCATGAGATCAACCTGTTCTGGGCGGTGCATGTAGTGCATCATCAAAGCGAAGATTTCAATTATACGGTATCGGCCCGCATAACCGTATTTCAGGCATTTGTGCGTACCGGTTTCTGGGCAGTGCTTCCGATACTTGGTTTTCCGGCCTCCATGATCACCAGCATTTTACTGGTGCATGGGTTGTACCCCTTCTTTATACATACCCAACTGATCGGAAAACTGGGCATACTGGAATACATTCTGGTAACCCCCTCCCACCACCGCGTTCACCATGCCAGCAATGAAAAGTACCTGGATAAAAATTATGGTGATGTATTTATTATCTGGGATAAGCTGTTCGGCACCTTTCAAAAAGAAGATGATGATGTAGAAATACAATACGGATTAACCCATCCGCTTAAAAGCTATAGCTTTTTATGGCAGCATTTCCACTTCATTACCGAACTGTTGCTGGCTGCCCGAAAAACCAAAGGCCCTGTCAATAAAGTGAAACTAATATTCGGCAAACCCGATCTTCTTGACCCTTGCTTCCGCGAGCAGGCCGAAGAAAAGTTGCTGGTACAAAAGAATGATATCCCGGTAGGCAAACCCCTGAACCGGTATGTAGTGTGGCAGATCGTGCTGAGTATTGTGCTGTTGTTTGTATTTATACTTTTTGAAAAATTCCTACCCCTGCATCAACAGCTATTGATCACCATTGCCCTATTGCTCACGCTGATCAATTGCGGAGCAATTATGGAACAAAAGCAATGGGTTGTGCACCTGGAGTTCCTGCGATTGCTAACCGTCTCCATCGGGGTTATGATCGCTTACTCAACCTGGTGGTATAGCATATTACTGATACCGGCAGCTGCCATTTTGTTCACCTGGTATTTTGAAAACATCAGGAGCTGGTATCTGCGGTGGATTTACCCCCCAGCCCCTTAAAGGTGGAGCAAGTTCAAAGCTCTTAGTTCTTCGTTGCCGCAACGGCTTGCAGCTTGAAGCGTGCAGCCTGCAGTGTTTTTATATGAGTTACGTGGCCGAGGTGGAAAGGCGGAGGCTCGCAAGCCCTCCTACGGTGGTTCGAATCCACCCGTAACTGCTGTTTTTCATATGGCAAGCAATCATTCATTCATTCAGGGCGGTGTTTCTACACTGCCTTCTCTTTTTTTGGGCATAAAAAAAGCTCCCAACTCTGGGAGCATGTATGAACAGGCAATCGTTATAATTTTAATCGTTAATCAAAGTTTCTTTTTTTAAACGAAAAGAACAAACGTTAGCGCGGATTTCACCCGCACGAAAGCCTTAAATACATCATATTATATAAAATAACATTCATCATTTTTACTGCCTATAATTTATTTTAAAACTCATAAACGGCTTTTCTAACAATTAATTTTAAGAAACAACATAATTTAATGGCTATTATATGTGAATTGGTGAATAATTATTACCTCTGTTCAAAACCAGTTCTTTCCAAAAAAAATTTTAATTTTTTTTGGAAACAGGCATTCTTAATAGCGTTTTTGGGTAGAAAGCAGGCCCTGAAAACAAAAAAGGGGTGTAAAGACACCCCCGTAATTTGTACTTCGACTGTGCCCAGTGCCTGCCCTGATCCTTCAACCACTATGCACAGGATCACACGCACAATACCTACAATTCATCATTTCCTCTGGCTCTTTACCAGCTCACATTTGACTACTGCACACGAACCACACATTCATAACACCAATAGCTTAGGCCCTTTTGCGCTTTACACTATGGCACTCCAACTCTATGGCCTTTGCTATTTCAGGCTGACTGAGCCTTCCCTGGTACACACGATCATTAATTAATAAGGTAGGCACGCTACGCACGCCTCTATCCAATCCTTCCAACAGGTCAGTTCTTACCGTCCAGCCGTACTTACTTTCAACCAGGTCGGGTAGAAAATTCTTGCTGGTTACGCCAGCTTCCCGGGCATATTCGCGCAAACTAATAGTGCCCAAACGGCGACGATGCATATACAGCAGGTTATGCATCTCCCAGAACTTGCCTTCCTGGGCAGCAGCTACTGCCGCTTCTGCCGCTTTATGCGCATGCTGATGGATCTGGGTCATTGGAAAATGCCGGTAATTCAACCTGATCTTTTTGCCATGCGATTCCAGCAGCTTTACCATCACCCTATGCACTTTAGCACACTCTTCGCTTTCGTAATCGCCAAAAAATACCAGGCTTACCGGCGCACCCGGGTCACCAGCCCATAACCCCTTGGTTGGAATGATCTCTTTGTTCTTATCATTTTTAATTGGCATACTATCTCCTCTTTCTATTGTTTTAGCTGTAATCTATTAATTTAAAAAGGCCACTCTACTAGTAGCAGAGTGGCCCTGGTTCAAAAACCTAGCTTCTTCAAATTACCTGTTCAAGCAAAACCGGCCAGGCCTTCCCCAAAATTCTGTTCCCCATAATAGTCCTGACAGGCCCTTGTTCACAGGTTTTCTCTCACTCACATTTTAATAACAAGATGTTGTCTATATGGTTTTTTACTGAATGAAATTTTCCTTCTTTTAACGATTCGTTAAACTTCCTACTGCACCCGCTCAGGGGTTTCATTTCTGAACACCACTACCCCATCAAACACATCAACCATTACTGGTTTGCTTTTATCGATGTCGGCGGCGAGTATTTTTTTACTCAACGGATTAACGATCTCTTTTTGAATTAACCGCTTCAACGGCCGGGCGCCAAATTGCATATCAAACCCCTGTTCGCCCAGGTATTCGAGCGCATAATTGCTGAATCGAAGATCGATGCCATTTTCCGCCACCTGTTTTTTCAGGTTGTTCAATTGGATCTGTACAATGCCAAGGATCTCTTTTTTCAGCAATGGCTGGAACATGATTATTTCATCTACCCGGTTCAAAAATTCCGGTCTGATGGTTTGCCGCAACAGGTTCATCACTTCTGCTTGGGCCCGTTCGGTAGCTGCTTCTACGTCTTGTTCCTTTACCCCGTCAAAGGCTTCCTGAATTAAATGGCTACCAATATTGCTTGTCATAATGATGATGGTGTTCTTGAAGTTCACTAACCGGCCTTTGGCATCGGTCAAACGGCCATCATCGAGCACTTGCAGCAACACGTTCCAAACATCAGGATGCGCTTTTTCAATTTCATCGAGCAACACTACGCTATAGGGTTTACGACGTACTGCTTCCGTCAATTGTCCGCCTTCTTCATAGCCTACATAACCCGGAGGCGCACCCACCAACCGGCTCACGGTGTGCTTTTCCTGGTACTCGCTCATGTCTATCCGGGTCATCATGCTTTCATCATCGAACAGGTAATCGGCCAAAGCTTTGGCCAATTCTGTTTTACCAACACCGGTAGTTCCCAGGAAAATAAATGAACCAATCGGTTTTTTGGGATCGTGCAATCCCGCCCTGCTTCTGCGAATAGCATCTGCTACGGCTGTTATTGCTTCATCCTGCCCTACCACCCGCTCATGCAGCTTTGCTTCCAGATGCAACAGTTTCTCTTTATCACCCTGTAACATGCGGCTCACCGGAATGCCGGTAGCTTTTGCTATTGTTTCGGCAATATCTTCTGCATCCACTTCTTCTTTCATCAACCGTTTGTTCTCGCTAATGGCATCCAATTGCTTAGAGTACTCGTTAATTAACTGTTCCTGTTCTTTTACTTTGCCATAGCGTATCTCTGCAACGGTGCCATAATCGCCATTACGTTCGGCCTGCTCGGCCTGAATTTTCAACTGCTCTACTTTTGCCTTGGCATCCTGCACTTTATCAACCAGCTCTTTTTCTTCCTGCCATTTGGCTTTCAAGGTATCCCGTTCAACACTTAGGTTGGCAATTTCGGTATTCAACGCCTTCAGTTTCTCTTCATCATTCTCCCGTTTTATTGCCTCGCGTTCAATCTCCAACTGACGTATTTGTCGTATCAGGTGGTCCAGCTCTTCGGGCATTGAATTCATTTCGAGCCGCAATTTCGCTGCTGCTTCATCAATCAGGTCAATGGCCTTATCGGGTAAGAACCGGTCGGAAATATACCGGGCCGATAATTCCACCGCCGAAATAATGGCTTCGTCTTTAATGCGCACATGGTGGTGCGTTTCGTAACGGTCTTTCAACCCACGAAGAATAGATATTGCATCCTCAACCGATGGTTCATCTATCATTACTTTCTGGAACCTGCGTTCAAGTGCTTTATCTTTTTCGAAGAATTTCTGGTACTCATTTAAAGTTGTAGCGCCAACGGCCCGCAGTTCACCACGCGCCAGTGCAGGTTTCAGAATATTCGCCGCATCCATGGCGCCTTCACCCCCCCCGGCTCCTACCAGGGTGTGAATTTCATCAATGAATAAAATGATCTCGCCATTGCTATCGGTAACTTCTTTTACTACACCTTTCAACCTCTCTTCAAACTCACCTTTATATTTGGCGCCGGCAATCAGTTGTCCCATATCCAGCGCATAAATAATTTTTGTCTTCAGGTTCTCGGGTACATCGCCATTCACGATCCGGTGCGCAATACCTTCGGCTATGGCAGTTTTACCAACGCCCGGTTCACCTACCAGGATCGGGTTGTTTTTTGTACGGCGCGAAAGGATATGCAGGGTCCTGCGTATTTCTTCATCGCGACCAATAACCGGGTCTAACTTTCCGCGGCGCGCAAGGTCGTTCAGGTTGCGGGCATATTTATTCAACGCATTGAAAGTTGTTTCCTGGGTTTGCGATTGTACTGTTCCACCTTTGCGTAATTCTTTAATGGCCGCCACCAAACCTTTCTCGCTTAGTCCGGCTTCTTTCAGCAAACGGGCGGTAGAATCGCTGCCCTGCACAATAGCCAGCAGTAAATGTTCAGGGGTAATGAATTCATCCCCGAACTGTTTCAACGTTGCACCGGCGCGCAGGATCACATTGTTCGTCTCCCGGCTAACCATCTGCGCCGCATCGCCACTGGTCCTGGGCAGTTTTTCAATTTGTTCGTGTAATTTATTTTCAAGGAGGTTCACGGTCACATTATTCTTTTTTAAAAGATATTCAACCGGTGAATCTTCCTGATCGAGCAAAGCTTTCAGCACATGCTCCGTTTCAATATTCGGACTTTGTGAATTAAACGCTAATTGTTGCGCCTGTTGAAAAGCTTCCGCCGCCTTTATGGTAAAATTGCCTAAGTTCATAATAGTTAATATGATAATTTGCTAATATGCTAATTGAAATACAGTTCACGGATTTTCAGGACCTCGTTCACCAAACCTTTTTAATCTGTTGAACGTAAAAAAGATCGGTCCGGTTTAACCGAGCCTGCATTTTCAATAGCAGTATATTACTTACAAATCCCAATCCAGGTCAAAATTCATGCATTTATGTCATTAAAAAACCGTTCCATCTGTCTCAGTTGCAGTCTTTTATTCGTATTCCTGTTATTCTTTCAGTCTTCCTTTTCACAATCCGACTTTACTCAGGTAGACGCCCTTTTGCAACGAAACCAGAAATTGCTGGGGAATGATGTCGTAGCACTGGTATATAAAGATGGAAAGATCATTCACGCCAAAGAGCTGGGTGAATTCAATGCCAAAACACAAGCGCCCATTGCCAGTAGCAGCAAGTGGTTAACGGCGGCACTGGTCATGATGTTTGTAGATGAAGGCAAAATAAAACTCGACGACCCGGTTAGTAAATACCTGCCCATCTTTGATAAATACATGAAGAGTTATGTTACCATCCGCATGTGTCTTGCCCATACCACAGGTATTGAGTCAGAAAAAGGAAGCCTGTCGAAAATTATGCAACGCGGTAAATACATGAGTTTGGAAGAAGAAGTGAATGCGTTAGCCGCGAAAGAGATCTCCAATAACGCTGGCACTGAATTTCATTACGGTGCAATTGGATTGAACATTGCCGGCCGGGTGCTGGAAGTGGTTTCCAAAAAAACATTCGATCGTATTATCCAGGATAAGTTATTACGTCCCTTGAAAATGAAGGGCACTTCGTTTGTAAATGACAATGGGTATGCGCCCAACCCTTCCGGCGGCGCCCGCAGTACAGCGAATGACTATATCAACTTTTTATCAATGATCCTGAACAAGGGAATGTTTGAAGGCAAGCGGATCCTGAGCGAAAAAGCCATTGAAGAAATGCAAACGCCGCAGTTCGTCACGCTGCCGGTGAAATTCACACCAAAAGTTGCAGAAGGCTTTCACTATGGTTTAGGTGAATGGATCCAGGAAGAAGATGCCCAGGGAAAAAGCAAAGTGGTAAGCAGCCCGGGTTTGTTTGGTACCTGGCCGTATATTGACAAATGCCGCAACTACGCTGCTATCATTTTTGTAAAGTCGTTATTGGGTGAACAGAAAAAGGAGCTTATGATGCAGGTTAAAGGAGCGATTGATGATGCGGTGGGTGGAAGCGGCTGCCAGTGAAAGCAGCTCATAAGTTATTGAGTTAGTAAGTTCTGAGTTCAACTTAATAACTCAATAACTTACAAACTCCGAACAAAAAAAGGGCATCCCGGTAATACCCAGAACGCCCAGTGTTCATCGTCAGTCCTTATTCGTTATGTCAACCCAAAATGTTTATTGTTTCAGTATTCGGTGCCTGTTCAATTATTAAATTCTGTTACAAACCGGAAAATAGAAACAATAAAACCACCAGTGCGGCTGATTGACATTACAAATATTCCAAATACGCAAAACCACTTAAAACGGGTAGTTATTTATTAGTGCTCAGGTAGTCATTTATTAGTGTACAAAAGTAGCTCGCCAACCACCAGGCGGGAGTTATTCAGCTTTAGCCAACCGGCCCGGTTCTTGCTTATATTTTTTTGAGCAAACGTCTTTACTTATGAAAACAATAATCTTGCTGACCATCCTTTCCAGCCCATTCTTTCCTGCCTGCACTACATTAAGCCCCGATCATATTAAAGACCATCAATGGCTTTACGGCGAAGGTTACCGCCTTGGCGACCAATTGAAATTTGATAACAAGACCTATAGTACCCGTGGCGATACCATCTTAAAAAGTAATTTACCGGTTGCTGTCATCGTAATGACCTCCGGCGATTTGCTCGGCAGCAACAACGACATTACCATTCAATCCCTGGCCACCGGAGAGGAAGGGTTGTACCACGAGAAATAAGTTATTGAGTTCATTAGAAGTTCATTAGTTAATCACGAACTTAATAACTTAATAACTTAATAACTTAATAACTAAAGAACTATAAACCAGTAACTATTTCCAACTCAATATCCTTTTTCAATTAACTACCTGTATTGTTAAATCCAAGTTCTCCTTCAAACGGCTATTGCAAAACCGGCCGGATATTCTTATATTTAAATAGAACCGTATTCAGCAACCAGACCGTACTCTTATGAAAGTGATATCTTATATGGTACCAGTTGTGATGCTATTATTGTCTTTTTTTTATAATAACAACCCCTTTGTTGTTAAAGAGGAAGCACAACAGGCATTTCAATTACTCAACACCATCCGAAGCAATCCCGAAAAATATTATAAAGAACTTCATCTCAACGCGAAACTGACTATCACCAAAAAGGCGTTACGTTGGAACGATACCCTGGCCAAAGTAGCCGAAGCCAAAGCGCTCGACATGGCCAAACGCAATTATTTTAACCATGTTAATCCCGATGGATATGGCATCAATTATTTTATTCAGCAAAGCGGCTATAAATTAAATGCCGACTGGTTAAAAGATAAGAAGGAGAATTTCTTTGAATCGCTGGCAACAGGTCACGATTCAGGAACAGAAGCAATAAAATCATTGATCATCGATGCCGGAGACGCCAGCAAGGGCCACCGCGATCATTTGCTGGGCATTGGCGATTGGGATGCTTCCCTGTACGATATCGGCATCGGCTTTGTAAAATGCGATGGCGGCAAATATCAATCCTACACTTGTATAATTATTGCCAAACACGACTGGTAAAAAACTCATCTACGCTGAAGTTTCAGCGGCCCCGATGAGTCGGGGGACGGTGAGCGAAGAAAAATGCCATCCCGCCGAACCAGGATGGCACATGCAATGTTATATTTTCCTGCTGTTTATTTGGCAACTCCCAATGGTGAGAAATACAGGAACGCAACGATGATGAACACCAGCACAAACAACGACAATATCACGTCCACTTTTGTCCAGCTCGCACGCGAAGCCGCTTTGTCCTCAGCCACCGTGGTAGCAAACGTTAAACCCTTTAATTGCGCTTCGTTGGGCTTTTCAGAAAGTAAGCTTACCACAACCATCAGCACGATGGAGAAAATAAACAGGCTTATACAGAAGTAAAGGAAGTTCAGGGTGGCGAAATCGTATAAGAAACCGCTCAAATGCTGCCGGTTCAACTCCAGGATAATGCGCACCATGCCAATTATAAACCCTACCACCATGGCGGAATAAGCGCCTTTGGCGTTGATACGTTTAGAGAACACACCCAACAGGAACACGGCGGCAATAGGTGGCGCCAGGTACGATTGTACGCTTTGCAAATATTGATACAATACTCCTGAGATCCCTTTCATGATGGGTATCCAGATCATACCCAGCACAACGGCAATACCAGTAGCAATACGGCCCACTTTTACCAGTTGGTGATTGCTTGCATTGGGGCGGTACTTCTGGTAAATATCCATTGTAAACAAAGTAGAGCAGGCGTTGTACACAGCCGCCAGCGAACTCATTAAGGCAGCCAATAAACCGCCTGCCAGCAACCCGCGCAAACCAACCGGCATTAATTCTTTTACCAGCGTAGGAAACGCCTGGTCGCCATTAGGTAATACAATTTTACCCTGCTTCGCCAATGTATAAGCGATGATACCAGGGATCATAAAAATGAAGAAAGGGAACAGTTTCAGGAAAGCGGCAAATATGGTTCCCCGGCGGGCCTGGCGTTCATCCCGGCCGGCCAAACATCTTTGCACGATGTGCTGGTCGGTACACCAATACCATAGCCCCACAATGGGCGAAGCGAACAGGATACCAGCCCAGGGAAATTCAGGGTCACTCAACGGCGGGAACATGTTCAATTTCTCTTTGGGCAGGGATGATACGAGCGCATCCCAGCCTCCTACTCTATCCAATCCAACGATCATGAGTGTCAACGAACCTACGATCAGGATGATGGCCTGCAGGGTCTCTGTATACATAACCGCGTGCAAGCCGCCTAATACCGTGTATATGCCCGTTATAATTACCAAAACAATGGCGCCCGTCCAGAAGTCAACGCCTAAAAACGAAGTTACCACCAGCGCACCGGCATAAATGGTTACCGATACTTTTGCAATAATGTAACTGAGTAGCTGAATGATCGACAGCAACATCCTCGACTGGCTATTGTACCGCCGTTCCAGGAACTCGGGCATGGTGTACACCATACTTCGCATATAGAACGGAACAAATACCCAGCCCAGGATCAGGATGATCCAGGAATGCAATTCATAATGCCCCATTACCAGTCCGGAGTTAGCGGCCGTACCGGCCAGACCAACCACGTGCTCAGACCCCACATTAGAGGCCAGGATGGAAGCACCGATCACAAACCAGCCAAGATTGCGGTTGGCCAAAAAATAATCAGACGGCGAGTCTTTTGCTTTTCGAATAGACCAGATCGATATCGCAGCAATTACGGCCATGTACAGGCCAACGAATATCCAGTCAACTAAACCAAGAAATTGCATATGGCAAGCGTTTTAGTTTACAAGTTTGTTACAATCGTTTTGTTATGTTTAAGAATTTTCAAAGGATCATGAAAATAAAAAAGGAAGTAAGCAATAGATTGCAAGAAGAGTCCGATTACGGGAGCTCAAAATAGTTCTGGGACTATCTCATACTTCCTACCTCGTACTTTGTTCTTCTTACTTTCTACCTCTTACTTCCTATATCCTGCTTCTTACCTTTTACTTCTTATTTCCTGCTTCTAATAACTTACATTCTGCTACCCTACTAGCCACTAGCTACTTACTACTAGCTATCAGATATACTGATTGATCATATTCTCCAGCCACTCCTGCTTACCGCTGATCTGTTTGGGTTCGCCGTTTGAGTGAGCATACTCACGCAGGTCTTCGAGCTTCAACGCACCTGTTTCAAACTCTTTTCCTTTGCCACTGTCGAAAGAAGCGTAGCGGTCGGCACGGAACTTTTTAAACGGAGATTTCTGCATTACTTTATCAGCGATCACCAGCGCACGGGCAAAATTGTCCATACCACCGATATGCGCCATAAAGATATCTTCCAGGTCGGTAGAGTTCCGACGGGTTTTAGCGTCGAAGTTGATACCGCCACCAGCAAAACCACCAGCTTCCAGGATGATAAGCATGCTTTCAACCAGTTCATTCAGGTTGATCGGGAACTGATCGGTATCCCAGCCATTCTGATCATCACCGCGGTTGGCATCGATGCTACCCAGCATACCGGCATCGGCAGCCACCTGTAATTCGTGCTGGAAGGTATGACCAGCAAGGGTTGCGTGGTTAACTTCTATATTCAATTTAAAGTCTTTATCGAGGCCGTAATGACGTAAGAAACCGATCACGGTTGCGCTGTCATAATCGTATTGGTGCTTGGTAGGCTCACATGGTTTGGGCTCAATAAAGAACACCCCTTTGAAACCTTGTTTACGGGCATAGTCACGCGCCATTGTCAGGAAGCGGGCCAGGTGATCGAGCTCGCGTTTCATGTTGGTGTTCAGCAGGCTCATATAACCTTCGCGGCCACCCCAGAATACATAGTTTTCACCACCCAGGGCAATGGTAGCATCCAATGCATTTTTAACCTGTGTACCGGCATAGGCAACGGCTGCAAAATCGGGATTGGTAGAAGCGCCGTTCATATAACGTGGATTAGAAAACACGTTGGCGGTTCCCCACAACAGCTTTACACCGCTGGCCGCTTGTTTTTGTTTTGCGTAATCAACGATGCTTTGCAAACGGCTTTCGTATTCTTTTAAGTTAGCGCCTTCATCAACCAGGTCAATATCATGGAAGCAATAGTAAGGCACACCCAGTTTGGTGATGAACTCAAAGGCAGCATCCATTTTGTCTTTCGCGCGTTGTACCGCGTCGCCGGCTGCATCCCAGGCAAAATGCTTTGTACCCGGACCGAACGGATCGGCGCCGGTGTTGCAGAACGTGTGCCAGTAGCATACCGCAAACCGTAAATGCTCTTTCATGGTTTTGCCAGCTACTACCTTGTTCTCATCATACCATTTAAAGGCCAGTGGATTGTCGCTCTCCAGGCCTTCGTACTTGATGGCACCAATACCTTTAAAGAATTCTTTGTCACCAGTAATGATTTTCATATTCTTATGTTTATTATTTACTTGAGAAGATTGTTTTGTTTATGATAAGGGTATAATGGATAATAGCAGAGAAGGCAACGAGGCAACGAGGCAACAAGGCATAAAGGCATCGAGGAAAGCCAGTTATTGAGTGTGTAAGTCAATAAGTTGGTCCAATTCCTGTATTCCACTTCTACATTCTACATTGGGCATTCGATATTCGATATTTCTGCCCTTTCTCATTCCTCATTTATCATTCTTCATTTTTCATTTCCTAATCCCTACCTGACTAATTAATCAAGTGTTTTATCAAGCAGCTCCTTCCACTCCTCATACACCGCCTTGTACTCTTTCTTCTTCGTGGGTTCTATAACGGTCAATGGTTTTACCTGCGTGAAGGCTTCTTTGGGTGTTTTGTATACGCCTGCGCCAATACCTGCACCAATGGCGGCGCCTACACTGCCATCGCAGTTGTATAATTCAACCGGTACATGTGTGGTATTTACAAACGCTTCCACAAACAGCTCACTTAAGAATAAATTGGCTTTACCTGCCCTGATCACCTGAGGGTTCATGCCATTCTCGCGCATAATATCAAGCCCGTACCGGAATGCGCAGGCAATGCCCTCCTGGGCAGCGCGGAACAAATGCGCCTGCGAATGCAGGTTCAGATCGATATGATGAAAATGCACGCCAATGATCTCGTTCTTCAGCATGCGCTCGGCGCCATTACCAAACGGCAATACCCGCAGGCCATCGGCGCCAACAGGCACCCTGGCAGCTTCACTGTTCATTTGAGAATAGCTGATAGCCGGCGTGAAGATATTTTTTACCCAACGGTTCAAAATACCGGTACCGTTAATACATAACAACACGCCCAACCGCTTTTCATCGGTAGTATAGTTAACGTGCGCAAAAGTGTTCACACGCGATTCGGGATCACAGGTCAGTTCATCGCTTACACCATAAATAACCCCCGACGTGCCCGCCGTAGCAGCCACTTCACCGGGTTCCAGCACATTTAACGATAATGCATTATTGGGTTGATCGCCGGCTTTATACGTAACCGGTATACCGGCTTTCAATGATAAAGAAGCGGCAACGTTTTCTTTCAACCGGCCATGATCCGAAAAAACATCCTGTACAGCAGGGATCAGTTCATCATTAAAACCATAATATTCCATTACGTCCTTGCTGATCCTGTCTTTCTTAAAATCCCAGAAAATGCCTTCTGATAAAGCGGAGACGCTGGTAGTAATTTCACCCGTCATTTTCATGGCAATGAAATCGCCGGGCAGCATAATTTTTACAGCTTTCTTATAGTTGGCCGGCTCTTCTTCTTTTACCCAGGCCAGTTTGGAAGCGGTAAAGTTACCAGGTGAATTCAACAGGTGCGAAAGACATGTTTTTTTTCCGATGGCTTTAAATGCTTTGTCACCAATTTCAACCGCCCGGCTATCGCACCATATAATAGAGTTGCGCAATACCTGCTGGTTCTCATCAACCATAACCAGGCCATGCATCTGGTAAGAAATACCAATAGCGCCAATATCATCAGGATTATAGGCCTTGCCGGCATGTGCTTTTTGTATAGCCTGTTGCACATGTTCCCACCACATATCGGGCGATTGTTCGGCCCAACCCGGTTGCGGTGAAATAATGGGAGATTCAGATTCGGGATATTGAGCAGATGCTTTGCATTCGTGCGTTTGGGCATCTACTACAGAAACTTTAATAGAAGATGTGCCTACATCAATTCCTAGGAGTAGCATATGGCAGCTTAATTATTTATAGTTCCAGATTTCAGGAATACAGTTACCGGTTTCCGGTTACCAGTTGCCGGGAAATGCAGTTTCAGGTTACAAGTTTCAAGTTCCAGGTTCCAGGTTTCAGAACTTGCCCCGCTCTGCTGGTTTTAAGTTCTGATTTTCGAGTTGCTGTTACCGCGACTGCATGAAGTGTAAGGTTGTATTTGCTTTCCGGCTTTGGGCTTTCGGCTTGAAGCTTATAGCTTACAGCTTATAAAAGGCAGCAAGCTCGGAAGAGATCTGATTCTACACCCTACACCTGCTGCCCTGTTAACCAAAAACCTTTATCGAAGAATCGAAATTATTGACAATTGGTTATATCACCTACCACTTTATTTGCGAAAACCTAAACTATTTTAATATAATTGATATCCGATATGTTTATTTTTGCTTAATATAGTGTTCCTTTTACCCCCAGGTATGAAACCACTGGTTGAAAAACTACCGCTTTCGCAAAATACTTCCTTTGTGGCGCGCACCTATCGCACGCCTCATTTTGAAGTGCCCTGGCATCAACATATTGAGTATGAGCTCATCCTGTTTATAGAAGGCGAAGGTTCGGCCTTTATCGGGAACTATATAGGCGAATTTAAAACCGATGATGTGTTCTTCCTGGGGAGTAACCTGCCGCATACATTTCAAAAAGCGCATAAAGACCTGGTAACCGCGGCAGTGGTGGTGCAGTTTACCGACGATTTCTGGGGGCCCGATTTCATGCAACTGCCCGAAAGCAAAAGCATTTTAAAGCTGTTTGCCGTGGCCATGCAGGGTTTGAAAATACAGGGCGCTACGCGGCAACAATTGAGATCTTTATTAACAGAACTGGAACATTTACAGGGTTTTGCCCGCATCATCAGGCTATGCGAGTGTTTACAGGTGATAGCGGCGACGCATGAATATGAAGCAGTGTCAACACAGGAAGTAAAGACCTTTCAGGCAAAAAATAAAGACCGCATTGACCGGATCTTTCAGTTCACTATTGATAATTTCCAGGAACCCATTGCCCTGAAAGATGTGGCCGCTACCGCCGGCATGAGCATTCCGGCTTTTTGCAGTTATTTTAAAAAATGTACGAAGAAAACATATATCGATTTTTTGAACGAAGTACGCATTGGCCATGCCTGCAAGCTGTTGATCGATACCCAAAAATCGGTATTGGAGATCAGTTACGAAAGCGGGTTCAATACATTGGCGAACTTCAACAAGCAGTTTTTAAAACTAAAGCAGTTGACCCCTTCCGGTTTCCGCAAGAAGGCTGAACGCTTAACGCAGAACGCGGAAAGCCAGATGCTGAACGCAGAAGGAAGAACGCTGAATGAAGGCTGAAGGCGAATACAAGCGGAACGCTAAACGCGGAACGCTGAAAGCAGAAAGCTAAGCTATAAGCCACAAGCTGCAAGCCTACAGTCGAAAGCGGAAAGCCTATTGCGAGTTTAAACGATAAACAACAAACCATAAACTATAAACCATAAACTATAAACTATAAACTTCAACATACCCAACAAATAAAGTCATTCATCCGCGAACTGGGATTCGACTTTTGCGGCATTGCCCGGGCGCAGCAACTGGATGAAGATGCGCGGCGATTGGAGCAATGGCTGAACAAAGGACTGCATGGCAATATGCAGTACATGGAAAATTATTTCGACCTGCGCATTGACCCCACCAAACTGGTACCTGGCGCCAAATCGGTGATCACGGTATTGCTGAATTACTTTCCACAACAAACACAGCAAACCGGCACGCCCAATATTTCAAAATACGCGTTTGGTAAAGATTACCATGAAGTGATAAAACAAAAGCTGCATGCTCTGTTAGCCCTCATCAATGAACACATTGGTGAAGTGCACGGACGCGGATTCGTTGATTCAGCACCGGTACTGGAACGCAGCTGGGCGCATCGCAGCGGACTTGGCTGGATCGGCAAAAACGGCAACCTGATCACCAAACAACAGGGGTCATTCTTTTTCATAGCTACACTGATCGTTGATATGGAGTTGGAATACGACGACCCTATTGCCAAAGATTACTGCGGCAGTTGCCGCCGGTGTATCGACGCCTGTCCTACCGGCGCTATTACCGATGGCAAAGTGATCAACGGAAGCCAGTGTATTTCCTACTATACCATCGAATTAAAAGATCTGTTGCTGCCTGATGACAAAAAAGGACAATTTGCCGACTGGATGTTTGGCTGCGATGTATGCCAGGACGTTTGTCCCTGGAACCGGTTTGCAAAACCAACCCGGGAAGCCGGATTTGCGCCCATACCTGAAATACTCAACTTCACCACCAAAGAATGGGAATCACTAACTGAAGAAGCATTCAAACAAATATTCCGGCATTCCCCATTAAAGCGGGCCAAATTCCAGGGCATACAGCGAAACGTACAATTTCTGAAAAGGTAACGGCATGCATTAGAACTGCACACCCAGTTTCATTGAAAACCGGTGCAAATAATTCTTGTACGTATAATAATGTTCCCAGCAGGGTGTTCCACAGCCGAGAACGTTCTCATATTTACGGGTTACATTTTTATAACTATACCCAGCGCTTGCCAGCACACGGAACTTTGAGCGAAAACCAACTTTATACCCAACACCAGCACCTCCATAAAATCCATTGGAATAAACGTTTTGATACCAGCGTGATTCCGGTACTATTTTCTTATTCACCAAATGAAAGCCGCCATCTATATAAAAAAAGGGGGTAAACGGTTTATCAAGAAGGTCTTTTCGCACATCTAAAAAAACAGGATAGCCATGACGGAAATAATAATCCAACCCTACCCCTATCCCGGCAAACCAGGTTTTATACCTGACACCATTAATGGTTTGCGCCTCGAAATAAGCGCCTTTGCCGCCGTTCAACACCCCAATTTGGTTAATGGAACTGAAAGAACAGGAACAGCCTTTTTTGACCGGTTGTTCCTGCTTTGCTTCTTGTGCACTGGATATAAGAACAACTCCGGTAAGAACAACAAAAAGAAGAAGTTTTATGTACATAACCGGATTTTAATCTAAGCCTATTTTACTGATCAATCGAATGTTCCTGATATTGGAGTAATCGAACTGGTACAAGCCATCTTTCGCCACTACCAACGCTTTGGAATTCCAGGAAATTACATCGAAAGTTTCCATACCGGTTATTTGCTTTATCAATTTCAGGTTGTTGGCATCAGCAGCATCATACACTTTAAAACCGTCTTTACCGTCGCAGATAAACAGGATATTACCTTCTTTTGACAAACCATGCGGATTGGTTTGGCTATAGGTTTTTATTAAAGAAGGCTTAGTAACGTCTGTGATATTTACCACCTGCAACTCGTTTACATTACCGCCACAGGTGGTACCAGAACGCAGGGTAACCCAGGCGGTATTATCATCTGCGATCACCGGGTCGCAACTGCGTACATGGGTGAACTGACCTTGCTTAACCGGGTTGCCAGGCGTTGACACATCATAGATATACATACCTGCAGATGAACCAATGAATAATTTATTCTTGAACGGATAGATCGTTTCAATGAACTGGTTATCGATGAACGTCTTTTTAACGAATTGGGGATCCTGCGGTGTGGAAATATCAAAGGCATGCAATTCGCGGCTCGATACCGTGTACAAATAATTATTCATCAGGGTAAACCGGGCCATCGATCCGCCTATGCCACTTTTATTGGGCGCAGCGCTTGCACTGGCCAAAGAATTAAAATCAGCATACATTGGACCACGATAAGGTGCGTAAGTGTAAGTGGTATCGTGCCTTGTCCAGCCAACGATCACCTGAATAGAATCAGTATTGGTTGAACGGGTAACAGAGTACTTATAAAGATTGCGATAAGGGAAGGCCTCACTTGTAAACTTCTTTGCAACAACCGCCAGGGGATTGCTGATATCAAAAGTTACCAGGTCGCTGTACGAATCGGCATACAACGTATTGCCTGTTACAGCCAGATCTACATTACCGGGAATGGGAATAAAGGCAATGTTCTTCGGCGCTGAAGGCTGACTGTTATCAATGATATGTATGCCGGCATTCGATTCATTGAGAAAAATGTAATTCCCGTAAATGTAGATCTTGCCAGGACTTTTCAGTGGCTGTCCGGGACCGCTTTTCATTTCGGCCCTTACTTCAGTAAGTGTTTTGTAATCGGGTGTATACCAGGTATACGTTTGCGTGACCTTTTCCTTATCGCAGTTAGATAAAAAAATGGATAGCATTACAGTCACCATTAACTGTAAAGCCGACATTGGATGCCGTCTCATAAGTTTAGCGTTTTGTAATCTGACAAACGCAAGGAAATAAGCGTTGCCTGTGCCTGTAATTTTTCAGAATTCTTTTATAATCTTCCCAGCAACATTTTTATACTAATACCTGTTGACCACAAGTATTGCCCGGTAGATACATTTTTATCAACCAATCCATTGAGTGAATAACGAAGATTAGGGCCAACCCACACAGGATGCTTACTACGTTGTAATAAACCCACACTAATACCAGTTAAAAAATTAAACTGGGTTTTATTGAAGAGACTATTATCCTTGTAATAAATTCCTCTGGCGCCTTCAAAATGCAAGGCATCTACCGACAGTAAATGAGAGATAGAAACACCACCTTCCAGAACAACAGGTGGCAATTTTCTGCCTTTATTAATTTGCCAGTTGGCCAGTACAGGAATTTCCAGGTATTGAAAACGATACCTGTACTTTTGATCGTAGTAGGTTCTCTGGCTAATGGCAGCAGCACCATTCAGGGTGGCGTCGGCATTCGTTGAACTATAGCCAGGGGTTTTATAATATTCCGGAACAACTTTGCCATTTACAGTATCTGTACTTATCACAATGGGCTGCTTTACGTTTTGCCCTACCTGGGTATTAACACTCATATAAGTATATTCTACCCCAAGTGATAATTTAAAGCGAGGCGATAAAGCACGCTGCACAAAAACACCTACCGAATAAGAAAGATCAGGTTGAATGGGAGATGCTTTCTTAGAGGAAGTACTTGCGGAAAAATTAAAAGAATTGGCACCTGAAGTAACGCCAGTGGGGCTTGCACTGGGAGAAAGATCTTCTGCCAGGTATTTCTCGCCAAATAATCCCCTTAATTGCAACAGTTTGCTTTCAGCAATGCGTGAGTAACCCACATCAGCTACAACGCCCCAATGCCATAAGGAAGGCCGTTTGCGGGGAATAGATACTGCTGCGTTAGCGGCGCTCAATGAATCGGGCCTCAATAAATGGCCATACCTGCTCATGAATGGCATTGTTACCGCTTTATTGGTAGCAATGCTGTTATCAACATCGTTCACCATGGTGGGCATGGTAACGTTCATGGCCTCTTCCTGTTCCCGCTTTACTTCTTCAACCCGTACCAGTTCTTGTTGAACCGGAGCGTCTTTAATTGCGTTGGCTTCTTTTGCTGCTTTCTTTTTTCTATACCGGGGCTTTACGCTGGAAGGGGTAATATTATTCATCCCTTCAATTGGTATATTACCATTGGCATAATCAACAAGCGTTTGTTGAGTCTGCTTTTTATTCTTACTCCCGATTGTTTTCTTTTCAATGTTTTTTTCAGTTACAACAATAGCCGGTTGTTTTTTACTCGACAATGTGGATACAGAAGTAGTTTCATGTGCTGCTGCTGGTGTAATAACATCCGGCTGATTGTTGTCACTTTTTTGTATGGGCGCTGTGGTATTTTTCTGCGTTTGTGAATTGTTATTTGAAACCGGTTTTATAGTTGATGTTTGCTTAGTAGAAATGTTCGATGTTTCAGCGTTTGGTTCGTTCGATATAGAGGCAGGCACTGCCTTGGCAATGTTTGAAGTATTTTCTGTATTCCATGTAAAACGATACAGGATGTAACCGCTTGTAGTTAAGCAAATAAAAAGCATAGGCAACCACAGCCACAGGAATCGGCGGCGGCGTTTATCCTGACTGATCTTTTTTTGCACCTCCATCCATACGGTATCAGAAGGGCGCAGCTTCAGCTCCTCCAGCTTCTGGTGTACCTGTTTCTCAAATTCATGGTCGGACATACGTTTCCTTTTTTGTTTCTACGGTCGTTTTTTTTAACCACGTGATCAATAATGCACGGGCACGGGCATATTGTGACCGGGAAGTTCCCTCATTGATACCAAGCATTTTTCCGATTTCTACATGTGAAAATCCTTCAACGGCATGCAGGTTAAATACAGTCTGATAACCCGCCGGTAACTGGCGGATGAGTTCAGCCAGATCCTTTGCCTGCATAGTCACTTCGGGGTTATCATCTGATACCGGGTGCAGGCTCGTGTCAGGAAAGGATAGATCGGTTTGGTACCGACTGTTCTTCTTGAGATAATTCAGCGCTGTATTCACCATAATCCGGCGGACCCAACCGCCCAGTTCGCCTTCAAACTTAAACTGATGCAGGTTACGAAAAATTTTAATAAATCCCTCCTGCAACACATCTTCCGCATCGGCTACAGACTTGGTATAACGATAGCAAACCCCCAACATACTCTCAGCAAAATGCTCGTAGAGCTGTCGCTGGGCTTCCGGCAGCCCCTTCAAACAATCTTTTACCAGCCTGTTATAATCCATTTCTTGATAGTGGTTGACAATTACAGGGGTCATTCCGTTGCACTATTGTCAAAAACATTTGGGAAACAGCAAATATGACAATTATTTACACTATGTATACGGTAGTTGAGCGGCAGTTTATTGTTTATTGTTCTTCAATTTTAAGGCTCATGATCTTCTTTTATGCCTTTAACTGCAGACTGATTCTGACGCTGAAGTGTTATCGCGCCGTATAAATAAGGCTTTAACCAAAACCAGAAACTATAAACCATAAACAGTTATCAATACCTTTGCCCCCCTTATGGCAGCATCACTCACCGAAAGAGATAAAAAAGTAGTGTGGCACCCCTACACGCCGCAAAAGTATATGCCCGAACCCATTCCGGTAGCAAAAGGCGACGGTGTTTACATTATAGATACCAACGGGAAAGCCTACATCGATGCCATCAGCAGCTGGTGGGTTACCATTCATGGGCATGCCAACACATATATAGCAGAAAAAATATATGAACAGGCCAAAACGCTGGAACAGGTAATTTTTGCCGGGTTCACCCATGAACCGGCGGTTCGCCTGGCCGAACGCCTGCTGGAAATTCTGCCCGGCAAATTTGCTAAGATCTTCTATTCTGATAATGGTTCCACCGCCGTTGAAGTAGGCGTTAAAATGGCCCTGCAATACTGGTGGAATAAGGGCTCTGCAAAACGCAATAAGATACTGGCTTTAAACCATTCATATCATGGCGACACGTTCGGCACCATGAGCCTCAGCGAGCGCAGTGTGTTCACCCTCGCCTTCCAGGAAAAGCTGTTTGAAGTGATATTCATCGATCCCCCTGGTCAGGGCCAGCAGTACAACGGTCCATGGGATGAGATCGCCTGTTTTATTTATGAACCCCTTTTACAGGGCGCTGGCGGCATGAATATATACGAAGCCGCTGCCCTGAACGACTTCCTGAAACAATGCCATGCGCATGAGGTGATCTGTATTGCCGATGAAGTAATGACGGGTTTTGGCAGAACCGGAAAACTTTTTGCCGGCATGTATGTACAAGAAAAACCGGATATCATTTGCCTGTCGAAAGGGTTAACCGGCGGCACCATGGCGTTGGGCGTTACGGCTTGTACGGAAAAGATCCACAGCGCTTTTGTTGACGAGGACCGGCGGAAAACATTCTTCCATGGCCATTCGTTCACAGCCAATCCCCTTGCCTGCGCGGCTGCATTAGCCAGCCTGGACCTGTTATTACAAGCTGGTTGCCAATTGCGAATTGAAAGAATTGAAAAACACCACAAACAATTCCTTGAACAATTACGGGCCGATGCCCGGTTCGTTAGTCACATAAAAAACCTCCGGTCTATTGGCACCATCATGGCTTTTGAAATTGAATCGGGCCGCGATGGCTATTTGAATACGATCGGGATGGATGTGACCCAAAAGGTCTTGCAGCAGGGGGTGTATTTGCGGCCATTGGGCAATACCGTGTACATTATGCCGCCCTATTGCATCACGCACGAGCAGTTGCAAAAAGTGTATGACGTCCTCGTGCAGGTGCTGGAGACGGTTGTTTGATTTGGATCGATTAATGATACCGTTACAATTCATATTGTTTATGCGCAAATGTAATTCGATGTGACTGCTTTGCGTACCTGAATACATAATTATAAACGGGATGGCCCGGCTATAAGCCATTGACCCAAATCAATTACATGCTATCTTTCTCTACGTGTATACCTAAATGTTGTAAATTAGTCATGCCCAAACGATCCCAGCAGGAATAAATCCAGCTATGAAGAAAAAGTATCTGGGAACATTAAGAACAGACCTACAGTCGCCAAATAAATGCTTACATCTTCTAAAATAATTTTAACCATGGCGAAAAGTGGCTATAGCATAGGAGGAAGCGAGATCATCTCCTGCAAAAAGTAAGCATCTCTCACAAAAAATGGACTATCGCCGGAAAAAATAGCTAATGCTGAGAGAGTATAAATGAATCTAATAAATTTGCAGTACTATGACAACCATTTCCACCATAGGCATCATTGCCGCTGCGCTTACCACCGGAGCATATATTCCACAGGCTTATAAAACCATCAAAACCAGGAGTACCAAAGACCTTTCTATTGTTACGTTTACCATGCTATTTATAGGCACTATTTTGTGGTTCATTTATGGGCTGTATATAAATGATACCCCATTGATGTTGGCAAACGGGATCACTGCTACTTTATCGGGGATCATATTCTCACTAAAGATCAAATCATTCGGGAGAAGAAGGCGAAGATAAAAACCTTTTCAATCAGGATAAATAAATTCCGTGCCACGGTTTGGAACCGTGACACGGACCTATTTTAAAATGAAGGATCAGTTGGGGTATTGGTATTGTTATCCCGTTCAATAAAAGGATACGGGAAGAAACTGCGTTTACGCTCAGTGGTAGGCCGGTTCAAACGGCGCATATCCATCAACCTTAAACCCGACATATACAACTCAATACTACGATGGCGATAGATCTGCTCCAGTAACTGCGCCTGCGTATATGGACCAGCATCAGGTGGCAGATCGGCACCTATACCAAACGGATCGCTGGCCGGTTTCTTGGTAATGATCTTGTTTAATTCAACCAATGCATTCACCAGGTCGGGCGTAGATTGACGCGCATACGCTTCTGCTTTGATCAATGTCATTTCACCAGGCAAATAAACGGGGAATGCCGTATTCAAAGCCGCGCCAAACCCATTTATTCGATATCGTGGTGCAGTAGTGGGATTGATGGCAATATAGAAGGGCACGCGTTTATCGGCGAGGTTAGGCGCTAACGAAGGCGGTAATCCCATCGTTGAATCGATCGGCTGGTACACGTTATTGGTTGACGTTGCTGTTTCAAAGATGGGGTTCAGCGTAACCGGGTCAAAATTGAAGGTTGATCTTTTGGTAAGATCAACGGCATTCGCTTCTGCCAATGCCTGCGTATAATTACCTACGTTCAATGAATACCGTGCTTTTAATGCATGCAGGGTATTTACAATGTCGATCCCTGCCGGTGCATTGGCTATAAAAGAAGCACTGATGGGGTTTGCGCTCACCGCAGCCAGCGCCTTATCCAATACCGCAATGGCTTTGTTAAACCCTTGCGCACTGGTCACAAAACCAACATTGGCGCCGATCGTATCGGGCACATGCTCCCAGAACATAGCAAGGTTCCCTAACGCCAGCGCTTTAAAAATACTCGCATAGGCAATCAATCCACTCGCATAGGCCTGATCAGTTAAATCGGGTGCATTATTAATTACATTGTTGGCATCGTATATCACCTTATTATTGCCAGTCCAGAAACTGGCCAGGATCGTATTCGTTCCATCAACCGAACCGCTGCCGAGATATAATTGATATTCTGCCGTGTTTCCCTGGTTCCTGATATCGAGCTGCCGCGTAACAAACCCGTCTGCAGTTACCATGTTATACAGTGCACTGGCCCTGCCGGCAGTATATACCCGCTGAAGGCCGGTAACTACACCCGTTAAGCCCTTGGCGGTTTTCAGCGCCGGGTCTTGCGGAACTTTATTGGGATCGGTATAATCTTTTTTACAGGCAGTAGCTTGTATCAATACTGCTATCAATAAAAAATACGGAGATCGTTTTATATTGTGCAAAGTCATAAAATCAAATTTGAGGTGTTAAAATTTAGCTGCAACATTTAAGCTGAATGTGCGCGGCACAGGTACTGCGCCAAAATCAATTCCACGCAAAACCGTACTTTGACCTGCCGCATTCACCTCGGGGTCATACCCTTTGTAATCATCCCATGAAATCAGGTTACGGCCACTGGCGCTCACCGTGAGGTCATTGAAAAATTTCAACTTGCCAAAATTGTAGCTCAGGTTAATCTCACGCAGCTTTACAAACGAACCATCATCAACACGCCATTGCTCAATCTGGTACACGCTGTTGATATAACCACGCGGTAAAATACCCCTGTGTTCTTCTTCTGCTACTTTACCATTTCCAACACCCTGCCTTGTTCTAAAATCAGCATTCCATACATCAACGCCCTGTACGGCATCGAACTGTACCCGCAACCCGAATTTCTTATAACTTACTTCATTCACTAAGGAAGCTGTATAATCAGGGTTCGGGTCACCGATCACTTTTCTTAATGTGGTGCCTGTTGGCAAATCACCGCCATCGCGCTGGGTAGTATATCTTGTTGGACTGATCTGCGTTCCTTTTTCTGTTTGCGGAAAACCTGCCGGGTTCTTAACCTGGTTGCCACTGGCATCCATTGCAAAGAAAGTTCCGTAGAACACGCCTATCGGCTCTCCTTCCAGAATAGCAACCGGAGCGCCGGCATTGGTGCTTATTAAAGTTAATGCCTGTCCTATTTTTACCGCTTTATTCCGGTTATGGTTGTAAATACCGGTAACATCCCAACGTACATCTTTATTTCTTACGGGCGTACCGGTTAATACAAATTCAAAGCCTCTATTCTCCAGGGAGCCCAGGTTGTTCAAATAACTGGAGAAACCATTGGTAGGCGCAATAACCCGGCTAATAAGCAGGTCGCTTACTTTCTTTATATAATAATTGAACTGAAGCCCTAAACGGTTGTTGAAAAATGCCAGATCGGTACCCAGTTCCAATTCATTCTGGCGTTCGGGTTTAATATCCTCATTCACCAACTGGGTGCTTGAATAGATGGCGGCCCTTCCAATAAATGCATTTGTGCTATAAGAATTGAACCGGGAATAAGGCCCGATACCGGTAAGGTTACCCGATTCACCATAGGCAATCCGCAGCTTGGCCAGGTTCCACCATTTTGCCAGCGGTTGTTTATTCCAGAACTCCGATTCTGATAACACATAACTACCGCTTGCCTTTACATATACCTGGTTGCGTTGATCTTTTCCAAACACCGATGAACCATCCATCCGAACGGCGCCGGTTACAAATAACTGGTTCCTGAATTTAAAATTCTGTTGCAGGTACGTACCGGAAACCGACAATTCACTTCTGTCATCCACACCGGGTAATACGGTGCTGGCGCCATTCACACTTTCAACAAACGGAGCCAGCCCCCTGCCCTGCGATAACACATAACCGTTCCTTTCATATTGCTGCGAAAAACCAGCCTGGGTAGTAGAGCTTATGTCGGGCGTGATATCGAACTGGTAAGTACCATTCACTTCATTATTGATCTGAAAAAAATTATTGGTGGCGGCGCTGGCATATCCATTGAGTGTTGGATTCAGGTTGTCGCCCCCACCCCAGAAAGCGGCATTCACATTATAGGTAAATGGCGGCATAATGGTTGTACCCCGCTGACTGTAATTATCAATACCCAGGGTATAATCGAAAGTCAGCCCCTTCAGTGGTTTTAATTTAAAGGAGGCATTGGCAATAAGCCGGTTGGTTTCCTGCTTTTGTTTAAAATCTTCTATTACTGAAACCGGGTTTACGCGACCACGCTCACCTACTGCTAGCAGGTTGCCCAATGCATCACGCCTCCAGATATCGTGAAAGTTGCCAATGATAGTAACCGAGTTCATGGGTGAGAAAAACGAGTTGCCATCGGGCTTTTCATTGGCCGTGCTGTTAATATAATTCAGGCCTACGCTGAAGCTGGCCCATTTGTTAAACTCATGGTCCAGGTTCGAACGAAAGCTGAAACGCTTGAAATCGGTATTCTTGATAATACCCTGGTTATAGAAATAAGAAGCGGATGTATAATATTTGGTTTTATCTTTTCCACCGCTTACCGATATGTTATTATCGGTTCCCAAAGCGGTTCTAAAAATATAATCCTGGTAATCGTACCGGGTAACGGGTGTTGTATTCGTTGGCAGCGCAGCAGGTGTTCCAACCATTGAAATAAGATCCTGGGTAAGTGCGCCTGCTCCATCTGTTGGTCCGCCGAATTTCGTTGGCGCCTGGTTTACATCCAGTTCTTTACGCAGGTGGCTCACCATAATGCTGGTAGAAAAATTCACGATGGGCGCCCCGGTGCTTCCCCTTTTGGTAAAGATCTGAATAACACCTGCATTGGCCCGCGATCCGTAAATGGCCGCGGCAGCCGCACCGTTCAGCACTTCAATTCGCTCAATATCGGCGGGGTTGATATCAACCATCCGGTTTTGTCCCACGGTACCAACAAAGTTGCTGCCATCATAGCCGCTCTGCGTGTTGGTAACCCTGTTAGTTGCATTGTTTATAATAACGCCATCAACAATATACAATGGGTCAGATGCACTGTTAATAGAACTAATACCACGCAGGCGTACCGAAATACCACCGGCGGGGTCACCGGAGTTTTGAATGATCTGCGCACCGGCTGTTTTTCCCTGCAAGGCAGCCAGTACATTGCCCGTTGCGCCTTTATTCAACGCATCGGCTTTAATAGTGCTGATATAACTTCCCAATTGTTTACGAGTGGTTCCCAGCGTGGTGCCGGTCACCACTACTTCATCTAAACCCAATGCATCTTCAGCAAGGGCCACACTCACCGTATAATTTTCAGCACTGCCAATTTGAATATTTTGTTCTACCTTTTTAAAACCCACACCTGAAAACTCCAATGCATAAGAGCCTGGTTTCAACGGGGCAGTAATGGTGTAATTACCCAACGGATCAGTGGCTGATCCATAATTGGTATTCTTAACAGTAACAGAAATTCCGGTCAATGGCTGGTTGTTCGTTCCGGTTATCTTTCCACTAATACGAACCTGGGCCAGCGTCAGGCTCACTATCAGCTGGCAGAACAGTAATAAGCCAACTGCTTTTACTGGCCGACTATTCGATGATAAAAGTTGGGTCATAATCCTTTTTTTCGAATTAATAATTAAATACCATGAATCGGTTTAACGGACAGGTTTGTGAACATTCCTTTTTCGGGTAGTTGTTGCAGTAGGGCCGGGAAATATAAATCAATGACCTGCATGGCCAATTGATGCAATAGCATGCTGTGAGGAGGCTGGATTAATTAGTATGTATGTATTTCGGGTAGAAATAACAGGATGGTTAGAATAACTTATGTGGTAATGAAAGCCTCGCAATCGTATAGCCTGACTGAAGTTGTAAAGCATGATGCAGCAGTTAGTTAGCAGCAAATTCAGCATAAAAACGCAAATAACCAAAACAAAAAGCGCACTAATGCGGGTTTATGCAGCTTTAAAATTAAACTAATTACTAATACCTGGCTTTCCGGCTAAACCATGCAGAACTAGGAAAGAATAAATCGATTGCGTAGAACGAAAGATGGGGAAAAAATATAAAAGAAAAGAGCCGTCCTTTGCATATGCTCAGGACAGCTCCATTTCTTACTTTACTCTTATATACGTGTACCTCTTATTGCACAGTGAAATCTACTGCTGTATTACCCCATAACAAGGTTACTTTGCCACTCTTCTCAACGGTAAACGTCATACGCTCGGTGAATTGAGGCGCTTTACCGGATTTTACTTTAATACGTAAGGCATCATCAGCTTCTGCATACTTGTAAGCGCCCCACTGACCGGGCACTTTATTGAAAATGATCACCCATTCATCTTTTCCGGGAATGGTGAACAAACCATACTTTCCTGCAGGCAGTGGTTTACCTGTGTACTCAGCATTACCCCCGGGGCCCGCTCCTATCTTAACATCCTTGCTTACTTCAAATACGGTGGCTTCATTAGCACCGGTTCTCCAAACTTTACCATAAGGTGCAATTTCCTTGCCGATCTCCCGGCCTTTCACCGCTGGCTGGCTATAATCGATAGTGATCACGGCGCCGCTGGCAATTGTTTCCGTTACTTTGGCGGGCGGACTGGGTCTTTTTGATTTATCATCCTGGGCCTTTACGCCAATAGTGACCAACGCTATGGCAGACAAAAGCAATAACTTTTTCATCTGATTTTTTTTTATTGTTCTGGTATTTAATTAATGAAAAGTAAGCCATTATGGGTTCTTCTCCAGCAACTTTTTCAGGTTGGCCAGCGATTTCTCCATAGGCGGCCCTAATTGCTTATCAAAAACTATGCTACCAAATTTTTCCCAGGGGTACCAGCGTAATTTTATATCAAAATACCATTGTATCACCAATTGGCCATCATCGCCCATCCAGGTAAACCCACTATTAAGCATCCGCGCGTTTTGCTGTTGCCAGGTGGTGAACAATGTATCGCCCACCTTCGCTTGTTTAGATACTTTTAACTGCCCGCTCAATATTACGCTATCAGTAAATTGGCTTTTGGTAAACCCGGGGTTGTTCGCCAGCTCATTCCATTGCTGCCATTGCCGCAGATCGGTTACCGCCGCTACTAAACTATCCCTGGGCGCTGCAATATTAACTGCACGCGAAATACGGATCTGGGAGGGTATTATTAAGGAAAAAAGATAAATAACGATAAACAGAACGACCGCACTGATAAGGGCCAGTTTCACGAAACGCATAATGCATTAATTTGAAAATTAGCAAATTTGAAAATTTGAAAATGGAATACAAAAGGTGAAAAGCCCAAAGCTTAAAGCCTAAAGTGAAAACAATTGCGTGGCTTTGCTTTGGCCTTTCGGCTTTACACTTTCAGCTGTATTGGTATTTGCTTTCAGCTTTCGGCTTACAGCTTTTAGCTGTATTTGTATTTCCTTTTAGCTTTCGGCTTACAGCTTTTAACTGTATTTGCGTGCAGCGTGCAGCTTGCAGCGTGTGGCCTTACTCTATTCCCATTTAAATATTCTTATTAAAATACTATATGCCAACAAACACCACACAATGAGAATAGTGATCTCCTTTCCCACGCCCAGCAAATGCATGCCTTCGAACGACACTTTACGCATGGCATCGTTCAACGCTGTTAATGGCAGGTAATTGATAATAGATTGTACGCCCTGTGGCAACAACCCTTTCGGGAAAAACGTGCCCGATAAAAAATACTGGGGGAACATGAACAGGTTGGCATAAATGGGGATCACGTTCTGGTTCTTCGCCACACTACTGATGATAAAACCAAAACCCATAAATACCGTTATCCCCAGGAAGCTCAACACCATTAATTCAAGGAAGGTAACAAACCCATGGGCCAGGGTGAAATGATAAAAGAAAGTGCCAAACAGGATCAAGACAATGGATGTAGACAACTGGAACATCACCCGCGCCAGGCTTTCGCCCAGTACAATAAAAGTTTTACGCACCGGTGTGGCAAACATCCGTTTTAACACCAGGGTTTCGCGCAAGGTGAAGAAAACGAATGCAACCCCAAAAACAGCGGAACCAATTAAGGAAAAGCCCAACATGCCCGGCAAATAAAAATCGATCATGCGATAGCGGCGGCCGGCGATCTCTTCCACCGAAATAGTAGCTGTTTTATTCTGCACCGTACTAGCGGTTGACCTGTTGATGATGCTTTCCAATATTTCCTTTACAGCTGGTAGCTCGCGCTGACCGGCAGAAGTGGTTTTTAAATGAATTTCATATTCAGCACCGGATATATTGGCAGGAAGCTTCCTCACATCGATCATAGCTGTAATGCGCCCTTTTTTTAAACGGTCGAGCAGCTCTTCTTCAGTGCCCTGGTTTACATCGAACAGGGCGTTGCTCTTAATGAAGAAATAGATACTATTCAGGGTATCGCTTTTGGCGTCGAAGGCAATGTCATAGGCTTTACCACCGCCGCCAGCCAACGCGCCAAACACCATAATGAGCACGATCGGGAAAAAAAGGCTAAAGAAAATGGCCTGGGGACTTTTAAAGATGGCCCTTAGGGTAGCTTTGCAGATAGCCCACATGGCCGTCCATTGGTTATATTGACCAGACATAGATTGTTTCCAGAATTAGGCCGCAAAACTATTGATAAAATACCGTTTATGGTTTATTGTTTGTGGTTTGTGGTTGCTTAATTTCGAGCTGTGTTTATAATTTTTTTAGATTCACGGCCCCTGGAGTAGATTAGTTTACGAGTCAATACAGACTTCCCAGATTTGAAAACCACAAACTATAAACCACAAACCATAAACTGCCCCTGTAACCACTAAGCAACCAGTTTACTCAATTGTCATTTCAAAAGGCATCCTCGCCTGGGTTACCCCCACCATTTGTTTCACCCTTTTGATGGTCTGGTAGGTTTTCATGCCATCTTCGCCCAGTTCCTTCTTCATGGCCGATTGGGTGGCGTCCTTTTCATAACCGCCAAAGATCATATCAAGCACATTGTGCGGCTCAGGATATTCCCGCAACCGGTAATCGCTTATTTTGGCCATACGGGCGGCGCAGGCAATGGCATCATCCAAACCACCCAGGCGGTCAACCAGTCCCAGCTCAAGCGCGCGGGTACCGCTCCAAACGCGGCCCTGCCCAATGCTATCGATATAATTAATGTCTTTCCTGCGGCCCTGGGCTACTCTTTCTTTAAAAGTATAGTAGATGGAGTCGACGCTATTCTGCAGATACATTCTTTGAGCAGATGTTAACGGTTTGGTAGCCGATAACATATCGGCCTGGGGCCCGGTTTTAACCCCATCGAAGGTGATGCCCAGTTTATCGTTAAAGAACTTTTGCATGTTTGGCAGCATGGTAAAAACACCAATGGAGCCGGTAATGGTATTTGTTTGTGCAAATATGCTGTCGGCATTGCACGACAAATAATAAGCACCGGAAGCGGCCACGTCGCCAAAGCTTACCACCACCGGTTTTACTTTGCGAGCCAGGGTCAGTTCGCGCCAGATATTCTCACTGGCCAGGGCGCTGCCGCCACCAGAACTTATTCGAACTACAATAGCTTTTATGTTGTCGTCGAGGCGGGCTTTACGAACGAGATCGCGATAGGTAACACTGCCGATCTGATCGCGATCGCCTTTGCCGTCAATGATATCACCCTGCGCAAAAATAACCGCGATCTTTTCTTTACCATCGCGTTTAAAGTCTATTGCTTTGGCATATTTCTGTACCGTAATAAAATTGATCTTATCCAATTTAACCCCACCGAGCTTTTTCGAAATTTCTTCCCTCACTTCATCATCGTATTTCAACCCATCGATCAATCCGTATTTCACGGCATCAGCAGCATATTGGATCCGGTATTCGTTGGCATATTGGTGCAGGGTGGCCGTATCCAGCTTGCGTCTTTCGGCAGTTTGCAGTAACAACCGGCCATACATATCGTTCAGCATAACCGTTAACTGCAAGCGGTTGGCATCGGTCATAGCAGTTTCGCGAAAAGGTTCTGTAGCGCTTTTAAATTTACCGGCATAAAAGATCTGGGGCTCTATTTCCAGCTTTTGCAACAACCCTTTTAAAAAGGCGAGCTGTATGACATATCCCCGCCAGTCGACCCCACCTTTGGGATTACAATATATTCTGTCGGCAACATTGCCTACCGAATAACCGCCCTGGGTAATTACATCACCATATGCGTATATAAACTTGCCGGAAGCTTTAAAATCGATCAGGGCATGGCGGATCTCCTGGCTGGCGCCCATGCCGTTGGCATTGCTACCACACTTGATATAAATGCCTTTAACAGCCGAATCCGTTTTAGCATGCCGGATCATCCGCAATACATCATACAAAGACGGCAAATCGCCATCCTCTTTACCGGAAAAACGGGCTAGTGGATTTTCTACACCTATTTCAGGATAATTGCGGCTCAGATCTACTACCAACACCGCCCTGGCGCCGGTCTTAACCTTTTCGGCCGAGGTTACACTGCTCACAATTCCAATAAAAACGAAAAAGAAAATGACACTTAACACTACCAATGCCAGAAGTGAAGCCAGGAATATTTTAAAAAAGCTCTTCATTAACAAATTTATTTTAAACGAAATTCAAAGATATTTGACCCTTCGAGGGAATGCAATATATGAATAAAGTCTTTTTACTGATAGGCGGCAATATCGGGGACAGGTTGCAAAACCTGAACCAGGCCATCACCCTGTTAGCGGCTACCTGTGGGCCGGTATTGCAACAATCGGCCGTGTACGAAACTGCGGCCTGGGGCAAGACCGATCAGGCGGCGTTTTTGAACCAGGCGCTTTTATTGACAACGTCTTTAGGCGCCCAGGAACTTATTGCCACTATTTTGTCGGTTGAAGAGCAGATGGGCCGGCACAGGATGGAAAAATTCGGGCCGCGGGTCATTGATATCGATATCCTGTTTTACAACGATATAGTTATGGCGGAACCGAACCTTACCATCCCCCACCCGCAGTTGCAAAACCGCCGTTTTGCCCTGGTGCCCATGCAGGAGATAGCGCCGCAACTGGTTCACCCGGTGTTTAATAAAACTATTGAACAGTTGTTGGATGAATGCCCGGATAAGTTGGAGGTAAGAAGAATGTGATAATGAAAAACAGCTTTAAGCCGTAAGCTATAAGCCATAAGCAAATACAAAAGCCATTAGTTTTCTGCTTACAGCTTACAGCTTGTAGCTTTCTGCTGTATTTGTATTTGCTTGCAGCGGCTCTTAACCATTGACCATTTACCATTCACGATATGAAGTATCATTTCATAACCATTGAAGGAAACATCGGCGCGGGAAAAACAACGCTGGCCCATTTGCTGGCAAAGCATTTTAATGCCCGTTTAATACTGGAAGAATTTGCCGATAACCCTTTTTTGCCGAAGTTCTATGAAAACCCGCAACAGTATGCTTTTCCGTTGGAGTTGTTCTTTATGGCAGAACGCTATAAACAATTAAAAGAGCTGATCCATACCAATGATCTTTTTCAACGTATTACCATAACCGATTACCTGTTCACCAAGTGTTTGTTATTTGCCAAGATAAACCTGCCCGAAGAAGAGTACCGGCTGTACCAAAAATTATTCGAGATCATTCACCAGCAACTGGTACAACCCGATCTGCTGATTTACCTGCATGCACCGGTAAACAAGTTGCAACAGAATATAAAAAAGCGGAACCGCTCCTACGAACAAAGTATCCCCGATGATTACCTGATGAACATTCAGCAAACCTATACACACTACATAAAGCAACATAATGTAAAGACGCTGTTCATCGATGCCAGCAATGCCGATTTCCTGAGTAATCCAAAGCATTTACAGGTGGTCATCGATGCGCTTGACCAGGACTATGACCAGGGACAGCATTATTTTACTCTGCCTTAATATCGAATATCGAATGCTCAATTTTGAATATTGAAGGAAATACAGTTCCGAAATGCAGCACTGTATTCCACTTCGACATTGGACATTCAATATTCAATATTCGAACTTCCGTAAGCTAGGCGCTTTAAACCACATAATCGCTACAACGATCAGGGTCATGGCGCCGCCGAATACAACGGAAGGCACCAACCCCATTAATTTAGCCGCAACACCGCTCTCAAAATGACCGATCTCATTCGATGAGTTGATGAACATGGAGTTTACCGATGAAACCCGGCCGCGCATTTCATCAGGCGTTTTTAATTGCAGGATAGTGCCTCTGATCACCACACTGATACCATCCAAGGCACCGCTCAGCAATAAAGCAACAAATGAGATGAGGTAAATTTTAGAGAACCCGAATGCGATCATGCACAGGCCAAAACCGGCTACAACACAATAGAGTATCAACCCCTGCTTCTTACGCAATGGGAAAAAAGTAAGCGTCATAATAGCACTGATAGAACCAATATCAGCCGCTGCATTCAGCCAGCCAAAGCCAATGGCCCCCACGTGCAAAATATCACCCGCAAAGAAGGGGATCATGGCCACCGCGCCGCCAAACAATACGGCAAACATATCGAGCGTAATAGCCCCTAGTAATTCTTTTGTAGTAAAAACATATCGCAACCCTTCCTTTACACTTTCCCAGGTAGCCTGCCCCTTGTTGGTATGCACAATTGGTTTGCGTTCTATCTGGTACAGCGAAAAAGCGGCAATAGCTATGTAGATCATGATCAGGATAAAAGTGCCGGTATAGCCGTAATAGGCAATTAAAAAACCGGCAGAAGCGTGGCCTAATACAGAGGCCGACAACCAGGTGCTTGAACTCCAGGTAACAGCATTCGGTAATACAGTTTTGGGAACCAGTTGCGCCAATATAGAACTGGTTGCGGGCCCGGAAAATGCGCGGATAACACCCGTGCAAAAAATGACAAAGTAAATGCCGAACTGAACGAATTGCTTACCAAGTGTAAGCTCGGTATGTTGCAGCGTAATATACATTAACGTAGAAGCACACAAAAAATATAAAAAAAGGGTTTTGAACAGCAGCGTTCGTTTGTCGCTTTTGTCAACCACATGACCTGAATATAAAGCCAGTAAAATAGCGGGTATGGCTTCCGATAACCCGGTAAAAGCTACGGCCAGCGGATCTTTGGTGATCTCGTACATTTTCCATCCTACCACGGTGGCAATCATGCGCATGGCCATAATGAAAAAGAACCGTTGAATAATATACAGGCGAAATTCTTTTATCCGAACAGAAACAAAGGGGCTGGAAGGATTATTGGTACCGGGACCAGTTGACATTCTTAAAAATTTGATGATCAACAAACATATAAATGATCGCAAAAGTAAAGGTTATTGTTTATATGCCGCAGGCCGGGTGTAGAATGAAAAATTAAAATAATTTAATGAACCAAATCATTCCCGCACTTGTATAGGCAGTATTCCACATGTATAATTTGCTGGAAAGAAAAATAAAAGAGCGGCATAATCTATAGAAGCAGTAGAATAAATCTTTTCATTTTTTTGACAGGAAAGGAATTATAAAAGTGGTAATTTCAACATTCTGTTTAAATAATCAAAATGGCAAGCATTATAGACCTGGTAGGCAATACCCCGATGGTAGAGATCAAACAGCTCAATCCCAATCCGAATGTTACTATATATGCAAAGCTGGAAGGTAATAACCCGGGAGGTAGCGTAAAGGACCGGCCGGCACTTAACATGATCAAATCTGCGCTGGAACGGGGAGAAATAAAACCAGGATCAAAATTGATTGAAGCTACAAGTGGTAATACCGGTATTGCACTGGCGATGGTAGCACGGTTGTTTAATCTCGATATTGAACTGGTAATGCCTTCCACATCAACACGTGAAAGAACGCTTACGATGGAAGCATTCGGCGCCAAAGTAACGCTGCTGGAAAGCATTGAAAAGTGCCGTGATTATGCTGAAGAAAAAGCGGCTACCGGTGAATTTTTGATCTTGAACCAGTTTTCCAATCCCGATAATTACAAAGCCCACTATAAAACAACCGGCCCGGAAATATGGCATGATACCAACCAGACGATCACCCATTTTGTAAGCTCCATGGGCACCACCGGCACAATAATGGGCTGTTCTATGTTCTTCAAAGAAAAGAACCCTGCTATTCAAATTGTAGGCTGTCAGCCAACGGAAGAATCTTCAATACCCGGTATTCGCCGCTGGCCAAAAGAATACTTACCCAAGATCTTCGACCCCAGCCGGGTCGACCGCGTTATTGATGTTTCGCAACAGGAAGCTACCATTACAGCCCGGCAACTGGCTAAAGTGGAGGGCGTATTTGCCGGTATGAGCAGTGGCGGCGCCGCTTCTGCCGCTTTCAGGCTTGCAAAAGAACTTAATTCAGGGGTTATTGTGTTTATCGTGTGCGACCGGGGCGACAGGTACCTGAGCAGTGAGCTTTTTGGCTAAATGGCGCCAGGACTGGCTTTTCAGGCGCCCTCCGTGATAATTAGCAAGCTTTTTGTATATTTATCACAAGCCTGATTTAACCTATGCAAAAATTTAAGCCGTTACTCATTGAACTGATCTGGTTGGGTCTTATTTTGAACGCAACCGTATTGATAACCATATTCATTTTTGGTTGGACCTTCCTTAGCAACCATTTCGATATTCGCCTGCACGAAACGTACTTTACCATTTCTTCCTGGAAAATTGTATTACCGCTGTTTGTCTTTTTTGCTTTTTTTATTTTCCTGGTAAAAGAGATCCGGCATCAATTCAGTCGAAAAGCATCGAATATCATTATGCTCATCGCAGGATCGATCCTTATTCTGCTGATAGCCACCATCAATAAACAGGTCATCATTTCTGAAATGGTCTATTTTGGCGACGTTACGGTATATCCTCCTTTGTCTGCCATGAACGAAACACAAATGAAAAAGGCGATCAGTCCGGCCGTGCACGTAGTATCCAATTCACTCACCGTTATACAGTTTATTGTAACCCTGGGCTTGTTGTATGTTGCTTTTAAAATGGGGAGCAATAAGGCGCTTGCCATTACCAATGGTAGTAATGATAATAACAATACAACAAACAATGCTACAAACAATATAAGCAGGCCGCCCAAAGCGCAGGCGCCGCAGGTGAAGTCAGTTGAAAAAACAAATAAGTAGTTATTGAGTTCCTGAGTTATTCAGTTATTGAGTTTGTATTTAACTTAGAACTAAATAACTAATGAACTAATAAACTTATACTTCTGCCGTCGTAGGATCTATAATAGCACGTACCTGGCTTATTTTATTGGCGGGAAACCCTGATTCCTCTGCATGCTTTTTAACCGATGCTTCATCGGGCGCATTGTATACGCAATAAATTTTATTATCGGTAACATAACTGTGAACCCATTGTATCTGCGGGCCCATATTCATCAATACACCGCAGGATGTTTGTGCAGCTTCGTGTAACTGTTCCTGTGAAAGATTGCCGACGCCCGGCATTTCCCTTTCAATGACGAATTTTGGCATAGCAATTAATTTTACTTAAAGTTACTTGTATTAATTGCACGCTGCGTGAATTAAATTGTTCACCTAACAGAATTGTGATCCTGAACAAGTGTAGGCTCAAAAATATCCTTGTGCCTTGATTCCCAATTCTTTCAGTTCGTCTATCTTTTTCCGGTCGCCTACAATCCATACAATATCATCCCATTCAAAAACAGTGGTGGAATCAGGGTTCAGGATGCGTTGTCCATTGCGCTCAATGCCAACCACCACCCCATTGGTCCTTTCGCGAATGCCGGAGGCCCGGATGGTTTTACCACGCAGGGCATTATGGTTATCTACAATTAATTTGTTCAGCGTGATCTCTTCTTCCCCATTCTTCAGGGGCAGAGTGGCCGATTCTACCACCCTTCTGAATTCTTCCAGTTGCACATCGGTACCAATTACCGCAATTTTATCGAATGGAAATAATACATCCGTACGGGCCGGCGCCGTAATAGTGATGGACCCCCGCTCAATATAGGCGATGTTGATGCCGAAATTCTCCCGCCACGCCAGTTCCTGCAACGATTTACCAACAAGAGTTGATTCGGCCGGCATCGTAAAAAACGCCATATGCGCATCCCAGGGCGACAGATCATTATTAACCGATGGTTGGGTTTGCTCGCGTTGGTTCAGGTTCGATAAAAACCGCCTTTCAATACGAGCATAAAACGAATTCAGGCGTCTGGCAAAGACCAGCAACACAATCACGATCACCGGTAATATTGCTACCAAAGCGATCATGGTACTGAACAACTGGTTCACCATAAAACCAACCAGCGTAACAAACAATACGTTTCGCACTACTTCCAGCATTACCAGCGGGCCATGGTTATATTTTTTGTCGAGCCATAAATTGCGATAAGCCAGCGAGTGCAACCTGCGAATGGCCAATCCCCATAAAAAAGGGGCCGTTGCAAACAGGGTAATAGCAAAGGTTAATATGGCGGGCAACTGTTCACCACTAATATTTTCTTTTAAAACCGGTAATAAATAAGTAGCAAATAAAATTACTACCGCAATCACGATCACTGAATTGGTAGCCATCACCATCAAATAAGACCGTAATACAATTCGCCAGTCGCTTTCAGCCTGTATCGTTTGCGCGCCGGTACTATATTGGTTAATGGCCATTCTCCATTTCATGGGTAGTTTGGGGGCGAACCAATTGAAAAAAGGATCTGCCAACCTGATCATATACGGTGTGGTAAACGTAGTGATCACCGACACGCCTACAGCTATGGGGTATAAATAATCGCTGGTTACACGTAACGATAATCCCAGCGTAGCAATAATAAAAGAGAACTCTCCTATTTGCGCCAGGCTCATGCCCGACTGTATAGATTGCTTTAATGGCTGTCCTGATAGTAATGCGCCCAATGTCACATTCACTGTTTTTCCCAGGATCACCACACCGGAAACTATCAGCACCGGCCCTATATATTTGATAAGCAGTTCCGGTTCTATTAACAACCCCACCGATACAAAAAATATAGCACCGAACAAATTCTTTACCGGTTGTACCAGGTGTTCAATTTTTTCGGCTTGCGGCGTTTCCGCCAATATCGACCCCATTATAAAAGCGCCCAACGGTGCAGAAAAACCGGCATACGTAGCCAGCACTACCATCAACAAACAAAGCCCTAATGAAATAACGAGCATGGTTTCATCATTCATCAACTTTCGTCCCCATTTAAAAAAACCAGGTATTAAAAAAATGCCGGAGATAAACCAGAGACATAAAAAGAAAACGAGCTTCAAAACCGAATACAACATTTCAACACCGGCAAATTCGCGGCTTACTGCCAAAGTAGAAAGCAATACCATTAACAAAACGGCCACCAGGTCTTCAATGACAAGCACGCCTAATACCACCCCGGCAAATTTTCTGGTCTTTACACCCAGTTCATCAAAAGCACGGATAATGATCGTAGTGGATGAGATAGCAATGATACCTCCCAGGAAAATGCAATCCATCGTTGGCCATCCCATCAGTTTACCGGTCAAATAGCCTAACGCCACCATACATACGGTTTCAAAAATACCAGTGACGCCGGCCGTGCCGCCTATTTTCAGCAGCTTTTTAAAACTGAATTCAAGCCCGAGACTGAATAATAAAAATATCACCCCGATATCTGCCCATACTTTCACGCCTTCCAGGTCAGAGATGGTAGGCAGTAAGGAAAAGTTAGGACCAACCAATAAACCGGCCAGGATATACCCCAGCACAACCGGTTGTTTTAGTTTTTTAAACAATAAAGTGGTTACACCGGCAATGGCCAGTATCAATGCAAGATCTTGTATGAGCGTTGGCAAATGCGACATGCGTAGGCTGGGCGAGTTTGGTTAACGCAATGGCTAGTAGCTAGTGGTAAATGGCTAGTAGGGCTTTTATGCGTCACTCGCTAGCTTATTCCCGCCTTCTCCCACTCGCTACTTACTACTTGCTACTCGCTATTTTCCTATGTTCAATTATCTTCTTCCTTAATCCTAATCATTTATCAATTGCAAGCAACCTTTCCAATACAAAATATACCGCCGGGCAAAATGTGGAATTTTTCAGGGTAAGATGTGGTCGTTTCATGATCACATCTTCATCGGTATACGGAAACCGTTCGCAATCAGACGGGCGAACTTCATAAATACTGCAATAATTATCTGCTCCCAAAAACGCACACGGCGTTTGTTTAACTACGTAATCTCCTTCTTCATCCAAACGCAAATAAGTCTCTATAAATGCACTTTCCTTCATTTTAAGATGTTTACTGATGCGTTTTATATCGGGCGTTTTAAAACGGGGAGAGTAATTTTTACAACAGGCGGCGCATTGCAGGCAATCGATCTTTGAAAACGCTTCCTCATGTAAATCGGGTAATTTTTTCAACACTTTGGTCTTATCGGCGCGTTTCAACAAATGCTGGTACTGCTTCTGGTGCTCAGCACTTTTCTTTGCCCAGTTGCCATCCTCAATTCCTGCAACAGATTCATTATTATTGTTATGTGCTGCCATTAATATTATTCAAATTCGATTATTTTATTGATCTGGGGCTCCCACCCGGCCGCCCCTGTGGGGGAGGAGAATGACGTATTGATCCTTGAGCCTTTCGCATTAGGCTTTTGGCTTTCTGCGTGCAGTCTGAATTGGCTTTTCACTTACAGCTTGCAGCTTGAAGCCTTTCTTTTCCCCCTGCAAGTTAACCCATCCGTAAGTAACATACATGGTTTGGTTTTTGATTTTTAATTAATTCCTATGCGTGCATTGTACGATCAGATAGTATTGCTTTTGTCAACGCCGCTGTATATCATGGTTATCGGGGCCGAGCTCCTGATCAGTCATCTCGACGGGGTGAAAGCTTATTCATGGAAAGATACGTTTCACAATTTCTTCCTGAGTATGATAACAGGTTTAAGCGACCTGGTCATGCGGGGCGTAAGTTTGATCGTACTTACCTTTTTCTTCAGATATAGTTTCATCTCCTGGTCGCACTCAATTGCTTATTGGGTAATATTGTTCCTGCTTACAGATATGATGCACTACTGGCTTCACCGGCTGGGACATTATTGCCGTTTATTCTGGGCGGTGCACGTAAACCATCATACTTCTACCCATTTTAATTTCAGCGTAGGTTTTCGTACCGGCATGCTGGAGCCTTTTTACAGTTTTCTATTTTTCATTCCTATTGCGTTGGCGGGGTTCCGGCCCGTTGATATTTTCTTTGTATATTCTGTTTGCCAGGTGTGGGCCATTTTAACGCACACCGAAAAAGTAAAGAAGCTGGGCTGGCTGGAATATATTTTTATCACCCCTTCTCATCATCGCGTACATCACGCAAGCAACCCCAAATACCTTGATAAAAACATGGGAACCGTGCTTATTATCTGGGATAAACTCTTCGGAACTTTCCAGCAGGAATTACCACCGCAACATTATGAACCTATTCGTTATGGTATTACACGCCCGTTGGAAAAGGATACCCTACCAGTCATCATTTTCCATGAATGGGCAGCCATTTTAAAAGATCTGCGGCGGAAGGAGCTCAGCTTCAAACAAAAATTAATGTACCTCTTCGGCCCGCCAGGATGGAGTCATGATGGGCGTAGTATGACGAGCGAAGAAATGAGAAAACAGGAAGAAGATCCAGCCATTAAACCATCAAGTCCCTGAACCAACTAAGATCACGACATAATCTGATCACCAGGCTATGATATATCAGGGACAAATTTTACTTTTGCCCCGCTCTACATGAATTCGCTACGTGAACAAATATTAATACTTACCGGTACGCCTGTTTACGCGATCATCATCGGGTTGGAATTGGTATTAAGTAATTACCATCATCGAAAATCGTATTCCTGGAAAGATACCGCTGCCAATGTATACCTGATGTTGCTCAATGCAGCCCTCGACCTGCTATTTCGTGGGGCATACCTGGTAATACTTGATTACTGTTACCGCCATCATATCTTCTCATTCAGCCATGTGGTGGTATATTGGGTAATGTTGCTGTTGCTGGAAGATTGTATGTATTACTGGTTGCACCGGTTCGATCATGAGGTGCGCTTTTTCTGGGCTGTACACGTAACCCATCATTCATCGGAATATTTTAATTTTACGGTTGGCTTCCGGTCCTCGGTTTTTCAACCTTTTTACCGCTTCCTGTATTTTATTCCGCTGGCATTAATGGGCTTCAAACCATTGGATATTCTGTTCATTTACGCTGCCACGCAGATCTGGGGCGTTTTTGTTCATACCAAACTGATCAATAAAATGGGTTGGCTGGAATTTTTCCTGGTAACCCCCTCGCATCACCGGGTGCATCATGCGTCCAATGCCAAATACCTCGATAAGAACATGGGCATGTTCCTGATCATCTGGGACAAGATGTTTGGTACTTTTCAACCTGAACTTACAGAAGAAGAATACCAGCCCATCCGGTTCGGGTTAACAAAACCTATTGAAAAGGAAACGCCGCTTACTATCGTTTTTCATGAGTGGAACCAGATGTGGAAGGACGTATCGCGCAAAGACATTGGCATTAAAGAAAAATGGCATTATCTCTTCGGTCCCCCGGGTTGGAGCCATGACGGCAGCCGCCTGACCAGCGAAGAAATGCGGGCGGAAGAAGAAGGCCAGTTGGGTACGGAGTTAGGAGAGCTGCAAGCTGCAAGCCGCAAGCTGTAAGCCGTAAGCTGTAAGCCGCAAGCTACACGCTGCAAGCTGTAAGCCGCAAGCTACACGCTGCAAGCCGAAAGCAGAAAGCAGAAGGCACAAAGCCCTGGCAACGGGGAACCGGTAACTGGCAACTGCATTATTGCCAATTTTTTATAGCTTATTGCCTTTCAACTTCCTGGTTCTTGTTTTCTGGTTCTTGGGATTTTCTCTCCCAGGCTATTAAACAACTGATTTTCAGTACCATCTATGCCCCATTAATAACGAATAGACACTTAACCATTATCTCATTAGCACATTAGCAAATTATCATATTCCGTCTTATCCCCATACAATTCACCGCCTGCAGCAAACAGGCGTTAGTCTGCCGGTTTAATATTAACTTTGCGGCCTTATTCATAAATAAGTATAGTTCAGGAAACAATAAACTACAAACATAAACGGGATTATGAATCTTTTTGAACAACAGAATACAGAATTCATCCGTCGCCACATTGGACCCACTGAATCCGAAACCCGCCAGATGCTGAAAGCCATCGGCGAAACAAGCCTGGATTCGTTGATCGATAAAACAGTGCCGGCCGGTATCCGCATGAACGGGTCATTGAACATCCCCCCTTCTATCAGTGAGCACGAGTACCTGCAACTGATCAAAGACATTTCTCTAAAAAATAAAGTATACAAAACCTATATTGGCCAGGGGTATTACGACACCATTACGCCCAGCGTTATTTTGCGCAACGTGTTTGAAAATCCGGGCTGGTATACCCAATACACGCCTTACCAGGCCGAGATCTCACAAGGCCGGTTGGAAAGCCTGCTCAACTTTCAAACCATGGTAAGCGACCTCACTGCATTACCGATCACCAACGCTTCCCTGCTCGATGAAGCAACTGCCGCCGCCGAAGCCATGACCATGTTCTTTAACACGCTGAATAAAGACCATGAGCATATTACCCGGCCAAAATTCTTTGTCGACAATGATACCTTCCCCCAAACAAAAGATGTGCTGGTAACCCGGGGCATACCGGTTGGTATTGAAGTAGTGTTTGGCGATTACCGCACCATCGAGATCGATCAGCAGTTTTTCGGTGCATTGGTACAGTATCCAAACGACAAAGGCGCCATTGAAGACTATCGCGACTTTATCAATAAAATGCACCAGGCAGGCGCGCATGTAGCCATGGCTACCGACCTGCTGGCCCTTACCCTGTTGACCCCGCCGGGCGAACTGGGTGCTGATGTGGCCTTTGGTTCCGCCCAGCGCTTTGGCGTTCCTTTAGGCTTTGGTGGCCCGCACGCCGCCTTCTTTTCAGCTAAAGACGAATTTAAACGCAATATTCCGGGTCGCATCATCGGGGTGAGCATAGATGCCCAGGGCAACCGGGCGCTGCGCATGGCCCTGCAAACCCGCGAACAGCATATCAAACGCGAAAAAGCTACCAGCAATATTTGTACGGCACAGGCCCTGCTGGCTAATATGGCCGCCATGTATGCCGTTTATCACGGTCCCGATGGTTTGAAGAACATCGCCAAACGGGTAACTGTTTTAACGAATGCACTGGCCGAAGAATTGGAGTCGGAAGGTTTTGAACTGTTGCACAAGAATTTCTTCGATACTATTGTATTCAAAGCGCCGAACACTGACACCATTCGCCAAAAAGCAGAAGCCGCACAGATCAATTTCCGCTATTACGGCAATAACCTGGTAGGTATTTCATTAGATGAAACGGCTACCCTCAGCGATGTGTTGGATATTTTACTGCTGCTCGATCAACCGAATGACAATAATGTAGCAGGTTTTGGCGTAAGCGAAGATGCCGTATTGTACAATATTCCAAATGCATTAACGCGCACCAGCCATTTCTTAACGCACCCGGTATTTAATACGCACCGCAGCGAAACAGAAATGATGCGATATATTAAAATGCTGGAGAATAAAGACCTGTCGCTGAATACTTCTATGATCTCACTGGGCAGTTGCACCATGAAGCTGAATGCCGCCAGTGAAATGATCCCGTTAAGCTGGCAGCACTGGAGCAAAATACATCCCTTTGCACCGGAAGATCAAACGCAGGGCTATAAACAAATTACCGATGAACTGGGCCAGTATTTATGCGACATTACCGCCTTTGACGCCTGCAGCCTGCAACCAAACAGCGGCGCACAGGGCGAATACGCCGGCTTGCTGGTCATTCGCGAATACCATGCCAGCCGTGGCGAAGCGCATCGTAATGTAATGCTCATTCCTATTTCAGCACATGGCACCAACCCGGCCAGTGCGGTAATGGCAGGAATGAAAGTGGTAGTGGTTAAAGCACTGGAAAACGGTTATATAGATGTGGAAGACCTGAAAGCAAAGGCTGAACAATACAGCAAGAACCTGTCGGGCATTATGATCACCTACCCAAGCACCTATGGTGTTTATGAAGAAACGGTAAAAGAGATTACGCATATCATTCACCAGCACGGTGGGCAGGTTTACATGGACGGCGCCAACATGAACGCACAGGTAGGCTTAACCGCTCCTGGTTTAATTGGCGCAGATGTTTGTCACCTGAACCTGCATAAGACATTTGCCATTCCGCACGGTGGCGGCGGTCCCGGCATGGGCCCTATCTGCGTAAAAGAGCATTTGGCCAAATTCTTACCAGGCAAATTGAGTATTGACCATATCAGGATCGAAAGCAGCCGGGGCCGCGACAAAACAACCAGCGTTACCACGCTCAATTCTGTAAGCGCCGCTCCATACGGCAGTGCTTCTATCCTGCTTATCAGTTACGCCTATATCAGAATGCTGGGCGCCGAAGGCGTTCGCAAAGCCAGTGAATATGCCATTCTGAATGCGAATTACATGCGCGCCCGCCTGGAAGGACAATACGAGATCCTGTACACCAACCATAATGGCGAATGCGCCCATGAATTTATAGTTGACCTGCGTCCATTTAAGAAGAGTGCTGAAATTGAAGCAGAAGATGTTGCCAAACGCTTAATGGATTATGGTTTCCACGCGCCTACCATGAGCTTCCCGGTACCGGGCACTATCATGATAGAACCAACAGAAAGCGAAGACAAAGCTGAGCTCGATCGCTTCTGCGATGCCTTGTTAAGCATCCGCGAAGAGATCCGTGCTATTGAAGAAGGAAAGGCCGATAAAAAAGACAATGCGTTGAAACATGCGCCGCATACGCAACATGTTGTTATCAGTTCGCAATGGGCCCACGCCTATACCCGCGAACAGGCTGCCTTCCCGCTGGAATACATACGTGAAAATAAATTCTGGCCCAGTGTGGCAAGAGTGAATAACACCTACGGTGATAGAAATTTGATCTGCACCTGCGAACCAGTGAGTTCGTATGTGGAAGCAGAAGCATAAAATATAATAAGCTGTAAGCTGTAAGCTGCAAGCTCTAAGTGCAAGCAAATACGCTTTTAAGAATAAAAAAGGATCGCGTTGCGATCCTTTTTTGCTTGTAGCTTGCAGCTTAGAACTTACAGCTTCTAATCGTTCTGCGCCTGGTCTAACGCACTGCGCAGGTCTTTAATATCGACGATAGCCCATTTGCCATCTTCCTGCTTCTCTATCCAATACCTTAAGCGACCAACAGTTGGTAACCCAATAGTAATGCTTCCTTCATCATTGGCAATTTTTTGATGATCTACTGTCGATTTTTCAATACGTTTCAGGTCTTCTTCGCAATCTTTCGATAACATCACAAAATCGAAGTCAAGCCCGGTAACAGGCGCCTCTGTTTGTGGTGTCTTTTTCAATTTTTCGCTCACCATGTTAAAATACGCGCGCCACCGGTCTATATATTTATCAGAAACAAATCCACTTTTCTTTAATTCATTTAAATAGCGTTCGGTGCCCGCTGTATTTACAACATAATACTTTGCTGAATCAGGATTCGTTGAATGAGTAACGATCTCAATTTTTTTAAGTTCTTGGATGTGTGCGCGATACCATCTTAAAAAGTTGAGAATAGAAGCAGCAGGTTGTTTGTTGAATGCATCATCTGAAGGGGGTACAGCTTCAACAGCAAAAGTGTTTCCAATGTTCGACATTTTGTTTTTATCAGCCGATGAGCAGGCGGCCAATACAAGCAATAGGCAAATGACAAGTTGTGTTTGGAGTCTCATATGGAATGGGGGTTTTAGGATATAGAATATGTGAATATAATATTCAAAAAAATAAAATGCAACCAACTGTTAGCTTTTATTTTAGTATGCAACACCCGCATTTTTTATGATTAAAATCATAAAACGCTCTATTAAAGCAGTTTATAGCACTATATTTTTGATCAACTGTTAGATTATCATTACATTAGTAGTTACCTCATCTTATTGATCCAGCCCATCCACTCTACCAAAACGCATCCTTTCCCGCATTTTATAACCCATAAAACAATTGCTTTATGAGAAAAATCCTTTTGGGAACTATTTGCATTATGCTATTGGCAGCATGTAAAAACGAATCAGAAAAAGACTCTAAAACGGCCATAGCCGCTGAATCAACCCAAACACGCCCACCTGTAGAGTTTGCCGATCAGAAATATATTGACATGGGTAAGAAGGCACTGGAACAATTTGAAAGTGGCGATATCGATACCTGGGCCAGCCGGTTTGCAGATAATGCCATCTTCCGGTGGTCTTCGGGCGACAGCCTGGCTGGTAAAGAAGCTATTGCCAAATACTGGAAAGAACGTAGAATGAATGTGATCGATTCCCTCCGTTTCTCCAACGAGATCTGGTTGCCGGTTTCCGTTAACCAGCCGCAGGGACCAGAAGCCAAAGGCGTTTGGCTGTTGAACTGGTACCAGGTGAACGTAACTTTTAAAAACAAACAGAAGCTACAGTTCTGGACCCATATAGATATACACTATAACAATGAGAACCTGGTAGATGAAATGATACAATATATTGACAGGGCGCCTATCAATGCAGCAATAGGAAAGAAGTAAGAAGTATGAGGAATGAGGTAAGAAGAACCTGAACTTCAAGCATTGAATTCTTCCTACATCTTACTTCCAACTTCTTTCTTCATGAACCATTGGCCGAAGCCTCTGAAAGAAACAAAATCTCCATGGGCATCGGCCAATTTTGTTACGATCTCCCATTCCCCTTCGAACCGGTCATTAACAAACTGACCTGAATAACAAATTTCCTGGGAGGGCAATTTTGGCAGAAAACGTTGTCCGTCTTTTTCGTGTTGCCAGTAATGCGGATACCGTTTTACAAAACTGATCGTATTGTCGAGCAGAGAACCTTCAATAGTAGCAGGCTGTTGAAAATGATCAGTTGCTTCAGCATCTGTGCATTCCCCTTTTATTAACCCATTAACAATTGTTATATCCAATTCAAAAGTGACCCTTTTGCCTTTTACTGGTTCATCATACTCATCTCCATAGGTATACTCTCCTACCCATTTACCACAATATTGGTTATCGTTCATATAAACTCAAATTATTATTAATTTGATAGACTATAAAAGTAGCCATTAAGCAGCACTAAGTAAAGAATTTAACGCTAATATACAACCCTTCTTAATAGTCACATTTATAGTACGTTAAGTTGCATTTCGTTATTGAAACGTTATCAGTATTTTTTCATTTTATACCTAGCGTACTTTTTGTAGTCATATGATTGAACTTAAAAATGAGTAAAATGAAAACGATAACATTAATAATAATCTGCGCATTGGGCCTAACCTTCCATGCATCAGCCCAAAAGGTGGTACGCGCTGTGCCACGTTATTACCCAAGAACACATGTTTCCGTTGGCGTTGGATTTGGCGCCTGGGGGCCTTATTATCCTTATTACTACAATCCGTGGTATGCTTACCCTCCGGGTTATGCATTCAGGACAAGGCCTACCAAACTTGATATGCAAATAGAAGATATCCGGCTCGATTATAAAGACAAGATTTGGTCGGCTCGTCATGACGAAAGCATTTCACGTAAAGAAAGAAGACAAAAAGTACATGACCTGAAACATGAACGTGATAACGAGATCCTGCAAGCGAAGAGGAATTATTATAAGAGGCGGTAATACAGCTTTGTGACATGGTTGGTTAATTGAACCTTTGTGGTCATAGGTTTACGAAGAAAAAATTTAGAGATTCGGAATTTAGAGATTTTGGGATTTGTTTAGAAGGCAAAAACTAAATGAAATCTCAAAATCTCTAAATCTCAAAATCAGAAATCCTAAATAGCAGGATCCGGCAATATCTTCGGCTCCATGATCGCGCGGGTATCTACCGGCGTTATATTTAACCTGCTGCACCATTGCGTAAAACTATCATAAATCCCTTTGAGCACATCTTTTTGCGCCGGCGTAAGCTCCTGCACATAGGCCCTACTGATAGTACGTACCGGTAAACCGCGCAATTGCAGGAAATATTTAGCGCTCATAGGATAAGCCTGGTGAATAAGCGGATCAACCCGGGTAAGTTCCGACTGCAACCATTTTACATCTTCCTGCTTACCGGGATCATTCGCATTGTTACACATCCACACCAATGCTTCAGGATAAAAATTACCGCTTATAGAAGACATACCCCTTGCGCCCATTTGCAAGCTGTACATGGCATTAGGTGTATGTGCATCAAAAAAGTCGAAGCCCGGTACGTTGGCAATCTGCAGTTTCTCCTTCACTTTGTCCGGTTCAATGCTGGTGTCCTTATGGTATTTCAACCGGCCTGTTGAAAGCAGTGTTTTAAACACATCGGCTGATAAAATTCGTTTATACGGCGCCGGGCACTCATAGGTACCCATGGGAATATTTGGCGTTAATGAAAACATTTTGTCGAACCGCTTCAGCAATACATCATCCCCATCATCCACATTCGCAAAGTGCCCGGTAATTAATACCACGGCATCGATCCCCGTATCATATATTTTTTTACTGAACTCGGCTTTATCTTCAATGGTAAGCCCAAATGAACCGGTGGCAACAACCGGCACCCGGCCATTTACATACCTCACTATATGAGCAGTCAATTCAAGCCGCTCATCTTCACTGATGCTATACATTTCACTGCTAAGGCAGTTGGCAAAAAAACCACGTACTCCGGCTGCCAGGTAAAAATCGATCAACCGTTCTACCATATCAAAATCAATCTTTGCCTTCAGGTTAAACGGCGTGATCATTACCGGAACAAATCTTTTTTCCATCCCGTTTATTTTGATTGTTGTTTCTAAAATACAGGCTTTACGCCCTCTAAAATTAAAAAGTAAATATTGTATTACAGAAAGTTGTCGAATTAAAATCCGTTATTTAATATTCCTTGTCAGACTATTGAAAATGAAGATATAATGTTTCCACTGAAGGATCATCCTGATCACACCTGACGGTTATCGGCCTGCCTGCCAAAGCCCTGGCGCAGGCGGGCTAAAAACTTGCCTGTTAAAAATATGGTTAAGGTGCCTATGACGATGGTCATATTTGCGTGCAAATTGGTGCGTAGCCAGGCGTAATCGTCTGGCAACTGACGCGAAAAGGTTAGCCAGATGATCACCAGCACCCCGACGATCACGGCTATAACGGCTTCGATATTTTTGGCCTTGCGGGCCAGTAATCCTAATAAAAACAATCCTAAAATACCACCTGAAAATATGCCTGCCAGTTTCCACCAGGCATCCAGCAAACTTTTAACGCCAATCATCCCAATGCCAAAACTAATAGCCAGTACGCCCATTACCGCCGTGGCCACATACAATACGCGCATTTGGGCTTTGGGTGAGGCTTCTTTATTAAAGTAACGCAGGTAAATATCTTTCAGAAAAACGGTGGCCGAACTGTTCATGCCACTGCTCATGGTGCTCATGGCAGCCGATAAAATAGCAGCAATGATCAAACCCAGCAGCCCGCGTGGCACTTCATTCCGCATAAAATAGGGCAATACACGGTCGCCATAATCGGCAGGCGTTAGGTCGGTGAAAGCAATATTTTTTTCAGCCGCTACCTGTTGCTGCAATGGCAGAATCAGGTCAGGATGCTGATGATAATAGGCGAATAAAGCAGTACCGATAAAAAAGAACAACATGCTTACCGGCACATAAAACAATACGCACATCCAGATGCTTCTGCTGGCATCGCGGCTATTGCGCGCCGTATGGTATCGTTGAATATAATTCTGATCGATACCGAAATTATTAAGGTTGATAAAAAAACCGTACAAAAAGATCACCCAGAAGGTTGACATTGAAAACCCCGACAGATTAAAACTTCCCAAACTGAATTTATCGTTGACTTTCCCGGTTTCAATTATATAATTAAAGCCGCCATTCAGGCGGGAAACGATCAGGTAAAGGATCAGCAAGGCGCCTAACGTTTTAATGATGGCCTGCACCACTTCCGTCCAGATAACCGCTTTCATTCCACCCATCATGGTGTAAATAATAATGCAAATGCCCGTGGTGATCATGATAGCCGGCATGGAATAACCGGTGAGGGCTTTCAACGTTAAAGCGATTGAATAAAAAATGGTTCCCATGCGCGCCAGTTGTATCAGCACAAAACAGATCATGGCATAGGTACGCGCCCAGGGCCCGAACCGTTCTTCCAGATGGGTATAGGCGCTGATGGCCTCACTGTTACGATAAAATGGAACAAAGAACCGGGAAGCAATAAAAGCAGCAAAAGGCATCGATAAACTAAATACAAAAGAATTCCAGTTAGCGCCAAACGATTTACCAGGATCGCCCAGGAAAGTGATTGCACTTAAAAAAGTTGCATAAAACGACATGCCCAATGCCCAACCTGGAATGGCGCCAGAGGCTACGGTATATTGATCGGACCCTTTATTCTTTCCACTCAACAACACCCCCACGGCTATCATGGCGGCAAAATATATGGCTATAATTGTTAAATCGACAGTTGGTAAATGATTCATGTTTCAAGCAATCTATCCCTTGAAGTAAATGTATGGATAAATGGCCAATAGGCAATAAGCAGTTGGCAGTTACCAGGTACCAGGTACCGGGCTCAAACTTATTGCTGCCTGATTAAAGGGAAGCGTTCTGCATTAGGGACCCGGTAACCAGTAACCGGAAACTGGTAAGAATTAAGCGCCAACGTTGGCGTACAAGTGAATATTTGGCATGCTGATTTTTATGCCCGCTTTAATAAAAGATTGACAGATATTAATGATGTAGATGAACGTTATAAATGGAAGTCGCACCATATTCAGGTAGGAATAGCGGTACGGATAATGTGAAAATGAGTTCGCCTTTGTATTGCATTTCCATTTGCACATTTTCGAATTTGCACATTTGCTAATTAAAACTAGTTGCCAGGCAAAGGTGGGTCGGTCGTGCTAAAGGTGACGCCCACCCTTTGCACTGGCGTAGAGTACGGATTGTAAATGGGAAATTAGTCCCGGTTAAACCGGGAGGAAATGTGCAAATGAGTTCACCTTTGTATTGCATTTCCATTTGCATATTTTCGAATTTGCACATTTGCTAATTAGTATTTTACTAATTAACCAGGCATCCGTTGGTAAGAACAACATCGCTCAAATAGCCTGAGCAAACACCTTTAATGGTGATCTTATCTCCCAGCTTTAACGGCCTGGTGGTTGACTCTGTCGTATTTAATGAACAGGATATGCCCACCATCGGGTCACCGGTGTTCAGGATCACTACCCTGCCTTCATGGGGAATGGTTTTAACTACAAGTACATGTCCGCTAACCTGCAGTACTTTATTTAAATAGGCCTGGTTAGCCTGAAGCTGATCGGAAGTGAATTTTGCATATAGCTCGGTTGCAGTGACCGGGATACCGGCTTCTGAAACCACGTTTCGTGGCGGCTTGTTGTGGGAATAAATTAAAAATCCGGCGAGCGTGGCTACAAAGGCGCATCCCAGGGTGAATAACATCCTCATAAGGCGAATTTTACGGTTACAAATAGGCCCTACGGTTCATAGTTACGGGGGGATTACATTACTTAGGAAAATTACGTTTGTCGATGGCCGGGAAAGCCATTGTGAAGTGGATAAGGTATATATCTTACTGAACATATAAACGCTGTTCCGCACACGGCACGTTTATGTAGTATTTAATTAAAAGCATATTAAAAAATCCAAAAATGGTGCCTGTTTTGGGTGAAGTGGATCCATGTGTAGATATAGCTGTGCATATCAAGTAGTAATACATTATGGTTGGGGATAAGTCGGCAGGTTGACGAGTTGACAAGTTAATTGGTAACAAGGTGATAAGAAGGGGAGAAGTATGATGTAAGACATTTCAGACTGACGTTCGCTGCGCCTTACGACTGCCCTGGCTTGCAGAGGTTTCCCCATTGACCATTCACCAAAAAAAATAACTACAAACCTGTAAGCCGGATTCTGTATCCCGATCTACGATCGGGAGGCTATCATTTATCTGGTCCAGCCATTGCTGACTGGATCGTTCTGCCTACCCACCCAACGTTCCTCCCCGCAATACTGCGGGAAGAATCGGACGAGCCGCCCTTCAACGCTGGTATACATGGCATTTCAGCATGCAAGGTTTACCCGCCTTACCGGTCGCCCGGCAAAGCCGTGGGCTCTTACCCCACGTTTTCATCTTTACCCTCCGAAGCCCTGGCGAAGGAGGCCTTGCCATACTCGGACGAATCCCGACCATAGGTCGGGACGAAGGCAGTAATTTTCTGTGGCACTGTCTGTTCCTCCCGACAAGTCGGGAAGACCCGGCTATTCACCGGTACATTGCCCTATGCTGTCCGGACTTTCCTCCACCCCTGAATCGGGAAGGCGATAGCCCGGTTTGTAGTTACATACAAAGGTAAGTTTTATGGCTTGATTGGCCTGATGGCTATGAAATCCGCCGTTTAAAACCCAGATTGCTTATTGTAAGCAAGCTCAATGGGCGGCAACCCAACCATCGAACAATTGAACCATCGACCCATCTAATTAGTATTGAAAATAGATCTCCGTTGCCCCGTACCCGTACGCCGGATGATAGCGATTGGTAAAACGCTTAACCCCTTTTCGCACCTTGAGCAGCTCATGTATTTCATCTCGCAGCTTGCCCGTTCCCACGCCATGAATAACGATAAACCAGGGAAGACGATGCGCCTGGGCGAGATCGAAATATTTTTCGAAGGTTTTTAATTGGATCGCCAATATTTCCAGGTTGCTTAACGACTCCCAATCGGGCGTAAGCTTTTCAATATGCAGGTCGATCTCCGATTTTGCCGGTTCCAGGTTCTGCCGCACTTTGCTGGCGTCGTAAATTTTAAAACCGGCCTTAGCCAGGTTACCCAGATCAAGCACCGGCTTATCTTCATACGGCCTGGCCGGATACGTATCAAACAATTTATAAGAAATCGTAGCCTCTCCTTTCTTGCGCATCTCTTGAATACGTGTGAACACCTGTTTGGGTTTTAACTTAAGGGAGGCTTCATAATATTCGGCTTTATGCTTATCGGGCGTAAGCAACGAAAATTCAAAACCAAAGACCGGACTATCATTCAGGTTTTCGAACGGCACATCATGCAGGTATATATCCTCAAAGGCATGTATTTGCAGGTTCACCAGCTCAAAGTCTGTTTCACCCAAATAATTCAACTTGTAAGTGAACTTGTAGCCTATATCGGTCCTGTTTACCAGGTGCACTTTTAACTCAGTTACGATGTCATCGCCAAATTCATCGCTAACCGAAAGGGGAATGAACGTGATCCAAACCCCGTCTATCACCCGCTGCGTTATCTTCTTCTTTTCGCGGGGCACATCATCGATGAACTTTTTTTCCTTTTTTGGCGGGAATAATTTCTTCTCCGTAAAGCGCTTGAAGTACGGAAAATCCAACTGATCAACATAGGCGGGAAACTTCACGCCACGCACTTCCACCATCACCATTTTGTCGTTAATGATGTCTATTACTTCTCCTTCCTCATTCGTTTGATTCACCACAACCTTATCGCCAACCTCAAATTTCATGGGTAATTGTTTGATTGCTAAATCGAAGCATATTAGTGCTTCTTTTCTTTATAAGCTGCAAAGGTACGGGGGATAATGGAAGTAGGAATTGTGAAAAGCTATAAATGTTGAATATTAAATACCCCCCAGCAGCTTTGGAAACAAGGGGCTGCCCCTGCTTCGGGCCAGGGTCGTATTTGCGTCGTATTAGATTAACCTATGTCCCGTATATATTTCCTACATGTCTCGTATATGTCTCGTATATATCCCGATCCTTTAATATGAACGAAATATCTACGGCACACCATTGAGATAATTACCTGACTAATATGGTAAACAGGTGATCCAGATACGACCCAAAAGCGACCCAAAAGACGAGACATTACAGGTGTTTTCCAGAGGCCTCCCTCGTCATATTCGCCCTTGCCTTCGCCTCGTACAGATCGCGGAAGAGTTGGGTTTGAAATATAAATTCAGCCTGTAAACAGTGTTGAAGAAATTGCTTCCGGCCGGGGTAGTATAATTTATCGGGGTAGATGCGGTATTCGCGGCGTACCTGGCGGGTATATTCGGCATACGCCTCCCAATCGGCGCCGAGGATCGACATATCAAAATCGAGGAACAACTGCAGGTCTGCCGGGTTTTGTACGGTACCGGTAACCGTATGTGTTTGGGTAGCTTCTATGAATATTTTCACCTGCGCCGTTTTTTCGGGCGGAATACCTAATGCCTGCAGGCGCTTTACCGCGAGCTGGGCGCTGCGGGGCTCATTGTCTTTCCGCAGCACATTGTAAATAATGTCATGATAAAAAATGGCAAACGCAACAACATCCTGGTCTTGTAATTGACCGGCATAGGTTTCGCACATCTGCAGTAATGCTTGTATATGGTGCAGGTTGTGATAATGGCGCCGTGAGGAAGTATACTTCTTTTCAATTTCCTAGTAGAACCGGTTGATCAATGCTGCGTCGTTGCTATATTTTCCGGTTAGCGTATCCCATTCCTGTCGCAAATTATCAGGCATTGGCCAGTTTGCTTTTTCTATAGCCATAGAAGATATAAATAACCAGGCCCAATGCCAACCAGCCTAAGAACCAGGCCCAGTTGCTTTTTGTCATGCCGGTTAGCAGGTATAAACAGGAGATTACCCCCATGAGTGGGATAAGGGAATATTTTTTAACGAAAGCCAGTAAAGCCAGTACAATAGCCGACAACCAGAAAACAATGAGTGATATTTTAGGTGTGGCGAGGTCCATAAAGCTTACCTTGTTTTCAACAAAATCAGCATTAGCAGAAAAATCATAATTGAACATTTCTGCAAAATAACCCGGCGCCCAGCGGATCAATACGATCAATGAAACAAGTACCAACAAAGGGAAAATAAACTGTGCATTGATATACGGCATATTGAAACGGCCGGCCACTTTTTCTTTCCGGGGTAATAATAGCACCCCACCACATACCAGTACAAACGCAAACAAGGTGGCAATACTGGTGAAGTCGAGTACAAACGATTTGTCGGTAAATAAAATGGGAATACCAACAACCAATCCGGTTACTATTGTAGAAAAAGAAGGGGTTTTAAATTTCTTATGAATGGTTTGGAATACAGATGGTAATAATCCGTCGCGGCTCATGCTCATCCAAATGCGGGGTTGTCCCATTTGAAAAACCAGCAACACACTCGTCATGGCTATTACCGCGCAAACAGATACCAGCAATTGCATCCAGCCTACATTCTTTACTTCAAAGATCTTGGCGAGCGGATCGCCTACATTTTCAAACTGTTTGTAATTAATTACACCGGTCAATACCAGTGCCAGTAATATGTAGATCACTGTGCAGATCACTAATGACCAGGTCATTCCTTTAGGCAGATCGCGCTGGGGATTTTTGCTTTCTTCGGCCAGCACGCTCACTGCATCAAAACCAATATAAGCAAAGAATACGCTTGAGACCGCAGCCATTACCCCACCAAAACCATTTGGCATAAATGATTTTGTTCCTGCATCATTTACCGGCAACCAGTTAGCGGGATCGATATAATAAGCGCCTACAATGATCACCAGCGCCACAACCGCCAGTTTCAGGATCACCATGGCATTGCTGAAATTCTTCGATTCTTTTATTCCAATATACACCAGCGTAGTGATCAACAGATTGATGATAAGCGCCGGCAGATCAAAAATAACTTTCAGCGACCCCAACATGGGTGGATTATTCCAGGCATTCAACAATTCTGCATTGGCCTGGTTCTTTACAAACTCAATTTGTTCAATAGAAGTTTGCGAGGCATACTTAAGAAATGTTTTTTTAGCTTCTGCGTAACTACAGGTGAGGTAATCGGGAACATGTATATTCACCTTATGTAAAAAAGAGGTAAAATAATCGCTCCAGGAAAAAGCCACATAAATATTCCCGATGGAGTATTCCATGATGAGCGCCCAGCCAATGATCCACGCAAACAATTCGCCGAATGAGGCATAAGCATAGGTGTAAGCGCTTCCGGCTACCGGAATACGGCTGGCAAATTCTGAATAACAAAAAGCGGTAAATGCACAGGCAATACCGCAAATTATAAATAATATCACTACACCCGGGCCGCCTTTAAAACAGGCCTCCCCCAGGCTACTGAAACTTCCTGCTCCCAAAATAGCGGCAATACCGAAAAAGGTAAGATCGCGTACATTCAACACCCGTTTTAACCCGGTTCCCCCATGCCCATCGTCGCTTCCTTCTTTTAATATAGACTCAATCTTTTTTGTGCGGAACAAAGAATTTGGCATGTTAGCAGTAAGTTTTAAGCGGGGAAATTACTGAAAATAATGTTGAATATTGAATGTTGAATATTGAATGTCGAAGTAAAAACCTGTTCCTTTTTAATTAAATATTAATCATATTTATATATTCAATTGTATTCCTTCAAAATTCGACATTGGAAATTCAATATTCAATATTTCTAGTGTTCCCTTTGAACCAGGAAATGTGCTAACTCCCGCAGCGGTTCCTTTCTAACCGACACCACCGCCATTTCTTCCAGGTGTTCAAATGCTTCGGTTATATATTTTTCTTTGAGGCCGGCAGCCCATTTTTTAACCCCGCACTCATCAAAGATCGATAATACCCTGGCTACTTTGTCCTCAGGATTCTCCTGCATCAGCCGCTTTAATTCTTTTAACTGGCCGGGGTTGGCCGACTCCATCGCCTTGATCATTAAAAAGGTTTTCTTATTGGCCATGATATCGCCACCAGGCTGTTTCCCGAACTTTACCGGATCGCCATAAGCATCCAGGTAATCGTCCTGGATCTGAAACGCAATGCCCAGATTACGGCCAAATGCGTAGATATGGTTTTGGTTGTTTATTCCGGCCCCGCCTAAAATAGCGCCTAACCGCAGGCTGGATGCCAGCAATACCGAGGTCTTCAATTCTATCATCCTAATGTAATCATCTAGCTGAACCACTTCCTGCTTTTCAAAATCCATGTCCAGTTGCTGGCCTTCACATACTTCTTTGGCGGTGCGGTTGAAGAGCGTAATAACCTTATGCAGGTAATCGGTGCTTATTTTGTTGAGGTAATCATACGCAACTATAAGCATAACATCGCCCGACAGCAAAGCGGTTGACTCACCATACTTCGCATGTACGGTAGGCTGGTTGCGGCGCAAAGGCGCCTTATCCATAATATCATCGTGTATGAGCGTGAAGTTGTGAAACAGTTCAATGGCAGCGGCTACCGGCCAGGTATCCTTGTTTATATCATCGAACAATTCATTCCCCATCAAACACATTACCGGCCGCACCCGTTTGCCACCCAGGCTTAAGAAATATTCATCAGCATCGTATAATGTAGCGGGTTCTGTTGGAAAGTGTCGAACATTGAAATATTGTGCAAACTGTACTGATAGTTCTTCGAAAGTATGCATATGTTTTTAGATAGTGGAATACGGTAGATATTTTGAGATTTCGGGATTTTGAGATTTTGAGATTTATCGAAAAGTTCAAACCGAAGCAAATCTCAAAATCTCTAAATCGCAAAATCAGAAATTACTTCTTCTTCCTCGGTGTTCTACCTTTTGGTTTTGGTATTGGTAATGACTTTTTCCAGTCGCCCGGCTCCTCTTTTATGCTTGAAGTAATTACCCACTCATAATCTAACTGGCGCTTGGTTAAATTGGCGGCTACCACTTTAATCCGCACTTTATCGCCCATCATAAATTTGCGGCCGCTGCGCAGGCCTACCAGGCTGTAATCGCTTTCTATATGGCGAAAATCGTCGTAGGTGAGTAAACTGTTAATGCTCACCAATCCTTCGCATTTATGTTCAATGGTCTCTACCCAAAATCCAAAGGCGGCTACCCCACTGATCACGCCTTCAAACTCTTCACCAAGGAATTCCTTCATGTATTCAACCTGCTTGTATTTATTGGCCGCGCGTTCTGCTTCCATGGCACTCCGTTCTTTTTCACTGCAGTGCCTGCATTTCTGCTCCAGTTTTTTCTCCGGTTCTACATTACCTGTCAGCACATCCTGCAAAATGCGGTGCACCAGCACATCGGGATACCGGCGTATCGGTGAAGTAAAATGGCAATAGTGTTTAAAGCCTAACCCATAGTGCCCGATATTCTCGGTTGTGTAAATGGCTTTGGCCATGGTGCGTATACCCAGTTGTTCCAGCACATGCTGTTCGGGTTTGCCCTGCACATCCTGCAACATCTGGTTAAAGGAGGCCGCTATGCCTTCTGGGGTTTTAGTATCGAATGTATGGCCGTATTTTTTGGCAAATTCAGCAAACGGCATCAACTTCATTTCATCAGGGGTATCATGCACCCGGTATGGGAAGGGCAGGTCTTTTTTATTGACTTTCACCTTGCCTACATTCTCTGCCACAATGCGATTGGCCAGCAGCATAAACTCTTCAATCAACTGATGCGCCTCTTTACTTTCTTTCACGATAATTCCAATAGGCTTGCCGGTTTCATCGAGCTTAAAGCGTACTTCCTGTGAGGAAAAATTAATAGCGCCTTTACTGAAACGCTGGGCGCGAAACTGCTGGGCGAGTTTATTTAATAACAGGATCTCGTCCATGTATAAACCTTCGCCTTTCTCAATTATCTCCTGCACTTCTTCATAAGTGAACCGGTGGTTTGAATGGATCACCGTTTTACCGAGCCAGTATTGCTTTATTTCTCCATTGGCGGTAATTTGAAAAATAGCGGAGAACGTAAGTTTGTCTTCGCGCGGCCGCAGGGAGCACAGTTCATTCGAAATGCGTTCTGGCAACATAGGCGCTACCCGGTCGGGCAGGTATACTGAGGTGGCGCGGTCATATGCTTCTTTGTCAAGGGCCGTATCGGGTTCTACATAATGGCTCACATCGGCAATGTGCACGCCTATTTCATATAATCCGTTTTTGAGTAACCGAATGCTTAAGGCATCGTCAAAGTCCCTGGCATCCAACGGGTCGATGGTAAACGTAAGCACATCCCGCACATCTTTTCTTTTATTGATCTCATCTTGTGCAATGGTATCGGGAATTCTTTCGGCTTCTTCTATTACATTTTCTGGAAAGAACAGGGGAAATCCGTTTTCCATCAGAATTTCCTTCATGGCCATATCGCCTTCATTCCCGGCGTCCATTACCTGTACTACAGCGCCAACCGGTTTTTTCTGCTTTTCCCATTCTGTAATGCGTACTATAACACGATCATTATGCTGTGCGCCATTCAATGCCTGCTCCGGGATAAAAATATCCGGCATAGGCTTCTCGGTATCCGCGGTAAAAAAGGCGGCAGTTTTACCTATTTCTATTTTACCTAAAAACTCCGTTTGCTTTCGTTGTAATACGTCAATGACCTGTCCTTGCTGACGGCCACTCTTTTTAGCGGGGCCGCCAAACACACGCACCCGAACTGTATCGCCATGCAACGCAGTATTAAAATCGTTGGGCCGTACGAGTATATCATTGGGAAGATTCTCAACTATTACATACCCGATGCCCGATCGGGTAATATCTAAAACACCTTTCAAAGTGTGCTGCTCAGCATTGCCTTTTTTATTTTTCTTCTTGGCTTGTTTCCTACTCATTCATTCAATTTAATTCGTGACACTGAAATCAGTAATGAATTTACTGATAATATCAGTAAACTGATGCTGCTCATTAAAAAGGAATTGGATTTCAATGGGAATTACATATACGGGGTAATCTTGCAAGGTCTGTCCAAATTTTATAAGGCGAACGGCATCTTTTTCAGTTGTAAGTATAATTTTATTCTCTGTGGGGATGTTTTTAAACCGCGCTACGATATCCTTCCAGTCATCAATGGAAAAGATGTGATGATCGCTGTACAGTATTTCGTAGTAGGTTTTAGAAGCATCCTGTAAATATTTTTTCAAAGGCATTGGATTGGCAATACCACTCACCAATAATACTTCAGTTGAAGTATTCAGCGACATTTCTTTATTGTTAATAATGTGGTAAGGCAATCCATAGCGTATCGTTGTAAAGAACACCTGTTGATGCGGCAGCGGTTTCAATTCCTGTTTAATAGCCAGTTTTTCTTCTACCGACAATGTTGGCGAACATTTGGTAACCACCATCACATCGGCCCGTTTATAGGACCTGCGTTCATCACGCAAATCGCCCGATGGCAATAACCAGTCGCGGGTGAACAGGTTATCATAACTGGTGAGGATGATATTCAATCCGGCTTTTATGGCGCGATGTTGAAAAGCATCATCCAGGATGATCACTTTTGTGTTTGGTTTATCGTGCAATAATTGCGGAATGGCCACAATCCTTTCCTCCCCCACTGCAATGCTAACCCCGGGAAATTTGTTATGGAACTGCATGGGTTCATCACCAATATCCAGGGCCGTGGTATTTTCATTTGCCAATGCGTACCCCTTGGTTCGGCGTTTATAACCGCGGCTCAACACAGCCACCTCCATATCGTTGTGCAAATACTTTACCAACCATTCAACCATGGGCGATTTTCCGGTGCCGCCTACCGATAAATTGCCGATACAAATAATGGGAAGGTTAAAACCGGTTGACCGAAAGATGCCTTTGTCGTACAATCGATTACGTATCCAGATCGCTGCGGCATATAACAGGGAAAAAGGGAACAACAAAATGCGGAAGGGGCGCAACAAGGGAGCATTAAAATTCATATATACGATGCGGTGTAATGCAAAAATTTAAAGGTACATCAAATTCGTCGATGTCCTCAATGTATTCTACCGCTTCAAAAAATGAGAAACCGATCTTGATCGCATCTGGCCGGCACTGTGCTAAGAACCGGTCGTAATACCCCTTGCCGTAGCCCACGCGGTACCCGCGTTCATCAAATGCTACCAGGGGAACAAATATGATATCGAGGTTTTGTGGCGGAACAATAGCGCCGCCGATAGGCTCCAGTATGTTAAACTTGTTTTTGATAAATAGTCCGTCTTTTTCAACCTGCACCGCTTCCATACCCAGCAGGTCTACATGAATTTTAGGCCAGGCTATGCACATCATCACATTCTGCTCCTTCAGAATGTCTTCGCATACAGAAACATCAAATTCATGCCGGCTTGCCAGCGGGTTATACGACATGAGATAATTTACCGGAGGAAGAATTAATTTCCTGAAGCTGATTGCTAATAATGCGGTTTGTTGTTGCAGCTCTTCTTCCAGGATGTTCATCCTGCGTTGTAAAAATTCTTTTCTAACGGTATTTTTTATCATAATAATTCCTCCAGTTGCTTTTTAATAGCAGCTGCATGAGTGTTGATAAATGTCCCGTTTATATTTTCAGAATAGGGAATGGACGCTATTCTTGGATAGTTGCTCCAGTGTACGATCTCTTCTTCGTAATTGAGGTACTGGTCATTGAAGACCCACCCGATTACCGGTAATTGCATTTCGCGGCAAGCCCGCGCCGTCAATAATGAATGATTTATACTCCCCAGGTAATTGCGACTGACCAAGATTACTTTTGCGCCTAATTCTTTAATAAGGTCAGCCACAAATGTTGAATTATTGAGTGGTACCAATAATCCCCCCGCGCCTTCTATTAGTAAGGTACGATTATTTGTCGGAATTTGGCTGCAAATATTTTCAATATCAATCGTAATTCCTTCCTCGCGGGCAGCAATATGTGGCGATGCGGGTTTTGCCAGCCGGTATACTTCAGGATGTACAACCGAATCGGTTCCTTCAAGCCATTTTGCCACGCATTCACTATCGGTGCCATCTGCAAAGCCTGCCTGTACCGGTTTCCAGTAATCGGCATTCAATGCTTTGGCGAGAATGGCGGAAATGAAAGTTTTTCCTACTCCGGTGCCAATTCCTGTTACGAATATTCTCTCCATTGTTTTAACCTCACGCTATTTAGCTTCAAGCCGCAAGCTACAAGCTTCAAGCGAATACAGCAAAAGCTATAAGCAAACCAATTGAGCATTGCTTGTAGCTAGAGACTAGTAGCTTGCAGCTATTCTTTATTCACAAAGATGCTAAAAATCGTAGTTCCGTAATTACGGCTGGTAGCAAACAACGGATACCCTTCATAATTGTTTCTGGGGGTATGCTCCAGCACAAACCAGCCGCCGGGTTGCAGCAGTTGCTTTTCTACTATTAATTTTGGCAGTTCGTCAATGGTGCCCAGTGCGTACGGCGGGCCGGCAAAGATAAAATTGAATTTACTGGTACACTGGCCAATAAATTTAAATACGTCCATTTTTACTACCGTGAAGTTCTCCAGTTGCAGGGATGCAGACGTTTTCTTAATGAACTCGTACATCGCAGTGTCTTTCTCTACAATGGTACAGGCTGCAGCTCCCCGTGAGGCCAGCTCGTAGCTGATGCTGCCGGTACCGCCAAACAGATCAAGGGTATGTAAGGCAGTTATATCAAGGTTGTTCTCAATAATATTAAAAAGTCCTTCTTTGGCAATGTCGGTGGTTGGCCGGGTGTGCGGCATTTTACCTGGCGGGTTGATCTTTCTTCCCCCTAACTCCCCTCCTATTATACGCATAAAGCCATTTTCAAAAGCGGTGAAAAGTAATGGTCAGGGAATGCAGAAAACCCGGCATCCAGTTTAACGGAATCCGGTAACCGGTCCCACTGAACCTGTAAAAAATATTTCAGCAGTTCCTGGTACAGGCGCGATTGTTCATCGAGCAAACCAGAAACGATCAGGGTTACCTTTTCCTGGCTTATGTTAAAGCGGTTACAGATGGCCAGCAGGTAGTACGAAACATCGTCAGGCGTTTGATACGAATAGGCTTGTATCAGTTGAATGTTGGTGCCTTTAAAAACGGCCACCAGGAACTGATCGGCCCGCATAACCATCTTTATTACCTGTTCATCGGCGGCGGGTTGTATCTGGCCTTCACTCAGCAACAGCGTATAATAGTGCCAGTAGTTTCCTGAGGCAAATTTCCGCTGCAGCAGGGCATGTATCTCCCGGGGAACCCGGTAAATGTTATACATTTTCCAGCCATTCACCTTTTCGCTTAACATCAGTCCCTTGCGGGCATTTCCGTAGATGATCTCCGTAACGGGCTGGTTCAATTCAATATGAAAAACCTTTTCCGGCAAAAAGCTGCTATCGGTATAGTTATAAATTACATATGCTTCCCTGAATTGAATCTGTAACAACTCGTCGTTGGTTATTATTTCCAGCAGGTTTTCGAGCATGGTTTTGCCGGGTGTATAATCGAGGTTATACTGCCGAAGCCCTAAAAAACGACGTTGTTCTTTATGGTAGATGACATAGCTGAACATTTTTTCACCCACTTCGATCAGCAGTTGACTGTTTCGAAGTTCATCAGAATCCCTCATTTCAGGAACAATATCAAAGTTGGCCTTAAGCATAGTTATCAAAAGCTGCAATGTTACGGAAAAAGTTTCAGGTTACAGGATTCAGGAAAATTCAGTTCCCGGTTACCAGTTTCCGGTTACCGGGTTAAAAAAACGTTCCAGGTTACAGGTTACAAATTGCAGGATCGAAAACTTTGCAATCATAGCAGTCAGCAATTAATACCCTGAAACTTGAAACCTGAAACCTGTAACCTACCTTTGCTCCCCTTTTATGTGCGCCTTATCTAAAAATACAGCATTCCAGGTAGAACTCACTAACCGGCAGATCATTAAAATGGCAGCTCCTATCAGCTTAGCCATTTTGATACCACAAATTAATTTTGTTACTAATAATATTTTTTTAGGGCATTATAGTAAACAAGCCCTGGCAGTTGCGGGTGTTACCGGTGTATATTACCTTATTTTTTCTGCCATTGGCTATGGTTTAAACAACGGCCTGCAGGCATTGATCGCCCGCCGTGCCGGTGAAAACAGGCCCGAAGAAATAGGCAAGCTGTTCAGCCAGGCTGTATTTATAGGCCTCAGTATTTCATTATTCGGCATTCTGCTCACTTATACTATTACCCCTCGCTTATTCGGGTATTTTATTACCGATCCCGAACGGTTACAACAGGCTATTGATTTTTGCCGTATCCGCATTTGGGGATTGCCCTTTTTGTTTGTTTACCAAATGCGCAATGCGTTGCTCGTGGGCACCAATCAAAGCAGGTACCTGATAGGCGGCGCCATTGCGGAGGCAGGCACTAATATTTTGCTCGATTACCTGCTGATCTTTGGTTATGGCGGTTTTCCTGAAATGGGTTTGAATGGTGCAGCGGTTTCTTCCATCATTGCTGAGATCGTGGGTTTGCTGGTGGTTTACCTGGTGATCTGGAAAAAGGGCATCAGCCGGAATTTATATTTATTCCAGCATTTCCGGTGGGATGGCTATAATGCGCGCCTCATATTTTCCATGTCGGCCCCGCTGGTTTTTCAGCATGGCATCAGCATTGTTAGCTGGGAATATTTTTTCCTGCTGATCGATGCGCATGGTGAAGTGGCGCTTGCGGTTTCCAATACCATGCGCAACATTCTGGGACTGGCAGGCATTGTAACGTGGGCTTTCGGTTCTACCACCAATGCCATGGTAAGCAATATCATTGGGCAGGGTAAGCAAGACCAGGTTTGGCTGCTGATCGGGAAAATGATCCGGTTGAGTTTTGGTTCGGCCATTGTGATCGCTATTCTGCTCAACCTGTTCCCTGAATGGTTGTTTTCGGTGTATGGCCAGTCGGGCGAGTTTGTATCGCAAGCGGTTCCGGTGGTGCGGGTACTATCTGCAGCCATTGTCATGATGTCTTTTTCCGTTGTATTCCTGAATGCGGTAACGGGCTCGGGCAACAGCCGCGTTTCGCTCCTGATTGAAATATTCGCGATTGTTCTGTACTGCGTGTACATTCACCTCGTATTAGATAAATTCTTTTTATCAATTACCTATGGATGGATGAGTGAGTGGTTGTACTGGATGTGTTTGTTCTTACCGTCTTTCCTGTATATGAGAAGTAACAGATGGAAAGGGAAAGTAATTTGAAAATTAGCCAATTTGAAAATGAAATACAAAGACAAATTAAACAATTTGAAAATAATTACTTAATGGTTGATTGTGCTGGAATTCTAATTTTCAAATTACCACATTTTCAAATTTTCAAATTATTTGTACTCTTCCAACAATTTCTTCCCCTTCGCCTTAATGCTCGCATCTTCTCCGATCTTATTCGGCATTTTGAGCATAATTTCGAGGAAGTCCCTGGCTTTTTTATCGTTGCCTTTCCGGTGCCAGGCTTTGGCCAGTTCGAGGTAGTTCAATAAAAAGGATGGATTGAGCTGCCGGCTCTTTTCAAAATATTTGATGGCGTCTTCCAGACTGGCTTTAGGCAGGGCCTCGTAAGCCACTTTTACCAGCCATTTCTCTACCGAATTCAAATCGCTTACTTCATAATGCCATTTGGCCAGTACATGATAACCTTTAAAATTATTGGGATCGAGCTGAATGCTTTTTTCAGAGTAGGTCTTTACATCTTTGATCGCTTTTATCTTTTCATCACCCGATGAAATGAGCGCCATACGGCCCATCGCCAGGGCCATTACCACATTGGCATCGGAACTGTTGGCATTTACCTGCAGCGCTTTTTGAGCATATACCCGGGCGTTACGGTAATACTCTTTTTGCTTTTCCTTTGTACCCTGGTGCTTGCCTACGACGCTGTATAATTCACTAGTTTTAATGAGGGCTGTCAAATTGTTAGGTTGGTAGCGAAGTACATCGAGGTATTTCTGAAGGGCCTCGGGTTCTTTAAATGCATTTTCGAGCTGTTGCGCATCCTTCAACAGCGTATTGATATCCTGTGCATTGTTTTCGAATGGCAGGATTAACAAAAAAAGCATCAGCCCTATTGTACTTCCTATTTTACCCATCAAACTTCTTATGCAATGTAACGCCTATTTTTCCCTGAAAATTTTCTACAGGCGCCTCTAATTTATAAATCGACAGAATTATTTCTTTAGTGAACGGGTACTGGTGCCTGATGGTACGGATGATGTCATCTGCCACCTTTTCTAAAAGACCCGTTGGTATTTGCATTCGTTGCTTTACAATATTGAGTATTTCAACGTAATTGATCGTATTTTTTAAATCGTCAAATGTAGCATCGCCTTCTTCGTACGCTACCCGTACATTTATTTCATAATTACTGCCGGTTAATCTTTCTCCCTCATATATACCATGAAACGCATGCAGCTTAACCTGATTCAATTCAATAACAACCATATATAAGTTTTGTTTTGCTAAAACAGTGCCATAAAGATAAACGCTGAACGATGGCTTCATGGCTAAATGGTTTGATGGTTGCAGAACCCAATATCCTGAGTTCCCTTCAACCATCAAGCCATCGAACAATAGAACCATTATTCAGCGTTCCAAACAAAGGCATTCTGCCTCTAAACCAGCCCTTTGGCCGATAAATAGCGTTCTGCATCCAATGCTGCCATACAACCGCTGCCCGCTGCGGTAACCGCCTGACGGTATATTTTATCCTGCACATCACCGGAGGCAAATACCCCTTCAATATTGGTTTTTGAAGTACCGGGAACTGTTTTCAGGTAGCCTGCTTCATCCATATCGAGCCATCCTTTAAAGATGTCGGAATTGGGTTGGTGGCCGATAGCTACAAAAAAGCCGCTGATGGGTATCGTTTGCAGCTCACCGGTTTTGGTGTTTTTTACCCGAACCGCTTCTACCTTGCTCTCGCCCAGTATTTCATCGGTATTTGTATTCCAGTATACTTTAATATTTGGCGTACGTTGTACTCTTTCCTGCATTACTTTGGAAGCACGCATTTCTCCCCGGCGAATGAACATATGCACCGTTGTACACAATTTAGACAAATACAGGGCTTCTTCGGCGGCTGTATCGCCTGCGCCTACAATAGCCACTTCTTTGCCTCTGAAAAAGAAACCATCGCAAACGGCACAGGCGCTTACCCCAAAGCCGTTCAGGCGTTGCTCGCTTTCCAGTCCAAGCCATTTAGCCGATGCACCGGTTGCTATAATTATTGAATCTGCTTCAACCAGTTTCTCTTCATCTATCCAAACCTTAAAAGGCGGAGCTGAAAAATCGACTTTTGTAGCCAGTCCAAAACGAATATCGGCGCCCATACGAGCAGCCTGTTTTTCAAAATGCACCATCATTTCGGGTCCCTGAATACCATCGGGGTAGCCGGGATAGTTTTCTACTTCTGTAGTGATGGTTAACTGGCCGCCAGGCTGAATACCCTGGTATAATACGGGTTTCATGTTAGCTCTCGCTGCATAAATAGCTGCGGTATATCCTGCGGGTCCGCTCCCAATAATCAGGCAATGTATTTTTTCGATTTCCATAATGCTGTATTCTAAAGAAAAGTTGACAAATTTACCTGAAAATGAGTTACGAAAAATATAAAGGCGCAGGTACCTGAATTAGGTGTGAATAACAGAGCTTAATGGCTTGATGGTTTGATGGCTTGATAGTTAGGCCTGCCGCTATTTAAATAGTTCCGGCCAAAGGGCTAACCACGGAACAATGAAACCATCAAACAATTCAATAGAAGGGAACCGGAGCCAGCTTATTTAGGAATAACTATGGTTTTGTATTGAACGGCATACCCGCCAAAATAGCCAAGACCGCCGCCCTGGATGTTGCTGATCACTTTATTGGGCGAGGCAAACGGGTTGCCAATATTGGAGTAACTGTATTCCATGGTTCGCCAGAAGTGGAACGTGGCTTTATCAATATTACAATACTTTACCGCAATAGAATCACCGCGATTGAAGAATGGATATTCTTCGAGGTTAAAACTATTGTTGCGGTCTACCCCCCTTTCAATTTGCATATTGTAAGTAATACCATCCGTTAACTGATCATCCATTACCGAATTAAAGCCGGGAAAGAAATGCCAGCCCTGTACCTGGGTAAAATAACGGGTATAATTACCTAATCCGGGCGGATCAACAAACCGGCCCATCAGCACCACTTTATCGGGATTGGGATTGTTAGGCGCATCTGTCCACCATAAAGAATCAATTTTTTTGGCAATAACGGGAATGGTAGTTGTGGCGGTATATTCTTTTTCGTTGGCTTTTATGGTCAATGTGTAAGTTTTGCCTAATTCGCCTACCACGGCGGCGCTTAAATTTGACGAGTCGGTTGAATAATAATAAAGGGTATACCCGGCGGCAAGCGGCATTTTTTTCTCCTGTAACCTACTGGTTTTTGTACCGTTTGAAATAGTGACTTCGGCATTGCTGATAAAGGAGCCGGCTAATAGTTCAGGACTGATCTTGTTGAAATAATTAAGTGTTTGAGACAAGATAACTACCGGCGCCCGGTCATTTTCAATAGTGGCTTCAACAACCAGTACAGGCTCCGATTCGTTGGGCTTGAACGTAATTGTTTTTTCGCAGGAAGTAAAAATCAACCCCAGTAAGATGGCTACTAACCTGGTACGCGGTATCATTTTCAAGTATAAATAGCATTCAAATAACGAACCAGATATAAAGGTAAGGCTCAAGAAAACAAGAATCAAGGCACAAGAAATACGAAACAGCCTTTTTGCTTCCTGAATCTGGGAACCAATGTCCCGAACAAACAAAAAACCCCGGAAGGTAGTAAGCCAGCCGGGGTTCTCGTTTCTTTATAGTACTGTACTAACCTAAATAAGCTTTTAAAGCATTGCTGTAGCGTGCTTTTTGCAAACGCTTGATGGCTCTTTCCTTGATCTGGCGAATACGCTCTTTGGTAAGATCGTATTTCTGACCAATTTGCTCAATGGTTACGCCATTTTCGCCGTCGAGGCCGAAATAAGCATTTACGATCTCAGCTTCGCGTGGACTGAGTGATTTCAATACCCTGCGGATCTCATTCCGTAATGAATCTTTCATTACATCATCGTCTGTGTCATCGCCGCCTTCCAGCAGATCGCCCATGGCCACGTCTTCTGCTTCGTGAACCGGAGCATCGAGCGAGGTGTGACGGGTATTGCTCTGGAAAATGTTATTGATCTCAGTTTCACTCATTTCCAGCAACTCGGCCAGTTCTTCGGTACTCGGCTCCCGCTCATGTTCCTGTTCAAAAGCCATGTACGCTTTATTAGCCTTGTTATAGGTGCCAATTTTGTTTTGAGGCAGGCGGACTAATCTGCCCTGCTCTGCCAACGCTTGTAAAATGGACTGGCGGATCCACCATACGGCGTAAGAAATGAATTTAAAACCCTTGGTTTCATCGAAACGCTGGGCCGCTTTTATCAAACCGAGGTTACCCTCGTTGATCAGATCGCTAAGTGAAAGACCCTGGTGCTGGTACTGCTTAGCTACAGATACCACGAAACGCAAGTTGGCCTGCACTAACTTATCCAATGCCTTCTGATCACCCATCTTGATCCGCTGGGCCAGTACTGTCTCCTCTTCGGGAGTGATCATCGGAATTTTTGAAATTTCCTGAAGATACTTTTCTACTGCCTGCGAATCTCGATTCGTAATCTGGGTCGCAATTTTGAGCTGTCTCATATCTACTTTATAAAATAAAAATGACTTAAATCGTCGATTTTAAATCGCCTTTCTATGTTGTTAAGGGTACAATACTAACATTTGCAAGACTAACTATGTTCGGGGGAGGTTGCAAATCAGGTGCTAATAACCTGTTAATCCATCCGGTACTGTCTGCAAAAGTAACACTCAATCTTGAAACCTCATAGCTTTTGTGGATAAAATCGAAGCTATAAATGATATAAATTGATTAAAATATAGCAACGAATACATATTTATTACACATCCTTCATCCCGCATCGCCAATCTATATTGATTATTACTCATAATTAGTGCCGATTTTAGGCCTGTCGTAACCCTCCCCGGAAAAAAAATTGTAAAAAATCAATTCAAATATTTTGCAACTAAAGAATTAGTTATACATTTGACCAACAACTAAAAGATTAGTTATAATGAAGTCACTTACAAAAGCCGAAGAACAGGTAATGCAAATACTGTGGCAACTAAAACATGGTTTCCTGAAAGATGTTGTAGACAAAATGCCCGAGCCCAAACCCCATTCCAACACCGTGGCCACCATCCTTAAAATATTGATAGATAAAGGATTTGTAAGTTTTGAAGTGCAGGGCCGCAATAACCTGTATAAGCCAACGGTGAGCAAAACCGAATATGGCAAAAAAAGCATCAACCAACTGGTGAAAGGCTATTTTGAAGGGTCGCCGGCCAAGCTGTTATCGCATTTCGTGAATGATAACAAGTTAAGCCAGGAAGACCTGGAGGCCCTGCTTGAACAAATCAAAAACGCCAAAAACAATAATCAATGACCGTTCTACTGTACCTGGGAAAAGTAATGCTCTGCTCCGGCATGCTGTTGGGATATTATTGTCTCTTTTTACGTAACCGGCGGTTTCACCATTACAACCGGTTTTACCTGCAGGCTACCTTATTACTATCTGTGATCTTGCCTTTTATTAAAATTCCGGTATTGTACAAACCTCAAAGCCCAGTAAGCCATGCGGTTTATCAAACGCTGGAGGTGCTTACGGTTAATAAGGGTGAAGAAGATGCACTTGGCGCAGGTGCAACCACGTTGACCCGGCTGTTTACTGTAGAAAATACACTTTATGGGTTATATGGAATTGGAGTCATCGTGTTGCTTTGGTTATTAGTAAGGTCGCTATTGTACATTAAGAGAATTTCAAAAAAATACCCTTACGAACCTATTGGCGATCTGAAGTTTTTCAGGACCCGGGAACCCGGCGCCCCTTTCTCCTTCTTCCGGAGTATTTTCTGGAGTGCCGACCTGCCTTTCAACAGCCGGGATGGACAACAGATCTTTCGTCATGAGCTGTTCCATGTACAGCAAAAGCATTCTTCAGATATTATTTTAACTGAGATCGTCACTGCTTTTTTCTGGTACAACCCGTTCTTTCATTTGCTTAAAAAAGAATTGAAGGCCATTCATGAATTCCTGGCTGATCAATATGCCATCTCCGATAGCGATCGCTATGCTTATGCCGAATTACTCGTACTGCAAACACTCAAAGCACAATACCTACCTATTACCAATTATTTTTTTCAAAACCATATCAAAAGACGTATAGCCATGATCACCAACAACCAGTCGAACAAAATGAGTTACCGCAGCCGTTTAATGGCGCTGCCCGTATTAGCCCTGGTATTTTGCAGCATTGCCTTATATGCGCAACGATCAACCAAATCAGCAACGGCCTTTAATGCCGGCCCTGACCAAAAAACGCTTACAGTAGTCATTGATCCAGGCCATGGCGGTGCCGACAATGGCGCGGTAAGCACTGATGGCAAAGTTTTAGAAAAGAACCTTGCCCTGCAGATAAGCCAGAAGATTCAAAAACTGGCCTCTTCGTACAATGTAAACGTTGTAATGACCCGCACCGATGATAATTTACCTGGAAGCAAAACAGATATAAAAGAAGGATTAAAAGCGCGTACCGAGATCGCTGAAAAAGCCCAAGCTGATATGTTCATTGCCATTCATGTATCTTCAACCGGCGGCGAAAACGTTTCGCCTGATAACGGCTTTGAGGTTTTTATTTCCAATAAAGAAAATGAGCGTACCAATAAATCAAGGCAACTGGGTTCTGCCATTGTGCAGCAGTTAAGCACCTTGTATACGATCAACCCGGCATTGAAACAACGCACAACAAACATCTGGGTGCTGGAACAAACACCTTGTCCCGCCCTGCTGATAGAATGTGGCTTTATTGACAATACCAAAGACCTGGCCTATATCAGCAACAGCAGCAACCAGGAAGCTGTTGCTAAAAAGATCCTGGAAGGCATTGTGAACTATAAAAATAAACCGGCTGCTGGCATCATCAAAGCCCCGGTTGAAAACAGAAAGCAATCAACGAATGCAATGCCTGCAAGCATGGCCAACCGGGAAATGGTTACGATGGCTCCCCAGCCTTCCCGTATGGAAGCCACCGGCGATTCCGTTCTCATCAAAATAGCATTACACTACCGTCGCAATGCCCGGTATCCCAAAAAGGCATTGGCCAACAATATGGAAGGCGTAGTATACTTTTCGTTAGGCGTTGATAAAAATGGGGAAATCAGTGATTTCAGGTTATATGATGAGATGCCGCCGGAAGCGCATAGAATAACGAACCTTACAACCGTAAGCCTGGCTGCTGAAACAATTCCGGCCATTGACAAGCCACTTACAAAAGAAGAGATGAAAAAAGTATTGGAGGAAGAAGTAAAAAAAGCGTTTGAAAAGAAACCCAATTTAACCAATCGCGAGATTATGCCTTCACAAATGTATTTCCAGGTGAATTTCCGCCTGCAAAAAAGGCAAGCGCCCACTGTTTAATTAAGGATTTAGATTTACAATAGGTATGGGGCCATTTATCACATGAGAAATGGCCCCTTTTTTATTCCCGCTTCAAAGCCCTTACTGCATTAGCTGAAAGTTTCAGCTAAATTTTTACAAATTTTATACAGGATTTTCTATAGCTTTCCCCCCACAAAATAAAACGGGATTGTAATGGCCTTAGCCCGGCCACCGGCACATTTTATACCCTCCAAAACATGTTAAAAAAAGAACGACAGGCCTATATTTTACACCAGGTGAACCTTCACAATAAAGTGATGTCATCTAATCTCAGCAGGGATATGAATGTATCGGAAGATACCATCCGGCGCGACCTGCAGGAGCTGGCCGATGAGGGAAAGATCATAAAAGTGCATGGCGGCGCATTATCCCATTCCTTTAGCCAGGTGCACTATACCACCTCGCATGTATATTCGCACGACCATAAAAAAACGATAGGTCGCAAAGCCGCATCGCTAATTCATGACGGCATGTTTGTGCTTACCACCGGCGGCACTACCATTATTGAATTGGCCAGGGCGCTGCCACCCCGGTTAAAAGCTACATTTGTTTCGGGCAGCATACCGGCCATCCTGGAATATATGCAACATCCTTCGGTTGAAGTGATTGCCATTGGCGATAAAGTGTCTAAAAATTCAAAGATAACCACCGGTGGAGAAGCGATCGCTCAAATTAAAAGAATACGGGCCGATGTGTGCTTTTTAGGGGTTAACGCCATTAGCTTAAAAGATGGCATAACCGATAGCGACTGGGATGTAGTACAGTTGAAAAAAGCCATGATCGAATCGTCACAAAAAGTGGTTTGCCTGAGCATTGCCGAAAAGATCAACAGCCTGCAGCCAATACACATTTGTGATATCAATAAAATTCACATCCTCATAACTGAACTGTCACCGGATGATCCTATTCTTAAACCTTACAAAGATTTGGGGATAGAAGTTATTTAGATGGTTAGATTGGCAGCCAAACAATCAATAAACAATCTCTTCACTACCTACTTTCAATATCAGTTCCTTTTTATCGCTGGCTTCTACCCTGCCCACTATTTGCGCATCGATGCCAAGTTTTTTAGCCGCATCTATGAAGAAGCCGGCAGAAGCCGCGTCGGTAAATACTTCCAGGCGATGGCCCATGTTAAATACCTGGTACATTTCGCGGTTATCGGAACCAGACGCTTTTTGAATAAGCTGGAAGATGATGGGCGGTTCAAATAAATTATCTTTTATTACCCGGAAGTTTCCAGGCAAATATTTCATGCATTTCGTTTGTCCGCCACCGCTGCAATGAATGAGGCCGTGAATGGCTTCAAAATAATTTTCGAACAATACTTGCAATAAGGGCGCATAGGTACGGGTGGGCGATAACAGCAATTTACCTACCTGGTATTTTTCGGCGCCAACCGTATCGGTCATGCGGTGGGGCCCAATGTACACCACTTCGTCGGCCAGGCTGTTCTCGTATGATTCCCTGAATGATTCGGCGTAGAATTTATTTAATACATCGTGGCGGGCGCTGGTAAGGCCATTGCTGCCAATACCGCTGTTGTATTCAGTTTCATAAACGGTTTGTCCAAAACTGCTGAATCCAATAATTACATCACCAGCCTGTATTTTTTCGTTGGTCACCAACCGGTTTTTAGGCCAGCGGGCAGTCATGGTGCCATTAACGGCAATGGTACGCACCACATCACCCACATCGGCGGTTTCGCCGCCCAGGTAATGGATATTTACATTGAACTTTTTTAACGCATCAAACAATTCCTGGGTCCCGTTGATCACGGTTTCCAGCACTTCCCCGGGCACCAGCTTTTTATTGCGATCGATGGTTGATGAAAACAACAGGTTATCCGTTATACCCACACACAACAGGTCGTCGAGGTTCATTACCACGGCATCCTGTGCAATGCCCTTCCAAACCGACAGATCTCCGGTTTCTTTCCAGTACAAATAGGCCAGGATGCTTTTGGTTCCGGCGCCATCGGCATGCATTACATTCACCCAATCGTTATCACCGGTGAGGTAATCGGGGTATATTTTGCAGAAGGCATAGGGATACAATCCTTTATCCAGCTTTTCAGTAGCCTTGTGAACTTCTTCTTTCTGGGCCGAAACACCCCGTTGGGAATATAAACTCATTTTATAATTTGAAGCGGCAAAGGTAAGAAAACAAGGCACAAGACGCAAGCTCCAAGGCACAAGTAAAGGTTCAGGGCATAAGGGTTCAATTTATGACCGTTTATTTAACCGGGCGCTTCGAATTCAGGCTCTTGTACCTTGACTCTTGTGCCTTGAGTCTTTTCTTGGTACATTCGCACCGCATTTATGAAAGTTTATTTTTCAACAGATACCATTCCGGCCTTTCAAAAGGCAGTTGTGACAATTGGCACGTTCGACGGGGTGCACACCGGCCACAAAAGCATCTTGGAGCAAATGAAACGGGAGGCAGCCCGCATTGGCGGTGAAACAGTAATTATCACCTTTCATCCGCACCCGCGAAAAGTGATCGTTAGCGGCCAGCCCGCCATTCACCTGATCAATACGATTGAAGAAAAAATTGAACTGCTCGATAAAAATGGCATCGATCACCTGGTTGTAGTGCCGTTTACCGATGTTTTTGCACAACAAAGTCCGGAAGCATATATTGAACAATTCCTGGTTGAGAAATTTCATCCACATACCGTGATCATTGGGTACGACCATCGCTTCGGTAAGAACCGCAAAGGGGATTATAAATTGTTGGAAATATACAGCGATCGCCTTGGTTTTAACCTGATGGAAATACCTGCCCATGTGATCAGTGACAATACCGTAAGCTCAACCCGCATTCGAGAAGCTGTACTGGAAGGCAATACTGATCGCGCAAATACCCTGCTGGGGTATGATTTCTTTTTTGAGGGCACGGTTGTAGACGGTAATAAATTGGGCCGCACGCTCGGCTACCCTACTGCCAACCTTCGAATTGAAAATGAAGAGAAACTGATACCCGGAAATGGAATTTATGCTGTAGAAGTTGAGGTTATAAATAGAAAGCAGCAAGCCCACTCACCACTCACCACTCACCATTCACGCCTCAAAGGCATGATGAGCATAGGTATCCGCCCAACCATTGGCGGCACCGACCGCGTTATTGAAGTAAATATTTTCGATTTCAATGAGGATATTTATGGCGCTACCCTTCGGGTATACGTCAAAAAATACCTGCGCCCGGAAGTTAAGTTCAATGGATTGGAAGCGTTGGTTGAACAACTGGCGAAAGATAAAGAGGAGACGTTGAGAGTTCTTAGTTCTTAGTTATTCAGTTATTGAGTTATTCAGTTCATTGGTTAACTTACTAACTCATGAACTTACGAACTTAATAACTTGCCTAATTCACCATCTTCACTACCATCTCTTTCAACAACGAAGCGTCAGACGATCCGATATCATTTACCCCTACACTACGCAGGTTGTAATGATGCAACAACAGCAATGCTTTTTCAACACCGTTATAACCATAATTGCGGGCTACCAGTAAATAATCTTTCACAAACCAGGCATTCACTCCTATATTGGCCGCAATGGTTTTGTTGTCTTTGCTGCTTTGCCCAAAGATCATGTACGTTTTACTGAACAGGTTATATAGTGTTGGCAATACCAGTTGAATGGGCGCCGCTTTGGGATTGGCCTCAAAATACTGAATGATGCGCATGGCTTTGGGAAGGTCTTTGGCAGCCATGGCCGACTGTAATTCGAAAGGATTGTATTCCTTGCTCACCCCTACATACTTTTCAATATCATCTTCGGTGATATTGGTCCTGCTGCCGAGGTTCACCAGCATTTTATCTACTTCATTATCTATACGGCTAAGATCATTTCCGATATGATCGACTAACAATAACACCGCCTTCTGCGAAATGGTATATCCTTTTCCTTTTACCATTTCATTAGTCCACTCAGGCAGTTGGCTATCGTACATTTTCTTGGTAGTAAACAGCTCGGCCTTCGTTTTTAGCAGCTTTGCCAGTTGTGTACGGCCATCAACTTTCTTTTCTTTGTACGATACTACAAATATGGTGGAAGATAACGGTTGCGAAATATACGATTCCAGCTTGTCAATATCCCGCATATGTTGCGCTTCCTTTAGTAAAACTACCTGCCGCTCGGCAAACATGGGATATCTTTTACAGGCATTGATCACTTGCGTCCAGTCTGCATCCCTCCCATAAAATACGGTCAAATTAAAACCTGCTTCAGACTCCGTTAAAATGTTATGCTCGGCATAATGCACAATTTTATCGATAAAATAATCTTCTTCGCCCTCCAGCCAGTAAACAGGTTTAAACAGCTTTTTTTTCCAATCGGATATAATTTTTTCTGCAGACATGAATTGATCGTGGTTTAAACTTTGCAATATTACTATAAAAAAAGCCGTGACATATAATGTTTTATACACATCTGTAACACAATACGGTACTACATTTCAGCGTTTTTTCCCGACTTGTGGAAAGGATAAATGCCAAATTCTGGCATGGTTTTGGTCAAACCCATATGCGAAACCCAATTACGAAAAACTAACCCGATAAGTACTAATACTGAACCCGATTTTATAACCTTTCAAAATAAACATACACTTATTATGAGTACAACCAATTATCCATCCGCTAGTCCACAAAGTACACCTCCAAGACGCGATTCAAAGAATCTGATCATCGGTTTATTAGCCGTTGGTATTCTTGGAACATGGGGTTACTTCCTGTGGGACAAAAACAAATCTGATCAAAAGATCACTCAACTGCAAACACAATATGTGGCAGTAGATTCATCTAAAAATGAATTGCAAAAGAGTTTCGATGCTGCTTTAACCCGTTTGGATTCTTTAACTGGTTATAACAACGAACTGGAAGGAAAAGTAAACGATAAAACCAGCGAGATCTCTAAATTAAAAGGTCAGATCGGAAGCATCCTGAAAAAACAACGTCTGTCTGAATCTGAAAAGAAGAAAGCACAGTCTTTGATTGGCGAACTGAACGACAAGATCGCTAACCTGGAAGCTGAAGTTGCTCGTTTAACTCAGGAAAATCAAACGCTGACAACTGAAAAAACTCAGTTAACAGCCGATAAAGAAAAACTCACTACCGACCTGCAAACAACTACTACACAAAAAGAAGAGTTGGCTGCAAAAGTAGATGTAGCTTCTACATTGAACGCATCTAACATCACTGTTACTCCTGTTAACGAAAAGAAAGGTGGCAAAGAATCAGAAACAACCTCTGCAAAGAAAGTTGACAAACTGGTAATTGCAATGGATGTTAGCAACCGTATCGCTCAAACAGGTTCTACAGATGTATACGTTTGCATCACTGGTCCTGATGGCCAACCTGTTGCTGTTGAAGCTTTAGGTTCTGGCAAATTTACAACCCGTGAAGAAGGTGAAAAATTGTTCACTGCAAAAGTTCCTGTTGATTTCGAACAAGGCAAAAACAAACACGTTGAGTTTGCCTGGAAACAAAACAGCGCTTTCAAACAAGGTAACTACAAGATCGAAGTATACCACAATGGTTTCAAGATCGGCGAAGCTACCCGTTCACTGAAGAAAGGTGGCATCTTCGGATAATCTTTCTCTATACTATATTTAAGCATCCCGGTGATTTCACCGGGATGTTTTTTTATATAGGCCTCCGCGTGCAAACGAGAAGCCGTATTCACTTTCGGCATTTAGCTTTCGACCTGCATCTGTATTTTGCATTCAGCGTTTTGCGTTCAGCGCTCAGCCTACAACAACGCTCTTATGGCTGCTCTTCCAATATGAACAATGCGCGATGTACCGGGTTTACGCCCTTCATACTGCATACTGAACTCAAGATTGTTCGAAAGCCTTTTGGTAAGATCGAGCGTCCATAAATAGTTTTTACCGGGCTGTAACCCTTCTAAAATGATATACCCCGAGGATGAGTTAACATTTGGTATGCTATCCAGCGAAGTGAAAGTAATATCTGTATAAGTGAACTTCGCCATAATAGAAGTACTCTGTAAAATATTATACTTTACATCGGTGTTTAAAGAATTCGACTTTGATCTTTCCTGGCTGCCCTGCACATTGTTCTTATCGCTGAATTTATAACCCACCCCCATTCTGAAATTAGTTCCTCTTGTAAACGTTAACCGTGGTTCTGCCGAGTATTGATTGATCTTATAATTGCGGTTATCGAACTTTGGATTGGAGGTAATGAGCTGATTAATGCCCGTACGGCCGGTTACTTCAATCGCAAACATCCGGGTAATGTTCCAGCGGGTACGCCCCGTCCACTCATCCAGCTTACGGCTTTCATAGCCGTAGGTAAGCAAGGATTTATTCTCATTGCGGGCATTGGTTATATCGAAGCCCCATTTCGGACTAAAGCGGTTAAAAGAGAACGTATTTACAAAATTGGAAGTAAGGGTGATCAATGAGGTATCGTTTAACGGCGCCTTGAAGGGGTTGAACTGAACGATCTTATCCGCCACTTCTTTTTTACTGATCTGCAACGACGATTGCAGGTTTATTTTAGAAATAAACTTACGCAGCTTGTTGGCTTTTGATAAGTTAATGGCGGCGCGTGGATTTATGTTGATGCTATAATTGAAGGTATTGTAATTGGCTTTTACATACACGTTGGTGGGTGTAAAAATGCGAATGAATTTTGCCTGGTCCTGGAACAGGGCCACTTCAAATTCATTTAACTGCTGAATACCGTCGCTATTGTAATCGATCCAGGTGAACTCGCCCTGCCCGGCCGGTACTTCCAGATAAGAATAGTCTCTTTTTTGCTCCTGCCCTGCTCCTACTTCATACAACAGGTTTCCGTTCAGCAGTCCGTTTAAAACATTTACCTGGTATTCGGTCCTGCCCAATAAACTCTCTTCCGGCAACTGGTTGTTCAATGAGCTTTCAAGAATTTTCAGTTTGCGATAGGTGCTGGTAAAGCGGAACTGATGACGGGGATCTTTTAATAATTCACCGTTCAATGTTACGTTCTGGCTTCTATCGGCTTTTACCAGGTTGGTGCCGAGGGGATACGAATTGGTACGCGTAAACCAGCTTATACCCCAGTGATTGGGTTTAGCCTGATCAGATTTAAGGAAAGCCGATGCATTGGTAAATGAAAAGCTTTGGATAGCCATGGTGTCGGTAAGCTTATTGCGTATAGCATTATGTTCTACCCCATAGGCCCCGCCAATAGAATAATTCTTCAGCTTTTTGAACTGGCGCGAAATGTTGACCGTAGGCCGCCAGAAATAACCTTTATCATCGGTAGCGTCAATATTCGAGAGGGTAAACTGGTTGTTCATTTCCCAGCCCTTAATGGTTTGTACATGTGTTATGCTGTGGCGCAAACCGGTGAAAGTAGTACCCCGATTATATTCAGTAAACTGGTAACGCAGTGAATTACTTTTTATGTCTGATACCTGCACGGCGGCTGTTACAATATTTTCGTGTTCGGGCGTAGTCAGTAAAAGCGGCAACCCCCAATCGCGGGTAAACTCTATATTACGCAAACGCTCCAGTGGTTTAAACCGCGCATCTACATATTCATACCCGAGATTAGTGGTTAATTTCAAGCCCTTTTTTGAGCCTTTAAAGGGCAAGGTATTTTTAAAATCTACTTTGGTAGCATATCCTTTATCATTGACTTTATCAAAATCAGAAAAGGTATTCACATCATAATTGCTCATGGCCGCCTCGGCATTCAGCACGGTATTCTTTGAGATATTGTATTCCACGCCCACATTGGCTATCTGTTGCTTTTTAGGGGTTATGAGGAATACGGCAGGTTCATAATTGCCTTGCTTCAGGCCATTAACGGGTTCTACCCAGCGATATACTTTGCCATTGGCGCCATTGAGGTCAGGGATGTAGTTGCCGTTATTAACGCCCACGTCAATAAACGACAAGGTATACCGGGCGCTATCGGCATTGGTTGAGTATACAAAAATGGAATCGTGGGTGCCGCCGTTAAAAACGGTATCTACTTTTTTATACAGTATGGCGCCGGTTGAAAATGTATCTATTACCGAATAGGGATAATAAGCCCGTGAAATGCTATCGCCCAGGTTCCTTAAAAATGCTTTTTGATCAGTATCCAGGCTTTGGTTAATGGGCGAGCTTTTTGCATCGGCATTACTGAAATAACCCAGCCTTACTTTTACCTTCTCATTAAAGTTGGTTTCATTGGTGAGATAAATATTCGAGTTCAGGTAATTGCGGTCGGCATATTCAAACTCCACCACTATCCGTTTATCTTTTGTCACCATTTGCCGGGGCGTGAAGGTAATTTCCGCCGTATTGTAATTGATCACATAATCCCTGTCTTCTCCGCGCTGCATCAATATGCCGTCGATATAAACCCGTTCGGTATTGGCCAGCACAACAAAATAAAATTCGTTGTTGGCGCCCTGTAACCGGTAAGGTCCCTGGTTGCCTTCCTGTGGCTCCAGGATGTTACGGGTAAATTTTCCCTTGGCAATAGACCCGCTGAGCATGGACCTGTTTGAAATTTTATCGGTAATGGCCGAGGTGGTTTCAAAGGCAACACCCTGCAGGCGTTTATAAAAGCTGAGAAAATAGCTTTGCTGCTGCTGGCGGATATCAATATCTCCAAGGCTTAACTGCCAGGTCTTTTTTCTGAACTGTAAAAAGATGCGGTCAAACTCGTTTAATTGCTGGGTAGTACCATCGGGTTGAACGGGAATATTGTTATCGGTGATGGCGGCCACAATTTCAATACTGTCTGCCAGGTAACCGCTTAACTGCAGGTTGAGGTTGCTGGTAAATACGGCATCCTGGCTGTTACCAAAGGAAATACCGCGGCCAAAACTTCCGTTGTAATTAATGTTGCCAAAATTGAAGAAGTTATCGCCCTGGCCTACTCCTACATAATCAGGAACAAAGGGCTGCCCCATGAAATTGTTCATCACACTGTCGAACTGCATGCGATTCACCACGGCATTCAGCCGGGTGCGAAATACGCGGTAACGAACTAAAACACTATCCAGCGGCGGTAATTGCTTCCAGGTGAGGCGGGCATTCACAAAATCTATATCGTACAAAGTATCGGGTATACCGGCAATGGCAACGGTTCCGGGAACTATGCTGAGGCTATCGAGTAGAATAGAGGGTTGCTTTGCTGCCACCACCTTTTTTCGCAGGTTGGAACCAGACGCAGCCAGACGCGGGGTTTGGGCAGCGGCCAGCAGCCAGCCTACAGAAAAACAAATGCACAGTATCAGGTTCTTCCCGATCAACAACCTAGTTTGATTTTAAGGCATCTTTTCAAAAGAGGGTATGCAGGTATCTGTTGAAAAGATATTGGTTTTGGTAACCCCGCTGATTTTCACTTTGTTAAGTTGACATCAGCCAATATGTTTAATAGCGCTTAAAGTTAGGATTTATTGCACGAAACGGGATTTTATCGAACTGTAATAGCTTTAAACCGATGATTTTACGGAAGAATGGCTTAAAATATAATTTGACCGGGATTTTTGAAGGGTGAGCCCTTTTACCTTTTCGCACTGCAGGGCATTCCGCATGGCCATGTCGCGAATAGCTTGTTCCGGCACCTGCAGCAGCTTATTTTGTTTTGAGATGGTGCGGTAGTTTGAGAACATCAGGTAAGACATAAAACCAACAAAGGCGCCTACCCGGCCCTTTTTAATGCAATGTAAAAAAAGTGTAATTGCATCTTTGATAGAAGAAGTGTTTTCATCCAACACGTCGGCAATGATCAATCGGCCGCTTTCTTTCATATAGGTACTAAGCAGGCCGATAAGCTGTTCCAGGTCGTTCGCGCTGTTAAAGTATTGCGCAACACTTAAAAGAAGGATGTAATCAAATTTTTGTTCTTTCAGTTGTTCGTCCAGGATCTTTTTATTGGCAGTTATATCCGTGGTAATAAGCAGGAACAAAGAAGCAGGATGATTTTTCCGGCATTCCTCTATGAAGAACTCATTGATATCCGCTCCGGTTATTTGTATTTTTTGGTTGGCCAGGCAATCGGCCACAAAACCAGGACCGCACCCATAATCGAGAATTTCGTCGGTTGGCTTTAAATGATATACTTTCTCCAGCTGCGTTACACAATAAGCAGTTGCCATTCGCATAACTGCATAAAACGATTGGCGTTGATCTTTCCAAAAATTATCCCAGCCTGTTGAACTCATAATTGAATGATAAAAACGAGATGGCTCAAAGAGTTCAGCTCCCTCTTTAATTGATGGCCAAATGGTTTGATGGCTAGATGGCTGCGTCTGCCGATTTTCGGGGTGGCCCAAAAATACTCGCAAAGCAATTCGTTCAACGATCAGCCATCAAGCAACCTGCCTGCCGGCAGGCAGGTTCAACCATCAAGCAATCCACAACTGGAGCTAATGGTTTTGGAAAATCCGCCTTGTTAAGCTAATTGTAATTTATTAGCCTGCTTTCTTTCGATGTATTCATCAAAGCTCATCAGCTTATCGATAGCGCCATTGGGTGTAAGCTCAATGATACGGTTGGCAACAGTTTGCATAAAGGTGTGGTCATGCGAAGAAAGCAATACAATACCGGTAAAGTTCGTCATGCTTTCGTTGAACGACTGAATAGATTCCAGGTCGAGGTGGTTGGTAGGCTCGTCGAGGATCACCATGTTGGGGTCCTGCAACATCATACGGCTTACCATACAACGTACTTTCTCACCTCCACTCAACACCGATGTCTTCTTCATGATCTCATCGCCGCTGAACAACATCTTACCCAAAAAGCCGCGCAGGAAAGGCTCATCCACATCTGTTACGTGTGGTGGCACATATTGACGCAGCCAGTCCATCAGGTTCAGGCTGTTGGTAAAATATTTTGAGTTGTCGTTGGGCAAATAAGCTTTTGTTACCGTGCCGCCCCATTCGAATTTACCGCTATCAGCCGCAATTTCTCCATTGATGATCTCATAGAACGCGGTGATGGCCATTTGATCATCGGCTACAATGGCAACTTTATCGCCTTTGTTCAGGGTAAAGCTGATGTTGGCGAACAGCGGTTTACCTTCTATTGATTTCGATAATTTTTCTACGTTCAGGATCTGGTTACCAACTTCACGTTGCTGTTTAAAGATGATACCGGGATATTTACGGTTGGAAGGCGTAATGTCTTCAATAACCAGTTTCTCCAGGGCTTTCTTACGGGAAGTAGCCTGCTTCGATTTGGAGGCGTTGGCGCTAAACCGGGCGATGAACTCCATAAGGTCTTTGCGCTTATCTTCCATCTTCTTATTCTTATCGCTCAACTGGCGGGCAGCCAACTGGCTACTTTCGTACCAGAAGGTATAGTTACCGGTGTAGATCTTGATCTTCTGGCGGTCAACATCCGCAACGTGTGTACACACAGCATCCAAAAAGTGACGGTCGTGAGATACTACAATTACGATGTTCTCATAATCGGCCAGAAAGTTCTCTAACCACGATATAGTTACAACGTCGAGGTTGTTGGTAGGCTCATCGAGGATCAGGATATCTGGATTACCAAATAAAGCCTGTGCAAGAAGCACCCGTACTTTCATGGTACCGCTGATATCTTTCATTAATAAAGGGTGCACATCATCTTTAACACCCAGTTCGCTGAGCAGGGTGGCGGCATCGCTTTCGGCTGTATAGCCGCCCATTTCGCCAAACTCCCCTTCCAGCTCACCGGCGCGAATCCCGTCTTCTTCGGTAAAATCGGCTTTGGCATAAATGGCATCCCGCTCATGCATTACTTCCCACAACTTTTTATGCCCCATTAACACGGTGTTCAAAACAGTGCATTCGTCAAATTCAAAATGGTTCTGCTTCAACACAGCCATACGTTCGCCAGGTGTTATATCAACACTTCCCTTACTAGGCTCAATTTCACCCGATAAAATTTTCAGGAAAGTAGACTTTCCGGCGCCATTGGCGCCTATTACTCCGTAGCAATTGCCTTTACTGAAGGAAAGGTTAACTTCATCGAATAACACCCGTTTTCCGAACGATAGGGTCACATTATTCACTGTAATCATACGTGCGCAAAAATTTTGAAGCGGCAAAGGTACGAATCAATAGGCATAAGACAATGGACAACGGGCAATCAATAGGCAATGGGCAATAGGCAAGGTGTAATTATGCGAAAAGCCCGGCTATCGGCAGCCTTTGCTTATTGTTGATTGCCCATTGTCAATTGGTTTTTACGGAATTCATAATTACTGGAACATCAACCAGTAAGGTAGTATTGGTTATTGCTTCGCCCGACTTAAGGAAGGCTTCTTTATCAGGCCACTGTTTTACAACCACCTCTATCGCCTTTCTGCGGTCGCCGGTAGCTTCATAAACCAGTTGTTTGGTGAGCGGTACTGGCACCCAATTCCAGCAACTCGAGGCTACACCGAACTCATCCATAGACCGGTTTACATGATATTTTTCAGCCATAAAATCCTCTGAGGGACGAATGAAGTGAACGGTTTGTATACCATTGTGGAAATTTTGCCTGAAATAATTTTTAAGTGCCGCTGTTTCATCCACCACCGGACGCAGAAACACCTGCTGAAAGTTATACCGGGCGCAAAAAACAAAGAACAAGATCACAGCCACGCCCGCCATCTGCAACAACCGTTTGTTCTTTATAAAGAATAAGACCATTTCACAACAAACGATGAATACACACAGGTTAAGGGCCATAAGTGTTCTGTTTGAAGCATAGCTTTCCTGAACAATCAAAGAAAGTATATAAGCTACCGCAAAAATAAACCCAATGGCGGCAAGGTATTTTACAGCGTTTAGCCACTTGGCCCGTCCAAAGCGAATGTAGGTGGCAACGGCCAGGGCGCCCAGCATTATCGGGTAGTATATTTTTGAAATGAAGCTGTCTTCATGCGTTAATAAAGTGAACCGGAAACTTCTTTCCAATGGCCGCGCCAGGAAAAACTTTATTTTCTCCCAGGGATGTATGTATATGTCATAGCGGGAACTGGGCTGAATGTTATTTATCAGACTAAAACTAACCTTATACAAAACGTAGTAAACAGCATACACCAGAAAGTAAACCACCAACCCCGAGATCAATACGTAGTCTTTTTTGCCAGTAAATGGATTGATAAAATGGAGCAGCAACGGGAGCAGAAAACAGGCGAAGGCGCTCTGGTAAAAAAACAACGACACAATGCCTAACAACAAAGCGGGAATGGCAAATTTTACCGTAACCCGTAACTTATTCCCGCCGGAGAGTATTCCCTGCACTATAAGAGCGCCCGATACCAATGCGGCGGTATGGGCAATAAAAAACTGCATACAGGTTGCCCATTGTACCGATACAATAAATGGTAAACTGGTAACCAGGTACAGGCAGAAAAAAAATGGCAGGTACTCATACCCCGGCACATTGGCAACCGACCGCTTGATAATACCATACCAAATAGGTAAACAAGCCATCCAGCCAAACAGGGAAACCAACCGTATGTATTTAATATCATGTATGGTATCAGTCATTTTGAATAACCAGCTATGCAGCATTTCTGCCAGCAAACGGCCATCATCGGCGAACAACTGTAGATCTGGCGTTGAGTTGTAACCCCAGATCTCCAACGCCTCATCCATAAAAATGTATTCGCTGTAAAAAAGAGGCAGAAAGATCAATAATAGTAGTATGCTTAAAATCCCAAGTAAATAAAAATCTTTCCGTACCATACAAGCAAGCCTTCTTTTTGCTTAATTACCAGTTAATTACATGATTTAACCGGTACGCATCTGGTTTATAATATTAGTTGCGTATATATAACCAGAAAATGGCTGTAACCCCTATGGAGGCAGTGGATTTCTTTTACTTACCAGGGAAAAATAATGCTATTCTAATGTGCTGAAATTTTAGGATCAATCAGTTCCGGAACGTTCAATACCAGAACCTTGTTTGTAATAGCTTCGCCCGATTGGGTGAAGCTTTCCTTATCGGGCCAGAATTTTACAGTAAGTTTTTGACCGGTTTGGCGATCTCCGGTTATTTCAGCTACCATTTGCTGCATAAGGGGTTCGGGCACCCATTCAAAAAAGGTTGAAGGAACCCCAAATTCATCCATAGATATCTGCAAATGATGTTTCCTGCTGAACGCATCTTCCGTTGGCTTTATAAAATAAACGGTGGTGATGTTTTTATTATAATGTTGTTGAACGTGGTTTTTAACAGCCATATATTCTTCGTGAATTGGCTTCAGGAATTGCCTGTTGAAGTTATACCAGCCCGAAATAAGCAATACAGTAGCAACGCTAAAAGCCACTATTCTGCGAAGCTGAATGCTTTTAACGATATACAAAACCATTTCGGCACAAACGATCCATACACACATGTTAATGGCAAGTAACGTCCTGTTTGAAGAATAACTCTCTTTTACCACCAATGATGGCAAATAGGAGATCATAAAAACCAGCAGCACCGCCACAATGTATTTTATGGCCGACAGCCATTTCGCTTTTCCAAAGCGGATGAAAGCCAGCAACATCCAGCCTACCAGCAATACCTTGTAGGCAGCCCGCCCCAGTTTGTTATCTCCGTCAATAATGATATTGAACCAAAAAGCTCTTTTAAGCGGGTGCGAGAAGAAGAATAGTAATTTATCGAATGGCTCGGCTGTAAACCCCGTACGGGGATCGCTTGCAACATGATTGACCGTTACCCAAACCTTAAACAACACGAAATATACCGCATACATTAAAAAGTAAAAAGCCAACCCTTTTACGAATACCACTTCTTTCCTGGTGGTGTAGGCGCTGATATAATGAAATAAGAATGGCACCAGGAAACAGCCGAACCCACTTTGGTAAGTTGACAATGAAACCAGGCCGGCAACCGCGGCGCCCAATCCGGCGGGTACCGGCAACGACCACTTTTTTTCGTTATCCCTGATAGCGAGGTATAAAATAGCACCCGATAATAAGCCGGCGGTATTGGCGATCGGTAATTCAATACAAGAGGCCCATTGCACTGTTATTGAAAACTGTAAACTGGTCACCAGGTATAAACAGGTAAAAAAGGGCAGGTATTCATAACCGGGTCCCCGGGCTGCAATGCGTTTTACAATTGTGTACCACACAGGTAAACAAACCAACCACATCGCCAGGCCGAAGATCCTGATATACGTTATTCCGTGAATAGTATTAATGGCTTTAAATGATTTTGCGATCAGCAGCTCCGTGATCCATCTTCCCTGGGCGGCAAACATACTAAAGTCGCTCCCCGGCCAGTAAAGCCAGAGTTGAACTGCTTCATCTGTGTATATGTAATCAGTATAAAAAAGGGGAAAAAAGATCAGGAGCACTACCAGGAATAAAAACGCCAGTAAGTAAAAATCTTTGCGTTGCAGACCGGTCATATTTTATAAGATAATGGTTTAAAAAGTATGGGTGTATTAAATAAGGCTCAATAATTCATTCACATTAAGCGGCTCGGTCATCATTTGCAGGTTTCCTTCTGTATCGAGCGGCCATTGTTCGCGAGGGCGGTCGTAATACAGTTCAACGCCATTGCCATCAGGATCGTCCAGGTAAATGGCTTCACTCACCCCGTGATCGGCCGTACCGGTTAACGGGTATCCGGCATCCAGTAACCGTTGTAAAACGATGGCCAGGTCCCTTCTTGTTGGATATAAGATGGCAGTATGAAATAACCCGCAGGCCCGTTGTGGCGCCGGTGGCGCGTTTTTACTGTACCAGGTATTCAGTCCAATATGATGGTGATAGCCGCCGGCTGAAATGAACACGGCCTGTGCACCGTACCGCTGCGTAATTTCAAAGCCTAATATTCCCTGGTAAAACGCTAACGCTTTATCGAGGTCAGACACTTTCAAATGCACATGACCGATGCTTACTCCGGATGGGACTTTGTATTCCATGCTATTGGTGAGGGGTTAAAAATTCAATATAAATTACTGAATTAATTTGACAATGGGTGATCACCGTAACTAGCGAAAAAAATAAGGTTGATAAGTTAAGGTCAATATGCTTTGTTGGCATATTAACGTATCAACTTGTCAACCCTATTACTCCCGACTTCATCGGGACTAACCTTTCAACTAAAACAAACTATTTTTCTTCAGTCATACCGGCAACAATATATTCTTTATTGAGGCGGGAGATATTAGTAACTGAAATCTCTTTCGGACAAACGGCTTCGCACGCTTCCGTAAAGGTGCAGGAACCAAATCCTTCCTTATCCATTGTTTCAACCATTTTCAATACGCGTGATTTGCGTTCGGGTTCGCCCTGTGGCAACAATGCCAGGTGCGATACTTTGGCTGAAAGGAACAACATAGCCGAGCTGTTCTTACAGGCAGCTACGCAGGCGCCGCAACCAATGCAGGCAGCAGCCGCGAAAGCCGCATCGGCTTTGTCTTTTTCAATGGGAATGGCGTTGGCATCAACGGGGTTCCCGGTGTTTACTGAAATATATCCACCAGCTTGTATAATACGATCGAATGCGGTACGGTCAACTACCAGGTCTTTCAATACCGGGAAGCTGTTGGCGCGCCAGGGTTCTACTACGATGGTATCGCCATTTTTGTAGGCGCGCATGTGCAACTGGCAGGTGGTATTGGCATGCCAGGGCCCGTGCGGACGGCCATTGATGTACATGGAGCACGCACCGCAAATACCTTCGCGGCAATCGTGGTCAAACGCAATAGGGTCTTTTCCTTCTTTGATCAATCGCTCATTCAGCACATCAAACATTTCCAAAAAAGACATTTCAGAGGAAATATCGCTTACCTGGTACGTCTCAAATCTGCCATTATCGCCACTGCTCTTTTGTCTCCAGACTTTGAGGGTAAGATTCATTGTATAGTGCTCCATTATTAACGTGTTATTTGAAAATTTGAGAATTTGAAAATTTGAAAATCAGACAACCTGATTTTTTGAAGTTGAAATGATCCGGGATAATATTTTAATGATCTCTTCCAGATCAATTTTCAACTTTGATTCAAAATAATAGCTTTCACTTTTTTCACACAAAATCAACCAGTACAATGTTTCGCTTGCTTCTTTAGCCGCAATCTTCATTTTATGAATAAAATCCGCTTTGCTCTCTCCATTTTGAGCTTCAAATACATTTGCGCCTATTGAAGTAGCAGAACGTAATAATTGTTTTGCTATTATATACTTTCTGTCTTGTTCAAGAACTCACAGTACTTTATTATTGAAAGAGAAAACTGCAAAGTTTTTTCTACAATAACATTTTCCTTATCGTTTCTCATAATTTGGAAAATTTGTTGTGGTAATTGATTAGCATTTTCAAATTAACACATTTTCAAATTTTCAAATTATTAAAATTATTTATAACTTCTTTGTGTTGGCTTAGCCACTTCAAAGTTTAGTTCTTCCTTGTGTAATTGCCAATCGCTTTCGCCTTTGAATTCCCAGGCCGATACGTAGCTGAATCTGGAATCATCGCGTTTTGCTTCACCGTCTTCGGTTTGCGATTCTTCGCGGAAGTGACCACCACAGCTTTCATTGCGGTTCAAGGCATCTTTACACATCAACTCGCCCAGTTCAATAAAATCGGCAACCCGGTTGGCTTTGTCGAGCTCAGGGTTCATTTCATTAATACCGCCGGGGATGCGCACATCGCTCCAGAATTCTTTTTTCAGTTGTTGAATTTCTGTGATAGCCTGTTGTAACCCTTTTTCATTACGGGCCATTCCACATTTATCCCACATGATCTTACCCAGGCGTTTATGGAAACTTTCAACAGATTGCGTTCCTTTAATGCTCATCAGCTTTTCAATACGATCGCGTACAGCTTTTTCAGTGGCCACAAATTCCGGATGATCTAAAGAAATAGGCTTGGTGGCTATTTCATCGGCCAGGTAATTACCAATGGTGTAAGGAATTACAAAGTAACCATCGGCCAAACCCTGCATCAGCGCTGACGCACCCAAACGGTTAGCGCCGTGATCGCTGAAGTTGGCTTCGCCCAGTGCATATAAACCAGGCACAGTGGTCATCAGTTCATAATCAACCCACAAACCACCCATGGTATAGTGCACCGCGGGATAAATACGCATGGGCACTTCGTATGGGTTTTCACCGGTAATCTTTTCATACATATCGAACAGGTTACCGTATTTCTCTTTTACTACTTCAACACCATGTTTGCGGATCACCTCGGCAGAGGGATTGTTGATGCCCAGTTTGCCGCATTCTATTTTACCATAGCGTACAATGGCGGCAGCGTAATCGAGGTAAACTGCCTGTTTTGATGAACCTACACCGTAACCTGCATCGCAACGCTCTTTGGCAGCCCGGCTGGCCACGTCGCGTGGAACCAGGTTACCGAAGGCGGGATATCTTCTTTCGAGATAATAATCTCTTTCTTCTTCAGGTATTTCGCTTGGTTTGCGGTTATCGCCTTGCTTTTTCGGCACCCATATACGGCCGTCGTTACGCAGCGACTCCGACATCAATGTCAATTTAGATTGATGATCGCCGCTTACCGGGATACAGGTGGGGTGAATTTGTGTATAGCAGGGATTGCCAAAATAAGCGCCTTTGCGGTGTGCTTTCCAGGCAGCGGTAACATTGCTACCCATGGCATTCGTACTTAAATAGAATACGTTGCCATAACCGCCTGAACATAACAATACGGCATGTCCGAAATGGCGTTCCAGTTCGCCGGTGATGAGGTTGCGCACAACGATACCACGGCATTTGGCTTCACCGATCTCATTTCCATTTTTGTCTTTGTCCCTGATCAACACTACATCCAGCATCTCGTGGCGGGTGTACATTTCCACATTACCCAGGGCAACCTGGCGCTCCAATGCCTGGTACGCGCCTATCAATAACTGCTGACCGGTTTGACCCGCAGCATAGAAAGTGCGTTGTACCTGTGTACCACCGAATGAGCGGTTGCTGAGCAAGCCGCCATATTCACGGGCGAAGGGAACACCTTGCGCCACGCATTGGTCAATAATATTTGCGCTCACTTCAGCCAGGCGGTGTACGTTGGCCTCACGGGCACGGTAGTCGCCACCTTTAACAGTATCGTAGAACAAACGGAAAACGGAGTCGCCGTCGTTTTGATAATTCTTTGCAGCATTGATACCACCCTGTGCGGCAATAGAGTGCGCGCGACGGGGTGAATCCTGAAAACAAAATGCTTTTACTTTATATCCCAACTCGCCTAATGAAGCTGCAGCAGAAGCGCCGGCCAGTCCGGTTCCCACGATGATCACTTCCAGCTTGCGTTTATTAGCGGGGTTTACCAGTTTGCAATGTCCCTTATAATCGGTCCACTTCAGATCTAACTGCCCTGCGGGAATTCTTGAATTAAGCATATCGAAAGTTTCTTATTTTATAAATTTCGTGAATGTATCCCGATCCCGATAGTTTTTGGGGGACGGGAGGTAAAGAAGTGGTTGTTATTTAGTAACCCAACCAAAATAAATACTAAGGGGCATTAATGCAAAGATCAAAGGAACAATGATCGAAAAACCTACGCCCACGCTATTTATCAGTGCCAGCCACTTTTTATTGTGCACACCCACCGTTCTGAAAGAACTCTGGAAACCATGCAGCAGGTGCCAGGCCAGTGAAAAACAACCGAGCAGATATATTAAAACTACCACAGGATTCTGAAACACATCAACCATTTTGCTGAATACATTATGCATCTCACGGCCATTGTAAGATACTTCGTTTAATGTTGTTTCATAAGTGATGCGGGAAGGAACCCAGAAATGTGAAATGTGAACGATGAGGAAGAGTAAGATCAATGTGCCCAGTAAGCCCATTGATTTTTTATACCAGGCGCTTCCCTGGCTACCCATGCTTACTGCGTAGCCTTTTTTCCGGCGCGACCGGTTTTGCGCTTCCAGCATAAATCCCTGTACGATGTGAGCGAGAATTCCAATGAAGAGGCCGATTTCCATTAAACGGATCACATAAGACGCTCCCATAAAATGAGCGGCTTTGTTAAACATTTCACCGTTGTCGCTGTCATCAACCATGTCAGCAAAAATGCAGGCATTGATCCCTACGTGAACGATCAGAAAGGTGATCAGGAACAAGCCGGTAAATGCCATTACTAACTTTTTACCTACCGAAGACGTGAAGAACTCAGACCATTTCATGCAAAAATGAATTAAGTGCAATTAAAGACCACACTGTATACCTGCCAGCAAACAGTGATCTTGCCCAACAAAATTTCATTGCCCTTTATACTATAATGAAATTTTGCCATGGCAATTCATCTGAAAAATTTTTTAAGGGCCCAGGTATTATTATACTTTTTTGATGGAGTATAATCGCACACCTGTAGCATAAGATAGGTTAAACGAACAAAGAGCTTTTGAAATTTAATGGCTGAGGCCAGCCCTTAAATTTGGCGCAAATTTAAAGCAGCAAGGTTAAAAATCAACACCCTGTTAAAATTTTCCTGCAAAAGCGGGATGGAAATTAGCCCAATAACCCCGAATAATGATTTCTGCATCCTATAAAATACTTCACAACTTTGTACGTTCTGGTGGTGTAATCAATTGAGTTTCGGACTCATTTTGTTAAAATCCCTATCTTTAGCCCCTTTAAATCTACTTAATGAAACAGGAAGAGGATTTTGAAGCCAACTTAGCTGGTGAAGATGGTCAGGGTGAAGAAGCCAAAAGAAGCTGGTTCAAACGCATTAAGAAAGGCATCCTTACCAGTACCGCAGAAAAAAAAGAAACGCCGGAAGGTTTATGGAGCAAATGCCCCGAGTGTGGTTATATATGTACCATGACCGAGCTGCGGGAAAGTTTATTCGTTTGTCCCAAATGTAATCACCACCACCGCATTGGCAGCGCCGAATATTTTGAAATTCTTTTTGACGATAATAAATACGACGTATTGTTTGAGAACATCCGTTCCAAGGATTTCTTACACTTTACCGATCTGAAGTCGTATGGGAAACGCCTCGATGAGATCTGGTCTAAAACCGATATCACCGATTCTATTCGTATAGGAAAAGGATCCATAAAAGGTTTGGACCTGATGATTGGGTGTATGGATTTTGAATTTATCGGTGGTTCCCTGGGCAGTGTAATGGGTGAACGGATAGCCCGCGCTATTGATGTTTGTCTGGAAGAAAAAATACCCCTGATGATCATTTGTAAATCAGGCGGCGCCCGGATGATGGAAAGCGCCTTCTCTTTGATGCAGTTGGCCAAGGTTTCGGGTAAATTATCACAGTTAACAGATGCAAAAATTCCTTATATCTCTTTGCAAACCGATCCATCGTTTGGTGGTATTTCGGCATCGTTCGGCATGCTGGGCGATCTGAATATTGCCGAACCAGGCGCCCTGATCGGTTTTGCCGGCCCACGTGTAATTAAGGAAACTATCAAAAAAGACCTGCCCGAAGGATTTCAGCGAAGCGAATTCCTGCTGGAACACGGCTTCCTCGACTTCATTGTTCCGCGGAAAGAGCTAAAAGAGAAACTGGCTACGGTATTATCTTTGTTTAAGAACTAATAATAGGAAACAATTTCTGATTTCGGGATTTTGAGATTTTGGGATTTCATCAGTTTTGAACTTTCCGAAAAATCTCAAAATCTCTAAATCGCTAAATTCCGCAATCTCTTCATGGCAGACATTAGGAACCGCTCGGCTTTTCACGATTATTCCATCGAAGATAAATACGATGCGGGTATGGTATTGGTAGGAACTGAAGTGAAATCACTGCGTGACGGGCGCGCCAGCTTTAACGACAGCTATTGTTACTTTAATAAGGGCGAATTATGGATCAAAAGCCTGCATATTGCTGAATATTCGCATGGTACGGTCAATAACCACGACCCCGTACGGGAAAGAAAATTACTGCTGCAGAAAAGGGAGTTGCGAAAAATGGAGGCCAAAATAAAAGAGAAAGGCTATTCTATTGTTCCGCTGCGCATTTTCTTTAATGAAAAAGGTTATATAAAACTGGAGATCGGGTTGGGAAAAGGTAAGAAGCAGTATGATAAGCGGGAAACCATCAAAGCGCGGGACACGGAAAGGGAGATGAAAAGGTACCTGAAGTAAGTTGAAAAGTTGACAGGCTTGACGAGTTAACAAAGTTACAGGTTACCAGATACCAGTTACCGGGCCGAAAACAAGAACAACCTGACTGTTGGTAAGATTGCTGAAACTTAGGTCATGGCAACCGGAAACCGGAACAGATCATTCCTATTGACCGTTTTCACTTTTACCCCAACAGCCAACTCGTAAAAACACGTCCGTTTTCCCTGATTTTTACCAATTACCAACGCACTTATCCATTATAAAAATTTATTTTCCACAGAGTTTGCCAATTACTCTGAGAATTGAAAACTGCGATATACTTTTGTGGATAAGCATCGTATCCTACCCTTACAATATCCGTTTGAAAAACACCCACCCAAAAACAAGCCATAGGCCGTTCAGAAAATTGTTAAGCGTTAAACCAACATGTATAAGCTTAGCAGGCTCAGTTCGTATTAGAAATTTTGCAATTTATTGCATGGCTTGATTTTTCTACTTAAATTAACATATGCTACGCATTATTTTAGTTCTCTCTTTCTTGTTAACCGGAAGGTTTGCATTTTCCCAATCTATATCGGGTTCCTGGTATGGTAAGGCAGATGTGGTGGTGCAAGGCATTGCCAATAACTATCTTACCGAAATGGTCCTAAAACAAAGAGGCAGCGAAATAGAAGGCGTTTTTGGCTATTACTTTAAAGATACCTACCAAAGCTTTTTTGTTCGGGGTACCTATAACAAGGAAACCAGGTCTGTTAGCATTAAAAATTTGCCCATGTTGTTCTATCGGTCCAGAGAAACACAGAACGGGGCAGAATGCATGATGGATTTTGAAGGCACTTTGCGGGTAAGCCAGGTTAAAAGCTCCATGAACGGATCATTCTTAACCATTGAAAAATACAAATATACCTGCCCCGAAATGCGGGTAAATTTCACAATGGACGTATCTACCAAAAACCTCGACAGTATGCTGAGCAACAGCATCGTAGGTAAACGGTTCTGGATGCCGCAACGGGAAGATGTTGTTGTAAAAGCCAATACGCCTGTTGCAAACGGAAGTCCCACTTCTTCGGTAATTGCCCCTTCAAAGATAACCGACAGCGCCATTGCCTACAACGAGCGTAACCTGGTAGCGCAATTCTCCCGCAGAAAGATCATCTACACCAAAGACCTGGAAATTGGCAGTGATTCTATTCGCGTGAGCCTGTACGACAATGGGGAAATTGATGGCGATACCGTTACCGTTTTCCTGAATGGTAAACCGGTAATTACCCACCAGGAGCTCACCGCCCGCGCAACGAATATTTACCTTACACTCGATAACAGTAAAGATGTAAACGAGGTGAGCCTGTTTGCGGAGAACCTGGGTAAGATACCGCCTAACACCGCATTGATGGTTGTTACAGATGGTATTTCAAGATTTGAAGTATTTCTATCCAGTACCTACACGCAAAATGCGACGGTGAGAATCAAGAAACGAATATCGCGACATTAGCGAATCGCATATTATCTAACTTATCGCCAATAAAAAGCTCCGGTTATTGCCGGAGCTTTTTTTATATATGTACTATTTTATATGGCTTGATTGTTTAATTGTTTGATTGTTGTGCCTCAGGAAATTCTGAATGCCTGATAAAAAGAAGTAATTCCGAACAATCGGAGATCGCAACCATCTAACAATCTAACCATCTAAAACAATCTAAAACAATTCCGGTTGCTCCGGGTCTTCTTTCTGCTCTTTCATCACCCACTCAAATTCGGTACTCTTGCTAAAGTCGGTCAGTTTATTACCAACCGCTTTCCAACCCATCACTTCCACAAAATCATAGATCTTGATCTTCTGGGTACGGGCCTGGGCGCCACGGCCTGCTTTTATTTGAATGATAGGCTCCGGATGCGTGGTCACGGCTTCCAGGAAGTTACCATCACCCTCTTTTATCAGCATGAACTTGTTGCGCAGGGTGGTTGTTTCGATCTTGAACCGTTTTACGTTGAACTGCTGTTTATCATTATCCAGGTAAATGGCAGTAACGATCTTCTCTGGGTCAAATTTTTCGATCTCGATCACATTATCTACATCAAACTTCTGCGTCAGTTCCTGGTCGGTGATCTCGTAATTACCATCGTGGTAAACAACCAGTATTTTGTCTTCAGGCTGGAAACTGCCCAGGTACTCCCCTTTCGATTCGGTATTCAGGCGACCGAACTGATCATCGAACCACAGCTTTTTACCACCGAGGGTCGATTTGCCGGCCTCTTTGAACTTAACTGATTTGATCCTGAACTTGGTTACCTGGTTACCCATACTGCTACGGGCCTTGATCTCCAGCTCTTCAAAATAAAAATCAAACTCTTTTTTACGCGCCGTACTGTTAGGGTCCAATATAACTCTTACTACTTCCGCTTCCCCATTCGGGTTGGCACTGAAGTAATGCACTTTGGTTTTCTCAGAACCTTTGTTGGTAAGGTCGTATTCTTTATCGCGCGTAATACCGGTTACGTTAAAGCGTTTTGCGTAGGTTATACCGGTTTTGTTATCTACATACATCATGTTGTATGTAGTTCGCTCGTCGTTCTTTTGGAACACGGCTACGTGGATGATATCCTTGCCGATGAACGCTTTTTCAGATACTTTCACCACTTTCATTTTACCTGAACGGGTGAAAGCAATGATATCATCGAGCGAAGAACAATCCACAACGAATTCATCTTTCTTCAAACCGCTGCCAATGAAACCATCGGCGCGGTTCACATACAGCTTGGTGTTAGCAATGGCCACCTGTTTGGCCTGAATGGCCTCAAACAGTTTGATCTCGGTTTTGCGCTCCCGGCCCTTGCCGTATTTCTGCAATAATCCTTCGTAATAAGCAACGGCAAAATCAACCAGGTTATTGAGGTCGTATTTTACCTGCTTAATATCTTTATCAAGCGCTTTTATCTGATCGTTCAGTTCTTCTATATCGAGCTTGTAAATGCGGCGTACCGGCTTCTCGGTAAGCTTCACAATGTCTTCGCGGGTAATATCGCGCCGAAGTTGTTTGCGATATGGCTTGAAAGCTTCGGTAATGCCATCCAGCACTTTTTCCCAGGTAGCATATTTCTTTTCAAGCTCTTTATAGATCTTTTCTTCGAAGAAGATCTTTTCCAGCGAGGTGTAATGCCATTTTTCCTGCAGTTCAGCCAGCTTTATTTCCAGTTCGCGTTTAAGCAGTTCCTTGGTGCTTTCGGCTGAAATGCGCAGCAGTTCATGTACGCTAATGAACGTCGGCTTTTGTTCTACGATCACGCATGCGTTGGGCGAAATGCTTACTTCGCAATCAGTGAACGCATACAGGGCATCGATGGTGATGTCGGGAGAAATGCCCGGCGCCAGATCGATCAGCACTTCCACTTCAGCAGCTGTGTTATCGGTTACCTTCTTGATCTTGATCTTACCCTGGTCATTGGCTTTAACAATGGAATCCATCAATTGGGCCGTTGTTACACCATATGGCACGTCGCGTATAGCCAGTGTTTTTTTATCAACCTCTTCAATATGCGCCCGCACCCGCACTTTTCCGCCGCGCTTACCTTCATTGTAATTGGTAACGTCGATCATACCGGCGGTTTGGAAATCGGGATAGAGTTCGAATTTCTTTCCCCGCAGGTATTTTATTGCGGCTTCTATGATCTCGCAAAAATTGTGTGGTAATATTTTAGTGGCCAACCCAACCGCAATTCCCTCGGCGCCATGCGCCAGCAATAACGGGAACTTCATGGGCAGCGTTACCGGTTCGTTCTTACGACCGTCGTAGCTCAGTGCCCATTCGGTGGTTTTGGCATTAAAGGCTACTTCCAGCGCAAAGCGGCTCAGCCTTGCTTCAATGTAACGAGGAGCAGCAGCATCGTCGCCTGTACGCACATCACCCCAGTTACCCTGCGTTTCAATCAGCAGGTCTTTTTGTCCCATGTTCACCAACGCATCCCCGATACTGGCGTCGCCATGGGGATGGTATTGCATACTCTGCCCGATGATGTTGGCCACTTTGTTAAAACGGCCATCATCCATTTCTTTCATAGCATAGAGGATCCGGCGTTGTACGGGTTTCAATCCGTCTTCAACAGCAGGCACGGCTCTTTCAAGGATTACATACGAAGCATAATCCAGGAACCAGGTTTTATACTGGCCGGTTACCCCGGAGTCGTTGTGTTGTTGTAAAAAACTATTTTCTTTGCTTTTTGCCATCTTATAGTTTCTCGTTTCTTGTTTTTAGTTTTTGGTTGCTGCCGCGTTCAAGGCCTTTCTTATTCTTATTTCTCATTTCTACTGCGGTGTTTCTTCTGTTACAGCTGCCGCCTGTGCCGATTTGCCTTTTACTTCAAAATCTTTCATCCCTTTTAATTCACCCTGCACATCGTAACTGCCAGCGGTCAACAAATTTTTCAGTCGCCACAAAATATAGGCATCGCCGGTAGTTTGTTTGTTCTTATGCAGGAAATTATGAATGATCTTGCTGGCTTTTTGCCAATCACTGGTAATGTATTTCTTCAGGTCCTCATCATAAAAATCATAATCCTTTTGTCCCAGTTTCTTTCCCCCTTCCAGCAGGCGAACGCCTTTTTCTTCGTTTTGCAGGCGTGTCCACTCATCAGGGTCTACTTCAAATTCACTCAGGGTAATGGGACGGGCCAGTTTCTTTGCCTTCAGGAATTCTTTAGGCGGGATCTGGCTTAACCATTCGGGATAAAAGATCAATCCTTTTTCATTGATGAAGGGCAGGTTGTTCAAATACAGAATATGCAATCTTCCCTGAAAATCTTTCAACTGGCTCATTAGCCAGTAATAACCGCTTACGTCGTGCTTGTTCTGGGCCGCCCAGATGTACACGATCTCATCGGGATTATGGGCCAGCCGTACTATTAAGTCAACGACGGTTTTCATATCATCCACATCACCTGTATCTACTTTTCCGTCATAATCGCCACCGGCCAGCACTTCGCGCCACCATTGCCTGCGGGCTTCTATGCCTTCGGTGGTGTATATATCTTTTATGGGACCAACCGCATAATCGTCTTTTATCTGGATCACGTCGCCCTGTAATGTTTCATCCAGCTCAATGGCTTTTTTCAGGACTTCTACATCGGGGGCGTTAAAAACAATATGGATCATTTAATTTGAAAATTTGAAAATGTGATTGAAAATGCCTTTTACGAAGCCAATAATTTGAAAATTCGAAAATGCCTTTAAGCTGATTGTATTTCATTTTCAAATCTTCAAATTTTCAAATTGACTCATTTCTTTGTATCCTCTTCAACCAGATCCAGCTCTACCCGCAGGTTATCGATAATAAACTCCTGGCGCTCCTGGGTGTTTTTACCCATATAGTATTCCAGCAATTGCTGTACGTGCTCACCTTGTTCAATAATAACCGGTTGCTTGCGCATTTCCGGACCAATAAACCGCGCAAACTCTTCCGGAGAAATTTCACCCAATCCTTTAAAGCGGGTGATCTCTGGTTTGCCGCCCAGTTTTTTAATGGCCGCCTGTTTTTCCGCTTCGTCGTAGCAATAGAATGTCTGTTTTTTATCACGTACACGGAACAACGGCGTTTCCAGAATGTAAACGTGACCATTCTTCACCAGGTCGGGGAAGAACTGTAAGAAGAAGGTCATCATCAACAGGCGAATGTGCATACCATCCACATCGGCATCGGTTGCAATAACAATGTTATTATAGCGCAGTCCTTCGTACCCTTCTTCAATATTCAATGCGTGCTGCAACAGGTTGAACTCTTCATTTTCGTACACCACTTTTTTAGTGAGTGCAAAACAGTTCAATGGCTTACCGCGCAAACTGAATACCGCCTGCGTTTCTACATTGCGCGATTTAGTGATAGATCCACTGGCCGAATCGCCCTCGGTAATGAAAATGGTGCTTTCTTTCGCTTTCTCTACGATCGATTCTTTATCGCGTCCTGTGGGCTCGTCGTTCAGGTGGTAACGACAATCGCGCAATTTGCGGTTGTGCAGGTTGGCTTTCTTCGCGCGCTCATTGGCCAGTTTTTTAATACCTGCCAGTTCCTTCCGCTCGCGTTCGCTTTGCTCAATCCGCTTCTTCATTGCATCTGCAATGGTTGGGTTACGGTGCAGGTAATTATCCAGTTCTTTCGACATGAAATCACCTACGAAGTTGCGCATGGAGGGACCGCCTTCATACACTACCTGTGAACCCAGCTTTGTTTTTGTTTGCGATTCAAACACGGGTTCCTGTACGCGCACCGAAACAGCGGCGCAGATGCTTGCCCGAATGTCGGCCGCATCGTAATCTTTTTTATAAAAATCACGTATGGTCTTTACCACTGCCTCGCGAAATGCCGCCAGGTGGGTACCACCCTGTGTGGTGTACTGACCGTTTACGAATGAGTAATATTCTTCACCATACTGGTTCTCGTGCGTGAGGGCCACTTCAATGTCTTCGCCCTTGAGGTGAATGATCGGGTAGCGCAGCTCGTCCTCATTGGTTTTACGCTGCAGCAGGTCGAGCAAACCGTTCTTACTAACGTACTTCTTCCCGTTGAAATTAATAACCAGCCCCGCATTGAGGTAACAGTAATTCCAGATCTGGCTGTCGAGGTATTCAGTAATGTAATGGAAGTTCTTGAATACCGTATCGTCGGGAATGAAAGTAACCAGCGTACCGTTGCTTTCTGAGGTTTTATTCTCTTTATGGTCTTTTGTAAGCACGCCGCGTTCGAATTCGGCTGATTTTTCCTTGCCTTCCCTAAAAGCAGTCACTTTAAAATAGGTACTCAGGGCATTCACTGCTTTGGTACCTACCCCGTTCAAACCCACGCTTTTTTGGAATGCCTTGCTGTCGTATTTGGCGCCGGTATTGATCTTGCTCACTACTTCCACCACTTTACCCAACGGGATACCGCGACCGTAATCGCGGATGGTAACCGATTTTTCGTTTATGGTAATATCTACCTGCTTACCATAACCCATGGTATACTCGTCTATACAGTTATCGATCACCTCTTTGATCAACACGTAAATACCGTCATCGGGACTGGAGCCATCGCCCAGCTTACCGATATACATACCTGGACGCAGGCGAATGTGTTCCCGCCAATCGAGCGATTTAATCGAGTCTTCGGTATAATCAAACAAGTCGTTGTTTTTTTCCTTTGCCATGTTTTATACGGATTCTTCTTATTTCTAGGTTCTTAGTTATTGGTGAATGGTGATAATCAATTGGCAATGAGCAAGCAATTGGCAATTTTCAAAAAGCCGATCTACTGCGCTTCACCCCATTCATTTTTCATTTTTTGTTAATTGGCCGGCTTTTGCACTACTATCATCACCGGTTGTGTCACTCACTTCAGGGTTCGGAAAGCTACCCGGCATACCTATATCAATCTGTATAACAACCATTTGCAATACAATCTTTCTTACATACACAATTAGTGTCACAAAATATTGAACGAAAATATGCCGCCGGGCCGCTTTGATGCAAATCGTACACCAAAAACGCCTGAACGGGCAAATATAGCCAAATGACGGCAACCGTTTTTTTACAGAGTTATTAACTAATGTGGAAAATTAAAAAAATTGAGCAGTTAACAGGGTTAAAAGTTGACAAGTTCATGGCTTAAAAAAGGCTCAACTACTTTATTCCCCTATAAGCTATCCCTCTTCTTTTCATAAAGAAAAAAAAAATCATGCTGATAACCAGGGATCAGCAGCCAATTTGCTTTGCATTTCCCGGGAAACGGGCCAGGGTTCTCTCACCATCCCATCATTTTCAAGGCTTTAAACAGTTATTATTTCAAATTAACCAGCTAAGTTGCAGACTGATTTTCCGCATATATTTCATTTTATGAGTACACCACTGGCCCAACTGACCGATGTTTCGGTGATTATTAATGGCATTGATATATTAAAAGATATTAATCTAACCATTCAACCCGGCGAACAATGGGCCGTGGTGGGCAAATCGGGCAGCGGCAAAACTACCCTGGCCCATGCCCTGACCGGAAAAGTATTTCACAGCGGTACGGTAGCGTTCCATCTGCCCAATCATCTGCATGCCAACCGCCTCCTGCTGATTGAACAGCAGCACCATTTCAAAAACCGCTCAAATACCAGCGATTTCTATTATCAGCAGCGCTATAATTCGGCCGATGCGGAAGACACGATCACGGTGCAGGAGGCATTGCAGCCGCTTATAGATAAGTCGCCCGCCAGTACCTGGATAGAACAATTGCACCTTACGCATGTGCTTGACGAACCGTTGATACAGCTATCGAACGGTGAAAACAAACGCCTGCAACTGGCCAAAGCCCTGTTCCTTGACCCGGCCGTGCTTATTATGGATAACCCGTTTACGGGATTGGACGTAGAGGGCCGGCAAACCCTGCATCGCATCATAGACACCATTGTTGCCAGCGGTATTTCCATCATCCTGATTACGCCGCCACAGGAATTGCCGGCCTGCATTACCCATGTGGCCGTGCTGGAAAATGGCCGCCTGGTTAAAGCCGGTAAAAAAGAGGAAGCGCAATTGTTTGCATCGGTGCTTAACCCGGCCCTGCCTGCAGAAACCATTAAAAAACTAAAAGCGGCTGGCGACAATAATCATTTTACCGCTGCGGTAAAAATGGTGAACGTGTGCATTAAGTATGGAGAAAAAACAATTCTGCACAACATTAACTGGGAAGTAAAAAAAGGCGAATGCTGGAGTGTATCGGGTCCAAATGGCGCGGGTAAAAGCACCCTGCTGAGCCTCGTAACGGCCGACAACCCGCAGGCTTATGCCAATGAGCTGTATTTATTCGACCAGCGGCGCGGCAGCGGCGAAAGCATCTGGGATATTAAACGCCGGATTGGTTTTGTATCGCCCGAGCTACATCTTTATTTTGACCGGGGCACTTCCTGCTTTGATGTTATTGCTTCGGGATTGTTCGACACCATTGGGTTGTTCAGAATAATTTCTACCGAACAACAGGAACAGGTACAGGCCTGGATACAATTGCTGCAATTAGAAAATGTTCAACGCCGGCCGCTTTTTCAATTGTCTCTGGGGCAGCAGCGCATGGTATTGCTGGCGAGGGCGCTGGTAAAGAACCCGCCTTTATTAATACTTGATGAACCTTGCCAGGGGTTAGATGATGAGCAGATCAGCTATTTTAAAACGCTCATCAACCAGCTTTGCGAAACTTTTAATACTACCCTGCTTTATGTAAGCCATTATAGTAAAGATTTGCCGGCGTGTATTACTAAAGCTGCTTATTTGGAAAATGGAAAAATGATTATTAAGTGAAAAGCTGCAAGCTGCAAGCAATACAGAATGCTTAAAGAAAATAAAACTCTTTAAAGTGCGGTAGCAACCACAAACTATAAACCACAAACTACCCTATCTTTTAATCACTTTTTGTGTAATAACCTTATCTCCCAAAATTACCTGTACAACATATACGCCGCTGCTGAACAGGCTTAGGTCAAAAGTATAGGAACTGCTGCCGGCGCCATTCACTTGTTTTGAAGCCACCAATTTTCCATTGCTGCTGAAAATATTGATTCCTTTTACAAGTGGAGGGTTCGGATAGAATTGTACTGCTATTTTGCCCGTTGTTGGGTTGGGCGTTATCATGAATCCTTTTGTCTTAAGGTTGGCGTTTACCGTTAAGCTGTATACATTAATATCGTCGAGATAAATATTGTTCTCGTTTTCGTTGGTATTGGCAAAGGCCAGTAAAACAGGTCCGCCATTAATATACGGCGTAAGGTTAACCGAATCTTTGCGCCATTCGCCCGATGTAGGGTCAAAAAATTCAGTGGTTGCCGTGCTGCGTGTGATCAGCGAACTACCCCATTTCTTATACAGGCTGGTATAAGTGGCGCCACAATCTTTACTGATCAGCACCTCCAGGGTATCGAATGCAGTACCGGTACCGGTGGGATTGCTTGCTACCGCGGCCGCTACCTGGAAGGTCATGAATGCTGAATCGGCGCTGGTAATATTCATTACCGGCAGGCGAATGTAATCTTTCTGTCCAGTGGTCTGGTAATCGAAGTTACGCATAACAACAGCCGCACTTCCGGTTTTAGCAGCCCCGAGGGTCCTTTCCCAGGTTATATTGAGATCGGGATTAACAACATCCCAGCCAACCGGCGGGAAAGTGGCATTTTCAAAACTTTGCGCTATAGGCGGTGCAATTGGCAAATAATATTGGAATATTAATGTAATGGCATCATTGGCAGTATTCTCATCTGTGCTGCCATTGGGCGATGACACCAGGATGTTCAACACATGCGTGCCTTCGGCAGGAACGGTAAGGGCGTTCAACGTAACCGCGGTTTCCGCTAAAGAAGCCAGCGATCCCGTCCATTGAGTAGTAGAAGTAACAGCACCGTTGTCAATACTTGCTGTAATAGTGACTGCCGTCAATGTTTGAGCGCCTCTATTCCGTAACGTAATAACCGGTGTGAAGGAAGGGTTGCAAATACGCTGTAATGGCGTATTAATGCTTTTTGCCGCTGCATCGAGGTTGAAAGCAAGCACAGGATCAGCGCCATTAGACGTCATCAACGAAGCGCGGTACAGGCTCAAAGAAGTTTCCATGCGCTCCTGCTGATCAAGCGTGTACATCACCATACAGGCATCATCGGTATAATCCATGAAATTCTGGTACATGATGCCGGGTGCGGTGGCGGTACAGGCATCGGTTCTTACCGCACCACTGGGACAACCGGAGGTAAACGTACCCTGGTTGGGCGTATCATCTATAAAGTCGGTGCCCGAACAACCATTTTCATCGCCCCAGATGTGATACAGGTAAAAGAAATGGCCGGTTTCGTGCACCAGGGTGCGGCCTTTATTATAAGGCGCGGATCCGCCGGGTAAACTGGTGTATTTGATCACTACTCCATCTTCTGCATCCGGGCCGCTTCCGGGAAAGGTGGCATAGCCCAGGTAACCATTCGACAGGTCGGTGATCCATACATTAAAGAACCGTTTATTGTCCCAGGCGTCAGCGCCGCCTAAAGAAGCGTATTTAACGCTGTTATCGTTTATATTGAATGAAGCATGGGTAGTGGTGGTGCGCTCAATGCCGGTGGCAGGCTCGTTGTTGGGCGTTCGCTGCGCCATTCTAAACTGGATATTCGTTTTGGCAAACAATGGTTTAAAGGCTGCAGGAATAAGGGTTGAATCCGCGTTCAGGCCGGCAAAGTCTTTATTCATCTGTTCTACCTGGTTCTGGATCTGCGCGTCGGTGACCACCGATGGATTGGTCAATACAATATGAAAAACAATTGGAATATAAATAGTGGTTGCCTCCGTACGAAGCTGTTGTAATTGGGCTTTTCTTTGATTAATAGCCTGCCGCATATTTTGCGTTTGCGCTTCAAAACGCGCCTGCAGGGCAGGATTTTTTTTAAAGGTATTCTTTAACACCTCCATAGACCCGCATCTATCTTGCGCCCTGACTACGACTACACTTCCTAACATACACACAAAACAGGCTACCAGGGTTTGAAAATTTTTTCTCATCATAAAGTTGGTTTCGTACCGCTTACGCGATATTACCTACGTAATATCCTTAAAAAATGTTGGTTTTCCTTTTGAAAAATAGATATACACCCCAGTTTTATCGGTAAATGCCTAAATACCCCCTACTATTAACTATTAAACGGCAGATCAGGTAAAAGATTATCATCATTTGCAGTAGCTGTTGAATAAATTCTACACGGTTGTAAATTTTTTTTTATGCCACCGCCAGTACAAAAAATGTTAAAATATTTTCTTATACCTGGGTGTTTGTTCTGGCATAGTCCTTGTCAATCCATACTCGATTACTGTGATAAAATTTTTCATCACGAACCTTATTATAGGCCTGAAGATTTGAAGCGTATAGAAAAGTGTAAGCAACCATTTTTGTTAAACCTATAATTTGTTGAGTTATGAAGAATGCCAAGATGAGCATGGCAGCATTAGCTTTCGCTGCCGCCGGATTATTTGCTTTTAATGCTGTTAGAACGGGTTCCATTAAAGGAACAGTGAATCCGGCTGATGCTGCAGTTAGAGCGTGGGCCTTATCGTCTACAGACACATTAAAAGCCGAAATTAATAAAGGAACATTTGAAATTACCGATGCCAAGGCTGGCACTTATCGCGTAATTATTGAAGCCAAACCACCTTATAAGAACGCTGCCAAAGACGGTGTTACTATAACTGATGGTCAGGCAACTGATATCGGCGAAATTAAACTGGAGCAATAGTTTCAGGGATTTAGTTGTAGATATTAGCATTTAGAGGCGTGGCACGGTTTGGAACCGTGCCACGCCTTTTTGCTACTGCTGCCTAAAAAAGCTATCGGGAATACGAACCGGCTCACCGCTTCCCTTGCTGTATTTGAGTTGTAATGTAAAACCGCCACCGCCTTCAATAAAATGCAATTGAAAAGGATGCAGTCCTTTTTTCAGCGCCACCTGCCCCGATTTCTCCAATGGCGCATGTTGGCCATCGTTATTAACCACTTCCTTATTACCGATCATTAATCGTCCACCATCATCGCACAAGAGGTAAAAACTGTAAATACCGGTTTCGGGAAAATCAATATAACCGCTGTATTGCAAGCCAAAAGAAGGCGCCGAAACAAAAGCAGGCACCGTGATATTGGGGGCAATGAACTGGCTATCGGGCTGAAGGGTTTTCATTCCACCTGTGTTCAGAAAATATTTTTTAAAGTATTTGCATTGCAAACCTGCTTTGGTATTGGCAACCGTTACCGGTTCCTGGTAAGTTTCTTTTTTATAATTGAGCGTATAGATCTCTCCCCGCAAACCTTTGGCGGTAAAAGCAGCCAGTTTAATAGTGACCGGTTGTTTGATCACCAGCGGTTTACTCAATGCCGGCGAAGTGGCAACCGGAATGCTTCCATTCGTAGTATAGCGCAGGACCAGGTTGGGCAACGGCTTTTTAATATCCAGGATGGCCTGGCTTACAAATACATTGTGCTCAGCAAAACCCGACAGATCGGGTAAGCGGTAATGAACACGCAGCGCTTCCAACCGGTTATAATGCGCCGGCAGGCGTTGTTGGAATGAAGAAAAATCAAGGTGAGCGCTCCACACCCTCTCTGCCAACGCAAGAAGACGCGGAAAGTATAGATAATCGGCGCGGTTTTCAGAAGGCACCTGTTCCGACCATAAATTGGCCTGTGCACCGATGATGAATTTCGCCTCTTCAGCGGTCAGCTTTTCCGGCACCACTTTAAAATGGTAGATGTTGGAAAGCGAATGCGCATCGGGCAGGTTATCGAAATACAACGGGTTACCCGGACTCATGATGACCCTGTTCCCATTACGCGCAGCCGTTACCGGCGCTTCGGGTACCCAGGAACGCCAGTACATGACATTGGCCGTGGGGCTGATACCGCCTTCGAGGATCTCATCCCAACCGATCAGCTTTCTGCCCTTTGATTGGAAGAACTTTTCCATCCGTTTCACAAAATAGCTTTGTAATTCTGCGGTGTTCTTCAGGCCTTCTTTCGCCATCAGTTCCTTGCAAAGCGGGCTTTGCGCCCAGCTTTTGCGATCAACTTCATCGGCCCCCAGGTGAATGTATTCAGAAGGAAAGATATCCATGATCTCGGTAAACACGTTCTGTGCAAATTCAAAGGAGCTTTCCTTACAGGGACATATAGGGGTAGAAAACAATTCACCCCAATGACTGCCACCTTCGCAGGAGAGATCGGGGAAAGCATGAATGGCCGCCATCATATGACCAGGCATATCTACTTCGGGTATAATATCAATATACCGCGCAGCCGCGTACTGAACCAGGTCTTTCAATTGCTGCTGCGTATAAAAGCCGCCATACAGGGTTTTTCCATTGCGCTTAACAATACGTTTAGGATCGATGGCCATATCGGGATCGTCCTTCTGTTTACGCATACAGGCGGAATCATTTTTATCGAAGGTGCGCCAGGCCCCTTTTTCAGTAAGCGCCGGGTATTTTTTGATCTCTACCCGCCAGCCCTGATCATCGGTGAGGTGAAGATGCAGTTTGTTGAGCTTGTACAGGGCCATGCCATCGATGAGCTTTTTGAGGTAAGCAATGCTGAAAAAATGACGGGCTACATCGAGGTGTACGCCCCGCCAACCATAAGCGGGTTCATCAGTTATAGTTAAACCAGGCAAGCGCAAACTTTGTATTTCGGTTGACTTATTTTCGATTGCGATTGGTAACAGTTGCCGAAGTGTTTGTACGGCGCGGAACATACCGGCCGGTTTGCCGGCTTTCAGTAGCACTTTCTGCCCAGTGATAGCAATTTGATATCCCTCGGTCGATGTGATAGCAGCATCTTTCTGCAGCTCGATCACTTTAGTTGATGGACGCGGTAACGATTTACCAGATGGAATAAGGCGAGATAATTCCGCCAACGCGTTTTCAAAACCGTCTTTGATGTCAAAAACGATTCCTGTACCAGGTGTAATTACAAATTCACCTTTCCCCATTGTTACAGAAGCTGGGTACGGGATCAGGGAGGGTTGGGTTGAAGCTTGCGCCCATGCATTTATCATTACCAGCGTTATTGCGCTTGTCAATATCAACCGGGAAAGAGGTTTCATTCTATTGATTGCTTTCATCCGCATATGTTTAAACGTTCACTAAAAGTGTAGAAAAGGAGACGTTTTGTAACCACGAGGGGTTAATGCGGCGAAGGTAATAATGAAATGAATTGCTGAAGTAAATGGCGGGGAGCGCCTGGTTGTTTTAGGAGGTGCACCACTTTACAGTTGGCGAACGTGCCCTGTGGATATTCAGAGCATGCAGAATCACTATCCACCAGGATTCCTTAAACGGTTTAAAAAAAGGATAATATATATTGAATAGAAGATTGGACAAAAGGTCCCGGCCACGCCCAAAATCAGTTCGCCACACATGCAGAGCATTGCAATTGTATAATAAGCCATGACCTCTCCAAAAAGAAACCTTTGCCATACACGATTGATTTTGCAGGCAGACAAATAAAATTCCGTTTAGCATTTCATGGCATCGTGCACATGACATGCTATTTCTAATTCACACAATAAAATGACACACAGAGTACGAAGCAGTACCTGTTTGAAAAGAAGCAGACTTGCTTAACAATGTTAATGAGGAGATTGGAGAAATTCGTGCACCCTTTCTTAAAATGGTCCCTTTGTGACACTAATACGGACGAAGAATGGGTTGCCAGATAGAATATAAAGGGGATTAAAGTGGGGGCGAATTATCTGAATGCTATTTGCTGGATGTGGTATTGATGGGATACAAATCAGACCCTAAGGTATAAACATTATCTTTAAAATATTGTGGTATTAATAAATTAATGCAGGTATTTTTTGTTTTTTGATAGATGTCAAATGGATAGAAAGAGCGCCATGGCGAGGCGGTCTTCTTTTAATTCAATTTATCGCTCTTCTTGAGCTCAATGGCTCTATTAATGTAATCCATCAATTCTTCTTTTGCTTTTTGGTATCTTCTGCTCTTGAAGCCAGGATCAGGTTTGGGAAACAGATAAAATTCTGCTATCTGTTCTGCATCCATTTTTCCGGTAAAGTGAAGATGAATAATTTGCTTAATAAAATCGCTCATCTTTGTATCATAAGCTTGCGCTCTCTTCATAGCCTCCCTATCATTATTTATTAATTTTTTTCTTTCCAATCTTGATAGATTTGTTGTCAAATAGGTAGTATCTACAGGAACTTTAGTTAGCATTTCAGGGTCTACCCTTCCTGAGCCAATACAATAAGCACAGCGACCCGTCCTCCATTTCAATTCCTGATTTAGTCTTTTAATATCTTCTTTATCTACACTCCCTTTACCTAAGCATCTTGGACAAGTTATTTGTGATTTTGATTTTCTAAATAGCCGGATTAGGAAATTCATAGTGTGATAATTTTTACGCGGTTAAATATAAATATATCGATTGGCTATTATTGTAAGTACGACTAAAATCATTACCAGTAAGTACTTGTCGAAGAAATAAAGTATAAGTCCAACAACACTTGCAATTACTGAAACAAGCGCCTTAAATACCAATTGCTGGTTTATATCCCATATAGCGCTTCTAGGTATTACAGGACTTACCAACTGATAGCTGGTTTGAAAGCAAGTGGCCAATTGTATAGCTATGTAAATCAATAAAATAATCAGCAATACTTTTGCGACTTTTTTTAAATTTTCCTTATTCTTAACTGCTAGTGTTAAATGTTGTGTTTCCATTTATTTATTATCAAAGGGCTCCCAAAAGCCCTTCTATTTTAAAGTCCTCCTCCTGAAAAGCTTTTATACATATTTCCAAATCATTAAATTCTCTTGTCAATTCTTCAAACGTTGAAGCAATGCTCACTGCTTTTAAGTTCAGACCTCCAATTTTCAAAAAGGAATTTATCAATAAGCTTATACATATTGGGCTTTCTTACCTTTTGATTGACAGCCGTTATCTTATGCAAAAGTTTATTCAGTTCCTTTTGTCTTTGCTTACCCAGCTTTTCCCCATGACTTACAGTCCAGGCTTTTACGCAAGCTCCTTTCTCCATTACATTTTTAACTTCCTGAATTACATCATCAGAGATATGTCCAATTTCCCAAATTGCCTATGCATAGGCTGACCTTTTATCATAAAAAATAAGTTAACATAAATATCGTAGTAAGATAAGTCCAAAATATTGAAAACAAAATGTGCACTGTAGTTTCAAATGATTTTCCCCGCCAAACTTTTGTAGAATATCCGAAGAATTGGACCAATAAACGTGCAGCCCAAAATATGCCAATGCCTAAAGAAACCCGCTTTCCCAAAGGTGTATTTAAAAGCTCGTTTGAAGACGAGAGACATAAAAGCCCCATCAGTAATACTCCAAACGCAATAAAAAACGAATGAACATACATGATCTGCCGGTTCATAATACTCAATGTACTTAACTCCTGCTTCCAATTAAAATACCTTGGAAAAGAAACATGAAGCAAGCCTAGTGCTATCAATAAACTTCCGATGATCTTGAGATGAATTTCCATTTTACTATTATATATTGGTTAAGGGCTACAATTAAAAACAGACATAAATGGTGTGAATTTCGTTTCCCGGAAAGAAGAAAAACCCGCCCGCTCAAATGCATTTTTCCAGGTAGCCCGGGAGAAAAAATGAGTGAAGCCTACTGAGAAAGCCAGGAAATTAGGGAAGTCTCTCAGGTGTTCCACCATAATCACTTTACCACCAGTTTTGCATATTCGATGACATTCCTTTAAAAACAATATTTTTTCCTCCTGGGACCTTATTTCATGCACCGCCGACAAAAGAAAAACAATATCAATTGTTTTATCTTTTACGGGAATTGAATTCGATGCTATTTGTTTCGTATTGGGATATATCAAACTTACTTTGCGCGCCCTTTTTATTGCCGGTTCCGTATGCTGTTTAGCATTATAAAAGTCAAATACCTGTAGGTCCGATGCGGGAAACCTGTTTTTTATAATAAAACTGGTTTCATCGAACCCGGCGTTTATATTAACGATCTGTTCAACCCGTTCATTATCTCTGATCTGCTTTTGTAACCACTGGAATGTATAATAACCAGAAAAATCATATACCCAGGTCGATACTATCAATGGTATTATTAAACCATACAGAAAAGCGATTACTATGAGCCAAAAAATGAGAGAGGGCCATTCAAATAGTAAATAACCTTCTATTAATACCGTTAAGATTCCCAAGCCGATCACATAAAAGTGACGGTTGAAACTCAAAATATTCAAAACGCCCTGAAATTTTCTTCTGGCTACTTCCATTGCTCAATTTTACCTTTTCTCCAGTAATAAGGAATATTGTGGATGACAAAGGCATTTGCCAGTGTAACATCTTTTAGTTTCAAACTTTGTATGAAAGAAAAATGGCAATCAATTACTTTCACCGGCATCGGCTTCCAGTCTTCTCTAACTCCTTCAATTATCAACACTTCCCTGGTGGTTGCATTATATGTAAACGTAAAAGGCAAGGGACCGGCAAATCGTCGCGCTTCTTTCCAATCCATAAATGGTGAACCGGCAGGCAATGCAACATGTTCGCTTTCTGAAGTTTCAATATGGATCTTAAATCCAGATCTATTAGAATAAATCTCCTTTATGTCATGCTCATTTTTTTGATGAATGTCTGTTGTTGTATAATTATAATGAGTAAACATGTTTCCAAAAAACTCCATTTTCTTTTTGTCGGTTTCTGATTTGAGAATATACAATCCTTTCAATCGTTTGCCTGCCTTATTTGTGTATCGCACAAAAACGCGGTAACCGATCAAAAAAAAATTATTGCCAAACATTTCCGGAAAGCCCCTTGGCCGCAATGCTTTTGTTTGCACCATGGCCACTGCAATGAAAGCCCATTTATCGTGGAGGGTATCCAACTCAAGGCATTCCGGGATGAGCGGTTGAATTTGTTCCTTAGGAATAGCGTACGTGAATACAAGGGAGCTTTCGAAAAATGCTTCAACAGCAAACGGATGATTTTTTAAGAATGAGAACATATTATGGCTGTTGAAAGGGTTTATGCCTGAGATAAAAATCGTTGTACCATATTAACAGAATAAACAGAAACGCAAACAATAAATTAAATCTTCCCCATAAAAGCAAGTCGGGCACCAAAATAAACTCCAGAACATTCATTGTTGCAATAATTACTATTTGAGCGATAGCATTAATTCGTGGATAAATGCCACTTACAATCCAAACGGCCATGGCGATCTCCGAAAATCCGATGGCCTTCGTCAACAGTGGTGCAAAATCCCTACCCAAAATCCTGGCAACTATTTCCTGGTGACGGGGCACCATATTCAGCACTTTGCAAAAAAGGCCGTTGGCGAACCAAACAGTTGCTATAAAGTAGTTTAATAGTTTATAAATGGTCATATAGGGTCAATAAAAAAAGCCTTAAGTCTTTCGACCTAACGCCTTTGCCTGGTAATTTTCCAAAGATAAAAAAATGAGCGAATATTAATATATGTCTAAACCCCAGCATGTAGCTGATAATTATAACACATCACTGGCTGATTTGCACTATTAAAAGGATAAGCCGAAAATAAATGTGTTTACCCAAAAACTTTGTTTTTAATTTGAGCGCTCTCAAGAACCTGCTCAACTGTCATCGCAAGAACCTGCCTTTCCTACAAAATTTGTAACTCCCAAACTTGCATTGGGATAATGTACCTGTATGGTCCCGACCGGATTATACCTGAACCTTTATGCTATGAACAACACCGCATGTTTACCATTGCGGTCATTAAATCCATATACATATATGAACCCTTTACTTAAGCTTTCATTACTGTTTCTATTTGCAGTTAACCAACTACAGGCGGCACCTCATGGTCCGGAGAAAACAGCAGCCGGCATCCCTGATCACCCATTCAAAATTACTATACCTGTTACCGCTTCGGCAGATAACCAGGGCGTACTTACCTGTGCTATTACATCCCTTACCCTATATGCGAACACAACTGCTACAGGAGCCACATTTCGTTGGACAAGCACCAACGGCTTCGAATCGGATTTACAAAACCCCACAATAACCGTAACCGGCACTTATACGGTAAAAGTTACCAATTCAACCGGATCAGGTAAGGCAAGCATAACAGTAACGGAATATAAAACCTGTCCAAATGTTACTGCGTTCGGCAGCTCTCTATCCTGTTTACCTCAGGCTACACTATACGCCAGTTCAACCGTTCCCAATGCACAGTACAGTTGGGTTGGCCCTTATTATTTTACCAGTACGTTACAACGGCCAACAGTAGTTGATCCGGGCACTTATACCATTAAAGTAACCGATCCTTCTAACGGATGTTCTACCAGCAAAACAGTGGAGGTAGCTTCCGCAACATCTTCCACCATTTGGGCGGCCAATTTTACAGTACCTAACGGCACCATCCGCATTGATACAGGCCGGTATAAATGGACAGCAACGCATACCGGAGCATCCACGACTAAATTCAGCCCCATAAACTATGAATTCAGAGCGGGCAATATGGGAGCCGGTAATACAGGCACCTGGACATCCCAGGAAATAAGTATTGCGGGCAAAGCAAACGTAGGCGTTGCAGTGCATGTACGCAGTTATGCAAAATCAGGCGGTGTGTTCGAATCAGATACTACGGCTATTGGCGATTATCTTCGGCTGTATTATAAACTGGATGGCGGTCCTGAAGTACTATTCGCCGAAAAAATAGGCGCTATCAATAATAACTATGAAAATTACACCACGGTATCAACGCGGTCTTTGTCAGGATCAACAATCCAGATCATCATCAGGGCCAGGGCAACAGAAGCCGATGAATATTATTTCTTTGATAATGTAACCGTCACCGGCGCCAGTGGCATTAATGTACAGGCAGGCATTAGCGGTAACAACATGATCACCTGTACCAATAGTTCAGTAACATTAAACGGAACTTCATCAGCCCCCGGCTCAACCTACAACTGGTACGGACCCAATGGCTATTCCTCATCTGAACAAAACCCGACTGTTAATGTAACCGGGGCCTATACCCTTCTTGTAACCGAACCTACAAAAGGTTGTACAGATACGGCCAACGTTACGGTGTCAATGAATACGGCCGCTCCTGTAGAAATTTCCATTAATAATTCAGGGACCATCACCTGTTTAACAAGCAGCGTTAGCATCACCGGTAGTTCGACTACCACAGGTGTTAATTATTCCTGGACAGGCCCCTATGGCTTTAACGCTTCTACACCTTCTACAACAGTTACCCGTGGCGGTACCTACACCTTAACTGCTACCAATCCGGTTAATGGGTGTTTTACCAGTAAATCGACCACTGTAGTTGAAAACACCGCAGCGCCGGCGGTAACTATTAGCAATAACAGTCCAATCAGTTGTGGCACCCCAATCGTAACGCTGTCGGCTATTACTACAACGCCTAATGCGTCTTTCCTATGGTTAGGGCCTGAGGATCTTGTAGATGTGGCCGGCACTACCTCAACCAGTTTTCCGGGCATTTATATCATCACCGTAACCGATCCGGCCAACGGCTGTATCACTACAGACTTTACTGAAGTAACGGAAGATTATGCTGATTGTGCAGCAAGGAAAGTGACTACAACCGCCAATGTAAACACTGCTGAACAAACCCAAATGGTTACAGGCGTGAACAGCTTCACGTATAAGGCTTATCCCAACCCTGTCATAGGGAACGGGGTCATTGAATTTGCATCGCCGCAAAATACCAATGCAACGGTTAGCATTTATAATGTGCTGGGCACCTGCGAAAAGGTATTGTTCACAGGAACTATTACAGCAGGCCGGTTAAACCGGGTTGCAGTTCCTGCTACACAATTCCCTGCAGGCACTTATTATTACATCATCAATGTAAATGGAAAAGTGTACAGCGGTAAGTTGATCATAGTAAAATAATATGCAGGTGGATCCATTAAAAAAGCCTTCAGGAAAAATGACCTGAAGGCTTTTTAATTTAACGATGTTCAGCCTGGTATCAAAAATAGGGGCCGACCTTCCTGGCCCCTATTAGCTATATTAATTTTATTCAGACTTATGGCTGAGCAAGTGTATTATAATCAGTTTCCCTTTGCGGAATTTTCCACGTCCATTTGTTATTAGCAGCCGGTGCAATATTTACTGCCAGTTGCGCAATGAAATTACTACCACCTGCGTAGTCTTTACGACTGATAGGATCACCCCATCTTTTCATATCAAACCAATCGAATCCTTCGCCCCAAAATTCAATAGCTCTGTACAGCTTAATTTCATTCAGCAGGTCTGCGCCTGTTTTTGTACAGGTATAGTTTGGATCGCGGCCTGAACCAGCGGTAAGCGTAACCAGCAAATTCTGTATATCTGCATCTGGTTTATTTTGAAAATATTTAGCCTCAGCCTCAATCAGGTACATTTCAGAAGACCTGAAGTGGTTTAAATTACCTACACCCGGCACATCGGTAGCAGAAATTTTAAACTGCATATAGGCATATACACTGGCATTGCTTTGCAATGTGGGCCTGGCCGCAAATGCCGCCTTATACAAAGCAGAGTTAGTAGCAGCCAGACCGGTTGATGTTGTATACGAATTAGCTCCGGGATTCAGGAACAGGTTACGGCGAATATCAGTTGCGGGTATTTTATTATAGAGTTCCCGGCTAATCATTTTTGGTACTGTTCTTACATTACTGCCTGTTGAATTATATGCGATATAACCAAAGTAAGAATAGAAGAACAGGTTCTCAGTAGAACCGCCGTAGCTGCTCCATATCCATTCCTTGTTAGGGGTGTTGAAACCTGCGTTATACTCGGTAACGCTCATTAAAGGATAGCCGTTCCTCGCTTTAACAGCGTTGGTTTCAGCAGTAGCATAATCCTGTCTGTTCAATGCGGCCCTTGCATAAATAGCATAAGCTGTATTGATATTCGTTTCATAGTTTATGGATGAAGATCTTGTAAGACCGGAACTTTGGTATAAAGCGATCGCCTGGTCCAGGTCGGCATAAATCTGGTTGTAGGTTTCCATCATGGTAGATCTGGCGATATCGCCGGTTGATTCATCTAACCGTAAGATAATACCCAGGGTTGTACCGTTTTGGGTATCGCTCCAACGGTTTCCATACAGTTGAGCCAACATCATAAAGGAATATGCCCGGTAAGTCAATGCCTGCGCTTTATACAGGGCCTTTTCACTATCGGGCCCGGTGGCGGCGTCTATACGGTTAATAATAGCATTGGCATTACCTATTATTTTGTAATAATAATACCAGGGATAATACAGGTAAATGCTGGTAACGTTTTCGTTATACAGATGATTGGTAATAACAGCCCAGCTACCAAGGTTCAGGGAGAAATGGTTGCCGGGATAGTTACCATACCACATTTTAATGGTACCCTCGCCATTCATACCCTGTGTACCGAGGTATTGCTGCGTCATCATTTTAGCCAATCCGTTAACGGCCAGCTTGGCATATTGCGTTGTTGAAAACACTGTTTCGGTAGCCATGGCATCGGTTGGCGATGTAGTCAGATAGTCTTTTTTACAGGCGCTTAACGAGGCTAAAGCAGCAACGACTAATATATTTTTGAATGCTTTCTTCATAATTTCAAATTTTATAAACCTACATTTAAAGAGAAAGAAACAACCCGGGGAGTTACAAAAATGTTATCGTTAATACCATTGAAATTCTGTTGCGGGTTCATACCTCTTCTTTTGGTTGTTGTAAACAGGTTCTCTGCACTAACACCAACCGTTACATTTTTCAATTGCATTTTACTCACCAGGTCAACAGGCAGTTTGTAATTGATCGTGATATTTTTCAATACCAGGTAGGAGGCATCTGTGAGCCACCGGTTCGATTGACCATTGTTCAACGTGCTTCTCGTAAAGTCTACTACCGGTGTGCCCTTAGGATCGATCCTGTTCTCAGAAGTTGCTGTCATATCCTTTGGAATACCATCCCATGCATTTAAGATATCCTTGTGCAAAGCAGCCGGCGAACCACTCATCGACATCAGCGAGATATACGAGTTATCATATATTTTACCACCCAGGGCGTAAGTAAACAAGCTGCTTAAGGTTATGTTCTTATACCGGAAAGTGGGAGAAAAACTTCCAAAGACATCAGGTATAGCGCTGCCGCTCCAGTTCCGCTCTGCGTAGGAAACATTGGTTGTGTAGTTTGCGCCATTGATGGTAACCAGGCTTGCTGCCGGAACAGGGTTCGAAGCATTGTAAGTTACCGTATCAACCTTGTACAGGGAGTTACCGGTCATTTGATCAACACCAACAAATTGCGGTAACCAGTAGTCGTAAATACCATGCCCTTCCATCAGCTTCTTTGTACCACTCACGATACCCCTTTCCCTGTTAGGCTCAGGCAATTCTTCTACTACGTTCTTTAACCAGGTAGCATTGGCGCCAAAATTAAATGTAAAGTCTTTGGTTCTTACCACATCTACATCAAAAGTGAATTCCCAGCCACGGTTAGAGATAGATCCTACATTCTGAACCAGCACCGCTTCAGCATTCGAAGTGGAAGTGGGGCCGGCCGATAAAGGCAGGTTATAATTAAAGATCAGGTTCTTTGATTTCTTGTCGAAATATTCAATGGTAAAGTTTGCCCGGTTGTAAATGCGGCCTTCCACAGCAGCGCCTATAGACGCAGATTTTTCCCAAACCAGGTTCGGATTCTCGAACTGAATTCTATACACCGCACCCAGGTTAGCATTCTGGTTCAGATCGTACAACGCCTTTGCTATATAATAGGAAGGCGACCCTGTACCACCGTCATTACCTACTTCACCATAAGAAGCACGCACTTTTAAAAAGTTGATCTTATTGGAAAGCTGATCGAAGAAACGCTCTTTTGAGATCGTCCAACTACCACCTATAGAGTAGAAATTACCCCATGGATCAAGGAATTTTGAAGAAGCATCTCTTCTGAAAGACGCATCAATGAAGTATTTATCCTTATAGCTATACTTTGCCCTGGTAAAGTAGCCTTCAGTACGGTATTGATCTCTTAGATCGGTAAGACTGGAGATAGTAGTAAAGTTCACTAACTGAACGCCATTGGGCACCACTTCACCTGTTTTGAAAGCATACAGATAATTGAACTCATAGTTAAAGTTCTCATGCCCAGCCAACACTTCCACATTATGGTCATTGAAAGCCTGGTTCCAGCCCAATGATTGACGGGTAGTATAGTTCAGATATCTGTAATTATAGCGGAAGGCGCGACCGGTAGGAGCGCCGTCACCAATCACTGCATTACCATAAACCTGCTCATCATCTGAACGGGCGTTGATATCACCGGTGAAATTAAATGAGAAATGCTTCAGGAAATTAATTGTGGCATACGCCTGTCCCATTACGGTGTTTCTATAGTAACGGTCTTTATTCAACTCATTTTCCCAAATAGCATGACGGCCGGCAGTACCTGTAGGCCTGCTGGCATTACCATTATCATATTGTTTATTACCCAATCCATCCAGTATGTACTCACCCGTACCTGCGGTATGCAGGTGAACAGGGTAAATAGGCGCCATATTTCTGGAAAAATTAATAGGGTTAACAATACTGCCGGCACTACCGGAACCGGCAGGTGTATTATTAGAGATCTGATGCGTTCCGGCTATATTGAAACCATACTTAAGCCACTTGGTGGCATTCAATTCCGCATTGATACGCCCGGATATACGTTTGAAGTCGGAATAATTAATATATCCTTTCTCATTCAGATAACCAACAGAGAAATAAAGCGAATTCTTTTCGGAACCTGTTCTACCGCTCAGGTTATAATCCTGGCGGCGCCCCAAACGCTCATAGGGGTTGAACCAGTCCAGGTCTTCTGCATACAGAGGCAGAATTTGTGCATCAGACACCAGTTTGCCGTCTGAATCGAACAAGGCGTTATCGGGTTTATTGTAAATGTTCAGTCTTAAAACATCACTGATCAGGTTACTGGTAGCTCTGGCGCCGGCCGCTGAATCAGTTGGATAAGTACCAGGTGCAGATGTTCTCAAGGAATTCCGGTACCCTTTCCACATCGTTTCCATGAACTGATTTGGGTTCAATCTTTCATACTCATTGATACCCCTGTCATAAAGCCCCTGGTTCATAGTAAAGTTTAAACTCGTTGGGGCATTCTTCAACCCCTTTTTGGTGGTCATAATAATAACACCATTGGAAGCCCTGTTACCATATAATGCAGAAGATGCCGCATCTTTAAGCACTGAAATGCTTTCAATATCGGCGGGGTTAATATCCGCTACACTACCTCCGAAAGGAACACCGTCGATAATATACAGTGGATCATTGCTGTAATTCGCAGATGAAAAACCACGAATACGGATGGAAGGTGAAGAGCCGGGCTGGCCAACCGTATTATTAATCTGGATACCGGCAGCAGAACCTTCCAATGCAGCTACCGCATTCGTCAGCGGTCTTTTTTCAATGGATGCAGCAGAAATAGAAGTTACCGCACCGGTAATGGATTCTTTTTTAGCTGTTCCATAAGCTACAACAACCACTTCATCCATGCTCTTCTGAGCGCGGTTAAGGGAAATAGTAAATTCAGCTTCCTTGCCCACTGGGATTTGTTTTTCGCCATATCCAAGGGCTGAAATGATCAGGGTTTTTGCATTGGGAGGTAAGGTGATCGAAAAGCTACCTGTGATATCAGAGGTAGTTCCAAAAGATGTGCCTTTAATCAGGATAGAAGCTCCGGAGATGGGTGCTCCCATGTCGTCAAGTATTTTGCCTTTAACAGCTTGCTGAGCGAGCGCTGAGGTAATCGCATGCAAAAACAGGAATGCTAACAATAGCAGTTTTCTCATTGTGACTAGTTTGGTTTTAAATCGAGTTTTGATTATAGAAGATTACAAAATCTCTTGTTCTGGTTTTATAGAAATCGATACTTTAAACCTGGTTTACGCAGGAAAATAGTATGGATTATATGTTTAGTTTACTGGCGAACTTGTAAATGATCGTCGTTCCGACATTGCGTATGCAATGCAGCATTTAAAGGATATTGCCTGGGCGATTAGTAAATGACTATTAGCAAGAAACCGAACTGCTTATTCAACTTAACAGCTTATGCTTATTTAGTCCAAGCGAGGATAATCAGGAAGCAATTCGGCAGGATCAGGTGTTAGAAAAAGCAAATATATGTGAATAACAGAATATTTTTATAACTTCTCTTTAACATATCAATATTAGTTATACAATCTGCAAGGGTGGTATCGTAAAAACCTTATTGTCGAATAATTTATATATTAAAAATGGTTTATAAAAAATGGGTAAGTGGAAATAGAATAGAAACCTAGCCTATAGACTTGCCTGCAGAAACTGCATTTCTTTTCTGAACGGTTTGTTTAAGGGACATAAATAGTTATAATAAATAATAATTATTCGTACTGCAAATCAGCCTCTTAAAACAGGTTTTTCTTTTATTTTTAGGCTGTCTCTATTGGCCGGAATAAATTAACCCCTTATTTTTGCACTCTTTTCCAGTCAAGGTTATGCCTGGCCGGAGAATTGTCTCCGTAGCTCAGTTGGTAGAGCAATTGACTCTTAATCAATGGGTCCAGAGTTCGAGTCTCTGCGGGGACACAGGATAGGAAAACGCCTTCAAATCGTTGTATTTGAAGGCGTTTTTAGTTCGAGGAGTCTCTATGGGGTTATTCAATTAATTGTCCGGTATCGGCATTTAATTGAAATGTAACGTTGTCCCAATTGGTGGCATAAATAATATTATCAATAATTCTAAATGTATCCTTACCTGTTGGATTAGTAAAGATATCCGTTCCTGAAAAGCTCCGCAGAACTTGGATTATAATCAGAATCGTTAAAAATAGAAACCTGAAGGTCTTTGTATGCTATACTAAATGGCGCCATAAACTTAAACTTTCTACGCAATTAGGAGCGAAAAAGAAACGAAGTTTGTATTTCGGATTATCTTTACTCATACATAGTTGCTCCCTTTAAAATGTCTGCAAAAGTTTGCCACTTTGCTATGTCAGCATCTATTCCAGGATCATTGTTATCATAATATCCCTGAATATCCTCTGCATAAGAACACATTGCTTCTAAAAAGTCGCTTAGGTTTTTATTTGCCCAGCTTTCGGAATCAGTCAATAAGTCCTGTCGTAAAAGTGCAAGGAACCTGATGAAGGATGGCCTGTCTGTTACTTTATAACTTGAAAGTTGATCGTTCATAAAATATTCGGTTTACTCACCCTGATGTATTTCGATATATTTCTTTCCATTCCAATAAATGATCATACCGGCCACCGCCGCTCCATCTTCATAATCCTCCACCAGTATACCCGGCCTTGATAGGTTCACTTTTTTACCGGCAATTATATCACCCGTTTTGGAATCGAATTGTGTTTCATTAGCTATTTTCTTGCTATAAATGCTCCATTTATCAGCCCATTGAAGGTCATCACCTCCATTGCCAAACTTCGTACATGCACCAAATACGAAGCATTCATTTGTTTTGTATGTATCAGTAAAATACCTTTCTTTTTTGTTTGCTTTTCTGTTATTAAAAGGACGATGTCCTGGTTATTATCTCCGTTGAAGTCGGCCTGCCAATACGATGGTTTTAAAAAAGAAGCAATTTCATACTTTTTATCAAAACCCTTTTGCCGGAATGCATCTGAAGCCCAGGATGCTAAAGAGTTGGTCTGGCTTTGTCCAACACAGGCCATCGATAGAAAAATTATCAGTAGGAACGGTTTCATTGCGATTATGTTGAGTGTAAAGGTATAATTTTAGCCAAATTTCATTCTTCAAAAGTAGTGTAATATGGGTGTAGAATACAGGCATTTTCTTATTCCAGCGAATCCTACATTTATTCCTTCAAAAGATATTTTCAGTCATTAATATTTGTTGTTGGACTGGATTATAGAATACACCCTGGTGGTAACGATCTTTATGTGTCCGTAAAAAAGCCTCTGCATGAAAGGAAGAGTTCTATAAAGGCATATTGGGAGCACGATGAAATTATTTTCACTCATGCAGAGGCTTATCATAGCACAGTAGCTACAACACCGCCAGTAGTTTCCATTTCGAAAACGCCTTCAAATCGTTGTATTTGAAGGCGTTTTTAGTTCGAGGATATAGTAAAATGACTTCATTTAACCGAAGCAAAATAGGATCTAGTTGATTAACTGGGGGAAATCAAGACGATTCCCCGCAGGTTACAAACCCAGGTAGCTAAACTGCACTTCGATACCAGGATATCACACGGGGAAACAAAAAAGCCGGCATGCGATGGTTATCGTCTGGAATACGAAGTATACAGGTTGGTTGACGAAGCTTTATGTTTGAAATGCAGCCTCCATAGTTTGAATGCAAAGCTACCTGATCTGTTCAGCGATAAGCATAGTTTGAAAGACGATACCCGTTGTTTTAATGACAGGCTGTTTAAAATGAAAAGAAGCCTTGTTATTCTCAATTGCGAAAACAACATATCAGGTGGCTAAACAAAAAAGCTGGAATGCGATGGTCATTGTTTGAAATACGAGATATATAAGCTGGTTTACGAGGCTTTATGTTCGGAATGCAGCCTGGATAGTTTGAATGCAAGCCACCTTGTTAGCGCAACGATAAGCGTAGTTTGAAAGACGATACCAATTGTTTTAATTGCAGGCTGGCTAAGCCGAAAAGAAGTTAATCCTAAACTGATTATAGCCTTGATATTCTCAATTGCGAAAATAACATCTCAAATGGCTAAACAAAAAAGCAATCAAACGATGGTCATTGCAATCCGAACAATAGCCCCTGCAATCCGAACAATGCCTCTTGCAATTCAACAAAGAGGTTATGACAATGAATGACAAGAATTCGTCAACCAACAAAAAGGAAACCCCGGTTAATTATCAGGAAATATCACGTAGCAACATGGCCGGCTGCCTGTGAAAATAATAACGATCCTAAACAGACAGCAAACAGCTGAAAGAACAGGCTTGCCCCAGGTATTTGACTTGCTCCGAAATCTATGCCTAAACAAATCAATCCCCCAAAAATTTCACTTGATCCGCAAAATAACAGCAGGATATACCTGTTTCGCACTTAAATATAACATTTGCTGTTTTCATCCTTAACTCCCACAAGTCCTGGTAATGTTGCTGCCTTTGGGCATCCTTTTTCATAAACTGGTAAAATTCAAGGTCTTTTTGCAGGTCGATTCCCCGGTGGCCTTTTCCTGCGCGATTTAATTGTTGCTTTAACTCTTGTTGGTCAATCGGTGATAATTCAATACCCGTATATGCCTTTTGTTCAACGCCGGCTTGTGAGTAAAAAAATACCTGTTCACCTTTATAAGCAATACATATCATTTGATATTGCACCAGCTCGTTCAGTTGTTCGGTGTATTTTCCATTGTTGTCAGTCAAGCGCATAAAGGTGTTGAGTTTATGTGGAAGCAAGTAAACATACAACTGGTCGAACTGCTCCTGTTTATTTACTGGAATCGTATCCTAACTGCTGCCTTTTTGTATGCGTCCGGCAGCGCTTGTGCTAACACTGAATCAATTTCGTACAGTTTTTTATCGAGGTTGCCTACGTACAATTCGAGCACTTCATCGCCAGCGATCTGGTGAATCCAATTAAACAGCGTAAAATTAACCGTACCCTACAGGTCGTTGTTATCAATTATGCGTATATTAGTAGGGATATTTGTTTCAATAAAAATAAACCTTATGCCTATCCTACTACACTCCAGGGCTCCACCTGTCATGCCATTCATGCAATTATAATACTACTGCCATAAATTATTACCAGGTATTCTTTAAAATATTTTATATGATATCAACCAATCAATTGCGCTATGTAATATATTTTTTACTTATTACTGCCGTGTGGGGATGCGCTAAGGACAAAACAGCCATTACAGAACAAATGACCCATGCCATCAATGAAGACCATCCTGTTTTTCAACAAATGATCAAAGCAGGTTTTGATAAAAAAAATATAGTGGAATATGCGGACCGGTTTGTAGCAGAAGAGGATATCATATTTTATAAGAAGGAACCTATAGCGGCGGGCGAACACATGACGGAGCAGGCACGAACTCCCTACCTGGTGTCTGCATCATATAACAATGTTACAGTATTCCTGAATACCGCCTCTTTTGGTTCCATTGGTACCAATTTGAGTAACGCGCTTAATGCGGCCATTGCTTCATACAATGCAATTGGTACAGGCATAGCGTTCACCAGAGTGGCTTCTGCATCTGGCGCCCTTATACAAATTGTAAGAAATAATGGCATTGGAGCCAATGTATGCGGACAAGCCGGTTTTCCGTTTTCCAACGGACAGCCTTTTAATATTATTAATATTAATGAATCCTTTTTAGTATCTAGTGGTTATAGCAGCCAGTCACAGCTTACCTTGTTGTTGGCTCACGAAATGGGTCATTGCATAGGACTAAGGCACACCAACTGGCAGGTATTGGGCGAAGGGTTTGCGCCTACTATTGGCGCCACTCCGCTTACAGATGCCTCCAGTGCTATGAATGGGGCTACCTGCGGCGCTTTCTGGGCGGGTTTATCTGCCAATGATATTACAGCTTTAAGAATATTATATAGTAGTACTAATCTTGGCGCAGTATTGAATTCCAATGCAGTGATGTATACCAACCAGTACCTTAAGTCTACGGATGGTCGCTTTATGCTTATTTTGCAAACGGATGGCAACCTGGTACTTTATTTTTATAATACGTTTTTATGGCATACCAACACCGTTAATCCGGCTGTTAATAGGTTAAATATGCAAGGTGACGGTAACCTGGTATTATACGACAGTTATTCTACGCCATATTTTAATACCGGAACCTCGGCTTATCCGGGCGCTTATGTTGTATTGCAAAATGATGGCAACCTGGTAATTTACCAAGGCGGCGTTTTTCGCTGGCAGTCAGGCACCTGCTGTCATTAGGCGTCTTCCGCGCTATCTATAAAGTAACACAAAGGCCGTCATCAAATAAGAGACGGCCTTTCTTAAATCTTCCAAATGATAGCCCCAGCAAGCGCTGCACCATCTTCGTAGTCTTCTACCAATATCCCCGGCCTTGATAAATTCACTTTTTTACCGCCGATGATATCACCTGTTTTGGACTCGAATTGCGTTTCATTGGCAATTTTATTTTTATAAATGCTCCATTCTCAACCTACCAGCCTTATCAGTTCGATGATCTTTTCATTTTCAATGATCATCATCCCTTGCCGGTCGGTTGAAATGCCTTCCTGCAACTGGTAGGTATAGGCGGGAACCTCTCCCTGCATCACGGTTGGCATATACAGGAAGCGTACAGATGGCCTGCGTTCTCTGAGAGCTGTACCTACTTCAGTAATATGGGTGGAAATGATAAAACAGCAATTTCGTTTGGCAGCCAGGGCTTCAGCAATGGACAAGGTGGCATCATAGGCATCCTTTACATTGGTGCCTTTAAAAAGTTCATCGAAAATAACCACCAGGTTGCCGGTAGCCCTGATGGTTTCCGCTACCGTTTTCACCCGTAATACTTCTGCATAAAAATGGCTGTATCCATGTTTGAGATCGTCAGAAATATTGATGGTGGTAAAAATGCCATTCTTTACAGAAAACTTCATGTCGGCCGCTGCCACCGGAAATCCCATATGCGCCAGGTACAGCGCTATACCGAATGATTTCATATAGGTTGACTTGCCGGCCATATTGGCGCCGGTGAGAAAAACCATATTGTGTTGCCCGTTAAAATAGGCAGGGTTGGCAACCGCCTGGTCAAGCAACGGGTGATACAACCCGGTGATGCGGATGTTGTTTTCCGTGGCCGGCAGTGCCTGCGGAAAGCAAAAACCCCGGGCAACAGCTACACCGGCAACGGCGATGTATACGTCAAATTCATATAAGAGCTGCAACAGTTCTTTCAAATCCTTATACTTCCTGGTCCTGAGGCAATGCGCCTGTTTTACCTGTTTCCACAACGATTGGCTGCGGGTAGCATCAACACTTTCCTGCAGCCATTGCATTTCCTTTCCTGAAAGAACGGCGTGCACTTTTTTCAGCTGTTCCTTAAATGGGTTATCAGCATCCTGTTGCAGCTTGTTCATAAAACCGTGAATGGCCTGCAGGGTTTGAATGGTTTGCTTCAGCGCATTTTCCTGCTGCCGGTCTTCTTCTCCCCCCACCAGCCTGCTATGCAATTTCTTTACTACCGTTGACCAGGCTGTTTCCAATAAACTGCCACCGCCGGAGCGCAGATAGTCTTCCATGGTATGGAAGACTTCCGCGGAAAATGGCAATGCTGTTGTTTTTATTGTGAAATAGCTGATCAACCGTACCCGTTCATTGATGCGGGCAGCATCAGTTAACGGTGTTTTAAAAAATTGCGTTAATAGTTGCTGTCCCCCATCGGTAATCGTGTGGTTGAAGAGGTTGAAAACAGAATAGCTTTTATATTTCCCCAGAATACCCAGGTCGTCGAGTGTTTGTTTGTCTGCTATAAAGCTCATGAGCCTGTTGTTTAGTTTACCCGTTATTAATGATATCGAGGATCCCTTCGTTGTTGATGATGACCATTCCATGCCTGTCGGCAGTAATGCCGGGCGCCAGCCTGTACGTATATACCGGTACGTTGTTACGCATGGTGGTAGGCATGTAGTTGAACAAGATCCCTTTGCACCGTTCTTTCAACACCTCCCCTGCTTCTACAATATGCGTTGATACCACGAACATGCAATTCCTGCGGGTGGCAAAGGCTTCGGTAATGGCGATCGTTGCTTCGTAGGCGTCCTTCACATTGGTACCCCTAAACAGCTCGTCAAAAATGATGAAGAGGTTTTTCGAGAGCACCATTTCCTGGGCCACTTTTTTCAATCGCAATACTTCTGCGTAAAAATGACTGTTGCCCATGCTAAGATCATCGGCCAGGTTAATGGTAGTAAAAATGCCATTCCGTACGGAAAAAGTCATTTTCCTGGCCGGCACGGGGAAGCCCATATGCGCCAGGTACAGGGCAATACCCAGGGATTTCATAAAGGTTGATTTGCCCGCCATATTGGCGCCGGTCAGAAATACGACATTGTTCCCGGGTGTCATGTGCAGCGTATTGGGCACAGCGTTAGCTACCTGCGGGTGGTATACTTCTTCCAGGTAAAGGGAAGCCTGGTCATTGCCGGTTGCTTCAGGAAATACAAAATCATGCTTGCGGGCAATGCCGGCTACAGCTATATACACATCGAGGTGATACAGGTGAAATAACAACCGGCGCAGGACGCTGGCTTTGTTAAACCGCAACAGGTCATCGAACCGGGCGGTTTGTGCATACGACAGCTTGCTCTTTACTTTCAATTGCAGCAATGGCTCCAGACCGGCATCGGCCAGCAGCTCATTCATCTCCTGCACCACCGGTGCAAAAGCAGTAGCGGTAACGGCGGGTGAAATGCTATTGATAAAAGATCGAAGCTGTTGCAATACTTCTGCTATGGCGGCAATGCCGTTACTGATCAGTTTGTACTGGTGGTCTGTAGCGATCAGTTGCTGCAGCTTACCGGCCATGGTCTCTTTTTCGGGCGACAGCCGGGTGCGTTCATCATCATTTTCCAGGTACAGCTCAATACTATCGAACAGGGCGCTGCTCAAAGGAAACGGCATGTTGCCCGCAGCAAAGAACCGGATGGTTTCGCTGCGGGCATTGATGGCGGCAGCACCGGCCAAAGGGTACAGGAACATTTGTTCCAGTATGCCGGCGCCGCCCCTGGTATGGGTATTATTGAATAAGGTGTAAATGGAATCACTGCCCGGCTTGCCGAAAATATTCAGGTCGTCGAGCGTTTGTTTGTCGGTTTCAAAAAGCATGTATACTCATTTTACAGTTTATCTGCGTTTACGCCTGATCAAAAGAATGGAACCAAATGCCAGCAAAATGCAGGGGAGTATCCATATAAAAATGATCTTTGCAATTTTCACCTGGTTTTTTGTCAACAAAACTTTTGTGTCTTTGGCCGGCGGGCGGCTGCTGTCGATGGGGAACTGGCCATAGCTCATCCAGCAAAATAAACCGGTGTTGAATACAAAATTGGCAGCGCGCATATTGAACCGTTGTAATTCTGCATTGCTTATAAAATCGGCATCGCTGGTGATCACGATCCGCTGCTCTTTGCCATTCAGGGTACGGGTAAGGCCAAGCGCAGTGGCAAAGGACCTGCGCTCATCGCCTTTGGTTGAATCAAATAACACCTCGGCCGAATCGCTTACCAGTTTATCTTTCTTGAGCCAGCCCGACCGGCCATTGGTCATTAGCAGGGGTTTTATGGTAAACGAGCCGGTGTCGGTATAGGTAAGCGCTGTAACACCAGGCATGGAAATGTAAGCGCTGTCGTGGTGGCTGTGTTGCAGCGGCGGGTAAAACCCGGCCGCAGTTGTGGTAAGATAGGGCGTCACCAGCTCCGGCGCCAGCTCTTTTGTTGGCTGCACCAATACGCCATCCATCATTTTAACACCCAACCTGTTGAGCAGGGGCGACAGCAATGCCTGCTTTCCCGGCTCACCGGCAATAAGCATATTACCGCCGTTATCGATGTATTGCTGCAGCTTGGCAAGCTCGGCATGCGTATAAGCCGTTTTGGGATCTGCCAGCACCAGTGCAGAAATACCGGCAGGAATATCATGGGTGGCCAGTGAAAGCGTATCAACATCAAACCCCTGGTTAATGAGCGAATTGCGGAAGTTCTTTAGATTGGTAAGTACTTTGTATTCACGATCGCCGGCCTTATTGATGTCCCTTTCAAAATGACCGGTCAAAAAAATGATCTTCGGCATACTGGCCTGCTGCAGGCGTTTCAGCGCAGCAGACACTTCCGTTTCGCTGGGCCACTGGTGCATATCGTCGAATACCCGTAAAAAGGTGGTGCGGCCTTTATATTTTAACTGCATCACATAGCGGTTCATTTCGGGGCGCAGGTCAACAAGCTTTCGAACTTCAGCAGGCGTTTTAAAATCGGCGAGCGACAGGTCCCTGCTTTCTGCATTCCGTTTGGCAACGGCTTCCAGCGTTCTTCCTCCAAACCATTTTTCGGGATTACGCACATCCAGCGCCGAGTCATAGTATAGCACTGTTTTCAGTTCTATGTTATTCTTGAACCGCATATACGGTTCCCATTTGCCCAGGTTCGTGTTGTACGATTCCGGCGCCCCCATATACCAGTAATTCCCTAACAGGTTATTATAAGCAGTAACCTCCAGCGGCTCCCTGCCCAGTTCCTTTATGATCTGCTGCGCTTTTTTTGTAAGCGTTCGGGCCTTGCCGGCCGTGGCATCGTAATACCCTACCAGCACCGGAATGGAACTGATATACCCTATGGTAAGGGTAATAACAAGCACCAGCACATACCGGCCCATACGCACCAATGCGGGCCGCGATTCAATATCGCCCTGCATTTTATACACGCTAAGACCCAGGAAAAGATAAACGATCAATATAAAATAAAGCACATCCTTGGTGGTGATCAATCCGTTCAGCATATTGCTGGTACGCCCGGTAACAGAAAGGAAATAGGTAAGGTTCCTTACAAACGGAACGCCCTGCCACAGTTTACCAATATAAAACAGGATGGCGAACATCACGAAGGTGCATATGGCCGCAACGATCTGGTAATTGGTGAGGCTCGACATAAATAAACCAATGGCGGAATAGACGCATAACAGCAGGAAAAAACCCAGCAGGGCGCTCAGCAGTTTTCCGGCATCGGGCGATTGAATCTGGAACATACCTAACAATACAAAAACACCAATGAGCGCCAGCAGCAGCAGGCTGTAGATCATCATGGAGAGGAATTTTCCCAGTACGATCTGCCTGATCTTTACCGGCGAGGCATGCAACAGCTTTATGGTACCGCTGCTTGTTTCGCGGCTTATGAGGCCCATGGTCAACAACGGCATGTACAGGTACAGGTACTGCATTACACCGCCCACCAGTCCGCTTTTGCCAAAATAAATGAAATCGGTGAGGCTTATATTCAACTTGTTACCGGCATCCTGTTCCCGGGCGATCATTTCAAGCATATCCATATAAGTTATGCCGCACTGGATCAGGAAAATGATCATCAGGAACCAGGCAATGGGCGAATAGAATAAGGTGCGCAGCTCGGTTTGCGCTATTTTGAAGATCGTTTTCATGGAATACTTTATTGTTTTGATGATTTCGAGGATAATTGTTTAAACACTTCGTCCAGCGCGGTTTTATCGATGCTGATCTCGCGTAGCCGCCATTTATGCTGAACGCTGGCCTCTACTACCCTTTCCGTGATCTGCTGATCGCCGGTAAAATAAATGCGCGCCTGCCGGGCAGTAAGGAATTCTACTTTATTTACCCCTTTTATTTGCTCAAGCTCTGTGGCACTCGGCGGGTTTTCCAGGTGCACCAGCAAGCTGTGTGGTTCTACATAATTATTGAACGCATCCATGGTATCGGAGAATACGATCTTTCCATTCTCGATCATCATAATGTCTTTGCACAACAACTGAATTTCGCTCAGGATATGGGAAGAAAAGATGACTGCCCGGTCCCTCGCTATTTCTTTTATAAGCGCCCTTACTTCAATGATCTGGTTGGGATCAAGGCCATTGGTGGGCTCATCTAACACTATCAGCCGGGGCCGGTGAATAATAGCCTGCGCTATGCCTACGCGCTGCCGGTAACCGCCGGAAAGATTACGGATAAGCCGGTTGCTGAAATGGGCTATACCACACCGTTCTTTCACTTCTTCAACGGCTCCTTTGATCGCTGTTTTCGGGATCAGGCGCAGGTTGGCGCAATAGTACAGGTACTCATTTACGGTGAGGTCCATATACAACGGGGGTTGCTGGGGAAGAAAGCCGATCTCTCTTTTGGCCAGTTCCCGCTCCTTACGCATATCAAAGCCATTGATGTACACGTTCCCTTCGGTTTGATTCAATGCGCCGCAAAGGATGTTCATGGTAGTGGATTTTCCTGCACCATTAGATCCAAGTAGTCCTACGATGCCTGCCGAGCTTATCTCCATGTTGATATCACGGATAGCCCAGTTGGTACTGTAGCGGTGCGACAGTGCCTCAATCCTGACAATACTTTTTTCCATTATATGCTTGTTATAGTTTTTGTTACCGTTTGTGCGGGCAAAAAGCTGCTGCCGCCGTTTGCCTGGCATGCAGGCAAACGGTATTACAGACAGCTGTTTACTTATGGGTTATGGATTTTGTTGCATCTCCGGGTTCTGGGCGATCAGCAAATTGGCCAGCGGGAAAACATAGGCATTGCTGTTAGGCTCCAGAGTATAAGTTACATTATTGAATTTCCGCGTTATAGTTGCAGTGAATTGAACATCCTTGTTCAACCGCCGTTGATCGAACCACCGCAGGCCGGTACCAAAGAACTCGCGCCTTCTTTCATCGATCACAAGTTTCAATGCTTCATCGGCACTGGCAGCGGTGAGCGCTACATAGTCAACAGGTTTAAAACGGCGTTTGCGCAAGGTATTGAGCATATCCACAGCTTCGTCTTTTTTACCGGCGCGGGCCAGGCATTCTGCTTTTATCAACCAGGTTTCATTCACGGTTAACCCTACTGCCGGTTTATCTTCCGTGCCAGAGGTCCTTTCCCTTGACCAGTACCCCTGGCCGGTAAATGCGGGGTAAAAATTATTGCCGGGCTTTACAAAAAGTACATAGCGAAGATCTTTGGTGCCCAACAGGCCGAGCAGCGACTGGCTTAACTGCGGGGCGCTAGGCGTTAACCGGGGCACTTTGCGCAATAACACCTGTTTGTCGTTGAACTGTGATGGAAAGGTATAAGGTGTTGTAGCTATGGATAAATTAAAATCGTACAGGTCGCCTGAGAGCGCCAGGGTACTGTCGGCAAAAGCAGCGGCTGCCGTAAAATCGCGCATATTCAAATACACTTTCGAGAGCAATGCGAAAGCCGCGGCTTTATTGGGTTTGAAATTGATGTCCTGCTTTACAGGCAGCAAAGGCAATGCTGCATTAATATCACTCAGCATTTGGTCATATACCTGCTCTACAGAAGGCCGGGTAAGGTCAACGAACAATACGGGTTTAAGCATTAAAGGCACGCCGGGATCGCTGGCGGCCGTAGCTGCATCATATTGGTTGCTGTACAAATTAACAAGCAGAAAATAATTGAATGCCCGGTGCAGCAGGGCCTCAGCCAGTATACCGCTCTTCATTGTTGCATTACCGCCTTTACTATCCATTACACCATTGATGACGGTATTGTACACATACATGGTGCTGTAATAATTGGCCCAATCATAATCGATTTGCTGATCAATATAAAATGGCTTGCTCCAGGTATACATGGCCCTTTGACTGGTGCTGGTCATATTCCCCTGTATGGCAGCATCGATCAGATCCAGGTCGTCACAACTGAGGATCGGGGCCAACCCGGAGCTATATTGCTGATCGTTGCGGTTATTCATCAACGCCCGGTAATCGTCGGTATATTCCAATACCCGCTGTCCCTGTATGGGCACTTCTTCCACATATTTGCGGCAGCCGGCCAGTACAAACAAAAGAAAGAATACGAAGCTGATTTTATAGGAATTCATGTTCTTGCTGTTGATGGGTTTAAAAATTCAGTGACAATCTGAAAGTATACGATCTGAGCGGCGGCAACTGGTAATTATTACCTGTGACATATAAATAATCAGGGTCCAGCTTTTCCTTGTTGGCTGCCCATATCATGCCCAGGTTGCGCGCAATGGCAGAAAGGTTCAGGTTCTTTATTCCCGTTTTCTGCAACCATGTTCCAGGGATAGTATACGCAAGCATGACCTGCTGCAATTTGATATTGCTGCGGCTCCTGATCAAATAAGTTGATTCGGTATAGCGGGCCATGCTGGTATAATAAACAGTACCGGCACCAAATTCAAGCCCGGGTATATTGGTAATTTTTTCATCGCCCGGTTTGCGCCAACGATCGGCCAGATCGCCGGTTCTGCCTAAATAATAATTATTGGTATACCCTACATCACTGATCGATGGTTTGCGGAATACGCCGCCCAATGCATACAGCAATTGTACGTTCAGTTCAATGCCTTTGTATTGTACGCCATTGCCGAAGCTGCCGAACCAGGGCGATTTGCTGCGCCCCGAGTATACCCTGATGTTCTCGAAAGGATATTCAAACACAGAATATACTTTACCTTTTGTTTTAGGATCGTTGATCAAAGATTGACCGGTACTGTCGAGCCCGGCCCATGAATAAGAAAATACATAATCGGTGGGGTAACCATTATACAGGTATTCAGGGGCAAAAGAAGTAGTTGGCTTCTCGAAACGGGCATCTTTTATGATGTTCGTATTGTACGATATGTTGAGCGTGCTGATCCACTTCAGGTCCTTCTTCAACACAGGCACCACACTAATGCCAATGTCAATGCCATGCCCATCGAGGTTGGCGGTATTGAAACTGGAATTGCTGAACCCATAGGTGCTGTTGATGGGCAACTGCCAAATAATATCGGTAGTATGTTTTTTATAATACTCCAGTGAACCATAAACGCGGTTTTTGAAAAGAGAGTAATCGATCCCGTAATTGATCATGCGTGTTTTTTCCCAGGCCAGGTTGTCAATGGCCGGTTTATCAATAATACCATACGGATGATTGGTGAACCAGTCGGCTCCCAGTATGCTGATAACGGCTACCGGCGCGTACCCCTGGGGTGCATTACCACTAAAGCCATAGGTGAAGCGGGCGGCCAACTGGTTTATCCAGGGAATATGTTGCATAAACCGTTCGTTATTGATATTCCACTTCAGGCCTGCCGACCATAAGGGGATGGCCCTTTTACGCCGTTCAACGCCCAGCAGGTTATAGTCGTCGAAACGGGCGCTGGCCGAGGCAATGTACCTGTTGGCGAATGTATAGGAACCATTGGCGTAATGCGACAGCGAGCGGGTGGTTTTTTCTGTAACTGCTTTCGATGTGGCGCCTATAGATTGGGTTGCGCCATACATGTCTCTATAGCCTACAAACGGGTTAACACCTCTAAAGAGATTGATTGATTTGTCGTACCCGTAACGGAGCTCCCCGCTCGATTTATTATAGGTTTCCCTGATCTCCGTACCAACGAGCAGGTTCAGCTGGTGCTTTTCGTAAAAGCTTTTGTTTACGTTGACCTGTCCACGCAGGTTATAGCTTCTGCCCAGCGAGTTATCCAAATTAAGTCTGCCACCGGGAGGTATTCCATACACACGCGTACCATTGGAAGCCAGGCTAGTGGCTTTGTTCACCATGATGCGGGCCTCATAGCTTTCCGGTTCCCAGTATTGTTCCCAGTCGCCGAACAGGCGGCCGATATTGCCCGACACATTCACACCCAGCCAGGGTGTAACTTTACCATTCACCGCTACGTTCATGGCCAGGTTATTATTGTTTGTAAACGTGTTGGAATAGTTGAGCTCATCGATGGGCGAATAGGTAAAAGGCAGGTATCCTTTGCTTTCGAGGTTCCGGGCAACAGAAGGCACTAAAAATACATCATACTTTATTGCCTTGCCGTCTGCATCTACCAGTGGGTCATACGGCCGCATTCCTTCTACCCCAACGCTCATGGCCCGTACGGCTGCTTCGTTTATTTTATCGTGCGTATTGCCAAAGCTCAGGTCGGCACTCACTGTGATACGGCCATCGAACAAACCGGAGGTTGCACCGGCCCGCAATGAGTACCCCCTGTTCGTATTGCTTTTGTAAATTCTTTCATCTTTGTAAAAAAAGCCGCTCAGGAAATAGGAACTGTTGAGCCCGCCGCCAGAAACCGACAGGTTGTACTGGCGGGTAGTTGGCCGTTGCAGCATATATTGCGCCATTTGGTCGCTGTTGTCGATCGTGCCTAAAGCATCCAACTGCTCATTCATTTGCGCTTCGGTTATTTCACCCCGCTTGAAACGCCATACAATGGTTTGCGCTGTGCTACTGTTGGGAGGAAGAATACCTGTAGTTGTTCCCGTAGGGTCAATGGCTCTTCCCTTATTTATCAATTCTTTCTCCATGGCTATATAATCAGGCATCGACATGATCTTCCCGTACTTTACCCCCGGTTTGCTGCTGGTACCCAGCGTGGTAGAGAAATTGAGGGAAGGTTTACTGTTACGATTGCCTTTTTTGGTAACCACGACAATTACGCCATTAGCGGCCTGTATACCCCAGATGGAAGCAGCGGCCGCATCTTTCAGCACGGTGATCTGGTCAATATCATCGGGATTCAGGTAATCAAGGGCGCCGCTTGAGATGGGTATCTGCGAAGGAAAGCCATCGATAACCAGTAAAGGATCGGTGCTTACAGCGGTATAGTTACTTTTAATGGTTGAAAGGCCCCGCACTACAACAGAACCGTTGCGGCTTTTATTGGGGGCTGTTTTGGTTGAAATGTCAACACCTGTTAACATTCCCTGCATGCGTTCCAGGATGCTTACTACAGGCACCTGCGACAATTGTTTGCTGGTGATAATACCAAATGAACCGGTGGCTCTTTCTTTGGGGAGCGACTGGTAACCGGTATTTACCGTTACCTCTACCATATCGAGCTTTTGTACGGCGGGCAGCAATAGAACGGTTATGTCGCTTTTGCCGCCTATCTTAATGTCTTTTTGCTGATGGGCCACGCTGGTCACCGTAAGCGTGCCGTTGGCCGGCACTTCCTTCAGGGTAAAATTTCCCTGCTGGTCGGTAACAGCGATCAACCTGGTATTACGCACCGTAACGGTAGCGCCCTGTACAGGTTGTTGCGCTGAATCTTTAATGGTGCCCTTTAGTACAGGTATAATGGTAGTATCGGCTGCTGACTGAACAACAGCCGGACTGTTTTTTCTGGAAAGGAAAATGGTTTTACTGTCAATAGAGTAGGTCAATGGTTGATCGCGGAAGATAGTGACGAGGAAGGTTTCCAGGGGCATGTTGCGGGCATCAACCGTTACGGGAGCAGCCAGCTCAAACAAACGCTCATCACCGAATACCACGTATCCTGTTTGTTTGTAGAGCACTTTGAACACTTTTTTCAGTGGAATATCGCGCCCCTGCAGGGTAATGGTTTGGGAAACTGTTTTGGCTGAAACATGCAGCATGCAGGCAAAAATGAAAAAAGATGTCATTCTCATAATTCGCAGGATTGGTCGGGGGAATAGCAGAAGAAATCCCCTTCGTTCTGAAAGAGCGATTTTTTGCATAAGTTTGTTACAGTTTTGGTTGATATAATTTTTACTACAGGTATTTTAGATTAGCCAGACTACCACCGGAAGCACTTCGACCTGCTTCCGGTTTCTTCATCTGCTAACCCAGGTTGTTTTTACTCGATAGATCTAGTTTTAAGGTTAGAAAATCATGGCTATACTAATAATATCTTTCTTTCAGTAAACGAATAGGAAACCTATTGCTCATCCCGGGGATCGATATTGACCCCTGATCTTTTTAAAACGTTCACACTATCTTTTGTAAATAAAATAACACTGTTCAGGTTGCCGGGATCGGTATAACCCAATTGCAGAATGCCGCTTCTGTCCTTTGTAAAATAATAGCTCATATAATAGCCGGGCAAACTGTCTGTTATATAATTTCCTACAAAGGAAAAATCATCATAGCTAGGTTCGGGCTTCCAGGAAATGGCGCGGATATCAACTTTCCGGAACATGGTCCCAAACTTTTCACCCGGAGTTTTCATCCTGATACTATCAAAGCCGCCATAAACATAAAACGAATCCGCAGCAGGCTTACTAATGTAATAGGTTTTATCCCAATAATGCCGCCCTGTTTTTTTACCCATTTTATCCTTAGGTATTTTCCCAAAGGAAACATACCGGAACCCATCCTGCGTTACCTTTTCTTTTTCCTTTTTCTTTACCTTCTCATGTCCCGAACATCCCGAAACAGCAAAACACAAAGCAACAAGCGATAGTACATTTATGTATTTCATCAAATTGTTTGGTTATCGATTTCGCAAAATACCATACTGAAGAGCTTTCAGGGAACTGGCAAAATTAAATACAGGCAGCCAGTTATCTCCGCCGGGAGAAAGCAATTGAACGGTAAACGTTCCCTGTAAAATATATTGGTTATAAATGTTTTGAGCTGATTCTATGGTAAATCCAGCTTCCAGCTCTACCCCAGCTTTAAATACTTCCAGGTCGGTTTCGGTTGATATTTTTACCTTTCCTTCCATTGAAAACACCTGGGTCCTCATCTCTGTACCCTGGGCATGAACGGATGCTGAACTTGTACCAAAAGACTGTACATAAGCAGGGTATGGCGAGGCGCTATAAGTACCCCAGTGAGCCCCTACAGGTTGCATACTGGGTGGGGCTGAAGGCATTGCAGCCACTTTTACAATAACAGGATTAGATGAATTATTCATAGCAACAGTATAAGGAACATTAAAAAGTATCTGATTGCCTCTAATAGCAAACGTTGCATACACTATGCCTACCCCCTTGTATACTTTAATTCCTGTAGGGTATTGCGAAAGGATGTTTGACATTATACTATAATCAATATCCCATTCATGTAGTTCCGTCAGGCCTAAAGTTTGGAAATCTCCTACCGATATTTCTTCACTGCCATCATCGGTGACGGCTGTAGCTGCAGATGACCTGGCAGAACGCTGATTCGTACATTTAGCTTTCACATAGTTAACCTTGTTCCTGAAATCAGTAGCATCTTTCACCCCTTTTGTTCCTAAGATATCAGCCAACATCTCCTGCTCTTCGCCTGTCAGCTTTACCTGTATCTTTTCATTGGTATCAGGGTGGGTAAACGCGGCATCCATGTTTTGCTTTTTACAGGCAGTTGTCAGCACTAAAAAAGCCACAATCAGTAGAAAATGAACTTTAAATTTTTTCATAAGATCGTTACGATTTAATTTTCTTCTAAATATTTGATTAGTCTGATTTTCACGTTACTCCTTCTACCTGATGCTGGTTTTTTATTCTACTAACTCTACTTGTTTTAATCCATAGGCATTCTTTTTTAGGTTTAAAAAATTATGGCATTACGATCAGTTGTTTTCCATTTTCAATGGTCATATGTACGCCGGTGCTCTGGAAGCCTTTTATTAAACCCGCCAGGCTTATACTTCTGCTGATGCTTCCAAAAAATTTAATGTCGGGTACATTGCCGCGGTACACCACCTCTACATCGTACCAGCGCGCTATCTGCTTCATAGCCGTTTTCAAATACACTCCTTCAAAATTGAACAGGCCGTTCTTCCAGGCAATCACTTTTTCAAGCTCAGGTTCTACAATAGCAGCGCCTTTATCACTTAGCTGCAACTGTTGTCCCGGCACCAGCACCTGCTCCAATTGCTTTCCATATGAAGCAGCCTGCCGCGTGGTGATGCGCACGGCGCCTTCGAGCAATGTTGTATTGAGCGTTTCTTCATTGTCATAGGCATTCACATTGAAATGTGTTCCCAACACTTCTATTTCAGCCCTGTTATCAACAGTAACCCTGAACGGCATTTTCTTATTCTTTACCACTTCAAAATAGGTTTCACCGCTGACCTCTACCTGCCGTTGCGTACCGGTAAATGCTACCGGGTATCGAATGGAACTGGCGGCATTGAGCCAAACTCTTGTTCCGTCGTGCAGGGTAAGCATGAACTGCCGGCCATTAGGGACTGAGATCGTATTATACACCATTTCACTGCCGGCATTGGCTGGCGGCGCATAAACCAGTTCGCCATCTTTCAAGGTGGCTTTTGTTCCGTTCTGCAAGGCCACTACCCCATTTTGTAAACTATCCAGCACAACACGTTCGCCATTTGCCAGGGTAAGTATGGCGCCATTCTTCCCCGGCGCTACATCTACGTGCGCCTGGTTCTCAGCCACAACAGGTTGTTGATACGGCGCTTTGACAAACCACCAGTAAGCCGTAAAGGCCAGTACCATCACCGCTGCCGCAGCCATCCATTTCCACAAAGCCATTACACGGCGCTTTGCCTGCGGCTCAGGGTTCGCATGTTTTTGCATAAAGCGCTCCAATGCTGATGCAGCATCGTACCGCGCCATAGCCTGCATAGCAGCCTGGCATACAGTCACATCATTCATTTCATTCCAAAGCCGCTGGTGATCTGCATTGGCAGCTATCCAGGCGTCGAGTATATCTTTTTCTTCATTGGCAATATTCCCCTGCAGCTGTTTAAGGATAAGGGCTGCAATATATTGGGGATCAGTTGAGGATGCGTTCATAAAGCCATGTGCTTTTCTTTATTACGCAGCGATGAAGCGATCGTACCAAAAGAAAATAATTTTTTTTTAAAGGCGGGCAATCAACAGCAGCAAGGCAAATGTTTCGGGAGGCAATCGCAGCTTTAATAAAGAGATACCCCGCGATTTCTGGTTTTTAACGGTTTGAACCGATAAGCCAAGCGCCTGGGCTATTTCATCATTCGACCGGCCTTCAATATACCCCATATGCACGATCTTACTGCATTGTTCGGGCAGCCGGCTGATCTCTTCTAGAATATTGCGATACACCTCCGTACGAATAATGTCGAGGTCCGCAGCCTGCTCCCACTGCTCCTGGTTCTGCAGAAATAAAGCCTGCCGCTCCAGGCTATGGATCGTACGCCGGTTGAGATCGAAACAGGCATTACGGGTTGCTTTATAAAGGAAATCCCTGAGGTGCTTCAGGTCGTGGAACGATTGTTTTTTAAGCCATATTTTCAAAAATACTTCTTCTACCAGGTCTTCTACATGCTGTGGGGCCCCGGTGAGTTTTTCGGCGAAAGCGCACAAGGCGGGGTAATATTCTTTAAAGATATAGGAAAAAGCTTCCCTTCCACCGTTTTCAAGTTGGAGCAGCAGTTCTTTTTCGTTGTATGGTTGGCCTGAATACAATTATGCTGGCAGGGTCAAAAATATATACGGGCATAAAAATAAAAAAAAATTAATGGTACGCACATTTAACAGGCTGGCATTTGTAAAGTTGGCTGGCCCTGTTGAATCAATGTGTGATTTGAAATTACTGCTTGTTAAGCGTGCTATGCAAATGTGAAATGACAAGTCTGCTAATAATTTATAAAGAAGCAAATAGATATTGAATATCCCAAAATTATCCTCGAACCTTTTTCGATACTAATTGGGCCCAAGTGCATCAAAATGCACACAAATTCATTAGTATACTTAATTTTATACGTTATTATGAAAACCGAGATAATTCAAACTTACAAACCGGGGGATGGATATTTATTTGATAAGATATTAAATCTCGACAAGGAAACGACAATTATATTCAGATCTAAATATAATGCACCATCCTTTTTTGACGTATTAAATAACGGGATTTTAGTGAATTCATTTGACTTATCAAAAATTGGAGGTTTTGACACATCCACCTATCAAAAGGGTTATTTCAAAACAAAGAATGGTTTTGGCATTATTAATATGACAGAAGACTTGTTAATATGGGAAACAAACGATTTAGATAACCCTAAAACAGTAAAAGTTTCTAATCCTTTTCCCCCGGATGAGCATTTAAGAAAGTTATATGTCATTAAAACAACTTTTGATGAACACACGAATGAACTTATTTGTGGTATAAGTGATTATTTTTATTATAACTATCCACCACGATATATATCTAGTTTAATAATTGAAAAAACTTTTGCCGGGGCAAAATGGACTACCTTATTCGAACTTCCAAAACAAAATTTTCCACGAACTGCATCTATTCAGTCAAATGAGACCATGGATTGGCTAAATATTAGGGAAATCTTTGTCAAAAACGCTGACATCTTCGTTCATTCAACAGGCGGCTTAAGTACAAGACTGAAAAGTGGTAATATGTTTGAATTTAGTATCGTTGCCAAATTTGACAATAAAAAAGAATGGGTAAAAAACTTTATCATTGAGGAAGGAATAGGAAATATAAATTCAACGAATGAATTATTCATCCTTCAACCAAAAACAAAAAAATCAAAACTTTATTTCTACAACACAACCGATTTCACTATGAACTTTGAAATCGCCTTAACTTCCAAGCAAAATTTAGGAGAAGAAAAAAGCAATGAAATTTCTGCAGATATCATAGGAGACAGGTTCTATATTTTTAATCAGCGATTTCTAAATATATGCAGGCTAATAAATAAATGATTAAAACCTCTATTCCGGGCGTAGCGTCTAATTCTTTGTGTAAGAAATAGTACTATGTTTCGCTATTTACTATTTCACCCTGATCACTCCTTCCGTAATAACCGGGAATTTTGAGAAAGTGGCGGCGTCGTAACCAGGCATGATAAGCTTCTCATCCGTTACCAGCATATGCATTCTTTGCATAGCCTTTATATAACCATTTGCATCAAATGTGCTGAACGAGGGCGCCGGTGTTACAAAGTTTGAGTTATAATAGATCCAAACATTGTCTGAAGCCAGGGCCATATTGCCAAGCCCTGTTTTTACCAATGCATATTGCGGAAGCGATGGTTTTCTTGAACCGGGAAATATTCTGATATTTTGTATTATTTCTTTATTATACCCTTCAACTAACGTTACACGACCTGTTGCGTGTAATTCGACCATCTTGCGCACTTCTTTTCTATTGAATTCACTGTTTACACCGCCTTTTTGCCAGGCAGTTGTTGTGAAATAATTGTAATCTTCTTTCTGTACCCATACCTGTGCATTGGGAAACACATCGATACTATTCACATGCTCGAAATACGGGTAAGTTAGAATAATATCAGTAACCTCTTCCGGACGAAGCGTTAACTTTTGCAAAGTAGAGTCAGGCCGCAGATCATCTATCATATCAAAATCCCTGGCAGATTCAACGCTGTACAAATAACCTGCATCCATTAAGATGTTTTTTCCATTGCCTTTGATCAGCCAGATCATAAAATCAATGCTCACACTATCTTTTGTCGTTGATGTAACAAGCGAGTCATGCACTAAAGATGAATATTTTAATGCATAAATTTCGTATGAGGCAGTTTGGGAAATGGCAAGGCAGGAAGTAAATAGACCAATTAGAATAAGATAAATTTTTTTCATAGTACTGATTAATTGCTATTTAAGGTTGGGGCCTTGCCCTGGTATTATTAGGAGAACAAATGTACAAATTACATGTAACAACCAAAAAAAGAGCCCCGACTTTGTCGGGGCCAATATTGCTTGAATCGTGCCAATTTAACGTTCGTGATCTATTTATTTATTGTGTCATGAATACTTATTTTTTTCCCTTGCCGGCAAATTTGGATTGTATTCGAATAACACTTAATGAATTGGCAGGCGCCTGATAAGTAAATGACTTGCTGACGGAAATGTTTGAGCTTTTCGGGGTTTTATTTTGCGCACCTTCACAACTGTTCTCAGCCATTGGATCACCGGTTAACACCGTAACACCCGCATTTGTATTTACAGCACCCAGTCCTGCTAAATTTATTTTTGCAGGAACAACTACCGCATCTGTATTTACTATTTTGAGAATGATATCACCTGTTTTACTATCCTTTACACAAGATGCTGCAAACGTCTTTGCCGTATCTGCTACAGGCGCGGAGATAACATCAGCATAATACGTGTCACCTTCATTGTTCGCAAACAGCTTTTGCACATAATAATTTATCGTAGGACAAATTTGTGTACCGGTAAAATAGATCAGGTTGGGGTTCCATTGGGTATGTCCTTTACGCCCGAGCAAAGGTGCATAGGAAGAAAACATAACCACATCGCCATTGCGCTCCAATGAGGTCATGTACAATGCCTCGGCTAAGGCAGACCGCAGTGTGTTCTTTCGCTTTACATCATGCGCGGCATACTCGCCTACATATACTTTTGAAGCTGCGCGGTTATATTTATCATAACGTTTCAGGTTGTTGATAAACCATTCCGGTTTTTCATAATAGTGTTCATCAACCATTTCAACCTTTACCTCATTGGCAAAATTCCAGCCCAGGTCATAATCTTCGCCAGAGTGGAAGGGGCCTGTTGTGCCAATAATAGTGATCTCGGGATGTTTTGCGTATACAACGTCGTAGATCATTTTAAAGCGATCTTTGAATACCGGGGTAATTTTGTCTTCATTACCTATACCAATATACTCCAAGTGAAATGGTTCGGGGTGACCAGCCGCGGCGCGTTTAGCTCCCCACGTTGTTGTAGCATCGCCGTTGGCATATTCTATCAGGTCCAGAATATCCTGGATATACGTTTTCATTTCTTCCAATGACAACCCTTTTTGTCCGGTACCGCCAATACGCCAGGTGCCGCCTGAATTTTGACAGCTTACTCCAGCCGCTACTACCGGCAATGGTTTGGCGCCTATATCTTCACAAAACTGGAAGTATTCAAAATAACCTAAGCCAACTGTTTGGTGATAACTCCAGATATTCCTTTGTCCCTTTCGTTGTTCAACCGGCCCTACCGTGTTCTTCCATTGATATATATTGCCCAAACCATCGCCATGCACCAGGCAACCGCCGGGAAAACGCATGAATTTTGGTTGCAGATCGGCAATGGTTTGCGCCAGATCGGCACGCAATCCATTGGGCCTGTTCCTGAATGTCTTTTGCGGAAACAGGGAGATCATATCAATCGCTATTTTACATTTTGCCTTCGCTACGATCACCAGCATGGCGCTGTCGTCAGTTTGCGTAGCAGTTAAAGTAGCGGTATATTTTTTCCAGTCGCTGGATTGCGTATTGAAAGTGGCTTCGTTGGATAATTTATCTTTCTTGCCTTTCAGGTAAACAGTTAACGGAATGGCATTACCTGATAGCTGTTTTACAAATACCGAAAAATCATACGTTTCACCGGCTTTTACAACAATGCCATCGAAACCGGTATTGGTTAAACCTACACCTTCCCTACCCTCATCTTCAACATTCAGCACTACATAATGCGGATTATTTTCATGCACCGGTGTACTGGTTTCTACGGAAATGGTGCCATAACCAAAACCTTCGGTAGTATATTGCCAGGCAGTTAATGGGTGCCAGTCGCGCCGGTCGCTGGCGCTGTATTCAAATGAACGGTTCTGAATTAATTCGGCATACAAACCGCCATCTGCAGCATAGTTAATGTCTTCAAAGAAAATACCAAAGAGGTTGGGACTGATGGCTTTGCTACCGGCGGGCGCTTTTTGTTTCACCAATTTTTGGTTCATTTGGGCCTGAAGGGCCATTCCCAAGCACCCAAAAACAGCCACAAAAAAGCAGACAAATTTTTTCATACTAAGCAAGTGTTGGTTTTAATCGTAAAATTGACACTAAAAGTAAGAAATTTCTGACTTATTGATTTCGGGTTCTTGAGATTTGCAAATTTTGAATTTTGTGACCGAGTATGAGACCTAAAATTGAAGAAATCACAAAATATCTACATCCCAAAATCAGCAATAAAAAAACCCGGCACATCAAAGCACTCTATGCTTCAATTTGCCGGGTTATAAATTCATTTATACAAATCAATACCCAAACAACTCTTCCAGGCCAACCTGCTTAACTTCGCCGATCGTTTTCAGCTCATCGAGCTTTATTTTTTTGTCGGAAGCCACTACACAATAGGTATAAGGCTTACCGCTGATCTGACTCTTGTGCATGTCCTGAATATCCTGCAACCTGAGCGCAGCCAATGCGGCATATTCATCTTTGCGGAAATCGCCTTTCCAACCTTTTTGCCGGGCCGACAAATAAGAAGCAATTATACCTTCTTTGGTTATACGCTGTGTTTCCAGGTCTTTTTTAAATCCTGTTCTTGCCAGCTCGAACCGTTGTTCTGAAACAGGCAGTTCAGTCAATAATTCATTCATGCCTTTGATAGCCTCGTTCATTTTATCGGCCTGGCAACCTACATACGCCATCATATAGAATGGGTATTCTTTCTTTGAAGGCGTATTATAATAAGCATAAGTTGAATAAGCCAGCGCTTTTGACTCCCGAATGGTTTGGAAAACAACCGACCCCATACCACCGCCAAAATAATTGTTAAACACACTCACTACAGCTTCTTTGCTCGCATCATAAGGCAAATCATTTCTTACCCAGCAGATCTCGCTTTGCACCATATCGTAATTGGTAAATAACAATTGAGTGGCAGATTGAACCACAGGCGCGAAATTCGCCTTTTCAGGATATTCTGTAAAGGAAGCCGGCAAGGGATGCAGCTTCGCAACGGTTGTTTTAAAAGCATCAGCGCCCAGCGGACCATAATACATGATGCGGTGTTTATACTGCATCAGGCTGTGCAGAATATTCACCAGGTCTTCGGCTTTCAACTGGTTTATTTCAGCATCGGTAAGCACTGAATTAAACGGATTTTTTGCACCATACCGCGCATAGGACACCAACCCCGACATGATGCTCTGCTTGTCGGCTTTGGCGTTGGCCCGGGCTTTCATCAACCGCGACTTCAGGGCAGTTAACGCCGCTTCATCAGGCTTGCAATTGGCCAGTATTTCTTCAAACAAACCAGCCGCTTTTTCAAAATTCTCCTGCAAGCCATTGATGGTAACCGTCGTTACTTCAGCGGTAGCGCTGATGTTGAAATTACAAGCAATATTGTAAAACGATTTGCTGATCTCTTCTGCAGTATATTTATCCGTACTTAAAAATTGCAGGTACTGTGCAGCCAGCGGCAACAATTTATTATTCCATGTACCCATATCAAACTGATAGTACAAGCTAAACAGTTCGTTCGATTTGTTCTGCACATACAATACATCAGCAATACCAGTTTTGGCAAGGGTGATATCTTTATCGTAATCCAGCCACAGCGGTTGAATATCTGCCACAGGCATCGCCTCCATCTTTTTTAAATAGTCAGACGATTTGCCGGCATTCGTTTCAATAGGGGTGATCGGTGGTTTTTCTACCTTTACAATATTCTTATCCTCCCCTTTTCTTTTATAGACCAGTACATAATTATTGTCACCGAGGTATTTATTAACGGTTGCTACCAGTTCAGCTTTGGTGATCTTCGCCATATCATCAAGGTACGATACATCTTTATTCCAAAGCGTGCAACGGTTCTTAATAAATTCATTCATTAACAGTTGTGCGCTACTGGTGTTATTATCGAGCATTTGCAACATCGATAATTTCTCATTGGCTACAATAGCCCTGATCAAAGTTTCATCAAAATCGCCTTTTTTCAATAATGCCAGTTGGCCAATCAACAGGTCTTTTACTTCTTCCAGCTTTTGTCCCTGCTTGGGAGAACCGAGCATCATGAAAATGCCATAATCTTTATACTGCTGTAAACCGGCTTGTGTGCCCTGTGCTTTTTGTTGTTTGTTCAGGTTCAGATCGAACAAACCGGCTTTACCATTCGACAATATGGAAGAAGCGAGGTCAAGCACCATGGCATCGTGCGTTTTGGCAGCAGGCGTACGGAAACAGATACGCATGTTTTCAGCAGAAGGCCCAAAAATTTCTTTTATAACCGGCGCGGAGATCGGTTTCTCAGGCGCGCATTGATATTCCTGAACCGGTTTGCTTTGCATGTAGGCAAATGCCTGTTCCACTTTTTTGATCATTACGTCCGGATCAAAATCACCGGCCAGTATTATACCCATGTTATTGGGCACATAATATTTATTGTAATAATTCCTGATAGCAACCAGGGAAGGATTCTTCAAGTGTTCAATGGTGCCAATGGTTGTTTGCTGCCCGTAATTATGTGTAGGGAACAAACCAGCCATCATATTTTCCTGCACTTTGGCGCCATCATTATCCAGCCACCGGTTCTTTTCTTCGTAAACTGCTTCCAGCTCGGTATGAAACAAGCGGAGGATCGGTTTTCGAAAACGTTCTGCCTGGATCGCCAGAAATTTATCAACCGCGTTGGAAGGAATATCTTCCTCATACACCGTTTCTTCAACCCAGGTATGCGCATTGGTTTTTTGCGAACCAATATTGCTCATCAACTTATCATATTCATTGGCAATGGCAAAGCGGGATGCAATACCGGAAATGCTATCAATGGTTTTGTAGATGGCTTTACGTTTTTCTACATCTTTGGTAGCGCCGTATTGCTCATATAAAGCATCGATCTTATCTAAATAAGGTTTTTCTTTTGCCCAATCGAGCGAACCATACTTGTCGGTGCCTTTAAACAGCAGGTGTTCCAGGTAATGGGCCAGGCCGGTATGATCTTTAGGATCGTTGTTGCTGCCGGTACGAACCGCCATGCGATAAGTTATTCGAGGTTCCTTGTGGTTAACGGTTAAAATAACAGACAAGCCGTTTTTCAACGTATAGAACCTTGCCTGTAAAGGATCATTGGTTACATATTTATACGTGTAACCACCAGCAGTTGCCTGTTTCCACTGGTACTTGTTCTGTGCATTGCTTTCGTAGGCTACCGAAAGGAGCAGTAAGAGAGAAATAACCTTGTTAAATTGCATAATAATACTTTGGTTTACTTCATTTGGTTAAGCTGACATTGAGCGCAATCATGTAGCAAGAAGCAGGCCCCAAGGGTCAGCAGGTTGAACAATAATTTGAGACTAACTATAAAGACGCCTCCCGACCGCAATGTATTAGCTGGGGACAACATTTTTTTCCGGGAAACTGTATAACTGGTTTATATCACAGACGAACGGTTGAGGTAGGCGTGACATGGTCCTGAGCGGAGCCGAAGGAGAAACCGTGCCACGCTTAATTAAAAAAAGCGACCCCGGAGGGCCGCTTCTTCTTTACTTGTTCTAATGCTTATACCAGCAAGGTTAAATTGCGATGGTAAGTTGAATGGCCGATATAACCATAGCCATTGGTTGTGCGGGCCCAGGCCTGCACAATAAAGCTGTAGGCGCATTGTATGGGCGGCCTCCAGGCTGCGGGTACCGTAGGCACAGCAAAATTTTGCACCCCGGCCCAGATATTTCCCGGCGGAACGGCGGTTTCATACGCCTGGCTGTAAATGGCCACCGCCTGGTTCTCACCATATGTTGCGCTAAAGCTCCAGGCACGCAGGTTGCCTTCGGGATCATTGGCGGTTACATTAAAGCTCAATCCATCTGCACCCGGACCAATCTTTTCAATTGCACAAGCAGTTACTTCTACAGCGCCATGCTTAATGCTATTGATATTTACATTAGGCACATTGTTATCGATAAACAACGACAATACCTGCGGAGCAGAAGCTACGGGTGTTACGCCATCCGATTTGAAGAATTCAACTTTAAATTTATGCAAACCGGTATCCATGCCTAAAGTGGAGAATTGTATCAACAGTTCATCGATCGAATACTCTTCTGCCGGATTGAAAAGCGTATACTGTTTATTGATATCGGCTGAAAAAGCTTGCGGTACATAGTTGGCGCCGTTCCAACGGTAATTGGTCCACGCCGACACCAGTGGCAGGAAGGTTGCACTACCAGGCACTGCATGTAAGATGCGGTATTTATTCGCGCCCAAACCAATAAGTGATGTAATATTTACTTTGTTAGCGATAAAATTCAACACCCCGCCGAAAGCTGCATTGTGCGCTTCTACAAAATAACCAGCCGTTGTGGTAGCTCTGCCCGTTACTGGCGACAATACAGTAGCAGATGTAGGAATGAGCCCAACCGTACCAATGATAGCGCCCAGCAATGCCGGACTGGGCGCCGGTTTGCGAGCGAAGTATAACTTGGTGAGATTAGAGAAATTCTGATAGAAGTTCACAGGAAAATCTATTGTTAGGGCGGGGTTGGAAGATTTCACCCTGAAGCCAAAATATGTGTAGGGTAATCCGAATAATGAAAAAAGGCTGGCGTTTATTTCGGTCAACGCAATTTTGAATTTCCAGATGCGGTGCGGAATGGCCGATTTTGGCGACGGGCCAAACTCAACGCGGCTCTTTGACTCGGGTGGTTCTGAAATGCCAGTCCACACACCGGGCCCCAGGTATTTTTGAATACCCATTTTATTGGGAAAACCGGGATACAGGCCATAGTTTACATCTTTGTTAGCGGAAATGCTCTTGTTCTCATCTACATCAAAACTAAGCCAGTAATAGTCATTGGTACCAAAGTCGTTGCCGGTATCGGCCACTACATCGAGGGCCAGGTACAGGAATTTCGCATCATTTTTAGCGAATACCCAGCCATTGGGGAACTGAAATTCACCGGCGCCATTCCAGGCGCTGTCCATAATAGACGTAGTGGGATCAATAGGCGATTCAGACCACTTACTAAATAATGCTGTAGCAGCGGTAAAAATAGGCGGTAAGGAGATACTCTCTTCTGTTAGCATAATGGTGAGATTTAATGTTGGTTATTGACAATAATGGTTCAACAAGCATGGTAGCAAGTCATGCAACTGTTTTACATACATGGTTGGTTTTATTCCCGGGAAGAAGGGTTAACCGAATTAGGCTACTAATAGGAATGCCATAACCAGAGAGAGATTACATACGTGGGTAAAACAAAGGTTCTTAATTATGATGAACCACGAACCCGTACTAACACCTGAAAACAAAACGTAATACTACGGGAAAATACTGGAAGAATAGAAGCTGCACAAGTTTTATGATCCTGGTCATGTTTTGGAATGGTTGTTGGCTTACCAGGACGATTCCTATTATCACACTATTATCTTTGAAAAAAGTGTTAGCTATTACATAAGGCTCATCTTTACACATTACATCCTAAGAACATTGAGATTCTAAACCTCTGCAGTTAACATTTGGTTCTTTTCTTAAAAAATATGTTGAACTACTCAATAAAAAAAGAAAAGAATTTGCCGATGATATCAGTATAGACGAAACCATGTTGAGCCAGTTAATCAATAATCACCGGATGCCACCTGATTATATTGCAATCAGGCTTGAGCTTCATTCAGATAATATCATTCCGGCTACGCATTGGATCAGGTTAGTTGACAAACAAAGATTACATGAAATAACCACCGATAAAGAATTGAGAAAAAAGGAGATGAAATATGTTCATGGAAAACTAACGACAAAATTATCTGCATAAGTTTTGTATAACTAAAATCAAGCTTTACGAGTCATTCCCAAATAACCCCTTTTGAGCCTGACCCTTATTAATTTCCCTAACAACACTTGCATGGTCTTTAATTTTCCCATGCTCATCTATGTGATGCAAGATAATATTGTCATTGTCTAATACCATACCAATTAGCCTCGTTCTATGACACTCACATGGGTTTCTTTCACTGCACATAATGGCCAGGTTTACGTCTTTATTGTAAGCGGTTTTTAGCCGTTCAATTCCTCTTTTGAAAAAGTCTTTTGTCTTTACAATTTCATAGTCAATTTTGCCTTCCTTATCGTAACAAGATGCGTCTGCAGGCCGGCCGCCTAATTCATCACCCATAAAAACATATCGTATTCCCTGCTGCTCTAAAAAAAGTTTTAGCGCATTTTGATTAAACTGAGGATGAAACCTGGAATATGGTTTTGAACGAACATCTGCCAAATATTCAATATCGTATTCCTTCAGTAGGGCAAGAAAATCATCCGACTTCCGGCTGCCATGTCCAATAGTATATAATGGCTTCTTTTCCACCTTCTAAAAATACGACATTTTCCCCCTTATAAAGCAAAAAGCGTGACCGTACAACCAGCTACTCTCTCCATCGAAATATGCGTTTTTCTGCAAGCAGTACAGCAGCAAAAGCATTGATAAATATGCTATATTCGCCATCATCTTTAACAGATCAACTATTCAGTTATGAAGATCTACTGCGTATTGGTGTTGCTTTTTGCTTTAATGCTGAAGCCGGAGGTCGGAGATTTGAAGTTTGTCGGAGATTTGAATGACGAACAGCCCGCTCACCATTCACCATTCGCCACTCACCCAATAATTACCGGTGCCGATCAAACGGAGAAATATATTCATCTCTTAAAGAATAAAAGAGTAGGAATTCTTGCCAACCCCACTACTATCATTGGAAAAAAACATTTGGTCGATAGCCTGATGGCCCGGGGCATCCGTTTTGTTAAAGCATTTGGTCCCGAACATGGGTTCAGGGGAACCGCCAGCGCCGGCACTTCAGTAACCGATGAAACAGATGCAGCTACCGGCATTCCTATTATCTCATTATACGGCAATAAAAGAAAACCTACTGAAACCGACCTCGCCGATGTTGATATCATGATCTTCGATGTGCAGGATGTGGGTTGCCGTTTTTATACATACATCAATATCTTGCGCGATGTGATGGAATCCTGCGCAGAAAACAATAAAGAATTGCTGATCCTCGACCGGCCCAATCCCAATGGCTACCTGGTTGATGGCCCTATTCTCGACATGAAGCATAAATCGGGCATCGGGCAATTCCCTATTCCCATAGCGCACGGCATGACGATCGGCGAATTTGCCAAAATGATCAATGGCGAAGGGTGGCTGCCCGGCAAAAAAACCTGCAAGATCACCATCATCCCGGTTAAAAATTACCGCCATGATATGAATTACGTACTGCCGGTAAAACCTTCTCCCAATTTAAACACCCAGCAAAGCATATTACTATATCCCTCCATTTGTTTATTTGAAGGAGCAGCCGTTAACCTCGGCCGCGGTACGCAGATGCCATTCACCGTGCTGGGCGCCCCGGTATTAAAAGATAAATATAACTTCTCCTTTACCCCCGTGAGCATTCCGGGCATGAGCGAATCGCCGCTTTATATGAACGAGGTTTGCTATGGGTTAGACCTTCGGAAATACGATGTGTCGAAGCTCCGCAAAAGCAAAAGGATCAATATTGAATGGATGATCGAATTGTATAACGCATTCCCCGATAAAAGCCGCTTTTTTGATCGTTCTATCAGCAAACAGATCGGGAATATCGACTTCCTTGCCGGTACCTCAGAATTCAAAAAACAGATCATTGCCGGGAAAACTGTAAAACAGATCCAGGACTCCTGGGAGCCCGGTTTGTCGCAATACAAAAAGATGCGTAAGAAATATTTGCTGTATCCGTAAATCCCAAAACACCCGAAGTAAGAAGTAAGAAGCTTATGATTCTTTAGATCTCCGATTCTCCTCATTACGTCAAATATTAGGGTTATTCATACTTCCTACCTCCTACTTCATCTTTATTTTTCTCCACTCCATTTTTTCTGTAACTTAATACTGGAAAAATAACGATTGCTTTTAATCCCGTTCCCTGCGGTTTTAAATTATATGCCATATGCAGCTTGCGGGGAAATATCTGTTACATGCAGCGCCACCCAAAGTTTGGGCGACCCTGATGAATATGGATACCCTCGCTAAAGTAGTCCCGGGCATTTCCCGCCTTGAAAAAACAGGCGATCATACCTTTAAATCCATTCTTGATATTAAACTTGGTCCGGTGAGCGGCTCCTTTACCGGCAACCTGCAATTAGACGATCTGCAGGAACCTTCTGCTTTTACCCTGAAAGCACAACAGAACAGTAGAATAGGCAATGCCAATGCCGCCATCAAAATTAACCTGTCACCGGTGGGAACCGATGATACGGAGATCGTATTTGATGGTGATGTAAAATTGAGCGGCATGCTGGCTTCGTTGGGGCAACGGGTTATGGGTGGGGTTTCGAACACGCTCACCAAACAATTTTTTTCAAACCTGGAAAAAGAACTGGAAAAAACACCTGCTTCATAAATAATATTGTTCATACATATTAAACCACACTCCATGAGTACCAAAATAAATGTTACGGTCAATGGTGTACAATACAGTCACTTTGTAGAACCCCGATTATTGCTGGTGAGCTACCTCCGCGACGTGCTGCATCTAACAGGCACCCATGTAGGCTGCGACACCAGCAATTGCGGGGCCTGTACCATTCACGTTAATGGCAAAGCCACCAAATGCTGTACGCTGCTGGCCGTTCAGGCCGATGGTTGCAACATCACAACCATCGAAGGACTGAGTAACAACGGTGAACTGCATCCGCTACAGGAAGGTTTTAACGAATGTCATGGCCTGCAATGCGGTTTTTGTACGCCGGGCATGATCATGACAGCCGCCGACCTGCTGCAACACAATCCGCAGCCGTCAGAAGCTGATATTCGCCATGCGTTGGATGGCAACTTCTGCCGATGTACGGGGTATCATAATATTGTTAAGTCGGTTCAGTATGCCGCGCAGAAGATGAAGGAGAAGGAAGTGGTTCATTAAAGGGGTGCCGGGATCTCAAATTCCAGGTTTCAAGTTACAGGAGCCGACTATTCATGATTGACGATTCACGATTTCACGTTTACCGTTTCACGTACCAGCATCCATGATCACTGATCATTCAAACTTTGTCCTGATTAAAATTATTTATCATAATAACATCGCTATATGAGCACAAACGGATTAATCGGCCGGGCCATTAAACGGGTCGAGGATAAACGGTTCCTTACCGGCCACGGTAATTATACCGATGATATTGTACTGCCAAAACAAACCTATGCTTCGTTTGTGAGAAGCCAGTACGCCCACGCCAGACTCCTGAACGTTGATACCAGCGCCGCAAAGGAAATGCCTGGCGTAGTGGCCATTTATACCGGCACCGATCTGGTTGACGTAAATGGCGTTCCCTGTGGTTGGCAGGTGAACTTCAAGAACGGTGACACCATGAAAGAACCCAAACATCCCCTGCTGGTAGCGGATAAAGTAAGACATGTAGGCGATGCCATTGCCATTGTGATAGCCGAAACAATAGAACAGGCGACTGATGCCGCCGAGGCTGTAATGGTAGAATATGAAGAACTGCCTTGTGTTGTAGACGCAGCCAAAGCAGTACAATCCGGCGCGCCATTGGTACATGATGATGTGCCTAACAATAAAAGCTTCGACTGGGTGCTGGGCAACCCCATTGAAGAAGTGAACGAGGCCATGAGAAAAGCGGCGCATGTGAGTACGCTTGAATTTGTGAACCAGCGTTTGGTACCCAATGCCATTGAACCGCGCAGTTATAATAGTTCATACGATCCTGCTACAGAGAAATATACTTTATACACCAGCTCGCAAAACCCGCACCTGATCCGCTTGTTGATGTGCGCATTTGTACTGGGCATTCCCGAACACAAAGTGCGGGTGGTAAGCCCGGATGTTGGAGGCGGTTTTGGCAGCAAAATATTTCACTATACCGAAGAAGCATTGCTGACCTGGTGCAGCAAAAAGATCGGTCGTCCGGTAAAATGGACTTCCGAAAGAAGTGAGAGCTTTTTATTGGATGCGCATGGCCGTGATCACATCACCAAGGCCGATATGGGGTTTGATGCCAATGGAAAGATCGTTGCCCTGCGGGTAAAAACCTATGCCAACCTCGGCGCTTATCTGAGCACTTTCAGCAGTTGCGTACCTACTTATTTACATGGCACATTGATGCAAGGTTTATACACTACACCTAAAATAAATGTGGATGTAACAGGAGTATTCACCAACACCACGCCAGTGGATGCCTATCGCGGCGCCGGCAGGCCGGAAGCAACCTATTTACTGGAACGCCTGATTGACCTGGCCGCACTGGAAATGAATATTGACCCCGCCGACCTGCGTTTCAGGAATTTCATTCCACCATTCGATGGCGTTAATCAACCAGGATATCAAACACAGGTTGCATTGCAATACGACAGCGGCAATTACGAAGGCGTTTTAAAGAAGGGGCTTGAAATGGTGAACTATGCCGAGGTGCGGCGCGAACAACAGGAAGCAGCACACAATGGAAAATTAGTCGGCATTGGATTTTCAACCTATATCGAAGCGTGTGGTATTGCACCATCGGCCATTGTGGGTTCACTGGGTTGCCGGGCCGGGTTGTTTGAATCAGCTCACGTACGGGTGCAACCGACCGGTAAAGTAAGCGTATACACCGGTTCGCATTCACACGGACAGGGTCATGAAACCACTTTTGCCCAGGTAGTGGCCGATAAATTAGGCATTAACCTCAACGATGTAGAAATAATACATGGCGATAGCGAAGCTGTGGCGTTTGGAATGGGCACCTATGGATCGCGAAGTTTGTCTGTAGGCGGCAGCGCCATTATAAAAAGCATTGAAAAAATAATAGAAAAGGGAAAGAAAATAGCCGCCCATAAACTCGAAGCCAGTGCAGATGACATAGAATTTTCATCGGGCAAGTTCACCGTGAAAGGAACCGACAAATCGATCGGGTTTGGAGAAGTAGCCCTCACAGCGTATGTACCGCATGTATACCCGAAAGACCTGGAACCCGGATTGGATTTCAGCAGCTTTTATGATCCAGCCAATTTCACCTATCCTTTCGGATGTCATATTGCCGTGGTAGAAGTGGATAAAGAAACCGGCAAGGTGTCGTTGAAGCGTTTTATTGCAGTGGATGATGTGGGCAATGTGATCAACCCCATGATCGTGGAAGGTCAAATTCATGGCGGCCTGGTCCAAGGCATAGGCCAGGCATTGTTTGAAGGCGCCGAATATGACGAAAACGGACAGCTCACCAATGCTTCGTATATGGATTACTGCATGCCGCGGGCCGATGACTTTCCGATGTTTGAAATGGGCAGCCAGGTAACGCCTTGTCCGCACAACCCATTGGGAGTAAAAGGTGCGGGGGAAGCCGGTACCATTGGGGCTGCACCTGCAATCGTGAATGCCGTGATAGATGCATTGTGGAGCGGCGGTCACAAGGTAAAAGACATTCGCATGCCACTGACATCTGAAAGAGTTTGGCATGCGATGGTTGATGCGTGAGAGAATTAGCATATTAACACATTATCAAATTAGCACATTATGATACCCGCTGCATTCGAATACGAAAAAGTAAAAACAGTTGATGAGGCCCTGGCTGCCTTGTCAGACAGCGATACCAAAATACTGGCCGGTGGCCATAGCCTGATACCTGCCATGAAGCTGCGATTGAACCGTCCGGCGAAGCTGGTAGATATTGGCGGCATTACCGCCCTGAAAGATATAAAAGAACAGGATGGTGAAATAGTGATCGGCGCTGCCGCCACGCATGCCGATATTATGTACCACAATCTCATCAAAAAGCACCTGCCCCTTTTTGCAGAAGGCGCTGCCACGATAGGCGATCTGCAGGTGCGTAATCATGGTACCATCGGTGGCAGCCTGGCCCATGCCGACCCTGCTGCAGACTGGCCGGCCATGGTGTTGGCAGCCGATGCCGTTATTGAATTAAAGAGCAGTAATGGCAGGCGGAGGATACCAGCAACCGAGTTCTTTACCGGTTTGTTCTCAACTGCGTTGCAACCCAACGAGATCATAACTGAAATTCGCATTCCGGTTCCGCCTGATGGTACCAAAAGCACGTATCAAAAATTTGTACAACCTGCTTCGCGTTTTGCACTGGCTGCTTGCGCCGTAATGCGTTTTACCGATGGCCGCACCAATATCGCCTTCACAGGTGTTGCGGAAAATGCTTTCCGCGATGGCGGAGCAGAACAAGCCATTGCCGGAAAAGCATTAGATGATGCCTCTATCAAAGCAGCAGTAAATGCTGCATTGCAGGGCGTATCTGTTCTTGGGGACCATTACGCCTCAGTACCATACCGGATGCATTTGGCGAAAGTATACTTAAAGAAAGCATTGCATAAAGTTGGAGCATAATGATTTCTCTTTTACGGTTTGTGGTTTGTAGTTTGTTGTTTGTGGTTCTTTTATTCGAGATGGCCGCCTATAATTTGAAGCTTAAAGCGCGGCAGCAACAACAAACTACAAACCACAAACAACAAACTATTTCAATTGAACTTTCAGCTACACGATATACAGAACATGCTCCAACAACAGGGGTATATAACAGATAAAGCTGTTGCCATGGCGGTGTTCCTGTCGTTACAATTGAATAAACCATTGCTGATTGAAGGCCCGGCGGGAGTGGGTAAAACAGAGATTGCCAAGGTAATGGCCAATGCCTTGCAAACAAATCTCATTCGCCTGCAATGTTATGAAGGCCTTGATGCTACCCATGCCCTGTACGAATGGAATTACCAGCGGCAACTGCTCCATTTAAAAATGACGGAACATGATACCCACACCGTTGATGAAAAAGAAAAGACCATCTTCAGCGAGCCCTTCCTTATGAAGCGCCCCCTGCTTCAGGCTATCACCCATACACAAAAACCTGTTTTATTAATTGATGAAGTAGATCGCAGCGATGAAGAGTTTGAAAGTTTTTTACTGGAAGTACTGAGCGACTGGCAGATCACCATTCCCGAAATAGGCACCATCAAAGCCACACATATTCCCCAGGTGATACTAACCGGCAATCGCACCCGCGAATTAAGCGAAGCCTTGCGCCGGCGTTGTTTGTACCTGTATATCGATTACCCCGATTTTGAAAAAGAATGGCTGATCGTAAAAAACAAAGTACCGGAGATCGACGCAAAGCTTGGCGAACAGATCACGCGCTTTATGCAGGAGTTGCGCAAAATGAAACTGGAAAAAACACCCGGCCTCGCCGAAACGCTCGACTGGGCCATGGCACTATCGGCTCTGCACATCGATCACCTGGATAAAACGACCATTGAGCAAACCCTCGGCGTTGTGTTGAAAGAATGGCAGGATACCCGGCAGGTGCAGCTGTCGTTAGGGGAGTTACTTGAGAAGGTTGGGATACTTTCTAAGGTTTAAAATGTAATTAATTTGGTTATATATTTGTGAAGTAAGAAGTAAGTTTTTTCCAAATTTCAAGACTCGTACTTTTATTCGTCCTGCTTCTTACCTCCTGCTTCCTGTTTCTTGTATTATGAGTACGCGATTAACTTCTCTTTCTCAGAATATAGTTCAATTCTGCCGCTACCTGCGGCAGCACGGGTTTACAGTGGGTATAGAGGAAGAAACCATGATCCTGCAATCGCTGCAGCATTTTGATTATACCAGCCATGAATCCTTCTTCCTGTTGCTAAAAATGATCATCTGCCGCAGCAAGGCCAACCTCGATGATTTTGATAATTTATTCCGCCAATACTGGAAGCAGCTCGATAAAGCCATTGATGCAAAAAAGAAGGAAACCGCAAAAAAGAAAAAACCGCCAACGCCGCAGGCGCAATTTGCGTCACTCAATGCCTGGTTGAAAGGCAATCATAAAAAAGAAACAGAAGATACCGCCAGTTACAGTATAAAGGAATCCCTGTCGCAAAAAGACTTTTCTGCCGTACCAGACAATGAGGTTGCGGAGTTAATGAAGTGCATCAGAAGTTTATCGCGCCGGCTGGCCGCCAAAGCTAACCGCCGCTATGAGTTAACAAATAAAGTTGACTTACCCGATCTGCGGCAAACCTTACGTAAGAACCTGCGCCGCGGTGGTGAACTGATCGACATCATGCACCGCCGCCCCAAACGCAACCGGGTTAAGTTGCTTATGCTTTGCGATGTAAGCAAATCCATGGAATTGTATTCCGTTTTCCTGTTGCAATTCATGTATGCCTTTCAACAGGTGTACGGTCGCATGGAAACATTTACGTTCAGTACATCGTTACAAAGAATAACATCCTTGCTTAAGCAAAAACATTTCGGGGAAGCCCTGGAATTGCTGAGTGCAGAAAATGAAGGCTGGAACAGCGGCACCCGCATCGGTGAATCGCTCCAGACTTTTGTTAATGATTATGGCAATAAACTGCTCGACTCTAAAACCATTGTCATTATTTTAAGCGACGGTTGGGATACCGGTAATGTAGATATGCTGAAACAAAGCATGCACTGCATTCACTACAAATCCAGAAAAGTGATCTGGTTAAATCCGTTGGCCGGTTATGCAAACTACCGGCCTGAAGTAGCCGGCATGAAAGCCGCGATGCCGTATATTGATGTGTTTGCGCCGGTGTATAATATGGAAAGTTTAAGAAGACTGACAAAGTGGATATAATGATGGAACTACTCGCTACTCAACAGGGGTTAAATGCGACAATCTCAAGGGGAATTTCCGTCAATCAGAAATACGTTGAGAACCCAAACTGAAAACCTGCCATGGTAGCCGGTGGATTCCCTAAGATATCCTGCTGCTTGTTACGGCGATAGTTCAGGCGGATTACGGTTTGCGCAGTTGGCCGCCAACTGATGGCCGGTACTATGGCAAACACATCATCAGATATATTGCCGCCGGTTGATTTAAAAACACCTTTATTCCAGTCAACATATTCCAGGCGCACAGCGAGGTTCAACACGGCATTTTCAAAACCCATCATCGGTTTTTTAATTACAGGTTGTACCACATCCACAAACCCGCCTTGTTGCTTTTTGCCAAATTGCTCGGTATAAGTATCCGGTACATCTACATTCACCCAGGCCCATTCACCATTGATCCAGGTATTTGTTTTGGGTAAGGTGGTATTAAAATCTATCGCAAACACATTCACGCGTCTTTTTTTATCAAGCACCAATCCATCTTCCTGGTATTTGTTATAGATACCGCCCATGTAGGAAAGTCCTACCTCCCCTATCTTCCGGTTCTTCACCGCTACTTTACCGGTGAACAGCGGACTGCCATTGAAACTTTCTTCAAATCTGTCAGGGTTTTCTTTGGAAGCGGGCAAAAAGGTTTTGCCATCTTCATTGTCGATGATCTTGTCATCGAACCCGTTGGTAAAATAAGCTTCATATGCATACACCCAATCCTTCACATACTTCTTTCCAAAAACGCCAAAACCGACATTGCTCCATGTAGCCGGCAGCATTTGCGTAGCCGATATTGGCCGGTCGATAAACTCCCACTTAGGCCCATCATGGTTTTGATTGAATGCGCCAATAGGGTTCATCACCACGCCACCGCGAAAATTCAGTAAGGGCGCCAGCTCAAAATCAATAGACGCGAATTCTATATTGATCTCTTTGGTGCCATCTTCAAATTCTATCTCACTTAAAAATTTAATGCGCTTGGAAATGGATGAGGAAACAAACAGCGTCAACCGCCGCATCTGGAACTGATGGCCTTCGCTGATACCATCTTCTTTCAGGTATTGATAGTTGGCCTCTACATAACCGCCCAATGCAACGGGTAGTTTGCCCAATTGTAAGAACGGCCGGCTGTATATGGCGTCCATATTCATTTGTAGTGATCCGGTATCTTTTGGCGTACGCCGCAACAGCGATGGATCAATTTGCGCATACAAGGCAGGTGCAAAACAAAGGACTATAAAGACAGCGTAATACTTTTTCATCTGAAAATATTATTTTTTTATTGGCCAGATGGAACTTACCATGACAAAATTTTCATTGCCATGGACCATAATGAAAATTTTGTCATGCACGTTTCATACTTTTCTCAAATCAATAAATAATTCATTATTGTTTACCGAAACAGGAAAGGTGCGCAGGTCTTTATCGGCCGGACCATTGGTTACTTTTCCCCTGTTACTGAACTCACTGCCATGCGCCGAACATTGCAACTGATCGCCGGAAGCCTGTAACTCGGCGCCCTGGTGAGAACAACGCATCCATACAGCCGTATATTCGGTTTCGCCAAAGCGATAGACATAAATAGGATATTGCAGGCTATCATTGCGTACAATGATAAATGGCCGGTAATCTGTTTTGCCTTTCTTTTTTATTTTAAACTCTTCGGCGCTTACGGTCAATCCATCTTTGCCAAGGGTACCACTTGTGTAGCGGGTTGAGGCACAGGACGACAACAAGCCCGATACAGCCGTGGCGCCCAAACAGGCGGCACAACTATTTAGAATGAATTCTCTGCGGTTCATTAAAACGTATTTAGTAATCAATATCGATTTGTTAAAAAGCGTTTCGACTGCGCTCAACGCTTTATGCCAGCCCCTTCGACTCCGCTCAGGATGCTCAGGTTGTTTATAATGATTCAAGGAATTTGATCAGCAGCGCCTTGTCGGTCGCTGATAATTTTTGAAAATTAGAATTGCTGGCCTGCCCTTCGCCCCCATGTAATGTAATGGCCTGTTCAATGGAAGTTGCGCGCCCGTCGTGCAATAAAAAGTATTGTCCGCCCTGTGAATTTTTCGAAAGTCCCAGCCCCCACAAAGGTGGCGTGCGCCATTCTTCGGGTAAGGCCGAACCTTCGGTATAGCCATCGTTCAAACCGCTGCCCATATCATGCAGCAACAGATCGGTATAGGGATTAAAGGTTTTATTAGCAAGCGCGGTTATGGAGTAAGGACCCGTTTTTAACTCAGGGGTATGACACCTGGCGCAACCAATAGTAGTGAAGAGTTGTTTTCCGCTGATCACCTCCGGGTCGTTCTGACTGCGCTGCACCGGCGCTTTTAGCGTTCTTAAATAAAATACCAGGTCAAGCACTTTCTGATTCGAAACTTCCGGATCAATTTCTTCGTGAGTATACGAATCGTATGGCTCATAGGTAGACACAATTCCCATATCCTGGTTGTAAGCGTTGGCCGTTTGTTGCATCAGGTCGTACACCGCTGCTTTTTTACCAAACCGGCCAATGTATTTATTGTTTTGCTCCACGGTGCCGGAACGATAAGAAATATATTCAGGCAACGTTATCCAATTTACACGCCCGGAAATTCCATCGCCATCGGCATCGTGTTCATCTGCCATTGACAGAATAGTATTATCAGACACCGCATCTAAAAAACCAAGACCCGTGTTAGCAGGCGGCGTGAATTTAGAAGAAGTAGCGCCAACCGGTAGTTGTTCCGGCATAAATGAAGGAACAGCCCGGTTCTGCAATTGAGGGCCACCCAAATGCAGGAAATGATTGCCGGTACTATCGACTTGGCCAAACCGCGTAAGCGTAGTGAATGGATGCCCCTTGCCATCGCCGGCATGACAACTACCACAAGATGTGGAAACAAATAAGGGGCCGAGGCCGGTTGCAGCGGTAAACACATCGTCATTAAACGCGATATCACCCCGAATGAACATTTGGTGTTGTTCGCCGGTCAACCCTTCAATGGGACCATCGAGGATCTCGTCATCGGCCGGCGCCTTTGGCAGAATCTTCTCACAAGCCAGCGCTATCAGTATAATAGTAATAAGCGAGCTTATCACCATCCATTTTTTTGCCATAAACAGGTATTATAGTTGTCCAAAAGTATAAAATTAGAACTACAAAACAATAAAAATTAGGCAAGCCTAATATTACTGGTTTTGTCCATCTTTCCCTAATTTGCCGGAAATTGACGGAACGTGCATTCATCTGCAGAAGAAAACTACCTGAAAGCCATCTATAAATTGCAGGAAGCCAATGGCGAAATGGTTGCCACCTCTGCCCTGGCGCAGGTTTTAGGCATTCACATGGCATCTGTTACCGACATGCTCAAAAAGATGAGTAACAAGAAACTGGTGGCCTATCAAAAATCAAAAGGTTTTAAGTTAACGGAGAAAGGCAGGCTGGCGGCCATTAGCATTATTCGCAAGCACCGGTTATGGGAAGTGTTCCTGGTTGATAAACTAAGGTTCCGGTGGGACGAAGTGCATGAGATCGCAGAGCAACTGGAACATATTCACAGCCAGGAGCTGATCGATAAGCTGGATGCCTACCTTGACTTTCCGAAGGCCGATCCGCATGGCGATCCCATCCCCGATGCCAAAGGAATATTCGCCATCAACAAATCGGTACTGCTGGCGTCATTGGCGCCTGGCAGCCAGGGCAAATTCACCGGCGTTACCGATCACTCTTCTGCTTTTTTGAATTACCTCGATAAGATCGGTCTTTCCCTGGGCGATTCCGTTAAAGTAAAAGAGGTGGAAGAATTCGATAAGAATTACACGCTGTTGCTGAAAGGCAAAAAATCTGTGGTCGTAAGTTTTAAGGTGGCCAATAGTTTATTGATCAGCGAATAACCCAATACCACAAAAAATATTTATTATTGGTGTCTGTTAAGAAATACCATGTCCGTTATTAATCCATTATTGGAGCTACGACAATCGGTGGTAAATGTACCCTTCGAGATACATACCATGGAATGGATAGCCCAAAACCGGTTCCAGCAAAATTCCATGCCGCACCGGCATAATTATTTCGTGATCATCTGGGTAAAAAAAGGAACCGGGAAGCACCTGATAGACCTGGAGCAATATGAGTTGGAAGATAATACTGTTTACTGCATCACGCCCGGGCAGGTACACCAATTGACCACTACGGGTGCTGTTGATGGTTATGTGATCTCCTTCATGGCAGAATTTCTGGGTGTTGCCGAAGAAAACTATGACCTGTTGTTCAATACCGGGCTGTTCTATGCCTTTTCCAATTCACCAGTGATAAAAGTGAGCGAGGAAATGAGTGTTGAAATGGAAGAAGCTGTTGCCAAAATGTTGAAGGAATACAATAACTTTTTTATCCTGCGCGCAGAGATCCTACGCGGTTTTCTAAAAATCTTTCTCATTTACCTTACCCGCCAGTTCGAGCGGCCTAAAGAAAGCGAAGCCCAATCAAAAAGCATTGACCTGGTAAAGCAGTTTTATGCGTTGGTAGAAAAGAATTACACTACCAAAAAAATGGTCACCGATTATGCTGACGAACTGGCCGTAACGCCTAACTACCTGAATGAAGTGGTAAAGAAAATAACCGGTTCCCCTGCCAGTCACCATATACAGCAACGCATCATACTGGAAGCAAAACGCCAGGCAGTATATTCCAGAGTTACCATGAAAGAGATCGCCTATCATTTAGGATTTGATGACACAGCCCATTTCAGTAAGTTCTTTAAGAATGCCTCGGGGGAAAGTTTCACTGAGTTCAGGGCGAGAAGTTTGAAAGAATAATTGCTGATTTCGAACTAAAACCTGTCCACAAACAAACTTTAACAACTTTATCCATGAATTATACAACATTATCCTGCGATCATCAATTGCCTCCGGGCTTGTTTTTATGTTATTTTGACATTTGAAATTATGAGTACAACCGTAAAGAAAGCGACCTGGGCCATCGACCCCATTCACTCAACCATCCGGTTCGATGCCAAATACCTGATGATCACATCTGTATCAGGCTGGTTCATGGAGTTTGAAGGAACCGTGGTAAGTGAACAGGATTGCTTTGCCAACAGTGAAATACAGCTCACTATATACGCGCATTCATTAAATACCGGAAATGACGAGCGCGATAATCATTTACGCTCGGCAGATTTTTTTGATGCGAAACAGTTTCCCGTTATACAATTCCGCTCAAACGCTGTTACCATGCAGGAAAAGAACATCCATGTAAGTGGTGTATTATCTGTAAAAAATATTGAGCACCCGTTTACCTTCACTGCCATCTTTCTGGGTTTCTGTTCCGACCCCCTGGGCAATGCGAAAGCCGCGTTTGAGATGGATACCGTATTGAACCGGAAAGATTTTAATATCACCTGGAACCAATTTTTCGATAAGAATGGATTGTTATTGAGCGACGAGGTGAAGGTTCACTGCGACCTGCAATTGTTAAAGCTTAGTTAAGGGCTAGTAGGGCTTATATTCATCATTCGCTATTGCCTACGAGCCACCTGTTATTTCCCATACCTCTTCCCTCCTACTTCTTTCCCTACTTGCTACTCACTTCCAGCTCCTTAACTACTAACTGCTTACCACTAACTTCTTACTACTAGCTCTTTCCCTACTCGCCACTAGCCACTTACTACCCGCTTTTTCTACAAGCCATAATATATACAACAGATTCCAGCATATCACTATTCTCCATACCCTTATTTCGGCCGAAATTTGTACAGTTACCAATTAATAACAAACAAAAAAATATCAAACAAATGTCACAAGTTAAATGGACACTCGACCCAATGCATAGCGAAATTACCTTTAAGGTAAAACACCTTATGATCAGCACCGTTACCGGACAATTCAGAAACTTTAATGTGGTAGCCGAAACAGCAGGTAACGATTTCAGCAAGCCCGGTAAAATTGATGTAACTATTGATGTAGCATCTATCGACACCAATAATGAGCAAAGAGACGGTCACCTGAAATCAGATGACTTTTTCAGCGCCGCCAATCATAACCAGATCACCTTTAAAGGCATTAAATTCGAAGCCAATGGCGAAGAAGGTAAATTACATGGTGAACTGACGATCAAAGGCACTACCAAACCCGTAGTACTGAATGTTGAAAACGGTGGTGTGGTAGTTGATCCTTATGGACAAACAAAAGCCGGTTTTACTGTAAGCGGAAAATTAAGCAGAAAGGAATTTGGATTAACATGGAGTGCTGTTACTGAAGCTGGTAACGTAGTAGTAGGAGATGACATTAAATTCACCGCTGAAATACAGTTGGTAAAACAAGCTGCTTAAGCCTTCGGATCCTGAACCGGTGAAACACCAGCTTTATGAAAAAGGTTGGTGTTTCCCCCGGTCATACACAATAGTAAACCTTATCGTAGCTTCATATTAGAATTTACAATTATGGAAGATAGAATATTGGGCCTACATCACATTACGGCGATAGCCGGTGACGCCCAGCGCAATTACGACTTTTATACCAAAGTGCTCGGGTTAAGATTAGTAAAGAAAACCGTGAACTTCGATGACCCCGGCACCTATCACTTTTATTATGGTAATGAAAACGGTACGCCTGGCACCATTCTTACCTTCTTTCCCTGGAAGAATGTAAACCCGGGACGTATTGGCACCGGCATGGCTACCGATATCGGGTATACCGTGCCGGCAGGCAGCCTCGACTTCTGGAGCGATCATTTCGAAAAACACGAGGTACGGTTTGGACAGGTAGATGAACAATTCGGCGAACAAATACTTCGCTTTGAGGACCCGGATGGGTTACATATTCAACTGGTGGTGCCTGCCAAAGCAGATAACCGCGCTCCCTGGGAAACCAGCGAGATCAAAAAAGATGTGGCTATAAAAGGTTTTCACAGCATTGTGTTAACGCTGCGGAATATAAAACCAACAGCCAGCATTCTTACCGACATATTCGGTTATAAATTATTAAAACAGGAAGGAAACAGGTACCGTTTTATTACGGATGCTATAGAAAATGCCGCTATTGTTGACCTGGTGGAAGAACCTGACGTACCTCACGGACTGGTAGCAGGCGGCACCAATCACCACGTAGCGTTTCGCGTGAAAAATGATGAATTGCTTATGCATTTCAGGGAAAAGATTGCCGGCAAAGGATATAATATAACACCCAAGATAGACCGGAATTATTTTTTCTCTTTGTATTTCCGCGAACCGGGCGGTGTGTTGTTTGAACTGGCTACAGATAATCCGGGTTTTGCGATCGATGAACCGGTGAATGAACTGGGCACGCATTTAAAACTGCCCGTGCAGTATGAACCCGAAAGGGCTTCCATTGAAAAAGTGTTACCCAAATTGATACAATCATAACATGCATACAAAACAAGTTATTCAGGCCGGAAAGCAAACAGGCGAAGCGTCAAAAGCGCTGATTATGATACATGGGCGAGGCGGCAGTGCGGATGATATTCTGGGGCTTGCGACTTATTTGCCGGTAAAAGACTTCGCGCTGTTTGCGCCCCAGGCCACCAACAATACCTGGTATCCGTATTCTTTCCTGGCGCCACCCAAAGAGAATGAGCCCTGGTTATCGGGTGCGCTGGCGGTAATAAAAGAGGTGGTAGCAGATGTGCAGGCAAGCGGCATTACAACAGACAATATTTATTTCCTCGGCTTTTCGCAGGGCGCCTGTTTAACCCTGGAGTTTGTTGCCCGCAACGCCACCAAATATGGCGGTGTGGCAGCTTTCACCGGGGGGTTGATTGGTGATACTATCTACGAACAAAATTATGCCGGTGATTTTGGCGGAACTCCCATCTTCATTGGCACCAGCGATCCTGACCCACATGTACCGGTTGAAAGAGTACACGCTAGCGCGGAGATCTTAACCCGCAAGCATGCCCAGGTAACGAAGAAAGTGTACAAGAACATGGGGCATACCATCAACCAGGATGAGATCAGTACGGTGAATGAATTAATATTTAAAGAATCTTGAGATAACCGTGTCACGGTCCTGAGCAAAGTCGAAAGAGAACCGTGGCACGGCTATTTACAAATTACGGTTTCACTGAAACCGTAGAGCCATTCCTCACCTCTTCATTTCCCTGCTTAATGATCAGGTCGCCGGTAGCCAACTCACCAAACACTTCCACTTTACCATCGCTCTCCCGGCCTTTTTTTACATCAACCCATTCTGCTTTATTATTAACAACTTTAATAACAAACACCCTTTCCTGTGAACTTACAATGGCAGTTTTGGGAAGAATGAACGTACTGTCTTTGGTTGACAACGGAATGATAACATTCGCCACCATGCCTGGCAATAACCTTTTGTTCTCATTGATTACATCCATTTCAATGCGTTGCGAGCGCAGGCGACTGTCCAACGCACCGGCGAGCCTTTTTACCTGCGCTGAAAACTTTTCATTGGGAAATGCATTCACATTAAAATTCACTTTATCCTGTTGGTCCAAATATCCGGTATAGGCTTCCGGAACATAGATCACCAAACGCAATTTCTTTTGCTCCTGTAAAGTGAACAATGGAAACTCCGATCCTTTACCTGACGGACCCACATACGCACCAGGATTAGCATTACGGGAAGTGATCACTCCATTGAAAGGCGCTCTTATTTCCAGGTAATTCCTTCTGTCGGTAACTTCCCTGTATTGCGCTTTTGCCGCATCCCATTGTGCAAAGTCTGAATTCTTTTTCGCCAATGCCTGGTCAAGGTCATTCTGCGAAACGGTTCCCGGTGTTTTACTGGTTTCCAGCAACCGGTCATAACCAGACTTACTGGCGATGTATAACGCTTCCTGGGATTTCAACCTTGATTGTGCAGCCGCTTCCAACGAATTTAATTCGGGCGCTTCCATGGTCACCAGCAACTGCCCGGTCTTTACTTCAGAACCAACATCTACATATAACTTCCGCACAAAACTGTTTTCCTTCGCATACAGGTCAACCTGTTGAAAAGCCACCAGTTCACCAGGTATTTGTAATGAAGAAGAAAGCATCCCTTTTTCCAGGGGAACTACTTCTGTAGAAACCGCCACTGTTGCGGCAGCAATTTTTTTCGTAGTGGGTTCTTCACCGCTGGTTGATTTACAGCTTTGTAATAAACCAGGCAAGCTCACGCCAGCCAGTAAAACAAAACCAGTCTTTGCTTTATATATTAAATTTCTTAGTTGCATATGCGCTGTTTTCTGTGATGGTCTTTCAAAATTAGTACTTACTAAAACCGTTTATATTATTTATTGTTCTGCGGTGTTGATGTTTATGATTGTCAAAATTTGGCAGCGTGGTCAAAATTCGGAAACTCACTCACCATTAATCATTCACCCCTGATAAAACTTACTTTCCTTATCTTCCGGGTCTAATGAAACCGACTGCGTAGACGCTTTCCCCTGCACCCACGTAAATACCATGGGCAGAATGAATAAGGCCGCAAAAGTGGAAGCGATCAAACCGCCAATTACGGCACGGCCCAGGGGCGACGCCTGATCGCCGCCTTCGCCCAAACCGGATGCCATTGGGATCATGCCTGCCACCATCGCAATGGTCGTCATCAGGATCGGACGTAATCGCAAGGCTGCCGCTTCTATTGCCGACTCCCAGGCATTGCCGTTATGCATGCGCAAATGTTCCGCATTGGTAATGAGCAGCACCGAATTGGCAATGGAAACCCCCACCGACATAATGATACCCATATATGATTGCAGGTTAAGGGTAGAACCGGTAATCATCAACATTATCAGCGACCCTAAAATTACCGCCGGAATGGTTGCCAGGATCACCGCCGATACTTTGAACGATTGAAAATTCGCCGCCAGCATTAAGAAGATCACGACAATTGCGACTATCAATCCGCCCTGCAGACTATCCAGTGTATCGGTCAATACTTCGCTTAACCCTTTCGGTTCAACATTCAATCCCCGCGGCAACTCACCCAGTGATTGAACCGCTTTTTGAATGTCCTTGGTAGCCGTACCCAGGTCCATCTTATTCAGATTGGCAGTTACGCTCAACATGGGCATTGCGCCCACGTTATCATTCTCACCATATGTGGTATCGGGTTGTATGGTAGCCACATCGCTTAAAACCGGTCGGGATGCATTGCTCAGGATCGGGATTTCACCAATATTGTTTACACTCGTCATCTTGTTTTCAGGCACCAGCACCTGCACGCTATAAGCCAGGTTCGATTTTTCATCTACCCAGATATTCTTTTCCGTATACCGTGAGGAGGAAGTGGAAGCGATCAGTGAACGGGAAATATCATTGATATCCACACCCAGTTGCGCCGCCCGCGTTCTGTCGATATTGATATTTATGGCAGGATACCTGATCGACTGACCCAATTGCACATCGCGCATGTAAGGGATCTGTTTCAGTTTGTGGATCACCTTGTTCGCATATTCTTCATTCAGCTTTTTGTTCCTTCCCGAGATCCGGATCTCCACCGGCGTAGGCGAACCCTGGCTTAATATTTTATCCGTTAATTGAATGGGCTCAAAAGACAATCGTACATCGGGCATAAGGGTATGTAGCTTCGCCCTGATCTTTTCTTTCAACTCATCCATATCTGTCTTATACTCTTCACTCAACTGTACCTGTAAAACCGCTTCCTGTGGTCCGCTCATGAACAGGTAAATTGGACTGGTACTAAACAAACCCGGGTGCTGCCCAATAAATGCGGAGGTAACAGAAATATTTTCTTTACCAACCAGTTCATCCAACGCGCCGAGTGTTTTGAGGATGATGGCTTCCGTACGTTCGATGCGCGTACCATCAGGCGCCCGCAACCGCAACATGAATTGCCCGGAGTTGGTATGCGGCAATACATCCCGACCAATACTCGCCAACAACAACACTGCCGCACCACTTACCACAACTATATAAGCGATCACAACCGGTTTGCGGTATGGCAATATTCTTTGTAAGAACCGCAGGAACCGTGCACGCAACTTTTCAAAACGGGTAGCATTCTTACTTTCCTTTTCCAACAATACTTTCTTTTGGTCCCAGGTATCACCTTCGGGCAGTGCAACCGGTTGAACACTATGAATGGAGTTGTGGTTGCCCGGATGAACTTTCATGATCCAGTTAGCCAGCACCGGCACAAAGGTTTGCGCCAGCAGGTACGACGTGATCATGGAGAAAGCGATAGCCAGTGCTAATGGCAGGAACAGCGAACCCGGGATGCCCTTCATCGTAAAAGCAGGCGCAAATACCGCCAGGATACAAAACAGGATGAGCAACTTGGGAAAGGCAATTTCCTTACACGCATCCCATATGGCCACGGCCTTTGGCTTGCCCATTGCAAAGTGCTGGTGAATATTTTCAATCGTCACCGTAGATTCATCAACCAGGATCCCAATGGCGAGCGACAGACCACTCAACGTCATGATATTGATCGTTTGATTGAACAACGACAAAAACAATACACCTGATATAATAGAAGCGGGAATGGTAAGGATCACAATGAGTGCGCCTCGCGAATCACCCAAAAACAACAACACCATTAAACCGGTAAGAATCGCGCCAATAGCGCCTTCTGAGATCAAACTCTTCACCGCATTGATCACATACACCGACTGGTCAAATTCATACGATAGTTTTACATCTTCCGGCAATTGCGCCTGGAACTTAGGCAATGCTTTTTTAAGGTTCTGCACCACTTCCCAGGTACTGGCATCAGCCGATTTGGTGATCGGCATGTAAACAGATCGTTTTCCATTCACCAGCGCATAACTGGACGTAATATCGGCGCCATCTTCAATGGTAGCCACATCTCGCAGGTACACATTTTGCACACCGCCTTTAAACAAAGGAATATTCTCAAAATCCTTGATGGTCTTAATGGTCGTATTGGTAGGCGTAATATAATTGTAATCGTTGATCCGCACATTACCCGATGGCGTGGTTTGGTTGTTGATGCGGATGGCCTGCACCAATTGATCGGGTGTAAGATTATGCGCCCGCATTAATTCGGGGTCTGCTTTTATTACAATCGTACGTACGTTTCCACCAAAAGGGGCCGGCGATACCAGCCCGGGAATGGAAGTAAAAGAAGAACGCACATATACGTTGGCCAGATCGAGCAATTCGTTATTGGAACGGATAGGACTCGTCAAGACCAACTGCCCAACCGGCAAGGTAGATGCATCGAACCGTAGAATGAACGGTGGTTGCGAGCCTTGTGGGAATATTGCCTGCGCCCGGTTACAAAAAGCGCTCACCTCCGCAGCAGCCTGGGCCATATTCGTTCCGGGGTAAAATGACAGCTTCATTAACGTTAGTCCCTGGATATTTTTTGTTTCGATGCTTTTTACGCCGGAGACATACAATAACAGGTTCACATAATTTTTACCAAAGAACGCTTCCATCTGCGTAGGGGTATAACCACCAAACGGATGGGAAATATAAATAACCGGCAGATCGAGCGAAGGAAAGATATCTATTTTAATATTGCGTACTGCATTAATACCAAAAAAGCATAACCCCGCAACCAACACCAGTATTGTAATAGGTTTCCGTAATGCTAATCTTATCAAATTCATAAATCGATCGTGTTAGATGAATCCCCTGTCATATTTATAATACTATTTCACTTGTTTGATAAACAAGTCAAAATCTCCTGAAGCAGCCGCTTTCAGCAACAACGCCTGCCATACATTGATATACGCCACGCTCCTATCTGTCTCAGCCCTGTTCAACGCATACAACGCCTGCTGCAGGTCAACAACGTTGGTCAACCCATTCTTATACAATACACTTTTTTGCAGCCAGGCATCTGCTGCGGCCTTGTATTGTTGCGGTACTTCCCGGGCACTTTGCAAACTGTTGTCAATACGCTGGTCGGCGAGTATCAATTGATCCTGCAACTGCGTGGTTACCTGGTCGTATTCATTTTTATATGCAGCCGTTAAAAATTGTTGCGCCCGTACCTGGTGTTTGACCTTGGCAATGCTGGTGATATTCCAGGCAATGGCCAAGCCGGTCACATAGTTGCTGCGGGCAGGTTTTATGCATTCGAAATAATCATGCGAATACTTGGCATTGGTAGTGGGTGAATACGAATAATCAAACCCGGAACCACGGGTTTGAAAAACGCCAAACAAATTCAATCCCGGCAGCACACTTCGTTTCAGATACGCCGTTGCTACATCACTTTGGTTAATGCGCGTTTGATAAAACTTTACCTGCGGATTCTGCGTAATGGAACTATTCGTTTTCACTTCAGCAGGTACAGTACTGAAGAAAGTGGAGTCTAAACTAAATGCCACCGGCGCTACATTCAGGAACTGGGCCAACTGGTTGCGCACTTGCAGTTCTCCATTCCGGGCATCGATCAACGCCAGCCGCGCCCGTGATACTTCCGCATTGGCAATGGAAGAATCCACCCCGGCATTTAAACCGGTACGGGTACGCGCCGCAACAACCTGTTGCAGGGTAATGGCCCTGTGCAGATTGGCTTGCGCATTTTGTACCAGCTTTTGTGTGGTCAATAAGTTCAGGTAAGCGCTGGCAATTTTTACGCTATGGATAAATTGTTCCTGCACCAGGTCAGCGGAATCCTTTTGCACTTGTGCATTGGCCAGGGAGATCTTTGACCTCAACCGGCCAAATGTAAAAAACTCCCAGTTGGTATTTACAAAATACAAACCACCGAACGAAGCGTTCCAGTTTTGCGAACTACTCACCGGACCACTTGAAGCAACACCCGGTATACCAATAGCCGCCAATGGGCCATATTGACCATTGATAGTACCGTAATCCTGTTGTACAGAAGCAATAACATTCGGCAGATATTCATTGCGCGTGTTTTGCACCATCGCAGTAGAAGCATCGAGGTAATTGCGTTTTGCCTGAATGCTTTGATAATTTTTTAACCCGGTATTAATGGCATCTGATAATAACAACGGTTGTGATGATTGAGCCGTTGCCGGTATTTCAACTCCCAACAACAGCATCACAAGGATGGCAATAACCGGTAGTGCAGAGAATCGCATAGTACTATTTTGGGTTAAAGTGTTAATTAGAACTCCTAACCCATTTCTTCTTTCGCGTAAGACCATGATTGGTTGTTAATTGAGCGTTAACGATGATACAGTACTTCCCCCGAGAAGATGAATTGCTTCTCTTTTTTTAATCCGTTTTTAATGGCAGCATCGTTGCAGAGACATTATGTTTACCCGATATTCATTTAGCAGAATGTCAATATACAGGGCGTTACCGGGATGCACAGTTTATTATAGGATTGTAAAGTTGCGAAGACGTTATCGATTTTCTGTTGTACAATTTTGGGTTTATTCTGTACTTTTACAGGTATGAACACGGAGAATCTCCACCAGCCTTTTGAAATAGTTTACAAAGAAACAGACGAGTGTCTTAAACCAACTCACAAGCACAACTTCTTTGAACTGGTTTATATCATTGATGGTACCGGTACCCATTGCATTAATAAAAACAAATTCGAATACCGGAACGGGAATTTATTTTTACTTACTCCACAAGACTCACATAAAGTAACGGTCAGAACCACTACCAAATTCTTCCTGATCCGCTTTAATGATATTTATTTCAAATCACAAAATGAGCAAGCCCACAGCCATCAGAATGAATGGATAAAAAAGCTGGAGTTCATCTTTCATAATACCACGCATTCACCAGGTTGTATACTAAAAGGCATGAACGACCGGGTGTTGGTGAAAGCATTGATAGATGGATTGATCAAAGAACACATCAATAAGGACCCCTATCACCAGGAGATCATTCACCAGATGGTGAACACCGTGATCTCTATTGTTGCCCGTAACCTTTACATCAGGGTGCCGAACAAAATGAAATCTGATGCCAACAACGATGAAACCACGTTGAAGATCATTCATTATGTACAGGCTCATATTTACAAACCTGAATTATTAAAAGCCGAGCAAATTGCCGGCGCTTTTCAAATATCAGTCAATTACCTCAGCGAGTATTTTAAAAAACATACCGGAGAAACCTTACAAAATTATATTACCAACTACAAACTAAAGTTGGTAGAAACGCGATTGCTGCACAGCGATATGCGCATTAACGAGATTGCCTTTGAATTACATTTTACCGACGAAAGCCATTTAAACCGCATCTTTAAAAAATACAAAGGCATAAGCCCTACCGGCTACCGTAAACAGGTACTATTTGACAGGAAAATGGTAGTGGCGGCAACAGCCTGAATAGTTACCGGTTACCAGTTATCAGGGAAAACCCAGTAACTGGTCTGTCCCGGCTAAGCCGGGAATAACAACAACTTAAAATGACTATCATTCTTGTTGAACAACAAATCTCGTTATAAAGTATTATGGTTAGTGCATCTGTCAGCCCCTCCCCCAGGAAAGCCCGCATAGCTACTGCTATTTTCTTTTTTGTATCGGGCTTTGGCTTTTCATCCTGGGCTTCGCGCATACCCACTATTCAGCAAAATTTACATTTGAGTGAAGGAAAGTTAGGCGCGGTGCTCTTCGCCCTGCCGGCAGGATTAATGTGCACCCTGCCTGTAACCGGCTATTTATTACGCCGGTTCAGCAGCAGGTATATCATGTTTACAGGTGCAGTGCTGTTCAACATTATGCTTTGCCTGGTAGGCTTCACACAAAACATCTGGGAACTGGCGCTGGTCCTGTTCTTCTTTGGTTCATCTCGCAACCTGTTTAATATCTCGGCCAATGCGCAATCTATAGGCGTGCAGAAATTGTACGATCGTTCTATCATTGCTACTTTTCACGGCATCTGGAGTGTGGCCGGTTTTGCAGCGGCTGCCGTGGGTTCGTTGGTGGTCACATTCAGCATTCCGCCCTCCTGGCATTTTCTCGCAGTCAGCATTTTCTTAACCAGCCTTTGTTTTATTTTCTTTAAGGATAGCGTACACCAGCAACCGCAACCACATGAGCGGCTTGAGAAAACAAAATTCAGGTTCCCCGATAAAGCATTGCTGAAACTGGGCTTTATTTGTTTTGCTTCTATGGCCTGCGAAGGAACAATGTACGACTGGAGCGCCATCTATCTGAAAAAAGCCGTGCATGCATCCAAGGAAGTGGCGACAGTTGGTTATGCGGTATATATGGTGGCGATGACGCTCGGCCGTTTTACCGGTGATAAGCTCGCCAACAATATTGGCGTTAAAGCCATGTTGAAATACAGCGGACTGTTCATCCTGACGGGTTTATTGCTCGCTGCCATCTTCCCTTATACTATCACCACCTGTATTGGTTTTTTGATGACGGGCTTTGGGGTATCGTGCGTTGTACCGATGGTATTCAGCATGGCGGGTAAAGTAAAACACATGAGTGGCGGCCCGGCTATTGCGGGCGTTTCTACCATTGGTTATTTTGGCTTTTTGATAGTACCGCCTACGGTGGGTTTTATTGCCGAAACATTTAACCTGCGCTGGTCAATTGCATTGATCGCTTTATTCGGCGCTCTGATCACCTGGCTGGTAAGTGAAATGAAAGAATAAGAAATAAAAAAACAAGGAACATGGAATATGGTGGTTCCTGTTCCTTGTTTATTTTTTCCAATAACCTGTGTTCCATCGAAACCTGGAATCTAACTCCTATTCTCTCACTTCATCATTAACCTACTTACAGAGTCTACAGTTTCACCAACCGGGTTGTGCTCACATTGCCGGATTTCTTATTGGTAATGCGAACGATCCAGATCCCTTTTGATAAACCAGCGGTTTGAATGGTGATGGCATTTACACCGGTAACAGAAGCAGTAAACGAACGGCTCGATACTGCATAGCCACGCACACTTTCCACTTCAACGATCAGTTGGTCGCCAGCTTCTGCATACTTCAACACCTGTGCCTGGTTACCATTGATCGGGTTGGGCACTACGGAAGCGCCACCGATCGTAGTTGCCATATTGGTTGCAGCAGATGCCAATGAAGAAGCACTGCAGGCTCCTAATGGTTTCCACCAATGATCAGCAGTACCGGGTGTTACATTGTATAAAGCATTTGACTGGCTCTCATACAAATTGCCGTTGTAGGTAACCTTATCGCCTAAGTTGTAGATCTTTGGATACGGCTGGTATGCGGCAACGCCGGCGCAATTACCCGTACCTGAACCGCCAGTAACTGTAATGAGCACACCAGCAGTGGTAGTAGTAGCACCGCTATTATCAGTTGCTTTTGCAGTAATGGTATACTGCCCTGCGGCAACGTTGCTCCAGGTATAACTGTATGGCGCTGCTGTTACTTCGCTTAACAGCGTACTGCCATTGTAAAAACCCACTTTGCTTACAGAACCATCGGCATCGCTGGCCGTAGCAGAGATAGTAACCGAAGCGGGTGCAGAGAACGTAGCACCTGCAGAAGGAGCCGTCAGGGTTACAACAGGTGCTGTATTATTACCGCCGCCATTGCAATCGCTGATATACTTCCAAACTTTACCATCACCTACGTTCAGATCAGGTTGCTCGTTTTGTGTCCACCATTTTGCTTCATACACTTTATTATTATATACCACCTGGTTTCCTGACAAATAAACTGCCGTAGCACTCCACGCAGCAATTCCATTACAGCCGGTGCCACCACCTGTGCCTACCACAATAGTTACTGCTGATGAAGTGGCAACAGCGCCGCCGTTGTCGGTTGCTTTGGCAGTAAGTGTATAGGTTCCGTTTGCTACATTGCTCCAGGTATAGCTATAAGGCGATGCAGTAGCTTCACCCAGTTTTGTACCGCCATTAAAGAACTCGACTTTGGTTACGCTTCCACCCACATCACTGGCGTTTGCCGTAATAGTTACGGTAGCCGGACTGGTGAACGTAGCATTGTTGGCCGGTGAGGTGATGCTTACAGAGGGCGGATTGTTTCCACCTGTGTTACCAAAGAAGTACTCGTAATAATTGTTGGCGAACTCATCGCCATTCGCTTTGTCCCAGTTAACACTCCAGGTCATGATACCTCTCAGTCCGGGATAACCGCCACTTGATTTTCTCATCACATAACCGCCACCAAATGATGTTCCCTTGGTGAGGTAATCCAACGCTTTCTTCACATTTGCGGGCGTTGTGTAACCGGAGCCCGCGGCTGAAGTTTGTGCTGGTAAACCAAAGGCTACCTGGTCTTCACGCAATGCAGGGAAGGTTTGGTTTGTACCTGCTACAGGGAAACCATGCAACAACATTTCTGTCATAGCCACAATAAAGTCTGAAGTGCTTGAAGAATAGTTCTTATTGTCCATACCTGTCATTGGACCGGTATTATACAACTGCGGATGAATGAACGTAAGTTCATTACGTAAGCCATAGATCAATGGCAGGTAAGCGCCTACCAGTGGTGAATAGGTTGATGCATAGGCAGCCTGAACATAATAGGTTTCAGGAGCCATGGTCAGCCAGCAGTCTTTTCCCTGTCCTTTGCGGTAATTGATGATCTCCTTTATACCGGCGATCAGGTTTACCACTTTTGCGGTAGTTGGCGCCATAAAGTTATTATCGCCATTGTCGAGCACCAGGTTTGAACCACCTTCGAGGTCGATATCGAATCCATCGAAATTATACTGGTCGATCAGCGACTTCATTGAATTTACGAAGGAAGTTTTTGCTGCAGCTGTGCCCAACACCAGGTGTCCGTTCTCACCGCCCAACGACAACAATACTTTTCTTCCCTGTGATTGCAGGGTTTGAATATCAGCTTTGAAATCGGCTACAGATGTACCTTCTGGTGTAAAGCTGATGGTTGCATTATCCGATGCACTCACCCCGAAGGCTATTTGTATTACATTGAATTTAGGGTTCACATCGCGCAAACGGATGTAAGGTGGCGTACCAGAGGTAGTACCCCAGTTATGCCAGTAACCCACAATTACTTTACCGCTGTTGTTTCCACCGGTATTACCATTTATTGTCAATGAAACGCCAGAGGAAGTGGTAGTAGCACCGGCGTTATCAGTTGCTACAGCAGTTACTGTATAGCTGCCTGCCGATACATTGTTCCAGGCAACCGAATAAGGTGCCGATGTAACAGAACCAATAGATGTAGCTCCGTTGAAGAATTCCACTTTAGAAATGGCACCATCTGCATCAGATGCATTAGCAGTTAGTGTAATGCTCGCAGGTGCAGTGAATGTGGCGTTATTAGCAGGTGAAGTGATCGACACGGTTGGTGCGTTGTTTCCGGTGCTGCCACTGGCAAACACCTGGTTGATCTTGTTCACCAGTTTTGATTTGGTGTTGGGACAAAAGATCAGTTTTCCTTTAGCCACCGTGCTGCTGGTCATATCCGTCATATCGCCAAATACCTGCCATACGATGATACCAGCCAGCCCATTGTCTTTTATGAATTGGGCTTTTGCCTCAATTGATCTTTCGTTATCATAGCTCAGAAAATAATTTCCTTTTGTTTTATAAGGAACTTTTGCCGCATCATCCCAGTGGTCAGTCCAGCCCGAACCGCTTCCTGTAGTTTGCAGTATGTAGCTATAAGAAGGAGTGCCATCCCACAGGTCTTTTGCCCAGTTGGTATAGTCGGCACAGGTTTGTATCGGCCCGTCTGGTTGAACAGTCTCGGCACGTTTTACAGTAGCGCCGTTCACGGTAGCAGCGCTGCTGGTAACTACACCTCTTCCATAGAACGGAGCGCCCAGGGTCACCTTGCTCATGTTAACACCAAGGCTACGCATACCCTGCACCGTACCATTGAGGGAGAAGCCAGGGTATTCCATACCAGGATAATCGTACAATGGTGCATTATGACCTGCTTTGTTGCTCCAACCGCCATTATAATCATAGGTCATCATGTTATAATAGTTGAACACAGCGTTCAATCGTGTCCAGTTAAAGCCTTGCAGCTTGGCAGGTACTGCAGAAAAAGCAGCTGTGATCAGTTTGCTGCTGCCGATAGCGGCACGTACTTCTTCGGCCAAAAGCGCAAAGTTGTTGTAATCTGCCGTGCTGTACCGCTCGATGTTCATACCGGGATCATTGGGATATTCCCAGTCGAAATCAATACCATCAAAACCCATTGCCATCAGTTCCTTGCAACCGGCTATAAATCTGGCGCGCTTGGCAGCATCAGCCGCCATTTCCGGATAATGCTTGCACATGCTCCAGCCGCCAATAGAAGCCATTACTTTCAAACCTTTTGAGTGAGCAAGCTCCAGAAGGCCGGGAGCGCCGCCCTGTTTATGCACCGACAAAGGAAAGGTGCCGGTCCTGTTGGTGTTTATATTTTTCCAGCCGCCGCCTTCGTTACGATAGCCCAGGCTGTAGGCATAACTGCCGTCGGAGATATAATACAAAGTTTCCAATTCGCCATACAACAGGTACAGGTCCCAACTGCTGTAAATATCTTCATTCACCAAGGCAGCCGGTTCCTGCACCGCCCCTACCTGGTAAATGTTCTTATTACGAAAATCACCACTGTGTAAACTACCATCCTTGGCAACGCCAAAGAATGAAAAGTTCAGAATGGTGTACTGGGAGTAATCGACATTCAAATGATTGAAGCCGCCCTTGGGCACCACGTTCGCTACTTCTTTCCAGGCATCCCATTGGGTAATGTACCCAATTATCTGCTTGGTGTGCTGCGCCGTAGTGGCCGGCACAGTTGGACTCACCTGCGCTTGCGTGGAGGAAAACAAACAAAACAAAATTACCAAATGAACATATTGCAAAAATCGCCAGCGGCGCTTTCTGCAAAGGGTAGACAACACTCTCATACTGTAAAGCATTTTTTTAGATTAACAATACATACATATCAAACGATAAACGCACAATGCTGAACGCTCAACGTCTAACGCCGAACGCAGAATGCCGAACGCTTGACGAGCAAGCGAACACATAGTACTAAAAACACTAATGATGATGATTAAACGCTCAACGCAGAAGAAGTGAATTACGTTTTACGTTTCACATTAACGCATAGCAATTCGCTTCGCGTTAAGCATCTGGAATAACAAAGGATAAAATAATACCAACCTGCAGCTCCTGCATTGCTGAATCTTTTTAGCATAGCAGAAAGGTACATTTTACTGAAGGCATAAAGCAAAACGTATTCAGGCGTTTTGCGTTAAGCATTCCGCGTTTTGGTAAAAAACAATTGAAGAAGGTAATTAGTAATTGCAGTAAAATAGTTGTAGAAGCAGTTGCAAAGTAAAAGCGCTTTAAAATAATTTCTTTACGAAAACAGTTTTATTTTTTTCCACATTATAGATTACCGTTATAGGAAATAGAAAATAAAAATAAAACACATGTACATTAACAAGGCATTGTGGTGAATAGGTATTCTTAAGATGCTGCATTGCTTCCGTGTTATATAGAGGTATTGATAACCGTGTGGTGCCCATATCCATCGATGCTGAAATTATCGAGTAATTTTACTCTTTTTCATCATCATAATCATTTATAGCTTTGAAATTCCAAAACGATTTAGCGATATGAATTAATTGGAGTGATTTTTGCCTTCACCTTCTTCGTAGAAATCACTTGTTTGTAAGCAGTAAGTAAGTTGTAGTTGCATCCCTTAGCACTTAAGTGGGTAGTACCACTTCCCTGGCACTGTATAGGAATATCAATATTTTTTTCCCCCTTTCAATCTCTATTGCCAACCCTACACTTTGTGAATGGTTGTGTGATGGGCTATGACCGTTGCAAGTTTCAGGTTGCAGGAAATCAGTTACCGGTTGCCCATTACAGGTTTCAAGTTGCAGGAACGTCAATGGTGAATGGTGAATGGCTTGCTACGATGTGAGATCACTAATCAATCTTGCCAGCCGGAAATTATTGCCGATTCACGTTTCACGTTTCACGATTGACGATTCACGAAGAACGATCCATATTTTAAACCACAAAACACTTTTCTATGAAAAAGTTTCTACCCACCTGTTTATTGTTGGGTGCATTGACCACGCTACAAAAAAATGCCCAGGCACAGAACTGGCAGCTAGTGTGGCAGGATGAATTTGACAACGGCATCAGCGCCGATTGGGTTTTTGAAACCGGCAACGGTACCAACGGCTGGGGCAATAATGAATTACAATATTACCGCCGGGAAAATGCTACTGTCGAAAACGGACAACTGGTGATCACTGCCAAACGCGAATCTATCGGCGGCTATAATTATACTTCTACCCGTATGAAAACCCAGGGTAAGAAATCCTGGAAATATGGCAAGATCGAAGCACGCATCAAGATGCCTGCCTTCAGTGGCATATGGCCTGCGTTCTGGATGCTGGGTGATAATATTTCTACTGTAGGCTGGCCGGCCTGTGGTGAAATTGATGTAATGGAGCATATCAATGCCGAGAACATAACTTATGGCACTCCACACTGGTTAGATAATAATAATCAGCATGCCTCCTATAGTGGTAACACCGCTTGTACGGTAACTGATTACCACGTGTACACGGTTGAATGGGATGCCAATTATATCCGTTGGTTCTTAGATGGCGCCAAATTCCACGAAATGTATATTGGCGGTGGTATCAATGGCACCAGCGAATTTCAGAACAATCACTTCATCCTGTTGAATATGGCTGTTGGCGGTAACTGGCCCGGCTTCAACATCGACCTCAACGGTTTCCCGGCAAAAATGTATGTTGACTGGGTACGCGTTTACCAGGATAATGGCACTCCACCCCCACCACCTCCCGGCACATTGATACAGGCAGAAAGCTATAGCAATATGCAGGGCGTGCAAACAGAAGCTACCACAGATGCAGGCGGCGGAACGAATGTTGGCTGGATAGATGCTACCGACTGGCTAGCCTATAACCCGATCGTTTTCCCAACTACCGGTACTTATAAAATTGAATACCGCGTAGCCAGCCTGAATGGCGGTGGCCGTTTGTCGTTAGACCTGAACGCCGGCGCCATTGTATTGGGAGAACTGGCTATTCCTTCTACCGGTGGCTGGCAAAACTGGACCACTATTTCACATAACGTGCATGTTAACGCCGGTACATATACGCCGGGTATATATGCAATAGCAGGTGGCTGGAATCTGAACTGGTTCCGTATTACACCATTAACTGCGAAAGCCGCCAGGGCCGACATGTTGAACAACCTGATCGACAATTCTGTACAAACGGGTAAAGCATTCAACATTTATCCCAACCCGGTTCAGCAACAATTGAACATCTTAAGTGGTGAATCATTGACTGGTGGTTTGATCCGCATTTTTGATATGAGCGGTAAACAGGTTATGACGGCGCGCCCTGCCACCAATCGCCTCGATGTATCAGCATTGGCACCAGGTGTGTACACGCTGGTATTCACTAAAAACAAAACAAGGATCACCAGAGAGTTCGTAAAATAATGGATCACTAAAAACTTTATCATGAAGAAAATTTTATCGGCAAGTATATTCCTTCTTTTACTTACATCGGCACAACGCGTAGCTGCCCAATTTAAAGTGGTAGGCTACATGCCCTCCTGGGCAGGCGATGTGAACGCCATACAATACAGCAAGCTTACTCATATTAACTACGCCTTTGCCTTACCTACCTCTACCGGAGGTTTACAGGCCATTGAAAATCCTGGCAAACTGCAAAGCCTGGTTTCCCTCGCGCATGCCAGGGGCGTAAAAGTGCTGATAGCCGTAGGCGGCTGGAACAATGGCGATGACAGTGGTTTTGAAACGCTGGCAGCCAACAGTACTTATCGCACCAACTTTGTAAACAACCTCATCAACTTCGTGAATCAATATAGCCTGGATGGCGTTGATATCGATTGGGAATATCCCGATGCAGGCGCATCTGCCAACAACTACGCTGCATTGATGACACAACTGGCTACTGAAATGCACAACCGCGGTAAATTATTAACCGCCGCTGTTGTTGGAATTAACGGAGGCAGCATTCTCAACAGCGTGTTCAATGTAGTTGATTTTTTAAACCTGATGGCGTATGATTATAACAACTTCGACCACTCTACTTATAGCTACGCTCAACAGTCGTTCAGCTATTGGAAAGGACGCGGTTTACCGGCTTCAAAAGCGGTAATGGGCGTGCCTTTTTACGGAAGACCAAGCTGGGAAACATTTGCTCAACTGGTTGCCCGTGGCGCTGATCCTTACGCAGATGTATTCAGCGGTGTAGGTTACAATGGCATCACCACTATAAAAAATAAAACCAACCTGGCATTTGATGAAGGCAATGGTGTAATGATCTGGGAATTGTCGGGCGATGCTACCGGCGCCAATTCATTATTATCTGCCATTCATGAAGTGGTGTTGAACAGAGGCGGCGGCACAACAGGGGTGGCTACCTTCTACAAAGATTGCAGCTATGGCGGCACAGCTGTTTCCTTACCTGCGGGCAGCTATACCCGGGCGCAAATGATAGCCAAAGGCATTAACGATGACGAGATCTCTTCTTTAAAAGTTCAAAACGGCTACAAAGTAACGTTATACTGGGATGACAATTTCACCGGGACTACCCTGGTTAAAACTGGCGACGATGACTGCCTGGTAGATGATGGCTGGAATGACAAGGTAACTTCCCTGGCTATTGCAGCAAACACCGGTTCAGGCATTTTTATCGAGGCTGAAAACTATAACAACATGGCCGGCATACAAGTGGAAGCTACCACAGATGCAGGCGGCGGATCAAATGTTGGCTATATCGATGCTACCGATTGGATGGCTTATTACAACATCACCTTCCCAACTTCAGGTACTTATAAAGTAGAATACCGTGTGGCCAGTTTAAATGGCGGCGGTCGCGTATCGTGCGATCTGAATGCTGGTGCTATTCCATTGGGCGCCGTTGATATTCCTAATACCGGCGGCTGGCAAAACTGGACTACCGTTTCGCATAATGTTACCATTACTGCAGGCACATACAACTTTGGTGTGTATGCACAAACTGGTGGCTGGAATTTGAATTGGGTTCGCATTACACCGTTAAGCGCAAGAGCGCAGGCAGCACGCGCTGATCTGTTAAGCAACCTGATCGATAATTCAGTACAAACCGGGAAGGCGCTCACCATTTACCCCAACCCGGTGCAGCAACAACTGAACATTGTAAGCGGTGAATCTTTATCGGGTGGTATCATCCGCATCTTTGATATCACAGGTAAACAGGTAGTTACGGCTCGTGCGGCTGTTAACCAGCTCAATGTATCATCGTTAGCACCTGGTGTATATACCCTGGTGTATACAAAGAATGGTAAAAAGATCACGCGTCAGTTCATTAAGTAGTTACAACAGTTCATTAAGTTAATAATAACCCTGTCAGGTCCTAAACTGCACGTGTACATATAACAATTATATGTATACATCCGCAAGTATTGGCCCTGACAGGTTTTTAATTTACTTTCACCCTCATTAATCAAGCACCATGCACAAATTAAATCTGTACCTGCTGGTAGGCCTGTGCGCAATAGGTTCCGTAACCTATGGTCAGGACAAACGCTATCCAATCGGCAGTAGCACCAATGTCTTAAACGATTTTCGCCAACAACTAACTGCAACACAAAAACCCAATGGCATCCCTCGCCTGCAGTTAAAAATTTCTTCCTCCCTTACCTTACCAGCTTCCATCACCCATCGCCGCATGCTGGGCACGGGCGCAGAACAACTGGCAGGTAGCATTGAAAATGTCCCTAATTCTTCCTTTTACCTGATGATCGAAGGCAAATCAGTGTATGGACACATTTTGTTGTACAATAGTAGAAAAGCCTACAAATATTCCGCTGATAACAGTGGAGCCGTATTTGTAGAAGAAACAGATATCAACAATGTAGTTTGCATCGACTATCAAAAAGCACCTGCAAGTACAACCGAATCCACAACTTCCGATGCGGTAGCTGCTGTTGCCGACCTGCAAAGCTATCCCGGTGGTAACGGATGTGTATTGCTCGATTTCGATGGACAATATGTTTCCGGTACTCCCTGGAACAACGGTAACCCGATCACTGCAGCCCCGGCTAACTTATCAGATGCTGACAAGGAAAACGTATGGAAAATGATCAGCGAAGATTACCGGCCGTTCCATTTGAATGTAACAACCAGTGAGGCCGTTTTTAACACGTACCCAAAAACGAAAAGAATGCGTTGCATTTTTACACCTACTAATACGGCTGCCCCGGGAGCCGGCGGGGTAGCTTATTTAGGTTCATTCAGGTGGAATGATGAAACGCCTTGCTGGGTGTTTAACGGTGGCGCCAAAGCAGCCGGTGAAGCAGGTTCGCATGAAGTGGGCCATACATTCGGGCTTTCACATGACGGTAGAACATCGCCCAATGAGGAATATTATAGTGGTCAGGGTAATTGGGCGCCGATCATGGGCGTAGGTTATAATAAATCGCTGGTACAATTCAGCAAAGGAGAATATGCCAACCCCAGCACCACGCAGGATGACCTGGCTACGATCGCCAGCACAACATATGGCGTAGGCTACCGCGCCGACGATTATGGCAACACGATCGCCGCAGCGGCTTCCCTCAACGTTGATGCAACGGGCAACGTAAACAATGCAGGGGTGGTTGAACGCACCGGCGATGTGGACATGTTTTCCTTCAACACCAGCGGCGGTACAGCCAACTTCAACTTTAACCCTAACGCCAGTTATCCCAACCTGGATATTGTAGCAACAGTATACAATACCAGCGGAACAGTTATTGCCACTTCCAATCCCGCCACCTTAAATGCCAGCATCAGCACCACGCTTGCTGCAGGTACTTATTATGTTTCGGTTACGGGTACGGGTTCAGGAAGTCCTACCGTAAGCGGTTATTCCAACTACGGATCACTGGGCAATTATACCATTACCGGTTCGGTATCCGGCGGTTCTACCCCAACGGGTATCGCCATCTTCTATAAAGACTGTAATTACACCGGTACCTATGCCATCGGGTTGAACGCAGGCAATTACACAACTGCGCAACTGACAGCGAATGGCATCTCTAATAAAGACATCTCGTCTATTAAAATAACTCCAGGTTATGAAGTAGTGTTGTACAAAAACGACAATTTCGCTGGAACCTTCGCAGGCTATACAGCAGATGTTCCCTGCCTGGTGAGCAGCGGCTGGAATGATTCCGCGTCTTCTGTACGTGTGCGGTCCGTAACCAATACCTTGCCGGTAATAAGCATTACAACACCTGCCAATGGCGCCACTTTCATAGCACCGGCCAGCATTACCATCAATGCAACTGCATCAGATGCCGATGGCGCTATTAATAAAGTAGAATTCTTTAATGGCAGTACCAAACTGGGTGAAGATGCATCGAGCCCGTATTCATTTACCTGGGCAGGCGCAACGGCCGGCACCTATACAGTAAGAGCTGTTGCTACCGATGACCGTGGTGGACAAGCTACCGCCCAGATCACCGTAGTTATGAACAACCCGCCCGGTGCTATCGTGTATAAAGATTGCAACTATGGCGGTTATGCCATCAACATGCCGGTTGGTACATACACTGTGGACCAGTTGCTATCCCGGGGCGCTATTAACGACGATATTTCATCTTTAAAAGTAACCAGCGGGTATGAAGTGATCCTGTACCGCGATAATAATTTCGCAGGCCCTGCTTATTTGTTTAGAAGCAATTACCAGTGCCTGGTGAGCGTGGGCTTATCAGGTGGTACCACCGTAAACTTAAACGACTGGACCAGCTCTGTAACCGTTCGCCCAACTGCTGCACAGGCCTCGCCTTTTGTTGATGGCGGCGTAGTACCATTTACCGATTACACCGCTACCATGAAGATAATGCCCAACCCGGTTACCAATGAAATGGTTATTCAATATGGCAACATGGGCGACTATTTTGATGTAAAAATAGTTGACGTACATGGCACCGTTGTGTATTCTGCGCCGCGCATTTTAAGCGGACAGCACATTAACATTTCCGGCCTGAAAACTGGAATGTATTTCATTAAAATAAGTACCAACAAAGAAACAATAACGAAGAGAATATTAAAACGCTAACATAGGAAAGGCACAGAGGCAAAGGGCATAAAGGCATTTAGGAACACTCATTAGTGCAATTCTATATGCCTCTATGCCCTTTTCCCTTTCTTATATCCTCGTTGCCTTGTTGCCTTTATGCCTTGTTGCCTTTATGCCTTGCAAAGGCAAAAAAAACGACAGTGACCTCAATATCTACTCTTAGAGGCACATTTTAACAGACCAATATTTTTTTGTATATTAGGATACAATTCCCTCATCTCCTGAAAACGTTACCAGCTTCCTGAAACGAACATCTTTAAGAAAGGGCCATACCATAGCCTTAATTCCTTCATACATACTTCCATCCCCAATGAAAGGCTGCAGATCCGGTAGCCTGGCAATACTATTGATATCCCGGGAGCATTCAACCATTTCTTCACTATAAAAACTATGTGTTATGAACTTTCTGTTAATGCATAAGCAACGCCGGTTCATTTTGATACTGGCAGCCATAGGCATTATTGCCGTTTTTCTTCCCTGGGTTACAGTGGGCGGCATTTTTGGAGACAGCCTGAACGCCAATGGATTTAATGGAACTGGCATCGTTGTATTCCTGTCCCTGGTAGCTGTAGCGGTTATTGCATTAATGGGCGACCAGAAAAAAGCCGAAGAAAGAAATATGTGGATGATAACCCTGATGGCAGGCTTTATAGCCCTTCTTTTTGCGATCATAAAATATAGCCAGATCTCGGGTAGCGCATTTGGCATTGTATCGGCAGGCTATGGTTTGTGGATTGCCCTCGCAGCCTCCCTGGCAGTGATCGTATTCGCCTGGTTATTTAAAAATCCCGGCGACACTCTGCAAAGCGGGTTCGATAGTTTAAAAAAGAATATGCCGCACACCTCGCATACTGATCAAATAACAACAACCACCAACACTAACGTTAACAGAATGGAAGAATTGGAAAAACTGATTGAATTAAGAAACCAGGGAAAGATCACGGAAGCAGAATACCAGGAAATGAAATCGAAGCTGATGTAAATACCCGTTCTTTTTTACAAAGCCCGCCTGATCATAAATATCGGGCGGGCTTTTTTTGTATCCTGGAATTTGACTTTTGTAATTTTTCTTATTGCCTTTTTGCCTTCTCTTTGGGATTTGTCTTTTGTGTTTTGTGATTTTCTCACTTATTTTCCATCGGGAACTAATAATATAGCATCCGCTACAATGGCCCCATCGGCATTGGCCGCCTGAATGGTTACATGCGCATTGGAACCGGCCGGTAATTTATACTTACCAACCAACACCCACTCACCGGAAGTTTGTCCCTGTACTTTAATATCGTCTTTCTTCAGCGATACTTTAGCTTCTTTGGCGCCATCAAACACCGTGATCAACGTTTGTGAGGCCAACTTATCATAGCCGGGCAGCACATACGTATAAATGTTGTACTGACCTTCTTTTACAATAACCGGCTTGTACTGTACTGAGCGTTCTTCGGCAGATGGCGCATCGGCCGTAAGCACAGATGGACCATAGCCCATACGCTCTTTGGTTGCCCAGTTACCTTTTATTTGCACTTGCTCTGTATTGGCATTATCAACCACAATTTCAGCTACACTGCCATCGGCCAGCGGATTGGTCTTAAGCGCCTGTTGCAGTTGTTGCACATTAACTTCCTGTACATCGGCTTTTGTTTGAATGGCCATGGAAGCAGCCGTTGCGGCAGCTTGTGCCAGCACCATAAAAACTGGTTCCATGCGTATTGAACCATATGCAATATGACTGGCCGATAAACATACCGGCACCAGCAGGTTCTTACATTCTTTTGCCCGGGGAACAATTGAACGGTACGAGATGGGATAAGGACCGAAACCGCCTTCCTGTACATCGCCTTCATTCTTTACCATCCTGTTCACCACAACACGTTGGGCGTTGTGCGAATCCATCGTATAAGCGGCCATACCAATGCCATCGGTCACCACTTCTTTTCCAATGCAGTTGGCCTGTGTCATTACATAGGCACTGATCATTCTGCGGGCTTCGCGCACATACAATTGCGGTGTCCAGTTATTATTATCGGTGTATTCGTCTTTAGGATATCCCCAGGTCAGCATTTCCTTGCGCAGGTGCTCCGGCACGCGGGGATCGTGCCCAAGGAAATACAGCAAACCCTTTGTATAAAGCTCATGTTGCTGCCTGAATTTCTTCCGCTTCTCCTGATCGCCTTCAGGGTAACCAATGTTCATCCCGATCATATCGGTTGAAAAGGGACCGTTGTTGTTGATATCTGTTTTATGATTGGGCATGTGGTCGATCTTCAGAATAGCGCCCAGGTTAGCAGCCGGCTTTTTCTGCAGCAAACGCAATAACAATTCATACATGGTTGAATCATACCCTTCGGGCCGGGTAATGTCTATACGATTGGCCGGAGCGTCGGTAAGACAGATCCGGTAATTATACGCCTGCAATTTTGTATCTGCCGAACCATTCGGGTACAATATATTATCCGATACGCCCCACAACAAACCACTTTTCGCGTCGCCCGGAACTTTATATGGGTCTATACCATCGGGAAATTGGTGCTTGTCGCGCAACTGTACGCCATTAATAGGTTCATTATACCAACTGTTAGATTCACGGCCCACTGTAAACGAAACGCCGGATTTGGCCATCAGGTCGCCTTCATACGAACAGTCGATGAACATTTTCGCCTCTACCCTTTTGGTAGTGAGCTGTCCTTCTTCATTAATGTAATTCAGTTCTAATTCCTTTATATACCCGAATTCACTTCTTACACTAAGCAGGGTATGTCCCAATGCCAGGTCAACCTTAGCCGATTTGATGTATTGCATAAACACCTCCCTGGCCACATGCGGTTCGAAGGTCCAGGATTCAAATTTGCCATACTTCTTCCCTACTTTCCGGTAAAAATCAAGCCCCAGCCCGGATACCGCATATTTATTACCGATATCTGTAAAGCCCAGTCCACCGGAAGTCAATCCGCCAACATGTTTACCCGGATCTACCAGCAAAACAGATTGATGCATTTTTTTAGCTGTGTAGGCAGCTATAACGCCGGCCGAGGTGGCGCCATAAATGCAAACATCAACTTGTACAGGTCTGGGATTTTGACTATGAGCAGTAAATACAGAAAAAAAGAGTACGATTAAAGGGAGCTTTCGAAGGTTTATCATAAGCAACCATTCAATGAATATTTAGGTTTTAAAAGCAACACCTAAACGCCGATTTGTATTTATTATTTCTTACTTAGCGAAGAATCGGTGATTCCCAACAGGGAGGCCAGCAGATCTTTGGCCGGGGTATTTTGTATGAACTCGTGGTGATTTAATAAATGCTCATATCTTTTTTGAGCAGATAAGGTTTGTACCGATAGTACGATTTGCGCCAGCCTGATAAACGCCTGCTCCCAGGTTTTGCGAACCAGTTCGCTCCAGGCAGGATATTTCGCCAGCAGCTCATTCATATTTTTTCTGGATATATATAATATCGTACAGTTCTCAATGGCTTGTATATTAAATTTTGCCTGACACTGATAGGTATAACTTTCGAGGTCGGTAAAAAAATTCCCTTCAAACACAAACCAGTTGGTGACGACCATATTGTCGACCATCGTATAAATACGCAGTGAACCGGTTTCAACAAAGTAATAATTGTCGCAATATTGCCCGGCTTTTATCAGGTGGGATTCCTTACCCAGGGTCATTGACTGAAATGAATGGACCATATGCTCCAACTCATTGTCCGTTACGGAAATGGTGCGTTCAATATGGTCTTTCAGCGTTTTCATTTAATCATTTATAACGGGCGGGATGGCGCAACAGGGCGGGATGCACAATTCAACAGGACCATAACCGGTACTCAAAGGTATGATTTATAATAGGCAGTACATATAGGGGGAAATACTATTTCGGAATTAATAATTTGTTTTCCCTGATTCGTAAGTTCTATATGATTTTTACTACTATGTTTGTGGCTACGCAAACATTACAAGTCCAGCGGAGCCCCAGGTAGATCCCGGGGATTCCGCCTGGCACAAGCGGGAAAACCGGTAGAAGCTGCAAGCAATACAGCTAAAAAGCCAAGGGCTGAAGGCCGGAAGCAAAAACCGCTACAAGCCGCAAGCTACACGCTGCAAGTAATCCCCCCAACATCACGCTGTCAACTTGCTCCTTTATTACCTCTCTCAACTCCACCAACCTTATCAACCAGTTAACCTGTCAACTCCTCAACTTACTTCTCCCCACTTGCTATTACAACGTTAGCAACTACTACAGCACTAAAACCGCAATAACTTAATACTCAGTTTACATTTTAGTAACATCGAAAGTTTCCCTTTGCACCTTCTTCAAAAATCATAAGAACCATCCTTTCCTATCGCTAACGGAGCTATGCCTGCATTATAAAATTTAAATTTATAGAGGTTCACCAGATTCCCAATCTCGTAACACCAAACATTTATTTATGAGAAAAAAAATCATGCGTTTTTTTTGTTTCCCGCCTGCCCAAAAAACAACCTTATTCCTGCTAACAGCCTGCTTGCTGTTGTTAACAGTGCCGGCTTTAGCCTTCCAACAACCAGAAAGAATAATTAAAGGAAAAGTAACAGATGATAATAATGAGCCGCTCGCCAATGTAAGCATTTCACTAAAGGGTAGCCGCAAATCGGTGATGACAGACCAGGAAGGAAAATTTGAAATCAGCGTTACATCAGCTAAAGCAGTACTGTTGATCTCTTCTATAGGTTACATCACGAAAGAAGTACAGGTTGACAATCAAAATTCAATCGATGTAAAACTCACGCACCAATCGAAACAATTAAGCGATGTAGTGGTTACTGGTTATGGCAGATCGAGTAAAAAGAATATCACCGGTTCTATAACCAGCATCAACAGCGACAACTTTAACCAGGTGGTAACTGGTTCGCCTGCACAATTGCTGCAAGGTAAAGTACCCGGCTTGAATATTGCCCGAAGCGGCGACCCCAATGTGAAGCCTACGGTTATCCTGCGCGGGCCTTCTACCCTGCGCGATGGCGCCAATGAGCCTTTCTATGTAATTGATGGTGTGCCCGGCGCTTCGTTAGACCTGGTAGCCCCGAATGATATCGTTTCGATCGACGTATTGAAAGACGCCTCTTCTACCGCCATTTACGGTTCACGTGCAGCCAACGGGGTAATCATCGTTACTACCCGCAGGGCCAAACAGGGTCAAACCACATTATCTTATAATCCGTACGTTGCTATAGAAACCGTTTCTAACAAAATTGATATGCTGAGCGGTGATGAGTTAAGGGCTTATCTCGCAAAAAACGGACAAACCTTATTGTCGCAATACAACGACAGCGGCGTTAATACCAACTGGCAGGATGAAGTAATGCGTACCGGTATTTCGCACAATCATAACCTGGGCTTTAATGGTTCGCAGGGAAATACCCTTTTTGGCGCCAGCCTCAACTACTTCGATAATCAGGGAATTGTTAAAACTTCTTCGCTGAAACGCGTAACCGCCAGAGGTATGCTCGAAAGCAAGTTCTTCAATGAACGCTTAAAGCTTGGCATCACTTTATTAAACAGCACAACCAAACACGTTGATATTGACCAGGGCGCCCTGTTTAATAATATGCTTACCTATATGCCTACTGTAAGTGTACGCCGCCCCGATGGCTCATTCACCGAAGACTTCAGCCGTGGGGGTTATTTAAACCCTGTTGGTATAGTTGCCAACAACGATATCGAGAGCAAAGAAGAAAAAACTTTATTGACCGGACTGGCCGAAGTAAAGATCCTCAAAGGACTGGTATATACCCTGAGCATCTCCGGACAAAAAGAACAAACCAACCGGAACATCTATAACAATGCATTTTCAGGTCAGGCGGTTGGCGCCAATGGCCGGGCTTTTCGCAGCAGCTATGAGAACATCAAACAGGTAATTGAGTCGTTCTTTAACTACGAAAGATCATTCGGCCAGCATAACATTAAATTACTGGGTGGGTACTCCTGGCAACAGGACCGCATTGGCGACGGTTTTGGCGTTTCAACACAAGGCTATACCAACGACCTGCTCACCTTTTATAACCTGTATGTAAGTAATCCGTATACTGTTGGGAATATCAAATTTGATAATGCCATCATCTCTACGCTGCGGTTGATCTCTTACTACGGACGGATCAACTACCAGTTCGATGATAAATATCTATTACAAGCTTCACTGCGTAACGACGGTTCTTCAGCTTTTGGTAAGAATAACCGTTGGGGTTACTTCCCGGCTGTTTCTGCAGGATGGCGTATTTCACAGGAAGCGTTCATGGCCGATCAAAAGATCTTTGATGAATTGAAACTGAGGGCCGGTTATGGCGTATCGGGTAACTCACTTGGTTTTGATGCCTTTACTTCTATTGTACGCTATAGTTCAGGCGGCAGGTTCTATTATAATGGGCAATACCCGACCGGATTGTTACCTGTACAAAATGAGAACCCCGACCTGAAATGGGAAAGCACTGCAATGACCAATATCGGTCTTGACTTTTCGGTATTGCGCAACAGGGTAAGCGGTTCAATAGATTATTATATCAAAAATACGTCTGACCTTATCTATAACTATCCCGTATCTACTACCCAGTATTTTGTAAACGTATTAACGGCCAATGTTGGTAAAGTAAAAAATACCGGTATTGAAGTAACCTTAAACGCTACGCCAATATCAAACAACCGTTTCAACTGGACCACTTCTGCCAACTTTGCGCATAATAAAAATGAAGTGGTTTCTTTATCGAACGACAAATTCACCGCGTTATCGTCTATACCCACTGCATACCTGGGAGGGAAAGGCCAAACCGGCAACTGGAGCCAGGTGATCATGGAAGGCCAACCGCTGGGCACCTTCAGCTTGTGGCACTATATGGGCAAGAACGATGCCGGCACCAGCACGTTCCAAAAAGCCGATGGAACTGTGATTGCCAGCCAGCCGCTTACATCAGACTACTTTATTGCCGGCAATGCACAGCCTAAATTGATGTTTGGCTGGAACAACACTTTTACCTATAAAAACTTCGATCTGAACTTCTTTTTGAGAGGAGTTACCGGTAATAAAATTCTGAATAATACGCTGGCCCAATTGAATAACCCGGCCGATTCAAAAAATCTCAACGTCCCTAAATTCACGTTGGGCGAAGCATTTACCGACAACATTGCTTACCTCACTTCTGACCGCTTCCTTGAAAATGGTTCGTATGTGCGCCTTGACAATGCTACCCTGGGTTATTCATGGAAAACAAAGATCCCGGCTATCAGCAAATTGCGATTCTTTGTTTCGGGAAACAACATCTTTACCATCACCAATTATAGGGGTATAGATCCGGAAATAAATATCGGCGGATTGACACCAGGTATTGACGCTAAAAATTTCTATCCCAAAACAAGATCGGTCATCATTGGCGCCAACATAGTATTCTAATACTATGACGCGCTTTACAGGTTGTTCAAAAAAATTAAAGTAAACGCTTCAATAAAAAATTACCAGATGAAAAAGCTTTTGATCGCATTATCAGCTATTACCGTAATGGCGGGTGCGTGCACCAAACTGGATGTTAAACCCGAATCACAATATATTGATACCAATTTCCCCAAAACATCTGCCGACTACCAGGCTCTGATCGGACCTATTTACACGCAACTGGCCAGCAAATATGCCATTGAATATTTCCGGATGCAGGAACTGACCACTGATGAAGTTATATTGCCCGGCCGCGATGGCAACTATGATGATGGGGGCCAGTACCGCCAGCATCATCATCACACTTATACACCCGATCACACCAATGTAAAGGATGTTTGGGAATGGGGATTTGGCGCAATCAACACCTGCAACCGGGTATTGAATAATATCAGCAGTTCAACCCTTGCGGAAACGGACCCCATTCGCATAGGCGCCATTGCAGAAGTAAAAGCAATGCGTTCCCTGTTCTATTTCTTTATGATGGATATCTATGGCAATGTTCCCATTGTTGACACCTTCCCTGTGTTGAACCTTCCTACTACCAAACAAAGGATTGAAGTGTTTCAGTTCATAGAAAAAGACCTGAAATCGATTGTAAACAATCTGCCCGTAAAAAACGCCAATAACGCCACCTTAACCTACGCACATCCCACCAGGGCCATGGCATATGCCTTACTGGCTAAAATGTACCTCAACGCAAAAGTATATACCGGCAGTGAAAGAAAACAGGAAACTGTACAAATGTGCGACAGCGTAATTGCCAATACACAATATAAGCTCGATGCCAGCTATGCAGCGGTATTTGCACCGGATAATGGTCCTGGTATTACAGAAACCATTTTTGCCATTCCGTACGATGCTTTACAATTAGATGGAAACCAGTTTACCCGTCATGCTTTTATGGCTTATTTGTGGCCCAAATATGGTGTCCCCAACAACCTGAGCATTTCCATTAGCACCACGCCTGAATTTTACGACAAATTTAATTTAGCTGGCGATGAGCGGAACAATACCTGGTTAGTAGGAAAACAATATAACTGGGATGGCACACCATTTACTATAAAAATAAAAAAGAAGGACCTCGATGCCAGCTATACAGGCACCAATAACGACACTACCTGGCAACTGGAGATCACCAGGGCCATTAAAATGACCGGCACCAAACCTTTTGACGTGGGTAACGATTACCTGGCCCGGTGCATGGGTATCCGTTCTATCAAATATTATCCCGACAAAGCTACTACCGCGGCTACCCGTATGAGTGGTAATGATATGCCGATCTTCCGGTTAGCAGATGTTTATTTAATGAAAGCGGAAGCCATTGTACGTGGCGCCAGCGCCACTACCGTAAATGGCGAATTGCAAACAGCGCTGGTATTATTTAATAAAGTGCGTGCGCGGGCAAAAGCGCCGTTAGCAGCATCGGTTACACTCGATGAACTGCTGGATGAGCGCGGCCGCGAATTACACTGGGAAAACTGGCGCCGGAATGACCTGATCCGTTTTGATAAATATGAAATAGAATACCCCATTCCCGGCGATGTGGCTACCTCAGGTTATACGCCCGGTATGAATAAGGATCCCCGCAGAAGGCTCTTCCCTATTCCGTCTTCGGAAAGAAAACTGAATACCAATTTGGTGCAGAACGATGGCTATTGATAAGTACCCTTATTGTTATTGCTAAGAGTAAAGGGTGGGTCCATCTCTAAGGTGGGCTCACCCATTTCTTTTCATTATACCAACCATGTGAGCTCCGCGGAAAGATAGCTCACCCACAGTCCCCCTACACCTCCTCCCATACTTTTTCCCTTTGATTTAAAGGGAACCCCACCATTTTTCTTCCTATCTTCAGCCCTTAACCTATCACTGCATGTTTTTAGCCGACGCGACCAAAAACAAAAGCACCGTTACCACCGAGATCATTGCCGGAGTATCCTCTTTCCTGGCTACCGCTTATATTATTGTTGTGAACCCGTCGATACTCAGCCAAACAGGCATGCCTTTCAGCGGCGTATTAACGCCACCGTGCTGGTGTCGTTTTTCAGCAGCCTGATGATGGGCTGGTATGCGAAGAACCCGGTGCTGGTAGCGCCTGGCATGGGCCTCAATGCGTTTTTTACGTTTTCGGCGGTTATTGGTATGAAAGTGCCGTGGCAGGTGGCTTTAGGCGCTGTTTTCTGGAGTGGCATACTTTTTCTGGTCCTGTCGGCATTCAACATTCGAACCTACATCGTACACGCTATACCGCGGCCACTGCGTTACGCCATTGCTGCGGGTATAGGTTTATTTATAACACTCATCGGCTTTGTGAATGCCGGGTTTATCGTGCACAACCCCGCAACTATAGTAGGTATTGGAAAATTACAACCGGCCCTGCTTACGTTTTTTGCCGGACTATTATTTACAGCCGTACTGGTAACCCGGCAGGTAAAAGGCGCTATCCTTATAGGCATTGTGTTCACTACGCTGGCCGCGTTGCCCTTAGGCCGCTGGTGGGCAGAAGGCGCAGCACCGCTGATCACCTGGAAAGGAGTTTTTGCAGCGCCCGATTTTAGTTTGTTATTTAAGCTGGACCTGGTACACTCACTGCAATGGTCGGTTATACCGGTGATCTTTGCCTTTGTATTTACCGATATGTTCGACAGTCTTTCCACACTGGTAGGCTTATCAGAAGCAGCCAACCTGCTGGATGAAAACGGCGAACCACGCAATATTAAACGCGCTCTTATAACCGATGCCGTGGCCACTACTATTGCCGGTTTGGTAGGTTCCAGCCCGGGTACTGCTTATATTGAATCGGCTGTTGGAATTAAAGAAGGGGGAAGAACAGGGCTTACAGCCATTACCGGGGCGTTGTTGTTTTTACCCTTTTTGTTTTTGGCGCCCCTGTTATCTGTTGTGCCCGCTATTGCCACCGCGCCAGCATTAGTGTTAGTAGGCGTGTTCATGGTGCAACCGGTTACAAAGATCAACTGGTTGAAACTGGATGAAGCCATACCGGCTTTTCTGGCTATGGTGATCATTCCCTTTTCGTATAGTATTACGCAAGGCATCATCTGGGGTTTCCTTAGCTGGACGGCTATTAAACTGATCACGGGGAAGAAGAAAGACATTAGTATTGCGTTATGGATAATAGATGCCTTTGCGATTTTAGCTTTGATACTTGAATAGTTCTTAGTTTTTAGTTTATTGTCGTTGGTTTATAAGTTCGACATAACCGACTTATAAACTCATTAATTTACAAACTCGTTACCTTGTTGCCTCGCTGCCTTGACTTTACTTGCAGCTTGCAGCCTTTTTCACGATTGCCGCTGCCTTTCAACATCAACCAACCACCATGCGTACAACCATCGTTCTATTAGCCTGGATTTGCTGCTCCTTCGCCACCCAGGCTCAGGCAAAAAATTCAAACGTTACCGGCATACTTGGCGCTTTTGCAGATGAGATCAACTACCTGTTAACACAGGTACAGCAAAAGAAAGAAACGATTATTCAGCAGGTTCATTTTACTGAAGGCATTTTGCAAGGCAAAAAAGTAGTGATCGCGCAAACAGGAATTGGCAAGGTGAACGCTGCTATTACCACTACGCTGATGCTGGAACATTATAAACCCCGTGCTATCATTTTCACCGGTATTGCAGGCGGTGTAAACCCTGCCTTACAACCCGGCGACCTGGTTATAGGCACCCGCGTTGCTTACCACGATTACGGCGCCATTGTTCCCGATAGCATTGTAAGAAAACCTACCCGCAACCCATTTACACTAAAAGAAAATCCACTGTATTTTAGCTGCGACACTGTTCTGGTGGCCCGCGCCCGCTCTATCAGTCATAATATCTCACTGGAAAAAATTCGCCGGGCGAATGGCGAACAGGCGCCTCAAATAATTAGCGGCACTATTGTAACCGGCGATGTATTTGTATCCTCAAACCGCGCCGCACAGAACCTGGCAGATCAGTTACAGGCAGATGCAACCGAAATGGAAGGCGCTGCCGTAGCACAGGTATGCTGGCAACAAAAAACACCCTTCATCGTCATCCGCAGCATGAGCGACAATGCCAATAACAATGCCCATACCGATGTAGCTGCCTTCTATCAAATTGCCGCGCGCAACTCTGCTAAGTTTGTAATGGCGATTTTAAAGTAGCTTATTAGTGAGTTCTTGATTCGTTAGTTCCAGGTTCTTAAAATTTGGTTCCTGGCATTTGCTTTTTGGTTCTTACTCCATGAACTAATTTTCCATTTGATACACTTTAAATGTAGTGATCTCCTGGTGCGATTTGGTACTGCGAAAACCAAAATAACCTTCCTGCAACGGAGCCGGGTCTTTATAGGAGAAATAACATTGTCCATCTACCCAATAAGAAGTGACGCCGTTCTTTACAACAATAGCGATGTGATATACTTTATTCACCTGTAACAAATGCGCTGGATCTGTAAATTCCTGCAATAATCTTCTCTTCCCATTACCTTCATATTTCCTGAACCGGGTTGTTTTATTGCTGTTCCCACCCATGCCTGCATAATATAGTTGCAATGAATCGTATGACTCCAGCACACCCTGCCGGGTGAATAAGTATTTATTACGGGGATCACTGGCCATCCAGAAATTGTTAAGATCTGATAACCGGTCATTCGCGCCACCTGCCATTACAACTACCCGGTCGTATTCAATGCGGATATTATTTTTAAATAACCTTTTCAGCCAAACTGTTACCCCACCTTTGGTATCCAGCACCAGGTTACCATTTTTTGTATGTACAGAAGAATTCGGAGCAGGCGCCATTTCAACGATCCATCGGCTGGTATCTAAAGAAGTAGTGAAATTGTCTGAATGGATCAGGGTGCCTCCCGAAAGAACGGAGGTATCAACTGGCTGAACCTGTGCCACCGAAGCAAATTGCAATACACTTATAATCATCAACGATATAATTGACCTCAAAATACTATATGCATACCTGGAGCTTTCAGCATTACCCTTTTGGCTTTTGGCTTCTGGCTGTATTTGTATTTGCTTATAGCTTGCAGCTATATTTGTATTTGCTTTTAGCCTGCAGCGGTTCATACACCGGTTAATTTTTAGTAGTGGTAATATCAGGTTGCGATTGCGGTTTCATGCCAGCCCCTAAATAAAATCCGGGGTGCGGCGGCTGGTTATAACTTACGTTTTGCCAGGCAATCGCCAACCGGTATTGCGGATCGTGCATCAAGGTATAGAAACGATAATCGGTTGGAATGGTGGTGGTATAAATGCGCAACGCTGAGTTGTCTGTTGTTCGCCACATCACTTCTTCGCGCCAATCGCCAAACAGGTCTGCACTTAAACAAGGCGTGGCTTTTGTACCGTTGTTAGCCGTACAGCCATCTGCCGTAAGCAGGTTGATCGTTGTTTCATTTTTCCAATCCCATTTATCAATGCGGTTCTTATCCAATAACTCACGGGTAAGGTCCCCATCCCACCAAACAACGAAATTGGTTGAAGACGGCGTTTTCTCTGTGATGGTTTTTCCATGTACATCGCGCAAACCGCCTGGTCCACCCCAGTTCTCAAACCCAGGATGAACAGGATCGATATCTGCGGCAACGCCGCGGCCAACATCTACGCCCGGCGCCAGGCTGAACAATACTTTACCGGTCTTTGCATCAAACAAGGCAACGCCCGGTGTTTGCAAGGCCAGTGTTTTTTCTTCCGTTTCATGAATGCCAAACACCTCCATACCGGCACGCTCAGGGTCCATATCGGTCATATGCAATGCATCGCCATGACGCAGCCCGGTTGTGAACAAACCTTTGCCATCATCATCAATTGTCATGGCGCCAATGCAGATCTCATCTTTCCCATCGCCATCTACATCTGCCACACTCAGGCTGTGATTGCCCATGCCGGAGTACGGGTTGCTGCCGTTCTTTGAATCAAACACCCACCGGCTGGTCAGTTTTCCATTCCTGAAATCCCAGGCCGCCAATACAGAACGTCCATACCAGCCACGTACGAATACAACGCTGGGACGAACGCCATCCAGATAAGCGATGGCGGCTGTAAAGCGATCTGCCCGGCCGCCGTTATTATCGTTACCGCCATTTCCGCCTATACCGCCCCAACCATTCAGGGGGTACCGGTCTGGAATAAACGTACTGGTAGCTAATGCCGCGCCGGTAAGGCCATCAAATACGGTCAGGTACTCCGGACCATTCACCACTTTTCCATAAGTAGGATCATTAGCAGTAAATGTTCGCCAGTCTTTCGTGCTATCGCCAATGATCTTACCTGTGCCGTCTATAGTACCATCGGCCGTTTTGCAAACAACTTCTGCCCGGCCATCGCCGTCCAGGTCATACACCATCAACTGGGTATAAGCTGCGCCGGAACGGATATTCTTACCCAGATCAATGCGCCAAAGTAGTTTACCAGTTAAGGTATAGGCATCTAATATTTGTGGACCGGTAAACCCGGTTTGCGGCGGGTTCTTTCCATTAGAGGGTTCCCATTTCAGAATGATCTCATATACCCCATCGCCATCCACATCGCCTACACTGGCGTCGTTGGCACTGTAAGTGTAGGATTGGTCCATTATGGTTGATGACGGCGGTGGCTGTAATGGTATGGAAAGATATTGCCTTACAGGTGCATTTACTGCCAATGAAAATTCTCCTGAGCCTGTAGTTACTTCTTTTCCATCCACTACCGGTTTTACCAGCCAGGTATTAGTAGTTGATAAATCGGCCAGGGAATCAATAAACCAGGTAACGGTTGCAAGCGGAGATGCATTGAGCTTTACCGGCGTTTGTGTTCCGGACTTACGGTAGATATTAAAAGCAACTTTTGTTGATTCAGTACCTAACAAGCGCCAACTGATGAACACCTGGTTTTCGCTGCTACGTATTGCCACCACCCCACGGTTCAACGTTTCCATTTGACGTTGTGCATTGGATGTGCTGACCCCCAAAATAAAACAGGTAATACAAATAATAGCGAAGGATATATTTCGTTTTAGCATATCTAATTCAGCAAGCAATTTACCGTTATATTAATTCACGAAAATTAGATAGCCCTATGAAAATACCATCCTGCACCAACCTGAAGAAAATTGCTGATTTATAGATTTTGAGATTTGTCAGCATGATGTTCTTCATAAAATTCCAACATTTCTAAATCCCAAAATCAGAAATTCTAGCAAAACATTGGCACGCTTTTTTAATAGTATAGACCATTAAACAAAACAGGGCTATTAAGATAATTTGAATTAGCTTTCATAGAGATAATTACTAATATCTTAATACATTTTAAAACTCCCGTGATCAGCCATCATTATTCCAAAACCATTAAATAATTTATATGAACACATTTACTGCCCGGGTTGAATTGCATAGTGCGAACCCAAATGATTATAATAGATTATACACTGAAATGCAAAAAGAATCGCTGGTTGCCGCAGGCGCCAAAGCAGATACCGGGAATGTTGAATTTAAAAGCAAGGATAAATTATCAATCAGAGAGGTTATTGATGCAGTAATTCGGGCCGCTTCCAAAACAGGTAAGAAGTTTTCTTTTACCGTAATGAAAGATAAAAACCTTGACAAGCTGGAAAGCAGAATGCGCTATCATTTACAACACTAAACTAGTGGTGAGTAGCTAGTAGCCAGTAGGGAGAACTCCGCAACTTTTTCATTTCCTACCAGCCACTAGCTACTTGCACTCGCCCTCATCCTACCTCTTACATCTTATTTCTTACCCAATACCTCTCCTCTGTGCTCCTGCCTTATCAACTCGTCCACTTACTTCCCTCCTAACGAAACCGGTTTCGTTAAGGCATTTTGGCTACTAGTAAAATTGGCTTTATCTTGATGGCGCTACCGATTTGGTATGATGAACGGATAAAACTATGCAAAAACAAGTAACACCCAGGCCACACAGCTTTATGCTGCTGCTCATGGTCGCGATGCTGCCGCTCTCTATTACTGCCCAATTGAATAAAAATGCCTCCCTCGCACTTATTCAACGGGTATTGCCAAAACACGCCACACATTTTATAGTAGAATCAATTCCTGCCGAGAATGGGAAGGATATTTTTGAAATAGAAAGCCGGGCCGGTAAAATCGTTTTGCGTGGCAATAATGGTATGTCGGTTGCCTCGGCTTTGTATCATTACCTCACCGAATATTGCCATTGCCAGATCACCTGGAATGGAAGCAACCTGCAATTGCCTGCCACCCTTCCGGTAATAAAAGAAAAAGTACATAAGGTTACTCCATATACCTATCGCTACTACCTCAATTATTGCACATTCAACTATAGCATGAGCTGGTGGGACTGGAACCGCTGGCAAAAAGAAATTGACTGGATGGCCCTGCATGGGATCAATATGCCGCTGGCTATTACCGGGGAAGAATATACCTGGTATGTTGTTTATAAAGAAATGGGCTTTAGTGACGATGAATTGAAAGATTTTTTCAGCGGTCCGGCTTATTTTGGCTGGTTCTGGATGGGCAACCTGGATGCCTGGGGCGGTCCGTTGCCATTAAGCTGGATGAAAAGCCATAAAGTTTTGCAGGAAAAAATACTGCAACGCGAAAGAGAATTGGGCATGAAACCGGTATTGCCTGCCTTCACCGGCCACGTACCCTCAGCATTTAAAAAGAAATATCCCAACGCAAAATTAAAAGCCACCAACTGGACGAATGGTTTTGCCGATACTTATATTCTTGATTCGGAAGATCCGTTGTTTGCCGAGATCGGTAAAAAGTTCTTGCAAACCCAAACAAAATTGTTTGGCACCGATCACCTGTATTCAGCAGATACTTTCAATGAAAACGAACCACCTTCCGATGATCCTGCTTACTTATCAGCACTCAGCGCGCGCGTGTACGAAGGCATGAAACAAGCCGATACGGCTGCTACCTGGGTAATGCAGGGCTGGTTGTTTTACAGCGATCGTAAATTCTGGAAAGCGCCGCAAATTGAAGCATTGCTGAAAGCGGTGCCAGCTAATAAAATGATCTTACTCGATCTGGCTGCAGAAATTGAACCGGTTTGGAAACGCACCGATGCTTTTTATGAAAAGCCCTGGATCTGGAACATGCTGCACAACTTCGGGGGTAATGTAAACATGTTCGGTCGCATGGATGGCGTAGCGGCCGGACCAGCATTGGCTTTGAACGATACCGCATCTGGTAAAATGTGGGGCATTGGTTTAACCATGGAGGCCATTGAACAAAACCCTGTGATGTATGAACTGATGATGCAACACACCTGGCAAACAGAACCCATTGCGCTGGATGCCTGGTTACAAAAATATGTATTGAACCGCTATGCCACTACCAGCAACGACCTGGTGAATGCCTGGCAGATCCTGCGGCAAACCGTATACAACGGAAAAGAGATCAGGGATGGCGCAGAATCGATCATTACCGGCCGTCCAACTTTTGATTCCACTACCGTATGGACCCGCACCAAATTGAATTACGACCGCAAAGACCTGTTACCGGCCTGGGACCTGTTTATTCAGGCAGCCAATAAAGGTATTCATACTGAAGGGTTCCGCTACGACCTGGTAGATATTACCCGGCAAGTGCTGGCCAACTATGCCGGACCGTTACAAAAGAAATGGATAGCTGCCTATAAAGAAAAAGACACGGCAGCTTTCTATAAATACAGCAAGGCGTTTTTACAACTGATCAGCGATATGGACCTGTTGCTGGCTACCCGCAAAGATTTTATGCTGGGCCCCTGGTTGTCTACCGCCCGCAGTCATGGCACTACACCAGCAGAAAAAGCATTGTATGAGCAGAACGCCCGTGACCTAATTACGCTGTGGGGCGATGCCAATAGCCCGTTACATGAATATTCGAACCGGCAATGGAGCGGATTGCTGAATGATTTTTATAAACCACGCTGGCAGCAATTCTTTACACTCCTGCAAAATTCATTGCGTACAGGTACCGAACCAGACCTGAAACAATTTGAGGAAACGATCCGCAACTGGGAATGGAAATGGGTGAAGACACAGAAGGGATTCCCTGTTGTTCCTACAGGCAATAGTGTGCAAGTGGCGCAGATGATGTATAAAAAGTACCGGAAGGAAATTGAGAAATGAGAAAGTAAGAATTATGAATAAGGAATGAGAAAATAAATACAGCGAATGCTGAATATCGAATATTGAATGTTGAATGTCGAAGTAAATAGGAGCGTATAGTGTGTTGAAAGCATGTATTAAAAAAATAAACCATAAAAGAAAATTGCAATTACCAGGCACCGGCAGAATTTGAAGAATATTGAATTAATCGTATATTGTCAATTACACACGAGCATCAATACCATCTAACCATTGCCTTCAGAATTCCTTCAAATTCACTATTTCATTTACAGTTTCTATTCTTGCCATGCACATGAAAAAAACCCGGTATTCGATCCTGATTAACTTCATCCTGTTATTCCTGGTCATTTCTTTCGTTACAAGAACCATTCTTTTAGTATTGTCATTTCATAAAGCCGACCTGTCGGTTTTGTCGGGCTTGTGCATTTATGGTAAAGGGCTGGTTTTTGATAGCGTAGTAGCTTTTTATTTTTGTGCGCTATATGCCATCTACCTGCTGGTTTTGCCGCACCGTTGGAATTATTCCGTTGTAAACAAAGTATTGACCTACGCAGGCTTTTTCCTGGCGGTGCTGATCATTATGTTCTCCTTTTTTGCAGAATTCGCTTTCTGGGATGAATTTGAAAGCCGGTTCAATTTTATAGCTGTCGATTACCTGGTATACACGTTTGAGGTGATCAATAATATCAATCAATCGTACCCACTTCCCTGGCTCATCAGCGCCATGGTGTTGCTCACCGTGTTGGTGATCTTTATTTTTCACAAGCGAAAAATATTTCAACAAAGCTATTATTCCTATACGCCTTTTAAGGAACGGCTCTTATTTACAGGAATCGTTTTGCTTTGCGGGGTCCTGGGCTTTTTGTTTATCTCCAATTCCTGGGCCGATACCAGCCGCAACCGGTACCAGAATGAATTGTCGAAAGCAGGCATTTTTTCATTCATTGCAGCTTTCAAAAACAATGAACTGAACTACTATGATTTTTACGCTAAAGAGCCCGAAGCCAGTGCATTTTCAATAGCCCGGTCACAATTACAGGAATTCAATGCACAATACAACAGTCACGGGAATAGCATCCGGCGGCTGATCAACAATGCTGGTATTGCGCAAAGACCAAATGTAATAATGGTAACGATTGAAAGCTTCAGCGCCGATTTCATGGGTCATTTTGGCAATACCCAACAACTTACGCCCGTGCTGGATGCGTTGGCCGATTCAGGCATTTTATTTACGAATATGTATGCAACAGGTACGCGCACTGTACGGGGTATGGAAGCGTTGACCTTATGCGTTCCGCCTACGCCCGGCAACAGCATCGTACGGCGTACTGATAATCAAGGGTTGTTTTCAGTGGGGTCTGTTTTCAAAAAAGCAGGCTATACAAGAACATTCTTTTATGGTGGCGATGGGTACTTTGACAATATGAACCATTTCTTTGGCAACAATGGATTCGACATCATCGATAAAGGGGGCCGGTTTTCCCCCGGTGATCACTTCAATACCACCAGGACCATTATTCCCGATCAATACATTCATTTCAAAAATGCCTGGGGCATTTGCGATGAAGACCTATACGATGCCGTTATCCGGGAAGCAGATCTCCGTTATTCCAACCAACAGCCTTTTTTTGATTTTGTGATGACCACCTCCAATCACCGGCCTTTCACCTATCCCGACAAAAAGATAGATATTCCTTCCGGTTCGGGCCGGGAAGGCGCTGTAAAGTATACTGATTATGCCATTGGGGAATTCATTAAAAAGATCAGGTTAAAACCGTGGTTCAATAATACGATCATCATTTTTGTAGCGGATCATTGCGCCAGCAGCGCCGGTAAAAACGAGATCAATGTTTCAAAATATCATATTCCCTGCATCCTGTATAATGTAAAAGGCAATACGACCCATGCCGTTAATAAACAATGCTCGCAGATTGATCTCTTTGCCACCTTATTTGGCATGTTGAACTGGAAATATGAGTCTGGCTGGTATGGCAAAAATGTGTTGCTACCCGATTTTCAACCGAAAGCCTATATTGCTACTTACCAGAAGCTGGGTTATTTGCAACAGGACAGCCTGGTTGTGTTAAGCCCGCAACAAAAAATTGCCACCAGTATATGGAATGCGCAAACCGATGAACAACGTTCAATCAAAAACGATCCGGCACTTTGTAAAAAAGCGATTGCGGCTTATCAAACAGCTTATTACCTGTATAAAAACGGTGGAATGAAAGAATGAGAACGACACAAGACTAACCTATAAACTCCTCGTAATCCCCAACTCCAGTCCCCGCAATTCTGCCAGTCCGCGCAGGCGGCCAATGGCGCTGTAACCGGGATAGGTTGTTTTCTTCAGGTCATCCAGCATTTGGTGACCATGGTCGGGCCGCATGGGCAGCGACACGCCTCTTTTTTGCATCACCAGCACCAGTTCCTTTATTACGGCATACATATCTACATCGCCGGTGAGGTGACCGGCCTCGAAGAAATTACCGGCCGCATCCCTTTTGGTGCTACGCAGGTGCACAAAATGAATATGATCGCCATATCGGTTTACCATTCCGGGTAGATCATTATCTGCCCGAACCCCAAATGACCCCGTACAAAAACACAAACCGTTTGCGGTTGAGGGAACCGCCCGCAGCAGGTCTTTTACATCCTGCTCGGTGCTCATAATGCGGGGCAGGCCTAATACCGGGTAAGGAGGATCATCAGGATGAATGGCCATTTTCAAACCACATGCTGAGGCTACGGGTACCACCTGTTGTAAAAAATAAAACAAATGTGACTTCAGCTTTTTCGCATCGATGTGATGATACGTCGTTAATGCCGCCAATACCTGTTCTTTGGTAAAAGGCTCATCGCTGCCCGGTAAACCCAGTAAGGCATTGCGGTACAGTGTTTCTTTTTTTTGAGGCGTTATATTGTGGAGGTATGACCTGGCTGCATTAAGCTCTTCTTTTGTATATTCTTTTTCCGCCCCGGGTCTCTCGAGCATAAATACATCAAAGGCAATAAAGGCCAGGCGCTCGAAGAACAAGGCTTTACTGCCGTCGGGCATTTGATAATCTATATCGGTACGCACCCAATCGAGTATGGGCATAAAGTTATAAGTGATCACCTCAAGGCCGCAAGCGGCAACGTTGCGAAGGCTTTGCTGGTAATTTTGAATGTATTGCTGATAATTACCGGTCTGCTTTTTTATGTCTTCATGCACAGGCAGGCTTTCAATGACCGTCCACCGCATGCCGGCGGCTTCTATCATTGCCTTTCGTTTGTTGATCTCGTCTATTGTCCAAACGTCGCCTACGGGAATGTGGTGTAAAGCCGTTACTACTCCTGTACATCCTGCCTGTCGTATATGTTGTAATGGAACGGGATCGTTAGTACCAAACCATCTCATTGTATACTCCATATCATTGTAAGTTATTGGTTCATTTGTGGTTTAGTTTCAAGTTTTGAGTTGTTCAGTTATTAAGTTATTTGTTCAAGACTGAACAACTCATTAACTGAATAACTTACGAACTTATTACCAATCATCCGTTCTAAACGACGAAGCCGGCAAGCCTTCCTTATTGTATAGATTCGCGCCTTCAGGATTGTCGGCCCAGGCATAACGAACTGCAACGGGATCCGGCACCTGTTCACTCCACACCACTACCTTCTTCCCTTCAATAACAGCCTTCGCCCAAACAAATTTTTTATCTGCCCCTGCTATAGCAAAATATTTCAACTCATTGTTCCCTTTCGCCATCAATCCGCTTCCCGTATTGGTAAATTGAAGCACCAGCTTATTGCCTTGCTTCGTCTTCGACTGGTATAACGGACCCGAATACACTACTTTCTGATCACCATACGCCTGTTTTTGTGCCCATAATGCCAGCCGTTTTCCTACATCTGCTTTGTTCAACGGGTGTATATCGTTCCATTCGCCAATATCTGTTATCACAGCCATGCCGGTATTGGGTAGCGACAAGGTCTTCAACTGCGCTTCGCGCGTCATGGCCCAACTGCTTTCGCCCGGCTGTTCTTTTGCCGCCATGTAATTGGCGAGCTGTACAAATAAGAAGGGGAAATTTCCCTGGTTCCATTGTTGCCGCCAGGTATTTATTACCGCAGGAAATAATGTGCGGTATTCAACCGGTTTGCCTGCGTTGGATTCGCCCTGGTACCAGATCACCCCTTTGATGCGATAATTCAACAACGGCGAGATCATGGCATTGAACAATCCTGTTGGCTGGTATTGAAAAAAAGTTTGTGACGGCAATGGAGAAGCAGTAGTGCCTAATGCAAATTGCCAGTCGCCGGTAAGGTCGATGGTCTCCTCTCCTGCTATCAACTGGTAAGGTTTTTCAGTTACAAATCCGCCACGCCCTGAGTTGTTGATAACGCGCACCACAATGGTATTCTTTCCCGGTTGTAACAGGCCGGCCGGTAATTCATATCTTCTTGGTGGATATTGATACCCGGTAGTTCCCGCAAAGCGACCATTCACAAATACGGAATCCTGGTCAACAATTCTTCCCAATAACAACTGCACCGGTTTACCAGTCATGGAAGCCGGCACCTGTATATCTTTTCGAAACCATACAACGCCATTCACGCCTTTCAACCCATGTTGTTCCCAATAACCGGGAATGGGCATCTTTTGCCAGCCTGCTACATTGCAGGCGGTATCGTACCAGGGTTTTGCATCGTGCAATCCTTTATCCTGCAGCCAGATCGTTTTATACCAGTTATCGCGTACCTGCCTGTCGTAATTGCGAATGCTATCTATATAGCCGTTACGCCTGTATTTCAAAGCGGTTTCCAGGTGATTCGGAAATGCTTTTAACGCTGCTGAGTTCAACCAGGCTTCAGCAGGCGATCCACCCACGGCAGCTTTTATTAACCCAATTGGTACCTGGTATTTTTCGTACAGCGACTTCGCAAAAAAATAGCCTACAGCAGTGAACTGTAACACGGTTTGCGGGTCGGCCAATTGCCAGTTGCCCGATTCAACATCTTTGCGGCTTTTTTGAAAATCATAGGTAGTGCTCACGTTGAACTGCCTGATGTTCGGGTTGGTTGACGCGGCAATGATCGCCGCATACTTTTCTTTTACCCGCTCCATGGGTAATTCCATATTCGATTGCCCCGAACACACCCACACGTCCCCTATCAAAATGTTCTTTATTACTATTCGATTGCTGCCGGTAATTTCCATCTCATACGGCCCGCCGGTTTTCATGGCAGGCAATGTGATCATCCAGATACTATCGGCGCCGGTGGTGGTTATATAGGTTTTGTCTTTAAATTTGACATTCACCTTTTCACCTACTGCCGCCCAGCCCCAGATAGATAATTTGGCATCTCTTTGCAGCACCATGTTATCACTGATAAGGCGGGGCAGTTTCACCTGACCTGTAGTGGCCAGGCAAAAGAGACTCGAGATAAGTATGTAGATATAGCGGATCATAATGTAGATTACAGGTTGCAGGTTGCAGGTTGCAGGTTTCAGGTTACAGGGAAAACCGGTTACCGGGTACCAGTTGCCGGGAAAGTCAGTTTCAGGTTTTCACCATTCACCATTGACCATTCACCCTTGACCATAGCCTTTTCCGGTGTAAAAATTTATTTTCAATCGTTTTAATATACATGGCAAACAATTGACTAGCAATTCATGGCACTAATTTATAGATAAAAAAGCATCAATGTAACCGATTACATTGTTTTTTTAAAAATAATTTTACTTTACCTTTACTATCATATATGTAAGCGATTGTATGACAAAACCCAAAGAAGTAACGATTTACGACCTCGCCCGTAAATTGAATGTCTCGATAGCTACCGTAAGCCGGGCCTTAAAAGACGACCCTGTTGTAAGTAAAAAAACCAAGAAGAAGATCTTCGACCTGGCCGAAGAAATGGGCTACCGGTACAATCACTTTGCCCGCAATTTGCGTGAGCAACGCACCTACACTATTGGCGTTATTGTTCCCCGCCTCAACAGCTATTTCATGAGCACGGTCATTGCCGGTATTGAAAGTGTTGCTAATAACGAAGGTTATACCCTTATTATTAGCCAGTCGTCTGAAAAGGCCGATAAAGAAATGGCCAGCGCCAAAACCATGTTCAACAACCGCGTGGATGGCATGCTGGTTTCCCTGGCCTACGATACGGAGGACATTGCGCATTTTGACCAATTTATAAAGAAGAATATTCCACTCATTTTTTTCGACCGCGTAGCAGACCATCCCGATTGCACCAATGTTTTAATTGATAACCGCAAAGGCGCATATGAAGCTACCTGCCATTTGATAGCACAAGGCTGCCAACGCATTGTTCATATAACCGCTACACCAAAACGAAATGTATATGTAGATCGATTGGCCGGTTACAAACAGGCATTGGCCGATCACCAGATCCCGTTCGATGATAAATACATACTGATCAATAACCTGAGCCAGGAAGCCGGTGCACAGGCCGCCGCAACCATTCTGCAGATGAACCCATTGCCCGATGCCATTTTTGCTGCAAACGATAATTGTGCCGTGGGCTGTATGATAGCATTGAAAAAAGCAGGCCTTCGTATTCCGCAGGATATCGCATTCGCCGGTTTTAATAACGACCCGGTTTCAACAGTCATTGAACCTAATCTTACCACCATTAATTACCCGGGTTATAAAATGGGAGAAATGGCAGCCACCAGTCTCATTAACCATTTAAATGGCGTGAACAGCATTGACTCAACCAATACCATCTTGTTAAGATCGGAATTAATTATACGAGCTTCATCGTTGAGAACAAAGTCAGATAGTGAATGAGAAAAGAGCTGCAAGCTGCAAGCTGCAAGTTGCAAGCTGCAAGCCGCAAGCTGCAAGCAATACAGCTTAAAGCCAAAAGCCGAAAGCAAAAAGGAAAGCCGCAGGAATTGTATTAGGCAATCTGCATTGAACTTTGAACTAAGAACTGAAAACTGAAAACTGAGAACTGAGAACTGAGAACCCCCATATGAAGAAATTGCTCATTATTATTATTGGTATTCTTATAAACAACTCTTTACTGGCAGAAGACGGCTACCGTTTGTGGCTGCGGTATAACACGGTTCACGATCCTGCTTTATTACAACAATACCGCCAACAGATCACCAGTATTCTTTCCCCCGGTGATGCTGATGGGTTGTTCAGGGCGCAGCAAGAATTGATCACGGGCCTCTCCGGGTTACTGGGCAAACAAATATCCATGCAAATGGGTGTCAACAACGGCACCGTCATGGTTGGTCTGCCCCAGCATTTTTCTTTTATCCGTACACTGGTGGGTGATACGGCACTGGCGCGTTTGGGAGAAGAAGGATTTATCATTCGCACCACACGCCGCGACGGCAAAAGCGTCATTTTGATAACAGGCAACAAGGAAGCCGGTATTCTCTATGGCGTATTTCATTTTTTACGGTTGCTGCAAACGCATCAGCCTATACAACAACTGAACATTTCCAGCACACCGAAAATTCAGCTTCGCTTACTTAATCACTGGGATAATCTGAATCGCACCGTTGAACGGGGTTATGCCGGCGGTTCTATCTGGGACTGGCAACGTTTACCAGGATATATCGACCAACGATATATTGATTATGCGCGGGCGAATGCTTCAATAGGCATCAATGGTACTGTACTTACCAATGTAAACGCCAATGCGATGGTGTTAACGGAAGCCTGGTTGCAAAAAGTGGCCGCACTGGCCAATGTATTCCGGCAATATCATCTCAAGGTTTATCTCACAGCCCGCTTTAGCGCACCGGTTGAAATAGGCAAACTAAAAACAGCCGATCCGTTGAATGCAGAAGTAAAGCAATGGTGGAAAGAGAAAGCGAATGAGATCTATCGCTCTATCCCTGACTTTGGCGGCTTCCTGGTGAAAGCCAATTCCGAAGGGCAACCGGGTCCGCAAAATTATCAACGTACACATGCCGATGGCGCCAACATGCTGGCCGATGCCGTGGCGCCGCATGGCGGCATTGTGATGTGGCGTGCTTTTGTATACAGCAACGAGTCACCGGAGGACAGGTTCAAGCAGGCTTATAATGATTTCAAACCACTCGACGGGCAATTCAGAAAAAATGTTTTGGTACAGGTAAAGAATGGCCCCATCGATTTTCAACCGCGCGAACCATTTCACCCGCTCTTTGGCGCTATGCCGCAAACCCCGCTGATGATGGAGTTTCAGTTAACACAGGAATACATGGGTTTTGCCACCCACCTGGTTTACCAGGCGCCTTTGTTTAAAGAGGTGCTGAACGCCGATACGCATTCGAAAAGCAGCAGCACGGTTGCACAAATAATCGACGGCACTGCCAATAACCATACATTGACCGGCATGGCCGGGGTAGCTAATATCGGCAGTGATATCAACTGGACCGGTCATCCATTTGGGCAGGCTAACTGGTATACATTAGGCCGGCTGGCATGGGACAACAGCCTTACTTCCGCCCAAATTGCCAATGAATGGATCCGGCAAACCTTTTCCAACAAAAAAGCGTTTGTTGATACGGTACAACAACTCATGCTGGCTTCCCGGGAGATCATGGTCAATTATATGACACCGCTGGGCCTGCATCACATCATGGGCTATGGACATCATTATGGTCCGGCGCCCTGGTACAATAAGGCGCCGCGTGCCGACTGGAACCCGGTATATTTTCATAAAGCCGATTCTATTGGTATCGGATTTGATCGTACAGCAAGCGGCAGCAATGCGCTGGCGCAATATCAGCCTGCCGTACGGCAGCAATTTGAAAATATGGCTACCTGTCCGGAATACTTTTTATTGTGGTTTCATCATGTACCCTGGGATCATAAAATGCGTTCCGGTAAAACCTTGTGGGAAACCATGTGCGATAAATATTATAGTGGAGTAGACTCGGTGCGTTGGATGCAACGCAGTTGGAACCGGATGCAAAATTTTATAGATGCAGAACGGTTCAACCAGGTTCGGCAATTGTTGGCGATCCAGGAGCAGGAAGCGGTGTGGTGGCGCAATGCCTGCCTGTTGTATTTTCAAACCTTTTCCAGGAAAGCGATACCGGCGGGGTATGAGAAACCGGATCGTACTTTACAATATTACCAGGAGTTGAGTTTTCCTTATGCTCCGAATTAGCGAAAGCCAGCGAGTAGTAAGTAGCAAGTAGCGAGTAGGGGAAAGCGAGCATGCAGAATTTAGAAAATCGTAGCGAGCATTAAATATAAAGCCCTACTAGCCATTCACCACTAGCCACTAGCTTGACACATAGAGCACAAAGGTTGAAATATAAGAAATATAAACCTAGTATTAATGAATACAGTTAATCAAACAGTAGCGATCGTAACCGGCGGTGGTTCTGGCATAGGCCTGGCTATTACAGAAAAATTTATACAAAACAATATTACTACGGTTATTGTGGGTCGTGACCCTGAAAAACTGCACCAGGCCAAACAAAATCTCGGCACCTTGTGCATACCTATAGTTGCCGACCTGAGCGACCTGGAGGCTATTCCCGCATTGGTAAAACAGGTAATTACCCAATTTGGACGTATCGACATCCTGGTGAACAATGCCGGTATAAATATGAAGAAAGAATTTACCGAAGTAACCAATGAAGATTTTCAAAAAGTAATACAGACGAATTTAGTGGGCGTATTTGCATTGTCGCGCGAGGTGGTAAAGACCATGTTACCAAATAAGAAAGGCAGCATCGTCAACATCAGCTCTATGGCGGCGCAATACGGCATTCCGAAAGTAATCGCCTATTCGGCTTCCAAAACAGCTATTGAAGGTATGACGCGGGCCATGGCTACGGAATTGTCGCCCCAGGGCATTCGCATCAATTGCATTGCCCCTGGTTTTATTGCAACAGATATGACATCCAAAGCATTTAACCAGGATGTTGAACGTAAAAATAAAGCATTAGGCCGTACGCCCATGGGCGTTATGGGTATGCCCGGCGATATCGGGGATGCCGCGCTGTTCCTGGCCACCGATTCATCCCGCTATATAACAGGCGTGGTATTGCCGGTAGATGGCGGAAACTCCATCGGGTTTTAAGAACAAAACTCAGCTACAAGAATATGAAAAAAACATTGTTTGCCTGTTTACCCCTGCTCCTTTCTATTACTTTATGCGGTCAAAACGCAACAAAAGGACTGAAAGATTATTATGCAGCTTATTTCCCGATCGGCACAGCCGTGAGCATGCGCTCGCTATCGGGGCCGGAGGCAGAACTTATCATCCAACATTACAACAGCCTCACGCCTGAAAATGCCATGAAAATGGGGCCCATTCATCCGGAAGAGAACCGGTATAACTGGGTGGTTGCCGACTCCATTGTGAACTTTGCACAAAAACATGGGTTGAAGGTGCGCGGTCATGCACTATGCTGGCATGAACAAGCGCCCAACTGGTTGTTCAAAGATGCTGCCGGAAACACAGTTACCAAAGAGGTTTTACTGAACCGGCTGAAAGAACACATCACCACCGTAGTCAATCGCTACAAAGGAAAGATCTATGCCTGGGATGTTGTGAACGAAGCGGTTGACGACGACAACTCCCGCTTATTACGGAATTCTTTGTGGTACCAGATCTGTGGTGAAGATTTTATTATCAAGGCGTTTGAATATGCACATGCTGCCGATCCCGATGCCGTTTTGTTCTATAATGATTACAATACCGAACGGCCGCAAAAAATGGAGCGCATCTACCAACTGTTGAAAAAACTGGTGGATGCCAGGGTACCTGTTCATGGCGTGGGGTTACAGGCGCATTGGTCGTTATTCGAACCCAAAGAAAAGGAGCTGCGCACCGCCATTGAAAAATATTCATCGCTCGGTTTGAAGATACAGTTCACCGAACTGGACATCTCCGTTTATCCCTGGGAAAAGAACCGCCGTGCCAGGCGCCCCGACGATAACGATGCATTTACACCTGAACGTGAGCAACAGCAATTGGAGCAATACAAAAAGGTGTTCAGTATTTTCAGGGAATACAAGCATGTTATCACCGGCGTTACTTTATGGGGTGCTTCTGACCGTACTACCTGGCTGGATAACTACCCGGTAGCCGGCCGCAAAAACTATCCGTTATTATTCGATCAGAATAGGCAGCCGAAGAAGGCGTTTGAGGCGGTTACTAATTTTTAAGCTGTTCAGCATCTCTAATAATTCGACACAAACGCAATATACTTACCATCGGGCGACCACGAAGGCACGTTTATAGTACCCTGCCCGCCATATACATAAGCAATAACGCGGGGAGCGCCTACAGTGGTCAGCGGCATCAAACGCAACAGCACCCGTTTATAAAAAGGATGATCTGCAGGATCGATATCTGGTGGAAATGAGATCATGACCATCCATTTTCCATCAGGGGAAATATGTGGGAACCAGTTGTGGTATTCATCATACGTTATTTGTTCTTTTCCCGATCCATCTGGTTTCATTCGCCAGATCTGCATTGTTCCCGTAACGTTGGCATTGTAATAAATATACTTACCATCGGGTGCATATTCAGGTCCGTCAACATGCCCGGTGGTATTGGTAGTGAGCGGTATTTCGGCGCCCCCATTCACATTCATCTTATAAATGTTGTATACCCCGCTATCGCGATGTGCCACATAAACCACCTCTTTATTGTTGGGCGCCCAGCCATGCCAATACGAAGGTGTTTTGGCGGTAAGTAATTTCGGGGTTCCCCCTGCCAGTGGCATTACGTAAACAGTTGATCCGCCACCAGGCAAACCAGCCCGGTGATGACTAACTGCTAACTGCTTACCATCAAACGAAATGCCATGGTCATTGTTTAACCGGTCAAGATCGCCCACCCTAAATTGTTCAGGCGTTCCCCCTTCTACCGGAATAGTGTACAACTTTCCTTCTGCATTGAACAACAGTTTTTTTCCGCCGGGCATAAAGTTAGGCGCTTCAAAACGACCGGTTGATTCATGAATGACCTTTCTTCGTAAGTCCCAAACATCCATCACTTCCAGGCGGCTGTTTATAAATCCCTGGCGATACGCATTATAATTCTCCGCTACCGGTTTGTCTATTCGTACATTCCATACACGCGCTTCTTCCACCACATCGGCATCATGCGAACAAATAAATAAACCAGCCAACGCCGAATCCGGCATCTCGGGCATTTCTTTAATACCCACTGTTTGCAGCGGTTCGCCCGGGTGCGCCACCCGCATAATGAACCTGTTCCCGCTTCGTTCCAATTGTATTACCTGTACGCTTCGCTTGGCAAAAAATAGCTCATCCTGAGGGTCACGCATATAGGCGCCGCGCAACGGACGCCATTGCAACACAGTTAACCCGTCGCCGTGTGAAACAGCGCTAATATGAATAGCTTCGGCATCGGTAGCTGCCCGAACCATCCAGCCGGTCTTACGATGATGATTTGATCCCGGTCCAATAAATTCAAAATTAGCGGTGAGTATAAAATCACCTTTCATCTTTTTATAAGCGTATTGAAATTCATCGCGGTTAAACCAGATATTATACCCGGCTCCTTTCAGTGTGTAGGTTTGCGAACCGGCATCGTATTGAACCGAACCTTGCTTTTTGGGATTGCCAACACCTGATTGAAAGTCGAAAATGCCGAGAGCTTGCTGTTGTGCCAGCAAAGCCGTTTGTATAAAGAAGAAGAATAGAAACGATAACACCTTCATATAATATGATTAAATATAATTACAGGAATTGTTCCCGTACTGAAGGTACTACAAAGTCATTCTTTGATCTGTTACAGGCAGGTAACCGGTTAAGAAAATAGCATACGCGGTTAAAAAAGTGTTATATAAAAATAAGGGTTACCTGCTATAAAATTGTAACTTTTCATAAATAATCTTTTATGAAAGGGTTGTTTTTCTTTCTCCTGCTGCTGCCAGTTGTTGCATTCCCGCAAAACTCGCATGTAGACCACAAAACACTTGCCATTGGGTCACCCGCTCCTGATTTCAAATTGCCTGGTGTTGATGGTAAAACCTATACCTTGTCGTCTTTTAAAAATGCCGGGGTGCTGGTTATCATCTTCACCTGTAACCATTGCCCTACGGCCCAGGCATATGAAGACAGGATCATTCAACTAACAAAAGACTATAGCGCCAAAAAAGTGGCGGTAGTGGCCATTAGCCCCAATGATCCAAAATCGGTCAGGCTCGATGAATTAGGATATACCGATATGAGCGATTCCTTTGAAGAAATGAAGGCCCGGGCAAAGCAAAAGCACTTCAACTTTCCTTATTTATACGATGGCGATGCACAAGCCACCGCCAAAGCATATGGCCCGGTGGCCACGCCACATGTTTTCATATTCGACAAAGCGCGTACCCTGCGTTACCAGGGCCGGATCGATAATATAGAAAAGCCAACCAAAACGCCTACCGAGCTAAATTCCCGTGACGCAATTGACGCTTTACTGCAAAACAAACCTGTTCCCGTTGAAACCACCAAAGTATTTGGCTGCTCCGTTAAATGGGCCGACAAAACATCGCTGGTAAAAAAAGGATTCGAGGAGTGGGCCAAAGAACCGGTAACAGTGAATACGATCAGTGAAACAGCTTTAAAAGAGCTGCTGAAAAACAATTCAGATAAGCTGCGACTGATCAATGTATGGGCCACCTGGTGCGGCCCCTGTGTTACGGAGTTCCCTGAATTCATTTCCATTAACCGGATGTACCGGCGGCGCGATTTTGAATTTATCAGCATCAGCGCCGATGATCCTGCCAAAAAAGAAAAAGTATTGAAGTTCCTGCAACAGCAACAGGCTTCCAATACCAATTACCTGTTTGCTATAGATGATAAATACAAACTCATAGAGGCCATTGACCCCACCTGGCAGGGCGCCTTGCCTTACACTATACTGGTTGAACCGGGCGGTAAGATCATTTATGGAAAACAGGGCACCATTGATCCTGCAGAAATAAAACAGTTAATTGTAGACAACCGGCTTATAGGCCGGTTTTACTAAACAACCGGAAATTATTCGGTAAATGTTTTCCGATCATATATAACCACCTGGCAAATACTATCTTGCCAAACCTGCAGTATTTACTTTTTTTTAGTACAATTTGTAATTACATTTGAAGACCAGAACACATTATCCAATAAACATATTTAGAAAATAAAATATGCTTTATCCGATAGTGTAGTAGCTGACAATCCGCCGCCCACTTTGTAATACATAGATCATCGACCGAATTACAATCGTGCCCAATTCGATTACTTGTTACTGTTGATGATCAAAACATGAAACATTGATTCCTGTTCCATTTTAAGACAGACAACTACATTAAGTAGTTTTTATCGCAACAATGGTAAATCATGTACTATTCATAGTACTATCGCTTACCTCTGTATGTAGATAAATTTATGATTCAATTCCCATTAAAAACCTCAAACCCAACCTCTAAAACCATGATTAAAGTCGGCTTGATCGATGACAACTATTTTTTGCTGAACAGCTATAAAGAGTTCCTGCAGGGTTTTCCGGATATTTCAGTTGTCTTCACGTTTATGTCATTGGCAGAATTAACCAAAACCATTAGGCATGGTTTGCATATTCCGGAACCGGATATTGTTTTGCTGGATATCAATCAGCCACAGGTAGCCGATAACAAAGGGGTTCAAACAATCCTGGAAATTTATCCGCACAGCAAGATCATCATCATCAGTGGCGATGACGATGAAAAATATATTGTTCAATCGCTTAAATCAGGGGCCAGTGGCTTTTTGATCAAGAACGCCAAGCTGATGGATATATACAGCTCTATCAGGGATGTATACAATTCCGGCGCCTGCCTTTCGCCAAAAGCAGCCAAAAAACTGATAGATCACCTGAAGAGCAATATATCGGAGCAACTGGCAACCAAACTTACCAAACGCGAAATGGAATTGGTTAACCTGTTAAAGGAAGGCTTTTCATATAAAGAGATGGCCAAAAGAATGTTTGTTTCTGTTTATACTATTAACCATCATTTAAAAAACATTTACCAGAAACTAGGCGTAGAAACAAAGTCAGAACTCATATCCAAGATCCTTCAAAAGACCATTTGATCTGGCTACTGCCCCTGATATGTACAGGTATTTCACGAATGCTGCTGTAAATACTATTCATTAAAGCAGGATATAGCAAAGAGGCCAGCGGTACATTTGCTTATCACAAAGGTATATTATAGTGTTTGTTTCCCCCCTATTGTAAACCACTCCAACATCCACAGTAAGGTTTAGTACTCCTATTAAGCGACAAGAAATTCCAATTACACCTTCACTTTATTATTGAAAGACCAATCGGAACCAGGTAACGGGTTTCATTTCGTAGTGCCGGGATAAAGCTTTTCATCTGGCTATGCATATTTTTTTTATGAGACTTAATAAAACTAAATATACAACAGTAGTAGCCAGGTGGAATCTGAAAAACCGCTTTGTCCTGGCCTTTTTTCACGGCCTGCTCGTGGCAACCCTCTTTTACACAGCCATTGAGTCGCATTATGAATCTTCCCTGTACGAGCAAATAGTTTCCACCATTAACTCGGCACCAGCGGCAAAACAATCTGAAGATGCTTTTCTGGTGCAAGCCATGCACCTCACCCATCAATTGCTCAATAACCGGCAACCTTATTTTAACCGTCCATTTACCGGCATTAAAACATCGGTTTTCTATCCCACCACTTTTGACCTGGCAACTGCTAATGGAGCCTGTGGCAGTTATTCACGGGTACTGGCAAGGATTTTACAAACAGCCAATGTAAAAGTGCGTTTTGCTGAAATGGAAGTCAATGGGCAAAAAGGCGGTCACATAGTTCTTGAAGCAAACACTTCGCATGGCTGGGTAGTATTGGATGGCTTGTATGATCTGTATTTTACAACTCCCCACGGAAAGCTGGCCAGCTTTGCTGATGTTCAACACAACTGGCCTTATTATAAAAATCAGGTGCCACTACAGTACAACGGCGATTACCGGTATGAGGGTGTTCATTATACCAATTGGAATAAGATACCGGTGCTGTTACCAATGGTAAAGAAAATTGCACAATGGTTACTTGGGAAAGATAGAACAGCTCAACTGTCATTACGCACCTATTTCCTGCAACCATACCGTGTAATTTTCTGCAGCATCCTTGGTTACTATGCGCTTATTCTGCTTGGGCTTTGCTATAAGTGGTTACGATCGAAGCAACAAACTAAAATCATGCTTCATTCCGATCGTACGCTGGTTTTCCAATAGCATAAAAAAAGGTCCGGAAGCTACCCGCCAAACACCCTTACCTTTCCGCTCCCGGACAATAACATGCTGTAGCTGCTACAACATCCTGCTTCGCAGCGAAACCGCAATAATAACAGAGTCGGGCGTATTTATTTTACGCCACGCAAACGCTTTCCAGTTAGGCCAGTTGCATTTGTTATTATAATTATTCAGCACGCCACGCAAAATATCTTTGATCTCACCCACATTACAGGTTTCTTTATTGGCAAATACCACCACCAGTTCGGCATAGCTGGGATATTGCACCTGCTTCTGCCGGTGAATGAAGTTGCTGCCAGCCAGGATAACCTCCTGCAATGCAGAGTGGTATTCGTCATCCGGCTCCGCATCATCAACATCGAACCGGTAAGGCACAAAACCTTCTGTAAATTCGTCTTCCATACATGGCGAAAAAGTATATAACGTGATATACTTATCGATTTTTTTAAGAATTGACCGACTACTAAGAAAAGTAGTTCGTACTTGCTGAATAATGCCGTTTTTGTTTAGCAAAACGGAATTATAGATGTTCGCACAGGGTGGAACAGTAGTAATAGAGTACAATAGATTTAGTTTTAATTAGTATTAGGATTAATGCAAAGATTGCAGTCACAATCACATAAAAAAACTACTATTTCAAGTCATTTTATTCTTTTTGTCAACCGTTAGCTTTGAGTTAAATGCCCTCAACATCCTATAAAAACAAGATATGAAGAATGTAGCTGCATCACTCAACCGGGTGCTGGTAATTGACGACGTTCCTGTAATTGCTTTCGGTTTGCTTGAAACCTTTACCTTACTTAACAAATCGGTAACTGTTGCTTACGAATCCAATGTTTTTTCAGCATTATCATCCCCAACGCTCGTTGCAGAGGCATTCGATCTGCTGGTAATAGGCGTATTACCTCATGACACGTCAACATCGTTAAGCAAAATGATCGTTGATCTGAAGAAACGGTTCGGGCATCCCAAACTAATGTTGTACGCAAGTAATTATTGTCATTCCGTTATTGAAAAAATGGATATATGGAGTATCGATGCATATGTTCATCGTTCTGAAAGTATGGAAGAGATCCAAAATGCCTACACCCGCATCTCCATGAATGAAAGATATATCTCAGAGCTATTCTACACTTTGTACAATGACTACTGCTTAACCCGCGACTGGATGGAGCCGGGCTCTCAATTTATTTCAATGAGCCCGCCTGAAAAGAACATCCTGTTGTTACTCTGCCAGGGTAAAGGCGTACAGGAGATAGCTTATATTTTACATACTCCCGTGAATGAGATCCACATGCATCTGAATATGTTTCGCAACAGGCTAAATGATTAGCACATAAACAATAAAAAAAAGCCCTCCATCGAAATGGACGGCTGTGGTTACCTCTGAAACCAAAATGTATATATGAAGTAGTGCAAGATATACGAAAGCATGCCCTGCTTCAATACTTGAATTAGTAGTTTTATTAAACCATAAGATCAACTTACATACTTACATTATAGCATAACGGCTGTTAACAACCGTTTTTCATATTACTATATTATCCAATTCGGAGTTTTGCTATTTGACAATTGAATGTATAGCTTTAATTTGCCTGCCATCACTCACCTTATAATTATCCGTTCCTATGAAATATATCTCAGGTTTGTTTAACCTTCTGATAACAGCATTTGCCTGCAGCAGCGTGGTGGCACAATGTACCGGCAATTGTCCATCAGGCGCTATCGCCACATTGCCAACCGGAGCAGCTACATTAACAGCCGGATCTACTTATTGCATTTCTACCACAACTAATTTAAGCGCCAACACCTATACCATCGATGGAACGCTGGTTATACAAGGTGGTACCATTACGCTGGGCAACGTTACACTTAATAAAACCGGAGTTATCCTGGTAAAATTCGGCGCCAAACTCATTATCACCGGCATACTTACCGGTAACAGCACGGCGCCTGTTTCTTCCATCGATAACCTGGTGATCTGTAATGGCGGATTTATAGATATAACCGGCTCCTTCTCACAGGGACAAATAAATATAGCTATAAATGATTTTGGAGTGATGAAGGTTACCGGCGCCTGGACAGCCGGTTCTACGGGCAGTAATGTAAAATTGGGAAATGGATCGTTGATTGAATTATGTTCTTCCTTCAACCTGAACAAAAATGGTTTCTTTACCGAAACCAGCACCGGCATTTCTTACCTGGTGGTGCATGCGCCCATGATACAGAGTGTTGTCAATGGGTTTTTGTCTTCTTTACAAAACGCATCCAAAATAAGATGGACGTCTGACGTACCGGCCGCGTTTGTTTCGCATCCTGCCGCTTTCACCTGTAATGCCTGCGGTAATTATAACCTTGCTCCTACCGGCACTACATCAGCCTGCGGCTCTGCAGCCAACGCCCAAAACTCCATTGTGTTATCGGTAACTCCCAACCAACCTGTTGCAGGTTCAACCGATATTACCAATACCAACGAAGTAATCGCATTTCCTAACCCAAGTAAAAAATATATTTTCCTGCGATTACCCAAAAAGCATAGGTATACGGATATGTTGATATTTAACCAAACCGGGCAACCGGTGCATCATACAACCATAAAAGCAGGCACCGCCCCAACGCGGTATGAGCTGCCCGCACACCTGCTGCCAGGCCTGTATTATATACAGCTCAGCGGCGGATCGGTATCATTGACAATACGAATGGTGAAAGATTAATATCTTCTGCCACCCCGTTCCCTGCTATCCCGGCCGGGGAACATGCCCTTGCCAAAATTCCTGAAGTTGTACAGGAAGCTAACGAAGAAGTACCGTTGCAGTACCTGGGTGTAGGTATCTTCAATGTAGTTGTCGCCCACTGAACGGGTGATGCTTTTATTCTGGTTCAATAAGTCGATACCGCTTATGCGCAATTCGCCATTTTGCTTTTTAAACAACAAACAGGAAATGTATGCATTCCACAAAGGAATCGGCTGGTTGAAACCTTGCGCCCGGCCGGTATTGATGTAATAATCAAAATCATTATTGATCATTATCTTTTTGAACATCGTATAGGTTACATCCAGTGAATAATGATGATCAAAATAAGTATAGTTCAGCGTTTTCTGCACACTGTACTTTGCATCGTTATAATTAAAGTTGGCATTCGCCTGCAGGTCAAGCTTGTCCTGGATGAAGTAATTGAATGAGATCCGTTGTCCAAAGCTTTTGGTATAATTGTAATTAATGGCGTTGTACAGCTTGCTTACATCGCGGTTGAACCGTACGGAAGAGGTAAGGTTCAGGTTTACCGGGCTGCGACGGCCGGTAGTTACTTTCTTCAACGGAATGCCAATGGTTCCTGAAAAAGTAAAACCTTGAGCGCCATTCAGGTTCTCCGGTTTTGTTAAAAGCACCGCCGTGTCGAGTTGGCTGATGCTGTTCACAATCTTATTGCTCACAATATTGGCGCCGCCATTCAAATTGAAGTATAAAAAATTACTAAGATTGAAAGAATTGTACGAAACGTTGATATTATGGGTAAACTCCTGTTTCAGTTCGGGATTACCGGTACGAACGTTCAGCGGATTGCTTACATCCGCTACATCCTGTAACTGGCTGATGCCCGGGGCACGGGTACTTCCGCGATAATTAAATCGCAGGTTCTTTCTGGGAGCCGGGTTATAATTGAACGAAGCGTTCGGGAAGAAATTGGTATACGTTTGCCGCATCGTACTGTCTTTACCGGTAGTAGCCCGGTTGCTCAGGTTTGCCAGTGAAGCAAAATTCACCGCGCCGCCAAACTGGTAATCATACTTTTGCCTTTTCACCCTGAAATTGGTGCCCAGCCGGTTGGCTGTAAACAGGTTTTCAAAATAATTAGTAAGGGGCTTATTAATACTATCGTATTCCTGTGTAACAGAATTAAAATCGAAGGTGTTCCGGTCGCTGTTACTGCGGTTAATGGTATACGCATAGTTCAGTTCCCAAACCATTGACGAATCGATCATTTCCGTAACCGACGAACTGATGGTATTATTAAATGACCGGGTATACTGGTCGTTCCGTTGCCGGCGGTTATCTATCCGGCTTGGCGCTGTACTATCTGCATTATAAAAATAATAAGGCGACGTGTTCAACCCATTGCCATCACTGCCATTCAACGCTGTGGTCCAGCCAATGGTAAACGTACGGCCGGGTTTGCGGAACCGGTGACGGAACAGGAAGTCGTTGTTAAAGGTTTTTCCCTCGCGACTATTGGAGCGGTGGCTCTCTCCCTCAATGGCTTTATAATTCACTTTGAGGTTGGCAGCCTGCGTAACCAACGATTCGTCACTGGAAGAACCGGCTTGTTGCAGGTTAAAAGTTGGGGTTATCAGCAATGAGTTCATGCTGTCGATGGCATATTCCAGCCTGAAACCAAACCGGTGATTGGTATTGGTATTACCGCTATTTGAAACGGAAGTGGTATATGCTGCCGAGTCGTTGGCAAAAACACTTTGACGAAAACTTTGACTGTAATTACTGGTAGTTGTTTGCGATACAAAATAGCTGCCACTGAAATCGATCTTGGCACCCCATTCATCACGGTAATTAATTCCTGTGCTCCACGATTTTGTATTGCCATTATCGGTAGCGCGGCCACCACCGCCGCCGCCGCCACGGCCTCCACCCCCACCACCACGACCTCCGCGCACATTACCCATACCCCCCATAGCACTTACCAGGTCGTTATTGGTAAACCCTAATTTGTTTATGTTATTGGCGCCGCCCAATACAGAGATCTGCCGGCTATTGTCGAACGCGTTCAGCGATGCGCTGGCTTCGTACCGGTCGCTGGTACCAACGGAAGCGCTTGTACGCCCGAATACGCCCTTCTTACGATCTTTTTTCAACTTGATATTGATGGTGCGTTTGCGGCTGCCATCATCTATCTTAGTGAACTTCGCCTGGTCGCTCATATCATCAAATACCTGTACACTTTCTACCATGTCCGACGACAGGTTCTTTGTTGCCAGCTTCGGATCGTTGAGGAAGAATTCCTTTCCATCAACATATACTTTAGTGATCTCTTCACCTTGTGCAGCAATGTTTCCTTCTTTATCTACTTCAACGCCGGGTAATTTCTTAAGCAGGTCTTCTACCGTGGCGTTGGGTTTTGTTTTAAATGAACTGGCCCTGAATTCAATGGTATCTTTCTTAACAATTATTGGCGGCGCCTGCACCACAACACTTGTCATCATGGAAGTATCAGGCTGCAGGAAAATAGTATCGAGGTCTATAACGAATTGCGATTGGGTAATATTCAGGTCCTTTGTAAATGGACGGTAGCCTGTATACGTAACCCCCAATTTAAAGTTCCCCTTGCCCAGGTTTTTTATTTCGAACAAACCTGCTTTGTCGACCACAGCAAAACCCACGGCAGCAGAATCAACCGGGTTAATGATGGTGATGGTAGCATCAGGTAATGGAAACCGGTTCATGGCATCCATTACCTTGCCGCTTATTTTATTTTGAGCGCTAACAAACTGGGCTGTAAACAATAAAAGGATAAAAAGCGTAACTATCCGCATGCAATCTTTTCTTTTTGGTTAACTCCCCGTGACTCATAATAGACGACAGCACACCCAAAAAATTGTACTGAAAAACCTTGTTTTCATGATATTGGAATTATTTATCATGAAAAACATCCATAGGGCGCTGCGGATTCAAGACGGGGAAGAATTACAAAAAGTGGCATGACATTAAAATAAAATTAGAATTTAGCGGGTGAGCGTAACACTCATTAATCCGATGACCACATCATTGGCGAAAGTATGGAGACTCACAGACTCAAGTTCTTTATTGTGGTGGAGCGGCATATCGAGTATAGTAGCGGCGCCGCCATCAACGGCCATGTTGCTAAAGCCTTTTATGGAAGTATATTCTATTGACGATGCATATACTTTTCCTGTTTTAAGCTGCACTCTTAGCGGCCTCGGCGCATCGGTTGTAAAACCAACCCCATCTATAAAATAGTCCTGTTCAATTGGCCACCAGTTTTGCGGATTTATTAATGCCAATGTATCAATAGAGCCATCCTTGTAATGCACCCGCAGTTCACCGTTAACGAGCCTGGTTTGCATGGGATTGGTAGAACCTGCTAACAGATAATACGCATGTTTGGCATGACCCGATAAAAGTACTACTGCTGAATCAGGATAATTATCCCATTTTGATGTGAATATAATATTCTTCGCCAGCGTATCGGCCGGAGTTGCCAGCGGTATATGTTGGGGTAACACGAATTCATTATTGATCGCTGCTTTGCGCAAGCCGGCATCATCGATCACCGGTTGTACCAGCGGATAACACCAGTTACCAATGCCCTGTACCGGTAATTGTAGTGTAGTAGATGGTGAACGCGGCGACAAATACGTCTGTTTAAAAATATTCGTCACCTTATCATTAAAGTATTTGGAAAGATCTATATTTTCAAACTTACTATTAGCATTGGCGCGCAGATGCCAGTTCATCATCATCGTGTCTGTAAACTGTCCTTCACCCCATTCAACCCGTATGCGGTTACTACCCGGCACAAGGTATGATGCAGGAACACTGATTTCATTAGAGATTGAATTAGCCGGTAATTGTATTGTTTGCTGATGCGCCTGTTCACCGGAATTAACGATGAGCCTCGCAGTAACAGCAGCGCCATTATTTTTTATGTTGAACCGGATCTGCTGATCATTCATTTCACCGGCCGGAATAATTTCAACCGGTTGCTTTACTTCAAAACTTAGCGGGAACCACCAAACCATTTCGCCCTGCCGTAACTGGATGAATGCCGTTTTATGACCAGCCGTACCTTGAATGGTTGCCTGCAACTGGTTGCTGGTAAGCATGATCTGATGCAACACCTGCTGCGGATCGTAAATAGATTGAATAAAACCCAATGGGCTAACCGCTGTTAATTGTGTGCCCATGGCAAAGACACTATCATATTTCATTGGCAGAATGGCTGAGCCGGCCCATTTAATGAGGATAGTATATTGTTTTGCTTTGCCTGCTGCAATTTCAATCACCGGTTCACCAACCGCATCCTGCAGTCCATGCCAGCTAACCGGTTGCCCGTTTACCATTATCGATTCAATGGCATCTTTCCATACCCTTACCTGTAAACGCAGGTTCATTGACCGGGGAAAGGCAGGCTTCAGGATATATTGATCCGTTGTAGCAGTACGTTTAAAATCAAAAGCGATATCAGGCGTTTGCAGGCTTGCCATGTTCCAGGCAGCAGGCCAGCCTGGTTTTATAGTAAGCGTATCTTTCAATGCATCGGGTAAAATGCCAAACAATCCTTCTGTTAAAGAACGACCCGCCATACCAATAGGATCGGCAAAATCGCGGTACAGTTCTCCCCGTATGGCATCATAAAAAGAAAGTTGCTGAAATCCGCCCGGGCTCGATGACAGGTACATACTTTCTACCAGGGCGCTTTTCCATAACCGGTAGGCGTCCTCAATCCGGTTGCCTTGCCAGTAGGCCAGCGCCGTATGCAGGTTTTCGGCCAGCACTACATTATTTAACGACCAGGCATAGGGTTGCCAGTTGGTGGTGGTAAGCAGGTAATGACTGCTATCACGCAATCCTTTTGCCTGAACGCGAATATGAGGAATATGTTTATCTACATAACGTAACGCCTGGTATGCTTTAAACCCATCGTGCAATTTTTCATCAATGGCGTGATAGATCGTCCATAAGCCGGCAGCCTTATGCAACAATTTTTCACCCAGCGCATCTTTATATTCAGCATACCAACCCAGTTCAGGCATCCACAAATGGTTATTCACGGCATCAAAGATCTTTGTGGCTTCATTGTGATAAGGCGTAGGATCGGCCCCCACAATGGGCGCCAATTGCGCAGCAACGGCATTGGCGCGATAATTATACGCCGATGAATGCGTAACGCCACCGCCACTGTATTGCAAGGCATCGCTGGCCCAAATGCAACAATAAGCATCGTACAACCCATCATTGTCTGCATCAAAATTTCTTTTCTCCCAGGCCAAATGCCGTTGTATGGTTGGCCACTGTTCTTTTATATAAGCCGAATCACCGGTATAATAAAAATGCGTTAACAACTGATCGATGAACACGAGGTTCATATCGTAATGGTGGGGACGCAGATCGCCATTGGGATTACGGCAGATATAACCACTGCTGAACATGGACGTTCCCATTTTTTCCAACCCGCGTGCCAGGTGCAATGCCGTATCCAATACCACGGGGCCCGTTTCGGGTGTGGTAACCTGTGATAAAGCATAACTGCTGAAATGCGTTCGGGCCCGGTCGTGCCAGCCTAGGGCATCAGCGACATAAGCGCCGCGCCAGGCGGGCAGCCGCATGCGCCAGGCAACCGCGCCATGCATATAAGTGGGCGATTCCCAGATGCCATCGGCCGCAACACTTAATGCGCCGCCTAATGTATTGATCCAGGGATCGGGTGTTACCACCCTGATGCGGCTCGCCAGTTTTTTACGGGCCGCTTCTGCTGCATTGAATGATAGTGCAATATTGTTGTATGCAATTGCTACTGTATCGGCAGGTTGCAGTAAAAAGTATTGAACGCCATTTACGACATTCATTTTACCGGCAATGGCCGGCGTTTCTGTCGCATTGCTTTGATATAACGAGAGGGGATTACTCTGCTGTGCCGCATCTGTTAACCGAATGACAGAAGCAGGCGGCACAATGGCCGAGATATGTTTTTGCTCATTAAACTGTAACCGAAAACTGTTTTTAACAATGGTATATTCATTGCCTTTGCAGTAACCGGGTTGCAGGTAGAACGATGATTCAGGATCGGCGCCGATATCGCCATCGCGGGAAAACTTTTTACCCGTTGCCCCTCCGAATACCCAGCACAACGCCGCTTTGGTAGTTACATTTACAAATTGAGCCTTAACGACCATGCCTTCGGCATCGGCCAATGCGAGTACTGTAATGTGCATGGCGCCATTTCCCAACAACGGATCTTTTACTTCGTACAGCATAGAACCCGCCCGGTAAGTGGCTTTCACTGATTTCGCCTCCGTTAACCATTTACTATTATTGCCTGCGATCAATCCGAACCTAAAATTACCACCCATGCCTGGCAGGTATAAAGCAAACTCAGGCAGGTCGCCGGCTTCAATCCGAAACCCGGTATTGGTACCATACAAAGCGCGGTTAAAACGCATTCTTCCATTTACGGTAACGAAGTCTGTTCCCTGGGCCTGGTAGTGTACACTGCGTTCTCTGGAGGCGATGAATTGCGTAGCGCCGGCAGGAGATTGTTTATTGCCGGTAGCTGGTTGCCTGGCAGCAACAGTCTGTTGCCCATGGTTTACATGTAACTGGGCCCTGGCAGAAATGATGATTGAAAGAAACGCTATAAAGTATAAAGCCTTATGGATCATCTTGAGAGTGGTGCATCAATTCATATTAGAGACAATAGCCATAAGCTGCAAGCTGCATGCTGTTAGGAAGAAAAAGGCATTCTTCATTTCTCATTTCCCCCTTTTCTTCTATTTGCACATTTGCTGATTTTCACATTAGAACATTGGCTTTAGCCCCTCCCACTTCACTTTCCAGCTTCCGTCACGGGGAAAACCGGGATTGGGAGTGGTATTGTGATCATAACCGGCACACATCATGGCAATGGCGCTCAATAAACCACCGTTGCCGGGTAAGTAAATGGTAAGCCGGTCATCCTGAAAATTATGGCCATTCACCAGATACCGGTTTGTTTGTACCGGCATGAACAAAGCATCGATCGCTTTATCGGGCATTTGCAGCCGGGTAGCCGTCATGGCCATTAATGGAAAATCCCACCCCCAGGTAGTTTCCCATTTCCATACTTTTAAAATAAGGTTGTAAGTGTTTTTCATTACTGCGGTATCGAGCCGGTTGCACGCAGGTAATGAACTATAGGCGCCCAGCACAGCCGGGTGATCTGTTATGTATCTTTCATTCGTATAACAATCGGGGGTGCTTTCTGTAGCGAGGTATACGCCATTGGCTTGCGGCCAGGGCGACAGTTTGTTGATGATGGTATCCCATTTTTTCTCCCGCGGCAATCCCAGGCGTTCACGCCATTGTTGCGCCACCGTTAATGCCCATTGCCAGTAGGCCAGCTCGTAGGTTGGATTGAATGTTGTGACCGCATCAAAACATTCCTGCGCCGGTATTAAGCCTTTGCCGAGGTTAAATCGCTTATGAACGGAATCATAGGTTGGAAAAGAAGCCATAAAAGCAGCCGTACCAAATACAAGGTCTTTATACTTTTCCAATACCTTTTTATCTTTTTTGGCGCGATAGCTCAACTCAGCCATATAGATCAAATGCGGTTGTTGCCAAATGAGAAATGCACCTACAGAAGAGGGCGCTTCCCTGCCATCGTGATCAGTCATTTTTTGCCAGCGCAATCCATCAAATCCCTGTCGTTGTGCAAGGTCACGGGCGCCATTGGCAACGGTGAAATACCAGTCAAGACTTTTTTCCATTAACGCAGTCCTTCCCCATAAAGCAAAGTGTACGGCATGCCACCAATGCATTTCCAAATGTGGTTTACCAAACCAACTGTTGAACGTTAAACCCGTTTCCTGTGGTGGGTATGCTGAAGCGCATTGCACTTTGGTAAGGTATTGCGATAACACAATCCTTCTTTCCAGTTCTTTGGCGCGTTCATTGGTACTGGCGGAAAGATCGATGGCGCCACCGCTTTTCCAGAACCTGATCCACTGGGTACTGCTATTTGCTTTTGCTTCAGCAAACGAAGGAACAACAGAATGTCTTATTACTGGTGTATAATAAAATGAAGCTTCAAAAGTGTTGCCGGTAGTTAAAGGTTGCACCTTGCAATCGTGCGACCGGCGCATTTGAATATTAACAGGTTGGTTAAACCCATATTGTACAAAGTAAGTAGTATTATCCAGGGTGCGTTGAATGACGCCACTTAAGACTGTTCGCTTGTGCAGAATGGATGTATGCCTGCTGCTGTCGCCTTCAAACATACCTACATCTTTGAACTCGCCATTGGGATACGGAAAATGCAGCCGTATCGCCAGTCTTTTTTTGGCAAGTAATGCGGATTTGATCTGTACGGATATGCCATCCCGTTCCTGGTGCGCATAAGTTATTACGGTTACTGGTTCACCTTCTACAGTAAACCGGCTTTGTAAAGCGCCGGTCCACATATCCAGTTGCTGATCGATGTGCTTAATATCGTCGATAGTGGCAAGCGTGCCATTCTTTTTGGTGATCTCCAATCCAATGTGGCTAAGTTGTAACCGGTGTGGGTTCTGGCGGAAATAGTCAACGGCTTTCCGGTTGCGTTCGGGTTCTTTCACCTGCACGGAATAAGTGATCTTCTTTCCTTCCAGCTCATATTCTTTTAACGTTTCCTCGCGCTGGTAGTTTTGTGTATTGGGAAAGCTGTGCCATCCCCACTCTGATTGTGTTCCCAACGGAACGCCTTTTTGATAGAAGGCCGGAAAGCTTTGCAGGCCGGTTACATCTGCCGTAAATGCAAATTGTCCATTGCCAACGGTCAATGATGCCAGCGGATCTGCGTTGCTGATGTGGATGGTGTGCCTGCGAACAACTGCCTCCCGGTTAATGGCCGTTGCCTGTGCCATGCTTTTACTTACAGAAATACTTCCGGCTATTAACCAGATCCATTTTTTCATACTTATCGTTAATTGAAAAATGCAAACTGCATCCGCAAGCAAAAAAGGCAACGAGGCAATTCTTCATTCCTCATTTTTCATTTCTATGGTACTTTCACCGCCTGCCTTGCCAGCAACTTCCACTGCCCTTTTTGCTTTTGCCAAACCAGTAAGATATTCAGCTTTACACTGCCGGGGTTTCCGTTATCATTGGTAGTGGCGGCTAATTGATGACGTACAATAGCGGCATCGCCGGCTACGGCTATGGTTTGATTGGTGAGATCGATCGTTACAAAATCAGATTTACCGGTAACAATATTGTCAACAAAGGATGCTTTGTCTTCTACCCTGCCGCTGCTATGCCCATAACTCAACTGGTTGGCAGTAAGATTTTGTAACCCGGTTTTATCGCCATCGATCATGGCTTTACGCAACGATTCAACGGCTGCACTTACTGCAGATTCATCTTTACTTTGTGCCTGGGCTGATTGCATAATTCCTGTTAATACAATAAGGTAAATAAATCGCTTGATCATATTGTACATTTTTTATATGATTTTATGGCTTACTGGTAATGGCTCATAAAATTCGAATTTACCTTTTACCATCGAACCATCCAACAATCGAGCCATCGAACCATCACTTTAATGGCGCAATCGTTACCGGTCCTAACAGGCCTGAAGTTTCATATTCCCATTTGGCTGCTGTGAAAACCCCATCGGCGCCCCGGTTCTCCGCAAGCCGCGAGGGGAAGTTTACATTATAGAATTTCTTCCAGGCAACACCCTGCTTTTCCAGGTCAAGGATGCGGTTGGTCATGCCGTTGGTTACATTTATGTACAGTTCATTATCGGCTTTCAACAAACTGGCGGGTATGGTTACCCGGTAAACCGGCCCCAGCAGCGTACCAAGGTTTTTACCATTGAGCACTACTTCTGCGCTCCAGGCAACTTTACCGAGGTCAAGTACATAAGCAGGTGCAGTACCGGCGGGTTTGGGAAATTCAATGCTGTACTGCGCTGTGCCTGAAAATTCTTTCACCATCGGTTCCGGCACATCGGTCCAGGAACCCAACCTGGTAAGGGTTGTTGTTTTAGGCAGATCAGGCCCGCCGATCATGAAGCGCAGGGTCCATTTACCTTTTATTTCACTGGCAGTACCGGCCGGGGTATAATACCGGTAAGCATTGCCTTTTAATATAGTATTGGAAGTTTGCAATACACAGCTTTCACCTGGTTGCAGTTGTACGAATACTTCTGTAACACCATTCACGATCCTGGTGCGCGCAATACCGCTTTGCTCCTGCATGGGATCAAACAAAATGGCGCTGGCCGCTTTTCTGTTGAGCGGCACCCATTTAGATACAGCAGTAGTGGAAGCATTGCTGATAAAATAATAATGGCCGCCGCTTATATTCCGGCGAATGCATTGCAATCCTAACCCGTACATGGGTTCGGCATTTACACTGGCTGCTGTTAACAGGGCACTGAGATCCTCTCCTTTTATAAAGGCGCCTTTGCCTACTGTTGCTTTTTGCAACGCACCTTCTGATACGAATTTCAATGTTGCTGTTATATCGGTAAAATGTTTCTGCCGGGTTTCCAACTGACCAAAGCCGGGCACGCCGCCTGGCATGTTTTTATAAACAATGATCTTTGCGCCATACTTTGCCAACGTTACCAGTTTCTCCAATGTTGCCAGTGGCAGGTATTTCGTATTGGCCAGTACAATGGTGCGGTAGTTGCCGCCGGGCGTATGCAATAAGGAACCGATCGCAGTTACTTTTTCCAATTGCTTATCGGAAATAAAATCAAAGGCATAGCCTTTTTGCAACATGTCTTCCGCCACTTTGTTAAAGTCGGTTTGCTCAAATCCTTTCATGCCATCGTAATGGTGCAACAGGTCGCGGCCGGGTTCTGAATTATGATCGCTGAAAGGAAAATATAACAGGATATCGTTATCGGGCTTACCGCTTTGCAGGAACGACTGGCAGCGGGTTACATAATTATTCAATGTGCCGAAATCTTTCCAGAATGGATGTATGGGTTGAAAATGCACGGCCGCATAGAACAGCCATCCGGGCCAGGGATCATTCATTGGTGAATAGCTGGTTCCATGGTACACGATGTGATTTACACCGCCGATGAAATATTTGTCGATCACATTCTTTACATCACCCAGGTTCGATTTAAAATGTTCATTCAACCAGGTAGCCGCTTCCGCAGAGGCCAGCTGTTTATTTAAGATGTGTGCAGCAGATGCAGCGAATTTGAACCGCAGCAATTCGGTGCCTTCGGTTTCAGGGATATCAACAACGCCATAACAGTCAAGTATATTTGCCGGCGAACCGTGCGACTGGTTCCTTACAATTTTTCCTTTTGCCTGCGCCCAGTTGTGCCAGGGAACCGTAAATTTTTCCAGTAGCAGATCGGCCATGGTTTGCCGGTAATCGAACAACACGCGCAAACTGGTTTCATCGCGTTGCTTTGCCAGCAGTTGAGGTAAATATAATTTCAGATCATATCCACGGCGGCGTTTGAACTCATCAAAAAAGCCGGGCGTATAATTACTTTGCCCACGCGCGTCATCTACTTCATAAGAGTCATTAAAGAAACCGCGTAAATGGCTCAGGTCATTACCAACAAAAGCCGTGTCGAAACGACTGAGGTATTTTTTAATAGCAGCTTCAGAAAAATGGTCGATGGCATTGCCTTCAGCGCCCGGTGCGGCGCGTTCAACCATTTTACCATGCCAGCCCATGAACAGCGCGTATACCGTCCAGTTACCAGCGGGGGCAGTCCAGGTTAATTTGCCACTTCTATCTACTTTACTGGTCAGGTCAATAGTTTGGTTGTTGTCGCCATACGCCATGATCACCTGTAAAGGCAGGTTCTTTTTATATTTCAACTGATCTATTGCTAATGCCTGCAGGTTTTTATTAGCATAAACCGGTTCTACCAGTTTATCTGCATCTTTTATCTGCTGCGCTTCTTTCAGGATCGCTGGTGCAGTTGATGTATTGGGAAATGTGTTTTTCAGATCTGCCAGGGTGTTTCCAATGGCATTCAGGTAAGGTTGTTGTTCAAATGCTATTGGTTCTTTGATGGTTTCCCCTGCTTTTACGGCCCAGGTTTTATATACAAAATCTTTACATGCATCTGCATCGCCGATCAGCGGCCCTCCACCAAATGGCCAGCCGCTTCCGGTAGCCATATCTATTTGCATGTTCAACCGTTTGGCTTCATTCAGCGTATGGGTGAGCAATTGCATCCATTGGGGCGATAAATAATCTACAAACTTATTTTCATAACCAGCTACACCATAAATAGGTGTTATTTCCAAACCGCCCAAACCAACTTCGGCATATTGCTGCATATTGGCAGTAAGGTTCTTAGGGTCCACAGCGCTACCCAACCACCACCAGCGGGTCCAGGGCTTGGTTACGGGTGTTACTGCCGGCCATTTGATCTGCGCCTGTCCATGGATCAATACGGATAATAAAGAGGTAGTATAAATTATCTTTTTTATCATCTGTTCTGGTTGTTATATTAGGATGCTTTCAGCCAAGGCGCAATCTACAATCAAAACCGTTAATGGTCAAGGGGGTAAGGGAGAAATAGCTGCAAGCTACACGCTGCACGCTGCAAGCCAAAAGCAAGTGCCAGGGACTGTTTTTCATTAGCAAAATCAGCACATTACAGCCTTTAATTTGCATATTTTCGAATGAATGGTCAATGGAAGCCGAATTTTGAGGTTTCTGTATATTTGGAAACTTCCCTATTCGCAAGCTATTCACCATTGACCATTCACGATCAATAACCTAAATTCTGTTCATACAAGCCCGGCTTCACATCCAGTTCTGTTTGAGGTATAGGATATAAGAGGTAATTCTTTTGAAAAGGCTGCATTACTTTTTGCACATCTTCTACCGGTATCCAGTTTGTCATAACCGATTCAACCAAACCGCTGCGAACAAGGTCGTGCCAACGGCTGCCTTCTGCTGCAAACTCCTTTCTTCTTTCTTCCATCAAACGGGCCAAGGATACATTTGCTATTGGTAATAATCCGGCACGATTCCTTACCTGGTTCACAATACCATCTACATCGGCTTGCGTTCCTGAAGCGCCTTTCAGGATACATTCCGCTTTCAGGAGCAACACATCGGTAAAACGAAGCACTATAAAATTGATGGGCCAGTCGAGCCGGCTGGTGGTAGGCACTTTGGTTATATCAACATATTTCTTAAAGAATGAACGGGTTTCTGTAACACCGTTATTATCTACATAACCCGATTGAATGGAAAAGCCTTTGCGGGTATCGGCAGCCTCATAGGAGTTCAACAAATTTTTTGATACGGGGCGAATGGTAAGGCCGCCCTGTGTGCCTTTTCCCAGCGCCTGAAAATAAGCATCCGGCACCAATACCCAGGGAAATGTAGCGCCTACAACGGGTGTTGATCCGGTATTATATTGCACATCAAATATTACTTCAGGATTGTTTTCATTGGTGTATGAAAAAATATTGGCATAGCTCGCACCAAACGAATACTTGCTGCTACCAATGATCTCATTAAGCAAACCAAGCGCCTGGTTCCATTCGTTCAATCCCAAACCTGGTCCGTTTATATCATAGGTTGAACCAGAACGTGTCATATAAACCAGGGCCAGTATACCTTTAGCCGCATATTTGGTGGCTCTTCCTTTATCGGCGGCTACGGTATATACTTCGGGTAATTTGGCAGCGGCAAACTGCAGGTCTGAAATAATAAGACTGTATACATCATTAACGGCGCTTCTGCCAATTTGCAATGCTTCACCGGGAGAAACCGTTTTATCAATAACCGGTACACGGCCAAACCATCTTACCAGGTCGAAATAATAAAAAGCGCGCAGGTACCTGGCTTCTGCTTCGAGGCGGGTCCTTAAACTGGTATCGGCAATAACACTGGCGCCTTTCCCGCTTAATTGTTCCAGGATCAAATTGGCTTTAAAAATGCCTGTATAATTTCCTGACCAGGCTTCCGTAACATACGCGTTCCCCGCAATAGTTTTATGAAAACTGTTAATGCCTTCCCACTCACGCACACCGCCATCCGATACGGCATATAAGTTATCAGACCGGGTCTCAGATAAATTCAGTTGCCTGTCGGGATAAGTTGCCAATGCATTATATACGGCATTTACGCCCTGAATAAAATCAGCAGGCTGCGTATAAAAATTATCAGTAGTTGGTAATGAGATCGGTGACAGGTCAAGCTTCTTTTCACAGGCGCTCAGCAAACCGATCATCGCTATCAATGAAAAACCAAATATTTTTTTCATATTGACTCAATTATCAGAATTAAAAAGTAATGTTTACACCCAGGATCAACGATTTTGGTAAAGGCAATCCACCATAATCGCCCGGTTCAGAGAACAGCGTGCTGCCGGTAAAGTCGGTGTTATTGGCTTCAGGGTTCATACCGCCTTTATATTTATCGTAGCCAAAAAAGTTTTCAGCCGTCAGGTAAATGCGGGCAGCCTGCAGCATTTTCTTTGATCTTATTACCCGGTTCAGATCATATCCTAACGTTATCATCCGAACGCGGATGTAATCGGAAGAATACAACCAGTCGGTATTAGCGATCTGTCCAAAGGTTGAATAGGCCTTCCCCACCTTGCCTGCCCCCGGATCATCAGGCGAACGCCAGCGATCACGAAAGAAGCCTAACGCATTATCAACAGTGCCTTGTCCGGTTCTGCCCAAAGCACGACCTAATAAAGAATAAATTGAACCGCCGCGTTGTCCCTGCACCAGTACGGTGAAATCAAATCCTTTATAGCGAACTGTATTGGTCATTCCATATATATAGTCCGGATTGGGATGCGCTACGATCTGGCGGTCATTCAGGTCAATAGTTCCATCGGGCGTATAATCTTCGTATTTAGGATCGCCTACTTTTTGCGGACCATACAGGGCTACATTTTTATTAATATCATCCTGGGCAAGAATCCCAATTTGCCTGACTACATAAATGCTGTACAGGGGATCGCCCACCCGTAAAATAGAATGTTGCGCACCGGCAAGTGCAGAAGGAATGATTATCTGGGATTGTCCGCCGGCCAAAGCCACTACTTTATTGGTGTTATGGCTCAGGTTGAGCGAAGTGGTCCAGCTTACCGGTCCTTTTACGATATTACGGGAAGTGAGCTCAATTTCCCATCCCTTATTACGGGTAGAACCTACATTACCCAGAACGGAATTAAAACCGGTAACCCAGAGTACAGGCATATTCAATAACAAGGCCGTATTCAGTTTGGTATACACATCAAAAGATGCACTAAGCCGGTTGCCTAAAACAGTTATATCGAACCCGGCATCATAGGTTTCTGATTTTTCCCAGGTAAGATCGGGGTTGGCAGCGCCTCCGGTGGCCGAGCCCACTACCGAGGTACCATTCAATGAATAATTGTACGCAGACAAGGTAGAAATGGTAGGATAATCAGGAATTTGATAGTTCCCCGATTTACCCCAGCTTGCCCTTACTTTCAGATCGTTGATAAAAGGTATGGTGCGCATGAAATTTTCTTCCGATATCCGCCAGCCTACAGAAGCGCTGGGAAACCAGCCCCATTTTGTATTGGCGCCAAAACGGCTTGAACCATCCCTGCGAATACTGGCCGAAAACATATACCTGCCGTCAAACGCATACTGCACCCTGCCTAAATACGAAAGCAGGATATTCTGTGTTTCGGTCGTTGTGCCTGTATATCCTCTTGCCTGGTTTAATGTGAAGATGCCGTCGACCCGGTACCCTCCACTGGATGCAAGCTCCTGAACATCCAGCTTGTCGGAATTATAGGTAAACCCGGCCACTGCAGCGATGTCGTGCACATTATTGATGGTTTTATTGTACGAGACCGTATTCTCATTTACAAAGGTTTGCTTTTTGAAGCTGGTGAACTTTCCACTGGTAAGCTCAAGCCCCCTTAACTGGCGGGTGGCTAAACTATTGGTAATCCTGTACGGCGTATAACTTTTACTGTTATTATCAATATTATCCAGGTTGAGGGTTGTTTTAAACGTTAAACCCGGAACGATCTGGTATTCGCCAAAAATAGAGGTCAGGGTACGAAAACGTTTCGTTTGGCCCATCATGTTCTGCAATTTTGCAATAGGGCTATTGGTAGAAGTGCTCCACCGGTACTGGTTATTGTTACCAATATTCGGGTACAGGCCCATCGTATCTTCCTGCACCGGGCTCATACTTAATAGCTGGTGTAAAATATTATCCTTGCCTTCAACACCCGGATCATTAATAATTGAATAGGTAGGTGAGATATTCAAGCCGAACCGCAGCTTTTTATTGGCATTCACTTCTACATTGGCGCGGGATGAATAGCTGGTAAAATCGGTATTGATCACCATGCCCTCCTGCCGGGCCATATTGCCGGAAATATAATAGCGTACAAATTCATTACCACCGCTGGCTGATACCTGGTGATTTTGTATCAGCCCTCTTCGAAATGCTTCATCCTGCCAGTCGATAAACCGTAAGCCCTTATGATCTGGCAATGCCCAGCGTTCATCCGTCATATAGGTGGTATTGTATGCAGTGGGCCCCAATCCTAATTTTTGCCGTCGAACGTCGTTATTGTCGTTGACAGTGGCCCCGGCGGCTCCATAATCAGCAACATACCTTGCATTTACCATTTCTGTAAACCGGTCGATCCATTCTTCCGATCTCAGCATGTCGAGCTTTCTGCTGCGCTCATTATAGCCAGCGTAACTGTTAAAATCAATTTTCACTTTGCCGCTCTTACCGCGTTTGGTGGTAATGATCACCACCCCATTGGCAGCCCTGGAACCGTAAATGGCCGCAGCGGCCGCATCTTTCAACACCTGGATGCTCTCAATATCGTTGGGGTTCATATTGTCGAGCGGGTTACCATTGGCATAATTACCTGCCGCATTGGGTGCGGCGGTAGCCAGCGGAAAACCATCAATAACATACAAGGGTTCATTGCCTGCGGTAATAGAACCGGTGCCACGCACCTGTACACTAAATCCTTTACCCAATGCACCGCTTGTTTGTTTTACGGCCACACCAGCCATTTGCCCAACCAGCGCCTGGTCAACGCGGGTAACAGGACGCTCATCCAGCTTGCTCGCATCGAACGATACAGTAGCGCCGGTCACATTTCTTTTCTTTTGCGTACCGTACCCAATCACCACTACATCATCCAATGTATTTTTTTCGTTAATCAGTTGTACAAACAGGTTGGTCTCCCCTTTAAGCGGGATCTCTTTTTTTCCGTATCCAACAGAGGTAAAAACCAATGTTTCTTTGCCGGTAACCACGGAAATCGAGAATGAACCATCTTCTTTGGCAACGGTCCGATTCTCTGTACCCTTTATTTGCACGGTGACGCCGGGCACTGCGCTTCCATTTTCATCTGTAATTTTTCCGGTAATGACGATGCTGCTGGTTGCATCCTGGGCGCCTGACTGAAATAAGGTGAAAAGGAATAAGACAGGTATCAGCCAGATACCCTTTTGTGGTTGAGGTACTCTCATAATGGCACTATTTAATAGTTAATAGTTTACAATCGACTGGTGCGGTTAAAATTAGGATCGCCTGTTTCTTCGTTCATCCTGTTCTATCCTGTCTAAAAGGAATTAGCAGGCATTGTGTTCCTTGAATTGTCACCATTACTATTAATAAATAGGCCTCAAACGAAAGCAGGCCCTACTAATTACCAGCTTTGGGAAGGTTAATCAGAATGCTTTTTTTTTCAGTTACGGCGAGGCATTGTACACAAAAACCATTAGTAACCATAGAAAAAGGCCGCCCGCCTTCTTTCCGCCGCCTTTTTCCCATTACTTTTTCTATCTTTAAATGTCACCGATACACTTCCGGGAACGATTGCGTAAATCCGGAGCGCCATACGGGATGCTTCAGGACGGTTGAAAGACGCGAAATTTTAATTTTAGGTCAATTACTGCTGCAATAACCAAAACGAAACTGACTTGCCATGCTGCACTTAAACATTGCAGCTATCGCCTATCCGGTGATAGCTATTTTATACAACTTCCCTTCATTTTCTTTTCAATTTCATTTTCCGGAGATTAAACAATCGCTTACCAGTCCGCCAGCCGGCGGAGAATACTAGGCTATTCGTTTGCATCTGGCTTTCAAATAAGACAAAACATCACTTGCCATGGGTAAATCGTTACAAGCATTTTTTTTACTGGTTACATCCTGTTTATTATTGGTTAATTGCCGTAAAAAACAGTGGGAAGAATTCTACGAGCGGCCTGGTTCACTGGAACCGCCTATTTATCAGCAACTGGAAGCAAATGGCAATTTTAAACAATTGCTTTCCTGCATAGACAAAGCGGGTTATAAAAACACGCTCAGCGCTGCCGGGTTCTGGACCCTGTTTGCTCCCAATGATTCTGCATTTAATAATGATCCCGAATTTAAAACCTTCCTGAAAAGCAGGAATATCAGTGATATCAGCGCCATTGATCCGGTTACAGCACAAATGATCGTTCAATACCTGTTGGTTTATAATGCATTTGAAAAAGACAGGTTAGATGATTTTCAATCGGTGACCGGCTGGGTAGAAAATTCGGCCTTTAAAAGACGTACCGCTTACTATACCGGTTTTTATTCAGATACCACGTTGGCGGGACAGCCCGTTAAAGCGATCGCTTCCAACCGGAACAATACAACAGGTACCAACTATTATGTTACCTCTGATAATAATAATAAATACATCCCCTTCTTTACTTCCGATTATTTTTCAGCCAAAGGGTTGTCTTCCGGAGATTACAACTACTTCTACCCCACCTCAACTTATACCGGCTTTAATGTAGGGAATGCAAAAGTTATTCAACAGGATATTGCGGCTGAAAATGGGGTGATCCATTTCATTGACCGCGTGGTAACGCCGCAGCCCAGCATCGATCAGTACATCAAGACCAAACCTGAGTTCAGTGAGTTTAAGAAATTATTCGACCAGTTCATGGTGCAGTTTGTGCTCAATAACGACGCCTCCCGCCGTTACCAGGTGCTTACCGGCAGTTCAGATAATGTAATGGTGAAAGTATATAACACCCTGCTGGCATTCTCCCCCAATAATGAAAACCATTTAAAATTACAGGATAACGATGGTCAGCGTGAGGGTTGGACGATGTTTGCGCCGCAAAACGATACCCTCATGAGTTATATCAACCGGGTATTGCTTGAAAATTACCCATCGGTAAGCTCGTTGCCGTTGCCAGTGATAGCCGACCTGTTGAATGCGCATATGTGGCAATCTACCGTATGGCCTTCCAAATTCAGCTCAACCTATAATTACCTGGGAGAAACCGCTCAATTGAACAACCAGTCGAACATCATTGATAAAAAAATATTGAGCAATGGCTTTTTCTATGGTACCAATAAAATAAATGAGCCGAATGTATTTTCTACCGTATACGGCAAGGCGTACCTGAATCCCAACTATTCTATCATGACCCGCCTGTTGAATTATGAATTACGGGACGTGATCACCAACCCAAATGCCAGGTTCACCATTTTCATGATACCTGATTCTGTGTTGGCAAAGCAGGGGTATAGCTACAATGTAGCAGGGAGTGAGTGGAGATTTGTTAACCCTGCCAATGGCGTTCTTTCTATTAACGATTCCAACCGAATCAATCTCATTCGCATTTTAAACTCAGGTATTATTGAAACGCCCCAAAATGAATTAAATAACCTGGGCACACCTGGTTTCTCCGGCATCATTGGTTCCTTTGGATCAGAATATATCCGTTTCGATGGCAACCAGATCATTACGGCCGGAACAAAAGACCGCGGGTTAACAGTAACTTTTAATCCTTCACAGATAAAGACCGCTAAAAATGGTAAGGTTGTATACCTGAACAACCTGTTGTTCTTTTCATATGCAACCATTGCAAAACATCTTGAAATACTGGGCACCCCAACCACATCGGAGTACAATCTTTTCTGGAATTATCTCAAAAATTCAACCTCCATGTACGATGCCGCCAACAGCATTATTACAGGTACTGTAGCCGGGTCGTTCTATACTTTATTTATACCCAACAATGCTGCTGTTCGCCAGGCGATAACTGATGGCCTGTTACCAGGAACAGCCGCTGCGCCCAACTTTACGCCTACCGGCACTGCAGAAAAAGTAATGGTAGAAAAATTCCTGCAATACCACATACTCGATAAAAAATCTGTTATCGCCGACCGACGCGACGAAGGCGCCTTTAATTCCCTGCTTAAAAACTCCGCCGGCGATGCCGTTCCGATCACCATAGCCTACCCGGGCGGCACATTTGAATTAACGGATGTATTTGGCAGAAAAGCCCGTTTGGTAAACAGTCAAAGTAATCAGCTTTCAAACCGTACTGTAATACACCTGTTGGACAATTATCTTAAATACTATTAATGAAACCGATGATCAGCAACATGAAAATATATATAACCCTAATCATAACCTGCTTTTGCCTGGCTGGTATTCCCTGGAGCACAGTGCATGCCCAGCATTTAAGCGGGGCGAAAACGATCCAGGGCAAAGTAACCGATAGCAAGAAAAGACCATTGCAGGATGTAACAGTAGCTGAAACGGATCAGGATAATCGTACTATCAGGGCCGTTAAAACAGATATAGATGGGAACTTTGTAATAAAAGTGACCAACACAAAACATACACTCACCTTTTCAAACATCAGTTATACAGGCCAGGAGTTAAAAATTGGCGAAAGAACTGTATTTAATGTAACACTCGAACTATCGGCACGTGACCTGAGCAGTGTGATCGTTGTATCGCAAAAGAAAACCGACAATGGCATGGTTCCCATTCCTGAAAAGAACCTCACCATTGCCGCCTCGCATATCAGCGCCAAAGAAATGGAAGAAATGCAGGCCGCTTCTATTGACCAGGCATTACAGGGCCGTTTACCAGGGGTTGATATTGCCGCCGCATCAGGCGACCCCGGCGCCGGTTTGCAGATCCGCATCCGCGGTACCTCATCGATCAACTCTTCCGTTGATCCCCTGATCGTAGTAGATGGTATGCCATATGAAACCCAGATCCCATCAGACTTTAACTTTGGTGCAGCCGACGAGGTAGGATATGCGCAGTTATTGAACATTGCACCTTCAGACATTAAAGATATCACCATATTAAAAGATGCGGCAGCCACCGCTATCTGGGGCTCCAGGGCCGCAAATGGCGTAATTGTCATTGCCACCAAACGCGGTTCCGTTGGCAGGCCTACCATTACCTATACCTTTAAAGGTTCCGTAACCAAACAACCGGAAGCGGTTCCCATGTTGAGTGGCGACCAGTATTCAACCCTTATACCCGAAGCTTACATGAATGGTACCGGTACCCCGTTAAGCACCTCAACGGTAAAAGAATTTCAATACGACCCCAATGATCCGTACTGGTATTACAATTACAGCAATAACACCGACTGGATAAAGGCCATTACGCAATTAGGCTATATCCAGGACCACAACATCTCTATGAACGGTGGGGGTGAAAAAGCCAGGTATTTTGCATCGATGGGTTATTTCAACCAAACAGGTACCAACATCGGCACTTACCTTAACCGGATCAATACCCGCATCAACCTCGATTACATCGTATCGAAACGCATTCGCATAAAATCTGACCTTTCTTATTCATTTACCGATAACAACCGGAATTACGGCGAAAACCTGCGCGACATAGCTTATCGCAAAATGCCCAATATGAGCATTTATGAATATGATGAATTTGGAAATAATTCCGGAAACTATTTTTCACCCGCCAACAACGTTCAGGGTTTTTACCAGGGGCTGAACAGCAGAAATGAGATCCTGGGAACGGTAAACCCGGTGGCCATGGCAAGGAACGCCAAAAACAATATCATCACCCAGCGCGTTACGCCTCACTTTAACCTGCAGTATGATGTCGTAAAGGAACTGCTGATGGCCACGTTCGATGTTCAGTTTGACATTAATAATACCAAGAACAAAACCTTTCTGCCGCAAACAGCCACCGGTCGCCCGTGGACGGAAACTTCGGTAAACCGTGCCTATGACGGGGACGTGAACGTATTTAACGTTCAAACAAAAACCAACCTGGTATTTACACCCCAGTTCAAAAATGATAAACACTCGCTCATCAGCTTCCTGTCGTTTTTGACGTATGATAATAAAAGCGTGGTACAGGAAGTAATGACATCCAATACCGCCTCTTCAATTTTACAAGACCCATCGGTACCATCCCGTTCACAGAATTCCGATTCAAGACTGAAGTCGGGTGTTGGGCAAACCAGGAGCATTGGTATGCTGTTGAGCGGTCAATACAGTTTCCTCGACAAATACATCGTGAACGTAGGAATTCGCCGTGACGGTCACTCCCGATTCGGGGCCAATAACCGGTATGGCATGTTCCCGTCAGCTTCACTGCGCTGGCGGATCTCTGATGAAGGTTTCTTTAAAAAAGCGTTCCGCCATGTAGACGATCTGAGTTTCAGGGCCAGCTATGGTCATAGCGGCAATGCGCCCAGACACGATTACTCATTCTTTGGCACCTACAGCACTTTTAACTGGAGCTATCTCGGCCAATCGGGTGTATACCCTTCCAATATGGAATTGAAAGACCTGCGCTGGGAAACGATCATAGGTAAAAACCTGGGCATTAACCTAAGCATGTTCCAAAGAAGGATCGCCCTGGACGTAGAGTTCTACCACAACAGGACAAAAGACATGTTCTATAATGACTTAATGATATCATCCTTCACCGGTTATGACAGGGTAAATATGAACGTAGGCACCATGGATAACCAGGGTTTTGAGGTCGGTCTTAATACCACGCCTTTGAAAACCACGGAATGGCAGCTTGATGTAAACTTTAACGTTGCCCGCAACGTGAACATGATCCGGGAAATATCAGAATACTATCCACGCGACAAAGGCGACATTACATTTAATGGTCAGTATAAAACATACATGCAGGTAGATAACCCCTTCGGCTCTTTTTATGGCTTCCGGTATAAAGGCGTTTATGCCGATAAGCAGGCTACCATCGCCGGAGACGGTAACGGCAAACCCATTGTAGGACCTACCGGGCAAACCGTTTATATGAAATTCAATTATCCGAGTATCAACTATACTTTCCAGCCTGGTGATGCTATTTATGAAGACATTAACCACGATGGCAATATCAATTACATGGATATTGTTTACCTGGGAAACAGCAATCCCAAATTCACCGGCGGCTTTGGTACATCAGTTACCTATAAAGGCGCCTGGAAGCTGACCGCCTTCTTCAACTACCGGTACAAGTACGACGTCATAAATGGCACCAAGATCAACACCACCAATATGTATACGTACGATAACCAGAGCACCGCGGTGTTAAGAAGGTGGCGTAAAGAAGGGGATATAACCGATATTCCACGCGCTATGTACAGAACAGGGTACAACTTTCTGGGGTCTGACCGTTTTGTAGAAGATGCGTCTTTCCTTCGCTTCCGCTCGCTCACTTTACGCTATACCGTACCAAAAAATATGGTTAACAAAATAAAAATGAAAAACCTGAGTGCTTATATCACCGGCGAGAACCTGTATACATGGACGAAGTACACTGGCCAGAACCCGGAAGTAACCATGCGTGGCAGCGACCCATTCAGAGTAGCTATAGATTACTCGTTTACACCGCCCGCTATGATGTTTACAGTGGGTTTAACCGGTACATTTTAATATTTCTAACCGCTCATATATGCTAAAAAAGATATCGATATACGTTTTTTGCCTGTTCACGCTTCTAACTGGTGTTTCCTGTAATAAATGGCTCGACCTGCAGCCGCAGGATGGCATTACCAATACCGAGTTCTGGAAATCAAAAGAACAGGTACAGGCTGCCGTTACAGGCGTTTATGCATCCCTCCTCGCTTCCACCTCAGGCAGGCCGCTTACAGAAACCTTTTTTCTGTGGGGTGAACTGCGGGCCGATCACCTATCGGCTACGCCCAATGCCTCATTCGATGAGGTAGATGTTATGAACGTGAATATTCTGCCCACCAATTCCATTGCAAACTGGCGTAACCTGTATCAAACCATCAATTACTGCAATTCAGTTATTGCGTTTGCACCTAAAGTGCTGCAGCTTGACCAAACCTTTACCCAGGACGCCCTGAACAGAGCGATAGCGGAGGTGAAAACGATAAGGGCGCTGCTCTACTTCTACCTGGTAAGAAGTTTTGGTGAAGTACCACTTAAATTATCGGCTACCGCCAGCGACCAGGAATTGGAACAATTGCCTAAAAGCTCACAACAGGAAGTATTAAACCAGATCCTCACCGACTTAAGCGAAGCAGAAACCAACACGGTTCTTACCTATGGCAATACTGCTGCCGATAAAGGGAGAATAACCCGGTATACAGTATTCGCGCTACAGGCAGATGTATACCTGTGGATGGACAGATATGCAGACTGTATTGCCGCCTGTGATAAAGTGATTAACTCCGGCAGGTTTGGGTTGGTAGATGAAACAAGTGCAAGCGTTTATTACCGCAACCTGTATGTGAATGGAAATTCAAACGAAGGCATTTTTGAAATACAGTTCGATGAGCAGAAGCAAAACACTTTTTACAACTTGTTTTTGGGTAATCGCCGGTTCATGTCGAATCCACTTGTTATGGAAGACCTGTATATGGTTGACTATGTAAATGCCGACAATAAAGACTTCAGGGGTGATGGCGCTTCTGTTCGTACAACTGATGGCGCCATTTGGAAATATGTAGGCTGGAATTACACTACAGCCCGCGGTTCCAGCGAATCGTATGCACACTGGATCGTTTACCGATTTGCAGATATCCTGCTGATGAAAGCAGAAGCATTGAACCAGTTAGATAAAGGCGAGGAAGCGCTGGCCCTGGTACGTATAATCAGGAACCGCGCAAGAGCGCTTATAGAAACCGAACAAAATCCTGACCCCAGCGATAAAAGAGCCATTGCAGATTATATACTGGAAGAAAGAGCCCGGGAATTTGCTTATGAGGGAAAACGTTGGTACGACCTGTTACGTAATGCCAAACGCAACAACTACGAACGCCTCGATATTTTGCTGAACCTGGTTGCCAATACGGTAACTCCCGACAGACAACAATCAGCCATTGCAAAGTTCAAAGACAAAAACAGTCATTACTTCCCGATATACTTCTATGAACTAACGACTGACAAAAACCTTGAGCAAAACCCGTTCTATAAATAATGCCATTTATGAAAAATAATATTAAAGCCAGTTTGCTGATCACCTGCTGTATAATCGTTGCAGCATGGGTCAGCGGCTGCAAAAAAGTTGACATTGTTACAACAACCACTACCGATGTAAACATTTATGAATACCTCGTTCAAAACCCCGACAAGTATTCTGACCTGGTAAAGATCGTTGACAAGTCAGGTTATTCAGGATTCCTGAATGCCTACGGGTCGTATACCATTTTTGCACCAACCAACGATGGCATTAAGCAGTATTTAACCGAAAAGAACCTGGGCTCCGTTGATCAGATCCCGGAAGAGGATGCCAAAAACATTGTAAAACTGCACCTGATGAGCGACACGCTTACCAGCAGTTCGTTCAAAGATGGAAAACTGCCTACGGTAACCATGTACGGGCAATACCTGATCACAAGCGTTAACAACGAAAACGGCGTTTCAAATTACGTTATCAACCGGCGCGCCCTGGTACAGCAGGCGAATGTTAAAACAGGAAATGGCTACCTGCACACTATTGATCATGTGCTGTTGCCTGCCACCAAAACCATTGCCCAGCTTATCAGCGAAAACAGTAATTATTCTATTTTCAAAGAAGCCCTCGTTGCAACAGGATTTTATGATACATTAAATACCATTAATACAGTAGATACCAGCCGGCGGTGGCTCACGGTATTTGCAGAAACCAATCAGGCGCTTGCAGACAGCGGCATTACCAGTTATAATGCCCTGTATGCGAAATATTGCAAAACCGGCAACCCTAAAAGTGTAACGGACAGCCTGCACATTTATATAGCCTATCACATTGTACCAGACGCCAAATACCTGGCCGATATTGTTTCTGCCGGTTCTCATATAACCCTCGCTCCTCTTGAAGTACTTGCATCTAAGCTGGATGGGGAAAAAGTACTGCTGAACGATATCAACTTTAACGGCGTGCACGAACCCGGTGTTGAAATACAACGCTCTACCAGTGATGTGTCAGCTACCAATGGTGTATTACATATGTCCCTTGCCCATTTTAGTCCAAAGGTTCGTTTGCCGGCACCTATTTATTGGGATGTGGCAGATTTCCCCGAAGTAAGAAAGCTGCCGGCTATATTCCGGAAGGGCAATTACAGTTTTGCTTATGGTTCAATAAAAGATATCAAATGGGATAAAACGACCAATTTCCTCGATTATGCATACACTACCTCAGGATCTATACCAGTGTATTATAACGACTACCTGTCCATCCCCATGGGTAACACTTCCCGTCACTTCTGGATCGACTTTACCTCGCCGATCATTGTAAAAGGCCGGTATAAAGTGTGGATCTGTTACCGTACGGCAAAATCATCCGGTACCATTGGCCAGCCTGGTGGTTCTAACATGCCTGTTCAGGTTTTCTTTGACGGACAAGCTATGACAAGGACTTTCAACTTTGTAGAGCGCCGGCCTAATTTGTCGGATGGCGAACTGGAAGCATTGGGCTGGAAAAAATATTCACCAACGACCGAACAACTGGCAGCCGGTAAATTCCTGGGCATCATTGATGTGCCTACTACCGACCGCCACGTATTCAGGTTGCAGGCATTACCGGCAGCCGGTACCGGACAACCGAGTAATTTCCTGGATATGATCCATATCATTCCTGTAAATAATAACCAGTATTTGCCCCGCTTTGCCCGCGATGGAAGCCTGGTGAATTTCTAAATGACCCGAAGTGTGCAATAAAAAGATATCAGTAATACAAACAAACAAGTAATGTATTCAAAGTATAAACAACGCAGAACGCAGAACGCTCAACGCTTAACGCGAAAACTAAAAATTAATGTATTTCGCGTTCGGCCTTCGGCGTTCGGCATTTGGCATTTAATAATCCTTCTTTTTGCAGGGAGTTTCAGCATCACTGCCTGTAAAAAGTGGGAAGACCATAACAAGGTAAATAACCAGGACCTGACCATTAACCTGCTGCAGGCCCTTGCCACAGATGAAAACTTAAGCACATTCAGTGGGTTCATCACAAAAACCGGATTGGATACCGTTTTACAGTCGTCAAAAAACTATACGGTATGGGCGCCAAGCAACAGCGCCCTGCAAAACCTCGACCCGGCTATTGTAAATGATCTTACCCAACTTACGGCATTTGTAAAAAATCATATTGCCAGCCAGGCTTATTTCACCCGCAGTGCAGCAACGGGTACCAGGATACCGGTACTGAGCGGTAAGTACAATAGTTTTGAAAAAAGCAAATTTGATGATGCCACTATTACCACCGCCGATCGTTTTGTAAGCAACGGGGTGCTGCATGTAATTGACAAACCCGTACCTGTATTGCAAAACATTTGGGAATACATCAATAGCACCACTGGTACTTATGAACAGAATGCATTTGTTGTGGCCCAGAACTACATGACCTTTGATCCTTCCCAGGCCATCATCGATAGCATCAACGTTGTAACCGGAGATCCCATTTACCGGCCCGGCACCGGAATTGTTTATAGAAACAATTTTAACGACAGGGTGTATGATGTAAAACAGGAAGACAAAGTGTTTACTTATTTCATTCTTACCAATAACAGCTTTACTGCAGAATCGGATTCACTGAAGCCTTATTATAAATCAGCTTCTGCAACCTATACAGATACATTAAGCAAATTCAATACAGTGAAAGACCTGGCAGTGGAAGGGTTGTACCCGGCCAATGCGCTGCCAGCATTTGTATTGTCAAAAAATGGCACCCCCATTCCGTTAAGCGCTTCTGCGATCGTTGCCACCAAAAAACTCAGCAACGGCATTGCTTATGTAATGAATAACGTAGACGTGCTAACAGCCGATAAGTTCAAACAGGTAACCATTGAAGGGGAAAGGCCAAACGGGTTCCAGTCTGACAAATCGGGTAATACCAACTACCGTACACGATATGATACGATCAACAAAAGATACTATTGGGACCTTATGGTCACCGGGCATGGGGTAACTGCCTATTATGCTTATTATTCCCTGGGTCAATACCCATCTATGAAATATCGGGTATACGCATTGGGTGTGAACGATTTTCAGGGAACAACATTTAATCAAAGTGTAGTTGTTAAAGCGGTGACAGGCCCTACATCAACAACGCTGGCTACCCTTACACACGCAGTGCCTTTAAGTACTGCTGCGGGGGCCTTCAACGAAAAATTGCTGGGAGAATTCACTTCCACCAGTTATGGTACGCTTGAAATTCAATTAACCGCTTCAGGAACCAATCCGCTGGTACTGGATTACCTGCGCATTGTTCCAGTACCTTAAAAAATTCTGATTACAGTAATTATATATAACCAACATGCAGCTATTGAAAAAATTAACTGTATTACTTCTGCCGGCTTTGGCGGGATTACATGCAGCAGCACAGCATCAGCCCGGCCAGGAAGATAGTGTTATCGTTATAAAAAAACACCGGCCAGGCGCTGTTCAAATTACCGGTTTGGTTACAGATGCGGTTACCAAAAAGCCATTGAGCGGTATTCGGGCAACGTATAAAAATTATTCGGCTGCTATTTCAGACAGTACCGGAACCTTTACCATAGAAGTTCCATCAAAATACGTTTCAGTGATCCTGCAAAGCGAAGGCTATCAAACAAAGGAAATAGCCTTGCAGGGACGCAATCATATAACAGCCGCCGTCTATGAAAATCCTTATCAGTCGTATTATGATGCAGCGCAGTTACCTTTCAATCAATCAATGAAGAGCCGTACGCCGTATGCTACTACTTCCGTGCAAACAAATGGAACATGGGACCGGGTAACAGAAACGCCTTCTTCCTGGCTACAGGGAAAAATTGCAGGACTGAATGCGACCCGTCGCTCGGGCACGCCCAATATCGGCGCTACTTTATTCCTGCGTGGTACGTCATCTTTATATGCTACCAATGCGCCATTGATCGTAGTAGACGGCGTGATCTTCGACAATAATGATTACGGTGGTTCTATCATCAAAAATCATTATACCGATCCGTTATCTACCATCGATGTAAGAGATATTGACAATATCACTGTTTTAAAAGACGGGTCATCAATTTATGGAACCAAAGGCGCGAACGGTGTCATTCTCATTACTACTGCACGTGCCCGGGAATTAGGTACAAAAATAGATTTTGCCACCTATGCAGGCATTAATATGGCGCCAGCCAATTTACCGGTTATGGAAGCGGCTGATCATCGCATGTACCTGGCCGAAATACTCAAATCAAAAGGTATGAGTGATGCAGACATTCAAAGCCAGCCTTACATGAACGACGACCCGAACAATCCCTTATATTATCTATACCATAATAATACCAACTGGCAGAACCTTATTTTCAATAAAAGCACCACCAAAAACATATACTTAAAAGTAACCGGTGGCGATAACATCGCTAAATACGGTCTTTCACTGGGCTATATGGGCAATGACGCGGTTATTAAGAATACTGATTTCTCCAGGTTCAATATGCGCTTCAATGGCGACCTGAACCTGGGTAAACGGATGACCGCCACTACCAACCTTAGCTTTACCTTCAATCAACAGAATCTCAGGGACCAGGGAATTTCGAACAAAACCAACCCGGTGTTCCTGGCGCTTACCAAATCACCGCTGTTGTATTTCAAGGAATTGTCTGACAAAGGCATTGAATCGCCGCTGCTGGCCGACCGGGATACCTTCAACGTTACCAATCCGGTAGCCATCACCGATGCCGCGTTGGGCAGCAATAAAAGTTATCGCTTCTTAGGATCTGTTGCGTTTAATTATGAGATCACCCCATCGTTGGCATTATCTTCCACGATAGCTGTTACCAGCGATAAGGTGCGGGAAAACTTCTTCATTCCCCGTAAAGGCGTAACCCCCGATACGTTGGCCAATGATATTGCCTATAGCCGGTCGGGTTCACAGGTTAAAACACTCTTTTCGCTGTATAACGATACCCGACTTACTTATAGCAAAACGTTTAAAAACGTACACGAGCTGTCATCCCGCGTGGGCATCCGGTACCTCTCTGGTAAAACCGAGCAGGATATTGGACTCGGATTCAACTCAGCTACTGATGAACTGGTAAGTGTGGGCTATGGTGTGAATGCGTTACGCAGAATAGGTGGCGATATGGGAAAGTCGCACTGGTTAAGCACTTATTTTAATTCAGATTATAATTATGCCGGCAAATATTTTGTGTCTGTGAATGTGGCCATGGACGGTTCATCCCGTTTTGGAAAAAATATTCCGGGCGCACCGGGCCTTAACGGCAATAAATATGCGGTATTGCCTTCCGTAGCCGCTGCCTGGCTGGTATCTTCTGAAAACTTCATGAAAAGCAACTTCATCGATCTGTTGAAAGTAAGGGCTTCTTATGGCTTATCGGGCAATGATGATATTGGCAATTTCACTGCCCGCCAATACTATGTTTCACAAAACCTGTTAGGTATGCAGGGGCTTACCCGGGGCGGTACCGGCAACAACCAGTTGCAATGGGAAGCATCTACCCTGCTGAATGGAGGTATAGATGCCGCCATCCTGAACGAACGGGTCAATTTCAGTGTAGATGTATATCAGCGCAAAACGAATAAAATGATCGTTTATGAACCAGCGCCCGTTGCATCAGGATTTACCTACGCCATTACCAACACAGGCGGTATGACCACGAAAGGTATTGAAGCATCACTGGCTGCACGCGTAATCAACAACACCTCCTTCAAATGGGATGTTGAAATGAACATCAGCAAATACAAATCTACTATCGATAAACTGCCTGTAGAGAACATCATCACTGATTTTGCCGGCGCCTCCTATATTACGCAACCCGGCAGCACACCCAATCTTTTTTACGGATACAAATCGAACGGTGTATATGTGAGCGATGCTGATGCCGCAGCAGAAGGCTTATCTATTAAAAAAGCAGATGGTACCCTGGTGCCATTCCAGGGCGGGGACATCAGTTTTACTGATCTTAACGACGATAAGATCATCGACGCCAACGACCGCCAGGTAATTGGTAATCCCAATCCTGATTTTACCGGCGCTTTCACCAATAGGTTCCAGTATAAAAGGTTTGAACTGGATGTACTGGTAACCTTTGTAAAAGGCAACGACCTGTACAATTATACCCGCAACCAGCTGGAAGCTGTTTCCAGCACCAATAACCAAACACTGGCGGTGAGAAATCGCTGGAGAACGAACGGACAGGAAACCGCCATTCCAAAAGCAACCTGGGGCGACCCGATGGGCAACAGCCGCTTTTCTGACCGCTGGATAGAAGATGGTTCTTACATGCGTTTAAGAAGTGTGTCGCTGACCTATAATGTTCCCATGAAACCAGGCTTTTTCAAATATGCCACGGTTTATATTACCGGTAACAACCTGATCACCTTAACAAAGTATAAAGGATACGATCCCGAATTCAGTGCAACAGAAAGCATCTTCGGGCAGGGGGTAGACAATACGCTGGAACCCCAATTCAGGTCCATATTGCTGGGCGCAAGGATCGGTTTGTAATTACTATTATTAAAAAGTTATTGTGTATACTATGAGAGGTTCAATAATAAAACGCTATTCAATACTGCTGGTAACTGTGGCTTGCGTGTCGGCCATTTCTTCGTGCAAAAAAATATTTGACGTAGAACCAGAGAACGCGGTTGATAAAACCCAGATGTACCGGAATGTTTTTGATGCCGATGCAGCAGTGATCGGCGTGTATGGCAAGCTGATGAAGCTGGCAAAGCCATACATCCTGCTGAATGAATTACGGGGCGATCTGATGGACGTTACCCTGAATGCCGATGAAAACCTGCAACAACTGAATACGCATTCAGCCAAAGCCGACAATCCATATATCGACCCACGGCCTTTTTATGATGTCATTATCAACTGCAACGATGTGCTGTACAATTTTGATATCATGATCAGTGAGAGCAAACTGAAGGATATTGAATACAGACAGCGCTATTCTGATGTAGCTTCCATTCGTTCATGGGTTTACCTTCAGTTGGGCATTCATTTTGGTGAGATCCCATACGTAACCTCGCCATTGGAAGAAGCTTCAGACCTGAATGACATGTCGAAATTCCCTATGGTAAAGCTGGAAGCGCTGATCGATTCACTGGTTTCCTTTACCGAAAAGTTACCGTTTACAGAAGATTATCCAACCGGTACTACCTTGATGACAACTGTGGATGGCTACAGCACCTCCCGGTTCTTTATCAATAAAAATATCCTGTTGGGCGACCTGTACCTGTGGGACGGTCAGTATGACAAAGCAGCCGATCGTTACAAACGAGTAATGGAGATCAATGGCCCTTCCGGCAACAGCGAAGCTTTTTTTAACCAATACCGGATATCAAGTTTTTCCGATGCCGGTATCTTTTATACAAGAGCGCAGGATTTTTCTTCCCTGGTTTATACACCCGGCTGGAGATATCTTTTTGAACGCAGCCAGGATAACCAGTTCAACTACGAGTGGATCTGGGTGCTGCCTTTCGACAAAAATTTTGAACCGCAAAATCCATTGATCGATCTTTTCTCGCCCAATGGTGGCAGTTACCTGGTAAAACCATCTCAACTGGCCATGGACAATTGGAATTCCCAGACGCAGGTATTTACATATGCATCGGGCACTTCTACGGCGGCAGCAGTTTTAAGAGATAATTTTCCACTCGATTCCAGGGGCCTGTTTACCTGGCGTACAATAAACGGCCAGCCGGTAATTATGAAATACCTCTATAATTATCTCGGTACAAATCTTTTACCCATTAATTCCTTCAACAAAGCAGGAAAATGGTTCCTTACAAGAGCAGCAACACTGCATTTGCATTATGCAGAGGCCGCCAACAGGGCCGGCAAAATGAAAGTAGCGTATGCATTAACGAACAGAGGCATTAAAGAAACATATGACACACTGCCTGGCGCTGCCCGTACAAGAGATGTTACGAAATGGCAGCAAACCTTCCTGCCCTACCCTTATGATTTTGATGCACGCGAAGGGGATGCGCCATCTTACCGTAATAACTGGTACCGCAACCAGGGCATTCGTGGCCGCGCTGCATTGCGTTCGGCTAAGTTTGATTCGGCAAGATATTTCAACCTGGCCGCCAGCGGCTTTAACAAACCATTATCAGACAGCCTCGGCTTTCAGCAGTTCGTAGAAAACATGATCATTGATGAAAATGCGCTGGAACTGGCTTATGAAGGAAATCGCTGGCCCGATCTTGTGCGGGTTGCATTACGAAAAAATGACCCCAGCTACCTGGCCAATAAGATAGCCACCAAATTTGAACGGGCAGGCAACCCGGGCCTTGCGGCAAGTATCAGAGCCAAATTATCTAACAAAGACAATTGGTTCCTGCCATTCAAATGGAAGTAATTCTTAGATGGTTTGATGGTTTAATTGCTTGATGGTTAATCGTTGAACAATTAGCTTGCAGATATTCGCAGATCATCCCGAATATCTGCAGGCTCAGCCATCCAGCCATCAAACCATCCAGCCATCAAACCGGGTAGCCATCAAATAAAGACTTTTTTGATCAATCCCAATTGCATTAAACTTTGTTTCAGTCAGTTTCTCTGATCCGTACCCGCTTTTATTAAATAAATAAGGTTGACAAGATTGATAATGATTAATAGATCGTCATTCCAACTTTACCCGTAACACGCTGAATGAATAGGGAGAATTATTGAGTGTTATTTTTTTACCTTTTATTGTTATCGTTGATTCAACAGGTACTACATTGGTTGGACTGTCGAACGAATTCAAAGCAGTAAGTTCTGCCTGCATAACAGTCAGTTTTCCTTTGGATGCGAGCTTTTTCACGCCTTCCAGTTGCAACGTATTGTTCTGCGGTTTGTCGGACGCGTTTACCACTTTAATGATCAGTTCGTTGGTAGCAGCATCGATACAGGCCGAAGCATACAGGCTGTCCTGACCGGCCACTACATCATTGTTCAATGAAATGGGTACTACTTTGGAACCTTTGTTCAGGGAGAACAATTTTTGTACATAGTAATCGGGAGTGCCATATGCCTGCAGGTTGTTCACCCAGATAAGATCGGGCGCCCATTGCCAGCCATCAATATGCGCAAATAACGGCGCATAGGAAGCCATCTGAACTACATCTGCATTGCGTTCGAGACTGGTCATAAAAGCTGCTTCTGAAATGGCAGCCAGCCAGGTGTTGCGGTTGCCGCCAGCGGTTTTGTCTACGTGCGATGCATACTCCCCACCGAATACTTTTGAGCCGGTGCGGGGATAGCTATCATATCGCCGGGCATTCTGGAAGAACCACTCCGGTTTGCGGTAATAGTGCTCGTCAATGAAATCTGCATTCATCTTGCGCAATTCTCCATTTAAATAATCGAACCGCTCGCCATTGGGATCAGTTCCTGAACTGCAGATCAGTTTTATGTTGGGGTATTTTGCTTTGATGGCCGCCTGGAATGCTTTCAATCGCTCAATATATTGGGGACCCCAGTTCTCATTGCCTATGCCCATCATCTTCAGGTTAAATGGAGCGGGATGGCCCATTTCGGCCCGCACCTTGCCCCATTTGGTGCTTACATCGCCATTGGCAAATTCAATAAGATCAAGCGCATCCTGTATATAGGGATCAATAGCCTGCATAGGCACTACTTCTGCAGAATTGAACTGGCAGGCCATACCGCAGTTAAGAATAGGCAACGGTTCGGCGCCAATATCATCTGCCAGTTGGAAGTATTCAAAAAAACCAAGACCAAATGTTTGAAAATAATCCGGGGTAGCGCGGTGCGGGAATTCAATATTCCACCGGTTGATCATCAACTGTCTTTCTTCAATGGGGCCAACGGTATTCTTCCACTGGTAACGGTTCGTTAAATCAAATCCTTCTACAATACAACCGCCGGGAAAACGAATAAAACCGGGTTTCATATCGGCCAACAGTTGAATCATATCGGCGCGCATGCCGCCGCGACGGTTTTTCCAGGTATCACCGGGAAACAGGGAGATCATATCCAGGTCTATTGTACCATTTCCTTCAAACCAGATATTCAATTTGCCTTTCAGTACCGTTTCCTTTGCATGAAAGCTTACGGCTGCTTTGTGCCAGTTGTCGCCTGCTTCGGTGAGCGACAACACCGTATCGCCAATAACCTGTTTGGCTGTGTCTATAAGTTCAATATGTAATTTCGTTTGTGCCTGAGGTTGGCGATACATCAAAGAAAGATCATACCGTACGCCTTTTTTAATACCCATACCCCGGAAGCCTTCATTGGTTAAACCCAGATCGCCTTTTGCTGCATTGTTCATGGTAACGCGCAGGAAACGGGGATTGCGTGTGTTTTCCACGCCCCGGTTTATGACCAGCATTTCGCCTTCCACAAACTTTTTACGGTTCACCGTCCAGCCCATTAGTGGTTTAAAGAACTCAAATGAGCGGTTCTTCACCATTTCAGCGTAAATACCACCATCAGCGCCCAGGTTGATATCTTCAAAAAACACACCCCACATAGTAGGCTGAATGGTTGCCGTTGGTTGTGCTGCTTTTACAACCAGCGTATGGTTTTGTTGCGAAAAAATTGGTCCACCAAGTGCAGTCATGGCCAATAGCAAAAGCGCAATTCGTTGTTTCATTCTATTTTGTTCTTAGTTTTTATTCGTTAACAACCATTAACCGGGACACTTCAAATTTATATATAAATATTTATCTCAATGCAGGAATGGCGCAATGGTCCATATCGCCATAATCGAGGTTTTCACCGGCCATTCCCCAAATGAATGTGTAATTCGATGTGCCGGCGCCGGAGTGAATGCTCCAGTTGGGGGAGATCACGGCCTGCTCGTTCTGCATCCAGATATGCCGTGTTTCCTGCGGTTCGCCCATGAAATGACAAACGCTTTGACCATCGGGCACTTCAAAATAGAAATACACTTCCATGCGGCGATCGTGGGTATGAGCCGGCATCGTATTCCATACACTGCCGCTTTTTAATTCTGTCATGCCCATTTGTAACTGGCAAACTTCCAGTACACTGTTTACGATCAGTTTGTTGATCACGCGGTGATTGGCTGTAGCCGGGCTGCCCAGTTCCACCACATCTGCATTGGCCCGGGATATTTTTTTGGTGGGATAGGTATGATGCGCCGGCGCTGCATTAATATAGAACTTGGCGGGTTTGTTGCCATCGGCTGATACAAACGCTACCTGCTGCGTTCCTTTACCAATGTATAATGCTTCTTTGTAATCCAGCTCAAAGGTTTGTCCATCGGCAGTAATGGTGCCTTTGCCGCCTACATTGATGATGCCCATTTCTCTTCTTTCCAGGAAAAACTGCGCTTTCAGTTTTTCCGGGTTGGGCAGGCTTACTGGCTTTGTCACCGGCATAATGCCGCCCGCAATATAGCGGTCGTAATGCGACAAGGTAAAATGGGCTGTATCTGCTTCAAAAATTTTGTCTATCAAAAAAGCCTTCCGCAAAGCAGCAGTATCCATTTGCTTTGCTTCATTCGGACTTATAGCTAATCGGTTATCCATGATTGTTTTTTTAATCGTGATCCGGTTACGGGAATTATGATATGATTTTCCTTAAGATTATTTACTTCAAACATTGAAGGCAACAAGGCAACGAGGCATAAAGGCAACGAGCAAAACCCTTCTTCATATTTCATTACCCCGCCTTCTACTTCTACATTCTATATGGGATATTCAATATTCGATATTTGTATTTCCTTTCTCATTCCTCATTTTTCATTTCTCATTTTTCATTACCCCGCCTTCTACTTCTACATTCAACATTGGATATTCAATATTGTCCTCACTTTCTCATTTCTCATTTTTCATTTCTCATTTTACATTTCCAACTACCTTCCCATCCATCCGCCGTCTACCGTAACAATAGTTCCGGTAACATAATCAGAGGCAGGAGAAGCCAGGTAAACGGCCGCGCCTTTCATATCTTCACCTTCGCCCCAACGGCCCGCAGGAATGCGCGACAGGATCGATTTGGCACGCTCAGGGTCATTGCGCAATGCTTCGGTATTGTCGGTTGAAATATAACCGGGTGCAATGGCATTCACCTGTACGCCTTTGCCAGCCCATTCGTTCGACAATGCCATGGTCAACCGGGCGATAGCGCCTTTGCTGGCTGCATATCCGGGCACGGTAATACCACCCTGGAAGCTCAATAAAGAGGCGGTGAAAATGATCTTACCACTTCCCCGCTGGATCATGTCCTTGCCAAATTCGCGGCTTAAAATAAACTGGGCGTTAAGATTTACGTTGATCACCTCATCCCAGTATTCGTCAGGATGCTCGGCGGCGGGTTTACGCATGATGGTGCCGGCGTTGCAAAATAAAATATCAACCGGCGCACATTCGCCCTTTACTTTGTCGATGAACGTGTACAAGGCTTTGCGATCGTTGAAATCGGCCTGATAGGCTTTGAAAGAACGGCCGGTAGCTTCTACTTCCTGCTGAACTTTACTGCCTGTTAATTCAAGACTGGCGGATACGCCAATAATGTCGGCGCCTGCTTCGGCCAGTGCAACAGCAATGGATTTACCGATGCCTCTTTTGCAGCCTGTAACCAGTGCGGTTTTGCCTGCCAGGGAAAATTTTGAAAGAATGCTCATATTGAATGTTGTTAACTAAGTACAATGGTGGTAAAGGTGAATCTCCTTGCGGTCACATGAAAAAATCGTGAAACGGCAAACAGCAAACGTGAAAAAGAATTCGACGCCTCTGCTTTCACGTTTCACCTTTCACGCTTCACGATTCGAGTTGTAACCGGGCTGCAATTTCCTGTATGAGGGGCGGACTACCAAATTTTGTCGCGGGAGAAGTCTATCTGTTTGCTGTTCACAGGCTTACGTAATTTGTGCCAGGATAATTTCAGACACAAAAATGCCAATTACACATATGGCACAATGTAATTGGCATGCTTGTTTTCTACTATTTAAGTAGGAAATGCAAAAAAAGGAGATCTTATTTCCAAACCATCACCGCTTTGCTTTTCTCAAACGGCAGTTTCATTGTTTGCAGCACGGGAGTTGGTACGTCTTTTAATACTATGACCGGAGCTGTTTTGGCGGTTGGGATCTGCAATCCCTGTACCTGCAGTTTTTGTACATCATCAAAAATAACAGCCGGCCGAAAATCTTCTTTCTGGTATTGCATCTTGATATTCTTTAACTGAATGCCGGTGACATGCCGTACATACAACCCCCAGCAGGGCAATTCGCCAAACATGGAGAATTCAGGATAATCCTGCGCCTTTTCGGGTACCTTTTGCAGGGAGTCAATGGCAAAATGCGCCACCTGCTTATTACCGCCGCCTTCGTAGGTAATACTGATATTTTCCAATATAACATCTTCAACAGGATGACCGGGTAAACCGGTTATGGAAGCAGGAAAAACATTGTGCGGGTAGGCAACCACCGGTCCATCCATTTCATATCCCTTATCGGGTTTGCCGGCGGGCACTTCTACCTTAACGTTAGAGATCCTGATGCGCCTTACTTTTCCTATTGCCGCCTCCGTTTTGCGATGGCCCAGGCGAATAAAAATGGCATTGCCGGTGTTCGTTGCTTTTATATTCTCCACCGTTATATTTTCCAGTGTACCGCCGTCTACCGACTCCAGCGCAATGGCCGACCGGTACGTATCGTATATCTTGATATTCTTTACCGTAACATTTTTGAATCCGCCATGCGATGCCGTACCAAACTTCAGGGCACTGGCGCTGGAACGCACAATGCAATCGCTGATCACGATATTCTCACAAAAGGTATTGGGATTACCAGATTTTAAACAAATGCCATCATCATCGGCATTCACATTACAGCGGGTAACTATAACATTGCGGCAGTCATCGATATCAATACCATCGTTATTGTAGTATGCCGTGCTTTGTACGCGGATACTGTCGATAGTTAGATTGGTGCACTCCCGGTACGTTTGCACCCAGCAGGCGGCATCTTTAAAAAGTACGCCGGTAATGGTTACCTGGTCGCAGTTTTTGAAAGTAAGCAGGTGCGGGCGGTTGAACTCCGCCGAGCGCATTTGCCCCCAGGGATTTACCGTTTGCCATTGGGGATCCTGCAGCGTACCTTCTTTTAACATGCGGTCAACATCCGCTACCACTTCACGCCCACGCCCGTCGATGGTGCCGGTACCCGTGATGGAAATATGGTCCTGCTTGTCGGCAATGATCAGGGCCGATGCGCGAACGCCGCCATAATCTGAACGCTTGGTACTACCCAACAGCAAAGCATTAGCCGATACGTGCAATTCAACTCCCGAACGCAACTGGATAACACCGGTTACGAATTTTCCGGCAGGCACCAATACGCGGCCCCCGCCAGCAGCAGCAGCACTATCGATGGCTTTTTGAATAGCCACTGTATTATTGGTAGCGCTATCGCCAACAGCGCCGAAAGTGGTTATGTCAAATACTTTTTTTTGTTGACTGAAAACGCCTGTTGTAACAATCATTAATAAGAAGAATACGCCTGATTTTTTCATATGATTATTTTAGTTCTGAGTTCTTTTGTTATTGAGTTATTAGTGATTGAATACATGACCTTACCAACTTAATAACTAACAACTCAATAACCTGACCGCGGCCTGTTAACAGGCAATTTCCCAAAACTTACATTAGGTTTATTCCCCATCACAATTGTCATCGTTCCGCCCTGTGTGATCTGCTTATGGGTGATATAAGTATTGGGCCAGGGTTTGCCATTTAGAATTACGCGTTGAATATAGATATTCTTTGGACTGTTCTGTAATACTTTTAACGAAAACGTTTTCCCTTTTGGTAGTTGAATGGTGGCTTTATCAAACAGCGGACTGCCCAATACATACGCACCACTGGCCGGAAATACGGGATAAAAACCTAATGCGGAGAAAATATACCAGGCCGACATCTGTCCGCAATCTTCATTACCGCTGATGCCATCGGTGCTATCGAGGTATTGTTCTTTTAAAATGAAACGAATTTTCTCAGCCGTTTTCCATTGTGCGCCGGCATAGGTATATAAATACGTGGTATGATGACCCGGTTCATTGCCATGCGCATATTGCCCGATCATTCCGGAGATATCAGGCGGCGACTGCGGATCGAATTCTATTTTCAGCTTAAAGAATTCATCCAACCGGTTTACAAACGCGGTGTCTCCGCCTATTAGTTGAATGAGCCCTTCTACATCCTGGGGTACCAGCCAGGTATATTGCCAGGCATTGCCTTCGCAATAATCATCTATCCAGGGATGGCTTGTGCGCCCCGGACCAAATGTTTTGTTCCATTCGCCCTGTTCATTCTTCCCTCTGAAAAATTTAGTAGTGCTATCAAAATAATGCCGGTAATACCGCGACCGTTTTAAAAACAACTCCGCATCTTCCTTTTTGCCCATTTGCTTTGCCATCAACGCAATGCTGCCATCGCTGATGCAATATTCCATGGCTTTGGCTACTGATTCCTGCACTTTGTTATGCGGAATGTATTCGAGCGATTTTACATAATCCAGCCCAAACTCATTGCGCAGCGAAGTATTCTTTACTGCTTCAAAAGCCAGGGCGGTATCAAAGCCGCGATACCCTTTCAAATAAGCTTCAGCCACTATTTGTACGCCACTCATCCCCGGCATGAGGTTGGTTTCATTGCCGGCCAGGTGCCAGATGGGTAATTTCCCCTGCTGCTTGTAAATGCGCAGCATGGTGTTGATCATATCATTCACCCTTTCCGGTTGCGTGATGGTATACAATGGATTCAAAGCCCGATAGGTATCCCACAAAGAGAAAATAGTATAGTTATTAAAAAAACCTTTGTACACCTTTTTATCAGCGCCCCGGTATTCGCCATTGGCATCATTAAATAATGCCGGATCGATCATGGTATGATACAATGCAGTATAGAAGATCTTTCTGGCGGTAGCGTCTTTGGTATCGATGACGATCTTGCCCAGTTCGCGGTTCCATTTGGCATCTGCATCCTTCACCACCTTGTCAAAATTCCAATGTGGTATTTCTGCTGTAATATTCGCCAGTGCATTTTCTGAGCTAACCGGTGAAATGCCCACCTTGAGCAGGATGGTTGCAGGCGCTTTGTCAAAACTGATGACTCCTTTTATGGCATCTCCCTTCGCCGAATTGCCCGCCTGCTTTTTTGAACTATCGTACACTTCAAATTGCTGCATGGGAGCCGATAACCGGATCGCAAAATACAACCGCTGATCGGGCGCCCAGCCTTTCGAATAACGATATCCCAACAAGGTGGAATCATTTACTTTTTCAAGATATGTATCGGTGGTTTTATCGCCGATGCCTTCTTTCAGATCAATCAACAACCGGGCGACAGTGTTGGCAGGAAATTTATATTGATGAAAACCCACCCGCTCGGTAGCCGTTAATTGCACCTGTATATTGTAATCATCTAATGTAACGGCATAAAACCCCGGTTTTACTTTTTCTTTTTTATGGGAGAAGCGGGAAGAAGGACCTGCAGTTGGAGCCTCCGCAGTAACCATACCGGTCTTTACCTGGCCGGTAAAAGGCATAATGAGCACATCACCCAGGTCGGGCATACCGGTGCCGCTTAAATGGGTGTGTGAAAAACCTTTGATAATGCTATCCGTATAGTTATACCCTGAGCACCAGTCCCACCCCCTGAAAATATTATCAGGTCCCAGTTGTACCGCGCCAAAAGGCACATTGGCTCCCAGGAACACGTGCGCATGACCCGCTGTACCAATGTACGGGTTTACAAGATCAGTAAAGCGCTGCGAAAATGACAAGGAATGGAACAATAAGAAAAAGGAAAACGAAACAATACTTTTAACAATTACCCTACGCATACTACCTTTCATGAAGTTGAATTTACAACAATCTATATATACTTTTTGCAAAATATCAGCCGCAATATAGTGTAGCTGGGAGGATATATGTAATTAGTAAGGAAAGAAAAAGCCTCGTTAATTAAAAGAGGCTTTTGAAAGTCGTGAGTGGTCGGTTGTGAGTGGGTTCCAGAATTTTCGGAATGCTGAAATTTCGGCGGGCTTACTCACCATTCACCACTCACCATTCACCAACTCACTTTCCGATCTCCGCAAAATAATTTGGGTAATCGGTAATGATGCCGTCAACACCGTCTGCTATGAGGTTTTTCATTTTCTCTTTATCGTTTACCGTCCAGGGAACCAGCTTCATGTTCCTGCTGTGACAAATGTCGGCCATGGCTTTGTTCACCAGGCTGAATTCCGGGCTATAAATATGCGGGATGAAACCCAGGCTTTTGAGGTTGCTATCGAGATTCTTTCCAGTTGTTAAATAACCGATAACAATACCTGGATGCTTCTTGTGCACATACTGCAACGGACGCACATCGAAAGATTGAATATAAAAACGGTTACCAATATTCCTGGGCGCTACATCTGCCAACACGGCTTTTACTACTTCTGCCGGACTTGCATTGTACTTCAGGCTATCGAATCGTAGGGAAGTCTTTAATTCAATATTGTAAATAGGTTTGGGCAGGTTATTCGCAGTTACATATGCTTCTACAGAATCTATAAGCTCGCCCAGCAATGGCATGGGCACTTTGATTTTCTGTTGTTGCGGAAAGGCCGGGAATGGTTTGGAACCCACGTCAAATTTGCGGATGTCTTCATAGTTCATCTGATGCCAGATGTACTTTTTAGCATCGCCTTTTGCTATTTCACTGCCATCCTCGTACAACGAATGCGTTACATTCACGAAAGGATCATGAGCGATCAGTACTTTACCGTCTTTGGTAAGGTATACATCCACTTCAATGCAATTCGCTCCAACTTCAACACCCTTTTTCATGGCGGGAATGGTATTCTCCGGCATTAATCCCCGGGTACCGCGGTGGCCTTCTTTGTAAAACGATGGATAATTGGATGGTATTGACACCTTCTTAACTACTATACAGGACGCCATACAACTTGCGACCACTGATAGCACTAAAAAACGATTCACCTTCATTATATCGAAATTTTATTTCTGACTTCCGACCTCAGATATCCCCTTTCAATCCCAGGTATAAAGTGGCAGCTATAATAGCGCCAATGATGGGACCAATGACCGGTATCCAGGCATATTTCCAGTTACTACTACCCTTCTGTTTAATTGGCAGCAGCGCATGCACAATACGCGGACCGAGATCGCGGGCCGGGTTAATGGCATAACCGGTTGTGCCTCCTAACGAAAGGCCAATGGCCCACACCAGGAAAGTTACCGGCAGGGCGCCTAAAGAACCCATTCCGATAGGCGTTTGCGGTTCTCTGATCTCCGCATCGGTGAAATAGAAAATAACAAAGATCAGCACAAATGTGCCGATGATCTCACTCAGCAGGTTAAACGTATTATTTCGGATAGCCGGCCCGGTACTGAACACGGCCAACTGCGTATCGGGATCGCTGGTTGAATTGAAATGATCTCTGTATATCACCCATGCCAGGAAAGAACCCAGCATAGCACCCAACAGTTGGGCCAGTACATACATAGGCACTTCACTCCAATTAAATTTATGGGCCATAGCCAGGGCTATCGATACCGCCGGATTCAAATGTGCGCCGCTATACGGCCCTGCAATGACCACGCCTACAAATACAGCGAGCGCCCAACCGGTGGTGATCACCATCCAGCCACCGCTGTTCCCTTTGGTTCCTTTTAAGATCACATTCGCCACAACGCCAGCACCTAATAAGATCAAAAACATAGTGCCGATTAACTCGGCTGCAAATGGTGACATAAAATCAATTTATTGTTTATGGTTTGTGGTTTATAGTTTGTGGTTCGTGAAAACCGCTGCAAGCCGCACGCTTCAGGCAAAATACATCGCCTACATCCTGCCATCTTTTGCCTTTCGCTTGTGGCTTGTAGCGTGAAGCTTGTAGCTGTATTCCCATTAGCACATTATCACATTAGCTAATTATTCCTCAGCCCATGCCTTAGCCGCCTTTATGGCCTTTTGCCAGCCTTTCGTTAACTCAATGGCATTGTTGCTATCGGGTGAAAAACTTTTATTGAGCTTCCATTGCTTTTTTATTTCATCAATATTCTTCCAGAACCCTACTGCCAGTCCGGCCAGGTAAGCAGCGCCAATAGCGGTCGTTTCCGTGATCTCCGGTCTTATTACCGTTGCCTGCAACACGTTCGCCTGAATTTGCAGTAACAGGTCATTGGAAGTAGCGCCGCCGTCTACCCGAAGCTCTTTAATAGGTGCGCCCGCATCGGCCTGCATGGCAGTTAATACATCCATGGTTTGCAGCGCAATGCTTTCCAAAGCAGCGCGGGCAATATGGGAAGAAGAAGTGCCGCGGGTAATGCCTACGATGGTACCCCGTGCATGTTGTTCCCAGTATGGCGCGCCCAATCCTGCAAAGGCCGGAACCAGGTATACGCCGCCGTTATCAGGCACTTTTTTTGCCAGCGCTTCCACATCAGCAGATTTCTTGATAATGCCCAAACCGTCACGCAGCCATTGCACTACGGCGCCGCCAATGAATATGCTGCCTTCCAGTGCGTATTGTACCTTTCCATTGATTTGCCAGGCAATGGTTGTTACCAGGTTGTTTTTCGACAGAATGGGTTTATCGCCAATATTCATGAGCATAAAACAACCGGTGCCATACGTGTTTTTTACCATGCCTTGCTCGGTGCACATTTGCCCGAATAAAGCCGCCTGCTGATCGCCTGCAATACCGGCGATGGGAATTTGCGCAGCGAGTATCTGTTGATCCGTTTCGCCAAACACTTCACTCGATGAGCGGACCTGGGGTAACATAGAGGCCGGAACATCCAATAACTGCAACAGCTCCTCATCCCATTTACAGGTGTGAATATTGAACAACATGGTACGGGAAGCGTTGGTGATATCGGTAGCATGTACTTTACCACCCGTTAGTTTGTATACCAGCCAGGTATCGATAGTACCAAAGGCCAGCTTTCCTTCCTGCGCTTTTTTACGGGCGCCTTCTACATTATCGAGGATCCAGCGGACCTTGGTAGCAGAAAAATAGGCATCAACAATCAACCCTGTTTTTTCCTGTATCAATTTGCCGGACTGTATTTTCAACTGATCACAAAAAGTAGCGGTACGCCGGTCTTGCCATACGATGGCATTGTGAATGGGGTTACCGGTCTCTTTATCCCATACTACGGTTGTTTCGCGTTGGTTGGTGATGCCGATGGCAGCTATATCGGTTGCTTTCAACCCGGCTATGCTCACGGCTTCTACTGCCACGGCCAGTTGCGTGGCCCAAATTTCTGCGGCATCATGCTCTACCCAACCTGGTTGCGGGTACAACTGGGTAAATTCTTTTTGAGCAATCGATATAATAGATCCTGCATGATCGAAAATGATGGCGCGCGAACTGGTAGTTCCCTGGTCGAATGAAAGAATGTATTTTGGCATTGGTACTTTATATTAATCGTTAGTGTATTATTGAATCGCTGGTGACTTATGTTGCTGTTGCCGGTTACCAAACCGAAATCCCCAAATTGAGCTTTAGTTACGCATTGTATTCAGCCGTATACTTCTTCCCAAACCGATCCGTTGCTACCACTTTCACCTGTTTAGCCGAGGCAGGGATAACGGCATTGAACAAATGATCTGTTCTCTTGGGTTCGGCAAAACCACGCGGCTTGGGCAATTGAGGGCCTTCATATAGCGCAACCGCTAACAGATCAAACCCTTTCTCCTGCTTAAATTGATCATGTCTGGCGCCATCAACAAAGCATTCCACCGTCCATGCCGGATCATAGTTCCATACATTCACCTGCAGCTTTTTGCTGGCGGCATCCTGGTCCTGCACAAACAAACTTACCTGGTGATCGGCTTCTTTACCGGTACTCTGATAATACCAGCTCAATTCGGTTCCTTTTACCGAATATACGCCATAACCAGATGGTGTACCATCACCGCAAATGGGACCAGTCCACCAGGCGCCACAAACCGTGCCATGGTTATGTTCAAAGATATTATCCTTTATTACATTTCGATGGTAATGTGTATGGCCCGACATGATGTGTACATTACGGCCTTTCAACACCGCATATAAAGCTTCATTATTTTTTACTTCATTGTGCACGGGAATATGCAAACAAACAATTACCAGGTGATCATCAGGCACAAAAGAAAGATCTTTCTGCAGCCAGTTCAATTGCTCTTCTGAAATATACCCGTCGTATTCCCTTTCTTTTCCCAGGTAACGTACATCATCTAACACCACATAATGTACTTTGCCGCGGTTAAAGGAATACCAGGTAGGACCATAATGTTGTTGAAACGTATCGTCCGACATATCATCGCCGCCCTTGTTATAATCCATATCGTGGTTACCGATACATTGAAAGAACGGGATACCCATTTTTTCTACGGCAGCATTATAAGCAGGGAATAATTCGTGGCTATCCCATACAATGTCGCCTACAGTAATACCATGCAGTAAGGCGCCATTGGCGGCCTGTACAAACTTTTGTACGTCGGGTACCGATTCGGTCATCATCCTGTTCACATCTTTCTCATTCTTTACCTGCGGGTCGGCCCAAATGATGAACTGGTGATTGGTATCATCGGTTGCCAGGGGTTCAAGGTAGAAGTTGATCGCTTTGCGCAGGTTGGTATCCTGTACCAACCGGTAATGCCGTGAAAGTCCTTTTTCATGCGTGAACGCATAACCGGCAGGGGTAGAAACAAAGATCGCGGTTGCATTTGGATGCAATTCCATTTCATATTTTCCCGACTTATCGGTTGTCACTACGGAATATCCATCACTTACCACCACTCCTTTCAAACCTTTTCCACTTGCCTGCACTTCGCCTTTTATTTTCTTTTGTGCAGGTATAAACGCTTTTACAGGAGAAAAAGGCGTTACTACCCATCCTGCAGTCAGCCAACCAAGAGAAGCAATGAATTTGCGTCGTTTCATAATACAGATTTAGAATACAGCTCCAGGCTACACGCTGCAAGCTTCAAGCAAATACAGAATACAGCAGTAAGCTGTAAACTATAAGGGAATACAGTTTATAGTTTATTTCCAGGGTTCAAGAGACGCCAACAACAATGTTCTGGTTGCAAGCATTTGATCAAAGCTTTACACAAACGTTTGCATAATCTGCTTTCAGCAGAGAGCTCAGAGCTTACGGCTTACGGCTTGCGGCTTACTGCTTACGGCTTATAGCTTATGGCTTACAGCTTGAAGCTTGAAGCTTGCAGCTTTCGGCTTGCACAGTTCCCTACAAAATACTATTGCAACAAGTATCCCTGCGCTAACTTAGTATATGCCTCCACCTGCTCCTGCACCCAGTTATTATCTTTTTGTAATTCTTTCGCCATAATGGTAGCCACCGGTTCCGCCATACGAATACTTTCCCGCGCATCTAACAACAACGCCCGGGTACGGCGCGATAATACATCTTCTACGGTTCGCGCCATTTCATGCCGCACTGCCCAGATCACCTGCGCTTCGTGTATTTGCAGGCTTTTGCTGAGCCATTCGTTGGAATGACCATTCATCAATGCTTTTACCTTTACGGTATCACTCCCATAGAAATATAATGGATCGCTCAAATTCACATCGGTTAGGGCTCCATGTATGGCCAATTGCCTGGTAGCTGTTTTCTTATGCGGCCACTGCAATTCTTTTTCTATCCGGTCAACCATATCCTCGCCCATTTTTCGGTAGGTGGTCCATTTACCGCCTAAAATGGTAAAGAGATGGGAAGGTGTAACCATGATCTTATGACTGCGGGAGATCTCTTTTGTTTTCTGATTATCGTTTGTGGGAGCCGCCAACGGACGCAATCCGGCAAAAACGCTTAATACGTCACTTCGTTTGGGCTGCTGCACAAAATAACGCGAAGCATTTTCGAGAATGAACGCAATCTCTTTTTCCAGCGCCTGCGGTTCTAACGAAGCTTCATTCACCGGCGTATCTGTTGTACCCACCACCACTTTATTATGCCAGGGTACTGCAAACAGCACACGTCCATCACTGGTAGCAGGGATCATCAAAGCATCATTAGCCGGATAGAATTTTTTATCCAGAACAAGGTGTACGCCCTGGCTGGCTGTAATGCTTTTGGAACCGGTGGGGTTATCCATTTGCAGGATGGCATCAACAAACACCCCGGTAGCGTTGATCACCGCTTTTGCCTTGCAGGTAAATTGGCGGTTGGTTTCTGTGTCGGTAATTTTTACACCTGAAATATGCTGACCATCCTCTTTAATTAGCCCGGTTACTTTCGTGTAGTTCAGGGCAACGCCACCTTGTTCAATAATGGTTTGCACCAGGTTAATGGCCAGGCGCGAATCATCAAACTGGCCATCGTGGTACATAACCCCGCCAACCAAACCTTCCGTTTTTATGTTGGGCAGTTTTTGAAGGGCTTTTGTCCGCGAAATAAAAACAGAGGATCCCAGGCTCAGGGTGCCCGAGATCCAATCATATAGTTTAAGTCCGATGGTATATTTCAGCCGGTCCCACCAGGTATAGATGGGTATAATAAAAGTTTGGTTCTTTACCAGGTGCGGTGCGTTGCGCCATAACAGACCGCGTTCAATGCTGGCCTCTCTAACCAGTTGAATATCGCCTTGCGCCAGGTATCGTACCCCGCCATGCACCAGTTTGGTGCTGCGGCTGGAGGTGCCTTTGGCAAAATCGGCCTGTTCAATTAATAATGCAGAATATCCCCTGCTAACTGCTTCAAGAGCAATACCTAACCCGGTTGCTCCACCCCCGATCACAATCAAATCCCATTCCTTTTGTGTGGTCAGCTTGTTTATCAGGGTATTACGATTCTGTACGGCTTCAACTTCCATTTTATATCTAAAACTTTCGTTTTATTTCAATTAATTCCAATAGGCAATAATAGCGAAACAATTTGAAACAGTAAATTAAAATATTTCGAAAGAACGAACCCCGCCTCGCCAACCTATTTACTCATGCCCATTCCGCTCATAAGTGTGCACTGATAGCCTTTATATGGACGTTTTAAAACCCAATATGGTACTAGTTGAGCGGAAACTCCCGGGGAACCCTGTTCATTTCTCATAGGTGAAATTGAGATATCCCACATGTTCCGGAGTTATCACACAGATGTCCCAGCTCTTATCAGGTCTGGAATATCTTCGGGACACTATTTTAATAATTGAGGATCATAACTATAATATGCCTAATAATTCAGGGCGTATTGAGCCCTGATATTTGTGTTCTAAGAATTACATTATATAACCCTTACACAAGGTTGATTGCCGCTTTCATAGCCATAATGGCATACAGGAAGTTCAGCTCATAGCTATCAAACAGTTTAGCCATCAAACAATTACATCCACCATCTGACAATTTTCATTTAATTTGTCATACCAATTATGATCTCACAAACCGAACGCCATCAATTCATACTTAATAAACTAACGAAGGAAAGCTTCGTTAATGTGCTGGAACTTTGTAAGGAGCTGGATGTTTCTTCCGTTACTATTCGTAAGGACCTGAAACTGCTGGAGGATAAAAACCTTTTATTCCGCACACATGGCGGCGCCACCATTAACAACCCGTATACGGTTGACCGGCCGGTGAATGAAAAGGAAAAACTGCAATCGGGAGAAAAAATGAAGATCGGCGCCACGGCTGCACAACTGATCGCCGACAATGATTCCATTATCATTGCCTCTGGCACAACGGTGTTGGCGCTGGCTAAAAATATGCCGCCGAAATTAAACCTCACTGTGATCACCGCTTCTTTGCAGGTAGCACAGGAATTGATCAAACACCCGGATATCGAGATCATGCAATTGGGCGGTATTCTGCGCAAGAGTTCTTCTTCCGTAACCGGACCATACGCGCAAAAAATATTAACCGATTTTTTTTGTAGTAAATTATTCCTGGGCGTTGATGGTATTGACCTGGAGTTTGGTCTTACAACCACCAGCGTAATGGAAGCACACCTTAACCGCCAGATGATTGATGTGTCGCAAAAAGTGATCGTTCTCTCCGACTCTACCAAATTCGGCAAACGTGGTTTTGGCCGTATATGCGGGCTGGAAGAAATAGATCAGGTCATTACCGACAATGGTATTTCAGAGCATTATGTAACGCAGTTGGAGAGCAGAGGGATTGAAGTGACGATAGTTTAATTAACTAATGTGCTAAATTTTATCGAATTATCACATTAACCATCTGAACTTTCCAGAAAGTTTCAAATTCAACTTAAAATACACAAAGCAAAAGAACTCCTGGCCCACACAACAAGATCTGTCAAAGAAATTGCCTTCGCACTCAACTTCGAATCTAACTTTTACTTCTTTAAATTGTTTAAAGAAAAGACAGGATTAACATTTCCCCCTGGCACCTGAATTGCGTAACCCTAGATAGTTAAAACAATCTGGGTCATTCATTTTGAAAGTAATAGACATTAAAACCGGATCGTAGTTATGTTTTATTTTATACGCTATAAACCACTTGATGCATTTTTTCCCCATCCCCCAATTCCAGCATACCCCTTATACAACCAACAACAAAGAATTTTATATGAATCATTAAACAGAAAACATTGGTTATGTTGAAAATTGCGCAAATAGCTCCACTGGTAGAATCTGTTCCGCCTAAATTTTACGGAGGCACAGAACGGGTAGTAGCCTATCTTACTGATGCGTTGGTAAAGCTGGGGCATAATGTAACTTTATTCGCTTCGGGCGACTCCATTACCAAAGCACGACTTGTTTCGGTTACGCCCACTTCATTGCGATTAAGTAATTGTGTTGATCAAATGGCCGGTAATATCCTGCAATTGCAGGAAGTGATGGACCGGTCGCATGAATTTGACCTGCTGCATTTTCATACCGATTATTTACATTTCCCCGTTACCCGTTTTTGTAACAAAAAAACCCTGACAACCTTACATGGCCGATTAGATATTCCTGAATTAAAACCGCTGTATAAAAAATTCAATGATGTACCGGTAATTTCTATTTCCAATGCCCAGCGTCGCCCATTGCCTATAGCCAACTGGGTTGCTACCGTATATCATGGTTTACCTGTTGATCTCTACCAGCCGGGAAATGGAGATGGCGATTATGTGGTATTCCTGGGCAGGTTTTCTCCCGAAAAACGGGTAGATCGCGCCATTGAAATTGCAAAACGGGCAAACATAAAAATAAAGATCGCAGCAAAAGTAGATAAAGCAGATGAACGGTATTTTGAAAAAGAGATCCGCCACCTGCTCGATCAACCCCATGTAGAATACCTGCAGGAAATTGGCGAAGCAGAAAAAGGCCCCTTGCTGGCCAATGCAAAAGCCTTATTATTTCCGATCGACTGGCCTGAACCATTTGGCATGGTGCTGATTGAAGCCATGGCTTGTGGCACACCCATTATTGCGTATAACCACGGTTCGGTACCCGAAATTGTTGATCATGGGAAAACCGGCTTTATTGTAAACAGCATTGAAAAAGCAACTGAAGCATTACAAAATATTCATTTAATAAGTCGTGAGGACTGCCGCGCCACCTTTGAAAAAAGGTTCAGTAACATCGTGATGGCAAAAAATTATGTTCGTCTATACGAAAGGTCACTACTCAAGCAACCCGAAAGATCTTTTTACTTAACACCAGCGTATAGGAAATGAAGCAGGAAGTAAGATGCCGGAAGCAGGAAAGAACCAGAAAACAAAATCCTTATTTTTTTCGAGCTTCCTGCTTCTCAGATTTTTTATTATTGAGAGCATTAAAAACCAGCCGTTATGAAAAAACACGACACCCTGGTAAAGCTGCATGATGACAAATATTACATACTGGCGTCTTCTTCGTATGCAGATGATCGTGTACTTACCTTGAATTACGGCGATACATTTGGCATTTTTGATCGCTGGGGCGATATTAAACAATTCGGCACCTGTGTACAGGGTATTTATCATCAGGGAACCCGTTTTATCAGCGACATGGAACTGGAATTGAACCATTACCGCCCCATGTTGCTCAGTTCCACTATAAAGAATGAAAATGAAATGCTGTCGGTTGATCTTACGAATCCTGACATCAGCAATGAGCAGGACGTTGTTATTCCCAAGGGCACATTGCACATTTCGCGCAGCAAATTTTTACAGGATGGCACCTGTCACGAACTGATCATTCTTTATAATTATGGCTCACATACCTACGAAACAGAATTGGAGATCACCTTTGCCGCTGATTTCAGGGATATTTTTGAAGTAAGAGGTATGGACAGAAAACAACGAGGCGTACAGCAAGTTCCGGTGATATCTACGAAGAATCATATTTTACTTTCCTATAAAGGCGTGGATGATATTGAACGGCAAACCAACCTGCACTTTGATCCGGTGCCTGCTTCTATAAAAGAAAACAGGGTTGTATATAAAATCAAGCTGGGCCCTAAAGAAGCCTATAGCATTAATTGCACTTCTGTTTTTTCGGTATATGCCAATCCGGTTGAATTTGAGCCGTATTCCATTGCGTTCAATAAGATCAGAACAGGCATGGAAAAAAGCAAAGAACTGGTGGCGGAAATATATACCGACAATGAGCAGTTCAATAACTGGATCAACCGTTCGAAAAATGATCTGTTGTCGTTATTGGTTCAAACCCCGTACGGCAGTTACCCATATGCGGGGGTACCCTGGTATAACACGGTATTTGGCCGCGACGGAACGTTTACCGCATTAGAAACTTTATGGGTAGCGCCCAATATTGCCAAAGGCGTTTTGTTGTATCAGGCCAGAAGGCAGGCCACAGAACATAAACCATTGCAGGATGCAGAGCCGGGAAAGATCTTACATGAAATACGTTCCGGTGAAATGGCCGAGACCGGCGAAATTCCTTTTAAACTTTACTATGGCAGCATAGACACTACGCCATTGTTCATTGTACTGGCCGGGCATTATTTAAAACGCACCGATGATATTGCAACCATCAAAGATATCTGGGAAAATATTTTAAGAGCGCTTGACTGGATCAAAAAGTACGGCGATATGGATGGCGATGGCTTTGTGGAATACCAGCGCAAAGCGGAAAGCGGTTTGGCCAACCAGGGTTGGAAAGATTCACACGACTCCATCTCCCACGAAAATGGCGATCTGGCCAGTTTTCCCATTGCCTTGTGTGAAGTGCAGGGTTATGTGTACGACGCAAAAAAACAGGGCGCCTATATGGCCCATCGGTTGGGATTTCATGAAATGGCAGAGCAATTAAAACAGGAAGCCGAGGAACTGAAACAACTTTTCAACGATGTTTTTTGGGATGATGAACTGGGCTCCTACATTCTCGCACTAGATGGAGAAAAACAACCTTGCCGGGTCATATCTTCAAATGTTGGCCATCTTTTGTATTCGGGCATTGCTACACCGGAACGGGCTGAACAAACCGCCAGGCTGCTGATGCAGGATGACATGTTTAATGGCTGGGGTATTCGCACGCTTTCTTCCAAAGCGGCCAGGTTCAATCCGATGTCGTACCACAATGGATCGGTATGGCCACATGATACGGCTATTACAGCGTATGGCTTCGCCCGTTACGGACTGATGCCGCAATCACTGCGCATTATGCAGGGGCTATTTGATGCATCCCTGTTCATAGAGCTGCAACGATTACCTGAATTGTTTTGCGGCTTTCCTTTCCGTCGCGGAGAAGCGCCCACGGCCTATCCCGTTGCCTGCTCTCCACAAGCCTGGTCGGTAGCCGCGGTGTTCTTATTATTACAGGCCTGTTTGCGCATTACGTTTGATGGGCATAATAAGAAACTGACATTGTACAAACCCATGCTGCCAGAATATATAAGGCAGATCAGGATCTCTAACCTGCGGTTCGGGGATGAGCAATTTGAACTGGATATTGTAAAATATGAATACGACCTGGGCATTCACCTTATAAAGAAACCGGTTGGTTGGGAGCTCGTCACTATTAAATAATTTCTGATTTCGGGATTGCGGGATTTTGAGATTTAAAAATCTCAACATCTCTAAATCTCAACATCTCTAAATACAAAGGTGAGCTGCCCATTAAAGAGCAACCCACCTTTTATAAAAATATACTAACCTACTTACTGAACCGAAATCTTATAAGTTGTTACAGTATGGTATTTCTGTCCGGGTTGTAAAATAGTAGAAGGGAATTTAGGTTTGTTGGGTGAATCAGGAAAGTGCTGTGTTTCGAGGCACAGGGCTGTACGCAGATTCACGGGTTTGCCGCCACTAACAAAAGCGCCATTCAGGAAGTTACCGCTGTAGAACTGGATACCTGGTTCGGTGGTAAACACTTCCAGTTTGCGGCCGCTTACACTGTCACTCAGAACGGCTACCAATTGCATGGAGCTGTCTTTACGGTTCAACACAAAATTATGATCGTAGCCGCCTGGCACTGCGTCAATGCGGGAACCGATGATCTCCGCTTTGGTAAAGTCGAACGGCGTACCCTTTACCGCTTTGATCTCACCAGTAGGGATCAACCCCGTATCAACAGGTGTATAATGATCGGCATTGATCATTAGGCTATGATTTAAAATTGTGTTCTCTGTGCTGCCGGTCAGGTTAAAATAACTGTGGTTGGTTAAGTTAACCGGGGTAGCTTTATCGGTTTCAGCGGTGTAATCAATATTCAACTCATTATCGTCGGTTAAGGTATACACAACCGTTACTTTCAAATTACCGGGAAAACCTTCTTCCCCATCCTTGCTCAGGTATGATAAGGTGAGGGCTGGTGTGCTGTCGGCCGAAGGCGTAGCATCCCAAACCACTTTATCAAATCCCTTGTTACCACCATGTAAATTATTTTTACCGTTGTTGGCAGCTAAGGTGTAGGGCTTGCCATCGAGCGTGAATTTGGCATCACCGATACGGTTGCCATAACGGCCAATGATAGCGCCGAAATAAGGTGGCTTTTTCAGGTATTCCGACAAGCTGTCCATACCCACTACCACACTTGATTTATTACCATTTTTATCGGGCGTAACCCAGGATGTAACGATACCTCCATAGTTGGTGATGCCAACTGTTACACCGTTCTTATTGGTGAGTGTAAATAATTGCACTTTTTTACCATCAGTTTCGCCCCAATCTTTCGCTGTAACGCCTGCTTTCATAATTGCTTCAGAATTTTCTGGTGAAGGTTGTTTGTTTTCGCCCCCGCATGAAGCAATACCGGTTGTGATCAGCGATAGCATTGCAACATGGCAAATCAATCTGTTCATATGGTAACACGTTTTTGATTTTACTAATGGGTTATTTGAAAATTTGTCAAATATCAGGTATTTTCTCTTTCAGGCACATTATTTTAACTCCAGCACTACTACTGAGAACGGAGGCAATTTTACGCTCAGCGTTTTGCCTTTTATAGTAGCTCCCTGAAATGGCGCCGGCTTAATTTTAGCAGGTTCTTCAAAACTGTTATGGTCCTGCAATCTGGCAGAAGAGAGTATACGGCCGCCAACTGTTGTAAAGTTACCGCCTTCCAGGTTGATGGTTATATCCTGTGCGTTTTTAGCATCGATATTCACCAGGGAAATATGCACCAGTCCGGATGAGTCTTTAGAAGCAGAGGCAGAAACTGCCGGTAATTTTTCCTTTCCAAACACATAATTGTTGGTCTTAATGGTTAACGGTATCAGTTTGGCATCCTGATGCACATTGTACATTTCCATTACGTGATAGGTAGGCGTCAGGATCATTTTTTCTTCCTTGGTTAAAATAACCGCCTGCAGCACATTAATGGTTTGCGCCAGGTTGGCCATCCGAACCCGGTCAGCATGATTGTGGAAGATGTTCAGCGTGGCGCCGGCGATCATGGCATCGCGCATGGTGTTTTGCTGATACAGGAAACCACCATTTGTGCCTGGCTCTACATCATACCAGCCACCCCACTCATCCACTACCAGGGCTACCTGCTTTTTCGGATCGTATTTATCCATAATGGCTGAATGCCTGATCACCAGCGAATCCATGAACAGAGCTTGTTTCATGGTTTGGAAATATTGTTCTTCGCTGAAATCAACAGCAGACCCTTTTTTACTCCAGTTTATAACAGAATAATGATGCAATGCCAGTCCGCCTACCATGTTATGCGGAATATTTTTCATCAGCACTTCTGTCCAGTTATAATCTCTTGAATTGGCCCCGGAAGCAATGCGGAAAATTTTTGTTTCATTCGACCAACCGGTCATGAACGTAGCATATTTGCGGTACACATTAGCATAATATTCGGCGGTCATATTTCCACCGCAACCCCAGGCTTCATTACCAACACCCCAGTAGGTTACATTCCAGGGTTTATCGCGGCCATTCTGCCTGCGCAGGTCACTCATAGGGCTTTTGCCCGCGAAGCTTACATACTGAACCCAGTCTATCAATTCCTGCACCGTACCGCTGCCCACGTTACCGGCCAGGTATGGTTCCGTACCGATCAGTTCGCACATATTCAAAAAATCGTGTGTGCCAAAGCTGTTGTCTTCGGTAACACCCCCCCACCACGTGTTTACCATGGATGGGCGTTTGTCTTTGGGGCCAATTCCATCTTTCCAGTGATACGTATCGGCAAAACAACCACCTGGCCAGCGCAGGTTAGGGATCTTTAATTTCCTGAGGGCATCTATAACATCATTGCGTACCCCACTGGTATTTGGGATTTTAGTATTTCCTTCGCCCACATAAAAACCACCATAAATACAATGGCCCAAATGCTCGGCAAAATGACCATAGATCTGCCGGCTGATAGTAGTTTTTGCGGCACCTACATTAAAGGAGAGGTTGTTTTGAGCAACTGCACCAAAAGCGATCCCTGTTGTACAAGCAAAAAGCAAAGCAAAGCGTTTCATGTAACAGCTTTAAGATGAATAATTAATAAATGTAAAGAATTGGTTGATTATAGAAAGAAAGTTGACAAGCAACATGATAATCGTTAATTTTTATTAAAAAGTTGGCTTTGAAAACGGATTATTGAACCCCGCAAAAAGAAGCCACCCATTTCTTCATTGGGACCGTGAAACTAAGACAAAACAACATATCTGTCAATTTTACACTTAATTATTTTTGGTTACCGGTTGCCAGGTACCGGTTACCGGGCAAAAAAATTCGGTGCCCCCTATTGTAAGCAGTTTGTTCTACATCCAGGGCCGGGCAACTGGCAACTGGTAACCGGCAGCTGTTTCCCCATTCCCACCACAAGCTACTTTACTGTAACTTTATACTATGCAACCACCAGTCGCCCATATTACAATTAAAAAGATCAATGCCGGGGAACAAACGGAAGTAGAAGACGAACTGGCCGTGGAAGAACCGCTTGAAATACAGCTGGCCTGGCAGGAAGCTGCCGGATATGTACAAAAAAACATTTCCGTTACCATGCGCACACCAGGGCAGGATGCCGAGCTGGCCGCCGGCTTTTTATTTACCGAAGGCATTCTTCAACATATTGACCAAATACAACATATTCACCCGCAGCAAAACGGGGTACTGGTTACATTGGCGGCAGGGGTTACGCCGCAATTACAACAGGCTGAAAGGAATTTTTATACCACTTCCAGTTGCGGCGTTTGTGGTAAAACAGGGATCAACGCCATAAAAACGGTGCCGGTATATGCCCCACAAGCCGATGCTTTGGTGCTACCCGCCAATACTTTTTATGGACTTCAACAAACCATTCAAAAAAAGCAGGTAGTATTTGAAAGCACCGGCGGTTTACACGCAGCCGCGCTATTTGATGTTGAGGGCAATTGCATCTTGCTGCGCGAAGATGTTGGCCGGCATAATGCCGTAGACAAAGTGATCGGCGCCGCCTTGCTGAACCGGCAATTACCTTTGCACCAGCATATTTTATTACTGAGCGGACGGGCAGGTTTTGAGCTGATCCAAAAAGGGGTTATGGCCGGTATTCGTGTTATAGCAGCAGTTGGTGCGCCTTCCAGCCTGGCCGTGCAACTGGCTACCGAACATAATATTACCCTGATCGGCTTTTTACGGAAGAACAGATTTAATGTGTATAGTGGGGCGCAGCGGGTGAAAGTGAGTTAATGGATGAATTGGATCGTTGTTGGTAAAATATCAATTTCTGATTTTGAGAATTAGAGATTTTGTGATTTCCCCTGGATTGGGCTTTCTGATTAATCTCAAAATCCCGAATAGACCTATGGAACACTAAGGCCTGTTATTAAAAACACAACTTCATTAACATTCCATGAGCGACAATCAACATACCTCCGGTGCAGAAAATCCTGAACATATTACAGGATTAAAACTGGGACCTGTTAAACAATCTGCCGCCGGTTTACCGGCTATTATTGAAACGGTTAAACAGGTAGTGGGTGAAGCAGGCATAACCCGCGGCTGGAAAGCCCTGGCAGCCATGAACAAAAAAGGCGGGTTCGATTGTCCCAGTTGCGCCTGGCCCGACCCCGATGATGACCGTTCTGCCATGGGTGAATATTGTGAAAACGGCGCCAAGGCCATTGCCGAAGAAGCCACCCTCAAAAAATTAACGCCCGAATTCTTTGCCCAACACAGCGTTCAGGATTTAGCTACCCTAAGCGACTTTGAAATAGGTCGCAAAGGCCGAATTGCCCAACCGATGTACCTGCCGCAGGGCGGCACGCATTATCAGCCCATTTCATGGGACGAGGCATTCAACAAAATAGGTAAAGCATTAAACAACCTGGCTTCGCCCGATGAAGCCATCTTTTATACTTCGGGCCGAACCAGTAATGAAGCGGCTTTTCTCTACCAACTTTTTGTACGGGAATACGGCACCAACAACCTGCCCGATTGCAGCAATATGTGCCACGAAAGCAGCGGCGTGGCCCTGGGCGAATCACTTGGCATTGGCAAAGGCTCGGTAAAGCTGGAAGATTTTTATGAGGCGGAAGTGATCATCATTCTCGGGCAAAACCCGGGCACCAATCACCCCCGCATGCTCAGCGCTTTACAAAAAGCCAAAGAAAACGGCGCCCGCATAATTGCAGTGAACCCGCTGCCCGAAACCGGATTGATGGCCTTTAACAATCCGCAACAGCTAAAAGGACTGCTGGGCAAGGAAACTCACCTCACCGATATTTTTCTACACATTGTTATCAATGGCGACCTGGCCTTGCTAAAAGCCATTGAATACCTGTTATGGCAACACGAACAACGCGAACCCGGCCAGGTATTCGACCGCGCTTTTATTGAAAACAATACCGAAGGCTACAACGCATTTATCAACGACCTGCAACAACAAAACCTGGAACAATTAATACAGGCATGCGGCATATCCCCGGAGCAACTTACCGAAGTGGCCGACCTGTTAAAAAATAAAACAAAGATCATTGCCTGCTGGGCCATGGGCCTTACGCAGCACGTAAATGCAGTAGATACCATCAAGGAAATTGTGAACCTGTTATTGTTAAAAGGAAGTATAGGGAAACCAGGTGCAGGCACCTGCCCGGTGCGGGGCCATAGCAATGTACAGGGCGACCGCACCATGGGCATTTATGAAAAGCCAGGCCAGCAATTTCTGAATAACATCGCTGCTAATTTCAACTTCCAACCACCTCAACACCCCGGTTATGATGTGGTAGAAGCCATTAAAGCTATGCATGGAGGAAAGGCATCTGTATTTATCGCCATGGGCGGCAACTTTTTATCAGCTACGCCCGACACGAATTATACAGCCACTGCCTTACGCAAATGCGCGCTTACCGTGCATGTATCAACCAAGCTCAACCGAAGTCACCTGGTGCATGGCGATGAAGCCCTGATACTCCCCTGCCTGGGACGCAGCGACAAAGACATACTGAACGGCGAGGAACAAATTGTTTCGTGTGAAAACTCTATGGGCGTTGTTCAATTGTCGAAAGGCGTGTTGCAACCCGTATCAGACCATTTGCTGAGCGAACCTGTTATCGTATGCCGGCTGGCCAAAGCTACCCTAGGCGGCCGTAGTACCGTTAACTGGGATAAATACCTACAGCATTACGATCATATCAGGGAGGATATTGAGCGCACCATTCCCGGTTTTACCGATTACAATAACCGGGTGCGCATACCCGGTGGATTTTATTTACCCAATTGCAACCGCGAGGGATCGTTTAATACCACCACGAAGAAGGCGCATTTTAATATAGCGCCTGTAACTACTATCCATTTAGCGGAAAATGAATTGCTGATGATGACCATTCGCAGTCATGACCAGTTTAATACCACCATTTACGGTCTCGACGACCGGTACCGGGGTATTTATCACGAACGGCGGGTAATACTTATGAATGTAGATGATATGGACCGGCGCAACCTGCAGCAAGGCGATGTGGTAGATATTTATAATCACCATGGCGGTGTGGAAAGAATAGCCCACAAATTCATTGTAGTGCCCTATCCCATTCCACCTTTATGCACGGCCACCTATTTTCCCGAAGCCAATGTACTGGTGCCGGTGAACAGTGTGGCGAAAAAAAGCAATACGCCGGTGTCGAAGGGGGTGGTTATTACGGTGAGGAAAGCCAGTAGCTAGTAGAGAGTAGCTAGTAGGGCGTGTAAGCAAGCTGCACGCTTCACGCTGCACGCCACAAGCAAATACCGCTCTCGAAAATTTTGAATCTGTCACTTTCTGCCTTTGACTTCGGTATTCACTTCAACATTCCCTGTCTTCACTTTCTCATTCCATATTTTTCTTAATTCCTCATTTCCTTTTATATTTTCCAACAAGCTCCCCATACGCCACCACATGTCCCGTAATGGCCTTTTCCAATTCAGTCTTACTGGTGTCGGCAGGCAGTTCCAGCAGTACATCCAACGCGTAAACTTTAAAATGATATCGGTGTACCCCATAAGGCGGACAGGGACCGCCATATTTATTCTGCCTGAAATCATTGACTCCCTGATCTTTAAATTCAGTGTCTTCCTTTATATGCTGTGCCACCGGAATATTCCAGGCCAGCCAGTGCACCCAGGCGCGAATCGGCGCATCAGGATCATCTACAATTAACGCCAGGCTTTTGGCTGTATTTGGTATATCATGAACATCGAGTGGCGGACTTACATTAGCGCCATCACACGTAAAGCGGGAAGGAATAAATCCGTTCCCTTCAAATTCCGGACTGGTAATATGTAAAGCGGCAATTTCGCGAAACGTTTGTCTGTTTGAAATATTCGAGTGGGAAATTTTCATGGCTATACTTTTGCTAAAAGATCGATAGCAAATCACGCGAACGCAACGTGCCTCTTTCCTGGTTAATGGTGTTTTATCAAATATATTATCCCCAAAAAATTTTAACAATGACGATGATCACACATTGTTGTGATTGCGGCAATGAGGTGAGTGGGTATATTTTTAATATAAATCAATGAAGTATCACAATTTTACCGGTATCGGTTCAATATCTTTCTCCCCTCATCGTTATAGTAGTACAAATACCCGCCATTAAACTTACCAAAAGCCCCTACGTCATACATAATAATGATTAGTGGGTAGTATGTTAACCAGTAATCAAATGGATTACAAGCTAATATACTTGCTAACCGCCATGCAGCCATCGTATCATTGTGTTGTGGTTTTCAAATAACCTTCACACTAAAAATCACTGTTATGTCCAGCTATCCTTTCAACAGCAGCTTTACAAAGCAATACAGACAAGAACAATTTGTTTCTTTTTGTGCTGATGAAAAACCAGTTCAGAACATCGTAATAAGCACTTACAGCCGCATTACTGATGCTGAAATAAATACCATCGGCCGCTCGCTTAACCAACAATTGTTAGATAATGCCATCATCCATCGCCTGCTGACTAAATTGACGCAGAAAGATAGTTTTGATGTTGACCGCTTATCAGCTTTTGTACAGGAAACCCACGAAGAGTTGAGCAATCACGCCAGCGCAGAACCTTTTACCGCCCAATATTATAGTCACCTCTTAGAATTGCTGACTTCATTTGATGAATTGGTAAATGAGTTTAGTGCAAATGGACAGGAGTTATTAATAGGCAATCTGAATGCCTGCTATTCCGATGAATCTGGCTTTGCCGTTAACCAGTCGGTTGACAGTGAAGAAATAGCCACCATGCACAGAATAATTGAAGATTACTTATACCAGATTGGTGAATACTACCAGTATTTTCATATGCTGTTGCAAAAAGAAACAGAGAACGAAGAAAATAAGAGCCGCATCTTGGTAATGTCGCAGGTAGCTTATTACCTCGATACACTGATCACCTGCACCGAAAAGATGATCATTAATATGGAAGTTACACTCGATATGCTGTTAGAATGGGAAACCGCGTTACAAAACCGCGAATCTCAAGAGTTGTTCAATTAAGTAGTACGCTAAAATTCTAATTTCCGGCCTATGAGTTCCTTCGCCGAGGCTTCGGCAGGCAACTATTCACCTTTGACCATTCACCATTCACCCTAAACAATCACCCTATTCACCTGCCTCTTCAGCTCATGCTCCATTGCCCTTGACACCAGATGCATGCGCACATAGCTTTTACTGATACCCGTAAACGCACAAAATTCTTCCACCGTAATTACATCCCGCTTCGATTTACCAAAGTACTCGCGTAGCTCCTGTATAACCAGCCGGGCTTCAACCGGGGGTATAAACATAATTTTCGTGACATCGATGGTATGAATATACCATTGTTTAAAAAAAGGCTTTGTAGCAAATGGGATCTTACTAAAGCAGGGAAGTACTTTCGACCGAACGCGCGGTTTGTGAACAATAGTTTGCTGTGTAGTAACGGAGTTTTTTTCAGGAACAAAGGTCATGCTGATCAATTTCGTTAAATGCCCGTCAGACTGAACACAATCTTTCGGGCTGGGTTTTGCCAATAGTTTTTTTGGCTCACCAATCAGAATGCCTTTCAGAATTATTATAGAACCCTTTACCGTACGCTCTAATAGTAAAGGGTAAGTCTAATATACAACTTTTATGCATAAGCGTGGTAAAAAGTAATTGACAATTGATAAAAATCAATTCAATAGAAGCATCCGCACATATTGTCAATTTTACACCTTGTATTTAAGTCACCGCTAAAATTTCGTTAACAATTCCCCTCTTTTCGCCTGGTTATTGCTGCAATGGGCAAACAACACCCCATGTGGCACAAAAATTATGTGAGATAAAGTATTCATATAACCGGGAGATATGGAACATACAAAAAATGGTTTCAACGAAAAACTGCACTGGTATAAGGACGCCATTATTTACGAACTACACATTAAGGCATTTTGTGACAGTAATGGAGATGGCATCGGTGATTTTGGCGGTCTGCTTCAAAAACTCGATTACCTGCAGGAACTGGGTGTAAATGCGATCTGGCTGTTACCCTTCTACCCTTCGCCACTGCGCGACGATGGTTATGACATTGCCGATTATTATAACATCAACACCTCCTATGGCAACATCAGCCAGCTTAAAAACCTGCTCGATGAGGCCCACCAGCGTAACCTGAAAATAATTACAGAGCTGGTCATTAACCACACTTCCGACCAGCACCCCTGGTTTCAGCGGGCACGCACTGCCCCCAAGGGTTCGCCGGAAAGAAATTACTACGTATGGACAGACGACCCCACCCAATACAAAGACGTCCGCATTATTTTCCAGGATTTTGAAACAAGTAACTGGACCTGGGACCCCGTTGCTCAACAATATTACTGGCACCGCTTTTTCCATCACCAGCCCGATCTTAATTACGACAACCCGCTGGTGCAACAGGAAGTATTTAACCTCATCGATTTCTGGTGCAATATGGGAGTCGATGGCTTCCGGCTGGATGCCGTTCCCTATTTGTTCGAACGCGAAGGCACCAATGGGGAGAACCTGCCCGAAACGCATGCCTTCCTGAAGCAATTACGCGCTCATGTTGACGAGCAATTCCCCGGCACGGTGTTACTGGCCGAAGCCAACATGTGGCCCGAAGATTCGGCATCGTATTTTGGTGATGGTGATGAATGCCACATGAACTATCATTTTCCAGTAATGCCGCGGATGTTCATGGCGCTGCAAATGGAAGACCGCTACCCCATCACCGATATTTTTGATCAAACACCCGCCATACCGCCTACCTGCCAGTGGGCTATTTTCCTGCGTAATCACGATGAGTTGACGCTTGAAATGGTAACGGATGAAGAGCGGGACTACATGTATAAAGTGTATGCAAAAGACCCCAAAGCGCGCATCAACCTGGGTATTCGCCACCGGCTGGCCCCGCTGATGGAAAATAACCGCGAAAAAATAGAATTGCTCAACTCCCTCCTGTTCTCATTGCCCGGTACGCCGGTAATTTATTATGGCGATGAAATAGGCATGGGCGATAATTTTTATTTAGGCGACCGTGATGGCGTACGCACGCCCATGCAATGGTCGCCCGACCGCAATGCGGGTTTTTCCAATTCAAATCCGCATCAACTGTATTTGCCGCTGATACTCGATCCTGAATATCATTACGAATCGGTGAATGTAGAAATGCAGCGCCGTAACACCTCATCACTATTCTGGTTCATGAAACGCATGATCACCATGCGTAAAAAACACAAAGCCTTTGGCCGGGGCGATCTCACCTTCCTCAACGTCGACAACCCTAAAGTGCTGGCCTTTTTGCGACGGTACGAAGATGAAACATTGCTCATTGTGGTAAACCTGTCGAAGTTTGCGCAGGTAGCCGAAGTGCCGCTCGAAGGCTATAAAGGAAATGTGTTGATAGAACTGATGAGCCGCAACAAATTCCCGGCAGTAGGCAAATCGGAAACATATTTCTTTACGCTCGGTCCGCATAACTCGCTTTGGTTTTCCCTGGAGAAAGCGCATCCTGAAATTGATGAGCAAAAAGCAATTCCTTTGTTGCAGGTAAAACATTTCCAGGAAATTATCACTAAATCAACCCGGGCCGAACTGGAAAATGCCGTACTGCCGGCCTACCTCAAGCAATCCAAATGGTTTACCGGCCGCGTCCGGCCTGTACACAATGTAGAGATCATTAATCATGTCAATATACCCGTAATACCGCACGATACGCTTTTATTATTGATAGAAGTGACGTATGAAAGCGGCCTGCCCGAAATGTACCAGTTGATTGTGACCTTTGCCACCAATGCGGTAGCCCAAAAACTAACCAATAGTTTTCCGCACTCCATCATTGCCCATATGCATGTAGGTGAGCAGCAGGGCATTTTATGCGATGCATTATTTGTAACCACCTTTCAGCAATGGTTGTATCAAAACCTGGTACGCAACGAAACCTTTGCCGGCAAGAACAACAACAAGGTGAAGTTTTACAATACCGGCCTCCTTGGCAACTACGCAACACAGCACGAGGATATAAAATCCAAAGTACACGAAGACGACCGCTATCATGGTTCCATTACCTATGATAACAATTTCTTTCTTACTATCTACCGGCGTGTGGATTATTTCATTAACCCCGATGCTGAAATTACCCACTACCTGAACGAGAAAGCAAAATTTGAATACGTTCCGGGTTTCCTGGGCGCTATAGAATGGATGACAGACAAAGGCATGATCACCATGGGCATGATGCAGGTGATGATAGAAAACCACGGTAGCGGATACAGTTATATGCTGGAACGGGTATACAATTATATTGAAAGAATACTGGCCCTGAACCAGGACAACCTGCCTACCTATGAGCTGCAAGGCAACCTGAGCGAACCAACAGCCTTTGAGCAATTGCAAACAGGGCTGAAAGACCTGCTGGGTAGCCGCGCCGCCGACCAGGCACGCCTGATCGGCATTCGAACCGGTCAAATGCATTTGGCGCTGGCCTCCGGCAGCGACCTGAAAGATTTCAAACCCGAAGAGTTCTCCCTGCATTATCAGCGCTCCCTGTTCTCAGCTATGGTATCGCTGGTACGGGAAGTTTTTCAAAATTTGAAAAGAAATATCCCGCACCTGCCAAAAGACCTGCAAACCGAGGCGGAAGAATTGCTCAAACACCGGGATGATGTGCTGGCTGTGTTTAAAAAGATATATAACAAAAAACTGGATGTGTTAAAGATCAGGATCCATGGTTATTATACATTAAACCAGATCTTATTAACAGGTAAAGACCTTGCCATACAAGGATATGGCGGCGATCCTTTACGGCCATATAGCGAACGAAGATTAAAAAGATCGCCCCTGCACGATGTAGCCACCATGCTGCGGAGCTTTCACAATACGGGGTTTGAAGGGTTCCATCTCAACAACCATATACTGAAGGATAATTTACCGAAGTACATTCCGTTCCTTCGTTTATGGGCGCATTATATGAGCGGCTTTTTTATGAAAGCGTACCTCGATACGGTGACCGGCAGCCGTTTTGTGCCTGCAGACAAAACCGACTTCAGGGTGATGATACAAACTTTTTTGCTGGAGAAATCACTGCTCGATCTGAATCATGCGTTGAACAATGGGTTCAGTTCAATGGTAGTGCCGTTGAGAACGATCAAGTCGATTATTAAGTAGAAAGAAGGCTGCACGCTACACGCTGCAAGCTGCAAGCGAATACAGGCAGAAAGCTGAAAGCTAAAACCAAATACACTTATGCTTTACGCCTTATGCCTCGTTGCCTTGTTGCCTTTATGCCTTTTCTAAAAAAAGAAGCGAGTCTTTCGACCCGCTCCCGTTAAACGTTGGTAGCTCGTAATCACTTATGACCATTATGCTATCAGCGTTTGCTTAACCAAATCGGTTTTCAAGTTAAGATAACAGATGAATTCTGCCTTTTCGGACTATAGTTTTCTGTTCTCGTTCTTGCCTCTTATCAAACAATACGTAAACAGTTTTACTATTTTCCTGCTTAACTGATCGCCCATTGATTAATCTGATATAAATGTACAATTTGAAAAAGTGGGAAACAATGACCGTGATCATAACAAAAAATTTAGGTAAGCGGTCCTAAATTCCAATGATTCAAATCAATATCATACTACTTATTTAATTTGTATCTGCTTAATCATCATTTAATTGTATTTTAACTTAAACAAGGGGCGCAGGATTATCGTTATACTTACAATTCAAGTAAAAAATATTGGTAAATTACTGGCAAAATGATCCGGTTTCGGTGAGATTTATGACAACATTTTGGACTGAAAATAGCATCCTTACCAATCAAAGCGATACCACACCGCCTGCTGAGATATTCGATGCCTTTTGCCAGGCTATCGGATTTTATTATCAGCAGAAAGGCTATAAGTATACCAAAAGCCGTCCTAAAGTGAAGATTGAATCTAAAGATCTTTTTGTGGAGATCAATTTCTGGAGCTCAAGAAGCAATATGGCAGGCAGCAGCGTTGGCCTGGAAATATTGCCTTACGTGGGTTCCAAAAAATTAAAAAAATGGATAAAGGCTAACGGCACCGGACGAAACGAATACATTTACGGCCCTACAAAATACGACTTCCGCTTTCAGAATATTTATGGCGCCTCCGTCGACTTCTTTCTCGACCTCATTCTTAAAATAGATAAATACATAGCCGCCAACCTGGATATAACAGACAATAAAAAATTTATTGACAAACTGCTGGCCGAAAACAGCAGCGAGCTCATCACCGACAATTTTGCCTGTTACCTGGCTATGACCAACGACCCACGCCTGCCCGAATTTATGGATTTACACCAGGAAGGCATCGGGGAAGACCTCAGTAATAAATTGTTGAACGTTTCACACTAACGTTGCGCCACTTTCTAAATTGGGTTAAAAAACGGTAGGTGCAGTACGGTACAATAGTTACCTTTCCCGGTACTAAACCAATTGTATGTCTGCTACCAATACTCCTGATAGTAATACCTTCCATATTGGCCTATGCATGGCCGGTGCCGCTTCAGCCGGTGCTTATACCGCTGGCGTAATGGATTATTTACTGGAAGCATTACAGGAATGGCAAAAACGTAAACTGGCCAATTGGCCCGATACTCCCCAGCACAAGGTGGTGATCTCCGTTATGGGTGGCGCCTCCGCCGGTGGCATGACAGCGCTTATAACCGCAGCCTCATTGAACAATACTTATATCCCGGTTTCAAAACCAACTTCTGACGTGCTCGACGAACACCCGGAAAACAGCCTGTATCATTCGTGGGTAGATATGACGAACGTAGACATGATGCCATTGCTGCTGCAAACAAATGATATTGGCAAGAACAACATCATGTCATTGCTCAATTCTTCTTTTATTGATCAAATAGCCGCCCGGGCATTAAAGCCAAATAAAGATACCTGGAAACAGATGCCCGACTTCATTGATCCCGATCTTAAAATATTTACAACACTAACCAACCTGCAAGGGTTTAAATACAATATTTCTTTTAGCGGCAATACCGGATTGAACAACAAGTATTACATGTCAATTCATAACGACTATGCCTGTTTTACTATGAAACAGACAACAGAAGTTAAGGATGGATGGATGCCGCTTGATTTCAAAAACAATCTCAACCTCGATATTGCCCGCAATGCAGCCATGGCAACCGGTGCTTTTCCCATCGGCTTACTATCAAGAGAACTGAACCGCAAGTCGGCCCATGTGAATGGCATGCTCTTTTGCCGCGACATTACATGCCGTTTTCCGGTACCGGAACCTGATTGTGATACACTGAATATCGACGGCGGTGTTATCAATAATGAACCGTTTGAAAAAGTAAGAACGGTACTGAACAGCAAAACCGGCCAGGGTAATGAAGCGGAATACGAAGACCCCAACCTGTTCAAAGGCACTGTGTTGATGATTGATCCTTTTCCCAGCCAGGAAGCAGATGACTGCAAAAAACCCGATCGAAATTTAATTAATGTAATAAGATTATCACTGGGCGCCATTCTGAACCAGGTAAGGGTTAAACCGGCTGACCTCACCAACGCCATGAATGAAAATAAATCAGGACAGTTTTTAATTACACCAACGCGTAGAAGACCTAACCTGGAAGGTAAAATGGAAGATGTAGCTGGTGACAGTGCAATTGCCTGTGGCGCCCTGAGCGGTTTCAGTGGGTTTATGAATAAAGAATTCCGGGTGCACGATTATTTCCTGGGTCGCTTCAATTGCGAAATGTTCTTACGGAATTATTTTACAGTTCCGCCATCGGCGCTGGAACAAAACGACATCTTTAAAAAAGGGTACAGCAATATCAATAAAGAACAATTCAAGGCAGCCAATGGCAATTACCAGATCATCCCCATCTTTTCTCCGCTGCCAACCGGCGTTTATTTTCCTATTCCCAATTTTTCATCGGGCAGTGACTGGCCGGTGATCCCCGAAAGCAAGATCGATGCCTTTCAGCCACAGGTGAAAAAAAGAGTGCAATCGATATTGATGAATGCTATAACAGCAAATGGGCTCAACAAATTCTTATTATGGATAGGCGCCAAAGTAGTGCTCAATCGTATGCTGACCAATAGCGCACTAAAAGCGATAAAAGATGCACTGACGGGACACGAATTATTAAAACGCTGAACGCCGAAGGCAGCATGCTGATTACATCAAGACTCTATGCCTTGTTGCCTTTATGCCTTGTTGCCTTTCTTCTAATCAGGCAATATTTTTACCAGGAGGTTCTTATAATATACTTTGCTGTTGGGATCGTGGCCTTGCAAAGCAAAAGTGCCATTGGAGAGCATGCGACCATTCATATCTGCAGGCCGTTGCGCGTTATCAGGCTCTGTATATTCAACCACTATTTTTCCGTTCACTTTTACGGTCACTTTCTTACCCTGCACAATGATCTCTTCCGTAAACCAGACATTATCTTTTACCAAAACGTCTTTTACGTCATTCACGGCATACAAACTGCCGGTGCGGCGCCAGTCGGTATGAGAATTATTCACCTGCACCTCATAACCCTTCGAAGGCCAGCCTTCTTCCTGGAATGCGGCATGAAAATAGATCCCGGAATTTGATCCCGGTGTGGTCATTACCTCGGCTTTAAAATGGAAGTTCCTGAAATTATGATTTTGCACACTACCATTATAAAACAAATGAGCGGTTGGCCCATAGGCAATGATCATTCCGCTGTCAACTGTAAACGTAGACGCATTTTTGCCCACCTTCCAATCGCTGAGCGATTTACCATCAAACAGCGGGATCCATTCATTCGATTTCTTTTGCGCCAATGCCACACCAGCCAGCAGGCAACATGCAATTGTTAAGAGATATGATAGCCTTCTCATTCTGAAAATTTGCATGAAGGTAGGGTTTTAGCAAAAACAATTACCAGGCGCCAAAATTATCTTACCTGTTACTGCTCGTGGTATCGTTGCCAAAGAATATTCTAGCCAGGATCAATACTAATCTTCCGGTAAAGAATACCAACGGCGGTAAACTTTGCCGATGTATGTTGCCAACAGGATCAGGAATAACAGCCCCCCTCCTATTTCGGGATAAATAAGATACTGATCCAAATCAAATGGTTCAACAAACGGTGGCTCCTGCAAATAATATTGCTGCCTCATCCGGCTATAATACCAGCCAAAAATCAACAATGGAAATACGGGAGCAATAAAAACAAACAGGTTGATTAATATACCGGTTATCGCCTTTCTTTTTTTGTTCGCCCAGGTTAACAATGAGCCCAGGAAAAACAAAGCAGCGTATAAGATCATCAACATAAAGAACCCGGTTCCTTCAAACCTAAAAAACGCGATCATCAATGCCGTGAAAATGGACAATAACACGCCTGTAAGCAATGACAGAAAAAAGGTGCGAACAGCCGAATGCCTGAAAATAAATATCAGCAGGGTGATGCCTAATGTTACGTAATAAAATAGCCTGATAAAGTCCGGCAGGTGGCGGCCCTTCCAGCGGTATTTCTTTTCAACAACATTTCCAATGTTTTGGTCAACCTCACTTATCTTATATTTCTTTTGGATTATTTCAAATGGGGTATCATTATCATTAATCTCCTCGGACCGGCTATGGTTTCTCAAATTTTCAGGACGATGATATTTATTGATCAGTACGCTGAGCTCTTTACTGATAGCAGCCCGCTCTGCCGGGGCAGGTGGATGCCTGAGTACTTTATTATAAATCTCAAATGAACTTAGTAATTGTTCTTTAGTGAAATCATCGGCCCCGTAGTTATCAACAAAATTATAAGCAGGCGTATTATACATCAGGTATACCGTGTCATTAATTTTAACCAAGCTATCAGTACCGGCTAACCTGTTACTAAACGCAGTAGAATCAAGATGGTAATATGGAACGGCTGTCCATACGCTTGGCAGATCTTCCACTGCAGTATCAACTTCATAACCGGATGGAGGATCTGTTGATGGCGTTTGGCTTTTTACCCTGGCAACCGTGTCATATTTCCAGGGCCCTTGCAGTAAATTAAATTCAAGCTGGCATATTTTAAGATTTATGGCATTTATATCCTGAACGATCTCTTCATTACCAAATGCCATGTTTGCCCGAACGCTTTCTACAAAAGGATGCACATAACTAAATAATACAATAATACCCGTTGATACAAAATATAACAAAAAGGCGCGAAGTGCATTTAAAGGATGGATATTACCATATTTTTTAAACACATTAAAACGAAGCAGGTATATAAGCCAAACTACAAGCCCTATAGCAGAGATGATAGATACAAACCCTATCCAGTATTCTGTAGTGGAATAATTCCTTACATCATTGGGTTCTAAAAAACAAAGCGCTGCCAGGAACAGGATGAATAATGCACCATAATACAATACAAGATGGGCGCGTGTGCTCCAAATGCCGGGTTTATTCAACAATAATTTTTGATCTGCTTTTTTCAGGAACCCGGGCATCAGGGGTCTGTTTATGTTCATGGGTAATGATATTAAATAAAGCGTTTGGTTGAATGGGTAATGTCGCGGAAATAGGTAATGGGAATACTTCCATTAACCAGTTTTGATAAAATATCCTGTGCCGGTAGTTCTTTTGAAGTGATGGTATAGAAACCGCCGTTAAACTGCAGCTCGCCCTTATCGTCCAGCGCCTTCAGCAACAGCGCTCTATTGGCAGTGGTTTCCAGTTCAACGACAAATGCGTCGGCAGTTTTCTCCCCCTCCCCTGTTCTGAAAAGGCAGGAACCTTTTTTAATAAGCAGTACCGTATCGGCAATTTTCTCCACTTCGTGCAATTGCTGCGAACTTAGCAAAATACCCATGGGGTTATGTACCGACTTCGCCATAAACCGCAGATCGGTCAAAATGCTTTGCTGGGCATTTATATCGAGGTTAGCCAACGGTTCATCAAGAATGAGCAACTTAGGCTTCTGTAATAAGATGCGTGCTATTTCAAAGCGGGTGCGGTAACCGCTGCTGATCTGGGTCCAGGTAAGGTGTGCGTACGGCGTCAGATCAAGACGTTCGAGCATAAAGTCGACCATTACGCTGTTTTCTTCACCTGTAACGCCCGAGATGGCAGCGGAGAAATGAAGATTGTCTTTTAATAACCCATACCACCGTGGAATGCGTTGTGGAATAAACGCCAGGTGGTGTTTGATATCGTAATAATCAGGTTTCTCCAGTTGTGCAAAATGCAATTCGCCGCTATCTAATGCCAGTTGTCCCGCCATGCACCGCAGCAACGTTGTTTTGCCGTTCCCGTTCTCGCCAACTATTCCAAGTACATCGCCGGTATTTATTTGTATACTGATCGGCCGTAGGCTGAAGTTTCCCGAGCTATAGGTTTTGCTGATCTCCCGGGCAGTTACCAGTGACGTAGTTTGATCTGTAAACATATCGGTAGCATTACTGATCTTGTGAAGCAATGCATTGGCCGATTGAAAGAATGACGTTGGTACTGTTGTGTCTTTATATTGCCGGTATGCCTGGCTAACAGCAATGGCTTCTTTCAGCAATGTCATATCTGCTATATCAAGCGACGCATCCAGTATCCTTCTTACTGCTAACGAATGATCATTGTGTTGAAGATAGGATTGAATTTCTACAATTCTCGTATGCATGGGGGTGTAGATTGGCATAAAGATGCAGTAAAAAAAGGAAAATTGAAATACCAGGCGCTCAATTTCCGGACCTATTATATTATAAAAATATATTGACTGACGGAGATATAGCTGAAAATTTATAGTGGGAAATTATTTTATATGCTTTCATAAAATATTGCTAATTTCCAAAAATATAACCGATTTCTCTCATATGAAGCTCTTATCTCCCAAAATACCCCTGCTTATACTGGCGCTTTCCTTCTGCCAAGCCAGTTTTTGCCAAAGGAAGATCCCACCGATAGATACGGTTTTTATCCGGCACTCCCTGGACCAGGCAACGCTTCTTTTTAAAAAAAGTTTGTACGATACGGCAATCAATATATGCAACGACGTGTTGCGACTGACAGAGAAGCATAATCTAAAATTATTCTCAGCCACTGCCTATGATATCCTCGCCGATATAATGCTGACTAACGGAAAACTGGCGGGCATTAGGAAATACGATTCCATCATACTTACAACAGCGGTTCATTTTAAAGACACCAACCTCATCATCAATGCCAGAACGCGGGAAGGCGTATACCTGTTGGAGCAGGGAAAGAATGGTGAAGCCGCAGATAATTTTTTATATGTACTGGACCTGCGGCTTGAAAAAGAACAATCTATAAAAACAGCCGAAGTATATAGTAATATGGCTACGGTTTACATGGCCCTCAGCAAACATAATGAAGCCATGAAATGGTTTTTCAAAACATTACGGTTATATGAGAAACATAATCACCATGCAGGCCTGGGTGAAACCTACAGCAATATCTCATCATTGTATTATCTTATAGGCCGTCCCAACGATGCCATAGAATTTCAAAAGAAAAGTATCTATTTCCGAGAGAAACAAAACGATATTCAGGGACTTATTATTCCCCAAATTAATATAGGCCAGCTATATATTCTTAAGGACTCGTTTTCACTGGCGCTCGATCACCTGAAAAAGGCGGTTACCTATTCGGAAAAGATCAACAATACCAAACTGCGGGCAGCAGCTTATTCCGGCATGGCCACTTATTATGTGAAGGCCAAAGAATTTGGCAATGCCCTGCAATGGCAAAACAAATCGATCGCCCTGTTTGAAGAAACAGACAACAAGGTAATGTTATCGAGGCTTTATGTTGCTGCCGGTAACCTGGCGAATGCAACAAACGATTCTGTTGGCGCAGTGGCATTTTTCCAAAAAGGGCTGGCCCTTTCAAAACAACTCGACAACAAAGAAAATATCGGCAATGCATATGAAAAAATGAGCACCTTCTACTTTTCTCATAAAGACTTTGAAAATGCGTACCGGTATTATAAAATTTACACCACCTACCGGGATACTATTGCCACTGCCAGTGCATTGACAAACATTGAAAAAATAAAAATCGAGTATGATTCGGAAAAGAAAGACAATGAAATTCTGAAAATGGTTACAGAGCAAAGGATAAAAGAATTGCAGATAGAAAAACAAAAGGCGCTCATCGCCGGCAACATGTTGGAAGCACAGAAAAAGGAAAACGAGATCGAATTGCTTTCCAAAGCAAAAGAACTGCAGGAATTAAAAATAAAACAACAGGATGAAGAACTGGAAAAACAACTGCTGCTGGCAAAAAATAATGAACAGCAATTGCAATTAGCAGCACAGGATAAACAGTTACAACAAAAACAATTACGGAATTCAACCCTTGTCCGGAATTTTATCCTGGGAAGCGTTCTACTGTTGGCGGCACTTGGTTACTTCCTGTTCAACCGGTACCAGTTAAGAAGAAAGATAAAAGAACAGGAGGCACTGCTGGCCGTTCGGAATAATATTGCCAAGGACCTGCACGATGAAATTGGTTCTACCCTCACCAGTATAAAGATCCTGTCGGAAGTGTCGAAAAAGAATTTACAGCACGATCAGGCCAAAACATCTTCCTTCCTGCAAAAAATAACCGAGCAGTCTGCCGCGGTGCAGCAGGGGATCAGCGATATCGTATGGGCGGTAAAACCAGAGAACGACAAGCTGGAGAATATGGTGATCCGGATGCGTGAATATGCCGCACAAACACTGGAATCTAAAAATGTACATACGGTGATCAATATCGACGAAGAAGTGCTGAGCAAATCGCTCGACATGAACCAGCGTCGGGATCTTTTCCTTGTATTCAAAGAGGCGGTGAATAATATTGCCAAGTACGCCGGCGCAACAACGGTGCAGGTAACATTGGAGAAAATAAATACCGGCCTTCAAATGCAGATAGTTGATGACGGATGTGGTTTCGATATAGACAAACAAACCTCCTCCAGTGGTTTGAAAAACATGCAGGCCAGGGCCGCCTCATTAAATGGTAAGCTGGCAATATATTCCCTGCCCGGAAAAGGCACGTCCATTTCGCTTCGTTTGCCAACTACATGATCATGTAGCAGGGCAACAAATACAGATCCTTATTTTTAATTATGGGTATAAAAGTACTGCTCTACGACGATAATGAAGCTTTGCGCTGTAGCATGGAAGCCCTGATCACTGCAGACCAGGGTTTTGAATTGCTGGCAGCCATGCCGAATGCAGAAACGGTTGAAACCGATATCAAAGAAATGAAACCCGATGTGGTTTTAATGGATATCGATATGCCGGTAGTAAACGGCGTGGAAGCAGTAAAGAAGATCAGCCAGATCAATGATAAATTACCCGTGATCATGCTTACTGTATTTGACGATAACGAGAATATCTTCAATGCTATTTGCGCCGGCGCTTCAGGATATATTCTGAAACGTTATGCCACCGAAGAAATTCCTTCCGCCATTCGCATGGTTCTGGCCGGCGGAGCACCCATGACGGGTTCGGTAGCCAGAAAAGTATTGATGATGGTGCCGCAAGCCAAAACAGAAGAACAGGAAAAAAGCAACCTCACAGAGAAAGAAACTGCCATTCTTAAATTCCTGGTAAATGGCTTTAGCTATAAAATGATCGCAGCCGACCTAAAGATCAGTATTGACACCGTTCGATTTCACATCAAGAAGATCTACGATAAACTCCATGTACATTCCGCTACCGAAGCGGTTTCCAAAGCCATAAAAGACAAGCTCGTTTGAACATTCCTGCTGCGGCTACATAATGATGTAGTTGCCCCGCACCGGCTTCCCTGCTAGTTTTATGGAAATTTTAAAACCAGATGAAAAAAACATTTGCTTTCGTTCTGATCGTGATCAGTTCAATGGGCTCGCTGTTTGCCCAGTCTTCCGATTTCATTCCTGGCGGAAATGTAATCTTCGAAGACAATTTCTCGAAAGATCCTGTTGGTGATTTTCCGGCCAGATGGAGCACCAGCAGCGAAGGTTCAGTTGTTGAACTGGATGGCTTTCCCGGGAAATGGTTAAAAGTAAATGGCAATGTTGCCGTAAACCCGGAGCTTAAAAAGAAGTTGCCGGAAGATTGCACGATCGAGTTTGACCTGGTAGTGAAAAAAGAATCGTGCCGCGTACACTTTGGCATTACCCCTATAAGCGATGTGGCTTCCGGAAATGTGCATTACAAAAACATTTCTGTAACCCTGCAAAACATGGTGGGCTACCCCGATATCGTGATCAACAAAGACGTACAGGACATCAGCTCAAAAAGAGATTTCAGTATGGAAGGCTATATCGACAGGATACTGCATGTAAGCATAGCGATCAATAAAACACGTTTCAGGGTTTATCTCGATGAAACGAAAGTAGTTGACATGCCCAAGCTGCTCATCCCTGAATATCGCAACAACTTTTTTGTAGCCGGCGGCACCTCCATCCCTGCACCACCAGACGGGATCTATATCAGCAATATCCGCATCGCGGCCGGCGAAGCCGATGCACGCCGCTTATTGATCAAACAACTGTTCGAACAAGGCTCCGTTGTTACCAATGATATCAGCTTCAATCCGCAAACCAATGAAATGACGCAACAATCCCTGCCGCTGCTGGATACACTGGGACAGGCACTGGTGGCCGATCCTAACCTCAACATCCAGATCAACGGTATGGAGCAGGCGCCCGTTATGACGCAAGGCACTACTTCAACAGGAGCCATAAATGAAGAAATGGTAAAGCAAAAGGTAGAAAAGATGAAGGCGTACCTCGTTGAAAAATTTCATCTGAAAGTAGACCGCATTGTAACAGGAATAAGCAATAAAATAAAGACGAAAACAGATGCCATGCAGAATACCAAAACCGGACAAAAGATCAAAGGCTTTTTGACCGAGATCGTGAAGCTCTGATAGCATATGCTCATCCTGAAAATTTACCCAATGAAGTTTTACCTGAGTATACTATTGCTGCTATGGCTTCCCGCGCAGTTGAGCGCCATAGCCGCAAACGGGAAATCAATAGGCACATTGAACTTCCGGGCAAATGGACAATTGTATACGGCGGATTCCACCCATGCAAGAGGGTATGCAGTAAAGCAAACGTCCATTGCCTATATCAACGGCGCCAGCAACAACATGGTGATCGGTATTGAATGGAAAGGCGTAAAGGGACCCGGTACTTTTTCAATAGGCATACGGGAAGGAAAAGTTGAATTTACCCTTGATCATAAAACATACTTTCCACAACAGGCAGGCGATTACCTGAAGGTAACAGTGAAAACGGTAAAACAACTGGGCGCCTTCCTGTTATTGAACGGAACCTTTGAAGGTCAGTTGCAAGACAGGAACGGGAATAAACTGAAAATAACAGAAGGAAATTTTGAAACCCTATCGCTCTGAAAAACCTCCCGGTACGCACTACATGGTTGTGTAGTTGATGAAGGGACTTATTCATGCCATCTTTGATCTGTCAAAAATCTTTAACCTGAAAATTAAAAATACCAAAATGAAAAGAATACCATTACTGGTTTGCCTGATTCAGTTATTATGCGCCGGACTGTTTGCGCAAATAACCCCTGCCAGAAACTTAACACCCATAAAGCTGAAAGGCAATATTCCCTTTCTGATAAAAGGAAGTACAGCTATCAAGTATATTGTTCCCGCCAACGCAGCCAATCCAAGTTTCAGGATGCAACGCGGCACCATCAGCGCCAAAAGAACAGTAACGTCAACCTCAAGCGCCACAGCGCCTGACGCTAATGGACGGTATTGCACTACCTCGCAGGTAAGTGAGGAAAAAGGCGATTATACAAAGATCGTATTGGGAAACCAGAACGATAAAATATATCCCGGCGCTGTTTATTATGATAACGCTTTTATCGATGGTACTTATAATGCGCCTACCAACCTTGAGTTGAAGCCTTATGAGATCACCACCGACCTTTTTTCTGCAGCTTTCTCTGGCAGCTCCATTGTGAATGTACAGCCCAACCTTGGCGGGGTGAATGATGGCATTGGCGATTTAATGAGAAGGGGCGGCAATGTTAAAAACGCCAGTCGCATTTCTGTTGAAGTAAAATCAATGAACTCTTCAGAACAACTGGCTTTTGAAATTGGCGCCGGTTTTACCGGTTATGGCGCCGACCTGAATGCCAGCTTTAATTATTTGAAGTCTTCCAGCAAAAATATTTTTATTGCCAAGTTAACACAGGTATACTTTTCAGTAATGCTTAACCGCGCAGATGGAAAAGTACTGGCAGCCAACAGCGGATCGTTCCCTAACCTGGTTTATGTGAACAAGGTAAACTATGGTCGCCTGGGATATATCCTGATCTCATCCGATTCAAGCCGGGAAGCTATTCAGGCAGCACTGGACTTTACGTATAGCTCTGGCTCTGTGTCGGTATCGGCGAATGCAAGGTTGAATTACCAACGCACCATTGCCTCTATGCAGATCAGCGGTTTCTTCTTCGGTGGCGACGCAGCCAATACCATGAGCCTTACTTCACCCAATCAATTACAGTCATTTGATGACTATGTACAAAACGGTTTACGCCTCGATCCCAATGTGGCGCCGGTAGCCATCAGCTATGAACTAAAATACCTGAATGACAATGCTACTGCCGCTACCCGCAGCACCACCAGTTATACCGAAAGACAATGCACCCCAGCCAAAGGCTTAAAAATACAATTGCACAACGTAGCCATTGAAGATATGCATGGCGGCGACTGCAGCTATGCCTGGGGAACTGTAGGTGTGGAAGTGTGGGAGACCAATGCACAGAAACAACCGGTAAAAATGTTGTGGAACTCGGTGCTGTGGGATTACAAGGGAAATGCCCCCAACCGCACGGTGATCAATTATGCTGATGTACGCGCCGGCAACAATCTGCGACCTGAAATAAAGAACATTCCAAACGGTACAAAAAGCATTACCATCAACCCCATGCTGGCCAATGAGAACCGGATCATGCTGCGGTTTAAATGCAATATCAATACCAATCACAAGGATAATGACCTGGCCGCTCTTGGCTTTCACGGTATGAACCGGGTAGAATCTGTAGACAAGATGTTGAACGAAGTATTTGCAGGATCGGATATGATACAGGCAAAACCGAATGATTACAAGTATGGCACCTATGTAGCAGGACGTTGGTGCTCAAATACCGATCGCGTGCATTGCTTTTATGCTTTATTTACAATAACCAATCAGTAATTCCATTATAAGTGAAGAGCCTGTCTTATTATGCAGACAGGCTCTTCTTCATTTTATTTCCAGATGCTTTTACAATTGGCGTACGTTAATTTTTTAAATGGGGCATTTCCTGCAGATTGCATCCGGAGCCGATCAAATGGTTTCGCAGGAAAGAAAATGGCCGTCATTACCGTTAAACCATTATCGGCAAACAATTCAACCGAGCTAACATCAATGATCAACGAAAGGTCCATACTACCAGATGGGCGAAACCGGGGCGCCACAAACTTACCGGCAAAGTCTTTTTGAAAATCAGTTATACCGGATCTGCTTCGGTCAATGAAAAACTGTTGCTGTTCCTTATTATAACCTATTACAACCTCTTCCCCGGCATCGTTGGAAAGTGTTACTGAAAAATTGTCCGGCTTATCCATGCTCAAATCAAGACGGCCTGGCAATGCTATTTTCCTGGCGCCCGGGGATAGAGCAACCGGGTTCAAACGAATTGAATTGAGTTCCGCAACCGGCTCCGATGCTACATGAATAGCTGTTCCTACATGTTTAATTTTTAACTCCCGGGGGATGGTCATTGCATTTCTCCAGGTTGCGGTTGGCACTACGTTCGCATATGACCAGTTGCTCATCCAGCCCAGAAATATTTTCCGGGCGCCGGTATTACACCAGGTAATGCCGGCATATTCATCAGGTCCATAATCAAGCCACCTTGTACTGCTATCCATGGGCGTAAACTTATTGCCGTTAAAATCACCGATAAAATATTGGGTAGCAGAACCGCCGTTGGGTCCGCCCGGATTCAGGTTTACGATCAGCACCCAAACTTTCTTTCCATTATCATCCAATGAAAATAAGTCGGGGCATTCCCACACGCCACCATGCGCGCCCAGTTCTTTTCCAAACTCGCTTTCCTTTGTCCAGTTCTTTAGATCGGGAGAAGAATAAAAGGTAATCCGGTCTTTGGTGGCCAGTGTCATGATCCATTTTTTTTGCGGCTCATGCCAAAATACTTTGGGATCGCGAAAATCGGTTATGCCAGGACTCTTCAACACCGGGTTACCGTTATATTTCGTCCAGCTTTTTCCATCATCAAGACTATAGGCCAGGCTTTGGTTCTGAAAGTTGTTCCTGCCTTCTTTCTCTCCCTTAGGGTCATGGTGTGTAAAGATGGCCACCAGGGGCGTTTTTCCATTTTTACCAAAGCCCGATGTATTATTCTTATCAACTACGGCACTGCCTGAAAATATGTAACCCAGGCTATCGGGGTACAATGCTATGGGTTGCTGCTGCCAGTGAACCAGGTCCTTGCTGGTAGCATGTCCCCAATGCATAGGCCCCCATACCGTACTATCGGGATAATATTGAAAGAACAGGTGATAAATACCATTATGATACACCATGCCATTCGGATCGTTGGTCCATTTTTCCTTAGGTGAAAAATGGATCTGCGGACGATGCGGTTCCTTATACGCCTGTTGCCCGTGTACGGATGCGATTGCTATAAAAAATACTATTATGAAAAACAGTCTCTTTGTATTCATATCTTATGCTTTTTAGAATGGCCACCAACCATCAAACAATTTAACAATCAAACAATCAGTACCCCGGATTCTGCTTATACAAACCTTTCGTAAACGTAATTTCCGATTGCGGTACGGGCAGGTACTCATCCCTTCCTGCAGTGAATACAGCAGTTGCCAGAAATGTTCGCCTGCTTTTTTCAACACTGATATAATCATTTAAAACCTGGGCTGCTATCCCCCATCTTACCAGATCAAAAAACCGTTGTCCTTCCGTTGCAAATTCAAGGCGCCGTTCCCATTGCAATGCAGTACGAGCATATCCCTGCGTAAAACCGGCAGCCGGATACGGTTGTATATTATAGTTGGAAGCAAAAGTACCGTCCATCTTTTTCAGCCTGCCGGTACTGGCAGCCGCCCTGGTCCTGATCTGGTTGATCAACGGCAGCGCCTTATCGGGCTGTCCCAGTTCGATGTATGCTTCCGCCTGCATTAATAAAACCTCATCGTACCGGATAATATCATAATTTTTTGCAACGCCCATAAAAGGACCATTCTTGAAATAAGAAGAGCTGGTGGCCAGTTGCTGATTGCGCATGGTATGAAAATTGCCATATACGCCCGGGTCGCGCACCCAACTGTTGCTGAATACTTTTGTATTATCATACTTGTAAACGTGCCCGTCAATACCAACGGTATGATCTATTCGAACATCAACAGTTGCTGTATTCAAATTTGCTATGCTGTTATTAAAAGTGGTGAACTTAGGCAAACCGCCTGCATCGGTAGTATACGCGTTTACCAGGTTCTGGCTGGCAGCATGAAAACCGCAGCAGCCATATTGCGGCGCGCCATGCGGATAGTTCAACCCATCTTCATAATTCAACCTTCCCGAAGTTGTTCCATCGTTGATCGTAAATTGAATGGCGAAGAGGGACTCTGATCCATTCTCCGTTTCAGGTAAAAAATTATTGGCAATGTCGGCGCTCAATGCATATTTCCCTGATGAAATAACCGACTGGCATAGGGCAACTACTTCCTGCAATCTTGTTTGATTGATGCTGATTACCTTATGTGTGGTATTCTGCTCGTAAGCCTGGAACAACCGCAGCTTCGCCAGGTAAGCCTGAGCTGCATATTTATTGGGCCTGCCCATTTCTGGCTGGGTTTCAGGCAGGTTATCTACTGCGTATTGAAGATCGGCGGCAATTTTATTCCACGATTCTTCCCATGTCAGGTCGTTAGACAGTTGCAATATGTCGTCTGAAGTTGCATTCTCATCAAAAATGGGAATGTTCTTATACAGGATCTTCATCGTAAAATAGCTATGCGCTCTCAGGAATTTCAATTCTGCCAGTCTTGATTTTTTTTGCGGGAAGGCGGCATCTGCAAGACTGGTCACCGCACGTAAGGCCACATTAGCCCGGGAAATGGATTTGAATAAATTCTTCCAGGTGCGCGAAACAAAGGCATCCATGGTTGGTGTTACCAGGTTATAGTGTTCCATGGCATCTATTTCGCCCACATCACCGGTGCCACCGCCGCCTTTATAGGCGTCATCGGAGCGAACGCTTCCATATGCCCACATGCTGTAGATGGGGCCTATCATATCACCATTACCAATACCCGCGTAGGCGGCAGTAACCAGTCCTTCCACGGCTGTTGGCGAGGTAAGTGCCGACGACGACAATACGCCGGTTGGTGTATATTCCAGTTGTTTTTTGCAGGAACCGAAAATCAATATGGCGGAAGCGATAAATGCCGGTATATATATCTTTTTCATTTTGAAGCAAATTTTGATTGGTTACTAAAAGGAAGCGTTAACACCGAAGGTGAAGGTTTTTGGAACCGGTATCGGGTTCAGGTCAATTCTTTCAGGATCGGGGCTTTGATAGCTTTTGCTTTTAAACCAGAACAGGTTCTCGGCCATGGCATACAGGCGTAACCCGGTAAAGATGGCCTTCGGTTTCACATTATAGCCAAGCTGCAAATTGCGCATTTTGAAATAGGAAGTGCTCACCATAAAATAATCAGAAGTGCGGCCTTCGTTGTTATTGTCTTTAAGTGTAAGCGCAGGTATGCTGGTATTGGTATGTTGTGGCGTCCACGCATTGAATACACCCGGACCTACATTCTCCCGGCTTTTCATCAGGTTATTGAAGAGTGTATAGGCATCATATCCTTTTCTGCCGGCTACACCGGAACCAAAGATCGACAGGTCGAATTTTTTGTAAGTGAGATCTATTCGCAATCCATATTCCAATGATGGTAAGGTAGTACCTATCCAGGTGCGGTCGAGATCATTAATAGCACCATCATTATTGATATCCACATAACGGATCCTTCCCGGACCCGCGCCTATTTGTTTGGGCGCCTTATTCACCTCATCCTGCGATTGAAAGATGCCATTTGTTTTATAACCGAAAATATCGAACTGGGAATGTCCTATAATGGTGTTCACCAGGTTGCCGGGATAAGCCGGGCGTACGCTTTCAGGCAACTCGGTTATTTTATCTCTGAAGTGGGCAAAGTTCAACCGTACATTATAACTGAATTCGCCGGCTTTTTCGCCGAGGTAACCTATTACGAATTCCCAGCCTTTATTGGTCTTTGATGCACCGTTCACAGCTTTCTGCTGGCCTTCACCCAGTGCCGAAGCCACCGGCGGCGTAATTAATATACCGGTCGTTTTGCGGCTAAAAAAATCGAACGATCCGTAGATCCTGTTCTTGTACAAGGTGAAGTCGACACCTGCGTTGATCTCATCGGTTGTTTCCCATTTCAGGTCAACGTTCTCTGCCTGCGTTTGTACAAAACCGGAAGGAAGGGTACCGGTATTGGCGCCTGATAAAGAATAAGCGGTACCAATATTCATATACTGTTCCCAAAAGCCGGGCGTAAGCTGGTTCTGGTTTGTTCCATACCTTGTATCAAAGAGACCAAAACGGGCCAGGTCGCCAATTTGCTGGTTACCTACGCGGCCAATGCCGGCCCTTAATTTTATTTCAGAGAACAGTTGCTGGAATTGCATAAAATTCTCTCTGTCTAATCGCCAGCCTATAGAGGCTGCGGGAAAAACACCATACCGGTTATTGGCCCCGAACCGGGACGATCCATCACGTCGAAGCGTAAGGGCAGCCAGGTATTTATCGGAAAAGTTATAATCAATACGGCCAAAGAGCGAGTATAAGCGGTTGCCGGTTGATCCGCCCGACACGTTGGTATTACCGGTACCTGCGCTCAGAGTGAAATATTCTTCTGTCTGAATGGCGAAGCCTTCTTTCCTGGTATTTTGAAAATCAAGGTTCGTTTTGATGTATTCTGTACCTGCCAGGAATTTTATAGCGTGTATATCATTGATATTCCAGTTATACCGTACCGTATTCGAGAAAGTATAACTCAAATATTTGTTCTGATCTAAAGTAAGGCTGTTGGTAGTTCTGTTAAAAGCACCTTCTCTTAACGTTGGCAGAATGGTTTTACTTAAATAGGTTGCATAGTCGGCGCCAAGCGTTGATCTAAAGAACAGGTTTTTTACAGGTTGAATTTCTACGAAAACACTACCGAAGGAACTCAGCCGGTTGGCATTATCCCACCTCGACAAATACTGCATGTGCAGGGGATTATTGCGGTCTGAATAACCACCGCCGGATGCACCGGCAAACGTAGCGCCGTCGCTTTGATATACGGGGATGGTTGGCGCCAGCGTAACTGCCAGGAACGTAGTAAGTGCACCGCCAATATCGCGCGAAGTGAGGGTTTCGTTTGAATTGGCCACACTTAAATTAACGCCAAACGTAGCTTTATTGTCAAAAGCCCTTGTTATGGCATTGATGCTTCCACTCATGCGATCGTAACCTGTATACCGTAACATGCCGGTATTTTTTAAATAGCCCAGGTTGATCTCGAGCGATGAGTTTTTATTGCCGGCTGAAACAGTTAAGCTGTTATTGCTTACAAGACCCGTTTTATACATCACATCCTGCCAGTCGGTATTTCCGGCGGGCGTATTGGGATCGCCGCCAACAAAGGGTTTAACGGTCACGCCATTTAATACTGGGTTATCGAAATCATTGTTCCAGTCGAAATTATATATTTCGCCGTAGGCAGCGGCCGGGTCCTGTTTATCATTGACAGAAGCCTGCCACAATGCTTTGCCTCTGTCTACTGAATTCAGCATCCTGAACCTGACAGACTTTTCAGACTGGGCCGAGATACTTGAATTGAATTGAAAATTTACTTTGCCATTTGTATTACCACCATTTTTAGTAGTAACAATGATAACGCCGTTGGATGCCCGCGATCCGTACACAGAAGCGGCAGAAGCATCTTTTAACACCTGTACGGAAGCGATCACTGCGGGATCGAGGTTTTGAAACACTTCGGGCCTGGTGGTAGGTATTCCATCAATAATATACAGTGGGGTATTAACGCCCAGGGTATTGGCCCCCCTTATCAATATGGTTGCATTACTGCCGTTGGGTGAACCGCCATTTTTTTCGATATACAAACCAGCAACCCTACCCTGCAACGCCTGCATCGTATTACCGGAACTGTTATTCTTTACCGGTGTCATGTCTACAACGGCAACCGCCCCGGTCAGGTCCTTTTTTCTTTGCGTTTGATAACCTATCACCACAAATTGCTCCAGTTCCTTCTCCCCTTCTTCCAGGTCAATAGAAAGGTCATGCATACCGGAAGAAAGTTTGAGGGTCACTGTTTTCATTCCTACAAAAGACACGGTAACAAGATCACCTGTTGAAGCTTCGATGGTAAATTTTCCGTTTGCATCGGTCACTACCATTTTATTATTGGCAGCAACAGTAGCTCCTGAAAGGGGCGTATGGTTGGCTTTATGTAATACCACCCCGTTAATCGTTTTTTTCTGGGCAAAGACCATTGCCGAAAACAGCAAGCCGGCAATAATCATAAACAATCGTTGCATATCGTTAATTTTGGTTTGAAAAAATTGGCACCGGTTACAATCTTATGCTCGTATGTTGGAAAAGTTGTTGAGTTCTACAATTTCATCAATTTGGTAATGAGGGCACGCGCCCGGGTACGAAGCAATGAGCGCTCCCATGGCACAGGCATAATGGAGCATGGCTTCAGGCGGCGCCCCTTCTATCAATTTTGACAACAGGGCTGCCAGGAATGCATCTCCGCTCCCTACGGTATCGGCTACCTGTACTTTATATCCCGGATGCTGGTAAAAATGGCCGTCCATACAAAGTACCGCACCATTACTGCCCATAGTCACTACGATGGTTTTGAGCCGAAACCGGTCCTGGATCGCTTTAATTTTATCTGCTACGGTAGATGATGTACTAAACCAGCCGGCAATTAATTCCAGTTCGGCCTGGTTCAGTTTTAAGATGTTTGATTTGTGCAGTAATTGTTCAACGACCTTCCGACTGAAATGCGGGGGCCTTATATTAATATCCAACACTTTATTCTTCGCTGATTCCAGCAATTTAAACAGCGTATTCCCTGAGGTATAATTCCGGCAGGCCAGGCTGCCAAAAACCAGGTAATCTGTATCCTGCATCAGGGAAACATATCGATCATCCCAGATTATAAAATCCCATGCTGATGGATAAACGATATCGTACGTCATTTCAAAATGTTCGTTCGACCGGGCATACACAATGCCTGTTGGATGATAGTGGTCGATGTGGCAATACTCAGTGCCAATGCCCCATTTCGATAATAAATTGACGAGGGCAGCACCATAGCTGTCGGAACCTACGGCAGTAATTATTGAAACATCCCTCTTCAATTTATGTAAATGATAAGCCACATTCATGGGCGCTCCGCCTGGTAACTCACCTGCAGGCAGAATATCCCAAAGTATTTCGCCATAACAAACCAGTTTATTTGCTGATGATCGTTCGCTCATAAAGACAAGAATTTTGATTGGTGATGAATGAACGCTGAAGGCTGAACGCTTACCTCCGAGATACCTTTTACCCTAATGATTTCAAAAAGCCCGAAATCCGGGATTTAGCGATTCGCCTTAAGCGTTCCGCATTAAGCGTGAATTATTGACCGTTCGATCTGTTCCAGAGATTTGCCTTTGGTTTCGGGCATCACTTTCCATACAAAAAGAAGTTGCAATACCATCATAATGCAGAAGAATAAAAAGGTATTACCACCGCCCAGTTTTTCTGCCAGCATAGGAAAAGAGAAGGCAATGATGGCTGCCATTATCCAATGCGTAAAACTGCCCAGCGTTTGCCCTTTTGCCCGCACCTGGTTGGGAAATATTTCGGCCATAAAAACCCATATTACAGCGCCCTGGCTGAAAGCAAAAAAAGCGATATACACCAGCAGGTAAACGGTAACGGCCCAGCCGCTGAAGTTATGCGTGTAAAAAGCCTGCGCTACCAGCCCGAGTGTAGAGATCAGGCCAATAGAGCCGATCAGCATTAATGTTTTTCTTCCTATTCTATCAATGAAATTGAGGGCAATGAGGGTGAAAATGAAGTTTACAACGCCAATGCCTACTGTCGACAGCAGGGAGGAACTGCGACCCAACCCTGTCATTTCAAAAATGCGGGGTGCATAATAAATAATGGCATTGATGCCCGATACCTGGTTAAAAACGGCAAATACAACGGCCAGAAAAACGGGAAACCGGTATTTGCGCGTCAACAACTGGTTTACATCGGCGAAACCGCTGTTCCGTTGTTGGCTGCTTTTGATATTCTCTATTTCCACTTCATAACCATGTGGTATTATTTCTTTTAAAACCGCAGTAGCTTCTTCCAGTTTTCCCTGGTTCAGGATCAACCAGCGGGGGCTTTCGGGTACTACCTGAAGCAATATCAGGAACAGCAACGACGGAAAAGCCTGTACCCCCAACATCCAGCGCCAGGCAGTTTCTCCATCCTGCCCGATCAGGTAATTGGAAAAATAAGAAAGTAAAATACCCAATACTATATTGAATTGGAAAAGGGCAACCAGTTGCCCCCTTTTTTCAGCAGGAGCAATTTCAGAGATATAAACAGGTGCGGTTACCGAAGAAGCACCCACGCCCAATCCACCCAAAAACCGGAAAAGCAAAAAGATATACCAGTTGGTGGCAAAGGCGGTGCCAAGGGAAGAAAGCAGGTAGATGGCTGCAATTACCATTAAGGTGTTTCGTCTTCCGATCCGTTCGCAGGGAATGCTACCGATTAAAGAACCTAAAACAGTGCCGATCAAAGCAATTGAAACCGTGAGGCCATGTTCAACAGAATTCAGGGCCCAGTATGACTGGATAGCTTGTTCTGCGCCAGAGATAACTGCCGTATCAAATCCAAACAAAAACCCGCCGAGCGCTACAACAATACTCCACAATAAGACTTTTCTATTGTTCATATAACAAGCAATTTCCTGTAAACATATCCTACTTGACCCCGGATTGTGTTGCAATCCTGTTTCAAAGAATTTTTTAGCCTGAAATAATATCCAATGCCTATAATTTATTAAATTTCAATACGAAACGAATACATTAGAATATCAATTCATCGACTGTTTGTAGAATTTGTAACACGGTTTGTAGAAAATGTTTCATCCAAACATGGTAACTGTTTCGCAAAAAATTCAAACCGTTTTATCATTGCCTATATTTATATAAGGATCTGAATTTTTATTTATCATTGCCGGCCGCTCATATGATACGATCATTTTCGAATTGCTTGCTTTTGCGATTGCATTGGTTTGGTATTACCCGGTTGTTTATACCGGGTATGCTGCTGCTTTTATGTTTTTGCGCCTGTACCCGCCAAACGAAACAGACATATACAATCGGGTTCTCGCAATGTGTGGAGTCGGATGCATGGCGTAAGACCATGCTGGAAGGCATGAAAAGAGAACTGACTTTTCACCCCACCATAAATTTTATTTACAGGCAGGCGGATGGCAACAGCCCAAAGCAGGTGGCGCAGGTGAAGGAACTTTTGCAGAAAAAGATCGATCTGCTTATTATATCGCCCAACGAGGCCGAACCTTTAACCCCGGTGGTTGAAGAAGCATATAATAAAGGCATCCCGGTAATTGTTGTCGACAGAAAAATATCGACTCCGCATTATACGGCGTATGTAGGCGGCGACAATTACGAAATTGGTAAAATGGCCGGTCAGTATGCCTTGCATTTACTGAATGGAAAAGGAAAGATCATTGAGATCACCGGGTTGCCGAAATCGTCTCCCGCCATAGAACGCCATAAGGGATTCACAGATGCATTAAAGAACTACCCTTCCCTGCAGGTTATACACCAGGTAAATGGCGAATGGTTAAACCAAACGGCAAAAAGTGAATTTTCAAAAATCGTAACTCAGTATCCCGATGTGAACCTTGTTTTTGCTCACAACGATATGATGGCGCATGGGGTGTATGAAGTGTATAAAAATGGTACGCAACCGCAGCCGGCCATCATGGGGGTAGATGGCCTGCCTGATGCCGGACTGCAATTTGTTTCCGGCAAAAAAATTACCGCCACCATGCTATACCCTACCGGCGGTGAAGAGGCGATCAGGATAGCCCTGAAGATCCTGAACAAGCAAACCTTTGTAAAGGACAACCTGCTTCAAACCACGGTCATTGATTCTACCAATGTCCGGATCATGCAGTTGCAGGCAGAAAAAACCATCAGCCAGCAACAACAGATAGAACGGCAGCAATTGATGCTGAAAGAACAAAAAAGGATCTATAACAACCAGCGCACTTATGTTTATATACTGGTAACCTCGCTGATCTTATCCATTATTTTAGGGGGACTTGCTTTTTATTCCCTGCGGGAAAACAGGAAGATCAGTAGAAAACTGCAAAAACAAAACCAGGAGATCCTTGACCACCAGGCGCAACTGATAGCAATGTCGGCAAAAGCAAAAGCCGCCAATGAAGCCAAGGTAAACTTCTTTACCAACATCTCGCACGAGTTCAGAACACCTTTAACGCTCATCCTGGGGCCATTGGAAGAATTGCTTGCCAATAACAAGATCCATCACACCATAAGCCAAACCCACACCCTGATCCAGAAGAATGTGCTGCGGCTTTTACGGCTGGTGAACCAACTGATAGATTTCAGGAAAATAGAAGTGGATAAAATGCGGTTAAAAGCGGCCGAGAACGATTTGATCAATTTCGTTTCCGACATCATACAATCCTACAAAAGCATAGCGCAAAAAAGGAACATCGACCTTCGCCTGATCACAAAAGAAAGACAGCTTCCGGTGTGGATGGATATAAATATGATGGATAAAGTGATCTTTAACCTTTTATCCAATGCCTTCAAGTTTACAAAAGACAATGGCTACATACATATTTATATAAGCAAGAGCGATAACAATGCCATCATTAAAATTGAGGATAACGGCGTGGGCATGTCGAAAGATGCCATAACGCATGCCTTTGATGTTTTTTACCAGGGCGAATATGAAAACTACAAGGGGTCGGGTTTGGGCCTTGCGCTGTCAAAAGAATTGATCACTTTGCATAAAGGAACAATTTCCGTTAACAGTGAGAAATGGAAAGGGACCAGCTTCGAAATTTGCCTGCCGCTGGGTAATGCACACCTTGAAAAAGAGGAAATGATATTGGAGCAGGAACAGGAAACCAACCAGGCTGTTTTATACGAGCACGAAAAAATTTATACCGCCGACCTAAAAACAGAAACAACCAGTAACCCTGATATAGAGGAAATACCTGCAGAAAAAGAACATACTGTATTGGTCATCGAAGACAATGCAGATCTGCGGCATTTTCTTGTGAACAAGCTGAACCCGCAATACGAAATACTACAGGCCGATAACGGTCAATCGGCCCTGCAACAGGCATTCGATAACATACCCGACCTGATCATTTGTGATGTGGTCATTCCCGGTAAAGATGGCATGGCGCTTACTTCCATTTTTAAAAATGATTTCCGCACTTCACATATTCCGGTTGTGCTGTTAACCGCCAAAACAGCGATGGAACAACAGATAGAAGGCATGAAAAACCTGGCAGATGCCTATATTACAAAACCTTTCAATATCACCTTCCTTCAGCAAACCATAAAAAGCCTGTTGAGCAACCGCGCCAGGTTAAAAGAACATTTTACAGGCGAGCTGCCCACTAGTTTAAAAACCCAGACAATAGGAAAGCCCGATAGAAAATTCATCAATGAATTTTCTGCATTGGTAGAAAGTAATCTATCCAATGAAGACTTAACGGCGGACGCTATTTGTAAACAGATGGGCATTTCGAGGGTACAGTTATACAGGAAAGTAAAGGCCTTACTGGATATTAATGTGAATGATTATATTTTAAATACCAGATTACAAAAGGCAAAATATCTTTTAAAAAATGAGACCTGCTCCATTGGGGAAATAGCCAGTAAAACCGGGTTCTCTTCTTCCGCCTACTTTTCAAATGTGTTTAAAACAAAGGTGGGGGTTACGCCTAAAGAATACAGACTGGGATGACTGGGATAGCGGGATTAATGGGATTAATGGGATGCCGGGATGGTCAATCCCATAGTCCGGGATTGTATTTCTTTGGATTTTTCCGTAATTTTTTCCCCGGTTTCGCTACTAATGAAAAACCATAAAACAACCTTTATCACCCAACCTAAAATCAACAGCACCTATGGGATTATTTGATTTTATAAAGAATGAATTTATAGAAGTCATCGACTGGGTCGATGACAGTACCGATACCGTTATTTACAAATTCCCCGACAAGGGAAACAAGATCATGAACGGCGCTAAATTAACCGTTCGGGAATCACAGGTAGCCGTGATGATGCACCAGGGTGAATTTGGCGACCAGTATACCCCAGGCATGTACGAGCTGGTTACCCCCAACATGCCCATTACCACTACGCTTCAATCGTGGAAATATTTGTTTGCCGACCCATTTAAGGTAGACCTGTTCTTTGTTAGCACCAAACAGTTCACCAATCTGAAATGGGGCACTCCCAATCCCGTCATTATGCGCGACCCGGAGTTTAAACAGGTACGCATCCGGTCATTTGGCTCTTATACCATGCGGGTAATAGATGCCAAAAAATTCATCAAAGAGTTTGCCGGCACCAATCCCAGGGTTGATGTTGATACCGTAAGTGAACAGCTTCGCAATACCATCGTAAGCAAACTGGCGGAAGGACTGGCAGAAGCCGGCATTTCGGTGCTTGACCTTGCAGCCAATTTTACCGAAATAGGTGATAAGCTAAAGCCCATATTCCAAACGGAATTTGATACCTGGGGCATTGAACTGGGTAAATTTTATATTGACAGTGTGAGCCTGCCGGAAGAAGTGGAAAAGATGCTCGACAAAACTACCCAACTGAACATGCTATCTGACAAACTGGACCAGTTTAACCAGATGCAAAGTGGTATTGCGTTGGAAAAGATGGCCGATAATCCCGGTGCAGGAAATACAGCCGGCATTGGCGCAGGCGTAATTCTTACCAATATGATGCAATCGCAACAAGCCCAAAATACAAGCGGCGCTACGCCCGCAACCAGTAATCAACAAAAAATGCTTGACCTGTTGAAGCAACTGGGTGAACTGAAAACATCCGGTATTATAACCGAAGAAGAGTTCAATCAAAAGAAAGCCGAGATATTGGGGAAGTTGTAAGAGAAAAATAAAATTGAAGAGCCCTTTCGCCAGTTGGTGAGAGGGCTTTTTTATGAGATTTTATATAGGTTCATTAGAAGGATGTACTTTCTATGATATCTCCAATAAGAAGGTTGGGTTGCCTGGTTCTATCGTATCTTTAAGAACAGCTTTTTAAAGAAAATACAACCGCTGTAAAACCTGGCATTATGAAAATAAAAATACGGGAAACGATCTTGCTTGTCATCATGTGCTGTTGCTGTTATTTATTGAAAGCACAAAACGATCGCACCAGTATAACCGATACTGCTGGCATAGTAGCCGATGGCGCTACCCCCACCCTTATCGCCAGGAATTTCTCTTTTACCGAAGGCCCCACCACAGACAAGAAAGGGAATATCTATTTTACCGATCAGCCCAATAATAAGATCTGGAAATACGGAACAGACGGCAGCCTTTCGATCTTTCTCGACAGTGCAGGCAGATCGAACGGAATGGCTTTTGATAAGAAGGGAAATCTGCTCTCCTGTGCCGATGAACAAAACCAGATCTGGTCAATAAGTAAGAATAAAAAAATAACTGTGCTGTTAAATGATCTGGGGGGCAAAAAACTGAATGGTCCCAATGACCTGTGGGTATCGCCCCGAGGAGATATTTATTTCACCGACCCGTACTACCAACGTAAATGGTGGACAAGGACCCAACCCGAAATAGAAGCTGAAAAAGTGTATGTGCTGATGCGTGGTAGTAAGTCCCCGGTAGCGCTTGTAGACAGTCTTCAACGTCCCAATGGCATTACTGGTACGGCCGATGGAAAATATTTATACGTGGCAGATATCAAGGGTAACAAAGTTTACCGGTACACGATCAACAATGATGGCTCTTTAAGCAATGCGCAACTGTTTGTGAATATGGGCTCTGATGGTATGACGATCGACCAAAAAGGCAATGTATATCTTACCGGCAAAGGCGGCGTTACCGTTTTCAACAGCCAGGGCCAACAGATCTGGCATATTTCCATCCCTGAAAGATGGACTGCCAACGTTGCCTTTGGCGGTAAACACAGGAATAAGTTATTTATAACCGCTGCAGAAGCTGTTTACGTGTTGGACATGAAAGTGAAGGGGATTGAGTAGACTATTCTGCAACTTTATATTGTTCGTGAAATTTTAGCTCTTTACCTTTTTCAATAATAATTTTTTGCAGTGTAGCAACTAAAAGCATAATTCCAAAGTCACAGGTATCACTCAGATATCGCATGTATACCTCAACATCCTTATCTATGTTTTCAAAAAAAGGTTCCCGGGCAACTTCCATAGATCCATGTACAAACTGACTTCGCAGCTCATATAAGGCATTTATTTTCTTTTTATACTCATTTTTATGAGAGGCAGGTTCTCCTAAAAAAAGAAAAAGCCTGTTACGTAAGGCATTGAGCACCCCTTCTTTTGGCGTATCGTATAACGCCTCTAATGAATGGGTTATCCAGATTAAACTCGGGGGAGAGAATGGCGCATGGTCCTTACCAAAATTGATGAGAGAAAAAAGGCATCTTTCAACATTCGTTGTAGCTTTTGCTTTTAATGTAATGTTAAGCTCTTTATACCAATCTACTACTTTGTCCAATGGCATAAAGCTGACTTTCGGCCAATGATTTAATTCTCCGCATGTTTCCCAAAAATGTTCAAACGGGTTAGAACTTAACGACACACCAAAGCCATTTACTAATAATGACTCGCCCTCAATACATTTAAGAGTAGCATCAAAGATATTAAAAGTACCAGGTGCAGCTAAGTTCATCGTGATGTACATCATTTCGATGAATCGAATCACAAAATATTCGGAAAATGACTTTATTAATGTGGCGTTTCCTGTTACAGTTATTATTAGTTCATCAGCGTTGTCTATCGAGTATTTAAATTGCGGCTTAAACTTTTTCCAGTCAGTTACGATAGTGATCTTATCCTGGTTATAATAAAATTCGAATTTTGAAAAAACTTTGCTGGCGCTAACCCAACATTCCAGTAAATATTTTTCAAAATCTTCATAGGGCTCATAGGTAAAAAAGTCTGGCGGAGAGATGACTATAGAATAGCTTTTACTGGCGTTTGCGGCTGGTTGTTTCATATAATAACTTAACATAACGGAAAAGTGAATTTTCTAATATATGTTAAGCATGATTTATTGTAGAATAACCAAACCAGTAAGGGAAATTATGTATTAAAGAACTTTTCATTGCCTATGCCACAGTTTATGACCAGGCTCAAAATTGCTTATCATATCCCGGGATGGCATTGCATAACCTTGAAAACCAAATGTATATTCTGGAGTAAATGCTTACTATAGATACGCAGTCCCTCCTTAAATAAAACGACCTCTATAATACCTGCGGTAATATAATTGAATGGCAAGTAGAAACCCGAAAATCTTATCACGGTGAAGACTATCACTGATCTCAATCGTTCCTTCCATAGGTCTGTCACTATTACGGGATAGGAATTTTCTCTTACTGGTATTTTTTAATGAAAAAACGGTTTGATCGCCTGCTTTGATATCTATAACCAGGTCAAAGCCCTTACTTCCATTAAAATTATTGTAGTCCATAATATAAGTAGAGGGATCATCATAAAATTCCAATTTCGCTTTCAGTATTTTAACAATCGTGTAATAAATAGTAACATATGCAAAATTTGGTTCGTGGTCATTAAGTAAATAATGGGCGTTAGCCAGACTACCAAAGATCTTTGTATGCCGTTTGTAGCTATCCCCATCTTTGAACCTTGCGAATGTTTTATTATAACCATCAATAAAGGTCCCTACGAGATGGCTTCCATCGTATAAGTCGTATTTGACGCCAGGTGGTATTGAAATGTCGATGTCGGAGTAGTATGTTTCAGGGACCTCGTACCTTCTAAAATTGAATATCATTTAAAACTAGCTTAATCACCGATGAGCCATGCAATATAGTCATTGTTGAAAATATTTCAAATAAAGTGAGGCATACAAGCTCATTAGTTGAATCAAACATGACTAATCAACGTATTGGCATCAATAACGTTCACAATCCTGTGCATTTCAGGGCCGGCAGAAGGCGTTACCGTTTTCAACAGCCAGGGCCAACAGATCTGGCATATTTCCATCCCTGAAAGATGGACTGCCAACGTTGCCTTTGGCGGTAAACACAGGAATAAATTATTTATAACCGCTGCAGAAGCTGTTTATGTGTTGGAGATGAAGTGAATGGGATTGAGTTAACTAAAAACCGTTTCTCAATAAATTGTTTAGCTTGATCAATAACTTCGGTTCAACTTCTTTATAATCTGATGAAGACCAAAATGGAACATCCACTACTTTAATTTTTATGTTCTCGCTTTCATTCGATTTCTGAATGTTGAATACATAATCTTCAGCTAATTTTTCTGAAGTATTGGGGTACATTAGAATTACTTTGTCTGTACCCCTACGATATGCATAACTTATCATTTGATACATATCTGATTGCGCAACACCTTTGTTGTTATCTGATCCCTTTAAACCCCATCTGGGCTTGTATTTCGTATCAATAATTATTTTTCCTTTGGTCTTTTTATTAGTCAATAGTATATCGTGCTGCAAATTGAATGTTTGGGGCTCCTGGTGAAGGTAAAGCTCAGATTTTTGTGGCTCTATTTTAAAATCCTGACTAAAATGTTCCTTTAGAAATCCGGAAATAAAGTCTTCAAAAACATCTTCCATAGGAAATAATAAGCTCCAGTTTTTCATTTCATATTCAGCATGTGAGTATATCTGGTTTTCGAGGATCATCCTGCAACAGTGCATAACATCCTCATATTCCCCAAACAGCGTTGGAATTCTTATTTGATTCAATTGATCAATTGAACAAACCTGATCATCAACCTCGTCTAATACATTAATGCTCTCATTTAGCATCCGTAGTGTTTGGGGAATCGTTGTTTTAGTCAACAAAAGGCGAATACAATACTTAATGATCCTGTTTACTTTATTATCGTAAACGAAAGGATCATAATCACAGTCAATAAATTGGTTCTTACCCAAAGACAGCGTTCTTATGTAACGGTTAAAATTGATTTTTCCTCTTGGGGTTAACAAAGCCTCTTCAATTTCCTCATAAGCGGAATAAGGCCTGGCGCTTACCGTTTCATTGATTTGATTAGCTATTAAATAAATAATTAGTTCAGGGAATCTGTCAATCTCAAAATTATTCAGAAAGGATTGATTAAAGGGGAATTTTATCTTTTTACAATAGCTAAGCCAAAAGAATATGTGCCGATGCATTAAATCTTTATTCAGATGCGGCTGGTATTGAAAAACTTTCGGATAAATTTCAAAGAAATCATCATTACAGTGTACAAAACCAACAAAATTATTGGCTTTTGCTTTTTCGCCATCAAACGAAAGAAATGGCTGATATTCCTTCCGGAACGATACATTCGGGTCCTGATTATTATTATTTAACCACAATGATTTATAATTCTGCCATAGCGTGCACAGGTAATTCTCAAGACCTTTCCTGTCTTTTACTGCAATTTGATTGCCATATTCGAAAAGGGTAAACATTAATTTGCTGATTGAATTATCCAATCGTACTTCTCAATATCATATTTGATATCCCAGGTACTGTTCTTAAAAATCTCTTCTACAACCTCTGTTTTACCAGAGAAGTATTCCATCAACAACGGTATAATTTTATTTTTTATGGTTTTGTAAGAATCAAGTCCTGCCATAAAATAAGCATGCCCAATCAGGTAATCTGCTGTTTTTTTACGTGTAAAGATTTCTTTATTAATATGCTTTAAAAAAATGCCATCGCTCTCTTCCAACTTACTATAATCAGGAAAATAACCAATAAATTCAAACCTTCTGCGAAGAGCTATATCGATAAGCGCAATTGATTTATCAGCGGTATTCATTGTGCCAACAAGATACAGGTTGGGTGGAACGCCAAATTCCTTTTCTCCATTTGGCAATGTAATTCGTAATTCGTTTTTTGCACCGATCCTTTTGTCTTCTTCCAGGAGTGTGATCAATTCACCAAAGACTTTTGAAATATTTGCCCGGTTTATTTCATCAATTATGAGAACGTAATTCTTTTTGGGTTCTGCCTTATTATTATTAGCTTCTTTTTTCTTTGATCTGATTAATTCTGCCAAAGGATTGTAATAAGGTCCTAAACCTGTTGTAAATTCCCTTAAGCCATCAACGATCTCTTCTAATGTTTGAATACTTAGGGTATGACGGGAGTCGCCGCTTGGCTTATTGAAATAAATTGTATAGTCGGTTATATCAGTAATTGTATAGTAAATGCCTGATGCCATTTTAATTTTGACAGGCTCTCCCTTTTCGGTAAGAGGTTTTAAAACATCGGCAAATACTTCCTGAAAACTTCTTTCTTTAGACTGCTCATTTAAAGAAGCGAAATAATTTTCCCTTGCTTTTTTTGCGATCTCATAAAAAATACCTTTATATGATCTAAAGCGTAAAGATTCGTTCTCAATATCAGGCCTTATGCCTACCATGAAATCTTCGTAGGAATAATTCTGATGAAAAGTAACAAATTCAATTTGCCCTTCTTTTTTAAGTTTATCAAAAACTACTTTATTGTCATCATGATCTTTCTTTTTGATCCCGGTTACTATTTCAACAGCTTTGTCAATGCTATTATATGTTTTGCCTGTACCGGGCGGCCCAACCAATATAATATTGTTGGGATGTTTGTGAAGCTCTCCCTGAGATTTAATTATTGAGGCTTCTTCAGAAATAAATTCAACACCAAAATACGGTTCAAATATATTCTTATTGGCTTCTTCTATTTTATCAACCGTTATTTCTGTAAATGTGCTGTTGCCGCTTGGATAAATAAATTCTTTGAACGATTTTAACGGGAAAGGGTCAGTATTTATAGCAGATTTAATATACTCAACCTCTCTATAGATCCATCCATTTTTTCCCGTTATGTCTTCAGGAACATACCCCCATGAACCCGCTTTTACTTTTGCAATTGAAAACAACTCATCTCCTCCAATAGTAATGTAAACATAATCCCCTTCGGTTAAATCATTCTTAAAACTCTCGGCCTGGCCATTTCCAGTATTTTCGTGAATTACTATCCACTGGTTTTCTTTAAAAATGTCTAGTATGCTTTCATTCCCTTTTGATTTAAATGCACCATGTGATATTTTATACAGACTTTTTTGATTAAGCGGGATTGTTAAAAGCTTATTTTTTACAGGTTCATCTTCAAGAATTAAATGTTTGCTTTCCTCAAACATTTTTAGCATCTCTGCAAAATTGAAATTCCCAGGTAACATCTCCCCTGATCCTTTTACAAATGACGCATCAGCATGCCGATAAATACCGTATTTAACCTTTCCCTTATGAAAATCTACGAATAATTGTAAGCCTGTTGACTGTGTCTCCTGTTCTTTATTGAAAATGGCGAACCAAAGCTTATCGCTTCCTTGTTGTCTTGGCCCTTGAAAGTCGAAATAGATGTGTTTAACCTTTCCGTTTAATGCTAACCGGCTGATTATTTCAGCCATAAAACCAAGAATGAATTTCCGGATTGCATTGTGCCCATAAAAAGTAATTAAAGGAAAGAAAATGGAATAGTAGTTCTTGTACGAGCGATATTGGCTCTCTTTCCCTGTTCTATGTTTTATAACGAATCCGTCAAGCGTTGCAATATCCAGCTTTTTGCCTCCTTTCAGATACTCTAATACATCTTTTCGCAAATCAACGATAACACCGGAACGGGAAGCATAATAATCCCAGGCTTTTTGCAATTCTTCTTGCGGTACTGAATTTAATTTTGCAACCAGCGCGTTATTGTCTATATAAAATGTTGCAATTTCATTTGAAACTTCGCAAACGTCTTTAATGCCCTGGTTTATTTCCTGTTCAGTCATGTTTATAATTATTTTCTGTAGTTCGGGTTTATTTGACTAGAATCCAACAGTTATGCCTAACGTTGCAGCCTGCTGGCACACAGCGATGATAAATAAAAATACAAAAGTTGATGTTATAATTAAATTTAAAAGGGGAAATTAGCAGGAAGGCAATTTGATTAATAATCAGAGAGATTTAGCTATACCTTTCTTCTCTGCTTTAACTTTAATGCCTTTAAAAGTATTGGGAATTAGACTTGTTATCTTGTTGGAGAGTTCTTTTACGAATATGACGATATATTCAGATTTACCACTGCCTTTAATCCCGGCACCGGTAACTTCCTGTTGATTTTTGAGCTTTTCATACAGCTCTCTTTTAGCATCAACTATATCTGCCATACCGTAAATTTATAAAATTTTTACGGAAAATTCAGTTAATACTTCATTTATAGGTGTGGCAAATGTTGTACCGTCATCGCTTCCGGCAAATAAGAGCCCAACTGCTTTTAAAGTGCCCGACTCGAAGATTAGTGAACCTGAATCGCCCCCATCACAAAACATCTTCCCTTTATTACCAGTAACCTCGAACTGATCTTGAAAATCAATCTCTTTACCATCAAAATCAACTTTAAGGTCTAAATTACGGGTACTGATCTTTCCCTTAGTATGGCCGGTAGTACGACCAAATTTTTCTACCCGCATCTTATTCTGCGGATTGGTGGTACCTGAAATTTTGTTTTTCCTATTAATTAAAAATACGGGGTCTATTTCCTGTACAACCTCGGCTATAGCAGCATCCATTGTATTAGGTTTCACAAATTGTAATTCAACTAAATAGGACAGCTCAGCGATTACATCCCTGGCTTTTTTACCTCCATCAAGCTTTCCAGGCTGTAATATCGGGTCCTTATAATAGGCTTTATTGGTATTGGCAAGTACATGGTTATTGCTTAGCACATAAACCTTGTTTTTGTTATCTGAAACATAACAGCCTAAAGTTCCTGCTGTGATCTGGTAATGTCCAACTGAAATGCCTGGAAATGGAGGGCGATGATTGTTGGTAGGAAATTTAAATTTTATCAGGCCAGTTTCCTGAATTGCTATATCCTGTTTATTTACTCCGTAATACCGGGCAAGATTATTCGGCTCTAAAGTAGATTTACTTTTGGTCAATATTTTTATAAAATGTTCACCATTGCCTCTCTCCCCGACTCCTACTCCATTGACACTCGATCTTATTTCGCTATTAATTCCCATTGCACCTGGAGACACTGCGGCACTGAGTGAAAATGTTACAGGAGTTCTCCTTTGCTTTTTTATCACAGAAGATGAAATAGCTGACTTTAAATCAATTGCAGATTGAAAATCCATTTTACACAAAGAGTTAATCTAACAAATCTAACTCATGGGATGAATTAGAAAAACCGTTATTTCACCTCTTTTTACCGTTGGCCTATTCATTAGTTGAATCAAACATGACCAATCAACGTATTGGCATCAATAACGTTCACAATCCTGTGCATTTCAGGGCCGGCAGAAGGCGTTTTGGGAACAAAAACATGCGGTGAATAAGCCCTGACTGCTGCTTCTATATTTGGCCTGGTCTGGCACGAACAAATAACGGAAGTACAGCCGAGTGTCTTCATTTCATTTAGTAAACTTTTCAATGAATCCCGGCCTTTTTCATAATCCCCCATTCCAATGATGCCCACCTTCTTACCCCCATTTTCCAAGATATCAAATACATCTTCAAAATCAGGGTTCCCTAAAATTCTAAAATGCCCGGGAACCTGGGTAAAACCATTATTAAGTAAAAAAAAATAGGCGACATTGATTGCATGTGATTTACCAGTATTTTGGTTGCCCAAAAGCGCTACAACTTTCATATTTTATTAAACTTTTTTTAGTCTTCCGATAAAGCGGGATGTAAGAAAAGAGTTGACCATACTTTAGGTAAAATTACATTCTTCACCATTGAATCATCCTCACTCCAGTTGACCTTTGCGGCTTCTTCGTTTTCTAAACGCGTTGTGTAAACAATATCATCCGTTTTATTTCCATATTTGTCTGTAAGCGTCATGTAGGCACAAACAGAAACGGCCCCTATGGGTTGCCCGCTTTTATATAATTTATAATACAAATCGCTCATTTTTGATTTTATACCTACCTGCGTTAAATGGGCAGTGAGATTTTCATTTGCATTATAGTTAATTATTACAAATGCTTTGTTATTCTCCATTGCCACATTGATGTCTCTCAAAAAAGGCTTGTCGTTGTTATTTTCTCCCTTAAGCTCCTTTTGTATGATAGCTTTTATTGCTTCTTCGGGAGTAAGCGATGTAGGCTTTTCTTCTTTTACCTGCTTTGCCTCCTTTTGCTTTGCCTCTTCTTCCTTTATGAACTCTTCCATCGCCTGATCTATTTCTTCCTGGGCAGCATCAGCCGCTGATACCGGCCTGGCCACAACGCCAACTACAATAACAGAAGCGATCATTACCAGGCCAAATGTAAGGGCCACGGCTTTTCTTGATGTCTTTGCTTTAAACAAGGCCTTAAATAAAGCTGGTTTAATTAACCCGATGATCAGGCAGATAAGAGCTATCAGAAAAACCAATGCTGCTATTTTCTCCATAATGTATGAAGTTTGGAATGTTATTAATAAACACTATGGGGAATCAAAAAGAAAGATGGTTGAGGAACTGCTAACGGCAAAAATGATGCTATTTCTTTGGCAAGATATAAAAGCTTTTTGGATTTTGCGCCTTTTTCATTGTTACTCTATGTCGCAATTTGCCCTTCATTTGTCGCAAACACCTCCCTACCACCAGGCCTTACTTCTGTACTTTTATAAGACATTAAATAAGTTAGACCATGGAAACACAAACTGCCAGTAAAAGAACAACGGCACTACTCACCCTGTTCGATTATCATACGGGCTTCTTTGCCAAAGCACTTGAAGGAATTTCGGCAGAAGATATGCAGAACCGTTTGAACACACAAGCGAATCACCCGGCCTGGTTGGCGGGTTCATTGGTGCAGCAACGCTTTTTGATGGCATCCGAAACCAGTCCCGGACTAAAACAAACCGGTGAAGAGCTCTTCAAAGACTTTAAAGGCATTCAGGATGGGATACAATATCCAACTACTGCAGAATATCTAAAAGATTGGGAGAGAATTTCACCGGAAGCACGGAAGGCGCTGGTGCAAATGGATGACAAGAAGCTGGACAGTATGTTCGATATGGGTGAAATGAAAATGCCCTATTATGAATTGATCTGTTTCAACATTTACCGGGAGGCCAATATCATCGGCCAACTTGCTTTGTGGCGCAGGCTCCTGGGCTACCCAGCTATAAAATACGGTTAATTAGTACCAATATTATTTTCTGTGCCACCTCTTTTTTTCATGCCAGTCACATGTATGCGTTAAGAATTCAATTAGCTATCCAATAAGTAAATACTTTAGACAAGTATATATACAAGTATTTACGACATCTCATTGCCCACTATTCTTCCCCAAAAGATCAGCCTGAGGATCGGATATTTGCTGCCAAACTGGTTTTCAATACTCTAATGAAAAAATTCGTACTTTCTGTTACCCTGATTGTTGCGTATGCCGTCGCATTTGCACAAGTTAATTTAACCGGTGCCAATAAAGAGGTACCTGTTTTGACTGATTTCTGCAATCCTGAAGATGCTCAGAAAATAGTGACAGAAATAATGAACGCAGTTGGCCTGAAGCCAGACTTTATACTGAAGCCGGCCAAGGTCACTAACATAGAAGCGGCTGTTTCAAGGCACAAGAGATACATACTGTACAATCCGGAATTTATTGATTGGATCAATAAAACTACCAACAACAAATGGGCGGCCATTGCTTTGCTGGCCCATGAAATTGGGCATCATCTAAATGGCCATACACTGAAAAAAAGAGGTAACAGCCTGCTTGAACTGGAAGCCGATGAATTTGCGGGTTTTGTATTACATAAATTGGGCGCCTCGCTGGAGCGATCGCAACATGTTATGAATTATATTGCCAAAGCACAGAGATCAGCTACACATCCGGCAAGAGCCGACAGAATGCTTGCTATAAAAACAGGCTGGATGAAGGCAATGACATCCCCTGCCGCAGCTAATGATGTTGCATTGGATAGGAACAACTAAAAACTTTTAAACCGGTAAGATGGCGCCTTTTTTTGCCACATACATCTTACCGGTTTCAACTTCCTGTTCCATTTTTATTTTTGCCCGGTCAATTCATTTTCGTCCTATTAGCAGGTACATCCCTGTCGCCTGTATCGCCTTGAGGAATGGTAAACTGCAGCCCCTGTAAATAAGGATCAATACCCCCTTCCTTAAGATCAGTACGTCTTTCCGTAGTCTCAGCCCTTCTTTCTATAGAATCAGTCCTTCTTGCCATAGTAGTATCAGTTCTGTCTATAGGTTCAGTTCTCCTTACTGCAGTATCAGTTCTTCTTTCTGCAGGATCAGTAGTTCTTGCAGTGGTATCAGTTCTTCTTTCTGCAGGATCGGTAGTTCTTGCTGTAGGATCAGTTGTTCTTCCTGTAACACCAGTACTTCCTTCTTTAAATTGCAAAGCCGCTCTTGCATAATAGTCTCTTGCCTCATCTACCGTTTTCTTCCCTGTTATTATATCATGTGCCAGGTTCAAGGACAGAAAATTCATTTCCTCTCTATCGCACCTGGCAGATAAAGTACCTCTTGTTCTTTCCACAATTACACTACCGTCGTACCGTGCCAGATCAGTATACTTTTCAACAGGCACTTTATAATTAATGGTTTGCATAAGATAATCTGTGTGGGGCACAGGGAAATCATGTGGAATTCCGTCCCTCATCAGTACCGTCTTTTTCCATACGCCTTTGTTGTTCCAAACAAGGCTGGAACTTGTCACTTCATCTGGTAAGCCAAATTTACCTATAAGCACGGTGGAGGCATCCTTTGTATTGGCTGGCCAGTTCTCTGTAACTGAGTTTACATCTCTAACTGAAAAATCTGTTGCTTTATAAGCTGTACTACAGGCTATAACAATGACGATGATCAGGAAAATCGAAGACCCGATTAGTATTTTCATATCGCTATATTTAAGAGGTTATAAAAATTGTTTTTCTGAATAATCTGCTGAAAAAACTGTGCCTTTAAATGGGATAATGCCGGGGCAGCTGATTTGCATCATTTAATATATTGAAGCAGTGGTATAATGTTTGAACAATTCAAAAAAATCGGGAATCTCCCAAACAGGGCTTTGCTGGTTTGGGATGGGGAATGTGAATTTTGTCGTTACTGGGTAACCCGGTTTCGAAAGATCATTGGAGAAGAGATTCATTATGAGCCTTATCAAAAAATGGCAAATCAATTCCCGGAAATACCAGAAAAAGAATTTCGGCGGGCATTAAAATTCATTGATACATCCGGTAATGTTTATAGTGGCGCGGCTGCCGCATTCAAGGCGCTTGATTATGGGAAGAGCCGGTTTTCCTTATTTCAACTTTATATAAAAAATTCTTTCTTTCGAAAAGCAAGCGACCTGGTCTATAAAAAAGTTGCTGACAATCGTCCGATTGCATACAAAGCAAGCAAAGCTTTATGGGGTAAAGACCCTTCTTCACCAAAACCATACTGGATCATTTATATTGCAGCATTTGTAGTGGTTATAAAATTGTTACAGGGGAGTAAAAGACGATGAGTCTTAGTACCAGGCCCGATCTATTGACCTCTGCTGGCGCCCAATTCTTCAGGTCTTAATTCCGGTCAAGGCATCCCCAGCAACGTTCCATTTTGATCTACAATTACAGGCGATCTGCGTTGCCCGATATGGGTGGGTAAATCTTCCAGTTGATAAACATTGTCCGGATCGGCGCAGGAAAGATTTGCCATTTCCAGGCGGCCAAAATCAATCCCGAAAGAACGTTCACCCAATAAATTATATACGGCGGCATAAGCCAGTTGTAAAAAAAGATGTTCATTGTCTTCCGAACATAACGGGTGATACACTATAATATCCGTATCGTCAGGATCATCGCTTGCAAAAGAAAAACACAATTCACTGGGATCTATACCTGCTTTCTCTATTTGCTTTTCCAATAAGAAATCAACAGGCATGGGATCTTCCAGCGCAATAATGTTCCATCCGGGTATTTCAGGTGCGGTGGCGACAAATGCGTCTACTTTTTTAAAATGCATCACTTTGCCATTTACGGTGATGGTAAGCCTGGCCAATCCATTATCAGGCAATGTTACACTGAAGCCAAAGAATTTAAAATAGGCGCGTAAATGAGCGTTCAATTCATGCAGCCAGTAAGCAGCTTCTTTTTTAGTCTTTTTATTCAGCTCAAGATATTCCTGATTATAACGTTTGAACCACTCCCAAAAATGACGCTTTGGTAATTTGCTCATACAATCTTTTTGTAGGTAATTAAAAAAAGGAAATCCCGTCCCGGTTAAGCCGGGACAGGATTCCTGGTAAAACCTTACAAAGTAACTTCCAACGATCCTTCATTTTCCGGAACATCGGTTGCTATGGCTGTGATCTTACTTCCTGCCAGGTTGTTTGCCTGCGTTGCAGTGTAGGTCCAGTCAAGGCCATTGGTGCTTTGTACAGCATTACCTGCTTCCAGTAGCGTGCCGTTGGCAGCATATATTTCTACCCGTACACTTACTACGCGAAAATCATCTATTGCACGAACAGCGATCTTGTCGCCGGCTGCGCCTTTATAATTACGCGTATTGATGCTTTTAACAACGGGCGGAGATAGAAAATCTTCCAACGCTCTGCTATACACGTTTTGCCGGGGCCTTAGAACAGCGGCATAGGCTTCAGTCATGCCTTTGTCGGGACTTCGGATAATTGCCCGTGCATATCGTGATGCGAGCAGGAATTTTTCCTGTGTTTCTGCCTGTGCAGGTGTGGGATCTCCCTCCCTGCTTTTAGGTGCTTTCGCAACTACTGTTTTTCCCTCCCACTCGCGAAATACGAGTTCTTTTCCGAGGGATCCTCTAAGCTTGCCTGTTACCAGGCTATTATTTGAATGTGCCATGATTGTTTGTTTTTAATGGTGAATAAAAAAGATACCTTACCAATCGCTGCCGGGGAGAGGGTTTGCGGGTTCGCTCTTCCCGTTAGCCCTGAGCGAAACTCCTTTGGCGGCGACTGATGACACAAATGTATACAAGCTTTCAAGCCGTTTTTTCCAAAATGTGATGGTGTTTTGTTCTTGATGTGACGGGCTTCGGAAAGTGGTGTGATGAACTGCATCTTCTCCTCGGGAACACCTGTTTTTTTGTGACGGTGTTCGATAAATGGTGTGACGAACAGTACAAAACGGGTGATGAAAAACACAGCCTCCTCTTTGCCTCCTCGGCTCCCCCTCTGTTCCACCTCTTTGGCTCCTCGGAATCCGAGGAAGCAAAGAGGACCCAAAGAGGAAACAATGAGGTAGCATCGCGGTAGCATTGAGGTGTCTTATACCGTTATTGTCTAGTCCTATTCCATACAGCGTACACTTTACGCAATCCTGATAGTGAAAGGGTAATT
>NZ_STFF01000007.1 GCF_004834005.1 Niastella caeni
CCCGGTATGAATGAAAATAGTAATATACTCTTTGATATTTCATAATAACAGAAATAAAAATGAAATATTGTGAGCGCCTCGCTTACTTTAGCCGCTTCTTTTCTTGTTAACCTAAGGATTGCCGTAATAGACATACGTAGCTTCTTTATCCCCTTCGCCAACACACATATATACTTATGCTATCATTTGAATCGTTCTGAGATACTTATTATAAAAATCTACTATTTTTATAAGATCCTCCCCTCATGGGGATCAGTGTAGCTAATCCCTCAGGCTATGCAATTTTCGCTGCTTTTATAGAAGAATACAACGATACGCAAAAAGGCGTGACATAGGTTAGTATGATCCTTATAACATTTCTTATGTTGAAATTTCCGTACCAGAAAACATCATAGCTGTTTATGCCATTTAACAAGCTTCCCACCACAATGGCCACCAGGATTGCCCTTTTAATATTCTTCTTAGTCATGCTTATAATTTTAAAGTACTGATAGTATTTGTATGGCGGCAATCGGAAATAGTATGTGTGTGATGTAATCAAATATAGAAAATGCCGAAGATTAAATTATGTCGGCTGCATGACAAACTGGTAGCCTAACGGTAGGGTAATGGCCTGGGTATTGCCTGAGAATTGCCTGAGAATTGCCTGGGAATTGCCTTACAGAAGTGGGATCCCAGGGCAATGCCTGGGGGATCTGCGTGCAGTAGGTAGGCCATTAAGCTACCTGTTTCGTACAATACCGGTACCATTACAGTACCATCTGCGACCTGAATAGACAGTTTTAGAACGGGCGAAGCTTTAGAATGGAATTTATGTCCGTTTCTGACGCCCTGCTGTCTGTCAATGCCTTTCAAATGTTGGTATTTTTGCTATAACAAACCTGGTTTATGGAAAAAATAGCGTTTATAGTACCCCCATTTGTTGAAATACTCGACCTGGCGGGTCCTGTGCAGGTGTTTACCGAAGCAAGGTTCTATGGTTTCGAAACTGAGCTTGAATTTTATTGTTTAGAAGAAGCCAGTGTAAGTTCATCAGGGCTTCCGTTTGGTAAAGTCAGTCATTTCAGTGAAGCTAATCTGTGTAACGGGGATTATCTATTTGTGCCGGGTATGGATTTTCAATATCTAAGCAGCCCTGCTTTCAAAACGCAGCATGCATTCTTTAATTGGCTGAAACAATGTTCCGATAAAGGCACTTTTATTTGTTCGGTCTGTAACGGCGCCTTCGCGTTAGGTTATGCGGGCTTACTGAAAAACACCGAGTGTACTACACATTGGAGAAGAATAGAAGCGCTTCAGCAGGCTTTCCCCGATGCAAAAGTACTAACGGATATTTTGTTCAAAAAAAGCAACAATGTATATACCAGCGCGGGCATCAGCGCCGGCATCGACCTTGCGCTGGCTATCATGGAAGAGTTGAAAGGCGCCTTGTTTACACATAAGGTGGCGCGCGGGCTGGTTGTTTACCACCGCAGAAGCCAGCACCATACACAGCAAAGTGTTTACCTCGATTACCGCAACCATATCAATCCAAACATACATATCGTACAGGATCATCTTATTGAGCATCTCGCCGATGAAAACTCCATTGAAGACCTGGCGAAGATGGTTGCCATGAGCCCGAGAAACCTGAGCCGCGTGTTTAAAGAAAAGACCGGTACCACTATACTCGAATATCTGACGCTTTTGAGACTGGAACTGGCAAGGACCATGCTTAATAATCCTAATTTCACTATTGAATATATCGCATCACGCTGCGGTTTCAAAACAGCCAGGCAGCTTCAGCGGATCTTAAAAAACAATTCACAACATTGAAGCGGCATATAAACTACAGACTAATGAAAAAGTATTTGCTTTTAGTCCTTCTTAATTGTGCGATTACCTGTTACTGTCAGAAAATTCCCTGGAAAATAGCTGAACCGGAAGCACAGGGGATGAGCTCGCTGACACTAGCCAATGGTATCAGGGAGTTACAACAGGCCGGCACAAATATCCATAGCCTTTTAATCATCAGGAACAACCATGTGGTGCTCGATGCGGCTTTCTACCCTTACCGGCAACAGTATGCGCATGATATGGCGTCGGTTACAAAAAGTGTTCTATCGCTCCTGATCGGAATTGCAATTGACAATGGGTTTATCAGGAGTGAACAAGATCCGGTTATTAATTATTTTCCAGGGCATACCATAAAAAACAGCGTGCTTAAAAACCTGGCCATAAAAGACCTGGTGAATATGGCATCGGGTTTCCAATGCAGTTGGGCCAATGGAGAAAAAGAACTGGAGCAGATGCAGGACCAGGCTGACTGGGCCGGGTTTATGCTTGATCTTCCTTTCTCTTCAAAACCAGGGGAAAAATTCTCTTACTGCAGCGGTAATTTCTACCTGCTCGCAGAGATATTGCAAAGGGCAACGAAAATGAAGAGCCACGATTTCGCCAGGAAATACCTGTTCAATGTACTGCAGTTTGGTAAAACATACTGGGATGAAAACAAAAAAGGCGTCAATCATGGCTGGGGCGATCTTTATCTGCTTCCTTATGATATGGCTAAGATTGGCTCTTTGTTATTGCAGGAAGGAAAATGGAACGGGAAACAGGTTGTTTCAGCGGGATGGATACAAAAGATTAAACCCTTGTATTATATAAAAGGCACTGAGTCGTATGGTTATGGCTGGTGGCTCGACAGCGAGAGCCCAAATGAAATACAGGCTATGGGAAGAGGCGGGCAGCGCATGTTCGTGCTGAAGGACAAAAATGTGATTATCGTGACCACAGGCGGCGGATTTGATGCCGGAGAAATGGACAACCTGGTTGAGAATGCCATTGCAGCCTATAAACCGGATGAGAACCATTATGCTGAATTACTGCAGCGGGTAAAGCAGATCCAGATGCCTGACACGGGTAGCAACCACGAAAACAATTTTTCACCAGGCATGCTCAATAAAACTTTCCGGCTTGAAAAAAATGACCTCGAGATAACTGCTTTCCGGTTCGAAAAGGGCAGTAAGGATTATTATCTTATTCTTGACCTTGAAGATGGCGGAAAACAAAAACTGGCCATGGGAATGGGTAACCGATATGTGATCTCCCGCGAACATCTGTTTGGTTTACCCGTTGCGCTAAGAAGTTCCTGGCAAAAGGATAAACTTCATGTTGAATATAATAGCCTCTCCGGCATTAACCTGTACAGATTTACTTTCGTTTTTGATAACGACAGTGTTGATTTCAAAGCCGACGATATAACCAATAAGCGAAAGATATCTCTAAAAGGCAGAGCTACCAATTAATTGATCGGCATGTTGTCGATGCAAAATAATGATTAATTCAAAAACGCTAGGCTACCTATTGGCAGCCTAGCGTTTATCATATAAGTGACTTAAATTAAAAAGCTTTATATGTGGTGTTAAATTGACCATCTTTAATAACTACACTGTCGGGGCCGCCAAATGCATTGTAGATTACGCCCTCAAATTTACCTGCCACCTTTTTATTAGTTTTATCTAATGTGGTAACAGTAACAGAACCATGTGATCTGCTATCGTTGCCACTGTAGAGTTTTGAGGTGGTAAATGTTGCCAGTTGCAGGTCTGCATGGTCAAAGTTAAGTTTGGTGTTTACTTTCGAGGTGTCAGGGAATGTAACATCCAGGAATACAGAGTCTCCTGGCAGGGTTTGTCCACCCACTACAGAGATATATCCATTATGAGACGTGCCCGTTACAACTCTTGGTTTAAAAGCATTACCGCCGATAGTAGCAGATAATGCAGCCGATGAACCGTTGTCATCTTTGTCTTTTTTACAACTGCTAATACCTATGGTTAATGCAGCAGCCATTACGGTTAATAATCCCAGTAAGCGTAAATTTTTGTTCTTCATACTTTGTTTTAGGAGTGATAAATGTTTTTGGGCTATAGAAACGAGGTAGGCTACCGTTTATTGTTACGGGTTATTGTTTTGCTGCCGGGTGTATTTGATATGCATATGCTAAACAGGGTGGCTTTCAAAGATCCTGACTGATAAAGTTTTTCAGGTGCGTGCACACTTTTTGGCAATAACAACGCGCTTATTGCCAAAAACTGCACAGTTATTGGTTTTGTGAAACGATCTAAAAAATTTTTATCATCTTATGGTGGTCAATTATTTCATTGTCTTTTTCCCAAAAAAAAATTTTTTTTGGAGCTGCCTCAACTGTTGAAGCAACCTTTTTTTCCGGCCCAGCGTAAACGGTGGTATTCACGATAAATTTCCCCAGGTATTCAATTATGGATTGTCCTATTTGCAACTCCACCATCATTGCAACAAAACACGCAATTGGAAATGAGCGCTCCGTGCTGCGGTGCGCACAGTGCAGCGCAGAGTTCCTGTTTCCCCAACTGGATGACGAAGCATTACAACAACTGTACTCTGAAAGCTATTATGCCGCATGGGGATTGAAAGGCGATGCCGACAATGAAGCTACGCGGCAAATGAAGATGGCTACATTTGCACTGCGCCTTGACCTGCTGGCCCGCCTGGGAAAGCAGGACCGCCTGCTAGACGTGGGCTGCGCCACAGGATACTTGCTGGAAGCCGCCCAGGCTCGCGGATGGACGCCTTACGGAGTTGAATATGCGGCATGGGCTGCCGCCATTGCGCAAAAGAAGTTCGGTCGAGAGGCCATCTTTAACGGCACGCTGGAACAATGCAATTTCCCGGAAAACTTTTTCAACGCCATCGTCATGTCGGACCTCATTGAGCATGTGCGTCGCCCGCAGGAAACACTGCTCAAAGCAAGGAAGTTGCTGAAAGACGAAGGTCTGCTGTTGATAGTTACACCAGATACCGCCGCATTGTCGAACCGCCTCATGGGCAAACGCTGGACACATTACAAACCGGAACATTTCTTTTATTTCAACCGCCGCTCATTTCAATACCTTGCCGACAAGGGCGGATGGGAAATAATTCACTATGAAAAAGCAGCCAAAGCGCTTAACATCGACTATTTCCATACTCAGTTCAATGTATATCCACATTGTCTACTGACGCCGCTGGTTAATACACTCCATGCCCTGCTGCCACGCAGCGCCGGGAGGCGCAATTTTTTCCTGTCTATTGGAGAGATGGTGCTGGTATTGAAAAAGAAGAAAGAATAAAATATTTTTGTAGTTTTTATCTTTATTTAAATCTTAACCCTAGGTCAATTTCCGCACTTGGGTTGAATAATAAGGAAATGCAACCGGTTCTGCTTAAGGCGTGAGGTGGTCACCATGGCAGCAATATGCCGGATAAGAGGAGTATGTGTGCATCTATGCTGTAACTATCCTGAAAATTCGATTTTTTTGCACTAAATTTATCTTGCATTAAACCAGCATTATCCTTCCTTCTCCTATCATTTAGTCACATCCCAACAACACATAATTTCCCGGTTAAGGTCTGATCACTCTATATGGCAGGCCCCAATATGCTATGTGCTCCCGCCCATCTATCCTGGAATTACCGATAATTAGTATGAGCAACAATTTAGACAGTACTATTTTAACAGGCTTTCAGCAAGGGGATGAGCGTGCCTTCCGGCGAATATTTGATCATTTTTATCCTGCCCTCTACAACTTTACCCAAAAGCTCACCGGCAACCATGAGGAAGCCAAGGATATTTCGCTTCACGCTTTTCAAAAGTTGTTTGAACGGTGTAAACTATTTGAGACCGTGCCCAACATCAAAGCGTTTTTATACATCACCTGCCGCAACAGAAGTCTGGACTACCTGTATGCCCAAAAAAGGCAGCAGGAAAAACAACAGGAAATGGCCCGTGAAATGAGCAATGATACCCTGTTGCGCTATGAATATGATATCATGGATGAACTGGTAGACAGACTCAATGCCGCCATTGAAAACCTGCCCGAAGAGAACCGGAAAATTTTCAAGCTGCTTTATTATGAACAGATGACGCCTGCGGAAATTGCAGACCTGCTCCGTATTTCCGTGCAAACCGTTTATACGCAAAGGTCCAGGGCGATCAGGGCCTTGCGCCTGATGCTCGCCGACAATTCGCTGTCTATAACCTGGTTATTGTATACTATTATCCATGTGAAATGAGTCAACCACTTTTTGACGGCTTGAAAATTTTTTTCAAATTTTTCCCATTCCTGTAATAATTCAGAAACATTGGATCGTTTCTAATAGTAAGAAACCATTTCCTGCCTGTTAATAACGATTATTCAAGCAAACTACATTAACCACTTATCTCTGATTGAATGGAAAAGATGAATGAGGTAATAAACCTGTTATATAAGCACATACGGGAGGAGCTGACTGGTGAAGAATCTATTCAATTACAAAATTGGGTGAATGAATCTGATGAAAACCGGAAGTTCTTTGATAAAGTAACCGACACAAAAAGGTTGCTGATCAATGCAAGGATCAAAAGCGATAACCTGGCAACGATTGATCTTGACGAGGCCTGGCAGGAGTTGAAGAAAATGGGATGGGAACAGCCGGCCGAACCAAAAGGAAAACTAAGGTCCTTTAACTGGCGCTGGTATGCCGCCGCAGCAGCGATAATGCTGCTGATTGCCGGTTACTGGTGGCTTGCACCACGCGATGCAAAGGAAAGTAAACCGGAAGTAGTACAGCACGAAACACCAAAAAACGACATTGAGCCAGGAAAATATAAAGCAATGCTAACGCTGTCAGATGGGCGAAAAATTGTGCTCGACAGCGCTATGAAGGGTGAGCTGGCAAAGCAAGGCAACACGGCTATTGTAAATAAAGATGGCCAGTTAGTGTATGATGTTTCAAAAGCCAATTCTAACGGTAGAAGTTTGGAAGGAGCCTTCAATACCCTCACCACCGTCAAAGGCGAAACATATGCAGCCATTCTTTCCGATGGAAGTAAAGTGTGGCTGAACTCCGGGTCCTCTATCCGGTATCCTGTGGTTTTTACCGGTGGGGAAAGAAAGGTGGAAATAACCGGTGAAGCTTATTTCGAAATAGCCAAAGATGCCTCAAAACCCTTTATGGTAACTGTGAAAGATCTGACTGTTCAGGTTTTAGGCACGCACTTTAATATTAATGCGTACGATGAAGAAGCAGCAATAAAGACAACGCTGCTGGAAGGAAGTGTAAGCGTACAGTTAAAAGCAAATAGTCAGAGATCAATAGTGATAAAGCCTGGTCAGCAGGCAATACGTACTACGCACGATCTTCGCCTGCCCGATGGAACTTCCCTGAAGGCTGGACTCACGACTTACGATTCTCCCAACCTTGAAGCAGTAATGGCCTGGAAAGAAGGGCGATTTTATTTTGACGGTGCTGATATAACAGAGATCATGCGACAACTGGAAAGATGGTATAATATTGAAGTAGTGTATGAAGGGCCAAAGCCCACGCATTTTTTTGGCGGAAAAATGGAACGTAACCTGAACCTCTCCCAGGTATTGCGGGCATTGGAATACGCGGGAGCAGCATTCAGGATTGAAGGGAGAAAGCTGATTGTAATTCAGTGATCAGCAAGATAATGAATGAAAATGCCAACTTCGCATTGACGGCAATGCAACAACAGCCTTATCCCGATAAAAGGGGATACAGATAATCCCTGATGATAAGAGAGGCCTTCCTTGAAAATTCATCATACCGGCTGCCATATAAAAAATAACCATGACTATTGAACCCATCCGCCGCAGTTGACCTTATTGCCTTTTTCCCTATTCCTCCCTTTGAGTGGGGAGGTTTAGGTGAAGGGCAGAAAAAAGCCGCCAGTGTTGGTACCACTGCCGGCTGTAAAAAGGTTGACGAAATAAAAACTTGTTGGAATCCTTATTTAATCACCTTTCAAACCGAAGGTATGCAATTTTTATGCAATTACCTGTCCATGTCTTCTTCCCTTACGGGAGCGAGAAAAAGAGGGCCTGGCAAACCAAAACGCTGCTTTAACCCCGGTATCGTAAGCCGGCAAATATTACTTACGATGAAACTCACTGCTATTTTATTAACTGTTGTCTTTCTGCAGGTAAAGGCCGATGGGTTATCCCAAACGGTTACTTTCTCCGGCAAAGATGTGCCGTTGAAACAGGTATTTACTGCTATAGAGAAGCAGACCGGATATATATTTTTTTACAACCTGGATATCTGGAAAGATGCAAAGCCGGTGACCATCAAGATCAAGAACATAATCATAGAGGAAGCGTTGAAGCTTGTATTGAGAAACCAGCCATTTACTTATATAATTGAGAATAGGACGATTATTATCAGGAAAAAGGAAACGAAAGTAGAAGAGCCAGGTGTCGATAATGCTTTATCGCCACCCGACCCAATTGAAGTGCGCGGTGTAATTACAGATGAAAATGGCGCACCGGCGCAGGGAGTTAATGTGATGGTGAAAGGAACGAGTAAGGGAACTACGACGAATTTAAAAGGGGAGTTTGTTTTGACGAATGTAGATGAGAATGCTGTGTTGCTCATAACATCGGTTGGGTATGACAGACAGGAGATAGCAATAAAAAACAAAACGCATATTACTACTCAATTAAAAGTGGCAGTGGGGAATTTGGATGAAATGCAGGTGATTGCGTATGGGACGACGACTAAGAGATTTGCGACCGGGAATATTGCGACGGTGAAAGCGAAGGATATAGAAATGCAGCCGGTGAATAACCCGTTGTTGGCGTTGCAGGGGAGGGTGCCGGGGTTGTTTATAACGCAGGCGAATGGATTGCCGGGAACCGGTGTGACGGTTCAAATTCAAGGACGAAATAGCATCGGAAGCGGTAACAATCCTTTATATATAATTGATGGAGTCCCCTATGCTTCTCAAATGTTGCCAACTGTATATGCACCCCAATTTGGCGGCTTTGGTGCTGGATCTCCATTTAACTTTATTAACCCTGCAGATATCGAAAGTATTGATATATTAAAGGATGCGGATGCCACTGCAATATATGGATCCCGCGCTGCCAATGGAGCAATTCTCATTACTACTAAGAAAGGAAAGGCTGGAAAAACAAAGGTTGATATTAATTTACAAAGCGGTGGAGGAAAGGTAACACGGAAATTAGACTTATTAAATACACCGCAGTATTTAGAAATGCGCAATGAAGCTTTGAAGAATGATGGTATTGCTTCTCCGTCAGCTTCTGATTATGATATCAACGGAGTATGGGATACAAATAAAAATACTGACTGGCAAAATACATTAATAGGTGGAACTGCTCATTATACTGATATACAAAGTTCAGTTTCAGGAGGTAATTCTAATATGCAATTTATAGTTGGAGCAGGGTATCACAAAGAGACGACTGTATTTCCTGGTAATCTTGCTGACCAAAAAGGTTCTCTTCATTTTAGTATAAATAATATTTCTACAAACCAGAAGTTCAGGATACAATTGTCAGGGAATTATTTAGTAGATAAAAACCAATTGTCAAGTACTGATCTAACCAGTTATGCAACAACGTTGCCGCCAAATGCTCCTCCATTGTATAATGAAGACGGCAGCCTTAATTGGATGCTCAACTCTAATGGTTCCTCTACCTGGAGGAATCCTCTTTCTTCTTTGTCTCAAACCTATGAAGGCAAGACAAATAATTTAATCAGCAATGCCATTATAAGTTACCGGGTTTTACCGGAATTAGATATTCGAAGCAGTTTTGGCTATACTAATTTACAAACAAATGAATTTCTTGGTTTTCCCCTTATTGCAGAGAGGCCTGAAGATCGACCGTTCTCTTCAAGATTCGCAACGTACACTAATGCTAAGATCAGCTCATGGATTATAGAACCGCAAGCGAATTATAAAAGAACTATCGGGAAAGCAAAACTTGATGTTCTGGTGGGAACTACCATTCACCAAAACAACAATAAAGGAGACGTTTTGGGAGGCAACGGTTATAATAGTGATGCGGTGTTGAAAGACATCCGTTCTGCATCAAGTGTTACAGTCAATTCCTCCGTAGCCTCAGTATATAAATACAATGCTTTATTTGGCCGTATTATTTTCAATTTTAAGGATAAATACATTTTAAATCTTACAGCTCGCAGGGATGGGAGCAGCCGGTTCGGATCGAGAAATCAGTTTCACAATTTCGGCTCGGTAGGTGTTGCCTGGATATTTACGCAGGAAGAGTTTATCCAAAAAAACTTATCTTTTTTTAGTTTTGGCAAGCTGAGAGGAAGCTTTGGTACTACAGGTAATGATCAAATTGGCGATTACCAATTCATGGATTTATTTAGTCCATACACTGATAACGTCGGTGTACCCTATCAAAATACGAGCAGTTTAACTGTTAATGGCTTGCCTAACCCTTATTTGGAATGGGAAGAAACCCGGAAATTGCAATTTGGAATTGATCTAGGTTGTTTGAAAGACAGGATACTTCTAACCGCTAATTACGTTCGCAATCGGTCTTCTAACCAGTTATTGGCATATAATTTACCGACAATTACTGGCTTTGGATCTATTATTGAAAATTTTCCAGCTACTGTTCAAAATTCAGCCTGGGAATTCTTGTTGAACGTTACGACTATAAAGGGAAGTAATATTACATGGAGCAGCAGCCTGAACCTGACCCTCCCTAAAAATAAATTAAAATCATTTCCCAATTTAGCCACATCAAATTATGCTAGTTCCTTGATTATAGGTCAACCCATTAATGTTCAAAAAGCTTTTCATTTATTGGGTGTAGATCCTGCGACAGGTGTTTATCAATTTGCAAACAAAGATGGAAGCGCTACATCATCGCCAGACTATTCAACCGATCGAACAGTCATAATCAATACTTTGCCAAAGTTCTATGGTGGATTCCAAAATAGCTTCAGGTACAAAGGTTTTCAACTGGATATACTATTTCAATTTGTAAAACAAATAGGTCCAAACTATAATTTTGGTTTCATATTGCCCACGGGATTCTCAGGATATAATCAACCAGTTTCTGTGTTGAACCGTTGGCAAAAGCCGGGAGATAACAGGCCTATTCAACGCTATAGCTCCGGTTTTAATTATTTCTCTCAACATTTTAATGCAAAATTAAATAGCGATGAGTCTTATTCAGATGCTTCTTACATAAGGCTTAAGAATGCTTCTCTATCCTGGCAATTGCCCGAGGCGTGGAGACGAAATATACATTTGCAGGATTGCAGATTGTATATACAGGGGCAAAATTTATTGACTATAACACATTTTAAAGGAATGGATCCTGAAAATCAAAGCACCACTTCACTACCACCGTTAAGGGTGTTGACAATTGGTTTTCAGGTAGTCTTGTAGGTATGATTTAAAAATAATGAATTATGCAATCAATATATAAAACTACAGACAAAAAAAGTTCTCTTTATTCAGGAGATCACTTTCTGAGTCGTTTCTACATCTTTTCAATAGCAACCGTGTTAATACTGGTGTTTGAATCAGGTTGTAAGAAATTAGTAGATGTAGATCCTCCAGATACCACTATCACAGGGTCAAGCGTGTATGCCTCAGATGCTACTGCAATAGCAGTGCTAACTGGAATTTATACAAGGTTGAGTTCAACAGCTAATTATGATGGAAATACTGGATTTACTACAATATCGCTATTCACTGCGTTGTCAGCCGATGAAATGGCACTTTTCGACCTTAATAATGCAAATTATCTTTCTTTTTATAGAAATTCATTGTCCGCTTCCGGCGCAGGTTCTGAATTCTGGCCCACTATATATTCCTATATTTTTACCTGTAATTCCGCGATCGAAGGATTGAAAAAGTCTACTACATTGGCCCCTGCTGTAAAACAGCAATTAACAGGAGAGGCCAAATTTATGAGAGCCTTTTTTTATTTTTATTTGATAAATCTTTATGGCGATGTACCACTGGTTCTAAATATTGATTATAAAGTAAATTCTTTGCTTTCCCGCATTCCAAAGGCTCAAGTTTATCAGCAGATCATCAATGATTTAAAAGAGGCACAGGATCTGCTTACTTCTGATTATGTAAAGGGAGACGTCATTAGCAAAACAACTGAAAGAGTAAGACCCAATAAATGGGCAGCTACTGCTTTACTTGCAAGAGCTTATTTATTTAATGGAGATTATATAAATGCTGAATCACAAGCTACTTCTGTTATCAACAATTCTTCAATGTATTCCTTAAGTACATTGCCTGATGTTTTTCTAAAAAACAGTAATGAAGCCATTTTGCAACTACAGCCAGTTTTTCCAGCAACTGTTGTTTCAAATACACATGATGCTGTTCAGTTTATTATTCCTGCAACTGGGCCAAGTAATAGCTGGCCAGTATATCTAAGTACAAGCCTTGTTAATAGTTTTGAATCAAGTGATCAGCGAAAAATAAATTGGGTAAGTAGTGTGATTATGGGAACCGACACTTTTTATTATCCATATAAATACAAAATGAATACTCCAAATGATCCAGTTACAGAATATCTTATGTTGCTAAGATTAGCAGAGCAATATTTTATCCGTGCCGAATCAAGGGCGAAGCAAAATAAGTTAAATGAGGCAATGAACGATCTGAATGTTATTCGCACAAGAGCTGGGCTTGCTAATACAACAGCCACTACTCAATCGGAGCTTATCATAGCTATACAACACGAACGGCAGGTGGAGTTGTTTATGGAGTTGGGACATCGCTGGCTCGATCTGAAAAGAATGAATGTGATAGATGCCGTAATGACTATAGTAACCCCAAAAAAAGGAGGGACATGGAGTACAAACTGGCAGTTGTATCCAATACCTGTTGGGGATATCCAAAAAGACCCTAACCTGATACAAAATGCGGGTTATTAGTTCTAAACAGTGATTAGTTTTTGATATTAGATTTTATTTATATAAAATTATTAGACCCATTGGTGCAACTCAAAAGCACAAAGTGTTTGCAGATGAAAAAGCAAATGAAGAAGTTATTATTCCTAGTAATGCCGATTTATTTAATTGGGAATGCTCAGAATAAAGGAATTCAATTTGAACAAGGATTAAATTGGCAGCAAATAAAAGAGAAAGCAAAGACAGAGAATAAATGCATTTTTGTAGATTGTTATGCTACATGGTGCGGACCTTGTAAATATATGGATAAGTACGTCTATGAAGACGAAAGCGTCGGAAGCTTTATAAATAGAAGATTCATTTCTGTGAAACTGCAGACGGATACTTCAAGGCAAGATAATGAGGAAGTGAAAAAGTGGTATTCAGATGCCCACACTTTTCAAAAGGAATATGTAATAACTGCCATTCCTGCGTATCTATTTTTTTCAGCGGATGGTAATATTATACACCGAGATATTGGCGTAAAGGAAGTTAGTGATTTTCTTATTACCATAAATCATGCATTAAATCCAGAAAAGCAATATTATACACAGTTAAAAGCTTATAAGCTAGGCAAAAAAGATTACTTATTGATGCCTTACCTCGCGCTGATGGCTAAAAGTTTTAATGATAATGAATTAGCTAATACCATTGCGCGTGATTATTTTACAAACTATCTCTTTACATTAAAAGAAAGCGAACTTTGTTCCAAGAAAAATATTGAGTTCATTTATAGTTTCAATCAAATATTAACCTCAGAAGATAAAGGATTTGATATATTTTTTCGGTACGGCTCGCAAATAGATGATACAATGAACTTTAAAGGTCTTTCACAAATGATTACAGATTACATAATTACCAAGGAGGAAATCGATCCTGTTATGGAGAATATTAATAAAAGTAAAACTTATCCGAGTTGGAGTCGTGTTACAAAAAGAATCAAAAGAAAATATGGAGTTATTTATGCAGAGCGAAATGTACTAAATGCAAAAGTGTCATTTTATGAAAAAATAAAAAGCTGGAAAGAATACTTAAAGTATGCTATAAAAAAGCAAGAGAAATCAGGTATTGACACAGCTAATGTGTCAAATGTTATTAATACGAATTATACTGCCTGGATGATATTTTTACATAGTAGTCATAAAAAGCAGATCAATATTGCAATCAAATGGATGGAGTCTTTAAATATGAGTACTACGAATCAAGCTGGATGGCTTGATACATATGCAAATTTGCTTTATAAAGCTGGTAGAGTGGAGGAAGCCCTTAAATGGGAAGAAAAAGCTTTAAGGATGGCTCCTACAGATAAAGATATAGAGGAGGCATTTGCGAAGATGAAAAAGGGTAAAAAGACGTGGTAATTGGAAAGTAAATTGAACTTTCCAGATATTCCTGTTTAATTTTTGTAAGTATCGCAAAAAGTATTGCCTAAATGCTTTTATTCTTCATTTTAGTGTTTCTGCTTACTTCGTTTTCTATTTTTTCAATAAGTTAATGAATCTGAATATTTTTTGACATGTACTTTTTAGAATTCAATATATAAAGTCAAAAAAAATAAATGCAATACTCTGCATAGTGGCAGTTTTTTGTTTAACTTATATAATTATGATATGAACTTACATTTAAAGGCAGACATGGAAATAACCGTTATAAAACCGTAAATACAATGAAGCTCTATTTTCTGACCTTTACATTTTTATTATTTATTTTGAACATATTTTGTCAGAACTATAAACAGGTAGTTAGTAAACCACCCCTTGACATTTCCGCTATAAAAAAGTGGCCCAAATTAGAAAGCCCTGCAATAAGTAACAATGGGAAATATATTCTCTACAGTATTATAAACCAACCAGTAGGCAAAAGAACTTTAGTAATACAAGCGGTGAACAATATTTGGAAAAGAGAAATTGTTAATGCTACGCCTATATTATTTACTCAAAATAGCCAAAAGCTTATTTTTAAAAGCAATGATACCCTGTATATTTTAAAACTTGAGACCAATACCTTAAATTTTATACCGGCAATCAATTCTTTTAAATGGACTCGGTCCCATAAAGGAGATTGGTTATCTTATCAGCAAATGTTCCAAAGTAATAAGTTAATTTTATGGAATTTGCTTACTGAAAAGCAACAAACCTTTGATTCCGTCTTTGACTATTCATTTGATAATAGAGGAAATGTATTATTGATTGAAACTAAAAGAATGCAGTATAACCTTTCAAGCATTTCTATACAGTTAGTGGGGCTGGTTGACAATAAAACATATGTGATTTGGAATGCTGACACAAAGTCCGGTGTAGAAACTAAATTTACGAACGTTACTTTTGATAATGATGGTAATCAACTGGCATTTATCGAACAAAAGCAAATTGATGGCCAATTCACTAATGCTATTTGGTATTATAAGAGGGGTATGGACAAAGCAGTGATGCGAATAAATAAACAGTCTTCAGGAATATCCCCAGATATGTTAATAGCTAACTCAACATTGAGATTTAGTGAAAATGGACGATGGATGTTTTTTCAATTACAAAAAGTGCATGAAAAACTAATTCAAGATCCAAATTTGGTAAAAGTAAATGTGTGGAGTTATAAAGATGTAATAATACAAACAGATCAGCAAAAAGAAGCGAACGAAAAAGCATATGATGCAGCTTTAAATGTACAGGATAATAATATTATTAAAATTACGCAGGGAGAAGAGAGAATTATAAAATCAAGAGGAGATTATGTTCTTATTGAAAATAGTGAAGTAGAAACAAAATTTTGGTGGGATCGTACTTTTAACTCTAATTATTTGTTTTCACTCAAAGATGGATCAAAAAGGTTTTTGGTAAATGGAACAAAAAATATTGGATATGCTTTCTCCTTTTCTCCAAACGAGAAGTTTCTCGTTTATTTTGATCAAAAGCTTAATAAATATTTTAGCTATGATTTGACTACAGAAAAAAAATATAATATTTCACTTTCTATCCCTTCAGAATTAGATAATGAATACATGAGGGAAACCGAAGGATTATTTTTTCCTGTGGGTATTGCAGGATGGTTTGAAAAAGATAGAGCCCTGCTTATTTATGATAATTATGATATTTGGCAGGTAGATCCAACTTCTAAAATGCCACCAATAAATATCACAAATGGGTATGGATTAAAAAATCATATAAAATTTAGATTAGTTAATGAACCAGAATTGGAGGGTAATGTTATTAAAAATAATGAATCACTACTCTTGACTGCCTTTAATGTTCAATTGAAAGATAATGGCTTTTTTCAGAAAACAATGGGCAAGGGAGGAAATCCTGAATTATTAACAATGGGGCAATTTTATTATTATGTAAATTTTTCACAGATACCCAATGGCATTCCTGGTGTAAGCACTATTGCTCCAATCAAAGCAAACGATTCACAAACCTGGATAGTAGAACGTATGGCAGCAAACGAAGCGCCAAATTATTTCCTTACACAGAATTTTAAAAGCTATACGCAAATAACCAATTTACAGCCGCATAAAAGTTATAACTGGCTCACTACTGAACTCATAGATTGGAAACAATTAGATGAGACTTTTTCTCAGGGTATTTTATATAAGCCAGAAAACTTTGACCCAGACAAAAAATACCCAATTATTTTTGAGTATTACGACCAAAGATCGTTTGCATTGAATGCATACTTACAACCAGAGCTAACTAGTGCGTCTATAAACATTCCCTGGTTTGTGAGCCATGGGTATTTGGTATTCAGACCGGATTTTCATTTTTCTATAGCCAGTACATCCGGAAAAACAAATGGCATGAATGCATATAATACTATAGTATCCTGTGCGAGATTTTTGGCAAATAAACCTTGGGTTGATTCTAGTAGGATGGCAATTAACGGGCATAGTTTCGGTGGAGGAATAACTAATTATTTGATTACACACACACAGATATTTGCAGCGGCCGCCGAAGCAGCCGGTGTAAGTGATGGTATTAGCTCTTACTTAGATGGAAACTATGGCGACAGGCAGGAAGGGACGGAAATTGGCCAGGGCCGTCGTGGAACAACTCCTTGGCAACGTCCGGATTTATATGAAACCGAAGTTCTTAGGGCAAACCAAGTTACCACGCCTTTGTTAATCATGCACAATAAAGCAGATTATGCAGTTCCCTGGATACAGGGAGTAGAAATGTTTATGGCATTACGCCGGCTTGGTAAGAAAGTCTGGATGCTTCAATATGATGATGAAGGCCATGTTTTAAGTGAAAAAGCTGCGGAAGATTATACCTTACGACTTACCCAGTTTTTTGATCATTATTTGAAAGGATATTTTCCTCCCAAATGGATGACGGAGGGTATTTCCGCGAGATTAAAAGGTATAGTAACGGGATATGAGTTGGATAAGAATGGGAAAAAAAATTGATAGAAATAATATTTGATTGAATTCTTAAAGTACTCTCATTAAGAAGGGCCAACCTTTCAATTGGCCCTTACATAGTGTCTGAACTAATGATAAATATTAAAACTCAGTACTTCTTGTATAAAACGTTGAGCATGCAGCATCATCGACTGTAGTTGCCGAAATTGCTGTCCCGTTGTTTGAGTTACTGGTAGTAAAGGTAACAAGTTGTACAGTGCATGTAGAACCGCCTCCTTTTGTATAAAGAATTGTAGATCCAGTACGATTATTTGCTTTAAAAGCTAAAGTTCCGCCTACTACTGTAAAAACAGTGATAGCTGTTAAGATAATTTTTACTTTTTTCATAATAAAAGTGCTTTTTAAATTAAAAAGCAAAATTTTTGTTATAAACAATTTGCCTACTCAGTTTTAGTGGTTTTCGGCTTCCCCACTTTGCCAGCTATATCAATCTAATAGATGAATATACTGGTCTTTATTCACGCTAGTTTTCCTCCGCCATGCATCAGCAAGGATTAAGCGCTGAGTGAATCTTCTTACTTTGTTCATCCCTCCATGGATTAGGATAAACTTTTTCAGATGCTTCATTGGCTGGCAATCCACTGTACCTTTGTTAAAGCTCTAGCGCTATATTATCGAAGCTTCAGCAAAGCAAGGCCGGCCAACAAAGGTTCGTCAATATCTGCATTGCCTGATCAGGACATCGCTTGTATTGTACACAACCTCTTATTTAAAAGCTATTTCTTTTATCACATCAGTACTAACTTTCCCAGTAAGCACTTGTTTTAACCGTTTGTCATTACTATAAATAGCTATATATGGTACTCGTTGTACTTTGAAGTAATTTCCGAAATCAAGATTATAGTCACATCCTAATGTTATATTTCGGTATTTTTTCAGTTTATAACGGTCATAATAAATTTTAATTTGCTCTAAAGGAAAGTGTGTAATGATGTAAAATTGAATATTTGCGAGTGATTTTATGTTTGTAACAATTTCTTCAGTTTCTGCACGGCAAATTGGACACTCTGGTGAAAAATAAAATATTACTATTGGCATTCCTTTCGGTATGTTGTTTGTGTTAAAATGAGCACCACTATCTAACAACAAAAGGTTAAATGAAGGCATAAGTTTTCCTTCCAATTTTGTTTTTTCACGTTTCTTGCTAAGGCAACTGGATAGACAGACTAAAATTATTAGAAGTGCTGTGTGTTTCATGCATGATCGTTTTAATAAAGATTCAGCATTCGACATTTCTTTCTATTAATGACAACTCTATATTGTGATGCCAATTTTTCACTTCCACTATTTTTTTATGCAGTGTTATCGCACCTATTCTACACAAAGGATTTTGTTAACATTTCGGAATCGTTATTTTTCTCTTCAGGTTGTATGCTTTTGACGTCAGACTTTGCAATTCCCATCCTTACCAAACAATCCACCAATAGTAAGGCAAATGTAGAGATCAACATTATTGGAAAGGCTAAGAATCTTAATGCTGCAGAGGATGCAAAGATGGTAAACCCTAAATTTATTAACCATACTGCACTAATTAAGATTATTCCTTTGCTGAATTGTATATTGCTTTGTAAACCATTCATTATTATAAAACCCAGCAAACTACACAAAAACATAACATTCATTACACCACTGAGAATAGAATAATAGTCAAGTATAGTCACCTTCATATTCTTCATGCGAGTGGTTACTTTATGACTTTTGTATCCAAACCAGGCTTTTGCAATGGGTGCTACATAATCTCTGCCAGAATTGTAAGCTTGAAAAAATTCTATAGGTGGTGCATAGTATTTATTAGCATTAGGCCACAGGAAATACCTGGCAAATTGCAACGGGTAATGCTTAATTAACCAAATGCCATAATCGGCATACAAAGGCCCCATACTGGCCCATCTTTTCATTTCATCAGCAGTGGAATCATTTTTAAACTGTATGTTCATATATTTATATAAAGGCAGCCCTGGCGACCACATATATACAGTGTTGGCTTGCAGCGCTTCGTGGGGATACTTATTCACATCACGGGTACTGTCGAAATAGGTACAAACCATTTTATCTAATACTTTAAATCTTGCTGGCACAGGCTTACGTTTGCCGCTTTCTACATATCGGTAAGCATACATAGCGTTATTGGTTAGTTGCCAGCCGCTGAAGGGGGAGTATTGCCAATAGCCGGTAAGTTTTTTGTATTTGTAGCTGGTATAACATACAAATAATCCACAGAACAACACAATTGAAGTTAAACTCACAATTTTTTTACGTAGCGAAAATGGAGAAAGCCATAATGTTAGCGCTGTGATAAAAGGATAGATTAGCGCATTATAACGAACAGTAAAAGCAACAATTAAAATCAATACATGCCATAAAATAAGACGCGTGGATGGTCTGTGAATGATCCACAGTAATAAAGTAACCCATATAAGACTAAGAGCTAAAAATAAACCATCGCTGGATATATGATTAGCCAGGTGCAAGAACAAAGGATTTACCACCATAAAACACACCAGAATGATCTGTAAGGTTTTCCCTGGGTTATAGAAATAAAACAGGGTGAACAAAAAGAATAAGGCGCTGCTTTGGATTAGTAAATATTGAAAAGCCACCAATGCAGTGTCAGAGCTAGTAAAAACACTGAAAAGGCGAAGAAATCTGGGATAACCAACTGGGTATGTATAGATATCTAAATTATAATATGCAATCTTTAAATAATCGAAAGAGTCATCATGGATAAAACTAGCATATGGGTATAGATACTTAAACACTGCAAACTGGATTATGATAGCGCCTGCTGCCAGCAATAGAATGATTTGGTTACGGCGGTTGTTGAACAGAAATTCTTTAAATGAATATTGTGTGCCTAATAAAGTGTTATTGTCAGTCATAGAAATGCATTGCTTTTATCTTAAAGTTGTATCGGAGTATTTTATTTCCTTGCCGAGGAAAAGGTATGTCACACCGCTCTCTCGCGGCAGTTAGGTGTGGTACATCGGATTATTACTTGGTTATTAATCAATGAATACTTCACCACACACCAAACCGCCCTACACCCATCTTTCCACCCAATCTTCTTCCCCTCCGCAAATGTTCTCCCATAATAACTAATGCCCACCTCATAGATCCTTATCCCTGGTACCATCGCAATCTTTGCCGTCACTTCAGGCTCGAATCCAAAACGTTTTTCCTTCAAGCAAATCCTTTGAATAATATCCGTCCTGAACATCTTATAGCCCGTCTCCATATCTGTAAGGTTAAGGTTGGTAAACAGGTTGCTTAAGAACGTAAGGAACCGGTTGCCGATGCTATGCCAGAAGAACAGGATGCGGTGTGGATTGCCGCCCATAAAACGTGAGCCATAAACCACATCTGCCGAGCCAAGTACAATGGGTTTCAAGAGTGTATTGTACTCGCCCGGATCGTATTCAAGATCGGCATCCTGTACCAACAGGTATTCGCCGGTTGCCTGGGCAATACCTGTGTGGATAGCCGCACCCTTTCCCTGGTTTACATCGTGCCTGATATATTTGAAATAGTTGATCGAAATGGTAGCTGCATTTGCGATATAATTTTGTATCACAGTTCCTGTGTTGTCTGTAGAACAATCGTTTACAATGATCACTTCCTTTTCAATATTCCTGATGAGCTTTACCTGATTGATGCGGTCAAGTATCAATGCTATTGTTTTTTCTTCGTTATAAGCCGGTATAATAATGGATAGCCGGTGAATGCCTACTGCTGCCGGACTTCCATTTTGTATGACCATGCCTGTCAACACATTTTCCTGCGAAGCAGTGTCACCCTGGCTTTGTGACATTAAGTTGTTGTTTTGATCTATCATGCTTGACATAATCTATCTTTTATCAATTAGGGGAATTCAGATCTTATTCATCGACCGGCGTATTTGTCTTTCCAATAGTACTCCGGTGAAAGCAAGTAGTATAAACAGGCTATTAAATATCAGATGCCCCTGCCAGGATAGCAATGAAATAACCCCTCCACAACTACAGGGCAGTTCTTTATTGAATGTCATGATAGCGCCAATATATACAGTGAATGCAATCATCAGGGCAAGTGAAGCGTATAATCCCTTCAATCGCCAACGGGGAATTATTAATAATGCCGATACCAGAAATTCAGTTAGTGGCAACGACCAGGCTATAAAAGGCGCTATGGGTTTTAAAAGGGGTGATTCGGCTATCTGTTCTTTAAAAACAGCATACTCCATCAGTTTGCTTATTCCTGTGTATAAGAAAAGTATGATAAACAGAAGCGCGATAATTTCTACGATTGTAGATCTTGATAGCCAGGTGAACGAGATAATTCTCGTTACGGTGTTCCGATTTTGAATGGTTCTACCTTCCATTGTTGAATGGTTGATAATGTTTAATGGTTTATGATCGACTGCACCCGACAACAGAGCTGGTGATGGATGTAGCGATCATCCTTTATTCGACAATTTTATATCGATATCGCATCACTGACCCTCGATTTAGTTTATTAAAAAAATTGTCTCACCAGCCTGTGGGCCGGGTAATACTCCGCCAACCTTTTGCCTATCGGCGGAGTGGTTTTTACAGTCGTTTCAGTTTGGAATATTATTTACAGATCTCTTCCCTTTAGTCATTTAATATTTACCGTATTTGCCCCGGCTAAAAAGCTACGGCGTACCGGCTGAAACCTTATCCATAAAATCTTTGTATTGCCTATATCATAAAACAGGTTACTAAAGGATCAAGCAATAAATAGTAATCACGGAAAGCACTTTGGATATTTACTTATCTTTCTTCATTCATCCTACACGCAAGGTACACTCATAAAATACGCCGTTCTGGTCAAAGTATACGCCATTCCGGTTTTTCGTGTACATGGTTGGTTTATGTTGTGATGTTTGTTGAATGCATAGAGGAATTCTTTTTACGCCATTCCAGTGGTGACATGCCTGTTGTCTTTTTAAATTGCTTTTCCAGGCTCTTAACGTCATAGCCAACATGATAAGCTATGCACTTAACAGATTCGTCTGTGCCTGCCAGCAACTCTTTTGCTTTTGCAATACGAATGCTCACCTGGTATTCATAAATAGGAATTTGATAAACGCATATAAAGCCCTTGCGTAATTTACTTTCATTAATGTAGAAACGATTGGCTAACTGTGCCTGTGTGTAGCGGTATTTATAATCTTTCTCTAAAAGATCTTTCACTTTTTGGAGCATTTCAAGATCTGATGGTGATAGCCTCATGAGAATAAGGTTTTGATAAAGGTTTACCTGTCGCAGAAATTCCTGCGATGGCCAACTACCATTACTAAATACCATGCGAAATATTTTTATAGGAACGCATTTTGGTCGAGAGGTAATTGTTACATGCTAGTGACTGCTATCCAATAAATGTGGACTTGAAAGATATTTGTCGTAATAAAAAGAGATGGCTACAAATTATGGTAAATGGTTCTTTTGATATTTCCGGGGACAAATTACCGTGGCAACCATTCCATGTGCAAGTTAAAACGAACCAGGCCGCAATGCAAATGCATCTTATATGAGTTTAGTCCTTTTTTATATGACTTTAGGGCAAAGAATAAAGGTGATGACTATTTAACTGGTTCCATATTTTTTTTGCCAGGCCTGTGGCGACATATTCTTTACCTTTTTGAATGCATTGCTGAAATTGTTTTGATTGCTATATCCGCATAAAGCGGCAATTTCTTTTTTGGTCATTTTTGCCGCTAAAAGCATTTCACACGCAGCGTCAATTCTTTTCAGTTTCTGGTATTCACTTATTTTTTTCCCATATTGTTGCTTGAAACACTTTTGCAGGTCTTTCCTGTTTACACGCTGCCTTACAGCATGCTCATTTACGGTTATCCATGCAAGCGGATGCCTGTCAATATATTCCTTTATTTCAACAGTGGCTTTAAGCACGTAAATACTGAAACGCTCTTCGCAGTTCACGACTATAGTATGTTTAACTTACAAAATCAGGTTCCCGAAGCTTCAAAGGGATAGAACTATGTTGTATAGATAGTAAGTAAAGGTTGTTGTAAAATAGCGGTTATCTTATTTATCGCCTATAGATAATTGGTGCCCATCAGATGAAATAAATTTACCTATTGCAAAGGAATCCATTAAATTTTATAAATATTCCTATGTAAATGAATGTTAGCAAATCATCTGCATCGTTATAACGAAGGTATCTCTACGAAAAAGGGCCTTTAAGTCATATTTTGTTTACGAAAACGGGAATGCAGATATATAAGATTGAGTAAATGCCGCGCTTTTAGAACTGCCCAGGTCTCTGTTCTTTACCCCCTGCGAAACGAAAAATACTGTTCCTGCTTAGCGGCTGATATTTTTATCCTTACATATACCTTTTTTTAACTAACTTAGATGAGGATCTTTATCCTTCCTACTCATTGACAAACTTCCTGATCAAGATTCTATCCTTAATAACGTAAGCTGTTTTTATGGCTGAAATACGTTTAACTGATATACGACGGGGTTTGGGTCATACCAACCGGAAGGATGCATGGTGGGCGCGTCCACTGCTCATCTTTATTTGTCTCACCATTTTCCTCATTTACGTAACCTGGGCTGCATTCCAGGGCAACCATTACACATTTGGCCCTTATCTTTCGCCGCTTTATTCGCCCGAACTTTTCGGTGATTCAACGCATAGTTGGTTTGGTGCAAAACCCGGCTGGTGGCCCGGGCAATTACACTGGTCGCCTGCATTGTTGGTATTATGGGCGCCAGGAATATTTCGTTTAACCTGTTATTATTATCGGGGCGCGTATTATAAATCATTTTGGGCAGATCCGCCTGCCTGTACAGTTACGGAACCGCGTAAAAAGTATCTGGGTGAAAATTCGTTTCCGTTGATCATTCAAAATATACATCGTTACTTTCTTTATCTCGCCTTATTCTTTTTGCTTTTTCTTTCCTATGATGTTTGGAAGGCGCTGTGGTTTATGCCGCCTGGGGCAACTGATACTGATGAAAGATCATTTGGCATTGGTATTGGCACATTGGTGCTGGCCATCAATGTGGTTTTACTGGGTGGTTATACATTGGGGTGTCATTCTTTGCGTCACCTGGTGGGTGGGTTTATGGACCGTCTTTCCGGGGCTCCCATCCGTGGCAGGGCATACCAGTGCGTAAGCTGTTTAAACAGGCGACATATGTTGTGGGCATGGATGAGCTTATTCTGGGTTATGTTTTCAGATATCTATATCCGCTTGTGCTCTATGGGTGTGTGGAATGATTTTAGAATTTTATAGCAATATTATTTTTCATGTCATCATTCGATACATACAATTACGATGTACTGGTTATCGGTGCGGGTGGCGCAGGTTTGCGCGCTGCCATAGAAGCCACTGCCAATGGCGTTTCTGTGGCATTGATCTGCAAATCCTTACTGGGAAAGGCGCACACCGTTATGGCAGAGGGTGGCATTGCCGCCGCATTATCAAACGTTGATGAGCGAGATAACTGGCGGGTACATTTTGCTGATACCATGCGCGGCGGTCAATATTTGAACGATTGGCGCATGGCGGAACTGCATGCCAAAGAAGCACCTGATCGTGTGCGGGAGTTAGAGGCATGGGGAGCGCTGTTCGACAGAACTAAAGATGGCCGCATATTACAGCGGAATTTTGGCGGGCATAAATATCCTCGACTGGCGCATGTTGGCGACCGTACCGGATTGGAAATGATCCGTACGCTACAGGACCACGGCATTCACCAGGGCATAGATGTTCATATGGAATGCACCATTATCAATCTGCTGAAAGATGGTGAAAGGGTAGCAGGGGCGTTGGGTTACGAACGGGAAAAAGGACAGTTTAAATTATTTCGTGCTAAAGCGATCGTAATTGCTACTGGTGGCATTGGCCGCGCCTATAAAATTACCAGTAACAGCTGGGAGTATACGGGCGATGGCCATTCCCTGGCATACCATGCTGGTGCAGAACTGATGGATATGGAGTTTGTACAATTTCATCCAACCGGTATGGTGTGGCCGCCCAGTGTTCGCGGCATCCTTGTAACGGAAGGCGTTCGGGGCGAAGGTGGAATTTTGCTCAACAGGGAGCATAAGCGATTTATGTTCAATGAAATTCCTGAATTATATCGTCTGCAGACTGCCGACAACGAAGAAGAAGGCTGGAAATATACACAGGGCGACCGCCTCGCAAAACGGCCACCGGAATTGCTCACGCGCGATCATGTAGCGCGTTGCATCGTTCGTGAAATTAAAGAAGGAAGAGGCAGCCCGCACAACGGTGTATTTCTTGATATCTCCTGGATCAAAACCAAAATTCCCAATGCCGCTGAGCACATAAAGAAAAAACTGCCCAGCATGTATCATCAGTTTAAAAAGCTGGCAGATATCGATATCACCAAAGAGGCTATGGAAGTGGGCCCCACTACGCATTACATGATGGGTGGTATCCGGGTAAATGCCGATACACAAATGTCAACGGTGCCTGGTTTGTTTGCCGCAGGTGAAGCGGCCGCTGGTTTACATGGCGCCAACCGGTTGGGTGGTAACTCGCTGTCAGACCTGCTTGTCTTCGGTAAACGGGCGGGTGAATTTGCAGCCCGGTTTGCAAAAGAAAACAGCCAGGGTGTAATTGATGATCGCAAAGTGGAAGCATTCGTGCAGCAGGCATTGGAACCATTTGAGCGAACTGCCGGCGATAATCCTTTCCAGGTGCAATACGACCTGCAGGATGCAATGCAGGACCTGGTTGGTATTGTTCGCAAGGAAGATGAACTGGTGAAGGCGATGCATGAATTGAAAAAACTGCGGGAACGTTTCAGTAAAGTGCGGGTGATTGGTAACAGGGAATATAATACCGGCTGGCATACTGCGCTTGACCTGCAACATTTATTAACCGTTTCGGAAGCAATCACCAGGGCGGCCATCGAACGAAAAGAAAGCAGGGGAGCGCATTTTCGGGAAGACCACCCGCAAAAAGACGAGCATTCAGGTAACTGTAACCTTATTATTGTGAAAGGAGAAGACGGACAGATGCTGGTAAAGCGTATGCCCCTTCGGGATATGCGACCGGACCTTATACAGATCATTGATGAGATGAAATGATATTATAATGAAAGCCGATTTTCAAATATGGCGCGGCAATGCTTCGGGTGGAAAATTCGAAACCTATTCCACTGAAATTGCTGAAGGCATGGTGGTGCTCGACGCAGTGCATCAGATCCAGGCAGCGCATGCCAATGATCTGGCAGTACGCTGGAATTGTAAAGCTGGTAAATGCGGCTCCTGCTCGGCTGAGATCAATGGCATACCCAAACTCATGTGCATGACCCGCCTCAGCGAACTTCCGCTCAATAAACCGGTCCTGTTGCAACCTATGAAGGCGTTTCCATTGATCAAAGACCTGGTAACGGATGTTTCCTGGAATTTCACTGTAAAGAAAAAAATAAAAAAATTCAAGCCTCGTCCGCCCGATGCACAAGACGGCACCTGGCGCATGTTACAACAGGATATTGACCGGGTGCAGGAATTTCGCAAATGCATAGAATGTTTTTTGTGCCAGGATGTGTGTCATGTGCTGCGTGAGCATCAGCTTCATGCTGCATTCATCGGTCCGCGGTTTTTAGTTCATGTTGCTGCACTGGAAATGCATCCGCTCGATATAGAGGACCGGGTGGAAGAATTAAAGAAAGCAAATGGGATTGGCTATTGTAATATCACCAAATGCTGCACTACCGTTTGCCCTGAAGATATTACAATTACTGACAATGCCATTATTCCGCTGAAGGAACGGGTGGCTGACAGGTTTTATGATCCTTTGAAAAAATTATTCAGGATTTTTCGATCAATCAATAAATAATAAGCCATGTTTCATATTAAACGTATCGCCCGGGAAAGTATTCCGGCGGCTCTTGAAAAAGCAGAACGCTACCGGCTGCTTGGTGAACCTGGGCTGGCTGAAAGCATCTGTCTCGACATACTGGATGCAGATCCACAAGATGCCAAAGCTATTATTGTTCTGCTCCTGGCAATAACAGATCAATTCGGCGCTTCTTCATCGGGCGGTGTTGAACGGGCGCGTAAATTACTGCCCCGCCTTCAAAATGAGTATGAAAAAAATTACTATGCAGGTATCATCTGTGAACGGGAGGGGTTGTCCATTTTTAACCAGGGAATGAAAGGCGGTCAATTTGCTGTTTATGAATGGCTAACGGAAGCGATGGAATTCTTTGAGAAGGCGGAAGCGCTTCGTCCACCCGGTAACGATGATGCTTTGCTGCGGTGGAACACCTGTGCCCGTCTTATCATGAGCCATCAGTTGGAACCAATAAACGAAAAATATATTGAACCGCCGCTAGAATGAGTACACTTCAATAGGTAACATTCGCTGTACAGTTGGGTTATTACTTCTATACCGAATTCCATTCAGAGTGGCCGGAATTCCTCCTGTTTTCGGTTGAATACTTAATTATTCGATTATGCATGCCGTTATGCGGATAATTGAAATAAATTTACGGTACTCGCATATTTACCATTACAAAGTTTCAGCATTCATGTGAATGCTTTTCTTATTTTCTAACATAAAACTTATGCTATGAAGATTGTAGTCATTGGTCTGGTTGTCAATTTTCTTTCATTATTTAACTCCTTTGGGCAAGAGGCGCCGCCCTATTCACAATGCGGGGGTATTGGCTGGACCGGCCCAAAGATTTGTACAGCCGGCTTTGCCTGTACCGGGATAAACGAATATTTTCATATGTGCCTGCCAGGTGGATAATAAAACAGCCGTTCGATCATACCGGGCGGCTGTCTTAATTATATTTTGCCTCACCTCCTGAACTTTCCATTGCATGAAAACCTTATTCGTTTTGCCTGTATTCTTTTTGCTGATCGCTTCCTGCCGCCACAGCGGCATTCATTACGAAAACGGCACAATTGAAGAAGTGTTCGCCAGGGCGCTGAAAGAGAATAAAAAGGTGTTTGTACTTATCAGCAATTCTGATTGCGGGCAGTGCGACTTATTTAAAAAAAAGCTGGGTACGGAAACCGCTACTGCCCGGATACTTGCAGCCGATTATCTATGTTATTACGCGGATGTATTGGATTCCGGACAAAAGAACATCGCCCAAATCGTCAAATGCCCTTCTTATCCTTTTCCTTATTTCTTCGATAAGAACGGTAACCTTGAAGCCTTTGGTTTTCCCAATAGTAAAGATTATGATATCAGCGACCTGTCCCGGATAGGAATAGACGAGTACAAATTCCGCGAACTATTCCGTTTGCCTGTTACTACAACTGCCTACAAGCAGCTTGTTTCACATAACCTGCAGGCGTACTTGTTAATGCATCAGGGTCAGTCAGATCCGCGTCTTATCGATTCTGCTTATCGCCTCGCTGCCGCATCGATGGATATTGCGATATATCCATATAATATATACATGGTTCATACCCTCGGTAAGCGGGTTACACATCCCTCCTTGCCGCAACATCCGATCCTGGCCCATCCTCCATATACAAAATCCGATCAATTGATTTATGGTAAATTACTGGAAGGCATTCCTTTCAGTTCCCTATTGGCCGATAGCCTGCTTCCCACAACAAAGGCCGTAAATGGCATCACCTATGCATTTGAAAAGGATATTCGTGAATGTGGGGATATTCCGCTGGGAACCGATTATGATTTCCGCTTTTTATTTAAGAATACGGGCACGAAGGAGCTCATTATTGCCAATGCCGAACATTCCTGTTCCTGTATCGAGCTTCAATGGCCCAAACGCCCCATTGCTCCCGGGCAAACCGGCTTCATTACCGGTGTATTTCACGCCGGTGAAAAGGGAAAATTCAAGAAAGAGATCTATGTTCATACGCCTTCCCCACAGGTGCCGATGAAAATTATTACATTAACCGGAGTCGTACGCTAAGCTACTCCCAAAACATGATTATGAAAAAACAGTCACAACAATTACCGCTTACCATTTTCGGAATGGTTATCCTGTCTTTTTTAACTCTTTTTATCGCCGTATGCAATAAAAAGAATGCTTTTGCCACTACAGAGGAAACTCTTCAAACAACCCTGGCTCAGGACCAGGGGGAAATATTTACAGGTCATACTTATATAAAGGTGAGTGAAAACAACGAAGTGCTGATCATGCAAATTAAAAATGATCCGGCGATCGTTGAGAATATTTTTGTGCTCGCTCTTGAGAAAAAGGATCTAATTACCATCCAGCCGGGTGATCTGGGGCTGTCAAGCGTCATTTATTATAGAGACAAAAGAGCTGTGGTATTGCATTCCTCCAAAAGCAACAATCTGCATTTCCTTGGTTTAAGGGAAACAGCTTCGGGCATAAAAATGGAGCGCCTTAAAGCGGATCATACATTGAAAAACGAAATGCGGTCTGCGGTCCTGGGCTACGGTCTGTCAATGATGAAGGGAAAATGGGACGCCAAAACCCTGCTGAACACTAATAAGAAATATATTTTTAATCTCATTGCCCTTGCCGATCGGTCGGGAAGGACGCTAACGCCTGCTCAAAGGGAAGCCGTTACCGAGGACATTGCGTCTGGCTGCACTTCGGGCGGCCCAGGTTCGTCCAGTTGTAGCATTTCTGAGCCATTACCACCACAGAGCTGTTCCGTTACCTGCGGTTCAGGCTATTATGCCTGTTGTCAGTCCAGTACAGTTTCCTGTAACTGTGTGGCTAATAGTACTAACCCGGGCGACGATGATGATGATCATCCCGCTCTTCCCCGGTGGGCACAGTGCGGCGGCCTGGGTTATAACGGGCCTGGCAATTGCGCTGCACCCTATAGCTGTGTCTATGTAAATGATTTCTTTTCTCAATGCCAGTAACAGCATTCAGGTTATTGCCGTAAATTTACAGATTGTAATTGTTTGTGGCGCTGCATGCCCCCTGCCTGTAACGTCACAAACAATTTTTATATAATCTCTATTTACCCAACCTTATGTCCATAGAGAAATTCCTTATCCCTCACCGTGATACCATTCACGTGGTTGATTATTCGTCTATCCTTTTTTTTAAATCCGATAACTGTTATACCCACGTGTTCCTGGCAGGTGGGGCGCAATTTGTGCTGGTGAAGTCCCTTTCAAAGCTTGAAAAAGAGATCAACAGCCCACGCTTTATTCGCATCAGCCAGTCGTTCCTGGTAAACAGGCATTTTATTACCAGCATTCATAAAAAGAAGAAATCTATTTTACTTGAGCAGCAGCACGTTCTGCCTTTTACCATTTCCATTAAAACCCTGCTCCACCGGATGGTGGGATGAGCGCCCTGGTATACAGTGAAGTTATTTTCTATATAGTCTAAGCGCAGGTTTATACAACATCACGGCTGTTCCGTTCGTTTCGGCCTTTAATCTGAAGCGTATGTTTATTGGGCTTTTGGGAAACTCATTAACAATATTAACTGTAGTAGCCTTCAATTCATACGTTAATGAGTTTGACGTGAGTAAGGTATTCCGGCAGGACCTTCTTTTACACATCCGTAAAAAGACACACTTGCCATAACCAGCAGGGTTATGTACGGTTTAATTTTCATTTGTGGGTAATTGATTGAGTTTATAGTCCAGTAAAATTAAAACGTTTACAACTGACCTGCCGGTGAACTTTATATCTGTGTTGTTTTGGGGAATATCTGCGTTGTTTTAGCCAATAAGTGCGTAGGGAACTTATGAAAATAATTGGGGAAGCACCATTTTTACGTAAAAGCATAGTGAAAATAATTATTGCCAAATGTCGAAGCCATTGAATTTCAAATGAATACAATCAGGTATGCCTGGTATTTCCGCCTGCCGGCCCATAAAAACGGCCAACAAATGCGTACTTCTTTTGATCCTCCGCCTATTTACTGCAATTTTGCACCCGAATGGTGCAGATAGGTAATATACAACTCCCGGATTTTCCCCTGCTGCTCGCGCCCATGGAGGATGTGAGCGATCCGCCTTTTCGCGTGGTTTGTAAAGCCAATGGCGCTGACCTGGTGTTCACAGAATTTATTTCCAGCGAAGGACTCATTCGCGATGCCATCAGGTGCCGCAGAAAGCTGGATATTTTCGATGAAGAACGCCCCACCGGCATTCAGCTTTTTGGCGGCGACGAAGCGCGTATGGCCATGGCGGCAAAGATCGTGGATGTTACCCAGCCTGAGCTGCTGGATATTAATTTCGGTTGCCCGGTTAAAGGCATTGTGGCGCAGGGCGCCGGTGCAGGGGTGTTGAAAGATGTGTCGCTCATGGTACGGCTCACCGAAGCCTGTGTAAAGTCGACCAACTTACCGGTAACCGTGAAAACGCGCCTGGGTTGGGATGATGCTACTAAAAATATTGAAGAAGTGGCCGAGCGCCTGCAGGATGTAGGCATTAAAGCGCTCACTATTCACGGGCGCACGCGTTGTCAGTTGTACAAGGGAGAAGCAGACTGGAGCCTCATTGCCAAAGTAAAGAACAACCCGCGCATACATATTCCTGTTTTCGGGAACGGAGATATAAACAGTCCGCAAAAAGCATTGGAGTACAAAAACCGGTATGGTGTCGATGGCATTATGATCGGCCGCGCCGTTATCGGTTATCCCTGGCTATTCAGGGAAATACGTCACTTCCTGCAAACGGGAGAACAATTACCGGCGCCTGGCGTGGATGAACGCATTACAGTGTGTAAACAACAGCTTCATAAATCGCTGCAATGGAAAGGTCCGGTTGCCGGCGTGTACAGCATGCGCAAGCAATACTTTCAATACCTGAAAGGCCTGCCGGGCATCAAAGATTACCGGTCGCGATTGGTAACGCTTACTGAACCGGATGAAATTATCAATGTGCTGGATGAAATTTTACTTCAGTATAATGGCTTTGAAATGGAAAGAACACCTATTGAACTGGTGAACTATCATGAGAATTGTCCGTTGTAAATAAAATACCCGTGCCACGGTTTTGAACCATTACACGGTTTGCTAACGCAACCGTTTGCATAAGCTGAAACATACAATGACAATCGGGTCAACGGATCGGCTACCCGCGGGTAAATAAAAAATTGTCTTAATTACGTTTTAATAATATAGCCCTTATACCAGGATAGTTTATTATTAAAATAAGCTAATATTGCAGGTAACCATACTCTGCTATATTGTCGACCTTCCCCAATATTAATACCGCGCCTGAGCGGATCGCCGAGGAAGCTTCGCTGGTTCGTGCCGCTGCTGATGGAGACCAGGTTGCTTATGGCCGCTTGTACAGTTTTTATTATCCTCAATTATATTCTTCTATTGCTTTCATGGCGAAGTCGCATGAAGATGCACAGGAGATCATTCATGAAACTTTTCTGAAGATCTGGAAAGCCAAAGAAGCGCTTCTATTGATAAAATCATTTGAGGATTATGCCTATACGCTGGCAAAGAATTTACTGTTCAATCATTTAAAGAGAAAAAAAATAGGCCAGCGGGTGATACAGTTGCTTTCTGATCAATCAATAAAAAATACCGGGCCTGCTCCCGACCAGGACTATTTATACAAGCAATATTATCAAACGGCCATTCATGCTATTAATCAATTGTCTGAACAAAAGCGACGCATCTTTCTCATGCGCACACAGGAGGGGATGAGTTTGGGTGAGATAGCCGAAGCAATGGGGATCAGTATTTCTGCAGTAAAAAAACATTTATATGCAGCCTTCGAATCGGTGAAAGAAGCGTTGCGGCAAAGCACAGGCGACGTGCTGCTTTTTCTGCTTTTATATTTTTATTAAAAAAATTTCGTCAGCAGGGTATCCATTTCATTACTGCGATTGTCAGTAACAAGCCGAATATATGGAAGATGCAAAAATCATAGCGTTGTTGGAAGGGTATGAAGCGGGTACGCTTACCGATGAGGAGGCCATTGCCTTCTTTCAATGGTATAGTGAGGCCGGCATGGACAATTTCCAGCGTATATATGCTCAAAGTAATATAAGTGCAGAACAGCGTTCAACTGATCCTGTTATGCCGAACGATTTCAGAATACAATTGGAAGAGGCCATCCGTAATTATGAAGCAGAACAACGGCAACAGGCAGCGCGACCTGTTGCCTTTTTCCGTACCTGGCGCCTGGCATGGGCGGCCGCCATTCTGTTATTTATTGGCGTGGGCGCCTACATCTATTTTCAGAACCGGCCACCCGATTCTCCTGCAATTGTAAATAATAACCAGCCTGCCAACGATGCAGCACCAGGTACCACCAAAGCCGTATTGACCCTGGCTGATGGCAGCCGTATTATTATCGACAGCACGCAATCGGGCAAGCTGGCAGTGCAGGGGCAAACCACCGTGCAGCGGGAACAGGGGAGCATTTCATATAACGGCACCGACCCGTCTAATAATTCAGGTACACAATCCGTTCTCTATAATACATTGACCACTAATCGCGGAGAACAATCGCCGCCTCTTGTTTTATCTGATGGCACTAAAGTATGGCTCAATGCCATGTCTTCTATTCGCTTTCCTGTTGCTTTTACCGGTAATACGCGCAATGTAACCATCATGGGTGAAGCCTATTTCGAAGTGGCGAAGAACCCGGCCATGCCCTTTCACGTAACCGTAAATGATATGGATGTGGAAGTGTTGGGCACACAATTCAATATCAATTCATATGCTGATGAGCCGGATGTGAGAACGACATTGATCGAAGGTGCAGTGCGGATCGTGAATGGTCAAAGGTCAATGGTCAATAAAATTCAGGAGGTAATACTTCGCCCGGGCGAACAAGCTATTGCCCACTCACCACTCAACACTCACCATTCAGCATTTACCATTAACCATTCACCAAACATAGACCAGGTAATGGCCTGGAAACGCGGCCTGTTCGATTTTAATCATGCCAGCCTGCAAACCGTTTTACGGCAATTGTCGAGGTGGTACGACATAGATGTACAATTTGAAGGTACTATACCCAACCGGTCCTTTCGAGGCAAGATCACCCGTGACCTGAAGCTTTCGCAGGTGATCAACATTTTGCAGGACCTGGATGTCAAATTCAGGATAGAAGGAAAAAAATTGATTGTCTCGCCATAATGCACTTTATACTACCTATAAACCTTTTTCCATAATGCTTTCGGGTATCTAAACAAGAACCGGATTCCGTTGGCGCGGAACCCGGCGAAAGTTTGGGTAACCATGTTTTAAGAAAGTCCCGGCAGGACTGCTTGCTCCCGATGTTTCGGGAGGGTCAACATTCTATCACCCAAACCATGCAAATCTATGCATTTTAATGGCTTTGCCCGCCGAATCCGCCAGTTGGCGGAGAAAGGAAGGGTTCTTTTTTGCCGGCCTGTCTGTAAGAGACGCCACGGCATCACCAAAACTTTGTTAGTGATGAAACTAACATCCATCCTTATGTTGGGCGCTTGTATGCAGGTAGCTGCCCGGGTACATTCTCAAACCGTCACTTATTCGGGTAAGAATGTACCGCTTGAAAAAATTTTTACCGTTGTGGAGAAACAGACAGGGTATGTGTTTTTCTACGACGAGGCTATTCTGAAAGATGCACAACCGGTGTCTATCAGGGCTGAAAATTATTCCCTCACCTTATTCCTTAGCTGTGTGCTGAATGGCCAGCCACTTAAGTATTCGCTGCAGAACAAAACGATCATCATTTCCCGTAAAGAAGTAATAGCGCCGCCTGTGAGCGACACTGCTGTTCGTCCGGCGGCTCAGCCTATGCTGGACGGCATTGTGATGGATATGAACGGGATGCCGCTTGCAGGCGCATCCGTCTCCATTAAGGAAACAGGGAAGAACACCATCACCAATGGAAGAGGTGCTTTTTCTATTCCCATGCCTGCTGCGAAAAGCAAGGTCGTCGTCAGCTATGTTGGGTATACTACCCGCGAAGTAGTATTGGATGAGGGCCAACAGCAAATGCTGATACAATTGTCTGTAGCAGTGAATGTGCTCGATGAAGAAGTGGTGGAAGCGTATGGAAGGACCAGCAAACGGCTGGCCGTGGGCAACATCGTGAAAGTATCGGGAGAAGATATTCAGAAGCAACCGGTGATGAACCCTTTGCTGGCGCTCAATGGCCGGGTGCCCGGTGTGCTGGTCACGCCAACAAGCGGTTACCTCAGCGCTCCGGTGAAAGTAGAAATACGAGGCCGCAATACCATAGACCCTAACCTGGTTTCAGACCCGCTGTATGTTATTGACGGGATGCCGCTTTCCATTCTCGATATCACTACCAATGCCGGCATTAAGAGCACTTATGAAAATGGTTCAACCGGTTTTGTGCAGGCGGGTATTCTTTCCAATACCAAAGGACAAAGCCCGCTGTTCAACATCAATCCGGCAGATATCGAAAGCATCTCGGTGTTAAAAGATGCAGCGGCTACTGCCATCTATGGTTCCCGCGGCGCCAATGGCGTTATTCTCATCACCACAAAAAGAGCGAAACCAGGCAGAACACAACTTAATGTCAATGTACAGCAATCGGTAAGTATGGCGCCCCGTCGCTGGGACCTGCTCAGGACGCCCGAATACCTGCAAATGCGCAAGGAAGCCCTGAAGAACGATGGCAATCCGCTTTCCATTGCGTTTATGCCTGAGTTAGCCTGGGATTCCACCCGGTATACCGACTGGCAAAAAGAATTGTTGGGCGTGGCAAAAAGTACAGAGGCGTCGATGCGGTTATCGGGTGGCGATCGCAATACTTCTTTCAGTATTGGCGCCGGCTTTACCAATAGCCAGGAAATTACCATGCATGATGGAAAGAACCAGCGCTTCAATGTTTCATCAGTCATCACTCACCGTAGCTCTGATCAGAAATTAATGGTTGACCTGCGTGCCTTATATTCCTATACGCAGGTGAGAGCGATCACTTCACCTACAGTATCTACGCTGCCTCCCAACACCCCGTCAATTTTCAATAACAAAGGCGAGTTGAACTATGCAGATTGGAATGCAGCGGGGCTGACACTCACTGCATATCCCTTTTCGGACCTATTGAAGCCATCTGTTGCCCGGGTAAACTTTATCAATGCCAGCCTGGGGTTAAGCTATGTTTTTACCAAAGGGTTAACCTTCAGAGTAAATGGCGGTTACAATAATGCGCAAACGAACAATGAATATTATAATCCGATCGCTTCACAAAATCCTGCGCTGAACCCGACTGGCGCCGCCAGTTTTGGCATTTCCGGTATCAATAACTGGAATGTAGAGCCGCAGGTGAACTATTCAACTTATGTTGGGAGTGGCCGGCTGGAAGTTATGGCCGGCGGTACCTGGCAAAGCTCAAGCACCCAGGGAACTACCATGGCCGGGTATGGTTATACCAACGATGCTTTGCTCAGGTCTATTTCCAATGCCCCGCTTATGTCGAGCGGCACTACCGTTGCAAAGAAAAAATATGCGAGTGTGCATGGACGGATCAATTATAACTGGCAGAATAAATACATCCTTGAACTTGCCGGAAACCGCGATGGGTCTTCCAACTTCGGTCCGGGCCGGCAATTCGGTAATTTCTGGTCGGCCGGCGCCGGCTGGATCGCTTCAGAAGAAGAATGGCTGCAACCGCTATTACCTTCATGGTGGAGTTACCTGAAACTGAATGCCAGTTATGGGGTAACAGGATTGGATTACGGGGGTGCTTACCAATATATTTCCGAGTGGAAAGCAATACGTACCATCCCGATGTACAATGGCATATTACCTATGACGCCGGTACATGCCGTGAACCAGGATTACCAATGGCAGGAAAATAAAAAGATAAACGTTGATCTGTCAATGGGTTTTCTGAAAGACAGGATCACCTTTACGGCTACCTGGTACCGCAACCGCTGCAACAACCAGTTGACTGATATTCCCACACCTGTTTATACCGGCTTTCCTTCAGTAGTTGGTAATTCACCGGCCAATGTAGAGAACAGCGGCTGGGAAGGAAGCCTGAATGCCCAGGTGATAGACAATAAGAAGTTCTCCTGGCGGCTTGGTTTTAATATCGGGGTGAACCGGAATAAGCTGCTTGATTATCCCGATTTTCAATTCTCGCCTTTTTATACTACCCAGAAAATTGGCAGATCACTGAATACGAAATACCTGTTCCATTACCTGGGTATCAATCCACAGAATGGCCGTCGTGCGGTAGAGGATTATAATCATGATGGCGTTATTACCCGAAACGGAGGTGCGCCGCCTGCAACAGGCGCCGATGACCGGTATATAGCCATTGACCCCACGCCAAAATACAGTGGCGGCATTTCGAGCGAGTTCACCTACAAACGCTTCGTGTTAAGCATGTTCCTGAATTTCAAAAAGCAATCAGGATTGATACCTTATACCAACTCTGCAGGTATCATGGGTAATATTCCTGCCTATATATACAATGATCACTGGCAGCAGCCGGGCGATATAACAACCTATCCGCGTTTTACAACTACAGTCACCAACGCGGATTCCTGGTTCACCCAATCAGATGGCGCGTATCAGGATGCTTCTTTTATCCGCTGTAACAATCTGTCGCTGGGATATTCATTACCTGATGCCGCCTGTAAAAAACTGCATGTGCAGGGCATCACTTTCTCGGCGAACATGTCGAACGTTTTTACCATTACCCGGTATAAAGGCATCGATCCCGAAACTGCATTCGGCATATTGCCGCAACCAAGGATCATTGCCGGTAAGCTCTCTTTTAATTTTTAATTCTATTGTTATGCATATTCATAAAAGATCGATCGTGTTGGCAGGTTTCAGTCTGGTAATGGGCGCAGGCCTGTTATCCTGCAAAAAAATGGTTACTGTACCGCTACCGGTCAATAGCATTACTTCTGAAGAAATGTTTAAGACCGATGCACAGGCAATGACCTCCATGGCCGGTGTATACACGCAAATGGTGAATGGGTCGCTGAACTTCAGCAATGGATATACGACCATGCTGACGGGTATGTCGGCAGACGAACTGTTTTACTTTGGAGCAGCCGATGCGAACATGGCCGGTTTTGCGCCCAACCAGTTATTAGAAACAAATAGTTATACCAGTGCGGTATGGGCGAGCAGCTATAAAACCATTTACAATGCCAACTCCGTGATTGAAGGCATTGCCGCTTCTGAATCCAGCTCATTGTCTGATAGTGTGCGGAAGCAACTCACGGCGGAAGCTAAATTCATCAGGGCTTTCTGTTATTTCTATCTCACCAATTTGTTTGGTGATGTGCCACTGGTGAAAACGGTAGACTTCAATAAAACGAGGTACATGAGCAGAACACCAGTTAATGAAGTGTATGATCAAATTATAGAAGACCTGACAGAAGCGCAAGAACTGTTATCTGCCGATTATGCTATAAGCGGCGCTGCCAAAGAAAGGATCCTGCCCACCCAATGGGCGGCCACTGCTTTGCTGGCCCGGGTGTACCTGTTCAAAGGAGAATATGCGAACGCTGCCGAACAGGCATCTGCGGTTATCGCCAATACTTCGTTGTTTAGCCTGGAAGCTGATCCGCTCAATGTATTCCTGATCAAAAGCAGGGAAGCCATCTGGCAAATGAAACAGGGAACAACCGACGCCGGCTACAAGAACAGCACTCCGGAAGGGTTTAACTTCCTTCCCAATTCAACAACTGGTGTTGTGAGGTATTGCCTCACGCCTGAACTGCTCAACACCTTTGAAACCGGCGACCGCCGCCGTACGGCCTGGGTGAGCCGCACCACCACCGTAGCATCCGGGTATAACTATTATCCACATAAATACAAGCTCGGACCGAGCACCTTTAGCAACAACCCATCCACCGAATATTACATGATGCTGCGTTTGGCAGAAATGTATTTGATACGGGCGGAAGCAGCCGCCAATGGCGCCGGTGGAATTGCTGCGGCCATTGCCGACCTGAATGTGATCCGTAACCGAGCCAATGTACCGGCCCTGCCAACTACATTAGCGCAGGCGCAGGTGATAACAGCGGTTGCCCGTGAACGGCAGGTAGAATTGTTTGCAGAGTGGGGGCATCGCTGGTTCGACCTCAAGCGCACCAACAAAGCGCACGATGTGCTGAGTGCTATGAGCAGTAAACAACCCTGGGCCGGCGATTACCAGTTGTTGTATCCCATACCGCCGTTTGAGATCCAGGTGAATCCGAGGTTGGTGCAGAATGCGGAATATTGAATACAGCCTAAAGCTTAAAGCTGTAAGCCAAAAGCCAAAAGGCGAAGGCCGAGGTCCCGAAAGTAAATGTATTTGTATGCTGCTTACAGCTTATACGGCTTATAGCTTTTCCCCGTAGCATAATATTCAAAAAAGCAACAATGAAACACATTATAACGATACTTACAATTCTCATAATAGCCTCTTGTAGTAAAGAGCAAACCTTCTCCGGTACGGCGTCGCTGACGCTCATCAATGCAGTACCCAACAGCACGCCTTCGCTGGTCACCAATTTCAGCGGCACCGATCCTATTAACTACCGGAATGCCTTAAAGCTGGAGTATGGCAAAGCAGATAAAGGCCAACTGAACTTATCCTATACCGGCGAACAACGGCTGGCTATTTACAAATATCCCGATACCAATGCGCATAATGCGCCTTTGTACGATCTCACCCTGCACCTGCAGGTGGGCGCCACTTATACGTTGTTCCTTACCGGTACATTAACTGTACCTGATACAATGTTCACGATAGATAACCCGCCTTATCACCCCATCAGCGACAGCAGCCTGGGAATACGCTTTGTAAACCTGATGGCCGGCAGTGTTCCCGTTAGTGTAAACCTGGCCGGAAGGGCACATGGTTCCGAAGCAAACAATCTTTCTTATAAAAGCATGACCGGGTTTACCAATTATGCTGCAACGGCCGGTATAAGCAAGTATACGTTTGAATTCAGGAATACGGCTACCGGCGCCCTGATCAGCAGCCTTGATGTGGGGGATATAAATAAAGCCTCGTTCAATGCACGGCGTTACCGGAATTTCACGCTGGCCCTGATCGGTTCGCCCGGCGACCCCACCACCCATAAGGCGATGTTGATTGAAACCTTTACATCACTCAATTAAATAAGCATACAAGTTCCTGTAATGGGAGCTGACCCAAAGAAGATCGATGGTTTAATGGCTTGATGGCTAATGGCCGGCAATCCGACATTTTTTTAATTAAATCTTATTATGCCTGGTATTTTAAAAATTGAAGGGCTTTCGCACCGGTACAGCAGTGCCTGGGCCATCCGTGATATTAATATTGAAATTGATCAGTATGGCGCTATTGGTTTGCTGGGCGCTAACGGCGCCGGCAAATCTACTACCATGAACATCATCTGCGGTGTGTTGAATCAAACTGCAGGTAATGTGTATATACATGGCATGGATATTCGTAAAGAACCCGAACTGGCCAAACGCGAGATCGGCTTTCTGCCCCAGGAACCACCATTGTATACCGACCTCACCATTGATGAGTACCTTACCTATTGTGCGCAATTGCGATTAATGCCAAAGGAGAAAATTAAAAATGCAGTGAGTGAAGTGAAGGAACGTTGCGGCATTGCGCATTTCAGTACGCGGTTGATCCGCAACCTCTCGGGCGGTTATCGCCAGCGGGTAGGTATCGCCCAGTCTATCATTCATAAGCCCCGGCTTGTGGTAATGGATGAACCGGCGAACGGATTAGACCCCAACCAGCTAATAGAAGTACGCAAGCTGATTAAGGAAATTGCGCAGGACCATGTGGTGCTGATCTCTTCACACATTCTTTCCGAGATCCATTTGATGTGTAAACAGGTGATCATGATCGATGCAGGCAGAATTGTTTTCTCCGACTCCATGAGCGCTTTCAACGATTATATACAACCGCACAGCCTGGTGATGCGGGTGGAAGAGCCGCCTGCCATGCCTGAATTGCTGGCCGTGCCCGGCGTAAGCAAAGTAGAATTTCTTACTGACCGGCAAATACGTGTTTACTTCGAAAATGAAGAAGTGGCGGAACGACTGGTAGCTGCCAGTGTACAAAACAAATGGCGCTTACGGGAGATCACTTTAGATAAAGGCCTGCTCGATGACGTATTTAAACAATTATCCACCAAATCGTGAAACGGCAAATGGCAAACCCCGACTTCATCGGGGCAGGCTGTGAAAAAAATTGAAGCTCGCAGTTGCTTTTTTGCACTTCACTTCTCATCCCGTAAATTTTACTTAATGAAGATGATCAATAAGATAGCGAAGACCGAACTCCGTAACCTTTTTTATTCCCCCGTAGCCTGGTTCCTGGCGATTGCTTTTATGGTGCAGTGCGCCTGGTTTTATACCAACGCTTTGCAGTACATGGCCCGTTGGCAGGATGTGATGCAGCGCAATAACCCGAAGTTCAAAGACTGGGGACAGGTGTCCTTAACAATGAACGTTTTTTTGAGTACGGATGGGATCTTCTCTCATGCGTTGGAGAACTTATTCTTATTTGTTCCATTGCTCTGCATGGGCCTCATCAGCCGGGAGATCAATAATGGCACCATCAAATTGTTGTATTCCTCCCCGGTGAAGCTGCGCGGGATCGTATTGGGAAAATTTCTGGCCATTATGCTGTATAACCTGTTGTTGTTGGGCATTATGGGCATTTTCATGGTGACCGGCGCCTGTAATATACAATCGGTGGATTTCGGGATGCTGTTATCTGCCGCGCTGGGTTTTTATCTGTTAGTATGCGCTTATTCGGCTATCGGTTTGTTTATGTCGAGCCTTACTACTTACCAGATCGTATCGGCGATCGGTAGTTTTGTGCTCATTTTCATATTAACCCGTATCGGCGCACTGTGGCAAAAGTTTGATCTCGTACGCGACCTCACCTATTTTCTTTCCTTATCGGGCCGTACCGAAAAATTGCTGAAGGGAATGATCACCTCGCGGGATATTATCTACTTTGTTGCCATCGTTTATATGTTCCTGTCATTCACCCTGCTTAAATTAAAGGGAACGCGGGAGTCGAAACCATGGTATATTAAAGCCAGGGGTTATGTTGCTGTAATAGCCATTACATTACTGGTAGGTTATGTTACCTCACGTGCCGCCTATACCATCTATTGGGATGCTACAGCCCGGAAAGCCCACACCATCCATCCGCGTTCACAGGCGGTGATCAAAGAACTGGGCAAAGAGCCGCTGGAAGTAACCCTGTATACCAACCTGCTGGGCGCCGGTGCTTCGCGCGGGTTTCCGGAGAGCCGGAATATCTATTTGTCAGAGGTATGGGACAAATATGTTCGGTTCAAGCCCGACATAAAATTCAACTACGTGTATTACTACGATTATGACCGCACCATCGACGAAGGCACATTGCTCAGGGCCTTTCCCAAAAAAACGACCAAACAAATGGCCGAACAGATGGCGGAAGGGCAGGATGAAAATTTCTCCCGGTTTCAATCACCTGCCGAAATGCGTAAAACAATCAACCTGTTGCCGGAGAAATACCGCCTGGTGATGCAGTTGAAGTATAAAGGCAGAACTACTTTTTTGCGAACCTTTGACGACAATGTATTCTGGCCCGCAGAACAACAGGTGGCTGCTGCCATTAAACGCCTGGTAAATGCCCGCCTGCCCAAAATATTGTTTATAACCGGCGACCTGGAACGTTCTATCTATAAAAAAGGCGAACGGGAATACCGGATGCATTCCATAGCAAAGGAGAACCGTTTCTCCCTGCTCAACCTGGGATTTGACGCAGACACGATCGCTTTGAATAAAACGAATATTCCGTCAAATACGACTGCGCTGGTGCTGGCCGACCCCAAGACCAATTTGAGCGATAGCGCTATCGCGAAGATCAGGCAGTATATTGATGATGGCGGCAATATGCTGATATTGGGTGAACCCGGAAAAGCGCAGGTGTTGAATCCCTTGCTGCAGCAACTGGGCGTTCAACTGATGGAAGGCACCCTGATACAACCGAGCAAAGATGAAATGCCGCATATGGTGACGCCTTATGTAACGAATGTAGCTGGCAACCTGGCGGAAGAGCAGGTATTCCTGCACATGAAAGCATCCGGCGACAGTTTGAAGGTACTGATGCCGGGCGCTACCGCCATGGCCTACGCTAAACAGGGACCGTTTGCCGTGAATCCTTTGCTGAAAACACTGGGCGGGGAAACCTGGTTAAAAGCGGGGACACTGGTAACAGATTCCGTACCACCGGTATATAATGAAAAGGAAGGAGATATAAAAGGGTCATTTGCCACCGCACTGGCATTGACCCGCCAGATCAACAACCGGCAGCAACGGATTGTCGTTTGCAGTGATGCCGATTTTATGAGTAACCTCAGAAACAATGAATCGTTTATGGGCCGGGCATTTTATAGCTGGCTGAGCGAAGGTGCTTTTCCGATCTATACACCCCGCGACGATCCAAAGGACAACAGATTAAACATCTCCAGTGCCGGTGCAAAAACACTGCGGGTAGTGTTCGTTTGGATCCTGCCCGCACTGGTATTGCTGTTTGGTTCCATCTTATTGATCCGTAGAAAAAGAAAATAAACAGGAGGAAACATGATCCTATACACCGATGAGCAAACGATTGCTGACCTCGGCATATTTGGCAGGCGCCACCGCGAGGGCATCTTCGACCTGTATAACCGTACGCAGACCCGGGGCGGGGAATCGATCCTGAAAGATATGTTCCTGCATCCGTTGAGCAGCAGGGAAGCGATCAGCCACCGAAGCAGCATCATTGAGCATTTTAGCCGGTTGAACAGCGCCTTTCCCTTCGACGCCGCCCTGATAGATGCCACTGAGAAATATATAAAGGAACCGGGTGAACAGGGAAGCCGTGCCCGTAACCAGCGTGCCCTGAGCGATAAAGACATTCAGTTGGGCGTGCTGTCTGTAATAGCGATCATTCAGCGAAGCAAGGAATTTGTTGAAGGAGATGCGGTGAAAGGAATTACGGCCTATGCAACGGACCGCCTTGCTATTAGCGCATTGACCGGCGATGCGGCTTTTGAACCTGCGTTTCGGGAGAAAAGCAATAATAAGCTATCTTATACGGCCGTTGCCGCCTATGACGTATTGTTCAGGGAACGGGAACGTGGTAAAATTGAAGAATTGCTTCGATACATCTATAACCTCGACGCTTACCTGTCAGTTGCCAAAGTAGCGAAGGAACGAAAATTTGTTTTTCCCAAAGCCCTCGATAAAGGTACAGGTGTATTGAACCTGGAAGGCGTATACCACCCCGCATTACAGCAACCGGTGGGCAATAACCTGTTCATGCATACAGGTCAGCAGGTGATCTTTTTAACTGGCGCAAACATGGCGGGCAAATCAACCTTTTTGCGGTCGGTGAGCACGGCGGTATACGTAGCGCATATGGGTTTTCCCGTGGCGGCTACTGCCATGGAGTTTTCGGTGATGGATGGAATGTATACCACCATCAACCTGCCCGATAATTTAGGCATAGGCGCGAGCCATTTTTATGCAGAAGTACTGCGTGTAAAAAAGGTGGCCACGGAATTGAGCCAGGGAAAATCGCTGTTCATTGTTTTTGATGAACTGTTCCGGGGCACGAATGTAAAGGATGCACAGGAAGCAACGGTTGCCGTTTCCCGGGCCTTTGCCGGAAGAAAAACCAGTAAGTTCATTATTTCGTCGCACATTGTTGAAGCCGGCGAAGCATTGAAGCAGAACAACCATATCGGTTTCTATTACCTGCCTACGCGCATGAACGGCCACCAGCCTGAGTATACTTATACCTTACAGCAAGGCATCACCGATGACCGGCATGGTATGATCATTATCAGAAAGGAGGGTATATTAGATATGCTGAAAAATCCCAAATCATAAATTCCAAATTCCAAATAAATCGCAAATCACAAATTCCCGAAATCTCAAAATCTCCAGATCCAAATGAACTTTCACATAGATACGCAAACGCTGGAAGAGCTGAACCTGCTGGGTAAATACAGGCAGGGTTCCATTTACAGCCTGTTTTACCAGGTAAGAACAAGAGGGGGCGAGCAGTTGCTGGATAACCTGTTTCACCATCCGCTCACCAATGCGGAAGCCATCAATGCGCGCAGCAGCATCCTGCAATTCTTTCAGCAGGCCGATCTGTTGTTCCCCTTCGATGTGCAGGAGATCGGCATGATGCGGGAATACCTTGATACTGCGGCAGGCAATAATACGCTGGCAACACTGGGCGGTACCGTTATAAAAAAACTGTTGGCTGGTTTAACCCGCGATGAACGGTATAAAGGCCTTGTACAGGGGGTACAGGCAACGATCGGTACCCTGAACAAATGCTGGTTATTCCTGCAGCAAATGCAACCGCCGGCGGGCGCGTGGCATACACGGGTGCAAGAGGTTCGGGAACTTTTGAGCGACCCGCGGCTGGAGCGTTTGCGCAATATAGATATCTATAAATCCCTATCGGTAAAAATCCTGGCTTATTACGATCACCTGTTAAAGAATGATCTGAACGATGCTATGGAACGCCTGCTGGCGTTCATTTACGAACTGGATGTGTATGTCTCTGTGAGCGACGTAGCGCGTACAAGAGGGTTTACCTATGCAAAGGCGTACCCGCCGGAGAAAAATATTTTAGAGGCTACCGGGTTGTATCATCCTTCCCTGAAACAGGCTGTTGGCAATTCTATCACTATGGGCCAGGAAAGTAACGTGTTGTTCCTGACCGGGGCTAATATGGCCGGTAAATCAACCTGGATGAAATCCGTAGGTATTGCTGTTTACCTGGCGCATATGGGCTTTCCCGTTGCAGCAGCCAGTATGTATTTCTCGGTACGCGATGGATTGTATTCTTCCATCAACGTGGCAGATAACATCAGCCTTGGATACAGTCATTTTTATGCAGAAGTGGTACGGGTAAAGCAGGCTGCAGAGGCGGTGAGCAGTGGCAAAAGATTATTGGTGATGTTCGATGAGCTGTTCAAAGGCACCAATGTGAAAGATGCATATGATGGCACGCTGGCCGTTACGGAAGCCTTTGCCGGTTATACGGCCTGCCTGTTCATTGTGTCAACGCATATCATTGAAGTGGGGGAGGTGTTACAACAGCATGCCAATGTTCATTGTACGTATATGCCTACGGTTATGGAAGGGTCGATCCCCCGGTATACTTACCAGTTGCAGGAAGGTATTACCGAAGACCGCCAGGGTATGTTGATCATTCAGAATGAGGGAATACTGGAACTGATAGAAGCCTGAAACAATACCCGTGTCACGGTTTAAAACCGTGGCACGGGTATCTGGTATTTTACTTACTGTTCTGCAGATTAATATCAACCCGCAACGCTTTTAATCCGCTTACTCCTTGTAGTTCCTCCAACTCCAGAGATTCCATCCCGGGCAATAGCAAATTCTTGCTTTGCAGGAATAGGATATATTCCTGGTATTCCTGCGCCTCTTTAGGGTTGCTGTATACCAGGGCTATTTTCCCGGGTTGCGTTAACCGTTCATTCGTACCATAAATATGTACTTTGTCTAAACGTTTCTTCATGATCTCGTAGCGGATGTTATACGAGCCCTCCACATCAAAACGCCTTTCGTCTTTGCGGAAACTGATACTGATGGGTTGACTATGGATCAATATCAGTTGCGTAGTTTGCAGGGGAACCTGCAGGGAAGGTATTAATGCGTGGGTGATGCGGGCAATTTCTGCCATGGAACTCAATTGCCATAGCCTGATGTTCTTCAGGTAAAGCATATTGAATTCGTTTTTCGGCGCAATCGACTGTCCGATGTAAATGGTATACTCAACCCCATCGGTTTTATACTTTTCAAAATAATGCGGGTAAGATTGCTGCATGAGCTCTTCCTGCTTTTCGAAACTTTGCAGCACCGCATTGTTAATGGTAATGAGAGAATTTTCATACTCATTCCGGTTGCGATACAAATAACCGTTATAATCATTGACCATGTTTACGTAGCTGGTAATTATTTCCCGCGACTGGGGATGACTGCTTTGCAGGTGTTGCAGCACCGGGGTTACTTCTTTCTCAAAAAATTCATTGATGCGTACTTCATCTTCAGCAGCCAGTCCATTTTCTATAGCCTGCCGGAAAGTAAAGTTCTTGAATTTCAATCCTTCCAGTAAAGGCAAATGCAGGCGGCTTTGCAGTTTGTCAAATATATCATCTACCAGGTCAATGTGTTCTTTCAGGTCTTTCTGAATAGCCCGGCTTCTTTCAATAGATGAGTTACGAATGTCAATAGCGCCATACAACGGGTATACATTGTCGAACACCACATTCCCGGTGATACTGGCTGTTTCTTCTTTATGTTCATTGTGCATGTACTCCCAGGCCACTTCGGCAAACTTCCATTCAACAGCCGGTTGTAATGCGGTGAATTTTTCTTTGATGATCTTTTCAATGCGATTATTAAAGGAGTCCCTGTTCTTCAACAGCGCCAGTGATAACAACGGCATGGCAGTTTCAATCCTGTTCATAACATCCTGGTTCAGTTGGCCGGGTATGGGAGAAGCGAGTTCCAGCACACCTAATAAACCGTCATTATTTTGAATAGGGTAAATTATATAACTTCTTACACCTTCATCTAAAAGGACTTTTGTAAATGGCGCCACTTCAAGTACATGTTCATCGAGCACAGAAAGGGCGATGGGCTCGGGGTGCTCGCTGAAAAATTCCACGCTCATTTGGTAAGCTGCTAGGCTATCGGCATCGGTCGATTTCCATTTTTTTCCGAGCAGGCCATGCTGCGTGCAGGTTTCATCCAGCACAAACCGGTTATTGAGTTGTACAAATGGCGTAAGCCCCACTTCTACTTCATTCAGTTCAACCAGGGCGTGAATATTTTTTTTCAACCCCTGTACAATAGATGTATCGCAGCTGTCGTGCGCCAGCAATATTTTCTTAATAGCATCCAGCGATTCCTGTATGGTGAAGTCCTCACCGATCCATACGCCAAATCCTTCGGCTTCAAAAAGTTCAAGCGGCATTTTTTCCAGTTGCCGGTCAAGGTCTAAAATGCGCAGAGAGTTTAAGCAAACAGCGCAATCCTGTATCTGGGGGAGCGTTCCTTTGAGCGTAATATCAATAAACCGGCGATCGTACCGTAATTTGTAATAGCGTCTCATGCCGGTGGTCTTATCTACTATCGGATATACCAGGTGGGGGTCTTCATTCAATTTAATATTGTAGAATTTCTCCAGTATATGCTCATAGATGAGCGCGCATTGCGCCTGTTTTAAATATTCAACCGTTACATTGTCGGGCAGTAAAAAATGTTCTTCGGTTTCATCGACGAATAATTTCCTGAAGGGCTGAGAATAATTGAAAATGGAAAACTCATAAGGCAGGCCCATGGTGAACATATTTTTTTCCTGGTCGCTTACCACCGGAAAAAGCGTAGTGCCCAGCAATTCAAGCAGGTCATGGTTTTCTTCCAGTAAATGCATATCTGTGATCGGCTCCAGCAGGGCCGGCACTTCTTCAAATCTTTCAATCAGGTAAGCATATATTCTTGATCTGGTATCGGAGGTGCCTTGTAATTTATCTTTTAAGTAATTAACAAAGGGACGAAAGGAGATCTTGCTGTCGATAGATAAGCTGTCATCAAAACTTTCACTACTCGCTGCAAGTATTTTCAGGTTGTTCACAGCCTGAAAGGCAGGCGCAATCGTATCCAGCATAACGCAGTATTTAGGAGTGAGTAAAATAATTGGCTACCTATAAAGTTAGGAATAAACTAAGGTTTTATCGCCAATGTATTTTACTTCTATTTTGCTGGTGAAACGCTGAGTACGTACCTGCTACACCATTCTACCCATGAAAGGATCTGTTTTACCTGGTTCACCGGTTTCAACGCGGCCGGCATATCTTTTCTCAAATAACTGATTGCCTTTTAGTTTAATGGAAAAGTCGTACCAGCCATAGCTTTTGGCGGTATTGATGGTGATCGCATTCTTTACTTTTTTTCCCGCAGGGATGGTAATGCTTTGCGCCGGATTTTTATATGCATTGTCTGTTATTTCAAAGACAACGGGTTGTGTGCCGGTATTGTTTGCCCAGATAACCACATTACCGGTATGCTGGCCTTTGGCATCTGTTTCATAGGCACATAATAACATAACCTGCGGATCGTTCGGCGTGCCCAAAAATTCACGAAAGAAACCATTGGGACCATACACCAGTAAATGATAGGTATTGTTCTCAAAATCGTTCAATTGCCATTTGGGTTGTATGTAGCGTCCCTGTTCCACGGCGTAGGCCCAGTTTTGCATCTCCTGTTGCTGGTATTTACCGGGTGCGTAAATATGAAAAGGCGAACCGGCCGATCGTTCCCCAAAGCTCTTGCCTGCTCTGAGGATGATCTCCACTGTTTTTTTATCGGCAGACAAGATACAATCAGCATCCAGATCATAGGGCAGGGCACAGGCGTTGCGGATGCCTTTTTCCTGCTGTGGCATGAAAGGCGATTGCCAGGGTGCTTTATTGATGGCTGCTATTTCTTTTGCTGTCAGCTTTTTAAAGTTCGATGGCAGTTTTTTGAATTGGGCTTTATGAATGCCTTCTATAAATTCATCTCTTTCCAGAAATTCGGGAAGCGTGATCTTCTCGCCATTATAAGGTCTGAATACAGAAGTAAGATCACCGCAAACCGTACGACGCCATTTACTGATGTTGGTTTCCTCAATTTTCTTTCCTGTTTTGTGCAATAGAAATGTTTCCAGGAATTGCAGTGAGGAAGTATGATCGAACACTTGTGAGTTTACCCAGCCGCCACGCGTCCAGGGCGAAGCTACAACCATGGGTACCCGGTAGCCCAGGCCGATAGAGCTTTCGCGTGCGAACTCTTTAATGGATTGTTGTTTTTCATTCACTACATATTCCACGCCGGTATCAACGCCGGAAGAGGTGAAACCGGTTGACGCATTATGCGGATGTGGCGCTACAAAGGGCGGCAGGTGATCATAGTAGCCATCGTTTTCATCGTAGGTTAAAATGAAGATCGTTTTCTTCCATACTTCGGGGTTCTGCGTTAATATATCCAGTACTTCGCTGATATACCACACGCCGAACCAGGCTGCAGAGGGATGATCGGAAAAGTTTTCCGGCGCAACGATCCATGAAACGGTTGGCAGTTTACCGTTTTTAACATCTTCACGGAACTGGTGCAGCACATCGCCCTTCGGCGCTTTCATTTCGCGTTCCTTATTGCCGTCTTTATACTTTATTGTAGTAAGCTCATGATAGTTGGGGTCGTTCTTATTGGTATCAAACGCCTTTTCATGCAGGTTCTTTTCCCGGGCGGTGAGCCGTTCATAATTTGCTGCGGTATATTTTATTTGATCTGCTTCAACGATCTTGAGTTGCGCCTTCAGCTTTTCAATCCTTTTCTTCACTTGCTCAGCATCCGTACCGGCTGCCAGGCTTTGCTCCTGCTTTTTGATCTCTTCTGCAAGCAGGGCGGCTGCTTTGGGCAGGTTCTTTATATATGCCGGATGGAATTTTACCTGGTATTGCGTGAAATATTCCAGCGGGTTGTCGCCGAAATTAGCCAGCCAGCCATCTTCTTCTCCTTCAAATCCTACGCCCACACTCAATTCATTCTGGTACACTTTCCAGGATATGCCATTGTCTTCCAATCGCTCAGGATAGGTTGTCCAGTTTACCATAGTGTCGTAATCGGCGTCTTCGTTCCAAACATTGGCCGGCACGTTCTCATCCTGTTTTTCGCGAATGGTGCCGCTCCAGAAATACAGGCGGTTGGGCGTGGTGCCGGTAAGGGCAGAACAAAAATTATGATCGCAAACAGTGAAGGCATCGGCCAGGGCGTAATAGAACGGAATATCTTCCCGGGTATGGAAACCCAGGGTCAAAGGCATAGCCTTGTAATCTTTGTTGCCGGAAGGTTTGGCCTCCAGCCATTTGTCGTACCGGCCGTTGTTCCGGGCATCAACCTGGTTGGACCAGGAGTGGGGGAGGGAGTTCATCCACGTGGCTTTGGTGTTGTGAATATCAAGCTGGAAAGGCGCATAGGTTTCGCCCTCGTTATTGGTTTGCAGCCAAACCAGGTTTTTATTGGGTAACCGGATAGCCCGCGGGTCGTTAAAGCCACGTACGCCTTGTAATGAGCCGTATGCATGATCGAACGACCGGTTCTCCTGCATCAGGAATACGACATGCTCTGCGTCTTTCCAGGTGCTGCCCGCGTCGGGATCAATGGCCAGCGCTTTGGCAATGGCGGGGGGTAACAATTGCATAAGGCCGGCGCCGCCGGAAATCAGGGATGCTTTTTTAAGGAATTCTCTACGGGTATCCATTGGTTGTAATAATTGTATGCCCGATAAAAGTAATGGTTAATAACATATCAGCTATAGACCCACAAAAAATTAAACAGATGTTAATAAAGGTTTAACCGATTTTCTCTTCCCGGGGGCCACCCTAACGATTGGTCCGCCCATAAGTTGTTCACCTTTTAAAATTATTGCACAGTATTTGCAAAGTATAAAAAGTAGCAGTCCGTATAAGATATTTTTGAAAACACCAAACAGGAATACCATGACTATATTTTACATTTTATAGAACTGCTTAACCCACCAGCCCTTCTCCATAATATACGTCCTGAGCGAAGTCGAAGCACGTCCTGAGCGAAGTCGAAGCACGTCCTGAGCGAAGTCGAAGGATCCCAACCTACACCGGTCTGAAAGCCTGGTATTCCGCTAATTCGTTAACCGTTAACCTATGAAAGGGAATTTTACCTCTTTTGTATTAGTATTGCTATGTCTATTCCAGAAGGCTACCAGCCAGATCGTGAATCGTGAATCGTCAATCGGGAGTGCCACGAATTCGGGAAGTTCGAATAATATCAGCCAGTTCGAATTAAAGAACCACAAACCACAAACTTCAAACCACAACCCGGTCAAGGCGCTGCAAGCCGAAACTTGTCCCACCAATATTGACTTTGAATCCGGCTCCTTTAATAACTGGCGATGTTACATAGGAGAAACAGACGTTCAAAATAATAAGAATGTAATAAATGTAACGGCCTCATCGCCTGTAACCGGCAGGCATACCCTATTAGTAAAAGCAGCAGGTGCCACGCTTGACCCGTATGGTGGATTTCCCATTAACCCGCCCGATGGCAGTGGATATGCCGTAAAACTGGGCAACGATGATATTAATAAAGAGGCGGAACGTATTGTATATGAATTTACCGTTCCGGCCAATGCGAAAGATGCGTCCATTACTTACCGGTACGCAGTGGTGTTTGAGGACCCGGGTCATGTGGCAAACGAACAACCCCGGTTTATTGCCCGCATGCTCGATGTGCAATCCAATACTTACCTGCCTTGTGCTTCCAACGAATACATTGCCACGGCATCGCTGCCTGGTTTTCAAACATCGCCGGTTGATGGTACGGTTAAGTTTAAGCCCTGGTCGTCGGCATTCCTTAACCTGGATGCCTATGCCGGCAAAACCTTGCAACTGGAGTTTACTACCGCCGACTGCACCCAGGGCGGTCACTGGGGATATGCTTATGTTGATGTGGGAGAATGCAATGTATCTGCGATTGCTCATTTTGAATGTAATCCGATGGTGGCCACCTTTACCGGTCCGGCCGGTTTCCAGGAATATAAATGGTTCGATGATAATTTCACTAAAGAACTGGGAACGGGTGAAGTCCTTGTGATCGATCCTGCGCCACCAATTAATAATGTGAATGTTGTGGTTGTACCCTTTAATGGTTTTGGTTGCAGTGATACGCTGCAGGCGTCTGTGTATCCTATATTGCCATTGGCCAATGCAGGACCGGATACTGTAGTTTGTCCTGATCATCCGATAACCATTGGTTCGCCGGCTGCCAGCGGATTCACCTATGCATGGTCACCGGCGAACTTTTTATCAGACTCCCTGGTTGCCCAACCTGTAGGCAGACCGCCACAGCCAGCCACCTATGTGGTTACCGTTACCAGCATCGAGAGCGGATGTATTGATAAGGACACAATAAACCTGACCGTATTTCAACCAATTGAAATAACGGTTTCGCCTGATCAAACAATTTGCGAAGGACAAATGGTGAACCTGCAGGCGCAGGGAGCCGCAGTAACGTATGCGTGGTCACCGGGGCAGGGGTTAAGCCGCTCCAATATTGCTAACCCGGTGGCAGCACCGAAAACGACCACTAACTACCAGGTAATTGGTTTCGATGGCCACCAGTGTTTTACAGATACCGGTTTTATAAAGGTGATCGTAAATCCGAAGCCGCAAGTAGATGTAGGCCCGGATGTGGCGTTGGCTACCGGAAGTACGCACACCTTCGCTCCCAAAACTCAGAATGGTCCTATTGTATCGTGGCAATGGTCGCCTGGCGCTGATCTCAGTTGTACTTCCTGCTCAACACCGGTGGCTACTGTCAAAAAAAATACGACGTATTATGCCAGGGTCACCAATGAAAATGGTTGTGTAGGTGTTGATTCCATGAACATCAGACCATTTTGTTTGAGCACACAGGTGTTTATCCCGAATGCTTTTTCACCTGATGGCGATGGCATGAATGATGTTTTCATGGTGCGCGGCAAAGGGGTGGCACTGGTGCGTTCATTCAGGGTTTTCTCCCGCTGGGGTGAACTGGTTTTTGAAAAAACAAACTTCTCGCCGAACGATCCTGCCTTTGGCTGGGACGGAAGAATACGCGGCGCTACCGGCCCGGCGGAAGTATATGTTTACATTGCTGAGGTGGTTTGTGAGAATGACCTTATCAATACGTATAAAGGGAATGTTACGCTCTTAAAGTAGCACTGGGTTCAAAGCTGAAAGCCTAAAGCCGTGCGCCCATGATATAAGCTGTAAGATTTAAGCTGTAAGCTGTAAGCTATAAGCTGTAAGCAAATACAGGGAACAACGCTAAAAAGCTCGTAAACCCAACCATAGACCACAAACAACAAACCACAAACTTTATGCACCGATCTGTACCCTATTGTTTTTTTATATATCTGTTGTTTCATTCAGTAATAATGAAGGCGCAGGATATTCATTTTTCCCAGTTCTACGAATTCCCCATCTTACGCAACCCGGCGCTGGCGGGTATTTTCTCCGGCAATTTCCGGTTATCGGCTGCCTACCGCAATCAATGGCAAAGCGTCACGGTCCCTTATCGCACCATGGGCATGAGTGGTGAATGTAAATTGTTGCGGGGTTTTTCAACAGGTGATTTTATTACGGCCGGAATACAGGCTACCAATGATGTGGCCGGTGATTCAAAATTGCAACGCACCCAGGTGCTGCCGGTTATTAATTATCACAAATTATTGAATGAAGATAAAACCAGTTTTATTTCCCTTGCTTTTATGGGTGGGGTTGTAAGTCAACGTTTTGATGCCAGCAAATTGCAGTTCGACGATCAGTATGTGAATGGGGCGTACAGCGCTTCCAATGCAACCCGGCAACAATTTGGCAATACCGGTTTAACTTATTGGGATGGTTCTGTTGGTGTAAGTTTTAAAACAAGCCTTAGCAATAACATCAATATGTATATTGGTGGCGGAGTATTTCATATAACGGAACCACGGGTTGCGTTTACAAAAGAGTACGATGTGCGGTTGAACAGAAAGTGGGGTTTGAACGGTGGGTTATCTGCATGGATCAACGATATGGACAAGATCGTTTTTTATGCCGATTATTTTATGCAGGGCGGAAACCGAATGATCCAGTGCGGTGGGTTGTATTCGCATAGCTTTGATGAAAAAGGAGATGAAGCGGCCTTATCTATAGCAGTCGGCGGTACATTTCGTTGGAATGATGCATTTATTCCCATTATAAAATTATATACCCATCAGTTAGGTATTGGTTTAAGTTATGATGTTAATATAAGCAAGCTCACCACGGCATCCCAGTTCAGGGGCGGTTTTGAATTGTCGTTATCTTATATCGGTTTATGGCAACGACTGGCCGAAAGTTTAGAGAAAGTGGAGTGTCCGATAAAGATATGGTAAAGGTTAGCCAAAAGCTGCAAGCTGCAAGCTATAAGCTGCAAGCAGAAAACTGATGGCTTTTGTATTTGCTTATGGCTTAAAGCTTACGGCTTAAAGCTGTTTTTGCAAATTTTTCCTGCCCGGTTATGTAATTCTTTCAGCCCCCGCATCCAGCAATAAACAACTGTACGTGAAACAACTGCTATTGTTATTGCTATTCCATGCGTTTGCTTACACGCAGGAAGTAACCCCTCTGTTGTCGACCGATTACCTGGCGTTGATCAGTAAAGATAGCCTGCGGTTAAAAAATTTCTGGCCCGATACCATAAATAGTATCCAGCTATCTCCCCTGATGATGCATCGCGATTATTACGGTTTTCGTGTAGGTAAGATCAGCATTCATAACGGTATGTTGAATATTGAACCGTATAATGAAAAGGCGCTGCAATTAGGCGGCCAGTTCAGTACCCGGGTAGAAATAAAACGGATCAACCAGCTACCAGCGCTGCAAACACAATATGTGCAGGGACGATCGCAGAACGGCGCATTGGCCTGGCGCGGTGCAGAAACCGGTGATATGTTCAGTTACGGACCGGCTATAAATTCACTGGAGTATGATGGCAGCAATTATGCCTATGATGCGCAGGGTAAACTGGTGCCTGTTGGTACGGGCAATGGCACTGCTGCCAACGTTTACAATAACAACATTTTCAGAACGGCTTCTTTGTTATCACAGGCTTTACGCATACAGGGCCGGTATATGGCAGGTGGCGAACCATTAGTGAACGGGACAATCAAATTGGGACAATCGAGGGAGAACACCTTTATTAAGTATAATAAAAATACCTCCCGTAATATTTCGACCTCCCTGGAAACCACTATAAAAAAGCTGAGCATTACCGGTGGTTATACTTTTTTACAGGATGAGTTTTCTAACCCGAACAGGAATGGATTTTTGAACCGCGTTTACCAGGATGCTATATTGAGCCCGATCAGTTTTGACAATGCGCAAAATACGCGCATTGCGGGAATGCAACCCGCATATGGTGCTGAAGCTGATAATCCCATGTATTTATTGACAGATAATGGAAATCGATTTTTACAGACACATCGTACCGGTAGTTTGATGGTGGAGTATAAACAAAAGTCATTCAGGTATAAGATCACGCAATCGATAGAAAAGCTGTACCAGAATAACCGGGAAGGATATAAACCGGGAAGTGCTTTCTTTCCAAATGGAATAGCTATTGACCGTACAAAAAAGAATGTAAATTATTTGCTGGAAGGCAATGCCTCCTATTATGTAAAGTTCAATGATTATCATTTCTCCGGTAAGGTCAGTGCGCACTATAGTTATACGAACAACCGGTCTGCCATCGATTATAGTCCCAATGCCGCTTATCGTTACCAGCGTTCAGCACATGATGCGTCGCTTACCTGGTTCGCCAAATACGAACGTAGCTATACGGAGGTCGGCCTTTATCTTACCAATAAGTTATACGCTTCCAACACGGCAACCGTTAATAATTATTTTTTACCTAACATATCAGCTTTTGTATTCGACGATGATTTTTTAAACCTGGAAAATATCTCCGCAAGGCTCAGCGTCGCTTATAACCGGTTTAATAATGAATTAGCGGTTGGGCGGTCTTTTTCGCAAAACAGCCTGTTGCAATATTCAACGCAGCAGGCATTCGGTTTTTTTCCGGTAACAGAAGTGAACAGTTTTGATAACCTGGAACCGGTGCGCCATAGTGAATGGACAAGCCGCATAGAGCTTAAATACAAATATCGCGTTACGTTGTATGGTGAACTGTTCAGCAGGAAAACAGGGAACGATGTTTTTCCCGTTTTTGAAAATGGTAACCTGGTGCTGAAAAATATAGCTGATCATCGCAACAACGGGCTTGAACTGGGCTTAACGTTGAATCAAGGCAAAATGGATTTTTATACAGAGAACTCGCTTTCCTTTTTTGCCAACAATATCAAAGTAACTGACGTAAAAGACGGATATGACTTTACCCCTTTGGCCGGGTTCAGCAATGTGCATACGGCTATTGTGAAAGGAGCGGCCCTGGGCAGTATAACAGGCACCAGTTACCAGCGTGATGCCAATAACAATGTATTGATTGGCAGCGATGGTTTTCCGCTGGCAAATGCCACCCCAAAAGTGATCGGCAATCCCATCCCTGATTTTATAGTTAAACTGAACAACGCCGTAGATGGAGAAATTTTTACGTGGACCTCTATTGGGAATGGAAAAAGGGTGGGCAGATGTGGAACGGTACGCAGGCAGTATTGGATTATTATGGACGGTCAGCTACTTCAGCAGCGGACAGAAATATTACGGGTTTTGTATTTACCGGTGTGCTGCAGGATAAACAGCCCAATAACATCCCCGTATCTTTTTATGATGTTACGCTGCCTGTGGAGCACAATCGCTGGACGCGGTATGGACATAGTGGTGTTGGAGAAGAATACATTCAGCGGGCTGATGTATTGCGATTGAACACCATAAATATAAGTTATAAACTAAGTCTTAGGAAATACATCCAGCAGCTGTCGTTCTCGCTCTATGCCAACAACCTGGTATTGTATTCGGCTTACAAAGGCGCTGATCCTAATCAGTTATTGTACGATCAATCCAATGCCAACGGCCTCGACTTTTTTAATCTGCCTTCTACTAAAACTTTCGGTTGTAATATTTCCATTCAATTCTAACAATATGCGAAACACCGTAAAAAGCTACCTGCTGCTTCTGGCATTGATCTGTTTGTATCCGGTTACAGGTACAGGACAAAGTCTTGATTATGCAAGCTCCAAAGAGAAAGTATATATACAAACGAGCCACGTTTATTTTAAGCCGGGCGAAACAATGTATTTCAAGGTATACGTGGTAAAAGCCAATACGCAAACCCCTTCGTTCCTGAGCACTGCGGTATATACCGAGATCATTGGCCCATCGGGCAATGTGGTGCAAAAATTAAATTACGGGGTGGAGAACGGCTATGCGGAGGGGTCATTTAGCTTTGATGAACAGGCGCCAGGCGGTGTTTATAAGATCAGGGCATTCACTACGTGGATGCGGAATGAGGAAGAACATACTTTTTTCGTAAAAGAGATCACCCTGTTAAAAGTAATAACGCCCAGGTTATTGATGAAACTGGATTTTCCTGAAAAAGGATATGGCGGCGGAGATGAAGTAAAGGCCGATTTCTCTATGCGTAACCTCAATGATCAGCCGGTAAGGAATTATCCGGCCACGTACAAAGTATCTATTGATGGCGCCATCGTGCAAACCAACACCTTTACAACAGATGATGAAGGAAAGGCGCAGCTCCGTTTTTTTCTTCCCGGAACATTAAATACTACAGATGGATTATTAAACATCACCATTCAGTACGATTCCTATACAGAAGCAATTTCAAGAAGCATTCCTATTGTTCTCAATAAGATCGATCTGCAATTTATGCCTGAAGGGGGAACGCTGGTGCAGGAAATACCCTCACAAATAGCATTTAAGGCAGTTAATGAGCATGGCAAACCAGTAGATGTAAAGGGAGAAGTGCTGGACAGCCGCGGGAATAAAGTCGCTTCCTTTGACAGTTATCGCTTTGGGATGGGGAAATTTTTGTTCACGCCGCAAAAAGGCCAAACCTATACAGCGAAAATAATTACCCCGGCCAATGTTTCACAACAGTTTGCCTTGCCGCAGGCTTCGGTAAAGGGCATCGTTATGAATATATCAAACGCCAGTAATCAGTTGGTAGCGAAGCTTACAACTACTGATAAAAGAGAAGTGACACTTGTTGGGCAAACAAAGAATACCACCTGGTTCACGAAGAAAATAGTATTGCAGCGGGGAGAAAATAGTGTTGCTATAGACGATAGTAAACCTCCGGCAGGGATCACCCAATTTACTTTGTATACCAACGACCTGCCGGTGGCCGAACGGTTGATCTTTCTGAACGAGAACAAAAATCTTCAGGTAAGTATTACTACCAGCAAACCAAAGTATTTGCCCAGGGAGAAAGTTTCGCTTACTATAAAAACACTCGATGAAAAAGGCAATCCCGTTCCTTCCAATTTATCGCTGGCAGTATTGGATGATAAGTTATGGTCATTTGCCGATGATAAGCAGGACCATATTCTGTCCTGGTTATTGATGAGCTCAGAATTAAAAGGAAAAATTGAAGAGCCTGCATTCTATTTTAAAAAGGATGAGCCAAAAGCTTTACCAGCGCTTGACCTGGTTATGCTCACACATGGGTACCGGTATTTTGATTACATTGAATCAGTAGAAAAGCAGGGCGCCTTATCCTATATGCCCGATGAGCAAAATATTGTAAGCGGTACTATTGTGAATGCACAAAAGCAACCTGTAAAGGGATCTGTTTTCCTTGTTCATGCTGTAACAGGTGGTAAAGCCATTCAATACAATACCACAGAAGATGGCCTGTTCTTTTTTTCACAGCTTACACCCAACAGCATTTATTACTTATTTGCCCATGCCGCTAATAAAACAGAGAAAGTAACAATACAGGTAACACAAAATGGCCTGGGGTATAACCCGCTTAAGAACAGGGAACATGCACTACTGGCATCCCTTAAAAAGGGTTGGCAAATGGAAGTGCCAATGGCGGGCGTTGCTTTGCCAGATCAGGCGCCTGCAATGGCCCGGGAGATGAAAATTGAGAACAGCGTTGGATATTTTGATAAGTCAAAAGTGAACCGGCTGGAAGATGTAGTGGTCATTGGATTTGGCGCGGCGAGAAAACAGCATTTGACAGGAAGCGTTGCCACTATAAAAGGAAATGAAATAAGCCAGGTGAATATTGCTACTGCATTACAGGGGAGGGTAGCCGGATTGTATATAACAAAGCAGGCCAACCCGATGGATGCTGAAAAGGTGATGATCCGGGGCGCCCGGTCATTAGCAAGTAATATAGATCCGCTGATCGTATTGGATGGCGTACCGATGGAGTTATACCGGTTAAATGCATTGAATGCCGGCGATATAGAATCGGTCACTGTTATGAAAGATGCGGCTGCAACAGCATTATATGGAAGTCGGGCGGCATATGGAGTGATTATCGTAGAGACTAAAAAATTCAGGACCGGCAGCATACGGTTTACTTTCCCGGATAAGTATCATTATGCTTCTCAATCAGTGAAAACAGCCAACGGGCCAGTATTTTCAGTGGCCAGGCGGTTTTATGCGCCTAAATATTACTCAACGGAACCGCAGGAACGAACCGATTTCAGAGAGACCATTTTTTGGAACCCGGTCATTCAGACAGATAAGCAGGGAACAGCCACGGTTGAGTTTTATAATTCAGATGCATCTACCACATTCAGGGCCATTGCTGAAGGCATTGGCTATAATGGAAAAGCCGGAAGAACGGAATATACGTATATCACGCAAAATGCGATGACTGTGGATGCAAAGATTCCTCCCTGTTTAACGGTGGGTGATTATGCGCTTCTTCCACTGGTAATAAAAAATAACCACATCCAGGATCTGCAGGTGCGGGTAAAAATATCATTGCCGCTCACCATGCAATCCGTTTTTTTACCAACTTCCCTCCTGTTGCCGGCCGACAGCTCGCAGCAACTATTGATCCCGGTAAAGGCAATTGCGCCCACTAACGGGAACATACAATTTATTGTAGAGACCGATCTGAAAACAGAAACGATCAAATTGCCTATAACGGCTGTGGAAAAAGGCTTCCCGGTAATAGAAACTTTTTCAGGAAACAGGAACGGCAAACATGAATTTACCATAAGCAAAGTAATGCCCGGCAGCCTGCGCACCAACCTGAAACTATTTAAAAACCTGGAAGGACAACTGCTGGATGGCATTGAGTCGATGCTGCGGGAGCCATATGGTTGTTTTGAACAAACCTCATCCTGTACCTATCCGAATATTTATATCCTGAAATACCTGCGCGAGTCGGGAAGATCAAATCCGGATATTGAAAAGAAAGCGCTCGGGTACATAGAGAGGGGGTATAAACGACTAATTGGGTTTGAAACAAAGAAGAATGGGTTTGAATGGTTCGGCAATACGCCACCGCATGAAGCATTAACGGCATACGGTTTATTGGAATTTACCGATATGCAGGAATTCATCCAGGTAGATAAACGAATGCTGGAACGCACCAAACAGTTTTTGTTGGACCGCCGCGACGGTAATGGTTCTTTTAACCTGGCTTCTGGTGGATATGACCGCTTTGCTTCGGTACCCAATAAAATTGCGCACATCTATATTGTTTATGCCTTGACCCAGGCGGGTATTGGCAAAGAGATTGAACGCGAATATGCAGCCGCCGTTAAAAAGGCATTGGAAAGCAATGATGGGTACCTATTGGCCATGATGGCCCTGGCTGCTTCCAATATGAAGCAGGAAAATGATTTCAGGCTGTTGATGAATGCATTAAATGCCAGGTCACAAAAATCGAACCTGTCATCTGAAACAAGTGTGGTTAACTCCCGGGATGCATCGTTGCGCGTTGAAACAGCTTCGCTTTATGCGTTGGCATTAATGCGTGAATCGTCGGCCGATCTGAATGCCGTAGCCAACCTTATTTCAAGAATACTGGCTGAAAAATCCTATTATGGTTATGGGTCAACACAGGCTACCGTACTGGCTTTGCAAGCTATAGTTACTTATGCAAAACTCTCCGGCCGCATGGCGGAAAACCCGCAGATCACCTTTACCATGAATGATACCATGGCTGTTGCTGAAAGCGATCTAAGCGCAACGGTGCATGAAGGAAGGAATGTATTTGCGGTACAATACGGAAGCCGGAACGCCATTCCATATAACCTGGAAGTAGCGTATAACACCTTTACGCCGCCCAACAGCCCTAAAGCAGAATTGACATTGGCTACCAGGTTAGCCGATTCACTGACAAGGGTAGGGGAAACCGTGCGCATGGACATTGAGGTGGCCAATGAAAAATCCGTATTACAGCCCATGGCGATAGCTAAAATCGGCATTCCCGCCGGGTTGGCGCTACAACCCTGGCAACTGAAAGAGTTGAAAGAAACGAACCAGGTGGCCTATTATGAGATCTTCGACAATTACCTGGTGTTATACTGGATGGGATTTGCCGGCAATGAAACCAAAAAGATAAAGCTCGATCTTAAAGCAGAAATAGCGGGCTCGTACAAAGGAAAGGCCAGCAATACTTACCTGTACTATACACCCGAGTACAAAAACTGGAACGATGGGGTTGAAGTGACAATTGAAGCGCATGATTAGAATTAAAAGCGGGTTGACCAAAACGGTGAGGATTATTGCTTTTGGATTGTTTGATGGCTCAATTGCTTGATGGTTGATCGTTGAAAAATTAGGTTTATGAGTATTCGCAGGAACCCCGAATGGCTGCAGGCCCAGCCATTTCAGCCATTAAACCATCAAACCATCTAGCATCACTTAGTCATGGAAAAGAAAACGGGACTGCACTTTTTGGTCAGTCCCGTTTTTATCTGTTTAAACTGTAATTATAAAAGTTTGGTTGAAAACTTCCACACCTCGTCGGTATAACCGCTGATCAGGACCAATTGAGTAGGACTGATCGCTTTAATATTCCAGATGCGTTGCTGATTTTCTATGGTTACAATGATTGATTTATTACCAGGGCCAAAAACCCATTTACCACTTTCTGTAACTTTTAGAGATTGTGCTTCATAGTCGCCATTCATTTTAAAATGTGCGTAGGCGCCTTTTATCAGTTTGCTTGCCATTTTAACCTGTGCTTCTGATCTGCCTGGCACTTCACGCCTGTTTAAAAACCATTTTTTACAGAACTGGCTCTTCGTAACGCTTACCGTTTTTATAACAGGAAGGGGTTGCTCAACATTGTCAGATTCGCTAATGCTTGTTCTGGTTAAAATAAAGGAACCTTCACCCAGGGTTAAGATAAGCTGGTCGTTATTCAGGCCAATAATTTGTGATTCATTCGAATGTCCTTTGTATGAGGTTAATCTTACTTTATTTGTTGATCCGTTCCGGCTCCATATTCCTTCATCATTATTGTTCATCACAAAAGCTTTGTAATGATTGTTTGCTTTAAAGTAAAGGGTCATGCCGCCGAAATACTCTTTGGCTATTTTTAAGGTAGTTGAATCGTACTTTTGTTTATTGTAAACATCGTGATATTTCCATTTCCCAACCAGCGAATCAATTTTCTGGGCTTCAACGGATAGAGATAAACCAATAGGAATGAGGAAAAGGAAGCTAAGTTTTTTCATGTTTGTGGTTTGTACGGTTCCCGGCTCTAATCCATATTTTGGATATTTACCATAACGCTGGTTAGGGTCGGGTAATTGCACTTTCAGGGTAAATTTTGCAGGGGAAGATAGTAACTTTGTGTCACCGTTGCAAGTGAAAGCTAAAACCGCTTGAATTTATGGCGGCAGGAACGCGTTGGTTGTACTTTCTACAATGAAAATGACCGCGTTAATAATTTTTTTTAGGTTCTTACACAATAAATTACAGGGTCTTTTGTTGACGGAGCTCTCCTGGTAGCCATATATACCGAAAGAGGGGACTTATTACCTGATCAGCACAGTTGTTCCCCGCTTGAATACCTTTTCTCCCGTATCGATCAATGTATATCGCAATGACCAAACGTATACGCCAATAGATTGTAACTGGCCATTGATGCGGCCATCCCATTTATTTGCCCAGTTGGTAGTGTGAAATACTACTTGTCCATACCGGTTATATATGTAAAATTCAAGATTTGTCGCCTTCCAGGCATTGAGTGGATACAGGTTGTCGTTTTTGCCGTCGCCATTCGGTGTAAATGCGTTTGGCACTGTAATGAAACAACTGTTTACCACTTTCATTTGATGTGCTGCGGTATCAAAGCAATGTATGTTGTTCTCCACAATCAGGCGGATGGTATAGTATTTTGACCGGTCGGTAGTTGGGTTGGGATAAGTTTCAGGCAGGGGATTTTGTAAAGTACTGGTATTGCCATTCCCGAAATTCCAGTTCCAGGAAATGATCTTGCCAATACTGCTGTCGGTAAAAACAGCTTTGTCTTCCGGGCATAATATTTCAGGGAATCCAAATGCGGCATTCAGTTCATTATCGAGCAAAACGGTGGTTGTAGCGCTGTCTTTACACACTCCATTAGATACCTGCAGGCTTATCTGTTTTGGACCAAAAGTGGAAAAAATATAAGCAGGGTTCTGCAGCGTACTGCGGGCTTCATTATTAAAATTCCAGTTCCATTGGTTTATGCTGTTGGCGGCATTGTGAAAAAAATTTACAGTATCAGCTTTACAACCATACAATAGCTGATAGGTGAAATCGGCGTTTACAGTGTCTTTGGTAGCAAAGGGCAGGGCAGGGCCTGCCGGCGTTTGCTGACCGCATTCATCAATAACAGTATTGCCATCGGTACCAGGCTTCATTTGGATCTGGTAATTGCCTGCCGTTTGAATGGGTGCCGAAAGTTGAACGATGATAGAAGTGGTGACGCCATTTACGCAATTTCCGGAAGCGCCGGTGATGCTAACAGGTGTTGAACCAGTGATGGTGAAATCACTGCCATTGGCAGCAATGGAATTACAGTTTATTGGCCTGCGGAAAACCAGTTCCAGTTTATCGGGTGCACAACCAACAGGTTTAATACTGTCCATGGGAGTAGGCATAACAGGATCAACGACGATCGAAATAACGTTACCCGCGGGTACATTACGATCGCAGTTATCCAGCAGGGTATTGCCATCCTGCCCGTTTTGCATGGTAATGGTGTAAGTGCCGGGAGGTAAGGCATTGCTCATGGTCAATACCACCGTGTCCATATCAAAACTATTGCTGCAACCAACACCGGTAGCTGCTACAATTGTGGCCGCGGCCGGCGTTAAAGTAAATTCACTGCCATTGGTTGACAGACTGTTGCATTTCATTTTTTTGTTCATCCTGATGGTTACGGTAACGCCACCGCAACCTGCCCAGCTTTTTTCTATTTTAGGCAGCAACGGGTCTGTGATAACACCTGTACCGCCACCGAAAGATAATTTGTACCCGCTTTGTGAATTGGTATAATGGCTTACCAGTAACAGGTAGGTATGCCCCTGTTGAATGGTGGGCATGGTACTGAATGCATTTTTTTTATCATTGGGGTCTGAAGCGCATTGTATAAAATTTACACCTGCATTGGAAGCGCCGGTTAAGCCTGACGTACCAGCCCAGTTACCGGTTACGATCAGTGAAGTATTGGTAAATACTTCCTCGGGGTTATGACCGGTTATATCGTATAACATCCAGTCATAGTCGTCGTTCAGATTATTTGGCGTGATCAAAAATCCTAATGTACCGGTTTGATAACAGGTGAAACGGTACCAGTATGGGTTTTTATCGCCATATGCATTGCCATCACCCGTACAACCGGGAACCGTAAGCGTATGGGTCATGCAAATGGGTACATTTGTTTGGGAGAAGGTATCTACACCGCACACGGGAAAGGCTGTTGAAGGAAGTTGCCCCAGGCTTGTGCAGTTTTGCGCGGCAAGTTGGTTGCTCAATAGCAACACTACAAGCAGCACGAAATATCTCATACGCATAAGTAGATTGACCAAAAAAGATATTGCAACGTTGCAGCCGGATGAAATATTGAGCACAGGTTGGTTGATTAATTACAGATTTTTTATTACCATAACGGCGGTGGTTCAAAAGCGGGATTCATAACAAATCTACAAAGCTTCTGTAAGAATTGCTCCGGAAAGCCTGCTATTTTTAGGCAGCCATGATCGCATTTTTTTCATTTCCTGCCTTCCTGATAAGCCATTCTGTGAAAATTAAATTTGGTACAAAGCCCAGCCAGGCTACGATCATATAAGCATCCAGCGGACGCAGGTGGAAGAGGGCAATCAGCAACCACTTCCAGGCACGCAAGGTTAATGCAGACAGCGTTAAGGCGTAACTGCGCATCATCCATTCCTTATGTGCTTTAAATTGCCTGGCCATGGCCGATTGCCATGCTTTGGCTGTGGTAACCATCCATAAGATGGCTAACGTAGTAAATGCTATTCTTGAAGAAATTCCACCATTCGCCAGTAATGCCATAATGAATGAGGCTGGGCCTGTTATAAATAAAATATCAATAACATATAATTTGCCAATAACACGATGCAATTTTTTGTAATGCGCGAGCAGGTACCCCGAAAATTGCGTAAACCCGGCTATTAACACAAACATGGAAGAAAACACATGTACAAAAAAAGCGATGCGCCAGGGAAGAATGTCAATATAATCCTGTTTGATCTGTAAAAAAGCAGCGTCTGTGCGAATGGGTATGTATTGCAGGGTTATTTCAAGCATCAGGGCCGAAAAAAAAGCCAGCAGTAATAATAACCCGTAATTACCGTATGCACGCATGGCAATAAAAGTAATAAATAGCTGTTTGTTTGTCAACCCATTTCATTAAACCGGGAAAATGTTTATTTTGGTTTTTTTAAATCACCAATAATGACCCCTAAAACACTGATCTTTTTAACCCTTACCGTTGTTGGCAGTTTGGCTGCCTGCAAAGAAAAACCTGCTGCTAAACCGGCTAAGAGCGGTACTGCACAAGCGCTTTCGCAACCTGTTTCTTCCATAACCGGCAGTTGGGTTGGTTCATTTGTACCCGACGAAGAAGTGATCATCGTGGATAAAAATGGAGATTCATTTCCTGCAACGCCTAATAAAATAACCATGTTCATTTCAGAACTGGAAGATGGTAACATCAAAGGATATAGCGTGTGTGCCGGAAATGAACGACCTTTTACCGGCAGTTATGAAGAGGAAGGTGGAAAAATCAAAGCTTCGCTGCAGGAGCCGGGTGATAACAAATACGATGGTATTTTTGACCTGGTGATCTCGAAGAGTGATCGTACCATCACCGGCAAATGGACGCCGTTTAACAAGGCTATTGCGGGCCGCCATTATATCCTGGAAAGAAAGAATTTTAAATATAACACCGCACTTGGAAGATATCCTAAAGCGTCTGCGCAGTTATTGACCGCAGATGATGTCAATAATATGTATAAAGAAGAGTTGCGGTATATGCGTAATGAAATATATGCGCGGCATGGTTATTCGTTCAAGCTAAGAGATATTCGTCAGGAATTTGATGGGCAGGACTGGTACATACCCGTTTCAACCGACGTACGGAAGAAATTGTCGGCCATTGAAGTGAAGAACGAAAAGCTGATCAAGAATTTTGAAAAGTACGCTGAAGAGTCTTATGATGATTATGGGAGATAGATGAGTTCCAGGTTCCAGGTTACAGGTTCCAGGTTTTTGTATTCCTTGTAACCTGAAACCTGCAACTTGTAACTTGAATTTCAACTCACCACTCACTTTAATAACATTTAGGGATAGTTACTTTTAACCTGCAGCCGGAGCCGGGTGAAGATTGTAATTCAACCGTGCCGCTATACAACAAGGTCCTATCGTAAATATTTCGCAAACCAATCCCTTTTGTTTTTTTCAGAGGATCGAATCCTGCGCCGTCGTCGTGAACGATGAGATCAACTGAATGGGCATTGCATATTAACTGAACAACAACATTGTTTGCCTTACTGTATTGAATGGTGTTTTTTAATTGCTCCTGTAAGATCCTGTACAGTGCGGTTTTTTTACCTTCAGAGAGACCTTCAGTGGCTTGCTTGTCGTACAGAAAGCGAATGTTGAACTTGCAGGTCATTTTTACATCCTTTACCAGTTCATGGATACTTTCGGCCAGTGTCTTTTCTTTTAGCTTTGGAAGCACCATTTCCCTTGAGATGGCCTGTATATCGGTAATAGCCATATTGATCGAGTCCATTACTTTTTTGGCTATTACCTTATTCGAGGCTTCTGATGGTTTTAAAAGCCCCAGGTATAATTTAGCGACCAGTAAAAGCTGGTTGATATTATCATGTAACTCCTGCCCAAGGCGTGTCCGTTCTTTTTCCTGGGTATCAATTATGGATTTTGCAATTGCTTTCTGATGTTTGATCTTTTCCTGCATTAACTGGTTTTCCAGTTCTTTTATTTCTGTAAGGTCAAGAATGGAACCGATGATCTTTACCGCTTTCTCTCCTTCGTATACAACAATACCCCGGTCACGTACGGTTCTATAAGAGCCATTGGTATTTTTAAGCCGGTATTCCCATTGCCAGCTGGGTAGTTTATTATGCAGGATCTGATTGGCGCTTGATTCAATGCGGTCGCGGTCATCGGGATGAATTCGATTGTACCACCAGGTAAATCCTATTGTTTCTATTTCACTGGAACCAATGAGGTCTATCAGCGCCTTGCTTCTGAATACCACGTCGGTTTGCAGGTCCCATTCCCAGATGGCTTCCGTTGTAACCTGGGTTAAACGGATAAGGCGTTCATTGGCGCGCGCTATTTCTTCATGAACATTGTAGCCGAAGGTGATGTCAAGCGCTTCACCGCCCAGCAGTTGTTTATTTGAATTATTAGGGACCTTGAATATGTTAACCAGGAAATAGATGTTGGTGCCGCCTGCCAGCGGATGTTTGTAGATCTTTTTATGCGCAATGCCGGTTGCCAGTACATTACGATGCTCTTTTTCGAAAATATTTTTAAAGAACGGCGGGATTACATCCACCGCTTTTTTATTCAGGTCATTTTCCGTTAATCCCAAAAAGCGACGGAAAGCCGGGTTGGCAAAGATGAGCCGTTCCTGGTCATCAATTAACCAGGTCATTGCCGAAGTGGTGTTTAAGAATTCTTTTTGAAACAGCTCTTTGTCATGGGGCTTTTGCTCTGTTGGGGGTGGAATCTCTTTAATTAGGGAAACAAAAGAAAAGGGTACGGATCCGGTGTCATCAAAGAGTGGAAAGAAGGTGAAATGTAACCATTTGCTTTCAGGGCAATCTGCATGCATTTTAATCACCTGTTCATAAGCCTTGCCTGAAAGCAAGGTTTTCATAGGAAGGGTATCTTCCATAGATATTGGATCTGTAAATATTTTTAAGGAACTACACAAGTCTGCTAGCGTTACATTATTTAGCAGGCTTCCAGGAACAGTGTTTAATAAAATTGCGGCTCTGTTATTGGCATCGATCACATTCCCACGGTTGTCCAGAACGAGAATGCCTTCGGTTGGTGTATTAGCCAATTCATGAGAACCATTTTTATTGGTTGGTTTTTCGTTGTTTGTTTTGTGGCCTATGCAAATAAATAACCCTGGTTTTTCATTAGTTGTTTTTAACCTTACAACGTTCCAGTCTGCTTTATGAACAGAACTGTTTAAAAGGTCCATTTTTAAATAGGAGGGGGTTGCGGCAAAACCAGCTTTAAGCAGGGCCGCTTTTAAATTTTTGGCGCCAACAGGTGATAAAAAGTTGAAGAAAAGGTTTTTTGGTGAAATGGTGTTTTCAATATGAATACAATCGGCCAGTTCATCATTGGCACATTGAATTACACCGCGTTCATTTATCACGACGAAGTAATAATCTTTCTTAGTTCCTGCAATCGCTATTTTATCTTCGTTGGGCATACGGGCGACGGGGTTTAAGTTTTCACCTGGTAACCATTGAAGGGTTATTCAGTTCGTTCTGGTTTTGTATTTCTTTACAGATCATTGATGTTTTGTTTTCGATTTCTTCAAAATCCATTGATTTATCAAAAAAGTGATCAGCTCCGGTCGACAGACAAATCTGTTTATAATATTCATCGGCATGGTTACTGATCATCCATACTTTGGTACCAGGATAGCTGCTTCTGATCAGTTTCAATAATTCAATACCGCTTTTGCCGGGCATATTGATATCCAGTAATGCTAAATGGACTTTGGTTTTTATAAGCCAGTTAACGGCCTCTTCATAATTGCAGGCTTGTAAAACAGGATGAAGGTTTCGATCGTTGAGAAAGCAGGTAACGCGTTGTCTGAATTTGACGGAATCGTCAACAACCAACACAGTGAATTTATCGCTACCCATAATCAAGGCTTTCTACCAAATTTAACATATTAACTTGCCTTTAATAAATAGTGCAGTATATGTTTATTTTGTAATTATTCCACCGTTCTCCGTGTAGTATAAATTCGACACTGCAAAAAAACGGTTGCCTGGTTTAAATGTTGTATAAAATACAATTTTTATAATAAACGTTTAAATAACTTTTATACTGTTTGGTTATCATCGGTTTATTACAGTTTTAAATTAAATATGATCGTTTAAATAAGCTTTTTTTCCAGTGCATAGCGAGTGAGATCGGCATTGGTTTTAAGGCCCATCTTACCCAGAATGCGGGACCGGTATGTACTAATTGTAGTGGTGCTTAAAGAAAGACCTTCCGCTATTTCAGACACCGATTTGCCGGCTGCCAGTAATTTGAAGACATCAAATTCCCTGTCTGAAAGTCGTTTATAGGGCTCAGGTTGCGTTTCTTCCTCCAGTTGGCTGGCCAGGGTTTCCGCCAGCGACGGCGTAATATATTTCTTGCCCGTAAGCACCCGCCTTACTGCTTTTACCAGCTCTTCATGGGCCAGGTCTTTACTGCAATAGCCGGAAGCACCTGCTTTTAAGGCACGGATGGCATATTGTTCCTCCGGATGCATGCTCAAAATAAGCACCGGCAAACGAGGATGGGAGAGCCGGATCTGATGCAATGCTTCCAGGCCGCTTCGTCCGGGCATTGAAATATCGCTGATAATTACATCCCATTTGCCATCATTGGCTTTTTGCAGTAATTCTTCAGCATTAGAACATTCTTCTATTTCGCCAAAAGGATATTCATCCAATAAGATCTGTTTCAGTCCTTTTCGAACTATCGCATGATCATCGGCAACCAGTACTTTCATGGTCGGGTTATTTTTCAATCATTTTTGCAGCCCGTAACACCTTGTGTTCTCAGGGCATTTTATATTTATTAATACTATCCTGGATCAGCTTGTTTTAACGGACCATAAACGGATTATCAGCTATTTTGTTGATCCATTTGTGATTCAGCCATACCATTCAATTGCACGGAGTGCTAATTACAATAGTAGTGCCTTCTCCTGCTTTACTGTTTATTTCGAACCGGCCTGCCATCATTAACGTACGCTCTTTCATTCCCAGCAATCCCAATGTTTTTTTGGCGTCCAGTGTATTCATATCAAAACCAATTCCGTCATCTTGTATCGTTAAGATTATTGTATCATTTTCTAAATGCATTTTGCTGTAAACATTTTTCGCCATTGCGTGGCGGCCAATATTGGTCAATGCTTCCTGGTATATTCTGAAAAGGGACGTGGCCACTGAAGTAGCAACAGGCAAGTGGGAAATGGTTGATTCGAAACTGATTTTAATACCTGACCTGTTTTCAAATTCCTTGCTTTGCCATTCTATGGCTTCAATAAGTCCCAGATCGTCAAGCATACTAGGTCGTAGGTCGGTAGCAATCCGCCGGACCGTTTTAATGGTTTCATTCAATAGCTGAAGGGTGTCGCTTGTTTTCTGCAGAACCGTGGCGTCTTTATATTTTTGTAGCTTTTGATGAAGCCAGGAAATATCCATTTTTAAAATGGTAAGGTGTTGGCCCAGCTCGTCATGTATTTCCCGGGCAATGCTGGTACGCTCAGTTTCCCGGATGTTTAAAAGGTGATCTGAAAGTTCGCGTAACTGAACGGTGGTTTTTCTGTATTCCCGGATAGCTTCCAGTTTTTCTGTTATATCAACTGCCAGTATCAGCCGCGAGATCTTATCGTTGTAAACAAAATCATGTGAGTAAACTTCCACGTCAATGATGGTACCGTTCTTTTTTATGTGCCTGAATAAACCCATACTCACCAGCCCGGAACTTATGGTATGAACCTTTTTATAGAATATTTTATAGTCCTCTTCAGGGCGAATGTCAAGCGCACGCAATTGAAGGAACTCCTGTTTTGAATAACCATATGAAGTAATGGCTGCTTCATTTACATCCAGGAAGTAAAAGGTTTGCAGGTCCATTACAAACATGGGCAAGGGGCTTTGTTGAAAAAGCAGGCGATGCCTTTCTTCGCTTTGCGCCAGAGCCAGTTCCGTTTTTTTCTGTTTGGTAATATCGCGCATAAAAGAAAGGATCCGGTCATCATCTATTTGTTGCAACACACATTCGGCATAATACGTTGAGCCATCCTTTGACCGCATCTTTTTCTCCCACAAGATCTTTTCACCTGATTCCAAAGCGGCTTTTTCAGGCATTTGCTGACGCAGCTCTTCAAAATGCAAAAGATCCGTCAGGTTTAACTGCGTCAATTCCTGCCGGGTGTATCCTGTTAAATGGCAGGCTTTTATATTAGCATCGAGGCAATAGAATTTTTTATTGAAAACAATGATCGCATCGCCGTACTGTTCAACCGGCCAATAGTATGCTGCTTCGCTGTGTAGTATTGCGCCTCCTGTTGATTCAGCATATAAACCGTTGCCTGTTGCTGAGCGTGCGCCAATTCTATTATTTTGATCAATTGGTTTGAAAATAAATAAATAGCCGCCGCTAATAGATTCGGCGTCAATGGTATGCCGGGTAATATGAACTTGTATTTTTTTGCCTTCGCTATTTACAAATGGTATTGTCCCTTGTGTAAATGCGGTGTTTTTTAGTGGGAGCGACTGGCTGTTTGTTTCTGAAGAGGGAGTCAGGAAAGATATATCGAAACCCAGTATATCGTGAAGTCTGTGATTAAATAAAGCAGCGGCTGCTTCGTTACATGACGTAATAATGAAGCTGTTATCGGTATATACGGCAGCTTCGCTAATGTACTGTATGAACAGTTGGTTGGTGGTACTATTGGGTATCTCGTTTTCCATTTGCTTAATGGGGTACATAATCATGCAGCACACACTTACAAACTTTTCATAGAAAACGATTCGAGAACAAGATTAACTTTTTATTTTTAGATTACCATAAGTTAATGCAGAATTGTTAGTAACTAGTTTTACTTCCTTGAAAAAATTAAAAATGTCATAAAGACGTTATTTCTGCAGGATACATGAAAACCTTTAGTTCTATAAAGTGATAACATTGGTTCGCCACTTTATGGCTGCCGGATATTTTTAATCGCTTAAATACTGAATTACCTTCGTTGTAATGATTCTTGCCATATAGCCATTCCTCACCCTCAATCATCCTGGTCAAACCTGTTTAAACCTCGGCCTTTATAAGGGATATTGCACTATTTTGATTTTTGTGCTGCAACTCTTTTCTATATCTGTAAAGCGGCATAGAAAGTATTCTAATTTATATAATTATGAAGAGTTTAGGTATCAAGGTAGCGTTGATTGATGATTCTCCTATTATCAGGAACTGTATGCAGGATATTATATCATTGTGGGGATATGTTGTTGTGCTGGAAGCGGTTAATGGAAAAGATCTGTTCAGGAAATTAACTAAAGCCAATGCCCCGGATATTTGTATTACAGACATTAATATGCCGGAAATGAATGGATATGAGACCATCGCCGTGCTGAAAGAAAAATGGCCTGAAATAAAGATCATCGCTTTTTCAATAGCAAATAATAAAAAAGATGAAGAACGGGCTTTAGCCGCTGGCGCCCATGCATTTGTTTCAAAGCTTAGTTCCATTACCGTATTGCAAAAAGTATTGCAAAGTATGAAGCAGCCTGCCAAAAGTGGATATAAGTAAGCTGGCAATTCAGGCTCTCCCCCTATCTGCGCTTCGAAATCTCTCCATCAAGATCTACAGCTAACATATTGCGGCAAAATAAACAGGTGTTGGTCAACAATTGCCATGTAGAAGAATGAATTCCCACCTTTTAAACTTTTACGAAAACAAACCTTCTTATTACGTTTATGCCTGTTTGAATTTATACGTGGTTCATCCTGTATTCACTTCAAAAAATGCGGCGCCCGGAGGGCTACAGTTTGGATATATGTTAAAAACCACCATTGCTGATAAAAGAGGCAGCACCACCAGGGCCGCTTTTGGTACTGCTATTTAACAACCTGAAGATATAGGGCGTTGCTTAAATAGAATTAAACAAATAGATGAAAGGAGAAAATGCATCGGGGAGGCCTTTGTTTTTATCTTCGAAGTGTTTGAGGTTTTCCACATTTTATCCCTATACCTGGTTGGGTGCTAATAAATCATATAACGAGGCGTTACGTAAAAAAGGCATAGTATTTGAAATTATTACAAGTTCGCCTGTGCGGTATTCCGGAAAGCCGTTGACATTGTACCGAAAGAATTTGTTCCGGAATATGTAAGAATCAATCACAAATCATTCTCTTTCTGATATCCTGTACCGTATCAGGCTGTACAATGTTCCCAATATATTTATTCTTTTATACTATATATACCAATATATGTTACAAGCGCTTCCATATCACTTGAAAGTTCGTGATCATTTTGCTCAACAAACAAAGACATGGAATTTCTTTGCGGCGGTAAAAACGAAAGAGGAGCAGTTGGCTCAGTACAAAACAGAATTGTTAAAAAATACTTACAAATTTGACGTTGCAGCCGACGCCGGTATTTATGAAAAAGTTAATAAAGCTAAAAATAAATTGGGGTTAGAGCAATTGCCCGTAACCGTATACCAGGCTCAATACACCGATGAAATGAACGCCAGCATAGTTTTCCTTAACAATGAAGCGCATATTGTTTTCAGCGGTCGCATAACACAATTGTTAGATGAAGATGAACTGCTGGCAATACTGGCGCATGAGCTTACCCATATAAAATTGTACAGTATGTTACAGGGTGAGCTGGAAACTGCAGAGCGTATTATTATGGCAATTGCGGGTAACTACAACAGTGATGCTGCTTATTACGAAACAGCGCGTTTATATAGATTATACACTGAAATATTTTGCGACCGGGGCGCCTATACGGTTGTGGAAGATACCAGGCCGGTTATTACCTCCCTGGTTAAGATTGCAACCGGTTTAGATAAAGTAAGTGCGGAAAGCTATACCAATCAGGCCGATGAAATTTTTTCAACTGCCAGCGGCGTTAAAGCAGCTACCGTCTCACACCCCGAAAATTTTATCAGGGCCAGGGCCCTTCAGCTTTGGCATGAAAAAAAGGAAGCCGCTGAAGATGAAATAATAAAAATGATCGAGGGTATGACCGACCTGGACCAACTGGATGTATTTAAGCAAAAAGAGCTTTTGCAGTTAACCAAAAAGTTTATGCAACTGTTGTTAAAGCCAAACTGGTTTAGAAGTACATTGGTGACCAGCCTGGCCAAACAATATTTTGCCGATTTTTCCTACGATGATACTGTTATACTGGATGAAGAGCTTATAGAATCAATAGGTGAATCTCATACCAGCATCAGGGATTACCTGGGATATATTATGCTCGATTTTGCATTGGTTGATGGAGAACTGGAACAAATTCCTTTTGGCTGGGCTTTTCAGTTTGCGGAAAGCATACAATTAAAAGACGTTTTTGACGCCATTGTTAAAAAAGAGTTACAACTGAGCGACAAAAAACTGCAGCAGCACAAACAAAAAACAATGTCTGCCTGGTATAAAATAAAAGAAGGTGAAAGGGAACAGGTATATGAAAGCGAATTTGAAAATTTGAAAATGAGCCAGTTTGAAAATGGCGGCTCATAAGTAAACCGGTGTTACCCATTTTCAAATTTTTAAATTATTTAAATTTCAAATTGTTTTTATGTCAATACAGGTTCAATCATTCAGGCAATTTCTGAAAACGGCTTTTAATAATGGAGACTATGCTACAGATGATGTAATTGCATTTGTGCTGCCTTTGTGTAAAGAAGTGATCGGCTTTCATGAAGCCGGGCTGGTAGCTCCATTTGAGAATGAACATGCACTGTTCATCTCAGACAACCGGCTGGACGTTGATGAAAGAGCGGCCCACAAACCCATGAATGCTATTGGGAAAGTAATTGCCTTGTTTGAAAAAAATAAAGCCCGTCATTTTGAGGTGATGGGCAATGCAAGGCCTGATATTGATATAGATGACAGCGCACTGTCAGTAGAGAACGTACATATACATTTGAATGGTAATGAAACTTTATCGTTCCCTGCGTTTATTCCTGGTTACAGATGTTTTGAAATGACCCTGGGCCACCATGATGAGCTGACCGATATTTTTTGCCTTGGTTGCGTATTGGGCAGTATGGCATTGGGTCTGAATTTGTTTGAAGAGAAAGACCTGGCCTTATTTGCAAAATACCGCAGCAATCCTATACTATATAATCATCGCATTCATCCTACCATTAGTGCGCTGATTGCAGAAATGACGGAGTTGAGCAGGCAAAAGCGTGTGCAGGACCTGTATGATATTGTAAACCGCTTACAACACTACCGGGACTATGATGCAGAAAAGCAAACCGATCTGAGTAATATTGCCGGTTGGATCAATAAATCTTTAACCAACCGGAACCAGCTTATATTAAACAAGTTGCGCAACCGGTTATTCGATACCAGCAGGCGTAACCGCTTGTTATATTATAAACCGAATATGCGGTTTGTAAATTTAACAGTAAGCAGCGTGCCCATGGTGCTGCATTACCAAAGCATTCGTCCTGAATTATTATTTACCTGGAATAAAGAAATTTCTGACCGCGTAATTGGGATGAAAGAAATTGTGCTGAACAAATACCTGCGGTTTGAAGATCATTTGTATTTACCTTCTTCTCTCGATAAAATACGAATTGAAGCACAACGCGACATCCAGGAATACGGCTTTAGCCAGTTGAAGCTGGTTATTGTGTATTTGAACTGGCATAACCTGAAAGAGGACCCCGATGAACGCATTCAAAGTCCTTTGTTATTGGTGCCAGCCGAAATAAAAAAGAACAAAAAATTAAAAGAAGATCATTTCGTATTAAAGATAACTGATAACGTGGCTGAAGTAAATCCGGTTTTGGCCAGTTATCTGAAAGAATTATATGGTATTGAATTGCCCGATTTTGTAGACCTGGATGAAATGACGCCCGAGCAATTCTATCAACTGCTGAAAAGCCAGATTGATGCCGCCAACCAGGGGATCGTGCTGAATTATATTCAAAAACCCCGCATCAGGCTGGTGCACAATGTAGCCAAGCAAACTGTAACTAATTTTAAAAAACGGTTACAACGTACCGGCAAGCAGTTGAGCAATTACAAAGATGTTGGGTACAGCTATCAGCAAGAGCAATACAAACCGTTGGGGCTTGAAATATTCAAGCAACGGGTTGAGCCGAAGCGTGGTTTCCTGGAGTCTTTAGGCCATGAAGACGCCAGGATTACCCCTTCGCAATTGACGGAAAGCGTTCCCGACAAAAGAAGGCCGTTGTTTGAGCTTTCAGAAAGCGAGGGCAATCCCTATAGCTGGGATTTTGATATGTGTAACATTGTATTGGGCAATTTCAATTATAAGAAAATGAGCCTGGTGCGGGATTACAATTTTGTGATCGATAACCAGGTCCCCAATGAGGTGTTTGAGCAATTGTTCAGCAGCAAGCCCAAGCCAACCAGCGCAACAACACAAAACTGGAATAGCACGGATGACTGGTATCATGTTATTACAGCAGATCCTACACAAACAAAAGCTATATTAAAAAGCAGGGATAAAGAAAGTTATATCATCCAGGGACCTCCGGGTACGGGTAAAAGCCAAACGATCACCAACCTCATTGCCGATTTTGCCGCCCGTGGTCATAGTATCTTGTTTGTTTGCGAAAAGCGGGCAGCGCTGGATGTAGTGTATCATCGCCTGAAGCAACAGGGGCTCGATGAGTTATGTTGTTACATTCACGACAGCCTGGGCGACAAAAAAGAGTTTATCAGGAACCTGAAAGAGACCTATGAAGACTTTACCAAAAATAAAATGGACCTGGAAAGGATCCAGTTGAGCCGGGAAGCATTATTAAAACAAACCAATGAGCAGCTGGAACTGTTGAAACAGTTTCACGCTACGCATACTGCAATTCCTGAGCAGGCGGGGATCGAATTCAGGAAATTGCTGGAACGGGTGGTGGAATTGAAAGATCACCTGGTAACCCGCTCGGTACGGGAAGTGGATGCATTACCGCATTATAAGGAATGGCTGGAATTTGGCAACGTTATTCAGCAGTTGAGCAATGCGCTTGAAGAAACAGGTGCAGAACCAACATTTGCAGAACATCCCTTCAGTAAAATAAATGAGAACATTTTCAACAACGAAAATCCGCATGTAGTATTAGAAAACCTGTTAACGCACAGCCGTAATTTGCTCACGGATATTACCTCGGTAGTGAAAGAGAATAATATTCCGCCTGAGCATACCAACCGGTTGGAGCAGATTAAAAATTTAGTGCAGGTTGCTATTGTTTTAAACCCGCTGGCTGAAACGGATAATCTGCCTCTGGTAGATGAAGGGAATGAATCGGCCCGGAAATTCGATAAAGGCGTTCATTTGTACAAACAGCAGCAACAGCATTATGAACAGATCCGCGAACGGAACAAGAACTGGAAAACCAGGCTGAGTGAACAGGATATGCTGGCTGCCATTCCATTGGCTGCCAAGTATGAACAATCTTTCTTAAACTTCCTGAATAGTAAATGGAACCGGCTTAAAAATAAGATCGATGAATGTTATGATTTTTCGCAACATGCGGTACATCCCGGTTATGTGACTGTATTGCAGCAACTGAAAGAAGAATACGATGCTGCCAATATGGTGGCTATGGAAAGACATTTTCTACAGCAGCAATATAAAGTTGATAACGTTGATCTGACCCATTTAAGCATCGAACGAATCAGGGCCAGAAAGGATGATAAAGAAATAGATTATTTACTGCATCATGCGGAGGCAAACCAATTGGTAATGCGGTTGAGCAAGTTAAATCACAACATGCAAAAACTGCAATCACAGTTACAGCAGTGTTTAAACGAGTACGATACAAAACCGGTAAACGACATTTACGACGAGTTGGAAAGCATAAGCATGAACGCAGAAAGCCTGCGTGATCTGTTACCCGCTTTGCGTGAATATTCTGAGTTGCCCGAATCGGTGAAAGATGTGTTGAGAAAAGTACCGGTTACGCCGTTACAGGCAGAAGCCGGCATGGCGAATAAAACGCTATCGCACATTTACCAGTACAACAAAGTATTTGCCAATACCGATATGCATGCAATCGAAAAAGCGGTTCGGCAAATACAGCATTGTTACAAACAATTGCTGAAAGTAAATGCCGATTACATCCGGGCTGCGGTAAGGCAACGGTTCCTGAATAATGTTGAATTAAGCAATATAGCCAGCAGCCAGTTATCGCCGGAGCAACGGGAATTTAAAAAGAATTATACGGAGGGCCGGAAGATCCTGGAAAACGAATTCAATAAAAGCATTCGGTTCAAGAGTATCCGCGAACTGTCGGCCAAAGAAAGCGGATTTGTTTTGAAAGACCTCAAATCGGTTTGGCTCATGAGCCCGTTAAGTGTAAGTGACAGCTTGCCGGTAGATATTGGATTTTTTGATGTGGTGATCTTCGATGAAGCCAGTCAGATCACGCTCGAAGAGGGTATTCCGGCATTGTATCGCGCCAAACAAACGATCATCGTTGGCGATGATAAACAAATGCCGCCTACCAATTTCTTTACCGTGCGAACTGAAGATCCTGATGACCTGGAGGTATATAATGACGAAAATGAGGATGAATTATTAAGTAACGATGCAGACAGCCTGTTGGTGCAGGGCGCCAGAAAGTTGAATAATGTAATGTTGGGGTGGCATTACAGAAGCCGCTTTGAAACGTTGATCAGCTTTAGTAATCACGCTTTTTATGAAGCGAACCTGCTCACCATTCCCGACAAAACCATTCATCATACCGAAAAGAAATCAATTGAAATAACCAAGCCGCAGGAAGCAGTTAAACATGCCGATGCATTATTTGACCGCAGTATCAGTTTCCATTTTCTGCCCAATAGTGTATACGAGAAGCGTATAAATACCGACGAAGCAGATTATATAGCACACCTGGTGAAAACATTGCTTCAACGGAAAATAAAAGAAAGCATAGGGATTGTTGCATTCAGCCAGGAACAACAGGAAGCTATTGAAAATGCATTGACCAATCTGGCTTCCAAAGACAAAGATTTTGAGCAGCAGTTGGAAGATGCCTGGAGCCGCACGGAAGAGGACCAGTTCACCGGCTTGTTTGTAAAGAACCTTGAGAATGTACAGGGCGATGAGCGCGACATTATAATTATGAGCGTATGCTACGGATTCGACTCCCGCAGAAAGATGATCATGAATTTTGGGCCCATTAACAAGAAAGGTGGCGAGAAAAGATTGAATGTAATTTTTAGCCGCGCTAAAAAGCATATGGCGGTGGTGAGCAGCATCCGGCATAATCACATTACCAATGAGTATAATGAAGGCGCCAATTATTTTAAACGCTTTTTACAGTATTCAGAACTGGTAAGTTGCGGCGATATGAAATCGGCCCGTACCATATTAGATAGCCTGGTGCTGCATAAAAAGGATAGATCGAGGTCAAAAGGAGATAACATTATTCTGCAACAGATCAGGGAACAGCTTGAAAAGAAAGGATATGAAGTAGCGGAACAGGTAGGGCAATCTGATTTTAAATGTTCGCTGGCGGTAAAAGCCAGGCCAGGTGATACCACCTATAGCCTGAGTATTTTGCTGGATGATGACCGGCATTACAAGAATGAAAACCTGTTGGAGCAATATTATCAGCGTCCGGCCATTTTGCAAACGTTTAACTGGCGTACCATTAATGTGTTTGCAAAAGACTGGTTAAGCCAACCCGATAAAGTGCTGGAACAAATAATAAAACGATTGCACCAGGAGCCAGGGCAGGAGGACGAGAAAGTTACGGAAGCTGTGGTTACAAACGAACCGGCAAATGCAGCCGGGCAACCGGAAAGCGTAACGAGTATTCCTGCTGTTAAAACTGAAACGCCAGCGGCAGCCACTCCTTATGATCATTTAACGTTTCACCGGCTTATTAATGCCGAGGGGGAAACCAGCCGGTTCTGGGAAGCAGCGCTTGATGGTTGTAAATTGATCGTGCGTTATGGAAGAGTGGGTACAAAAGGACAGGTGCACGTAAAGACCTTTGGCAAAGAAACTACGGCCCAACTGGAAAAGGATAAGTTGATCAAAGAGAAAGCCAATAAGGGATACAAAGCAACATGGCTTTAAGAGCGGAGATCCAAAGGGTGGAGCCTGTATTCCTTTTTTATTTCTTATTAATTTTTCATTCCTCATTTTTTAAGGGAATGGAAACTTCCAGCCGGCATCCTTTACCGGGTGCCGAAATAATTCGAACTGAGCCGTTATAGGTTTCAACGCGGTTCAGAATGTTAGTAATACCTACACCGTTGCGTGACTGGCTTGGGTTAAAGCCTATGCCATTGTCTTCAATGCAAAGGACCACGGATGCATTTGTATTGTGTAGCTTTATTATTGCTTTTGGGGCCTTTGCATGCCGGATGATGTTGGTTAGCTGTTCCTGTATAATACGATATAAGGTCTCTTTAATATTGTCAGGAATAAGCGTTTCATTCAACCCGTGCGTATCCAGGTAAACAGGTTGTTGCTGCAGGATATTGTCGATCGTTTTTTGTATTTCTGTTTGCAGACTCGTTTCTGCAAACCTTGGCAAAACCAGCCGGTGCGACAGGTTACGAATTTCGCGGATAACTTCTTCAATATTCTCTTTGCATCTTTCAATCGTGTTCTTTTCCTCGTCATAATTTTCAAGGCTATATTCAAGCTGCAATTTTACAGCGGCCAGTATCTGGTTAATGTTGTCGTGTAATTCTCTTCCCAGTTCATTTCTTTCATTCTCCTGGGTTTTTATCATTAACTGGTTAATTACTTTCTGTTGTTCTAATTTGTTTTTACGTACAGCTTCATTGGTTATTTCTTCGGCAGTAATGTCTTTCAATGTGGCTATAAGACCAACCGGCCTATTTTTTTCATCCCTGGCAAAAGTAACTGTCGATAAAAGGTGGAATTGCTGCTTATCTTTTCTGGTAAAAACAACCTTACCCTGCCAGCTACCTGTTTGTTGTAAGATCTGCAAAGCGGCTTCCGGGGAATCGTTGATGTATTCGTATTGTATAACCTCCATGAAAGGACTGCCTGCCACATCTTTCGACCTGATGCCAAAAACCTGTTCTGCTTTCTTGTTGATGTAAACGATGCGCAGGTCCATATCAGTAAAGATCACGGCATCGCTGATATGGTCGAGCAATACGCTGTTTTGTACATGCATTGTATTGCTATTGGTTTTGGTATTAACCTGGCGGAATTGAAGCGCGATGTTTGGCTTTTTAGGGTAGTAGTAATTCATAGTCATGCAGTTTGTTTGGTGCATAGGGATTTTGAGATTTTACGAAATATACTTTTAGGACCAGGTAAGTGTGTACATGTAAATTTAACGTGGGAATGCGTATTTATAATATGACATTGCTCATATAGATGACTGATTATGAGAAGAAGTTGTTTTGGATCAATTGCCACATAAGGATCTCTGTTATCTTTTTTACTTCATCATTCAATTAGGGATATACGAAGTGGTAGAACTAGTGGAAATACGGGAGGGTTGTTAAGTGTTTGCCTGTACGCATCCGGTCTGTTAAAAACGACCTGCATCAAACAAAAGTATTCAATTATCGCTTTTAAGCAGTAATTGCATGATCTCAATCAATTGAAATTGATCAAAAACAATTTTTGGGTTTTCCTCTTGCTTTAAATCAAGTGTTATTAGTAAGTACAAACTCTTAAAAACAACAAAAGCTCCAGGCGGAGCTTTTGTTGTTTTTATGTCGGGTGAAAAATCTCAATTATTCTTCGGGATAACATACCCATTAAAAGAAATAGGCTGCCGGTTGTAACTGGTAACAATAACATTGGCGGTGCCATTATCGAAAATGTTCAATGTAAGTTGTCGCGGGTCCTGCAGGTCTTTCGGGGTGATGATCACATCCCATCCGCCTTTCTTTCTATTGGTAACCGAATATTGAAAATCTGTTGAGGTGAACCGAAGCGGACCTTCGACAGGATTCAACGGTGCTGTATAGGCACGGCCAAAATAAGGTAAATCGCTGACGATCGTATCTTTCGATACCCGCAAATCAAAATCAGTTGTTAGTTGCCGGCTACTTCCTGACGCCGGTAATGCGGTTTGGGCTTTGAAAACATAATTCCTGGCTTCTACGATCTCTTTTATCTGGGCGGTCTTTTTGGCCTTTTTATGTTGCGCCAGCCCCGCTCCGGGAAATAACGTAACGGGTATTACCAACAGTAACAGTAGGTTTCTGTTTATTACTTCATTTTTCATAAAACACACTGTTTTGTTCTATATAAAGAACGCCAGGGTGTTATAAATTGTTTGTTAAAATCGAATACAGAAGCAGGGAAGGGTAGAACCGGCTTATATAAAGCTTCTTATGATAAGCCCGATCATTATTGAAAAAGAGAAGCTCATTAATGTTCCAATTAAAATATACTCAGCTTCTTTACGGGCTTCATTTCCTTTAATATCGTTAAATCGAAGGATCGACTTGGCGGCAATTAAAAAACCGATGCCTTCAAAATGGCTGCTGATAACGAAGGTAAATACCAGGATGCGTTCAAAAATACCAATCCATTTTCCGGCTTCATTCAGGCTTACAGATGAGCGCACGCTGTTTTCCTCCGCTTCGCGACGCCATTTTTGGGTAGCGCTGGCCATTAATAATGATAACGGAAAGGTAACCAGCAAATATCCAACACCAATAGCCCATGCTTTTTGGCTATGCATTACCGATACCCAGTTTTGGGGCAACCAACCTGCCGGCGCTACAAATAAACACCATAAAACAAACAGCGTAAGAATATGAGCAACCTGGTCTATAATAAAGTAAACCGCCTTTTCGGGTTGATTTAGTTTCCACAGGTCAATAACGTAGTGCGTGAACATAACCAGCAGAGGAATGATCCATAAGTCCCAGCGGGGTGCAAACAGGTAAACGAGTATACCATGGATTGCGCAGTGCAGATAAAGCATCCAGGAGCGGGCTTTCAATCGTTGCTTATGGCGCACCATAGAGCGTGTTTGTAATATAAAATCGCCCAGGAGGTGGGCGAAGAGCCATTGAAATAAGGTTACCATAGTTAAAATGCTTAAGGCCGCTTTAGGCTTAACGCTACAACCGTACCGGCTTTCTTTGCCTTCTGCTGCATTCTCGGTGTTTCAGTAAAGTAAAGCCGGCAAAAAAATTTTGAGTTGGCGTTAAGCGTTTCGCGTTGAGCGTTCGGCCTTAAATATAAATTAAACCGTTGGGATAACCGATTCAAAACGGGTGAGAATTTTATTAACAACCGACCAGCCTGCACCCTGAAGGCGATAGTATACCGCCGGTTGTTTAATTTTTAATTTTTGGGCTATGGCATCCTGGGTAAGGTCTTGTAGTTGCAGGTAAATAGCTTCGGCCTGTTGAATTGACCAGTGTTGAATAAGATAATCGAGTGAAGAACTATGCACCTGCCATTCGCTGGTAAATTCTTCGTTGCCGGCAATGCTGATCAATTCCCCGCTTTTTACGAGTGTATCGAGGTAGGGGCCAGATGCCTGGAAAGCCGACCCATCGGAAGTGATCACCTGTTTGCTTCTAAAGCTTATTTCTCCCACTCCAATGGCCAGCCGCATTTTAAATGCATACTGTATTAAATAACTGTGTAATAAAAGGGTTATTCGCAATGCTGCTAAACGATTGCTGGTAAGTATCGCCTGTATGCTGTCGCCGCGATATTGCTCTACTTCAAGATCGGGCCATTTCTGAACCGACTCGTAAATAAATATATCGAGTACATGTTGCAGCTTTTTACGGGCTCCCGGTTTCAAATAAGATGAGCCGACTACATCTCCACTGATTACTATAGCTTTTTTTTCCGCAGCCATAACCCTGACCTGATTTTTACAAATATAAGCCTATAGCCTTATAAATACAAATTATAAGCCTATAGACTTATATTTAGCAATTATAAGCCTGTAGGCTTATAATATAGGATTATAAGTTTAAGGGCTTATACTGTGTTATATAAGTTCTTAATCTTATAATTGGCTGTAAGCCAGGCATATGTAAAGTATTACCCGTTGTATTGTATGGTAAAACAAAAACCCTCCGTTCCTGATAGCTATCAGAACGGAGGGTTTTTTATATGCGAATGTAAACGCTTGCTGAAATTCTATACAGGTGAAATTAATACCTGTAGTGTTCCGGCTTGAACGGTCCTTCTTTGGGTATGCCCAGGTAAGAAGCCTGTTCATTGGTGAGTTCATCCAACTGCACACCAATTTTTTTCAGGTGCAGGCGGGCAACTTTCTCATCCAGGTGTTTAGGCAGAACGTATACTTTATTTTCGTAATTCTTGTGATTTGTCCACAGTTCCAATTGCGCCAGCGTTTGGTTGGTAAATGAGTTACTCATTACAAAGCTGGGGTGACCTGTAGCGCAACCGAGGTTCACTAAGCGGCCTTCTGCCAGCAAAATGATCTCTTTACCATCTATGCTATACAAATCAACCTGAGGTTTAATGGTGTCTTTGGTATTTCCGTAATTATTGTTCAACCAGGCTACATCAATTTCAATATCAAAGTGGCCGATGTTACAAACAATGGCTTTATCTTTCATCGCCTTGAAATGGGCGCCGGTGATCAGGTCGCGGCAACCGGAAGCGGTAACGATAATATCGGCTTCTTTCACAGCGTCGATCATCTTCTTAACTTCAAAGCCATCCATAGCCGCCTGTAAAGCGCATATAGGATCTATTTCGGTAACAATAACTCTACAACCTGCACCAGCCAGTGAAGCTGCAGAACCTTTACCTACGTCGCCATAACCGCCAACGACAGCCACTTTACCAGCCAGCATTACATCGGTAGCGCGGCGAATGGCATCAACCAGGCTTTCTTTACAACCGTATTTATTATCAAATTTCGATTTGGTAACTGAATCGTTTACATTGAAGGCCGGGATAGGCAAAGTGCCTTTGGCCATTCTTTCGTAAAGACGGTGAACACCGGTAGTGGTTTCTTCGCTCAAACCACGGATATGTTGAACCAGTTCAGGGTATTTATCAAACACAATGTTGGTAAGGTCGCCACCGTCATCGAGGATCATATTCAGCGGACGGTCAGCGCCACCAAAGAACAATGTTTGTTCAATACACCAGTCAGCTTCTTCAATAGTTTGGCCTTTCCAGGCATATACGCCAATACCGGCAGCAGCAATAGCAGCAGCGGCATGATCTTGCGTTGAGAAGATGTTGCAGGAGCTCCATTTAACCTCGGCGCCTAATGCTACCAGGGTTTCAATGAGCACCGCAGTTTGAATGGTCATATGCAAACAACCGGCAACGCGGGCGCCTTTTAAAGGTTGTGAAGGACCATACTCAGCACGTAACGCCATTAAACCCGGCATTTCAGCTTCTGCAAGGCGAATCTCTTTACGACCCCATTCTGCAAGGCTAATATCTTTTACCTTATAGGGAAGTGAAAAATCAATGTTTTTAGTGATAGTAGACATATCTGTTTGAATGTTTATTTTCGGCGGCAAAGCTACAATATATGAATGAAACTCACGGCAATTGTGAAATTGAGTGATAGTGAAGCGGTTATACCGTCTTTTTGGTAAGGTCGGCTACCGTTTTCTTTTCCAGGATGCGCAGGTTGGCATCCCGTACCAGCACCATCATATCATGTAACCCGCACTGCTTTTCGTCGCAGTTCTTACAGCGCTCGTAAAAGTACAGGCTTACGCAGGGCAACATGGCAATAGGGCCATCTATCAGGCGAACAATTTTGGCCAGGGAAACCTCCTTCGGCGATGCTTTAAAGAAGTAGCCACCGCCTTTTCCCTTTTTACTGTCTAGTATGCCGGCTTTTTTTAGCTCCAGCAGGATGTTCTCCAGGAACTTCAGGGGGATGCGTTTCTTTTTGGAAATTTCAGCAATGAGAATGGGTTCATTTTCTTTTTTGTCAGCCATGTACATCAAGGCCTTAAAGGCATACTGGGCTTTCTTGGATAGCATGTATTTTCAGTTTAAAACACGAAAATGGCCCTTCGGCCTACCTGCGGGTAGGCAGGCTTAGCTCAGGGCTATAAGGCCGTAAGATAAAATAATTTATTTATCATCCGCTATCTTAAATGGAAGGCAGAGCGCTTAAGGAAAAACGCCAAATGCTGAACCCGGAAGGCGGAACGCAAAACGCTTTATGCCGAAATAAAAGCCAGCCAGCCTGCTGCGGCAGTCGTAAAACGCAGAAACCGGCTTTAGGCTTTAAGCCTTGAGCGTTAAGCATTCTCATCTAATGTTTACCAGCTTATGTTCATAGGCATATTTAATAAGCCCGATAACGCTATTGGTTTTGGTTTTGCGGAAAATGTTCTTGCGGTGGGTTTCAACAGTGCGTTCGCTGATGAACAATCTTTCAGCGATCTGTTTATTACTGTATTCCTGCTCTATGAGGCGGATCACTTCCAGTTCCCGTTCGGTAAGGTGGCTGGTTTCGGGCGTTACTTTTCTGAGACGAACAGCAGGAGTCGGTTTTTCCTTCAACGATTTATCGTTTGTGTAAATGTGCTCTATCATGTTTTCGAGTTCTTTGGTTAATGTATGTTTATCTGTGTTTTTTAAAATATAGCCGGTTAATGTACCTTCTTCAATCATTGTGTTTACAATGTTGTTCTGCCCTTTTTCGAACAGGGCAACCATTTTTACCCGGGGAAACAGCTCTTTTACCTGGTTGGCCAGTTCATGACCGTTCCTGTATAACATGGTTATATCGGCAAATAGTATGTCTACAGGCGTACAGGCCATCTGACGAAGTAATTCCTGGGGGTTGGTAGTAATAATAACGGCTTTGAAATATTCATGTTTGTGTAGCATCGACAGTACTCCGTCGATAACCGTCTGGTGATCTTCTGCAATAGCCATTCGAATCTTTTTTCGTTTCATGTTTGGCAGGTTAAACATTCAGCCGATAATGGTTATATGGCTTCATTTTCACACGCAGACTTTTCTACCCCAGGCCCTTATATATAATTATATCAAATCTTCTGCCACTGCCGCAAACAGGGTCATGAATAGAAGTAACAGGAATAAAAGCAGTTGAAACGGATTGTATAGAGGGATAATCGAATGTTGTTTTTCCAAATCCAGCAATGTGTACTGAAGCAGGATAGGTATATACAAGGCAAGGATGATCCGGTTTGAGACAGTTCATGCAGGCAGTAGTTTGGTAAATCTTACCTAAAATTTACCAAATTACCCGCCAGAAAAGAACAATTAATATAAAAATTGAGGAATATCAAATTATGCCTAAAATTAACAGGAGCCATTCAGCAGCTATGCTAATTAAATTCTGACGCTTTTTTTATGCTTTTTATTACTAGAAATAATTATTTCAGGAATTGCCTCGTCAGAAAGTTGTTTTTTGTTTTACCTAAAACAAATAACCCCGCACCTGCGGGGTTATTTAAGCATATATGCATTTTAATTTATTTGTTCGGCCGGCTATAAACCCAGTACGTCGCTCATACTGTAAATGCCCTTTTTATTTTGAAGAAATTCAGCAGCTAAAACGGCCCCGGTAGCAAACCCTTTACGGTTATGGGCGGTATGTTTTATTTCAATGTCATCGATGTCTGAAGTATAGGTAATGGAATGTGTGCCCGGCGCCGGATCAATGCGCTCACTGATGATCTGCAGGTCTTCCGGGTTATTGCTTGCCTCATTGACCCATTGTTTCTTTTGCCTTATCGACTTCAATATTCCTTCTGCCAGGGTAATGGCAGTGCCGCTGGGCGCATCTTTCTTTTGGGTATGGTGGATCTCTGTGAGCGATACATTATACTCCCTATGGGGTGCTATCAGTTCGGCCAGCTTTTTATTGATGGCGAAGAAAATATTTACCCCTACGCTAAAGTTACTGGCATACAGCAGCGCGCCATTTTGTTTATTACAGAAGGCTTTGGCTTCATCAAAACGTTGCAACCAGCCGGTTGAACCGCTAACAACAGGTACGCCTGCCTGCAGGCATTTAATTACATTATCGAAAGCCACTTCGGGACCGGTGAATTCAATAGCAACATCGGCCTTTCGGATGTTTTCGATGGTATTGTCCTCAATATTTTCAATTCCTACTTTTAAAACTATTTCATGGCCACGTTGTAATGCAATTTCTTCAATGGCATGACCCATTTTACCGTACCCGATTAAAGCAATTTTCATCTCTTTGCAATTATTTTAACTTGAAACTTTTCAGCGCGCTAAGGTATTGCTTTTGACCGATTATCAGCGAACTTAAACAGGATGCTTACGCCTATGGCCTGGTTGGGTAGTATGGCCGGCCTTACCTGCATTGCCAGGTTGTCGCTTACATTAAAGCCTTTCAGGTGAGCGTCTACAGTGGCATCCACCACATTCAATCCCCAGAACAGCAGGGTGAATAAAATGGAGTAGTCCATGTTTTTGCGGAACTCATTCCGGTAATTCAGCAGGGAGTTTGTTTTGGTGCCATCTACCAGTGGTAATAATGAAGAATGTACATCAGCCAGAGCATCGGTATACTCCTGGGTAGTGTGGTCCATTTCGGCTACTTTCAACGCATACCGGGTGCGGTTATACCAGGTTTTGTTATCAAAGAAAGTGTAAACCGGTATACCAATAGCGGCGTATACGATGGGAACTTTCCAGTATTTTTTATTGTAGATCTGGCCAAGACCGGGAAGAACAGCAGAATAAATAGCAGCCTTACGGGGAGAAAAGGTGCGCTTGCCGGTGGAATCCCGCCAGCCTCTTGCCTTCATTACCTTTGAGCTGGCTTCTATTTTACCAGTAGTATCTTTTACTATGAGGCTATCTTTCTGCTGCGACAAGGCCAGCATAGGTAATATCAGGATAAGCGCAATAACAAAGAAAACATTCTTCATGCAGGCGAACTTAAGCCGAGACACCGATCTGATCTAAGATCTTATTCAGTTCCTGGATTGAATAATATTCAATCGAAATTGCTCCGTGTCCGTTTTTGTTATGATTTAATTTAACCTTGGTACTGAAATGTGATGCTAAGTTATCTTCAATTTTTTTGTACGCCGGAGGCAGAGAGCTTTTTACCGATTCTTTAACACCGGCAGCGGTACCGCTCTTGTACATTTTACGAACCAGGTCCTCTGTTTGGCGAACCGATAAACTACGGCTCCTGATCTCGTTAAATATGAATAATTGTTTGTCTACGGTATCTACATTGATCAATGCGCGGGCGTGGCCCATGCTGATATCGCTTTTACGAACTGCCACCTGAATATCCGGTGGTAATTTCAACAAACGGATATAGTTCGCAACAGTACTTCTTTCCTTGCCCATCCGTTCAGCTACCTGTTCCTGTGTGTAGTTCAGCTCTTCCATCATACGTTTATAGCTCAACGCAATTTCAACCGCATTCAGGTCTTCACGTTGCAGGTTTTCGAGCAGGGCCAGTTCCAGCAGTTCCTGGTCGTTGGCCTGGCGGATATAAGCCGGTACGTCTTTTAAGCCGGCAATTTTGGAAGCGCGCCAGCGGCGTTCGCCCGAAATAAGGCGGTATTTACCGCCAGCACCTAATTGTGAAACGGTAATGGGTTGCACAATGTCGTGCAACTTTATAGAAGAAGCCAGTTCCTGCAGCGCCTGCTCATCGAAATCATGACGTGGCTGCCGCGGGTTGGGCTCTATTTGGTCAATGGGAATACGCAATATGGCAGTAACCGTTTGGGCAACTTCCTGTTTCAGGCTGCCGGATGCGTTTTTCAGATCTGAATCGATATTCTGCAACAGGGAACGGATTCCCTTACCCAGCGCGTCTTTATTTTGTTTGGGGTTGGTCATTGATTGTATATGGTGGTTTGTTATTCTAATATACGCTCTTCCTGCTTAATCTTCGTCATATCGTTCTTTTGCAGGATCTCTTTGGCCAGGTTCAGATAGTTGACGGCCCCTTTACTTTGACCATCATACAAAATCACCGGTTTTCCAACGCTGGGCGCCTCGCTGATGCGGGCATTACGGTGGATAATTGTATCAAACACCATTTCATCAAAATGCTTGCGCACCTCATTCACCACCTGGTTACACAGGCGCAAACGGCCGTCGTACATGGTCATTAAAATACCTTCAATGGCCAGCTCAGGATTTAAACGGCTTTGCACGATCTTAATTGTGTTCAATAATTTGCCAAGACCTTCCAATGCAAAAAACTCTGCCTGTACCGGAACCATCACCGAATCGGCGGCGGTAAGGGCGTTCACAGTGATCAAACCCAGTGATGGAGAACAATCGATGATAATGAAATCATACAGCTCTTTCACCGGCTCCAGTAAACTTTTTAATACACTTTCCCGGTTGGGGTAATTGATCATTTCAATTTCAGCACCCACCAGGTCAATGTGCGACGGAATGATATCCAGGTTGGGAATCTCCGATTTTAAGATCACATCCTTCATGGGGGTACTGCTTACCATGCAGTCGTACAAACTCGTCTGAATATTGTGCAGATCAAAACCCACGCCGCTGGTACTATTAGCCTGCGGATCGGCATCTACCAATAATGTTTTGAACTCCAGAACGGCCAGGCTGGCCGCCAGGTTAATAGCGGAAGTAGTTTTCCCAACTCCCCCTTTTTGATTGGCTACTCCAATTACTCGGCCCATAGTGATTAGTTACCTTCCTGCCTGCTTTGCCTTCACGTTTCACGATCAGCCCGGCAGGTCGTTGGATTTTTTTTTAATTGGTTTCACTTAATTCGGCTCATTATGCCTTCGTAAAAACACGAAAAAACAGCACAGTCAATCCGTCTTTTCCGGTTCTTAAACCGTAGAAAAGGCAAATTTCGGTGACAATATACTTATTTACCGCATTCAATACAGTTCACAAGCCCGATAGTGAATAAAATTGTATTAACTCAACAATAAAAAGCATCCCCCAAAAAATGGAGGATGCCCATATTGGATCGCAAAATTATTACATTAGGCTTATTATCAGCATTTAATGTTTTAATATTTTAAAAGCGGCTATTTTTCGTGGTTTCAGGTAAGAACCGTGCGAAAAACCACCTAACCGGCTGGTTAATATCCTATGAATTATTCAATGGTTTGATGGTTTGATTGTTGGCCGGCTGAATTTTCGAAATGTTCCCAATTTGTCAGCATGCCGAAAATGGAAACCCAACCATCGAGCCATCAAACAATTAAACCATATCCCTGGTTTCACCAACCTTCAGCAGGTGAAGCACTGCGCTGGTATCGGCAAAAGCTTTCTTTGCTTTTTCATGGTCAATTTTAATAAAACCGAACGTATCGTAATGAACGCCGATGATCTGCTGGCATTTGATCATTTTCGCGCATTGCACTGCATCTGCTACGTCCATGGTAAAGTTGTCGCCAATAGGCAGAACGGCAAAATTCAACTCTGCCCAGGTTGGTATCAATTGCATATCGAGGGTGAGCGCCGTATCGCCGCTGTAATAAAAATTGCCTTCTTCTGAATACACGATAAACCCGAACGGATTGCCGCCATATGTGCCATCGGGTAAACCTGATGAGTGTTGGGCAACCACGCACTTCACGGTAAAATTGCCAAAATTCCATTTACCACCGGTGTTCATCGGGTGCACGTTGGTTATTTGCTGCCTGCCCAGCCATTCGTAAATTTCCCAACTGCAAATTACTTTGGCGCCCGTACGGCTTGCGATGCGAACGCAATCGGCAATATGATCGGCATGGCCATGCGATATTAAGATGTAATCGGCCTGAATGGCGTCTACATCAATTACTTTATTCGCCAAATCATTGGGCGTAATAAAAGGATCGAATAACAGTTTTGTACCTTTGATCTCAACAGAGAAGCAGGAGTGACCGTAATAAGTGAAATGCATCTGATTAGTTTTTAGTTCAGCGTGATCAATTGTGCCTTAAGCCTGCAAACATACAAACTAACAAAAAAACAAGAACGCAGAACCTGCAGAAGAGTTCAACGTTATTTAAATTACAATGAGTGACATTTATACCATCGTTTCCGGAACCAACAGACCGGGCAGCAATACAGAGAAGATAGCGAGGCATTATCAGCAGGTATTGAAATCAAAAAATATTACCCCGCATTTTATTACGTTGGAAGGATGGAAATACATTGATAAAACCCCTGAGTTCGTTCAATTAGAGAACGACATTCTGATCCCTACCAATAAATTCATATTTATTTCTCCTGAATATAATGGCAGTATCCCCGGCGTGTTAAAGCTTATGTTCGATATTTCTGATTACAAAAAAACATGGTGGGGAAAGAAAGCCCTGCTAACCGGAGTAGCCACTGGCCGTGGTGGTAATTTGCGCGGTCTTGAACATTTAACAAGCATTTTACATTACCTGAAAGTGGTGGTGCACCCCAATAAACTGCCCATTTCTTCGGTTGATAAAATGATGCACGGGACCGGGGAAATTCACGATGCCTTTACGTTGCGCGCCATTGAAACGCAGATTTCTGAATTTATACAATTTTAATGAAGGTGGTTCGTCTTCCGGTGTAATAGGAGACAATGACTCCTAAAAACGAACACATTCAATTAAACGAACATATGCGTAATTCAGGTTTTTTCTTTTTCCTGCTGGGGATAATGGCGTTGCTGGATATTTATATTTTTCAGGCTTTACAGGTCGTTTTGCCTACTTCAACAAAAGCCCGGCTGGCCGTAATAATCGGGTATTGGGTTATTTCCATATCGGCTATTATTATCTTCTTATTAATGCCTTACGTCAACTTCGACGCGTGGCCCAGGTGGATGGCCACCTACGTTCGGGCTATCGTGATCGGGTTGTTTGTTTCAAAGGTCATTGCAGCCTTGTTTTTTGCTGTGGATGATGTTCGCCGGGGTGGAACCTGGCTGGTGAGCAAGGTTGCTCAAAGGCCTGCCGCCGCAGTTGCCCAGGCTGGGGATGGAATTACCCGTTCTGCGTTTCTAAGCTGGATGGGACTGGCCGTAGGTGGAACTATTTTCGGAACGCTGGTGTACGGGTTCGGCAACAAATACCGCTACCAGGTGAACCGGATGCGAATGAGCTTTAAAAACCTGCCTGCCGCTTTTAAAGGCATGCGCATCGTGCATATCTCCGACATCCATTCGGGTAGTTTTATGGATAAAGAGGCTGTTGAGAAGGGCGTAAAAAAGATTTTAAAAGAAAAACCCGATATGATCCTGTTTACGGGCGACCTGGTGAACGACCGGGCCACCGAAATGACAGATTACATTGACGTGTTCAGCAAGCTGAATGCACCGCTGGGTGTTTATTCAACCCTGGGCAACCACGATTATGGCGATTATGTTCGCTGGGACAGCCATGAAGCTAAAAAGGAGAACCTGGAGCAATTGAAACAGGTGCATAAACAAATGGGCTGGCGGTTGCTGATGAATGAGCATGTGGTGTTGGAAAAGGGTGAAGACCGTATTGCCCTGCTGGGCATCGAGAACTGGAGCGCCAAAGGCAATTTTGGGCGCTATGGAAAAATGGAAGAGGCGTATCCCGGTTCGGAACAATATCCGTTCAAGATCCTCATGAGCCACGATCCCAGCCATTGGGATGCGGAAGTGCGTTCTAAATATGCCGATATCGATCTAACGCTCGCCGGTCATACGCACGGGATGCAATTCGGGTTAGAACTACCCGGTTTTCGATGGAGCCCTGTACAATACATGTATAAGCAATGGGCCGGGTTGTATGAATCGGGCGACCAGAAGTTATACGTGAACCGGGGATATGGTTTTATTGGTTATCCCGGAAGAGTAGGGATATTGCCGGAAATTACTGTGATTGAGTTATCATAGCCACGGTTTATGGTTTGTAGTTTATGGTTCTTTTATTCGGGAAACCTGATTTTATTTCAGAGGGCTCAAAGCCCTACAACAACGATAAATAAAAACCAGAAACCAGAAACCAAAAACCAGAGACCAATAAAAAAGGACCGCCAACTTACATTGACAGTCCTGACTGTAAAGCAGGTTTTTTAAGGGCTTTCAGAAGCAGGTACTTGTGATTTCTGTAGTCAGGCCTTAACCGTGCAAATGGGCATGATTACGGATTACCATACAGGTTACGGATCTCAATGCATTCCAAAATAAAGGATGGTTGTGTTTAGGGTTAAAGTACGATGGGGTAAGGAGGACCAGCTAAAATGCTATTTGCTACTACGGTCTGGGTTGTTATAGATGAAAAGCTGTTTACGCGCTGCGGGCCTTCGTAAACCATTTTAGCCAGCCCCCTTGTTCAAAGTGCTTAAATCAGAACTTAACCATTGAAATCTTTAGGGTTATTACAATGCCAGAGGCATTTCTACGGTAAAGGGACAAGGGATGCTCTACGGTGTCAGGGATTAGGGGAAAAAAACTATATAAAATAAACTACTTGCGTATTCATTTCATAGTTAGTTTCAGTAGGTTTTTTTCGTATTGACCACACAAAAATACGCTGCGGAAACCCCCTTTTCCGGTTCCTTTCGGTGAATCGGGGAAATGTATAGCCGAATGATTTGAATTTTCCGGTAAACGGAATAAGCTAGTAGTAAGTGCAAGTAGCGAGTGGGTGAAGGCAAAAGAGAAAATAGCGAGTCTTGAACAGAAGCCCTGCTGGCTATTAACTGCTGGCAATTCACTTTTCCTTACTAGCCACTAGCTACTCACTATTTGCTGACCCTCAAAAAACCTTAACATTCAATAGTTGATTCACTTCCTGTAACAACAAATGCTTGTAGTCGTGCAACTTGTCGAACTCGCTGGAAAGGGTGGAAGGAGCCGTGTTTTTCTTTGCCAGTTTTTCCAGTTTTTCGAGCTGCTGAAAAAATGGCGTGTTTTTACCCAGAATGGAAACTGTAGATTGAATGTGATGGGAGAGCGTAGCCACCTGGCGGGCGTCTTTTTGATCGATTGCATTTTTGAGCGCTTCCATTTCGCCGGGGAATTGTTTCAGGAATTGCTTGATGATGGTTTTCAAAAAATCACTGCTGCCCATCACCATATCCTGTAAAAAGTTCAGGTCAACATAATGCAGGTCGTTTTTAAGCGATTCAATATTCGCACTGCGTTCGTTGGAGAGGTATCTTGTAAGCAGGGTATATAATTCCCTTTCATGAATAGGTTTTGAAATGTAATCGTTCATCCCATGGCTTAAACATTTTTCCCGCTCCCCGGCCAGTGCATGGGCCGTCATGGCAATAACGGGAATATCGCTTTTCAATTCTTTACGTATAGCCTGGGCCGTGGCATAGCCATCCATCAACGGCATTTGAATATCCAGTAATACCAGGTCGAAATTTTCGCGTTGCAACCATTCAATGGCTTTGGTGCCGTTATCAGCCAGTTCAAAATTCACTTTCCAGCTTTGGAAGGTAAATTTTATCAATAGCTGGTTCATGGCATTGTCTTCTACTACCAGCACCCTGGCATCGGGGAAGGCGCCGGCGCTGATCTCTGTTTTTTCCGACAGGGAAGCGGTCATTGCCTCGCCAACGGGCATCAATGAATATTCAATTTCAAAAATGAATTCGGTGCCTTTGCCCGGATCACTGTCAACCTGTATATTTCCCCCTTGCAAATGCACCAGGTTCCTTACAATGGAAAGCCCCAGACCGGTTCCGCCATATTTGCGTGTGGTATCGGTTTCCCCCTGTTGAAAGCGTTCAAAGATCGCATCCAGTTTATCGGTTGAAATGCCAATGCCGCTGTCTTTAACCGAAAACCGCAATCGGATGTAATCGTTTTTTTGCTTCAGGGTGGTGATGTTAATAGAAATGCCGCCTTTTTGCGTAAACTTAATGGCATTGCTGATCAGGTTCACCAGAATTTGTGTAAGCCGCACTGCATCGCCCGTGAGTGTATCGGGGATGTTATCCTGGATGTAAAGAGAAAATGATAAATTCTTTTCCCTGGCTCTATGATAGAACATGGTTTCAATAGAACTGCAAAGCCCCCGCAAGCTGAATGGATTTTTTTCTATGCGTAACATCCCTGCTTCTATTTTTGAAATATCCAGAATGTCGTTGATAATGGTAAGCAGGTTTTCACTGGCCGATTGGATCAGATTGACAAACTGGTGTTGTTCTTCCTGCAGATTTGTTTTTTGTAACAGGTTGGTAAAACCAATGACAGAATTGATAGGCGTTCTTATTTCATGGCTCATGTTGGCCAGGAATTGTTCTTTTACATTGGCCGACTCAATGGCCTGTTGCCGGGCTTCTTTTAATGCCGATTCAACCTTTTGTTGTTCGGTAATATCATAAATGGTGGAGCGGCTTGAAAGGTAATTTCCGCTGGCATCATAAATGGCAACAGAATTCAATACTACCGGAAATGTTTTGCCTGTTTTCGTGCGCATGATCAGGCGGCGTTCCTTGATAGAGCCTGTTTTTTTAAAGTTGGGGAAGTTTTCCCTGACGCTTTTGGCGGTTTCTTCTTCCAGCACATCGTAAATAAATAATTTGCCTATCACTTCTTCCCGCGTATAACCCAGCCATTTTAATTCAGTATCGTTTATGGCAATTATGCGGGCATCGCCGTCAATAGAGTGGTAACCGCAAGGGGCATTGTTGTACAGGTCCTGAATTTCGGCAGAGATCTTTTCTATATTATGACGGGCTTCTGTTTCGTTATCATTTGCCTGTTTCAGTTCTTTAACCAAATGATGCATTCGCGTTAAATGGCGGATCACCAGCAGTGATAAGATGACTATACCAGATAATCCGAGTATGGTCAATAGCCGGCTGATGATTAAAATGATGAAGGTGCGTTTCCTGTTCTGTAGAATACCGGTCTGCAACTGATCGTATAATTCTTTCTCCAGTTGCATGGAAAGTTCGGTGATACTGTCGCGTAAAATAATACCTGCTTTACTGGAGATCCTTTTTTCCGCCTGCGCTTTACCAAAACGGGTATATACATCAATGATCTCATTATTGATCAGGATCCTTTTTTCTATCAGCGCGGCCAGGTGGGTAAAGGAAGCCTGGTTGTACTGGTTTTTTGAAGCTTTTTGTAAGCCAGCCAGTTGATTCATCAATAAATTGAGTGTATCCTGGGCGCCTGCAATAAAGTTACTGTCGCCGGTTATTACAAATCCGCGTACCCGGCTTTCAGTAAGAATTACATTTTTAACTATGTTCTGGAGCTGGTTATGTAAATGGAATGATTCAATGGCTTCAAGGCTGGCTGAGCGGGATTTACTAATTATCCGCTCGGTGTTGAATTGAAGTATAATGCCAGCTGCTATAAAAGCCACCGAGAAGGCAATACTGTATAGAATAAGCCTGTTAGGTTTAATGTTTCTTTTCATGGTAACTGATGCTACCTCAGTAACCTGACCTTAACCTGGGAACGGATGCTGTTGCTAACCTAATCGCTACTTTGCGCTCAATGGAACAAGTGACAAAAGCCGAAAATGGTGTCACTGTCGCATGCGCTTGTACATAAACAAATGCAATTTAATATAAACTTACAATAACTTTATTTTCTGGATCAATTTACTGCGATAACTTTCGGCTACAGGTATGGGGGTATTGAGGATATTAACAACGCCGTCTTCAATGGAATCGATTTTATCGAGCGATATGATATAACTACGATGAACACGCATCAGCCGGCCTGAATTGATCTTTTCTTCAATCGCTTTAAGCGTTGAATGTACAATATGCCATTGCGTTTCGGTACGTATTTTCACATAATCACCCATAGCTTCTATCCATAGTATTTCTTCCAGCCGTAATTTTTTAAGCATATTGTTATCCCTGATAAAAAGATAATCATCGGCCGCTGATGTAACTTCCGTATCGTTCCGCAGCAGTATATCCCGCACTTTTTCCACTGCCTGCATCAGACGGGGCAGGCTCACTGGTTTTATCAGGTAATCCACCACATTCAGGTCAAAAGCCTCTACCGCGTACTGCTTCTGGGAAGTGGTGAGAATGGCAAGGGTTTGTTTGGGCAATATTTTCAACAAATCAATGCCGGTCATTCCCGGCATTTCTATGTCTAAAAGAACCAGATTAGGCGGATTGGCCGTAATATTGCGGTGGGCTTCCATCGCGTCTTTACATTCGCCAGTGACCTGTAACCTTCCGGTTTGCAGCGCCAATTGACGTAAAGTGAGCCTCGACAAATCGTTATCGTCCACTATCAAACAGGTTATCATAGCGTAATGGTCGTAATAAATAGTTAAGGTAATTTAAGTTAGCAAAAAATTAGTAATGATTAAACCGGCTACAATTTTTTTTATCTCATATTCGTTGTTCAGTGCATCATGTGCCGCCGGGTGTACTTCCACCAGCCGGATAATTAGCAAACGTATGAAGAAATTGCTCGTTCTTCTTGTTTTCACGGTTGCTATGCAACCTTCTTTTTCCCAAAACGGGGGAAAGCTGGATTCATTATTTGCAAAAGGCGACACAACGGCTGTGCTTGACTCATTACTAAAAGACTTTGACCTTTATTTGGATAGTTTAACAGGCCGAAAAAGTTTCTTTACCGTAAATACGGGCATCGGTACCGGTTTTTTTAGTTTTAACGACCGCAATACCGTAACTGTTAACACCGAAAAGAAGCTTATTTTCTCGCCTTCGGTAGGGTATTTTCATAAATCAGGATTGGGTATTGCTGCTTCGGCTTATGCGTTGTTGAATAACGGAATAAATTTTTACCAGTACTCGTTCAGTCCGTCCTTTGACTGTATAAAAAACAGTTTTTCAGCCGGCGTCGCATATACAAGGTACCTGACCAAGGATTCGCTTGATTTTTACACTACACCTATCCAGAATGAATTGTTTGCCTATTTTTCTTATAAGAAGTGGTGGGTACGGCCAACCCTCAGCCTGAGTTACGGGTGGGGTAGTAAAGCAGAATATGAAAAAAGGGAAGCTACCCGTTTTGCGCGATTGCTGGAGCAGCGTGACCGCTATTACGTGATCATAAAGAATGTAACCTCGGTGCGTGATTTTTCAGCTACCATTTCGGTACGTAAAGATATTGACTGGTATAGTGTATTTAGCAAAGCGGATAATATAACGTTAACGCCTATTGCCATGTTGAATGCCGGTACCCAAAACTATGGTTTTAACACTTCCTATTCTTATAACTTTTCGCCGGTACGCGCTAATTCGTTGCCCAGTAATAACGATATATCAGATAATACGCAATTTGCGCTGCAATCTGCCTGTTTGGCCATCCGGGGAAGTTATTTAAAAGGTAGGTTCCTGTTGCAATCGCAGGTGTTGTTCGATTATTTCTTACAGGATCTGGAGGGTTCCGGTTCAAAGTTGAACACCGTTTATTCCATAACAGCAGGTTTAAGTTTCTAATCATTGATTTTTAGGCATTTCTTCACTTAGCTGTTAAGGGAAATTAACAGCCATGGTTGAACCTTGGCATATAAGTTGAAATTCTATAGGTGAACCATAAATAACAGAATATGAAACTAAAATCCCTGGCTTTATTAACAATTGCTTCAACTCTGACTACAATGACTTTTGCACAAGGATTTCATGTTGGTGCAAAAGCCGGTGCTAATATTTTCAAAGTAGACGGATCATCAATGAAAGATGAATTTAGTTTTGGATATAATCTGGGCGCATTTGCCGAATTGGGCATCAGTGACAAAGTAGCTATACAACCCGAGGTAATGTGGAACCAAACTAACTTCCGCACCGGTTCCAAATTCAGTGATATATATCCGGGAGGAACTAACGACGTAAAAGGAAAGCTGAATTATATAAGCATTCCTATTTTATTAAATTACAATGTGGCCAAGTTCTTCACATTGCAGGCAGGTCCGCAATTTGGTATCCTGCTCGATCAGGACAAAAGTCTTTTTCAAAATGGTCAGGACGCCTTTAAAAAGGGTGACTTCTCTATGCTGGGAGGCGTACAATTAAATATCGGTGCGCTTAAAGTAGGCGGCCGTTATGTAGTAGGTTTGGCAAATATTAATGATATTGATAATAAAGAAAAATGGAAGAACCAGGGATTCCAGGTTTTTCTGGGCACAAGGATATTATAACCAAATCCCCCCATATAAAAAGCCCTCTCGTTAACCGGGAGGGCTTTTCTCTTACTTTCTACTTCTGCTACCTAATATCAACTTTCTGCCTTCATTTTCTTCCACGCATTGATCAAACCATTGGTAGATGAGTCGTGTTTGCTGACGGGTTTGTCGTCCTGCAGTTCGGGCAAAATATTATTAGCGAGCTGTTTTCCTAATTCAACGCCCCACTGATCAAAGCTGAATATATTCCAGATAACACCCTGCACAAAGATCTTATGCTCGTATAAAGCGATCAACTGGCCTAATGTATAGGGAGTGATCTTTTTTACCAGGATAGAATTGGTTGGCCGGTTGCCGGTAAATACTTTAAATGGCACCAACGCATCTATTTCTTCGGTTGATTTTCCTGCTTTTACCAGTTCCGCTTCAGCTTCTTCTGCTGTTTTTCCATTCATCAACGCTTCTGTTTGTGCAAAGAAGTTCGATAACAGTTTGGCATGATGATCACCAATAGGATTGTGGCTTACGGCCGGTGCAATAAAATCACAGGGGATCAGCAACGTACCCTGGTGTATCAGTTGGTAAAACGCATGCTGGCCATTGGTGCCGGGTTCGCCCCAGATAACAGGCCCGGTATTGTACCGAACGTTTTTGCCTTTGCGATCAACGCTTTTTCCATTGCTTTCCATATTGCCTTGTTGAAAATAAGCGGCAAAGCGATGCAGGTATTGATCGTACGGTAAAATGGCTTCTGTTTGGCTGTCGAAGAAGTTCGTATACCAAAGGCCAATAAGCGCCATAATAACCGGTATATTTCCCTCGAAAGGTGTTTTGCGGAAATGATTATCTGTTGAATGCGCGCCTTTTAACAACGATTCAAAATGCTCGTAACCTACGGTTAACGCAATAGATAAACCAATTGCGCTCCATAAAGAATAACGGCCGCCCACCCAGTCCCAGAATTCGAACATATTGGCTTTGTCGATGCCAAACTTCACCACTTCTTTTTCATTGGTGCTAAGCGCCACAAAATGCTTGGCGATATAACTTTCATCACCGGCTGCTTCCAGGAACCATTGCCGTGCGGTATGGGCATTGGTCATGGTTTCCTGCGTGGTAAATGTTTTGGAAGCGATCAGGAAAAGGGTTTCCTGCGGATTTACTTTCCTGAGCGTTTCGGCAATATGTGTGGCGTCGACATTCGATACGAAGTAAACCTCGATATCTTTTTTCCAGTATGGTTTCAGCGCTTCGGTAACCATATAAGGGCCCAGGTCGCTGCCGCCAATACCGATGTTAACAATGTACTTTATTTTATTTCCGGTGTAACCTGTCCATTCACCGCTGTGAATGCGATTACAGAACTGTTTCATTTGCTGTAATACCTGTTGCACCTGGGGTATAACGTTTTTACCCAGGGCGTATACCGGTTCATTGCCCATATTACGCAGGGCGGTATGTAACACAGATCTGCCTTCAGTTTCATTGATCGCTTCACCATTGAACATTGCTTCAATGGCTTCGGGCAATTTGCATTCATTCGCCAGGTCTATCAGCAATGAAAGGGTTTTGGCGTTAATGCGGTTCTTGGAATAATCGAATAATATATCTTCAAACGAAATAGAGAAGTTCCTGAATCTGTCCGGATCATCGGCAAACAGCTCACGCAGGTGGGTTTCGGAAATCTTTTTATAATGGCGTTCCAGCTTTTCCCATGCATCAGTTTGGTGGGGCTTAATCTTTGGTAACATACGTCTATGAATTAGCTTCAAAAATAAATGTTTCTAAGTTCTTAGTTGTAAAGTTCCTGGTGTTAAGTTTCAGGTTACCGGTTACCAGTTACCGGGTTCCAGGTTTCAGGTTACAGTTTCAGGTTACAGGAAAACGAAACTGTATTTGCCCTTTCCACCGGTTATGTTCTCAGTGAATCGGCGATCAGCAGTCGTGAAACCGCTGCGCGTTACACGCTAGGTAAACAGGCCAAAGGTCACAAGTTTAAATTGAGTATCGTTTCAATGACATACTCCACCATTTTCGGTGCAATATTCAAATGCAGCACCATCCGCACCTGGGTAGGAGAGATGGGAATAACCAGGATGTTCTTTTCTTTTAACGCCGCCGCTACCTGGGCGGGTTGAAACGGGGGTTGTACCTCAAAGATGATGATGTTGGTTTCAACGGGTAATATACCTGCCGTAAACGTAGTCTTAATAAGATTGGCTGCAATTTCTTTTGCATGTTCATGGTCCTGCTGCAACCTGATTATATTATTCTTCAAAGCATATACACCACAGGCAGCCATAAAACCAGCCTGTCGCATACCTCCGCCAAATACTTTCCGTACCCGGCGTGCCTTTTTAATAAAAGCCTGGTTGCCTATTAAGATGCTTCCTATGGGGCAGCCCAACCCTTTATTTAAACAAACCGAGATGCTATTGAATAAAGCGCCGTATTCTTTGGGTGATTCATTACGGGCTACTATGGCATTGAACAAGCGGGCGCCGTCGAGGTGCAGTGAAAGATCATGGTTGTCACACACCGTACGAATGTGTTGTATCTCCTGTATATCATAACAACTACCACCCCCGCGGTTCGAGGTATTTTCAAGACATACCAACGACGTGTGTGCTTTATGTACATCATCGGGATTAATTGCAGCTGCTACCTGTTCAGCAGTAATGCGTCCGCGGTTACCGGGTAATAACCGCGATTGCACGCCTGAATTAAATGCCATACCTCCGCCTTCATATTGGTAAACATGCGCAGTTTGATCACAGATCACTTCATCACCAGGTTGTGTATGTACTTTAATGGCTATCTGGTTGCTCATAGTACCGGTAGGACAATACAACGCAGCTTCCATCCCGAATAATTCTGCCGCCATTGCTTCCAGCGTATTTACGGTGGGGTCTTCGCCAAATACATCATCGCCAACGGGCGCTCGCAATAAAGCATCAATCATCTCTGATGTTGGTTGGGTTACCGTATCTGATCGCAAATCAACTATCATAGTAAATATCGAATAATGAATGTTAAATGTAAAGACCAATAGGCAATTTGCAAAAAATGGGCTAAAGACGTAAAACGGCAAACGTGAAAGCAAAACAATTTCAGCAGGCGGCACCGGCAACTGGTAACCGGTACCCTGAAACCTGAAACCTGTAAAATTATCCTATCATCACAATATTTTTTTTTAACATCTAATTAAACTTCCATGCAAACCAGCCATCAAAAAAGCGCACTTTACCACAACAATAATTTTTACACTTTAAAAGTATAACCATGAAATGTAGAATTTCAGCAGCTATTGCTATGCTCTTTCTGATGACTTTATCGATCGTTTCCTGTAAAAAGGATAACAGTGCCCAAACCCCCGTAAGCGATACGGAAGCACAAACCATTAGCCAGGAAGATGCCGCCGCGGAAGGCGAGTACGATGATATTACTGAAATGGGTTTGGCTACCGGCGCCGATATGGAAGGCGGTGCTATTGATAACGGTCGCATGGAAACCAATGGCAATACTGCCCGTATCCGTCTTGATCTGTTCCTGAACCTGCAATTAAAATTAGGGCCCTGTGTTACCGTTACTGCTGAACCTAACGACACTACCTTTCCAAAAACAGTTACTATAAATTATGGCGATGGTTGTATCTGCCGCGATGGTAAATTCAGAAAAGGTACTGTGGTATTATACTTTTCTGCACCACTTCGCAAACCAGGCTCTGTGCTCACCATTACATTAAAAGATTACTATGTAAACCGGGCTCATATCGAAGGCGTGAAAACCATTACCAATCTCAGTGCTAACGGAGCTGTAAAATATTCAGTGAAAATTGAAGGTGGTAAAGTAACCTGGCCTAACGGTAGAGGATTTACTTATGCTGGCACTAAAACCGTTACGCAAATTGAAGGCGCTGCAACCCTCAACTGTGCAGATGATGTATACTCAATTGAAGTACGTACACAGATAAAATATGCCAATGGTGTTACCGTTACAAAGAATACTGAAACGCCGCTGATAAAACCCGTAGCCTGCCATTGGATCGTGAAGGGGATTTTGAAGATCACCATCAATGACCGGGTACTGTATGTTGATTTTGGAGCCGGCGGCGGTTGCGATAATAAAGCATTATTAACCTGGGCTAACGGACAAATAGAGATTAATTTGTAAGAAGCTACAAAAGCTGAAAGCCAAAAGCAATACAAGCCTTCCGCGCATTGCGAAACAATCTACAAACAAAAAATTATAAACCACAAACAAGAAAGCCTTCCCGAAAAGCGGGAGGGTTTTTTGTTTGCCTGCAGGTTATTGCCACTCCAAATTTCAATATACAATAACCAATAAGCTTATACCATTTCCATCCAGGTATGATCGGCCAGCAGCTTTACCATTGCTACAAATCGTTTATATGGACCCGCCCCGCCGCCCCATTCTTTGGGACTTACCATAGATAAAAGGTAACTGCCATCGGCTTTCTCATATACGTAATAGGTATGCCCGATTACAGGGGTAAAACTCAGTTTTGCGCCATAAATAAGGAGGGATAATTCTTTGCGCTTCTGAATTTCCTGCGCCTGCAATGCCAGTAACTCTATTTGTTTTCTGATCTGCTCCAACTGCATGTTGGTTTGTTCTTCCATAGCCGTAAGGGCCTTGTGACGGATAACGCCTTCTTCGGTTGGTTTTATAACAGCGCCGGAAACAGAAGCAGAATAAGGTAATACGCTCAACTGCTTATGATAGTACTCAACGTTGGTATAAGGCTGTAACTGCGGAGTTGTTCCCTTTTGGGTTATTCGCAAATAACCATTCGGCATTATTTCATGGGCGATATGCAACACCTGTTCGTGCTGGCGGTAAAATACCGTTTCAAAGGAGATGCCGTCAATAAATGTCGTTTTTATCGTTTCTGCCACTTCGGGGTTTTCGAACGTGTGCTCCTGCCCGTCAGGCATAATGGTATATTGGCTTTCAAAAGCCTGGTTTTCGAGCGTTACCCAGTTCATGGTAATGGAAAGGAGACGCTCATTTTCTATGGCTTCCATTTTATAAATGCCCGACCGTGGCCGTTCGCCAAATTCATACGTGCCTTTTTCGGGAAACAATTGCCAGCTTGCTAAAAAGTTATATGCCTGTACCATATTTATTAATGCCGGTTATACCATATTCGGTTGAGTGCAAAAATAGGCAACAGGCCGACAAACAAAAAACCCCGATCGCCAGTTGGCAGACGGGGTTTTAAAAATAATTTTATTACGTCTTAGATCGCATCAAAAACCACCAGCAGTGCAAATATTACACCAGGGATCCAGAAGAGTAAGGTAAGGATCAGGCTGATCCAGAACCTTGAGTTCACTTCTTCTTCTTTCAGGTAAACAGCCAGTGGGGGTAACAAGATAGCCAGGATAGCCAGTAATACCTGGTCGGTTTCTGCAGCACGACCAGCCCGTTTGTCCGCCTTGTAGTCTTTCAATAATTTCTTAGCTTCTTTGATCCGTGTTTTACGCTCATGTCTCGACAGGTTCTTAAATTCATCAACGGCGGAAGTCACTGTCGCTGGTGCTGGTTCAGTTTTGGTAGTATTGTCTGCAGGTAAAGCAGCAGCCAGTACTGGAGTGGTGCAAACAGAAACCATTACCAGTAAGGTCAGGAATCGGGTAGTGATCTTTTTCATAATATCTAATTTGGTAAACAAATATAGTGAGGAATCTTTCAGATTGATACATCACATGCAATTAAAAGACCAGATAATGTTAACCGTACAGTAAGTAACGGTTACTTCCTGCCTGGCAATATCAAATAAACCCCATAATATCCCTGATCCGCTTACATTTGTTTTGAAAACAGGTTGGATGGATTATATGGTTTGAGCAATCGGGCAATAAGGTTATATATGACAGTTAGGGCAAAATGGCGTTCGCCTGAAATAAATGATTATTATTGCAATTACAATTTTGTAGAAAATTTTTACCATGGCTGGCATAAGCAAATATTTTAGAAAGGAAGGAGCAATGCAAGCGGCGGCAGCGGCATTCTGGCAATGGTTTGTCGAAAATGAGCATCGGTTCAGGGAGCTTGAAAAGAATGATTCTGATCAGGCTTTGTCGTTTTTGGAGGAACTGATCCAGCAAATGCAACCGTTTAATCCTTACCTTAAAGCATTGGCTGGCCCAGATAGTAGCGGTAATTATGAACTGATCATTACTTCCGATGGCGATATCGCTTTGTTCAGTAAGGTGGAAGAATTAATAAAATCAGCGCCGCCCGTTCCGCATTGGGTGTTTACTGCACATAAACCAGCCCTTGGCTTTGAAGGCATTAGTATAGACCTGTATGGGCTTCAGTTTACTACCACCACCACCAGCTTTTATCCTATAGTTCAGGAAAACTATCCCGATGAAGTAAATATTGTGCTCACCCATACCGAGTATACAAAGGATCTGGACGATCATTTTCAGGCAGGTGGTATGATCTATCTTGAAAACGGGCTGGGGGAGGTGAACACCGCCACCAAAATAGACAATTATGAAACCGGTCCTTTGCCCGCGGGAGACCGGGATATAGAAATAATTCCAATTTCGAAGCTGAATGAATATCTGAATTGGCGGGAAAAGGAGTTCGTGGAAAAATACGAATCCGTTCCGGCCGAACGACCCGACACATTTCATTTATTTGAGGCCGAAGACAAAGAGGGTAGAAAGATGCTGTTGGCCGTTAATATGGATTGCAGGTATTGGGACATGAAGCCGGCGTATTCGTGGTTATTACAGGTGAATATAAACTATACCGGCGATGAAAACGGTTTCCCGTTCGAAGAACAATTGATCGAATTGCAAACCCTGGAAGAAGAGATGTTTAACCTGTTGCCTGGCGATCGCGCCATTCTTGCCGGAAATAAAACATACGACAATTGTAAGAATATTTATTTTTATGTAAGCGAATACAAAACCACAGCTGCTTTATTGAACCAGTATGTAGAAAGCAGGGAAACACCGTATGAGATCCTGTTTTTTATAAGAAGGGATAAATACTGGCGAACCATGGAGCAGTATTTTAATTTGCCCACCGAAGATTGAGCCGTACCGGGTTCTCTTATTCTGCAAAAAAGGTTTTGGCCTGTGAGAAGCGGTTAGGTGGCGATATACAGTTGCAGGCAGGTGTAGGTACATGAACTATTTTTGTTATAGATTGATGGGGCAATATTTTGATATGTATTAGATAGTATGGATTAGAACAATGATATTTGTGTGCTTTTCACGTTTTAGTAATATTCAATTTCCTTAGAACAACACGATAGTAGCTGTATGCACGCCTTGCGCCTGGATTTATTGAAATATTGGTTATTCATAAAATCCATTGGGGTCACCCCCGATATGGAGGAGTATGAAAAAAGGAAAATGAGCATTTTTAACCAGCTTAATTTCCTGGGGATCATTACAGGCATTGTTGTACCACTCATTGGCATTTTTTTCAATGACCACCTGCCGCCGCTGGCCTGGTTCATTGCAGGCTCTCCACTGGCCATTAGCGTTATTGTACTTTGGTTGAACCACGAAAAGTATTACGAACACGCACGACTGGTGTATTTCAGTTTATATCCCATAGCCACCTGCCTGGTTTACCTCGGTAAAGTGGATGTGGGTGTTGAATTGTTTTTTGTATTGTACGGGGTTTTATCGGTATTCTTTTTACAACAGGTCATTCATATCATATTTGCGTTCAGCTTATCGGTTGCCTGTTACTTTTTTGCCTGCATTGTGCCGCACGATTTTTATTTCAAACTGGTGACCGTCAATTATTACTTCTATGTATTCAATCACCTTACGGCCATCTCCTTCATTTTTTACGCGATATATTTTATCAAGCAGGAAAATACCGGTTACCATTTTAGCCTGTTAAGTAAGTCGGAAGAATTGCACCGCCGCAGTATTGAAAGCGAGCTGCAGAAGCAGGAGATAGCGCAAAAAGCCCATTTGCTGGAAGAGCAAACCGCCAAGCTCACCGAACTAAATCAGCTAAAGAACAAACTGTTCTCCGTAATTGCGCATGACCTGAAAACGCCTATGTATGCATTGCGCAACCTGTTCAATAATATGCACTCCAGTGAAATGCCGGTAAAGGAAATGAAAGCATTGCTGCCCGGTATTGTGAATGAAATGAATTATACCACCAACCTCATGGAAAACCTGTTGCAATGGGCCAAATCGCAAATGGAGAACTCGTCTTTGCAGCCTGAGGTGCTTGATATTGAAACCATGATCAGCCGGGTATTGCAGTTGTTACACTGGCAGGCCAGCAACAAACGCATTCACCTGGAATCGCAGATTGAAGAACCCCTGTTTTGTTATGCCGATAAAGAAATGGTGAACCTGGTTTTGCGTAACCTGTTATCTAACGCCATAAAGTTTACCCCTGAAAACGGGCATGTGCGGGTAGGCGCTACAGAACGCGCTTCCTGTGTTGAGATCTTTGTTCAGGACGATGGCGTGGGCATCAGTACCGAACGGCAGCAACAACTTTTTGGCGATATATTCTATACCACTAAAGGAACCAATTCAGAAACCGGCACTGGTTTAGGTCTTAAGCTCTGTAAAGATTTCCTGGAAAAGAATGGCGGCCGTATAGCTGTGCAAAGCCAGCCAGGCAAAGGCAGCATCTTTACTGTTACTTTACCACGCTTTGGTGGAGAGGCCGGCCCGAGGGTTTCAATGGGCAATGGGCAATAATCAAATACAGGCTATAAGCTGCAAGCAGAAAACTTATGGCTTTGGTATTTGCTTTTACGGCTTAAAACTTACGGCTGTTTTCCTTCAGCTACTTTTTTACTTAAATATTCTATTAAAGAACTCCTGCATGTCCCGCCAGGAGGCGCTATCAGCCGCCGCATTATAAGCAATAGGGATATTAAATTGTTTGCCTACTTCTGTTGCTTTGGGATTGGTAAACGCATGTACAGCGCCGGGATATGCCTTGAAAGTATAATCAGCCTGTATAGAATCCATTTGTTTTTTAAACTGGTCCACTTCTTCCTTTTTTACGAACGGGTCATCAGCGCCATGGCATACCAGTATTTTTGCTTTCAACAGATCTTTATTGGCCGGCGTACCCAATAAGCTGCCATGAAAGCTCACCACCCCTTTAAAAGGCTCGCCTAACCGGGCTGCGTTCAACACCATGCCGCCCCCAAAGCAATAACCAATAGCAGCTATTTTGGAGGTATCTGTTTGCATATAACTTTTCAGGGCAACCAATGCGGCATCTATCCGCGCTTTTGCTTTTTCGGGATTGGTATAGAAAGGAGTAGCCAGTTTACCGGCAGTAGAAGGGGAGTCGGTTGTCAGGCCATTGCCATACATATCCATGGCCATAGCTATGTAACCTAATTTAGCCAGTTCCCGCGCCCGCATTTTAGGGTAATCGTTCAAGCCCCACCATTCATGAATAACCAGTATGGCCGGGCGTTTGGTATCCACGCTGGTATCATAGGCTACAAACCCGTCCATGGTAATGTCATCACCGCCATAACTGATGTTCATTTCTTTGATCCCCGGCTTTTTGGTTTCGGCTTCCTTACCGGTTTGCTTTGATGACTGGTCATTGCAGGAAACAATAGCAGCTACGGCAATAAACAAATAAACGTAACCCAATTTGTGTTTCATAACCTTATGATTTTAGCTTCTGGTAAATCAATGAATGATGACTATGAAGGTCGGGAAAAAGTTGGAAAATGAACACGGCCCTTTTGTTAACGCATCAGGTTGTTGTCTTTTCATAGATGCCGGTTTCCAACATAATATGTCCTTCTTTTAAGTTCTTATGCAGGTTATTTAATTTTTCGAGGGCGGTATCGCCCATCAATAAATGCAGTCCCAATGCGGGCAAACCCTTTTTCGAAATTCTATTAAGCAGGTTGTTGAAGAAAGCGATCCCTTTTCCGGTGTCGTCCTTTACCTGTATGCGTTGCAGGCCGGTATCGTGTAACAACATATGTAGTTGTTGTGAAGTGATCAAATAACTCATCGATGCACCGGCAGCCCAGGGAACGGGGAAATATATGGGCAGTTGATCATTGCTGAGGATATCGTAATAAATAAAACGGCCGCCAGCCGTTAACACGCGTTCTATTTCTGCATAAAATGTTTTTTTATCGGCAATATTCATTTGCACGTGTTGTGTTAATACAACATCAAAACTGTTGTTATTGAAAGGCAATGCCAACGCGCTGCCCTGTACAAACCGGGTGCTGTGTTGTAAACCCGTTAACGCTGATAATTGCCGGGCGGTGCGTATGTAGTCGGCAGTTATATCTATGCCGGTTACATCGCAGCCGTATTCATCTGCCAGCATCCGGCAGGCGCCGCCCAGGCCGCAACCCACATCTAATATGCGCATGGCGGGTTGCAGGCCGGCTGCAGCCGCCAGTTCGTGCGATACCTCCTGTCCGCGTACATGAAACTCATCTATAGCCGCTATAACCTTCCTGCTGACGTTTCCGGCCGGGATGCCGGCATTGTCAAGCGCCTGCAGAATAGCCTCGTATAAGCGCTCATATGCGTAATGGGATGCTATTTCGGGTTCATTGTTCATACAGTGTCTAAGTTAATAAGTTTATAGAGTTGATAAAGGAAAGCATATGGATAGTTGTGAGTTTTGAAATCAGGGTATCCATGTCAACTTGTTAACGTGTCAACTTTTCAACTATCTTTACGGCATGACACAAGAAAAAATAAACGATATGAGGTCCCGCCTTGGTGGACTGAGGAGGTTTCTTTGACGTCGACAATCGTCAGTACAAAGTAAATGAAGAGAAACAACTTTCCCTTTCGCCCGGTTTTTGGGACGATAACAAACGGGCCACTGAAATCCTGAAAAGCATTAAGCTGAACGAATTCTGGATCAAACTCTACGACCAGACAAAAGCGGCCGTAGAGGATTTTGTTGTGTTGTTTGATTTCTGGAAAGCCGGCGAAGCCAGCGAAGAAGAAACCAAACAGGCTTATGAAAAAGCCTTGCAGCAAATAGATGAAGCCGAATTCAAGAGCACCCTTAACCAGCCGGAAGACGAACTGCCGGGCGTACTGCAGATAAACAGCGGCGCCGGTGGAACGGAGAGCCAGGACTGGGCCGAAATGCTGGCGCGTATGTACCGCATGTATGGCGAAAAACAGGGCTGGCAGGTAACCGAGCTCGACTGGCAGGAGGGCGATGGCGCTGGTATTAAAAGCGCTACACTGCAGTTTGACGGCCCGTTTGCCTATGGCTTTTTAAAGGCTGAAAGCGGCGTTCACCGCCTGGTGCGCATTTCTCCTTTCGATAGCAATGCACGCCGGCATACGTCCTTTGCCTCGGTATTTGCCTATCCGCTGGTTGATGACAGCATAGAAGTGGCCGTAAACCCCGCCGACCTGGAATGGGAGTTTTACCGAAGCGGTGGCAAGGGTGGACAGAACGTGAACAAGGTTGAAACGGCTGTGCGTTTAAAGCACCATCCCAGCGGTATTGTGGTGGAATGCCAGAAAGCCCGTACGCAGGGAGAAAACCGCGAAATGGCGCTCCAGATGCTTAAGAGCCGGTTGTATGAAGAGGAACTTCGCAAGCGGGAAGCGTTGAAGAATGCCACCAATGCGTCGAAGAAGAAGATAGAGTGGGGAAGCCAGATCCGCAGCTATGTATTCCATCCTTATAAAATGATCAAAGACCACCGCACCGATTTTGAAGTAGGAAATGTGCAACCGGTGATGGATGGGGAACTGGATGGTTTTATAAAAGCTTATCTGATGATGGAGGCGGGTGGTTAGTTTATGGTTTATGGTTTGTGGTTTGTGGTTTGTGGTTTGTGGTTTGTGGTTTCGTTGAATTTTCGAAACGGCCGATTAATTGTAACCCCCCTGAAATATGAAAAGGTGTATACCGCTTGTGCGGAATGCACCTTTTTAATTTTTGAAGCTGCCCCTTAAAGCTGCTGAAACGCGTTCGCAAATTTCAAAGCGCGGCAGCAACAACAAACCATAAACTACAAACAACAAACAGCAAAAAAAAATGCCCCGACGCGTCGGGGCATTTTTTTTTGAGTGTATTATCTCAGTACTGAGAACCCAGAAACTCATCACTGAGAACTCAGAAGAATTTTGCCTGCAGTTTCATAGATGAACTATGGCTGCAGGCAAAATATGAATACACCAATTAATATTTCCAGAGTAATTATAACCAATCCGGCATTACTCGAATATATACTTCAGTGATTACCTCATTGCAGTGTCGTTGCTGAGGCCTTGCGCATATAAAGAACCGGGTAATACGTTCCATATCAAAGACACCATACGGCGACGTTTGTCATCAGCCTTATAGTCTCTTACTCTGTCAGGATAAGGTAACTCCTCACCTTTACCCATCCACTTGATGTCGTAGTTGATGAGCTTAGGATTAGGAATAAGACCTTCGTTTATTTTGATAAGGTCAACCAGAAGGTTGGCAATAGATTTTGCTCTAAGTTCTGATAATTTAACATTCAACTCCTGGCGGGTAGGGTTGTTAGTTTTCATCTTGGCGAGCAGCGGCGAATACAAAGGAGATTCCTTCGCAATCGGCGTCTCGTCGGAGAAACCATAACATACAATTACCGCCACGAACCGTTGCCTTGGGTGGTCACCAAAGAACTTGATGATTCGCTGTACAATTGGCTCGATTGATTTTTTGGCCTCATCCTGTTTTTCAGGAGGAATACCAAACATACCAGCGGGGAAGAACGTCGCTGTTTCGAATGAAGAGAACGTGGAAATGTCGTAAAGGTCATTCAGAGATTTCAGGTCGGTCAACGCACTTTGAATGATTACGTTTGTGCGCTCAGCAAACTGAAGGATCTCTTCCCGTGAACCGGTTTTCTCCAGTTGAACCGCAACGGCGAGCTGGGTGTCGATTTTACGCTCGGCGTCTTTCAGGTTCCGGATGATCTCTTTACCGATGTCGGGATCCACTTCATAATTCTTAACTTTTTCAACTGTCAACGCGATGGCGCGCTGAGCTTCTTTCTTGACTAATTCAAGAGTTTCTTGTGTGGTTTTCGTCAGGCTTTGGACTTTTTGGCTGGTGCAAGCTGCAAACAGCATTGTCAGTCCTGAAACTACCGTGATTAATAGGCTACGAAGCATAAGAGTAAAGGTTTTTAATAAGCAGGACCAAAAGTGACCTGCTCCTTTGGTTTACTAATTGGCTTTTTCGGATTGGTTCTTAAATGGATACTTTTTGAAGTATCTATCTGACTTTTAACGGCAGATGCGCGAATATATTCTCTTTCTTTAACATTTTCTTTCTTTTTATTTGTCGCTGCCGGCTCAGAATACGCGTAAGAACTGTACGAATTGTAAGATTTACTATCCTCTTTTTTCGGGGCTACTTCATTTACGATTTCAGTAACCGGTGGAGGTTCAGCAATTTGCGAACTCACTTCCTGCCGGTTCTTCGCAGCCTTCGTAATTTCCGGATCTTTTTCGGTCACCGGAGTCCAGGAAATAGACGTAATATTCGCAGATGATGGTAGTTTTACCTTTAGTAGTTTTTCGATCGACTCATTTATCTCATTAATGTTGTCGTCTTTGATAAAGGCATATGACTTTATGCCCATTTCATTGAACCATTTACTCCAGATGGTTGTAAGCAGATTGTATTCCCCGGTCCAATCGTCTTTAGGATTTAATTCCAGCACAATCACTTTCAGATTGGGGAATCTTTTATTAACGGGTAACAAACCGTAATCGCCTTCTTTGAACCGGCTGTTCCAATCGGGGGCTTTTTTCAGATTGTTGATGATCTGTGCGCAGGAAGTATAGCGGTTGTTACGGGAAGCGCGGCCTTGCAGGCTTTCAAAATCCATATATCCATCTGTAAGGATGAAAAGGGTATTCTGCGCATCTTTCTCCAGATCATCCTGCAGGTCTTCATTGAAGTATTTCCAAATGTCGGCGCCTGCGTAAGAAGTACTGTTATTACTGATCACCGCCTTCTTATAGATCTGTGGCAACAAGGTGCTGAAGTTCTTTTCTGTTTCTTCCAGCATCTTTGCCTTTTGCTCGGGCTGTGCCGATGCCAATGTAAGGCGAAGATTACCAGCCAGGTCGTACACATCGCTTGAGGTAGTTCGCTGTGGAGCTACCATCAACTTCATTTTGTCGTTTACGGTAAAATATAACCTGGTGGGATCTTTTGCATTCAGCTTCGATTTGAAAGCGGCGTAGATCGATTGAATGACCTGTATATCTTTTGGGACCTGTTGCTGATCATTATACAGGATCCGGTCGCTCAAATCAAGCAATACAATATAATTGTCTTTAGGCGGTGAAGAGCCGTCTTTTTTTGCATCCTTCACAGCCTCTTCGATTTCATTGCAACCTGCCAGAGCCCAGGCGCACATGATGGTGATTATGAGGTAACGTGCCATAACTCAAGGATAAAAGAAACCTATTAATAATAATTATTTGAAAAAGGATTCCTGGAACTCTTTCAGTTCTTTAATATAGGCGTCTGTTTTTTCATTGATGATCTTGATCTGCTCTTCTCCTTTTTCGCGCCCATATAAAGTTGCCAGGTAACCATTCCAGCCGTCTCTGAAATAATTGATGTTCTTTTCAATTGCATCAATCGGCAGAACCAGCCGGTCTTTTTCCTTGCTCAGGTCTTCCGCTCTTTGGGTGATCTGTTGTAATTCGGTTTCGTATAACATCCGTTTTTCTTCCAACTGCAGGATCTCATCCTGTAAACGGCTTATACGTTTGTACCGCAATTTCAACTGGTTGCGTTTGCTCCATTCCATCTGCATTAAATAATATACAGAGCTCCAGATTGCAAACACGCCAAAACCCAAAAAGAGCACCAGGTAAAATCGCGAATCCGCGAATACTGGTACTATCAGCGTTTTAAATTCATCCCGGTTCAGTTTAATCAAGATCTCATTCACTGCGGTATGAACCTGTAAAGCAAGTAAAATGTCGCCAATAAAAACCAGGCTTAGCAATCCCCATACAACTTTCTTGTATTTCATGCCTCTTTCCGAGAACAAGTGTATAGATGTTCCCAAGGCAAAGAAAATAGTGGGGAATACGATCAGGGGGGGGTAATTAATGATAAGATAGACCAGTCTTCGAAGGCTGGGTAACAATTGTATGTTTAGCCTTCCTTCCTGGAAAAGGGTCATTGGATCTACACCATTCAACGCAAAATCGGCAACACTCATGTAAAAGTATAACAAGTAAAACGAAAGTGCAACTAAAAGGAACAATAAAAATAAAAAAGTGCCCCAACTGAAGCTGTTATACTGGAATTGTTGCCCGGCAGAACGGTGAGAATTTATTTCATCTAATTGATTCTTAAGTAGATTGATCTCCGATTGCTTGGCCGGTACCAGTCCCTTCGTAATATCACGACTGTTGTGAATTTCGTCGGCTTTGCTCTTGGTTTCGTAATATTTTTCCAGCAAACCGTCAATTTGCTTCTGGATCCGGGTGCGGGTTTCTTCTGTTTTGGGCAGTAAATGCATGGAATCCTGCTCGGAGAGGATAGAACCGCTGCGTACCTTGTTCAACAGTCCTTTATACGCTTCAACGCCACCTTTATAAGTGCCTGCCTGCTCAACGCCGTATTCGCGCATGTCTTTTACGACAATATTCGACAGGTCTGGCATATGGTACCTGTTGCTATCGGATGATCTTGATTTTCCCGAGATTATCACAGTGAAGGTTCAGTTTAGAGGGTTAAAGTCACCAAATTTAACTTAATGCGTAAATACAAAATCGGCATGTGTACACCCTGTGGATAAAAGCCGGGCCGCATTTACAATAAATTTTATAATATAATGTGGGTCAGTGTTTTGACCGGTAGGCGCCTTTTTGTTAAATATAAAGCAGCTAAGTACCTTCGCAGCCTCAAAAACACATGCATTATGGAATTCGGCTATTTTCATTACCCACTGCCGGTAAACGAACCTGTATTATCGTATGCGCCGGGATCGCCCGAAAAGAAGCGGCTTAAAGAAGTACTGGCTCTTTTAAAACAGGAACAGGCCGATGTGCCTATGTATATTGGCGGGCTTGAAGTGCGTACCAACAAAAAAGAAACCATGCACCCGCCTCATGAAATAAAACATGTACTGGGGCATTATCATACCGGCGAAGAAAAACATGTAAAACAGGCTATTGAAGCTGCCCTCGCGGCTCGTGAAAGCTGGGCTGGCATGAGCTGGGAAAGCCGCGCTCATATATTTTTAAAAGCCGCCGACCTTATTGCTACAAAATATCGTGCGTACATGAACGGTACTACCATGCTGGGCCAAAGTAAGAATGCTTACCAGGCTGAAATTGATAGTGCATGCGAGTTGATCGATTTCTTACGTTTTAATGTACACTTTCTTAGTGAAATTTACCGTCAGCAACCAATAAGCGCTGCAGGTATTCATAACCGGATGGAGTACCGCCCGCTCGAGGGATTTGTGCTGGCTGTTACACCATTCAACTTTACTGCCATTGGCGGTAATCTGCCTACCTCAGCCGCTATGTGCGGTAACGTAGTAGTATGGAAACCGGCGCATACCCAAGTGTATTCAGCCCAGATGTTCATGCGCATTTTGAAAGAAGCTGGCCTGCCCGATGGCGTTATAAACCTGATATATGTTGATGGCCCTACTTTGGGTAAAGTATGTTTCAGTCACCCCGATTTTGCGGGCGTACATTTTACCGGTTCTACCGGCGTGTTCAATACCATGTGGGAAACCATTGGTAAGAATATGCATACCTATAAATCGTATCCGCGCATAGTAGGGGAAACGGGCGGAAAGGATTTTGTATTGGCGCATAAAACCGCTGATCCCGATTTATTGGTAACCGCTTTATTACGTGGTGCGTTTGAATTTCAGGGACAGAAATGTTCTGCCGCCTCACGCGCGTATATTCCATCGAACCTGGCCGAAGAAGTAAAAAAGAAACTGATTGCAGGCATAGAAAGTTTTTCGATGGGTTCAGTAGAGAACTTCACCAACTTTATTAATGCCGTGATCGATGAAAAGAGTTTCGATAAAATTGAATCGTATATCGAAAAAGCTAAGAACGATCCCAAGGCCGTAATATGGGCAGGAGGTAAATGCGATAAAACAGAAGGTTATTTTATTCAGCCTACGGTTATTGAAGCCAAAGACCCGCTGTATGTTACCATGTGCGAAGAGATCTTCGGGCCTGTATTAACGGTATATGTATACAATGCCGATAAGTTTGAAGATACTTTGGAGCTGGTGAATAAAACATCTCCGTATGCATTGACCGGATCTATCATTGCGCAGGATAGAACGGCTGTTGAACAGGCCACTGTGAAGCTGCGTCATGCGGCCGGTAATTTTTATATTAACGACAAACCTACCGGCGCTGTAGTAGGGCAACAGCCTTTCGGCGGGGCTCGCGCCAGTGGTACCAACGATAAAGCGGGTTCTATTTTGAACCTGTATCGCTGGTTGAGTGCAAGAACGATCAAGGAAACGTTTAATGCGCCGGTTGATTACCGCTATCCGTTTTTGGCAGAAGAATAAACCAATTGGCAATTAACAAGAATACCAGTTTACTGGTTATTTATTTGGGGAATTTGCTTTTTAAAGTTTCATAAAATAAAAGAGTCCCGATAGATATCGGGACTCTTTTATTTTATTGCCCATTGTCAATTGCCTGTTGCAGATTGATCATTGGGGATTGAAACTGTTTATTTTTTAGCAGAAGAAGCGCCGCCACCCAGGTGAACCTGGAAGCCGATGCTCAAGCCAAAATTGTTACTTCTGTCGCCAGCAACGTTTTCATATCTATCGCCACCATAAGAACTGTAATATAAAGCAAATTCCAGGGCGGTGTTAGGCGACAGGAACACTGCGGGACCAGCCATGATTGAAAAATGATTACCGCTTGCTTTGGCATCGCCTTGTTTAATTTTATCGAAGCCATATGAAGCATCAGCGAATACATTCACCTTTTGTGCGGCAGGTAAAAAATAATAGCGCACGAAGGGAGCAACGCCATACTGAACGGTAGCATCTTCGTCGCCTTTTACTTTTTCGCTTTCTAAACCAAGACGCAAACCACCAGCCAGGTTGTTGATAAAGAAATAACCAACATTCGGGTTTACAAAAATTGTAGTTGATTTGCTATCGCCCCGTTTCCAGGAATTGAAACCGGCATTACCACCGGCCAGCCACTGGCCTTGATTAACTTGGGCAAAAATTGCGTTGGAACTAACAAGTAAGAAAGCAGCAAATAAAACCTTTTTCATTGTTTTAGTTTTTACTCAGGTTTAATAGTGATTTTTAACGGGGCCAAAAGTAAAGGGTAAGAATTAAAAAATGAAAGGATTAGTGCATTAATTATTATTGTGTTATACTTGCACTAAATTTGTTGACTAAACGCAATAAATAATAATTGACAACCGTTTATTTGTGTCCATGGAACATTTTTGATGTTTTATTAAGAAACACAATTGTACCTTAGTGGCCTTGCTGAATGTATCATGAAGCAAGGCAAAAACGGAGATATTTTTAGAAGAATTTAGATGTTAAGCTACCCTCTTACAATAGCGGGTTTGGAATTATAAAAGAAGAATGATAGCCGATTCTTGCTATGTTTTGTTTTTAAAAAGATCGTACTACTTTTTAAGATAACGATTTCATTGCTGGAATCATTTAGATAGTCACATCCCTGGTATCTCCCCCGAATAGTTTTCTTGATTGAAAAAGAATTAACCCTATTTAACCCAACCAATTCTATTAGCCCATGTTCAACAACAGCTATACATTTAATTGTATTAATACTTCTGTTCATTCCTTTTATCATCATTTACATCTTGGCCAACAATAATTTCGTTTGATATTACTATATAATATTCATTTAACCCTTTTTTTATTTAACCAAAAACTCCCTTTTACATGAAAAAAGTTGTCCTTGTTTCAGCCCTTGTAGCCGCAATGTGTACTGCTAAAGCCCAGGATGGCGGATCAAATGCTGTTAAGATCAACCCTTTGTCTTTGTTCCTTGCTACCGGTAACGTTGCTTATGAAAGAGCAACCGGCGAAAGCCAGTCTTTTCAGTTGGGTTTGTTTTATTCAGGTGTGAAATTATCAAGTCTTAAATATTCAGGATTTGGTATTACACCGGAATATCGCTTTTATTTTGGTGGCCGTGCCGAAGCTATGAATGGCGTATACGCGGCTCCATTCCTCCGTTATCAGAATTTCAAGATCGAGGACACCGATACAAAAGATAAAGTGACCTTCAGCTCATTTGGTGGTGGCGCACTTATTGGCTGGGAAAAGAGCTGGGATAGCGGCTTTATGCTCGACCTTTTCGCTGGCCCCGCTTATAACTCTGGTACTGTTAAAGCCGAAGGTACTGCTGATGAAGATAACTTCAATATCTCTGGCGGTATCGACGGATTTGGCGTGCGTACCGGTATTACTTTAGGTTTCAGATTCTAATCTATTTACACAGTATTTTATTTGGTCAGTCTATTCTTAATTGAATAGACTGATTTTTTTTACCCACTTTGTTCCCGGCTTTCACCAGGGAAGTAGCTTAATTTCCTAATTTGCCGGTTTGCGTTTATTTTTATCAAAATTTTTCCTTGAAGACGATTTTAAATGAACAGCAACTGGCCATTATAATCCGGCGGCTAAGTCACCAGGTATTGGAAAATAATATCAATCTCGATAACACGGTTTTTATTGGCATACAGCCACGAGGCATTTTTGTGTCTGACCAAATGATACAGGTGATCCGCAAACTGGTTTCGCCAGAAAAAGTACAGTACGGCCGGCTGGATATTACCTTTTACCGCGACGATGTTCGCAACCAGATCCACGTACCCAATCATACCGATATTCCTTTCAGCATTGAAAATAAAAATGTGGTATTGATCGACGATGTACTGTACACGGGCCGCACCATCAGGGCCGCTTTGGATGCCCTGCTCGATTTTGGGCGCCCGGCCAAGGTAGAGCTGTGCGTGCTCATCGATCGCCGTTTCAGCCGGCAATTGCCAATTCAACCCGATTATACGGGCCGGTCAATCGATTCCATCGTGTCGCAAAAAGTAAAAGTTTTCTGGAAGGAACGCGATGGAAAAGAAGAAGTTGTGTTACTTTAAGGCTCAAGGCTCAAGGCACAAGGCTCAAGGCTTAAGGCACAAGGCTTAAGGCACAAGGTACAAGGCACAAGGCTCAAGGTACAAGGCTTAAGGTACAAGGCTCAAGGTACAAGGTACAAGGCTCAAGGTACAAGGTACAAGGCTCAAGGTACAAGGTACAAGGTACAAGGTACAAGGTATAAGGCTCCTGAGTTTGAAGCATAATTTTTAAAAAAAAATTATGTCAAAAGAATTGGAAGACCGTTTTTTCAACTATGCTAAGCATGTCCGTGATTTTTGCCAAAAATTAAAATGGAATACTATTAATTTGGTATACATCCGCCAATTAGTTAGATCCAGTAGTTCAATTGATGCCAATTATCTTGAGGCATCGGATGATATAGGGAAAAGTGATGAAAGGATGAAAATAAAGATTGCCCGCAGAGAGGCAAAAGAAACAAATTATTGGTTGCAATTATTAATAACTTATAATGACCCTGAATTGGAAAAGGAAAAATTAGTTTTAATAGAAGAAGGCAACCAGATCAGAAAGATCTTGTCTTCTATTGTTTCTAAATTAGTTGGATAATGGTACAAGGCTCAAGAAAGCAAGGCATAAGACTTGATAATCAGATATTGTTTTACTTTAGATATTTGATTTCAGACCATATATCTTGTTCTAAATCTTGTGCCTTGAACCTTGGTTCTTGTATCTTAAAGCCTTAATTTCGCTGCTTGAAATGCAACTTTCAGTTAAACATCTGCTCGGCATACGGGATCTCACCCGTCAGGACATTCAGATTATTTTAGATACTGCCACTCAATTCAAGGAAGTTTTACAACGGCCTATCAAGAAAGTTCCTTCTTTGCGGGATGTAACCATCGTGAATTTGTTTTTCGAAAATTCAACCCGTACAAGGATCTCGTTTGAACTGGCTGAAAAACGCCTGAGTGCAGACACTATTAATTTTACGGCCAGCGCTTCTTCCGTTTCAAAGGGCGAAACCCTGCTGGATACCGTGAATAATATTTTGTCGATGAAAGTAGATATGGTGGTAATGCGGCATAGTGCCAGCGGTGCCCCTCACTTTCTGGCACAACATATACCCGCCGCTATTGTAAACGCCGGTGATGGCATTAATGAACACCCCACACAGGGTTTGTTAGATGCTTTCTCCATGCGTGAAAAACTGGGCCGGCTCGAAGGCCTGAAAGTGGCGATCATAGGCGATATCATGCATTCGCGGGTAGCTATGAGCAATATTTACCTGCTTAAAAAAATGGGTGCAGAAGTAACCGTAGCAGGTCCGCCTACACTTATTCCCAAATACATACAGGAAGCTTTCGACATCCGGGTTGAGTATAACCTGAAGAAAGCGTTGGAGTGGTGCGATGTGGCGAATGTATTGCGTATTCAACTGGAACGCCAGAACCAGGTATTGTTCTCTTCGCTGCGCGAATACAGCCTGGCTTATGGCATCAATAAGCAAATACTCGATAGCCTGAATAAGAAAATAGTGATCATGCACCCCGGGCCCATCAACAGGGGCGTGGAGTTGGATAGTGATGCTGCCGATAGCAACCAGTCTATTATTTTACAACAGGTAGAAAATGGGGTAGCAGTGCGCATGGCAGTATTGTACTTGTTGTCGGGTGGAAGGGAGATGAGTTAGTCAAGCCACAAGGCCCAAGAGTCAAGGCATAAGGGCTTATACCCGGAATGCCTGAGTAAAATCAGCGACCTCAAAAATTAAAGCCTTGTGCCCTGTATCTTGTACCTTGTATCTTAAAACATAATCATGCAACGCATTGCTTTATTTCCCGGGACCTTTGACCCTATTACCATCGGTCACCTGGATATTATTCACCGCGCGCTTCCTTTGTTTGATAAACTCGTTATTGGTATCGGGCGAAATGCCAATAAATCGGCTATGTTCACTGAAGAACAGCGGATGAAATGGATAAAGGAGATCTTTGGGAATAATCCAAATGTAAACGTAGTGGTTTATGAGGGATTGACCATTGAATGTTGCAGGAAAGTAGGCGCCAACTTTATAGTGCGGGGCATTCGTTATGTGAACGATTTTGAATATGAAAAGGCTATTGCCGATATGAACCGCAGCCTTGATAATAATATAGAAACTGTTTTCCTCACCTGTCTTCCCCAATATACATCGGTAGCGTCAACGCTGGTAAGAGATGTATTACGCAATGGCGGCAATGCCCTGCAATTTTTACCCGAAGTGGTAGCAAATGATATTAGTAAAGCTGCAATCCCGGTGGGTAAGCAAAAAGCCTAATGTAGAACCTGCAGCATTAAAAACGGAAGCATGATCTGGTTTAAAAAAGACCTTCAATTACACGAAATCAATCGCCTTGGCAAGAATACCATGAGCGAGCATCTCGGGATTGCATTTACCGAACTGGGCGTTGATTTTATCAAAGGCACCATGCCGGTTGATACGCGCACCAATCAACCTTACGGGTTACTGCATGGCGGCGCTTCCTGCGTACTGGCCGAAACGCTGGGCAGCGTAGCTTCCGCACTGATAATAGATCCGGAAAAATTCATTTGCGTAGGGCTCGAGATCAATGCCAATCACATTCGGGGCGTTCGCGAAGGCATAGTAACCGGTATAGCTACACCACTTCACCTGGGTAATTCAACCCACGTTTGGGATATAAAGATCCATGACGGACGCGAAAAGCTGGTTTGTGTAAGCCGGTTAACAGTGGCGATTCTTAAGAAGTAAGGCTGCAAGGTACAAGCTTCACGCTACAAGCAAATACAAAACAGCTTAAAGCTATAAGTCGAAAGCTTAAAGCAAATACAATACGGCTGCACGCTTCACGCTGCAAGTAAATACTCAACTTCAACATTGGAAATTGGCTACCTGCCGGCAGGTAGTTTCTATATTCGATATTCAATATTCAAGATTCTTCTGCCTTCCCTTTCTCATTTCTTATTTCTCATTCTTAATTTTTCATTTCCTTTCTCCCCCTTTAGGGGGCCGGGGGGTACCCACCTGCTTTCAACACATCAATAATAGCTGGAAACGTATTGGAAATATATTGCTGTAAATTATCCGGCGCCACCCATTCCAACCGGGTGATCTGTTCATTTTCCTGCGGCGTTAATGGGTGGGCTTTTGAAGCCGACAATAAATACCAGTGTGTTTCTTTTAAAATATGATGGCCGCTTTCATCGTAAGTATGCCAGGTGGTGACCAGGTGTTTTTTCAGTAGCACTTCCTGTAAACCGGTTTCTTCCTGTATCTCCCGCACAGCACAGGTCTCCAGTGTTTCCCCCTCATCCAGTTTACCCTTTGGCAGGTCCCATTTACCGCGCCGGAAGATGAATAATAACTCATTGGCCTCGTTTACTACCAGTCCGCCCGCCGCTTTTACCAGTATGAACTTCTTCCAGAAAGCTTTTTTGAGCTCTTCTACATTATTATGAAGATAAATACCTGCGTGTACTTTGTCAAGCCGCATTTCGTGGATCATTGATTTAATACCGCCAGGGGAAAATTCATCAATTAACACGGCATCATCATGATGAACATATGGTTCAATTTCGGGGGTAATGGAATCTGTAAGGAAAAGTGGTTTGTCGTTAAAATATATCTTTGTGTGCATAACTTATTTTCAGTTTTCAGGTAGCAAAGGTCAATTTCGCCGCAAATAACTTAATCAACAATATGTCCTCTAACGAAAAGGCGGTAGCCGAAAAGTTATTACAAAGTAATGCTATTAAATTAAATCCCGCACAACCCTTTACCTGGGCGTCGGGTTGGAAGAGTCCTATTTATTGCGATAACCGGCGGGTATTATCGTTTCCTTTTATCCGTGATTTTATTAAATCAGAAATGTGCAATGTGGTGTTTCAGGAGTTCCCTGATGCCGAGTTGCTGGCCGGGGTAGCCACGGCAGGCATTGCCTGGGGCGCTATGGCCGCCGACCAGTTGAAATTGCCTTACATATATGTTCGTCCCAAGCCCAAAGAACACGGGCTGGGTAACCAGATTGAAGGATATTATACTGCAGGGCAAAAAGTAGTGGTCATTGAAGACCTGATCTCAACCGGTAAAAGCAGCCTGCAGGTGGTGGATGTAGTAAAGGCCGCCGGACTGGAAGTGATGGGAATGGTATCGATTTTTACCTATGGTTTTCCGGTTGCCGCCGAAGCTTTTGAGAAGGCAGGCGTTCCTTATATTTCTCTTACCAACTATGGAACGTTGATTGAACTGGCCGTTGAAAAGGGAATTGTTTCGCCCGATCAACAGCAAATTTTAATGGATTGGCGCAAAGATCCGTCAACCTGGACGGGGCAATAACCGGCCGTGTGTTCACATATAGGAATTATTAGAATGTAATATTCGGATATTAATAAAAAAACCATCCGCCGTAAAGGGGATGGTTTTTTTATATGTGATTTTATTTAATAACTACTACATGCCGCCGCCATCTTCAGGTTTTTTGCAGCATTTGGGAAGCTTTTTGTAAGCTTCGTCTTCTGCTTTTACATCGTCGGCATCATACCCCGCATTGGCTATGGCAGCCTTAATATTTTCTACATTGGTACGCTCGGAAACGAAGGTAACTTTGGTAACATGTTTCTTGAAATCCACGACTGATTTTTGAACCCCATCTTCGCGTTTCAGGTGATCTTCAATGCGTTTTTTGCAACTTTCGCATTGAACGGTGGGGGTTTGAATGGTAACTGTTTGAACCCCTTTTTTGGCCTGAGCGGAGGCGAAGGTGGTAATTCCCATAACGGCAATTGCCACTAAAAGTATTTTCTTCATACCACTTGTTTTCTCAAATGTAATTATTTCGGGGAATCATTTTCGTTAATTTTTTACCATCGGTTGGGGTGAAAAATCAGGGCCTTGGTCTGCGAAAAATACGATCAACTTATTTATGATTTTGTCTCAGCTGTACCCGGACGGGGAGTTGAATTCAGCCAGCTTTAACCACGGTTTTCATTTTTCTATGTGCTCATTTTGTCAGACAAACTGGCATGGAAGTGAGAAATTGTTGCGGCCGTTTTTTGTGCGACCGGGTGGTTGTTGAAGGTAGAAAAGGGGTGAGGTCCGTAAGGGTTAGTACCCGGATCTTTGAGCAATCAACCCAAATTGGCTTCGCGAAAAATGCCCAACGAATGAAATTTTTTAACCGGAAATGGATGATCGCTTTCTGTACAGCCCGGCCTGGTGCCGACCATTTTTTGGGAAAACCGGTTGGTGTGATCACTCAAAATTGAAAAGTTTCCGTCGCCGGATTTTTGATCTTCGGTTGTACTTTTTCCAAAAAAGGTCAATAAATGGGGTAGGATCCCAGTTGATTTTTTAATAGTAATCCCTCGATTTTTGAGGAGTCAGTGATGCCCGGTTTTCAATTTTGAAATGACCATTTTCACATCTTTTTATAAAATGGTTGCATCAGTCGAAAATTTTTTTGAAATTTTTTTTGACCGGTAACCCATTCCACAAACTGGAAAACGCATGTGTTGAAAATTTTAGTGAGAGCAAATTTTCCCAAAAAAGGAAAATTAATTTTTACCATTTTACGCGTTCCCGATTTTCATTAAAACCTGATTTTTTGCATGCCCTCGTACCGGATCGGGTAATTTATAAAAAGACCACCGCGACCAATTTTGGTGCTTCCATCCAATTTTATAAAGACGCTATCGGAGCCCGAAGAAAGGGTTTGCAACAACCCCATCGCCGTATTATTCATGTTAACTTTTAAAACCACGGGCAATAAAAAAGTGTCCTTTTGGGGAATTTCTATGGTGGAGTCGAGCGTCGTTTTTCCGAAAAAATTGTTGTTCACGTACACATCAACTGCTGCCCCTTTCATGGTAACCGGATACTTATTCGGGTTATAAAATTCTGCATCGGCCCCCACGGTCGACTCCTTCAATCCAAACTTCAGCACTTTAAAATTTTTCACGCCCAGGTAATTGAACCCGGTTGGCTTGGCGCACCCCACTGCTAAAAGGGGTAGGAGCATCCACCCGATCAGTTTTCGCATGTCGATGATTTTTAGGCCACAATGTAACGGATAAATTTTTCCGGCCAAAAAAGGGATCGTATTTTAGAATTTTCTTTGCTAATAAGTTTAGATTTAGGGACGTTTAAATTGTAAAATTGGTGGTAAAATGACTGCCATTATTTTTAGTATAGTTTATTTAAAGTAAAATTTTAATTATCAGTTATTTTATGAGTTTTTAATGAAATTAAAGTTTTGAATTCTTGACCCATAAAATGATTGATTTTCGAGCTTTTTGAGCCAATCTTAAACAAAAAACGGGAAAAGTTAGTTGTTATGAATTTATTAATTGAAAGTCAATATTTTCCACCTGTTACCTTATTTAAAAAGTCAATAGAATTTTCGAATATAAAATTTGACGTATATGAACCCTGGCGAAAAATGAGTTTTCGGAACCGGTGTGTAGTGGCTGGTTCAAATGGCATCATCAATTTGAGCATTCCGATCCTGGAAGGCCGGGAGCAGAAAAAGTTGTTGAGGGAGGTGGCGATCGATAATCGCAAACCCTGGCAATCGCAACATTGGAAAACCATCACCTCCTGTTATAAGCGGTCGCCCTGGTTTGATTTCTTTGAACCCGAGTTAGACAGGTTGTATCGCCAGCCGGTTGAGTTGTTGAGTGAGTGGAACCGGACCTGTTTTGAGTGGGTGGTTGGGAAATTAGGACTGGCTATTCATGCGGATAATTTGCAATATGTTTCGGGTGGGAAAACCGATCCCGGGATGGTGGATTGGCGGAACAAACTGACGCCAAAATCTATTCAAACCGACTTCCCAAACCCGGTTCGTTACCACCAGGTTTTTGAAGATCGCATAGGGTTTATTCCTCATTTATCGGTTTTGGACCTGTTGTTTTGTGAGGGCAAAAATGCGCGCCGGATACTATTAAGTGGTGAGTGAAATGAGCTTTTCAGGCGTATATTTCCCAATAATGGAAATGGGAAAATTTTCAATTTTCGGTTTTCAGGCTAACTTGCTATCGATCATTGGCTATCATTTCGGCGATTATTTTCACAATTTGTTTTACTCTTTTAAAAATTTGTTGCAGCTACTTCAGATGTTTCGCTGTCTAGCAAAATATTACCTTTTATACGAACTGTTACTGGTTGATTGATAAAGAGGAAATTGGGGAGGGAAATTGTACAATGAATATAGTTTTTACAGGAGCAGTCAATGGACAACCGGTTTAATTTGGTCAGTGTTTGAATGAATGAAGATTAAATAAACCCTTCCAAAAATGATCTCAGGAGGGGCTACTTATAAAAGTTTTTGAGGCTAAGACACCTCGATCTATTTTGGTAATGTCTGCGTAACCAATACCAACTGCGAACAACAAATCCCGCCAAAGGCGGGATTTTGTTTTTAATACCGGTATCCCAAAAAGCCGCTGATAAGCAGGTTATTCCCTTCACCAATGACAATTTTTATTCTGCCATCGAGTCAGAAAATTCCCTGAATTCACAGTTTCATTTTGCATTAGCATCGCTTTCCTGTTAGCGATATTTTTCGCATATGTTCCCGCGAAACTTTTTAAAAAATATGGATAAGTATTCGCGCATATGGCTTGCATAGTAATTTTCCGTTCGTAGCTTTAGCCGGTGATTTTGTTGTCATTAATCCGTTCCGATTGGAAACTGGAAGGTGATTTTCCAGCCAGTCACCTCCCAACCAACTTTATCCAATGCACATGACTCATTCCTACATATCCTGCCTTGTAAACGGGTTCGCAAAACGGACCCGTTGCAGGATGTTTTTGGGGTAGGGCGGTTTGCATTTTTTGCAAGACATGGCGCTTAAAATTTGCATGGTTCCGTAAAATTCAAATCGTTTTTTGAGGTCATTTCTTCCACGCTCACCCGTAATTCTTCTCCAATAATTTTCTTTAAACGACTCTATGCAGGTCTTAATAAAAGGGTAAAAAGGGCCCTTTAAATGTGCCCGATGTTTTAACGAAAGGGTTCTAAAAAACACCCGGTATCAAAATGAATTTGAGCAACTAAAATCGTGTATCTTATATTTTAATATATGAATAAAACCCTATGAAAGGGTAGGCAGGCTGGCTGGTGTTTACGCGTGTAAATTAAAAGTTTTGTTGTTTGATAGCTGAACCTGCCCCCAGCGGGCAGGTTGCCATATGGTTGATCGATGAATAATTTGCGTTATGAGTATTCGCAGTAAACCTGAATGAATATATGCACCAGTCATCTGGCTACAAACCATCTAACCATGAAAAGAGGAGGGATCGGATTTTTGGGTCGGCCCTGGTATCTTAGATTACAACGATCTTCTTTTTTCGGGTGGGTGTAGTGGTACACTCCTTTTTCTTTTCCCGTTCCAAATTCTTCAGCAGCTCGTGTTGTTGAATACGGTCCATCAGGATCTGTTGTTGGGCTTGTTTCAGTCTTTCCTGTTGCAGGGTGCGTTCTCTTTGGTGGGCGCCTAACCTAACCACAAAAGCTTGCTGCACCTGTTGTATTTGCTCCTGGGCTTCCTCCAGGGCATTTTCGGTTTCTTCATTCACCTTTTTCCAGTCAACCTGTTGCAAAGCCTTTTCTATTTCCTGCTGAATTTGTTCCATATTAATTTTCATTCCCTGCTGTTTTAACGATAATTCCAGCTTTTTCCAGTTCACCTTTTGCAATGCCTGCATCGACTTTTCCATGGCTTCTTTCGCCTTGATGTCGGTAATGGTCATCACATATTTCTTGGGCAGGGAAGTATCTTCTACCGCCTGAAAATAGAAGCTGGTGCCCGGTACATACGGGAATACCTGCTGCGGCATCGGAGGCTGGGAAGCCGGATTATTTTCAGGTAAGGAATAATCATCTGCCATTTCCACATTATTTACAAAACCCGCCAGTTGTTCAGGCAACGCTTCGAATTGATTGGAGAGCGCTGCCAGTTTTACGTCGGTGGTGAGCTCAATGAGCTGCTCCAGCTTTTCAAATGGATCTTTCTGTTCAGGACAAGGTGTGCAGGTCCCTTCTGCTGATTTTTCATCAGCCGTTACAGCGATAAAAGCAACCGGGGCTTTTTCCCTGTTATCGGGTATAGATGGCGTACTAAAGCTGGTTTGTACGGTTTCAATAGCCGCAGTGGGAGTGCTTACTGCGTCCAGCTTTTTTATGATCAAATTATCCCGCGTGCGCGCGGGATTGTACCAGCCAATAAAAGCAATGAGCAGGGCCGAAAGCAGGTAGGCAATCAGTTTTTGATTAAACGGATTGTATACCGGTTCCTTGCCCAAAATGCGCTTTACCCGGTTCAATAAAAAGTGTTTGTCTTTACCGGTTGCTGCCAGTGCCAGTGCGCTGGAATCAGTGCGGTTTTGCTCAAGCGTAAGCAATGCACGGGCATAACTGTGCGGTTCATAGCAAAACTGCAATACCAGGTCATCGCAACAATTTTCCCGCTCTTTGCGAATGATGCCGGTTAACAGGCGAACGAACGGGTTGAAGAACAAGATCACATCCACACAGGCAATGAGCAGGTTGATCAGGTAGTCGTTGCGGCGAATATGGTTCAGCTCATGCAGAATGATGGCCTCAGCCTGTTTAATGGAAAGGTGATTGACGGCCGCGATCGGTAATAAAATAACCGGTTTAAAAATGCCCAGGGTCACCGGGGTATCAACCAGGGATGACAGCCAGATCTGCACTTTCTTTTTTATACCTATGTGTTGTACGGCCTGTTGCAAGAAGATCCTCCATTCAGGATTTGCTTTTTGCAAACCGATGGTAAACAATTGTTGTGTATGGCGGTATTGAAAATAAAATCGAATAAAAAGGAACGCGGCTGCCAGCATATAAGCTATTGATAAGAAGGGCAGGGCCGGTTCAAACCAGTGTGTAATAATGCCCGGCCATGAGGTTGTGTAAACCGGGGTGTTGTCTGATACATATAAAGTTATTACCTGCTGACCATTGGCTGCTTTATACAGGTTAATGATCAGGGTGATCAAAAACCAAAGCGAACCGCCCGCCAGGGATAATAAGGCAATTGCGTGTCGTTGACGGGATAGCAACTTTTTTCCATTCATGGTAAGCGCCACATAAACCAACCACAACAATGCCATTTGCCATAAGCTGTTCAGTAATGCCCATCCCAATGCTTTTAGAAAAGCTGATTGGTACAACAGATTCATCTGAATTTTTTGTTTTTTTGCCTGAGGGCCGACTAAAAAGGCGAAAGGCCTCCATTTAGATGGTCGGATTGCCAGTTTGTTTGATTGTTATAGCCATAGTACTCCGGCAATCGAACCCTCTAACCATCAAACAATCAAAAATTTTTTAGTTAGCCCCGGAATCCTATTATTGTTTCTTCAGGTTGTCCAGCATTTTTTGAATTTCTTCCAGCTCCTCTGCCGATGCTTTGTGGTTGCCCAGGGCCTGCATTACCAACTCTCCCGGCGAACCGCCAAATACGGTATCGATCATCTTGTTCAAAAGATGCTTTTGGGTTTTTTCTTTACTTACTGCGGCCTGGTAAATGTGCGTTTTGATAGAATCATCGCGTTTTACCAGTCCTTTTTCGTGCATGATCTGCATGAGTTTAAGGGTAGTGGTGTACCCGGCTTCCTTTGTCACCAGCAATTCTTCATGTACTTCGCGTACACTGGCATTGCCTTTTTTCCATAAGATCTGCAGGATCTCCAACTCGCTTTCTGTGGGTTTTATAGTTTTAGTGGTAGCCATATTAGAACAACATTTGCCTTAAAAATACGACAAATTTCGTAAGGTATTGTTAATACAATTTAAATACACGAAAATTTTCGTGGAAGTTAATATCGATGGATGGTTGTGGGGGAGGATGATTGAATATTGAATATTGAATATTGAACCGAAGAATGCTGACGTGGAGAGAAACAAAAAATGAAAAATAAGGAACAGAGAAATGAAAAAGGCTAGCATGTTCGTTAATTCGATTGATTTGCAATGCTTTGTGAATAGGCGTAATTAAATCTCACCTTTTCCTTACCTTTCTATACCCCCTGTCTTACTTCTCCCTTATACCTCCTCTATACCTGACTTACCTATTGTTTACCGGTTAGGTAAGGAAAAGGTAAAGAAGAAGTAAGGCAGCTATAGGGAAAATATAAGCACCAGGTAAGCTTTAGGCAACCGAGAGGTAAGCTTTAGGTAACCGAGAGGTAAGCTTTAGGTAACCGAGAGGTAAGCTTTAGGTAAGCAACAGGGAACTTTCTTCCCTTCCACATTGAACATTCGTTATTCAATATTCTTCTGTTTCTCTTTCTCATTCCTCATTTCCCGCACGGTTTTCCCGCTTCCATCATGGCTCCAGCCGGGTGGGCGCAAGATGTAATTAATACCATTTCGTACCGACCCTGACCGCCAGGCCTGCCTGAACATATCGCCCCATTCTTTAAAGGCTATGCGTACGGGGTTGTAGGTGTCAATGTTTTTGGTTAATCCATACGTTGGACGTTCTTCTTCCGGCTGAAAAGTGCCAAACAGGCGGTCCCAGATGATCAATACGCCACCATGATTTTTATCGAGGTATTTCAGATTACTGCCATGGTGTACCCGGTGATGCGAGGGAGTGTTAAAGATAAATTCAATTGGCCGGGGCAGCATGTATATCGCCTCGGTATGGATCCAGAACTGGTAAATTAAACTGATCTGCTGCATCAGCATCACCACAACAGGATGAAAGCCCAGGAACGGCATCCACATCCAGAAAACAAAACCGCCGGTCAGGTTGCCCGTCCAGGTTTGCCGCAGGGCGGTAGACAGGTTATACCGTTGGGAGGAATGATGCACTACATGCGAAGCCCAGAACCAGCGCATGTTGTGAGAGGTATAATGAAACAGGTAATACGACAGGTCATCGGCAAAGAAGGCGAGCGCCCACATCCACCAGGTGAAGGGAAGGGTAAACAGCCGGAACTTATACACCAGCATAAAAGCGGCCAATACAACTAACTTTGCCAGTAAACCCGAGATAACGTTTCCAATTCCCATGGCCAGGCTGCTGAAGGTATCTTTCACCTCATAGTAATCCTTATGTTCCTTCCAGGAATACCATGCTTCCAGCACCAGCAATATAATAAAGCCGGGAATTGCGAAGTATAGGATTTCGGGGGCCATAGGCAAGCTGTTTAACGGAGCAATCAGTTACAAAAGTAGATTTTTTTCTACATCCGTTTTAGCAAACCGGTACGCAGGGCAATGCGTATGATGGTATAATTGATGTAATAGAACATTTGATAGTTATAAAGCGTTAATTGTCATTGCCCTTTTGAACCAATATGAATTATGCACGCATCACTCCGTTATATTATTTGTTGCTGTTGTTTTACAGGAAGCATTACTTTGGCTATCGGTCAGGACAGTACCAGGAAGAAAGTTAGAATTGGTTCCCTTGCAAAAGATATTTACCACAACTTTTTGGTAGTTGGTGAAAAAAGCCAGGACTCCACTTTCTTTCAACGAAGTGAAGATAGTTACCGCCCATACGCAGGCAAAGTGATCAGGCGGGTTGTTATTCGCAATTTATCTTTTGGCGAAAATGTGGATGATACTTCTACCAGCATCATCAGCGCATTAACCAGGGCTGCCGATAAATTGCAAACCAATACCAAGGACTATATCATCAGGGAATTGTTGTTTGTAAAAAAGGGACAATTGGTGGATCCCTACCGGTTGGCGGATAATGAACGTTTTTTGCGCGATCAGAATTTTATCAAAGACGCCCGCATCATTGTTCGTCTCGTGACGCCGGATTCCGTTGACCTGATTGTTCGGTTGCGCGATGTATTTAGCTGGGGCGCAGAATTGAAAACATCGGGCATTAAAGATTTTCAGGCTTCGGTATATGATGCCAATTTCCTGGGTATGGCGCAACGGTTACAATATACTATGTTATATGATCGTACCCGAAGTCCGGTAATAGGGTCAGAGATCATGTATCGCAAAACCAGTATTGCAGGCTCCTTTATCAATGTAGCGGCAGCGTACACCACCATTAATCAGGGCGCCTCATTGGGCAATGAAAATGAAACGGCGTATTACCTGAAACTCGATCGGCCTTTGTATACGCCCAATGCCCGCATTGCGGGCGGCTTGGAATTAAGCTGGAACCGGAGCACCAACGTGTTTCAAAAGCCGGCTATTTTGTTCAGCGATTATAAATACCAGTTAGGTGATGTATGGCTGGGTTATAACATCGGGATGTACAGGCAGGAGCGTACGGGTGAAGACAGCCGGCGTCGTCGTTTTGTGTCAATGCGTTATTTTGATCAGCACTTTATACTGCCGCCGAAGTTAGATTCATTCGATTTCCGTTATGCCAATAAGCGATACGTGTTAGGTCAGATCACCTGGTATAAAATAAACTTTTACCGTACCAATTATATTTATGGTTTTGGAAGAACGGAAGACCTTCCGGTTGGGATGATGCGTAAGGTAACGATTGGCTCGGCACAGGTAGATAGTTTGCGCCGGTTGTATGTAGGGTGGGAGTTTGATCATTGGTTAGTTGACAGGGGCAGTAACTATTGGAACTATACGCTGGCGCTGGGTACCAATTTATATAAAAAGCAATGGCAGGATAATAGCGCGTTGTTGAATATTTCCTGGTTCAGTCGTTTATATGATTTTCCTAAATACAAATTAAGACAGTTTGTTAATATCAGTTATGCAGGTATTTATAACAGGCGTGTGTATGAGCCGCTATTAATAAATAACGAATTTGGCCTTGAGCGTTTTAATACAGATAGCGTCAGGGCCACCCAACGTATTTCAGCCGGTACAGAAACCAGCTTGTATACGCGGTGGAGTATCCTGGGTTTCAAGATCGGTTTTTTTGCATTTGGAAAGGCAACGCTTATGTCGCCTGAACAAACCGGTATATGGCGCGGTGGTTTATTTCCTGCTGCCGGCGGTGGCATCCGCACCCGAAATGAGAACCTGATATTTGGTACAATCGAGTGTCGTTTTACCTGGTTCCCACACACGTTATACGATGTAAATAATATAACGGTTACAGTTCACAGTAACCTACGTGTAAAATTTACAGGTTCGTTTGTGCAGGCGCCTTGGTTTGCGTTGGTTAAGTAGAAAGCGAGCAGCTGGTAGGGAAGGAGAAGCAAGTTAATAAGTTGATTAGTTGATAGCGTTGATAAAATTAAGAGGGCAGGAAGTAATAGATAAGAAGAGAAGAATGAAGTGGGATGTGAGTAAGTGTAAACATCTATATTGAAAGGCTACCTATTATACACACCCCTTTAGGGGTAGGGGGTAAAAAAAAGGGTCCCCGATGTAGAAACATGGGGACGTTGGTATTTGGTATGATATAGTGCCTTAAGTTGTTACTAACAAAGATAATGTCGTTGTTTGAATATTTTAAGATTTTTTTTGGAATATTCAATTAATCTTTTTTTCTATTGTATAAGTATTTGTAATATCACGGTTATGGTCAGGTATTACAATTTTCTTATTTGCTTGTGCAGTATGCGTATCACCGTTACTATAGATCTGGGCCAGGGTAGGCGCAATAACCAGGGATACAATCGACATTAACTTGATCAGGATATTCATAGAAGGACCAGAGGTATCTTTAAACGGATCACCTACAGTATCACCGGTTACAGATGCTTTATGCGGCTCACTCTTTTTGTAGAAGGTTTCACCATTGATCTCAACACCCTTTTCAAAAGACTTCTTGGCATTATCCCAGGCGCCACCGGCGTTGTTCTGGAACATACCCATCAATACGCCGCTAACGGTAGCACCAGCCAGGAAACCACCTAATGCTTCAGGTCCTAATAGGAAACCTATGATCAGGGGAGAAACAATGGCAATGGCGCCGGGCAACATCATCTTTTTGATAGAAGCTTCTGTGGAGATGGCTACGCATTTATCATATTCAGGCTTGCCTTTTCCTTCCATAATACCAGGAATGGTACGGAACTGGCGGCGCACTTCTTCCACCATGGCCATAGCTGCTTGTCCAACAGCGCGTATAGCAAGTGAAGAGAAGATGAAGGGGATCATGCCACCTACAAACAAGGCTGCCAGTACATCGGCTTTATAAATATTGATCCCTGGAATTTTAGCAACACCTACGAATGCAGCAAACAGGGCCAGTGCGGTAAGGGCGGCTGAAGCGATCGCAAATCCTTTACCGGTAGCTGCAGTGGTGTTACCTACTGCATCCAGTACATCGGTCTTTTCGCGCACCTCTTTTGGCAGCTCACTCATTTCAGCGATACCACCGGCGTTATCGGCAATAGGTCCGAAAGCATCGATCGCCAATTGCATAGCCGTGGTGGCCATCATACCGGCAGCGGCAATGCCCACACCATATAAACCGGCACATTGGTAAGAACCCCAGATACCACCTGCCAATACGAGGATGGGTAATAAGGTAGATTCCATACCTACAGCCAAACCACCAATTACGTTTGTAGCATGACCGGTACCTGATTGACGTACGATGCTTAACACGGGGCGTTTACCCATGGCTGTATAATATTCGGTAATGATACTCATTAAAGTACCAACCACTAAACCAACCACTATAGCGCCGAGGATGCCTTCGCGGGTAAAGGTTTTGGCGTCCGCTGCCAGCGAACCATTTACAACATCACGTACCAGGTGAAAATCACCTTCGGGCAGGATCCAGAACACCAGACCAACAGAGGCAATGGCGGTAAGGATAATAGAACCCCAGTTACCCATGTTCAGCGCTTTTTGCACAGTGTTGGTGTTAACACCTGCAGATTCGCTGATGCGTACAAAGAAGGTCCCTACGATAGAAAATAAAATACCTACGCCGGCAATCAGCATAGGCAGTAATATGAGTGAATAACCACCGAATTGGTCTTGTACAACTGCTTCCCGGCCTAATACCATGGTAGCTAAAACGGTGGCTACATACGAACCAAACAGGTCGGCGCCCATACCGGCAACATCTCCTACGTTATCGCCCACGTTATCGGCAATGGTAGCCGGGTTGCGGGGATCGTCTTCCGGAATGCCGGCTTCTACTTTACCTACCAGGTCAGCACCTACGTCGGCAGCTTTGGTATAAATACCGCCGCCCACACGGGCAAACAGGGCAATTGATTCAGCGCCTAATGAAAAACCGGTAAGTACCTCTATGGTCCTAACCATTTCTGCTGAATTAACTCCTGCTTCGGCTGCGAAGATGACTTTCAGAATGATAAACAAACCACCCAGTCCCAACACGGCCAAACCAGCCACGCCCAAACCCATTACAGAGCCGCCGGTAAAGGAAACCTGCAGGGCTTTACTTAAACTGGTACGGGCTGCATGCGCAGTGCGTACATTGGCTTTAGTGGCAATGCGCATACCAATATAACCGGCCACGGCACTGAATACCGCACCAATTACAAAGGCTACGGCTATAGCCCAGTGAGATTCGGAATTAAAGCTGGCCATTACGCCAAGCAACAAGGCTACAATTACAACGAAATAACCCAGTATTTTCCATTCGGCCCGTAAAAAGGCCATTGCACCTTGTGCTATGTAGTTGCTGATTTCTTTCATGCGGTCGGAACCCGCTTCTTGTTTTGAAACCCAGTTAAATTTGATGAAAGTATACAGCAAGCCGATGATGCCCATGAGGGGCATTAGATAGAACAGATTGTCCATAGTTTTGATTCTTGTTCTCTTAATTTTACGAGAGGGGCAAAAATAGGGGAAAACGGCTTAAAATTAAAACCCTATTGCGTTTCAGCCGATCCCGGGGTTTCAACTTTGGTGGTGTTGTGCCGGGGTTGGGGAAAAGCTGTTACAAAAAAGGACTAAAAACCAAATTACAAGCTCCATATTACAGGCTATGTAATGAAAAGAGGCTGCAGTGGATGCAACCTCTTTTTAATATGTGGTGAAGAACCGCTGCAAGCCGCAAGCTGCACGCTTCAAGCAAATACAGCTTCCGCGCAGCGTCCCATCTCTGCCTTTTGCTTGTGGATTGAAGTGTAGCTGTATTTCATCAGCACAGTAGCTAGTTCTTCTTCTTTCTAAAACCATCCAGCAAGCCTTTAGCAGATTCTATAGCGCTTTTCTTCACATCTTTTTTGGCGCTGTCATTGGTAGCCGTGCTGTCCTTCTGCCCGAATAGTTGCCTGGCAATATGGTCTTTGGCTGCCTGTACGGCCTGGTTCTTGACCGATGCCAGCGTGTCTTTTGCTGCGCTTTTGGCGTGGGCCACAGCACTGTCAGCGGCGGCTTTTTTGGCGGCGATCAGCTCCTGGGCCTGGTTCTTCATGTCATCTGCCAGGCTGCTGCCTGCACCGGCCAGGTCGGTATTTACGGTGGGGTGGGTAATAGACCCGCCCATATGCACCTTAAAGCTGATAACGTCGCTTAACTTAACCGGAATGCCTTTGTTGCTGGCCTGCATTGCCAGGTTGTTGACCAGGGCATTGGCCTTGCTGCCCAGTTTATCCCGCGGCACTTTCATGTTGATCACGTAATCGATCGACTGGTCGAGCCCATGTTTGCCGCCAATTTCCATATTCACGTCCTGCACTTTTACATTGAAAGGTTTTACAAACACTTTTCCGTCGGCCACATCAAAATAGCTTTTTACGTCTTTCAGGGACATTTGTTTCAGGCTCGAAATATCCAGGGCGCTGGCCAGTTTGTCGAGCGGCGCGAATTTATTCAGCACGCCTTCCAGCAACAACAGCGAACCATTACCGGTAATAGTGCTCAGGTCGGGCATCATGGTTTCACCCAGTTGGCCGTTCATCGTAAGCTTCGATGTTAATTTACCGGCAATGAACTGGCCTATCGGCATCAGCTTTTGCATGGTATTATAAGCAAAGAAAGTTTTTTGTATATCCAGCCCCTGAACATCATAGGTAAGCGAAATGTCGGGTTTCTTTTTGCTTAGTTTGGTAGAGTAGGTGCCGCCCAGGGCAATGGTTCCATCCAATGCCTGCATTTTTACATCTTTCAACGCAACAGTTTCATCTTTTACCTGCAGGGTACCGGCAATATTTTTATAATCTACCTTATCGTATTTTACACTGCCTGCTTTGGCATTCAACGTAAGGTTGATGTTTTTAGGAACCGCAAATGGTTCACTGGCAGTAGCAGGTGGAGTAGTAGCTGTTGAATCTTTTGTAGTTGGTGCAGGCGCCGGGGTAGTGGTGGAGGTGCCCATCAATTTGTTGAGATCAACTTTGTCGGCCGACACACTTAATACACCAGCTAACGTTTCATCTTTTAACGCATAGCCGATCAGGTTATCGAAGCTGCCATTGGCGTTAAAATTGGTTCCCTGGAAATTACCGGTCACATCGTTCACCGTAACGTTCTTGGGGTTAAAGGTGAGCAGGGTGTTTTTCAGGTTAACACCGTCGGGGTAATCTTTCGACTTATAACTTACATTGGTCGCCTGCACGGTGCCGGCCGTTTGTATGGCCTCGTACTGGCTTTTATCGATAAATGATTTCTTGCCCTTCACCGATACATTGGCCTGCAGGTTGCCTGCCAGTGAGGTACCGGGTTCAAATGTATAGAACTGCGCCACGTTGCCCAGGTTAAAGGTGCCTTTGGCGGTTCCATCAAAATAAGGATCAGAAGCCAGGGTTTTAAGCAGCAGGGTAAGGTCAACCACGTCTTTTCCTATTTCAGCATGTGCTGCAGGAATTTGTATAACGGCGTGGTCTGCCAGGCCATCCGGACTTTCAAAATTTATTCTGGCGCTGGTGTTTTGTATCGGTTGCGGAAATTCTTTTGATGAGTAATACAGTTTGTTGATATCGATGTACCCTTTGGCGTAGAACTCTCCTGGCTTTTGTTGCTGTACAACTGCCAGGTTACCTTTTGCCTGTACATCGGCGTCAACGGTTCCGCCGAGTTTGGTGCCGGGATCGAGTTTAACGAACTGGGTAATACCCGCCAGGTCGAGCTTTCCTTTAACGGAAGCATCAATATACCGGTCGGTCATGGGTTTTTGCAGAAATACTTTGAAATCGAAAGGATCGGTTCCAAATTCAATATGACCTTTTGGAATATCAACTACCGTATGATCGGTTACCCCATCGGGATTGTTCACATTTACCAGAACATTGATGTTCTTGACCGGCTTGGGCAGATCAGGATACTGGAAGAAGCCCTCCCGTATATCGAGGCTGATCTTGTATGCAGGAATTTCCGTATTGCTGTAAATGCCTTTTACCAGGCCGCTTAAAATAGCTGTACCGCTTGTTTTTACTTTTTCAAATTCATGTTGGTATACGGAAGGAATTAAAGACAGTATGCTTTTAAAATCGTTTGAAGGCGTACTAAAGAGGATGTCCATATCGTAAGTGCTGTCGTTCACCAACTGGAAAGATCCTGTTGTTGCCAGCTTTAGATCGTTCAGCGCTATTTCGTCTGTCTTCCAGGAATATTTGTTGTCCTTATTATTCACCTTAATATCCAGGTCAATGCCGGTTTTGGTTTTGTTGAGATAAGGAATGCCGCCATAGATGAAGGTTATGGCATCGGCCTTTGTATTGGTTTCCAGGGTAAACAGGTCAGATGTAAAATCGCCGCTGCCTTCGTGCGTAAGATTTACCAGTTCCGTACTCATACCTGTACTTGCATCATCATATTTGATGTATGCATTTTTAATAGCATACTTATGCAGGTTCATTTGAAAAGGAGATGAAGCGGCCGTATCTGTTGAAGGGGTAGTGGCCGTATCGGGTTTGGCAATATCCCAGTTGGCTTTACCTTCTTTGGTAACAATGGCATGAATACGCGGTTCGTTTACATTAACCGAATAAATTTTCATATTCTTGCCGCCGATTACACTGAAGAGGTTAACCGCCACATCAATTTCTTTGGCGCTGATCAGGGTGTCTTTGGCGAAAATATCGGTGCCTACTACCTGTAGTTCTTCGAGCGCCACAGAAACTCTTGGGAAATGACGGAAGAAGGAGAGGCTGAGGTCTTTAAAATCTACTTTTGCGTTTATGTTATTGTTGATCTGTTCTTTGGCAATGGCTATGATCTTGCCTTTGAAAATGAACGGGGCTATAAACAGGATAACAATCAACGTGCCCAGGGTGATACCTGTGATTTTGGCGATTTTTTTGAGCATAGGTAATTGGTTTACTTACAATTATCTAAGTGTGAATATAGTTGAAAAAGAAGCAAGATACAATAGTTAACGGTTCCAGGTTACAGGTTTCAGGGAAAATACACTACCTGCAGCCACCCATGTAACCTGTAACCTGCCTGCCGGCAGGCAGGCTTGAAACCTGTAACAAATTATAATATGACTCCTGAAAGACGTGCCCGCCTGCTGGCTGTGTTAAATAAGCGGCAAAGTGATATTACGGTGGTTTTGGAAAATGTTTTTGATCCGCACAATATATCGGCTGTAATGCGTACCTGTGATGCTGTTGGTGTACAGGAGGTATATGTATTGAACACTAAAATTCCCCGTCATAAGAAATGGGGCGCAAAAAGCAGCAGTAGTGCGGCCAAATGGCTTTCGGTGCACCAGTTTACAGATGCTGAAGCCTGTTTCAGGGCCTTGCGGCAGAAATATGACAGGATTTTAACTACCCACCTTAGCAGTGATGCCGTTAATTTGTACGAAATTGATTTTACGGGTCGCATTGCCCTGGTATTTGGAAATGAACATTCGGGCGTAAGCGATGAAATACGCGCCATGGCCGACGGTAATTTCATTATTCCGCAGGTAGGCATTATTAAATCGCTGAACATTTCAGTAGCCTGTGCCGTTACGTTGTATGAGGCGCAGCGGCAAAAAAAGCTGGCCGGGCATTATGATTCGTGCCGGTTACCGGAGGGGCAGCTGAATGAGTTGTTGGAGAAATGGGGATTTGAGGAAGAAATGGGAAATGAGGAATTAAAAATTAAGAATGAAGAATGAGAAAGGGAAGAAGAAATAATGAATATTGAATATCCAATGTAGAATGTCGAAGTAGAAAGACATGGCTTACCTCGTTGCCTTTATGCCTCGTTACCTTGTTGCCTTTATTAATAAATCACAAATGAAAAAAATATTCATTACAGCCTGTTTAATATTACTAGCCACAGCGATCTTCTCCCAGACCATCAAAAAGGTAAAGATCACCGAAGTGGAAGAGTATATCAAGAACAGCGATCACCCAATAGTGGTGAATTGCTGGGCTACCTGGTGCGCGCCTTGTGTTGAGGAAATACCTTATTTCATGGAAACCGTTAAAAAGTATAGCGAGCAAAAGGTAGAATTATTGCTGGTGAGCCTTGACTTTGCCAACTCTTATCCCAATAAGATCCTGGAAGTAATAAAAAAGCATCATTTCGATGCCACCTTCTTCTGGTTAAATGAAACCAATGCCGATTATTTTTGTCCGAAGATCGATCCTAAATGGGATGGCACGTTACCATCTACTTTACTGGTGAATAATAAAACCGGCTTTCGTAAATTTTTTGGCCGCCCCATGACCGACAGGCAAATTGAACTGGAGGTGGGAAGAATGACAGGAAGTAAATAATATCGAATATCGAATATTGAATATCGAATGTCGAATATCGAATGTCGAAGTTGGAAGAAATGAAGAAATGAAGAATGAGGAATGAGAAATGAAAAAGTGAAAGCATCGCCTGATGCTTCTTACTATAAAAAGAACATTGAGCATTCAGCGGTAAGCGTTTCGCGTTCTGCGTTAGGCGTTTTCTGAATACTCAATGTTCGATCTAAAACTCCGCACTATAATCCTGGAATTATTTCAGGCTTTTATTAATGGCTTTTGCTGAATCAAGGTGCATTCTAAGCGTTGGTAATTTCTGCGATGCAAAAGTCTTCACATCGGGATCGGTACCGTTCTGTGCTGTTTTCTCAAATTCATCTACCACATCCTGATGATCATCGACCATCATTTTCATATAGGCTTTATCAAACGCTGCGCCATTCTTTTTGCTTAGATCCTCTAAGTGGTCCTTATGTTTTCCCAGGTCACTCGGTAACGTTACATTCTTTTTACTGGCTATTGTTTTCAAATCATCATTGGCTGCGCTATGATCCCGTACCATCATTTCTGCAAAATTCTTTACGCGTGGGTTCATTGCTCTATCGTTGGCCAGTTTACTGATCTCAACTTCTGCCATACCACCCAGCGCCGCATCATTTATAAACGTGCGGGTTTTGTCATCAACCGTACCCTGTGGGCTCGTGGCTGGATCAGTTGTCATATCACGATCGGAACGGGTATTGTCTGGCGCCTGATTGATAGCGCCTACTGAATCTGCGTTTGTATTATCAGTTGTTGTTGGACTTTGACAGGCAAACATCGAAACCAGAGCAAATACCGCAAACGAAGAAAAAATTGTTGTTTTCATCTGACTTTATTTTGGTGTTTTTGTAAGAAAGCGGTAAAGGTTTTAAGAGGTTGATATATAGCAGCATTTTTTATGCCCTGACCAGGATGGCCAACATATTGGGACATAATGTTAATGGTATATAAAACACATTGCCTGTTGTGGGGAGTAAAATCAACAGGGCAGAAGCTGGTTATTTAAAGGGGGTAACATTGAAACATGTTACAGTTGTAAGGCTATAAGCTGTAAGCCGTAAGCAAATACAGCTACACGCGGCACGCAAAAACAGCCGCAAGCTGAAAGCAGAAATACAGCTACAGGCAAAGACAAAGAGGCAGCGAGGCAACAAGGTCCGCTTTCGCCAAGGCTTCAAAAGCAACGTGAATGCGATAAGCAGCAAATAGACAATCTACAATTTACAATATGCAATGTGTTGCAATCTGCAATAAACAATCTACAATAAAAAACCCCGACGTATCGGGGTTGTACAGATTTTAAAAACGGGACTCTTATTGGTGTTATGAAATTCTCTTAATACTACAACCAACCGATTTAGATTGTTTAACCGATACTTCCTTTCCGGCGAGCGTTTCATTGATCGCTTCTTTTAAATGATTGCGTTTCACACTGGCTGCATCGGAAGGACTATCATCCATAGCGCCATGATATACCAGCTTTCCGGTTTTATCGAACAGAAAAACTTCTGGTGTACGTGTGGCTCCAAAGGCATCGGCCAACTCATTATTTTTATCTTCTGCATAATACCAGTTGTACCCTTGCCCTTTCGCATAGTCCTGCATGGCGTTTAATGACTCGGAACTTTTTCGGTTAGCTTCATTAGAATTCAATAAAACCACACCAATGCTTTTTTTAGCAGCAAACTGACAGATTTCCTTTGTACGGGCCTGATTGTTAATTACCACAGGGCAGGTATTACAACTAAACATTACCAGCAAACCGTTCTCTTTCATCGCGTCTTTCAATGTCACTTCCCTGCCGGAAATATCTTTTAACTTATTTTCTGTTTTCGGAATAGCGGAGCCCAATGGTAAAGGGTCTTCCATAGTAAATGATAAAACTACCATTGCGGGTAACAGCAATAAGCTGATCAAAATTTTTTTCATCTGACGTTTTTATTTGATGGTTAATACAAGGGCCGGAAGGAAATTTGCCTGTATAAGTTCTTTATAGTACGAAATGTCTATTAAAAATTTTTCGACGGAGCTTTCATAGCGTAGACCAGTATCGCAAACAGCTATGCAAAGTTTACTAAAAAATGACGGTTTTACCTACTACTTTCTGTTGAGCGGCTTTAAATTTTTATTAAAAAATAGTGAATATTTCTAATGTGAGAGAGGCATATTGCAAAATCACAAATCACAAGAACCAAATAAATTTCAAATCTCAAATAACAATGCTTTTGGAGTTTGGAACCTGGTTTTATTCTTTAGTTCCTGGTTTCTTGGTTCCTGGAATTTTTTCCTCATTAAACCCGATCATGAAAAATAAGATCATCACTCGTATTGTGTACTTGTTTCTGCCGTTCTTCCGACATGGCTTTTATAGAGTGAATACTTACATTAAGCTCATATCCAATGAGCAGCACCAACGAATTAATATAAATAATGATCATTAACACAATGATGGTACCTATTGATCCGTACAGCGCATTGTACTTTCCGAAATTGTTAACAAAGATGGAAAACCCAAGGGTGGTAAGGATGCTTAAAAAAGTAGCCAGGATAGATCCCGGAGATATCAGCTTCCATCGTTTTTGTATAGCCGGGGCGTATTTATAAATGAAAGCGATGGCATAAAATATGAGGCTTACGAGGAACAACCACCTGAAGATGCCGATAACGGTTAGTACAAATACACTTTTTATACCCAGCAGTTTCAATACCGTGCTTTGCAGTATCAGTAATAACACACAACCCAGTATCAACCCCATTATGATAATAGTGAGCTTGATGGCTATAAGTCGGGTATTCAGTCCCGTTCTTTTTTCAAAGCCTATGTAATTCTTGTTGAATGAACGCATGAGGCCCATCATTCCATTAGAAGCAAAAAAGATAAGCAACAAAAAGCCGAACGATAACAGGGCAATGTGATCATCCTTGAAGAAGCTGTCTACAAAACTGATAATTCCCTTATTGTAGGTATCTGCCGGTATAATATCGCGTATTATGGAATGCAACTGGCGTTTTACCTGTCCCCGGCGAATAAAAGGCAATTGCGGTATCAACGTGAACAGGAACAAACACGAGGGCGGAATAGACATGATAAAATTATAGGATATGGCCGAGGCTCTCTCGGTTAATCCCACCCGGCGTACCTGCTCTTTAAAAAACATGATCACATCGTACAGGGGTACGCCGTCAAATCCGGGCAATATTATTTTCTTACTTTTTTCTGAAAAAAAGCGGATAGGGGGTGAGTTTGATATGATGCGTTCTACGTTCATTTAGGCGTTTCTATATCGTCTTGTGCGGCTGCTCTTTTCTGTTGTTCTATGTCCTGTGCTTTCTGAAATTCCTTCGCTTTTACCAGGTGTTGCTCATATGTTTCACTAAACACGTGATGTCCTGAAAAATCACTTTTGGCTACAAAATAAAGATAATTTGTTTGCGGCGATTGTAAAACTGCATCGAGTGTTTGCAGGGAAGGCGTACAAATAGGACCGGGCGGCAACCCTGCATTCATATAGGTATTATAGGGCGATTCAACTGTAAGGTATTTCAGATAAATGCGCTTCAGCGTGAAATCGCGCATGGCGAATTTGATGGTAGGGTCGGCCTGCAATTTCATTCCCTTGCGAAAGCGGTTCAGGTATACACTGGCAATAGTGTCTTTTTCGTCAAGTGCAGTGGTTTCTTCTTCTACAATGGAAGCCAGCGTATAGGCCATAGCGGGTGTAAGCCCCAGGTTACGCGCCTGCTGGCGGCGTTCTTCCGTCCACACTTTTTTGTATTCGGTGTAAAACTTATCAAAGATGGTATTCAACGACGCATTCCAGAAATAGGTATACGTATTGGGATATATCATGGCCATTACCGTATTGGAATCGAACCCGAATGGCTGCAGGGAATCGGCGTTGGATAAATAATTTATAACGTCGGCTGAATCTATTTCCATTTTACGGCCCAGGAACCCGGCCAGGTTTTCTTTGGTGCGCAGCTTGGTGATGATGAGTTTTACCGGCGCCTGGGTGCCGTTACGTAAAAGGCGCGCAATATCCATCAGGCTCATGCCCTGCTTTAATTCGTACCGTCCGGCTTTGAGCTTTTCCGATACGTCCCACCTGGTGGCCAGTAGATCAAGGGCAGTGGGGTTCTTTACCAGGTTGCTGTCATGAAATGATTTTGAAACCTCGGGCCAGGTGGCATGACCGGTTCGAATGTAGAGGTATTTAGATTTCTCGGGAAATGCGGTATTGGCAGTAAAAAACTGCCAGCCGGCATAGGTACCTGCCAGCACTACTATAATCAGAACGCTTATGACCAGTTTTCTGAACATGGGATATAGATTAATTTATTTTCATCCATTGCTTCTTTTCCTGTTCGTATTGTGCAAGAACTATGCTAATTAAGCTACAAGCTTCAAGCCGCAAGCTCCAAGCCGAAAGCAAAAGGCAAAAAGCCAAAAGCAAATACACTGCAACTGCCGATACCGGCCTAAAATAAATAAAAAACCCTGTCTCTAAAAAGACAGGGTTCAGCTATTTTTTTACAATATAATTATTTCGCTGGAGGCGTTGATTGTAAAGGTGAGCCACTGGCAGGAGCGGGGGCTGATGTTGCCGGACGTGCATTTACCGGATCGCGACCGCTGCTTTTACCCTCTGGGATAAAAAACGCCGAAAACAAGCATAACAGGGCAATTGCAATCGCCATTACCCAGGTACCTTTTTCCAGTACATCGGTGGTTTGTTTTACGCCCATGAACTGGGTATTGAAACCGGCAATATTACCGGCCAATCCGCCGCCTTTGGGATTCTGGATCAAAATAAACAACCCGATGGCCACGCTAGCTATTATAATTAGTACCAGGAACAAAATCGTCATGTCACTGTGCTTTTAATTGTTCAATTCTGCCCGCAAAATAAGGGCTTTTGGCGGGATTAAGCAAACTTAATTTCTCGTATACCCGTATAGCTTTGTCGGCATTTCCCTGTTTGGCCCATACTTCGGCCATTGCCTCGGTCAGTATTTCTTTTTCCTCAACAGAATGTTCGGCTATACGTTGTATACTTTGGTTGGTAACCTCGTCTAACGAAGTATTGGATTCCAACGGACCAATGCGTTTCATACTGCGCAGCCAGTCGGTAAAGCTTTTCAATTGTTTACCCATCTTGTCCTTAAAGTCAGCCTGGCCCAGCTTAATGCCCTGGGAAGCAAAATAATCGATGGTGTGGTACGACTCAAAGATCGGTTCGCCCAGGTCAACGGCCGTTTTGTCGGGCCTTCCCCCGGCCCCCTCCAGTGGAAGGGGAGTTGGTTGTGCTGGCTGAGTTTGAACTACTTCGGGTTCGGCCTGAACCGGTGCTTCGGTAACAGTATCCGTTGATGGTCTGTCGGTTGTATTGTCAACCACTTCTTCAGTGGTAGCAGGCTGTTCAGTTTCTGCGGTAAACCGGGCCTGTTCTTCTGCAGCAACGGTTTCTGTAACCTGCACAACAGGTTCTTCTTCAGTTGCTTGCTCCGTGGTTGCTGTTACCTCGGTTTCAGCTACTTCAGTTATAACTTCAACTGGTGGCGCTTCTTCCACTGCCGGTACAATGTCATCGATCTCTTCATTGGCCAAAGCTATTTCCTGAGCAGTTACGTCCACTGCCGGAACAATTTCATCCGCTTCTTCTTTTACCACAACGGCTTCTGTGCCCCTGGTTTCCTGTTCGGGAACTTCCGCTACACTTGCTGCCGGCGTCAATACTTCTTCGGTAATACTTACCGCATTTACGGCCGCTTCTTTGGCTGCACTGTCTTCGGCCAACTGGCTGCTTTCTGCAATGGCTACTGCCGAAGCTGTTTCTGTTGCTGCGCTGGCTTCCTCCTGAACGGGGGCGGTATTGGCCTGTTCTGGTTCTGGTGTATGTTCAACCAGCGAGCCGTCTTCATTTACTTTCAGGCCGTTCTCCTGTTCTGCTGCAGCGGTTTCTTCGGATGCAGTTTGCACAGCTGCCGGTTGTATATTTTGTTCAGCCGGTTCTGCTACTGCAGCCGCACTGGTTTCTGTAACTGGTGTTTCCTGCTCTTTATTTTCTTCTGGTTGTACTGCTGGTTTGGTGCTGATGATGGCGGGCGCCGTTTTCGGCATTTGTACCACGATCCTGAATCCTGGTTGTTGGGCAGGTTCTTCTGCTTTTACCGGCAGGGCAGGAGCTTCCTCTTTATGATCTAGTTGCCAGCGTAGCCACAATGCATTGTGAAAGTACAGGGAAGCCTGTTCGCCCTGGTCGTAATGATTATAGGATCCGCTGTCTTTCAGCTTTTTGGCGTATAAGAATTGACCAACAGCTGCAAAAGGATAATCTTCAGTGAACTGTTTCAGTTCCTGTACTGTTACCTGCTCAAAAGAGTCTTTATCAAAAATATGTTTTACCAGCGTTTGAATGTGATATTGCATGTAACCAGCTTACCAGTTTGAAAAAATACGATTGAAAATTTCATCCACCACGTTTTTAATGATGGTTTCATTTAACTGGGCCTCCGCCTGCGAAATGGTCAGGTTGGCCGAATAATCGAAGTTACGGGAAACATCGGCTTCAAAGTTCTTTGTTTGGTCAAGGTTGTTTTTAAAATTGAGATGGACAGTCACCGTCAAACGTTGTGTGGCAGCCTGCTGGTTCGAAATACCTGCTGTGGTTACAGTATAACCCGTTATCTGGCCGTTGATATCATAATGCGCATCGTCGGTTTGCACACCGGTTAACCTGGTTTGCCCGGTTATTTTCTGTCTTAATTTATCTGTTATCTGCGGGCTCAGTTGTGGATTGATATACCGGGCCCGGTTCTCAATATAATTTACCCGAAATGTCTTTACTTCCTGGGGAATTGAACCTATGTCCTTGAATGAATAACAACCTGTGAACAGGAGAGCAATTGGCAGTAGGCAATAGGCAATAAGAAATCGTGAAACGGCAAACGGCAAACGGCCAACGGTAAAACGGGTTGCCAGTTTCAAACGGCGGGTTACCCCGACGTGTCGGGGCAGGTTACAAGTTGCAGGGCCTTTTGCTTTGAAATTAAGAACCTTGGACCGGAACCCCTGAAACCTGGAACTTGTAACCTGTAACTTGTATTCTTCATTCCTTGATATCATATTCTTTTAATTTACGGTACAACGTCCTTTCACTGATACCCAGATCAAGGGCTGCGTCCTTGCGTTTGCCTTTATGTTTTTTAAGCGCTTTTTCAATCAGCTCTTTTTCCTTGTCCATGATGTTCAGCGACTCATCTACTTCTTCGTGATGATGAATATCTTCATTATCATGGTGGATCATCACGGGTTGTGAAGGACCGGTTCCTACGGGTTGCATGTACGTTGCTGGTAACAGCTCTTTCGTCTTCAACTCGTTTATCAACGATTGGTTTTGCACGCTCGTACCCGGGTTTTGCAGAATATCCACAAACATCTTTTTCAGCTCGGTCACATCTTTCTTCATATCGAAAAAGAGCTTGTACAGGATCTCTCTTTCATTGGCAAATTCATGGCCGTTGGCCACCGGGTTGCCGCTTCCATGCGCCAGCACCGGCAGGCGGTTGAAATCGCGATTGGGTAAAAAGCGTTTCAGTTCCTGGGCCGAAACCAGCCTGTCGGTGGCCAGTACCGAGATCTGTTCTGCAATATTCTTCAATTCACGCACATTCCCGGGCCAGGGATAATTAATTAACACATCTTTTGCCTCATCGTCTAATTGCACCGGTGTGGTTTTATACCGTTCTGCAAAGTCAACACTAAATCTTCTGAACAGGAGGGGAATGTCTTCGGGCCGGTCGCGCAGGGCTGGTACCCTGATGGGCACCGTGCTCAACCGGTAATACAGGTCTTCCCTGAACTTACCATTTTGTGTAAAGGTGAGCAGGTCTTTATTGGTGGCGGCAATTACCCGTACATCGGTTTTTTGAACTTTAGAGGAACCAACGCGAATGAACTCACCGGTTTCCAGTACCCGCAACAGGCGGGCCTGTGTGCCGAGCGGCATTTCGCCAATTTCATCGAGGAAAATGGTACCGCCGTTCACGGTTTCAAAATAACCTTTACGGGCATCAACAGCACCGGTGAAAGAACCTTTTTCGTGCCCAAACAATTCTGAGTCGATCGTTCCTTCGGGAATGGCGCCACAGTTAACTGCAATAAAAGGATTGTGTTTGCGTGCCGATAAAGCATGGATGATAACCGAAAATGCTTCTTTACCTACGCCGCTTTCCCCGGCGATCAACACGGTAAGGTCGGTATTGCTTACCTGTGCAGCTACCTGCAGGGCAAAGTTCAATGCCGGCGCGTTACCGATAATGTTGAACCTGTTTTTAATACTTTGAATATCCACTTTATTACTAATTTTTTCAGATACCCCCTGCGGTTATCAGTGATAATTTTGCATGAAGGTGATCCGGATTATTTTAATCAGGGCTAAGCCCTGTATGTTTTATCTGTCTTTTTTATATTGCCCTTTTGAGGCTGGGCGGGTTTGACCTGTTGTCAAACATTGCGATAGTTTCAAGACTCTTTCAACTGGTTTTGAAAGATAACGCTTATTATGGAGCTGTTACCGGTTACCAGGTACCGGGAACCGGAGCCTGGTAACCGGCAACCATTATGGTTCAATTTTACCAATCAGTGTTGCGCCTGTGCAATCATACACTTTAACCATTACATAATTGCCTTTGTTCAACGCGTATTGTTCTTTTGGAAAAACAACTACTTTATTCTGGCTGTTACGTCCCATCCAATCCTGGTCGCTTTTCTTACTGTTCCCTTCTATCAAAACTTTAAATGTTTTACCAACGTCCTGCTGGTTACTTTCACGGCTCAGCGCATTTTGCAGTTTTACGATCTCATCCAACCGCTTTTTCTTAACTTCTTCAGGCACATCGTCTTTATACCGGCGGGCAGCCAGGGTTCCCGGGCGCTCACTGTAAAAGAACATATAGCTCATATCGTAACGGCTGTGTTTCATGATGCCGAGGGTATCGGCATGGTCTTCCTCTGTTTCGGTACAAAAACCGGCAATGATATCGGAGCTGATGCCGCAATCGGGCATTATTTCCCTGATGCGATCTACTTTGGCCATATACCATTCGCGGGTATACGTTCGGTTCATCAGTTGCAATACCCGGGTAGAACCGCTTTGTACCGGCAGGTGAATGTATTTACAGATGTTCTCATACTTCGCCATGGTGAACAATACATCGTCGGTAATGTCTTTGGGGTGCGAAGTTGAAAAACGAACGCGTAACGACGGATCGATCAGCGCCACCATTTCTAGCAGGTTGGCGAAAGTTACAGGTGCTCCGGTGGAGGGGGCGTTGGCTGCCTCTTGGTCTGGGACCCAGTGGTAACTATCTACATTCTGGCCCAGCAGGGTTACTTCTTTATACCCGTTATTGAACAGATCAGTGCATTCTTTTACAATGGAATGAGCGTCGCGGCTGCGTTCGCGGCCCCGGGTAAAGGGTACCACGCAGAACGAGCACATATTATTACAACCCCGCATGATGCTCACAAAACCCGACACGCCATTACTGTCTAACCGAACGGGGGAGATGTCGGCATAGGTTTCTTCCCGGCTCAACAACACATTCACTGCTTTCTGGCCGGTTTCGGCTTCCAGGATCAGGCCAGGCAAACTGCGGTAGGCATCGGGGCCCACCACCATGTCAACCAGCTTTTCTTCTTCCAGGAATTTCGCCTTTAACCGCTCGGCCATACAGCCCAATACCCCGATCAGGGCGCCGGGATTGTTCTTTTTAACAATGCGCAGGTCGCTCAGGCGTTTGCGCACGGTTTGTTCGGCTTTTTCGCGAATAGAACAGGTATTGATCAGGATAAGGTCGGCTTCCTCGAAGTTGCGGGTAGCGCCAAATCCGTTCTCGTTCAGAATTGAGGCTACGATCTCGCTGTCGGAGAAATTCATTTGACAGCCGTAGCTTTCGATATAGAATTTTTTATTATATGCAGTAGGGTCATTTACAAATGGGGCATAGGCTTCTCCCTGCCTGCTTTCCTCGTGCATCGTATGGTTCATCCGCTCTGGCATCAACAATTTCAGTTTTTGGGATGGCAAAGATAGCCAAAAATGGGTAAAAATGACAGGTTGACAGAAAGCCAAGGTACTAATTTGCTAATGTGATAATCCCTACATATCGGGACAAGTTGTGCTAATGGAATATAGGAATATGGCTGCACGCTGCACGCTACATGCAAAAACAGCTAGTGGTAAGTAGCCAGTGGCTAGTAGGGAATACAGTCTGAAAACTGGCAAGGTGAATAAGTAGCGAGTGATGCTAAGAAACCCTACTAGCCATTTACCACTAGCTACTAGCTTAAAAACAAAAACGGCTGCTGTTAAAAACAGCAACCGTTTAAAAGGGGGGGGACCTACTATTCCTTTATTTAGAAATGATAAAAGGATTAGCCGTTTTACTATTTCCCTGCTTAACTACCAGTACTGCCATTTTATTTTTCAGCAAACTGTTGTCGAGGTTAATAGTTCTTGTGTGTTTTCCTTTAGTTCCATCTACTTCCAGTGTTTTTAATACTGCGCCTTCAATGGTAACGATCTCTACGTACGTTTTTCCTTCTTTGCTTAATTCATAATCAACAGTAACAACATTAGAAGAAAGATTGGCTTTCACCAGCGCAGAAACGCCGTTGCTTACTTTACCATTTGCACCCAGTACATCAGGCGTAACTATTTTGCTCTCCTGAGTAGCGGTTCTTGCTGCTGCACCTGAGCAGAAATTCAATCCTAATCTGAGTTTAGGACGTTTTGCGGCAACAGAATAATCGCTGGAAGCAAAAATAATTGAACGGTAAATTGATTCAGTTTGCAACCTGATCAATAAACCATGACGGCTTGCTGGTGGCTGGTTGATAATGTCCTGAATTAAGGTTGTAATATTCAGATCAACTACATCATAGTTAAACGTAACACCATTTGAGCCGGGCAGCGACACCTGGTTAGCAGCTGTTGAAGTTGGTGAAGTATTCCATGTTACTGTGTTCTCATCCCAGGCGCTGGTAACACGTTGTACATAACAGTTATTATCGCCCTGATTTCCCTGAGGAGCAGATAATGAAGAAGGCTTGCCATATAATGAAAGGTAGGCATATGTTACTACAGTTCCCTGGGGGATCAATTGCAGATCAGCAAAATCAATCAATGCACGGGTGGCTCCATCAGAACCACCAGCAGAATACCATGTCCAGGCAACAGGCGCCATTTCTTCCAGTGTACCGAAATTACTATTAGCGGCAGAAGGTATACCGTTAATATATCCGATATGCGTGTCTTTACCACGGCAGGCATCAGGTTGTAACGTTATTTCAGTTTGTGTTTGACTGAATGCGCTGCTGGCAGCGAGAATAGCTAATGCTGATAGTAAGTTGATTTTTTTCATAAAATAAAGTGTTGTGTGGTTTGAAAAGTGTTCAAATGAAAAATTGATAATGTTTTGGTGGTTTCTGAACTGTTTTTCCTCAATAATAAAAGTTTAATGGTTATCAGGCATACGTTGCTCATGCAACACCAACAGGATGCCCATACTGCTGGTGTTGTTTTTTCCTGCAGAAAAAAAGAGTTTTATAATGTTGTAAATAGTGTCCTGCGCCGAAAGGGCGTTGAACAAGGTAGAAGGTGTTGCTTTAACAGATAGGAATCGTTTGGAAGTATAACGTAAATATTATCAATATGCGATAATTATATAACGTGTACCTGCAAATGATTTGTGAATTTACAATGCGGTGGTGATATCGGCGGATAATTTTAATAAACGTGTTGATTTCGACAATAAACGTGTAGATTTTGGCAATAAGCGTGTAACAGAAGGCTACTATTTCCCAAATAGAACGTATCCATAAGTCTTGTTTCCTATTTCACGCGCTTTTTTAGGAAAAAGTTTTATGATGAGGTTCATCGGAAATTTAAAGGGAGGCAGTGTGCGGCCGATGCGGTCGCCTTCGTCGAGCAGAAAAATATTTTCATGCACCTTCCAGCCATGACTGGTGAAAAATGCGATGGGATCGCTTACATTGAATTGCAGAGGTGCTTTGGTAAGTATTTTTTTCAGGTCGGTGGCCCGGCGATGACGGCGCAAGCCGCCATGATAATCCATTATCCAGTAATGAAAAGACTGTGTAGCAAAAATATCTGCCGATAATTGTGCGCCCTGTTCATTGGTAAGATAGCCCACAACACCCTCGGTAATAATAAGGGCTCGCTTGCATGTGCTTCCCAGTTGGGCAAAAAGCCTTTTTCGTTCCTGGTTATCGGAGAGGTCTGCCGCTATTCGTTGCAGGTGACAGGCTGGCTTTTCATTTTCGAGCTGTTTGTTTTTATAATCGATCATGTTAGGGAAATCTACTTCCACCCAACGCAAATTTACCGGAAGTGGCATTCGGTAAGGCCGGGTGTCGAGGCCCGCGCCTAAATTAATAACGGTGTCGATACCGCGTTCAATGGCTATATTGATCAGACGGTCGATACCGGTTGTACGCGTGACCATGGCAAAAGCCATATGCTCTTTAATAGGAGTGGCCTCAACCATTTTAAAACCCCGTTCTCCGGCCAGCTTCCTCGCCAGCGGATCTTTAAACACTGCATCAGCACGTTCCGATTCCAGTGCCCGGTATGCAGCTATCCAAAGCGCGGTATCAGAAACGTTATTGATCAGTTGTTCTTGCATAAACGGGAATCTCGATGGTGAATAAAAACGGTTACGCCTTGCTGTAACCTGCTCTATATAAATTTAATCAATTTTTGGCAGAGTAGGAGAGGCGCATGAGCAGGCTTTTTTAAGAAATAGCGTTTTATATTAATTTTTAATGCATTTTTGGATATTATCATTTAAATAATGCCATTTTTTTAATGGAAGAAGTACAGATTCAACTACCGGAAGAACTTAAACAGACTAAATTTCGGGCTTTGGATGGACTTAAGGGTGTGTCGATCTTACTTGTTATTATATCTCATATTTTAAAGGGGTATAGAATACCTGATTATTACACCGGTAGAATTGGGGTGTATATTTTTTTGTGATCAGAGGATTTTTAATCACTGCTTTATTATTGAAGAAAGACTTAAGTACGGCAAGGTGAGCCTTAAAAATTTTATATAAGAAGGTGTTTCAGGATTTTACCGGTTGTTTTTTGTATTTGATCGTCAATATTTTCTTAAACAGATATGTGTGGCAGCAACTGTTTACATTTCAACAACCCTGGTTTAAGGGAATGCCAGCATTTGGGCGCTGTTATAAAATATAATTGCGATGTTTGTAGTGGCTGTATTGTCCTATACGCTTTATGAAAGAAAATTTCTTGCCTACAAGGATCATTTTAAAAAAGTATAAAAGGCGGCCTGGGTTATCATTGAATTTGTTAACTTAGAGATAATACCAGCAGAAGTAGCTCAGTTGGTAGTCCGCCAACTGGCGGATCCCAAGCTGAAAGTCGCGAGTTCGCGGAAGTAGCTCACCTGGTAGAGCGAAAGCTTCCCAAGCTTTAGGTAGCGGGTTCGAGTCCCGTCTTCCGCTCTGAAAAGGCAATCGTTCAGGTTGCCTTTTCTTTTACACTCCCTTATTTTCATGTATCTCACCACAGCGGTTTTGCCTGGTAATAATCCAGGATCTTTGTACGCAGTACATAATTATAACGGGCAATAATGAGGTTTACATTAGCCCGATCGAGGTTGTTTTTGGCAATGAGATAGTCTACCGAAGTGGAAGCGCCGGCATTAAAGCGTACCTCTGCCGCCCGAAATGATTCTGCGTATGCAGCAACCTGTTCCACCAGGGCCTGGTACCTGTTCTTCGAGGCCCCCATATTAAAATAATCCTGTTCTATATTCTGTTTTAACTGTATTTGACGGGTTTGTTCGGTGTAGGTAGCATTTTTGAGGTCAATTTTGGCCAGGGCTACCTGGTTGCGATTTCGAAAGTTATTGAATATGGGAATGCTGATGCCAATGCCTACATACGTGCGGTAGTTATTACTTAACTGATCGTAATAACCAATTTTCTGTGCCGCCGAATCGCGTGCGGTACTGGAATAAGGGGTATAAAAACCGGTTCCCAGGCCAACCAGGGGAAATAGGTTGCCGCGTGCTGCCTGCACCGCTTTTTCTGCGCTTTTTGTACGCAGATCGGCGGCTTTTATAGTTGCCAGTTGTTGCAACGCAATATTGAAAATACTATCGGGGGTATTTGCATAATTCATTTCTACCTGGTCGGCGCGCAACCGCTCAACCTGTAATTCTTTGTTATAGGGAATATTCATCAACTGCGACAAGGCAAGGCGTGCGGCATCCAGGTCGTTCTGGCTGTTAATGATGCTTAATTTATTATCTGCTAATTGCCCTTTCATATCCGAAAGGTCGGATGGTTTTATTGCGCCTTCCTTGTTCATGAGTTCCAGCCGTTCAACCTGTTTTTGCGTAACCTCCGCCTGTTTTTGTGCCTGCTGCAACAAATCGGTATTGGTTAGAATTTGCAGATAGGCCAGCATTACATTCAGCATCAACTGATCTCTACTCTGCTGTAATTCCATTTTACTGGCTTCATAAGCATACTGACTGCTTTTCAAATTATTCAACAGCCGTAAACCGTTAAACAGGGTTATATTTCCTGATAGCGTATAACTGCCCGAGGTGTTTTGCTGGTTCACATAACTGTTGGTGCTAAGGTCAATGCTACGGCCCTGGTTAAGCGTATGGTCAATATTACCGCTGACACTGGGCAGCAGGTTTGCCTTTGATTGCCGCCAGTTAACTGCGGCCCGTTCCATACTAAGGCCGCTTTGCTTAACATCGAGGTTATTATTAATAGCCGTTTGCACACATTCCTGCAACGATAATGGACGGCCGGTAATACTTTGCGACCAGCCATCCATGTACGTGATCAGGGCTATACTGAATATTATGAATGTTTTGATAAATCCCATTTCTTCTTGTTTTTTATATGTAGGCTGCTAGCTCCACGCTACAAGCTGCAAGCCAATCCAGTTTTCATTATGTGTTTTTGTGTTTTGCTTGTAGCTTATGGCTTAAAGCTTGTGGCTGCCTTCCATTAGCACATCAGCTAATTGTTCTCAATCCGTCCATCCAGTAAATTGATGATATGCGTGCCATAGGCCGCATTCTTTTCTGAATGGGTAACCTGTATAATGGTTACGCCTTCTTTATTCAGTTGTTTGAACAGGTCCATGATCTCTTCCCCTTGTTTTGAATTAAGGTTACCGGTTGGTTCATCGGCCAGTAATAATTTTGGTTTGGCGATCAGGGCGCGGGCAATGCCAACCAGTTGTTGTTGTCCGCCCGACAGTTGGGTAGGGAAGAGGTCTTTTTTGCCTACAATATTGAACCGGTCGATCATATCGGCCACCATCGCTTTGCGTTCAGCAGTTTTGATGTTCTGATAAATAAGCGGGGTTTCAATATTCTCGTATACCGTTAATTCATCGATGAGGTGATAAGCCTGAAATACGAAGCCAATATGTTGTTTATATATTTGCGACCGTTGTTTTTCTTTCAGGGTATGCACGCTGTGGTTCATAAAAAAATATTCACCTTCAGAAGCATCGTCGAGCATGCCCAGGATGTGCAGCAAGGTTGATTTCCCTGAACCGGAGGGGCCCATTATGGAAATAAATTCTCCTTCCCTGATCGTTATATTAACGTCTTTTAAGATGAATGTTGGTTTACCGCCTACCTGGTACCATTTTGAAATGTGCTTCAGTTCGATCATTGTATTTATTTATAGTTTCTGGTTTATAGTTTATTGTTGCTGGTCATTTGTAAACAGTTACCGGTTACCGGTTTCCGCATTCAGCGTTAAGCTTTCCCAATGCATGCCAGTTTATAGATGCATGATTTGCAAGATACTATAAGGGAATTGCATATGATTGAGTTCGTTTCCGATACAAGCAGTGTACGGTTTTGATACAATCCGGCTAGTAGTTAGTAGTAAATGGCTAGTAGGGTTTCTATGCCTCACTCACTAAATTTATTTCACCTTGCCAATTTCCAGGATGTATCCCCACTAGCTACTCGCCACTAGCTACTCGCTTTATTCAGTACGCAAACTTTTTATCGGGTTCATGATGGCTGCTTTGATAGTTTGAAAGCTTACAGTAACAATGGCGATCAGGGCTGCCAGGCCACCAGCCATTAAAAACACCCACCAACTGATATTGGTGCGGTAGGCAAAGTCCTGCAGCCAACTGTGCATTGCCCACCAGGCAAGGGGGAATGCAATAACGGCCGCTACGATCACCAGTTTCAAAAAATCCTTCGATAACATAGCGGTGATATTACTAACGGTAGCGCCCAGTACTTTTCTTATTCCGATCTCCTTGGTGCGTTGTTCGGCGGCATAGGCTGCAAGCCCAAATAAACCAAGGCATGCGATCAAAATGGCCAGAGCTGAAAAGGAGATGGCAATTACACCCATGCGTTGTTCGGTGTGGTAAATACTATCGAAGTCTTCATCCATGAAGGTGTAGTTAAATGGCTCACCTGGCACTATCGCCTTGTATTTTTTTTCGATCTGCACTACCAGACTTTTGATATCGGTACTGTGTATCCGCATAGCGATATTGCCCGGGTTGTTGCCCAGCATCATCGACAGGGGCGTTACCTGTTGCCGCAAGCTGCTGAAATTAAAATCCTTTACAATGCCTACAATATGCAGGGTAGAGACATTTCTGGGATTGTTAAGATCGCGGATGTAATACAAGTTCTTACCGATAGGGTCGCTGAAACCATACATTTTCGCAGCGGCTTCGTTGATAATGATGCCGGAAGAATCTGTCGGGAACTTCGCAGAAAAATTCCGCCCCGCCACCAGTTCCATCCCCAACGTAGGGATGTATTGATCGTCTACATCCCAGGTCTGCATCGATACGGCCTTTTTCTGATCAAGCGTTGGGTCGGCAAACACCGGGTTATCGTTTCGCCAACCGTTGGTGGGTAAGTAGTCGGCTATCGTGGCATTTTCAATTCCGGGTAATTTTACTATTTCTTCCCTAAAAGTTTTTGCTTTGCCGCCAAGTGGATTGGTGTTATGGATCACCAGCACCTGCTCGCGGTTAAATCCCGGTTTGTGCGATTGAATATAATGCAATTGTTTATAAATAACGATAGTTCCAATTATAAGAATGATGGAAGTCGCAAACTGGAACACGACGAGTCCGCTACGTAACCAGCTTGTTTTTAAGCCAGCGGCCAGTTTGCCTTTAATGACCTGTATGGGCTTGAAGGATGACAGGTAAAAGGCAGGATAACTGCCGGCCAGCAAACCGGTAGCAATAACCAGCAATAGCAGCATGGGCAACAGCCAGGGATTGGCAAGGATATTTAATTTGATGTCTTTTGCCGCCAGTTGGTTGAAGTAAGGAAGCAGGGTCCACACCAGTACCAAAGCAAGCACCAGCGCCATACAACTGAGGAGAATGCTTTCGGTGAGAAATTGTTTTACCAGGTTGGCTTTTAAGGAACCTAATACTTTTCGAACACCAACCTCGCGTGCCCGGTTAGCTGAACGCGCGGTTGACAGGTTCATGAAATTCACGCAGGCAATTAGCAGAATGAAAAAGGCGATGGCCGAAAATATATATACATACTGGATGTTGCTGTTGGGAGCCAATTCGGCCTCTTTATCAGAATACAAATGGATACTGGTGAGCGGGGTTAAATAATGTTTTTCGTAGTTCCCGCTTTTTTTGAACTCGTCGAGATTGATAGACATAAATTGCATTACCTGCGGACCCACATATTTTTCCACCAGGGCATCAAATTGCGCTTCCAATAGTTTAGGATCGGCGCCTTTCTTTAATACGATATAGGTGTTGAAGTTGTTGCTTAACCAGTTGTTGTTCCGGCTTTCTGCCCGGGTCGACAATGAGACAAAGAAATCGAAATTAAAATGCGATTGGGCAGGAATATCTTTTATAACACCGGTGATGGTATAATGGTCGCGGTTATTAATGAGGATGCTCCGGCCCGCTGCCTGAGTGGTATTGAAATATTTACGCGCTGTTGTTTCCGTAACCACCAAACTGTTGGGTTCGCGTAAAGCTGTTTGGGGGTTACCGTCGAGCATGGGCAGGGTAAATACATCGAACAGGGTAGAATCGGCATAGACCACATTTTCTTCCTGAACATTTTCATTGCCTTTTTTTAAGAGCAACCCACCCGCTTTCCGGAACCGGACATACTGTTCTACCTGTGGAAAATCTTTTTTCAACGTTGGGCCCATTGGGTCAGTAGAGGTGGCCAGCAAAAAATGATTGCCGCCGAATTTTATATCTCCATCCACGCGGTAAATGCGATCGGCTTTTTTGTTATAACGGTCATAACTAAGCTCATCCAGCACAAACAGCATAATGAGCAAACAGGTGGCAAGGCCAATGGCCAGTCCGGTTATATTGATAGCCGAAAACCCTTTGCTTTTCCAAAGGTTGCGGAAGGCGATCTTTAAATAATTTTTCAGCATGGTATAAGTTTCTTAAGTTTTTGATATTTCACCTTGTCAATTTCCAGGATGTATCCCTACTAGCTACTCGCTACTTACTACTCGCTTTATTCGGTACGCAAACTTTTTACGGGGTTCGCAACCGCTGCCCTGAAGGCCTGAAAGCTGATGGTAATTATGGCAATCAGCAAAGCCATAATGCCGGCGGTAACAAATATCCACCAGCTGATAGGTGTCCTGTATGCAAAATCTGCTAACCACTTGTGCATAAAATACCAGGCAACCGGAACGGCAATAAAGAAGGAAATGATCACCAGTTTTAAAAATTCTTTCGATAATAAGTTGATGATGTTGGATACCGATGCGCCCATCACTTTGCGGATACCTATTTCCCGGGTACGTTGTATGGTGCTGTATGATGCCAGTCCCAGCAAACCCAAACAGGAAATAAAGATGGCCAGGATGGCAAAGTTCAGGAACAGTTTGCCAAAGCGTTCTTCAGCCCGGTATTGCCGGTCGAAGAACTCATCGAGGAAATAATAGCTGAAAGGTCGATTAGGTATGATCGTTTTGAATTGTTTTTCGATAGCAGCAATGGTGTTTTTTATATTCGACGGATTCACCTTTACCGATACCAAACCAAACCGGTCCCATTCCATGCGCATGGTCAGTGGTTTTATGGGCTGCTGCAACGAATGATAGTGAAAATCCTTCATTACACCGATGATCTTTCCTTCGCGGCCCCATTGTTTGAAACGTTTGCCGATAGCCTGTTCGGGTGAAGGATACCCCAGTATCTTCACAGCCGCTTCATTAAGGATTATGGCCTGGTTGCTGTCTGTTTTATATTCCCGGGAGAAAGGCCTGCCCGCAGCCATTTGTATGTTGTAGAGTGGAATGTAATCGAAATCCACAAAATACAAATCGAGGTTGGCGATCTGCAGGTCGCCTTTTATATTTTCTATTTCAGAATAGGCGCCCGCGTGACCACCGCCTGGTACGCTGGCTGATAAAGATGTTGCCTTAACGTTTGGTAAGCGGGATATCGCCTGTACAAATGCTCCGCTGTTTTTTTCACGTTCCGTATCCACTACCATTACCTGGTCTTTATTAAAACCCAGTTGCTGGTTACGCATATAGCGCATTTGCGAATACACGATAATTGTTCCGATAATTAATGCAGTAGAAATGGCAAATTGCGAAATAACAAGTGTCTTGCGTAAAAGCCCTCCCCGCGATCCGGTTGCAAAACGGCCTTTTAACACCTCAATCGGTTTAAAAGAGGATAAAACAAACGCCGGGTAAATGCCCGCCAGCAAACCAATAACAATAGCGGCCCCGAATACCGGTAAAAGTAATTGGCCATTTTCAAGTATTCCCTGACTAACGATTTTGCCGGCGAGTTCGTTAAAGGAGGGAAGTAGCAAAGCCGTTAGACCGATTGTAAGCAGGAATGCAATAAGGCAGATCACTAATGATTCGCCGATGAACTGCCGGGCCAGTTGTGCTTTTATTGCCCCTGCAACTTTCCGTATGCCTACTTCCTTGGCCCGTTCCGATGCTCTTGCGGTGGTGAGGTTTATAAAATTGATGCAGGCAATAACAAGAATAAATATAGCAATAATGGAAAAGATATATACATTCATCAGGTTGCCTTTTGAACTTTCCCGGTCTGATCGCAGGTAAACATCTTTCAGTTGTTCTAAAAACAACGTGGGGTACATCTGGATCTTATTCATTTCTTTACCATTCCACTTTTCCAGGAAGGCGGGAAACTTCTTTTGTAATGCAATGGCGTTGGTTCCGGGTTTAAGCAGTAGAAATGAATAAGGACCATAGTCACCCCATTGATCGTCAAGTCCCTGTGCCCATTTTAATGTGATGGTGCTCATCGATAGCACTACCTGGCTTTTTATCAGGGTATTTTCCGGCATGTCTTGCATAACACCGGTAACGGTTGCCGGCAACCCATCTGAGGTGATCAAAATGGTTTGACCCATGGGGTCGGCTTTGCCAAAGTATTTTTTGGCAGCAGTTTCCGATAATACTACGGTAAAGGGCTGCATTAATGCCGTGCGTGCATCGCCCTTGAGCAACCGGAAGCCAAAAATGTTAAAGAACGCGGAATCGGCCCATACAACGCCTTCTTCGTTGAATTTGATATCGCCTTTTCTAAACAACAAATTGTCAAAATGCACCCGCGTAAAGGCTTCTACCTCGGGAAAATCAAGCTGTACATGCGGCCCAACTGCCCAGGCCGGGCCATTGGATTTGAGCACTTCCGTAGGTGTTTTTATATCTGCCACCACCCTGTATATGCGATCTGCTTTGGGATGAAAGCTATCATAGCTCAATTCAAATCGTACATACAGGAAGATCAGGAAGCAAGCCGTCATACCTACGGTTAACCCCATAATATTGATAAAGGAGAAAACCCGGTGGCGCCAAAGATTTCTGAAAGCGATCTTGAAATAGTTCCTGAGCATATAGAAAGTTCTTTAGTTTTGAGTTCTTAGTTCTGATCGTGAATGGTCAATGGTCAATAAGCTAGTAGCTAGTGGTAATTGGCTAGTAGGGCTTCTTTGCATCACTCGCTATATTTATTTTGCCTTCCCAATTTTCAGGTTGTATTCCCTACTAGCTACTCGCTACTCGCTTTATTCAGTGCGCAAACTCTTCACCGGGTTCGCCAATGCGGCTTTTACCGCCTGTGCACTTACTGTAAACAGGGCGATCATTACGGCCAGCAAACCGGCAAAAGCAAATACCCAGCCGTTAATGGCTATACGATAATCATATTTCTGCAGCCAGTCTTGCATTAGCCACAGCGCCAGGGGCGAAGCGATCAATCCTGCTAACAGCACCAGCAGTACAAATTCTTTTGATAATAACATCCACAGGTTGGCAACCGATGCGCCCAATACCTTGCGGATGCCTATTTCTTTGATGCGGCGTTCGGCCATGAAAGCGGCTAATCCAAATAAACCCAGGCAGGAAATGAAAATGGCTAACCCGGCCAATATGCCCGCCAACTTGCCTACCTGGTTCTCAATCATAAATTTTTTACCAAACTCCTCATCAACAAAGTTGTATTCAAAAGGAAGGGATGGATTGTATTTTTCTGTTATCGGCTGAATGGCGGCCAGCGCTTTTGTAAGATCAGCAGATGAGGCCAGCCGCAGCAACATATTTGACGTTCGGCTAACATTAAAAAGAATGATGGTAGGGGATACCGGTTTAAATGGATCACGCATGACCACATTTTCCACTACGCCTATAACGGTTAGTGGCTCGGTACCTAAACTAACTACCTTTCCCAACGGGTCATTATAACCGATCAGCTTTTCGGCCGCTTCATTGATCAGGATCGCATTGCTATCGGTTTTGTATTCCCTGGAGAACGACCGGCCTTTTAATATTTTCAAGCCGGCGGTTTTGTCGTAATCCCAATCGGTCATCACTACATCAAAGGATGTAATAGCGTTGGGGTTCTTTCCCTGCCAGGTAAAATCGCTCCAACTGTTATTGATACGGGTCATAGGGCTCGATGCCTGGGCTATTGATTCCACATAACCGGTATTCAGCACTTCCTGCTTCCAGGGCTCATAATTTTTATTCAGGTCATTGCTCGATGGGATGGTGATGAGGTTGTTGGGGTTGTAACCCAGATGCCGGTCTTTGGCATGGTTGATCTGCTGAAATACGATCACTGTGCAAACTATCAATCCAATGGAAATGGTGAACTGTAAAACTACCAGCACCTTGCGGAAAGAAACGGCGGCTATTCCTTGCTTTATTGTTCCCTTCAACACTTTTATGGGTGTAAATGAGGAAAGATAGAAAGCGGGATAACTTCCTGCTATCAGTCCGGTGAGGATGCATACTCCCAATAGTGATGCCCATAATGAAACATCACCGAACCGGAAATGTACTTTTTCAAAGCCAATGTCCTTTAATAAAGGCAACAGCAACTGGATCAAAATTATGGAGCATAAAAAAGCCAGGAAGGCGGTTAACAGCGATTCGCTTAGGAATTGTACAATGAGCTGTATCCGTTGCGAACCTACCGATTTTCGAATGCCTACCTCTTTGGCGCGTTTTTCTGAACGTGCCGTAGATAAATTCATGAAATTAATGCAGGCGATCAGTAAAACAAAAATGCCAATGATCGAAAACAACCGTACATACTCTATTCTTCCTCCCGTATTTACCCAATCTTTATAGTCGTTATACAAATGCCATTGTTGCAGGGGTTGCAAAAACAACAACTGGGTAATTTTGTCTTTGCGTTTTTGCATTATCAATGGTTCTATCTTTTTGGAAAGCGCCTGCATGGAACTTCCTTCTTTCATCTCCACGAGATAGGTCAGAAAATTGTTTCCCCATTGTGCATTCCTTACTCTTTCAGAATTCCGGAGTTGAAATTCGAATGGGGCCAGGAACTCAAACTGAAGAGTAGAATTATCAGGCACATCTTTGGCTATGGCGGTAACCTGTACTGTATACAGATTGTCTAATTTTATGGATTTGCCAATAGGGTCTTCTTTTCCAAACAAGGTGTTCGCCAGCGATTCTGTTAGAACAATTGCATTAGGATCATTCAATGCAGTAGCTGCGTTCCCTTTTACTATTGGGAATGAAAGCATGGTCAGAAAGTCGGGATCAACATACGTACCTGATTTTTTGAATTTATTATTGCCCACTATCAGGCTGTATTCATCGTTATCAATACGGGACAATCTTTTTATTTCGGGATAGTTTCGTTTTAATTCATCATACAGCGGCAGCGGTTGGTTGTTGGAGGTACTTTTCTGGTTATTGAAAAGGGTGTGTTTACGAATAAGTCCAATGCGGTCTTTGTTTACATGAAATGTATCAAAGCTGGTTTCATATTGTATCCACAAACCGATGAGCAGCGCAAAGGCCATACCAATGGCCAGTCCAAAAATATTAATGAAGGCCAGTCCTTTATTCTGTAATAAACTTCTCCACGCTATTTTGAAATAATTTCTAAGCATAATAAAAAATCTTAGTATCGTGAATGGTCAATGGTGAATAACGCCCTGTATTCACTTCTTAATTTCTCTGTATTCCATTTTTTATTATTCATTTTTAAGTGACTTCACCGGGTTGGCCAATGCTGCTTTTACCGCCTGAAAACTCACCGTGGTAACGGCAACGAGCATGGTGAATAAACCGGTCAGGGCAAACACCCACCAGGTAATGTTAATTCGCCAGGCGTAAGCCTGCAACCAGTCGTTCATAAAATACCAGGCGAGGGGAGCGGCAATCACCAGGGCCACTGCAATGAGTTTTATAAAATCTTTTGACAACAGTGCGGCCATTTGGGTTACAGTAGCACCCATTACCTTTCGTATACCAAACTCTTTGGTGCGATTCACTGCGGCCAGCGCTGCCAGCCCAAATAAACCCAGACAGGCAAGGAAAATTGAAATGCCACCTGCCCAACCAACAATGGCGCTCCAGCGTTCTTCGCTTTTATAAAAATTGTCAAACTTTTCATCCATAAAACTGTATTCGAATGGTGCATCGGGCACCAGTTTTTTCCAGGTGTTGCTGAGCAGGGTCAGTTTAGTGGCGGGGTCACCGGCCTGCAAGAGTACAAACAAACGGGATGGTTCCAGATTTGACGGCCGGTAAAATAGCTGGGGCCTGACCTTATGCGTTAGGTCTTCGAAATTGAAATTGCGGGAAACGCCAATGATCGTTTTGGGATTGGACGAATCTTTTGCTCCGAACAGTTGCCTGCCCAACGCGTTCTGTATAGTTGTGCCCAGCACATCCTGTACCACTGCTTCGTTAACGATAACGGCGTTTATACTATCAGATGCCAGGGACGGATTAAAATTCCGTCCGGCTATCAACTGCATGCCCATGGTATTTAAAAAATTATAATCGCCGGGATATTCTATAATAGCTGTTTTTTCGCCCATATGATTCTTATACCCTCTGCCCATTTGTCCTTCGCCCGCACCCAATCCCATTTCACCCGCTGTTATGCTCAGGATGCCGGTATTTGATTCAATGACCTGTTTGTATAGCGGATATATTTTTTTTGAATCAACACGCCCGGTATTGATCATCACTATGTTTTCTTTATTGAAACCGATATTTTTTGAACGGATGAAAGCTATTTGCTGCAATATGATGATGGTGGAAACGATCAATCCTATAGAAAGCACAAACTGTAAAGTGACCAGTGAGCGGGTGAACAGGTTGGAACCGCCTACGCGGACCTTTCTTTTTAGTACTTCCACCGGTTTGAATGCCGACAATACCAGAGCTGGATAACTGCCGGCCAGTAACCCTACCAGTACGGTGAGGCCAGTTAACAACCAGATCAGCTCCGGAAAACGGCTGAATGAAAAACTAAGCTGCCGGTCGGCCAGTTGATTGAAAAGCGGTAGCAGGACATAGGTCAGCAGTAAACCAATAACGGCGGAGAGCACACTCAACACGAACGATTCTGCCAGGAACTGCCCGATCAATTGTTTGCGCTGGCTGCCCATTACTTTTCGTACGCCTATTTCTTTTGCCCGTCCGGCCGAACGACCAATGGCCAGGGTAGTGAAGTTGATACAGGCAATGATCAATACGGCGGCTGCTATGGTGATCAGGATCCAGCTATTTCCTGGGTTAGCGCCGCCTTCTATCTGCGGGTTCATATGAATATCCCGTATAGGTTGCAAGCGAAAGCTTGCCTGAACGTCATCCTGTTTTTCGTTGGGTAAATATTTTTGTCTGAATAATGCCAGGCGCTTATGTTCACTGGCCAGTCGGCTGCCTTGTTTCAATTGTACAAAAGCACCCAGGCCAATGGTCATATTCCAGTCATTGTTGCTTCCCTGAACCATGGGCGTATTGGCGATATGCTCAAAATTGCACAGGATATTAAAATTCACCGAAGAGTTGGCGGGGATGTTTTCTGCAACCCCGCTGATCGTAAAAGGTTCAAATGCCGAATCGGTTTTTAATTCAAGGGTTTTGCCTACTACATTGGTAGTGCCGAATAATTGCAATGCATTTTCTTTGGTAAGTACAATATGCCGCGGATCCTGCAACGCAGTTTGTGTGTTACCATATAACAGGGGAAATGAAAATATATCAAAGAAATCCTTATCGGCAAACGTAATGGAAGTATGGAAAATATTGTCTTTTATTCGTGCAAGGCAGCCGTTCCCTTTCATTCGCACTGCATATTCCACATCGGGGAAATCTTTTTTCAATGCCGGGCCAACGGGCGTACATACAGATCCGCTGCCACCGGGTGCACGGTCCTTGCCTTCCCACCATTCAACAACCCGGTATAGTCGGTCCGCGTTTTGATGGAACCGGTCGTAGCTGAACTCATGCACTGCATACAATAAAAACAAACTAAAGCAGGCAATGCCAATCGACAGGCCGGATATATTAATACCCGTCAACACTTTTTGTTGTGCCAGGTTACGGAAAGCAATTTTGATATAATGTTTGATCATGGTGTTGGTATTGAAATGCTACAAGTGAAAACAGTGAATATTCGTTTTCCATTATCACATTATTTTACTCGCTTCTTAATGCTTTTACAGGGTTGGATAATGCTGCTTTAATGGCCTGAAAACTGATGGTGCATAAGGCGATCAATGCGGCTAACAAGCCTGCCCCCACGAATAACCAGATACTAAGGTGTATGCGGTAAGCAAAATCCTGTAACCATTTATACATAGCCCAGCCGGCCACCGGAAAGGCCACCAGCGAGGCGATCAATACCAGCTTTAAAAAATCTTTCGACAGCAACATCACCACATGGCTTACGCTTGCGCCCAGTACTTTGCGGATGCCGATTTCCTTGGTGCGTTGCCGGGCTGCAAATGTTACCAGCCCGAACAGCCCTAAACAAGCTATTAATATGGTCATACAGGTAACAGAAAGAAAGATCACCTGGCGCTTTTGGTCTTCCCGGTAAAAGAGCTCCCATTGTTTATCCAGGAAATTGTATTCAAACAGGTGATCGGGATCTACCTGGTGCAATACGGTTTCCATTTGTTTAATGGTCTTGCGCATGTTGCCGGCAGCCACTTTTGCCGTGAAATAATCTATAGCATGAATCGGATTGTTCTTATATCCTATCACCATAGGCGCCAAGGGTTCGCGTAGCGATTGAAAATTGAAATCTTTTACAATGCCAACGATCCTTAATTGCATAGGTCGAACGAAGGCGGTGAATTCACCACTGAATTGAATACCGGAAACATCAACAGGTTGTTCGCCCGGTTCTTTAATGCCAAGCATATGAGCGGCTGCTTCATTTACCAGCAGGGCAGTGGAATCGCCTTCTGCCTGCATAAAATTTCTTCCATGTTGCAACCCTACGTTGTAGGTACGCAGGAACTGATCATCTGCCGCTATATAATACATGGTTTCATTTTCCGGCGCCTGGCTGCCGCTTTTTTGGAGTTTTACTTTCGGTAAGGTTTTCCATTCACCGGGCACCCGCGAGGTAACACATACACTTTTCACACCTGCCAACCGGGCATATTCCGTTTTTATCCGTTCCGCGCCGTTCCGAACAGCGCGGCTATTGATATCTACTACCACCAGTTGATCTTTTTTAAAGCCCAGGTCTTTTTTGCCGATGTATTTTAGTTGCAGGTAAACGACCAGTGTAACAATGATCATGATGATGGATAATGAGAATTGAACGATCACCAATACCCGCCGGAACGATAAATGTCCTTTGGCTACCTGAATTTTGTTTTTCAGTAACAAAAAAGGTTTTAATCGTGCCTGATAAAATGCGGGATAGATACCTGCCAGTAATCCAACCAGCAATGTGATAAGTAATATGCCCAGCCAGATTCGAATATTGGTAGAAGTACCCAGGCTTAATTGCTTTTCAGTAAAAGCATTAAAGGCGGGCAGCAACAGTTTAACACAGATCAATGCCAATACCTGGGCTATCAGGGTTAACAGCAATGCTTCGGTAATAAACTGGCTTACCAGGTTCTTTTGATCGGCACCGGAAACTTTTCTTACAGCAATTTCTTTTGACCGGGTACTGAACAGGGCTGTAGTGAGGTTTACATAATTGATGCAGGCGATGAGTAAAACAAAAATACCTACCAGTGCAAAAACATACATGTACATGATGTTGCTGCCGGGGCCGGGTGTGCGATCAATACCGGATGAGTAAAAATGAATGTCTTTTAATGGTTGTAAGGTAAAGCTGCTTTTGTCTGCATTGGCAAACCGGTTTGTTGCTACCAATTTATTGATGCCGGATGCGATGCCGGGAGCGGATTGCCCCGCTTTAATTTTTATATAGGTTGCAAATGTATTGCTCGACCAGTCGCTTGTAGTAAAGTTGCGAAAATCGTTAGAAGAGGTGATGCTGGTTGCTTCGGAAAACAACAGATTAAAATCAAGGTGTGAATTTTTGGGTATATGCATCACGCCGGTAATTGTATAGGGTGTGCCTTCCCGATTGGTACGGATCACTTTACCCACAATATTTTTGCTGCCAAATAATTTAAGCGCCATCTCATCGCTTACAACAACTGTATAAGGCGCCTTCAGGGCAGTAGTACGATCGCCCTGCACCATCGGAAAATCCAGGACGTTCAGAAAAGCAGCATCGGCTGCATAATAATCTTCATAAAAGGTGTTCCTGTTTTCATCATTTATAATAGGTGACCGCCCGAATACGGTCAATCGACAGGCATTGTCAACAGCGGGAAATTCTTTCTTTATGCGATCTGAAATATTCCAGGCTACGCCTGCTATTTTAGATTCTTTACCTGTTGCAGACGTTTTGTGCTCAATAATACGGTAAATGCGGCCGGCATCTTTATGAAAAGAATCAAAGGTAAGTTCGTCGAAAATATACAGACCGATCAGCCAAAAGCAGATCAGCCCGGTAGTTAAACCGAACAGGTTAATTAAAGAATAGGCCTTGTTATTAAACAGATTCCTAAATGCGATTTTCAAATAGTTGCGGAGCATGGTATTAAATCAGGTTTTTAATGGACTGTCATTCACTTCTTAATGATTTCACCGGGTTGGTCATTGCCGCTTTTATCGATTGCACACTTACGGTGCCTAACGCAATTATAATGGCTATGAGACCGGCGGCTATGAACATCCAGGCATTCAGGTTTACCCGGTAGGCGAAATCGAGCAGCCATTGGTGCATGATCCAGTATGATAATGGAAAGGCGATGATACAGGCAATGACCACCAGTTTTAAAAATTCTTTCGACAGCATGCTGGTAACCTGGGTTACGCTGGCGCCAAGCACTTTGCGAATCCCAATTTCTTTCGCCCGTTGTTCTGCTGTGTAGGTAGCCAATCCAAACAATCCCAGGCAGGCTACCAATATGGTCAATACGGTAAATATATTCAGGATGCGGCCGGTCTTTTGTTCAGCCGCATAGGTTTTGTTATACAACTCGTCAATGAACGACCAGGAGAATGGTTCCTCCGGTTTGAAGGCTGCCCATTGTTGTTTCATTGACGCCAACAGCCCCGGGATATCTTTTGTTTTTACCCTTACGATCAAACCGGTTTCGGGATGCAATACCATTAATAACGGTGTAATGGCTTCACGTAATGATTTGAAATGAAAATCTTTCACAACACCAATTACTGTATAGGCAACGTGGTTTCCGCGATTGGTATGTTCTCTGAATATTTTTTTCCCAATGGCACTATTACCCCAGCCGAAGGCCCGGGCGGCGGTTTCATTTATGATCATGGCCAGGGAATCGGTTTGCATAACCGGGGAAAAATTCCTGCCTGTTACCAGTTGCATGCCCAGGGTGGGGATGTATCGTTCATCTACTCTATATTCCAACGCATTCAGGAGCTGATTATCCCGGCCTTCCGGATAGGCCAATGCGTTATTATAAAAACTGGGGCCAACCGGTTTATAGCCTGAGATGGTCACGTTTTCAATGCGTGGGTCGTTCAGTAACTGGTCCCTGAATACGGGCTCGTTTTTCCCAAGCGCCCAGGAATTGTTCAGCACCAGCAACTGCTCTTTATTATAGCCTACTTTCGTTGTTTGAATAAATTTCATTTGCTGATACACCACAATGGTACCGGTGATCAAACAAATAGCAATGAAGAACTGGAATACGATGAGGCCGCTCCGCAAATTATACGTATTTGACTGTGTAATGAATTTGCCTTTGAGCGTGGCGATGGGTTTAAAGGAGGATAGAAAAAAAGCGGGATACAGGCCGGCCAGTATGCTTACCAATAAACCAAGTACTGTGAGGGCGGCCATTGGTTTTAGCTGAAAGCCAAAGGATAAATTTTTTCCTGCCAGGTCATTGAAGATTGGTAATGCCAATTGCACGAGCACCGCAGATATACATAAAGCAAAAGTTGTGATGAGGGCCGATTCTAATAAGAATTGTTTTATGAGGTCCTGTTTGCGGGAGCCCATTACTTTTCGTACCCCTACTTCTTTGGCGCGTTTGGCTGCGCCTGCCGTAGAAAGATTGATAAAGTTGATACAGGCGATCAGTAACATGAACAGGGCTACGGCACTGAAAATATAAATGTACCTGATATCGCCACCGGGTTCAAATTCAGTGTTGGAATTCCCAAACAGATGGATCTTTGTTAAAGGCTCCAGCGTAAAACCCAGTTCATTCCCTTTAGTACGGAACTGTGCCAGGGTCAGGCCCATGTTCTGTTGTATCTGTGGGCCCATGTATTTTTCTACCATGCGGGGCAGCTTGGCTTCTAATTTTTTATGATCGTAGCCATTCGGCAATACCACATAGGTATAATAATTTGAAGAAAGCCAGGAGTCGCTTTTTTGGTCGGGGTCCGTTATCATAGAACCGAATAAGTCGAAATGAAAATGGGAGTTGGCCGGAATTTTATCAAAAACACCGGTCACTGTAAAGGGCGGATTGTTTTTGTCTTTGCCGCGATTGATCAACTTACCCAGCGGATTTTCATTGCCGAAATATTTTTGCGCCATTGCTTTGGAAATGACTATAGAGTAGGGCAGTAGCAAGGCAGTATTAGGATCGCCCTGTATGAGGGGAATGGTGAATACATTAAAAAAATTCGAGTCTACAAAAACCATGGAAGCTTCTGTAAAAAGCTTACCGTTTACCAGTAAACGGGGATTTCCCAGCGTGCGTAATCGGGTCACTTCTTTTACTTCGGGATAATCGTTTTTTAAAGCGCTGGCAACCGGCGGCATTACATTACTCTCATTTATTTTTCCGCCATTAACGTTCGCTTTAAAAACTACCCGGTACATGTTGTTTGCCTTGACATTAAAGCGGTCATAGCTTAATTCATCCCGTACAAACAGCAGGATGATGAAACAAACAGCCATACCGATAGACAATCCCAGGATGTTGATAGCCGAAAATACTTTGTTCTTTAATAAACAACGTATAGCTATCTTAAAGTATGTTGTAAACATTTTCTTCCTCCTTTTACATTTCCATTAGCCCATAAGCACATTGACCCTATACCATTATATTTTCCAATACGGTTTGACCGTCGAGCATGCGAATGATGCGATGGCTGTACCGGGCATCGTGCTCGCTGTGTGTAACCATTATAATAGTGGTCCCCTGTTCATTCAGGTCGGTTAACAGGGTCATTACTTCATTGCCATTGCTTGAGTCGAGGTTACCCGTAGGCTCATCCGCTAATATCAACTTGGGATTGTTTACAACGGCCCTTGCCACCGCTACACGTTGTTGCTGACCACCGCTCAATTGTTGCGGATAGTGGTTGCGGCGGTGCATGATCTGCATTTTGTCCAACACGTCTTCCACGCGCTTTTTGCGATCGCCCGATTTTACGCCGGTATAGATCAGCGGCAATTCTACGTTCTCAAAAACCGTCAGTTCGTCAATCAGGTTAAAACTCTGAAAAACGAATCCAATATTGTGTTTGCGCAATTCAGCCCGTTTGCGCTCATTAAAACGGGCTACTTCAATATTGTTGAACAAAAAGCTGCCGTTATCGGGATCATCCAGCAAACCCAGGATGTTCAACAGAGTAGATTTGCCACAACCCGATGGGCCCATGATGGCTACAAATTCGCCTTCTTTAACATCTATTGATATTTTGTTCAATGCTACTGTTTCAACCTCTTCTGTGCGATAGATTTTTTCGAGATCCCGGATCTTTATCATTTGTTGTATGGTTTGTTAATTTTAAATCGTGAATGGTGAAAGCCATTTAATAAGTTATTAAGTTCATATGTTAGTAAGTTGACACCTGAATTCAATAACTTAATAACTCAATAACTCAATAACTCAATAACTCATGAACTTGTCAGCTTCTTACTCTTTTTTCAATACCAGCTCCTGCATATTGCCATAATTCTCATAGCTCGACGTAACGACCCTGTCGCCGGGTTTTAATCCTTCCAGAACTTCGTAATAATCGGGGTTCTGCCGGCCCAATTGAATATCGACTTTATAAGCTGTCTTTCCATCTTCACTTACCTTAAAGACCCAGTTGCCGCCGCTTGTTTGAAAGAACCCGCCTTTGGCTATCAGCACCGCCTGGGTTTCGTCGCTCAGCGCCAGTAGAACCTGCAACGTCTGGCCACGCCGAATGTTTTGCGGTACTTCGCCTACAAACTCCATGTCAACCTGAAAACGGCCGCTCACCACCTGGGTATAAACCTTTTTGATGCGGAGTTTATATTCTTTATTCACCAGTGTAAACTTAGCGGTTAACCCGGTAAAAACATTTGAAATATAATGTTCATCAATATCGGCCCTGATCTTAAATCCGCTCGTAGCGTCTATTTGTCCAAGCCGGGTACCGGCGCTGATGTTCTGACCGATCTCTGCGTCAAAGGAGGTCAACTGACCGCTGATAGGCGATTTCACCACCAGGTCGCCTACTTTTTTCTTCATCAGGTCAAGCGCTTTTTTCATATTCAGGTACGATTGCTCGTTCTGCTGCAACTGGATCTTGTTGGTAGAAGAATCCTGCCGCATAATATCTTCCGTTAGCTTTTTACGGCGCACCTGGTATTGGTAAGAATTTTCGGCCTGCTGGTATTCCTGCGACCCGATTACCTTTTGTGCGAACAATTTTTTATTCAGGAGATATAAGCGTTCTGCTTCTTTTAATGCGTTGTCAACTTCGGCCATCTGGTTTAACCGGGCTACAGTATTTTGCTGTGCGTTGTTGCGGGCGATCTGCATTTGCGTTAATACGTTGAACACGCTGGTTTCCTGGTTGGCCAGGCTCAGTTCCAGGTCGGGGTTCGATAAGCGAAGGATAGGTTGGCCTTCCTGCATCATGGCGCCGTCTTCAACAAATTTCTGTTCAACCCGTCCGCCTTCCTGTGCATCGAGGTAGATTGATGTTTGGGGTAACACGATCCCGTTAATTGGTATGGTTACCTGGAAGGGGCCTTTCTTCACTTCGCTGATAGTGATTCGTTCGGTATCTACGTTCAGGCGGCTTTTGCCCGATGTGAAGTAATAACTTGCCGATATCAATACGGTGATCGCTGTAATGCCCGCGAGGGTTAAGATCCGTTTAGAGGTCCATTTCTTTTTTGCTATAACTCTATCCACTGTAAAAATTTTTAATGTAATCCGAAAGTTGGAACGGGTGTTTGATCCATCGATCCCCACTTTCCTGTATTTCCTTCCAATAACAATATGCCAGAATATAAGAAGTATGAAAACCAGTGTATTAGACTACAAATAGCTACGAGGCTGTTCACAACTGGTACAACCGGTGTACGGTTTCGATACACTGGGGTAAAAGAGCTGTTCTTTCATAAAAAATTGTTTGCCATACCTTTGTAATTATGGTATAATTGTAGTTGAAGCATAACCATCAAACCATATAGTCATCAAACCATCACAAATTATTATGCTATGTTGTTAAAGAATGCCTCTATACTCGTAATAGATGATGACGTTGATGTGCTGACGGCTGTGCGCCTGCTGTTAAAAACAGAAGCGAAAGAAGTAGTAACAGAGAAGAACCCCGAGAATCTTCGATGGTTATTATCGAAGCAGTCATTTGATGTGATCTTGCTCGACATGAATTTCAACAGTTCTATCAATACAGGCAACGAGGGATTATTCTGGTTGAAGAAAGTGAAAGAGTTTAAATCGGAAGCGGCTGTTATCATGATCACAGCCTATGGTGATATTGATTTGGCGGTTCGTTCACTGAAAGAAGGCGCTGCTGATTTTGTAGTGAAACCCTGGCATAATGAAAAGCTCATCATAACCATAAAAGATGCTTTAAAAAGAAAAGAAAGTAAAACGGCATTACCATCTGTGCGGAGCAGCGATTCCATCATTGGAAAAGAATTGCTGGGCGAATCGGATGTAATGGCGGATATTTTTTATAAGATCGAAAAGATAGCGCCTACCGATGCCAATATTTTAATTCTTGGCGAAAATGGAACCGGTAAAGACCTGATCGCAAAAGCCATTCACCAGCAATCGTTGCGGGAAAAGAAGGCCTATGTAAAAGTAGATGTGGGTGCGCTGACTGAAACATTGTTTGAAAGCGAATTGTTTGGTCATAAGAAGGGCGCTTTTACCGATGCACGGGAAGACAGGGTGGGCAGGTTTGAAGCTGCTAACGGCGGAACACTTTTTCTTGATGAGATTGGCAATATTTCGCTGCATCAGCAAGCCAAATTACTAAGCGTTTTGCAAAACCGGCAGGTTATTCGTTTAGGAACCAATGATCCGGTGCCTGTTGATATTCGTTTAATATGCGCTACCAATGTGCCGTTGGCAGAACTGGCCAATGAAAGCCGTTTCCGTAAAGACCTTATCTATCGTATCAACACGGTTGAGATCATGGTGCCACCCTTACGAAAACGGGGAAACGATATAATTCTGCTGGCAAATTATTTTAGCCGGGTGTACAGCAATAAATACCTGAAACCGGTGATGGAATTTGATGATAAGGCGATTGAGAAATTGCTCACCTATCATTTCCCTGGTAATATCCGGGAATTGCAATATACCATTGAACGCGCGGTGATCATGTCAGACGGGCATGTGTTGCAGGCTACCGATCTTATCTTTTCGCCCATTGAATCGGGCACTACGCGGGAGAAAGAACCCGATGAACTGAACCTGAGTGCCGTGGAAAAGAATACTATCCTGCATGTTATTGAAAAGCACAATGGAAATATCACCCGCGCGGCGAAGGAGTTGGGGTTGACCAGGACGGCGTTGTATCGCAGGCTAAGTAAGTACGATATTTGAGCGTGAAACGGCAAAAATTCACCATTGACCATTGTGGGATAGAAAACAAAACCTAATTTTTAAACTTTCATTTTGTTCTATAAGCGATTTGAATGGCGGATCATTTTCCAGGTGTTATTCCTGTTTATAACACTGGTTATATCATCGTTCCTGCTGGTAAAAGGGTTATATGTTTATATGGTGATCATGGTGCCGCTGATCATTTATGCGGTTTTGGAACTATACCGTTTTCAACGAAAGGCGCATACCGAGCTCAACCAGTTTGTTGAGTCGGTCCATTATCGTGATTTCTCCCGCTATTTTGATGTAAAACATGCCCCGGTGGAGTTGCAGCCCCTGCGGAAAGGGTTCAATGAGATCAATTCTACGTTTAAGGTGATCAGTAAGGAAAAGGAAACGCAATTTCAATACCTGCAAAAAATACTGGAGCTGGTAGATACCGGCATTTTATCGTATCGCGAACATAACGGGGAAGTAGTTTGGATGAATGAATCGCTGAAGCGGATGCTGCAACTGCCTTATTTGAAAACCATTCATTCGCTGGCCCGCCGCGATAATGAATTGTACCGGCAGGTAACCTTGTTAAAGCCGGGCGAAACGATGATCGCTACGGCCCATACAGAAAAAACATCGTTTAAGTTATTGATGTCTGCCACTGCCTTTCAAACCGATGGCAATAAGTTCAAGCTGATCGCATTTCAGAATGTAAGCGAGGCGTTGGATGAAACGGAATCGAAGGCCTGGCAAAAGCTATTGAGTGTAATGACGCATGAGATCATGAATTCCATTGCGCCTATTTCATCCCTGGCTGAAACATTAAAATACCGGTTACAACAGTTTGCGGTACGGCCCGATATTGAATCCGGCTCCATGGACGACCTGGAACTGGGCATCGATACCATCAAAAGAAGGAGTGAGGGCTTGCTGAAATTCGCCGAAACGTATCGTAACCTGAATAAGATCACCACGCTGAACCTGAATAAGATCTATGTGCGTGATCTGTTCGAAAACCTGCATCACCTGATGCAGCCAACGCTGGATCAAAAGAATATTGAACTGGAAATTATATTGAAAGATCCCGATCTGCAACTGGATGCCGATACGAACCTGTTGGAACAGGTGCTGATCAACCTGGTGGTGAATGCCATGGAGGCGGTAAAAGAGCGTGAGGAGCCGCGCATTGTTTTATCGGCTTATTATGCCAGCAACCATAAGACGGTGATTAAAGTAGGCGATAATGGGATCGGCATGCCCGAAGAGGTCCTTGATAAAATATTCATTCCATTCTTCAGCACCAAAAAAAACGGCAGTGGCATTGGCTTAAGCCTTTGCAAACAAATTATGATGCTGCATAAAGGAAATATTCAGGTGCAATCTGTAGAAGGGCAGGGGACCGCGTTTATGATGCAATTTTGATCCTTTTCACCAACCAGCTTTCCTTCACCGGAATTAGCCATTTGTTCTCCAGCTCTTCTTTCGTTTGTACCAGGTTGTTAAAATAAATGGTATCGGGCGTAATAAAATTATTATCGATGGCGTATTGCAATTGGGCCATTGGCAGCATTTGCACTTTATCTTTTAATTTAAAGGCCAACGTGGTGCGATCGAACATATTTACATTGAAAAGCTGTTCAATTTGTTTTATCAATCGCACAGAACTATCGGTGCTGCAACCACTCACGCCGGTAGCCCGCTCATCTGCCATCAATACAATAAACTGACCGAACAACAAATTAGCATACCCTTTCACCGGCGCGCCATGCGACTGCCAGTTGGCGGTAAAATTGTTTAACAGGTCCTCAATGTGCAAGGCTTCGCTCATCATAAACAGCCGGCTGCTCTGATACACCCACACCCTCGAATCAGGCGCAAAATCGGCTGGTAATAATTCCCAGTAGTTATCTATCATATTACTAAGTTAACACAAAACCCGTCAGATGGTTTATACATTAAACCTAAAATGCATCACATCGCCGTCTTTTACAATATATTCCTTGCCTTCTATGCGCAGTTTACCGGCGTCGCGGCAGGCGGCTTCTGAACCTAAAGTAACAAAGTCGTTATAAGCTATTACTTCCGCCTTGATAAACCCTTTTTCAAAATCGGTGTGAATTACACTGGCGGCCTGCGGCGCTTTCCAACCTTCGTGGATCGTCCAGGCGCGAACTTCCTGCACCCCGGCGGTGAAATACGTTTGCAGGTTCAATAATTTATAGGTAGAATGGATCAACCGGTCCAGGGCGGGCTCCGTCATTTTGTATTCTTCCATGAACATCTGCTTGTCGGCCGGGTCTTCCATTTCGCTGATCTGCGCTTCAATAGAATTGTTCATGATGATCACCTGGGCTTTTTCGTTCTTAACGGCTTCCTGTAGAGCGGCCGAGAACTTGTTACCGGTATGCATGCTGGCTTCGTCAACATTGGCTACATACAGCACCGGTTTTTCGGTGAGCAGGAACAGGTCTGCAATGGCCGGGCGTTCTTCTTTTGTGAAGTCGAGTTCTCTAATACTTTTGCCTTTTTCAAGGTGCTCTTTACAACGTACCAGTACTTCGTATTCAACTTTCAGCTTGGGATCGAGCCGGGCCTGTTTTTCTATGCGGCTCAGCTTTTTTTCCACGCTTTCCAGGTCTTTCAATTGCAATTCAATATCAATGATCTCTTTATCGCCAACGGGGTTGATGGCGCCTTCATCGCGTAAAATGTTCTCATCCTCAAAACAACGGATCACGTGAATAATGGCATCCACTTCGCGAATGTTTCCCAGGAATTTATTACCCAACCCTTCTCCTTTGCTGGCGCCGCGCACCAGTCCGGCAATGTCTACAATCTCGATCTGTGTAGGAACAATGCGGTCGGGGTGAACCAGTTCGGCCAGTTTGTTCAGGCGGGCATCGGGCACATCAACCAGTCCAACATTCGGGTCAATGGTACAGAAACGATAATTGCTGGCTTGCGCTTTTGCACTGTTGCTCACTGCGTTAAATAAGGTTGATTTCCCAACGTTCGGTAATCCGACAATTCCTGCTTGTAAGGCCATTTTTTTAGTTTATTGTTTGTGGTTTATGGTTTTTGGTTATTTGCCTTTCGCCCTCGCGATCGGTTTCGTAACCTCCACACCTGTTTCCCTTCCTCCGAGAACTGTTTTCGGCGCGCAAAGATAGGATATTACGGGGTGATAAAATATGCCCGGATTCCTTTATCTTCAGCGCTTAATCTTATTCCCTTATGGCATTAAGTCGTATCTGGAGTGCCTTTATTGTTGTTTCCATTTTAGTTGCTGGTATTCAATTTCTCGCCGGTGGTCAAAAGCAGATCTTCAGCTCCATGGTGGTGGGTAAAAGAGGAGATTCGGTACAGGTGAAGCAAATGCCTGTTTCTGCGGCCGAACCTTCGCTGTTGGCGGCCTTGGATACCGTTGGCCGGGTAAAGCAGGGCGATCTGATCTACCGGAAAGAGGCAGATAAAGTGGTGGCTGTTAAGGTGCAGGCCGCCAACGGCATCATCGATACCTGTTGGGATGCGGTGGAATTATGCCTGAAATTAATTGGAGTAATGGCCCTGTTTATCGGGTTTATGAATATTGCTGAAAGAGCGGGCGGCATCAACCTGTTGTCGCGGATCATTGGACCCTTTTTTACAAAGCTGTTTCCTGAAGTGCCGAAAGGCCACCCGGCCATGGGACATATGATCATGAACTTTTCCGCCAATTTACTGGGGCTCGATAATGCGTCTACGCCGTTTGGTTTAAAAGCCATGCAAAGCCTGCAGGAGCTGAACCCCCAAAAGGAGGTAGCGTCCAATGCACAGATCATGTTCCTCTGTTTGCATGCGGCGGGTTTCAACCTTATTCCGGTAAGCGTTATTGCCATCAGGGCCACGCAACATGCCAGCGATCCTACCGATGTGTTCCTGCCCTGTATGATCGTGACGTTTGTGGGCACCATGACGGCCATGTTCATTGTTTCCTTACGGCAAAAGATAAATCTGCTGCAGCCTGTTATTATTACGTGGATTCTCGGTATTTCCGCTGTGGTTGCCTTGCTGGTATGGTATATTACCACGCTCGATGCCAATGCGGTGCAGTTCTTTTCAAGCGTACTGAGCAATGGGTTGATCCTGCTGGTATTTCTATTGATCGTATTGGGTGGTATTTATAAAAAAATTGACCTTTTCGATGCTTTTATCGATGGCGCCAAAAATGGTTTCGACACCGCCATCCGCATTATTCCTTACCTGGTGGGTATCATGGTTGCGGTAAGCATGCTTCGCATCAGCGGTACATTCGATGTGATCATGGAAGGAATAAGAAGTTTCTTTTCATTCCTGGGCGCCGACACCCGGTTTGTGGAAGGTTTGCCAACGGCCTTGATACGCCCGTTAAGCGGTGGCGCTGCCCGTGGTATGATGGTAAGCACCATGATCGCTAATGGTCCCGATTCATTCGCAAGCCGCCTTTCCGGTATTTTCCAGGGCGCAGCGGATACCACCTTCTATGTGGTGGCTGTGTATTTTGGCTCTGTTTCTATTAAAAATACCCGGTATTCCATTGGCACCATGCTGCTGGCCGACCTGGCGGGCATTATTACGGCGATCATCCTGGCGTATTTATTCTTTGGAGGAAGCGTGTAAGATTAATGTGATAATGCTTTTATGCGAGACTTCTGGTAATATTCCGGCACCCCATAACTGCGGGCAAAGGATTAATTGGGATTCGAACTCGAATTCGATTCTCCGTTTATGGCCGAGAACAAGGCTACGATGCCTTTATCGAGCTCAGCTATTTTATTATGTAATTGAATATGCGAATCGAGAAACTCGGCGCGCACATCATATAGTTTATCGGCCAGGCCGGTCATATCGCAAAAGGCGCCCCTGAAATTATCGAAGTCTTCGTCGAGGCTTGCAGAATCAATTTCCATGCGCGCATAGTCCCTGATAATAATATTGAAGTAATTATCATTGAACTCGTCAAACTGCTTTTCCAGTTTTTCCTGTTGTTGTTCTGTGCCGGCACACTCCGTCTCTGCAGCTCGTAAGCCATCGTAATACGCGTCGTAGGAGTGGTTGAAGTTATGCAACTGTGTCAACAACGGTTGTGTATCGTAACAAACGCGCTCGCTCTCATCAATGGATTCAATTTCATTTTCCGTTAATGGATCACCCTCCTGCAGGTAATGCAACATAGGCGTCAGCAACAGGTATTCGTTTTGCAGGTTGTCGAAAATGGCCTGTAACTGTTGCAAGGTTTTGCCGGTGGTTGAGTAATAGTTCAGCAACTTCGTCAACACCTGGTTGTATGCCTGACAGTTGTTATGCAGATCGATATATTTTTCAAGGGCTTCCTGCTCAAAGGCGCTTAAGGGCGCCTCGCTATTATACTCCAGTTTAATAATACGGAAAGGGTGATCAATGGTTGTTGGTTTCATAAGCACCATTTTGTATAAAGCTACCAATTATTAAGGCAATTTGTAATGCGTGGTTATAAATTGTTGATTTATTCAGGAAATTTATTTTTTAGTTATTGGTTGTGTAAAATTAGCCTCATTTTATTAAACAGATTAGCGCTTATGCCAGCCGTGATGAAAGAAGGGTTGTATGTGTTTTTTATACCAAAAGGCGTCCCGATATATCGGGACGCCTATATTCTCATAATCTTTAGTATCGTTGACCCTCGTACGAAATGACGGCCATCAACATTTTATTGCCAGCCCGGGTTTTGTTTTAGTTCAGCGCCATGATCAGCATATAATTTTATCTGATCGAGCGGTAACGGTGTAAGGTATACTTTGGGATCGTTGAAGATGCGTTGGGTTTCCGCTTTTGGCGCCGGTATAATATAGCCTTCTGCTGCATTGTTCTCAATGGTTACCTTGGCCGCCGGAAAATCAGATTTTTTTATCCAGGCGCCGCGGTTGATGTCGGGTTTTGCCTGTGTATCTACATATTCATATTTTTTCCATCTTCTCAGGTCGTTTGTTCTAAAGCCTTCCATCATTAATTCTATCCGGCGCTCACGGCGTATTTCCCAAATTAATGCAGGAACAGTTGGGTCGCGGTTGAGATCATCATACGCCACTCCGTTCACTGCCGGCAACCCGCCGATCACTTGTAAAGAAGGCATATTAATGCCAGTTCTTTTTCTCAGCTTATTGATGGTTTTATCCAGGTCGGCCTGGGTAAGTGTGCCCAATTCAGCGGCCGCTTCAACGTAATTCATCATCACTTCTCCCAATCGTATTACCGGCGCGTCTGTGGGGTTCTGGTTACTAAGGCCTTCGTTCGTTTCTTTTATTTCATCGTTCAAAAATTTAAGCACTGCATAGCCGCTCGACGAATAATTGGCGTTAATACCATTCAACCGCAATGTACTTACAAAGGTGGCGTACATCCGTGGGTCCCTGTCGGTCATTGTATTGGCGATGGTTTTATCGCCTTTATACAATGGTGAAATGGAAACAGGCAATCCATCTTTACACAGGTAGGCTTTAATGGTATTCTTTGAAACGCCTGTTTGTGCTTCTCTGTTTACATAACTGGCAAGGCTATGTGTAATACCGCCGGTACCACTTTCATATCGGCGGTACATAATGGTTTCGGTATTGGCGCCAAGATCGAGCGAGTTGAAGAGCTTCCTGTAATCCGGGGCCAGGGTATAGCCGCCGTTAGTGATCACTTCATTGGCTGCCCATTTTGCTGCTTCCAGGTATTCATTTGCTTTTTGCGTATTGCCGGCCTGGTATTTCTGCCACGTGCCTTCAAATAAAAATACCCGCGACATAAACGCCAGTACTACCCATTTATTCACCACCAATCCTTTCGGGCCGCTGAAATCGTCTGCAACGCGTACATGCCCGGCTGCATATTTAAAATCAACCAATACACTATCCATCACCAATGTACGTGGGTCGCGGGGTTTGTACAAGGCATCAACATCCTTTTCATCCAGCACGGTGCTGTACCAGGGGAAATCGCCGTAGGTCCTTACTTTGTTAAAAAATTCAAGTGCGCGGAAGAACCGGCCTACGCCTGTCCAGTGGCTGATGGCTTCATCGCTCATGGGCACTGTTGGCACCCTGCTGATGAACAGGTTGGCTTTTCTTACCCAGGTAAAAGACCAGGTAGTGCTTGTGGCAGGAACGTTTTTGGTAAACTGTGCCGGTACATTGGGCGCAAAATCATCATTGAGCGTTTCGCCCGAAAAATAGCCACCCCAACCCGGTTCAAACCCGGCACCATAGCCGGGGAAATAATTGACATAAAAACCCCATGCAAAGGTTTTTACATTGTTCTCGCTTGTCCAGTAACTCTGGTCGGTCATTTGATCGAGCGGGTGTTTGGTTAAGAAGTCATCCGTTTTTTTACACCCACCCAAAAACACAGTTACCAGTAAAACAATATATATGCTTGTTTTCATATAATTAGTGTTTTGAAATTAGAAGGTTACCTGCAATCCGGCAGAGAGGGTTGTGCGATAAGGGTACGACCTGCCGAAGCCAGCCCTGTCTCTGTCTATTTGATTTTGTGTAAAATCAATTTCAGGATCAATGGGGATATCGCCCAGTTTGTCGAAGGTGATGAGGTTTTCGGCACTCACATATACCCGTACCCGTTGAATGCCTGCTTTGGAAATTAATTTCTTTGGCAGGGCATATCCGAGCGACAGGTTTTTCACCCGCAGATAAGACAGGTTCAACAAATACCGGGTTTGCGGCAGGTAATTCCATCTGTCGATGGTTGCTGAATAGTCGGTTGGGCGGGGGTAGAATGCCCCGGTATTGGACGCAGTCCAGTAATCCATCTGGTGCGAATACCAGGCTTCAGAGGCGCGAAAACCGGGAAATACAATGGGACCGCTTGCCCACAGATCGCGTTTGGCTACGCCTTGTAAGTACAGGGCCAGGTCAAAGCCTTTCCAGTCTGCATCAATACGGAAACCATATTGATAGCGGGGAGTTGAGTTACCAATGATCTTTTTATCACCGGCATCACCAACCGTATTGGTGCCATGATAAATAACATTATCGCCATCGAGGTCTTTGTACTTCACATCACCGGGCCCGTAATAGAAGGCACCGCTTTCCAGTTTGGTTTGCGAAGGCACCTCGGCTTTATAGATCCATTTTCCATTGGCATCCTGTCCTGAGAAATCACTTTCCTGGAAAAGCCGGTCTGTTTCATATCCCCAGATCTCGCCAATGGTCATGCCTTCATAATAAGTTAAATTAAGCGCCGTAAGTGATGCGGGTAATGATTTTGTGGTGTTCGCAAACCGCGTGATCTTTTCTACCGCGTCAGACAAAGTTCCGGTAACGGTAAAGTGTAAGCCATTTGACAGGGTGTGTGTAAAGTCAACAGCCAGTTCCCAGCCTTTGCCTTGCAATTCGCCGAAATTTCTTACGGGCGCCGTAGTGCCATAGGAGCTGGGCAGGGTAGAACCGGTGCTTATCATATTGCTGGTGGTTCTCTGGAACCAGTCGAACGTTACCCCTAATTTATTATCAAAGAACCGGGCATCAACACCTACATCCGCAGTCTTCACCGTTTCCCAGGTGAGGTTGGGCGACAATGCACCGGGTGTACTCAATGTAGTGGTATTGCCACCGGGCAATAACCAGTTGGTAAGTGAGGGGTCCATGATAGAACGGAAGCGGTTATTACCTACTGCCTGGTTACCGATAGAACCATAGGATGCCCGCACTTTCAGGAACGATAAGTATGGCCTGACGGCGTTCATGAATGATTCTTCGGTTAACACATAACCGAGCGACATGGAAGGGAAGAAGCCCCATAAATTATTGGCCGGGAAACGGGAAGAACCATCGTACCGGCCATTTAATTCAAGGAGGTATTTATTTTGATAAGCATAGTTTATGCGGCCGAAAAAACCCAGGGTCGACCAATGGCCATTGGCGCCATCTACCAACGGCGTACCGGTGGTTAAAGAAAGTGAACCATAATCGGGGTCAACGAGGTTTGATTTTTCTGATGACTGCGAATTGTTTTTGAATAATTCTATATCGCCACCGGCAATCACTTTCAATGCATGATCGCCTATATTTTTTGAATAGGTGGCAAACACTTTACCGGTATTGATCTCACTCCAGTAAGAATACCATCTTGCTTTATTAAAGCTGGCTTGTTGATAATTGGTATAATTCATTTTACCATTTGAAAGCGCCCAGAAATCCCATGCCATTGTTCCACCCCCGGTCTGGTTCAGGTGCTCATTGGTGCTGGTGTAAGTATAATCAGCATCGATGGTCAATCCTTTGAATGGTTTTATTGTTCCGCCTACCGATATCCGGGCAAGGCCGGTTTTATTCTGGTCCATTTTGGCTTGTTCTACTTCGGTAACAGCACTTCTGAAAGGTTTGCCTTCATATGTACCATAGGGATAAATAGCTGGCCAGCGGTACAGGTAATACCAGGGGCCGTAATAGGCAGGACTGAAAATAAAAGGCGTTTGGTAGCGGGTGTTGGAATAAATGATCTTACCACGCACATCGAGCCAGTTGTTGGCGCTGGTATTTACGCCCAGGGTGAAATTATACCGGCTGAATTTATCGGGATTTACTTTTAATACGCCTTCCTGGCCCATGTAACCGAGGCCCAGGTTATACGTGGTTCTTTCACTGCCGCCCGATATGCCGATGTTATGTCGTTGCTGAAGGGTCCAGTCTTTTATATACATTTTACCAGGATTCCATGGGCGATAAAAAAATATTTTACCGTCCCTTATCTCAAAGTCGCGACCGTATTCCATTTCATTGCTCAATTCCTGGCCGCCATATTGTTCTTCCCAATCCCTGATCTTGGTAATGGCCAGTGAATCGATATACGTAGTTCCCACCATCATTATATCATTTCTATTGGGGTTGAACCGGCGTATTGCCAGTAAGGAAGCTTCGGCATTTGAGGCTGCTGGCGCCAGTTGTACGGTGTTGATGGCTTTTGACCACGCGAAGTTATTGCTATAAGTAACCCTGGCTGCGCTGCCTTTTTTACCAGATTTGGTAGTGATCAATACAACGCCGAAGGCGCCACGCGTACCGTAAATAGAAGCGGATGCTGCGTCTTTCAATACAGAAATGCTTTCAATATCATCAGGGTCTATCATCTGCAAACTGGGTATCTCCACGTTATCGACCAGGATTAAAGGCTTTGCACCGCCCGTTCCGGTGTTTATAGAACCAAAAAGCCCGCGCAGTCTTATTTTAGGATCATTGCCCAGCTCACCGCTGGCAGTGGTGATGGTTAAGCCAGGCACCACACCCTGCAAGCCTCTTGAAATATCAGTGACCGGGCGGGAGCCAAATGTTTTTTTAATATCCACGGAAGAAACAGCGCCGGTGAGATTGGCTTTTTTCTGCGTGCCATAACCTACCACCACTACCTGGTCGAGCGTGGATGCCTGCAGTTCAATTTTGTAAAAGGTAGCGGTTGTGAGAATGATTGTATAAGGTTGGTAGCCGGCATAGGATACTTCAATGGCTTTATCACCTTCGAGCTCGATGGTGAATTTGCCATCGGTGCTGGTGGTTGTACCGCGTCTGCTTTGCATTGTTATAACGGATGCGCCGGGGATGGGCTCCTGGGTTGCTTTGTCGAAGACCCCCCCACTGATCGTTTGCGCATATGCAGCAGAGAAGAAACTGCTACATAGAACAAGCAATGCTAGGAAATAGGTTTTTCTCATAAAGTGTATTATTTAGTTAGTAGGAAAGCGCCATCATGCCTGTTGGTTGCAGGCATGGTTCTTCACTGGGACCGGATCGTATATGTTAATCGGTTAGTTACAATACTTGTATACCGGCATCGATGTAGGGTTTCAAAACAGGCGCGTCGGGTGGCAACTCGGTGATCAGTATGTCGATGTCGGCTATGTTACAAATGTGAATGGGTTGCAGCGTGTTGATCTTTTCGGAAATGGTGCAGCACACTACTTTTTTCGATGAGTCGATCATTATTTTCTTTAACTGCGCTATTTCCCAATCGTTTTCAGTGGTTCCCCGTTTTATATCGATAGCGTTGATGCCCAGGAAGCACAGGTCGGCATTAATATTCCTGATCTTGGCTATGGCTTCGGCGCCGATGGTGATCTTGGCGTTTTTTGAAACGCGGTCGCCAATCATGATCACTTCAATATTGGGGTGTTGCATGTACTCGAGAATGGCGGGTATGCTGCCCGAAATAAAAGTGGCTCTCAGGGAAGGCGGCAGGGCCCGGGCCATTTCAATAATGGTAGTACCGCCACTGGTCAATACAAACATGCCGTTTTGAATAAGCGCGGCTGCTTTTTCTCCGATGATCCTTTTCTGGTCCTGCGAATACACACTTAACCCGGAGTAGGATACATCATTAAAGGAATGCGATAAGGCGCCGCCATGAACCTTTATGAGTTTGCCTTCTTCTGAAAGCTCCTGCAGATCGCGGCGGATGGTGTCTTCCGATACCCTGATCTCATGGCTCAGCAAGGAAGAAAGTACTTTGTTATGCAGGTTCACCTGGTGCAGGATATATGCCTGGCGTTCTTTTTTCAGCATAGTGTTAGTTGGGTTTCATTCAAATATAAAATGAAATGTAGCACAAAAGCGCATAAAATGGATAAAATGTGGATGAATATGGCATAAAATAGCCGGGAAATGACTGATAAATGCGGTTATTTGCAGTTATTTATTTTGTAGAACTTAAAAAATAATGAGAGGCAGAAAGAAGATGCAAGGCAGAATGTGCTAATATGATAATTTGCTAATGGTGAAATACGGCTGCAAGCTTCACGCTGCAAGCTGCAAGCAAAGGCAATAGGGGATCAATGGGCAATTTACAATAGGCAATATGATACTCCCGACTCATCGGGACAAGTTGTGCAATGGAATACAGGAAATACGGCTGCAAGCTTCACGCTGCAAGCTGCAAGCAAAGGCAATAGGGGAATCAATGGCAATTGGCGAATATAGCGAGTAGTGAGTGGCAAGTAGCGAGTGGGAAGGCAAAGGCAAATACAGCGAGTAGCGAAATAAACCCCCACTAGCCACTTACTACTAGCTACTAGCTCAATCGCCAGTTATTTCAATGCAAACCTGATCGTTAACGCAAACGCATCTGGTACAAAATTGATGTCGGGAAGAATGTCCAGTTCGGGTTTCCAGTCGAGCGAAAGATTAACCGGCGCATTGGAGAATTTGTAATCAAGCCCTACAATACCTGTTGGGCCCAGGTACGTATCGCTGTCCTGAAAACCTACATATACACCGCCGCCATAAAACCAGCTTAAACCCGGTGTGTTGAATTTATTATGTATTTCCAGCAAGGCGCCAATGCCGAAGCGGTTGCCCCAGGCCACAATACCTTCAATGGCTGTTTTATCTGTTGCAAAGTATTTGGCCGAAATAGCGCTGCTTAAAGTAGGAGAGGAGGTACTGAGCCGTACACCTGCTGCAAACCGGTAATCCTGGGCGGCAGCACGTTGGCACCAGATCATGCAGAACAATATAACGGGCAGGGTTATGGAGATTCTTTTCATGAAAAGCATTTTTGATTTTCAATGATTAAATAAAATCTCTACATGCAGCTATCGATGGAATGTTTTTTCCCATCCTGCACGGCCTAACCGTTATTAGCTGGTGTATTGATTAATTGGTTGTTTGCTGAAAACGAAAATAATGCCAAAGGTATTGACTAACTGACTGTTAAAGTAGTGCTATGGTTTTTTAACTAATAATTAGTCAGATTCATCCGCTTGCTCCCTGTTTTTAAGAAAGTCTTTAAAGAAGGTGTTTATTTTACCCAAAGAGTAAGTTTCATCCCAATAGATGCCACTGATCTCTTTTGATACCTGAAGAGAAGTGCTGCCTGGTTTATAACCCCCGGCTATGCCCAGGTAACCCTCTGGCCCATCGTCATCGAGTATAACCCGGTACAGGTAAAAGGTATATGGCTTGCCTTTGAAGGTGGCGGTTTTCTTTGCCAGGAAGATCATTTTTTGCACGTCATAATCATCGCTGGCCCATTCATAAATGATAGATTCGGCAAAGTATTGTTGCGTTGCATATTGTTGCGGGAACAGGGCTGTTTTCTTCAGCTCTTTCAACTTCTCGTATAGTAACGGCCGTACAGTTCGGTCGGCTGCCAGTTTAAGCAGAACCGACGCCGGTACGGCCTGTTTGTTCTTTATAAGTTGTACCGTGGCATCCTTTCTCGTAAACTTATCTTTTACGGTTAGGTAGCTTTTTAATACTTCATTGCCTGCTGTTGTGTTAAAACTGCCCACCAGGTTTAAGAGATCGTCAATTGAGTAATAAGCTATATTCCCGGTCTTCACATCGGGTAATAATTTTTTAGCACCCTGAATATAATCATTCTGCGCTACTGCCAGTTGTTCCTGTTTTATAAGGCCACTGTCTCTTAGCGCTATTGCCACGTTGGAAATTACATCGCAATGAACGCTGTTCCTGGCCAGCTTTTGAAGCGTAGGAAAGATCGTCGCTGTTAATTCCAGGCTATCTTTTAAGCAATTCAATATAGTATAGTCGAGGGCTTTCTCCGGCACATCGTATTGGTCAACCAGTTGCGCCAGGGTTGAATAACTTTCTTTGGTAGGCAAATGGGCCAGGGTGCTCAGCGCCGTTCCTTTCAGCCATTCTTTGTCGTTCGTCAACGAAGGGTATTGTTCCTTTATAAAAGAAATGGTGGTGGTATCTGTTAACCGGCCAAGGTATGTAGACAATCGCAAATTAATGTAGTCTTTTTCCTGGCTGCTATAAAGCGGATCGTATTCTTTAAATAATGCCTGGTATAAAAGCGGCAAATCATCCCTGGTAAATGTAATCCGATTGAGGTAGCCATACGCCTCACTCCTGGCTATTGAATCACTACCGGCCAGGTCGTGTAACAGCAGGGCGGTTTTTGGCTGCGTTATAAAGGTCTTGTTTTGCTGCGGGGCGTGTATGCGAAAACTACTCAGGAAGGCGGTAGCATCGGAATGGTATACAAACTCCTTATCACCCGATAACATTACCTGGTATAATATATTATCATGCAGCACCAGGCGCATTCTTTTGTAATTGTAATCTTCTTTGATCAGTAGTTCTTTCGCCAGTAGACCATTGTTTTCAACAGTTGTTTCATTTACCAGGCTATCTCTGCCCGTATACCGTTCTACCGTATTCTTCCAGAACAGGCTGTCGCTCTTATACCACAAGTATTTCGAAAGGGTATCGGGAATAATATAATAGGAACTGGCGCTGGTTGTATCGAATGCGTAGCTAAAGCTGCGTTCTTCATCCTCATATTTTCTGAAAGTACCGGGAATGCGGGCCGATAGCTGCGAATCGGCTGTGGTTTGCACCGTCCAGGGAATGGACGCCGGCGGAATAAAACGCAGGGAACTGAATAGCTTTTTTGCTTCCGGCGTTTGCAGGTGTAAAGAATCGGTGATCACCATCAACACCACGTTCCGGTTGTTTTTTATCAGTGACATCGCTTCCATGTATAATCCCTGCTGCTCTATATGACTGCCTTTTAAATGAAGAACTTTATTTCCCTGTAGGTTGATGGTGTCGATATGCAGACCGGTATACTGCGTTTTTAATCCTTCTATCAGTTTATTTTGAAGAACGGTGTCGCTGCTTAAATAATGGGAGGGGCGCACATCTTTCGAAAATAAGAAGATGTACATGCCATTGGCAAGGTCGGTGCCGGTAAAACCACTTACGTGCCAGCCAGCTTCTTTATCGTTGCTTAATCTCTTGTTGTAGGTAACCTCGGCGGGCGCCATAAAACTAATGCCCATTACCGAATCAACAAACGTATAACTGCGGGCCGATGGGGCCGGTGTTTTGTTAATATTAAATGAACTGAAAAAATTATTGGCGTCTTCTGATCTCAGGGTGGCTTCTTTTATAGCGTAGATAAAAGCAACGTACACTACATTTTCATGCATGAATGCCTGCAGGCGTACGTTCTCTCCCTTGATCACCTGCTGGTATTCCTTTCCTTCAACCCCATTGTTCACTACTTTTTTCCCGGTAACCTTCTTGTCTGTACGAAACATCCTTTGCGCCATCTCATTTAAAATACTGTCTTTATTGATGGTACTTCGTGGATTGATAATGGCCATGGTACAATAATTAGAAAGATTGTACACATCGAACAGGTATTTCATTTCAAGGAGGCCGAACAGTTTCAGGTTAACGGGATTACCGGGCATGCTCACCTTATAAAATCCCTGCGGGTCGCTTGTTTCTGTCCAGGGAATGCGTACCTCTTTAAATGTATAATTTTTAGCATTGATCTTTTTGGAAGAATACACCGGTTCTACTGTAAACCCTTTTTGTTGTAAAAGGTGTATTACACCGCTGTCGCCGGGCAGGTGCGCCGCACCAATGGCAATGAACATGGTGCGCAGGGCGGTGAGGCTATCGATGCGCCGCGTCATTTTTACATTTCGCTTTATCAGCAGGGCGTCTTTGTGTTCGGGCGATTCTGTTGACATCAGGGCTTCAATACCCGCCAGGTCCTGGTTGGTATACAATTCTACCATCTTCTCCATCATGCGGTTGCTGGCTGTCTTAATGTAGGAAGAATCGCCGGCAAGCAGAAAATCAATATCCGATTTATCAACCAGGTCGTCGAGCAGCCCGGCCTGGTCGGTAATGTCTTCCACGCCGCCCACCCATTTACCCTGGCGGCGGGCAATATTATACAGGTAGGCATCCACAAAAGTGGCCATTTCTCCTTTTTCAAAATAATCGTTCAGCCACTTATTCTTTTCCGTTACAATATCATTGGTAGTTATTTCCGAGGCGGGCTTTTTAAATTTCTTCGACAGGGCGTCGCTGTATTTTTTGTAATCCTTGTCGGTTAAGATATCCTGCAGTTTAGACCCTTCTATTTCATCGAACATCTTATTTACATAGTAGGCGCCCATTTCATCGGGGTTCACTTCAATGGCCAGCCCATCGATTTTTTCAATGGCCCGGTATACCGAATCACCAAAGTTGAACAGCCGGTTATCGGTGAGGTGCATGGTGCCATACAGGTAGGAGGGGTGTTTGAGTCCTTTTCCGGAGATGCGCCACAATAAGCTTTTGGGGTAAGATTGCTGGCCATAGGTACAGGTTGATGCAGCGCATACTACCACCAGGGCGCATACGAACGAAAAACGGAACATACGAAAGGGTTTAACAATAATAGTTGGTACAATTTACTGGTGCTGATCCTGACTCTGCCCCTGCTGCTGGCCTTCCTCGTCTTTTATTATTACAGGTTTTGTGTCTTCAAATAATTCAAACTTTGTTTTAGGCCGTTTGTCTTCGAGCCATTTAAAGTTGCGGAGAATTTTGTTTTGTTCCGTGGCCTGCTTTATCGGGTACATGGTTCCTGTTACTTCACTGATGAAGACCACCTTATTTAGTTCCTTGTTTTTGAACCGCATGTCAATAATGTCGCTTGTGGCGTTATTGATACCTACCAGGTAATTCTTGTCGTCTTTTACGTAGTAGACGCTTTCGGCATTGCCCTGCGCCCGCATATATTCAATTTCCCCGTTCTTGAAATACCCGTTCAGGCGGTTCCCTTTTATCTGGTTATACATCTCCTTATCGCTAAGGTTAACGGCAAAACCGTTCTCAAATACATATAACCGCTCGGGATTTTTATTTTTTGTATACAAATAAATAGTATCGCCGGTGATCTGGCTGTTACTGGCCCACATAACAGGGTCGGTGAACAATTTAAAGATAGAATCTTTACCCGAATAAAAAAGACTGTCCGACACTGCCTGCATGGAATCGGAGAAAATACGCACATGGTACCAGGCCTGGAAATAGCGGTCGGTACTGTCGTTCTTATTTTCGGTAGTTGCCTTTGCCGCCTTACTGGTGTCGGTAGTTGTTTTCGCTCCTTTTTTGTTGCCTGGCAGCTTATTGGTTGATGTAAGTTCCGGTGCTATGCGTTTGGTGGTATCGCGTTGCAGGTTGCTGGTGTCTTTATAACCCGGCATTTTGCTTAAGCGGCCCGAGTACAAGGTATCGGCCGTAATGTATATCGAATCTTTGTCCTGCTTTATGATCATAAGCGGGTGCTGCGTAGCCCTGAAAGTACCATCCTCGCGGTTGGCTTCAATGAAATTGGCCAGCACCGATACGCCCTGGGCCGTATCGATGTATACGGCATTGCCCCGGAGTTTGCTGATGCCTGTGCTGTCATCGCTTTCAATGGAGTTGGCGATAATTTTCACCGCACCGTCGTTCAACACCGGGCGTTTTCCAAAAAAGGCTTTTCTATTGCGGGTATCATAGAACCCATCGCTGGTATTGATAACCCGTTTGGCGCTGTCGATGATGGTAGTGGGTGCAATGAAGGTGGCTATCTGGGAAGCCGTATTGTACAACAACGAATCGGTTTTCAACGTGTATTTGGGGTCCTTCAGGTCTACGTCTTTTTTAAAGTATACATCTTTCAGTTCTTCGTAATAGGTGCCCTCTTTACTGGTTAATACCGATTGCTGGTTAACGAGCCTGCCGCCGTTGTGGTATTCGCCGATCTTCAGGTTAAGATCATATTGCAGCTCATTGGTGTACAGGGTGCTTTTGCTATCAGTTAATGATACATTGTTCCTGAGATTGGCCATTTTGGTATCTACAAAATACTGCAGGTACTGCGACCGGATGTTGACCGTATCATTATCGATGATATGCACATTGCCAAATGCTTCGAGGAACCGGGTTTTCTTATTTAATACGGCACTGTCGCAAATGAAGATGGTATTGTCTTGCTTTAGTTTAACATGACCGGCCAGCGTTTGCATGTCGGTCATTGAATCGGGATGGTTATAGCTAAGCCGGTCGGCATTGATAAGCGTAACTACTTTCATAGTATCTGCGCCGGGCCGGGTGGTAATTACCTGGGAATGTACTTTGCCAAAAGATAACAACGCTATCAGCGACAAAAACACATATCGTATCATTTGTTTAGCTTTCCTTGTTATTTCAGTGAATCAAGCGGTGCTTTTAACGGTCCCTTCTTATCTTTTGGGCCAAACAGGGATATATTAATATAGCGTTTAGGATTTAGCCGCAAGTCGTCGAGCAAGATAGTTAAACTGCGATTGGTGCGTCGAACTTCATCGTACAATTGGCGATCATTTAACAGCAGTCCCAGCGACCCTTCTTTGCTATCGATCTTGGCGATGCCAGATTCCAGGCGTGCCATCGTACGCTGTAAACTTTCAACTGCTTCTGCAATTTTAGCTTTCGACAATTTATCGGTAGCTGTTTGCAGGTTGCTGAAAGTGCTGTCGATCTTTGGGCCATTACGTGCAAAATCTGCTGTTATGGTATGCAGGTTATTCATTGACTTGGCCAGCATACCTGTTTCGGTATTGAGCAATTGCTGCAACGAAGCGCTGGAAGCGGCCAGGTTGGAAATGATACCCTGTAAATTATTGCGCGTATTGGGATCGAGTATGGTATTCAGCTTTTGTATTACTTCATCGAGCGAAAGCAATGTTTTGTTAACATTGTTAAGCGCAGGGTCAATTGATTTTTGCAATCTGTCGGTCAATGCCAGTGAACGCTCCGTACGCAGGGTGTCGCCTTCTTTTACAAAGTCGGTGCCATTACCTAAAAATATATTTACAGCAGCATTGCTTAATAATTCAGTGCTGAGGGTAGCTACTGAATTACGGGGAATATTAATGTCTTTGGTTAAACTAAGGGTAACCACAATACCGCTCATGTTTTTATCTTTTTCCTGCAGGTTGGTTACTTTACCTACCTGCAAGCCATTAATAAAAATGGGATTGGAAACCACTAATTTTTCAACATTAGGAAACACGGCATACACTTCCTTGCCCGAGGGACCTTTTCCTTTCAAAAAATTAAAGCCAAGTATGAGCACAGTGATCGCAATAGCGGTTAGCGCGCCTACTTTAGTTTCATTAGAAATTTTCATCTGAATTTGCTATGATGTTTTCAATGGCCAGACAAATCCGTGCATACAATTGTTCACAACACGGTGAAAATCTTGCATGAAGGTTTTATCTGAACGGGTTTTGTTTCAAAAGGTTGCCCTTATAAAACGGCCAATTGGAAGCAAAAGTATAAAAAATTGAAATACAGGGAGGTTGATATGTTGCGGGGGTTAATAAGTTAACAATTTGGCGGGGTTGACAAGGGGAAACCGGTTTCACCATTCACGACTTTCCCCCCTGCAACCCATGTTTCTGCGAAACGGGTTGTGCGGAGCTGGCGGCGCGGTACCTTTTAACCGCTTTGACAATGGCAGACGCCATATCATTCTGTCCTTTCTGGCTGTTCAGGTAGGCTTCATCGGCGCTATGGGTAATGTACCCGGTTTCTACCAAAATACTGGGCATAGCCGTGGCCTGTAACACCCAGATGCCTTTTTCGTTACGCTGCTTAACCCCACGGTTCAACCGGCCGTCTTTGGCTACTTCTTCCTGAACCAGGTTGGCCAGCAACAGGCTTTTGGTGAAATAGCGTTTCGTCCATAGCAGCGATTTGGCCTTAAATTCAGGATCATTGATATCCGGCGCGTATTCGGTAGAATCGTTCACTTCTTCGGCCATGCGTTCCGTTACAAAGCCGCCTTTTTCATCGCTGCGGTCGGCTGCCCAAATGTAGGTTTCAGTGCCGCGGGATGGGTTATCGGTATAATATACTTTGTATTTTTTAACCCGGCGGGTATGCTTTATGCGTTTTTTCCCTTTGCGGGTATAATATACCTGGGTTTTATAGCCTATAAATTTAGAATGTTTGATCTTGGGAGCAGCATTGGCGTGAATGGAAATGAACAGGTCGCCTTTGTGGGAATTGGCAAAATCGGCCCGGGCTTTAATGGCGGGGTAGGTGTCTTTTGTTCGGGTATAGAAGATCTTGATATCCGGAAATTCTTCTTCCAGCTTTTTGCCAAGCTTCAATGCTATGGCCAGGCAAACACTTTTCTCGTTTGAATAATCGCCGTGAGCGCCCGGATCGTGCCCGCCATGGCCGGCATCAATAATAATGGTTTTGATACCCGGCTTAATGGGGTTTGGCATTGCAGGGGCTGTTCTGTAAGCAGTAACAACCATGCAAAAGCCAGTACCTAACAGGCAATAAATGAGTTTTTGCAGCATGTTTCCGGGATTTTAAAATTCAATCGATATCCGGTATAACGCAAAGATAGTGCTGCAATTGGCTTATCAATTCGTTAATATTGAAAACTAATATGATAATCACCGACTAACGTTGGGAAAAGTTGTGCCAGTTGCGTAAAACGTGGAAGAAAAGCTGCAAGCTTCAAGTTATAAGCTGCAAGCAAATACAGCTAAAAGCTGTAAGCCGAAAGCCGAAAGCGGAAAACCGCGGGCTGTATTGCTTTTAGCTTTTGCTTTTAAGCTTTAGACTGAATTTTGCATTTGCTTTAAGCTTTGGGCTTTATGTTTTTCGCCTTCTGCCTTCCCTTTCTCATTTCTTATTTTTCATTCTTCATTTCTCATTTCCTTTCTCCCCCTTCAGGGGCTGGGGACTGGCAACCGGCAACTGGTAACCGGTAACTGGCAACTAAATCTAATTACTTCCCGTGCTGTCGGGGACTGCCGCGGGGGCTGTTGCGGCCGGACTGGCCTGTTGAACGGCCGGCGATGCACCGCCTTCAAGACTGGTTTTATATCGTTTTATGGCATTAACGATCTGGGCAACTATTTCATCCTGTCCTTTTTCGCTGACGAGGTATTCTTCTTCTTCGGTTTGGCTAATGAAACCGGTTTCAACCAGAATACTGGGCATACCGGTGGCCTGTAATACCCATATCCCTTTTTCATTCCGTTGTTTAACGCCGTGACTTAACCGGCCTCCCTTCACAAATTCATCTTCTACAAACGTGGCCAGCAGCAGGCTCTTGCCAAAATATTTCTTTTCGTACAACTGGGCGCGGATCATGGCTTCGGGCGAATTCAGGTCAAGCATATTGGCGCTATCCTCTACATTTTCACCGGTTTCCTGAATGGCTTCTCCTTTAAAACCGGTACGGTCAGCCGCCCAGATATAGGTCTCGGTACCGTGTTGGGTATTTTTTACCCAGTAACTTTCATAGATCGGCTCCCTGATGGTTTTTTTACGTCTTTTCGACCCTTTACCCACATATACGGTGCGATTCTTATGGCCAATCACCCGTTTGGCATACCAACCGCCGGCAGGCCGGCCATTGGCATTACAGTGAATAGCGATGAACAGATCGCCCTTACTCTGGTTGGCCAAATGGGCACGATACTCCAAACCTTCACGAATTGTGTTGGTACCCCCGGGCAGTTCATCGGTAGTACGGGTAAAGATCAGTTTGCTATCGGGTAATTCAGTTTCCAGGGCCTTTCCCAGCTTGAGGGAAATGGAAAGGGCAATGGCTGCTTCGGTCGTTATCTGGCCGCGCGCCCCCTGGTCCTTCCCGCCATGGCCGGGGTCAATAATAATTGTGCTCAGTACGGGTTTCTGTTGCGCCCATGCGCCAACACCTGCAAACAAGAACATTCCTGCAACAAAAAAGCATTTGATCAGGCGATATAGATTTTTTTTATTCATTTATTGTTCAAGAATTTAGCGACTGTAATCTTCACATATTCTTAATGCATTAATACCTATTTTTGCCCCCACCTGCATATGATAAACGGACGCAAAAATAATTTAAAAGATGGTTCGGCCCTGATTTTATCTGTATGGCTTTTGCTATTAACGTCTGATATTTGGGCGAATTATTTTTCTTCACCTGTTTTTATCAATTCATTAACTGGAATTGTACAGGATACAACAAAACCTGTACGTGGTTCAGATACCATTCCCAGGAAAACAGATTCCATTTTCAGGCAAAGAGATACCATTCCATCGAAAGATACCTTAATTAACAAATCTGATACAGTTAATATCCCCGTATCGCAGGATTCGCTGGATGCGCCGGTTTCCTACAAAGCTTCCGACAGCATGGTGCTGATTGTGCCCGAGAAAAAGATCATATTGTTCAGCAAAGGGAATATCAAGTACAAGGATATGGACCTTTCGGCCGACAGTATCGAAATGGACCAGGCCTCCCAGATGGTAATCGCTACCTACCGTAAAGATACGGCAGGTAATATAATTGGCCGACCGGTGATGATACAGGCCGACAGCAAAATGGGGTCTGATATTATTAAGTACAATTTCAAGAACCAGAAGGGGATCACGGAGAATACCATTACCCAACAGGGTGAAATGTATGTGCAGGGGGAGAAGGTGAAAAAGATAAACGAGCGGGACTTTTTTGCCTACAGGTCGCAGTTCACTACCTGTAACCTCGATACACCGCACTTCGCTTTCAGGGCCAATAAAATGAAAATGGTAAGCCAGAAACTGGCGATCTCGGGCCCCATTCACCCCGAGTTTGAAGGGGTGCCGGTACCGGTATATATTCCCTTTGGGTTTTTCCCATTATCGCAGGGCCGCCATTCGGGGATCCTGCCGCCCCAGTTTTCTCAAAGCGAACAATTCGGGTTAGGGTTGGAAGGATTGGGATATTATAAGGTGCTGAGCGAATATTTTGATGTTACCCTGCGATCCAATATTTATTCCTATGGCGGTTATTCCCTGTTCTTAACGCCTACTTACCGCAAACGCTACCGGTACAATGGCACCATGAACCTGGTGTATCAGAATTCCCGCATCTTAAGCAGCGGCACCAAACAGGAATTCGATAATACCAAAACGTACAGTATAAGCTGGAGCCATACGGTTGACAGCCGCGCCCGGCCCGGAACCTCTTTTTCGGCAAATGTGAATATCTCATCCACTAAATTCAATGCGCTTATACCGAATAATCCTACACTCAATTTTTCGAATACGCTCACTTCATCCATAGCCTATTCCAAAACCTGGGGCACGAAATATAACCTGACCGCAACGGCGAACCATAGCCAGAATAACTTAACGCGGGAGATCCAGATGAGCCTGCCCAATTTGTCGTTTACGGTCAATACATTATATCCATTACAACCGAAGGATTATACCGGTATTTCAAAATGGTATCATAAACTGGGTGTGGGCCTGAACAGTACAGTGGCCAACCAGATAAATTTCAGGGAACAGGATTTCAGCTTTAGCCACCTGCTCGATACCATGCAATGGGGCGCCCAGCATTCTGTTCCTATTCAATTATCGTTGCCGCAGTTAGGCCCCATACAAATTGCACCCGGCATCAGCTACCAGGAAAAATGGTATTCGCGCCGCCTGACCCGCCGGTGGGATTCTGCTGCCAATAAGCTCGACACGTCTGTTTCCAAAGGATTGTACCGGGCCAACGATGTATCATTCAGCCTGGGACTTAGCACGGCTCTGTTCGGCATGTTCGATAAGTTTGGTAAGAAAAGCCCGGTGGCAGCCATCCGCCACGTAATTAGACCTACCGTTTCGGTGAGCTATAAACCCGATATGGGCGCCAAACATTATTATACCGAGCAGGTAGACTCCTTTGGCCATACACAGCGGTTCTCTTATTTCGATGGAAGCATTTATGGCCCCCCTTCAGAAGGAACGTTTGGTGGTATTGGGTTCGGTATAGATAATAATATTGAAGCCAAGGTGCGCTCGAAAAAAGATACCGCCAACGGCGGGTTGAAAAAGATAAGGTTGATCGATGGTTTTGGCTTTACCAGCAGTTATAATTTTATTGCCGACTCATTCAAGCTGGCGCCGTTCAGTTTATATGTGCGTAGCACCTTGTTCGAAAAGATCAATATCACAGCCGGCGCTACCATGGACCCCTACCAGGTAGATACGTTTGGTTATCGCATAGATAAATACATGTGGGAGGGGAACAAGTTCTCCCTGAAAAATCTGGGCCGTATCACCAACGGTAACATCGCCATTTCCACTTCTTTCCAAAGCACGAAAGTAAAAGACAAAAAAGCAGCGCAGCAAAAAGAAGAAGCATTGCGGGAAGAAGGGATCTTAACGCCCGAAGAACAACAGGCGCAATTGGCGTATACCCGGCAGAACCCGGCCGAGTTTGCCGACTTTAATGTTCCCTGGTCGCTGAGCTTATCGTACTCAATGAGCTTTAGCCGTGGTTTTAAACCCGATTATTCAGGGTGGGAAACAATTACCTATTCGAACCTGAGCTGGAACGGAGATTTTAACCTTACACCCAAATGGAAGTTTGGGATGAACGGGTACTATGACATCAAGACCTCTTCCATACAAACCTTTACCATGTATATTTCGCGTGAAATGCATTGCTGGCAGTTGAGCATCAATGTAACGCCGGTAGGGTTGTACCGTACGTTTAATTTCACCATCAGTCCCAAGTCGGGGATATTACGTGACTTAAGGATCAATAGGACGAGATATTTTTATCAATAAGCCCCCGCCCCTAAAGGGGAGGAACCGCATATGATTAGGCGCTTGCGCGCGAAAAGCATAGGGCATCACACATTAACGGGTGCCCTATGTTCATTTAGCTATTAGTCAACAACTCGAAAGTGCGCGAGACTAAGCCCCCTTCAGGGGGTTTGGGGGTGTATTTTTAGTGTAATAATCATACATAATTTCAAACACTCTTTCTTTAAGCGCCTGCGTGGTATCGCCGGGTTGAACGTGAACGGGAGGCAGAAAATGCATTTCCATTTTATGTGGCATCAGGAAAAAAGGTTTGCTGGCCGGTAATACTTTTTTCGTATTGAATATTAAACTGGGAACAATGGCCTTACCGCTATCCATTGCCAGGCGAAAGGCGCCGTCGTGAAAAGATTTTAGCGGTTGATCGGTAAGGTTACGCGTGCCTTCCGCATAGAGGCACATATTCAAACCCATATCCAGTACCCTGCGCATTTGCAGGTAACTCTCTTTACGGCTGACGTCACTTTTTCTATCTACCAGTACAGAACCGGTTTTATAGATCATTCCAAAGAGGGGAATTTTGGCCATTTCAATTTTGGCAATTGTTTTATTGCCGCCGGGAATGGCCGGGTAGGAGATAGGCACATCCATGAACGAATTGTGGTTGCAAACAACGATGTATGTTTCACCGGGCGCAAAGTTCTTTCTGCCCCGCACTATTAACGGACAACCGATCAGCGGCAGATAAATGCCCATCCATACGCGGGCAATGGCCGCAAACCGTTTTGTTTTTTTAGGGTCGCTCACCGGGTAGCTGAATAGCAGGAACGGGATCAGAATAATGAGCAGGGTTGCAACAAATAACAGGGCAGCCCAGAGGGCGCATATTCTACCTATGATTTCCTTAATAAACTTCATGGGTTGCAAGATACAGGTTTCTGTTTTCAACTTACTGCTGCAAGCTATAAGCTGCAAGCTGAAAACTAATGGCTTTTGTATTTGCTTATGGCTTAAAGCTTATGGCTTAAAGCTTATGGCCTAAGGCTTATGGTTTAAAGCTGCTTTTCATTATCATATTAGTACATTATGCTAAAGTGCCCAATTGATAGGATCAATACCATTTTTAACCAAATACTCATTCGCTTTTGAAAAATGACGGCAGCCGAAGAAACCGGCATAGGCAGATAATGGCGAAGGATGCGCCGCTTTAAGCACCAGGTGTTTGGTAGCATCTATCAATACCTGCTTTTCCTGCGCAAATTTTCCCCACAGCATAAACACCACATGTTCTTTTTGTTCAGAGATCCTTTTAATAACGTTATTGGTGAACTCGGCCCAGCCGATCTGTGAATGGCTCATTGGCTCGGCAGCCCGAACGGTTAAAGAGGCATTGAGCAACAATACGCCCTGTTCGGCCCATTTGGTGAGATTACCGTGATCGGGGATTGTAACGCCCGTATCGCTCTGCAATTCTTTAAAAATATTTACCAGCGAAGGCGGCGGCACCACGCCATTTGAAACAGAAAAACACAATCCGTGCGCCTGTCCGGCACCGTGATACGGGTCCTGGCCCAGGATCACCACTTTTACATTGTCGAACGGCGTAGTATTAAACGCATTAAAGATCAATGAGCCGGGCGGATAGATGGTTTTTCCGGCCATTTTTTCGGTCTTTAAAAACGTAACGATATTTTGAAAGTAGGATTTGGCAAATTCCGGTTTTAATGCTGTCTTCCAGCTTTCCTCAATTTGTACGTCCATGGTGCGTATTAATATTTGCGATAAAAATAAGGAAAGGGAATTTATTTGATATAGTTAATTTCCCTTTTATGTAAGTGATACGATTACTATGTGCTAATATTTTTTTTGCATCGAATTATACGGAAGCCTTAATATTGCACGGATGCTTAACGCGGAATGCGAAATGCAGAATGCAAAACGCTGAAGGCGGAAAGCCAATACCGGATGCGCTGTTTTTGCCATTAGCGTTAAGCCTTATGCGTTAAGCATTCAGCGTTTCTTAACCTATTCCTTACTGCTGATGTTGAAAAATGACACACAGTTGGAAGCCCAGTGGCTGCAACGATTGCAACAGAACGACGAGCAGGCCCTGGCTGCCATCATGAGAAAATATTATACCGCCTTATACAACTACGGGGCCCGGTTCACCAATGACGACGCCCTGGTCAAAGATTGTGTTCAGGAGGTGTTCATTAGTTTGTGGCAAAGAAGAGAAAATGCCGCGGCTATTTTATCTCCCCGTTATTATTTACTGCGCGCCGTAAAGAACAAGGTGTTGAAATCACTTCACCAGCATAATAGCAAGACCAGCTTCATGGAAGCGGAAGACGCCTATGATTTTTTACAGGAGTTTTCTGTGGAGAAATTGATCATTGACAAGCAGATGTCGGAAGAGCAGGCTACCATCCTTCGGAAAACATTGTCGCAATTGTCGAAACGACAACACGAGCTCATCTACCTCAAATTTTACCAACACCTCGATCATGCACAAATAGCCGGACTGATGAACCTCAGCCGCCAATCGGTGTATAATCTGCTGCACGAAACCATTCAGAAGCTACGCAATTTATGGCAGGCGGAGATTTTCCCCCCGGCCCCCTGAAGGGGGAGTAAGCAAATGAGAAATGAAGAATGAAAAATAAGAAATGAGAAAGGGAAGGCTGTATTTGTATTTGCTTGCGGCTTACAGCTTACAGCTTGAAGCTACAAGCGTGCAGCCTTCTTCTGATACTTTTCCGCTCCTTTCTTATATTTTTTTAACAATTTCTCCATTTTCACCAGTAGATTTCCCCGGTAACGGGAACTTACTGGTATAACCGAGAAGTATGAAGGATTTCCGGCTTTATGATATTTCCGATTTTGTTATCGATGAAGACTTTATCCGCTGGGTGCATGAACAGCGTGAGGAAGATAACCAGTTCTGGAACACCTGGCTGCAACAGCATCCCGACAAGCACCTGGTGATTGCAGCGGCGCGGCGCATCGTTGAATCGATACAATTTGAGCAATCAAATATTGATGAACAGGCAGTAGAGCAGGAGGTGAGCCGGCTATTGCATACCATTTCTTCACAAAAACAGGAACTGCAGGCAGCGCCTCGTAAAGGCCTGGTTATTTCCTATAAATGGTGGTATGCGGCAGCGGTATTGCTGTTATGCACAACCGGGGCCTGGTATTTTTTTGTGAGAAATAATAGTGCGAAGCCCTTCGCCTATAATTCCATGGTGGCGGCTAAACACCTGATAGAACATACCAATACATCGAACAAACCGCTGGAGCTTACTTTACCCGATGGAAGCCGGCTAACCCTCGCCGCCAAAAGCCGCGTTAGCTACGCACACACTTTCGGGTTGAGCGATACAGCAAAGGCCGGCGTCACCCGCGACGTTTATTTGCTGGGAGAAGCTTTTTTTGAAGTGACCAAAGACCCGCACCGGCCGTTCCGCGTGTTTGCCAATGAAATAGTGACCAAAGTACTGGGCACGAGTTTTACTGTACGTTCATTTGAAAAAGATACGACCATACAGGTTATAGTACGAACCGGTAAAGTAAGTGTGTATGCACAGGCCGAAGCTACGGCTTCTGCCAAAATGAGCGAGATCATTTTAACGCCCAACCAGCAACTGGTATATGAAAGAACGGGCCAGAAATTCCAAAAGGTATTGTCAAGCAACCCCGCGATGATCGCACCACCCACCATTGAGAGATCGATGGTTTACGACGAAGCCCCATTGGATAAAGTATTCAGCGATCTCAGTAGCGCCTTCGGGATCAATATTGTTTTTGATAGCGAATTGTTGAAGAAATGCACCGTAACCGCTGACCTCACCAATGAACCATTTTATCGCAAGCTCGACCTGATCTGCGGCGCTATTGACGCAGAGTATGAACTGATAGACGGGCAGGTGGTGATTGAATCGGCGGGATGTAAGTAGTGAATGGTGAGTGGTGAGTGGGAACCGCCCATCGCTATGCTCAGGGCGGTTAATGGGATATGAAATTTTAATTATTGATAAACTATATATTATGATCACGTTACCACCATAAAACAGGGCAAAAAAGAACCCCGGCATTGTTCGCACCAATATCGGGGTTACTAAAAAATCATCCTGCAGCCTAAAAGTAGCAGGACAAATAGTGATTAAAACGGATTGCTTTAACCAACTAATAGTACAAAACTATGAAAAAAGTACTCGTTAACCAGTTAATCTACCGGTTTATGAGAATAGGATTGCTGCCATTACTATTGATCACCGGTTTTGCCGGTGTAATGTACGCCCGGCCAGTGCACGGGCAGGAAGTTCTGAACCAACGTATTAACCTGGTTGCAGACAATAAAGAAGTAAAAACAGTGCTTAGTGAGATCAGTCGATTGGCTGATATCAAATTTGTTTACAGTGCTCAACGCATCCCGGTGCGGCAAAAAACTTCTATCGTAGCCCGCAACCAGCGTTTGGGCGAAGTGCTGGAAATATTATTATCACCATTGAACGTATTGTATTTCGTATCGGGCAACCAGATCGTGCTGATGCGAAAAGGCGAGGCGTATAACCTCGGGGTCTTTGTAAACGATGATCCACGCAAAAGTTTATTCGAGGAAGAAATACCCGCCAGGCCTATCACCGGTAAAATAACCAACGAGAACGGGGAACCGTTGAGCGGGGTGTCGGTATTGGTGCGCGGTACATCACGAGGTACCAGCACCAATGAAAAAGGTGTATTCGTTATCTCTGCCGAAGTGGGAGAAACGCTGGAGTTTTCCATGGTGGGGTACAAACCACATGCAGTAAAGGTGGGCGATGAAAATGATATCACGATCCGGTTGCAGGCCGAACAAACCAACATGAACGAAGTGATCATTGTGGGGTATGGTACGCAACGCAGGAGCTCGCTTACCGGCGCCATTGCTTCGGTAAGTAATAAAACCATTACCTCATTGCCAGTGCCAAGCGTTGAGCAGGCCTTACAGGGACGCGTAGCTGGTTTAACGGTCACCAATAATGGAGAGCCGGGTACATCGCCCATTGTGCGCATCAGGGGGGTGAGCTCTATTAATTTTGCATCGGACCCCTTGTATGTGATCGATGGATTTCCTACCGGCAACCTCATGCACTTCGATAGCCGCGATATTGAATCGGTGGAAGTATTGAAAGACGCCAGTGCGGCAGCCATTTACGGTTCCCGTGCCACCAACGGCGTTGTTCTCATAACTACTAAAAAAGGAAAAAGGAACGGCAAGCTGCAGGTGAACCTCGATTCCTATGTAGGTACGCAAAAGGCATGGAATACCATCGACCTGCTGAATACCCAGCAGTACCTGCAATACGAACGGATGCTCAATGGAAATGCCGGAATTAACCCGCCACCACGGCTCGAATCGGCCAATTTCAACCAGCCCATTTATGCAGGCGCAACACAAACATATGCGCAAACCAATACTGACTGGCAGGATGCTTATTTTAAAAGTGGTGTGCTTACCCAGCATAACCTGTCGGTGGGCGGCGGTAATGATATCTCGCGCTTTTATTCATCAGCCGGTTATTTCAAACAGGATGGTATTGCGCAGGGCGTTTATTATGAAAGAGGTAATTTCAGGATAAACTCCGAGCACCGGATCAGTAAGTTATTTTCATTCGGACAGAACCTGTTTGTTAGTTATTCCAAGAACCGGTACGACAATACATCGGGTAACCGTACGCGGTTGGTGAACGTGATCAGGCAAGTGCCTTACATACCCGTGTACGATCCCACTACCAACGGCGGTTTCAGGGATGCGGAGAACAGCGTAGACGGCGCAGATCCCACCAACCCGGTGATGGACGCCCTGCTGTTGGGCGACGCCCACCGCAGAACGCTGAAGCTGCTGGGTACAGCCTATGTAGAAGTGAATTTAACCAATTCGCTGAAGTTCCGCTCCACGTTCGGGGTAGACCATGTGGGTCTGTCGCAGCATCAGTTCAGGCCTATCTTCAATAGTAAGGGCAGGGGAGAAACCCAGGCGAAGATCGATGATGTTCGCACCAATATGACCACCTTGTTGTTCACAGAACAACTTACTTACGATAAAACCTTCGGCGACCATCACCTGGCATTAACTGCAGTTTATGAGCAGCAGGGAACCCGGGCTTATGGCGAGCAAATGATCGGTTACCAAAGCAGTAATAATTTTCAAACGATGTTCGGCGCCACCAATGTGAACGCCTTTAGCACCCAAAGCGAAAACCTGCTCCTATCATATGCAGGCCGGGTGAATTATGAGTTTGCCGGCAAGTACCTCGTCAGCGCCACTATTCGGCGTGATGGATTGAGCGTATGGGCGCCCGGAAACAAATTTGCCAATTTCCCTTCCGCCTCCATAGGCTGGCGTCTCGACCAGGAATCATTCATGCGCGATGTAAAACAGGTGTCGGAATTAAAGCTTCGCGTAGGGTATGGCGTAACCGGTTTGAATGGAATAGGCATTTTCGGCAAGCTGCCCAATTCACAATTGGCGAATGATTATCCATGGCAGGCTGTGGTATCGCAAAACGGCGCTATTTATCCGTTTAATAATACCATGCCTTCCGGCGGTAACGCTTCTTTCTACAACGCTATATCGAACCCTGACCTGGAATGGGAAAAGACCAAACAAATGAACATCGGCCTTGACCTGGGTTTGCTCAATAATCGTATTACATTGTCGGCCGATTACTATCGCCGCAAAACAGATAACCTGATGTTGAATGTGCCCACACCCGGATCTTTTGGATTCAACAACAGCGGTGTGCTGGCCAATGTAGGATCGATGGAGAACAACGGCATGGATATTCAGGTGGCATATAACAAGAAACGAGGTGAATTTCAATGGGACGTTACCGGTTTGATCAGCTTTATCGACAACCAGGTGCTGAAGTTGAATACGCCCAATGCCACCATTGACCAGGGTGGCGACCAGGATTTTGGCGGCGGGGCCAACATGACGCGCACCGTGGCCGGCCAACCCATTCAGTCGTTTTACGGCTATGTGATCGAAGGCATTTTCCAAACCCAGGCCGAGATCAGCAGCAGTCCGTTTCAATCAGACAAAACCGCGCCCGGCGACCTGAAGTTCAGGGATATCAGCGGGCCCAATGGCAAACCCGATGGCCAGATCACTGCCGATGACCGCACATTCCTTGGTAATTACCTGCCCGATTTTTCGTATTCGCTTAACTTCAATGCGCGGTACAAGAATTTCGACGCCGCCGTATTTTTCCAGGGCGTACAGGGTAATAAGATCTTCAATGCCTCCCGCATTATCAGTGAAGGAATGGCTCGTTTGTTCGGCTCCGGTACCGCCGTGCTGAACGCCTGGACGCCTGCCAACACCAATACCAATATGCCCCGCGCTTATGCAGGCGATCCTAATACCAATGTGCGGCCTTCTGCACGCTGGATAGAGAACGGATCGTACCTGCGCCTGAAGAACATCACTGTAGGTTACACCATACCCGATAACGTGTTGAAATCGATCACCAAAGGAGCCGTGAGCAGCTTTCGCCTGTATGTTGGGTCGCAAAACCTGCTTACGTTCACCAATTACAAGGGCTGGGACCCTGAGATCGGATCTAAAAACACCACGCTTACCAACGGTATCGACTATGGGCAGTACCCTGCCGCCCGTTCGTTCCTGGTGGGTTTGCAGGTAGGTTTCTAAACACATGTCCCTTCATGGATTAACAAACGAATATTATGAAACGACACTTTATAAATCGATTCACTATAATGGCCGCCTTATTGACGGTGGCTGCGATCATTGCCTGTGAAAAGCAGTTGAACAAATCCAACCCGAGTTATCCCACGCTGGAAAACTATTTTCAAAACAGTGAAGAATTGCAGAAAGGCACTAATGCCATTTATTCCATCTTCCATTCCGCGCAGCTCATTGCGCGGGAATGGTTCTTCCTGCACGACCTGCGCAGCGACGACGTAGCATCGGGCGGCAGTCAACTGGAATTACCACGCAGGCAGATGCTGAATGGCAATACCACGCCCGACAACACCGTGATGAACGATATGTGGAAAGGGTTATATACCGTTATTCACCGGGCTAATACTGTTATATTTTATGCAGACAAGGTATCGGATAATCAGGCCCTGCGCGACCGGTGTGTAGGGGAAGCCAAGTTCTTCAGGGGATGGGCTTATTTTGAGCTCGTATCGTTATGGGGTCCCGTACCTGTTTATTTACAGCCGATCACCAAAGGTTCGCAGTTTCAGCCCAGGGAAGTGGAAGATAAAGTGTATACCCAGATCGTAAAAGATCTTACCGAAGCCGCTGCCGCTTTGCCACCTGCGTACCCGGCCGCCGACCGCGGCCGTGCTACCCGCGGCGCCGCTTATGCCATGCTGGGCAGGGCGCAAATGCAGAAAGGCGATTATGGCGCCGCCCGTACCGCCTTGCTGGAAGTGAAGAATTTGAATTTGTACTCGCTTGTGTCCAACTACGAAGATAATTTCCGGGAAGAGACCGAGTTCAACGCCGAATCCATTTTTGAAGCCGTGTTCTTCGAAACAACGCCCAACCAGTTTAACTGGGGCTACACAGGCGATGATCCCAGTGCGCCGCAAGGCACGGTGCGCAACCAGGAATATTCGCCTATAGCCTGGCGTAACCTTATTCCATCTGACCGGTATTTAAATGAGTTTGAAAATACGGCAACCGGCGCCGCCAAAACCGATCCCCGGTTTGCCATGTCGGTTTATCAAAGCGGCGACACATACAACAATGGCGCGTCGGTGCTCACCGATCCTGACCAGAATGGTAATTTTTCTCTCGTGAACAACGTTAAAAAATTTATAAGCTGGCGCAAGTTCATGATGATATATAAACATGGCAAAGGTGGTGACCGCGCAGGCGGTGGTATTAACCAACGGATCATCCGGTATGCGGAAGTGTTATTGATGCTGGCGGAATGTGAAAACGAGTTAAACAATTCCGTTGCTGCCGTAAATTACCTGAATGAAGTACGCGACCGGCCGGGAGTGATGATGCCGCATTATCCCACATCACTATTCCCCACTGCCAATAAAGACCAGATCACCAAAGCGATCATGCATGAAAAAACAGTGGAACTGGGCGGTGAAGAGATCCGCAACCGCGACATTTTGCGTTGGCGGAAGAAAAAATATTTCACTACCGATCCGTTGTCTTATTTCAAGGCCAACCGTGATGAATTGCTGCCCATTCCGCAACAGGAAATAGATAACAATCCGCAATTAGGAGCCGGAGGAATCAATAAACAAAATAGTGGGTATTAATTAAAGGCCCTGAGCATTGCTGATTTTGAGATTTAGGGATTTTGAGATTTCAACTGTTTTTGGCTTTCAGACAAATCTCAAAATCTTTAAATTCCGAAATCCATAAATTTCTTAATCTATGTTCTCATCGCTTGCGTGCTGTTATCTCCGTTTACTGGTATTCACCGGACTCATTCATTTGGTAGCTTGTACTACTGAAAAAAAAGAAACATTATTCAGGTCATTGCCCTCAACTGCTACCAATATACATTTCAATAATATCGTAAACGAGACCGACAGCACGCATTCCTTTATCAATGAATTTGGTTACATGGGCGGTGGCGTTGGTATTGGCGATTTCAACAACGACGGATTAAAAGATCTTTACTTTACAGGTAACCAGGTAAGCTCGGCATTGTACATTAACAAAGGCGATAACCGGTTTGAAGATGTTACGGCAAAAGCGGGTTGCGGCACCAATGGGTGGGCCACCGGCGTAAGCGTGGCAGATATCAATAACGATGGCTACGATGATATTTATGTATGTGTGTTTGGAAAGAATTTGCTGCAACGCGCTCCCAATTTATTATTTATAAATCAACACGACCTCACGTTTAAAGAATCGGCCGCGGAATATGGATTGGCCGATACCGGTTATAGTACCCAGGCGGTGTTTACAGATTACGACAAAGACGGCGACCTGGATATGTACCTTGCCAATTATTTGCTCAGCAGTGCAAATGCCAATACTATTTATCCGCGCGACCACACCGGTCGTTCATTAGCCAATGATAAACTGTATCGCAACGATGGTTTTTCCACCTCCACCACCGGAGCCCGCCATCCGGTGTTTACCGATGTAACGCTGGCTGCGAACATCAAAGAAGACGGATATGGGTTAGGGGTGGTAGTGAGTGATTTTAATAATGATAGCTGGCCGGATATTTATGTGGCCAATGATTTTTTAACGAATGATGTGCTGTGGCTGAATAACCACAATGGCACCTTTACCAATTGCATTGCGCGGGCTATGCAGCACCAGAGTTATTCAAGCATGGGGGCAGATGCCGCGGATGTAAACAACGATGGCTGGCCCGATGTGGTAACGCTCGATATGATGCCCGAGCACAACGAGCGCCGCAAGTTAACGTGGTCGGTCATGAATTATGAACGGTACCAGGCAGAACGTTCCTATGGTTATGAGCCGGAGTATATGCGGAATATGTTACAATTGAATAACGGCATCCTTCGGTCAAACGCCCCCTCCACCGGAGGGGGGCGGGGGGAGGCCGCCATTCCTTTTTTCAGTGAGATCGGCCAGATGGCCGGCATTTCCAATACCGATTGGAGCTGGAGCGTGCTGATGGCCGATTTTGATAATGATGGCTGGAAGGACATGCACATCACGAACGGGATAGGGCGCGATTTTATCAATGCCGATTTCCTTGAGTTCAGTTCCACCGTAATGGGCCGGGTAAGTGATATCAGGCAGCAACGGAAACTGATCAATGAAAAGCTGGCCTCACTAAACCATGTGGAGCTGGGCAATTATTTATACCGCAACAATGGCAATTACACGTTCACCGATGTGTCGCAACAGGCAGGGGTGAACGAGGCGGCCATGTCGAACGGCGCGGCCTGGGCCGACCTGGATAATGACGGCGACCTGGACATTGTTGTGAACAATATCAATAAAGAAGCATTTGTCTTGATCAACCGCACCAATGAAAAAGAGCAACCGGTTGATCATCATTATATAAGTATCCAATTAAAAGGGAATGGCGCCAACCGGAATGGTTTCGGCGGAAAGGTAAAGGTATATACCGGCGGGCAGGTACAGGTGCAGGAGCAGAACCCGGTGCGCGGCTATTTCTCCTCGGTAGATACGAAATTGTTGTTTGGGTTGGGAACCCATACCGTGATCGATTCCATAGTGACCATTTGGCCCGACAATACCTGTCAGGTAATAAAGCAGTTGGCAGTAGATTCGTTATTGGTTATACAGCAACAGCCGGCAGAAGCGTGGGCGGTGAAGGATCTGCATGACCTGCAGACTGTTTTTTCAGATGTAACTGCCGCCACCCGCATGGCTTACCGGCATGTAGAAAGTAATTACAACGACTTTGCGGAACAACGCTTGTTGCCGCAGAAATTTTCGCAGTTGGGTCCATATATAGCCACCGCCGACATTAATAACGATGGGCTCACTGATCTCTTCGTCGGCGGTGCTTTTAATTTCTCCGGACGCATCTTCACCCAACAAAAAAACGGACAGTTTACCAGCGAAGCTCTCACTGACAGTATAAAAATGGAAGAAGACCAGGATTGTATTTTCCTGGATGCCGATGGCGACGGCGACCAGGATTTACTCGTTACCGGCGGTAATGTACAGTTGGAAGAGAACTCAGCGTATAATACGCCGCGATTGTACAGTAACGACGGAAAGGGACATTTCCGGTTGCAGCCGAAAGCCATTCCGGCCAACATTCGCATTATTGCCGGTTGCGTACAAGCCGGCGATTATGATGGCGATGGGCAGAAAGACCTGTTTATCGGCAGCCGCGTTACCAAACGCTATCCATTACCCGGACGCAGCTACATCCTCCATAACGACAAAGGCGTCTTTACCGACGTAACCGCTACGGTTTGCAAAGCGCTGCAACAACCCGGTATGGTTACCTCCGCCGTTTGGACGGATCTTGATGGCGACCATCAAACCGACCTGGTGATAGCAGGAGAGTGGATGCCGGTGCGTTTCTTTAAGAATGAACAGGCACGGTTGAAGGAAGTAACGCAGTCCACCGGTGTTGCCGGTATCACCGGCATGTGGCGGAGCCTGGCAGCAGCCGATATCGACCGCGATGGCGATATGGACCTGGTTGCCGGCAACCTGGGCATGAATTGCGATTACCAGGTTACAGATTCCACGCCTATGGAGTTGTATGCCGCCGACCTGGATGGCAATGGAAGTATTGACCCGATACCTTTTTATTATATCAAAGATCATACAGGAGTTAAGCGGTTATACCCCGGCATCAACCGGCGGCAGTTTGCCGACCAGGTGCCGGCCATCAAAAAGCAGTTCCTGCACCATGCGCAATATGCGAAGGCCACGTTTGATGAGATCTTCAAAGACAAACCCAAGGATAGCCTGCAGCGGTTCACCTGTACCGAAACACGCAGCTGCTGGCTCGAAAACCTCGGCGGCGGGCAGTTCCGCCGGCACGTGTTGCCACCCGAGGCGCAATTTGCACCGGTGAATGCCATCATTTGCGATGATATTGACGGCGACGGGTTTACCGACTTGTTGCTGGCTGGTAACGAGTACCAGAGTGATGTAATGACTGGCCGCTACGATGCCTCTTATGGTTGTTTTTTGAAGGGGATAGCCCATAAAAACTTCCTGGCGATACCGCCTGCCCGCAGCGGATTTGTGGTTTCCGGCGATGTAAAAGACCTGGCGTTGATAAAGACCGCCCGCGGCGAAAAAAGGGTAGTGGTGGCGATTAATAATGATTCCCTGAAGGTTATGGGAATCAATTCATTGAAATAGTTTACTTCGGACAAGGAAATTTCTCGATAAAAAGCTATTTTTGCGCTCCCTAAGGACGCCCTGAGCGGAGTCGAAGGGGCGTAGTATCAGTTCTGGTACGCAGCACCCTGAGCGAAGTCGAAGGGTGAAGTACCAAAAGAAAGGGTCCGGTAGCTCAGTTGGATAGAGCAACTGCCTTCTAAGCAGTAGGTCATTGGTTCGAATCCAATCCGGATCACATCAGAAAGGCAAGTCAAAGCGACTTGCCTTTCTTTTTACCCCTTCAATAATAGAATATGAAATCTTTTATCCTGATCGCATTGTTTTGTACCCTGGTCATGTACGCCTGCTCAGATAAGCCTGAACAAAAGGATTCAAATACAAATAGCACAGCAGATTCACCCTCTGTGAGCAAGAAAATTTTCATTAAAGGCGATCCGGCAAATTACAACGATACACTTCCTAATAAAAGATTTAAAAGGTCAGAGATCGTTAGTTGCAGTTTCAAAAAAGAGGCATTATTTGGCACCTGGACTACATCATATGAAAATCCGGCCTGCGATTTTAAAATTGATGAGAAAGAATATTTCTTATGTGATTATGATGGAGATGGTTCCAGGCTTTACAAAATAGTAAAGGATACTTTATTCCTTGATAATCCGTATCTAATATTCAAAGGTTTAATTTTAAAAGCTACCGGCGACACATTAGTAATACATTGGCAGGAAAACGAGGAACCTGAAAAGTTATTACGTTGGAAGGATAACCCAGATGATCAAAAGTCTGATACCAGTGAATCGAAATAAGCAGCAGGTCATTGGTTCGAATCCAATCCGGTTCACATTAAGCTCGTCAAAAGACGGGCTTTTTTTATTAAAATACATGTCCCGCCTGCATTTGCTCCACTATTCCGCATCAAAGCAATACAAACGGATACAAATCTAATGGTGACCAATTCGGTGTCCATTTCAGTGACCTATCTTTATTGGTGTATAAAGATGCGTATGAATGTCACCGATAACTCATACCGGTATTTCACCACTGACAATAAACTTGCTTTTTTTTGGTCTCCTTTAATTATTTTCATGAATTCCCGGCTGTTTATGTTTAAGAGCATACTCGCTTGTTTCTTGCTTTCTATTAATTGCGCCGCTTTTGCTCAGCAACCGGCGAATCGAAGCATTCGCATCACCATTGTCGATGCAAAGAAAAATATTATCCCCGGTTCCTCTGTTTATTTGCTTAATCAGGACTCTGCAGTTATCCGTTCCGAAATTATCCCCGCTTTGGGATTCCTGGAATGGCTACAGCTTAGCGCTGGTAAATATCGTATACGTGTAACTGCAATTGGCTATGAGGAAGTCTCTTCTCCATGGATTGATCTTGTTTCCAAAAGCTCTTTTTCCGATACCATTTTTCTTAAAACCAAAAACCAGGTTTTGGAAAATGTACTTGTCGTTTCCAAAAAACGGGCTATTCAGTTCCTGCCGGATAAAACGGTTATTAATCCCGAAGCAAGTATCACCAATGCAGGGGCAAATGCAATGGATGTGCTGGAAAAATCTCCCGGCATCACGGTGTCAAAAGACGGCTCCATTATCATGAAGGGAAAACCCTCTGTTATGGTATTGATCGATGGTAAGCAGACCCAGCTAAGTGGCGCGGACCTTCAGGCATATCTTACAGGGATAAGCGCATCCCAGGTGGATGAAATTGAACTGATCGAGAACCCGGGGGCCAAATACGATGCAGCAGGTAATGCTGGTATCATCAATATAAAAATGAAATCCAATCGGCAGAAAGGTTTCAATGGTTCGTTGAACGGGAGCGTTGGTCAGGGCGTTTATTTTAAAACGGGAAATTCACTCAATCTGAATTACAGGAATGGAAAAACGAACTGGTTTCTGAACTATGGTAATCGTGCCGGATACGAAAATCAAAACATGTACACGTTGCGAAAATATTTCGACAGAAACCAACGGGATTCAGCTTTTTTGGAACAACCCAATTTCAGCAAGAGTAACATACTGGCAAATAATCTTAAGGTTGGGGTCGACTTTTTTGCCAGTAAAAAAACTACCCTTGGCCTGGTATTTACTGGTGGTTTGTTTGATCGCGAAGCAAATAGTTTCGCTGCCATCAAATGGATGGATCCCGGTTTTCACGTAGACTCCATCATCAATACCGTTGGCGAAAACAACCAGCATTTCAAAAGGGGAGGCATCAATTTAAATGGCAAACATAAGATCAATGAACGCAGTGAAATAAATGTTGACCTGGATTACGTACGCTTCAGGATCAATGGTGATCAGAACTACGAAACCCAATTGGAGACAACGGGGAGTAGCGAGATTCAGGCTACTAAAGGAAGTACCCGGTCAAAACTAGAGATACTTACCGCTAAAGCAGATTACCAACATCAGTTTAAGTCATTCTTATTGGAAGCCGGATTGAAAACAGCCATCAATAAAACCAACAATCTCGCCCAATACTATTATGGGAAAGATAATGACTGGCAACCAGATCTTAGTCGCAGTAATAACTTTTTATACGATGAAAAGATCAGCGCTGCCTACGCAAGTGTAGATGCCGAGAAGGGTAAATGGCATTGGCAGACGGGCCTCCGCTATGAATTCACTTCCTACAAAGCGCATCAACTCGGAAATGCGGTGGTAAAAGATTCAGCTTTCAAAAAAGAGTACGGCAGCCTGTTCCCAACCGGCTTTATTTCTTATCAGGTAGACAGCGCTAATACGATCACCTTCCGCTTAGGTAGAAGAATTGACCGGCCGCCGTTCCAGAACCTCAACCCGTTCCTGATCACCCTGAATAAATACACCTTTGAAACAGGTAATCCGTATATTAAACCGCAGTACACCTGGAACTTTGCACTGATCCATACCTATAAGCAACTATTTACAACGGAATTTTCTTATAGCTATCTCCGCGATTATTTTTCGCAGATATTTATTATTGATTCCAACAGCAGTAATACCAACAAAAATGTGATCATATATACACGAGGAAATGTTGGTTCGTTTCAGAATTTTGGTATTACAGAAACTTTTCAACGTCCGATCAAACCATGGTGGAACCTGACCGCTGTGACCGTACTCAATCACAAAATAATAAAAGGTGTGGTGTGGGCGCCTTTTGAGGCAAGGGTAACTCAATTAAATGTAAGCCTCAACAACCAGTTCCAACTCAAAAAAGGATGGGGCTTCGAAATTAGCGGATATTACCAAACAAAAAGCCAGATAGACCTGCAGGAATGGCTTAAACCGCAGGGTGAACTAGACCTTGGGGTTTCTAAACAAATTATGAAAAATAAAGGAACATTAAGACTTAGTGTTCGTGATCTTACATTGTTCCAGAATTATTCAGGCTTTTCTACTTTTCAGAATGCATATGAACCATTCCGTGTCACCTGGGATTCGCGGGTCGTAAGGCTAAGCTTTAACTGGCGGTTTGGAAAGGCGATGAAGCCGGTGAACCGATCTCAAGGTGGCGCTTCCGAGGAGATAGACCGGGTTGGTACCGGAAATTAGCATTTACGGATGCGGGAGGAGGAATCGCCGGCCTGTAACAGCAATTGGTGACCGATCTACCGGATCACCAGCTTTTCAGTCGCCTGATCTGTAGCGGGCAGGGCAGCCCGACGATGGCAGTCCAGGAAACGATGAATATAAGGGCCGGTGACACTGGCTTTACGGTTTCACCAACAGCAGTAGGAAGAGGGCTAGGCAGGAACACAATCATCTTTTAGATGAGGTATATTTATGTGTAACTGCAAATAATCCAAAGGAAATTCGGGGTTGTCTATTGCGCTTAAGGGTGCATCCTGTTAAAAAATCAGCGGCTTAAGTTTGTGTAAATCTCTTAATTCCTCCCTTAATTGGTTTGAAGCGAATCCAATCCGGTTCACATTATTACGTTTTTAACTCAGACCCGCTTCCATAGCGGGTTTTGTTTTCCCGGAATATTATCTCCATTTAATCTATTCTGTGTAAACCAGGTTGGTTTCAATGTTTTTGCGGTTTGATTCCAATCCGGTAGCCAGATTGGAATCAAACCATTTTGTAGCTTTCTCCACAGGAAAGAGTTCCATAGGTGCCGTGCAAAAGCCATTGACGAAGCCTAATACACCAATTACATACGCAATTGTTTTGCTCAATGTGAATTATACCTCATCAATTACAGAAAATTAAAAACGGATTTCGTTTTATCGACTATTCTATATAGATCATCAATAACCAACTATGGGGCATCAGTTCGCTATTATTGTACATAGGTTTTTAACTTGTGCGCGTAAGTACAGAACTTTACCTGATAATTAAGTTACTCATGCTCCATAGTTATGAACTTATTAGTAAATGTTGTAAAGGCTTTTCCATATTTAATTATAATTGTTCCAAAGATTAGTGAGAGTGGTGCAAAGTTTAGTCAGGTTGGTCCAAATTTAGCTACCGATGAGTCATAGTAAGTTACTAATGCGGCAAAGTTAGAAACATATATTCAGAATTGTTAAAGATGTTACTTAATTGACAACATTGCGCGGAAGCTTTTAGACCCGTCCTGAAAAAATTTGAAATTTTTGATCGATTAGTAAAACTTTGCCTGTAATGTTTGTTGTGTATTTATAAATGTTAGCGTGGAACGAACGGTGTTTTATGCTTCGTTTGATAAGGAAGAATTAATTCCACGCGAACCCCGGCTTCACCAGTTGTTGCTTTTTTATCAATGATCTTCAATTGCGCAAGTGTCCTGGTTTGCCGGCTTAAAATTTCCAAACGCTCCTTATTAATAATGGTAGATAAAGACCGCTTCTGAGATTGATTGCCGGCAACCTGAAAGCCCCGGCCATTATCTTCTATAATGCAATGCAGCGCTTTATGATTCTTTTGAATACTGATGTTGATCTGCCCTTTTTCTTGTTGGCCGGTAAAACCGTGCATGATCGCGTTTTCGGTAAAAGGCTGCAACAGCATAGGCGGAATCAGAATGATTTCCTGGTCAGCTATACCTTCTACTTCAATACGGTATTCAAATTGATTAGCGAATAACGATTGCTGCAGCATTAAATAACTGGCAAGGGCATCGAGTTCATTTTTGAGCGGTACAAATGGTTGCCGGGCATTTTCAAGGCTCAGCCTGAAGAGCTGCACTAATCGCTCTGCAAATTCAACGGAAACTTCGGTAGTTCCCTTCCGGATCAACTTCTGTAACTCAAACACGGAATTGTATAAAAAGTGAGAGTCGATCTGGCCTCTTAATAATTGTTGTCGCAGGCTTTCTTCCCTGATATTCATTTTTAATTGTTTCCGCCTCCACATCCAAAAAACAAATATGCCAAGGATGGCTACGCCGCTGCTTATTCGAATAATGGCTCTCATTTGCCGTTCCCTGGTCATTTCGCTTTCCTGGTTGCTTAGGGCCAGCGATATGATCTCGTTGTCTTTTTCCAAAAGGCTGTATTTGGCTTCCAACTCCCTGGCCCGGCCAATCGCCGAGGAATCGACTTCTCTTTTAAAATATCTAAAAGCGGAAGCCATGGCGGCGTTGGCCAGCGAATATTTTTTTTGAAGCGCCCAATTGTCCGCTTTGGCCCTCCAGATCTTACTTGTAAGCGCCCAGTTTTTTTCATGAGAAACATAGCTCAGAGCCGTGTCCAACAAATTTTCATCCTTTTTATATTGCCCAAGCTTTCGGTAGGTGGCTGCTATATTGAAATAAGATTCGGCATTCACTTCGCCCAACCCGCGGCTGATCTGCATGCCCTTCAACTGATAGCCAAGGCCCTCTTTACAATTACCTTTTTTCGAAAGAAGTGTTCCCAGGGTTTCATACCGTACGGCGTCATAATAAGGATTGCTGAAACTACTGTCCTTCATCAACGCCTGAAAAAAAATAAGCGCAGAATCTATTTGGTCAACCCGCTCATACCAGGCTGCAATATTAGCGGCAAAAACTGTTTTATGCTTGGGGCTCGTGCTGCGTTTGAATCCTTCGAACAAATATTTTTTTTGCATCTCCAGGTCGCCGATCTTTTCATAAATATCATACAGCTTCAGGCAAATGAACGGAAGACCGGGCGTATCGATCCTTTCAGCCATAGAATAGGCTTCCCGGGCATAACCCAAGGCGCTGTCGAGTAATCTGATGTCAGTAAGTACAGCAGCCTTTTGAATTTTACCAGCCAGGATCTGTCTTTCGGTTGTATCTTTTTCTATGGCCAATTTTAAAGCCTTATTTGCATACTGCCGGGCTAAAGCGGGCTTGCTTTCGATTTGGTACACTACGGCCATACAGCGAAGCCAGGAACACATTTCTACATAGTTATCCCTTTGTTCAATGAGGGGCAGAATGCTGTCTAATTTTCTTTTGGCGGCTTTGGCTTCCCGGTTTTGTAATAAGGGATTGATGTTGTTTTTTAAAAAGGCCATAAAATGACCCGAGGCAGGTTGCTGCTTCTTCTTACCATTGGTATTACAGGCCATACAAATGATGGCCAGAAGGAAGATCCGGTACATAGCGGCTATAGCTTTTTTAAATATTGATCAACAATTTCTTTTTTCCGTTCCGACACTGGAATTTGTGTTCCATCTTTTAAGTAGATTATACCCCCTTTCGGGTGGTAACGATCAATATAAAATTCATTCAGCAGGTAAGACTGGTGGGTACGCAGAAAGAATGTTTCGGATAATAGTTCGTCATATTCCTTAAGGGGTTTGCTGGTAACCACTTTGTTTCCGGCATTTAAGAAAACAGTAGTATACTTATTATCAGCTTCAAAGTAAGTGATCTCTTTTAACTTCACGATCTTCACAAAATCCTGGGACCGCAGTGCAATGTGATCCTGCACCTTTTTTTTCCTGAAACTGTGCAGGGTGATGGCAATTTGCTCCCGTAGCAGCGGTTGAGCGTTGATTACTCTTTGTAACGCCTCCATTAATTCCAGCTCGTTGAAAGGCTTTAGTAAGTAATCGATGGCGCCGTACCGAAAGGCCTGGATAGCATACTGCGAGTGGGCCGTCAGGAATATGACCTTAACCTTTTCGGTTATCTGTTCGAGTATGTCAAAACCGGTCCCATCCGGAAGTCCGATATCGAGTAACAAAAGGTCTGGTTTTGTGTTATGGATCAGTGCAATGGCATCACTAACGGTACTGCAGGCACCAACAATGATAAAGTCTGGTTGCTGCTGGAAAAACTCTTCTAAATCCTGACGGATGGAAATCATGTCTTCAACTATAATCACTCTCAGGGGAGCGGTCAGGGGAGTAGTCAGGTTCATGGGTTGGTTTAGGTTAATTTAGGGTTATTAAATTTAATATTATTTAAAGTTATTGTTTGCGTAAATGGGTAACGGCGCTTACTTATTGATTTTAATCAATGCTTTTTGTGACGTGTACTAAAAACGAAAAGCATGCCTCATGTAATTATTTTTTTGCGAATTCTCTCTAAAATCATACGAATACTACAAACCCACCAGCGAATTCTCCAACGCTCACTTTTTGTTTGCATCCTCATTTATTTTTGACTTACAACAACGGCAGCAATAAACTCCGTTGTAATTATTGGCCAATACAATGGGTTTCAGGTTCTGATCTTAGAGCGGGTATTTTATTTTTTAACATTAAAATCTTAGCAAATGCAAAACGTAATATTAAGTACGTACAAGATCCTGCGCGATAGCGACACCATAACTCAGGGTTATCGTGTAGTGGAAAAAATGGAAAACAATCCAATCTTTTCTGATCCGCCTCCAGCTCTTGCTGAAACCAAAAAGCTGTTACCGGAATTGCAATCCGCAGTAGGCAATGCCAAAGGCCGAGACGTTGAAGCAGTTGCGCTTAAAAACAAATTGAAAGCGGAAGTGATCGCCTTACTAACCGTGTTGGCAGAATATGTAACCGTTATGTGTAAAGGCGACCGGCTGAATTTGTTAAGCAGCGGTTTTCCTATCTCAGGTGCAAGCAGCACGCAGATTGATCAGATAATTTCACCACTGGAAGTTGAAATAGGAGCTCCCGGTGTGGCTTCCACAAGCTTAAAGCGGTTGCGCGGGGCAAGAGTATATATGCACCAGTACACTGCCGAGCCTCCTGCTTTAGAAACAGTTTGGCATAGTGAAGTAAGCAAGTTTTCCGTACACACTTTTAACGGGCTTACTTCCATGGCAAAATACTGGTTTCGGGTTGTAGCCATAAGTGCTGCAGGTGAAAAGCTCACTACTCAGGTAGTTGAACGGGTTATTCAATAACCCGGTAGTGGTTTTGCGGCAACCATGAAGGGCTTACTTCCTGTAAGGGAACGCCCCGACAAGCCGGGGCCACTAAACCGAAGCTGCATTCATCCGTTGCCAAACCACCTTATCCTATGCGCTTGTTTGCTCAAGGCAGGTATGTATATACCAGGAAGCTTCCATGCCGCCCCGCGGCAAACCTTATTGGCCCAGGCCCTGTGCGCAGGGGCCACGGCCCATAAGTTGCGAAATAGGGTTATAGTCTGGTTAGTAGAAGGACCATTATTTGTTAACCAGTCAATTTTTCAATATGAACACTATCATCAACCGGATGCAGGATTCCACCCCGAAGTTTTTCAAAATACTTCGAACCATCGGTGTGTCGCTGGTAGCAGTAAGCGCTGCCGTCTTTGCCTCTCCTGCGCATTTGCCAAATATCGTTACCGACATTGCAGGATACCTCGCTGTGGCCGGTAGCGTAATGGGCGCTGTAAGCCAAACAGCGGTGCTCAATGAAGAGGAATAGTGCGTGCGGTTAGTAAAGTAAAGAGTCCTGACGGTACTGTCAGGGCTCTTTTTAAAATCTTTTATTAATACTGCAGGTAAACATAAAACGACAAAAACAATGGGAATAGATACAGGTAAATTACTAACCAATGCTCAAATCAATGATTTGGCTGTTAACAACGGTTATGAATACCGGGTTTTGAAATCAATTATCCAGGTTGAAAGCGGTCAGCATGGATTCCACCCGGTTACCGGAAAAATTATTATACAGTTTGAACCGTCATGGTTTAAGCGGCTTTATAAAGGCTGGGCGGGAGAAACCAGGCATATAACCTGGCAAAGCAATAAAGTAGGCAACCAGAATGCCGAGTGGAAAGCCTTTAACAGTGCGTTTGCAGTAAATGCTGATGCCGCTATGAAAAGTACATCGATCGGCATGATGCAGCTAATGGGCTTTCACTACGCCGAAACAGGATTTAAAAAGGTGGGCGATATGTGGGATTTCGCAAAAGAAAGTGAATATAATCAGGTATTACTTGCCATTAAATGGATCAAAACAGTGCGCTCTCTCGACTTAGCCATCAAAAACAAAGACTGGCAGAAAATAGCATATTACTATAACGGAGCAAATTACCGGTCTTTTCGTTACGACACCCGGCTGTTTTCGGCCTACAGGCTTACAGGAGATTATTAATGGAGCAGGTTGGGTTGTGAGCAGATCCAGGGCTTGCCAAAACATTCTGGTAAATCAGATGGCTTCAAAATGCAATTTATTTCAGGGACAAGGGCCGGTGCTCATTTTGCTGGACGGACATAAGCAAACTAGTAAATCTTGACGCAAAATATAATTTTGATCATATTGTTCCTCTTGATTTGTTCGGAGTTAATGATCCAACGAATATCCAATTAGTGTGTAAAGATTGCAACTTAAAGAAATTAAACAGGAACACGGACGTCGGGAAAAAATATCAAGAGTGGTTTATATAATCGAGTATAGCATCCAGAGATTCGTTCAATGAAATCGTTTCAAAGAAACCATATTAAATATAATCGACTATTTGCAACTATTTATACCCCATTTTACGGATTATCAACGGCTTAATCTTTAGTAAAGTTTTTAATTCTTCCCGCAACTGGTTTGAATAAACTCCAATCCGGATCACAAAGAAGCTTCACAGAAACGTGGAGCTTTTTTTTGCCCGTAGCTCAATTGAATAGAGCATCCCGACTCGCGGAGTCGGGATGGTTTCAGGTTTGAATCCTGACGGATGGGAAAGTAATCACCGGTCTGCATGACTATAAGTTGCAGTTGCCGGTAATATCTTTCCAATGCTGCTTCTTCCTGCGTGTACTGGCATAAAATGCGCAAGACTCCCGTTATCTTTAGCTATCTCCAAAATTGTCTTTTGTGCTACTTTACCCCGATCAATGCCAATACCTCCGTTATAGTAGAAAATATCCCTTCACCGGCATGCATTTAAAATCCAACGGTTATCTATACAGTACCATTTGTTAACCTGGGTTAGCCAACTGTTAACTTATACCAATAACCGTAAAATGCTTTCCTAAATTGCTTCCAATCTAAATATAAAACTATGCTCCAAAGTACCGATGAGGTAATCCTTAGAATGGCCTGGAAGCGATTGTGGACGCCTGATACCCTGTATTACCTGCCCAATGTAATGGCCAATGGCGTGCAAAGCGGTAGTTTCACAATTCCTCCACTCGAAGGTTCGCCAATAGACAAGCTTGGCCCTATTCAGCTTTTTAAAAATGATGTACTGGGTTATATCTCCCTAATCATGGAAAATAGCAGGATCAACGGCTTACCCTCTATTGCTGACCGTGGTTTAACATATGATGATTCAACACACACTTTAACCCTTTCTGTTGCATTTGACCAACTTTTATACAGGGGAAATTATGAAGTAGATTCAGGTGGTGTAACAGGGTGTGCCATAGCAGCTGCCAATAATATTTTAAATATGTTCAACAGCGTCAATTTTGGCAACAACGATGATAATATTGACCTGGCTTACCAGTACCGCGATACCTTATCAAAACCTGATAATCCGAATGGCAATGTTCTGGTTGATATATTCTATAACCAGAACAATACTTTGAACACGATTGTGATGGCAGAAAATGCAGAAATTAACGGACAGCCAAATCCTGCCAATGGTTTTTTTCAGGATCGATGGCTACACGAGAAAACCGGTGATAAGGATACCTCCTTTTTTATGAAACAAACCTCCGAAGCTGCCAACAACCCTGATAATCAGGGTACCGGTTTCAACGATGATGATTATAATGGCCATGGCTTTTATATGACATATGCACTTACCGTCGAAGCATTGGAACTGATAAAGCTGGGCGATCCGAGAGGCCAGGAACTTTATGATGCTTTATATAATAGTCCGTCAGCGGATGTAAAAAGCAAGGCGGGTTCCGATAGTTCCATTATGGACGAAGCAGAAGCTTATTATGGCGATAGTATTAATAATTTCATGGAATACGTACAAAAGGGTGGATCTGTGAGTCTTTCCGGTGAAGAAAGAGATGCTTCGATTAAACATAAAGCCGGCTTGCGTGAACAGGCTAAAGCAAAAGTAGAAAGAGACTACCAGGATTGGATTGCCAATAACCGGTACGAAGAATATAATAAAAAATCAACCCAATTTGCTTCAGTAAACGACGTCGTTCAGGTAACAGGATATTTCTCAGATACGTTTGATTCTCCCGCTGTTACTATAACAGCTACAGTAAAAACCGTGGATGGTAACCTGGTGGTGACCATAAACGAAATTGATGCAGACATACCTCAATTGCATGTTATTCTGTATCCGGATATCGCCTCGGATCTTAATACAGAAGTACAAAATATGGTGGCGAATGCTTCCTTTTTAATCAATCTTTTAAAAAACAATATTGAGGGTGGCTTGAATAGCGATGATGTTAAAAATTATCTGAGCGACCGGTTTAATCAGGCCATTGAGGAGATATTCGGTTAAATCCATCTCACCGGCTTTTAAAATTATTCAATATGAGTTTTGATATCGCAGTTGGCGTAAACCAACGCCAGTTGAATCAATGCAGCCAGGACCTTGTTGCATCTGTTCCCGGATTATTTTCCGGTTCTGGGTCCGACCCCTCATACCCGGGCATCAGCATGACCTGGAATACTATTGAGGCGCCTGTATTTAATTTATCGCCGGCTGGTTTCACCATCGGGCCTAAACAGGAAATTGTAAAAACCGGAATGCAGTTTTTTACTGACCAGCTTGCGCCCTTTGATGTTAATTTTTCCAACCTTCAGATCATTTTGGAACAAAAAGATGGTGATAAAATACAGTTAAATATAAACGTTACACTTAGTTGCTTCCTGTATGTCCTGGATAATAAATTAAACCTGGGAATTGATCATGCCAGTTATGAACACCTGCCCGATCCCATGGAAAACATTTTTGTAAGCAAGTATGTAATGCCGCAATTGCTTGATGTTGCGGCAGAAACGCTTGCAGGATTAAGCATTCCATCGCCTGATTTAGCAGGAATAACACTTTCTCCGATCGTGGCCACAATAGAAGGCGGGTCTATCATTGCCATAACAAACCTTTGGAGTAATGGTCCCGCTGCTATCCCTGAAGCTTTTCCATGGCCTGAAGATGACTTTTTTGCTTTACTAAGTAATAAGGCTTTACAGGCAGTAACGAATATAGAAGTTGGTACAAAAAATATTTCTGGCAGTGGTAGTGTGGGTACCGATGTGGGAGGTGCAAGTTATAGTTATTCTATTAATATCCTAAATCCGGTTGTTAATATAAACGGTAATGCTGTTGATATGAATTTCGGAGTTAACGGAAATGTATCGGCATCAGTTACTGTATTTTTTCTACCTATTGGAGTGAACTATGATGTGGAGGGCGGACCCGCTCCCGGGGCCACTGCGCAACTGGAACCTGTGGGAAACAGCTCTATGAATATAATAGTGCGAAGCATCAACCCATTTACTTTTCTGTTAAAGCCAACCGGTAGTATCTGGCAAAAAATATTATCGGCCATTACATGGCCTATTACCCAGTCTATTGCAGCGGTGGCTACACCAATAGCAACAACCTTTATACAGAATATCAACTTCGAAACATACCAGTTGCCTGGTTATGGGGTTAGCATCAACAATGTATCGATACAGTTCACGCCTCAAATAAACAAGGTAGATAACCGGATGGGGATGCTGTGTATTGTGGGCGCATTAAAAACAAGTTAAAAGCAATATTCATGTCATTATTTTTTATTCGCTTACGCTTTGAGTTTAAACGCAAAATTGTATTTCTTTTTCTTTTCACAGTAACCCTGGGCATTCATGCCCAAACTGTTACTGCGCTTAGTAATGGTGCACTCACTGGTCCTGAGATGAGTGTTTACTTTCTGGATGTTGGACAAGGCAATTGCCAGCTTATTAAATTGCCAAACGGCAAATTTATGCTATATGATTGCGGAACCACTTCCTCAAGTGTTGATCCCAAGGTAATAGCCGCAAAGATTACGGCAATAACCGGCGGAAATGATATTGGGACCATATTTCTTTCACATCCCGATGCCGATCACATCAGCATGATACCGGATATTAAAGAAGCAAAAAATCCGTTGTACGTTCATATAAGCGGCAATCAATCTGATTATTCCGGGATTTTGGGCACGTGGTTTAGTGGGCTGCCCTCTACTACAAATGTGGTTACCTATACTTCAAATTACTTCAACTCAAAGCCTATAACGAAAGTTGATGGCGACTCCACCGTGAATATTTATATGATTGCAGCGAACGTAGCCGGTGATGCAAACACTAAAAGTCTTGTCATTTCCATTGATTTTAATAGCTCGAATGTTATGCTTAGCGGCGATGCAACAGCCACTACTGAAAGATGGATCCTGAAAAAATGGGACTATACTTCATTGCAATCAACAATCCTTGCTTTCGGCCATCATGGTTCCAATCATTCCTCGAGCAAAAATTTTCTGCTGGCAGTAAAACCCAATATTGGAATATTTTCTGCCAGTGCCCAGCATACAGGTTACGGGCATCCCCGGTGTTCAATAGTTGATGTGGTTGAAAAATTGGTGGATTCAAATGGGAAAAGTGGTTGTACCATTCCCATGCATCAAATAGATTGCTATGTAGACAAGACGACAGGCTATGTATTTGAAGAAAATGACCTGGGTATATTCGTTACTTATGATCAGGGTAACATTCTTTTTCGTACGGATGGCCTCGACTACACAGTACTGGTTGATAAATTGAAATAAATCTCATCTCTGAAAACTGAATTATGAACCTGGATACTTTATTTGATCTCATTACCGATCCCAAATGGTATAACGGAACTTCGTTACAACTTCCATGCGATGCAATTGATGGCAATGGAAGTATATATTCACTGATCAATACCTGGTGTGGTAACACATTGAGCATAACCGGCATCATTCAGCAACCAAAAAAGGTCAATAATACGGTGCCTCTTTCAGGGGTTATGAGTTTGTTAAATGTAAACAACCAGGTCGTAAACAATATAGTATTTTCCATTATAGATAAAAACGGGCAGCCTGCCAAAGAAGGTGACCCCGCCTTATTTATAGAGTTTCCACTTCCTGGAAACTGGACTTTCGCTTTATCTTTTCCCCTTCTTGCAGAAACATTTTTTTCAAATCTCAACTTTCAATCATCCGCTTTCCTGCTTAGTTCCTATGAACAGAAAGCCGGGCCTGTATATCCTGCGTTGAAACCAGGTCTTAACTTTTCATCTGCATCATTATTTACAAACGATGGAATACTTGGCAAAGTAACTTCCTTACTGGGTACAGGGCAACTCATATCTATAAGCGGCGCCATCGGTATATTGGCAGGGAATATATATAACCTGAATAGTCTGCAACCTGGTATAGATATTTCATCGCCGGTACAAAATATCCCACTGGCCAGCTTTCTAACGCTGCCGGTATCATTAGCCTGTAAGACGTTTATAATAGAGCCATCAAAAGAATTTTCGGCTGAGTTATTGCTGATTAGCCAGATAACTATTGGCACCGAACCACCTATTCAGGTTTCTGTTGATATAAGTAATTTAGGCAAAGTATTGGTTTTTGATGCAGGAACTGCAGATTTTGCACAGCATACCCTCGAACAACTGGCTGACTTTTTAAATAATGCGCCTGTTGGCGAAGAACTCAAAAAGTATGTAAAAGATCTAAGTAAGTATGTTACCCTTAAAGGAATCCGCATTTACCTCACAACATCCTTGATCAACAAAAATTTATCCCAGGCCTTCAGTGCGGTGGCAGTTGATATTGGTACAATCAGTGAATGGGATGTGCTTCCCGGTTATTTCAACCTGGAAAAATTCGATGCGACCTTTATGGTCAATAACATCGTAACAAACCCGCAGATTACCACAATTGTAAATGGTGACGTAAAGCTGGTCGATGGTATTGAATTATTGCTCAGCGCCAGTTTTCCGGATCCTTCCTTTGATGTGCAACTTGAGCCGGATAGCACTATACAGCTTTCGCAATTGCTTAAAAAATTTTTCCCGGAAGCCTCCGGTTTCCCGGATCTGGTATGTAATGAGTTGGATGTAAGCGGTACACCCGGAGAAAACATCTATGCACTTTCGGCCGGTTTTACAGGCGACTGGAAGATCAACTCAGGGATTCGCGAAATAAAATTAGTACAGGCTGTACTTACACTTAATTACGATGAAAGCAACAGCCCCTCTACCAGCGGTTCAATTGATGCAAGGGCTCAATTTATAACCGACAGCAAAAGTGAAAGTATTAACGAGTTTGATGTAACCTGGGCTATACCAGGCAATTTTCAGCTCCAGGGCAATTTTCCTGATATAGATCTTACAAAACTGGCAGTGGAAATTGTTAATGAAGCTGATCTTTCATTACCGGCTGATTTTCCGCAACTGAATCTCAAAAATTGCCAGGTTACATTTGCAGTACTAAATCCGCAGGGAGGCAATCAACCCCAGGGAACTGAATATGATTTTTCATTAACCGCTGAAGTTGATATTGATAATACATCGTTGGGACTTGTTTTTGAAATTCAGAAGAATGATTTAGGATGGGGATGCATAACCGGTATCTGGACCTCGAACTGGCAATGGTCTCCGGCACAACAATGGCCTTCTGTTTTTGGAGATATCCTCGAAGGCATAGCATTTTCTAAAACCGGTCTTATAATATCATCGATTGTTAACCCTTCTGTTACATTAAAAAATCCACCATCTCCCATACCTGCTACAATAGGCAAAGGCGTTACTTTTTTTACCAGCATTGATTTCGGTGGATCTGCATTAAAGGTGCTGCATAAATTTTTCCCCGATGCAAATGGTATTAGTTTTTACGCTTACCTCGCTATACCGCTAAGTAATTCTGAATTTATCGGCCAGATCGGTACGCCTTCTGCAACACAAAAATACTCGTTCGACGGCCTTCTGTTCATTATCTCACCAGCTAATAAATCTTTTTCTTTACAAACAGGCGTTACCTTTTCCTTTACAGAGATCGCGGGGCCGAATAAAGGCAATACAGTTAAACTTGACTTTGTTGGTGGCGGTACGTTGAACCTGGAAGGTGAATTCGATTTGTATTTCGTGTTGCGGGCAGATGTGGAAATGCAAAACGTAGAAATGGTAAAGCGTTTGCAGCAGTATACCAACGCTAAATTGGCAAAACAGCTGAATTTGGCTAGAGACTCTGGTCCGGGATGGAAGGATCCTTTAGGGCTGCAGGGAATTACCATTGAAGATTTCTGGGGTGAAGTTGGTGTATCGGCAGAAGGTGAATTGTTCTTTGGGTTTGGAGGCAATGTTGGTATTGGCGAAACCGATCCGGTAGAGTTGGAAATGGACCTTGTTGGAGGTGTATTGGATGGCGGAGTGCCTGAGCTTAATGCCTTTGTTTTTAAGCTGATTGAAACTGATAAAACAAAGGCGATTCAACTTACCAGCCTCATACAGGAGTTTACTACCCTGAATGTAAGCTGGGTACCTGTACTGAATGGCATCAGCTTTAAAGAGTTTCAGTTATACATAGTGCTTGATCCAAACGGATGGATAAACCCGGCAACCCACACCCTTTATAACATGGGTTTTTATTCAAGCGGCGACATCATTTTTTATGGGTTTGAAGCTGTTTTCGATATAGAAATCTATTTTAACACCGGTATCAAAGCTTCGGGCTATGTAAATAAGCCGCTTTCACTGGCCGGCGGCCTGGTTACACTTTCTAATGCGCAAGCCGATAAAGGGCCTTACGGATTAATAGATACAACAGCCATAAACAGCCCCGACCCGGATAAGCCTTACCTGATTCTTTCCGGTTCCATAACTGTTCTTGGAATTAGTGATACCCTGTATGCCTATATAAAAGAAGGTTCATTTTATATAGATATGACATTACATCAATACATTTTCACTGAGCATTTAATTTGCAGCCTTCATTATTCCGGTAGTTCATTCAGCTTCTTTGGCTCTGTAGGAGGTAGTATTGGTTTGCATGTAAACACACCTGATGTAGTTGAGGGCGGCCTTACCATCATCCCGGCATTAAAAATTGACTTCGACCTTGACCTCACCTGTTCATTGAGTATTAACCCGGGATTCCAATTTAACGTAAGTGGTTCCTTTTCTTTTGGTACACTAACCCTAACCGTTGATTTCAACCTCATAGACATTACATCATGGAATGATCTCAAAGATGATCTCGAAGATTTTTTCGAAAAATATCCGAAAGAATTATTCCGCGATCTTTTAGATAAGATGAACGTAAAAAAATGGATTGACGCGTTGAAACAGGGATTATTTAATGTAGGGGAGGATGTTACAACTATACTTCACCAATATTACCAGGTTTCGGCCGAACTCGCAGCCGAACTGTTGAATGACCTTAACTGGGCGGCGGAAGATATTGAAGATGCTCTCGAAAATGTTTGGGGAAAATCAAAAAAGGAAGCTGAAAAAATCGTCTCGGAAATTTCAAATTTCTGTTCCGTAATTAGTTCTTATGGCTTGCTAAACTTTTCAGGATTATTAACAGTTCGCCCCGATGTGGAAATGTTGCAAAGTTTGTCAAACCTTCCCGGCGCACAGGAAATGCTTTACCGGTATTATTTGTGTCAGAATGAAATTAATGCAATTTGTTCAACAGATGCAGTGGTAAGAAAACGACTTGTGCGGATGTTGCAGGATCACCTGCCGGGCAAAAATGAAACGACGCCTGCCATTGAAGATATAATAACCCTTATGAATATTATACAAAAAAAAGGAACCAGTAAACTTCAAAATAATCTTGATTCTTTAATTACGCTTTTGCGCCGTTATCGCAAGGATACATACATAGCGTTTATGACCAAAATGCAGGTGCCGGGTTATAATGAATAAATAATTACAGACATTAAAACAATTTCCATTGATTGCCGCTTTTGATAATTACACACAAAATTTAAGCAATGCACGGGAACTGATATCCCTGGATATCGAGCGTTTTGAAATTATTTTATTTAAAACTCTGAAAACACAGCGAAAATATATCGGTGTAAATACATTGGAAGCCTATAAACGCGGAAAAAAGTTTCGCCCTATTCTTCTTATGCTGAGCGCAAGGCTTAATGGTAAAGAGGATCCCACAAAACCCCTGCCTGATAAAATTATACGGGCGGCTGTTTCGCTTGAAATGATGCATACAGGTTCTTTAATTCATGATGATATCGTTGATGGCGCTACGCTGCGCAGGGGATTACCCTCGCTAAACGCGGAGCGCGGGCATGAAGAGGCTTTGCTGATTGGAAATATGCAAATGATTGAATCAATGCGAAGCTTTGTAGGCGCTGTAAGATCGAAGAGTGATTTAAGACTTGTGCGGTATTATATGGACACCGCCTTTACGCTTTGTCGCGGTGAGATTGATGAATTAAGGCAAAAACCTTCCTGGAAAACAGCGTTTTTAAGGAAAAGGTATTTGCGTACGATCGACCGGAAAACCGGGAAGCTGATTGCCCTGGCCTGTGAAGCCGGTGCGCGACTGGTGGATGCCAGGATAAGAGAAGTGATTGCCATGGAAAAATTTGGCATGTACAGCGGAAGAGCTTTCCAGATCATGGATGATCTTAAGGATATATTTCATTCAAAGGAAGATTCAGGAAAGGAACAGTTTATTGATCTAAAAAACCGGAAGATATCCCTTCCTTATATCTATGTTCTTGAAGCATTACCTGCACAAAACCCATTAAAAAAAATTCTTTCCGGCAGAAATTATACTGAAGCCGATTTTCAAAAAGCCACAACGCTGGTGCTTCGGTCGCCGGGCATATATAAAGCATATTCTGAAGCCCGTGTATACATGATTAAGGCAATTGAGCAGTTAAAGATCTATGAAAGTAATCCTTATGCTTTATGCCTGCAGCATTTACTGGAATCGGTTATAAATAATTGAGAACCGCATAAAAATTATTATATGAAAAAGCAAACAGACGGAGACATTCTTAAATTCCTGGTAGATTATCTTTGGAAGGAGATGTCTGACCAAAGCTCAAACTTTTTTCTTCCGAAATTGCTTAGCAGCCAGGACATCAGCTATGACCCCTACATTGCAGGTGATTGGGATATGGGTGCCCTTCCGGATAGTACGAATACTGTTTGTACAATAAATTTTGAGCCCGGAACGTGTATCGGACTTCCTACCTTACAACTAAGCGATGTAGAAATTAAAGGCTTATACAATCTTCAGCCCACCCAGGGTATGCCCGAAGTGAATGACACCAATGTAAAAGCAACTTTAAATTTTTGTACACTGCCTATGGGTACGCCTTATGTTACCAGCCAATACATAACGGTAACCGGAAATTACCTGTACAGTCAGTTATGTAAGGCTGATAATGATGAACATCAATATATAACTGATGGAAGGGGAACCTTTACTACATATATTTTCGAAGCCCAGGGTTACGGGGATATGGATATTGTTCCGGACCCTAATGATCCTGATAATAAATTAATGGTGATTATGAATGAAATGAAAATGATTGTTAATTCAACCACATCACTCAATTTGTGTAATGCACCCGGGGCTCCAAAAAACTCCAACATTTGTATTTCTATACAAATGGATAGCGGTACCAGTTACAACTTCCTGGCCAACAAGGCTGCGAATTATAAAACAGTAAGCGACACCATTATAAGTAAAATCAACGAAAAACTCCAGGACCCCAAGGCATTAAAAGATATCAGTGCTATGCTTACAAAGCAAATCAACAACCTTGCAGAAAACCTTAAAGAAAATTAACGGTAGGGCTTCATCACCGTACACCCAGCCGTATCAACAGTTGCTCTCTTCTCGTTCTCGACACATTCAATTGATCGCCATTGGTCATAACAATTATATATCCATCGGCTTTGGAGTACGAGGTGATGTGTTGTATGTTCACCAGCAGCGAGTGATGGGCCCTTTCAAACAGCGCCACCGGAAGCATCTGCACGGTTTCGCCCAGCGACCGCGAAAGCAACAATTTTTTATCTTTTAAAACAATGTTGGTATAAGCTCCCTCTGCCTTGCAATACAAAATATCATTAATATAGATGAAATCGTAACCCGAACGGTTAGGGATAGCTATCCGTTGTTGTTCATGGGGTAGGCCGGCATTGTGAAGCAGATTGGCAATAGCTTTATGATCGTTTTTTTTGCCTTGCATTAAACCGGCGGCTTTGTTTACAGCTGATACCAGTTCTTCACTGGGGATAGGTTTTAACAGATAGTCTACGGCACTCACCCTGAAAGCGCGCACGGCAAACTCGTCGTGAGCGGTAGTAAAAATAATCTGAAAATTTAATTGACCTATCATTTCCAGCATTTCAAAACCACTCATGCCCGGCATTTTCACATCCAGGAAAATAAGATCGGGCGGTTGCTTTTCAATGATCGTCAGTGCTTCCCTGGCCGAGCGGCAGGTAGCTATTACAGTAACATGGGGACAGTATGTTTCTAAATCGTTCTGCAACGAGGTAAGGCAATTCGCCTCATCATCTATAATAATAGCTTTCATCATACTTCTTTTTTAAAAGAAATGGTAGCGATAGTGCCACAGGGTACACCCTGTGCGTTTATCTTATCTGTTATTGTAATGTTTGCGCCACGCTGGTACAGCACATTATACAAATGCATCCTGTTTTGTGTGAGCTGTAAACCCTGCGACGCGTGTGCATCTGCGATGGCCAATTTATTGCGCATTGATTGTTCACGCCCTATACCGTCATCATCAATTATACATAATACATGGTCTTCGCGGTCGGTTACTTTTATCGTTACTTTTCCGCCTTTTTCACGGGGCAATATGCCATGCCAGATAGCATTTTCAATAAAGGGTTGTATCAGTAATGGAGGAACCATCAGCGAATAAATGTTTGCTTCTTCTTCCACTTCAAAGTCAAAGGTTAAGCCCGGGCCAAAACGCAATGCTTCCATTTGCAGGTATAACCGGCATGTTTTTAATTCTTCTTCCAGGCTTATTTCTTTCTGGCTGTTGTGCAGCTGGTTGCGTATCAGTTTTGAAAAGGTAGTTAAGTAGGTGATGGCCTCCTGTTTTTTATCTTCCTGGATAAGCAGTTTAATAGCACTAAGACAATTGAAAATAAAATGAGGATTCATTTGTGCGCGCAGGGCGCCGGCCTCCAGTTCCATTAATTCCCGTTCAACTCGCAATTGCTGTTTTTCTTTTTTACGGATACTTTTAATTCTGCTGTAAATAATAAGAAAAACAAGCAGGGCTGATAATATAACTACTGATGTTAAAAACCAGGCTGTTTTCCATAAAGGAGGTATGATCACCAGTCGCATCTTTTTAACATGCGAACTCCATTTGCCCGACGTATTGGTGGCATTAATTTGTAATTCATAACTGCCCTGCGGCACATTGGTATAGGTGGCGGTATTACCCGATTGGGCATATACCCATTTTTCATCGATGCCTGTCAGGCGGTAGCGGTATTGCAGCTTGCCGGGTATGTTATATTCAAGGGCAGCAAAACTAAACGACAAAAAGTTTTTATGCCAGGGCAGGGTAATCTGCGACAGGCTGTTGACTGATTGTGAAAAAGGTGAACCGGGCTGTCCGTAATCTGCGTGTTCATTATTGATGCTTAAACCGGTAAGTACCACGTGGGGTTCAAATTCATCTGCATTAATAGCCAGCGGATCGAATGCGGTATAGCTTCCTACACCGCCAAAAGCGATCATGCCATTGGGCAGTTGTAAAAATTGGTACCGGTTAAATTCATCATTCAACAAACCATCTTTCGTGGTAAAGCTGCGTACTTCTGCTGTGCGTGGATTAAATGAGAATATGCCCTTATTACTGCTGCACCAGAATATGCCCCTGCTATCGGGCACTATGGCATATACGGTATTGTTGGGCAGTCCATCTTTCGTAGTAAAGCAACGGGCACGGTTGGTGGTTTTATCGAACCTGATAAGTCCTCCACCCAATGATGCTATCCACATAATGGTGCTGTCATCAGGATCGTTCTCCATATCCAGCAACTGACCCGAAGGCAATTGACCCGGCACATCGTTCTGTTCAAAGTGCTGCAGTTTTTGGGTAGTCATATCATATCTGAATAAGCCGTGGCTCATAGATGTTATCCAGAAAATATTTTCACCATCTATCAGCAGATCGTTGAACCCGCTAAGTGGGTATAACGATGGATAAACGGACACTGTTCTGGTATTGATATTAAAGTGAACCGGTCTGAAGCGGGAATCAATACCCCACAGCATCCCTTTTTTGCTAAAGGCGAGCCCGGGAATACCGGTATGCCTGGGTGCCGTTGCGGAAGCATAGTTAAAAACCATGGTGTTCATCCGGCCTTTATACAGGTAACAAAGCTTTGAAGTAAAAGCCGTATCTCCACCGGATACCGAAAACCATATGGCGCCATCTTTTGCAGTTGCATGCCGTATCATGAAATTGTCTGCTGTGTTTATAAAAGCAGATTGCATGTTGCCGGCAGGTACCATAGCGTATCGCTGTAATACATCCTGAAAAAAGTCGTGGTTATACGGGAATCCATTAATGTGGGGCAGGCGCAAATCGTACAATGTAATACCACTGGCGTTACCTCCCGTCCATAAAATACCCGAACAGTCAAACAGCATAGAAATCGTGTTGGGGTTACGGCCCTTTCGAGGTCGCCATACCTGTAACCGGTTGTCGGGTGAAAGCATATATATAATCCCGTTATTATCGAAGTATATATTTTCTTTATCATCCATTACCATTGGTGAGGTTAAGTATATTGTTTGCCTCGGCAATGGCATAACCGTGAACAAACGCCTGTTGGCTTTGTAAATCAGTAATCTGTCTTCGTCGGGTATAACAATGTCTCCATTGCTACGTACAATCGGCCGGTTATCTTTCCATGGTGTTCTTGCATTGAACAGGTGCGGCCGGTTAAAATGATAAGGCTTTATGTCAATGATTTGCCGGTTCGTGTTCATGGTTACGAGGGCCGTGTCGGTAACCAGCAATATATTACCTCTCATGCTTGTTATGCCGCTGATTCTGTTTTTATGCAAGTTCAGTGCTGAATCAGAAAAAAACTGCAGGCTGTTCTGCACAGGGTTATAAATAAATACCCCTCCATTTTGAGCGGGCATCCAGATATTTCCATTGCCATCTTCTGCAACAGACTGCACTACAGACCCATACCCTTTCAATTTGCGGTATATCGCTTTATAAGCAAGATGCCGGGAAAAGTGAAATAATACTTCCGTTATGGTATTCAAAATATCTATGTCGCCCGATTCATATACAATCCATAATCTGGAATGCCGGTCGATATAAAGATTGGAAATTGTATTGGCAGCGAGGCTACCGGTATCGCCCGGCAAATGATTATATAATTTGAATTGAATGCCATCGTACCGCGCCAGCCCGTCGCGCGTGCCGATCCATATAAATCCCTGCTGATCCTGTACCAGTCCGCTGATAAATGCCTGGGGAAGGCCATCTGCCACAGTTAATGTTTTAAAAGGTAGCGGTGCTATAGCCGGCGCCTGAGCTGTCATAGTACAGGGAGCTGCCAGCAACAGAACGATATAAGCGAAAACGGGTTTGAGCATGGTTCAAATGGGGTACATCAAATATAGCAAATAGGATAGCCTGGATAAAATTCAATTGTTACCTGCAGGCTACCGGTTATAAACCCGCGCATACCAACTGTTAATTTTAACTACTATTCGATAAAGGTGGTTAGTAATATTACGTTTAGGCAGATAAGATATAATAAAAAAATATATCCTTATAGGCGTATTAACAAGATAAAGGCTCGGTGTAAGTGTACGATTTTTTTCACGGGCACTGGGCATAGAGCGCATTGCTCTTTAATACCTTTTTGGTCGGTACAATTGGGCAAAAAAGAAATGATTGCGGCTCAGCTTTCCGAAAGAACAGGCGAACTTTTATGTATCGATGAAAAGGAAAGAGTGATTGTCGCCGGGAAGGCCGTGAATTTTCAAAAGGGATATTTTATTTGTAATTAATCCGATTGTACTGCTCCCAAAGCACCGATGATGACACTTGAGCCCGGCATGTCCTGTTTTTTTAATACAGTAACAATTACAGAAACCGATAATAATCGATATTGGTTTTCATGACTATATCAAGCGGTAGGAAATAAGAAGGCGCTATTGGTTTTTTCAATATTAAATAGTCATAAAACAATTTAATTCCCTGGTACGCCTGCTTTTGGGGTTGCTGGCTGATGAGGAAATCGATGGCTCCATTCTTTAACAATTGAATATTCTTATCAATAAGATCATAACCAATCATCCGGTAATTGGATTTTTGCGTTGGGGTAACCGCAGCTGCAATCTTATCAATTCCATTAACGACAAATATTCCTTCCAAATGTGGGTTATCCCTGAAAATGGCCGAAAGCCCTTTGCTGATCACTTGCTCATTTCCTGTATTATCGGTGAATTGTAGTATTCTTCTGCCGGCATTTTTAAAGTAAGTTAAAAAACCTTCCTCCCGAACGGAAAACTGGATGTGGTTATCCTCTTCCCTTTCTATGGAAGCAATTAGTATGTCTGCCTTTTTTGAAATCGTATAATCCATTAAGTTAGCAGCCAGGTACCCACTGTCCTTCGAATTGCTTCCAATAAAGCTGAGGTTGGATAACCCGGGAATATTACTGTCAAAGAAGATGACCGGAACATTTAAATTCTTATAATGTTGCAATAGCCTTATGGTTTCATTATAGAATACCGGTACCATAAATATGCCGTCATAACCATCATGGATCACCTCATCTACGCGTAACTTAAAAGAAGCTTCGTTGTTTTGTTCAAACGTCAGTATGCTGATGTTGATCCCAAAGGGGGAAACTTCTTTCACTGCCTCCTCAAACCCGGCGTTATGGGCAAACCAAAAAGGGATCATATCGGTGGCTTCAGGAATTAAAACTGCGATTGTATAATTTCTTGATGACTTTAACCTGCTGGCCAGGATATTTGGCGTATACCCCAAATCCTTAATGGCCTGCAAAATACGCTCACGGGTTGCTTTGGAAACGCCACCCCGGTTATGCAATACCTTATCAACCGGACCGATGGATACATTAGCCCGTTCTGCAATTTCTTTAATTCCGATGCTTTTATTGGAGCCTGTTTTCAAGGGTGGCAATATACATTTTTAATATAAAAATATTTGGAAGTACAAAATAAAGCATCTAGTATTGCTAAATAGTTAACGTACACTATTTCGCTGTAAAATAATGTAAATAGCTTGTAATCAGCTAAATATCATTTTATGAAACCCTGCCCAAACCGGGTAACGAATTGAGATGATCTAAATAAAAAAAGCCATATGAAAAGTCTAAAAGAATCCTTCGAAAAAGAGGGGTATGTGATTGTTGATGTCTTAACGCAACCCGAAATTGATCACTTCAGGGGTATTATGGACGATTTGCTTAGCCCTAAAATTGAAGCGACTGACAAGCGGGTCCGCAGTTCTTCTTTCCAGCACCTGGGTGATGAAATTGCCTCATTTGGGCAGGAAGCCCGGCAGTATTATTTTCATTTATTGACAAAGCCCGGAACCGAGCCTATTCACCACGCCTTTTATAACCCGGTGATCTTAAAAGTGGTGGAAGAGATCATTGGGCCCAACCTGATCATCAACAATGCATCGATCCTGGCAGCAAATGCAGGTACCTCTTATTCCCTCGGCTGGCACCGTGATATCATCCAGATCCCGCAGGAAGAGATAGAAGACTGGCTATTTTCAAAAGAACGGTTTCATAACAGCGTACAGATCAATTTGCCATTGGTAGATGAAAATTCCCTTTGGATTGTGCCCCGTAGTCATAACCGGCCCAACACACCGGAAGAAAATGAAGCATTCCAGGGCTCGAAGCACTATGCGCCGGTTGGTGTGGAAATGCCCGGCGGTATGCCCGTTCCTTTAAAGGCCGGGCAGGCGGTGATCTATAATAATAATTTGATCCATAGGGGATATACCAAAACGATGGAAGTGCCGAGGCGCACCCTGCATATGGGTTACCATAGCGCGGCACACCCTCCAACCTGGCATTTTTACCTGCTCAACGCCAGCCTGTTAACGCCTGAATACCTGCAAAGGCTTAACCCCACCATGCAAAGGATGATGAACGAATACCTGGAATGCAAACGGCAGTATCCGAAGATGAGCGACACCTGGAAATATGATTATAATTTTCCCGGGCAGGCAGCAAATTAGAGCACCCGGTACCGTGATATAGCTACTATTAACAAGCATAATTGAAAATAAATGAAACTAACGATTGACAAAATACTTGTAAGCTTTTTAGCTTTTCTGTTGCCATCCCTGCTTTTTGCCCAACAGAATATGTTACCTCAGCAAAATGACCGTTGGGCTATACAGCCTGATGGAAGTATCAAATGGATAATCAATGGTCGCCTGCCGCATACTGATCATATTGAAATGTCGGGAGAAAAAGTATCTGTTTGGGTTCAGTATGGATTAGATAGTGCAGGCAGATCTTCTGTTTTGCGAACAGTGGTTTTCCCCACATTCAGGATGCTGCCCGATGTTACCCGAAGCCACATTGATTATACTTTCCTCGACAACGAGCTGCCACGGTTCTTTATTAATAACCGGCAGTTAAAAATGGACCTGGCCGTTGGGAAAAAGTCAGGCAATCTTTCCTATAATATCAAAAGCATCAGCCATAAAGGTATTATGCAGATTGATGCGGTAACAGGTAATCCGGCACTGGTAAAAATTGAACGGCGAATTTTTCCTTCCGTGGACAAACCTATGGTCATTGAAAAATTTGTTTTCACAAATACAACCGATAAGCCGCTTACCATTTCCATGGAATACCTGAAGCGTGAGGTAAGAACGGATAGCATTCAAAGTAAAGAAAGGCCGCACACGATCATCATGGCATCTGTAGGCGATGGCAGCCGGATAGTGCAACCGGGTGAGCGCACCAGTTTTGCCGTTTGTTACCGGGCAACAGATTTTCCCGCCCAGCCCATTACCGTTGATGCAGATGCAGAAGAAAGCGCGCGTAAAAGTCGTATCAACACTATTTTATCACCATTGCAATTACAAACACCGGATACAATTTTGAATACGGAGTTTTCATTTGCCAAGATCAGGGGAACGGAAAGTATTTACAAAACCAAGGTTGGTTATCTCCATGGCCCCGGTGGCCTTGCTTATTATGCAGCTGTGTGGGCAAATGACCAGGCCGAATATGTGTGCCCATTCTTTGCATTCCTGGGCGATAGCATTGGCAACCTCTCTGCGATGGCCTGTTACCGTTTGTTTGCCAGGTATATGAACCCCGAATACCGTCCCATACCCAGTTCCATAGTTGCCGAAGGGGATGGCGTATGGCAAGGAGCCGGCGACAGGGGCGATATGGCCATGATCGCTTATGGTGCTTCCCGGTTCGCACTGGCCTATGGTAATTCTGATTCTGCAAAAGTATTGTGGCCGTTGATCACCTGGAGTCTTGAATACAGCCGCAGGAAATTAAATGACCAGGGCGTTGTTACTTCAGATCATGATGAACTGGAAGGGCGCTTTCCATCCGGCAAAGCCAACCTGGCAACAAGCAGCCTTTATTATGCCGCATTGAGATCTGCGGCCGATCTTGGTAAACAACTGCATCAGCCTAAATCACAGTTAGATTCGTATTTAAAACAGGCAGCAATACTTAAAATTAATATCGAAAAATATTTTGGCGGTAACGTAGAAGGGTTTGAAGCGTATAAATATTACGAAACCAATGATGTATTGCGTGCCTGGATGTGCGTTCCCTTAACCATGGGCATTTTAGAACGGAGCAAGGAAACGATCAACGCCCTGTTTTCGCCCAGGTTATGGACAGTAGACGGATTGGCTACCGAGGCAGGTAAAGAAACTTTTTGGGACCGGTCGACCCTGTATGCACTTCGTGGTGTACTGCAGGCCGGTGAAACAGAAAGAGCCATGGACTATCTGCGCTTTTATTCGCGCAGGAGACTGTTGGGAGAGCATGTGCCATATCCGGTAGAAGCTTATCCCGAAGGTAACCAGAGGCATTTGTCGGCCGAGGGCGGCCTTTATTGCAGAATATTTATAGAAGGCCTGTTTGGCATGCTGCCAACAGGGTTTAACAGTTTTAATTGTACGCCACGGCTCCCAAAGGACTGGAATGAAATGGCATTAAATAACATCCACTCGTTCGGTCATGTCTTCGATCTCAAAATATCCAGGCTGAACAAGGAAAAATTAATTATTACCATAACGGAGGGCAGCAAAATAATTAAATACAAAATAAATGACGGCGATACACAAGCGGTAACTTTATAGCATTATTTGATTCGGGGGGATGTATCGACCGGTGCCTTTATGTTTATTTTAAACACGGTGCTATACAACCGATGGTCTGGCTGCCGGGTTTAATGAGTTGGCGGGCAGAAACAGGGGAGATGCTTTTTTTATCTGTGACGTACAATATAACCCAGTCATCGTATTTTACCACTTTTGCTTTTACTGCTACCGGTGCTGCTACAAATTCTTTTACTGCCTGGTTCATTTTTTCGCCCTGCGCGCCCATTAATAAATAATAATTGGCTTCGCCTTCATTATTTATCACTTTTAAAACGGGAGGTATGCCGCCTGAAATGCAGCGGATAGCACAGTCCTTATGCGGCTTGCCTTCTCCGGGTTTCATTACACCGAAAAAACATTTGGGATCAACAATTTCGCCCAGGATGGTTTGTTCGCCCAATTCTTTTTGCAGTGGTAATATATTTTCACCGGCTGCTTTATTTACCGATACCAGGGGATCATCGGCGGCATCTATTTGCATGAGTAATTTTCCATCGTTATACAGCAGCGTTCCTTTCAATGTGATCTCTTTTTTAACCAGGTCAAGGTGCTTTTCCTTTTCCAGGTCAAGTATAATGCCACCGGCGCCAAATTTTCCATAACCGATCAATGGAATGGTGATATACGAAGCGCGTCCCAACAGGTCTTTTCCACTCATCACTTTAATGGCGGGAACCGGTTCCTTAAAATAAACGCCAGTTATGTTGGTCAGCCGGCCAAACTCAAATTGCCCGGTGCTGAATTTTTTCTGGGCTGTTGCCAGCAGAACACCAACAGTAACTGCGAGGATCAATAAAGCAATGATCACTTTTTTTGTATGCCTGGCAAAACTGCCCGGCGCTTTCGGCATCCAGCCTATATAAAAGTCGTTATTTGACATTTTCTATAATTTGATTATCGGGAATAATGATAGCTGCCCCAGGCCGTTCGGTGCCTTCAGGCAAAGGCTGAGGGTTCAACCAAACCTGTGAGCCTGCTACTTTTACATGATACGTGTTCACTTTTTCTTTGAAAGGAAGGGGCGATTGGCCGTTTTGCGGCAGGTACTGATAGCCATGCCAGGGACAGGTGATACAGCCGTCAATAATTTGGCCCTCACCCAGAGGCCCGCCCTGGTGTTTGCATACGTTATGTATGGCATATAATTTATCTTCAAACCTGAACAGCGCAATCCTTTCTTTGTCTATACAAAAGATCTTCGCGCAATTATCAGGTACGTCCCGGCTTTCGCATACATACACAAACCCTTCACTTTTTAATTTGAAGAGCTGATTGTCTTTTCGTACTTCCCTGGTTCCTGCTACCAGGTGCAGCGTAATAAGGGCGGCAGCGCCGGCCAAAACCATTACGAACAATACGGGGTTGGTTTCATATTGCACCACACCCAGCATTACATGCATAATTACCAGGAAATAGGCCAGGTAAACGAACAGGTGAAGGGTTTTCCATATTTTGGGCGATAGGGTATGTAACCAGAAGTCGTGGCTGGTAATAGCCATTAAGAAGAAGATGACCAGGGCAAAAAATCCCAATGCCTGGAAGGGGAATTTCGATACCGAATTATATTGTGTATTGGCGGTAAATAAAGAAACGAATGGGTTTACATTGCCCAGTGCATGAAACTGCAGAATACTGAAGCTGCCATGTATGAGGGCAATTGTGAACATTGTAACGCCCAAATGCCGGCGATTGTATAGTAAGGGTAAAAACTTTTTGTTGATGCGTGTTAACGGCCCTATGCTTAGTATTACATGCAACAGCAATATTGCCAGCGTGGCCGTAGACCGGATAAGAGCCGTTTCAAATGTATAATCGGGATTGGATATTGCTGTTATTGCAATAAATGTACTCAGGTACAATACGCAAAATGCAAAAATGAACCAGTCATATATTTTTTTCTGACGGTTCCAGCCTACTGCAAGATAAGATACGCCCATATCTCAAAAATTTATTGTGTCAATGATCTGCTGGTGAATAAAGTCGTAGAGGATTAATTGGTCCTTTGAAAAGTTTGCAATTTGAAAAGTTGAGTCAAGGGCAAAGCGATATGTTCCGCGTGATTCTATTCTACCTATCAAAATGCCATTATTTATCGTACTTCCTTTTTGCACCTTATAAATGGTAGCTGTTGGCCAGGTCAACGGTTTTTTATTGAGCCACTCCAATTGAAAGGCCGATCGTTGACGGTTGCTGCGAATAAAAACTATATAATTATCTTTTGTCCTCTGTTTCAATATTTCAGGTAATGGTTTTTCTGCATCAGGCTGCAACAAGGTTTGCATTGGGTATTTTGGAATAGCCATCCAGGCTACAATAATGCCTAACGGCAACAAGACAGCCAGGGCTGTCCATATTTGCAAGTGCCTTTTTCGTAATGATCGTATCATTTTTTCATCCATTTTTTTAGCAATAGGGGCCAAAACACCATGACGCCGGGAATGATGATGATGCGAAATCCGATGCTGCCGCCATGAGCCGTTTCATCGATCCTGTTTACTCCTTTTATTACAAACGGAATGGCAAATAACAGTCCGCACAACAGATAGGTTACTATGAGTATCAATATAATTGTAATGATCATAGCTATGTTCATTGAATGCAGTGAATAGAGATCTTATTACAAAGCAACTATATGAATGGAATTAGAAATGTCGGCCGGTTGACGGAATGGAAGAGGATTCGTACAAATGTCGGGAATATTATGAACATGCCTGCCTGGCCGGTAATGACAATGCTCAGGGTTTTTCTTCCATAAGTAACATGGCAACTGGGCATCCCACCGGCACATTAAATAAGTAAGCGTTACAGCCGGATTAATATGTGATCCGGAGGGAGCGGTTGTTCCAGTTCCATATATAATGAATCTTATGCTGTTTGGAATTCATTTTCCACCGGTACTGTATTCAACACGTTTTGCAAAAGATGATCGCCTACCCGCAATGCATTCGCTGCAATGGTCAGTGACGGGTTGAAGGCGCCGCAACTGGGAAAGAAACTCGCATCTACTACATACAGGTTATCGAGGTCATGGGCCTTGCAATTCAGGTCGAGCACGCTGCTGCGGGGATCGGCGCCAAAACGAAGCGTTCCATTCTGGTGGCTCATGCCGCTGATATCGAGATCGTAGCCTGCCCACTGTATATCTTTAAAACGATTATCCAGTTCGCCCACCTTCCGCATTACCTGTTTCAGCTTTTCTTTTAATCGTTCATAAGCCGGATAATTATTTCGGTAATAATATACTTTTATATGGCCGTCGTTTGTAATGGTAACCCTGTTTTCGGGTGAAGGCAGGTCCTCGGCTGTAAGCCAGAAATCAAGAGTCATTTGTTTTAGTTGCGAATAGGGAACACCGGGATAAATTTTTTCAGCCAGCCATAGAATCGTATCGGGGTCGTTTCTGCCCATCAGCTGAATTTCGCCTAAAGGGAATTCGCTATCATCGGCATTGTGATAAAAGTCGGCCAGGCCCAGGCTTTTTTGAAATACACAATCATTCACCGGTTCTTTTGTAAATGCCACCAGACTACCATTATGGTGCAGCATTAAATTCCTGCCCACCTGGCCCGATGAATTGGCTAGCCCGTTGGGATGTTTATCATTAGCGCTTCGCAGCAATAGCGCGGCACTGTTTACGGCCCCGCAGGCAACAATGACCAGTTCAGTATGGTATTCGATCTGTTCTCCTTTTACTTCTGCAATTACTTTGGTAACACGGGTGCCGCTTGCATTGGTTTCCAGTTTTTGCACCCGGGCATGTGTTACCAGGGTTACCTGTTTATGTTGCAGGGCCGGGCGCAGGGCCATAACCTGACCATCGGCTTTGCTGTCGGTAGGGTCGGGAAAGCCATCGAAATTTTCAAGCATTACCGGCGCCTCTGTTTTTGAAAGATCCTGTGGCAGCTTAATGCCCATAGGCAGGGGAAAGGGCCGCAAACCTACCTGTTCCAGTTTGGCGTTCAGCTCCTGTATCAGTGGTTCATACGATAAGGGAGGCAACGGATATTCATTATTAGCCCAGGGTTCTGTGGGATCAACGCCTCTTTTGCCATGAACGCTGTACATAGCTTCCGCCTGCGTATAATAAGGTTCATAAACACCATAGGGCAGGGGCCATGCCGGGGATCTACCACCGAAATGTTGTACTTCCTCAAAATCACTTTCGCGGAACCGGAACATGGCTGCGCCATACATTTTACTATTACCGCCTACGTTGTAATGAATAAATGGTTTAAAAGGCTTGTCATCCTGATCGTACCAAATGTCATTGGGCCGGTAACGGCCCTGTGTTACCACTTCATGCGCATCCCAGTTCTCTTTTTCCTTGGGAATGAAGCCGCCTCTTTCGAGGATCAGGATCTTTTTTCCGCTGGCCGCCAGTTTATAGGCCATCGTACTTCCACCGGTGCCAGTGCCGATGATAACGATATCATAATGGTTATTCATGATGAAATATGTTTGTGGTTATTTTTTGTTTTCCAGTAAGCCATATTCTTTTATCACGCGTAATAACTCTGCAACGCCCCATGCCTGCGCTACACATCCTTTGGGGCGGTGGGGGGCATCGGCATCAAAGATCTCGGCAACACTGCCTATGCAGCCTTCGTTGAGATGATAGCGGAAATTATTAATAACAGTCCGGGCTTTATTTCCCGAGCCATCCAGCTTCATGATCACATCAATATAGGCGCCAAGCAACCAGCTCCAGGCCGCACCCTGGTGATACGATGAATCGCGTTTGTAAGGATCTCCTTCGTATACACCTGTGTAACGTGCATCATCGGGCGACAGACTGCGCATACCCACCGGTGTATATAATTTTTCAGTCACAACTGCAAGTACCGCTGCTGCTTTTCCGTCATCAATTAAAGGGAAAGGCAGGCTAATGGCAAAAAGCTGGTTCGGGCGAAGCGTAGCATCGGGCCGGCCCTGTTCGTCAATTACGTCGTACAGGTAATTGCCTTCGGCATACCAGAATTTTTGAAGAAAACTTTCTTTTACCCGTACCGCGCTTGTGCGAACGATGGCAGCGTCTGCGGGTTGATCATTTAACGCCAGCAATTCAGCAAAAATGATCAATGCATTGTACCATAATGCCTGTATCTCTACGGGTTTGCCCATGCGGGGGGTAACCACCCAGTTGCCAATTCTGGCATCCATCCAGGTTAACTGGAACCCGGTTTCACCGGCATAAAGCAGGCCATCGTCATCTGCATGAATGTTGTATCGTGTACCGCGATAGTGCCAGTCGATTATCTCTTTCAATACGGGCAATATCTCTTTTATAACAAAAGGAAAGTCATTGGTAGCCTGCAAATACTTATAAATGGCAATGAAATACCAAAGGGTTCCGTCAACGTTGTTATATTCAGGCGGTTCTCCATTATCCTGGAAACGGTTGGGCAACATACCCTTGCTTACGTTTTTTGCAAAGGCCAGCAATACCTTACGGGCATCATCATACCGGCCGGTTGATAAGCATAAACCCGGTAATGAGATCATGGTATCACGTCCCCAATCGGTAAACCAATGGTAACCGGCAATGACCGTTGCCCCCTCCTCGCTGTCGACAGCTCTCTTTACTATAAACTGGTCGGCGGCAAATAGTAATTGTTGAAGGGTTTCGTTATCAGGCTGATTGTTCAATAATGCCCGGCGGCGTATTTTTTCCTGTTGTAACAGGTCGTATGCATTTTTTGCATGCGGATCATCAGTTGAAACAATACATCCCAGTGAATCGCCTTGTTTTAAGGTAACGCTGAGCGCACCGGGTGTAAACAGGTCTTCTATATGATCGAGCCCACGGGATTGCTCTATGTTGTAATGAAAATTATAATACCAGTCGGCATTGCATTGCCATGTACTACCGGGAACTTTTATAAATATACCGGGCGTTCCATTACCGGCATTTGTTTTTAATATACCGTTGCCGAACGATGCCTCATGATGAATGCTGCCGTTGGCATGCATCAGGTTGTGATACCCTCTTACTGCCAGCAAAGGCAATAATTCAAGGGTGAAAGGCTGATCAGCCTTTATTACGTCATATATAACAAGTACCGTATTTTCATGGTGCACCATGGCGATGGTTTTCTTTAACTGAATGCCATCTACTTCATATACAAATTCCGGGAACTGATATTTTGTAAAACCGGTTATATAATTATACCCTTTTGGATGGATAGCAGCCCCATAGTCGTTTACGCCTAATTGAATTTTGTTGCCATTGCTTATGATCGTTTCATCCAGTTTTGAAACAAGCACCATCCTGTCTGCAGGCGGAACAACTGCAGCAACCAGTAATCCGTGATATCGCCGGGTGTTACAATTGATCACCGATGAACTGCTAAAAGCGCCGAGCCCGTTCGTTTCGAGCCATTCATGGCTTATGGCTTCGTTATAATTTTGTAATATGGATGCCGGGAGGGAAAGCATAATGAATGATCTTTTAACAGGTTAATTATTTACATTGGTTCCATTACCGGGTGCTGAACGTTTTCGAATAAGGCAACCCGGTTGATGAGTTCTGCTATTACACCCGTCCACCCGGTTTGATGCGAGGCGCCAACGCCACGGCCCGTATCTCCATGGAAATATTCATAAAATAATACCAGGTCGCTGAAGTGCGGGTCATCGCGATAGAGTGTTGAATGATCATTTACAGGGCGATGGCCGTTTTCATCTTTTTGAAATGTAGAGATCAGTCGTTTTGAAATGGCATGCGCTATTTCATGCAGGGTCATTTTATTACCTGATCCCGTAGGAAATGCTGCTTTACATTTTTCTTTATAATACAGGCAATATTGATGCAATGCCTGCACGATGAGGTAATTCATGGGCATCCACACGGGGCCGCGCCAGTTGCTGTTACCGCCAAATAACGACGTGGTGCTTTCCCCCGGCTGATAATTCAAGCCAAATTCCTGCCCGTTTATGTTTACCGAGTAACCGGCTTCATGTATTTTTGAAACAGAACGGATACCTCCCATACTTAAAAACTCTTTTTCGTCGAGTAACGATTGCAGTAATTTTTCGAGCCGCTGTTTGGGAACGAGCGATAATAAGATATCATCCTGGTCTTTTAAGTCTTCGATCACCAGGTACTGCCCGTTATCTTCCCGGTACTTCTGGAACCATTTTAACCGCCGGTGAAATTCTGGAACTTTTTCAAGCAGGTCTTTCTTTAAAACCAATACGGCAAACAAAGTAGTCAAACCCACCAGGCTACGAACCTTTAATGGGATGTAGCGGCCATCGGGCAGGGCCAGCACATCATAAAAAAAGCCTTCTTCTTCGTTCCAGCTGCCCGTCCAGTTTTCGCCTATACGGTTTAGTGATTCTGCTATATAAACGAAATGTTCAAAGAACTTTGTAGTAACATCTTCATAATTGGGATTTTGCTGGGCAATTTCGAGCGCCATTTCGAGCATGTTCAGGCAATACATCGCCATCCAGGCGGTGCCATCGGCCTGTTCAAGCATGCCGCCGCCGGGAATGGTATTGCTGCGATCGAAAACCCCGATATTATCCAATCCCAAAAAGCCGCCTTCGAAAACATTATTGCCTTTATGGTCTTTTCGGTTTACCCACCAGGTAAAATTGATCAGCAGTTTCTGGAATGCTTTTTCCAGAAAGTCAATATCGCCTTTGCCATGCTTTTCTTTTTCCATTTTATATACCTGTAAGCAACTCCATGCATGTACAGGTGGGTTTACATCGCCGAATGCCCATTCATAGGCCGGCAACTGACCATTAGGATGCATGTACCATTCACGCAGGAACAACAGGAGCTGTTCTTTGGCAAAATGAGGGTCGATCATGCTTAATGGGATACAATGAAAGGCCAGGTCCCAGGCGGCATACCAGGGGTATTCCCATTTATCGGGCATGGAAATAATATCTTCATTGTTGAGTGTATTCCAATGCTGATTACGCCCCGTTTTTCTGCTTTCAGGCGGGGCAGGCTGGTTTTTATCGCCCTGCAGCCATTGGGGCATGTCTATGTTAAAATATTGTTTACTCCATAACATACCGGCAAATGCCTGTCGCTGAATATTGCGTAATTCTTCATTATCGGTAGCGGTTACCCCGGCATAAAATTCATTCGCTTCCAGTATACGTTGGTTAAATAAAGTATCAAACGCTTCAAATGGATGGTGGTAAACGGGTTCTTTGCTTAAGCGGAGCCGGATGGTAACAGCCGAATGAGCGGGAATATTGTATTCGTACATGGGCGCCAGTTTTGTTCCCTCTTTCTTTTCCTGGAGCCAGGCAAATTGTTGTTGCTGTATAGCTGTGTGAAACGCATCTTTTACGTAAGGCGATGCATTGGGAACGCCATACAATTTTTCGGTATTGGTCTCATTTTCGGTAAGAAGGGTATAGGCAGGGGGCTCGAAATAAAAATGATAATTGCCCGGTTGATCGTGTATGATCTCCGCAACGCGAAAACCGTCATTGTTCTCTTTCAGCCGGATGACCGGTTTTTTCTTCATTGATCCGAAACTCCACAAGTTACGCAGCCACAATGTTGGTAAAACGGCTATGTAAGCCGGTTCAGGGTCGCGGTTGTATACTGTTATACGAATGGCAATATCTTCAATATCGTGTTTGGCATATTCAGTGAACACATCAAAGTACCTGCCTTCATTGAATAAGCCGGTATCGGTAAGCTCATATTCATTGTCATATCTCGACCGGCAACGGTTAGTATGTACCAGGTCGTTATATGGATAGGCTGCCTGCGGGTACTTATATAAATGTTTCATATAGGAATGCGTGGGCGTATTATCGAGGTAATAATACAGTTCCTTCACATCTTCGCCATGGTTGCCTTCATTGCCGGTTAAGCCGAAGAGCCGTTCTTTTATGATCGGGTCTTTACCATTCCACAATGTAATGGCGAAGCAAATGCGCTGCATCTCATCGCTTATTCCGGCAATGCCATCTTCGCCCCAGCGATAGACCCTGCTTCGGGCGTGATCGTGCGGAAAATAATCCCATGCATTGCCATAAGGGCTGTAATCTTCCCGAACGGTTCCCCACTGGCGTTCGCTGAGGTAAGGGCCCCATTTCTTCCACGCCGCATTGTTGAGGCGTTGTTGTTCACTGTTCATGTTGAATATTTTTTTTATCATTTAATCACGAGACTATTAATCAACCATTATCTTCAAAACCCGGGTATAAGGTCATGCCGCCGTCAACAAAAAGGGTAGTGCCGTTTACATAATCTGCATCATCACTGGCCAGCCAAACGGCAGCTTTTCCAATATCTTCGACCTGGCCAATGCGTTTTTGCGGAATGAGTTTTAAAAGGTTTTGTAAATGGGCAGCGGTATCCCAGGCATCGTGATTAATAGGCGTTTGAATGGCCCCGGGTGCAATACTGTTGATGCGGATCTTTTTAGGTGCATATTCCTGGGCAATGGTTTTCATCAGCAGATGCACGCCGCCCTTTGAAGCGGCATAATTGGCATGACCCGCCCATGGTATAACTTCATGTACGCTGCTCATGCAAATGATCTTTCCGGCTGATGTTGACTTGCCATTTACCCCTCTGCGTAAGAACTCGCGGATGGCCTCCCGCGCACATAAAAATTGCCCGGTAAGATTTACACTCAGTACAAAGTTCCATTGTTCCAGTGTCATTTCTGTAAACGGAGCATCTTTTTGTAAGCCTGCATTGTTTATAAGAATGTCTACTGTGCCAAATTGATTAATTACATCGGTAAACATGTTCATCACCTGGTCTTCCCTGCTCACATCACACTGGTAAGCAATGGCCATACCTCCATTAGCGGCAATAGACGCCACTACTTCCTCTGCCATTGCACGGCCTGCTGCAGTGGGATAATTGATAACTACTGTAGCGCCGGCTTTAGCCATTTCTTTGGCACAACCGGCTCCAATACCGCTGCCGGCGCCGGTTACAATGGCCACCTGCCCCTGTAATTTCTTTTCCATGTTATATTTGTTTTGTTGAATTAAAGTAAAGCTATTCCCACAGAGCGTACAGGAGATTGCTTTTTAAGTTTCTCAATAGATTGCCTGATCAATGTGACAATGATCGTTACTTTACAAAAGATCAACTGTCGCGGCGTTTACAAATACCGATTAATTCCAGATGCGCATATCATTTAGTTCAATATGCTTCCGGTTGTAGCACAGCAACCCCGAGTCGCGCAATTCATTCAATAATACGTTTACACTTTGACGGGATGTGGCAATCACGTTGGCAATATCTGAATGGGTCAAGTAGTTGTTCAAGATTATTTTATCGCCAATCCGGTTTCCATCTGTATGTGCCCAGTTCTTTATAAAACGGATCAGCCGTGCTTTGGTATCCCGGAACACCAGATCGGCATGGCGGTTCTCCAGCTTTTTTAACTTGTGGTTCACCATATTGGCATAGTGTATGGCCATGAATGGGTTTTCCTGCAATATTTTTTTGAAATCCACCGCATTGAAAAAGCACACAATGGTATTGGCGGTTAATGCTTCTGCAAACTCTTCCAGGGAAGGACTGCCGTGGAGGCTCATATCGCCAAAAACATCCGGTGCAGTTAAAATGTCTTTGATAAGCTCGTTGCTGTCATCATTTAATTCTGCAATCTTCACTTTACCCTGTATGAGCAGAAATATTTTACTGTATGCACCTTCACCATAATTGATCGTTTGTCCCCGGTAAATGGTTTTAACTTTTGCCAGCTGGCAGGTGTCTTTTATCATCTGCTCACTTTCATGGGCAAATAAAGGATGACTTTTCAGGTAGGCGTATTTAATTTCTTCTGACATGATCGTATGTTTAAATGAGGTTTAAGTGATGGGTGAACTGGTTAATTTTTACTGTTGTTTAGCGTTTCTGTAAGTATTTTACGAATTGAAGCGGAGGGAATTATCCATGGCTTAATGGATACTGCCTGGCCTTCTTTGAGAAATAGAAAACCTTCAAGGTCGCAAAGTGGTGACTCCAATGAACAGGCAGCCTCTATTTCATGCGCTGATACGTGCACAAATGTTCCGAAGTTCACTTCGAAATATTTTTTCAGATCTCTTCTCATATTGGTTGCTTTTAAGGTGAATTATTGGTTGGTTGATGAAATGGCGTTCTTGATCTTTGAGATCAATACGTTTTTTGGGGTCAGGCCAATGGCGTGATCGATAACCTGGCCGCCTTTAAAGAAAAGGATGGTTGGTAATTCCATTACGCCATATTCTTTTTCCAGGGTCGTTTCTTTTTCTACATCAACAGTATAAAAGCTGGCTATGTCCTTGAACATCCTTGCCAGATCCATATATACGGGTTCTATGATCTGACAGGTTCCGAGCCAGCTTTTTTTGAACTGTACGATCGCCAGGGTCCTGCTTTCAATTACATGTTTTGTAAAATCCTGCTGGGTAACTTCTTTATTCATATCGGTAAAATTTTTCGGCATACTATTTAAAGGGCTAATGGGGTGCCAATGTGTTCGTGAGGTTTGAAAATCGCTTGAAACGCGCTCCTGTACTGCGTTCTGGAAGATCAGGGTTTTACATTATAAAGGTCGGGACCCATGGAAAAGTCCCAATAGGTTGGGAGTTTCCCAATATGTTGGGAAAAAAGATTGGGAAAGCCTGGGCGGCAAAAATTACGGGCAGAAAATCGTTCAGCATTCTGCGAACCGCATTTCAGGAATTGCCACCTGGTATGTCAGTCGCCCGACATTGCGCGGTTCACACTTATGTTACATTTGTTTGTACATCCAAGATCTAAAAATGAAACACTTCGTATATCAGTTTAAATAAAGCATCATGAAATTATTTGGTTTGTTAACGGTATTATTGCTTTTGCTTGCACCGGCATTATGTGCACAGCAGCATACATATCCCCGCATTAACCGGTTTGCCGATGTAACCGGAACTGCCGGCAGTTCGCAGGGTACGGTGGCGGCTTCTTATGTTCATAACTGGCATTTAGGCAAAAAAAGGAAATGGGAAGCCGGGGTAGGCCTTCGCTGGACCACCTACTTTGGAACAAAGACAGATTTTATTACCGCGCCTGCGCGGCTTGCACGTTCAACCACCACGCCATTTCTTATTGTTTTTGCCGGACAGGAGACCGCCAATTGGGATACGCTTACGGTTCAACGGCCATTGATCAATTCTGTAAACTTTTCAGTGAACTTCGGTTACAACTTTACCCCAAAATGGTCGGCAGGTTTTAATATCGATGTTATCGGATTTTCGTTCGGCAGAAGAGGCAGTGGCATTTTAACCAGCAACGGCAGTACGCGTAATGAACCTAACGCCAAACCCTATGGCTTTAATGTATTGCTTACCGGAGATAACGATTATGGCAGCCTTAACTCGGAATATTTTATCAAATACCGTATCAATACCCGCTGGGGGATCAAGGCGGTTTATGAATATTATTTTGCCGAATACCAGACCACCAATATTAAGCAAACAGCCCCTGATGGCACTATGGTCAGCCGTTTCAGGAATAAAGTAAATACATTGGGATTAGGCGTTTCTTACCACTTTAATAATTAAATCGATCGTTTTATGAAATACTACATTAGCATCGCAGCTATGATGCTGTTCCTGATCGCTGCCTGCACCAAGCAGAATGGATCGCCCACCGCTCCGGTTAATGAAATGCCTGATACTACAGCGGTTCAAACGCATACCGGCAGCTTTGTGAAAGGCCCTTATGGAACGGTTTCAGGTATGGTTGCCATCTTTAAGGAGAACGGCAAGTACTCACTGGCCTTGCAGAATATTATGATCAGCAACGGGCCCGACCTGCATGTATATCTTTCCAAAGAGATACAACCGGTTAATTTCATTGATCTGGGAAAAATAAAATCAATCATGGGCAACCAGTTATATGATATCAGCGGTATGCCCGATTTTGCGCAATACAAATATGCGCTTATCCATTGCCAGCAATATGATCATTTGTTCGGAAGTGCTGAATTAAAGTGAGCGTGCGTGCATTGAATTAAAACGGGCATAATGGTTATTTCTTCCGTTCAATGCCCAGTTTTTTCATCCGGGCTTCCAGTGTGGTGGGGTTCAATCCTAATATTTTGGCCGCTCCTTTTTCGCCGCTTACTTTCCAGCCGGTTTTGTTCAGTACAGCTATGATGTGCTCTTTCTCTAGATCTTCCAGTTTTTGAGCGGCTGGTTGTTCCTTGTTCAGTGTTTTTGGGGCAGGTACCCATTCCCCATATTCAAGGGTATTGCCCCGGCTGAGAATGAGTGCCCGTTCAATGATATTTTCCAGTTCACGGATATTACCCGGCCAGTTATACGCCATCAACGCATCTATTACTTTGCCAGGGATATTGGTGATCTTCTTCCCGACCTTTGCTTCGTATTTTTGACAGAAATGTTTTACCAGTAAAGGAATATCCTCCTTACGGTCACGCAGGGGTGGACTTACGATTGGAAATACATTTAACCGGTAAAACAGGTCTTCGCGAAATTCTTTCTTTTCAATGGCCTGCTCCAGGTTGCGGTTGGTGGCGGCGATAACGCGCACATTCACTTTGAGGGTTTTGGGATTGCCCAACCGTTCAAATTCCCCTTCCTGTAAAACGCGTAACAGTTTGGCCTGTAATTCAACCGGCAATTCACCAATTTCATCGAGGAAGATGGTGCCGCCGTCGGCCAGCTCAAAACGGCCTATTCTTTTTTCCATAGCGCCGGTAAACGCCCCTCTTTCATGACCAAACAATTCACTTTCGATCAAATTGGCGGGCAGGGTGGCGCAATTCACTTTTATTAAAGGCCTTTTACTTCGATTGCTGATATTATGAACGGCACGGGCCAGTAATTCTTTACCGGTACCAGATTCCCCTATGATGAGCACGGTTGCATCAGTTGTGGCAACCTGTTCAATTTGCTGTAGTATCTTTTGAAAGTTCCTGCTCTTGGTCACAATATCATCGAAGTTATTGTTGAACCTGATCTCTTCCTGCAGGTATTTGTTTTCCGCCGCCAGCTGATTTTTCAATTCCTCTATTTCCTGTAAGCGTTTTGCCAGCTCTTCATTGGCTTTCTCAAGATTCTTTTGTGCCTCGATCCTTTCAATTTCTGCACCGGCCCGCGCGGCAAATATTTTAAGTATGGCAGTTTGGTTTTGTTCTTTCGACATCGGCATCTTGTCAAAAGCGGCAATGTTGCCGATTACCTTTCCTGTAGATGGGCTGTGGATGGGCACTGCTACCCATGATTGAATTCCTTTTTCACGCGGGAAGGTCCTTTCCAGGCCCCGGGCGCAAAAAAAGTCTTTGCCCTGCATTACTATTTCACAAGGCGTGCCTGTACTGTCATATTCTATATTTTCCCGCACCTCCTGTCTTTCTACATACGACAACATTCTCAACCGGGTATTATTGCCATTTGAACATTCTACCACCATAGAATACCTGACGTTAAGCGTAGAGGTTACAAACCTGGCCAGTTCGCGAAAATAGTCCTCACCAGTAACGCCGGCTGTTCGTTCTGAAATGGTTCGCAGCAGTTCTTCTTCGAGGCGACGTTTTCTGATATCGCGTACAGTGCTGCAAAAATATTCAACTCCATCGTGCTCAATAAAGTTATTCGTTACTTCTACCGGGTACAGGTTGCCATCTTTACTGCGGTGTTCTGTTTCCAGTATTTGCTGACCACATTGCTTTGTTTCTGTCCAGTTTGCATTCCATTCTTTTTCGGTTAAACCAGGATTCAGGTTGAACACAGTCATTTTCGACAACTCATCCTTATTGTATCCTGTTTCATTGGCTGCTGCTTCATTTACCCGGATGAAGGCGCCGCTTTTATTAAGCCAGTATACCTGGTCGCGTAAATTTTTGAGGGTAGTATGATATAACTCAATTTCATTGAGCCTAAGACGTAATTCTTCGTTTTTATGCTGCAGTGCTTTGTCGGCCTGCATGCGTTCAATCTCAGCGCCAACACGGGCTGCAAAGATCTTTAGGACCGGCAGCTGGTTTTTTTGTTCCGATACAGGCGATGGATTCGAAATGATGATGTGACCGATTGGCTTTCCTGATACACTGCTATAAATAGGTACACCGGTAGCGGCTTCAATGCCCTCAGATGCAGGAAAATGTTTGTACACTTCCTTTCCCATAAAAAAGCCATCACCCTGTAGTATCACTTCACACGGCCGCCCTTTTGTGTCATATTCAATATTGTCGATAACAGTATCGTGATTTACAAGGCAAAGGGTCCTTACCTGTGTACTGCCTTCCTGTATGCATTCGGCTATCAGCGCAAACTGCATATTCAGCGCCCGTGTAAAGTTCCTGCACAATTCAACCAGAAAATCTTTTCCGGTTATGTTCGAAGTGGCTTCTGAAATGGTTTGTAATAACCGTTCTTCTGTTTTCTTTTTACTGATATCTCTTACAATGCTGCAACTGAACTCTTGTCCATTGTAAGTAATAAAATTCCCGGTTATTTCAACATCGTATAAATATCCCGTTTTATGCCGGTGCTGCGCTTCGAAAGTGATCTTCTTTTCTTTTTTTAATCGTTGCCAGAATTGAGGGAAGTTGGCCACAATGGGCGAGGGATTAAGATCAGTGACATGCATCCGGGTCAGTTCTTCAATTGTATAGCCCGAAAGCCGGGCGGCCATATCGTTCACCTGAATAATATTGCCCGCAGCATTTACCCAAAATACTGCTTCCTGCAGGTTGGCTACAGTGTAATGGTATAACTGTAGTTCCTGTTCAAGTTCCATATTGGTTAAATGAGTCATCAGGCGCCTTATAAACTAAAGATACTGCTAATAAATTTAATGCTTTTAAGTGATAAAGTCCGGGAAAATCGAAATGCTAACAGCTGGATAATGCTCTTCGATTTATAGTTCATTGAAAATAGTTTGTGCAACTGATCTTAATAGATCAGCACTGATCCGCTGTTTGAAATCCACATCAATATACTCAAACCGGATATTGCCCTTTTTACTGATAAAGAAAACAGCAGGAACTGGTAATAACTTATCGAGGTTTTTCCCGCCGGAAGAGGTGGGTAGCAATTTATCGTATGCAGCGGGAGCTTTGTAGGCAAGCCCGAATTGCTTTGATGCATTGAGATCGGCGTCGGACAGCAGCATATACTCCAATTTGTTTTTTTCTGTTGACGATCTCAAATTATCGGGGCTGTCTGTACTTATAGCAATGATCTGATAGCCCATTTTTTTTAGTTCCGGCTCTATTTCCTGGATACCCGAGAGTTGCTTATTACAATAAGGGCACCAACCCCCACGATAAAATATCAGTATAGTTGGTTTCTGCGAAATGGCTGCGTTCAGATCAAAGATCTTACCCATGGCGTCAGATAACTTTATTACAGGTATGTTTTCGCCGATGAGCAATGGACTTATGTCTTGCGGTTGAGCGGGTATGTTGGCAGGTATTTGTGCGCTTAAGCTATTAGAAATAAATACTGAAAAAAGAAGTAAGAATGCAAGGCTGATCTTTAAATTTTTTCTGGAAATGATTTTCATTTTAGATTAATGTATTTAGTATTAAATAAATAGCACAGTAAGTGCGGTGCAATTTATTTATTACTTTATAGAGAAAATGTCGGCTGCCTTACAAAATATTAAAGTAGAGAAAGCATATGCGAATCAATATCAAAAGGCGCCTGCACATCCTGCCATTATTTGATCTCGCTACAACCGTACATCTCTTTTATATAAAAAACACCGTCATAAATTTTAGTCCAGGGAGCCAGCATGCTTCTGTGATACCCAAGCCCATTACTGCTACCACCGGCCAGGAAAAAGTTTTCCAGTGTGCCGCTGAGCGTAGCATTGTAGCCGCTGAAATCGAGGAAGGCAAAACGGTAGTCGTCATGCATCCACTTCTCCAGGCTGTTTTTCTTTGGTGTGGGTAATTGATCAGGTTTTCGGCCTACCCATTGGGTGATGCCTTCACGGGAAGTGAAGCCGAGCACATAGGTTTGGTTATTCATAGCGGTATCGGCCGTATATACAGTACCCATGGATTGACCCTGGTTAAGGAATTCCTGGGGATAGTGCCCGCCATATTTTGAAATATGATAATTGTGGGCCCAGATGATTATTTTTTTGCCGGAAAATTTTTCTTCGGTTAACCATTTAAGGTTTATGGCCATTTGCCGGTCCCTTATGTTCATTTTCAGCCAGTAGTCTTTTATCGGCATGTAATTTTTTATATTAGCGATCATTGAGTCTATCACCAATGTCCAGAATGCATCAGGGACCTTCCTTTGCTCCATCTGCTTTTTTATCTCTTTAAGGTAATTCAAACACTTTGTCAGTTGAACGCTGTCTTTGGTGTAGTTATACCAATGTGAAATGAGGGGAAAAATGTCGGTGGCATATTCTTTTGAATTCGTTATCGGTAATTGCCATCTTTTCAGCACACTGTCTAATGCAGGATAAGCTGCGAGGGAGAATATCTGATTATCAAAGCCCGATATATCGAGTGGGTGACCGGTTTTCAGGGTAGCCGGAATATACTGATAGAACAGGTTGCTGCAGGCGTCGCAATAAGTCCATATGGGAAAAAGCGTTTTTTTGAAAAAGGAGTCCAGGTTTCCCTGTTCTTTTTTTACCTGCTCCCAACCGTAGTTCATACCAAAGAAATCGCCTTCGAAGGCCAACACATCAAAACCCTTTTGTTCATGCAGGTATTTTATGATCCTGGTCTTTGCCTGAAAGGTTGCGGCATCGCCATGTTCCTGTTCGCCCAGCATCACTATGCGGGCATTCCCGATGGCATCCCCAATTACCTGCAGGTCGGCAAAATTTGTTGAGTCAGGGCAGATGGAGGTAATGGGATGTGCATGTTCGCGTACGTATTGTTCAATGTTTTTTTGAGACCAGGCGTTTTGCAGCAAACAAAACAAGGCAGCAAAAGCAGCGATACTGCGTTTTTTCATAACGGATAAAATAAGTGTGTGCTACGCCTTCGGAAGTACTAAAATAGTGAATAGTTCCTTAACGAAAGGAGATTTCAGTTTTCGAAGGGGTCAACTGTGATCGCTCCTTTTAGTGTGATCGTTTATGGGAAATAGATAAAAATTATGAAAAATACCATCCGTCACCCGGTAGCTATCGGGAGGCGGATGGTTTTTTTGTGTATGTGTGGATGTCATTTTCGTTTTATGCAATAATCATTTAATAAATAGCCAGAATATGATATTGCCGCTTGCTTTTTTATTTCTTAGTTGCAGGATAAACATCTTAAAAAACAATGATCAGGCTCATGATAAAATATTTCTTTTTTTTCTTATCAATTATTGCTGTACAATCTCTTAATGCTCAGTCTGCCCAACAACCAGACCCTGCCAAAGACCTACGTATGAAATGGTGGCGGGAAGCCCGCTTTGGCATGTTTATTCATTGGGGGGTGTATGCACAATGGGCAGGTGTGTATCATGGTAATAACCAGGCAAGGGGAGGGGCGGAATGGATCATGAATCGCTGTAAAATCCCGGTGGCCGAATATCAGGAGAAAGCAAAAAGTTTCAATCCTGTTAAATATGATCCGGATGCATGGGTGAAACTGGCAAAAGAAGCCGGCATGAAATACATCATCATCACTGCCAAACACCACGACGGTTTTGCGCTGTTTAATTCAAAAGCCAGCAAATGGGATGTTGCCGATGCAACGGCTTATGGCAAAGATCTTTTACAACCATTGGCTGCGGCTTGCAAAAAATATGGTGTTAAGTTAGGATTTTACTATTCTCAGGCGCAGGACTGGAACAATCCCGGCGGATCGGTGGCAAGAAAGGAAATGAAAGAAGGATGGCCTAATCCTGATTCAACTGCTATTGATACTTATACGAAAGAACATGGTGGCCATTGGGATCCTGCACAGGAAACCAGGTCCTTTGCTCAATATATCGATGAAGTTGCCGTACCGCAGGTAAGGGAACTGATGACCAATTATGGCGATGTAGCCGTGCTATGGTGGGATACGCCAACCAACATGACCGATGAGGCCGCACTCAAATTGCAGGCTTTGTTGAAATTGCAACCTAATATAATTACCAATGATCGTTTAAAACGTCCGAACTTTCCCGGCGACACCAAAACACCTGAACAAAAAATTCCCAGCCTTAGTGAGCTGGATGGCAAAGATTGGGAAACCTGTATGACCATGAATGGCAGCTGGGGTTATAAAAGCTGGGACAATAAATGGAAGTCGACCGAAACGTTGATACAAAACCTGGTGGATATTGCATCAAAAGGAGGAAACTATTTATTGAATATAGGTCCTAAGGATGATGGAACTTTTCCGCAGGAAAGCATTGACCGCCTCAAGCAAATCGGCGCCTGGATGAAAATTAACGGCGAAGCGATCTATGCTACGAAGGCAGGTCCTTTAGCTCCATTATCATGGGGACGGGTTACAAGAAAGGAAAGTGCTGCAAATACTACACTTTATGTCACCGTATTTGAATGGCCAAAAGACGGCAAACTGGTAATACCAGGTTTGAAAAATAAAGTCGTATCCGCCAAACTATTGGCTGGTGGTAAAATCAAAGTAAAAAGGGTGGATGACAATCTTGTTATGGAAGTAGGTGCTACTGCGCCTGATGCTATTGCCTCTGTGATCAAAGTGGAATTGAAAGGCAAGGTGGCTATTGTAAATACTACTACCAAATCAGCCATGAAAACAGGAGAGCTCGATTAGCATAGGGCTTATAGTTAATTACAGCCTTGGTGTTACCGGTTTGTGCGGTGGTTCAAAGGTATTGCTACCACGCACTTTGAGTTTGCGGCGATAGACTTTATCGCCACAGGAAACATAGAGGATATTGAAATCGGCGCCGCCAAAACAGCAATTGGAAGGCGAGCCTGATGGCACTGGGATGATAGCATTTACCCGGCCTATCTGGTCAAGTACCTGTATGCCCAGGCGTGTTGTCGTGTATACTCTTCCTGCCGTATCACATTTAAGGCCGTCGGGCCAGGCGTTTTCATCCGTATCGGGTACATGCAGCCAGCCATAGCGTTGTTTATAGGCGAGTTTTCCATCCGGCAGGATCTTGTATATCCAGATCCAGTGAGAGGCCGATTCAGCGACATATAACTGAGTTTGGTCGGGCGATAGCGTGATACCGTTTGGGTATTTCAAGCCCTCATCCACGATCAATTTTTGTCCATTGGGCCTTATAAGATAGATCTTACCCGGTTTGGCGGCGCCATCGGGTACGGTAACGTAGATATTTCCATTGCCTGCTACAACAAGATCGTTGCCGGGAAAGCTATCTGCAACTATGGTCTCTTTTTCGTTCTTATCATAGTGTATGATCTGTTTGGAGGCGCCGGCTACTACATACCGGTTACCATCAGGGCCAAAGCTGGTACCACTTGCTCTTTTGGAATCAGGTTTTATCGTAACCAATTTCCCGTCCAGGCCAACCTTATATGTTTTTGCATTGCGTATATCCTGGAAGAAAACTTCTCCAACCGCATTAGCAGCCGTACCTTCTGTGAACTGGTATCCTTGTCCAACCAACTGCCAGTCCTCACCGGGAATAAGAATATTGTTTAAAAACTCGTTCTTTGAATTTCCTTTTGCTACCAATGTTGGCCAATTTTTCCAAAGCCAGCGCATGGCTTCGGGGAAAAAGGCTGTAGCCTGTTGGTGGTTGTGACCGCCTTCACCCCAAACATGATTAACTTCATAACCGGCAAAGATGAAAGAACGTTCCATCATTTCATTGGCTTTCCACCAATCGCCGCCAAACTTGTTGTTGTCATTGGCGCCGTCCTGCAGAAAGATCCTTATTGGTTTGGGTTCGTATTTGCGGATAAGCACCGGGTAGCGATCGCCGCCACGGAGACCAACATAGGTACCAATGGCGCTGAATACGCGGGAAAATTCATTAGGATATTCCCAGGCAGCCGTGAAGGCGCAAATAGCCCCGCTGCTGGAACCACCAATAGCACGGTCGTTGCCGTTTTTAGACAAGCGAATGGCACGGCCGTCCCTTGTTTTTTGTTTCTCCACTTCGGGTAAGATCTCATTCAAAATAAATTGCGCATAAGCCCCCCCTAAACCATCGTATTCAAAACTGCGGTTGAAGCGAGCCAATGCAGTTGCACCGCTATCGGGCATTACCCTGCCCGGCGCCACGAAAACCCCAATGGTAACGGGCATTTCTTTCCTGTAAATAAGATTGTCGAACACTGTGGGAGCATTATATTGGATGCCATCCTGGTTCACATACACACAGGCAGGCTGATCGGGCCGGTATTGGGCAGGGATGTATATCCAGTATTCACGCGAGGTGCCGGGAAAGATAGTAGATTGATCAAAGGAGAATTTCAGTATTTCGCCTTTAGGCACGCCCGGTTGTACTACACTGGCAGAGTCAACAGGATAATTTTCTACGGGTGGTTGGGCAAATAGAGTAGATGTGGCCATCACTGCAATCGTTAGAAATATCGCTTTCATCTACTAAATATAACACGGATTTTAGTTTGGGGGGAGGGAAATTCTGAATGTGCTCGGAAGCAGGGAACCTGTAGCTGGTAAGCTAAACTGGTCATTTTGAGACAGCGTCACAAGATGGCGCCAAATGGAAATGTAGCGAATGAGCGCACTATTATTGATGTACTAAATACATAAAGTAGACTGGGGAAGAATGTATTTATGGGCGATAAAGAAAGTAATCAACCGCTATGGACTAAGAATTGCAATATGTATAAAAACTTATATTTTTTTTGATATTTCAAATGTGTTCGTAAATTAGCGCTTTAAGATCATCTCATATTTGATCTTTGGCATTGCACAATGCCTTCGAAAAACCCTATTAAATCGTAGTCTCACCCCAACCTATTTTTGTATTCATGTAATTTTTTGCATCTGTTTTTCGTTAATTATTAAATATTTACCCATGTCGTTTAAAGCATTACAAACCACTAGTAAGCTCTACAAGTACTTGACGCCAAGGGAATTTATTTCTTTACTCCAAACAGACCGAGGTTCCATAAAAAAATCAAAGTTCATCGCACCCAAGCTGGGCACTTTCGGCATGGGCAAAATCTACGTTGAATACAATTATGAGCCAAGGTCAAAAACAAGAACAATCCCAAAATGGCAACAAAAATGTAAAGCCTGAATTAGATCAGGATACCATAAAAGCCATAATCTCTCAAAAATCTCAAGAGGTCCAATTAGAATTTCACAGGTTAAAGCTTGAAGAAAAGCGTCTCGAACAGGATGGGAAGCTTTCTGAAAAGGCAATGGACTACAATAGTAAGTTCGTAAAAGATTACCCTAAGCAGCATCGGCAAACCATCATAACATATGGGATATTCATTACGTTAACCTTTTTTGGGGTATTATTCTTTATTGGCTTTTGTCTTTACCGGGGAGATGCAGAAGTCGCCAAACAATTTTTAGCCGTAGTTACTCACTTTATAACGCTTGCAATAGGCTTGTTCGTGGGCAAGAATGTGCAAAAGAAATCTAATAAAGAAAAGCAGGATGGCCCCGAGGATGCTGAGCTCTTGGATTAATCTAAAGGCACCTGCTTCCGGGGTAGCTCCTACAAAAAAACGCCCGCCCTTTCATGTTAGCGGCGTTCTCCTCGGGCGTTATCTTTTTGTTTAGCATAAAGGCAGCCAGCGTAAACCCCAATCATGACTCTACTTCAAGGTTTGTATTACCCGGGTACTGAACAGGTGGATATTTACGCATAATGAGCTGCCTGGGCGTTTTAGCAATTGACATTTATCATTTTTTCCAGCCTGCTCTTCCATGCAGCGAATGACCGATAAAATGATCAGTGATGTAAAGACGCAGTTTGATGAATGCCGCCATATTGTACGGCGCGAAATTTATAGGCCCGTACAAGGCGCCCATACAGACGATGCACCCAATGCCCCACCCAGCAAGTACATGCAGGTAGATTTAATGTACCCCGCTGCGATCGATGGTTACAACGCGGAACGCGTATTTCTTGGTCCGAACTCAACTATTTGGCTGGTCCAGGTGGTGTTTAAGCCGAATCTTTCGATTCTCTAATGTTGTACATAAACTATTGTGACTCTGTTCCATTTCTTATACGCGACATTGCCACGCCGGACAGTCCCAATTCAACTTTTAGCTTTTCGATTGCAGGTGTTAACGTGATGCCGCCTTCACCTTAACATCGAATTCGTTGCTCAGCAACAGGCTCGTGTCTCCATTGCTGATTGTAGTTAAAATATTCGTCGAGCGTTGACAATAATTGCCTTGACTTGTAAAAAAAGGTCAAATAAAATACGTGAAAAACACCTGATTTTATTATCTGAAATCTTTGTAATCTCGAAATCCCACAACCTTAAATTTACCCATTATGGATTTTAAAGATGAAATAAAACTGTTTGGTGACAGAGTAGAGAAACTCAAAGATCAAATTCAAACAGAGGAAGCCACAAAAAATGCCTTCATAATGCCTTTTATTAAAGCATTAGGGTATGATGTATTTAATCCTTTTGAAGTTATGCCAGAGTTTGTTGCTGATATTGGCATTAAAAAAGGTGAAAAAGTTGATTACGCCATTATGCGGGAAGGAGAGCCATGTATATTAATTGAGTGTAAACATTGGGGTGAAAGTCTGGATCCTCATAACTCACAGCTATTCCGATATTTTCATACTACTACAGCTAAGTTTGGGCTTTTGTCGAATGGCATTATTTACAGATTTTATACTGACTTGATAGAGCCAAATAAAATGGATGAAAAGCCATTTTTTGAGTTCAATGTTACTGATATTAAAGACAATCAAATTGAGGAATTAAAGAAGTTCCATAAATCTTATTTTGATGTTGGTAATATTCAAAATACAGCCAGTGAACTCAAGTATATGAATGAACTAAAAACCCTTATAAATATTGAATTCCAAAGTCCAACAGAAGGCCTTGTCAGACACTTTGCGAAGCAAATTTATCAGGGTGTTTTAACTGCCAAACTGATGGATCAGTTTATTGGGTTGACTAAAAAATCAATTCAACAATACATTAATGACTTGATAACAGAAAGGCTTAAATCCGCGCTTAAAAAAGAAAATGATGATCAGAAAATTCCAGAAACAGAGACTGCCAATGTACAACCAGAAGTAAAGGATGTGAAGATCGAAACGACTGAAGAGGAAAAAGAAGGATTTATGATTGTCAAGACAATTCTTAGGCAAAAAATTAAAGCAAACAGAATTGCTTTTAGAGACGCTCAATCATACTTTGCTATATTGTTGGATGATAATAATCGAAAAACTATCTGTAGATTATATTTAAACGGTTCTAAAAGATATATTGGCACTTTCGATGAACAAAAGAAAGAAACAAGAAATGAAATTCTTACCGTTGATGATATTTTCAAATATGCTGAACTGCTCCAGCAGACTGTAGCAAATTATGATGGCGAAAAAGTCAGTGTTAATTAAAATTCATTTTTAGAGGAAATTGACTTTGTTATTTTCATTCAGTGATTGGTCACGCATCAGCCGTTAGTAAACCTAAAATTTATTGATCCCAGTTAAATTCTTAACTAAATGCAATCTTGATATTGCATAGGCCGCCTTTTTTTATTATTTTATCAAATGTCCAGGCTCCTGAAATTTTATGTAGCGTTATCATTGTTATTGCTAATCACTGTTATAGCAAATAGCCAATCCATTTATAAAACCCCATATGGAAAGAAGTATCACCTTGGCAGTTGCCATATGGTAAAAAATGTGTCGGAGAAAATAACACCGGAAAGAGCGTTGGAACTACAATTGGAACCTTGTAAATTTTGTAAGCCTGATATAAATCACTTGAAACCTTCTACTGAAAACAAAGCCAGGGGAAAAAGCATAACTGTGCAATGTAAGGGAATTACCAAAAAAGGTACGCGATGTAAGCACAACACAAGTATTGCTAACGGCTATTGTTTTCAGCATCAACCTGGATAATTCCCCCTAATATACTCCTTCGCCTCCTCCTGTGTCAGCACTGCAAAGTTCTTGTACCGGTCGTGCACATCAATGATTTCTGCCAGGGCATCTGCAACCAATTGCTTATTATCCCAGGTTTGAAGGTGCGCTATTACAGTTTGGAGACACCCTTTTTTGTAAGCAATTTGACCGATCACATGCACCAGGGTGTTTCTTACCCTGGCTGTTTTGTCGTGTTGTAATTCCTTTAGCAGGGGCAGAATGTCTTGCGGGTATTTTCGTCCACGAAGCTCTATGCCATGGCAAATTTCCCGGCGGATCTCTTTGTCTTCGTGATGTAAATACTTTTTTGCCCATTGCAGCACGGGCGTTGGATTTACTTCGCCCATTTTCTTAATAGAACCAATTACGGCATTACGTGGTGAATGATGCGGATCGAATAAGCCTTTATCAAAAAAATGTTGAACAGCACCGAAATCTTTCTTACCAATTTCACCGGCGGCATTAATGACCGTTTGTCGTACTTTGAAATCGGTGTGTTTTAAAAGTGCTTCGAGCGTTTGAATGATGACTGGTTGCAGATTGTTGTTACTGATGTATATTCTGCCGACGGAGGTGTAAGCTGATTTTCTAATGTAGGTATCTTTATCTTCAAAGTAAGCAGTGATTTGTTGCAACTGGGCTGTTTGCAAACCGGTGAGCATATTGTTGTGTATAGTGGCAACAAGTTGTAAACGTTCGGCTTTGGGTAAATCGTAAAACTCCACTGATTTATGGACCTCTTCAGGTTGTATTGTGCTTACATCAAAACCGAGATCCGTTAAATATTGTAGTCCATTTTGGATGGCTAGTTTATTTGTTCCTGTCCAGCCATTTTTTAATCCAAGTAATATAAACTCCCTTATATATTTTGGTTTGTTGAGATTAACCAATATAGGCTCATCATTTTTTGTATCGGTTAAGGGTACACCTACGTTTAACGGCTGGCCCATATAGTAATCATCCAATGTTAAAAAATCTATTACTAATGGCGTTTGTTTATGTCCGGCCAGGAAAATCCTTATTGTTAGTGTGTTTGTATTTGCGCCCGAATCGTAAGTTGTTGCGATGTTGTATACGTATTCCGCGTCGTTAACTTTTATTTTTCGAAGGTTACTTTTCATTTAGTTTTATAAACATTTCAAAGATAATAATTAGTGTAAATTCCTCTTAAAAAGTTAAATAACAGGCAGTTTATACCTGGTTGCAGTAAAAACAGGTTTGGTGCCGGCAAATAAATGCTTATAACTCCCGAAATAAATTTAGTAATGAGGAAAAAGTAGCTATGACCGGGAAAAAAAATTTATAATGAACCGTATTGGATCTATCACTGGAGAGAAAGTACTATCACCCGCGACAAAGTATTTATTTCTGACAAAAATGAGCTATAACCGCAGAAAAAGTAATTATCCTTCAGAAAAATAATTTATAGCCGGAGAAAAAGCAACTATCGCTGCCAGAAAAGCGATCATCTGTTACAAGAAAGTAATCATCTCCCCCAAAAAGTAATTATGGCCAACCGTTTTTACGTTATCTCCGGAAAAAATAAAATATAACCGATAAAAAATAGTTTACCCTAGCATAAGTTTCCATATTCAACTAAAAATATAAAAGATATAACCACTATGATTGCGTTGCAGGTGATAAAATGATCACTAACCCTCTGAGAAAACTACTTTCCCTGCAAATTCTCCCGTCCCATCTTGCCAGGTTTTCGTTCAGTGATATACTTCGCCAGATAATGACCTGTTTTCGACTCACCATGTTTTATCAGGTCTCTTGCCACTCCTTCAAAGACGATGCATCCACCATCCGATCCTCCACCAGGCCCCAGATCGATTATCCAATCTGCCTTCGCAATCACATCCAGATTATGTTCAACAATGATGACGGTATTGCCGCGATCCGCAAGCCGGTGAAAAGTAGACATCAGTTTTTCGATATCCGAAGGGTGAAGGCCTGTTGTCGGCTCGTCAAAAACAAATAGCTGGCCCTGCTCATCGAATTCCATCGCAAGCTTCAACCTTTGCCGTTCCCCTCCGGAAAACGTACTAAGTGGTTGTCCTAATGTCATGTAACCAAGTCCCATTTCCCGAATACGATTCAACAATTCTTTGTCACTCCCTTGAAAAAAACTTCCGGCTTCGGCAACAGTCATCTTAAGCACCTGAATAATATTTTTTCCATTCCAGGTATAGTCCAATACTTTTTTTTGATAACCTGTGCCCTCACACAAGTCACACGTTTCCTCCACCTCTTCCATAAAAGCGAGATCAAGCCTGATCACACCCAGGCCTTTGCATTGAGGACAAGCACCCTCAGCATTGGTACTGAAAAGTGATGCACTCACGTGGTTTGTTTTTGCGAACACTCGGCGAAGTGCGTCGAAGATACCAGTATAAGAAGCGAGATGCGAACGCCTTGAGCCCCGCAACAATTTCTGGTCAATAAGCTTTGCCTGCGGATGTTGCCGGGGCAATTCCTGGTTGATCAGTGAACTTTTTCCCGAGCCCGCTACACCCGTCACTACAGTGATCACCTGCCGGGGAATTTTCACCGTCACATTTTTCAAATTGTGCAGCCGGGCATTCCGTACCGTTAAAAAAGTTTTAGCTTGCCGTGGTTTATGATTTAAAGCCCGGTGCATACGCCAAAATTTTCCAGTGAGCGTATCTGCGTTTTTCAATCCGTTGAGCGTTCCGCTGTAAACAATGTTTCCGCCCTCTTTTCCGGCGCCAGGTCCCATGTCCACAACATGGTCAGCAATTTTTACAATATCGGGGTCATGTTCAACAATAAGTACTGTATTGCCCTTGTCACGAAGCTGCAGAATAATGTCCATCAGCCGGGCAATATCATTAGGATGGAGACCGATACTAGGTTCATCAAAAATATAAAGCAACCCCGTGAGGCTGCTTCCCAAATGCCTTACCATTTTAATGCGCTGCGATTCTCCTCCAGACAATGATGACGTTTCCCGGTTTAGTGACAGGTAACTTAAACCAATGTTTTCCAAATGTGTGAGTCTGGCGATCAACTCATCCAGCACAGATCTTACCTGGTTGTTCCGAATAGCCTTCAGAAATTCGATGAGGTGACTGACCTGCATAGCGCTGCAGTCAGCAATGTTCTTTCCATCAACTTTACAACCAAGCACTTCTTTATTTAGCCGTGCTCCTTTACATGCAGGACATGTTTGCCGGCAAAGTATTTCACGCAGCTCTTCTTCTTTTCGCTTAGACTCTTTGGTTTCCTTTTTTAAAAAGCTTTTGATTCGGGGAATGATGCCTTCATACAACATCGTCTTGCCCCATGCCTTTGTTGGATTTTTGGGTTTATGCTCTTCGGCATACAGCAACATATGCAGTTCATCCTTGGAAAAGTTTTTGATCTTCTTGTCGTTATTAAAATAGCCGGAGTTCACATACCGTGTCCATCGCCACCCACCCGGCTGAAAAGCAGGAAACCGGATCGCTCCCTCGTTCAAAGATTTGTTCTTATCGATCAACGCATCCAGGTTGATGTCTGTAACTGTTCCCAGCCCTTCACACATTGGACACATACCTTTTGGATTATTAAAGGAGAAGACCATGGAATATCCGACAAACGGCTCACCTATGCGCGAGAACAAAAGACGCAGCAACGTATAAATATCCGTAACGGTTCCCACTGTCGATCTCGCATTACCGCCTAACCGTTTCTGATTGATAATGATTGCTACATTCAGATTTTGGATGGAATCAACCTCCGGATGTCCATAATGCGGCATTCGACTTCGCAGGTAGCTGTCGTATGTTTCATTGAACTGTCGTTGTGCTTCGGCTCCAATAGTTTCAAATACAAGAGATGACTTTCCTGAACCGGACACTCCCGTAAAAACGGTGATCTTATTTTTAGGGATCTCAACGGATATATTTTTGAGATTGTTTTCGCGTGCGCCTCTGATCCGGATAACGTTCATGGGTGCTTATTTTCCGGGTAGCGCTTAAAAAATCATACCCGCCTGGCACATATAGCGAATTGCGATAAGGTGAAGGAATACCCCAATGCATCACAAATACGTCAATTTTTTTTCTTCATACTTTTCCTGCGGGGGAAGGTCCCGGAAATACGGTAACTGACGTAACCACCTGGGAAAAAGGAAAAAGATAATGAGCACGCCCATCAGTAATGCAGAAATAAAAACTATTACAATCTGGAAGTGCAGTATCCTCACCTGGTTGGCCTGCTTTTGTTTTAATAATGCTTCCTTCTTCTCATAAATAAACTTCGCCTCCAGGTCAGCTGTTTTTTTACGGGTATCGTCGTTGAAGATACTATCTGAATAGACCTTATATAACTTGAAATAGGTAAGGCTGTTGCGGTAGTCTCCTTTTTTTTCATACAGATCGGCCAAACATTCAGATCCGCTTTTTATTCCTTCTTTATGTTTTATTTCTTTTGCCAGTGATAAACTTGTCATGGCATATGAAATGGCGGTATCTGTTTGTTCAAGCCCGCGGTAGGCTTTTGCCAACGCAACCATCGTGTTCATTCTGCCCAGGTTATCATGGGTTCGCAGGTAATAACCAAGCGAAGTGCGGAATAAAGGTATCGCTTCCTGGTACTGTTTTTTTTCACACAATACATTGCCTATGTCTACCCGTACAAAGGCGGCGACAAATCCGTCGGGATCATTGATAACCCGCAGCGCCTCGCGGTATAATGCCAGCGCCTGGTCATGCTGATGGTGTAGGAGGGGGATGGCCGCCTTATCAACCAGCAGGTAGGCTTTTGCTACAGTATGATTTATGTCCGTGGCTATTTTGTACGCTTTGTTAAAATGCTGTGATGCTGCTGCTTCCTTTCCCGTGTTCAGGTAATACATTCCGATATTCCTGAGCATATTGAGTTCAACCTCTTTATCGTTTATTTTTTCGGCCAGGGCCAGCGCCTGCTGGTAATAAGATAACGACTGTGCATAGTTGCCAGTCAGGGAATAGTAATAACCCATTGAGCAAAAGCTTTCCAGTACGCCCTTTTCATAATGGATGTTGTTAGCATACCGATGTACTTTTTGCGTATAGAACAGCAGGCTGTCTGGGTTTATTTCGTAAAAGCAGGTAGAAAATTTAGCAAGCAGGTTGATATATGCAGTGTCTTTCTCGAATCCTTTTATCTTTTCTTTTTCGTTGAGCAATTGCCGGTAGTTTGCTAACCGGTGGGGTTGAGCAGAAGATGTAAAGGCAATCAACAGCCCGATGAGCGCAAAAGCAATGCGTGTTTTCATAAAGGTTCGGTTTCTTTTCTGTCGCCACAACAATCGTTACAATATAATAAAAAATCATCAAATAATGAATTGTTGCCCACTGTGTATGTAGCTTGTTTCAAAGTCTGCTATACTTCTTTAGCAACCAAATATTTAAGTTTATATATTGACCATTGTACCTTTAGCTGGCGCACAAATATCATTTTTTAAACCATAAACACTTATGTATGAAACGTTATCCTATTTTAACTATTGCTGTTGCAGCCTGCCTGTTAATTACGACATTGGCTTGTGCAAAAAAAATCAATGGGGCGCTGCGGTATGCTGCTTTAGCTGCTGAGCCAACACCGGCTGTGAAAGCGTTGGCCGGCGCTCCTTCAGATGTGGCAAGGGGAAAACTTCGCGCTTTGATCAATAATGTAAAAGGGGCTACCATGCGTAGGTATGCTGCGCGCGATAATGCAGGTCATACCCTTGACTGTATCAAGATCATCGCTAACCCATATGTGAGCGGCCAGTTTATCGGTGTATCGCATGCGGTTTTCAACGGGGTACTGAAAGTTAATTTAGCTGTGTCTACCGATCTGGTAAATTGGACCTGGGTACGGGAACTGGCTGGCTCCAATAATGGACAAGCCTCACAACCAACCATAGCCGTAGCATCGGATGGCGGATTTGTGGTGGCCTGGGAGCAGGAGCCCAATAACCATATCAAGGTAGTGTATTTCAGTAACTGGACTAATCTTCAGGCTGGTGTTGTTGCCAAAAGCTATGACTGCCCACGCACCCTTTCAACTTGCGCAGAAGGCACGCCCAATCTATATTCCGCTAGTTCAACCCGTTGTGATATCGGCCACCATTTTTATTCAAACTGCACCGTCGACCGCGAGGCCCGGGGTACACTAACGAATTTCAGTTCCTGGACCACCAGCGCCCAGTCTAATGTTGATAATGCGATGCTCTATTGGGGCGTCAAAGGCAATATTGGCGATCGTGATGGCTATACGAATTACCTGGGATATAATTTTGGTCTGATTGAAGGGCAATATACTGCCAACGACTGGAGCTCCTGGCGCGTTTTTCTGTATGACTATCAAACCGGAAATGCCGATACAACTACCATAAAGACTGATGGTGGAAGCACTGCCTTTGCGAACCCTACGATCACCAAAACACAATTGAACGGTCAAAATATAATGCTGGTCACCTTATTTATTCCCAGTGAAGGGGCAGCAGCCGGGGAAGCCGGGGAGCTTATTTATTATAGCAAGTATTAATATCGGCGGGTTAAATCAAAATTAGTTTGAAGCCGGTCTTAACTATTGAAGGAACAAAAACGGCATTTTGCAGCCCGGATGTGATAATATGCAGAAGTCATTTTTTGAATTGAGCTGGAGTAAGGAATTTTAATGCACCAGAATTAACATCATTAATTTCAATTGCAATAAATATTTCATACGTCATATTCAATGAAACAAAATCTAACTATCATTTTATCGCTATTCACCCAACTTGTTTTCGGTCAAAGTAAACAGGCAAACGACATTATCAGGGATAAGTCGTTTAGCGCAGCTATTAAAGAGGCTGAGAAATACATTGACTCTTTACGCGAAAAACAGGACCTGCCTGGAATTTCAGTTTGTGTAGGCAACAAAGAGAAGATCTTGTGGGCGGAGGCTTTTGGATATGCAGATGTAGAGAATAAGACCAAATTGTCTATTAATTCTAAATTCAGAATTGGGTCTGTCTCCAAATTACTCACGTCTTTGGCTGTAGGCAGGCTATACCAGGAGGGAAAGCTGGAATTGGATGCGCCGGTTCAAAGATATGTGCCTGATTTCCCTGTTAAGCAATATACTGTTACCAGCCGACAACTGGCAGCACATTTGTCTGGCATTCGCCATTACAGAAAAGGGGATCCCCTGGACATGCCGAAGAATTATAAAAATGTAACGGAGGGCCTGTCCATTTTTAAAAATGATACGCTGCTATTTAAACCAGGAACCAAAAGTGAATACTCAACATATGGTTATTCTTTGTTAAGCGCTGTTATTGAAGGAGCTGCCCATATGTCCTTTTTATCGTATATGCAGGATAGTATTTTTATTCCGTTCGGCATGACCCATACAGCAGCTGATATTAATGACAGCATTATTGCCTACCGGGTAAGATTTTATGATCACGACGGAAAAAAACTGGTGAATTCGGCGCTGGTAAACAATAGCTATAAATGGGCCGGAGGAGGATTTTTATCAACGCCGTATGATCTTGTACATATGATAAGAGGGTTACTTAATCACAAGGTATTGAATGAAAAGACCCTTGAGCTGCTATTTACTCCGCAAAGCCTGGAAAATGGAACCAGCACAAATGTTGGCATAGCCTGGCGTATCAATAAAACAAAAAGCGGCGTCACCTATATTCATCATGGCGGTGCCATACAGGGCGGCAGGACCTTTGTGCTGTTTTATCCCGAAAGCGGCTATATTTTCGCAGTAACGGCTAACGTCGGTGGAGCCCTGCTCAATGTTGATGAAGCGATGGCCGTCCTTCGCCTTTTCATAAATTCGAATACCGAACGATGAAAAAATCAATTGCTCCACTACTTTTTAATATAGGTTATTGGCTCATTTACCTGTTCCTGACCGGGAGAGGTATATTTAAGGATGATGATCCGATAAGCATTTGGCTTGTGAACATTTTTAATGGAATGTGCAGCTTTTTTACGTTTTATTTTTTGCTGGTGCCCAGTTTCCTGGCCAAAAAAAAGTTCCTTCCTTTTATAGGTTGGGGAACAGGGATAATTATTGTTGCAGCGCTTATTCCCACCTTGTTCATCTTATTCCTTAGCCGGGATGCACGTAGTATGATCACAGCCAGTATTCAATGGGAACTGGCGCAAAATATCTTCCTTGTTTTTAGCATCCTTGCACTCCTTAACGGTATAATAGCCACTATTTTCAAAGGCTTTTTTACCTGGTATAATGATCTGCACACAAAAACGGAATTGGAAAAAAAGAATCTACAGATGGAACTGTCCCTGTTGAAAGCCCATCTTAACCCGCATTTTTTATTCAATACCCTCAACAATATTGATATCCTGATCGAAACAGATCCCAAAGCCGCTTCTTCTTATTTACAAAAGCTGTCAGACATTCTCCGCTTTGTTGTTTACGAAACATCCCTGGAAAAGATCCCGCTTACGAAAGAACTCGCTTACATAAGAAAGTATGTTGAACTGCAACAGATAAGAACATCCAATAAACAATATGTACATTTGAAGATCTCAGGTGACCCTGGCCAATTGATGATCGGCCCCATGTTATTTATCCCATTCATTGAAAATGCATTTAAACATGCCAGCAACAAAAAAATGAATGGGGCCATTACCCTGGGAATATCAATAGATGATAAGCAGCTCTATTTTAACTGCACAAATAGGTATGATAAATCCAAATCGTCTATAGAAGCGCATAGTGGAGTCGGGATCGCTTTACTGAGGCAAAGGTTAGACCTGTTATATAAGGACCAGTATGAATTGGAAATAAACCAGCGCGAAAATATTTTTAATGTTACTGCTGTAATAAAATTGGATGGACATTAACTACATCATCATTGAAGACGAGCCATTGGCTATGTTGCGTATTAAACAGTATGCGCAAAATTTACCTTTCCTCAAGATCCTCGGGGCTTTTGATAATGCGCTGGAAGCGATCGTCTTTATGCAAACCGGAAAAGTTGACCTTATTTTTCTCGATATTCAAATGGATGGTCTTTCAGGTATTCAGTTCCTTGAATCTATAAAACAAAGACCTGAAGTTATTATTACAACTGCTTTTGATGAGTATGCAGTAAAGGGATTTGAGTTGGAAGTAGCTGATTATTTGGTAAAACCTTTCCCTTTTGAACGATTTCTTCAGGCGGTAATGCGGGTGCAAAATAAATTAAAGGTTGACCAGCCCGGTATACAGCAGCCATACATCTTTGTTAGATCAAGCTACCAGCATATAAAGATCTTTTGGGAAGATATCCTGTTTATAGAGGGCGTTCGAGATTACCGGAAAATTAATTGCAGGGATGATAAAAAAATTATGACTTCCGAAACATTCACTACGTTGGAATCGAAACTTCCGGGCAACCAGTTTTGCCGGGTACATAAATCTTTTTTGATCTCAGTTAATAAGATAGAATCAGTAGAGAAGGACAGAATTAAAATTCAAAATAAGATAATTCCTATCTCGGAAATGTATAGGGCTGATTTTTATAAGCTCATTAAATAGTTATCCGGTGCTTAGAAGTATCGCATTCATCTACTAAATATAACAACAATTTTAGTTTGCTGGGAACGATTTGATTAAATTAGCAATAGCATTGCACGGATAAATTTTTTTAAAGCTAATATAACGATATGCCTAAGCCAAACTTTAACCGTCGTAAGTTTTTAAGAAACGCAGCCACATTAACAGGAATGAGTTTGTTTGCCGGCCTTCCTGAAAATATAATTGCCGCAGGCAAATATCATTCGGTACCCGACCAAACTGCAGCGGAACAGTGGGGTGACCCGCGAATAAAATTTTCGGTCATTGGTATCAATCATGCTCACATTTATGGGCAGGTGAATGCGGTTATCAGGGGTGGGGGGGAATTGGTATCGCTTTATGCAAAAGAACCCGAATTGATCGCCGCATTCAAAAAGCGATATCCACAGGTAAAACTGGCTAACAGCGAAAATGAAATTCTGGAAGATAAGTCCATTCAACTTATTCTGAGTGCCGCTATTCCTGTTGAACGTGCAGGCATTGGCATTCGTGCCATGCAGCATGGAAAAGATTATATGAGTGATAAACCTGGCATTATATCATTGGATCAATTGGCAGAGGTGCGCCGGGTCCAAAAGCAAACAAACCGCATCTATTCCATCATGTACAGCGAACGGCTCGAGAACAAAGCTACCGTTAAGGCTGGTGAGCTGGTGAAACAAGGCGCCATTGGCAATGTTATACAAACCGTTATTCTTGCTCCACACCGCATGAATGCCAATGATCGCCCGCAATGGTTTTTTGATAAAAAATATTTTGGCGGCATTATTACCGACATCGGCTCGCATCAGTTCGACCAGTTTCTTTTCTTCACCAATTCTGATAAGGCAGAGATCATCTTATCCCAGATTGGAAATGTGGCGCATCCTCAATATCCCGCATTCGAAGACTTTGGCGATATCACGCTGAGGGGCAATGGCGGTACCGGGTATATCCGGGTAGACTGGTTTACGCCAGACGGATTAAAAACATGGGGCGATGGAAGACTTACTATTCTTGGCACTAAAGGTTACATTGAAGTTCGTAAAAACATAGATATAGCGGGAAGGCCTGGCGGCAGCCACCTTTTTATAGTGAACGAAAAAGACACGCAGTATATCGATTGCAGTAATGTAGAACTGCCCTACGGTAAACAATTAGTTGATGATGTCATTAATAGAACGGAAACTGCCATGACCCAACATCATTGCTTCCTGACAACAGAGCTTGCGCTAAAAGCGCAGCAGCATGCGCAGCAACTCAATTTTAATAAAGCGTAAGCCAGTTACATAAAAAAATTAAAATGGAAAAGCAACAAAAACCTTCATCCAGCCGCCGGAAATTTTTAACCGATACCGGCAAAGCTTCATTGGGCACTGTCCTTGCTTTGAACATTCCAACGATTGTTCCGGCATCCGTGTTTGGAAAGAACGCGCCCAGCAACCGCATTAATGTTGCATCTATTGGTTGCGGAAGAATTTCAATAACGCACGACATGGCTGAAATTGCACGCTATGCCGGCGCCAGGATCATTGCTGTTTGCGATGTTGATAAAAAAAGAGCTGATTATGGTCCGCAGGCAGTTAAAAATAATTACACCAAAGCAATAAAAGAAAATGGGGGACTGGCCGGCGATTGGGACATTAAAGTTTATTACGATTACAAAGAACTTTTATTAAATAAAGATATCGATGCCGTTCACATCAGTTTGCCCGATCACCAGCATGCCATTGTGGGTGTGCACGCAGTACGGGCAGGCAAAGATGTTTACCTGCAAAAGCCTGCGTCACTAACTATTGAAGAGGGGAGAATACTTTCGAATGAAGTGAAAAAGAACGGACGCATTTTGCAAATGGGAAGCCAGCAAAGATCAATTGCTCCCTGGCCCCAATTTAAAAAAGCATGTGAGCTCGTTCGCAATGGAAGAATTGGCCAGTTGAAAATAATTGAAGTGGGCTTGCCTGGTGATCCCGGTGGTGGTAATCCAACGCAAATGCCTGTTCCTGCCAACCTGAATTATGATGCCTGGTTGGGCACTACGCCAGAAATTTATTATACCGAAGACCGTGTGCATTCACAGGATGCAACGCCAAAAGGAATTGTAAGCCGCCCAGGATGGTTGCGCTGTGAGCAGTTTGGCGCCGGCATGATCACCGGCTGGGGAACACATCATATGGATACTGCGCATTGGGCTATGGGTATGGATCATAGCGGACCAATTGAAGTATGGGGAACTGCAAAGTTTCCAACCGATGAACCAAATTATAAAGGACTTTGGGATGTACATGGCATCTTCAGGACCGAAGCTATGTATGCTAATGGTGTTCATATGATTGTTTCCAATGAATTGCCCAATGGGGTAAAATTTATCGGCACTGATGGATGGATCTGGGTAACCCGCGGCAAATACAGTGTTACTGATAGCGACCCTGTTGCCAACAGTAATGGCATCAAGCCGCTTGATGCAAGCAATTCAACATTGTTACAGTCAGTTATTGGGCCGAATGAAATTCATTTGTATGAAAGCACTGAGCAACACGCTAACTGGCTCGATTGTATTAAAACCAGGAAAGAGCCGGTTGCGCCAGTTGAAGTAGGCCATCGCTCATGCAGTGCGTGTTTGCTGCACCAGATTGCCATAAAGCTGAAACGTAAAATATATTGGGACCCCGTAAAGGAAGTATTTAAAAACAATGACAAAGAAGCAACAGCCCTTTTGTCAAGACCTCGTCGTAAAAAATATGATTTTAATGCATAGAAAAACAAAATTTTCTGCATCGCAATTCTTAATAAATAACTATAGAAGCTGACGGATAACCGTGAATCATCGTCTTTTAGTAACAACATCTGCATGGACTGGTTGGCCCAATTCTATTTCATACTTATCCTTTCCATCTGATTTGTCCTTAATTTTGAATACGTTGATGGCATTTAATTTATAAAATACCGTTACAGGAGCGCCGCTATTGTACACCAGGGAAACATTGTTGGTAGTACTTCCTTTTCCCCTTGTATTTGCTTTAATCATTTCTTTCACTTTTGCATTCATTTCGGCACCCCATTTATTGCTTTTGTTAAGTATGATGTTTACATTGGAGCTTTGCACGGTTTCTAGAATAATGTATAGACGTGATTGTTCGAGCCCTAATACGGCAATATTACTTTCTATCAATCCTTTCTTTTTGTTGAATGCACCGAGGATATCATCATTGATACGTGTTAATTGTCCATTATTCACCTCGAATGATGCATTTACGCGGTTGGAATCGTAGAAGCTTACTGAGGCGGTAGAGTCGATGTTCTTTATAGCAAGGAAATTAGCCAGCACGTTCAAAGACACATTTTTTGTTTTTGTTCTTTCGGGAATGGCAACCGGGCTTGTTAGGGTCTTAAGATCCAAAATACCACCCGGGATACTTTTGTACTTGCCATCCGAATCAATGGCGAAAATCACACCTACAACATCCAGGGCATTGGGTGCTTCATTCAGTGTCCACTCTTTATCAAGTGGCTTTATAATTTTAGTGCTGCAGGAAAAAATAGAAACACTAGCTACAATAAAAAAAAAGTGAATAGTACACATATGTTATTATTTAGATTTTCAGATGTTGGTTTGTGTTCAATGAATATCCCAGTCAAATTCATCATTGTCGCGCCTAAATACTGGCACTTGATGACCATTCGATTGTTTGTATACTTCTTTGTTTAAAAATGACTTTAGCTCTGATATGGAAACATGTCCGTTTTCGTCCGCATCCGCTTTTTTATCGATCACACCTTCTTTAATGCACCAGGTTAATATACCACTGCCCCATTTATTGCCTTCCCTGGCAAACTGGTTGCCACGCGCAGCGGACATTACAATGGCGCCATTCTCTTCCAGCACGTTGGAGTAAATATTGTTCATCAAATAGTAAGCCTCATCTTCATTCTTTAGCAACTGGTTACTGGCAATGATTTTAGCAGGTAGCACCGAATTGTTCTTATCCAGTGAGTCCTTTAATTTTTGCAGATAGGCTTTTTTATCGATGTTGCCGCTGTTACAGGCATCCAGGAATAATATTTTACGGTGAGCAGGTATTTTTTCCAACGCTTGCTCCAGTTCAGCATACGATAAGCCATTTTGGGTGGGGTCGCTAAATTTCACAGCATGTGTGCCCAGGAAAAGATCTAGCTGTGCATTCAACAATCCATGTCCACTGAAAGAAATGATCACCAAGTCGTTTACGCCACAATGTTGTAATCCTTGCAACTTCTGCATAACAGCTTCTTTGGTAACCTCCCGATTCCTTAATGAATCTGCAATACAGTTATTACCCCAAATGTTTTTGAATGATTTTCCGAGTTGCGATACGTCTGAAGTGGCATAAGTAAGGTTATGCTCTGGTTCGGCATATTCGTTTACACCGATACCCAGGTAATGTATGGTAGGTGTTACTGCATAATCTGACTTAATGAAATATGTAGTGGTTTTGTTCTTCAATAAGGATTCATCTTTACAAACCGGACGTATGTAATTATCTCCACTTTTAAGTAAAACTTTTAACAGGGTATCAAATTTCGTTACTTTTCTGGCGGAGATGTCAATACCGTTAGTTCCCCATAAAGGATTGTTGTTTACAGTTACATTAACAGATTGTAATACCGAGCCGGTAGATTCATAGTACAGTTGGCAAAGAAAAAAGGAATCCTTTGTATAGTAATTCTTATTCCAGTTAGTGATCTGGGCTGTTGGAAATTGTGCCTTCACAAAATCGTCCTGCATCGCTTTATTACGATCCAGGTTTTTCAGATAAGCGATCCTGTACAACTCTAATCGATTGGTATCGGTACTGCCCATTTGTTCTAACACCAGGTCGGGGCGGTTGTAATACAGCTCCAACTGGCCTAATGAATAGCTGCCTTTTGCGTCGTCATTGATAGTGATGTTCTGCAACATTTTTTTCGACGAAGCATAGAAATAATTATTAGGTAAAACTACCAGATAATCACCTCCTTTGTATAAATAAACATGGCCAATGATTTTGCCGTTTGAATCGGCACGCAGGATAGTGCCGAAATTAAAATAGAGATCGTAGAATCGCTGGCCGGATTTTTCCGAGGAGATAACTGATTTCAATACCAGGCCTTGTGGCAACGCAATAGGTTGAAAAGAGTTATTGCCGTAGCATAATAGTTTACCCCCGCTTTCGTAAAAAACCTGGTCCTTGAAATAATTCACGAATCTGCCCGATACCTTTACTTTCGATTCTAAGTCTGCCGCCAGTTTAATGATCCTAAATTCGTTATGGGTTTGCAGTATCAGGGAATCAGTTTGCCCCAGTAACATGATTGAGGTTACTTTTTCTGTGTAACCCACTTTCTTTTTTCTCTTTCCATGCAGGTTGTAAATGGTTAGATAAAAAGGGGCGCGCCAGATGGCGAGGAAATTGTCGTTTACTGTATATAAGGGATGGCCATCGCCATATGCCATATAGGAGCGGCTACGTTTATGCGATAAATCGTATTGAGCAATAGTTTGATTTCTATTGATCCAGATGTTATTTGAAGTTGTTTTGATATCAGGTTCATAGTCTACAGCCCATTTGAGGTAAGGTGCGTTGGAAAGCATTGTGATGATATCTGGGATGATGATGAAATGACCCAAGTAAGTGGTAATAGGTGCCCATACCTGATTATTGAATTGCAATCGCATCATGTAACGTGCAACACCAGCCTTACTTGTGTCTTTATGATAAACCCGGTAATTATTCCAGAAGTAAAAATTAGATGCCTGCGAATCTTTCAGAATAGGCGTGAGTGCATAAGCGTCTTTCTTCCATTTAAATCTGGTAAAATCCAGCTTATCGTAATGACGATTTTCTTTTACAAACCAGGCGTCCTGCGAAATGATTACCGTTTTTCCAAGCAAGTTATCGGCCTGTATATTATTCGTGTTAAATAGGGCTGAACTGAGCTGAAATACCAGCTTACCTTGCTGAATGTCATAAACACCAATGCTTCCGTCCTCCATACCTGCCAGCAATAAATAGGGCAACACAGGATGAAAGGACAATGCACTTGCTTTAACCGGTAAATCAATGATGCGAAGTTCCCTCATGTTATTAATAGGCCGCAAAAAAAGTATTTTGTCTATCTCAGTACGGTACGCGATAAAACTTTCATCTGCATTCACTACTACTTCTTCAAACCCATAGAGCACTGCAGGTACCACAAAAAAAGTATGACCATTCTTTTTGCAAATGATTTTGTTATTCTTCCTGCCAAGGGTTGCAGTAATGGCTGTAGAAGCTGGCCCGGCAGGCTGCCAGGAGGGACTGCTTAAATATCGGTTAATTTCCTGGTGCGCGAAGAAGTCCCACTGCAGCCACGTATTGCCTTTGTCTTTACTCAGTAACCTGCTGCCCGATTGATCGAACTGCAATTCGGTAATGGGCTTTTCATGCCCTTTTTGAAGGTATACTTTCAATTGCTGGCTATACAATATATAGTTCGTCAAAACAAGAAAGTATAATAATAAATAGTTACCTTTCATACAACGGGGTAATTCCAATAAAGGCATGGTTAAAAAGTTCGACACTCATGAACAACAACCCATATTTGTTCGTGGCAAAAAAATCCTTTCCACTTACTAGTCGCATGGTTGTTTCATACATCGGTTTTCCATTAAATATTCCGAATAAGGTATTCATGTTTCGATAGGTAGCGCTCCATACTAACCCACCAGATAGGCTAGTGAACTGGAACCCATCTGACCCATTTACATAACGTCGGTGCGAATACAATACACGATCGGGTGCCATAGTATTGTACAACACAATATGTGTATTGCTACTCTTTGCCTTACTGACAAGCGGGGTTAAAACAGCAGTGTCGGGCACGCCGGATAGGTAATCGGTATAAACGAACAAGATCCTGTTGGCATAGCGGGCATGGCTGTTGATGTAAGAGAGGGTGGTATCGATTGACTGTACCAGGTTACTTGAACCACCATTTGTTTTGATATCGAATACTGGTGCCAGCGAATCAGATTGCAGTTTTTGATGGTCTTCCTGGAACTTACTAAACATGGTCCTGTAAACAGGCACTTTCGGGTTACCGACCGCGCAAATGCCAAAATTAACTTCAAATTTTCCAATATTTTCACTCAGGTTTTGGAAAAAGGCTTCTTTAAATGGAAGTAACTGATCGAGATTAAAACTTTCTGTGATTGAAAGGATTGATTTATCCATCAATAAGAAAATGGACGCCGGTAATAATGGTTTATTGAGCAATTTTGTTTCCACAACTTCGCAAGTAACCAGATCGATATCCCTTGCGCCCTCGATAAGACCAACATGATTGAAATGAAATAAATGTGTAGGTAATAGATTACCATCGTTTACATTGCCATTAATGGCATAGGTCAGCTTTAAAACGCATGAGTTATTGGTATATGAAATAAGGGAGCTACTGCCTTGCACAATCCCGACTTCAGACAGTATGTCGTTTTGTGGTTTGGAACAACCAGTCACTACAATTACGACGTTTATCAGTAAGCGAATGCTCTTCCTCATTTTTGTACATATTTATTACCAAATAAAAACCCTAACTGCAACCGAAATTGCTGACACTGCTTGATCAGTATGGGCTTGTCAGATCGAAAAATTTCGAGGTTGCGGTTCTGAAAATCGTATAGTATATCTAACAGTACACGATGCCTCCTGAATTGAATGCCGCAAGAAAAAGTAGTTTTTAGAAAATAAAATCTATCATGTAAATCAACTAATACTGGTTCACCTAATAAGTTTACAATTATTTCATCACGAAAAGTAGCTTTCAACAACTTGTTAAAATAATTATAGTCTTGCTTAAATGTAATAAGGCTGTAAAACAAGCCTGCTTTCACAAGAATATGAACTGATCGATTGTCGGATACAATATAGCCGATATGAACATGCGGTCTTAATGAATAGTTACTCACCATGATGGCTTGCTGAGAAAAGTAATAGGCCTGTCCGATGGCGTCCTCATTCATATTATACTCTTCCGATTGGAGGCCCAGGCCATACTCGATCATAGTTCTTTTTTTTATGGTTAAAAAAAACAGGTCGACGTTGCTCCGGAACATAAATCTATTGGTGTTATTAACGATAGCTACCGTACCGAGGGCAGGAAAATAGATGTCGGAAGGTTGATAGGTTACCTTATAATATTTTGCCGGCGATATTTCCACGCCCCATGACCTCATCTTAACTTGTTGTCCCTGACAAAGGAGCACAGACATAAATGCGATGCTTATGAAAAACCATCTTTTCATAGCTTAGCCATTTTAGTGGGGTTATACTTTACACTTGGAGCAAAATTGTAACCAAGACGTAAAGTAAGTGAATGGCCGCCTGACGTATAGAAATAATAATTCCGTTCGTAATTAGAAACATTGTCGATTGTAAATCGATGAACCGGGTAGGAATAACTCAGTTGAAAGGCAAATTGTTTGTTCATTATCCAGCAATATCTGTCAAGGTTAATAGCTGGCCTTATCTCGCCGCCATTGCCTTCATACTTGCGAACTACCAGGCTTTGTCCGTTATTATCTATGTCAGCCAGCCTGCTCACCGAAATATCACGCACAAACAACCTGCTATATTCAACACCGAGTGACAGCGAGTACGAACCTTTGTTAAGAAAAAAGTGTTTGAGGTAATACCCCATGCCTGCATTAAACAAACTGCCTTTATAGGGGAACGGAACACTATTATATTCTGTGTCTGCAGGTGTTTTATATAATAAGGGACCATTAAATCGGTAGGCAGTACCTATGTCGATATATATAAAGAATTGAAACATGGAAATGCGGGCATGAATCGCCGGAGCAGTATATGTCATATTATAGTCCCTGATCTGCTGACGACTTGCTTGTAGACCCACCCATATCCCTTCGTTGATAGTTACCCAAAACTTCCTGTGCTGGTAAAACTTTTTGCCTGCTTGCCCAAAGGCAATAGATATGTGTATAAGACAACACAAGGTTAGGTTAATGAGTAAGTAACATTTTCTCATAGCAATAATCAGTAAGAGCTTTTAGGAGTTGTTGCGGTTAGGTTTAGTTTAATCATGTCAATAACCGCAAAGCAAAAAAAATGAATTAATACAGTTCTTTGGGAATGACGGACCTGTTCTTGATGTATTATAAGGGTGAGATATAGGAATAATCAAAGTAATAGGTTATTATGAACTTATTACGTATCATATCAGTTTAAAGCATATAGGACAATAGATTTGGAGGAGGTATGGGCGCTCAATAGATTTTAAGTTTTCTACTTAAATTTCTGCAATTTTCATGTGTAGCGTACAGGTGTTTTTCACGTATTTTAATTGATGTAGGTTACCTAAAAGCTACATCTAAAAGAGCCAACCTCCTGGTTAGGGGCTTATTTATTAATAATAATTATTTGCTGTTTCACCTTTGAAACAATAGGGGAGTAGGCCTTATAAACATTCCACTTTGGGTAAATCGTAAAATAGCATATTCACCTGATTGGATTTTATGATTTTCTAACCCCATTCGTTTTTAAATACTCCGCCAGGGCTTTTATGCTGTCTGTGTTGATATAATCAATACCTAACTCTATGAGCTTTTGCCACCCTTCAATAAAATCCGGGGTGTTCCAGAATCTTATTTTTTTACCTAAAGCATGGCCTTTGTCCACGGCCTTTTTTAATTTTTCCCAATCGTTTGCCAACAGGTCTTCATGTCCATTCCACTGTGAATAATTAATAAAGTTCTCGCCCAGCAGGGCAATGCGGGAAAGCGCCTGCTTGCTATAGTTAGTGCTTAACAGGCCATCGAACCACAGGAACGAAGGATAAGAACTATACGTACTTTGAGGGGGTTTGCTGCCGGTTATCAGTATTATCAGGGAAGGGCACCTGGTAACGGCCGGATATTTCATTAACAGTTCTATTAACTTATTGATGCTGGGGACTGCTTCTGCTTTTATATCGAGCATCAGCATCAGTTTGCGGGAGGTATCGGCATACACATTTCCTGCGTTTTTTTGAATAATGTCTGCCAGTGGGCTCAGGTACAGGTTTTCGAACAGGCGATTTTGCGCTACATCCTTCATTGTATGGGCCACGTACAGTTCATTCTCGCTTAAAATAACGTCAACTTCAATGGAACCATATTGCAGGTTATAGGCAGAATAAAAAGGAGCCGGTTGTTGGTAGTCATTATGTGAATGCGCATTGGCCGTAGTGTAAACAGCAGGTTGTGCAAACACGTGCATGCATGGGAACAGGAGAAATAGCAATAGCGTTTTCATAATAACGTATATCTAAAGGGTTAATAAGGGATGCGCTTTTAAGGAAATAGAATATGGGAGGGATGAATGGTTGGCTGATAGTGTAAACAAATAAAGAAAAATTAAGCGAAAGTTGCAACATTTTTTTAATGTTAGATCAGAAAAAAATGTTTGCGCCGAAATGTAATATGAATTGTATAAGGTGTGTAAATAGATATTCTTCTGGTCTGCTCTCCAATTAGTTGGAGTCTTTTCCCACATTATGTGTGATATAACAATTTCACCCCCCATTTATACGAATTATCCCCCATCAAATAGTATAAAATCTTTTGATATTTATCCAGGTACTGATTTCTAACCAAAACTGCACCATTGCTTATGAAATTGATCTTTATTCGTTTTATGTTTTTTTGTGGTATACTGCTGCTGACGTGTTCGTCAAAAGCGGTGCCCCGCAAAACAACGACTGATCCATGCCATGCCGGTTGGCTTGCCCAAAAGTATACCGGCACCGTATTCGATACCAATTCACCCGTAGCTACACTGGTAAAAGATTCACTGGTGCCACTGAAAAATCCACAGCCTGTTCAATTGCCCTATGTAACAGTGCCTCAACAACTGGCCGTTGCTTCAACGGATGCCGTGTATAACAGTGACCTGCTCAAATCGCCCGTTACCAGTTTTGGAAATGCCCTCGCTTGCAGAATGGCCGGGTTACATACCCTTCAATTTTCCGGCCTCCCCGGATCTGATGGCGCTTCTTTTAATGTAAGAGGCCAAACGCCGGTAATAATTGTAGACGGTGTAGTAACTGGCCTCACGCAATACGACCTCGAAGAAATTGAATCGGTAACCGTTTTGAAAGATGCCAGCGCCATGGCCATGCTGGGCGTACGCGGATCGAATGGCGCCATACTGGTAACTACCAAAAAAGGCATTGAGGCAAAGCCGCTGGTTTCATTGACCGTACAAACGGCCACTCAGCAGCCTCTCGGCTATCCAAAGGCGGTGAATGCTTATGATTACGCCCGGCTGCGCAATGAAGCGCTTCGCAACGATGGTATCGACAGTGCAAATTCGGGCCTTTATTATTCTCAAACGGCACTGGACGCTTATAAAAACCATTCCGATCCTTACAATTATCCCGATGTGAATTACTGGAAAGAGGTTACGAAGAACAGTTCCATGCTCAATCGCTACACATTAAGCACAAGGGGCGGGAACAGGTTCGCAAAATATTTTGTTTCGTTGGAACATGTGAACCAGTCGGGATTTTTTAAAACGGTCGACAGCAATACCTATAACACCAATAATAATTTCAAGAGCTACATCATTCGCTCGAACGTTGATGTAAACATCACACCCAAACTCACCGGCGGCATTTATTTACTGGGCCGCATTCAAAATGCCAACGAGCCGGGTGCAACCACCAGTTTAATTCTGGGCAATATATTGATCACGCCGGCGAATGCCTATCCTGTTTTAAACGAGAACGGGTCTTTGGGTGGAAGCCAGATCTACCAAAACAATATCTGGGCGCAAACGGTGGCTTCGGGTTATCGCCAGAATTATAAAAGAGATGTATTGGTGAATGTTTACCTGAAACGTACCCTCGATGAATTGTTACCCGGTTTGTGGATCAAAGCCAAAGTAGCTTATTACGGAAGTCTTTCTGAATCCATCTACCGCGGAAAATCATTTGCCGTGTATCAAAAGAACGGATCGTCTTATACGCAATTCGGCGCCAATGGTACGCAGGGAAATTCGAATGGCATCGATTACCAGGGCAGGCTCGATTATGAAGAGTTCAGCGCCGGTTACGACAAAACGATCAATGAAGATCATGGTTTAAATGCCATCGTGCTGGTTAACCGCGATAATTCCTCGAATGGTTACGATCTGCCTTATACCATTACCGGAACTTCGGGCCGCATTGCCTATAATTATAAAGGCCGGTATATGGTTGAAGGAAGCTGGGGCATCAACGGTTCTAACAGGTATCCGGATAACGGCAATACGAAACGGGGCGTTTTCCCTGCCATTGGCCTGGGATGGAATATAGACCAGGAAGCATTCATGGCCAACGTTCCGTTCGTATCGGCCTTGAAGTTGTATGGCTCATATGGACGAACCGGTTGGGACAGGCCCGGCTACTTCGTATACTATCCCCGTTTTTTAGATGGCCCCGGTTATTACTTTGGGACCAGCGCAGGTGGCGCTACCACCATCACAGAAGGCACCCTCGCCAATCCCAATATTACTTTTCAAAAAGCCAACAAACTGAATATCGGCCTCAGCGGCCATATGCTCAAAGATCAACTGGCCTTTAAAGTAGAATATTATCGCAACAACTATTACGACATTTTAATGCAGCGTGGTAACAACAGCACCTTGCTGGGGAACGAGTATCCCGACGAAAACATTGGTAAGAACCGGTATTTCGGCTGGGAAGGCCAGGTATCGTGGAGGCAAACGGGTAACAAACTGCAATACTTTATCGCTGCCAATGCTTCAACCATTGGGTCGAAAGTGTTGTACGCCGATGAGGTGAATAGGCCTTATGAGTGGATGAAAAGAACGGGGCAGCCTGTTTCGCAACGTTTCGGATACATTGCCGAAGGTTTGTACCAATCGCAGGATGAGATCAACACCCGGGCAACCACCGTTGGTTATAAACCCCAATTGGGAGATATCAAATACAAAGACCTGAATGCCGATGGTATTATCAATCAGAATGACCAGGCAGCCATGGGCACTACCAAACCGCTTTTCTTTTATGGAATTTCCTTTGGTGTTAGCTGGAAAGGTTTCGACATCAGCGCTGTGCTGCAAGGGGTACAAAACTACCAGGTTTACCTGGGCGGAAACTATTACTGGGCTTTTCCCGACAATGGTTTAGGCCAGGCATGGAGCGAGAACCTCGGCCGGTGGACGCCCGACAATGCAGCAGGCGCTACGTATCCCCGTTTGAGCTATGGCATTAACACCAATAACCATGCTACCTCATCGTACTGGTTGCGGAATAACAATTTCATTCGACTGAAAAACGCTGAGATCGGTTACTCGTTGCCGCAATCGCTGATAAGTAAAATTCGGTTGCAAACCGTGCGGGTGTTTGCCAATGGATATAATCTGTTGACATGGGCTGCATCTGATTTCAGTGACAGGGACCCTGAGGCTTATTTCGGCAGTTATCCTGTTCAACGATTGGTAAACTTTGGTATCAACATTAAATTTTAAGAGGGCGGCTTATGAAAAAATCAATTTTATTCCTTTCGATCATTGTGTGGGGACTACTGGTAATGACCAGCTCCTGCAGAAAATATGAAACCCAGCCCAAAGACTGGTTTACATCAGAACTAACATTCGACTCGCTTGATAAAAATGGTACGGTAACGGCCTTTAACCTGAATAACATCTATACCTACCTGCCAACGGGCTATAACTGGGTAGACCTTGACTTCCTCGACGCCGGTACCGACGATGCCCTGCCTTCGCGGATCAATGCAACGGTAGAGAACTATTCAAAGGGCACCGTTAACCTTATCAACAATCCCGATCCTTATTGGGGTACTGCTTATTATGGCATTCGCAGGGCGAATATTTTTCTGAAAAATGTTGTCAGAACGCCCATTTCGGCCAGCAACATGCAGTTTTGGAAGGCTGAAGCAAGGTTCCTGAGAGCTTATTTCTATTGGGAATTGCTGAAAAGGTATGGTGGCGTTCCGCTGCTGGGCGATACGGTATTGGGCCTGAACGACCATATCGAAATTCCACGCGCCACTTATGCCGAAACTGTTGATTATATCGTAAAAGAATGCACGGCTATCAAAGATAGTTTGCGAGCCGACCCGGCCTCCGATGCAGAGTGGGGGCGTGCTTCAAAAGGGGCAGCCGTTGCCCTTAAATGCCGCGTATTGCTGTATGCTGCAAGCCCGTTGTTTAACGGAGGCGGTGTTGAAAGCGATGCAACGAAAAAAGCGTTGACCGGTTACCTCACCGCCGATGCCACCCGCTGGCAGAAAGTGGCAGATGCCGTAACAGAGTTTAAAGCGTTGGGATATTATAATTTAGTTCCCGCAGGAACGGCGCCGGCAGGTTTTATCAACGTGTTCATCAATAAAAAGAATACCGAGATCATTTTTGCAAGGCAGAGCCCCAATAGTTCCACTCTCGAAAATTTTCAATCGCCCGTTGGTTATACAGTTTCAAATGTGCAATGCTATGGACTCACCAGTCCGTCGCAAAACCTGGTAGATGCATTTCCCATGAGAAACGGATTGGCCATTACAGATGCCGGTTCGGGTTATAATGCCGCCAATCCTTATGCTTCAAGGGACCCGCGCCTGGATGCCACTGTTTTTTATAATGGATTGATGTGGTTGAACCGAACCGTAAAAACCTACCAGGGAGGCGCTGATAAGCCCGATAATCCAACAACATCTCAGGTACAAACAAGAACAGGGTATTACCTGCGCAAATTCCTGGGCAGCTTTACATCAGGCAACGGCTTTTCGAACCAGAGCCACAATTTCCCGATTTTCAGGTTTGCCGAAATTCTGCTCACCAATGCCGAAGCATTGAATGAATTGGGGCTGGTTGAAAATGCGGTGGCAGAGATCATAAGATTAAGAACGCGCGCCGGTATTACTGCAGGCAGCGGTAACCGTTATGGCATCAAAGCCGGAATAACGCAAACAGAAATGCGTGAACTTATAAGAAATGAACGCCGCATAGAACTCGCTTTTGAAGAACACCGGTTTTGGGACATACGGCGATGGAAAATTGCCAGCCAGGTGATGAACGCACCCATTACCGGCATGAAAATCACGAATGGAACGCCGCTTACCTACCAGGTAGTAACCGTGGCGAACCCGGTTTTCCAAAACAGGTTATACCATATGCCCATTCCTTATGACGAAATATTGAAAAACCCAAAACTGATCCAGAATGAAGGATGGTAGCCGGGGCAGTATGGAATTAAAAAACTTCTTCAAATAGCTAATATGATCAAACGCATACTCTATATAATTCTTCCGGTTTTGCTTGCAGGAGTTACTTCCTATGCGCAGATGAAGCTAACCGGCATTGTAACAGATTCAACCGGTTCGGGCATTGTTGGCGCCAACGTCGTTGAAAAAGACATAGCGGGTAACGCAACCTATACCAATGCTTCCGGCCGGTTTACACTTACATTAAGAGGCACTTCCAATAAATTGACGATCTCGATGGCGGGTTACGAACCACAGGATGTGAAAGTGGGTACCAGTGAGGTGCACGTAGTCCTTAAGATGAACGGGGGCGGTTTGGCAGATGTTGTGGTGGTTGGTTACGGACGCCAGAGAAAAGCCACGCTCACCGGGGCGGTGAGTGTTGTTTCCGGCAAGGAACTGCGTGATAACCCTACTGCCAGTGTTCAGAACACCCTGGCGGGCCGGCTGCCTGGTTTCTTTTCACAGCAAACTTCCGGCCGGCCGGGAGCCGATGGGGCAGACTTTTTTGTTCGCGGATTGAGTTCTTATAACGAGGGCAGCAATACGCCACTGATCATTGTAGATGATATCGAATTTTCGTATGAACAATTCGCCAGGCTCGATCCCAATGAAATTGAATCGTTGTCTATTTTAAAAGACGCCTCTACTACGGCCGTTTTCGGTGTACGCGGCGCCAATGGCGTAATGCTGGTATCTACCCGCAGAGGCAAGATCAGCGCTCCCCAAATTGCTTTCAGGGGCGAAACCGCCCTGTCGCAACCCAATGTTATGCCCCGTTACCTCAATGCCTATGAATCGGCCACCCTGTATAATGTGGCAAGAAAAAATGATGGGCAGGCTCCTTTATTTACCGATGCAGATCTGGCTGCTTACAGAGATCATACCGATCCTTACGGGCATCCTGATGTGAACTGGAGAGACGTATTGTTCAAAAAATTCAGCCGGCAATACCGGGGTAATTTCGATATCTCGGGTGGTACCGAAAAAGTGAAGTATTTTATTTCCGCCGGGTATCTTTACCAGGATGGCATGTTAAAGGATTTCGGCAACAAGGTAGGCGTTAACAACAACTTCTATAACCAACGGTACAACTACCGGTCGAACCTCGATATCAAGGTGACCGGGACCACCGATCTGCGGCTAGATCTTTCCGGTAATATCAGCCAGATCAACGTACCGCAGGTAAACAGCCCCAACGGGTATAACGACCTGTTTTATGATTACAGCAGCTTTTTAACACTGGCGCCTTTTGCTTATCCTATATATAATCCCGATGGATCGTTTGGTTACAGCCAGTGGCAAAAAAGCCCGGGCGTAGGCGGCACTGCCTACGACGCAAATAATGTAGTGGGCCGGTTAACCTACCTCGGGTACACAAGAACATTCGAGAATAATATGAACCTCGTGGGCGTACTCAATCAGAAACTCGATTTTATTACCCGTGGCCTTTCATTAAAAGGTACGCTTTCCTATGCCTCCAGCTATGGTGATCCGGATAATAGAAATACGGTTAGTATGACCGGCGGCGATTTCCCTTCCTTTGTTTACGACCCTGTTTCCGATACTTATTCGCCGCGAAACTCAAATATTTACCGGGTTCGCCGGTTGATCCGCAGTTCTTCCAACGGCGGTACTATTCGCAACCTCAATACCCAGGTAGCGTTGAATTACGACCGGAACTTCGGGGGTGATCACCATGTTTATGGATTGTTCATGATGAGCCAGAATTCCGTAGTAAAAGGCAACAGCAATGCAAACTATAACTTCATACCCAATAATTTCCGGGGCTTTACCGGAAGGATCGGGTACGACTTCCGTCAAAAATACCTGGTGGAATTTAACGGCGCCTATAATGGATCTGACCGCTTTGCCAAAGAGAATCGTTTCGGATTTTTTCCGGCAGCATCTGCAGGATGGAATATTTCGGAAGAAGAATTCTTTAAGGAAAATGTTCATTTTGTAGATCGCCTGAAACTGCGTGCTTCGTATGGTCTTGTGGGTAACGACAAGATAGGCAGGAGGTATAGTTACTATTATCTGCCTGTATGGAGCAATCCTGGTAGTGGTGTTACGTATTTCGGTAACCCCAACAGCAATAGCAGCGGTGCTGTATTTGAAGGAACGCTCGGTAATCCCAATGTAAGCTGGGAGAAAGAAAAGAAACTCGACGTTGGTATGGATATGGCCTTCTTTGGCAATAAGCTGACGGCTACTGTCGACTACTTCCTTAACAACCGGTATGATATCATGACCGAGAGAAGTTCATCAATGTCGGGCGCTTTCGGGCAAAGCCTTCCGCCGGTGAACCTCGGCAGGGTAGAAAATAAGGGTTGGGAAGTGGAACTGAACTATTCCAACAAAATCGGCAAAGACTTTAGCTATTCTGTTAAGGGCACCTATTCATACGCGAAAAATAAAATACTGGAACAGGACGAACCTTCTTATAAATACGACTGGATGGCGTATACCGGTAATAGCATCAACATGCAAAGGGTATATACCTGGATCGGGTTTTACCAGGATGCCGATGACATTGCAAAAAGTGCGAAACCCGGACAAACGGTTCGCCCCGGCGATTTGAAATATGCCGACCTGAATGGCGATGGCATTATCGATGGCTACGATCAGAAAGTACAGGGCTTCGCAGATATTCCAAATACAACAGCGGGTATTCAGATCAACATTCGTTACAAAGGATTTAATATAGGCGTGTTCTTTCAGGGCGCTGCCAACTTTTATGTTCGTGGCGGCGGCGAAGCCATTCAGGCTTTCAGCTCGAACCTTACTTCAGCTCACCAACAGGCATGGACACCTGAATTAGGCAACAATGCCAAATATCCACTGCTCACATTAATTCCGGGCATCAGCGATTCGCGTGCAAATGTGTCTACCTTCTGGCTGCTGCCGGGCGATTATATCAGGTTGAAAACGGCGGAAATAGGATATAGCTTACCTGCATCATGGGTGAAAAGGCTGCGAATGAGAGACATCAGGATCTACAGCAATGGATTCAACCTCCTTACGTGGACAAAACTGAGCAAACTGTACCAGCTCGATCCGGAGATCAAAACAGGTACCGACCGGGTGACCTATCCGCCTCAGCGCACGATCAACTTTGGTGTAAGCGCAACGTTCTGAGCGAAGTCGAAGAATAGCGAAGTCGAAGAATAGCGAAGTCGAAGAATAGCGGAGTCGAAGAATAGCGGAGTCGAAGAATAGCGAAGTCGAAGAATATGGATGTCAAGAGAGTACTTAACAAAACTAAATTCAGATGTACAACTATAAAAGACAATTAAAGAAGTTACTGACCATACTGGCTGTAGGAAGCATTTTTGTTTCCTGTACCAAATCGGAAGGCTTTTTGGAGAACAAGACGGCAGGCCTCGATGAAAAGCAGGTGTTTTCAGACAGTCTTCGCACCATTCAGTTTTTAAATGGAATTTATAGCGACATTGGTTTCTCCTTCAATAAAGGCAGGTGGGACACACACGGAAATACCGAACAATCGGTAGATGACGGCGAGTATGGCTTCAGTGCCGCTTACCGCCCTTCGGTGATGTTGTACCAGGGCACCTTATCGGCCACCAACCTGGGCACCACCCGCCCTACAATGATCGATTTTTGGGAGGTGCCCTATACCAATATTCGCCGGTGTAACCTGCTGCTGAGAAATTTGCCTGCCACACCTTTATCGGCTGCCATGCAATCGAGAATGAAAGGAGAAGCAAAATGCCTGCGTGCCTGGTATTACATGCAATTGATGATTGCGTATGGCGGGGTCCCGAATGTGGGTGATTCGATATTCGTTATAACCGACAAACTGAATATTCCCCGTTCGGATTATGCCGACCTCGTAACCTACGTTTTGAACGAACTGAATGAAGCGGAAGCCCTGCTGCCAACACCTGGCGCTGGTTTCCCGGCAGGATATGATAACCTCGATTACGGGCGGGTGACCAAAGGCACATGCTTGGGATTGAAATCGAGATTGTTATTGTACGCGGCCAGTCCGCTGTTCAATGGCGGCGCCATTACCACCGATGGGAACATCGCCAAAATGGTAAGTTATCCAACATACAGCGTAAGCCGCTGGCAGGCTGCCGCCGATGCGGCCCAGGCGGTGATCAATTCGGGCTATTATTCTTTGCATGTAGACAATACAACCCAGGCGGGATTCGGCTTCTATAAAATGTTCATTACCCGCGTGAATAACGAGATCATCTTCGGAAGGTACCGCCCCTCCAATAAGGATTTCGAGGGTTTTTACAACCCGCCAACACGCAGTGGTCAAAATTACACAAGAGCTACGCATAACCTTGCCGTATGTTTTCCTATGATAAACGGGAAAGCGATAACGGACCCCACTTCGGGTTATGATCCCAACAATCCTTATGAAGGCAGGGAACCAAGGTTCCGTTATACCTTAATTTATAATGGAAGCAGGTATGCCACCAACTCGAATACGCAGGGTTTTGTGTGGACGTTTACGGGAACCCCGGGAAACCCCAACGGCGAAACCAATGATAAATATGCCCCGGGTTCCAATACCGGTTACTATATACGAAAAATGTGCGACAGCTCTGTAGCACAGGGCGGCAGCGCCGCCGGTCCCGATAGAACGTGGCCCCTTATGCGCTATGCCGAAATGCTGTTGAACTATGCCGAGGCGATCAATGAAACCGGTCAAACCTCATTGGCTTATCCTAAACTGGCCGAGTTGCGGGCAAGAGCGGGCATCGATCCGGGCATCGACAACCTGTATGGCATGAAAGCGGGCATGACGCAGGCCGAAATGCGCGCATTCATTCAGAACGAAAGACGAATTGAACTGGCCTTTGAAGATCACCGGTGGAATGATATCCGCCGCTGGAAGATCGGGATGACTTTATACAATGGCGGACCAAACGGGTATAACACCTGTATGCACGTGACCCGTGTGGGAACCGGTGGTAATCTAACCACCGGAATTGGATTAACGTTTACCTATGCGGTTGAAAACACCATTCGCCAGCACGTATTTCGTCCTGAAATGTACCTGTTGCCGATACCGGATGTTGAATTACGCAAAATGCCTTTGATGGTCCAGAATCCGGGGTGGTAGTAGTAGCTGATATTTTCATTTCATATAGCAGTTGGTAAAGCCGGGTAAGATCTTTCTGCCCGGCTTATTTTCTTATTAGCTGCGTTTAATATCTTTTAGTCCCCGGATTAAACGTTTGCCAGCTATGCCAGAATTCCTGGTACGCCTGTAACGGTTTCAGCGAATAAGAAGTGTCAATCCCTTTGCCGTCTATCCTGAAATGTTTGTTGTTTAAATGAAGGGTATCATTTATCAATAATAATTTAGCATCTGGCGCAGGCAGCTCAAATGCGAAAAAGCTTCTATTATCGGCGGCCAGCACAACAGCCAGTGAAGTATTATCTAATTTGTCGTGGATGATCCTTTCTTTTTTTAACTGGTTCCAGTCATAGGCTTTTCTTTCGCTGGCTGATTTCACGCCTATCACCCATGATTTATCTTTCCAGGAAAGGCTGTCTGTTCCCGTGAGTTTACTTTTGCTTGTGCCGCTCTCATATTTCAGCGTAGTATCATAAGAAGAAATATAAACTGAATCTGCCTGCAGGATCTTTGATTCGGGGTGCAGTTCCAGCCATTTGTTCATAGAAGTTTGTATACTCAGCACTTCCGGCAATTGCTGTCCTTTTAATTTTCCTGCTACTGCTTTACCGGTTGCCTGCTGCCACCAGCTTTTGGTACCTGCATCTTCCAGCATGGCATTGAAGTGGTCCATGCCAACCAATCTGAATGTTTCTTTTTTCCCATTAATGATCGGTTCAAATACCCGGCCAGTTCGGCAGACGGTGCAATAGGTAACCAGGATGGGTTGGCCGCCAATTACGTCCTGCACATGATGATGATATCCTAAAAACCTGATCGGATAAGCTTTCGCTTCGCCATTTATGGTAACACCGATCACCAGCCGGTTCGAATCCACTTTATTTTCTGTTGCGTTGGCTAATACAATCATTTGAGGTTGTTTAAACATGGCATCGGCTGCCATTGTAAAATTGGTCATGTAAATAACGCCGGCAAGAATAATGAGTGGAACAATCAGCGCCCATTTCCTGCGCCAGTTACCCCTGGCTAATCCAATAAATATCATTATTGCGAATAAGCCGCGAAATACCCAACGCCATTGATATAAAAAATAAGCGGCGTCAATACTGTTTATTCGCTGACTGCCTGGCATGGGCATAATGAAATAAACAGTAGCTGCTTCAAAAAGCAGTAAGCCTAAGCAACCAAACCAAAAGAGTTTTTTCATGCTTCTTGTAATTTACAGAAAAATAAACACAAAAAGATCCCCCTGTTTATGTCTAAAAAGAGCTAATTGAACACAAATACCCTCCCAATCCAATCCAGTTCACAAAAAATTAAAGCAGGCCAGTTAGCCTGCTTTCTTGTTTTTAGCTGTTATTCCCATAGGCTATTGAACCTGCCTTTGCTACCGCCAAAGCATAATACCGTCGCAGGGCTCAGCCCTCGTTTCGTCTTTTGGAATAAAGGGGATCACCCGTTTGTCGGCTCCCTCATCTAAATTGTATTTACCAAAGTCTGCAGGAATGATAGCCATATGCCAGTACCGTCCAAAAGTACCGGTGTACGTGTAATCATAACCGATCAGCAGGTATTTTGAATCGGGCGAGAATATTGGCCAAACTTCAGTGTCATTGCTTTCCGTGATCTGGGTGAGATTACTGCCATCTGCATTCATCATCCACAAATGGTTGCCGCCCCTCAGCGCTATTTTGCTTCCATCGGGACTAACGTTAAAATGCCCCCAATCGGCGAAGTTGAGCGTTTTTACCAGGGTAGCCTGTGTAAATTCCTTGTTGGTACGGTACAAACTGTTGTCTTGCCGGAACAGCAGGGTATTGTCGGGCATCCATTCAATGCTACCTTCCAGTTTCTTTCCCTGGAAGGTAACGACGTTTAACAGGATGTTTCCCTTAAGATCGAGCAGCATGATGCCGTCATCATCGGTGGGGGGCACTGCAAGCAGTTTTTTATCGTAAGAAAATTGGGGGGAACTATGATTGGCATAACCCGTTTCTTTCTGGAATTGCGATACAATAGTGCCATCCTTGAGATTGGTAATAGTATAGAGCTCATTATCGTAGTTCTGCGGAGCATCGGTGACTTCCACCAGCCAGGTATGGTCGCGACTGATATCCCAGCTATTGCGGTTGGTATTGTCCTTGAGAAACGTTCCTTTTACCCCTGTTTTCAGGTCTACTTTCAGAAGGCCATCCGTAGCCCAGGCGTAATAGATCATCCCTGCTCCCAATGCGGTGAAACCTGTGCCCGGTTTTGTTCCGGTTTCATCGTCATCATTGGGTTTTGAGCAGGCTGAAAGGAACAGTACCAGGGCCATCCAGTATAAATGCTTTTTCATGCTGTTAAATTGATTAATGGTGGATAGAATTGCTTCCACAAAAGTCTGCCCGGGCGCATCGCAAGACAATACTCCCAAAGGAGTATTTTTTAGGGGAGGATTTCTCCCTATTTTTAGCCCGCCGTTCAAATATTTGTCAATTGAACAAGTCATTAACAAACAGGGTCAGGGACATTGGGTATTGTATAATGCTGCTGTGCATTTGCGTGAATGCAACCGCGCAACATGTGGTAGACGACCGCAAATTTCCCGATAGCCTGCAACAGGTTTTTGAAAGATCAACTTCGCTGAAGGGCAAACTGGAGGCGCTTTTCGGGCTCTCTGATTATTACAGCACCAGGGACACCGCAAAAGCCCTGGCCTATGCAAGGCAAAGCATCGGGTTGAGCAGGGAGGATGCGTACCTGTCTGCCGTCGCGCATTTCTATTTAGCCGGCGTGTATTTTGAGTTTGATGTCGATCGCAGTCAGCAGGAATATATGTACGCCGAAAAATTATTGCGCCCGTTCCCGCAGAAGGAAGCGCTGATCTACCGGTCGAGGGCATGGAATAATTATGGCGTTATTGAACAACGGCGCGACAATGCGCATGAATATCTCAATATCCTTATCAATAAAGCATTGCCATTGGCACAGCAGGCCGGGGATAGTACAAGAATGGCGTTGAACTATCACAACATCGGGCTGGTGCTGCTTAATTTGAATGAATATCAGAAAGCCCTTCAGTATTTTTCCCGTGCCATTGTCATTATGGAGGCAGGGAATACGGTCTATGCTGACCTGGCTGATGCGTATGTATTATCTGCCCGCGCAACTATTCTAAGCGGCCGGGCTAAACAGGCTTTTCCTTTTCTGCAGAAAGCAAAAAAGATCCTGGAACCGAACCCTGATTCGTATTACTGGCCGCTGTATTATTCCGTTGAAGGGGCGTACTACCGGTACACCCATTCCTATGCACAGGCGCTTAAGAGCCTCGAACGGGGACTGGCGCTGGCTGAGCAAATGAATGATGTATTTGAGAAGCGTAACCTGTTGTATGAGAAGTTCAATGTATACAAAGCGGAGAAGAATTATACTGCGGCTAAAAATATGTTATTGCAGGGGCTGGCTATGGAAGCTACCTTTCCATTTTCCAGGAACAAAAGGCGATTACTGTTCGATCTCACAGAAATGGAAAAGCAATCAGGCAATACAGAAGCCGCCTACCGTTGGTTGATGCAGTATGCTGTTTTATCAGACTCCATCTATGAAGAGCAGACGAAAACCGAGATCGCTGCGCTGGAAGCCCGTTTCAGAACGGCAGAAAAAGAAAAACAGATCCTTAACCTGGAGCATGAGAAAAAGATCAGTGCCAGGGACAGGAAATACCAGTTCCTGCTATTACTCGCGGTGATTGCCGTATTGAGCCTCGTTGCTATTCTCGCTATTATGCAATTACAGCATCGCAAGAAAAAGGCCGCCAGGCGGGAAGAAGATTACAGGACCGAGTTGGAAAGAATAGAAAAAGAAAAACAATTGTCGAATTATACGGCGCTGATGGAAGGGCAGGAGCAGGAGCGCCGGCGATTGGCGCGCGACCTGCACGATGGGCTTGGTTGCAGCCTGGCTGCCATCAAACTGGGGCTTTCGCGCATTCCGGCCGAAAGCGCACAACAGGAACTGTTATTGCAACAGGTAACAGACCAGCTCGATGCTTCTATCAGTGAACTTCGCCTTATCTCGCGCAATATGATGCCGGAAGCACTGCTCACACTGGGGTTGCCCGATGCGCTCAAAGATCTGTGCAGCTCTGTTATGAGTGCGCAACTGCGTTTGGTATATAATGCGTATAATATTGATAGGGCATTGCCGCTTTCAACACAAACCATGATCTACCGCATGATACAGGAAATAATCATCAATGCCGTGAAACATGCCAACGCTTCTGTGATCATGCTGCAATGCAGCCAGGAAGAAGATAGTTTCTTCATCACCGTTGAAGACAATGGGAAAGGCTTCGATGCCGGCAACCATCAGTCGGATGGGATTGGTTTGAAAAACATCCGTAACCGGGTTGACTATTTCAACGGCCAACTGAATATTGAATCATCATCAGAAGGAACCATCATAAATATAGAGCTGCATGTTACCCAACAATCATAAGATCAGTATTGCCATAGTGGATGATCACCCCATTGTGATCCAGGGTTTCAGGTCGCTGCTGGAGAATAGCGAGTTGTATGAAATTGCCGGTTGTTTCACCACAGGTACCGGGTGTATGAACTTCCTGCTGCAACATCCGGTAGACATTGTGTTGCTTGACATCACCTTGCCGGATGGCAATGGCGTTCATTTTTGCGCAGCCATCAGTGAACTGTACCCGCAAACCATTGTTGTTGCACTCAGCAATGTGAATGAGCGAAGCATTATATCACAGATGTTCAGGAATGGGGCCAAAGGCTACCTGCTTAAAAACGTATCAGCCAAAGAGCTGCTGGATGCACTGAACACCGTACTGGAAGGCAATACTGCCATGAGCGTTGAAGTGAAGGAGATCATGCAACAGCCCGACCTAAATACCTTGCAGCCGGTACCGGAACTTACCAAAAGAGAAAAACAGATCCTGCAGTTGCTGGCGGAAGGGCAAAAATCAGCCGCCATTGCAGAAGCATTGTTTATCAGTCCGCTTACCGTTAAAACGCATCGCTCTACCTTGTTGCACAAATTTCAGGTGAACAATATTGTAACGTTGATCAACCGGGCTAAAGAGACGGGGTTGATTTGAACATGATAAAAAGCGTAATAAAGATGAATAGAAGGAGTGAAAGGGGAGCAACGTGCTTAAAAAATATGCGGGATTTTCCCATTCCTATATGTAATTTAGATGACCAGTGCATCGTAAAAAAGATTACTTATATGAAACTTCGTTTTCTTTTCATGATGTTATTGATAACAGTCGCAGCATTATCTGCTTCTGCACAACAGCAGGAATCTGTTATGACCCGGTCGCAGTTCTTTTCATTCGAAAAGAAAAAGATTGTTCCGGTAAAAAGCCTGCGCCTTACTGACACGCTTTCCCACAAACATTTATTAAGGACTAACATACGTAAAGAATGGTATTATGAAGGTGTACCGGTTGATTCCAGCAGTGTGGAAATAGTATATAGAATGCCGGTAGACAAAATGCTTTGCCTGGTGCCGGATTGCACTAAATCTGCTAACATGCCGGTGAAGAAAACACGGCTGCCTGAACAGATGCCGAATGCGTTTTCGAGACGTGGGAGGTAAGAGTAAGATTTAGATTGAAGGAAACAACGCGAAGCTTCCACAATAATTCACAACGGATCTTTACATTGGATTATTCGGAAAGCATTTTGACGAATAATTTAGGGCTTTTTGTTTTAAATCCGCCATAAGTTGTTGCAGACTTTTTAGCATAGATTCTCAAGACTTTAGGCATGTGCACATTATTTTTTACATCGTTATAACTTGATTTAATGGAGGACTATTTACAATCTCTTAGATATTTGACCAATGAATTTTTGAATAGTGATTCTAAAGATTCAATTCAGTTTATAAATGTGGAATTCAATACTGAACCCTTGCCGTTTAAAGGCATGTTTATAATTGCAGATTCTCGAAGATTACTTATTCCAAGTAATATGCCTTTTGAACTGGTCATTTTTGTTACTTTTACCTATTTAACGCCTCTTGGCAAGAAGTTAGAGGAGCTTATGTGTACAAGTGAAGCATTCAATAATTTTGATCATACATTAGTGGGTAAGACTTCGACTTATGTGCTGAAAACGGGTAATAACATAGAGTTAATTGAGTCAACAATCAGAGAAATAATCGACAGAGTTTTCCCTTCTGTAGATAAATCAAACATAATCGTTAGTATTATCAAAACAACAGGAATATTGGGATATCTAACAGATCCTGGATTAACTGTCTGATTAAAGCATATTATGGATTGTAAAATTTAGAAATTTGTTTATGACTCTTCAACCAGATTGTCCGTAAATATTTATTCGATAAAAATTTAATTATAAAATATTGTAAACCAAAGATAAAGGTCTATTTTTAGGAAGCAAGTAATTGGTTCGAATCCAATCTGGATCATAGGAAGATAACCACGTAATCGCATGGTTTTTTGTGCCTATAAAGAGCATTTGACTACGGAGCAATGGTGGCTATCCCATTATATAAAAAATTTAGTATTTTTAGGACAGAATAGATATTTATGAATACACTTACCATTGAAAACAAAAAATACGTTGTGCTTTCACAAAAGGAATATGAGGATCTTAGGATGAAGGCAGTATCGAAAGCAATTCCGGCCAAAAAGCTTTCATTAAAAGAGGGAAAGAAGCTTGCCTATAAAATGATTGACAAATGGGCAAAAGGAAAGTAACTATCCTTGAGCCTGCTGTTGAAGAAGTTGCAAGAATTGCCTTGTATATTGAAGGGGAAGGACTACCGAAGACCGCTAAGCAGTTTGTTGATGAAGCCTTTGCCTTTTTTGAATCTCTCGCAGATGAAAGATTTGTTCATCGCCCTTGTATGCATCCTGCATGGAAAAAATTAGACTTGCGCTGTGCAAATTTCCGTAAAAAGTATATAGTTTCCTACCTTGACAATAAGGATGAAATAATTATTTGTGAATTTGCTTTGCAGAAGTTGTTGAAATGATAACTTTTCAATTTAAACAAATTTAAACCGGTGTTTAAGTTTAGCTTCCAATATCAAAGCCGCATACATCATTCGATTTACGCGGCTTTGTGTTTTTAGAAATATCATCAGGTATATTGATCAGGCATCGGGTATCTCAGGCTCTACTAACTTAGCCAGCTTTTCCAGCGACTCCTGCCAGCCTAAATAGCACATTTCAACAGGTATAACAGAAGGAATTCCTTCCTGCGTAATTTTTATTTCTGTACCCGCAATAGTTTGCCGGAGACTGACTGTGGTGGTCATTTCTCCCGGCAGGTTGGGATCATCGAATTTATCAGTGTATTTCAATAACTCATTAGGTTTTATTTCCAGGTATGTTCCTCCGAATGAATGGCTATTGCCGGTGGTAAAGTTCAGGAATGACATCTTATGTGAACCACCAGTCTTTACATCCATCTGGTGAACGGTGCAAATAAACCCATAAGGAGGCAACCATGACGCAATGGCGGGGGCTTCGGTAAATGCACGGTATACTTTTTCCGGCGATGTTTTAAGAACTCTGTGTAGCGAAACAACATTGTTTGACATAAGCTATTTTTTTTGATCCTACTCGTCTGGCTTTTCGGTTCCGCCCGTTTTTATGGTGGTTACTGCTCCACATATAGTGATTGTTTTTACAGAAGATTGAATTTATCCTCAGCGGGCTTTCTTCATTTGCTCAATGGCTGCCCAACCTTCCGGACTACCCAGCCAATTTGTGCGAGTTCGAGTTCGGCGATGGTGTTGTTGATACTATGCATGTTTGTTTGCTGTTAAGTTAGAAGATCAAAACGTAGGCGGCGTTGCATTCAGATCAGAATCCAGGAAATCAGTGATCATGGGTATCAGTATATCCGTCCGCTGCATCATACCTATATGCGTAGTGCCCGGTAAAATGGCCAGGCGGGATGTAGGCAGCCCGTGTATATCGCCCATTTTCCCACCACCTTTGGCTCGAAACAATTCAAGTGCATGCTCGTATCGTACACCGTCGGCATCGCCAATGGCCATGAACAGCGGAGCTTTAATGTTTTTTACTTCCTTTGTCCAATCATAAGGTTTCAGGTCTATACTGATAACCTTTTTCACAAATTCCGCGAAATGGGCCGGATCGTTTCCCAGACTATCGTATTGTTTTTGTATGGGGGTGCCTTTAAACATATCTGGCGTGAAAGTAGCAAAACTGGCTTCTATCTCGGGCCACCATCCGTCGTGCGCATAGGTGCCTGACAATATCACGAGCCTGCGTACCTGCTCAGGATGGCGCACGGCAAACTGGAAAGCTACGCCACCGCCCATACTATATCCCAATATGTCAGCACTATCTGTTTTGAGGTGCTTGAGTAGGCCGGAAACATCGTCTGCCATACCTTCATAACTAAGTTCCCGGGTGATATCCCTTGTGCGGCCGTGGCCTTGCATTTCCATTACTATTACTTTCCGGTTGTTGGCCAACAGGGGTATGATGTGCGACCAATTCAAAGGTATACTCATATAAGAGCCATGCAGCAGTACGATGGGTTTACCATTGCCGTACACTTCATAATACATTTTTAAGCCGTTTACTTCAGCATAGCCGCTTTCGGCTGGCTTTATATTCTGGTTCACAACTGTATCTTTTGTTTCAGTAGAACCGTTTTGCCCATTTTTCGAACGTGGTTGGCAGGATATCATTACTGCCGCAACAATAGCAACCGAGAGACCTGTTATAATATGCCTGTTCATATCGTGCGTTTTATTACGATACAAATCTCGGCAACATTACCATGCCACCTGCTGTGTGTTTGCGACAATCATAGGGTAGAAAACGACATCTTACGAGCGAAGGATGAAAAAAGAAGTGGAGGGGAGAATAATCAGATGATTATTTGTATTGTTTGCAGTACATGTAAAACACTGAATAATAAATGGTGGCAGGCCCAGACCCTGCCACACAAAGCCAACCTTAATCGATTGCCTGTTTACGCGAGCAATGCCTTTGCTTTCTCTGTGATCATGGACGCAATTTGTCCCTTAAATAGCGATACGGCAAAAGGCAGGTCTGATTCCAGGCGCACTTCATTTTCCTTCACCTGTATAGTGCCGGCAATATAAAAACCTTTGGCTGAAAAACTGAAACTTCCGTTAGGACCATCCCAGATCTCCTGTACATTGGTAACTGTGCCTTTTTGTTCTTCCTGTAAGCGGCCCAGCATTTGTTTAATGCGACTCAATGCTTCATCCTGTGTCTGTGAATGAGGAATGTTCAACGATAACTTCGACATATTTATATTGATTATAATCTTTTTACAAATGTATAAGAATCTGTGAACAGTAAAGGACATAAGTTCATAAATAGGTATACCCACAGTTGGGCAATGGCAGCAGCCTGAAAGTTATGCAACAGGAATAAAGTGTAAGGCTCTTTGGTTATATTTATGCTTTATGACAAGGCCTGTAGTTTTATTCCTTTTCCTGTTGTCTGGTATTTGGGCGCAAGGCCAACCTGCATTTCATCTCTCATTCACGAAAGGGTTGTCTAATACGCATATCACCTGTTCTGCTCAGGCGGAAGATGGTTTGATATGGCTTGGAGCTGAAAACGGGTTATATCGGTATAATGGCTACCAGTTTGATCTGTTTAATGAGGTAGCCAAAGGCCCAACACGATTGTCATCTGCAAAGATCATGTCTTTACTGGCCGATGGTCATTTATTATGGATCGGTACTACCAATGGGTTGAATTGCCTTGATATGCATACTGGCCATGTACAATGGTGGTTGACAGCACAAGAGGCAACTATCACCAGCATTGCAAAAACGCAGCAAGGGCAAATCATAGCAGGCGATAATAACGGTCAGGTGTATGTACAAACCGGGCCACAATTCAGCTTATTGGTGCGCTTGCCGGTTTATAAAAATGTTGATCCTGCTATTCTTCAACTTATTGTTACCGGCCATGAAGAAGGCTGGGTAGTACAGGCCGGTAATATACTACGAATGCATCCGCAACGTGGGACCATTTCGTGGGAATACCGGCAGCGGGCAGACCGGATCCCGACTAATGCTTTTCATACGAGCTTTATAAATAATACGCATTTCATATTATCCTGGAAAAAAAAGGTTGCAGTTATCAATGTACAAAAGCCGGATGTTGAGCATGTCCCTTGCTGGCAGCAATTCGGGCAACAATATGGTCAGTTCTTTATTGGAAATAAACAGGGCCGCCTGTTGTGGATGATGGATGAAAAGAACCGGGTTTTTACCTATGATCAACATACCGGTCGAATAGAAAGCGTTGATCTTTGGAAGCAGCTCAACCCCGGCTCCTATATACCTTATCATCTGTTCTCTTTTGATGATAAGGGTTTTTGGTTATGCACCAGCGGGGGCATTGTTCGGTTTACCCGGGGCAATTCCTTTCTGCATGCGTATGATCTGCAGTCGCCGGCTTCACCGCAATTGCCTGTTACCACCCGGGCTTTTTTCCGGGGGCGCAGGGGATTGTATGTATCTACTTATACGTCGGCCATTTTGCTCGACACGGTGCATCAAAAAAGCCAGTCGTTCCCGCAACCTTTATTTGCTCCGGCTCAAACCTTACCGGCGCCCAATGGCTGGTTATGGGTAGCATCCGAATTTCACGGTTTTTGTAAATACGATCCGGCTACTGAAACGGAAGTGCAGGGGTTTTATAAGAATCCTTACCAGGTTACGATCAGGGAAGGACTCAGCCTGTTACAGGTAGATGATGATAAAATATTGATAGGGGCAGGATCGGGGTTGTATGTGTATTCCATAAAGGCCAATACGCTGAACCCTCCCTTGTACCACCGGTTGGTAAGCAGCTTCCCGGGTAAAAGGATCTTTGCCATGGCGCGTGCGGCTGATGGAAAGATCTGGCTGGGTGCGGAGAACGGATTGTTTTGTATGAATAGTGAATTGCAATTGCAGCAGCAATACGATCACCGAAGCAAACCTGCATTACCAGCAGTCAATATCCGCGCCCTGTTCATTAGTTCCGGTCACAAAGTGGTAATGGGAACATTGGGCAATGGCATACAGGTGCTTGACCCAGCTACCAAAACCATCAGCTCATTTACCAGTCTGCATGGCCTGCCCGACAATTTGATCTATAGTATGGTGCCGGAGAATGACTCTATTTGCTGGTTGGGAACGGGGCACGGTCTTTCCCGGTTTAATTACCGGTCGTTCTCCTGTAGCAATTATTACCGGCAGGATGGTGTGATCAATGAAGAGTTCAATACCCACAGCACCTGGCGGGCGGATGATGGAACCATTTATATGGGCGTGATGAACGGCGTTGTGTATTTTGATCCGGCTGAAATAAGTGCTCAACATGTACCAGTGCGTATACGGTTGACAGGTATGCAACAAAGCGGGCGGCAGGAAAGGCGGGTATGGTTTGGCGCCGATTGGCAAGATCCGGTGCGTATGGGACCATCCGATAAAATAATACAATTTGAATTTGCCCTTTCCGATCTCTCTTCACCAGGGGAGAACCGGTTCCAATATAAAGTGGAAGGACTGGATACTGACTGGAATCTGTTAGGTGCGCAGAACGTGCTGCGGCTCTATAACCTGCCGGCGGGCAGTTTTACGGTACGCATCAGGGGTATGGCGCCTGACGGGTCCCTTACGCAGAATGAAATAAGTGTTCCTGTGAGGGTAGTTCCTTTATTCTATAAAACAATTTGGTTTTATGGGCTGTTGCTGGCAGTTTTGTCGCTGGGGGTATGGTTGCTGTACCGGTATCGCATCCGGCAAATGAAAAAGGTATTTCAATTACGTAATAAAATAGCACGCGATCTGCATGATGATATTGGTTCTACTTTATCGGGCATTTCCATACTTAGCAGCATTACCCAAAAAGAAATGGCCACTCATCCTGGCCGGGCACAGCAGCAACTGGAGCAGATCGGCAGCGATGCCCGCGAGATGCTGCATAATATGAACGACATCATCTGGTCGGTGAACCCGCACCATGACCAGTTGGAACATTCGTTTGTACGGATGCGCCAGTTTGTGGCGCAAACGCTGGAAGCACGGAATATTGAAGTGCAGATCCGTTTCGATGAACAACTGGAATCCGTTGTAATACCTATGGAAGCCCGCCGTAATTTGTACCTGATATTTAAAGAAGCGATCAACAACATTGCCAAATATGCTGCAGCCACCCAGGTACTGATCGTGCTGGAAAAGCAGGAAAAACAGCTTCAACTGTTAATAAAAGATAATGGAAAGGGCTTCGATGTTGACCAGGTAACAACGGGAAATGGGTTGAAGAATATTAAACAGCGGGCGGCCGACATGAATGCGGTAGTGAACATTGAATCTGCACCTGGTAAAGGCGCTGCGTTGATATTGCAACTGCAGGTACCATAAAAAGGGTACAGGCAGGTATACATTTGTCTGGTATTTTTAATACCAGGCTGAAATAAACAGACAATGATCCGCATAACCATTTTTGAAGATAATGATCCATTACGGCAGCTATTGGCTGCTGTGTTGAATGCAAGCAATGCATTTACCCTGGCGGGCGCTTATCCCGATGCCACGGATATTCTCAATGATTTAAAGCAGGAGCAGCCCGATATGGTGCTGATGGATATTGATATGCCCGGCGTGAGCGGGTTGCAGGCCCTGAAAATGATAAAACAATTTAACCCGGTGATAAAAGTGGTGATGCATACCGTGTTTGAAGACAATGACAAAATATTTGAGTCCATCTGCGCTGGCGCTGATGGGTACCTGTTGAAGTCTGCTACCGAACAGGAGTTGCTTCAATCGTTGCTGCAGGTGCATGCAGGCGGGGCCATCATGACGCCTTCGGTGGCCCGAAAGGTACTGACGCTTTTTGCAAAATTCGCCCCTGCAAAAAAAGGGGAGGAGTATAATTTAAGCGACCGCGAGAAAGATGTATTGCGGTTGCTCATTAAAGGCTACAGTTATAAAATGGTGGCTGCTGAACTGAACCTGGCCGTTGAAACCATTCGAACCTATATAAAACGCATGTACGAAAAACTGCAGGTGCATTCCATGAGCGCCGCAGTGGCAAAAGCGTTGAAGGAGGGATTGGTTTAATCAATAGCCAATAGGCAAGAAGCAATATGCAAGATATTGCCCATTGTTCATAGTCTGTTGCCCATTGCCAATTGTCTATGCCAATTGGTCCCTGTCCCCCAAAAGTGGACTTGCCCATCCTACTCATTTAAGGGATTTTTGAGCTGATCATTTCAGGCAAAATTCCTTTATGAAAAAGACAACCCTCATCACTGCGCTGTTATTGTTTTGTACGGTAACATTCGCCAACAATGTACAGGTTTCTACTATATCCTATAATGCGGCAGCCCAGCAGGTTTCATTTACGCTTACCTGGGAAAACAGTTGGGACCTCACCGGCGGCGGCCCGCCCGGTAATCATGATGCTGTTTGGGTATTTATAAAATGCCAAACCGGTAGCGATGTGTGGTCGCATGCACAAATTTCAACGACCCCGTCGAGCCATACACTTGGCAATAGTCTGGCGCTGGCACAGCCTGCGGCCATGAACACTTATGGAGTGCTGATCAAAAGAGGCACTCTGGGCTTTGGGAACATCAATGGCGGCAATAACGTGAGCCTGCAATTGAGTTCCCCGGCCGGCATTACGGCCATACAGGTATTTGCCATTGAAATGGTGTATATAAGCGAAGGTGCATTTGGCATAGGCCATTCAAATCCTGCAACGGACGCGTTTGATGTAGCTACCATCTCCAATGAAAATATGATCCCGGCGGGTTCCCTTAGAGTAAATCCGGCTGATATTCCGGCTGCATTTCCCAAAGGATACAAAGCATTCTATGTGATGAAATATGAAATTTCACAGGGGCAGTATACCGATTTTCTCAATACCCTTACCCGTACGCAGCAAACAGCCCGGGTGGCAACAGATATCAGCGGCACGATCGTAACAAACCAGTATGTAATGAGCAATCAGGCGAGCCTGACGCAATTCAATCACATTATGTGCCCTGCCACGTTGCCAGTAGCAGGAAGTGTTATTTTCTCCTGTGGGGTACCCGAAAAGGCCTGTAATTTCCTGGGCTGGGCCGATTATTCCAGCTATCTCGATTGGGCGGGGTTGAGGCCCTTTACCGAGATAGAATTTGAAAAGATCTGCCGGGGGTTCGATGCGCGTATAGATAACCAGTTTATTTGGGGAACTCCTTATAGTTTCGCTCAACTGCCTACATCTTTAGGCACTGTTGATGCCGATCTAACTACAGAAACAACCATCTGGAGCGATGCGGTTACTAATCCTAACAATTATGCAAATGTGTCCCAGAATTATATAACGGGTGGAAGGTTAATGCGATGTGGTTTTCCTGGCAGCAAGCCCACCAACCGTATTTTATCGGGCGCTGCTTATTTTGGTGCCATGGAAATGGCGGGCAATGCTTCTGAATATGTAATTCAGGTTTTAGACGATGGCCTGTTATTTACAAATGAAAACGGGAACGGGGATGTAACAGATGCTCCTTTAACCTGGCCCAGCAATATCACTGCTTCCGGAGTAAATTTTAAAGGGGGAAGTTTTAGGACACCATTAGCTGCAAATGGCCAGGGATTTTTGATCCATCCGCGATATGCTCCTTCTGGCAAACCTGTCCTCACAAACAATAACAGGTATGATTACATGGGTGGCCGCGGCGCTCTTTCTTTATAAATTCATTAGTATTACCATGAAACTATTATGCAACATTTTATTATATGCCTGCGTCGCCTTTCTTAATTATAACGCCAAAGGGCAGGTGGCCATCTATACCGGCGGTAGCGGCGACGGGTTTGCCAGCGCTGTTGAAAGATCGGTAATCACAGGCGGCGCCGGCGATGGGTATGCCACTGCACAAATAACGGTGCCGTTGCCCGTTCATTTACTGTTTTTCAAAGCGAGCCGGACCGAGGATAGATCTGTGCAGATTATATGGAGCGCCGAAACAGATGCATTGCACGACCGCTTCGAACTGGAACGTTCCTATAACGCTTTTAATTTTACGGTCATCGATGTAAAGAAAAATGCCAACCCGGGCGCCCTGGCCAAAGTGAGCTGTTCGGTAACTGATGAAAGCGCTGTTGCAGCTGCGCCGGCCATGCCCGGTAAAATAAACGTGTATTACCGGTTACGGTCGGTTGATAAGGATGGCAGCTTCTCCTATTCGCCGGTACAACGCATCGCGTTTGACCCAACTGGTGTGGCATTGATCAATAAAGTGTATCCCAACCCCGGTAATGGAATAGTGTATGTTGAAACTGTCACTTCCGCTTTAATTACTTACAGGCTCTATGATGCCCAGGGTAGAACGGTGGCGGCTGGTAACTTCTCTGGCAATACAACTTTACCATTCAGTAACATGGCGGCAGGTTCCTATTGGTTACATGCTGAAAGCAATGGCAGGAAAGAAACATTCCGGATTGATATTGTCAGATGATAGCTATAAAGTCTCTCTGCAAAGTGCATCATTATAAAAATTTCAAAAACAATGTCTTCTCTGATATTAAAAAAGGTGGCTTTATTTAAAAGGCCACCTTTTTTATTTTGCGTGCGTCCCTAATCTATAAACAAGTCGTGTAAAACAAATACAAATCTTTTTTTTTAGAATGGAAAAAAAGATATTATTTTGTCTACTGTGTTAGTGGACTAATAAGAAAGCCTGCTGATACTTGTAAATGGTAACTGTTAACCACCAGCAGTATACCGGTTTATTTTGCATTTAAATACAACTGAAATGAGACTTTCAAAAAAAAGCTCGTCATGCGACCAACGTGTGACCCGGGTGGTAGTATATTATCCTAATTCTTCTTACAGAAGTTTCTGTTGTTGTTGCTGTTAACAGAATTCTCCTCTCGATTTTAGCTTGCTGCGTTCAGTAGTGGGTCATTACATCTATATACATATTTCAATAACCTGCGCAACAGTCCGGTGATGGGGTGGTATAACCGGTGGTTGGTTTTACTGCAGTCTTACTGGCTGTTGCTCAGGTTACCTGGCAGTTAATGCCATTTATTAAATAATCAATACTAATTGTATGAAATTTTTTTCAGGACGAAGCATGTTCATTGCTTTAATCCTATTGCCGGCATTTATAACGGCGCAAACAACTAATAAGCCGGTCATCAATTCAGTGGTTACCGGCAAGGTAACCGACGGCAACACACCGCTTGAAGGCACCACTGTTCAAATAAAAGGGACCACCAATACAGCCACCTCTGATTTTGAAGGAAACTTTACCCTAAAAACAGGGCAGAAGCTACCCTTTACCCTGGTAGTAAGCTATATAGGATATCAGAAACAGGAAGTAGTGGTTTCGGGGTCTCATGTTGACGTTGTGCTTCATACAAATAAAAATAAATTGGATGAAGTAGTGGTGGTAGGTTATGGCACACAAAGAAAAAAAGATCTCACTGGTTCCGTAGCAAGTGTTTCCAAAGAAAACCTTAGCCGTCCGGCTTCTTCTTTAGATAATCTTTTACAGGGGGCTGTTGCCGGTGTAGTAGTAAATCAAAGCTCCGGTCAACCGGGAGCAACGGCCACCATTCGTATCCGGGGAGGTAATTCGCTGAGTTTTGGCAATGATCCTTTGTATGTGATCGATGGATTTATCTATTACAACGATAATAGCCTCACCAACCTGGCGCCGGCCTCAGGCGTTGTGCCTGCTGTAACCGGCGTTTCAACCAACGGTTTGTCTACCATTAACCCTTCCGATATTGAATCAATAGATGTATTGAAAGATGCCGCCGCCACCGCTATCTATGGATCGCGTGGCGCCAATGGCGTAGTGATCGTTACTACAAAAAGAGGAACAAAAGGCAGCAACAATATATCCTTCAATTCATCGTACGGTGCACAGTACAATACAAAACTGGTTCCAGTGCTCAACGGACCACAATGGGCGGAGTTATTTGATGACCTGTACAAAGCAACGCCCTCCATTCAGGCAGGGTTAGCTGCCAATAAAAAACTCATCGATTCTGCGGGCGCCGCCGGTGTCAATGGCAACTGGCCGGAAGCAGCTATCAGAACAGGCTCCGTACAAAATCACCAGCTAACTATTTTTGGTGGAGATGAAAAGTCGCGTTACTCCGTATCTGGTAATTATTTCAATCAAAAAGGTATTATCCTGGCCACTGATTTTAAACGATATTCAGCCAGGGTGAATTATGAAAAAGAGTATTCCAAAAAATTAAAACTGGCTACCAGCCTTTTTGGAAGTAATTCTTCCGAAAATAAGCTAACGGGCGCCGCGTATAACGGCATTGGTTTCAGCAATGCGTTTTCTTCACTCAGCCTCGTTAACCCACTGCAAACGGTGACAAATGCAGATGGTTCGTACAATACGACTTCGCAGCCGGCCATCAATCCCACACTGAATACCATTAACGGGCAACAGTTCTCTGATAATGCAATACTTAATATTGCTTCTATTATCAACCAAACAAAATTGTCACGTGCCCTGGGCAATTTTTCTGCTGAATTTAAAATAACGCCTGAACTGGTGGCAAAATCTACAATAGGGGTAGATCTGTTGAACACCAAACTGAACTACTATGCGCCTTCATATACCAACCCCGGCAATCTGGGGGGAACGATCACCGGTTCCGGTTCGGTTGGCACCATCAACTATGTAAGCTGGTTGAACGAAAATACCATTGCCTATGATCATGCCTTTAAGGACAGGCATTTTCTTTACGTGTTGGCGGGATATACCACGCAATTCCAAAAATCTGAAAATACATTCCAGGCCGGACAATCTTTTTCTTCCGACGCAACTACGTATAATAATCTGTACAACGCTTCTGCCAACAAAGTGATAGGTTCGGGTGAGGCCAAACAAACCCGAAACTCATGGCTGGGCAGGATTTCTTATTCTTTGCTGCACCGGTATAACCTAACGTTGGCTGCCCGGGCCGATGGCGCATCACCGGCAGGCACGAATAAAAAATGGGGACTGTTTCCCTCTGTTGGTTTTTCATGGAATGTATCTGACGAAGACTTCTTCAAAAAATTTGATAAAACGATCAATAACCTGAAGTTGCGATTAACATACGGACGTGTGGGTAATGCCAATTTCCCGGCGTACAGTTCATTGGCCACCATTACTTCTTACGGATATTATTTCGGAAGCCCGCTTACCACCACCACTGGCCTCGCACCTTCTCAGTTGTCAAATCCTGATCTAACCTGGGAAACTACCACGCAGTACAATGCCGGCGTTGACCTGGGTTTGTTTAATAACAGGATCACCGCAACAGCCGATGTGTATTATAAAAAGACAACCAACCTGTTTATCACGGGCACAGGCCTGGTGCCGTTATCTTCCGGTTATGCGTCAGCGTCGCAAAATATCGGTAGCCTCGAAAACAAGGGTTTCGAGTTCACCCTGAATAGCGACAATATCAAGTCGAAACATTTCACCTGGCGTTCAACATTTATTTATGCTACCAATGCCAATAAAGTGTTGAGCCTGGGACCCAGTGAGTCTTTTTTCCCCGTAGCTCCCACGGGACAGGTATCACCGGTGATTGTTAAAGTAGGCTTGCCTGTAGGTACTTTCTGGGGATACAATACCGACGGTCTTTTAACCACCGCAGATGTGTACGGAGCCAAAAAGGCGCCCATACTGGCCGGCGTATCACAGGTAACCGGCGACCGGAAATATGTAGATACCGATGGCGATGGAGTAGTAACTACCGCAGACAAGCACAACCTGGGCAACGCGCAGCCGAAGTTTACTGCCAGTTTAAGCAATACTGTTACCTGGAAAAACCTTGACCTGTCTATATTCTTGCAGGGTTCATTCGGTAATAAAATATTTAACCTGTTGCAACAACAGTTGGAAAAAACTACCACTACACAAAATGTATCTACTGTGCTGCTTGATCGCTGGGATTCTGTTTCAAATCCAAACGGGAAGTTTCCGAAAGTGGTAAATGCACCGGTGGTACAGGTAGCAGATGTTTATATTGAAGATGGTTCTTACATAAGGCTGAAAAATATTACCCTCGGGTATAATTTCTCGAAAGATCTCGCTTCAAAAATTCTTGCTAAACAGATCAGGGTATATGCCTCTGTTCAAAACCTGCTGACGATCACGAAATATAATGGACTTGATCCGGAGGCTAATTTCTATGATCAGAATAACCTGCAGCCCGGTATTGACTATGGTGTATATCCCAACTACCGTACATATACCGTGGGCATCAATGTTACTTTTTAAATCACGGCAAATAATAATAGAACAATGAAAAAAATAGGAATAATAATAACAACTGCCGGTGCTTTGAGTTTTCTTGTATTCTCATGCACAAAGCTGAGTGAGGCACCCCAGGGAAGTTTAACTCAGGAAAATTTTTACAAAACACAAAGTGATGCAGTAGCAGCCGTAACGGCAGTATACAGCACTTTGACCACAGATATTAATAATGATTTTCCGATCTACGGTCGTAACCTCAATCTTATCGTAGATAATACAAGCGATAACCAGGTGTATAGCCCTTCAAATACCAACCCCGATGTGCGGGCCCTGGGCACCGCCACGTATGTAAGCACAAACGACCGCGTGCGCAAAATTTATGCACAGTTGTATTGGGGTATAAACAAGGCCAACATCGCCATTGATAAAATTCCAACCATTCCGGCAGCTCAATTTGTAGATCCGGCGCGTTCGGCGTCTAACCTGGTGAATGAGGCGAAGTTTATACGGGCCTTATTGTATTTTGACCTGGTTCGTTTGTTCGGCGACGTGCCTTTACTGTTGCACGATCAGGCTACAGTGACAGAAGCCGGTGCGCTCGTTGATCGTACGCCAAAGGAAACGGTATACCAGCAGATCATCGCTGATCTTGATTCGGCCGCCAGTTTACCAGCCAGCTACACCGGTGTTAACGTTGGCCGGGTAACCAGGGGCGCAGCGTATGCATTAAAGGCGAAAGTATACATCACCCGCCAGGAATGGGCTAAGGCCATAACAGAACTTAAAAAAGTAATAACAGCCGGCACCGCCAACCTGACAAATGCCACTACCGGGGCCTATGGATATGATCTTTTCCCAAAATTTTCCGACGCTTTTCAACCTGCCACCAAAAACGGGAAAGAGCATATTTTTTCTGCACAATTCAACGGCACTACCGGTGGATTCACTAGCACCAATACCCTGAGCTCGTTTACCTGGAGTAATTCTGCTTACACCGCCGATATACCTGCCGATAAAAGCGTGGTGGAGATGTTTGATATAACTGATCAGCGCCGGTCGGCTACTTTTTACGATTCCTTATTCAATCAATCTACCGGCAAATGGGTTAAATGGCCTTTCTATAACTTTTTGAAGTTTGTTGATCAAAGCACCGGTTTTGTTACTGCCCTGCAGGGCAACCAGGGCGCAAACAGCAAAATGAATTTCCCGGTGATCCGCTATTCGGAAGTATTGCTGTTGTATGCGGAAGCACTGAATGAATTGAATGGCGGTCCAACCCCTGATGCGTATGCGGCAATTAATATAGTGCGGGGAAGGGCATACAATTCTTATACCTCAGGTGGCAACTATACCAACCATACGTATGATCTATTGCCAGGACTCAGTCAACTGGCTTTTCGGGATGCCGTTTTTACAGAAAGAAGAAAAGAGTTTATCCAGGAATGTCAGCGCTGGTTCGACCTGGTGCGCAGAACGGACCTGGGGCCCGGACAATATTACCTGAAATCGGTATATGCCATGCCTGGTAATCCCAAATCGGCAGCAGCGCTAAAGAACACGCTGTTCCCCATACCGCAAACCGAAATTGATTTGTATGGCGGTAAGAACCCAAATTTTCAACAAAACCCGGGATGGTAATATCCCGAATAAACAATAAAAAAAATGAACCATAAAGCATCTCATCTATTACATGCAGCCGTTTCTGCCGGATTGCTATTGGCTACCGGACAGGTAAAAGCGCAATCACCTGCCGAGCAACCCTACCAGGGCGTGATCGGTAAAACATTAAATGATTCAAAAGAATGGTGGGCGAAGCCGGCTACGCCACCTGCCGGAGCCCCCAATATTGTATGGATACTATTAGACGATGTTGGCTTTGGCGCTTCCAGCGCATTTGGTGGTCTTATACGTACCCCCACGTTCGATAGCCTGGCAAACAATGGTCTTCGTTACACGAACTTTCATACGGCGGCCATTTGCGCGCCCACCCGCTCGGCATTGCTTACAGGCCGCAACAGCCATTTTGTGCATGTAGGTGGTTTTTCGCATATAGCCTTGTCGGCCGGGTTTCCTGGCTGGGATGGACGGATACCTTCGAAAGACGGTACCATTGCTGAAATATTGCGGGATAACGGGTACAATACATTTGCCGTAGGTAAATATGGATTGACGCCTGATGAAGAAGCTACCGATGTAGGACCTTTCGATCGCTGGCCCGGCGGAAAAGGTTTTGAGCATTTTTTTGGTTTTCTTGGTTCGCAAACCGATCAGTATAAGCCCGACCTTGTAGAAGACAACGCGCATGTTACGCCTGATGGCCGTCATTTGAACGAACAGATCACCGATAAAGCCATCAGCTATATTGCCCGCCAGCAAAAAATAGCGCCCGGTAAACCATTCTTTTTATATTATTCACCCGGCGCTGTGCATGCACCGCACCAGGTAGATAAATACTGGAGCGACCAATACAAAGGCAAGTTCGATGCCGGCTGGGATGCATACCGCGAAGCAGTACTCGCTAATCAGAAACGCCTCGGTGTTGTGCCTGCCAATGCACAGCTCCCGGCGCGCAATGCAAGGGTGCAGGATTGGAATGCACTGCCTGCCGACCAGAAAAAGTTGTTCACTCGTTTTATGGAAACATACGCGGGTTATCTTACCTATACCGATTACCAGATAGGCCGTGTTGTGAATTATCTCAGAGAAAACAACCTGCTTGAAAATACGATCATAGCCGTGATCATCGGCGATAATGGCGCCAGTAAAGAAGGTACCCGTGAGGGCGTGATAACGCCCCGCACCAACCCGGCGCGTACCAAAACGGAAGAAGAATTTTTAAAAACCAACCTCGTCAATATCGATTCAATCGGCACCCCCGCAGGATCTGCAAACTATCCTTTGGGCTGGGCGCAGGCCACCAATACACCATTCCGTGCATGGAAGCAGGATGCCGATGCCGAAGGGGGGACACATAACCCGCTGATAATTTTTCATCCCAGATCAATTAAAGAAAAAGGCGGCATTCGTAATCAATATGGATATGTGACCGACCTGTTGCCTACCACGTTGGAGTTCGTGGGAATAAAAGCGCCTGAATATATACGTGGCATTCGCCAGGATTCTATCCAGGGCACTTCACTGTACTATTCATTTAACGACGCCAAAGCGCCTTCACGGCACCTGGTGCAGCATTATTATATCTTCGGTTCCCGTTCAATTTACTACAATGGCTGGAAAGCCTCAGCCGCCCATCATCCTGATAATGTTGATTTTGATTTTAAACCGGGCCAAATTGTTGCAGACAGAAGTTTCGATGAAGATGAATGGGAATTATACAACCTGAATGAAGACTTTAACGAGCGGGTGAACCTGGCCAAAAAATACCCGGAAAAGCTGGCGGAATTGAAGAAAATATTCGATGAGCAGGCCGAGAAAAATCATGTCTACCCACTGATCGACTGGTATGATGTAAATAATAAAAGAATACACCATCCCAATGGAAGCGATACACAGGGACCTATTAAATAATGATGGCTGATTCAATTGTTAAAACGCTTTGTAAATTTTTATGTTACAAAGCGTTTTTTCATTTGAGCGCACAGCCATATTCATTGGTGTGAGCCGTTAATGAAAAGCAAAAGGATAAAAACAATTTGGGCGATGTAAAGTATTGTTGTAAATTAGCCTACTGATTAAGTAGACTATAAAAGACTCGTTATGGAAATTAATTCATCAAAGCATTATCTATCGCCGCCAGGCAGGGCTATTCGAATAGCTGAACCTTTTATTATAGTCCTTCAATCTACATCTTCCCGTTGTTGTTCCTGTCGTTGCTAAACGGCCTATAAGGGTAAATCATTTCCACTCCTGACATTACCCTGTATTCTCCAATAGAATATATTATCTGGAATGTGTGGCTTTTATTAGTCATAAGCTGCACTATTATTAATCATTTATACCTGTAATATGAAAAAGTTTGAACAACATACGTTTCATTTGGAAGAAATCATAACCGATGCACATATCGCTTATTTTAATAAATACGGTATTATACAGTTTAAGAATTTTGTCAGCAAAGAAAGGGTGCGGGAATTTATCAGGGAAGTAGAAAATGTACAGCAATTTTTGATCCGGAATGATATTAAGAAGGTAAACGGAATACCACTTAAGTTCGGTCATGACGAATATGGAAGTCCTTTCATTCAGCGCCTGGCTTTTACTTCTCAATACAGCCAGAAACTTCATGAATTCTTAAAAGATCCCCGCATTCACTCGCTTACGAAATTGCTGGGGGCGTATGAAGGCAGAGTTGGGGAGAATGAGAAAGATGGACTGGTAGTAAATCATTATGTAAACACTGCTAACAGCCAGTATAAACAATTGGGCTGGCATACCGATAGTCCACGCGACCTCTTTTTAGGATCACGCATTTTGCCAATGTTAAATGTAGGGATCCATTTAGACGATTGTCCGAATGCCAACGGTGGCCTTCGTGTTATACCGGGCACGCATAACCAGGGATTGTTCAGGTTGTTATTCAGAAAGAAATACTTCATAGATAATACGCCTGATAAGAAAGAAGTTGGGCTCGACATTGAAGCCGGAGATCTTACCGTACATGATGGCCGGTTATGGCACCGGGTACAGCAATCACCATTTATTGGTGAGAAAAGCCGCAGAAGAGTTATGTATATACCAATTATAACCGGTGCCTATCAACCGAAACATAAAGACAGTCCAACCCCCTTTTATCATCGACTGGCGCAATTAAAGTTGAAACCTGCTCCAAAATTAGCAGGCGTAACCCTGCCATTGAATAGTGAACACGCACAGGAAGCTAGAGCGTAATAATTTTAATACCGTTAAACTTTATAATTATGTCATTTGCATTAGTAACCGGCGCAGCCAAAGGCATTGGTAAAGGCATAGCCAAAGAGCTGGCCCGGCTTGATTTTGATCTGTTGCTGGTTGATATGGATGAAGTGGAACTGGCGGTTACAAAAAAGGAACTGGAATCAACATCCGGGTCGTTGGTGTATACTTTGCCACTTGATCTGTCTTCGCCCGGTGCACTACAAACAATAATGTCGTGGACGTCTATCTGGCATGACGAATTGCAGGTGGTAGTTAATAATGCGGGGTATGGATTAAACGGTTCGTTTGAGCAACTGGAGCTGGAAGAGCAGTTGAATATGATCGACGTGAATATAAAAGCACAGGTGTCGCTGTCGCATGCCTATATTCCTGTTTTGAAAAAACAGGGACAGGCATTTTTATTGAATGTGGGCAGTACAACCTGTTATCAAACTGTTCCGTATTTGAATGTGTATGCTGCTTCAAAAGCTTTTGTAGTGTCATTCACCCGGGGATTAAGATTTGAATTACGTAACACCCCGGTATCGGTAAGTGTATTGATCCCAGGCAGTACAGATACAGATTTTGTGAACCGGGCCCGTATGTCGGCGGAAGTAAAGAAAACCGCAGAAAGGTTTAACATGTCGCCCGGGCTGGTGGGAAAGATCGCCGTGCGTGGTTTATTTAAAGGGAAAGCGGAGATCATACCTGGCTTCAGCAATAAGTTACATGCCTTTTTCCCACGCTTCTTTCCAAAATCATTCGTAGAGAAGATTGGCGGAAATATTTATAAGCCAAAAGCTCCAAATGCGAAATTAATAAAGACCGCACCGGTCAGTTTAGCAATAAAATAAAAGTCAAATAGTAAATAGTCATAGCCGGTTATTCTTAATTGGCTCTCAGTAAATAAGCCATCGCTTTTAAGGGTGGCTTTTCTTCATCCTGATTAAAGTTAACACCAAAGCCATACTGTGCTTTATGATATTATATACAATAACACATTTATGAAAAGAATACGCTTCAACTGGAAGCGATCAAGGCATTTCCCACAACAATTTTTATTGATAAGAAAGGTGTTGTTCGCAAGATCCACACCGGGCTCGATGGCCCTGCAACGGGAAAATATTATGACGCTTTTAAACATGAATTTGATGAAGAGGTATCGAAACTTTTGAAAGAAGAGTAGTTTTCGCGGGTGCAACAAGATGACTGGGAGGTTCCGGTAAAGAACCAGTGGGTGGAGAAATTGGATAAAACCATCAAAGAGATCGACACGCCTACCATTTTAATTGCTCATAGTCTTGGGTGTATTACTGCCGTTCATTGGGCCGTTACGTAAATTCAAGTCGTCATAAAGAAGGGGCCGTCCTTAAAAAAATCAAACAATGACTATCGGTTACACTTATTGTCGTATCGCAGTATATCTGTCCACACAGATCCCCCGCATTTAGAAACTACGCCTTAAATACCCGATATCCTAACCATATCCTGGGGATATCCTGCGTTCAACCACGGCATTACTATCTGTTTGCCATAGAGTTGTTATGTTATATACTCGAATTTCAATTAACTGCGTTGTTTATACGCAATGAAGGCGTCTGTCAAACTACACATGTTGATAAAAAATAATCAGTAACTTTATTACATGGCCGAAGTTTTTGCACCATTTATTATTAACCGAACAATAGGTAAGCTTACCTTCTATTGCATGGAAGGCAGGAACCTCGTGCGCAAGAAAAGTAGTCTTACGCGAAGGAAAGTATTGCATTCTCCACGGTTTGAACGCACCCGGCAAAATGCAGCCCTGATGGGCCAGGCATCGAAAATCGGGGCCTTTGTATATAATGGCTTGCCTGTTCATTGGCGGCAGTTCTGGATGTACCGTTCATTTACCGGTGAAGCGTACACCATGTTGAAAAAGGGGAGGGAAGAGCAGGAAATAAGACAGTTTTTGTGGGATCGATATGTTCAGGAAGTGGTTTGCAAACTTACTGAAGCAGCACCAGTACTATCAGAATCCATCACAACAAAACGAGCATATAAAAAGCAAGATCCAAATTACTGGGAAACCAAAAGCCGAAAAAGCATTCAGCGCAAGGTTCGTATGCAGCAGCAGCAGCGGTATTCCGCCCTGTTGGCCGAAGCGTCAAAAATGGCATCGGAGTTTTATCGTGAATTACCGGCGCATTCCCGAAAGCGTTTCCATTTTCAACAATTGACTGCATGGGCAATGCAGTTATTAAAAGAGGAGGATCGCGCTATAACGACAACCGCTCTGGCGCCGCCGGCACTACTGCCTGATTGTATCAAGGTAACCAAAGAAAAAAGAAAGACGGATAAGATAGGTTATGTCAATTATCAAAAAGGATTTTTCGTTTTCATATCGCCAGTTTTTACCGTCGCCGGTAATACTTTTCCTATTTCCAATAAAAATATTTGTTATTATCCTCGGCGGGGCGGAAATACTTTAAAAATGGTTCCCAGGTTGTTGCTTTTTCAAAGTCTTCTACACGCAAGGCATAAGCATCAAGTTGCTCAATGTGAGGGATAACCTTCGTTAAAAACAGCATGGCTATTTCTTTACTGTTATCGATCACTTCAGCATCAGTATTGATATCGGGGTCGTAGCAAAACAGGTTGTTAAGGTAATATTCCAATTCTCCCATGTAATATAAAATAGTATACAATCCTTGTCCGATATCATGATCTTCAAAAACCGGTTCTTTCAATGAATGATCACGGTACCACTTTTTAATTATAATGCCTATATCAATATAAAAATCTTTCTCCTTAGCATTTACTTTAAAGTTTAATACAATAATCAGTTCCTGCGTTTCAGAAACCCAGTTATTACGTTCACTTTCCCTATAACCCAACTGCATGAAAATAGATTCCCAGATCTTTTGCAGTTCATCGTAGTGCATATACGCGGTTTAATAATTAGTAATTAAATACGAAAGGCCGTTTCATCTACACCAGCACGAACTCACCAAAACAGCCCCCTAATTTAAAACACTATTTCCAAATTCTGCTAATATGTCTAAAAGCGTATAATCACGCCTAAGCCGCCAATCACGCCAAAAGGAAACAATATGGCCATTATGGCCATAATGGCCAAAACGGCCACAGGTTTCCGGGCACCTGCCTAACATTGTATCGCAATTGCAAATCATCGATGAAGGCTTCAACGGGATGTGCCTCTTAAACAAACCGGATTATTTTTCAACTATTAAAACAAATAACAATGGCTAAGCAAGAATCAATTATTGAAATTAAAGGAACAATCGGCAAACTGAGCTTTTATAAAACAGAAGACGGTTACATGATACGTAAGAAAACGTCTTTATCGAAGGAGCGTATTGCCAAAGATCCTGCGTATGCACGTACACGCGAAACAATGGACATGTTTGCAAAAGCGGGAGCTGCCGGAAAACTGCTACGTGATGCGTTACGTCCAATTGCAGTAAATACTTCCGACAGCAGGGTAATAAGCCGTCTGTCAAAGCAAATGACGAAGGTTATAAAAGCAGACAGCACCAACCCACGTGGTAAAAAGAACGTGCTCGATGGTGAAACGGAATTGCTGACCGGCTTTGAGTTCAACGCCAGGGGTAAGCTTTCCAGTACTTTAATTGTTACCTACGAATCGTCAATCGATCGTGCATCCGGTACCGTGCAGGTAAAGTTACCCTCTTTTGTTCCCGACAATAAGGCGATCGCTTCCCCTTTCGAAGCTACCCATTTTCAGCTTCATATGGCCGGGGTGGAAGTTGACTTTGAACGTGCTGCTTATGTGGCAAAGTTCAAAAGTTCCGATCAGTTGGTATTGAACGGTAAGGAGCTTGCTGCATTCGATCTGAGTGTTGCACTTCCTCCTAGCAGCACCCATCCTTTATTCCTGGCATTGGGTATAGAATTCTTCATGGAAGATGTTGACGGCAATAAACCATTGAACAATGGCGCCTTCAATGCCCTTGCCATTATAAAAGTGAGCGGTGTGTAATGAAAACCATTGCTGATCTTTTAAAGGAAGCAATATGAACGATGCATCTTTTACCCCAGCATCAAAAGCCGGCACGGCAGGTGGTATAATGACCATTTTACTGGTGAATATTAATTCCGGTGAGATACTCAAAACCATAGCACTGGCAGCCATAGGCGCTGTAGTGAGCTTTACGGTATCGATATTCCTGAAGTGGATGATTCGCCAGATGAAAAAAGGGTAGCCTGCTTTTTCCGGTAAGTAAACCGGCCCCTTCCCGATAACAATCGGGAGGGGTCTTTTTTTAAACCTGTTAATTTATTTTATGGAACTTAGATTGCTACGAGCTCAGTTTCCCAATAGTATGATGGGGCAGCTCTTTATGAATAACCAATTGCTTTGCATTTATGTTGGTGCAAATAACCAGAAAGGCTGGACGCCCATCGCAGGCTTACCCGATGGCAGATATTGTTTGCACAAACCAGGCGAAGAAAATAAACATGGAAGTATTCAGGTTACCAGCGCCAACAACCGTAAACCATTGCGTATGAAACTAAGTAATTTATTGCATGATGAACTAACTGGTTACGATAAAGAGGCGCCGCTATATCTTAGCTGGAAATCAGGGCAGCAACAAATGACCGGATTGGCGAAGCAAAATATCGATAAAGTGATCGCCGCAATTGATAATGGTGATGAAGTGCACCTGACTATCTTTTCTCAATACTTAGGGTAAACAGCATTCCTGTTTTTGAAGTAAGGGATCAAAGTTGTACTGTATCCCGGTTCAAGTTCTTCATTTATTTTGAATCAAGTTATATATTTAAGTTGGAAAATTGATTTGTAAAAAAGTAAATATTCCCCAATAGAATTGAATACAAGTTTCGGTGTATAATCTTCCCATTCAGCAATAATACTTGTGAATTTTCTTTTTCTCCACAGTTCATCCTGGTCAATCGCCTTTTGGTTGTAGTAAAGCTTTATTGTGCCGTCCTTAACTTCACTCCGATAAATGCTTTGGGCAAATTGATCATGCCATGGGAATTGAAATGCCATGATTTCCTTCGCATCAATTTCATTCAGTTGATGAAATTGATTCCTGAGCGCTTGATATATTTTACTTTGTTCTTTTATATTATCCGCAGAAGCTAACCTATTCTTTTTGTTCATTTATCGAAGTTTGAACGATGCTATTATCCGCTAAACGGGATGGAGGAAGAAAACGGAACTCCCAATAACTCCTAATTTTTAAAAATTTAGGAGTTATTGGGAGGTAATTGCTAAGCCATTCAATGCTGCAATAATAAAATATTGCCCGTTTATTATGTATTGCCTTGAATATCAATTAATAAAGGATAGTTACAAAACCAGTCGCATCCCTTATTAAAACCTAATGCAAAGGTTCCAGGTGATGCTTTACTGTCCATTTTCCTATCTGATCTCCCATCTTCTGGCCGGCAACACAGGCAAAGCGGAAATGTATACCAACCATCACTCTTGAATCTGCGTTTTCATCAGCAGCTTCTTTAAAACTATCAAAATGCCTGACAGCTCCCGCTGGAGAAGCGGTAGTACTTGTCATTGAAAATGGACTATGATTTCCAAAAAAATGAGTCAGTACGGTTGCCGCAGCATTGCCTAAAACACAGTGGCCTGAAGGATAATCCGGCACAGGCGGTGTTGGCAATAAAGGTTCCCAGTCAGCATCAGGAGTGGTTTTATCATTTCCATCTGTTGCGGCTGCCCGGATAGCTGTGTAAGGCCGCCAGAAATTATAAAAATACTTGGCTTCCAGGAAGGCAGTATAGCCGTCGGCCAGAGCCATATTCAGCAGCGCAAACATCCGCGCTGTTGTATACAACCCGGGATTTTGGGTCGTTGCCGAAACTCGGGCAACCCGGTTCCAGCCAATATCGGAATATTCAAACCACCATGCCGAATAAGCGCTTTGGTCAGCCGTACGTACGGTGCTGTTGAGTTCTCCCACTTCCTTTACTTCATTAAAATCTCTGGTGTAAGTACCGCTGGTTAACGATGGGGGCGATGAACTACGGAATTGATCATGCGTTTCAAGCGAAAACAATTGCATAGTTTTCCAAAAAACGCCAAATTGAAAGTCGAACGGAGGCACTGCTACATAAACACCAGGAACCGTGGAAGGGGGAACTGGCGATACAGGATTTTGAAAGGCGCCATCTCCTGCCCGTAAGGCCAGGATAGCCTTTGCGGATTCCATGCCAATTGCAATGCCCCATGTTTTAGCATGTCCGCTGGCAATTTTTGAGAGCGATTCAGCAAGCTTTGCATCCAGCATGGCCGCCGAATCGGGCCAGGAAGCCATTAATACAGTATGCGCTGCACTGGCAACCGCTGCAAAAGGATCAGCCAAAGGATTTACCCCATGAAAGATATAATGTTCGTAAACCGGTACTATGGCATTCAGCGCATCATGAATGGCAATGTGTACCATGGCTTCGCTACGTACTGCTAATAGTGGATTGGCTTCCGCAGCACCACCGGCAGCTTCAAACGCAACGTTATTCCATTTAATTACTTCGCTGTTTGAAAGAACGTCATTGAAAGATCGTGATCCCAGCAGATTTTTCCAGTTTATATGATCAGAAGGGATATTTTTTTTACATGATAAAGCGATGAAAGAAAAAAATAATCCTGTGATTATCCATTTGGTTAACCGGTTCATAAAAGAAGAATTAATGGTTGAAAATGGAGGTTACTGTAGGTGCAGAAAAAGCCCAAAACAGCCAAATCGGATAATCATTCGGAAGTTTTTAGTAAGAGCCGTAAATATATTTTGAGAAATCGGGCGGGCTTCGCCCTAACTGATAATGTAATATCGTTACTATCCGGTCATAACAGATAAAACGTTTTCCCCAAAGTAAATTCAGCCGCACAGTTACCGGTTATAAGGAAATATCTATTGAATGATATTAATAAAGCTACCACAATATCATGCAGGAGCCATTGAAAACTGAGAACAATCAGGGAAATGCCTTAACCTGTTTCTATGGTAACAGTAAAAAGAGGAACAGTAGATGAAGGATGATCCATTTCCTCGTAATTGTTGGAGACACTAATTATTTAATAACTTCTGATTTAAAATAGAAAGAACATAAAGCATAAAAATATATACAGATGATTGCGCTAAACATCAGGTAATTGTATTCTTTTCGCAATGGAAAATTATGCCCTTGCTGTTAAATGCGATATGCTACGAGAGTACTTTTGCGCTTTGCTGATCACTCTTGTAGTACTTACTAAAGTAAACGTTCAAACGAATGTATGAACCTGGGGCAGTGGCGATAATACGGCAAAAACAGCCCTGTTGTAAAAAAATAAATATAGTTCTGGATAGGTTTCCAATCAGGTACATAGAGTAAAGCATCCCGTGACGGCGGGGTGCTTTTTTTATTTGATGGAAAAAATTATGAATATGAAATCCAACTATTACTATTTCTCTCCGGCACTAAAGAAAATACCTTGTGCCGCAACTGTTAAAAACGGTACTCCCCACTATGAAGCCCAAAATAACTGTGCTCCGTGCACTGCCCATTCTATTTTGCATCCAACTGCCCATATGCCTTTTTCTAACGCTGCCCTGCCCGTTATTGGCGGATGGCAATATTACGGCCTCCGGAGCAGTAATCAGTACCACCACGCACATGTCAATCAATACTGTTCGAAATAACAGGGCTTCAAAGTTATATGTCAATACGGCTTTGCTGGAAAGCAACGCCGCCAGCCTCAATACATTCAGCGCACCGGTGACCGGCTTTATCGGTGTTCGGTTTGATTACACTTTAGGTAATGACGGACCGGGCGCTTTTTCAGAAACGATTTTATTTAATTCGGTGTTATCAGATGTAGACCGGCAGGCGATCAATTGTAACCAGAATTTGTACTATTCATTGGGGCTTGGTGCGGCTTATACAGGGGGGCAGCGGCTATGGGGAAGGTGATTAAACAATAAGATTTTACAGTCGAAGGCATGGTTTAATCAAATTGCCACCAAACAACCCAACCTGATCGCTATAACAGTAACGTTCATGTACATGTTATAACGCTCAGGCCGGAAGTCGTTTACTATATGCTGAAGGAATAATTAGCGGGTAGCAGCTACGTATTCTTCCAGGGTGATCTTTCCGCTGATCAATTGTACATATAATAAATTACTGTCCAGTCCTGATTTTTTGATTTGGCTAACCAATTCTTTGTCAAAAAACAAGGTTTTAATAATTGAAGTCATAATTGTATGTTTTTAAGTTTATAATCTGGAGTAATAAGATCGTTCATGCGGCGAAACAACCGGATAGTAGCAGTAGATGTACCGGGGGATATATCCTTTCTTTGACAATACAAAGATAATCGCAGGTTTCAGAGTTGTTAAATCAACTTGTAAGCGGTTCTATTATCCCAAAAGCAGGCATTTTATGTAAAACCCTTGCTGGTATTATGTTTCACGGGGTATAAATATGACGTCCAACAGTTGCCCGGCCCATTTCTATATCCACATATTTGCCAGCCCACCGGGATCTCCCTCTGATACACAACACCTTCGGGAACCGGATTTTTAGCCTAATTTTGCCTCAAATTTTTGATTTTGAGTGTTCCTGTGTTTTTGATTACTCCGCCTTTTACGCAGCTTAATACGCCGTATCCGGCGACGGCTTACCTGAAGGGCTTCCTGAATACCAAAAATATCCGTTCCTTCCAGAGCGATCTGGGCATCGAGGTAACGTTGGCCCTGTTCTGCCAGGAAGGGCTGCAGGAATTGTTTGATCGTATCAACCGGCTCGAAAAACCTTTGAGCGACAATGCCGCCCGTATGGTGGCCTTACAGGAAGATTATATTTATACGATCAACGATGTGGTGCTCTTTTTACAGGGGCATAATCCTACGTTGGCGCACCGCATCTGCAAGCGGGATTTTTTGCCCGAAGCCAGCCGTTTTGCGCAGTTGGAAGACCTGGACTGGGCTTTCGGCTCTATGGGCACGCAGGACAAAGGCAAGCACTTTGCCACCATGTACCTTGAAGACCTGAGTGACCTTATAAGCGAATGCGTAGATGAGCATTTTGGCTTTAGCCGTTATGCAGAAAAACTGGGCCGCTCCGCCAACAGCTTCGACGAACTGTACAACGCCCTGCAAAAGGAATACACTTTTATTGATGAATTGCTGATCACATTGCTGAAAGCGCACATGGAAAGGTTACGACCCAAACTGGTAGCCATTTCCGTTCCTTTTCCCGGCAATTTGTATACTTCCCTGCGCTGCGGGCAGTATATCAAACAGCACTACCCCGAAGTGAAAGTGGCCATGGGGGGCGGATTCGCCAATACGGAACTGCGTTCCATCACCGACCCGCGGGTGTTCGAATGCTACGATTACATTACCCTCGACGATGGCGAAGCGCCTCTTGAACAACTGGTGCAACTGGTGGAAGGCCACGGTTCTGCTTCAATACTGAAAAGAACTTTTACCCTGCAGGATGGCCTGGTGCAATACATCAACAACGAAAGCTGCTCCGATTACAAACAGGCGCAGGTGGGCACACCTGATTACAGCGATTTCCTGCTCGATAAATACATCTCTGCCATTGAGGTGGTAAACCCCATGCACCGCATGTGGAGCGATGGCCGGTGGAACAAACTAACTATGGCGCATGGTTGCTATTGGGGCAAATGCACCTTCTGCGATATTTCACTCGATTATATCAAACTCTATGAACCGATTGCCGCTTCGCTGTTGGCAGACCGCATGGAGGAAATGATGAAACAGACCGGACAGAATGGTTTTCACTTCGTGGATGAAGCCGCTCCGCCGGCCATGATGCGTGCATTGGCGCTGGAGATCATCCGGCGCAAATTAACGGTGAGCTGGTGGGCCAATGTGCGTTTTGAAAAAAGCTTTACCCGCGACTTTTGCCTGCTGTTGAAACGTTCCGGCTGTATTGCTATCTCCGGCGGATTGGAAGTGGCCAGCGACCGCCTGCTGGAGTTGATTCAGAAAGGCATCACCGTAGCACAGGTAGCCAGGGTGAACAAGCACTTTACAGAGGCAGGCATCATGGTGCATGCTTACCTGATGTACGGTTTCCCCACCCAAACCGAACAGGAAACGATCGATTCGCTGGAAATGGTGCGGCAAATGTTTGCCTCAGGCGTATTGCAGTCGGCCTTCTGGCATTTGTTCACCATGACGATGCACAGTCCCATAGGTATGCAACCGGAGAAATTCAAGGTGAAAAGAGAGTCGGCCCTGGTGGGCGCTTTTGCCAACAACGACCTCGTGCACATCGATGAAACAGGCGCCGACCATGAAGAATTTGCGTTTGGACTGAAGAAGTCACTGTTCAACTATATGCACGGCATAGGTCTCAACGACCCGCTGCAGAAATGGTTCGACTTTAAAGTACCCAAGACCAAAGTAGCCCCTGATTATATTCAGAAAGTATTGGAAGATGATCTTTATACGGCTGCCAAACCCACTACCAGGATCGTATACCTGGGCAGGCCACCTAAGGTAGAACACTTCATCAAAAGTAAGAAAGGCAATAGCTGGGAAATGACCTCACTCACCTTTCAGGACAAACGCCAGCAATACAGCATCAGTGTCGGTCGCGAACAAGGCAACTGGCTGGCCCAAATACTGCAGTTGCTGTCGATCTCCAATCCTAAAACACTCACGCTACAGGATGTAATGGACAGCTACAAAGCCGCCGGACTGGAAGACTTTGAACTTTTTTGGGACAATAAACCGGTGAATACGTTACATAAGGTTGGTTTGCTGAAGTTATAAAATGAGCGTTCACTGGCAAAGAATTAAGGCTCAAACAAAAAGGCTCCGACATTACCGCCGGAGCCTTCGCAATAACCTGATATTAATTTACAACTTCACAAATTTTATATACACCATTTCTCCATTCTTCTTTTTCAAAATAACAATATACAGCCCGGCCTTTAGGGAAGCAGTATGGAGCGTTACCTGCTTTTGTGCGGCTATTGATTGAACCTGTATTTTCTGGCGGCCTTCCACGCCTGAGATCTCCAGCATTTGCCACTGGTCGCTTAGTCTTAGGCCATCAATGATCAGATACGTGTTAACGGGATTCGGCCAACTTGAAATACCATAGTAGGCAGCTGGTACAGGATCAATTCCGGTAACTGTATTTACCTTAAATGTAACCGGTTCACTTTGTGCTGTTACGGCATCACCACAATTGGTAGCAGTTTGTGCCACGCAGCGGATCTTATCACCTGTTTTTTTAGGTGTGTAATTCACTGTTCTGGTAACGGCGCCGGTGATGGTCTGCCAGTTGTGGGTCGCAGTGCTGTCCTGCCATAAGTAGCTCGTCACGCCATGTCCATTCACCAGGCTGGCGGTAACAGTTATAATGGTGTCTTGTGGTACTTCGGTGGGGGCCGTTATACTGATGGTGGGAATAATTGCCCTGTCAACGATCATCGTCACTTTATTACTTTCCGCCACAGGGGGCCTGGCGCAATCGGCATTGGATGTCATTGCCACATACACCTGATCACCATCCGCCATCGAATTGCTTCTATATATGTTGCTGTTAGTTCCTACGTTGTTCCCGTTTACTTTCCATTGCCATAGGGGAGTGGTTCCGCCACCATATCCCTGCGCAGTAAATGTTACCTGTGGCGTACCGCAGATGTTTGTGTTTGATGCAGAAACAGCAACGGATGGTGTAATGATCGACTTCGGCATAGCCCTAAGCACGTTGCTGGTGTCGCCCCCCTTTGTCTGGCAAACGGCATTGCTGAACATCATTACATAAATATCCGTTTGGCTGGTAATAAAGGCTGTCGTATAGCTATTATTGTAAGTAGTGGCTGCTAATACACCGCCTTTGATCCATTTATACAATGGCCTTGTGCCGCCATCGACCGGCGTAGCCGTATAGGTAACCGTATCGCCTTCACAAAAAACAAGCGGACCGTTAATAGTGACCTGTGGAACCGCCACCGGCGTTACGTTCATGGTAATGACGTTGCTTGTAGCTGTAGCAGGCGATGCGCAGGAAGCGCTGCTGGTGAGCCGAACGCTTACCTGGTCCCCTTGCTGCACATTAGTGGAAAAAACGCTCGTATCCGTGCCGGCATTCACCCCATTCACCAGCCATTGATAAGCAGGATCGGCTCCGCCGTATAAAGGAACAGCAGTAAAGACGGCCGCACCGGCACACACCGAAGTGCTGCCGGTAATTACATTCACTGCAGGTGTTAACGAACTGCTGATCGAAACCTCAACCGTATCGCGGACTATTTGGGTACCATTGGTTACTTCTATGAAATAAGTGGTGGATGCCGCAGGATTAACCACGGGCGCAGGTGAGCTGGAAGTAAATCCTGCCGGACTGGAAGTCCAGTTATAGATATGATTGGGGTTGCCATCCCGGCCAATCGTTACAGTATCGCCGGTACAAATTGATGTGTCGGCTCCTGCACGGGCTACCGGCGTGTTCTGGTATTCATAAGCACCGAGGTCAACTTTATTCAACGCAATACGGGCGTCACCCAAAATATCAACTGGTATATTTTGAACGGCTGCATTTTGTCCGTAATTAATGGCGGCAGAAGCATAATGCAATTGCAATCCATCATCTTTTGTAAGCCAAATGCCATCAGGCCCTTTGGGATCGTTCACTGCCAGGAACCCGGGGTCAACAGCTATGAGGCTGTCGTTAGTTAATGGACCGCGGCTATACTGTAATATGCAATTGGATGCGATACTATACCCTTTATAGTTGATGTCGGCGCCGGAGTTGTTGGTATAATTCCCGGCCAGGTTTCCATTGAAAATGCAATTTTTAAATCGCGCAGCATGCAATCCATCATAGTACAAACCGCCCCCGGCCATGTCAGGCGCATTGGTAGAGGTGGCTTTATTTTCCACAAAGCTGCAGTTCGTAACGTTGGCGTATCCGGCAGTGCTTCCGATGAATAATCCGCCGCCTATGCCATTTGCATTCGTGGCAGTTGTATAATTTTTGTAGAATACGGAATTGCTGATGTCGCATCCTGCGTTTACACCTATTGCACCACCATTACTATATGAATAATTGTTCTCAAAAACGGAACCGGTCAGGTGCAGATACCCTTTTGAGTAAAGCGCCCCGCCTTCATTGGTGCTTGAATTGCGGGTGAAAGTACAGCCGCTTACAGTGGTTCGCGAAAGTGAAGTGATGCTTACACCACCGCCATAAGGGGATGACCGGTTGTTTATAAACCGGCAATTATAGATCCCGGTATTGCTATACAAAACACACATGCCAGCCCCGCCTGCAGCATTTACCGCAATGCCACCTGAATTATATCCATCCCGTATCTCAAAACCATCGATATGCACACTATCGGTAACTGCATTTACAAATACGATCAACCCCGAATTGTCGAGTGAATCGGTAACATCGCCAATATTACCACTTAAGATCGTTGGATGCTTTACCGCATCGCGGTTCGCTTCAGTTGGGTTACCGGTGGCCGGGTATCCGCCATACAAAGCTAACGGGTGGCTTATAACAAAGGAGCTGTCTCTTTTACTTACGGCAGGCTTATAGGTGCCGGCAGCCACCCGTATGGTGTCTGCACAGGCATTGCATAATGCAGCCTGCAGATCGGGATAAGCATCGTTCCAACTGGCGCCCGTGTTATTGCCGCTGGCGGCACTGTTCACATAATAGCTGCCTGTGTTGCTGGCCGAGTGCTGCAATTCATAGGCTCCCATGTCTATCACTGCATTGGCAATACGCTGATTGTTCAACACATCGGTAGCAAGGATGGTGCCCAGGGCGCTGTTACCGGTATTTACAGCCGGCGAACATACAGCCAATTGCAAACCGTCATCGGCGGTAAAGAGCCGGCCATCGGGGCCCAAAATATAGTCGAGCCGATTGAACCGCGGCACTTTTCCCACAATATTGCCATTCTGCCCATGGGTCCCATAATTCTGGGTGAGGCAATTTGTGAGTATTGATGATGAATTGGCGGGTGGATTAAAAATATTTTGCTGGTCGGCAATATCCTTCTCTCCGGGGTTTAGTTTGGCCGGCCAGAAAATGGTATTGTTGGCCCGGAATACAGAACTATCGTCATTGGTCACCAGTTCCTCGCGTGCCGTAATATCCAATGGTGAATTAGGCGCGAAATAGGTGTTCACTACTGTACAGTTGTTCACCAGGGGCGTACTGCGCTTGTTCCACATAAACCGTCCGTGCACACTTAAGCAGTTATTAATAACCGGGGCCGACTGGTTGAGGTTACGCATCACCAGCTTGCTGCTGTCGAATAAACATTTATTGAAGACCAGGTGGCTATTGTCGTTATATATGGCTGGCGTACTGCCGTCTGTTTGAATATTTCGAAAGATGGAATTTGTTACAAGACCTGTTGTGTTGGCGGTATTACGCAGGAGCGGCACACGATTATTGTAAGCCCTGAAAATACAATTGTTAAGCGTAAGTACGGTGGCGTAGGTGCTCATAAAAACGGCATCCGCATTCGAAATATCTTTCCAGAACAGGCAACTGTCGAAAGTGGCTGACGAGTTGTTCAGCGATATGCCGTCTGAAGCCACACCATATGCGCGGAAGTTACACCAGGCAAAAACCGTGTTTGAATTTCCTCCACAACCTACAGCAGTACCCCCGGCTTCAGAAAAGCCGGTATTGAATTCACACCTGTACACATACGGCGTACATGCCTCGCCGATGGCCAGGCCTGTTACCCTGATCCCCTGTGAAGCATCGACCCTGAAGTCGCAGTTCATTATCGTGAGGCTTGCGCCATATCTAACCGAAACGGCATGCACGTTGCTGCTGTTATCACTGCTTGCCCAATTTGTGAACTTTATGCCATCGAGCAGGGTAGTGGAATCGGTACGATAAATTTTTAACACCGGTGAATAATTACCGGTTGACGCTTTCGAATAGTTGCCCTTCAGGATGGTAGGGTAGCGCCATGGATCTCTGTCTGCATTCGACGGGTTACCCGTTGCCGGATAACCACCCATAAGTACCTTGCCCGATTCAAGGGAAAAAACACTATCTGTATAGGAGTTCGGTGTTAGATAAGTGCCGGCAGCTATTTTTATGGTATCGGCACAATACAACATAGCCTGCTGTAAAGAGGTGAATGCATTTGCCCAGGTACTGCCGTCACCGGTGCCTGTGTTTGCTGCGCTGTTGTTTACATAAACGGTTTTCAGATGCGAACCAGGCGCCTGCTGCATTTCATAGGCGCCCAGGTCAACGGTGCCTGCATTGAATATACGGGGATTGCCAATTATGTCGGTGGTTATTGATCCCAACAGGCTGTTGTTGCCGTAATTCAGTGCGGGCGAACAGGGGACTGTTAGCTGCAGGCCATCATCGGCCGTGAAAAATTTATTGTCTGCACCAGCTGGTTGCTGTTGGTTCAGGAACCGGGGATGCTGATTCGTTAGCAGGGTATTTATGTTGCTATCGAAATAAGTTTGGGTAATGGAATGGCTTGCAACGATGGTATGATTATAGGAATTGATATCTGCATTCTCGAACCGGTTACCTTGCAGGTTGCCCCAGAAAATGCTGTTTTTGATCTGAATAGAACCGGTGCCGGTACCCATGATGGTGAGGCCCGTATTGTTTACCAGGGTGCAGTTGTAGATGGCCAGCGTGGCATTTTCGTTTTTTATAACTTGTGAATACCCATAATTGCTGGCAATTACACAATTGTAAAAAGCGGTATTCGCATTTGTCGTATTATAAACCGGACTTTCATCGTTCCTGCTAAGAACACAATTGATGAATGTAGCCTGGCTATTGTTAATATAAACTGCATTTCCCCAGCTATTTTCGAATACGGTGTTTTTTACAAGAACGGTGGCAGCATTTACAATTTTTAAACCGCCTGTTCGTGAGCATTTCATTATGAACCCATCGATCACAACAGCATTGGCGATATTCTGTAGTAAGAGCACATTATCAGGAGTTCCGTTAGTTCCGCCATCACCACTAAGTATAGTAGGGTGGGTTACCCAATTGCGTTGTGCATCAGTAGGGTTGCCTGTATTCGGATATCCTCCCAATATAGTAATTCCCTCGTGAATACGGTAGCTATAGAGGCTGCCCGACGATACATTATCATAAATGGCTTCAGCAACTAAAACGGTGTCGCCGGCTAGACCCAGCTCTACGCCAGCAGTAAGTTTTGTGTAGGCGTTTACCCACGAAGTTCCATTATTATTACCTATGGCCAATGGGTTCACATAGATCCTCTTGGCAAAACAGGTAGAGGATGCCATAAGCAGCATGAACAGTAAAAATTTTCTCATAGCTTAGACGGCAATTCCGTTATAAAGGTTTTTGGGAAAAAAGCGGATTACCATCACTCAAATCTACAATCTTTCACCTGTTTTTTACAATGCTCCTTCCTTCACCCATCATAGCCATTTTATATATGATCTATGCGTATCCATCGCATGCCAGCGGCCTCAGCAGCCTGCACACCCGCCTGCCCGTCTTCAAAGACGAGGCACCGGGAAGGGTCAACACCTAAACGCTCCGCTGCATGTAAAAAAGGATCGGGGTAAGGTTTGCCCCGGGATGTTTCACCGGCGCATACCAATACTTCTACAAGCGAGGTAATACCGAGTTGCTGAAGGGTGGTGGAAACTGAGACCCGGCTGCCACCAGACACTACACCGATACGAACCTTTTGGGCATGTGCTTTCAGATGTGCTACCACAAATTCGATAGGCTTTGTATCAGCGATAAAAGTTTCCTCATACAATTGGTTCTTTAGCTGCGTAAAATTGGCCGGGTTAAAACTACCATCATACCGTTTCCTGATCTCCTCCGCAACCTGAATAATAGGCCAGCCTGCCAGTTCATCGATAATTGTATCATCCAGCGCAAACCCATACATAAGCGCTGCTGCGCGGTAAGAGGCCTTGTGCCCGCCCATGTTATCAGCAAGTGTTCCATCACAATCATACAGAAAGGCATCATAATCCCCGTTGCTCAGCCCGGTAAGGATCGTTTGTTTTTTTGTTACAATAGAAGCACCGTTCATACCAATCTATTAAATAATTTTATGCAAATAAGAATCAAAGAACCTGGAGAACCATCCTGGCCTGTGAACACCGCGCTCCACCAGGAAAATGCCTGCCGCTGCACAACAAATACCCGCCAGTACGTCGAGCACATAATGATGACTGGTATATACAGCCGAACACCAGATGCCTGCCATGATCACGGCAAAAACAATACTGGCAAACCGGTACCGCCCTTTTAAGCCATAAAACAATACGATCACCGGGTAGGAAGAATGTAAAGAAGGCATGGCAGCAAAAACATTCGATCCCTTGGCGTACAAAGATCGAAAAACCGGAACACCCACCAGTTCGTCGAACCGGTTCAGTCCGGCCGTATTGCCGGGCGTAGACGCGATAAATTTAAATTGATGTTCCTGTACATACCAGGGTGGGGCCGCCGGGTAAATATAATACATAACAAAACCGATCATATTCACCACGAAGAACGCCAGGGCGAACCGCAGGAACAAAGGCCGGTTCCTGAAGAATAAATAAGAAGCAAACAACAGGGGCACCGGTACCCAGCACAAATAAAAGAGGCCACTTAGCAAATCGCCGGCTATGGTGTGATGTTGCCGGAAAAATTCATTGGGGGTAATGGTCCCTGTTGCAGTAGTAATACCGAACAAATGTTTTTCAGTGTTGTACAATTCGCCAATATGCACATGCCCGAAAGTATAATTGGGAAAGGCTTTCATGTAATCAAAAATGATCCAGTACACGATAAAGATCGAAAACCCGGTAATAAACTTCCGCGTAATGCCGGAAGCATAATACAACCCGTTGAATAGGGCGATCAATACCAGTTGATCGGTCTTGAAGCCTACCAGCCATACAGACAGCAACAGGTATACTGCAGCTATAAGCGTAGTGATTATAACAGTTCGGGGAGCAAAGGGAACAGGAACAGATCTAAGCATGATTACTTTTTCTTCTTGGGAAAACCGGATTGAAAAATAACATCCCACAGGGAGGAGCTTACACCATATCCCTTTGTGGGGTCATCGTAATGATGAAGCATGTGATGCTGCTTTACCCGCTTCATCAGCCTGCTTTTGAAATTATAATGATGCATGGCATAATGCATCATGTCGTACACCAGGTAGCCGGCAACAAAACCGGCAAAGAAAGGATATAAGTAGGTTTTATTCGTAAACACCAGTGAAAACAAAAGATAAAAACCTGCAGCCAGTGGAATGCTGGCAGAAGGCGGCATCACCAGCCGCTTTGCATCTTTCGGGTAATCGTGATGCACGCCGTGGAAAATAAAATGGATCCGCTTTCCCCAGGCGGAAGATGGCTCAAAATGAAAAACAAAGCGGTGCAGCACGTACTCAGTGATCGTCCATACCACTAACCCCGCAGCCACCAGCAAAAAATAATGAACTATTGAAATGTTTTTATCAAAAGCCAGCCATGTCATAACGGCAATAACGGGAACATAAATAAAAAGCGGCACGGAGAAATGCACCTTCGACAATGCTTCCATCCAGTTGCTCCTGAACATCCTAACAGACTCGGTAGTATTAGAAACATACAGTTTTTTCATAGCGAATAAAAATAAGTACTTAGGTTAAGTACAATAATTATGGACTAAACTTTAAGTTACCAGTTGCCGGTTGCCAGTTTCCGGGGAGGCCTGTGTTTTAAATTTCCCGGTAACAGGTACCTGGTAACCGGGAACTATTTCTCTTTGATCTCACTTTTCAGCACCTTCTTACGTTCAGCAACAGGCTTATTGGTGTACGGGTCTATGCCGCTTACCTCGAAATATTCTATTTCAGGCGACCACATAGAGCCGCCCGTGATCTTTACAAAAATGCTCTTGAGTATCACCATCTTCTTGTTAATGGACGCATAGATCCTGAATTGTTTATCTGCCCCTTTTATCAGGTACATGGTATAGCCTGCGTAAGAAACCAATCGCACCCGGTAACTGCTGTCTGGTAGCTGCTTTATTTTCACCCCATAAGCAAACGCGCGTTGAATAAAGCTCAGTTCGGCCCTTTGGCCCTGCTCGGCATATCTTATCCAGAAAACATGTATCGGGTTACTTTCATTCAGTTTCCCATTCTTATAATTGAGCTCATATACGATCGTATTGGTATTGGAGGTTCGCTGCAAATAAAACAGTTGATGGGCATTATCTGCCGGCACAGGGAATCCTTCCTGCGCTGCTGCATATAAAGACAATAGGCTGCACAACACCATCCCGAAAATGCGTTGTCTCATACTTAATTATCAAGCGCTTTTTTTGCGTCCATCAACCTTTTAATAGCGGTAACATTCGTTAAAACGGCCATTACGGTAATGGGTATTGTAAAAACTGACATTGTTTCAAACACATGGAAAGGAATGCCGGGTACACTCAGCTTATAATCACCACCAATAACTGAAGCCGTAATGCCACAGGCAATAGCCGATACGGCTGTTAACACCACTCTTTCCGGCCGCTGCATCAATCCGCCTTTGTTTTGAATTCCCAGTCCTTCACTCCGGGCGCGTGTATAGCTTACCATCATAGAGCCGATAAGGGCAATGAAAGCAAACAAAGAGCTCAGGAAATAGTGATGCGCCACCAGGTAATAACAAATGCCAAGGAACATAAACAGTTCGCTGTAGCGGTCAAGTACAGAATCGTACAAAGCGCCAAAGCGGGAGCTCATATTGCCTATGCGCGCCACCTGCCCATCGAGCATATCGAACAGGCCGGCAAAGAGGATACCGGCGCCAGCCCAGCCAACATAAGAGAGATCTCCCCGGTTGCCTTCTTCGGCTCCCACAATAAATACCACAGCTACGCCAATATTCAACACAAGGCCGGTAGTGGTAATAAAATTCGGCGTCACGCCTGCTTTTACCAACCCGCGTACCGCAGGATCAATCACACTGTAAATATTTTTTTGCAAACGGTCACGTATAGCGATCTGGCTCATAAAATAACTGTTTTAATCAAAATTCAAATCTTGCCCTGGCGCGAATAGCCCAGTTCGGTACATTCGGGTTTTCCATATAGCTAAGCCGCTTTACCAGGTCTACCCGTAGTATCTTGAAAATATTACCAATCCCTGCATTCGCCTCCATATAGGGCTTGCCAGCCAGCGAGAAAGTGGTCACTTTGCCCCACTCGTCGGTAGGGAACAGAAACGTTTCTTTGTTAAAGGCCGGGTTATTTTCTTTTCGTACACCGCCTATCACCATTTTAAAACCGGCCACTTCACGCAGCTTCAACTTTTTGATGAAGGGCAGCTTATTAAAAATAAATCCATTGAAATAATAATCGGTGCTTACCGATGCATAGTGGTCGCTTACAAACTCCATGAAGTTCATCATGTTGAAAGAATTAAGCTGATACGCATATGTTTGGTTGGCCCGGTGAATGGTGAGCAAAGGGTAGGGGACCTGTCCGAAAATATTCCCGGCCTCTGTAACCACATCGGCATAACCGAATTGCGAGAAATAGAATCGCTTGAAAATATTTAACGTCAGTTGCTGGTAATTATAATCCCCGTTCACGAATCCTCTGATACCTGAAATATAGCGAAGGCGAAAAATAGGATACTTGTTATTGATCGGGATGCGGTAGGTTTTTCCCTGGTAAAACTGTTCATGGGGCGCCCAGCGCAGTTCAGCCGAAAGTTCTGTAGTGGTAATGTTGGGAATGTTGGCGACGCCACTGCCATTCAACTTTTCATAAACAATGTTACCGGCCGGCTGTTGCTTCCAGTTTTTGAACCCTAATGTATAGCTGATGTTCTTGCCAAACTCCCGCACATACTCGGCAATGAAAATATCATTGTACAGCCACTTATTATTATCGCCCCGCTTAAACGAGAGCAGGAAATTATCTTCCTGTACAAACTGCAGTTCCTGTCCCGGGATTTTTGTATCATGTTGATAGCTCAGCCGCAAGAAATTCAATGGGAAAGAATAGATCGATTTATTGTTGAAAGAATAAGCGCCTGATAAAAAATACTTCCAACGTTCGTCTTTAAAGCCATAAGCGGCATAGGTTTCAAAATACAGCCGCTTACTGAACTTTGGTGTGGTACGGCCGCCAAACCGCAGCCTGAAACCTTCCACGGGGTTGAAACTATAAAAGGCATTCACGGGCCCAATGTCGAACGGACCTGCTGCTTTATATCCTGCCAGCAGAAAAGTGGCCCAGTCCATCATGCGGCGGTACGACTTCATATGCTGAAGGCTGTCCATGTTGGCATAAGCCTTTTCTTCGGTAGCAGACAAGGCTGTATGCCGGTTAGCTGTCCAGAAACTGTCGATGGCGCCTGCAGGCGCATCAACGATCACTTCGGGTTTGCCTTCATACACCGAGTCGGCAGCGGGCTGGTTGATCACATAATTCTTATAAGAAACGGTGCGCTCGCCCACCAGGCCGCCGGTAGCTTTTTTAGACAAGGCAAATTCGGAGAGGATATTGCTCATCACCACGTGGTAGCGGCCATCGGTGCCGCGTTCGAAATCCTGTTTAATGCGCAGCTCCCTTGTCCAGTTGATGTTGGCATGTTTGGTCAGGCTCATCTGGATCTTTTGAACTGCATAGTTGCCATCGAGCGTAATGAACATGGAACCCCTGAACAAAAGGTCGTTGGGATTGCGCGGTGCAAAAGTAAGTTTCACCAGTTTGATGCCGTCCAGCTCTACTGTATCGCCTACATAAAACCGATAGAAAGTAGGAGCGAGGTCTGAAATAGGACTGAGCAACTGGTTCGATAACAACATGAGATTTGGTTCGTAAATATCAATGGGCGTATACATGCTGTTCAGGTAGCGTGTAATGCCATCGTTGTCTACAAACTCGCCCAGGTTTACCTTCTTCTTTGCCAGCACATATGTTTTTTCTTTTGAAGGATCTTTTCTGAAGAACTTGTTTGAAAGGGTTTCCTCCAGGTATACCGGTACCAGCGCCTTTCCTTCGAGCTTGGAAGTATCCTGGTTTTCGAGCAAAAATTTGTAATTCTTTAAAAGCCGGTTGTTCATCAGCTTTTCAGGCTTATTCGTAAGCGACAATTCCATCTTCTCGTATTGCTGGTATTGTACATAATCAAAAGCGCTCATCCTGTTGCGATCCCTGTTGTCAACCACCTTTCTGATAAGGTCAACCGCCGGGTTATTCCTGTTGCTGTATTTGCCCCGCTTTCTCGAATTCACCACCACGGCCTTCATTTCTTCTACTTCCATGTTTATATCAAGGTCCTGCGTAATGCCGGCCTCAATTTTTTTACGCAACACTTTATATCCATTGAAAGAAAACTCCAGCGTAGTATTTTTCGGGTTATTGGTGGAAATGCTATAACTGCCATCTTCGCCGCTCACCACGCCCTTGCTACCCCTGAAATAAATACTTACAAAAGAAAGCGGCGCATGCGTTTGGGCATCTCTTACAATTCCCCTGACCACTGTTTGGGCCTGCGCACAAACAATGAAGCAGGTAACAAAGAGGAATAAGGCCAGGCCTTTCTTACTATCGATCAAACTAATCATCTTCTATCCAATTATTGCTGAACACAAAATTCTTTTGCAGGGGATAATTATACAGGAAAGCAACCAGCAGCGATGTCACTACTTTTGATACGGTGTAATGCCAACCAGCCTGGCAGGCCAGTACATATACACCACCCGTATTCAATAGCAAATTGCCGGCCCATACCAGCGCATACTTCCACAGTTGCCTTACTGCTTCTAAATTTATGCTAAACGCTAAACGCTTAACGCCTAACGCGAAATACAGTTTAATATGGTGCATTTCGTTCTGCGTTCTGCGTTCCGCGTTAGGCATTCTGCGTGTATCTCCTGCCTGAAAAACCCAATGCCTGCCTATCAAAAAATTAATAATACCTCCCGTTACTGTACCTGCCGCTGCCGCCATTACCACATTTGTTCTGCACACTTGCACCAACAGCACGGTTATCAAAAAATCACTTAGTGAGGCTGCCAGCGATGCTATATTGGCTTTCAGAAAAGTGATCATTGGTAATACAAAAATTTTGTGATTTTGAGGTTTCGGGATTTCTAGATTTCGCAATGTATTAAGTTGCTGAGCAATATAAAATCTCAAAATCTCTAAATCGCAAAATCAGAAATAACAATCAGCAGCCATAAGATCAAGTGGGCATAAATACCTGCCAGTACATCATCGGCCATTACGCCTATGCCACGCGGCAGCAATTCTGCCTTTCTTATGCCCAGCGGTTTTATAATATCGAAAAAACGGAAGAGCGCACAGCCTGTAATGATATACACACCACTATGTGGTAAAAAGGCAAGTGTTATCATCATGCCTGCTACTTCGTCAATAACGATCTTGTTGCTATCGTGTTCCCAAAAGGTTTCCATTTTGGTAGCGCTCCATGTTCCGGCAGCCAGTAAAAGGGCCAGCAGCAAAACCTGGTAAACATACCCTATGGGAAAAAAATACCAGGCTATACAAAAAACAACTGCGGCGGCTGTACCTCCTCCCTTTATGAGGCCAATGCCACCTGCAGTTGCTATGATGCTGGCGATTAGCCTCATATGACCTTTTCCGTTACTTTGGTGCGTTTTACTGCCGGCGCCTCCTGTGTTTGCTCCTGCATCATACCACGCAACACCTGCTTCAGCGTATTCAGTTGTTTGAAGATATCATTCTCTGCAGGTTCTCCATGTTGCGTTTGGGGCGATTTAAGATAGAACGACAACCAGTCCTGTACACCGTACATGCCTGCACGTTGGGCCAGGTCGGCAAATAACGCCAGGTCAAGTACAATGGGGGCTGCCAGAATAGAATCACGGCAAAGGAAGTTGATCTTGATCTGCATGGGATAATTGAGCCAGCCGAAAATGTCGATATTGTCCCAGCTCTCTTTATTATCTCCATGCGGAGGATAGTAATTGATGCGGATCTTATGATACAGTTCTCCATAAAGATCGGGGTGAAGGTCGGGCCGCAGAATATCTTCCAGTACACCCAGCTTCGATACTTCTTTTGTTTTAAAATTCTCTTCATCATCCAGCACCAGGCCATCGCGGTTTCCGAGGATGTTGGTACTGAACCAGCCGTTCACGCCCAGTGAGCGGGCTGCCAGGCCGGGCGCCACGATCGTTTTCATCAGCGTTTGTCCTGTTTTGAAATCCTTACCGCCGATAGGTGTTTTTGTTTTGTGCGCCAGTTGTACAATGGCCGGTATATCGGTGGTAAGATTCGGAGCGCCATTGATAAAAGGAACACCCATGCTTACGGCTGCGTACGCATACACCATACTGGGAGCAATAGCGGCATCATTATTTTTCAGTCCGGCCTCAAAAGAAGCGATCGTTTCATGCACGGCCGTTTGCTCCAGGTACTTCTCGGTAGAGCCGGTCCATACGATCACTACCCGGCTCAGGTTGTTTTCTTTTTTGAACGTTTCAATATCCTTTTTCAATTCCTGGGCCGCGTCCCATTTGGTTGCAGTTTGTTTAATGAACGTACCATCCAGGTTCTTCACATAATTTCTGTCAAAAACCGCTTTCATGGGTTTTATCGCTTCCAGTTCGGGCCTGATGGCATTCAGCAAATGCTGGTCGAGCACCCGGGCATGACTTGCTGCCTGGAAAACATTATCCTCATAGATATCCCATCCGCCAAATACTACATCTTCCAGTGCAGCCAGCGGTACAAAATCTTTAATGAATGGATACCGGTCGCCCTTTCCTTCTCCCAGCTCAATATGACCTGTTTGTGTAAACGATCCGATTGGTTTAGCCAATTCCTTCCTGCTGGCAATAACGCCTGCGATGGTAGTAGAGGCTACAGCACCCAGGCCAGGAAGCAGGATCCCTAATTTTCCTTCTGCCGGTAACATTTGTTCTTTCATCCGTATATTTTTTACTTTTTTAATTGGTCGGATGGAACTCCGCATACCTTTTCCATTTTTTACACGGGTATGCTTCGTTTCATAAACCTTGATTTTTCTTATATAATTATAACCACTTGTTTAAACGATACCATTGCAATGTTTCCCAGAGCCCCTGCTTTAAGGAATACTGCGGCCGATAATCCAGGTGCTTTTTTGCTTTTTCAATACTGCATTGCCAGTTGACGGCCGTTAGTTCATGCAGCTTCTCTCTGTTCAGCACCGGCGTTTTTCCACGCCACCCATTCCATTTTTCCATGGCAAAGGCAAGTCCTTTGATCATTGCATAGGGCACATGCAGCCGCAAGGTCTTCCGGTTCAGGATCTGTTTGGAAAGATTGGCGAGCTCATATTGATCATAGCTCCCACCATCTGAAATATGGAACGTCAGATGCGATCCGCTGCTGAATAACGAATGAATGGCAACCGCAACCAGGTCCTTTACATATACAAAGCTTAGCTGTTGTTCAACCCGGCCGATATACGGTTCTATACCGCGATGAATAGAACGCAGCATTATAAAAATATCCCGCTCACGCGGCCCATACACTGCTGTAGGCCGCAGAATTACCAGCGGAAGCGATGACAGTGTTTTTAATTGTTGCTCAGCAAGCAGCTTGCTTCTGCCATATGCTGTTACCGGAGCAGGCGTTACGTCTTCCGTGATCAACGCCAAACGACTGTTCAAGGGGCCAACTGCAGCCAGGCTGCTCACAAAGACAAACTTTTTTAGTTTACTTCCCAGGCCTTCTAACGCAGCACTGGCCAGGTTAAAAGCATAGGAGGCATTCACTGTATCGTACATTTGCTGCGAGCCTGCCCGTGTAGCGCCGGCGGCATGAATAATATATTGACAACCGGTAGCCGCCAGCTGTTTCGCCAACTCATTCACATTGGTGTAATCCAGTTCGCAAAATTTGATCTCATATTCTTTCAGGTGACTAATATCGCTGCCTGGCCGCACTGCTGCATATACATCCAGTCTCTGGCGAAGCGCAGCTTCAATAAGGTGAAAGCCTATGAAACCACTGGCGCCCGTTATCAGTACCTTTTCTTTCATAATTGTTTTTCTAATGCCTTTTCATAAATGCGATAGCGCTTATAAACCCTGCCATTGATGCTTTCTATACCTTTAGTCATCATTTCATTGTGCTCCAGGATCCAGGATGCTTCCGCTCCCTTCATCTGGCGGGCGCCTACCCGTTTTATAATGGCGGCATAAAAACAGGCTTCAATACCCAGCTTCCTGTATTCCTTATTCACGCCCAGCGCCAGCACGCGGATCCGGTCGATCTTTTTCATATTGAGCAACAGCTTGAAGATGCCGGTAGGCAGCAATCTTCCCCGCCGCACTTTGATCAGGATCTGGTTAATATCGGGGATGGCCAGGGCAAAACCTATCTGCTTGCCGTTGTGTTCCGCTATCAGGCAAAACTGTTCGTCAAGCACCATCTTCAGGTCTTTTGCCAGGTAGCTGAACTCTGCATCTGTCATGGGCACAAATCCCATGTTCTTATCCCAGGCTGCATTGTATACTTCGCGCACGTTCCTGGCTTCATGCGCCAGGTCTTTCTTGTTTACAGGCCTTATAGTGATATTCTTTTGCCGCAGCCTGCTCAGCAATCGCTCTTCCAGCAATAGCGGCCGGTCGCCCACATCCTCTTTGTTAATATTATAAGCCAGCAGGTCTATTTTTTTCTTAAGTGACATGGCTTCCATCAAAGAAGTATAATACGATTTATTATACGTCATCATGGCAAGCGGCGGTTTGTCGAAGCCATCGATCAGCAAACCGCAGGGTTCATTGGTTGATGGATTCACCGGGCCGATGATCGTAGTGGCGCCTTGTTCCCGCAGCCATTGTTCCGCCGTGTTGAACAAAGTACTGGCTGCCTGCAGGTCGTTGATGCATTCGAAAAAGCCAAAGAACCCATCGGTCGTATTATTAAAGCGGTTATGATTGTTGTTAAGGATGGCAGCGATCCTTCCACTGATAACATTGTCCTTATAATAAAGGAATAACTGCACCTTCGAATGTTCATGAAAGGGGTGCTTGCCGGGCGTTAAAAGATCACGCTGGGCAATAAAAAGTTCAGGTACATAATTGCTGTCTCCTTTATACAGGTCATGAGGAAAATCAATGAAAGCCTTTAACTGCTTCCGGGTATAAACGGTTACTATACCGGTCATGCGCTTTCTTTTTTCAGTTTCAATTCAATACCCAGCATAAGGGCTGTTTCTTTCATTTTCTCTACCGCTTCTTCAATCTGGCTGAAAGAATGCGTGGCCATCAGCGAAAGCCTTATCAGGGATGATTCTGAGGGAACTGCGGGTGATACCACGGGATTTACAAAAACACCTTTGTCCTGCAGGGCCTTGGTAAACAAAAAAGTTTTATGATTGTCGCCAATGCGTACAGGAATGATGGGACTTTGTGTGTCGCCGGTGTCGAAGCCCTGCTCCTGCAGCAACAGCAGCATATGGTTGGTATTATCCCATAGTTTGTGTATTCGGTGAGGCTCCTCTTCAATAATATCCAGGGCGGCTATTACACTGGCGGTTGAAGCAGGCGTCATGCTGGCGCTGAAAATAAGCGCCCGGGCTTTGTGCTTCAGGTAATCGATCACTGCGCTGTCGCCTGCCACAAAGCCGCCCAGCGAAGCCAGCGACTTGCTGAAGGTTCCCATAATGAGGTCGGTTTCATTGGTGAGGTTGAAATGCGAAGCCGTGCCGGCGCCATTTACGCCGATAACGCCTAACGCATGCGCATCATCTACCATTACGGCGGCGTCATACTTTTCTGCAAGGGCTGTAATAGCCGGCAAATGGGCGATGTCACCTTCCATGCTGAAAATACCGTCTGTAACGATCAGCTTAAAAGCATTGGCGGGCAGCAGCTGCAGGCGATGTTCAAGGTCCTGCATATCGTTATGGCGGTACTTGATCACCCGTGAAAATGACAACCTGCTGCCATCAATAATAGATGCATGGTCGTACTCATCGAGCAACAGTACATCTGCACGACCCGACAATGCAGAGAGCACGCCCAGGTTGGCCTGGAAGCCCGTGCTGAAAAGAATAGCATCTTCCTTGCCGGTATAAGCGGCCAACCTGCTTTCCAGTTCAACATGTAAGTCGAGCGTACCATTTAAAAACCGGGAGCCTGCGCAACCGCTGCCATATTTTTCAATGGCGCGACTGGCTGCTTCGGCTATCCTTGGGTGGTTGGTAAGTCCTAGATAAGAGTTAGAACCAAACATCAATACGCGCTTCCCATTGAGCACTACCTCGGTTTCCTGTCCTGATTCAATTACGCGGAAATAGGGATATAGGTCTTGCGCTCTTATCAGGTCTGCTTCTTTAAACAGTGAGATCTTTTGCTGTAGTATATTTCGCATTAAATAACTTTCCAATCTTTATAGAATCCAATCTTCGTATGCAAAGTTGAAAAGAGCGTCACACAACTTCAATGTCAGAAAGTCGCCGGAATATGTCTAAAATTCCTTAACTGCATTGCCAATGATTGAATTAAAAATAATTGCTGACTGCATGAACAAAAGCCTGTGCTGGCTTGTATTGTGCATATTCTATTGATACAATAAATGCATGTAACCATGCATGGCTCTTTTCGGGTGAGCCGGCATGGTATATGTCTAAAAGGAATGAACAATATTCGCTTTAAACGCTTTTTCTATAGACGGAAGGAGTAATTCCTGTATAGCGTTTAAAAAATTTGCTGAAGAAAAACTGATCACTGAAATAAAGAAGGTCTGCCACCTGGGCAATGGTCAAAGCAGGGTCGCGCAGTAAATTCTTGGCTTCTACAATTACCAGTTCATCAATATATTTTCCGGCTGTTTTGCCTGTAAGTTTCTTAACCGTTTGCGTAAGGTATTTGGGTGTTACATATAATCTGTTCGCATAGAACAGCAGGTTACGTTCAGATTTAACGTGTTTCGATAGTAACCCAAGGAACCGCCATACGATCTCTTCCTTGTGATCATGCACTGCCTTTTTCTGATTTGAATGTTTGTGGTAAAGACCGGCCAGTTCAAACTGGAACACATTAAAGAAGTGACGTACCACTTCAGTGGCAAACGGATGGTGTTCCCGGGAGAAATTCTTTTCCTGCAACATGGTGATCATGGTAAGGAACCGGGAAGCGTCCTCTGAAGCCAACCGCAGATGTGTACTGTGGCTATTAAAAAGATATTCAAATAGATCAATATGCCTTTGTGAAAGACCTGTATCCAACATGAAATCCGGCGTAAACGCCACACAGGCCGCATTACAGGTATTATTAGGTGCTTCGTCAAACTGGCGCACTACGTGCGGCGGTATGATCAACATGCTATTCTCATTTATTACCTGCTCTTCTCCATTCAATTGAATGGTTAAAGACCCGTTTAAAACCAGGGCAACCCAGTAAGAATCACTGCGGAAAGGATATTGAATGAAATCTTTTTTATGTTCGGGTCTGCTTAAAAATACCCTGAGGCCTTCCATATTCCATGAATGATCAGAATAGTCATTCATGTCCTTCAGGGGATACAGGTAAACAGCAGAAGTAGCCTTCATTGCAGCGTTAGCCTTCATAGAAAACCAGCTTTAAATCATAGCAGTAATAGATTAATCGCATACCTGTCATCTTAGAATGGCAGGAACGGCAGATCAAAATTAACGGGAAAATAACATGGGGGATTGGTCAATTGTTCGGCAGGTTTGAAAAAAATCTGTTTTTATTTTATTGAGATGCGCAGTGGGCCGGAAACGTTTTATACATCCATTCGTTTCCTTTCTTATGGATGTTGTTCCTCCAGCACCAACAAACTGATGGGCGTGTGCTCCTGTATATAATATATAGACATTTCATATTGCTGCCTGCAAAAGGGCAACAGTTTTTCAATAAAAGGTTTTGCCATCAACCGTTGGGGAGTGGTTAACAGAATGACCGTGCCTTGTTGAAGAAACCGTTGCATTACCTGGTAAAGCTGGTCAAACTGGTCGGGATCGTAATTGATATCACTTAATAATAATACGTCTGCAGTAAGATCGTCGGGCAACTGGTTCCAATCGAGTACCTGGCAGGTAACATGGGGAAGCTGTAAATGCCGGGCAGACTTAGCCATAGTGGCAACGGCTTCTTCCAGGTAATCGCTGCAGCAAACAGTTTTGGCGTACCGGGCAGCCATAAAAGAGGGGAGTCCGAGACCGGCGGCCAGCTCCAGCACGTTTTTATTCTGAACCAGTTCGGGATGCTTATATATAAAGTCTCCCATAGCCAGTGCAGCCGGCCATAGTTTTGTCCAATGCGGAAAAGGGACCTGCGCCTGTACCTGCTTTTGCCGAAAGTAGTTATTCTGTACTTCCTGTGCATTGGGTACAAACAGGTCTATGGTATAACCTGGTCTTACTACGTGCTGTAATTGCAGTGATAGGGACATGAATGTTGCGTAAACCTGTAAAGTAAATGCATTTTAAGGTACAGGTTTATAAGAACGGAAAAAAATGGGGAAGAAAATTTATCCGTTCTTTCTAAAAAAGGTTTGAAAGCGATTTACTTTCTATGTTCTTCATTTTAAGATTAAAATCGTTTCCCTGAAACTCAAATAAGGGTGTTTCTTTGGGATTGCGATTGTACTTGTCAATAAGACCATTGACAGCATCAACTATATATTGATTTTGAAATAACTCTCCAACCCAAAGGTTGTGTATTATTTTATACTCGGTAAAAAATTTATTTTCCTCATTTTCCCAGGCGCCGCCGTACCCTTCGCTTAACCAGTTGTAGAAAAGCATTATCTGCTCGTGGTTGCTTAGCTGCGCTCTGAGTATTTTTAAATATTTCATCTTGCCATCATAGTCAGTTATTGCATTACTGTAAGCAACAAACTTTACCATCAAAAATAAATGCCTGAAATAGTGACCTAATGAACTTGAATACCCTTTGTATTCTCTAAAGTCAATGGGGAATAAATGATTATCCTCATTTGGTCCGTCTATTATCCTGTTCCAGGAGCTTGATAATGTATCTATGTCTATATATTCTTTATTCCAGCCCCAGAAGAAAATGTCGAGCGCATGTTTATACTCATGAATGAATGGCAGGTGATCGTAGTTGATATAGCTTAAAAAAATTTTAAATTCATCTGCCATCGTAACAAAGGCCTGTCGCTTTGTAACTTGTTTTCCGTTTACAACACTAATTATATTAAGTTCATCAACATTCTCTTTATGTAAACGTAGCATTTCAAAAAACTGGCTTTCAAATTGCTGGACCTTGTTTTGTGTTTCCTTATATAAATGCTCTTTCCTGAACTGTCTTTCAGTTTGTTTTATCTGGTCGGTGAAGATCTGCACCTGTAATGTATTAGCTCTATACTGCATGTAAAAAGCCAGGCCTGTAACTATTACTGCCGCCAGGTTAATGAACGGGCTCATTAAGCCGCCCAGGGTGTCGCCAATTTGACCGGTGTTTCTAAAGTCAACATATTTTAATAAAGCAGGGTTGGTAAATAGATGTGGCGCAAATGGCGCAAACACGAATAGCGACCCTGCTAATATTAATAAGGTTATTAGGAGTGGGGTGAGGTTGGTTTGATAGTCCTTTTTCTTGTCTTGCATGATGAACTATTTTGTGTCTGTGTAATGTTGTTCGTACGCATTAGGTTCATCAAATCAGACCCGGTTTAACCTTACTATAAGTAACGGAGATATGTATATCAAAAATAATGCATCTCAGATCTCTTTCAATATTATTAACTCATTTTCTTTTGTATGAAATGTAAGCCGGTTACCGGTAAGCGCGGCTGCTTTTTTTCCATTGCGTATCAGTTGTACTGTTTTACCCGGCCAAGGGTTTTCCATAATACAGGTACGGCCTTTTTCGCTCTGTATGTTTACATATTCAATACGTCTATTTTGCAGGCTGCTGCTGATCACAAATGCGCCATATGCGCGCAGTTTGCTGAACCTGGCATTTTTAGTATGGTTCCAGTTGGGAAAAATGCGTATTACCCCTTCATAACTTTGTAACAGCATTTCATTAATGGTCATAGGAACAGCTGACAATGTTTCTGTGCCGCCACCGCCGGCTGTGATCCAGCCGTTGGGAAATGATTGTAGCGCAATACGATCTTTCAATTGTTGCAGAATATCATCGGGGTCATAACCAACACGAACGGCCGCGGGAAAACAGGTTTCAATACCATTATTCAATGTATTGCCCCATTCGCCTGCATGCTGCATCCGGTCTTTCCAATGCGCCACATCATTCAGTAATATGTTATTGAATATACTGTCTGTCACCGGTCCGCAAACGGCGCCGGGGAGTATGAGACCATGAATAGATACTCTTGACAATCCCGTTGTTTTTTTTAACCACTCAGCGGGGCTTCGCTCCACGGGTTTTAAGCTCAGCCTGCTCCCGGTTTCACCAACAGGGAATGGACTTATGTGTGTAACAATATCCTGCCATTTTTCCTGCCGGGATAGGTCCTTTTTTAAAAACGTACTTACTTCAATAATTCCTTTGAATAACATTTTTACCAATCCCAAGGAGAGCGTGGAGTTGAAATCGCCCAACAGGTGGCGCCACTGGCCCCGATTGCGCAGGTTAGGCATTACTTCACCATAATGGTCCATGTAAATAACATAACGGCCATTCTCCAGCTTCAGGTAATCTTCCCAAAAATCGGCACAAGCCAATAAGTAAGGATAAATGCGATTGGCATAACCAGTGTCGTACGTACTATAAAAACGCATCAACATATTGCCCACGCCAAAGACGGCGTTTATTTTTTGGCCAAGAAATTTATAACCGCTGTCAATAGTGTTTTCGGTAGTGCCGTACCGTAACAACATTTCTTCGGGCGTAAGCGGCCATCGTGTGGTGCACAAACCCTTTGGGCCAATGCCCACAGGATAATAGATGCCTTTTACCTGCAGCAGTTCCCTGGCATGCACTTTACCTTTTTCCATATAATCCAGCAATGGTTGATCGTAATTGTCTGTGAGATCGATATAATTGCTCGAATAGGCCGCCCAATACGGCGCCTGGTAATTATAGTTAAGATGGTAATCACCACCCCATGCCGAAGAATCTTTTGTTATAAAAGGGCCCCAGATGCCGGGTGCAAATTTACCGGCGCGTGAAGCGCAGGCAAATAAATACTGGGAGGTATAATAATATTTTTCTATCACCGGATCGTTTACCTGCACACCTGATCTTTCCCAAAATGCCCGCCACCATTGCTGATGTGCTGAATACATGGTTTGTATAATAGCGGGGGTTAACGATTGCGCTTCTTTAATGGCCCCTTCCTTCCAGTTTGTACGATCATTATTGGTATAAATAGTAACAGTGATAATTGTTTTTTACCGGGCGCCAATGTTATTATTTCATTTGAACCGTTGTTTCCCAATACGCGCATCGCCAGCGCAACGTGGCAGGGCCATTCCAGCAATGGGGTGTTTTCAAAAGAACGTGTTGCCCAGATAACATTTCCCGTTGCACCTTCGCTGTTTATAGCGGTATTACCTTTAGCTGCCCATAACGCGGGTTGTAGTGTACAGGTTTTACTGGCTGTTATTTCAATGATCACGGTATTGCGTGTGGCCGCTACCCAGCTATCAACGGTTATTGTTAAATCTTCTTTTTTAAAGGATGCATGAATAACCCCTTTATCAGGTAACTGTTCTGCATAATAATTGGCGCCTTTCAATGCATCTATAGTAAGGTTGAGGCCGCCTGGTAAAGCAATGCCGCCACCGGGATAAACAGGGTAGGCCCGCCAGAAATCATTTTTCCCGAAATATAATTGCAGCTGGCCGGGTTCGCCGCCAAAAGTTAAACCTATATCGCCATTTCCGGTGAGCGGGGCATCTGGTGTTTTTGCCGTGGGCACGTTTGAAGGCGGTGTAGTAAATATGGTTTTATAACGGCCGGCGTATATGGGCTGGGCAACCGTTTCGATGGCATTAAATAAAAGGATAATGCAAAGGAGGACGCTTACTTTCAACGTAAATTTTATTCCTAAAGTACAGGTAATAAGCGGTTGCTGTATTATGAACTTTCGCAAAACAGTAAGCTGGGTTAGCCAGCTGCCGTTAAACTGCCCACATTTTTTTTCTGTTCCGTCGTCCATACAAAAGGAAGCTTTGTGTATCTCTTTTTTTTCGGGCTCCCGGCAAAATTACTTTTGGTATCACATAGAGGCCTCTATACCAGCCGTAGCCGAAAAGCTGTTAAAAGAGTAGGCAATCATTTTTAAAACAAATACAATCATGAAACCAGTAAATCAACAGCAAAAAAACAAATTGTTCCTGAACAAACAAACAGTTACCAAATTAGATGCTACACATCTCAATGCAGTACGCGCAGGTAATGCAAACGCCGCCGTTACCTCCGTTCCATGCTTGATCATTTATTCCATTGCCGTTTCCTGCTCCAATTGCGACGCGCAGGCGGATTAATTTTTTTGGGATGATATAACAGTCTCTCACCGGGGGGACTGTTACCTTCTCTATAAAATTTAAACCTGAAAAAATGAAACCTAACCAATTAACGCAGCAAAATAATCTGCGCCTCAACAAGCAAACCATCGCCAAAATGGAAGCGGCAAAATTACAGGCTATCCAGGGAGGACAGGCCCATAACCAGGCTACCTGGTTATTCGACTGCATCACAGATACGATTTCGAAACTGCTGTCGTGCAATGCCAATTGCGATGCAAACGCTGTATAATCGAGGAATCAAAAACCAACAATTATGAAAGAGGTTAAAAAATCAAAGCTCAGGCTCGATAAGAAAGTTGTTACTATTCTTAATGACGAGCAACAGCAGCAGGTGCAGGGTGGTATAAAAGCCGGAGCGATAAGCAATTTTGAAAGTTTTTGGGCATGCGATACTATTTTCTGTTGTTCCGTTCCGGCCTGCTCCTTATTTGATTGCCCGGAAGAATATTTATAAAATTACCGGTAAGGTTGACCGGGGCTTTACAAGAAAAAGGAAAAAACCAACAATTATGAAAGAGGTTAAAAAATCAACGCTCAGGCTGAACAAGAAAACCGTCACTATTCTCAGTAACGTGCAACAGATGCAGGTAAAGGGTGGTGAAAAAGCCGCATTGGCTTCAGGCTCGTTTCACAGTATGTGGGGATGCGACACTATATCTTGTTGTTCTATTCCGTTCTGCAGCCTGTACGATTGTGATCAGCAATCCGATTAATAAAAAAACCAAAAACTAACAATTATGAAACCAGTTCAAAAACCGAAGCTCACCCTGAGCAAAAAAACGGTTACTGTACTCAGTAACCAGCACCAGCAGCAAATTCAGGGCGGTGCAAACGCTCAGGGAGCTTACAGCGCATGGCAGAGTTTCTGGGAATGTAATACAATCACCTGCTGCTCTGTACCGGCGTGTTCTTTGTGGGACTGTGAAATACAATTATAGTAACCACAGTTAAACAAAAGCCCCCGGGACGAACCAGGGGGCCATTCAGATTGTACAAGTACAATCATGAAACCGATACAAATGTAACGGTAAACCGAAGGGTGGCAAAAATTTCTTCATTACCTTACTCTTGTACGGTTTCATCTGCTGCGTTGGTCAAAGGGCAAAGACGTCTCCCTTTCACGGAGAAATTACAGGTTCGAATCCTGTACGCAGTACGGAACAGGCAATTAAATGAAATAAACTTTTTTCCATGAAAATTCCCTATTACTTCCACCCCGCGCTGGTATTGCGTACCCCACAATTCCCTCTCTGCCAGGATCTCGACGAGCCTGCCATCCGTAACCTCACAGATAACCGGTTGTTCATGGAAGCCATTTACCTGGCTTCGCCTGTATTGTACGATGAATGCATGAAATGGAAAACCGGGGTGCTTACCGATACGAAGGGGATACAAAAGCTCAGCCGTTCACTGGTAAAATATTTCTGGCGTATGAGCAGCCGCTGCACGCCCTTTGGCCTGTTTTCAGGCTGCACCGTGGTGCCCTGGGGCGAATCAAAAACCCAGATAACGCATAACCACACCCGTGTAAAAAGGCATACCCGGTTCGATATGCATTATCTCTGCGCCTTATCGCAAAAGCTGGCAACCCTGCCTGGGATAAAAGAACATTTACGATATTTTCCCAATAACAGTGCTTACCCGGTAGGTGATGAACTCCGTTATATTGAATACAAGTATGTGGGAGGTGCACGCATACACCAGATCAGCTCGGTTTCAGATGCCAGTTACCTGCGATTGATCTTGAAAGAGAGCGAAAAAGGCATTACCATCGACGAGGCGGCCGCTTTGCTGGTCAATGATGAGATCGGCAGCGAGGAGGCCGCTGCCTTCATAGATGAAATACTGCAGGCGCAACTGCTCACCAGTGAGTTGGAACCGGCAATTACCGGTGAAGAATTCATATACCAGGTAATAAGCGTGCTGGAGCGCATCTGGCTGGAGAACCAGAATGAAGGCGTGCGCGAAATTATAGATATCCTCACAGAAGCCAACAGGCAACTGTCGCAGCTCGACCAGCATACCGGTAATGCTGCGGAGCCTTACCGGGCCATTCAAAAATTGCTCGATAAACTGGATATCCCGTACGACGAGAGCAAATTATTCCAGGCGGATATTATCATCGAAGCAGCTCAGGCCGTAGTGTCAAACACCATACAGCAACAGCTCCTTTCCGCGCTGTCGTTACTGAACAGGATGACCCTGACACGCACCAACGAAAATTTGCAATCGTTCATACGCCGGTATTACGACCGCTATGAAGATCGTGAAATGCCCTTACTGGAAGTGCTCGACAATGAATCGGGCATCGGTTATCCCGAAGGCAAAACCGATAATCACACCCCGCTGGTGGAAGACCTGCTGCTGCCCGATAAAAAAGATTCGGAAGGAACGGTGCGCTGGGGACTGGTTGAAAAATGCCTGGTCAATAAGGTGAACAAAGCGATTGAAACCGGCTCATTTTCCATTGACCTGCACGAGAATGAGCTAACCCTTTTTCCTGGTGAAAACTGGGCCGACCTGCCACCATCCCTCGCTGTTATGTTCCGGATGATGGATGCAACTACAAATACCATTTTGCTGGAACATGCCTGTGGCAGCAGCGCCGCCAACCTGTTAGGCCGGTTTGCCCATGCCGACAAAGCCATCAACCAGATCGTGCTTGACATAACAGCTGCAGAACAAAAAAATGATCCGGAGATCCTGTATGCCGAAATAATACACCTGCCCGAAAGCCGGGTAGGGAATATCCTGCTTCATCCTGCATTCCGGGAATATGAAATTCCTTATCTCGCCAAATCTTCGCTGAACGCAGAACACCAGATCCAACTCTCCGACCTGGTTGTTTCCGTAAAAAGCGGCAGGATCGTTTTACGCTCCAAAAGATTGAATAAACAGATCATCCCGCGCCTGAGCACAGCACATAATTACAGTTACAATGCCCTTCCGGTTTATCATTTTCTTTGCGACCTCCAAATGCAAAAGCAACGGTCTTCTGTTTCTTTTAATTGGGGAAGCCTGAAATATCAATACAAATTCCTGCCACGCGTAATGCAGAACAATACAATACTGGAGCTGGCCAGTTGGCGATTGTTACGCGGCGATTATGAACATTTGATGACTGCCAAAGAGGAGCAGTTGCCGGAATTATTACAAGCTTTCCGGAAGGAATGGCGCCTTCCCCGGTACATTGTGCTGGCTGATAGCGATAACGAAATGTTGGTTGACCTGGAGAGCACCATGATGGTAAGGAACTGGCTCGACATGGTTAAGAACCGTCCGGGTATGGAACTGAAAGAATTCTACTATCCGGAAAATACGGCAGTGACCGACGGGCAAAACAACACATACTGTAATCAGTTTGTGGCAACGATCATTAAAGAGCACGCAACCTACAGCGCGCCGAAACAGGTACAAAAAAAAGAACTGCCGCCCGTAACGGCCGATTTTTCCATAGGATCAGAGTGGCTGTATTATAAATTTTATTGTGGCGTAAAATCGGCCGACAAAATACTGTCAGAGGCCATACAGCCCGCTGTTGACGAACTGCTGCAACGAAAGGCGATCGATCAGTTTTTCTTTATCCGTTATTACGACCCCGGGTTCCATATACGGTTGCGTTTACATATGCCCGACGTGTCGGTGATCGGTGAAGTGATCGGTACATTGAGCCGCCACATCAGCCAATATGAAAGGATGGGATATATCTACAAAACGCTGACCGATACTTATAAACGTGAGCTGGACCGGTATGGCCGCGGTACTATCGAATTGACCGAACAGTTTTTTTACCACGATAGCGAAGCTGTTCTGAAAATGCTGCAGCACACCTGGGGCGATGCACGCGAGCAGATCCGCTGGATCTGGACCCTGAGATCGATCGATGAACTGCTGAATGGCTTCGGTTTTTCGATTGGCGAAAAACTAAGTCAGATGGAGTCTATGAAAAATGCATTTGCGACAGAGTTCAACGCCGATAAAATGCTCAACAACCAGTTGAACAATAAATACAGGAAATACCGCAAACAGATAGAACAGGCGCTGGACCCCGTGCAGGACGATACGAACGATCTGCAACCAATTATGGCCGTGTTGAAGCAGCGTAGCGAACAATTGGCGCCGGTGATCGATAAAATAAAAGGCAGGCTGCAGATCAACGAGCCCGAAGTTACTTTATCTGAATTGCTCTTTAGCTATATCCACATGGTGGTGAACCGGTCGGTATCTTCCAAACCGCGTGTACACGAGCTGGTGATGTACGACCTGCTGCATCAGTACTACCGGTCGGTGGTTGCCAGGGAAAAGCAAAAAACATCCTCTAAAATAATTGTTAAAGCCGCCTAACAGTAAAGTATGCTTAAAAAATTTCCACACTATAAACAGCACGACGAAATGGATTGCGGGCCTGCATGCCTTCGCATTATCTGTAAATATTATGGCAAGTCATTTCCGCTTGAACATCTCCGTTCTTTAACGCATACCAATAGAACCGGTTCCAGCCTGCTGGCCCTCAGTGAGGCGGCCGAAAAGCTGGGACTTCGTTCAGTAGGCGCCCGTATCAGCTATAAAGACCTGGAAGAATGCAACCCCCTGCCATGTATAGCCTTCTGGAACCAGCACCATTTTATAGTAGTGTACAAGATCAAAAAAGACAGGGTATATGTATCTGACCCTGCGCATGGACTGGTTGAATACAGCAAAGAGGAATTCCTGAAAGGATGGTCGCTGGGGAATGAGCAGGGGATCATCCTTTCACTGGAACCATCGCCTGAATTTATGAAAATGGAAGAAGGCGGCGGCAATGTCAGGGAGAAAGGTTTTGCATTTATCTTTTCCTATCTCACCCGTTACCGTAAGGAGTTGATGCAGATCCTGATGGGATTGCTGGCCGGCAGCCTGTTGCAATTGATCTTTCCTTTCCTTACCCAAAGCATCGTGGATATTGGGATCCGTCATCATGATATGCCCTTCATTTATATGATCCTGACGGCGCAACTGATGGTTTTCATTGGTAAAACCACCGTTGAAATGCTGCGTGGTTATATTGTTCTACACCTGAGCAGCCGGATCAATATTACGTTGCTGTCTGATTTTTTTATTAAGCTCATGAAGCTGCCGTTAGGTTTTTTCGATACCAAAATGATAGGAGATATTCTGCAGCGCATCGGAGACCATCAGCGCGTGGAAAATTTTCTGACCAGCGGTACGTTCACCACTATTTTTTCGCTGCTTAACCTGGTTGTTTTCAGCATCATTCTTGCTATTTATAGCCCGCTTATCTTTTTGGTGTTCCTCGCGGGCAGTGCCTGTTATTTTGTGTGGGTCATTTCATTCCTTAAAAAAAGGGCTAAGCTCGATTACAAACGGTTCAGCCAGTTGTCGGCCAACCAGGAAAAAAATTTCGAACTAATTTTTGGCATGCAGGAGATCAAGCTGCACAATGCAGAAAGAAAAAAACGGTGGCAATGGGAACATCTGCAGGTGAAGTTATTCAGGATAAACCTGAAAAGCCTTACGTTGAAACAGGTGCAATCGGGGGGCGCTTCGGTCATCAATGAGCTGAAGAATATTTTCATTTCTTTTCTGGCCGCCAAACTGGTGCTGCAGGGAGATATGACGCTGGGCATGATGTTGTCGGTTTCTTACATTACCGGTCAATTGAATGCTCCTATTACGCAACTGGTAGAATTTATACAATCATTACAGGATGCCCGCCTGAGTATGGAACGGATCAATGAAATTCACAATAAGCCCGATGAAGAAGCTGCCTTCGTTAAAAAGATTGAAACAGTGCCGGCCGGTGATATCGTTATCGAAAACCTCTCGTTCAAATACGATACAGATCCCCGCATGCCGGGTATTTTAAAGAACATCAACTGCGTAATACCTGCTAAAAAAGTGACAGCTATTGTGGGCGCCAGCGGAAGCGGAAAAACCACCCTGCTAAAGTTGTTGCTCAAATTCTATGAGCCGGCGGCCGGAGCAATTTATGCCGGCAACACGGCTATAGCGAATATTCACAACAGCAGTTGGCGAAATGCCTGCGGCGTGGTGATGCAGGAAGGATTTATTTTCAACGATACCGTTGCCAATAATATAGCAGTGGGTGAAGAAAACATCGATAGAAAACGCCTGCTCGAGGCGGCGCGCGTAGCAAATATTGTTGAGTTTGTAGATTCACTTCCACTGAAGTTCGAAACAAAGATCGGATCAAATGGTATTGGCATAAGTACCGGTCAGAAGCAGCGCATCCTTATTGCGCGGGCTATATATAAAAATCCCGACATCCTTTTGTTCGACGAAGCCACCAGTGCGCTCGACACGCAGAATGAACGGATTATTATGGAGAACCTGCAACATTTTTTCAAGGGAAAAACTGTGATCGTGATCGCTCACCGCCTCAGTACTGTGCGCAATGCAGATAAGATTGTAGTACTCGATAAGGGCGAGCTCACTGAAGTAGGCACACACGAAGAACTGATCACCGAAAAAGGATTTTATTTCAATCTCATCAAAAACCAGTTAGAGCTGGGCAATTAAAAAATTCAAATTATGCCGCAAACATCCTCTTCCGAAATCACCGTTAATTATGAAGTGAATGAAATACTCGGCGCCACCCCCGGTTTTTTTGTGCGCACCGGCAATTTCCTGTTATTAGGGCTGGTGGCCATTGCAATGGCTCTTTCTGCAATTATTACCTATCCTGATGTAATTACAGGCGCTGTATCGGTCAATCCTTACAGGGTCGTACAGCTTAAAAGTCCGCCGGCCGAAACAACAATTGCAGCCATACAGGTGAAAGAAGGGGATACGGTGGCAGCCGGTGATCAACTACTAACGCTGACCGATATGAATAACGGGACAATGCATGTACTGTGTGCACCTACCGCAGGCGTTGTTTTTTTTCAACGTATGCTGCCCCTGAACGACCTGGTGGAACCCGGCGCCCTGTTGTTGTACATTCAGGATCTTTCAGGGCGGTATAAAGTAAAGATCAGGACGAGCCACTACGGCTCCGGCAAAATTCATAAGGGACAAAAAGTATATATCAGCCTCGACAAATTTCCCCGGGATGAATTTGGCGAACTTACCGCCCGGGTCATTTCCAATCCTTTTTCCGATTCGTTGGGCGTGGTACTGGTAGATGCCGTGCTTACAAAAGATATAGCCACCACCTATGGCCGCCATCCTGACCTGGGCCTGGGCGCGGCCGGCACCGCATCGATCGTTACCGGGCGTAAATCTTTTTTTTCCAGGTTATTTCCCTGAGTTACGAACAGGGGGGATGGGTTGGTTATTTTGGTACCTGCAATAAGGCCTTTGGTGTAAAGAAATTTGTAACGTTTGGGATCATGGGTATTTTTAACCCGATTCATTAATGTATCTTTCATAACAGGAACCTGCGAAACAACTTTCATTCTAAAACCTTTATTTATGGAAAAAATTCAAAACCAGAAGCCAAAGCTGAAACTCAACAAACAGGTAATTGCAGTACTGGCCCAAACCGATATGATGAACATTAAAGGAGGCCGGGACGGAATGAATAACAGGTCATGGATAGGATGCACCGGCCGCCCTACCAGCATACCTGATATGTCTTTCATTTGCTGCGGGGAGCAAGAGTCGAATTGACCTTCCCGTCCGTGCCCTCTTTTCCCTTCTTACGAATCGCCCCATGCATGAAAACCATTCATAAGCATATTTTATTCTGGGTGTTATACACCATTTATTTCAGCATACTGGATTGGATCCAATTGTCCCGGATCCATGTGCTTGACCAGGTAGTGTATGTTATGATCCATACCTGGATCTTTTATTCTTCCTGGTATTTTCTGAAAAATTTTTCCTTAGCAGGAAGAAAAAAGATCTTTAGGACTGCAGCATTACTGCTGATCAGTTTCGGTGTGTTCATTGGCCTCGATTATTTGTATTATTTCCATTTCCACGTGTTCATTTTCCCTGATCATAATAAGACACTCGACCTGCGGTACAGGCTCATCGATGGGGTAGTGTGGTATAACCAGTTTTTCCTGTATGCCCTGGGATATTACTATGCACAGCAATCTATAAAAAAAGAACGGCGCCTTCGGATGGCTGAGCAGGAGAAGAAAAACCTGTTGGAAGAAAAATTGCAACTCGAACTGGTACATCATAAGTCCGAGAAGGAACGCATACTCACAGAACATGCGTACCTGCGTGCACAGATCAGCCCGCATTTTTTGCACAACGTCCTAAATTTCTTTTATGCCAAATCCCTCCCTTATTCACCTGAATTATCAGATAGTATCTTAACCCTTTCCAGTGTAATGCGATATGCGCTGCAGAATGAAGAAGACAGCAATGGGATGGTATTGCTCGATAAAGAAGTGGAGCATTTGCAAAATGTAATTAAAATAAACCAGTTACGCTTCAACAAAAAATTGCAGATCCGGTTTACCGTTACCGGCAACCTGGCCGATCTGCGGATCATTCCGCTGGTGCTGATCACACTGATAGAGAATTCATTCAAGCATGGAGAGCTCACCGACAGTGCACACCCGGTTACCATTCTGCTGACCGTAAACGACAGTAATAAACAATTGTATTTCCGCGTGCATAACCGGAAGAAGAAAGGACCGAAAGAGTTATCGAATGGAATAGGCCTCGATAATACGCGCAGAAGACTGGACTGGGTATATAAAGACCAATACCGTTTTCTCATTCATGACGAGGAAGAATTTTTTACCACTGAATTATTCCTTCCTGCCCAGGCGGGGTATGGAAATTATGCCGATAAAATAAAAAACTATGCTTAGTTGCCTTATCGTAGATGACGAACAGCATGCCATCGATGTATTGGTGCATTATGTAAAACAGGTGCAGTTTCTGCAACTGACCGGCGCCTGTACCAATCCGCTGGAGGCGCTTCAAATTGTGAACGAACAAAAAATCGACCTGTTGTTTCTCGATATCCAGATGCCTGATATCAGCGGGATCGATTTTATAAAAGCGGCCAATGGGAAAAGCCATTTTATACTCACAACAGCCTACAGTGAGTTTGCTACGCAGGGTTTTGAGCTGGAGGTGGTGGATTACCTGCTGAAGCCCATACCTTTTCCGCGCTTTCTCAAAGCGGTACAAAGGGTAGTAAATATGACCACGAGGAGCAACCCCGTATTCGACAATTACGAGTCGATAGATGGAGATTATATTTTTGTGAAAACCGAATTCAAGGGTAAAATGCTCAAAATAAATTTGCGCGATATCGATTATATAGAAGGCATGAAGAATTATGTGGCTATCTATCACAATGGCCAGAAAACAATGGCCCTGCTCAACCTGAAGGACCTGGAGCAGCGGTTACCTAAGAAAAATTTCCTGCGCATACATAAATCATTTATTGTAGCTATTGCCAAAATAATTGCGGTTGAGGGTAACAGGGTCTTGTTGCGGAATTTGAATACCGAGATCCTGCTGGGGGATGCTTTCAAAACTGAATTTATGGAGATCATGAAAAGCAAATTAATGGAGTAAAGCATTTTTGTCCATTCAATCGGGCGATTGGTGTAAGCTTTTTAACTATTTTTTCCCCGTCAATTAACTTTATATGCAATATATAGTTGATATGCACGAAATTATTCAGGACAGATTAAATACGTTAAACCGCATACTGCAATCGACCAGCAGTAGCAGTACGCAGAACACTTTTTTTAGCGGCAGGCTGGGTCTGCTTTTTTATTTTTACCATGCTTACCAGGCCACCGACAACTCCGATTTTTACCAGTTGGGCGAAAAATTGCTGGAAGCCGTTTTTGAAGATCTCAATTCGGGCAACCCCGGTTTAATTGGAACTGCGTTCAGCAGCGGCGGCGCAGGATTGGGTTATGTGGTAAATGCGTTGAACAAACAACGCCTGATCACCTTCGAGGTGGATAATGAATTTAATGAGCTGGATAAATATTTATTCAACACCGCCCTTTCTCAAATTGAAGAAGATTCCATCGATTACCTGCATGGCGCACTCGGCGTGCTGCATTATTTTAACGACCGCGAACAAACGCCGGTTGTTAATGCCTACGTAAATACTTTGGTGGAAAAACTTTGTGAAAGGGCCGTATATACCGATGCGGGTGTCTGGTTCAGAAACCATGTGATAAAACTGGATGAAAAAGAAAATATCAATTTTGGTTTGGCCCATGGACTTTCCGGTATACTTATGATCCTGATAAATGCCTGGCCACACGTACAGAATAAAGACCTGGTGAAAAAGGTAGTGAAAGAAGGGATCAGCTTTATACTGCGACATAAAATAGACGTTGATTTCAGCAATGAGGAGTATACGGTTTTTCCATTTTCTATTAAACAGGAGGCTTCGGAGATCACGGCAACCAGCCGGTTGGCCTGGTGTTACGGCGATCTGAATGAAGTATTGCTTTTTTACCGGTCGCACCAGATGCTGGGAGATGCGCAACTGACCAGCCTGGCCGATGTGATCGGAACACAAACATTGCTGCGCAAAACCAGTAAAGCTACCCTGGCCAAAGATTCACATTTTTGTCATGGCGCCAGCGGGCTGGCGCAGTTTTATAGAACCTTATATCTTGAAACCGGGAACCTCGCTTACCAGCAGGGATATGAATACTGGATCGAACAAACCGTGATCATGCTCGACAGGGACATGAAAGAGGGCAGATGGAATGGGAAAGAACATAATTTCCTGGATGGACTGCTTGGGTCGGCCTTTACATTACTTTCCTATGTATCGAATAAAGAGCTGCATTGGAGCAGGGCATTGTTGCTGTAGTTATTAGGCCGTGCCTCCCTAAGAGGCGGCCTTTTGTTTTTTTGGTTGTTTGAAATTGATCCTTAACTTTAACATATAGAAAACCGTTAGTTTACGGAAATTTTATATGTTTTAATTGTTAACCGGAAAAATTAACTATACCCTACTTAATTAATTAGTTTATTGATTATACATATATTATTTCTGACAACATAATCAACCTAACCAACCAACCTGAACCTGTTTATGAAACCTTACCATTGGCAAATACCCGCCACACAGAATATTTCCTTCGAACAATTCAATAAGCCCCGCTTTACTTCCGCTTCTCACGCTCCTGATTCTTAAAAATTTATTATTCTATAACGTACATCGAACCTGAATAAGCCGGATACGGCTTTTGGGCTATGCTTTTTTTGGCAAAGCATAACCTATCCGTACACTATATTAAAGCATATTAACCCAAACTATACCACTTTATGTACCGCCTCCTGTTAGTGCTTATCTTTTTTTGCCTGGGAAAGACACTTTCTGCGCAACATGTATACACGATCAAAGCCGATAGTGTAAAAATTACCAACAATTGTGATACGGCTGAACTTATTATTGAGAATCATACGCAAAATGTTCCCGGGTTTCTGTACAACAAGGGAAGAGGACGTACAGAATTCAGAAAGGGAACTTCAAAATTGAATGACAGCTTGTATCTTATTGGTGCCGATACATTGAAAATACCGAAGCCTCCCGTTATCACAGCTTCAAACGGATTGAGCATGGTTGGAAATTCAGTTCAATTGGGTGGCACTTTAACCGGTACCAGACATCTTGATTTGAACAGATATAATCTGCTCATTACTAATGGTACTACATATTTTGCAAATCAGGTAACAGCGGCTAGTGTTATTCGCCAGCCTTTGCTAATTCTTAATTCTCATTGGAATACAACCGGTAGTCCTTCAGCGTTTGGTATTGAGGTGACTAAGGCTGCATCATCAGATTATGCCCAGCCATTCTACGTAAATTTACGCAATGGTACTGGTGCTGTTACTAGTATGTTTGGTTTAAGAGCAAATCGACAACGACTACAAATGGAATTTTATGATTCTACGTCAACTGGTTCTTATCTACACATAGAATCGAACAATATTAAGGGATATCTTGATTATGCGGGTTTAGCGGTTATTAATTTAACTGGATACTACGTGCCAAGTGGCGGTCAGGGCATGGTATCCGGCATCTATGATCGTAGTGAATATGGACCAACGGGTGGCACTATCGGTTATAGCAGTCACCGGATTCAACCAATTATTACTACTGCTGTGCCTTCAACTGCAACAGTAAGAGGAATATATTATGCTCTGGGGTTTAGCGCATCTGGTTCTATACCTAACAATAGCAATATCGCTTTCGAGAATTATAACGGAAATGTACTTTTAAATAACCAGGCCGGAGATGCCGGCGGAAGAACCGCTATTCATAGAGGATATGGAAATGCACCTACAGCCTGGCTGCATCTCGGCGCAGGCTTAGCAACTGCCAATTCGGCTCCTTTAAAATTTACTACCGGTCCGGTACTCACTACGCCTGAAGACGGCGCAGTAGAATACGATGGAACCGACCTCTATCTTACTACCAGTTCCGTGCGTTATAAGTTATCCAAAACATTAACCGGGCAGTTGACCACCAATTTTGGCGGGGCTTCCCTGGCGGCCTGGAATTCCGTCACCACCACCTTGTCGGTTGCAGGGGCGCAGCCGGGTGATGTGGTAACGGTGAGTGAAAATACCGGTGCTGTGAATCCGCCATCGATTACTGTTGCTGGCTATGTAACAACTGCCAATACCGTAACGCTGCGGGCATATAATGCCAGTAATAGTGCCGTTACCATTGCATCGGATACCTATAAGGTGCGGGTGATTAAGTAAGCGGTAATCGCCGCTTTTTTCTGTACACTATATTAAAACATTTTAACCTCAACTATACCATCTTATGAACCGTCTCCTCTTATTGCTTTTCTTTTTTTGCGTGGGGAAAACACTTTCTGCACAGCATGTGTACACGATCAAAGCCGACAGTGTAAAAATCACCAACAATTGTGATACGGCTGAGCTTATTATTGAAAACCATACGCAAAACGTTCCGGGTTTTCTGTTCAACAAGGGAAAAGGACGTACAGAGTTCAGAAAGGGACTTGTAAAATTAAATGACAGTTTATACCGTATTGGCGCAGATACGCTAAAAATACCGAAGCCTCCCGTTATTACCGCTTCAAACGGGGTAAGCATGGTTGGTAATTCCGTTCAATTAGGACAAGCTACCTCAGGACAATCTTTTGCCCATTTTACCAGTGACAGATTAATTCCTATGGCCGGATATAATTTACATTTTGGTACTGGTACTATATTAATATCAAATAGTTTCACAGGTTCCAGTAGTGGCGCTATGCTACATCTTAGTACTTCATTTAATACAACCGGTAGTGCTACAGGGCTATTGATTGATGCAACTAATAGAGGATCAGGTTTGGGTCTCCCATTGGATGTAAGACTCCATGGTAATTCTGCTTTTCGTATAAGGGCATTGGGGCAACGACCAATTTTTGATTTTTATGATGAAACCCAGCAATCTGCTTATCTACATATAATGTCAGGCAATATTACTCCAGGAAGTGGTGATAATACGTATAGTGGAGGGATTATTACTTTAAAGGGAACTTATCGTCAAAGTGCTGGATCGGGCATGGTATCCGGCATATATGATGGAAGCAGTTATGCACCAACGGGCGGCACTATCAGTTATTGCAGTCATCGGATTCAGCCATCAATTAATACTACAATACCTGCAACAGGAATCGTAAGGGGAATATATTATGGTTTGGCGTTTGGTGGGTCTGGTTCTATACCTAATAATAGCAATATAGCCTTCGAGAATTATAACGGAAATGTGCTGTTAAATAACCAGGTTGGCAATGCCGCCGGCAGAACCGCCATTCATATAAACGGATATGATCCTACAGCATGGCTGCATTTAGGAGCAGGTATAAACACTGCCAACGGGGCTCCTTTAAAATTTACCAGCGGCATGGTACTCGATGTTCCCGAGAACGGCGCGGTAGAGTACGATGGTACCAATCTGTACCTTACTACCAACTCAGTACGTTACCAGTTATCAAAAACATTATCCGGACAAGTGACCACCAATTTTAGCGGATCACCCCTTGCCGCCTGGACTTCCGTTACCACCAGCTTGTTCATAACAGGAGTGCAGGTAGGTGATGTGGTAGTGGTGAACGGTAATACCGGTACGGTGAACCCGCCGTCGATTATTATTACTGCCAACGTAACGGCTGCCAATACGGTTACGCTGCGCGCATATAATGCCGGTAACAGCGCCGTTACTATTGTATCGGATACCTATAAGGTAAAGGTGATCAAATAAGCATACGCTTTAGTGTTAACAATTTTTGCAAAAGCACATTGGGTAATTATGCATAAGAAATGGTTACTGTTTGGGTTACTGCTGCCGGCAATGTTTCAGGTAACGCATGCCCAGGTAAGTATGACGCTGCAGGTTCCGTCAACAGGCGTTCTGCTCAAAAACCAGTTATGGAATATGGTGCTGGTAAATGCGGAGAACAGAAATATACTGGTAAAGCTGAACCTGGTATTGCTCGATGTTCAAACCAATCAGCCGGTAATAACTGCTTCATCGGCGCCATTTTCATTGAGTAAAGGCGCTCGTCAATTGCAGGCGCGCGATGTATCGCCTGTTCAGTATGCCTATAGCATTCCCGCTTCCCGGGTTGATATGGACCCCAATGGGATGTTGCCGGCGGGCCGGTACCAGGCTTGTTACACCGTAGTGGGCGTTGATAAAGGAAATATAACGCTGGTGGAGAATTGCATTCCTGTAAATGTAGATCCGTTAAGCCCGCCGTTGCTGAATACACCGGCCGATGCAGAAAGGCTGCTTACGCCTTATCCGCAATTTACCTGGTTGCCGCCAACACCCTTAGGCTTGTTCAACGAGCTCAGCTATGCCATGGTTGTAGTGGAAGTATTGCCGGGGCAGGGTAAAGCAGATGCCATTCAGCAAAATATTCCTTTAAACGCTTCCGTATATACGAAAGACCTGTTCTGGAATTATCCGGCATCATCGAGATCGCTCGATACAGGCAGGTTATATGCCTGGCGGGTGGTGGCCATGAACAGTGGTAAACCCGTTGCCCTGAGCGATATCTGGACGTTTAAAGTGTCAGCGGTTAAACCTGGCTACGTGGCGGAGAAAGGAGTGCCGTATGTAGCAGTGAAACGAACGCAGGATGCCGTCATTGCCGCTGCTGGTAATGTATTGCGCATTACCTATGATAATGCCGCAGCAGATACAACTATTAAATATACCATCACCAGCATAGAGGAGGCCGGTAACCCGGTGGTGCAGGAGGGTGAACTGGCCGTTAAATACGGTCAAAACCAGTTGCAGGTGCCGTTGAGGAAGAATAACAGGATACGATCAAATAAAGTATACCTGTTCCGGTTTGCCAGCAGCCGTAATGAGAACTGGAGTGTGAAGTTTACGGTCAACAGGCAATAGACAACCCTTCGACTTCGCTCAGGGCCAATAAGCAAAGCCAACAATTAAACAATAGTAGCACCACTTAATATACCCCAGCATTATGTTATTGAGTTTAGCTTTAAGGTATCAGAAACACACCGCCTTGTTCCTGTTGAGCATTTCGTTTGTTCAGTTGACCATAGCAGAGCGGCTTCCTTATTATCAAGATGGAGGTTTCCCTTCTTACAGGATGAGCCATATAAATAGCGGCAGTAGTAGATGCTTTAATCTACCTGCTATTTCACTGGAGAATGTTAAGCAGCAGACCTTTCTCCCCTCCACCGGAGGGGTTGGGGGAGGCTTGGACGCTCGACGCCCATTCATCGGCGGACCCACGCAGCCGGAGTCGCAATCATTTCAATCGGTGAACAGCAACAACATGGTAGATCTGTTCACCGGTGATTTTTCATACAACATTCCTTTAATGGATGTAGGCGGCTACCCGGTAAATATTGCTTACAACAGCAGCGTTACTATGGATGAAGAAGCGAGCTGGGTGGGGCTTGGCTGGAATATCAACCCGGGTTCCATTACCCGCAACATGCGCGGGGTGCCCGATGATTTTAACGGCGGAACAGATACCATGCGCAAAGTATCGCATGTAAAAGACAACGTAACCGGTGGCGTATCGCTGGGCGCCAGTATTGGTGAGGTATTCGGGCTTCCGCTGAATGTAAGCAAATCGTATGGCATTTTTAATAATACATATAATGGATGGGGGCTTGAAACATCCCTGAACGCATCTATTAACGGCGGATCAAAATCGTATGGGTACATGTCTGCCGGTTTGTCTTTAACCAATAACTCGCAAAATGGGTTCACCGTTAGTCCAGGTTTATCTTACAACACCAAAAAACAATCTGCAGAAGATCATGGCACCGGCGTGGGGTTCCAGGTCTCCTCACCTTACAATTCCAGGTCCGGTTTAAAATCTATACAACTTGGATTGAACGTCAATGCCAAAAACAAGAATGGTTCGGCAAGCGCAAGCGATTTCGCCGGGCTCACATTTGCCTGGCCTACTTACAGTCCTTCTATTACCATGCCCATGACCAACTATAATTTTTCCTTTACCGCGAAGTATGGATTTGAGATCAACGGGTATCACCCTACTTTTTTTATCAGCGGGTACGGGGGCAAGGAATACATTGCAGCGGCTGACACCTCATTAGCCATACCGGTGTATGGCTATATGAACTACCAGAACATGGGCGGCAACTGGGCGGCCATCACAGATTTCAACCGCGAGAAAGAGATCCCTTATCGCGAAAAACCGGCTATTCCGCATATTGCAGTGCCTGCTTACACCTATGATGTGTTTTCTGTTTCGGGTGAAGGTACCAGTGGAAGTTTCAGGGCATATCGCGGCGATATTGGTTTTATTGCCGACCATATAGTGAAAAGTAAAACCATTACCGGGTCAGCCAGCATCGACCTGGGCGCCGGCAACCTGGTACATGGCGGAACCGACCTGAATGCAAACTATTCCGTGTCGCAGGCAGGTCCCTGGCTTCCTGATAATGCATTGGCTAAAACCATTGCATTCCGCAATAACAAGGAACTGTACGAAGCCGTTTATTTTCGTAACCCCGGTGAAAAAGCCATTAACACCACGGCATTTTATGATGCCATTGGCGGTGATGATGTGGTTACGCCTGAATTGTATCAATCGAATAACAGTAGTTCAACCATACTCGCAACGAATACCCTTGCCCGTTTCAATGGAAAAAAGAGAGTGGGCGCCATTACCCTCAAAACTGATTCTGCTATCCGAACCACCCGCGATAAACGTTCGCAGGTGATAACATACCTCTCGGCTGCGGAAGCTGCTGTTGCCGGGCTTGACAAATACATTTACCGGTACGATATTAATAAGTTCGGCTCCCGTCATTGTGAAGACAATAGTACCGAAGATGCTGTAGGTGAAAAGAACGGGTTGATGGGCTATTATTACCGAAACACATCGCTTAACGGCCCATTTATTACCCGGCTTGACACGAATATCTATTTCAACTGGGACAAGGACTACCCGTTGTGGAATAGAAGAGGCGGTGTCAATACTCTGATCGATCAAACCTATCCCAGAGATAATCTCTCGGTTCGCTGGGTAGGGCGATTAAAAGCCCCGGCCACCGGCGCTTATACATTTGGTATTTATTGGGATGATGCGGTGCGCTTTTGGATCAATGATTCACTGGTAATTGACCGGTGGAAGCGGCCCCAGGGCGATGGGTGGGACACCTGCCGGGTGAACCTGTTAAAAGACAAGTTATACAATATCAGGCTCGAATACTTTGAGCTCGGCGGCAAGGCCTATGTACAACTGGCATGGCGAACACCCGACATGCCCGGTGCCCCTTTGTCGAGGCATAATAAAGTGGCAGTGCCTTCCAAATACCTGTATCTGCCTAAGTTTCATGACACTACAGCCGTTGACCCCATTCTTACGCGGGAAGACCGGGTGAACAATTTTCGCAAAGCCAGTCATATGTCTGAAGTACGGGTCTTAAATGCAGACGGGATGCGATACGTGTATGGAATACCGGTATATAACCTGCTGCAGAAGGAAGTAAGTTTTTCTGTGAATAAGGGTAATGAAAATACCGACCTTGGATTGACTAAATATACTGATGGAGAGAACAGCACCGGCAATAATAGCGGTAAAACCGGTTATTACAGCCGGGAAGAAATTCCTGCTTATGCCCATACTTTTTTACTCACGGGTATATTAACGCCCGATTATGTAGATGTAACCGGTAACGGCATAAGTGACGATGACCTGGGCGACGGGGTGAAGTTCAATTATTCAAAAGCATGTGGTATTGCAAATCCGTTTGAATGGCGCGCGCCTTATATAACAGACAGCGCCAATTACAACGAGGGATTAAAAACCTATGACCGCGACGATAAGGCACATTATATCTATGGAAAAAAGGAATTATGGTACCTGCATTCTATTGAATCAAAGACCATGATCGCCAACTTTACCCTGCAGCGCCGGGAAGACCTGCTTGAAATAGATGAAAGCGGAAAAAAGAAAAACAATGGAAAAGCCTATTGCCTGAAGCAGATTGACCTGTATTCAAAAGCCGATTTTCTGCAGCATGGCCAAAACGCTACACCCATTAAAACGGTGCATTTTGAATACAGTTATGAGTTATGCCCCGGTGTAAACAGGCCGGTGAATGAATTGGGGAAACTAACCCTGAAGCGCATCTGGTTTACTTACAATGGAAACGAAAAAGGGAAACTGAATCCATACGTATTTCACTATCATAAAAATAATCCAGGTTATCGCACCAATGCTACCGACAAATGGGGCACTTATAAAGATCCGGCGCAAAATCCGGGTTCTGCGTCCGGCAATCTCCATACCAATGCCGATTATCCATATGCACTGCAAGACAGTACCCTGGCAGCCAATAATGCGGGCGCCTGGAAGCTGGATTCGATAAAACTGCCTTCAGGCGCACGGATAAAAGTAAAATACGAGAGTGACGATTACGCCTATGTGCAAAACCGCCGCGCTACACAAATGCTTGAGCTGGCCGGTTTTGGCCAGAATGGAAACGGTACTTATTCCGATAAATTATACCGTACTGCAGGCGACCAGGTATACGCATATGTAAAAATTCCATTCGCGGTAAGCTCGCGACAGGAATTGTATGCCCGCTACCTGGAGGACCTGACCAAAATATATTTCAAAATATTTGTGCATATGCCTTCGAACGATGGGTTTGGCAGTGGCGCGGAATATGTACCCGCTTATGCCGAACCTGATTTCGGGGCTTCACAATGGTACGGTACAACCAGCGACCCGAATATTATCTGGATAAAATTAGCCGGGGTCAATAAATCGGGCGATGGCGGTGGATCGTATAGCCCACTGGCCCAAACGGCTATTCATTACCTGCGCCTGAACCTGCCTTCCAAGGCCTATCCCGGTTCTGAGCTGGAAGGTGGGATCGATTTTAAAGACCTTATTCGCATTATGGCATCGAGCGTAGGCAACGTAGTGAACATGTTGTATGGTTTCAGTAATACTACCAGGGCATTGGGCTGGGCATGTAAAACAGATCCCCATCGTTCTTACGTGCGGTTGAATTGTGCTACCCTCAAAAAATATGGTGGCGGGCTGCGGGTGAAAAGCATTCTTATTTATGATCACTGGAATGCCATGACGAAGAAAAAGGAAACCGTATATGGCCAGCATTATGATTATACCACTACCAGTACTGTAAATGGAAAAGTAACCCGCATCAGTAGTGGCGTGGCGTCCTGGGAGCCGGCCATTGGCGGGGATGAAAATCCTTTTCATTTGCCTATTGAATACCTTGACCAGGTTTCGGTAATGGCCCCGGCTGCCATGCAGTATACCGAAGAACCGCTGGGTGAAGCTTTTTACCCCGCTGCATCCGTAGGATATAGCAAGGTTAGGATGAGGACCGTGCATGCTGCCAAAACCCGTTCTGCTAACGGCTATACAGAATCGACGTTCTATACCAGTTATGATTTTCCCACCAGTTGGGACTGGTCTATGATCGATGGCAATACCAAAAAACGCTTTAAACCATTGTTGGGTAATTTACTTCGGGTGAATGCCCGCAGTTTTTTGGCCTTGTCGCAGGGATTTAAAGTGGAGTTGAACGACATGAATGGGAAAATGCGTACCCAGGCCAGCTATTCCGAAACAGACCCTGTTCATCCGATCTCGTATACAGAGAACTTTTACCGGGTAGATAATCAGTCGGCCACCTTCAAACACCTGAATAACGAGGTCGCAGCCATCGATCCGTATGGCAATATTGATCCTGCTGCTACCATTGGCAAAGATGTAGAGTTGATGGCCGATATGCGCGACCATACATCTACCTCCATAGGCGGTAACCTGAACCTGAATGTAGACCTGTTTGCTGCCGGCGTATGGCCACTTGCCATTCCTACCGCGTTGTCGATGTACCAGCAGGAAAAGAACCAGTTCCGTTCTGCTGCTATCACTAAAATCATCCACCGGTATGGCATACTTGATAGTGTGGTGCATTTTGAAAAAGGAAGTCTGATCTCTAGCAAAAATGTGCTTTATGATGCGGAAACGGGAAATCCCTTACTGGTAAGAACGCAAAATGAATTCAACGATCCGGTTTACCAGTTTACCTATCCTGCTCATTGGGTATATAAAGGAACAGGCCCCGCGTACCGGAATATTGGCGTGCTGCTTAAAAATGTGACTGTAAAGAACGGTAAGATCGTAAGTGCGCTTCCGCAGCCCGATTCGGCGTACCTGACGGCGGGCGATGAATTGCTGGTATACAGCAAACAAACGATCAGCTCTCCAAACTGCAATACCAGCACGTATGCAACTTTTCCCGATGCGTACAGGCTATGGGTGATCGATACGAATGTATTAAATGGCGGACCACAACAGTTATATTTGATTGATCAGCATGGCGTGCCTTTTTCCGGCAATGATATAACGTTAAAAGTCGTTCGCTCGGGTCATCGCAATTTGAACGGTGCTGCAGGTTCCATAACCTCGTTGCGTAATCCCATGGTAGCCGATGCACAGAAACAGTACCACCTGGTGTTTGATACGGCTACACGGGTAGTGAGCGCCGCCGCCGCTGAAATGCAGCAATACTGGAAAGTAGCTGACAGGCGGAAATCAGATGTTCTGAAAGATTGCATCAATACACCTCTCGACAGTGCACGGTTCAAGGCCGAGGCCTGTTCGTGCCTGAAGCCTTTCTTCCAGTACCTGATAGCTTCGAATAATCTGTTCATAAAAAAGTGGAGGTTTAAATCAGTTCGCTCACTTGTAAATGAGGCCAATGCTGCGGGTTATACTATTAACCTGTCCAATTGCCCGGTTTTACAGGCCAATGCCAATGAACGGTTCTATGCGCTTACAGATAATGCAACCTTTAATATTTACAAGGCTAAAATTGGCGATGTTACCATCAACCTGAACAGCAGAACGGGGCTGCCCGTATCTTTCTATTCGTTAACAGGCAGCGCGTGTACGCCCGAAGGAGTGGTGTACAAAGATCCATCGGCCGTTGCGCCTTCGCCCGCTACGGTTACCATACGCATTGTACCTGATTTTTCTGCCAGCCTTATTTCCAATAATGGCCAGTGTCCCTCTTTTCGCGACTCTCTGACAACCGTTGATTCAACTTCCGATCGCCTGATAATAGAAAATAACCTGAATGTAGGCGGATATGATCGCAATGCGATATCCATCCTGCGATTTAAGGGAGTACAACAAATTCCATTGGGCGCCACCATTACATCGGCTAAACTGGTGTTACAGGCCGATCAGCGCGGGCATCATTTACCCATGTGGCCCCATGCCAATTCGGTTCACCCGGTAGATTCTGTAAGTGTGGCGATGCTAACGCCCGGCTGGTTCCCTTTTGTGCCGCTGGATACATTACGCAATGCAGGACTTGCAAGCGACTGGCATCAGGAAGTGAGCAAAGCAACTCCTTTTCAGAACGATACCATTGATGTAACAGATTACCTGAATGGCTACCGGGAAGGAACATATGCTTCCAATACATTTATATTGACCCAGGGGTCGCAGGACCTGCATGGCGCCGATGCCATCGATGATGAGAAATGGGCGAATTACCTTCAGGGCGGATATGGAAATTATTATTCAACCTACTATTCCCAACGGTATCCGGACGCTGCCAAATGGCCGGCCATGAACATCACGTATGTTATGCCGGCCGGATATGCAGATACGATGGGCGCTATACTACAATATGACGGTACCATACATTGTACCGACATTGTTTCTCGTTTTTGTTACAGCGCAGTGACCGATACTACTGTAAACCCTTATCAATATGGCATACTCGGCAACTTCAGGCCGCTGCGCAGCTATGTATATTATGCACAGCGTAGCGAATCAGATCCTGCCGGCCCGATAGATCTCCGTAGCAATGGTGCAATAAAAGAATTTGCGCCATTCTGGACGTTACAGGGTAACCGGTGGATGCCTTCCTACGATACCACCCGCTGGGTATGGAACAGCCAGTCTACCTTGTTTAACCCAAAAGGGTTCGAGCTTGAAAATAAAGATCCGCTTGGCCGGTACAATGCCGGTGTGTACGGGTATGGTTCAACGTTGCCTACGGCGGTATTGCAGAACAGTCATTTTCAGGAAGGCGCTTATGAGGGATTTGAAGATTATAGCTATGAAGGCAATACCTGCGATACCGGTTGTTCAGTGAGCAGGTCCTTCGATTTCTCAGCATACAAGGCCAGTTTTAGCACTAAGCAGGCGCATACAGGTTTGTATAGTATAAAAGTAAACCAGGGCAGCACCATTAGCATAACGGCTAACATACAGCCGGCTGCCGATGCAGCCAATGCATGGTTAACCGCAGCTGCTCTCCCCGATGCATGCGCAGGTTCAAAACTAAAAGGTATGCTGGCGTCGCCTGGTATCATTCTGCCTTCTTTTGCGCCATTGGCCGGCCAAAGAATGATCATAGGCGCATGGGTAAAAGAAGATGGCGACTGTCTTTGCAAAAGCTATACGCGCAACCATATCATAGTAGGTTTTGAACAGGGTGGAAGCAGTACCACATTGGCGTTGACCGCATCAGGCAACCTGGTTGAAGGATGGCAACGTTATGACGCGGTGGTAGACATACCGGCTAACGCAACGCAAATGACCCTTACCCTGCAGGCATCCGATATGGCCACTACTTACTTCGACGACATCCGCATTCATCCGTATAATGCACAGATGAGATCATATGTATACAATGCGGTAAACCTGCGGCAGATGGCGGAGCTGGATGAGAATAACTATGCCACTTTTTATGAATACGATGATGATGGCACGTTGATAAGGCTGAAGAAAGAAACAGATAGAGGTATACAAACCATAAAAGAAACGAGAAGTGCTTTATTGAAAGAATGATTACCGGATCTTTTTTGGCTTCCCTGAATTTGTAAATTTTAAAGAACCTCAAACTCACATGCAAACCCATTCCTTATACCGCATAGTATTACTGTTAGGCCTTATTTGTACAACGCCATTTGTGCATGCAGGCGACGGCGGCGGAGTTGTAGCCAGCGCCATACTGGATGGCAGTAAACAACAGGTGCGAACCGATTCTTCGCGAACCATACAGGATTCCGCGTTCTTTAATGCATCGGCCAATGGAGTAGATACCGGTTATTCGGTGCAGAATGTAATTACGCTTAAAATAAATGAAGCATCACCGTTATACCTGCGTACCCCCTTTACTGCCACGGTGCAGTTGCGGATCATTTACAGCAATGGGTCGGCAATAGATTCAATAAGCAGAGACTTTACCATCAATTACGATTCGGCCCGCAGCTACCATGCACGCAACAGTTTTGTATTTCATGGGGGGCGCCGGGTTACAGTGAGGATATTATCGGTAAATACACACGGCGCTACGTGGGATGTGGCATCTGTGTTGATGGTCGAAAACCAGTTAATGGCTAAGCCAAAATATGTTTTCTCCTGTACCAATACGGTTACCAATATTACTGTATTACCGTCATCGGATGCCAAAGCCGATGAATTGCAGGTGCAGTGGACGGCCATCCGCGGTGCTGACCAGTATGATGTTGAGTGGACCTATATCGATTCTTCCGCCCTCGCTAACAATAAATATGGCAATCCGTTGGATCCTGCACTGATCTTTCTTCATAATGCCACCCGTATCAGCACAACCGCCAATGCCTACAGCATTCCTGTTATTTATGACAACTCCGGCACCCTGTTCATCAGGGTACGGCCGGTGCAGATAGGCCGGGCCCATTCGGTAGTAGCAGCCATCTGGAGCTCGGATGCCTCCCCATCGGTAATGGGCCAATACCAGTTTACCGGTCATGAACGACTGCTGAACTGGCAATCGAACATCAGTTTTGCTGAAGAAGGAAAAAGAAAAGTAGTAGTGCAATATTTCGATGGCAGTTTGCGCAACCGCCAAACGGTTACCAAAGACAATACCACCAATAACACCATTGTTGCAGAAACTTTTTACGATTACCAGGGAAGGCCGGCCATACAGGTAATACCATCCCCATCATTGAAAAATGTAATTCAGTATAAAGCCGGGTTTAATGTAAGTATCAATCACGCCGAATACAGCCAAAGCGATTTTGACTCCTTATACAGTCCCGATGTATTTTGTACAACCCATGCAGAAGCAATGAGTGCCGATTCGGGCGCCAGCCTGTATTATTCCCGCAATAACCCAAATAAAACAAAAGGGCTGAACCAGTTTATTCCCGATGCAAAAAATTATCCTTTTACCGAAACGGAGTATACGCAGGATAACACCGGCCGCATCAGCCGCCAGGGTGGGGTAGGGCCCGACCATCAACTCGGCAGCGGACATGAAACAAAATATTTTTATGGCACCCCCGACCAGAATGAACTGGATGCCTTGTTCGGTACGGATGCAGGCGACAAATCGCACTACTTCAAAAATATGGTACGTGATGACAACGGACAGTATAGTGTGAGCTATGTAGATATGCATGGGCGTACCATTGCTACTGCGCTGGCTGGTAATTCACCTGGCAGCTTGGCCTCCCTGGCATCGAATGTGCCCGCCATGATAACGGAGAACCTGGCAGATGCCGGCTCGCGCTTTTTGCAGGACTGGAGTATGATCAACCAGAAATCGCTGGTGGTGCCGGTTGCCGATACATACCGGTTCAATTACCGCCTTGACCCGAAATCGCTGACCGAAGCCAACTGCCGGCAGCAAAATATCTGCTATACCTGTTTGTACGATCTGCAAATAACCATTACCGATAATTGTAATAACCGCCTGTTACCGGGTGGTAAAGCCTTTGATACGGTATTGCATAATTTTTCATTTGGCAATCTTCCGGGCTCGTGTTCGCCGGCCTCTATGAACCTGAGCTTCTCCCTATACCTGCCAGAAGGCAGCTACCAGGTAACCAAATCGCTCACGGTGAACCGCCGTGCTTTTGTGTATTATCGCGATAGCGTGTACCTGCCCAATAATACCTGCATCTCTATGCAGCAGTTTATTACCGAACAACGCTCCATTATTGCAGCGGCCAGTACACAGTGCGCTCCTGACTGCCGTTCGTGCCGCGACAGTGTAGGTACCTATGAGCAATTCAAAAATAAGTTCATTACAAGAACCGGGATCGCTGCCGCTGATACCGCGGCCTTCAGTGCTGAAATAGCAACAGCTTATAAAAATGCGTTGGCATCGTGCAATGATCTCTGTGGCGACAGCAGCGCTGTTGACAATGATATCCGCAGCGCCATGCTACAGGATATGACCCCGCCCTATGGTCAGTATGCCGATACCGCCAAAGGGGTATACGAAGACCTGTACTCTATTTTTTATATTGACCCCAAAGACACACTGAACTTTGTTCCTGTTTACAGGTATGATGGACTGCAATATGCAGATGTGAATGGGCGTCCTGATTACGTATACAATCTCGAATCTGATCTGATGGTGGAGCCTGGTTCCCTTAGTATGAGTCAGTTTGTACAAAACTTCCGCAGTTCATGGGCCGAAGCCTTGTTGCCTTATCATCCGGAGTATTGCAAACTCCAGGCGTTGGAAGCGCAAAAGGCAGGTAATATCTGGGACCGGCAAATGGAAGCCATCGATAATTTCCGGGATGCCCGCGAGTTGGGTTATCTGAACCCTACGGGTAATGCGGCTTATCCTTATCCCATTGTTCCCGCCAATATAGATCCCTTATCGCTTCAGTCGGCCTCGTTGAAAAACAAGCTGCAGGCGAAACTGGCAGAATACCTTGCGGCAGCAGGCGGCAATCCCAAATTAAGTTTATGGGCCATGGCCTGTGTGTTGACCAAATGTGATTCAGGAAATGTTACCTGTGTAAAATTCTTTGGAAATACCCCGGCGAATGTATTCGATACGGTTAACATGTGCGATGGCGACCTGGATATGGCCTGGCGCAATTTCAGGCAATTATACCTGGGCTTTAAACAAGACCTGGTAAACGAGCTGGTTAATAACCCCGCTGGTTGTACGCCTTTGAATGCAGCATATACCAAGGTCCCCAAAAATGCAGATCTGATAAAATATGGCCACCAGCCTCAATTTAACCAGGACACCAAAACAACCGTTTCGCAATATACAGACCTGAATACGGCATTACAGGGTACCGGAGACCCGGGCAAAGCAGGGCAGGCCAGTGCGGCTTCGCAGCAGCAATTCAACCAGTTTTATGAGGAGAATATAAATGCCATGGTAAATCAGTGGGCTACCCAGCTATCGCCCTGTGCTTACAGCGAAGCGGCCCTGCGTGACACGATATTACCCCGGTTGAAAGGACTGTGCGTTAAAGCCAGTGACAAAGAACATCCTTTTGGCGCCAGCACGCTGCCTGCCGGTATTACCTATACGCCGCCGGGTACAAACTATGCGTTTACCAGTTTTGAACATATCATCAATACCTGGAACCAGGAACATAATATAACCAATTGGCAGGCCTGTAATGCCGATCTTATTACATCGCCCCAGCCATATGACAGACAGCCGGTGTATAATAATAAACCGGTACTAACCAAACCATCCGGCTGCGAGTGCCAACTCATTAATGATCTGTACATCAAATACCGCCTTACCCGCCGCGATGCCACTTTTGCAGCTTATTTAACAAGAACACAAGGCATTACTATGTCTGACAGTGACCTGCGGATGTTACGTGAATTATGCAGCAATGAAGGAGCGCCCACAGCAGGAGGAGCTGCCTGTGTGTTCCTTAAACAACCTATTTATTTGCCGCCCTCCATGCAGTGTAATGCAGGGGAGGTATGCGCCTCCTGCACACTGGTAGATAGCATGTACCGGCACTACATTCAGCAATATCCTGGCGATGCGCCGCAAATAGCCGATCCTGAAGACACCCGGCAAAACCAGCGCAACCAGCATTTTCAAAACTATATGAACAACCGCCTGGGCTTTTCATTGCAGGCCTGGGAGTATCTGCAATTTTTGGCAGAATGCCAAAGTGCTGCGGGAAGCATCAGCAATACGACGGAATGTGTAGACCAGCCGGTAGGAAATATTTTTTTATCAGGGGTGCCCGGTAAACTGGAAGATATACAGTCTACACCGGATGCAGGGTATATTATGGTAGGCAGCACCGGATTGAATGCGCGCGATGCCAGCATTATCAAAACCGATAATAATGGCAATGTTCAGTGGGCTAAGAAATATGGCGGTAACGGCGATGATCAGCTTACCCGCGTGCGCCGAACTTCCGATAACGGGTATATTGCCATTGGGACTACCAAATCAGACCACTATGCAACAGGGGCAATGTGGGTGGTGAAGATGGATGCAGGCGGTACCGTTCAATGGACAAAGACCATTGGCTTTAACACGTATTTTGGCGAGCGCGGATATGACGTTATAGAAACCAGCGATGGGGGGTATGCTGCACTCGGTATCTATAACCAGCATACCGGTCATGGCGAATTTTTACTGAGTAGTTTAACAAGTGATGGCGGCATTAACTGGGTACGCCGTTTTGGCACCAGCCGCCTGCAGGAAGACGGCGTTGGCTGTTCGCCTGGCCAGCCCGACACGCTTACTTACGATGGCGCCCCCGGTTATAGTTTACTGGAAAAGAACGATACACTTCTGATAGCCGGTGCAGCCTACGATGTAAACATGGGCAACCGTTACTTTGGGGCAATCTATCGTGTAAATAAGTATGATGGTAACCTGCTCGACGCCTGGCATTATGCTGATAGCACCAGCGACAACAAAAGCACCTGGTTCAGGAATATTTACGCCACCCCGGGCGGTTATATGATCACTGCCGGTAACGCAGAAAATCTGGGCACCACCAATGACCAGATGGCTGTAGTGCACCTGCTGAGTGATGGTACCGTTTCATCATACAAGCGATTCAACCTGCCTGCAGGAAGCAATAAGATCACCTCATCCGCCGTGTATCCTGCCTCAGATGGCGGTTATATAGTGGCCCAGACCGGTAATAACGGCTCGCATATATTCTGGCAACGCATGGATGCATCAGGATCACTCCTGTGGTCAACCGAAACGGCGTTGCCCGGCAACCAAACCATCGGGCGGCTGATACAAAACAATGACAGCAGCTTTACACTGGTTGGCGCCAACAACCAGCAGATGCTGATGCTGAACCTGCACCACGATCATGGAAGTTGTTATGATAATGCGGTAGCCGTTGGTGTAACGAACCCACTGATGGGTCGCATTAACTGGTCTACGGTAAACGACGCGTTGGTTTACCCGGAAGATATTGATTTTGGTTTGACCGCAGTGCCGCTGTTATTGACAAACTCTGTTATTGCCTGTCCCGGTAACGGTAACTGCTACAATATTTATAACGGGCCGCTGCTTTGTGGAAAATCACAACCATTGTTTCAGCCCATAGGCATAGATTCTACGGGTATCTGTACCGACAGCACTTTCTTTGCTGTTAGCATAGGGACCGAACTGCATAGAACCTATACCGATTCACTGACCGGGAATTTTGAAGAACGCTATATCAATACCTGCCTGCAGGCCTGGCGTTATGAAACGTTTACGGTTACACACACAAGGAGTGAATATCATCATACATTATATTATTATGACCAGGCAGGTAACCTGGTACGTACCGTACCGCCTGCCGGTGTGCATGCGATAACAGATACAACCGTATTGAAACAGGTAAAAGCAGCCCGGGCTGCCGGTACCGGGTTGGCGCCTGCCCATACACTGGTAACCGATTACCGGTACAACACATTGAACCAGGTAGTGGCGCAACGTTCACCGGATGGAGGAACGAGCCGCTTCTGGTACGACCGGCTGGGAAGATTAAGTGTGTCGCAGAATGCAATACAAAAAGACAGTGCGCATTATAGTTATACAAAATATGACGTTATTGGTCGTGTAACCGAAGTAGCGCAGTTGGCCAGCAGCACAGGCATGGCCGATGGGATCAGCAGAAGTCAGGGAGCATTGGAGCAATGGCTGACCAACGCAGCGGCTACCGCAACGCAGATAACAAAGACAACCTATGATGTAGAATATAGTCCGGTGCAACCGGTGATGGCAGCCCGAAATTTGCGAAACCGGGTATCGTGGACGGCCTTGTACAATACGGCTGCCGACCTGCCGGTTAATAATTTCGCTACAGCCACCTTTTACAGTTACGATATCCTGGGGAATGTAGATACGTTGCTACAGGATTACAGGATTGGCACAATGGGTAACAACCTCAACCGGTTTAAAAAAATTGCCTATGACTACGACCTGATAAGCGGTAAAGTAAACCAGGTAAGTTATCAACCGGGCCAGCCCGATGCGTTCTATCACCGGTATGAGTATGATGCGGAGAATCGCATTACAAATGTGCTTACCAGTGCCGATAGTATTAACTGGGACAACGATGCCTTTTACCAGTATTATGACCATGGGCTGCTGGCAAGGACCATCCTGGGTGAACAGCAGGTGCAGGGGATTAATTATGCTTATAATCTGATGGGGTGGACGAAGTCGATCAATCCTGATATTTACGCCGGTGCAGGATATACATTGAAGGCCGATGGTAGTACGGGTAGTGTGGTTGGTAAAACGGCATACAATGTGATGCTGAACTACTTCAATGGAGATTATAAGGCCATCAGCGGCGCTGCGCCGTCCGATACAGGGGTGAACGCAACGTTGGGTGGTGAGTATCGTCCGCTGTACAATGGCAATATCAGCAGCATGGCGGTAACTATAGGTAAGCTTAATAATCCGCTATTATCCAACTATCAATACGATCAGCTCAACCGCCTCGTGGCAATGGATGCCTGGCAAAAGACAGGCGTTGCCTGGAGGAACTTAACACGCAGGGGCGACTTCCAGGAGCGCGTTCGCTACGATGCTAATGGCAATATCTTAGGTTACAAACGCAATGGTAATAACACATTTGCCGGCAAGCCGCTGGGTATGGACAGCCTGACGTACAAATATATAATGGGTACCAACAGGCTGGATCATATAAGTGATAGTGTACAGGCCGGTAATTATGATACGGATATTGACAGGCAATCGGCCGGTAATTATGAATACGATGCCATTGGCAACCTGGTTAAAGACAGAGCCGAAGGAATTAATAAAATTAGCTGGACGGTATATGGAAAGATCAGTCGCATAATCAAAAGCGATGGAACGAATATCTCCTACACATACGATGCGGGCGGAAATCGCATCAGCAAAGCGGTTGTTAAAACGGCGCCTGCTTCGGCAGATACCACCTGGTATGTAAGAGATGCGCAGGGAAATGTGATGAGCGTATATGCATCGGGCATTGATTCGGTAAATGATGGACACTTAACCCAAACGGAGTTGCATGTATATGGCAGCAGCCGTATAGGTTTGTTGCAGCGTAACAATGATGTAACGCAATATGAGCCGGTCGTTATTACGATGCCGTTGCTGGGCGCAGGCTATGGTCTAAGCTTTGGCAGAGGGAATAAGCTCTTTGAATTAAGCAATCATTTGGGGAATGTGCTTGCTACAATTAGCGATAAGAAAATTGGCGTACCTTCCGGCGGAAGTTCTTTGATAGATCACTATGAGCCACAGGTAGTGAATGCACAGGATTATTATCCGTTTGGGATGGTAATGCCGGGAAGAACGTATGCTGAAGGAAATAGTTATAGGTATGGGTTTAATGGAAAGGAGAATGATGCAGAAACAAAAACACAGGATTATGGATTTAGAATTTATAATCCGGCATTGGGAAGGTTTTTGAGCGTTGACCCTTTAACAAAGAATTACCCTTGGTATACCCCATATCAGTTTGCAGGTAATAAACCAATAAATAGTATTGACCTTGATGGCTTAGAAGAGTATGAGAATTATGAGGCTTATTCAAAAGCAAAAGGTAAATCGGCTTTAAAAACGATGGATGGTTCTGATGGGGCGTGGTTAGCTTCTGACAGAAAAGATAAAAAAGGAACTTGGTCAAATGCAATGGCGGCTATTACTAAAAACAAATGGAAAGATAAGTTGAAATCTTATTCTCTTGTTCCCGCAAGCCCTGATGGATTTACCCCAGCATATATAAGGGAAGATAATTATTCATTTGGTATAGTAAGAGATTATTATAATTGGGTACAACATGAACTAGATGCAAAAGGATTTGGCAGTCAATGGGCGAAAGGTGCTTCATACTTATCGGACGAACTTGCGGATACATATGAGGAAGGTGCGGTGTCTGGCAGTGCCACAAGCATGGGGGGGATATTAAAAGGGTTAAGTCAAGGGATAGCTGGCTATGCAGTAGGAAAGTTCAGTTCTGTTTTATATGGTGGAGAAACGGTTCCTAATACAGAGGATGGTTGGTATGCCTGGGATGCCAATTTTGTTATGGAGGAACAAGTTACAAAAGTGGCTCCATCTATATATCAAAGCTATGCAGGTACAAATGCGTTGAATCAGCTTAATAGCCTTTCACGAAAGGAAGGGTTTATTGGAGGAGCGGCCTCTTTGCTGTCAAAACATTTCTTTCCAAGTTTTGCCAAATTTGGGGTTAGTGTAAATGACCCATCCACTCAATTTGGAGCACAAGGGCGTTATAATATTCCATTACTGATGCTTTATCCGTACACTCATCAAGCAAAAGGCGGGGTGAAATTAAGCAATGAACAATTTAAGGAAATTATGAAGGCCCATAATGCAATTAACTCTTATTATAAAAACTCAATGAAGTATTAAATGTCAGTTAAAATAAGAATAGCAGCTTCTATTTTCTGTTTCGCTTATTTGCTGCACATCACAGGATGTAAAACACAAATAACCAATATAGCTTTGAGCCCTGATATAACAAAATATACAAGCCATTCACTTGATTTCCCGTCTATTATTGGAAATGAATATAAGATTATAAGCACTGTTGTTAAACAGAAAAAATTGTTAGTAAAAGCAACCAGATCTGACACATCTTTCTTTATAGGCGTTGATTTGCTGAAGGGCAATGTTTTTTTTATTAAACCTGATCCTTCTAATGATTACGTTTCGAGTACGTTTGATATAAGTGGTGATAGCATATTTTCTTTGTCTTCACTAACGCCATCAGAAATATTTATTACGAACATCAAATCAGATAACACTCAAAAGAAGGCTGTTGATTTTGAAAAGGCAACACGGCCAGGAAAAATTGTTTTAAATCATAATCAGATTTTTTTGTTGAATGATGTTTATGGTGTCGGTGTAGTAAATCAAATCAACTTTAAACAGATCATGTTTCATAATGAAGGTATAACAGGTCTTGTCAACCCTCAATCAAGCACATTATCGTTTCCTGTTAATAGTTCATTGAATTTAATATCAGGCCATGTCATTGCAAATAATACAATACAGTTATATGCGATTGATAATCGAGGCAGTATTCGATGGCGGTATCTTGTTAAGCAAAATTCTAAGAGGGAAGCCGTGTCAATTTTGAGCTTTTCTAATCTCTTTGTTGTAAAGTATGACAGTACTCTTGTTGGATTGAATAAAGAGGATGGTAAGGAAGTTTGGCATAATACTTTGCAGAACTCCGTCAGCGACATATACAAATGGCAGGATAAAATTTTGGCTTATTGTTTAGTGAACCCGTCAGGAACGTATCCTGATAATGAGGATTTTGAATATAAAGTAGTGATGAAGTTATTTGATAGTAAACAAGGCAAAGAAGTATGGAGCACAGATTTTAACTCTGCCAATGTGCCTCACATTGGAATTTGTGGCACCAACCTATTAGTGAGTGATAATAAATTATTCACTCTTTTTTCATTGAATAATGGAACTATATTGAGTAAAAAACATTTTCCCCAAAAAAACAAAGGTGATTATGCTTTTGAAATGCTTGCTGATATAGGAACAGGCGATTATTATATAAAGTCTTATGGTGGGGAAATTTATTGGTAACGTAAGCATATAATGAACGATAAAGCGGCCCACGCAACTGCAAATTTTCAAATTGTATGATTGACAATTGAGCTATTTTAATTAGGTGTTCTAGCTATGTAACCGCACCACTTTTATTAGATGAATAAAATCTGCCGTACTACCAATATTAATAGCTCCTAGTAACGGCTACATTATTCGCCAATGATTTCTACACCCGCTTTATCTCCTGCATAAACCGGGTGGGCGTTTAGCCAAATTCTTTTTTTAAAAGGGTCTGCTTAAAATAATACCGAAAAGTTTTGGCGGTATTATTTTTTTTTACCAAATTGTATCCACCATAACCTTAGCCAAAATGAAACTGTTATCCTGCACACCTTGCCAGTCTTTGGTCAAACGCCTGCATCTTTCTCTGATAAAGAGTCATTTTTCCCCATAAAAAAATGCTTCTTCAATGCTATAAAGCAATTATTCCGTTTCTATTAAGGTTAGCGATCCATCGCATATAATTACGCCAATACCGTCTACAGGCGCATGCCAGAAAGTATTTCTATCAGTGACCTTGTTCTAAAAGACTAAACTAAAACTAGTAGCTCGTTCCCTAAAATACCGAACATGAAACCTTATCTGTCTTCCTGCATTAAGGATTGTTTTTTCAAACTTATTATTACTGTTGCTCTTGTTGTTGTTAGTGTTTCGGCCAAAGCGCAGTGTTATGCAAACTTTTCCCTGAGCAGAACTTATCCTTACGGCCAGTTATGCTCACCCCAAAATGTAACTGTTCGTGCCCAACATTATAATCCAAATCCCGGATGGGTAGATGGTGAGTTTCGCTGGTACAGGAGCAATACAGCCCCTGATCCGGTTCAAACCAATTTTATCAGCTCGGATTATATATTGATCGCTGACTATAGTTTTTATGCCACCAATGGTTCAGGAGTATGGGTAAGTTTTTATGATTACGCTACCAGTTGCGAATCCCCTCGCATTCCATATATTCTTTCTATTGGGACCATGCCCAATTTATCCCAGACTTACGCACGCGTATGCGATGATTATATTGGTCGCATACAACTGGGCAGCAACGTAAGCGGCGTTACCTTTCAGCTTTATTATTTTGATCAATCAAATACCTATCAACTACTTGGCCAAAATACCACAGGTTATTTTGAACTTCCGGATTATTCGATTGGCGATGAAGGCAGGTATTTTGCAAAAATTTCTTATTCAGGCTGTTCATCGCTTTCCTATTACCCGTTACATCTTGAAGTGATAGGTTCTGCGCCCCCAACCATTACCGGTAACCTGTCGATACTGGTGGGGAACAACAACACTTTAACAGCAAGCGGAAGTGCATCTACTTTCAACTGGTATGATGCAGGAGGTAACCTTCTTAAAGCAGGCTTGCAATACACTATGCCCAATACCCTTACCGGTAATACCTATACCTACCAGGTGCGGGGACGCAGCAGTGATGGGGCTTGTTTTACCAATCCAGCCTATGTTACGGTTACAGTTAGCAATCCGGCTGTTACATATACGACCCCATATACCAGTTCTAATTTTACTAAATCAATTGATTTAAGCAAACCGGTTGGTACTGTTTCAGGTACATCTGGTACAACCGCTGCCGGCGGAGCTACTTATTCCATCCCCATTTATACCCCTCCCGGAGCCAATGGCATACAACCTTCTGTAAGTGTTGTTTACAATTCCATGTCGGGAAATGGTAATGTGGGTTTGGGATGGAATATTTCGGGTCTTTCTGCAATTACAAGGTTTGGCAAAAACATGTACCATAATGGAGTAGTAGCTCCTGTTTCCTATACCAACCAGGATGGTTTTTCATTAGACGGCGCCCGGTTGAATGCAATCTCTGGCACATATGGAGCGGCTGGTACTGTTTACGCTACCGAAAGGGAGGTTTTTTTTAAAATTATTTCTTATGGCAGTTCGGCCAATAATCCCGATTGGTTTAAGGTAACTACAAAAGATGGAACAATCATGGAGTATGGGAATACCACTGATTCGCGCATGCGCACAGACAATGGTGCAAATGTGATGGTATGGCGGTTGAATAAAATCATTGATATTAACGGTAATTATATTTCTTTTAAATACGATAATGGATTCAGGGATAGCCGCATCGATGAAATTAATTATACCGGTAACGACAATACCGGGTTACAGCCATTTAACAAATTGAAATTTAATTATCAAACAAGAGAAGACCGGACGACGAGTTACGAAGGAGGCGCTTCCCTTGCATCAAGGCATTTATTAAAGAGTATAGTCGTTACCAGTGAGGGAAGTGCAGTGAAGACCTACCAGTTTAATTATGCATTTGACAATCTTACCTCGCTGTTAAAGGAAGTTATTGAATCAGGAACGGATGGTTCTTCGCTTAACAGTACTATTTTCTTGTATGGCGATCAGCCACAGAACATGGTAACGCAAACAACCGTTGCGCTGGAGGGTTCCTACGATTTCTTTTCAGGAGATTTTGATGCCGATGGAAAATCAGATCTGCTGGCAGCAGAAACCTATTTAGACGCCAATATGGGCATTCGGCTTCATTCCAATTACTCATTGATTAAAGATGTGTATGAGTATGGTTATACATTTATTTATAATAAAACATTGCCGCAGAACATAGGGTCACAGGTGATCCAGGATAAAAAATTCTTCAACTTTCTGACAGCAGATTATAATGGCGACGGACGGGATGATGTTTTGGAGGTGTATTCTTCTACAATAAATGTGAGTCCCTGTAATGGATACAGGAGAAAAGTTTCGGGCGGTAGTATAAATTATACTAAAAATATAAATAACCAAACTGGTTACACTGCAGCGCCTTTTGACTATCCAACAGATGTGCTGAATGTACCATACCAATATGTGAGTGAAAAAGGACATTTCTTTATTCCAGGCGATTTTGATGGTGATGGTAATAAGGATTACATTTTGTTACTCGGCAAACCAAGACAAAATGGAACCTGTGTATTAAACATTCCCCGTGTCGCATTTGACTATAAAGCCTTTCTTACCAGCCCATCTACCAATGAGACCAATGCTGAAATTGCTAATTTCGGTTTTGGCGCAACGGCTGACTATTATGCAGGAACTGTAGCAGGCGCCGACATGCTCAATACATTGGATTTTGACGGTGATGGAAAAACGGAAATCCTGGTAACAAAAGATAATCTGAGTTATGTAATAAGAATTCAACGGGTATCTGCTACCAGCGGTTTTTTGTTCGGGGCATCGGTTATCTATACAACCGGAGAAATTACCAAAACCAGTAAAATTTATCCGGGCGATTTCAATAGCGACCACAAAACAGATATACTGGTAAGAAACAGCAGCGGTTCATGGAAGATCCTGTATGGAACCGGTACCAGCTTTACCGTAGCCAGTTTCACCTTCAACCAAACGCCCAATCTTCCAGATGACCATACAACAGATAAAATTATCGTTTCTGATTTTAATGGCGACGGCAACAGCGATATTATGCATGGATTTCGGGTGACCGGAACCGGCACTTCAAAAATCTCCATGTATTATTTTAGAGGAGTAAACAGCGGAACTCCTTTTTATTATGAACAATATAATTACAATAACCTGCTGGCGTACGGCGAACTTACTGTGGGTGATTTTAATGGCGACGGCAGAAGCGATTTATTAAACAGGCCCAATGTTGAATCTTCTGCCGATTTCATTTCTTTTAAACCATTCGGAAAAGAACGATTGCTTGCGAAAGTAACAAATGGCCACAATGTTACGGTTGAATTTCAATACAGAAATCTTACCGACGAAAGCACCTTTCCTTATGTTTATAGCCGCACTATTTCTCTTGATAGTGCCAGCAATAAAAATCCATTTAATTACATACAATTACCCATCTATGTAATTTCAGCCCTGATTACTCCGAATGGGATTGGCGGTACATCTACTACAATGTATAATTATGAAAATGCCATTTTGCATAGAGCGGCAAAAGGGTTTCTTGGGTTTAAAAAGACCAGTGCGCTGAATTTAACCACAAGGATCAACGTTGTTACCGAAATCGATCTCAATACCCAGTTCGCAACACTTTACAATGTTAAGGTTGCTTCACTAACAAGTACCGGTGACGTTTTGGGAGAATCAATTACCACCAGCTCTTTTTCCAACCTGAGCACCGGCAACCTTGATAAGCGGTACTTCCAGAAAATTGATAAAGTATTGGACATTGATTTTGTTAAGGGCTCGGCATCTGAAACTTTAAATACGTATGATAGTTACGGAAATATTGTTACAAACGTTTTAAAGACCGGTACCCTCTCAGGAAGCAGTGTGAATGCAGTGGAAAGTTCAACCTCTACAATTACTTACAGCATTCACAATACGCCGGTGCCTGCGAAACCAGACCAGGTAACCGTGGTAAAATCAAGAGCCGGGGCAACATCGCAAAGCAACACTACCCAATATACCTATACCAGTACTGGGTTGTTATTGTCGCAAACCGATTTTTACGGCTTGCCTAAGGCGGTAACCACCACATACAGTTATAATGGATTTGGTAACCCTGCCATCATTACATTGAGCGCAACAGGAGTGAATAACCGGGTTAGTAATTTAACCTATGATAGTAAAGGAAGATTTGTTATATCGAAAACCATTGCTGCAGGAACGCCTATCGCTCAAACAGAAAGCTTTACTTATGATGGAAAATGGGGGAAGCCTTTGTCAATGACTACCAGCGATTGTATTACTGTCCAGTATGAGTATGATGTTTTTGGGCAAGCCAAAAAAACAATCGAGCCGGCATTTACAGCAATCCATTCTCTTGTATGGGATGTTCAGGGCAATAATGTGTACTATAGCCTTGTCGATTATTCGGGTGGCAAACCCGACACCAAAGCCTGGTTCGATAAGTTAAACAGGGAAACCAAAAAACAGGTGGCCGGGTTTAATAACCAGTGGCTCAACAGTGCTGTTACCTATGATGTAAAAGGAAATGTAGCGAGCAACACCAATACATACTATTCAACGGAAACACCCATAACAACTACAAACACGTATGACGGTTACAACAGGCTGAGGATCGTATCGAACCCGTTAAATACGATCAATTATAATTATAACATGCAATCGGGCGGAAATGTACAGGTTACTGCAACAGACCAGGCCGGCCAAACAAATAATAAAACCACTGATGCCGCTGGGAAAATAATTGCAGGCAATGATAAAGGCGGCAGCCTGACCTTTACGTATGATAGCCGTGGTGCACAAACAGAAGTTAAACATGGTGGCAATACCATAATTACCAATACGTATGATGCTTACGGCCGGAAAACAAGCCAGGTTGATAAGAATGCAGGTACCATAACTTACGAATATGATGCCCTGGGGCAGCTAAAACAGCAAACTGATAATACCAATCATACTTACCAGATGAGTTATGATGAGTTGGGAAGGGTTATTAGCCGCCAGGGACCTGAAGGCGTAACTACCTACGAATATTATAAAGATAATGAAACGGGCTGCAGCAACAATAAGCTGCAGAAGGTTACCGGGTTCAACGGAGTAATTAAGGAATACACCTATGATAACCTGAAACGGCTGCAATCGGAAAAAGTGACTATTGCCGGAATCACATATATAACCATGTATAGTTACGATGCGTACAGCCGTGTGAACAAGGTCACGTATCCTTCGGGTGTAGAAGTAAATAATGTATATGATAACAACGGACTACTGACTTCAGTTACGGGAGGCAATACAGGCGCTCAAACAACATTATTTACCGTAACAAAAATTAACGGCTACGGACGATATATAGATTATACGCTCGGTAATAACAAAAGCTCACAAATCACTTATCAAAACGGGTTTCCAACACACTATTATACTCAGGGGGTACAGGATTTGAATTTTACCTGGGATTATGCCAAAGGAAATTTATCAGGTCGCCAGGAAGTGATCAAAGGAGTAACTGAAAGTTTTCAATATGATGCGCTGAACCGGTTAACACAAACATCAGTAAATAACCAGGTACAGTTGAACCTCAGTTATGACGGCAACAGCACATTTTCGATGGGCAATATTGTTTCGAAAACAGATGCCGGGGAGTATACATATAAAACCGACAAAATTCATGCGGTAGCATATATTACCAATCCGGCGGGCAGTACAGCGCCACCTGTTACTACCAGTCAAACAGAGCAAACCATTACCTATACACCGTTTTTGAAAACTGCTACCATCAATGAACAACCATATCAGATAGCGTTCACCTACGGACCCGATTATCAAAGAGTGAAAAGTGAATTACAAACAAACGGCGTACTTACCGAAACCAGGTTGTATATAGGAAATTATGAGAAACAAACCGACAATACAGGCGCCAAAGAAATACATTATGTTTATGGAGGTAATGGCTTATGTGCCATCATTGTACGGCAAAACGGGGTAAATAATTTTTATGTAACCTATACCGACCATCTGGGTTCTATACTCACGCTTACCGATTTGAACGGAAATATTGTGGTAGAGCAAAATTTTGACGCCTGGGGACGAAAGCGCAATCCGCAAAACTGGACCTATAGCTCCATTCCATCGGTTCCCGGATGGTTGAACAGAGGTTATACTGGCCATGAACACCTGGCGCAATTTGCCCTGATTAACATGAATGGCCGGCTGTACGATCCGGTACAAGGCCGTATGTTAAGCCCTGATAATTATATACCGGGTGCTTTTAGTACACAGGGGTATAACCGGTATGCGTATGGCCATAATAACCCAATGAGCTATGTTGATCCCGATGGCAATTTTCCCTGGTTAATAGTTGGAATGGCAGCTTTGTTTGCTTTAGGAAATACAGCTACACATGCCATGGGAGGGGATATAGATAACTTTGGGGATGGCTTAAAATATTTTGCACAAGGGGCCATTACCGGTGCAGCTTTAGGCGCAGGTATAACTTTCGGATTACCTGTTCCAGTTGTTGGCCCCATAATAAAAGGAGCGGCATTCGTATATGCCGTTACTACCAAACTGAGTTTTGTAAGCGCGGCGATACGAAGTATTGTTAAAGGAGATTTAACGCCTCTTGCCAATGCCGGGAAAATATTCGCCGGAAACTTTTATCTGGATGAAAATAAATCGTTTTTTGGCGGTGTGTGGGAAGGAGTAAGTCGTTTTACGTGGCAACTTCCTCAGACTACTATAGGGCATGCTTCGGCTGCAATGCTAAATACTTTTGGCGGGGTTCGCAGTGTAGGTTATTATGGTGGGGCCACAGTTGTTGAAACAAACCGTGATAATTGGGGTGGAATAACACAGGGTAGCTTTATTATTGGCGACAGGGGCATAAGAGCTAAGCCTAATGATCCGCTTTTTCAGCATGAGTATGGACATTATATACAGAGCCAGCTTTTTGGTCCCCTGTATTATGGAAAGGTAGGTATTCCAAGTGTGTTAAGTAAGGATCCCCATGAATTACATCCGGCAGAGCAGGATGCCAACGCAAGAGCTTTTGCTTATTTTAACAAACATGTACCTGGGTATGCAGGGTGGGATTTTGGTTTTAATCCTATCATTAATACCGGGTATAGATTGGGTTTTCACTGGTTTGATGTGATCGACCCATTAGGTATTATAAATACTATTTTTTTAAACAGGCAATATTAAATGATGAATGTGGGTAGAATAATTGTGCTGTTATTACTTTCCAATATCTTCCTGTCTGCAGGATGCAGAAGAGATACAAAAAATTGTCATCATAATATTGCTGTATATAATACAAGCAACAAACCTATATATGCGTCCATTAGTGCAACGTATCCCGATACCAGTATAACGGTTCCCAATCCGGTTCTATCACCGGAGACTCATAAAGTGGCAATACAGGAAAAGACACTGGTATTTTCTATTCGCGATTGCGTAGAGGTCTATTATAAATACTTGCTGCATTCAGACACCCTGGTGTTATTTGTTTTCGACGCCAGTGTGTTAGAGTCAAATTCATGGGAAACGGTAAAACAAAACGATTGGGTACTGAAACGTTACCTGTTTAGTCTTTCTGATTTGAAAAACAAAAATTTTACCATTGATTATCCTTAGTAAACTTATCTATATGAAGATAAAAGCCTTTCTATTCATAATTCAAATGCTGGTTGGCTTTGTAATATATGCCCAGCAATTGCCTTTAGGGGCCTGCGGAATTGTTTGCACTTACGATGCCTCCGGTAACAGGTTAAAACGACTTTATTTTTGTAATAATGGTGGCGTTTATCCTGCCAGAGTAAGCCAGGAAGCGGCCAAAACAACCGAAGAATTTCAATCTGTTGAGGCATTATATCCCAATCCTACCACAGGCCTGTTCTTTGTAACTTTTAGCAAAGAACTTATAAATGCCAAAGTATTCCTGACAGACCTGAATGGTAAAATTGTACTACAATTTGCAGGAAACGGGAACAAGCTAAAGTTTGATTTATCTGCCGCGCCAGCCGGGATATATATAGTAAGAATAGAAGACAATGGTTTAATAATTACAAAAAAAGTAGTTAAACTATAAGTACCCGTGTTTATTTAACTGATGAATATCACTCCGGGATGGGTGTGCAAATACTTTATTGTTAAAATATATTTTTGTACTTTTAATAAACAGGTGCTTTTACAACGAACCTTCTGAATGCCTCTTTTAATTCTCCCTCGTTTATTAATATTGAACAAAGTTCCGACATCCAAAAACTCGCTCAATTTTTGAATCGACTCTACAGCTACAATTCCTTGCCTTATTAAACTTACCTGCTCAGTTTGCCTGTTTAGTTTTTATTATGTCATCTAAAACTAATGTTATGCAAACATCCTTTTACATCAACCATTATAGTTGGGTTGAGAGTCGTTTTTTTAAATACTACGGATGGTCTCTGCTGGCTTTTGTTCTCCTTTTCGGTTCATGTAAGAAAGATGAAGCGGAGCCGGGTACGGTTACTGTTTTTGGCTCCGGGTTGAACAACCCACGTGGCTTGAAGTTTGGACCGGATGGCTTTTTATATGTGGCAGAAGCTGGTCTTGGAGGAACAGAGAACCATGATGCCAAATGCCCGGCATTAGTGCCGCCTGACGGCCCTTACCTGGGAAGTGCAACCGGTGGGCGAATTTCAAAGTTCAGTAAGCATGGTACACGCACTACTGTTACCGATCAACTTCCTTCTGTAACATCTGCCTTCGGTGATAAATTGGGTGTGAATGATGTGGCGTTCGTCGGCAACACATTGTATGCGGTGCTTTATGCGGGATGCGGGCATGGGGTTCCATCAGTGCCTACCAGCATTGTAAGGATCAATTCAGGCACTTCACATACGGTGATCGCAGATCTTGGACAATGGAGGGTTACTCATCCCGTTGCAAATCCTGAACCTGCTGATTTTGACCCTGAAGGCGCCTGGTACAGTATGATCAGTGTTCATAACGATTTATATACGTTGGATGCAAACCATGGCGAACTGGTGAAAGTAACCACTGATGGAACCATCACCAGCGTGATTGACATTTCTGCAAGCCAGGGACACGTTGTTCCTACCGCAATTGATTATCGTGGAAATTTTTATGTCGGTAATCTGGGTACTTTCCCCATTGTTGATGGCAGTTCAAACATTTACAAAATAAACCCCGGCGGGCAGATCAGTATAGTGCATACTGGTTTTACCACTATACTTGGATTGGTGTTTGACAACAGGGGCCGCATGTATGTATTGGAAAGCACTACCGGGAATCCATTCCCTACACCAGGTACGGGAAGGGTTGTACGGGTTGATCCCGACGGGTCGAAAGAAGTGATTGCAACTGGGTTTTCCAATCCTACAGCAATGACGTATGGCCCCGATGGAAATCTGTATGTAGCCAATTGGGGTTTTGGCGGCGAGGCAGGTGATGGCGAAATACTGAAAGTAAGGTTAAAGAAAAATGGGCTTTGGTAAAATATACATGTAGTAATGCGTATATCAGGGAAAGCCAAATGTTAGCGGCCACCTTGCAGGGTGCCGCTACATTTATTAAATAGTATTTTGCTGTCGTTGAAATTGACGATGCAGTTTTTGCTGTCCTCTTCGGCTACAATTTCAATTTTTTTCATTAGTATTGGAATGAAGGTCAATTTATATAGTTCGTATGTCATAAGACCGCGTCCCGTGAATCCTTTATCTACTATGTATTCTATTTGATAGCCTTTTAGTTTCCATTTTTTTTCCGTCGTTTCACCTCCGCCCATTGTCCTGATGAACCAGGCATAACCCATAACAACCAATAATAGTCCTCCTGACAATAGCGCAGCAACGAATTTTACTCCCTGACCTTGTATCTGTTTTGAGAAAAAGGAATAACCACACGCTAAAAGAATTAGTACTAAAACAGGAAAAGCGTTGAAAAATGAATATCTGTATCCAAATAATAAAGGGATCAATAAAGTCAATGCCGCTATTGCGATGAGGCGTATTTTCCTGGATGATAATCCAATTTCTAATGCTAGTCCCACAAATGGGAAAAGTACCAGGATGAATGTTTGTTTCCCGTGCTGTATTAAAAATTCCATATTGATATTTCAGGATATCGTTCTTAATACCGCTAAACTAACTAAAAAAGCCCCATCCGCCAGGTGACGGATGTGACTTTTTTAGTTGGTAATTGCCAGTTTCTTCGGTGCAAAACTAATTCTTATTCAACGCACGTTCAGCAATTTTCCAGTATGATCTACAATTATTGGCGATCTGCGTTGCCCGATATGGGTGGGTAAATCTTCCAGTTGATAAACATCACCCTGATCGGCGTATGAAAGATTTGCCATTTCCAGGCGGCCAAAATCAATCCCGAAGGAACGTTCACCCAATAAATTATATACGGCGGCATAAGCCAGTTGTAAAAAAAGATGTTCATTGTCTTCCGAACATAACGGGTGATACACTATAATATCCGTATCGTAAGGATCATCGCTTGCAAAAGAAAAACACAATTCACTGGGATCTATACCTGCTTTCTCTATTTGCTTTTCCAATAAAAAATCAACGGGCATGGGATCTTCCAGCGCAATAATGTTCCATCCGGGTATTTCAGGTGCTGTGGCGACAAATGCGTCTACTTTTTTAAAATGCATCACTTTGCCATTTACGGTGATGGTAAGCCTCGCCAATCCATTATCAGGCAATGTTACACTGAAGCCAAAAAATTTAAAATAGGCGCGTAAATGAGCGTTCAATTCATGCAGCCAGTAAGCAGCTTCTTTTTTAGTCTTTTTATTCAGCTCAAGATATTCCTGATTATAACGTTTGAACCACTCCCAAAAATGACGCTTTGGTAATTTGCTCATATCATTTGTTTGTAGTTGTTTAAAAAGGAACCCCGTCCCGGCTAAGCCGGAACAGGATTCCTGGTAAAACCTTACAAAGTAACTTCCAACGATCCTTCATTTTCCGGAACATCGGTTGCTATGGCTATGATCTTGCTACCAGCCAGCGGATTGTTAACCTGCGTGGCGGTGTAGGTCCAGTCAAGGCCATTGGTGCTTTGTACAGCATTACCTGCTTCCAGTAGCGTGCCGTTGGCAGCATATATTTCCACCCGTACACTTATTACGCGAAAATCATCTATTGCACGAACAGCGATCTTGTCGCCGGCTGCGCCTTTATAATTACGCGTATTGATGCTTTTAACAACGGGCGGAGATAGAAAATCTTCCAACGCTCTGCTATACACGTTTTGCCGGGGCCTTAGAACAGCGGCATAGGCTTCAGCCATGCCTTTGTCGGGACTTCGGATAATTGCCCGTGCATATCGTGATGCGAGCAGGAATTTTTCCTGTGTTTCTGCCTGTGCAGGTGTGGGATCTCCCTCCCTGCTTTTAGGTGCTTTCGCAACTACTGTTTTACCCTCCCACTCGCGAAATACGAGTTCTTTTCCGAGGGATCCTCTAAGCTTGCCTGTTACCAGGCTATTATTTGAATGTGCCATGATTGTTTGTTTTTAATGGTGAATAAAAAAGATACCTTACCAATCGCTGCCGGGGAGAGGGTTTGCGGGTTCGCTCTTCCCGTTAGCCCTGAGCGAAACTCCTTTGGCGGCGACTGATGACACAAATGTATACAAGCTTTCAAACCGTTTTTTCCAAAATGTGATGGTGTTTTGTTCTTGATGTGACGGGCTTCGGAAAGTGGTGTGATGAACTGCATTTTCTCCTCGGGAACACCTGTTTTTTTGTGACGGTGTTCGATAAATGGTGTGACGAACAGTACAAAACGGGTGATGAAAAACACAGCCTCCTCTTTGCCTCCTCGGCTCCCCCTCTGTTCCACCTCTTTGGCTCCTCGGAATCCGAGGAAGCAAAGAGGACCCAAAGAGAACACAATGAGGTAGCATCGCGGTAGCATTGAGGTGTCTTATACCGTTATTGTCTAGTCCTATTCCATACAGCGTACACTTTACGCAATCCTGATAGTGAAAGGGTAATT
>NZ_STFF01000008.1 GCF_004834005.1 Niastella caeni
CTATACTCAACTACTTCAACAACAGAAGCACCAACGCTTCGGCTGAAGCTTTTAATGCCAAAATCAAGGCTTTCAGAGCCTCGGCAAGGGGTGTTCGAGATATTAATTTCTTCTTATTCAGACTCCATAAAATCTATGCCTAAACAAATCAATCCCCCAAAAATTTCACTTGATCCGTATTGATCCAGGGTTTGAGAATGCAGTATGTACACGTGAAATGACATAAAAATAAAAGGCCCGCATTGCTGCAGACCTTTTAAAGCTTCTTTTTTGTGGAGAATATCGGAGTCGAACCGACGACCTCTTGCATGCCATGCAAGCGCTCTAGCCAACTGAGCTAATTCCCCAAATATTTCTTAGTTGAACCGCAACCTTCCCGATTACCATCGGGACGCTCTAGCCAACTGAGCTAATTCCCCAAATATTTCTTAGTTGAACCGCGACCTTCCCGATTGCCATCGGGACGCTCTAGCCAACTGAGCTAATTCCCCAAATATTTCTTAGTTGAACCGCGACCTTCCCGATTGCCATCGGGACGCTCTAGCCAACTGAGCTAATTCCCCAAATTTTTCTTAGTTGAACCGCAACCTTCCCGATTACCATCGGGGCGCTCTAGCCAACTGAGCTAATTCCCCAAATATTTCTTAGTTGAACCGCAACCTTCCCGATTGCCATCGGGACGCTCTAGCCAACTGAGCTAATTCCCCATAAATCAACCTTCTATAAAAAGGATTGATTATTTTAGAGTTTGCAAATATAGAGCTATCCGGGAATTTCACCAAATAAAAGCCGGCCAGCAAATTTTTCAAAAGGAATATTGGGGTAAACCCGCTCAAAAATGAGTGTCTGCTATCTTTTGGATCATTTCCTCCGTCAATGGCTTTTCGAAGTACTCAATGACACTTTTATATGAAAGCGCCTTTTGCTTGTCCTCCAACCGCGTGGAAGAGGTCAACATCACAATTTTTGCTTTATTACAAACATTTATCTCCTTCAGGTTATCCAGAAAATCAAAGCCATCCATTCGTGGCATGCGGATGTCGAGAAAGATAATATCCGGGCAGTTATTTTGTTTGATCCATTCATAGGCGACAAGTCCGTCGCCGGCCACTTCTATTTCATCTGCTATATCAAGGCTCTTGATGGCCATTGCGGCCAGAAAATTGGTTGCCTCATCATCATCAACCAATAAAACTTTACTAAAATGGTACATTGCTTAAATAAATTTTAAATGTAGTTCCCTTGTTTACTTCGCTATCTATATAAATTTTACCCCCGTATGATTCTATAATTGAATGAATCATGTGTAATCCAATACCTACACCCTCTATATGTGTATGAAAACGCTGAAATAATCCGAATAATTTATCCTTATACATTTTCATATCAATGCCCATGCCCTGGTCCTTTACTTCCAATACAACAAAGTTTTTATCAATGCTTGTCCTGATATCTATTACGGGCGGCTTCCCCTCTTGTTTATATTTAATGGCATTGGTAAGCAGGTTTTGAAAAATACTTTTTAAATGCGCCACCGGATAATTGACGTGCGTGCAAGCAGAAAAATCAGCATTGATGATAGCGCCCGATGACAGGATCGAATCATAGATCCTTAATTTTACGTCTTCCAACGCTTCATGCAGATCAATGTTCTCTTTTTCTATCTTAAGGGTCTTCCTGAATGCAATGATCTCATTCAGGGCATTAATGGTCTTTTGCATTTGCCGGGCCGAATTCTTCGCCATAAGGAAGAGGTTCCTGTGCTCCTCCCTTACAACATTTTTCTGTTCCATCAAAGTCAACATGCCGTTTAAACTGGTAATAGGCGACTTCATGTCATGTGAGCTGATATAAGCAAATTCTTCCAGTTCCCGGTTCGATTGCTCCAGGTTGCGGGAATAATCTTTTAGGGCTATGTTGGTTTCTTTCAGGTAAGTATCCATTTTTTCAATCCGGTCAAGCATATTGTTAAAGCCTTGCGACAAAATGCCAATTTCATCATTTCCATTATCGGCAACGCGCAGGGAATAATTACCGGTTTCAGCCACTTCCTTTGTTTTGGATACCAGCGATAATAACCTGTGTGGAATGGAACGTTGTAAAAACGCCCCGATAATTAACGAGGCAATCAGGGCTGCAAATAAAATCATTCCCGCTACTTTTATATAGCCTGAAATAATTTTATGCAGGTCGTTTAGGGCGGCCCGTAATACCACGGTGCCCAGGAACTCATTCTCCTGGTAAATTTTATAGCTTACCGTCAATTTATTTCCCGAAAAGTCGGCGGCGATTTCCTTTTCATTGGTAATGTCTTTTATAGCGTCAATGTCTGGTTTTGTACGTGCATATTTGGCAAAAAGTTTTCCATTGTTATCCAAAATGGCTGCTTCGAGGATGTCTGGTTCTTTGTTCAGCTTCATCAGTATCTGGCTGGCCGCATCCTGGTCTATAAAAAGCAGGGTGGATACGGCGCTCTCGCCTACGATCCTTGCCAGAGAATACATTTTTCGTACGGCAGCATCTTTAAACGTTTTGATATCGTTAACTACGAAAAAGACGCAACATACCAACACTACAATAAAAGCGGTGATTGTTTGAATGACAATGAGCTTTTGTTTTATGGACGCGTTTTTTAACCCTATCATCATTATTTAATAATAATTGCCAGTTTTAGTAATTGAGAACTTGCTGTTAGTCCGGCCGTATTGATCGCTTTTACATTGGCTTCAAACTTCAGCTTTCGGTTAACGATCACGAAATTGATAGCAGTGCCCTGTTCGGCATATCCTTCCTGTTCGCTGATAATAAGCATGCCCTTATGGACTGTTTTAGCCAGTATATCATCCAGGGATGCGGACGAGCTCTGGGAAATGAACAGGATATTACAAAAGCTGATGTCGGCCGGTTTATTAAATTGCTTAATAATTATCTTTTTATTATCAACCGTTTCTGTTTTTACAATTTCAACCAGCGGATCGTTGATGGGGGATGGACCCATGATGCCAATAATAAATTCATTTTCACTGGTAGCAGTCTTCCATTCAATATATTTTGTGAAATTAAAAATGAAAGCCGCTTTTAGGTTGTATTCGCTGGCTTTGTTTTTCTCCTGCTGCAGGGTGAATGAACAAAAAAGAAAAAGCGACAGTAATACAGTTTTATATTTCATATAATGTATACAGTCCCGCTTTTCTATAAAATACTTTTTCATAACGATATTCACTTTTCTGTATAAATGATTACTGGCCTAACCTTCCTGATACTTAAAATTCAAAATGAACGCCTCCGAATATCATGAACGATGGACTGTCTGCCTTGTAAAATTCCCGGTCTTCATTGTTTAAACAGTTTCTGAAATTACCTGTAAGGATGAGCTTTTTTGTAACGGCATATGAAATGGCCGCATTTAACAGCAGCTTGCCTTTTACGTTTTCAACGCCGCGTTGCCCGTCGTTATAAGTAAGGTTACTGCTTTGTAATTGTTGTTGACTGCTGAAAAACCAGGGGTTGAGATTGAGATTTAATTTTGAACCGGCTTTCCAGTTTATATAAGCGCCACCATAAAAAGATGGAGTGGCTTTATGTTTCATTTTTGTACCCCTGCCTGAATAAATATTATTCAATGCCGGGTTAAAGTTGTTGCTGGCAGTAGGCGGGGCACTGGGCGAATTGGCATATCTTGAATAATCGTACAACATAGTTTTTTGAACAGTAATAAAGGGTTTAAACTGCCATTTTCCTTCAACGTAATCCATGGCCAATGTACTGCCCCATTGTTTAGCATAAATGGTGATATTGTTCAGTTCAAGCAGCCCGGTAAACCCGACCGGACCGGTTGGATTGAATTGCCCACTTTCAAAGATGGTATAAGAGAAATCTTTGGTTTTGGTGGTAAATAGTTCAAGATCGAGTTTTAGATTGTCTCGCAATTGCGCTCTGTAACCCACTTCAAATAAGGCTGAAGATAAAAGGCGAATGTCTTTGTTGCCTCTCAGTTCAAGCAGAAATGTTTGGGTGGCATTAAGCCGGCCGCTAATATCGAGGTTCGAAAAAAGATCGATGATCAGTGGGGTCCTGTAGGCTTTTGAGTTCACTACTCTTATCAAATGCCGTTCATTGATTTTATAGGTAGCAGCCAGTTGATACGAGTAATACGTTTTTTTAGGATAGTTGAATTTATCTACCCGGCCACCGGCTACCAATCGTAACTTTTGATCAAACAGTTTGTAATCGGTTCGCAGCGAAAGGGCTTTTGTTATAGATTCTGCTTTGCCGCTCCATAATCCTTCTTTAATATCGGTGTTTACATATTTACTATCGTCGTATACAGCCCGGCGGTATATGATGCCGGGTGTTATGTTTAAGTTCCTTATTTTTTTGAAGTTATATTCTACCACCGCATCCAGCGTATGGTAATTCCATTTCCAGATCCTTAAGCCTTCAATGGGCGACTGGGTTCCGTACAAATATGACAGGTGTACCATGCAGTCATTGATAGTGCTTTTGAGGTTGGCATACCGGGTTTCTGCTTTGGCAGTAGCTATATTGGCAGAATAGGAGTCGGTGGCAAATATTTTTTGCACTTCTGCCTGTTGTGTGCCCAGGGATGCAGATAGCTGTATTTTATTACTGGGATTATAATTAATAAAGCCGTTCACTGCATATTTGCGCATGGCCAAATGGGGGTGGGGGTATCTCTCATTGACGTTGGCCCTGCCCAGCGGATTTATTTTTACAGCCGTCAGCGAATCAAGCCCTACATACGAATTGGTGATGGGGTCGTAATAGGTTGTTTGGGTCCTGTTCCTGTTTTGAAAATTTCCCGAGATAATGGCACTGATCTTATCATTGAATTTATAACCGGCAGATGCGTTTGCAATAAGGCTGTTATGGCTTCCGTATTGCACATTGGCCACCGAATACAATCCGTCTTTGGCCGGTTTCCGTGTAATGATGTTGATCACTCCCGAAACAGCGTTCGGCCCATACAACGCGGCAGCAGGTCCCCTCACTACCTCAATTTTTTCTACATCATTAATGTCAACAGGCAATGTTTCCCAGAATGTGCCACCATGTAAATAGTTATACACGGGAAAATTATCGATCATGACCAGCGTGGTAGAGCTGGTGAAAAATACTAAGCTTGCATTGGGCGGAATATTGTCTAAGCCTCGCAAATGAATATCATAATTCCCATTGGTTTGTTCCCGTACAATGATGCCCGGCACCAATCGCAATGCTTCCATGATGGAAGTGCATCCGGCCCGTTTTATTTGTTCTTTTGTGAGAACACTTGAGGAAAGAGGCGCTTCAAAAGTTGATTCTGATGTTTTCGACACGGAGTAGATCGGTATGTCCATTAGGTTTTCAATAGATAATTGTAACAGGTGCGACAGAGAATCCTTTTTTTGTGCATACAGAGGAACAGCGAATATCTGCATACCTAATGCAAAAACAATGATATTTTTCATGTCACTTGTTATCAGTACTTAAATGAAATGACTATAAAATGGCAGCAGGTAGTGCACAATAGATGTGCCCTGTTCTGCTGCTCTTTGAATGGAGTTGCACTTAATATATGTGAAACAATAGGCTACAATGTTGTTTAGGGAAGTCCTAATTCAGGTACGTTGTGGCTACCATTTGAATTTTTTCGGGGGTTAAGGGTTTTTCGAAAAAGTCAACCACTCCCTTATAAGTAAAAGCTTTTTCCTTATCTTCAGGTCGAACGGAGCTGGTGAGCATTACAATTTTCACGCTTTTGCTCAGGGTGAGGGCTTTCAGTCCTTCCAGAAAATCAAAGCCATCCATACCTGGCATTTTTATATCCAGAAAAATAATGTCGGGGCAATTTTTTTGTTTCATCTTATCTATGGCTGATAGCCCGTCTTCGGCAACTTCAATTTCTTTGGCGGCATGCAATTCTTCGAGCAATTCTTTGGAAAGATAATTAGCTGCTGCATCATCATCAACCAATAATACTTTGTTGATTGGCAGGAATTCTACTGGAGATTTCATGACATATTATTTTTGGTTAAGGAACTGAATGTTCTATAGAGGTTTTGTTTTGATAGTATGAAAAGGACATACCTCACCAGTCCTACTCAGCAAAGTAAGGGGTGCTAATTAATCAGTGTGCCTGAACATGGTTGGATGAATTGCTATCAGTTACTATCAGTGTCCTTAACCAGAATGGATATATGACCTTGTTATTTGAGTAAATAACTAATCTTCCCTAAGTTAAACTTTTTATTTTGATAAATGAATTATTTCTCCACCCATTCCTGGGTTGCCCTCATCAGCAAACTCATGGTATCTTGTTTTCCTGCTTTAAAACTATGATCTGCCCCTTCCAGCTTTACCAGTTTTGCTTTTTTAAGGGAAGCGCATACGCTTTCTATTAAATCCCACTGCGCTAGTGTGTCTTTGGTACCTTGTAGAAAAAGCATTGGTACTTTTACATCTTTTAAGTGTTCGGCTCGTTCGGTAGACGGTTTGCCGGCGGGATGCAGTGGAAAACCGTAAAAAACGATCCCATTCACGTTGGCATCGGGGTGTGTTGATAAATATTGCGAGCTCATGCGGCCGCCAAACGATTTACCGGCAACGAACAACGGCAGTGCCGGAAATAATTCATGGGCTTTGTTTATGGCGGCTTCAATGGTTTGATGAGCAACGGCCGGTGTATCGGGCCGCCCTTTTTTGTTTTCAGCAAATGGGAAATTGAAGCGCATGGTGCCAATGTGGGCTGCCGCTAAGGATGCAGCCAGCGTTACCATAAAGGAATGGTCCATGCCTGCACCTGCGCCATGCGCCAGCGTTATCAGGCAAGTGGCTCCTGCAGGTACATTATATTCAGCCGAAACTTTGCCTATGGCAGAAGAAACGGGTATTGTAATGCGTTTGGTGCTCATACTAAAAAGTTTTATGGTTCGAAGCCTGATCACCCCTTTCGTAACGTTTCTATTTCTTCCAATGACTTCGGCAATGATTTACCCAGCTTTTTACTTCCGGTTTCAGTGATCACAAAATTGTCTTCAATGCGTATGCCGCCGAAGGTGCGGTATTCGTTCAGCAAATCGTAATTTATAAACGAGGTGTGCTTTTGTTCTGTTTTCCACCGGTCAATGAGTTCGGGAATAATATAAATGCCCGGTTCAACAGTTAGCGTAAAACCCGCCTTTAGCGCCTTCCCCAGGCGAAGCGATTTCCAGCCAAATTCCTTGCTTTTTTTCAGTTGATCGTCGTACCCCACCAGCGGTTCGCCCAGGTCTTCCATGTCGTGCACATCCAAACCGATCATATGCCCTAACCCGCATTGAAAAAACATCGTATGCGCACCGGCTGCTACGGCTGCTGTGGCATCGCCTTTCATTAGTCCAACCGCGGTCAAACCTTCCACCAGTTTAATACAGGCCTGGGTATGCACTTCTTTGTACTGTATGCCGGGACGAAGTAAAGAAACTGCATGGTCCAGTGAATTCAGTACAACGTTGTATAATTCGCGTTGGCGGGTGGTGAATTGTTTGCCTACCGGAAAAGTACGGGTAAGGTCACCGGCATAGTGCATGCTGGTTTCAGCGCCGGCGTCAACCAGTACCATGTGCCCATCCTGTATCGTATTGCCATGATAATGGTTGTGCAGGGTTTGGCCGTTTATGGTAAGGATAACCGGATAGGAGAGTCGTCCATAATTAGCGAGGGCAATCGCTTCTACCTGTGCTGCCAGTTCATACTCTTTCATACCGGGCCGGGCATTTTGGATAGCTGCCAGGTGCATATCGGCAGAAATAGATACTGCTTTATCCATCTCGTGTATCTCCCGTTCTTCTTTTATTTCACGTTGCGCTACAACCGAACGGATCAGTTTTTCGGATACAAATTCCTGCAGTTGAGCTATGGACGTATTTAACCAGGTAGCCAGTTTTATTTTATTTTCAGGCCGGTAGGGTGGTAATATATGAACAGGGCGTTGAGCTTTACGGGCTGCTGCCAGCAGGGTGGCCAGTTTAGCCAGGTTATCGCTGGCTGCAATGCCTATTGAATCGGCCAGCTCCTGAATTTGGGGTTGCGGGCCCGTCCAGATGATGTCATCGATACTGGCGTTCTCGCCAAACAGTATTTCTTTGTTTTCGTCCAGATCAATGATGGTTGCCAGGCCTGGCTGATCAATGCCCACATAATACAAAAAAGTGCTATCCTGCCTGAACGGATAACAATTATCTTTATAATTCATGCTGCTGTCTTCATTGCCCAGCAATAATATAAGTCCATTGGTTAGAGTTGATCGTAACTGCCGACGACGTTGTATATATACCTCCCGATCGAAAATAGGCTGGTTCATGTAGTTTTTGCCCGCAAAATACGAAGATGGGATGAGCAAAAATAAAAAAGCCATCCTGTAGAAACAGAACGGCGTTATTGATCGTACCCTTAAAAACTATCTTTAAAGCTGCGATTTTACGATTGCCTGTGTGCTGATCTCATTTCCGTTGATCGCTTTAATGTAGTAGGTGCCTGCGGGTACATCAGACATCGTTATTGTTGCTGCTTGTTGTATGTTGAATGTTTTTATAATACTTCCGCCGGTATTCAGCAATTGGCCATTAACGGTTTTGTTTTGCCACTCTTGCGGAAGGGAAATATGCAGCTCGTTCACTACCGGGTTGGGGTAGGCGGTTATTTTCACTCTTTCGCTTGCTCCATTTATACGTACGGTCCTTACTTCTGAATATTTGTACTTGCCATCTTTGTCAACCATTTTCAGCCGATAGTAGATAACCGAACCTGTGATATTTTTTATTGGGTCTTTGAACGAATAGCTATTAATGGACGGATTATCATATGTGAATAAAAGAGCTACCTGATCAAAGTTTTTGTTGTCGATGCTTCTTTCAATACTATAATGGCTAACATTTATTTCCTGGCTGGTGCTCCATATAAGCGATACCTTGTCGTTTACCAGTTGGGCAGTAAAGCTTAACAGGTTAACTGGTAAGATGATCGGTTGCAATTGGCTGCCTCTTATGTTCAGGCTGAACAGATCGTTTCCACTCCATCCATTCTGGTGCTGATAATACCCTACACGCATCGTAACGCTGGAAGTAGAGGGCGTACTAACCTGGAACATTTGCGTTGAGTCGTTCTCATCAATACCTGACCCGCCTGAAGGACTTGAATTAGTTGCTGTGCCCCATACAGTATTACCATCTTGTGTAACAACTACAGCAGGTGTTGGGCTTACATACTGCCAACTGGGGTTATTAACTGTAATGGCATTAAACTCGGTTATCTGGTTGCTGCCGTCTATACCCATGAATACGCTGCTAAAATTATAAACCGGTGAAGGGGTTGTTGAACCTGCGTTTACAAAAGTGATCGTAAACACGGCATAATGATAGCCAACACCGCCCAAAGAACTTAATTGTGGTTGAAGTGCGGTGGTGGAGGAGCCTGAGGGTGTAGCGTCTATACCAGACAGCGATACACCAATTAAACTGTCAACCTTTACCAACGCATCTATTTGGCCGCCGGTTGTTACTGCGGAGAAACGATAAACACATCCTTGCTGCTGGTGAGTACCTGACTCAAGAATAGGGGCATTGAAGTTTAACGTTTGTGACACAGCAACAGCACTGTATAGTAATATTATAATTAGTAATGCTACTTTTTTAACAGTATACAATCCTGTTTTAAATGCAGGGTACAATTGTTTCATACTCGTGGTTTGAAAGGGTGATCAAAGGGTTAATGCAACCACAGGTATTGGAAGTAAATTGACTTTATCAGGGAGATTGGAATTATGGTATAGGAAGAATCAGGTCGTACATGCACGTGTACAGTGAATAAGTTGCTTGAATGGAATGTGTTTTGTAGGATGTGGGCCTGTTCAGTAGGAGATTGGGTACGATTACTTGAATGAATTTCTTAATACAAAGATTAACACGATTTTTTAATTATGCAAGTACCCGAAAATATTTTCAAAGGAACTTGATCTTGAATAAGTGGGGGGTGAATGCCAGTTGATTTTCAATAGGATACAGCCTCAAGTTTCTAGCTGTAAGCCAAAAGCAGAAAGCCAAATCTTGGGGAACCCAACCAGCAACCAAAAACTATAAACCAGAAACTATAAACCAGAAACTACCCTGCAGGATACCGCAGGATGGATCATGACAAGCTATTCGATATGTTTATGTTTTCCTAACCAAACGCTGCTGTATGATCGCCAAATCATCATCTCCAGGCTTTTATTGCCATTAGCTTCTCATGTCTTACATATTCATTTTTATATTTCAATTAAACCATTAAAACGATTGTTATGCCCGAAATGCTACGCATCACCTGGGTGCGATGCCGATTGCTACGCGCTTTTCCCCTTGTTCTCTGTTATTTGTTGTTACCCATTCTTGCCCATACCCAAACTATTTCCTGGGTAGGAAATGTGAGCACAAATTATTTTTCAAAGTATAATTGGAGCGATACCACGATCAATTATGCTGCTCTTACTTCCACTACCTTAATGATCGGCGCCGGTAATCCCAATAGCTGTATTCATACCGGTGGAAATTCCAGTAATGTGAATTATCGCTCAGCCAAACTGAATACGTTGGCCGGGGGTCACTTTACCGTGAAAGGTGGCTTATATACCAACAATAGCGACTCGCTGAACGGCACGGTAGTGGTTAATGCGCCGGCTGACTTTAATATCCGTAACATCGCTTATATAGGCAGAAGCGCCGCTGCTACGGTAACCATTACCGGTGGTGCCTTATCAACCAAGAACGGCATGTACATTGCAACCGGTACCGGCGGCAGTGCTACCGTAACCGTTTCGGGTGGTTCGTTGAATGCCGGCGCCGGTGGCGCTAATATGGACCTGAACCTGGCAAATGGTTCGGGCTTAACCGCGCAACTGAATATTACCGGCGGTATCGTACGCATTGCCCGCAACCTGAACATTGGTGCAGGTGGCAGTATTTTTATCAGCGGCATTGGGTTGCTGCAAATAGCCGGCGACAAAACCGCACAACTGAATGCACTGGTGGCAGATGGCAGGCTCACTTGTACGCCTGGTAAAACGCTAAGCATTACATATAATGGAACCAATACGGTGGCCACCATTCCACAAAACCCCAACAGCATGATGCGGGAATATTCCGATTACATTACCCTTGATAACGGAATTATTTTCGCAACCATTGAGAAAAGGACCAGCAACATCATTTCTTTAAAAGTAAATGGCGTGGAAACCATTGCCACTTCAGGAAACAAGAAGTATGTGTACTACGACTTTACTACTTCCAAAGGTTTTGAGACCATGTATGAGATGAGCATGGAGGTGCTGCAGGATACCAACGACATTATTGAAGTTTCGTTTAAAAGACCGTATACGCCTTCTGCCGGGCATGTTACACCCTGCGATGCCGATATTCATTATGTGCTGAAGAAAGGCGACAGGGGATTGTATACCTACTCTGTGCTGGAACACCTGCCTTCGTACCCGGCATTCGACCTGGGCTCCTGGCGCCAGGTTTTATGGATAGCGCCAAAAGATGCTACCAATTACCTGTGCGAAAAAATATATGTTGATAGCGTTAAGCATTGGCAAATGCCTTCGCTGTATGATTTCGCCAACGCTTCGCCCACCGGTATTGCGGAGATCCTGAAGCTGAATACAGGGGTGCGTGCCGGTAAATACGATGGCAAATATGAATACAGCACGCCGTTGTGGGAAGCTCCTGCTTATGGTCATGCCAGTGATGTAAATAATATTGGAACCTGGATGGTGTTTGGCAGCCATGAGTATTTCAGCGAAGGGCCTACTTATCACGATCTGAATGCCGCGGCCGGTATCATCCATGTTTGTATGAATGGCGTGCATTACAATACAGGAGGCATTAATGTGCCGCAGGGTGAACACTGGCGTAAGTTATATGGTCCTTACCTGATCTATTTTTCTGATAAAGCAACCGGCGATAGTAACTGGATCGATGCCAAACAAAGAGCCGCTGCAGAAAAAGCCCGGTGGCCGTACAGTTGGTTGCATCATCCTGAATACCCACAAACGGCTGAGCGGGGAACTGTTTCAGGCAGGTTTGTTATCAATGATCCTTTTAAGCCGGCGATAAAAGGACAGAACGCATGGGTAGGGGTTACGCAGATAACTAACGATGAAGGTCAATGGCAGTTTGAATGCAAAACCTATCATTATTGGGTAAAGACCGATTCGGCGGGTAACTTCAGCATACCCAATATTCGTCCGGGTACGTATACGTTCTTTGGCTACACCGATGGGGAAACCGGCGAATACCAATTGCAAAACGTAGTGGTAACGGCAGGTGGTGTAACTGATTTAGGCAGTCAAACCTGGAATATTCCCCGCAATAAAGGAAAACTGTTGTGGGAAATAGGCGTACCCAACCGCAAAGCCGATGAATACCGCCTGGGTGATTTTGATTATTGCGAAGGACATGTGCAGAATAAGTTCAGGGCAATATTCCCCAACCCCATCGAGTACCGGGTAACTGCCAGGAACTGGGATTCTGTGCTTTGTTATGCGCATACTTCTTATCCCGATACCGACAGCACCCGGGCGCCGTGGAAATGGCGGATTCATTTTACCCTGCCCAATACCATTCCGGCTACGGGTAATGCTACCCTTACCATTGCCTATGCCAGTGCCGATCATGCGAACCAGTTCCTGTATGTTAATGATGAAAGCAGGTTGTTTACCAACTTCTACCCTGATGTGGCAGGTGGCAATGGCTTTTTGCGCCAAACCAATTATACCAAGTATTCCATAAAAACGGTCAGCATCCCATACAGTAAGTTAAAGGTGGGTGATAATGTGATCACGCTGGTGATGGCTTCTACCCAATCGTGGGTGAATCACTTTATGTATGATTATATAAGTTTGGAAGGGGATATTCCCAATCCCAAACCCGTACTGGAACTTACAAAGCAGGATGTGACTAGTTATGGTGGGAACGATGGCCACATTACCGCCAGCTTCAGCAATGGCACGCCGCCTTACCGGTTAAAGCTCAATAACGGCGGTACGTTCACCACGCAATCTTCTCCGTATACCTTTAATAACCTGTTTGCAGGTAATTATGCCGTATATGTTGTTGATTCGTTGAATGAATCGGATACTATGTCAATTACCATTACGGAACCTGATAAAATAACCAAACCAGGCAATGGATGGGTAATAAAACCGCATGTGTTCCCTAATCCGTCGCGCTACCAGTTTGTATTATTTATGCTGGGCGATTTTGAATACAGCTTGTTCGATCTGTCGGGCAAACCGTTGCAGCAGGGCAGAGGTAGTAATGTGTTGCGTTTTGGAGAGAACCTGGCGCCGGGCATATACATGTTGCATGTAAAGGCCCGGGGGAAAACGTATATAGTGAAGGTGGTTAAATTACGCTAAACGCGGAACGCTGAAGGCAGAACGCGGAACGGTGAAGGCAGAACGCTGAACGCAGAATACAGAATGCTGAACATAGAACATTGCATTAGGCGTTAAGCCTTTAGCGTTAAGCGTTAAGCAATAAAAAAAGGTGGATCAACCGGTCCACCTTTTTTTAATTGTGTATTTCGCAGGTATATTATCGTACTAATTGTACTGTTCCTTTTACGTTGATCTTTCCTGTTTGCAGGGTTCCGGTAATTGCGTAGCTGTAGGTACCGGCTTCTGCTTTGACACCTTTAGTTTTTCCATCCCAACCTTTGGTGATATCGGTTGTTTGGAAAACCACCTTTCCTGTTTTGTCAAGAACGGAGAAACTGCTCATTACGAAAGCAGGATCAACTGCAGGGATCTGGAAAAGATCGCCCATGCCATCACCATTGGGTGTAAATGATTTTGGCATAGCTATTCTGTTAAGAACGGTTACAGTAACCTCGGCAGTTGCTGCGCAACCACTGGCATTTGCTGCTGTTACTTTATAAGTAGTGGTCTTTGCAGGTTTAACGATCGGGTTGGCAGTATTGGCAGCGGTTACACCTGTTGTTGGAGTCCAGGAGTAGCTGCTGATCTGGTTTTCGCTGGTAGCGGTTAATTTGGCGCTAAAGCCCTGGAAGATCTTTATTTCTGTATTTGTTTTTACTTCTGGTGCAAAGCCCATTTTCACTTCAATGACATTAGAAGCGATCTGTTCGCCTGAACAACCGGCGGCGCTTGTTAATACGCAGCTTACTTTATCACCGTTCACTAAAGCAGCATTGGTGTAAGTTGGGCTGGTGCTACCGGCGTCATTACCGTTCACTATCCATTTATAAGTTGGGGCGGTACCGCCGTTCGCAACTTTCACTGTGAAAGAGCCAGGCATTCCAACACACATACCATTCAGCGCAGGAGCAACAGTCAGTGTTGGGCTGGCGCCGCCTGTAACAGTTAATGCAGCGCCGTTTGAGAACAGCGTACGGCAGGCGTTATTGGCCATACAACGGTAGCGGTTATTATTCATCGTTGCAGTAACTGCGTTAACAGTAAGTGTATTGGTAGTAGCGCCAGCGTAATTGGCTCCATCTGCTACGTCAACCCACTCACCATTCGCCTGCAGTACCTGCCATTGGTAGTTATCAGTGTTATTGGCAGTTACACTAAAGGTAACATTGCCGCCTTTACAAACGCTTTTACCAACTGGTTGCTGTTCGAATGAAGGCGTTGGTGCTGTACAGCTTGAAACTATTTCGCGGATGGTATTGTTGTAGCTATCTGTGATAAATACGTTACCGGCGATGTCGGTAGCGATACCGATGGGGTACCATATTTTAGCCAGGATGGCCGGGCCACCGTCGCCAGCGTAATCAGGCGCACCTGTACCGGCAATGGTAGTGATAATGCCTTTGGCATTGATCTTTCTGATAGCGTGGTTTTGATAATCTGAAGCATATACATTACCAGCCGGGTCAACAGCCAGGCCTTGTGGTGAACCGATCTGGAATTGAGCTTTGGTTGCAGGGCCATTGTCGCCGCTGTAACCTGCTGTTCCTGTTCCGGCAAAGGTGGTAATGATACCGGCGGGGTTTACTTTACGAATAACTGAATTGGATGGATCAGCGATGTAAACGTTGCCTGAATAATCTACAGCTATACCTGCAGGTTGGGTTAACAATGCTTTGGTGGCAGGACCGCCATCGCCGCTGTAACCGGCTCTTCCAGGTACACCTGCAATGGTGCTGATAACACCTGCTTTGGTAACTTTTCTGATCACTTTGTTTGAGGCATCTGAAATATACAGGTTGCCATCTTTATCAACCGCTACGGCAGTGGGTCGATACAGCTTGGCTTGTGAAGCCGGACCGCCGTCTCCACTAAAACCTTCTGTACCGTTACCAGCGAAGACGGTCATAATACCTGATGTAGTAACTTTTTTGATAACAGAGCTGTTGTAGTCAGCAATGTAAATGTTGCCATCATTGTCGATGGTCATACCAGTTGGCTGGGCTAACTGGGCTGCGGTGGCGGGCCCTCCGGCACCGGAATTACCTGCTGTACCATTACCGGCAACTGTATTAACGATACCGTTGTTGTTTACTTTCCGGATTACGTGGTTACGCATGTCCGCAATGTACAGGTTGCCCTCGGTGTCAGTGGCTACTGCTCTTGGATTGTTGAATTTGGCATTGTTCGCCTGGCCGGCATCTCCCGCATATCCGGGGGAGCCTACAACACCGGCTACAGTAGTAATGGTTTGCGAGTACGCTACAGAGCTGCTGGCAATCAGCAGGCCGTTTAATAGAATCTGGTTGAGTTTCATGGGATTAACAGGATTATTTTAATAACAGTTAAGTTATATACCTCGAAAAAATATAAAAAGTTTTATAATTCAGCAAATACTGGTCTTAAATGATATCAACAATGAAAATCTTTCTATTAAGTTCGTGTTTTTCCTATGGTAAATACTGCGAATAATTGATGCAGTAAAGCCTTAAGATGGGAGCGGAAATACGGCATTGCGATCGCATAGTACTGGTACTTCATGAGCCGATGTATTCCGCGCTGTTCACCTGACAGGCCGGGTGTTTACTCGTAAATATTATGATCTGGTACTCCCTTTTCGGTTTCTGGCTTATCCACAAAGCACTTACTTCAATCCCCGGTAGTGAGAATTAAAGAACGGGTAATTATTTATATTATTGTTTCAATAAGTAGTTCCAGTAGTTTTACTATGAGAACAGGTTTTTTTGCTCCGTACTTTCATCAACGCCCAGTGGTGGCAGGTTGGGCCATGCATACGGCGCTGTTTTTTCCTGATTATCAGGGCGGGGTTTGGTAGAACGAATGGTGAATACCGGCCAGTAATCTAATTGTTCCGAAGGCATTTCATAATCGAGTATCTGCTGTATGCCTTCATCAGTTAAATCGGGCTGCAACCATTGTAATTCAAGTTCTTTAGGCAGGAACATTGGCATGCGAAATACATTGGGGCCTCCATTATGGATCTGCCGCATGACGGAATTGGCGGCGCGGGTAATAAGTGTAAAAGTTCCTTTTATTTCACCGGTTTCAACGTCGGGAATGGGGGCGTAATGATATAAACCGGCAATACAGAACATAGGCCTTTCTTTTAATCGAACTAAATAAGGCACTTTGTTTTTCCAGCCTTTAATTTCGCGGTGCTCATAAATGCCGGTTACGGGAATGAGACATCTTTTTGCGCGGATCCTTCTCCAGAATGACTTTTTATCATTGATAATTTTTTCGCTCTGCGCATTGCACATGTATTGGCGGCTCTGCTTTATTTTCTCAGGGGTATTCATGTAATCTGCGATCACACCCCATTCAAATGGCTGTAATTTGTAGGTGCCATCATCGAAAATAATGACCGGATATTTCCTGTATGCCTGTGCCTGTACATGAATGGTCATATCGAAATCGAAATTGATCGATAATTGGGGATCAACAACCAGGTCGGGCAGGTAATCTGTTATTAATTGAATGTTCGACGTAAAAGATATATCGTAACACATGCATCAAAAATTTTCAATATCTGCAAGCGGTAATTTCACCTCATGTATACCACACTTTAAGGTAATGAAAAGTTCGCCAAACTGAATAAAAAGATCAGCTTTTACATTGTCGTTACGACTTGGATTCCAATCTAATTTTTGATTAATATAATTGCGGATCTTGGCTGCCATGGGCGAGGTAGGTTTCCAGGGTTGTTGCACCAACGGGCTGTAAATATGAAACCCTTCGGGCTGGGCGGCAGCTATGAATAGTTTTTCATAATGTTCTGCTTCGTTTATATTATATAAAAACCTGTTGGGGTCATTGTAAAGCGTATCGTAATGGGTTTTTGCGCGGCTGTAATCGGTATAATGGGTAAATAGAAAGGCGGCTTTGTTGAGTGGGTCAAGTTCATTTTTCCCCCGCTTGTAGGTTTGACGCACAAAAAAAGTATTGCCCGCTTTAATGAGCGATTCGAGCAACCTGGTTGTCAGCAAAACAAACGGATTGTGCATAGCTCAGATTTTTATTGTCAGCACCTCATCAATACGGGTGGTATAACAGGGTGAAAGTTTTAATTGGCGCAATTTCCACCGAGTACTGAAGCCCTGCAGGGCAAACCGAACGGCATCTTTCCCAAACGATCTGTTCACCACGTCTACCACATTCATCAACTTCGAATTTCGGACCCTGTTTTCTTTATCAAAGATATTATATTGTACTTCAGCGGCCGGTATCAATTCCATGGCTGTACAACCCGTTTTGTTGTAATTGTAACCGGGCCGGTAAATGGTTTCAAGGCCCTTCCTGGCATAACGGATCAGCTCATTGGTGCTATTGGTAGCCTCCGGCAGGTGAATGGTCAAAGAACGAAAGTATTGCGGCTCGTTGCTGCGGTGGGCATTGGTTTGCACAAAGATCTGGATGGTATTGGTAGCCAATTGCTCACTGCGTAGCTTAGCTGCTACCATGGCGGTAAAATTGGCCAGCGCTTCCATCACCTCATTTTTTTCACTCAGCACCTTGCCAAATCCACGGGCAACACATACCATTTTCTTTTTTGGCGGCATATCTTCAAAAGCAATGCACGAGGTGCCTTTCAGCTCGTTGTACATGCGCTGGCCCATTACCGACATATTCTTTCTGACCCATTCTTCAGGCGCCCGGCTAACATCCCAGGCTGTATTAAATCCATGGCGGGTAAGCAATTTCGTATATTGGCCTCCGATACCCCAGATGTCTTTTACCGGTGTGTTTTTTAATGCGTGTTCCATTTGCTGCATCGTGTCAATGCAATACACACCTAATTGCTTATTCCTTTTCTTTACCAACCGGTTGGCTATTTTCGCCAGGGTTTTTGAAGGCGCTATACCAATGGAAACCGGAATGCCTGTGTGTTGCATTACGGTGTTGCGGATGGTATGGGCATAGTCGGTCAGGTTGTGCTGCCGGAATGCAGTGAGATTTAAAAAAGCTTCATCAATGGAATACACTTCCAGTTGATCGGCAAATTGCGAAAGGGTTGTCATGACCCGGTCGCTCAGATCGCCATACAGGGTATAGTTGGAAGAAAAAACTGATACGTTGTGTTGTTGCAGGATCGATTCAATAAGAAAGGAGGGCGCGCCCATTTCGATGCCCAGTTCTTTGGCCTCATCAGAGCGCGCAATCACACACCCGTCGTTATTGCTCAATACCACGATGGGTTTGTTATGCAGCCGGGGCTGGAAAAGCCGTTCGCATGATGCATAAAAATTGTTACAGTCAACCAACGCAATCATTTTTTTCATATTTATACTTGACAACCACTGCTGTTACAACGCCCCACACCTGCATATTCATTTCTTCAGTGACTACCAATGGCTTATATAACGGATTTTCGGGATGGAGCACCAGGGATTTGCGGGTTTGAACAATGCGGCGTACGGTAAATTCTCCGTTTATCACTGCCAGCACGATCATACCGCTGGCGGGTTTAATAGACCGGTCAACCACCAGCAGGGAGCCATGCGGCATGCAGGCATTGATCATACTATCGCCAGAAACACGGAAATAAAAAGTAGCGGTAGGGTGTTGAACCAGGTATTGCGACAATTCTATCACCTCCTCCTGGTAATCTTTTGCCGGAGACGGAAAACCCATAATTATTTGTTTGATTGCCCTACAAAAATACTAAGAATATTAGTACATTTGTACTAAGAAATTTAGTGGATAACTTTATCGTTTTGGAGATCCGCTTTCTTTTTTACAAAGTGTAATCAGGGGATGATTTTGGTAAAATGCAGATGCTGAGTGGGTTTGGTAACAAACGTTATTCGCATGATCACTGTACCGATCGTAACAAAAATAGTTATGACAATATCAAAAAAAAGAACGTGTTGTAACAAAGAAAGTACGAACCATCCTTTATGCAATTTCAATTGAATTTGTTTTTTTTCTTTGGTACATGGAAAAAGATCCACGATATAAAGCTGTAAAAATTTTGATTGAAGGGAGACATATAACCGAATTCAAGGAAATCTTTACCCATGTTCCAAAAACTATTATGGCTCACGACCTGGGTACTAACAATAACCGAATGACACGATTGATCTCAAACGTTGAACAATTCACGTTAGCAGACCTGTACAAGATCAGTGATCTGTTGGATGTGGATTATAAGACGATTTTTACATTGGCACACACGCAGCATTTCGGTAACGACAAAAGGGGTAAAAAAAACCTGAACCGGAACACCTGATCAGCAATGGTAGCGGTTATCCTATTCGTTCTCGCCTTATCCTTTCAATAAAACTCCTCCCAAGTCAAAAAATGATTAGTAGCCCGGAGGGGTATAAGGGTCATCCTGGTTAGCTGGGATGGCCCTTTATATTTCGGGCAACGTGAAACGTGAAAGGCTTATGCCCGGGGCTCATAATTAGCAATTAGCAATTAGCAATGGGCAATGGGCAATGGGCAATGGGCAATGGGCAATGGGCAATGGGCAATGGGCAATGGGCAATGGGCAATGGGCAATGGGCAATGGGCAATGGGCAATGGGCAATGGGCAATGGGCAATGGGCAATGAATTTTTGGGCAGCGCAAGATCGATTATTATTTTCAAAACTCGCGAACTATTCACCATTCACCATTGACCAACACATCACTCACCCTGTTAAGCCCTGCGTTTCGCTTTTATAACGTTAATAGCCCATTTTTTCAGCAACAGCACCAAATCATCAAGATCTACCGGTTTGCTTAAATAATCGTTCATGCCTATGTGCAGGCACTCTTCTTTATCTTCCTGCATCGCATTGGCCGTCATGGCAATGATCACTGGTTGTGTTCCATAGGTTTCCCTGATGATGCGTGTGGCCTCCAGTCCATCCATTTCAGGCATTTGAACATCCATCAATATTACATCATACGATTTTTGCTGCATCTTCTCCAGTACCTGTTCGCCATTATCGGCTATTTCAAATTGATAGCCCAGTTTATTTAGTATGGCCGTGGCAACTGCCTGGTTGAATGGATTGTCTTCTGCCAGTAATATTTGCAGGGGGAATTGTTCAGCAAAGTCGGCCTGTAGTACATTTGGGTTGCTGGTTTCTTTTTCAGTCACCACGTTCATCGCATTGCTAAAGGTGTTTAAGATGTATTTAAACAAGGCCTGTTGTTTAATTGGCTTTGTTAATACAAAACTGAACAGGTCGCGATGTTCTTTGCTCAGATCATCGCCTACTGAACTCAACAGCATTATAGGAAGCTTGGGATAAAGGCTGCGAATTTGTTCGGCTAACTCAATACCCGACATTTCGGGCATGTGCATATCGGTTAACACCAGGTCAAAATGCTGATTACTGTTCAGTATATCCAATGCCTGCTGGCCCGATGCTGCCAGGGCTGGTTGCAGTCGCCATTCTTCCAGTTGCATTTTCAATATTTTTCTATTGGTGGCATTATCATCTACAATCAAGATCCGTTTGCCGGCAATATCATTTGCATTAACTAAAGTTTCATCAGTTATTTCCTTGCAGGCGGTTTTGGCAGCAATGGTAAACGCAAAAACGGAGCCTTTGCCTGGCTTACTTTCTACTTCAATATACCCGCCCATCAACCGGATGAGTTTTTCGCAAATGACAAGCCCCAGACCGGTGCCACCGTATTTACGGGTAGTAGATGAGTCAACCTGCGAGAATGCCTTGAACAATCGTTCGAGCTTGTCTTTGGGGATACCAATACCTGTATCACGTACTTCAAATCCTAATTGCACCGTATTGTCTTCCTGCAATTTCATCAGGTACACACGAACAAATACTTCGCCTTTATGGGTGAATTTAATGGCATTGCCCACCAGGTTGATCAGGATCTGCCGCAGGCGGGTGGTGTCGCCGGTTATGTAATGCGGAACATTGCATTCGATCTGGTAAACAAGGTCGAGCCCGATTTGTGCTGCTTTTGGCGCAAACATATCAAGTACTTCTTCAATGCAAATACGCAGGTTAAATTCTTTTTCTTCCAGTTCCATTTTCCCCGACTCGATCTTGGAAAAGTCAAGGATATCATTAATAACAGTAAGCAGGTTTTCACCACAGGTTTGAATGGTTTCTGTATAAGAGCGCTGTTCTTCGTTGAGGCTGGTTTGTGCCAGCAGTGATGCCATGCCAATTACCCCGTTCATGGGTGTACGTATTTCATGGCTCATGGTAGCAAGGAAGATACTCTTGGCTTTATTGGCCTGCTCAGCTTCGGCCCGGGCTCTTTCCGCGTCTTCACGCGCACTGCGTTCTTCATTAATAGATTTTCCCAGTTGCTGCGTACGTTCCTGCACCAATATTTCCAGGGCTGCGTTTTTTGCTTTAATACTTCGAACCCGATAGCGATATATAAACAGCACGCCGGCAATAACGCCGATGCCGATGAGCAATTTAAACCACAGGGTTAGCCAGAAGGGCGGCAGTATAATAAGTTGAAGGGAGGTTGTTTGCGTGCTCCATTCTCCTTCAGTATTCAGTCCTTTTACTTCCAGGATATAATTCCCCGGATCAAGGTTGGTGTATGTGGCTGAATGCCTGGTACCGATGTAGTTCCAGTCTTTATCGAACCCCATTAACCGGTAAGCATATTGTCTTTTCTCTTTACTGGTATAATTGAGCGAAACAAAATCGAACGAAATAACCGAGCTGTTATAGGACAATACAATTTTTTTTGTTTCGCTGATAGATTGGGTGAGCGGCGAGTTTGGGTTAAGCGCATCTGCAACAGGCACTTCTTTATTAAAGATCTGAAAACCTGTAAAGATCAGCGGTGCGTCATATATTTCCTGGTGAATGCTGTTGGGGGAGAATTCATTAAATCCGTTCACGCCGCCAAAATACATATGGCCCGAACGGCTTTTTAGCGCAGAAGTACCTGAAAATTCATTTGATTGTAACCCATCTGCTGCAGAAAACTTTTTACAGGCTTTCGTGATGGGGTTAAACCGGCAGATACCATTATTCGTGCTGAGCCATAAATTGCTTTTGCTGTCTTCCGTTATACCATAAATAATATTCCCCGACAATCCATCGCGCATCGTGTAAACAGTGAACCGCCGGGTGGTTGGATTATAACAGTTCAAACCGAAATGGGTACCGATCCAGATATTTTTAAATTTATCTTCAAAGATGTATGTGATCTGGTTACTGCTAATGCTATTGCTGTGGTCATTGTGCATAAAGCGGGTAAAGATGCCTGTTTTTTTGTCTAACAGGTTAAGGCCGCCTTCAAAAGTGCCAACCCAGATATAACCCCTGCTATCCTGACGTATGTGCACAACGCGATCACTGCTAAGACTGTTCTGGTTGGTGCTGTCGTGCCGGTAGTTGGTAAAGCGGCCTGTTTGTATATTATATTTATCTAATCCATAACCGTAGGTGCCAATCCACATTTCTTTATCTGCATCCTGGGAAATGGCGCAAATATTATTTCCACAGAGGCTATTGGCAATTGCGGTTTCATGCTTTAAGTGCTTGTACGTGTTGTTCTTTGTATTGTATATGGTAATGCCTTCGCCATACGAGCCCATCCAGATATTGTCATCCATGTCGCCATATAAACTAATGATCACATCACCGCAGATGCTGTTGGTATTGCCTTTTTTATGCGCATACCGGGTAAATTGTTTGGTGCGTGGGTTGAACCGGTTCAAGCCCCCGCCATCAGTTCCCAACCAGATATCGCCGTCAGTTCCTTCACAAATACCTAACAATTTATTATGGCTAAGGCTGTTGGGCAAACTGCTGTGCCGGTAGTGAACAAACTTGTTAAACCCTTTACTATATAAATTAATGCCGCCGTTGTAAGTACCTACCCACATATTTCCCTGCCTGTCTTTGTAAACTGAATAAATGGAGTTGTTGGTGAGGCTCTGGTCGTCGATATCATCCTGCGTGTAGGTAGTGAAAATGCCAGTTTGCGGGTTAAGAATGCTCAACCCGCCGTTTTCGGTTCCCACCCAGATGTTGTGGGCATCGTCTTCTGCCAGGGCAAATACTACATTAATTGGTAAGCTGTTACAGTTGGCAGGATCGTTTTTAAAGTGGCGAAAGCCACCTTTGTCATTTTCCAATACGTTCAACCCGCCGCCGAGGGTCCCAATCCACAAGCGATGATTGCTGTCCTCAAAAATTCTGCAAACCGTATTGCTCGACAAAGAAGCATCGTCTTTGGGATTATGCTGGAATCGCATAAACACGCCTGTCTTTTTATCAAATAGATTTAATCCATTCCGTAAGGTGCCGATCCACAAACGTTTGCGGCTGTCTTCATAGATCGCATTAATGAAATTATCGCTTACGCTATTGGGGTCGTTCTTATTGAATACATATTTTGTGATCTGGTTGGTGTTGGGGTCAAGCCTGTTCAGGCCGCCGGTTTGGGTGCCGATCCACAAAATGCCATCCGTGTCAAACTGAAGGGAAGTGATAAAATTATCTCCAATGCTGTTGGCATTCTGTGTATTATGCGTGTAGTGGGTAAATGTTCTTTTGTTTCTGTTGAACCGGTTAACTCCACCGCCATAGGTACCGATCCAGATGTTCCCTTTATTATCCTCAGCAATGCTTTTGATAAAATTATGACTGAGACTGTTGGTGTCGGTTGCATTTTTTTTAAATACGGTGAACCTGTATCCGTCGTAAGAGTTTATGCCATCTTTTGTGCCAAACCACATAAAGCCTCTGCTGTCTTGTAAAATACAGGTCACATTACTTTGTGAAAGCCCATCATTTATGCCCAGGTGTTCAAATCGTATTTGTTGTTGTGAAAAGGCAACAAAACAATTGCACGGCAAGATCAACAGCAACAAACAAACTAAAGCTTTCATAAGGATCTGTATCCTGGGGTTTGGGACCCGTGATGGTTTTATTTAATGGCCTGAATTTCAGGTCTTATAAAACGTGCGATCACCTTGTTTTGTATAGGGCTGATTGATGAATTACAGCAAATAAAGGCTTGCATGGAAGGAGGTACGTACTATTTTGTATTCTGTGAAAAAATGATTTGCATTTAAAGGTTTGAAAAGAGGGTAGAAGCATAATGTAAAACACTTATTGCATGTAAGAAGAAGTTGAACATTTATTAAAGTGTTATCTGAAAAGCAGTACTAAGGTGGTGTTTTATTATTGTTAATTAAGTTTAATACAATGCTAATGTAAGGATATAGGTTAGTGTGGGTTGTTGGTAATTTGGTTTTTAATAATTGCTGCCAAAACTAACGATTATGAAATTATCTTGCCCCGCATTAACGAGGTGGATTGCAGTGCTTTGCTGCTTATTATCCACTACTTACGGCGTGTTTGCCCAGTCGCCTCTCGCATATACAACATTTTCCAAACAATCACCTGTTGCTCATCTTTATCCTGCTTACACTACCTATGTTAGTAGTGAAGTGCGGGGAACGGTTACCGACTCTTCCGGAGCTTTACCGGGTGTTTCGGTTTTCGTTAAAGGCCAACCTGGCATTGGAACAACTACCGATCTGAACGGGAAATATCTGTTAACAGTTCCAAACGACAACACAGTGCTGGTATTTTCAATGGTGGGCTTCGATAATCAGGAAATACCTGTGAAAAACAAAGAAGTGATCAATGTGCAATTGAAGCGGGCTTCCAATTCATTAAATGACGTGGTGGTAGTAGCTTATGGTAAGCAAAAGAAACGGGATATTATTGGTTCCGTTACAACGATCAGTCCCGAAGAATTAAAAGTTCCTTCCAGTAACCTGACTACTGCATTAGCAGGCCGGTTGGCAGGTATTATTGCTTATCAAACAACGGGCGAACCCGGACAGGACAATGCGCAGTTCTTTATTCGCGGGGTAACCACCTTTGGTTATAGATCCTCCCCGCTTATTTTAATTGATGGCGTAGAGTACACCGCAACTGACCTGGCCCGTATTCAGCCAGACGATATCGCCAGTTTTTCCATTATGAAAGATGCAACGTCAAGCGCTTTGTATGGAGCGCGGGGCGCCAATGGGGTTATATTGGTAACTACCAAAGAAGGAAAGCAGGGCAAAGCAAAAGTGTATATCCGGTTTGAAAATTCTGTTTCGCAACCTACAAAAAACATTGAGCTGGCTGATCCGGTTACTTATTTGAAGTTGCACCAGGAATCGGTATTAACGCGCAATCCTTTGGCGCCGCTGCCTTATTCTCAAAGCAAGATCGATTATACCGAGCTGGGTGTAAATAAAGATATGTTCCCAGCGGTTGACTGGATGAACATGTTGTTCAGGGAGCGGGCTACTAACCAGCGCGGTAATTTCAGTGTAAGCGGTGGCGGACAGATCGTGAATTATTTTCTGGCAGGTTCCTTTGTGCAGGATAATGGTATTTTAAGAGTAGACAAACGAAATAATTTTAATAGCAACATCAACCTGAAGACGTATAGTTTGCGTTCTAACGTAGGGTTGAAGGTTACCCGCACAACTGATGTGATGGTTAGGTTATACGGTACTTTCGATGATTATAATGGCCCTGTAGATGGTGGCACGGGTTTGTATAGAAAAGTGATGCGAACGAGCCCGGTTTTATATCCCGCTTATTATCCGGTTGATGAAGAACACCGGTTTGTGAACCATATCATGTTTGGCAATTTTGACAAGGGCAATTATGTGAATCCGTATGCCGATATGGTTTCGGGATATAAAGACTATAACAAGTCGTTGATGTCGGCGCAGTTTGAATTGCGGCAGGACCTTTCATTTGTAACCCCCGGATTGGCGGTACGCGCGTTTACCAATATCAACCGGGCCTCTTATTTTGATGTATCGCGCAGCTATAATCCGTTTTATTACACCGCCACCAGTTATGATAAATATGCCAACACCTACCAGTTAATGGTGATCAATCCCGACCAGGTAGGTGCAGGTGCAGTGCCGCAGGGCGGAACAGATTATTTAGGCGCTCCCGTTGGCGGTGATAAAACCGTAACCTCTAATTTTTATTTTGAAGGAGCTGCCAATTACACCCGCACTATTGACCAACACGGGCTGAGCGGATTACTGGTTGTTACAGCCCGTAGCAGACAGGATGGCGATACAAAGACGTTACAAAAGTCGCTGCCTTATCGCAACATGGGTGTTTCTGGCAGGGCTACCTATAATTTCGACGGCCGGTATTATGCAGAGTTCAACTTTGGGTATAATGGCTCGGAGCGGTTTTACAAGACCGAACGATTCGGGTTCTTCCCATCTGTGGGTATGGCCTGGTATGTTTCTAATGAAAAATTCTTCGAACAATATAAATCAACTATCAATAAATTAAAGCTCAGGGCAACTTATGGTCTGGTAGGAAATGATGAAATAGGAAGCCCGGATGATCGGTTTTATTATTTGTCGGATGTGAACTTAAACAGCGGCACAAATAATCCGGCGTTTGGTACCGACGGACGTTATACCCGCAATACGATCGCCATAAACCGGTACGAGAACAGGAATATAACCTGGGAAACATCGAGGAAGGCAAACTATGCCATGGAATTAAGTTTGTTTGGAAAGTTGGATGTCGTTGCAGAATATTATACCGAGAAGCGCTATAACATCCTGATGGGGCGCACCTACATTCCATATACATTGGGTTTGCAGGTTGACCTTGATAATAATCCGCCCAAAGCAAATGTGGGCGAGGCCTCGGGAAGTGGCGTTGATATTTCGGTTGAGTACCTGCAAAATTTTGGAAAAGACTTTCTTATACAGGCCCGCGGTAATTTTACCTATGCGCGCAGCCGGCTCGATAAAAATGAATCGCTGCAATATGGAGATGATCTGTATTACCTGAACAGGATCAATTACCCGATATCACAGCCCTGGGGTTATATTGCAGAGCGATTGTTTGTTGACGATGACGAAGTTAAAAATTCACCCGCTCAAACTTTTGGCGATTACAAAGGCGGCGACATTAAGTACCGTGATGTAAATGCTGATGGAGTAGTGGATAAGCTGGACATGGTACCGATCGGTTTTCCTACCACGCCTGAGATTACTTATGGATTTGGTCTCTCTGCCAAATATAAAGGACTTGATTTTTCCACCTTTTTCCAGGGAACTGCCCGCCGCTCATTCTGGATAGACACCAGAGCAACTGCTCCGTTTGTTTCATATCGTTATAGGGCAGATGAACTTTCCGGCTATATTCTCCAAAACCAGTTGTTAAAAGCTTATGCAGATGATCACTGGTCGGAGGAGAACCGGAATTTATATGCTTTATGGCCTCGTTTAAGCCCCGTGTTGAATAATAACAATAGTCAGACGAGCACCTGGTTCATGCGCAGCGGCGCCTTTTTACGTTTGAAACAGGTAGAATTGGGATACACGGTTCCTAAAAAGTACACCAACAAAATTCATATCGATAATATTCGGGTGTATGCCAACGGCACCAATCTGCTCAACTTCAGCCAGTTTAAATTATGGGATATTGAAATGGCCGGTAATGGCTTGAACTATCCTATACAAAAAGTTATCAACGCGGGTATACAGGTAGCGCTGTAACCAATTTGAATTGTTACCGATATGAAAAAATTAAAAATGCACTGATGAAAAATATTAAAATAATAGCATTAATACTGGTGTTGTTAAGTGGGGGTTCCTGTAAGAAATACCTGGATGTTGTACCAGACCAGGTGGGAACCATCGATAACGCCTTTACACAGCGAAGTACAGCCGAAAAGTTTTTATTCACCTGCTATTCCTACATGCCCAGGCATGGCGATATGAATAATAACCCTGCTTTTAATGCCGGCGATGAAGTGTGGTATATGGACCCCATTCGCGACGTTGATCCTGATTATTGGAATATTGCCCGGGGTATGCAGAATGTAGGCAATCCGTTGGGAAGCTACTGGACGGGAAAGAACCAGGGAATAAAAATGTTTACTGCCTTACGCGATTGCAACATCTTTCTTGCCAATATTGATAAAGTAAGGGATATGGAAGCTATTGAACGGGAAAGATGGAAGGCGGAGGTATTATTTCTAAAGGCGTACTATAATTTTTACCTGGTGCGCATGTATGGACCTATTCCCCTCATTAAAGAAAACCTGCCTGTAGGAAGCTCCCCTGAAGAAGTACAGGTGCCCAGGGTGCATGTTGATAGTTGTTTCAGCTATATGGTTCAGTTGTTGAATGAGGCGGCTGCCAACGACGCGCTGCCTGCAAAAATTGTTGGTACAGAAGGAACGGAATTGGGCAGAATTACCAAATCAATTGTACTGGCGTTGAAAGCAAAAGTACTGGTAACTGCGGCCAGTCCCTTGTTCAATGGGAATAGTGATTTTGCAAATCTTAAAACAGAAGGAAAAGATGGCGGGGTGCCGCTGATAAACCCGGTAGCCGATGCAAAGAAATGGGAAGTAGCGGCTGCTGCCTGCAAAGAAGCCATTGACTTTTGCCACAGTAATCTCTATTCGTTGCAACGGTATAATCCGGCATTAAACCCCAGTTGGATAGTTAACGATACCATCAAAACGCAATTGGGTATACGAATGGCTGTAACAGAAAAGGAATTCAATACCGAAGTGATCTGGGCCAATACCACGAGCAGGGCCGCAGATCTTCAACGATGGACAATGCCCATTTTGGCTGGTGGCGCCGTGAGTGGCAGTGGACCAAAAGGCATTCTTGCGCCGCCCATTAAAATGGCCGAGTTGTTTTATACCAAAAATGGTGTGCCTATAACCGAAGACAAAACTTGGGACTATGCAGGCCGCTTTCAATTAAAGACAGCTACTCCTGCCGATACATTTTATATCAGGAAAAATGAACAAACGGTAAAGCTGCACTTCGACAGAGAGCCTCGTTTTTATGCCGACCTGGCTTTCGACAGAGGCGTTTGGTATGGCAACTGGGTAAATAACTATTCTATAGGAAATATGCTTTTTGTAAAGGCCAGAAGGGCGGAGTTTGCAGCGCGGCAGGGAGTCAGCAATTTTTCGGTAACAGGTTACTGGATCAAAAAGCTGATCAATATGGGAACTGTAGGCGCTTCGGATGGAAATGTTACAGGCAGTAATCAAAATCCTTATCCCTGGCCCGAAATACGGCTGGCCGATCTGTATTTATTATATGCGGAGGCGCTGAATGAGGTGAATGGACCTGGCGCCGAAACATACAGATGGATAGATGAAGTAAGGAACAGGGCGGGCTTACCCACTGTGGCTTATTCATGGGAAAATTTTTCGAACCAGAGTACCAGGCACACTACCAAAACAGGATTGCGCGACATCATTCACCAGGAGCGGTTAATTGAGCTGGCTTTTGAAGGACAACGCTTCTGGGATCTTAGACGGTGGCGCGAAGCACATATTGTACTGAATGCGCCCATTAGAGGATGGAGTACCGAGCAACAAGACCCTGCGGCTTATTATAAACCGGTAGTGCAATGGTCGCAGACTTTTAAACTACGCGATTATTTCTGGCCGATAGACCAGGACGAAATGCTGAGAAATAAAAAGCTGTTGCAAAATCCCGGTTGGTAACAGGATTTTCAAAACCATAAACTCTTTTAAATGAAAAACACTAAACGTATTATAATCTGTTGGCTGGCGGTGATCATTACCATAGCAGCATGTAGAAAAGATGACAGGAGCCCGCTGTCAAAAGATGGAACTGTGCCGGGCCCTGTTACCAATACACAGGTAACGAATCTGGCTGGCGCCGCTTTGATCAGCTATACATTACCCGATAATGAAAACCTGTTATATGTAAAAGCGATCTATACGCTGAAGGGAGTACAAAAAGAGGTAAAGGTATCTATGTTCCAGAAAAAATTATTGGTAGAAGGGTTTGGCGATACCCAGGAGAGAGAGGTTCAACTGTATGCAGTAAGCAGAAGCGAAGTAGTGTCGGAACCGGTTTCGGTAACAATAAAGCCGTTGACGCCGCCCATCGTTAATGTTTTTAAATCGTTAAAAACAGATTCAACTTTTGGTGGCATAAACGTGAAATACGTAAATACTGATTCGGCAAATATTGTTTTTGAAGTATTAGTCCTTGATTCGGTGGGCGATTGGCAGCACGTTGATTTTAATTATACCAGTAGTAAACAAGGTGGTTTTAACGTGCGGGGGTATCCGCCGGTTGAACGTACCTGGGGTGTTTATGCCAGGGACCGGTGGGATAATCACAGTGATACGTTGCGGGTTAAGATCCGCCCCATTTATGAAGAGGCGTTGGATAAAACCAAATTCAATGATGTACGCACCAATTTTCAGAATTTCATTCCGCAGTTTGCTCCGTTCCCTAACTCCGGCCTGCCGATGGTTAACGCTGTAGATTATTCCTCTAGTTATCCTATGAAAAATTTATATGATGGCAGCATTACCAGCATGTTCCATACCAAAGAAAAATATGATCTGCCGGTATGGATCCCTATTGACCTCGATAAAAGCGGCGCTTCGAAATTTATCCTCAGCCGGTTTAAGGTGTGGCAGCGGACCGGTAATTTTACTTTCAACCACGGAAACCCGCATCACTGGGAAATATGGGGAACCAATAAACCAAATATAGTAAGCACGAATCCTAATAATACCGATCCCAACCTGGGTTGGGTAAAGCTGGGCGAATGGGTAATGACCAAACCTTCTGGCTGGGATGTGGGATTAAACAGCAATGAAGATAACCAGGTAGCCGCCGATGGCCAGGAGTTTGAGTTCCCGAATGGTGTACCGCCTGTACGCTATATAGGTTGGAAAAATATTGACAGCTGGGGTTCCATTGATGGATTTACGGGTTTCTTTCATTTGTTTGAGCTTTCGATTTGGGGGCAGAAGAAGTAGCTCACCTGCGAACGGTAATGTTTTTCATTTAACAGTTTATGCGTTAAACACAATGTATGCGGATTAAAAAATATAATATATACGGAAAAATGGCAGCGATATGTTGCGTTGTACTGTTTGCCTGCAGTAAAATGGATGATACCTATGATGATTTTGTGAAGGACGGCGAGATCGTGTATACCGCCAGGGTAGATTCCGCAAAAGCCTATCCCGGTAACAATCGTATGAGTTTATCTATGCTGTTGATCTCTGATCCCCGGATCAGTAAAGTGAAAGTTTTTTGGGATGCAGGCGGCCAAACAGATTCAACGGAAAAAGCAATACAACGCACCGCCGGCGTTGATACCGTTTGGTTTTCGTTCCCAAAACTGGCGGAAGGTACTTATACCTTTTATATTTATACCCATGACAATGCCGGCCACCGATCAATAAAAACCGATTTGATAGGAACGGTTTATGGCGAAAAATATATTGCCCAACTGGTAAACCGTGCTATAAAAAGCGGCACGTATGATGGGGTTGCAAAGGCTGCCAATGTTAAATGGTTCGGCGTTGGTACGGATGTAATTGGCGAAGAAATTATATACACAGATACGTTGGGCGTGGTTCGGAAATTGTTTGAAAAACATGCAGGCGCGGCAGATAGTGTGATGGTGTTGCCGGCTTATAAAAAGGGAAATAGTTTTCAGTTCAGGACCCTGTACAAACCGGCGCCAAACGCTATTGACACTTTTTATTCAAATTACGAATTTCGACAGGTGCCATAAAAAGCGATCAGACAAAAGTTTTCTTTTTCTTACAGCAAGTCAAAAAAAAGGAGGTGACCGTCGCGTTGCCTCCAATTAATTTACGCAATCGTTCCCGGAAATTTTTTCTGCCAAAATAGATGAATAAATAGCGAGTTAACCGGAAGAAGGCTGTTACAATAATTGGTTAGTTGCATTAGGAAAACCAGGCATGTATGTTCACTGGTGCCATTTTCACTAATGCGTATGAAAAAGATTGTTTTTGGGATAGGCCTTCTGCTAAGTATAGTATGGGTTAACGCTGCGCCTCCGGTTATTATTGACATTACCCGTTACGGGGCAGTGGGGGATGGTAAAACCCTTAATACTACTGCTATTCAAAAGGCCATTGACGATTGCCATCGGCAAGGTGGTGGTAAAGTTGTTTTTCCGGCAGGCATCTGGCTGTCGGGCACTGTTGTATTGAAAGACCAGATTACACTGCAGTTCAACAAAGATGCCCGTTTACTGGGCAGCACCAATATAAATGATTATCAGAACGTCGATCCTTTTACTGATGGTTTGGGTATTGACGTAGGCTGGGCATTGCTGGTGGCTGTTGATGTAAAGAATATTGGCATTGAAGGTGAAGGCGCCATTGATGGACAAGGCGCCAAACTAAAAGAAGAACAAATAAAATCCGATACCCGCCCGGAATCGGAGCGATGGGGCCGTCGCCCTTTTTTAGTACGCATTGTACGGTGCGAAAATGTTACGGTAAAAGGCATAACGCTCAATTATGCAGCCGCATGGACTTCTCATTATTTTCAAAGCAAACAGGTTCTCATCGAGAATGTAAAAATTGTAAGCCATGGTGTGGCGCACAATGACGGTATTGATATAGATGGTTGCCAGGATGTACATATTAAAAATTGTGACATTATCAGTGGCGACGATGCGCTTTGTTTTAAGACCACTTCCAGTATGATGGCTTGCCGTAATATTGTGGTAAGCGGTATGCGGCTGAAAAGCAACCAGGGAGCTATAAAGATGGGCACAGAGTCGATGGCGCCCTTTGAAAATATTACTATTTCCGATTGCTATATATATGATACCAAAAACGGGGGTATTAAATTATTGACGGTTGATGGCGCTCATCTCCGCAACGTGCAGATCACCAACATCAATATGGTGAATGTAAGAACCCCGATGCTTATACGGTTGGGTTCACGGTTGAGCGTATTCAGAAAAGGAAAAGATACCCAACAGCCAACCGGAACACTTGAAAACGTTACAATAAAAAATGTGAAAGCGCAGGCCGCAGCCGATGCCCAGTTAAAACCACCCTCCGGTATTCTTATAACAGGTGTTCCCGGCCATTACATTACCAATGTTACACTCGAAAATATTGACATTAACCTGGCTGGCGGTGGCACCGCTGAAAATTCGCGGCAACAGGTGCCCGAAGCCGTTGATAAATACCCGGAAGTAAAAACGTTTGGCCCATTGGTACCGGCTTACGGCGTATGGGCAAGACATGTGAAAGGTTTAAAGTTGGCGAATATCACGCTTCATCTCGATAGCAACGACAGACGGCCGGCATTTATCTGCGAAGATGGAAAAGATCTTACCATAACTGGTTGGAAGATTCCTGAAACAGTCGATGCCCCATCGGTGATTCGCCTGGAAAATGTGGAGAATGCACATATAAACAAAATGGATGTAAAAGGCAATGCCACCGTATTTGTTCAGGCAGAAGGCAACAGCAAAGGCATTCTGATGAAGAAAAATAAAACACCTGGAATAAAGAAGCTGCTTGAATCCAATGCCCATTGAAATAACGCGCCCATTTTTTTTAAACCAAAACGTCTGCTATATGGTAAAAACAACAATTCATGGTAAAGCGCCACCTGCCGCATAACCAATGACCTGTTATCCTATGACGATTGTTTCTATTTCATCAATAGTTAAAAAATTGCTGTATGTCAAAAACTCCAACCTTGCAACGCAGGAGAAGGAATGGTAAGCCCTTTTTTAAGAGGTATTCCATCATTTCTATTTGTATATTTTGTTATTCAATCCTAATAGCTCTCCTCACGCACGCCCAAACGCCCAATGTTACAATAAAAGGAACTATTAAAAGTGAAAGTGGAGAACCGCTTTCAGGTGTTTCCGTAGTCGTTAAAGGAACGTCAAATGGTGTTACTACAAAAGAAGACGGCGTTTTTCAAATAAGCGCTCCTGCTAACAGCACTCTTTCCATTACCATGGTAGGGTACATTAATAAAGAAATAAAAGTCGGTAAAGCCGATCAATTGGACCTTGGGATTCTATTGAATTCAGATAAACTGGAAATGGACAAGGTGATCGTTGTAGGTTATGGTACCAGGCGAAAATCAGATGTTACCGGTTCTATTGTTTCAATCAACGAGCAATCAATAAAAGATGTTCCTTCCTCTAACCTGGCTTCTGCAATTCAGGGACAGGGGGCAGGTATCGATATTCAGCGGAGCGGCGCAAACAGTAAACCCGGCGCCACGCCTAGTATCCTTATCAGGGGAACAAGGTCGTTGGGTGCCAGCAATGCACCCTTGATCGTAGTAGATGGTATTCCGTTCAATGGAAGCATAAACGATCTTAACCAGGATGATGTGGCCTCTGTAGAAATATTAAAAGATGGTTCATCTACGGCTATTTATGGATCACGCGGCGCCAATGGTGTAATATTGATCACTACAAAACGTGGTAAAACAGCCAAGCCGGTATTTACGTATAGTGGTTATGTGGGAAGCAGCCGGTTAACCCGGAAATTCCCGGTGATGAACGCGGCAGAGTTTACCGATCTGAAAAAGTGGGCGAACATTATTGCCAATCCGGGAAAATATACCGGGCTCGATGATCCGCTTTTCTTAACGAACGGGGTGTTTGATCCGGCAGAAGTGGAAGGGATTAAAACCGGCCGTAATACCGACTGGCAAAGCCTGATCTATAAAACCGGCATTATAACCGATCACCAACTGGCCGTTGCCGGTGGAACGGAGCAAACACAATATGCCATCTCTGGCGGTTACTTTAACCAAACAGGTATTTACTATGGACAGAGTTTTGAACGTTATACCGTTAAGCTTAGTGTAGATCAGTTGTTGGGTAAGCGATTTAAAGTAGGATTAAACTCATTGAACACTTATTCAGTAAGAAAAGGAGAGAGCGCTAACCCGATGGCGCAAGCGCTTCGTGCCAGTCCGCTCGCCTCACCGTACGATAGTGCCGGCAATATTTTGAACACCTATGTTCCGGGAAGCGCCAACCAGGTTTGGAACCCATTGGGAGATCTGATCCCCGGAGCGGCTGTTGAAAACAGAAAAAGACTGGGAACATTTACCACTTTATATCTTGAAGCGAACCTGTTCAAAGGTTTGAAATACCGGTTGAATGCAGGCGCTGAGATCAGGTCGGATATTTATGGGAACTTTTATTCAGATAAAACAAGTTTCCGGGTGAACCAGGGTGGTTCTGCTTCTTCAAACCGCACCAGCATGTCGAACAATTATACGTTGGAGAACCTCCTCATTTATGATGCAACCATTGCACAAAAGCATAAAGTGAATTTCACCGGCCTGTACAGTTTGCAGGAAGTGGCTACCCAATCGAACCAGTTTGATAATACGAATATCCTGGCCGATTTCCTGGAGTATTACAACCCAACATATGGATCGAATTTAAAAGGAAGCGGCAGTTCTTCCAGAGCCGATATCCTTTCTTACATGGGAAGGGTGAACTACAGTTATGACGATAAATACCTGTTAACGCTGACGGTTCGTGCCGACGGATCATCACGCCTTGCGGAAGGAAATAAATGGCACTCATTCCCATCGGCTGCTTTTGCCTGGAATGTTAGCCGGGAAGATTTCATGCAAAATATATCGGTGCTCAGTAACTTAAAATTAAGGGCCAGCTATGGTAGTGTTGGTCAGCAATCTATCAACGCTTATCAAACGCTGGGGCAACTATCGGGCCTGGTATATAACTATGGCGGAAACATGGTTACCGGCGCCTACCTCAGTTCTACTGTTAATCCTACTTTGACTTGGGAGTATACTAAGACAGCCAATTTGGGAATAGATTTCGGGTTGTTAAGTAACCGTATTACCGGTTCAATAGAAGTATATAAAGCGCTTACCAACTCGTTGTTGCTGCCACAAACGTTACCACCTACATCGGGCATACCAAATGCTATTGTTACCAATGTGGGCAAAACTGAAAACCGGGGTATTGAAATACATATCAATACTACTAACATACAGGCGCAATCCCGTAAAGGGTTTAACTGGACAAGCGATTTCAACTTTTTTATAAACCGTGGAAAAATAACACAACTGGCTGGTGGCGCAACAAAAGACGTAGCCAATGGATGGTTTGTTGGTCAACCCCTGGACGTGTATTACGATTATAAACGATTAGGCATCTGGCAGAATACATCAGCCGATTCTGCCGCAGCAAAAGCGCTGGGATTATCAGTGTCGGGTAACTCTTCAGTAATAGGAACCATTCGGGTTGCCGATTTAAGCGGACCCGATGGAAAACCTGATAACAAGATCGATGCAACCTACGACAGAATTATTGTAGGAACCAGTCAGCCTAAATGGGAAGGCGGTACTACACAGCGTTTTGGTTTCCGTGGGTTTGATTTAACGGTAGTGGCTTTTGCAAGATGGGGGTATACGATGAACAGCAGCTTATATGGCGGCAACTTCGTGAATACCTACCAGGGCACATACAATAATTTGAAAACAAATTACTGGACGCCATTAAATAATGAGCCGTGGAATCCAAAGGCAAATGCCAATGCTACGAATCCATTGAACCGCTCGGTAATGAGTTATTTCGACGGATCCTTTGTGAAGATCAGAAGTATTAGTTTAGGCTATAACCTGGAACCTGCTTTAGCAAAACGGATAGGGGCAAAGAATTTTCGGGTATACGCAACCGCTTCAGACCCATTCATTCTTTTCTCCCCTTATCGCAGGGCAGGTGGTGTAGATCCTGAAGGATCTGGAACAGTGGGTATTGATACACCACCTACGTGGTCAATGATCTTTGGTGTTAACATGTCGTTTTAATTTTTACCATCAAAAAAGTGATTTATGAAAAAGTTATTAATATACTGCAGCGGGTTACTGATTGCTTTGGCCGGCTGTAACAAGAAACTGATAGAAGAACCCAATTCCATACTGACGCCTGCATTTTTTCAAACCAGCCAGGGTTTGCAGGCCGGTTTAGATGCTTCTTATGCGGGTATGCGCAATTTCTGGGGAGCACAGGAACTGTTTACCGCTACTGTTATAGGTACAGATGAATTTATGCGCGGCGTTGATGGCAACAGTGATATTAATTTGTATAGTTATACAACGTCACATGGCACCATTACTACCCTTTGGCGGGCGGCCTATATTTTCATTAATACCTGTAATGGTGTTATCGACAATGCAGAGAAAGTAAATATTCCGGTGGCTACAAAAAAAGCCATGGTAGCAGAAGCAAAATTTCTACGAGCCAATTATTATTTTATTCTCGTGCAGTTCTGGCGTGATGTTACATTGAACCAGCATTTTCAATCAGAAGCTATTAATTCTGCCAAACGCGATCCCCTGGCAGATACTTATAACTTTATTGTTCAGGACCTCAAGGATGCTATAGCCGCACTGCCTGCCGGGCCTAAGAGTTCTGGTGTGTTACCGGGGAAAGCGACGGCTGCTGCTGCAAAACATCTGTTGGCTAAAGTTTATCTCACCAGGGCCGGGTCATCTGCAAAAAAATCTGACGATTACCAGAATGCTTATAATACGGCTGTTGATTTGATCAATAGCAGGGCATCACTTGGCTTGAATTTAGTAGCAGACTTTGGTAAAGTGTTCGCAGAAGGAAATGAGGATAATGAAGAAGTGATATGGACTGTGCAGCACACAGCGAATTTAGCCTATAACGGTCCCAATAACAGCGGCATATCCAATTTCAGTGCAGATAATGTTTTAAACCATATGTGGGTAGGGCAATATGAAAAAAGACCAGGTATGATTCGCAGCACAGCGTATGGCCGGCCTTACATCCGTTGCATTCCTACCCGTTGGTTAACCGATACGGTGTTTAAGGAAAGAGTAAATGACACGCGATACAGCAAAACTTTTCAAACCGTATGGTATGCCAACAATCCTGATCCCAAAGGATATCCGGTATGGCCGAATCCATTGCCAGCCGGCGCACCGGCAAATGCCGTTTCCGGACAACCGAAATTTAAATTGGGCGATACAGCCATCTATATGCCGGGCGTTGATGCCTCTGATGCAAAAATTGCTGCCAGCCCTTACCTGCTTGTTCCGCCCCGTAAGTACGATAATACCTTATCGGCTACTATGATGAAGTATTTTGATACAAAAAGAGCAGACCTGAATTCACCTTCAATTAGACCCGTGATCGCTTTTCGTTTAGCAGAAACTTACCTGATTGCTGCAGAAGCTGCTTTTATGTTAAGCAATACAGCCGATGCCGTAAAATATATAAATACCGTACGTGAAAGGGCTGCTTTTCCAACGGGCAATGCAACCGCTATGGACATTACTGCATCTGATGTTTCATTGGATTTTATTCTCGATGAACGTAGCCGCGAATTGTGTGGCGAAAATGTACGTTGGTGGGATCTTGTACGTACAGGTAAGTTATTACAACGAGTTCGAATGCATAACAGAGAAGCGGCTGCCAATATTATTGATAAACACGTATTGCGCCCTATTCCGCAGGCACAAATAGATGCCACTACAACTGGCGATCCGTATAATAATAGTTTGTATTTTCCATTATGGAATTAGGAATTAAGACAGAAGCCGGTAATCAGATTGTGTGAAGTTGAAAGGCTTTTTCCCATAAGCGGCAAAAGGTGAGTACCTTGTTCATGATGTTAAAAATTGCGTTCATTTCTATAGGTACTCACCTTTACCGAATATCAGCTATGAGCATTTTATACATATGAAGAAACTACTTGTCATCTTTGCGGTTTGTATTGGTAATTTTTTATATGCGCAGAAAGAAGAAAGCGATAACCGTTTTGCCGGGAATAAAAATAAGCCGGCCCGGCAGGAATGGTTACGCGACCTGGGTTTTGGCATGTTTATTCATTTTAACGTTGACGCGCAATTAGGAATAACAATTAGCCACTCCCTGGTTGGCGCCTCGGACGATTATCTGAAAAGGTATTTTAACGAACTGCCAAAAACATTTGATCCGTTTGCATTTAATCCGGCGGCAATTGCCAAACTGGCAAAACTGGCAGGTATGAAGTATGTAGTATTTACTGCCAAACATCATTCGGGATTTTGCTTTTGGGATTCCAAAACAACCAGCTTTAAAATTACCAATACACCCTACAAGAAAGACCTGTTGAAAGAATATGTAGAAGGGATAAGAAAATCAGGATTAGCTGTTGGATTATATTACTCGCCTGAAGATTTTAAGTTTTTATACGATCAAAAAATCCTCATCAAACGTGGTGATATGCAGTTCGATAAAAAGACCACTGCAGCTTATGACGACCTGGTGAGAAAGCAAACCACCGAGCTATTCACGATGTTTGGTAAAATTGATGTGCTTTTTATTGATGGAGAACCCAAGGAGCCATGCCGGGATGTGGCCTGGAAACTGCAACCCGATGTGGTGATCACCCGTGGCGCAGTAAATACGCCTGAGCAAACATTACCCGGTATTGCGTTAGACGAGTTTTGGGAATCGTGCGTTACGATGGGAACGCAATGGAATTACAAACCAACCCATGATAATATAAAAAAAGGTGGCCGCTTAATTGAGTTGTTGGTGGAAGCCCGGTCAAAGGGAGGAAACTTTTTATTGAATGTAGGCCCTCATCCTGATGGTTATATTCCCTACGAACAGGAAATAGAATTGCGTGAGGTAGCCGCATGGCATTTCATCAATTATGAAGCAATAGAAGGAGTACGGCCCTGGATAATTACCAATGAAGATAATCTTTGGTTCACGGCCTCCAAAGATAAAAAAACGGTATACGCAGTTATTACCGGGATACCGGATTGGCCAAAAGGCGAGCGTAAAGAATTTGTGCTTGGTTCAATAAAAGCCACGCCACAAACGACTATTAGTATATTAGGACAAAACGATAAAGTTACCGAGTATGCGAACCAACTGGATGTGGATTCCCGCTTTGAGCAGAAAGAAGATGGATTGCATATTTCCATAGCGCGGGCGCAACGGGTATACGACAATTACAAATGGCCGAACCCTATTACTGTAAAACTGGAAAATGTAGAACCTGCCCTCGATCCACCTCAGGTTGAAACAGGCAGTGCGAATATTATAAACGGAACTATTGAGTTGAATGGCCGGTTGTTAAAAAAAGGAAATGCCGATTCGCTGCAAATACTATTTGAATACCGCCCCTATGCCGGATTTGCTGAAAACCTGTATAGCAAGGATTGGCTCAGAACAAATCCTGTAAGCATACATGAAATGGGGAATTTCACCCAATCGCTTCCCGCTGTTGAAGAAGGAAAAGAATACCAGTATCGTGCTGTGGTAATGCATCCACGATTAACGGTCAGGGGAGATGTAAAGCGGGTAACGGTGAAGGGAAGTAGAAAGTAAGAAGTACGAATAGAAAATAAAGCAATGAAGTATATAATTCCATTTATAGTATTTGTCCTGTTTACAGGCAATATCTATAGTCAAAAAGTTAAGCCGTTATTTAATGGCAAAAACCTTGATGGCTGGTATTCGTTCCTTAAGAACAGGGGTAAGAACAACGACTCGGCAGGAGTGTTTTCTGTTAAAGACGGTTTGTTGCATATCACCGGCCAGGAATTTGGATATATCGTAACTGAGAAAAAATACAGTGACTTTCACCTGGTAGTGGAATTTAAATGGGGTGAGAAGAAGTACCCGCCCCGCGAAAACAGGGTGCGCGATAACGGTATCTTATATTATGTAGTAGATAATGACAAGGTGTGGCCGCGATCAATTGAATGCCAGATCCAGGAAGGCGATTGCGGCGATTTCTGGTTGATTGACAGTGTTACCATAGTGATGGATGGGGCCAGAACACAAGCCACGAAAAACACCCGTATTATTAAGAAAAAGGATAATGAAAAGCCTTCCGGCGAATGGAACACGCTTGAGATCATTGCGGAAAAAGGAAAATGTACGCATATTATGAATGGCGTAGTGGTCAATGAGGGGACCGAAGCCAGTTTGCGTACCGGAAGAATATTGATACAATCGGAAGGAGCAGAGACCTTTTTCCGGAAAATTGAATTAAAAGAATTGTAACGCCTGAAAGTAATATAGCACATAAAATAAATAATACTGAATACATGAAAAAAACGATTCAATGCTTGTTATTGGTACTTGGGGTTTCGCAACTGCAACCAGGTACCTGCGAAGCACAATCAAAAAAAGCGAAGGTTGATTTTTCGAATTGGCCTGCAGGAACATCTCCGCAGGAAGTTGGCAAGCGGGTGGCGGAGCATTTTGTAGTAACGCCGCATACTAACTTTGGCCGGTCAACTCCACCGAAGGTGATAACTTATCCTGAAACCTGTACCTGGTATGGCGCGTTGACTTTCGCAAAACAAACAAATGATAAGGAACTGACGCAAAAGCTGGCGCAACGTTTTGAGCCTTTGTTTGGCAAACGCGATACGCTGATACCTATACCAGATCACGTTGACTATACTGTATTTGGATCAGTGCCCCTGGAATTGTACATGCAAACAAAAGACAAGCGTTACCTGGAATTGGGACAACGCATTGCCGATAAGCAATGGGGACCTCCCGAAGGCCCACGCGTAAAACCTGAGTCCCATGAATTTTATAACCAGGGCCTTACCTGGCAAACTCGTATGTGGATCGATGATATGTTCATGATCACAGCTGTGCAATCGCAGGCGTATCGCGCCACAGGCGATAAAAAATATATTGAGAGAGCCGCTAAGGAAATGGTGGTTTATCTTGATTCTTTGCAAAAACCCAATGGTTTGTTTTATCACGCACCGGATGTGCCTTTCTTCTGGGGCAGGGGAGATGGCTGGATGGCTGTTGGCATGGCAGAATTGCTTCGCTCATTACCGAAAGACAATCCCAACCGCGAACGCATTATGAAAGGATATAAAACAATGATGGCTTCTTTGTTAAAATACCAGGCAGAGAGTGGCATGTGGCGGCAGTTGATTGATGACCCGGAATCGTGGCCTGAAACATCCTGCACCGGCATGTTCACTTTTGCAATGATCACCGGTGTTAAGAATGGCTGGTTGGATGCCGGAACTTATGGCAAGGCAGCCCGCAAAGGCTGGCTGGCATTGGTCTCTTACATTAATGAAAATGCAGATGTGCGTGAAGTGTGTGAAGGAACTAATAAAAAGAATGACCGTCAATATTACCTCGACCGCAAACGTAATATCGGCGACCTGCACGGGCAGGCTCCCATATTATGGTGCGCTACGGCATGGTTGCGATAAATTGAGTAGTTTAAACTGACCTGTCAGGTTACACTTCAACGGCCACATTATGTTGGTCAATGTGTGCCTTACAGGTCTTGTTTTTAGTTAGAATTGTTGAATGTTTTGCCAATAAAGGAACCGCTCTTCATGGCAAATAGTTGTTGATTGCGTTTGCCAATCTTTTGCTACTGTATGAAAAAAATAATGCTTATCGGTTATGCAGTGTGTTGTATAATTTCCACTGTAAAAGCTTTGCCGGATGCTGCTATCTTAATAAGCAGTCCCGACAAGCATATTCAATTCCGGCTTTCTTTGTATGACAACCAGTTTCAATATGAGGTGTTGTTTAAGAATGTAACTGTAATAGAGAAGTCTTCCATAGTAATGCTGCTGAATGATAAAGCTGTGAGCGGTTCACTGAATGTAAAAGCCGTTCAATGGTATGAGATCAAAGAGCAGTACCCCTGGCTGGGTGTGCATGCTATAGCGGTGAATCATTGCAAGGGTATAAAGATTCCCTTTCAACATCATGGTGTAACCGATACGCTGGAGGTGAGGGTTTTTAATGATGGGGTTGCCTTTAGAATGATATTACCGGCTGCTTCCGGTATCAATCGCGTACCTGATGAATTAACTGTATTCAAACTGCCTGCCGGCAGTACCTTGTGGTATCATGATATGGAAATGCATTATGAAAGCGTGCATGTTAAAAAGGAGATCAGCCAGGTGCAGGCAGGAGAATGGGTAGCGCCGCCTGCTACCTATAAATTGCCACAGGGATATTATGCATCCATTACCGAAGCGAACCTGGTAAATTATCCCGGTATGACATTACAGGCAGTTGGAAACAACGATCTGCAAATACGATTACCTCAGCATCAGCGTCCATCATACCCTTATCGTTTAAGGTATAGCCCTGAAGATACGTTGCGGTTGCAACAACCTGCTTCCATTACAGGAACCGTGATCACGCCCTGGCGGGTAGTGATCATTGGTAGTGATCTGAATACCCTTGTGAACAGCGATATTGTGCACAATTTGTGTCCGCCGCCGGATAGATCCTTATTTCCCGAAGGAATAAATACCAGTTGGGTGCGGCCCGGACGAGCCGTATGGAAGTACCTCGATGGTGGTGGAGACGGCACTGTTGATGTAATGAAAAAGTTTACGGATGATGCTGCTGCCCTGGGTTTTGAACACAATGTACTCGAAGGTTTCTGGTCGCGTTGGGGCGGTGATACATTACGGCAGTTCATTGATTATTCCCGCCAGAAAAAAGTGGGCATCTGGTTATGGAAGCATTCCAAGTCGTTGCGTAATGCCGATGAACGAATAGCCTTCTTTAAACGTTGCCATGAATTGGGCGTAACAGGTTTGAAAATTGATTTCTTTGACCATGAAGCCAAAGAAACGATTGATCAGTATTCGGCAATTTTTCGCGAAGCTGCCCAATATCATTTGCTGCTAGATTTTCATGGCGCCAATAAGCCAACCGGTTTATTACGCACCTGGCCCAATGCGTTGACCAGTGAAGCGGTAAAAGGAATGGAAGCAAGCCGTATTGAAGATAGGGCCACGCATGAAACAACGATCCCGTTCACACGGTGCCTGGCGGGACCGGCAGAATATACCGTAATGCTTTTTGGTGATCGCAAAAAGAATACAACCTGGGCCCACCAGATTGCATGTGCTGCTATTTTAAGTTCTCCATTGCTTACCTATGCAGCCAATCCCACCAGCATGCTAACCAATCCTGCTGTGGAAGTCATCAAAGCTATTCCGCCTGTATGGGATGAAACTATTGTATTGGCAGAGTCGGCCATTGGCGAGTTAGCTGCTTATGCCCGGCGTTCAGGAAAGAAATGGTTCATTGCTGTTATGAATGGGGCTTCGCCTAAAAAATTAACGATACCACTTCAGTTTTTGAAAGCCGGAAATTATAAAACAACGGTCGTGAAAGATGAAGGCAGCAATGGCGGCTACCTGGTGGTAGAAAATAAAACCTATTCAGCCAGCGATACAATTGAACTCAACCTGGTTGCCGGTGGTGGCTATGTTGCAGAATTTGTTCTGCCATAATACAGCCAGGGATATGCACTTACCAGATTAAAAGAATACGAATGAACTTTTGCCTCGTAAGAAAAAGTTTGAACTTACTGATTTGTCTCAGCAGCTTTACGTGCGCTTTGTATGCGCAGCAATCCCCCTTGCCTGTGCAACAGGACCGCTGGAGAATATTACCCGATGGCAGTATTGAATGGCCGATAGACAACCGGTTGCCGCATAATGACCATGTGGAAATGAGTGGGGAAAAGATCTCGATGTGGGTACAGTATGGCGTAAATGCAGAGGGACAATCTTCATTGAATCGTACTATGGTATTTCCAACCTTTCGGTTATTGCCGGTACGTACCATTGCAAGTATGACGTATAACGTCACTGATGGCGATTTGCCCAGGTTCCTGATAAACGACAAGTTATTAAAAGCCGGTGTATACAATGCGGCGGTTGCAACCGACATGCCTGAAAAAGTTGTAAGCGTAAGGCAAAAAGGCATTTTACAAATAAATAGTGAAATTGGTAAGGACAGAACGATTGTCTTACAGCGTACGCTGTTTCCTTCGGTAGATAAACCGGTAGCTATTGAAAAATGGGTATTCACCAATACGGGTAAGCAGCCTGTAAAAATTGAAATGGAGTATTTGTATAGGGAAGTTCGGCCTGCATTAGAACGAACTACGCCTGTTCAACATAGTTTTGTAGTTACTACTGCAAATGAAGGCCTGAAAGTGGTGGCGCCCGGCGACTCTGTTCAATTTGCCGTCCTTTACCAGGCAAGCAATAAGGATAATCCATTGGGGAAGGTCGACGTCAATGCCGCACAAAGCGCCCGGCAGCAAAGAGTGAATGGTATTTTGTCGCTATTGCAGTTGGAAACACCCGACCCGGTTTTAAATGCAGCTTTTGCCTTTGCCTGCATCCGTGCAACAGAAAGCATTTACAAAACAAAAGGCGGTTATTTACATGGCCCAGGCGGGTTGCGTTACTATGCGGCCATTTGGGCCAATGACCAGGCCGAATACATCAACCCTTTTTTTGGAATGCTGGGCGATGAAACCGGTAATAAATCGGCCATGAATGCTTACCGTTGGTTTGCCCGGTATATGAATGATGAGTACAAGCCCATTCCCAGTTCCATTATTGCCGAAGGAGATGCCACCTGGCATGGCGCCAAAGACAGAGGCGATATGGCCATGATCGCTTATGGCGCTGCGCGATATGCATTAACTTATGGCAATGTTGATTCTGCCAAAGTATTATGGCCCTTGATTGAATGGTGCCTGGAATATTTAAAAAGAAAGGTTAATGAGCAAGGTGTGGTTACCAGCAACAGCGATGAGCTGGAAGGCCGCTTTCCTGCCGGCAAAGCCAACCTGCATACCAGCACCTTGTATTATGATGCACTGCGCTCGGCAGTTATTTTAGGAAAGCTATTGCAGGTTCCCAAAGCACAAACAGACAGGTACATTAAGGAAGCGCAGGAAATGCGTTTAAATATTGAGAAATTCTTCGGTGCAACTGTAGAAGGGTTTAAAACCTATCGTTATTATGAAGGGAATGATACATTGCGTGCCTGGATCTGTACGCCATTAACCGTAGGCATATACGAAAGAAAAGAAGGCACTGTTGCCGCTTTATTTTCTCCGCGTTTATGGACGGAAGATGGCCTGGCTTCTTTAGCAGGCAATACAACATTCTGGGATCGCTCAACCTTATATGCTTTACGCGGCGTGCTGGCAGCGGGTGAAACCGAAAAAGCCATGCAGTTCTTGCGTTACTATTCTCGTAGAAGATTGTTGGGCGAGCACGTACCTTATCCGGTAGAAGCATATCCCGAGGGTAACCAACGGCATTTGTCGGCGGAAAGTGGTTTGTACTGTAGGATTTTTACCGAAGGGCTTTTTGGTATTCGCCCGGCAGGCTTTAATAGTTTCGAATGTTCGCCCCGATTACCTAATGGTTGGGACCAGATGGCCCTGAAAAATGTGCATGCATTTGGAAATGTGTTTGATCTTAAAGTGAGCAGGGCAGGTGCTGACAAATTGGGAATAACCATAATAAAAGGACAAAAAGAGAAGAAATATGTGATCAGGGAAGGCGCCACGCAACAGATACAACTATAAAACTGGAAATGGTATATTCACTGTTTTTGATCGTAGATTAACGTTATGTCGGCAAAGAAATGTACGTATTTGTTTTTTAAGTCATAACTATATTGCTGATAAGCAATAAGTGCACGGCTTTTAGTGTGTATAAGACAATAATCAGGCATCATTTTTGGATACTTCAATAGCAACCATTATTTAATAACGCTATTGAGAATATATTGCCACTCTCTGACAAGATATTAGTATCTAAAATCATCGCGACCAACGAGTTTACCAACTTCATTGATGCCGCAAAAAAGTATTGTTCCTTCATTGAAACATATGAAGCCGAACTACCCCGAAACTTTATTCTTCTTTCCCAAAATCATTTGCTTACGCTGTATAATCTGGGTAACTGCATGATGCTTATGGAAGAGAAGAGCGATAAAAAGTTTGATATAAAGATCGACGAAATAGAATTTCAAAAAACACTTCACTTTATTGCCGACCGGTTATGGGATTATCGCTATTACTGGTATGTCTTTGATCCTACTACAAAGAAAAAAGATACAGGCATTGTGTATGGCGATCTGTATGAAGACCTGGGGGCCATCTATAAATACCTTAAGCAATCGCTCCTGTTGTATGGCTTGAAGTCATCCGATGCAAAACAAAATGCCGTTTGGGATTTTAAATGGAATTTTGATACGCATTGGAGCGGGCATTGCGCCAACGCCATTTGCGCCATTCATTACTTTCTTCAAAAAGGAAGATAACAAAAGCTAATTGTATAGTAAGTCAATCAGTACATCGTCAACTTCGTTTAACTAATTAGCACATTATTCTTCCGTTATTTCAAACACGTTACTAGTTAACGAGGTAACCCTGCCTGTTGTAAGGTTTAAACCAACAGTCATCAGGTATTCACCGGTGAAGACTTTGTCATTATCCGGGTTGTTTGCTTTGATACCGGGAAATAGATTGATCTCTTTGAACCGGTATTTTTTCTTTGGATCGAGTCCTTGTAATTGCACCCGTGAAAAAATATCTTTCCGGCGAACGTTTAAGTGATAGTTGAAAAGAACGGCTTTGCTTTTATTTTCATTTACATACATTAACACAGACCGGTTTTCTTCATAAGGAGAAATAATACGGTACAGATCGCCAAACCAGATTACATCGTTAATTCGTTTATACGTTTTTACAGCGTCCTGGCTGAACTGCAATTCCTGTGGGGTAAATTCATTTACCCGGATGTCGTAACCCAGTTTGCCAGACATGGCTACATCGGTCCTGAACTTGAGCGTCTGGCCTTTGCCCATGCTTGTTATATGAGCGGCAATTGTATTAGCAGGAAAGAAATAAGAATATCCCCATTGAATGAAAATGCGCTCCAATCCATCTGTATTATCGCTGGGCCAGAATTCGGTAAAATATTTTAACGCACCATAGTCAGTACGGCCGCCACCACCGGAACACAACATGATGGGAAGATGTGGATGCTTTGCGCGAATTCTATCTAATACTTTATACAAACAACGCGTGTACTCAATAAACAAATGCGATTGTTTTTCTTTGAGATAAGCAGAGTAGGCATTTGTCATGCTGCGGTTACAATCCCATTTAATAAATGCAATGCCCGGATTTTTCGTCAGCATGTCATCTACTATTGCAAAAACAAAATCCTGTACTTTGGGATTGGTGAGGTCCAGCACCAGTTGACTGCGGGCCAGGTTTTCTGCGCGATTGGGTAGTCGTAGTATCCAATCGGGGTGTTTTTGATACAGTTCGCTTTTGGGATTTACCATTTCCGGTTCCAACCAGATACCGAATTTGATCCCCTTCTTTTCTGCTTCCTGTACCAGGCGTCCAATGCCATTGGGCAGTTTGCTTTTGTTTTCCTGCCAGTCGCCGAGGCCGGCTTTATCATCATTTCTCGGGAAAACGTTGCCAAACCAACCATCATCCAGCAAAAATAGGTCAACCCCTAGTTGTTTGGCTTCATCAAACAGGTTGATCAGTTTTGTTTCGTCGAAATTAAAGTAAGTGGCTTCCCAATTATTCAACAACGTAAGGCGTGGGCCATTGCCATCCAGGACGGCATTGTTACGAGCCCAGCGATGCAGGTTGCGGCTGGCTTGCCCTTTGCCCTGGTTGCTATAGGTGAAAATAAATTCCGGTGTGGTAAAAACCTCGCCGGGTTGCAGCGTATAATCTGATGCATATGGATTGATGCCAGGACGTACGCGAAGTTGATTGCGCTGATCTGTTTCAAACGTGAATTGAAAATTGCCCGTCCAGCCCAGTGTACCAGCAATTAATTCGCCGCTGGTTTCTGTCGCTGGGTTATTCAGGGAAAGAAAAAAGGTTGGCGTTTGATAAAAATTAGTGCGGGTGCCCAATTTGCTTTCAATGCTTTTAATACCATTGGTTAATTTTTCTTCAACCATATTTACTTCGCGGGCCCAGTCGCCATGAAACTGGGTAAGCCAATAGGTATCGGCATTAAAATGCAACATAGATGATGCATACTGGGTTAGGCGGACCGGTTTTTTTTCGTTGTGTTGAATGGTAGCGCTACTGGTAATAACGTCTTCGTTAAAATAAACGGAGTATTGCAAAACCACTTGCACGGGGTAAACAGAATCTTTTAATATAATACGTGTGATGCTTAAATTGTCTTTTTGTTGTGTAGTGTGCGAAACATATTCCAGTTCCAAAGATGGATTGCCGTCGGCATGCACCAGCCGGATGGCCGGTTCAAACTGGTTTTCCATACCGGCAGTAAGATATACTTCGCGACCACCTGATAGTTTTTCATACTCAGTTGCATTTAACCGGGCCCCCAGGTACGACTGATACAACCGGTGCTTATTACCTACCGTTAATACGAGAGTGGTATTTTTTGTTTGAAGAACAATTGGCGCTTGTGATTGGGACAGCACAGTCAGGAAAAAGAAGTTCAGAATAAACAGCAGGGAATATTTAATCATATGACCCGGATAATAATCGTTTGAAAGAATAATAAAGTGGATCTGTCGCTGTGAAAGTACTATAAAATGAGGGTAACCTGGTTTTAATACCTATGTGGCAGGTTGTCTAATTATTCAATAATATTAGCATGGTAAACACAAAACGGTAAATCATCCGCTCAAAGCGCATGGTTTACCGTTTTTTTTGTTGTAATCCCTATATATCCTATTCGTCTCTTCTTCCTTCGTTCAGGGCGTCTTTATCGCCGCTTCCTAAACTGTAATAATCATTTTCCTCATCATCTACATACTTCCTCGCATCTTCATTATCTTCTTCCGGCATATCCAGGTCATCGCCTGTGCTGGCTTCATCAACTGCGGCTTCATTCAAGGGATCACCGTCAAAGTCGGTATCATCGAGGCCTTCTTTTCTTACCAGTTCATCTTCGCTCATATCCATATCCTGGTCGGGATCTCCCAACAACACCAGGTCTTCTTCTGTTACATCGGCCTCAGTACCCATGACAATATCTACGTTGTCATCTTCGGCGAGAATGTCCTTTCCATCACGAATGCCCTCTTCATCGTCAGATGCAATCGTAGTATCGCTCATAGCGCCGGGCACGCCAGCATTTATAATATTTTCCTGCCCGGGAATATCTGATACGTCGGGGATTTCAATGTAAGCATCATTCTGGTCCTGAGTCAGTTTTTCTTTTCTTCTTTTGCCTGCACTGGAATCCTTCGCACTTGTTGGCTGCTGATCAAAAGAAGTAGCCTCATTTTGTTCTTTTTCAGGTTGTTTATTTTTAGCTGTTTTTGTTTTTGCCATAACGGATCGTTTACTGGTATGCCTGAAAAAACTATGCCCGGTACCAGGTTGTGTAACTGTCAGAAAAACAGAGCATAATAGCGTGTATGACAGTTTTTCCTTTTTCTCAAATTCAGGAAAATAAAGAGGTAAAAAGGATTGATTTATGCGATGTTAAAATAGCTTATGACTATGTCAATTTAGCAAAGTAGATCATGGTAAAATGTAACGTACTTGCAGTTGTTACACACAAAAATCTATTGTAAAACGACGGCTTTTCATATTGGTCTAACCAGGTAGTATGATCTGTAAAAATTGACTGCTATTATGGAAAAGAAACCCTTTTCTTTACGGTGCTTATTTGCTCCATTGCGCCGGGTATTTGTTCTTCCCCTTATTCTTACCTGTTGTTTTAAAACGGCTATCATTAGGGTACAATCCGTAACTGTACATGGTGTAGTTGGATATGATACGCAACGTAAGAAAGATGTTACCGGCGCCATTTCTTCTGTTTCTGAAAAACATATTGAAGAGCGGCAGTCCTATTCAAGTGGTGTACAGATGGGTTGAGTATGGAAGTAATAGTAATAAGATATATTAGTTGCATTGACCCGGGACATATTGTATGCCCCGGGTTAATAATTAACATAGGTGCCATGCAACCTATTGATAAGAATGTTCAATCTTGATTTTTTTAAACGCATAAACAGCATTGGAATATAATAGTTGAAAGAATGCAAATAATTAGATGGTTGTTTTTATTGATGGTCATAAACGGACCAGCACGTGCCCAGCAATCGATTCGTTTAACAGGCAACTGGGAGTTTTTAAAACAGGATGTAGGTGGAATTTGGGAAATAGTTCGTCCGGTTGGTAAAGGCAACCCGGAGAGTGTACCCTTATGGCAAACCGTACAGATACCGCATTGTGTAAATGCTGAAGATGGAGTAGACCCCGATGTGAATTATTACCAGGGGCCAGCCTGGTATAGAACACAGATCGATATTCAAAATCCATACAGCAATGGCCGTACCCTGCTTTTTTTTGAAGGCGCTGGTCAGAAGACGGATGTATATGTGTACACGACTAAAGTAGGTTCACATACCGGCGGATACGATGAGTGGTCGGTAGATATTACGGATGCGGTTGAAGCGTTTCGAAAAACAACCGCGTATCAAGCGCAGTTCAAAGGAAAAATTCCTATTGCCATAAAGACCGATAATACAAGAGACTTGGAGATGATCCCCTCTGACCTATCGGATTTTAATTTATATGGTGGTATTTACCGGTACCTGAATTTAGTGTATACGCCACCGGTTGCCATAGACAAATTATTTGCAAAAGCCGCAACCGATAAGGCCGGGAAAGTAGGTACTGTGCAGGTATCAGCCAGGCTTTTCTCCTCCCCCACCGGGGGAGGCCGGGAGGGGGCCGAGGCCCGGGGCGGGAAGCGACTTCTTGTTAAGCTGATTGACCCGAATGGAAAATTGATGCAACAAAAAGAAGTAACTACAGACAGTTTACAACTCCCCCTCCACCGGAGGGAGAAGGAGGGAGGCCTTACCGGGGATGTACACCTTGTTGATTTCACTATAAAAGCACCGCAGCTATGGTCGCCTCAAAAACCGGTTCTATACTCGGTAGAAGCAACGGTTACAACCGAAGCAGGAAGTTTTGTACAAAAAGAAAAAATAGGTTTCCGTCATTTTGAATTTGTTGATCATGGTCCGTTTTTATTAAATGGCCAACGATTGCTATTACGAGGGACCCACCGGCACGAAGACCATGCAGGTGTAGCAGCTGCGATGACAGAAGACATGATGCGCCGGGAAATGGTCATGATGAAAGAAATGGGGGTGAACTTCATTCGCTTAGGCCATTACCAGCAATCGCGCATTATTCTGAACCTTTGTGATAGTTTAGGTATTTTGGTTTGGGAAGAAATTCCCTGGTGCCGCGGTGGATTGGGTGGACCTGTATACCAGGAGCAGGCACGCCGGATGCTTACCAATATGGTTGAACAACATTACAATCATCCGGCAATTATTATTTGGGGGATGGGCAATGAAAACGATTGGCCCGGTGATTTCCCGGAATTTGATAAAGAGAAGATCCGCACTTTTATGAAAAGCCTGCACGATCTTTCTCACCAATTGGACCCTTCCCGCAAAACAGCTATTCGTCGTTGTGATTTTTGTAAAGACATTGTTGATGTCTACTCGCCCTCTATCTGGGCTGGCTGGTATCGCGGTGTTTTTACGGAATATAAAAAGACATCTGAAGATGAGTTCAAGAAAGTAAATCATTTTCTGCATGTAGAATGGGGTGGCGACAGCCATGCTGGTCGTCATGCTGAAAATCCTGATAAAGCATTACAGGCAGTAAAGACAGGCAATGGCACTGATGAACGGGCTGGAGATGCCAGTTTGTATGGCGGCGCTGCGCGTGTTTCAAAAGATGGCGACTGGAGCGAATCCTATATTTGCAATCTCGTTGACTGGCATTTAAAAGAACAGGAAACAATGCCCTGGCTAACTGGTTCCGCCCAATGGCCATTCAAAGATTTTTCAACGCCGGTAAGACCTGATAATCCGGTGCCTTATATGAACCAGAAAGGAGTCGTTGAGCGGGATCTCACCAAAAAAGAAGCCTTTTTTGTATTTCAATCATATTGGACCACACAGCCGATGGTGCATATTTACGGGCATTCATGGCCGGTACGATGGGGCGATGAAGGAGAGGAGAAAATGATAAAAGTATACTCCAACTGTTCCGAAGCAGAGCTTTTTGTAAATGGTAAAAGCTATGGTATTAAAAAACGGAGCAGCCAGGATTTTCCTGCTGCCGGGTTACGCTGGAATGTGCCGTTCACCAAAGGGGTGCATCAATTGAAAGTAATTGCAAAGAGTGGCAAAACAGTTGTAGAAGATTCTATCCGTTTTCAATATCAATCAGAAAAATGGGGCAAGCCGGCTAAGCTGTTGCTGGAAAAAATAAGTGAAGAAAATGGCATTGCCACAATGCAGGTAAAATTGCTCGATGAAAAGAATGTGCCATGTCTGGATGCTACTAATTGGATACGGTTCGGGTTAGCCGGTGATGGCAAACTGATCGATAACCAGGGCACGCCATCCGGATCGCGATACGTACAGGCTTACAATGGCCGGGCTATTATTCGGGTGCATACCAATGGCGGCCGTTCGGTGATCAGTGTAAAGAGTGAAGGATTGGCTACTGTTTTTAAGGATTTATAAGAAAGGTTCGGAGAAAAGGCAGGATAAATAGGGTATTGCCTTGTTTTTAGTACATTATATTAAGAGGGATAAATTTTGTGAAGTGTTAATGGTGTATTTTTCTGGTCTTTATTCAAGCATATGAGATTTAAAATAACGATATGTTGCTTCATTCAACTGGTATGCGCTACGGTGTATGCGCAACCAGGAAATGATCATGGATTAAAGTTATGGTACAATAAGCCGGCGGTAGCCTGGGAAGAAGCGTTGCCACTGGGCAACGGCAAAACCGGCGCTATGGTATTTGGCGGATTGGTTACTGAGCGGCTGCAATTAAATGACAATACATTATGGTCGGGTTATCCAGAAGCTGGAAATAATCCCGATGGGCCAAACGTGTTGCCTCAGGTTCGGAAAGCGGTGTTTGAGGGCGATTATGAAAAGGCAGCCGCTTTATGGAAAAAAATGCAGGGACCTTACTCCGCGCGATATTTACCGCTGGCTGATGTATGGTGGCATTTGAATGTGAAGGATTCGTTACCGGGTACTTATTACCGTGATCTGGATATGAACAACGCCGTAGCTACTGTTCGGTATAAAATAGGAGATGTAACTTATCATCGGGAGACTTTTATCAGTTATCCTGCCAAAGTACTGATGATGCGCATCACGGCCGATAAAAAAGGTGCGATCAATGGAACGCTTGGGTTAACAAGTAAACTAAGATTCAAGACAAAAACCACGGCTGCTGATTACCTGGTGCTGCAAGGTAAAGCACCAAAATTTGTAGCTAATAGAGATTATGAACCGAAGCAGGTGGTGTATGACACGGTGGGGGAGAAAGGTGAAGGCATGAATTTCGAAGTGCATGTAAAAATTAAAACAGAAGGCGGTAAAGTACAACAACAGGGTGATGAGCTGGTTGTAAGTGGCGCGAACGCAGTAACTATTTATTTGTCGGAAGCCACCAGCTTTAATGGATTTAATAAATCGCCGGGTTTTGAAGGAAAAGATCCTGCCATCGAAGCGAAAGCCAATTTGCAGAAAGCATGGCTGCTTTCTTATGAACAGCTAAAGTTGGCGCATATTCGCGATTACCAGTCATTGTTCAAACGGGTTGAACTAAAACTGGAAGATAACCAGGATGCCGCAAAACTTCCTATAGATGAGCGGTTGAAAAAATATGCCTCAGCGCCAACAGACCTGCAACTACAGGTTTTATATTATCAGTTTGGTCGCTATTTATTAATTGCCAGTTCACGGCCGGGCTCACGACCTGCCAACCTGCAGGGTATATGGAATGACCATGTGAAACCGCCATGGGGAAGTAACTATACCACCAACATTAACACTGAGATGAATTACTGGCTGGCAGAGAATACTAATTTGTCTGAATGTCATCAACCGCTATTCAGTTTTTTAAAAGAGCTGGCTGTTAATGGAGCGCAAACGGCTAAAGTGAATTACAATATACCAGAAGGTTGGGTTGTGCATCATAATTCTGACCTGTGGGCGAAAACATCACCGCCTGGTGGCTATGAATGGGACCCGCGCGGTATGCCACGCTGGAGTTGTTGGCCAATGGCCGGCGCCTGGCTATGCACACACTTATGGGAGCATTATTTATTTACCGGCGATGAGCAATTTTTGAGGAGTGCATGGCCGCTGATGAAAGGGGCTGCTCAGTTTATGTTGCATTGGCTGATCACTGATCCGGCAAATGGATTTTTAGTTACCAATCCCTCTACTTCGCCTGAAAACACCATGAAAATAAATGGTAAGGAATTTCAGGTTGGCATGGCAACAACTATGGACATGAGTATTATTCGCGAATTGTTCACCGCAGTCATTAAAGCAAGCAGCTTACTCAAAACAGATGAAGTGTTTCGTAACCAGGTAATACAAGCAAAAGAGAAATTATATCCTTATCATATTGGTCAATTCGGCCAGTTGCAGGAATGGAATAAAGACTGGGATGATCCTAAGGATAAGCATCGCCATTTGTCGCATTTGTTCGGATTGTATCCTGGAAGTCAGATCAATCCTGCCACCACACCAGAACTGGCGGCGGCCGCAAAGCAATCGCTCATTTTCAGAGGCGATGTAAGCACTGGCTGGTCTATGGCATGGAAAATAAACTGGTGGGCGCGTTTGCAGGATGGCAATCATGCCTATAAAATTTTAAGCGATGCATTCACCTATATTGATCCAACGGTAAGCAGAGATGCCATGAGCGGCGGTGGTACTTACCCTAATTTATTCGATGCGCACCCGCCTTTTCAGATAGATGGCAACTTTGGCGCTACCGCCGGTATGACCGAAATGTTATTGCAAAGTCATAATGGCGAACTGGCTTTATTACCTGCATTGCCCGATGCCTGGAAGAACGGTTCTATCCGTGGAATTAAAGCACGCGGCAATTTTACAGTAGCTATTAACTGGAAAGAAGGAAAGTTGACTAAAGCTACAGTTGTTGCCGTGGTAGGCGGGCCATGCCGCATCAGTGCGCCGCAACCCATTAAGGTAATAGAAGCCTCTTCGAAGAAGGCAACAGGCAGTAAAGTCAACAAGTTGAATACTTCGTATGGACAACCGCCCTATGAAAAAAATCAGCAGGCGAAATTGACAGAGCTGGAAATACCGGAGCGATATACCATTGATTTTGTAGCGGAGAAAGAGAAGGTGTATACTGTTGTGCCGGTAAATGAGTAGTAAGTAGCGAGTGGCGAGTAGGAGGAAAAAAAGCAGGATGTAAGAGCTAGGAAATAAGAATATAATATATGAGTAGTGAGTCTCGAATAAAGGCCCTACTAGCTATTAGCCTCTTACTACTAGCCCATTAATGTTTCACGATTGACCATTCACCATTCACCATTCACGAAAAGAACCATATGAATAATACAAGAAGGTTATTACTGGTTATATTATTGATAGTAGAGACCGCCATTGCACGGTCACAGAACCTGTCATGGACAGAAACAGCACCCGGCGTATGGAAGGTGGTAGCGGGGCAGCCCGAAGCGTATGATTTAATAAAAGCATCCGGTGCAACACCAAATAAAGAAGCGTTAGCCGCCATTGCACAAGCATCTTTTCCTTTAAGCCAAAGCGATATTTCCATAAAAGTGGTGGATGGAAAAACCTATCTGCGGTTCCCTTTGCAAAAAGAAGAACAGTTGTATGGTTTTGGGTTGAATTTTCAGACGGTGCACCAGCGTGGTAAAATTTCGCAATTGCATGTTGATCACTATGGCGGAAAAGACAATGGCAGAACACATGCACCAACACCTTTTTATGTTTCTTCAAAAGGGTATGGGGTGTTTATCAATTCTGCCCGGTATTTAAATATTTATGCAGGAACGGCCGTTCGGAAAGACAGTAAAACTGCGCCCGTAGTAAAGGACCGTAATACTGATAAAAGCTGGAGCTCCCGGCCATATTCCGATGCGGTTGAGATCCTAGTGCCCGCAGCGGGGGTAGAAGTGTACGTATTCGGCGGTCCAACTGCGTTAGATGCCGTGCGCCGCTTCAATCTGTTCAATGGTGGCGGTTGTTTACCCCCACGGTGGGGGCTGGGCTTTACGCAACGGGTAAAATCTTTATATACATCAGAAGAAGTGAAGAAAGAAGTGGCTGCGTTCCGGGAAAAAGGTTACCCTCTCGATTATATTGGGTTGGAACCCGGATGGCAAAGCAAAAGCTATCCGTGCACTTTTTCCTGGGACAGTGTACGATATCCCAATCCCGCCGGTTTTGTACAGGAGCTGCTAAAAGAAAATATCCGCGTTAATCTCTGGACCAATCCATATGTTTCGCCTGATGCGCCTTTTTATAAGGCCATCATTCCTTACAGTAGTTCGCATACAGTTTGGAATGGACTGGTCCCTGATCTTACAATGCCGCAGGCCCGCACTTTATTTTTTGATCAGTTAAAAAGCAATCAGGTGGCTATGGGTGTTAGCGGGTATAAGATTGATGAGGTAGACGGCTACGATCATTACCTGTGGCCGGATGTAGCTTCTTTCCCATCTGGAATAACCGCAGAACAAATGCGTCAGACCTATGGCTTGCTGGTACAACGTTACAGTGAGGAAATATATCATCAGCAGAATAAAAGAACATTCGGTTTGGTGCGCGCCTCCAATGCCGGCGGCGTTTCTTTTCCTTATGTTATTTACAACGATTACTATAACCATGAAGATTTTATCACCGCGCTTATCAATAGTGGATTTAGCGGTGTATTGTGGACCCCCGAGGCGAGGGCTTCCAAAACATCGGAAGAATGGTTGCGGCGGTTTCAAACCGTTATATTTTCTCCTATGGCCATGATCAATGCCTGGGCCAGTGGAACAAAACCCTGGTCGTATCCGGAAGTGGCAGAACCGATAAAACAATTGGCATTGTTGCGTATGCAAATGATGCCATACTGGTACTCGGCATTTGCACGCTATCATTTTGAAGGTATTCCGCCATTCAGGGCCATGAATCTGGAAGAAGGATTTGTGCCCGAAATCAAAAAAGAAAGCGGGAGTGCCAACCTCGAAGAGAATCCTTATGCCGAAGCGGTGTCAAAAGAGATCAAGGACCAATACATGGCGGGCGATTATTTACTGATAGCGCCGCTGTTTGCCGGGCAGCAAACGCGTAAAGTGGTATTGCCCAAAGGCAAATGGTACGACTTTTACACCGGCGCTTTTGTCGGTGACGGACAGGTAATAACGGTTACACCTGGCCTGGATAAAATTCCTGTTTATGTAAAAGACGGCGCTATTATTCCTATGATGAAACCTTTGTTACATGCGCCTGTGGCTGGTGAAAGAGTTGATCTTACGGTCAGGTATTATGGAGAGAAGCCTGGAAAATATATGCTGTACGATGATGATGGTGAAACGTATAACTATGAAAAAGGCGATTATAGCTGGCGCGAAATAAAAGTGGAGAAAGATAAATCCGGAAAATTAAAGGGTACTATATCGGCGTCGGTAAAAGGCAAGCCGAATACGGTTGGTAATGTGACGTTTGAGTTTATGACAAAGTAAGAGCTGACATGTTATGCCTTTTAAATGCACCCTCCCGGCAAGTCGGGAAGGCCGGGGAGGCCGATAACATATTGCATACAAAAAGAAGATTATGAAACTTAAAAAAATAGCGATTTGCTGGATGCTGTTTGCTTTAATAGCAAATGTTTCATTTCGGACTGCGGGGGCTGAAGAAGATCAGCCTGGAATTTTTTCACTAAAGGATTATAAAAGTGAGGTGATGAAAACCCTGCGCAAACAAATTTTGCAGCAGGCAGGCTGGGCAATGCTGCAGCACCCGGTTACAGTAACCGAGCAATCATCGCCACGCAGCGCTGGTGGTAAACACGATTTCTTTTCTGAAGGCGATTACTGGTGGCCAAATACACAGTTTCCTGATAGTCCGTATGTGCAACGTGACGGAATGACCAATCCTGAAAACTTTGTGGCCCATCGACATGCGATGATCCGGTTGAGCCAACTTGTTGGGGCTTTGGCATCGGCTTATCAGCTCACCGGTGATGAAAAATATGTTGCCCAGGTATTGCGTCATTGCAAAGCCTGGTTTGTAGATACAGCCACCATGATGAACCCCAGTCTGCAATTTGCCCAGGCTATTAAAGGCAGGTTCACCGGCAGGGGCATAGGCATCATTGATACCATTCAATTGATGGAAGTGGTGCAGGGATTGTTGGTAATGGAAAATGCCAAAAGTATGGATCGGCAGTTGCTGGAAGCGATCAGAAACTGGTTTGAAAAATACCTGCAGTGGTTGACCACTCATCAATACGGTAAGGACGAAATGAACGCAGTCAATAACCATGGCACCTGCTGGGTAATGCAAACCGCCGCCTTTGCCAGGTTTACACATAATGACACGTTAATGCGCTTTTGCCGCGACCGGTATAAGAACGTATTACTACCCAACCAGATGGCGGCAGACGGCAGCTTTCCCCAGGAATTACGCAGGACCAAACCGTATGGCTATTCGATCTTTAACCTAGATGCTCTGACAACCATCTGTCAGATTCTTTCGACTAAAGAAGATAATCTGTGGAATTATACAACAACTGATGGAAGAAACATCCGTAAGGGCATTGAATACCTGCATCCTTTTATTGTAGACAAAAGCAAATGGCCTAAAAGCCCTGATGTGATGTATTGGGATAACTGGCCGGTAGCACAACCTTTTTTAATTTTTGGAGCCAATGCCTATGATAGTAAAGAGTGGTTGAAGACCTGGAAGGGATTGGAACATGCACCAACAGTAGAAGAGGTGATCAGGAATTTACCGATTCGGCATCCGTTGATCTGGTTGTAAACACAAGTTCGTAAGTTATTTAGTTCATTAGTTTACGAGTTACACAGGCCGACAAATACTAAATAACTTAATAACTCAATAACTAAAGAACGCTGTACATGATACAAAAAAAACTATTTATTCTGGTATGCTGTTTCATCCCATTGGTAACCTTTTCTCAGGTATCCGGTGATGAAGACAAAGAAATGTTTAACCGCGGCAGACAACGCGACCAACAAGCTATTGACGAAGCTATAAATGGCTGGTGGACTGTATCCATGAAAAATCATGATGAGCGCATTCAATGGTGGCAGCAGGCTCGGTTTGGCATGTTCATTCACTGGGGCGTTTATTCATTGCCCGGCGGTGAATGGAAAGGGAAAAAGGTAGAGGGTTATGCCGAACACCTGATGCGAAAAGAAAAAATTACCCGGGCAGATTACCTCGTATTGGCCCATCAGTTTAATCCCGTTTTGTTTAATGCCGATGAATGGGCGCGTCATGCGAAAGAGGCAGGCATGAAATATATGATCATTACTTCCAAACACCATGATGGCTTTGCAATGTATGATTCAAAAGTGTCGGATTTCAATATTATGCAGCAAACGCCTTATAAGCAGGACCCAATGGCGGCGCTGTCTGCAGCCTGTCATAAATACGGCATAAAATTCGGGTTCTATTATTCGCATGCGTTTGATTGGGAGCATCCTGATGCGCCGGGCAACGATTGGGAATATACAAATCCCGGAGGAGACAAAGGATTACATGGCGCTATAAACTGGTTTAATATTCATCCGGAATTATTGCCCAAAGCGCAAAAATATGTAGATGAAAAAGCGATCCCGCAAATAAAGGAGCTGTTGGCAAAATACCATCCTGATATTTTGTGGTTCGATACACCTTCCAAACTACCATTGTCAGAAAACATCCGGATCTTAAAAGCCATTCGGGAAGTTGATACACGTGTAGTTGTAAATGGCCGGCTTGCAAGAAATTCGAATCTCAGTTTTGGTGATTATAAGAATACAGCAGACCGACCGCTGGAATTTTTTCCGGTAACGGGCGATTGGGAAGCTATTCCCACCACCAATGAATCATACGGCTATCATAAATTCGATAACAGTCATAAACCGGTTAGCGCTTTTATACATTTATTAGCCAAGGCTGCCTCACGCGGTGGTAATTTATTGATGAACATTGGCCCGAAAGGTGATGGCACATTTGATAGCAAAGACCTGGTTATTTTAAAGGGCATTGGTGCGTGGATGGAAAAGAATGGACAGAGTATTTACGGTTCTGTAGCCAGTCCGCTGCCATTGCAAAGTTGGGGCGTATCAACTGTAAAAGGGAACATGCTTTATTTGCATGTGTTCAATTGGCCGGCAGATAATAAATTATATGTGGGTGGTTTAAAAAGCGGTATTGGTAAAGTATACCTGCTTGCCAATAAAAAGCCTTTAAAGGCAAATCGCGTGAATGAAAATGATATGGTGATCAGTTTGCCTGTAAAAATGCCTGATACTTTAACTACCGTAATTGCCATTGAATTAAAAGAAGCATTGAAGACAGATTATGTGCAGGTATTGTCGCCAAATATGTCAGCACACCGGTTGCTGGCATTTGATGCGCAATTGCATGGCGACAACTTTAGTTATGGTGATGGGAAGGCCGGAAAATATTTTGTGCAGAACTGGAAATCGAAAGACCAGTGGTTGAGCTGGACATTCCGCATTACAAAACCCGTAACGGTTGCAGTAAACATGAAATATATTGCAGGAGAAGGCAATGGCGGTACGTTCGTGTTGCAAACAGGAACGCATTCCAAAGAAATAAAAATAACTGGCAGCGGATCAGATACAAAAGTTTCAACGCAGGATATTGATGTTATTTCATTGCCTGCCGGTACCCATGAGCTGACCATTAAACCGGTTGCTATTGATAATGGTGAACTGATGAAGTTGCTGGAATTACAATTACAGGTTAAGTAAAAAATTTAATTAAACATAAAGTAAAAACAGAATGCATAAAAAATTGGCGGGCACATTCGCATTTTTTGTTGTTGGATTAACAGCGCAGGCGCAATCTGTAAGCGTTTCGAAGGTATTTGCCGATGCGGAAAAGCAAACGCAGGTAATGCTAACCAGTATTGCCGAAGCAAAAGGAAGCAATCCTGATCTGGTGGCGCCGCGTACCCTGGATAATGGAAAACTAAAACTGGTTGCGTCCAAAGACTGGACCAGTGGTTTTTTTGCCGGTGAATTATGGATGTTGTATGAATTCACGCACAAACCGGAATGGAAATCGAAAGCAGAAGCATTTACTGCCCTGCTGGAGAAAGAAAAATTTAATGGCGGCACCCATGATATGGGATTTAAAATATACTGCAGTTATGGAACCGGCTATCGCCTTACCAAAGATGCTTCGTATAAAGATGTGATCGTTCAATCGGCAAAAACATTATCAACCCGGTTTAATCCAACTGTGGGTTGTATCCGTTCCTGGGACCATCACAAAGAACAATGGGGGTACCCGGTTATTATTGATAATATGATGAACCTTGAATTATTGTTTGCGGCAACAAAGCTCACAGGTGATTCTTCTTTTTATAAAATTGCGGTGAGCCATGCCAACACCACTATGAAAAATCATTTCAGGGCCGATTATAGTTCTTATCACGTAATTGATTATGACACGGCAACGGGTAATGTAGTAAAACGAAATACGCACCAGGGTTATGCCGATGAATCGGCCTGGTCGCGCGGACAGGCCTGGGGTTTATATGGTTATACCATGTGCTACCGGGAAACAAAAAATCCGGCTTATCTGAAACAGGCAGAACATATTGCCGCATATATTTTAAATCATCCCAATTTACCGGCAGATAAAATTCCATACTGGGATTTTAATGCACCTAATATTCCTAATGAGCCGCGCGATGTTTCTGCTGCTGGGGTTATGGCCTCCGGCTTGCTTGAACTGGCCAAGTACAGTAAGAATAAAAAAGAGTATTTATCAGTAGCCAATACCATCTTGCAGAACCTGGCAAAAAGCTACCGTTCACCCATAGGAGAAAATAAAGGCTTTATTATGTTGCACAGCACAGGTTCAAAACCTGCGAATAGCGAAGTGGATGTGCCATTGAATTATGGCGATTATTATTACCTGGAAGCCTTGCTGAGACAGAATAAGAAATAAGACAAGCTGTAAATAAATTGAAAACATTAAAACAGGAAGCTGGTCACCTGATCAGCTTCCGATAGGAGGAATGATATAAGAATGCAATAAACCAAACACATTAACCAACAAAAAACCTGTTCTATGTTTCAGAAAACGATTGCTGCTACCCCGGGCATGCTACAGGCATCCTGGCGAAATGTCTTTTCCTTTCCATTTATCTTCTCATTAATTTCATTTTGTGTTTTTCTGCAAAGCGCTATAGCGCAGGCTCCGCTGGTGTCATTGCAAAATGGCCAACTGGTGTACAATAAGTATGCGAATGCACGCCAGACAAACGTTGTAAACCAGATACCCGATTTTTCCAACAGTGGTTACCGCGGTGGCGGCGTAAGAATTCCAGATGTGGCGGTTGTAAAAACTATTCAACCGATACCGGGGAATTGCCGTGCGCTAATCCAATCTGCTATTGACAGTGTAGCAGCTTTGCCGGCAGATGCCAATGGCCACCGGGGCGCCATATTGTTAAAAGCAGGTGTTTACCCGGTTGATAGCTCCCTGTCAATTAGAACAGGCGGTATCGTGTTGCGGGGAGAAGGCAATGGCCTTACCGGAACTGTTTTAATCGCCACCCGGCAGGTGCAACACAACTTTATTATTCTGCAAGGCGCGGGGAGCGGGTATGGCGAAGTGAGCGGCAGTCGGGTGCACATTGCTGATGCATACGTGCCTACGGGCACAAAAACCATAACCGTTCCGGCTGGTCATTCATTTGCAGTGGGTAATAATATTGTTATACAAAAAACGCCCAATGAGGCCTGGATCGATACCCTGAATATGCGCCAGTACGGCTGGACGACTTCTCAATACCGGATCACCTTTGAACGGCAGGTAGTGGCCGTACAAGGCAACACACTCACTTTAAATATTCCCATCGTAGACCCAATTGAAGAAACTTACGGCGGAGGTGATGTATACAGATCAAACGTTACCGGCCGCATTCGTGAAATAGGCATAGAAAATATGCGCATTGAATCGGATTTTATTAGCGATACCAGCGAAAATCATGGCTGGGTGGCCGTATACATGGCCAGGGTTGAAAATAGCTGGGTCAGGAATGTGGTGGTGAAATACTTTGGGAATACGGCTGTAAGTATGCTGGGTAATTCAAGGTTCAATACGGTGGAAGATTGTGCTATGATAGATCCTAAATCTATTACAACAGGTGGTAGAAAATACTCGTTTAATCTGGATGGTTATGCGACAAGTAATTTATTTCAGCGTTGTATGACCTGGGGTGGCCGGCATGATTATGTAAGCGGCGCGCGTGTAACAGGCCCCAATGTATTTTTGGATTGTATCTCTGAAAATACGTTCGATGATATTGGGCCGCACCACCGGTACAGTACCGGTTTGCTTTTCGATAATATTTATGGCGGTCGCATGCGGGTACAGGACCGGGGCGCATCGGGCACAGGGCATGGCTGGGCCGGCGCACAAACCTTATTCTGGAATTGCCGCTCTGTTAGAAGTGATTTTGAAGTGCAGAGTCCGCCTACTGCCCGCAACTGGGGTATTGGCTGTATTGGACTGGTGCAGGTAAATACCGGTTACTGGGAAAGCTGGGGCACCCATGTATTACCGCGCAGCCTGTATTTGCAACAATTACAGGAACGAATGGGCATGCAGGCGGTAAATGATATTGCCACGCCGCAGCAAATGCAGGGCACTTTGCGTGATTCGTTGCGGACAAGAGCTATTAGAATAGCCGGTGAGCCACGTGTTTCTCCTGGTACGGTACCCGGATCTTCTTTTGATTTAACAGATAATGGGAGGATCATTTCTGCACAGTATCCCAATACCAATGCCAATGAGGATTATCCCAGACTTATTGATAATAGTTCTCAAACAAAATATTACCGCAGCGGAAGAACGAATTTGTGGGTGCAGTATCAGTCAACTGTAGCTGCTATTGTAACTTATTATACCATCACATCGGCCAATGATGTTCCTACCCGCGATCCCAGCAACTGGACGCTGGCTGGCTCGAATGATGGCGTGAACTGGACAACGATCGATACCCGTGCTGGTGAAACCTTCGCTACCCGGTTCCTGAAAAAAACATACCTGATCAATAATAATATGACTGCGTATAGTTATTACCGGCTTACCATTACCGGAAATAACGGGCATACAGGTACGCAGTTTGCCGAGTGGGAATTGTTTGAACGGCGGCAGCAAACGATCACCCTCAGTGAAATACAAGATAAAACCTATGGGGATGAACCTTTTGAGCTGGTAGCGAGTGCCAGTTCGGGATTACCGGTTACCACTGAATTGATCGCCGGACCGGGTATTTTGACAGATTCATTTGTAACAATAACCGGAGCAGGCGCCATTACCCTTCGCTTCAGTCAGGCCGGGAATGATAATTACTTCCCGGTGGTTGTTGAAAAAACGGTCACCGTTAATAAGGCCAACCAAAGCATTTCTTTTTCTGCCATATCGCCGAAATTAAAATACGAACAGGTTCCATTGTCTTCCACTTCGTCATCGGGTTTGCCGGTAGGATTTACTGTTGTTGCTGGTTCCGGCCAGTTAACAGGCAATACATTGAAATTAACCGGTGAGGGGTTGGTAACCATTCAGGCCGGGCAGCCGGGCAATGAAAATTATGAAGCAGGTTCACCGGTGCAACAAACCATATTAGTGTTGGGTCTAGGATCGGTGACAGATGAATTTAATTTGCGAATATTTCCCAATCCAACCCGTGGCGCATTTACTGTACGATTCATTCCGGTGAAAGGAAGGAATTTGTCATTTACTGTTTTTAATAGCAACGGATCTATTGCCGGCGCTGCCACCGTTTTGGCGGAAAGCAGTACCCGGGAAGTGCAATTCGATATAGGAGCAAAGCCGAATGGGTTTTATTTTCTGCATGTAACGGACGGCCTAAGAAGAGTGGTGCGAATGGTGATAAAGTATTGAATGTAATGCTAAAATAAGTGAATAAATTGCAGGTTACTTTGAAAGAACAGACAGTAATATTTGGTTAGTTGCACTATCATATAAAATTTATAATTATAGCCTATATGAAAAAAGTAGTTTCTGCACTCGTGTTGTTTTGTTGTTTGCTGCATACGGTTTCTGCACAAACTTCTGCTCAAAGTGTAAGCCGTGACAAGCGTATGGAATGGTGGCGCGAAGCCCGTTTTGGTATGTTCATTCACTGGGGCGTTTACGCTGTACCTGCTGGTTATTATAATGGACAGCCCATTAAACGTATTGGTGAATGGATCATGAACCGCGGTAAAATTCCAATGGCCGATTACCAGGCCTTTGCCGCTTCCTTCAACCCGGTTAAATATGATGCGGATGCCTGGGTGAAATTGGCGAAAGAAGCCGGGATGAAATACATTGTAATTACTGCCAAGCACCACGACGGATTTGCCCTGTTTAAATCAAATGCAAGTAAATGGAATATGGTTGACGCTACGCCATATGGCAAAGATCTGCTTAAGCCATTGGCCGAAGCCTGTCGCAAATATGGTGTGAAGCTGGGCTTCTATTATTCGCATGCCCAGGACTGGAATAATCCCGGCGGCGCTGCTGCCAGAAGAGTAACCACCGAAGGCTGGGACAATCCTGATTCTGCTCGAATTGATGCCTATACAGCTGCCAATAGTGGGCATTGGGACCCGGCACAAACAACTAAAACCATGGCCCAATATATTGATGAGGTAGCAGTACCGCAAGTGAAAGAATTGCTCACCAATTATGGCGATGTGGCTGTGTTGTGGTGGGATACGCCTACCGGCATGACCGATGAGTTTGCTGAAAAACTGAATGCAACACTGGCATTGCAACCTGATATCATTACAAACGACCGGTTGAAGCGACCTAATTTCCCCGGAGATTATAAAACACCTGAACAAAGAATTCCGAAAGAGAGCGAACTGGATGGTAAAGATTGGGAAACCTGTATGACCATGAATGGGACCTGGGGATTCAAAAAAGACGACCATAACTGGAAAAGCACAGAAACAATAATCAGGAATCTTTTAGACATTGCTTCGAAAGGCGGTAATTATTTATTGAATATTGGCCCCAAAGCGGATGGCACCTTCCCTGATGAAAGTATTGAACGCTTAAAACAGGTGGGCGCATGGATGAAAGTAAACGGTGAGGCCATCTATGAAACAAAAGCAAGTCCATTAGCGACATTGTCATGGGGACGTTGCACAAAAAAAGAAAAGAATGGTAATACCATTTTATACCTGAGTGTTTTTAACTGGCCGGCAGATAAAAAACTCGTTGTGCCCGGTTTGCAACAACCAGTTACTTCGGCTACGTTACTGGCCACTGGTAAAAAATTGTCTACTGCAAAAGGCAGTGAAGGATTGGTGATCACCCTGCCTGAAACTGCACCTGATGCAATTGCAACGGTTATAAAAGTTCAGGTGAAAGGAATTGTGGCTGACAAGCGATTTACCGGTGCTGGTGCCAGTGGTCTTGGTAATGTGAAGGAATAGTACAGAAAGAAATTTACTGCGTTTTGTATCCTGGATTTTTGAGACCGGAACATTTTGTAAGCGTTTAGTTCGTTAATTGGCGGCATTCTGCTATAGCGGGATGCCGCCTTCTTTAGTATGCCCGTATATTTACACTTATTATAATTTCTGCACGTTAAGAAGATCGTGATTAAAGTGAGAGCAGCGTAAGAAATAGTTAAATGAGGAATCAAGAATGATAAACAGAGAAATGAAAAAGGCAATTAACTTTCTCATTCCTTATTTCTGCTGGTTTATAATTTTTCATTTCCCTCAATTTCTATCTCTTACTTCCGGTCTCTGGCTTCCTTGCTTTTAATTGTGCTATAAAAAGTGATCCTGGTTGAAGTCCCTGTTTATTCTGCCCTTCCCATTCACCATCAGGACGGCCGGATAAGCGGCCGGTAAATTTTCCACCCATTAATCCAATGCAATAATTTTTTCCATTGGCCCAGGGGCTTTGAACGGCGGCGCGTTTGGCAGAGCAGTTCCATAAAACCTGCGTAACGCCGGCCCAGCCATGACCGCTGCCCCAATTGCCCCTGTCCTGGATGTTTATATCACCATCGGTAATTATATTATCGTAGAGTGTGCCAGATGCCCAGCGGTGGTGCGGCCCAATATCAGAATGCGCTTGTTTGGCGGTACAATTATAAAATACATTTGGTCCGCAAACGCGGGCGCCGGTTACATAATCATGGCGACCCTCTGTGGTGTGGCAGTTCATGACCAAATTCTGTTGTCCGTCGTTGCAAAATGAATAACGGCGGCCGCCGGTGATCTTTGATTTGGCATCCAGGCAACGGCTGTTGGTAACAGTGATCCATTTTGCATGATCGCGCAGGTGAACACAGGCATACCCAAAATAGCGGGCTGTAACATTGCGTACCCAGCCATTTTCAATTTTATCGAATTGAATGGCCGTCCAGCCATGATCTTCTGCCGTATCGCTGGTAAAAGCAGATTCAAACCGAAGTTGTTCAATGCCAACTTTCGACAGGCGGCCGGTAAAACGGGATTGAAAAATAGCGCCGCCTCCATATTGTTTTTCAAGCGACATTACAACGGGGTTATCAATAGTGACCGTATTGCCTTCTATTTTCGTGATCTCCCGTTCATAACGCAGGTCGTATTCTTTAGGTTTCCATTTTTTGGTGCCGCCCCGTTCTTCAATGGCATCCATTTGCAGGTCTTTTATCCACGCATCGGTCCCGGGACGAAACAAGATTATTTTATCGCCGGCTTTAAAGTTAGTGGCCGATTCAACGTGAAAGGAAGTAGCGCCGGTGGGCACATACTCATCGGTGATGGCTACCCGGGAACCGGGCCGTTCTTCCATATTACCGGTTCCTGCAATATCAATCAATGTGCGTTGGGTATTTCCGGTAGCAATAAGTTTGGTATCCTGTTCTCCCTCGCCTTCACCGCGAAGAACAATGCCGCTGGTTGTAATGCGAAGGGTGCCGGGAATTTTGTACACTCCTTTTTTTAAAAGAATGGTACCCCGAAAACCATTTTTATCGGGCGTACGACTGGCTATTTCATCAATAGCGTTTTGTATAATGGATTGGCTATTCTCATCACTTGCCGAAATGGTTTTTACCACCGGTACATCGGGGATCGGCTGATCGCCCTGGTAATAACCTACTTTGCTGAAATCAGGAATGGTATTGCCTTTTTCATCCGGATGATATTGTATGGTTCCGCTGGGGGCAACGGAAACAAATTTCGATTCCCACTTATCGGCCGGCGATTGAAAACTGAAAGTAAGGGCAATAATGGTTGGGACAACAACATGTTGTCGAAGGTGAATGGTCATGGCTATATGAGGAACTATTGTTTTTGAATAAATTCTTTCTGATAGTTCAGCGGGCTTTTACCCGTTATGAGCTTGAAATATTTATGAAAACTGGTGAAATTATTGAATCCGCTTTCAAAGCAAAGTTGCTTGATGCTCATTTTGTTTTCGATCAACAGTTTGCAAGCGTATCCCACCCGTACTTCAATAAGAAATTGCGAAAACGTTTTCCTTGTTTTCGATTTAAAATAGCGGCAAAATGAGTTAGGGCTGATGTTTGCCACCGATGCAATTTCATCTAACTGGATCGGGCGTTTGAAGTTTTTTAATGAGAAATCATAAATGGCATTGATGCGGTCGTTTTCAGTATCCAGTACATCGTGCTTGAAGCCGATAGATGAAAGCGGCACCAACTGTTTACATTCGGCAATGGCGGTTAATGCTTCGGTGAGCAGCATTATGCGGTGCGGCCCTTCGGTATGTAACAGCACATCCAGGAATTCTGCTACTACCGTTCGGGTTTTACCGGTGATCTGTAACCCGCGTTTCGCCGCCTCCAGTATATTTTTGATCTTAATATTTTCCGGAAGTTGCAGAAACGCTTCACCCCAGAAGTTCTCACAAAAATGACAAACCCGAACATCTGCGGTTGAGGCTACATTTTCATCGAAATAGGAATCGCTGAAACGCCAGTAATGCGGCAAGCCTGAGCCTACCAGCACCACATCGCCTGACTTGAATTGTTTAATGTTATCTCCAATGAACTGGGTGCCTTCTCCTTTTCTGAAATGAATAAGCTCAACTTCCTGATGGTAGTGCCAGCGGTTGTTGATGTAAGGCACAAGATCCTGCCGAACGCTGAAGGAATGGCGGATTTCTTTGGTTACTTTTAAAAGCTGGGGACGCATTGATTAAGCTATTTTTACTTCAAATGGCAAATAATTCTACAATCAGAGGTAAATTAGGTTAACTTTTAGGGGTAACGTAAAAAATCTACGCTAACGTTTCCGTAACTGTTGCGTGTTTCAACTTCGTGTTTAGTATACATTATCCTTAACCCCCATTACCATAATAATAAAGACACTGCCGGGCGCAACAAGGGGCTAATAGGTATGGTAAAATTGATGAATAATTAGACAAATTGCCGGAATCTGCATTTGTGCAAAACCTTAATATTTGCTTATTAAACTGTTCTATTAAAAAGGCGTAGGTTAATTTTTGCAACTATTCTTTCCTGTATAACATTTCTGTTGACAAGCATAACCATATTAAAGGCCGGAATTACGGAATTTAAAAATATTAAAACAAATCACTATGACTGGAGCTGTCCGGAAACCTTATCTTAAGATACATACCAATGATAATGTTCTGGTTGCATTGCAGGATCTGCCTGCAGGCACTGTTATTTCAATAAATGGGCACGATCTAAAGTTGCCTCAGGACGTGGCTGCAAAGCATAAGTTCTTTATTAATGATATGCAGAAAGGGGATGAGGTAATTATGTATGGGTCGCTGGTAGGAAAAATTCAATCTGCATTGTCAAAGGGAACGCTTATGACAACGGCCAATACTCACCACGCGGCCGGAGATTATTCGTACCGTAATGCAAAAGTAACCTGGCAACAGCCCGATGTGTCGAAGTTCGCGAATCGTACATTTAACGGATATAAAAGAAGAGACGGCCGGGTTGGAACAGCTAATTACTGGTTATTTATTCCAACTGTGTTTTGTGAGAACAGGAACCTCGATGTAATAAAAGAAGCATTGTGGAATGAACTGGGTTATGCGGTTACTGACAAGTACAGACGATTTACGAAGGATATGTTCCAGGCTTATACTTCCGGTGAAAATATTGATAACATTTCTTTGAATCCATTACCTGCCAATGATCAAAAGCGGTTTTTTAAAAATGTAGATGGCATAAAATTTCTGAACCACAGCGGCGGATGTGGCGGTACAAGGCAGGATGCCGCAACCTTAAGTGCGCTGCTGGCTGCTTATGCCGATCATCCGAACGTGGGTGGCGTTACCCTGTTAAGCCTGGGCTGCCAGCACTTGCAGGTAACTGATTTTTTAAACGACCTCAAAAAAAGAAATCAGGCGTTTGATAAACCACTTTACATTTTCGAGCAACAGCAAACTGTAAGTGAAGAGGAATTGGTTTGTGAAGCTATTCGCAAAACATTCCTGGGAATGGTTGATATTAATAAAATAGAACGAACGCCTGCCGCCCTGAGCGATTTATGTATTGGTGTAAAATGTGGCGGAAGCGATGGGTTCAGTGGTATTTCGGCTAACCCTGCTGTTGGGTACACCGCCGATCTGCTGGTAGCTCTGGGCGGTAAAATTTTGCTGGCAGAATTTCCTGAGCTGTGTGGCGCCGAGCAAGCCCTGGTTGATAGGTGTGTAAGTGAAGAAGTAGCCAATAAGTTCATTCACCTGATGCAGGAATACAATGGGCAGGCAATGAAAGTAGGATCAGGTTTTCATATGAACCCCTCGCCGGGCAATATAAAAGACGGATTAATTACCGATGCTATTAAATCAACCGGTGCAGCGCGAAAAGGGGGTACCTCTCCGGTTGTAGCCGTATTGGATTATACCGAACCTGTTGAACAGGCCGGGTTAAGCCTGGTGTGCACACCGGGCAATGATGTAGAAGCAACTACCGGCAAAGCCGCATCGGGCGCTACATTGATTTTATTTACTACGGGTTTGGGAACACCAACGGGAAATCCTGTGGCGCCTACTATAAAAATTGCCACTAACTCGGTGCTTGCCCGCCGGATGAGTGATATTATAGATATTGATACCGGAAGCATTATTACCGGTGAAAAAAATATTGAAGAAGTAGGAGAGGATATACTCGAATACTGCATTAAGGTAGCCAGCGGTGAAGCCATTCCCAAAGCAGTACAGTTGGCACAGGATGATTTTATTCCGTGGAAACGCGGCGTATCATTATAGCATTTTTAATGTGACTCAAGGCCCTGAGCGTCGTCGAAGGGTCGGGCCATGAAAGCATTGAGCGAAGTCGAAATGCATCACTGCTTATTTACAAATGCTGAAATGGTGGTTACCAGTTCTTCGCTGATAGGTAATGTGGGCGTTATATAGGCGGCCAGGTTTTCTTTTCTGTCGCCTTCAACGATCCTTAAAACATGATTCATGTTCTTAATGAGCGCCAATTGCGCTTTGGTATTTGATTTTGCCAGCAGGTTGGCATCCTCAACAGTAACCTGCAGGTCATTGGTTCCCTGCAGTATCAAAACGGGGATCGTTAATTTCTTTATTTCTATTTGCGGGTCATAATGAAACCAGGAGATCATATAGGGTTGTACGCTGGGTCTGAACAATACAAATAGCATTTTAGGAACATTTTGAACTGTTTTCCCCTTGATCAAACTATCTATAATAGGGTAGGAGGAGTCTTTTACTGCAGGTGGCTGGCTGGCTAATTGTTCCTTCAAAATTTTATCGGCCGAACGGCCGGCGCCGGCAATGGAAACAAAACCATCTGCGGCATGCAATGCAGCTATCATGCCAATGAGTGATCCTTCGCTGTGCCCTGCTACGAATATTTTTGTAAAGCGGGCGTCTTTTTTCAGCAATTCTATCCAACCCCGCACATCATTGATATAATCTTCAAACCGAAGGTCGGCTTCGCTTTTTGCGGCGCTTTTACTTTCACCAATACCTCTTTTATCGAATCGTAATGAGGCAATATTATTTGATGCTAACCCTTGCGCCAGCTTTTGCAGGCTCTCATTTTTCATCATTGGGTTATTGCCATTGCGGTCTGTAGGGCCTGAACCGGCAATAATTAAAGCTACCGGTATTTTATTTTGCTTCTCAGGAAGCGTTAATGTGCCGGTAATATCTCCAGTGGCTGTATGCAATACGACCGTTGTTTCAGTTACAGTGGTATCATAATCGGCCGCTTCCAGTAATGAAATGTTTATCAGGAGAAGTGCTGCAATCAACCATGCTTTCTTCATAATGCAAATTATCGGGTGAATGGTATCGGGGAACGTGATTATTTCTTACTATAATCCTTAAGCATTTTTTTTTCTTTCTGGCTCAGGCTGTTTATGCCCCGCTTGCTTATTTTATCTAGTATTCTATCTATTTCCTGTTGCTGATTGGCCTTGGTTTCATTGTATTTGTGATCGATAGAATAATGATCGGTATGTGTTTTAAAGAAGAGATTATCGATCATTAAAATATGTGGCCGTGTTATGATCAGGTAAATGAATACCAGCGTGGGTACGGCAATCAGTAAAACGTAAATATAATTTTCCTGTATATCATCGGGTTTCAGGCAAATGGCTAATAGCATGCCGATCAAAGCGCCGCCCAGGTGAGCTTCATGCCCAATGTTATCTCTTTTTGAACGCACGCCCCAAATAGTAATGCCGATATAGATTAATCCAAATATCCAGCCGGGCAAAAACATAATGCTTACTGATGGGTTCAGAGCAATGGTGGCAAAGATGGCCCCGTTTACCGCGCCGGAAGCGCCAACAGAAGTGTAGTCGCCCTGGTTCTTATAAACCAGTAGTGAAAGCAAATTGCCGCCTACCAGGCTGGCAAAATAAATAAGTAAAAACTGACCTGTATTGAGTTCCCTGATCAATGACCCTGCAAAAAAATACAAGCCCAGCATGTTGAAAATAAGGTGCATCCAGTTCACATGCAAAAAACCTGATGTGATCAGCCGTTTGTAATCTTTGTAAAGACGGATCTTGTCAACGCCGAATTCATATTTTTCAAAGAAGAAATGGTCTTTAAACCCTTTGTATGAAATTAAAGCGGTAACTATTATGAGTAAGAAACTGATCGTTCCGGATGTCATGAGAATAAGTTCATTATAATAAACATACTAACGATAATAGAAAGTTGCAAATATTTGTTAAATACGGATCGTCTGCTATACAAATGGCCGCATTGGCTTGCTTAACTGGTTATCGCTGTTGACGCCCGCTCAATCAATTGCGAGGGTAATATCATTTTTTTCTCATACGGCATCAGCATTTTCTTTTCTATGATCTTAAATAAAATATTTGCCGCTTCCCGACCAATATCATAGGCTGGTTGAATAATGGTAGAAAGCGCAGGATCGAATAAGGCGGCTGCCTGCAAATTCGAAAAGCTGATCACTTTCACATCTTTAGGAATATGCAAATTCAATTCCTTACAAACTTCGTAAGTGTTTACTGCAAATTTTTCAATAGCAGCAAAAATGCCGTCGGGCCGGGGCTGCTCCTGAAAAATTTGCTTCAGTAAATCGCGATTAATATAATCTTTGGCTGTTAATTCAACCACTTTTGGCGGGGCGGCTATTCTATATTTTTCCAATGCCGCCAGGTACCCGGCCTTGCGCCGGTTCGAAATAGATAAGTTGCCCGCCATTCCCAGGAACGCAATGCGTTTACAACCTCTTTTCACCAAATGTTCCGTAGCCTTGAAAGCCATTTCGGCATCATTGGTCATGATATTGGGCACATCCACGTCTTCACAAGTGCGGTCAAAAATTACCAATGGAAAACCGTTCTGCCGCCAGGCCTCAATGTGGTCCATATTGGTAGTGGTATTGGAAACCGAGATCATAACGCCGTCGACCCGGCCATTGCGCAACAATTGCAGAATATCGCGTTCTTTATTGTAATCTTCGTGCGAAAGATAGATCAATACATGATACCCCTTGTCGGGCGTTACCGATTCAATGCCGTTTATAACCTGGGAGAAAAAGTTGTTCTCAATTTCAGGAATGATGACTGCGATGGTCTTGCTTCTGTTCTGGCGTAAGCTGCTGGCATGCGGGTTAGGTTGAAATCCTAATTTTTCGGCCAGTTCGCGCACCCGTTCTTTGGTTTTCGGGCTAATTTCATGACTGTCTCGCAAAGCGCGGCTAACCGTCGAAACGGCCAGGTTCAATTCTTTCGCCAACTTCTTTAAATTCACTTGATCCATAGGTGCGTCCCCCACAAAGATTAAGAATTACCTGCTATTTTTGCAACATTTTTCGAAATCGTTTGCAAAGAATTTGAAACAGGAAATATTGAATCCTATCCATACAAATTGTAACCTTGCAAAAAAGTGCTATAAACAACTACTTTATGTATCAATTTGAACAAACTATGCGTTGGTTCGGACCTAAAGACCCGGTTAGCCTGGCAGACATCAGGCAGGCGGGTTGTACTGGTGTTGTATCTGCGCTGCATCATGTTCCCAATGGCGCCATATGGACAAAAGAAGAGATCATGCAACGCAAGCAAACCATTGAAGCTGCGGGTTTAACCTGGTCGGTAGTGGAAAGCGTTCCTGTGCATGAAGATATCAAAACTCAAAAAGGGCCGTATAAACAATACATTGCTAACTATTGCGAAAGCATTCGCAACCTGGCAGCCTGCGGCATTTATGTTGTTACCTATAATTTTATGCCGGTGCTCGACTGGACGCGTACCGATCTGTCGTACACCGTTGAAGACGGCAGTAAAGCCCTCCGGTTCGAAAAAGCGGCCATGGTAGCGTTCGATGTGTACATGCTGAAAAGACCGGGTGCCGAAAAAGATTATACCCCTGCCGAACTGGCCAAAGCCCAGCAACGCCTGGCAGGGATGTCGGAAGAAGAGAAAAAATTGCTGCAACGCAATGTTATTGCGGGGTTGCCGGGCAGTGAAGAAAGCTTTACACTGCAGCAATTTCAGGCAGCTTTGGATACATACGCCGGTATCGATGCCAAAAAATTGCAACAAAACCTGATTGAATTTTTGCAACAAGTGTCGCCTGTGGCCGATGAGGTTGGCGTAAAACTGGTGGTTCACCCCGATGATCCGCCATATGCCATATTTGGATTGCCCCGGGTAGTAAGCACAGCTCAACACGTGCAACAATTGTTCGATGCTGTTCCCAACGCCAGCAATGGCCTTTGTTTCTGCACCGGTTCATTTGGTGTACGGGCCGATAACGACCTGCCTGCGATGGTTCTGCAATTCGGTAACCGCATAAACTTTATACACCTGCGCAGCACCCAGCGCGATGCAGATGGCAATTTTTACGAAGCCAATCACCTCGAAGGCGATGTAGATATGTATAGCGTGGTGAAGAACCTGGTGCAGGTAATGCAGGAGCGTAAGGTTAACCTGGCTATGCGCCCCGACCATGGTCACCAGATGTTGGATGACCTGAATAAAAAAACCAATCCCGGCTATTCAGCTATCGGGCGTTTGCGCGGGTTGGCTGAGTTGCGTGGCCTGGAGATGGGTATTGCCCGGTCGATGAAATAGATGCGAATAGTGTAAAACGTGCTATAAGGTATATAAGAACAACCTTTTTTAAAGCAGATACGCTTTCAAAAAGGTTGTTCTGTTTTTGTATTATTAATAAATATAATATTATATCTTTCGTACTAACTACATGGTTACCCTATTTGGCAGTTAAATGGTAGTTGTAAGGAATGTAAATTAAGCTATTATGTCAGTGTTAAGTAATTTGGGTATTTTAGTTATTACCACATTAGGGTATATAAAAATCAACTCCTGATATTGCATAATATCAAAAAACTTTCTACTTTTGGGCGTCCTCATTAACCTCTGATCGTCCAACATCCTCTGTAATTACCGATCGTTACCCGATTTTCCTTTCGAATCACCCCCAAGGGCCCGATTTCCTTCGAAAGCCTCTGAACCAATCCTTTCGAATAGCCTCTGATTTACTATTTACTTGTGTACTGTTTTGCTTATTGGACCTCAATAGCCTATTACGATCTGATATTCTCGTGCTGAACGCAGAAGAGATAGTGATTTGGATATTGATTTTATGGATTTTTCGATTAATAAATTTTTGATTCTCAGTAACAGTGTGACTGAGGGAAGCGGGAGCTTTGTGCTGAGATGTAGATAAAATATAAGCATGAACACTGATTTACGTTGGTACGCCTTATACACAAAGCCCCGGTGGGAAAAGAAAGTAGCCGAATTGTTGGGCATTAAACAGATCGAAAACTATTGTCCGTTGCAGAAGAGCGAGCGAAATTGGAGTGACCGAAAAAAGATTATATTGGAGCCCCTGTTTAAATCGTATGTATTGGTTCGCCTGGCGCCAAAAGCACACATACCGGTTCTGCAAACCGATGGCGTTTTAGGATTTGTAACTTTTCAGGGAAAACCTGCCGTAATACGCGATGAAGAAATTGAAATAGTGAAACAGTTTTTGAAAGATTACGAGCATGTGCAGGTTGAACAAATTGATGTTAATGTAAATGATGAGGTAACTATTATAAACGGACCGCTGATGCAACAAACAGGCCAGGTGATGGAAGTGAACAATAGAATGGTTAAAGTGATGTTACCTTCACTGGGTTTTGCCCTGGTAGCCATTGATAAAAATAACCTTGCAAAAGGTTCATCGTAATAAAACTTATAACAACAAACTGAAATATTGAATGGAAGAGACAAAGCAGTATCATTTAACGGTAATCGGATTAGGTTATGTTGGATTACCGCTGGCAGTAGAATTTGCTAAGAAGTACCCTGTCGTAGGCTTCGATATCAATAAGGAACGTATAGCCGAACTGCGGGCAGGTAATGATCATACGCTGGAAATCAGCAGCGACCACCTTACCTCCGTTTTAAAAAAGAAAGCTGACAATGCAACTGGTTTATGGGTGAGCGACCAGTTGGAAGACATTAAATCAACCAATGTTTTTATAATAACAGTACCTACGCCGGTTGATAAATATAACCGGCCCGATCTGACCCCGTTGGTGAAAGCCAGTGAAACAGTGGGTAAAGCTTTGAAGAAAGGCGATATCGTAGTGTATGAGTCTACTGTATATCCCGGTGTTACTGAAGAAGAATGCGTACCCATTCTGGAAAAGGTGTCTGGACTGAAATTCAATAAAGATTTTTATGCCGGTTATTCGCCCGAGCGCATTAACCCCGGCGATAAGGAACATACGGTTACGAAAATTAAAAAAGTAACTTCTGGTTCAACACCCGAAGCTGCCAAAATAGTTAATAGTATCTACAGCAGTATAATTATAGCAGGTACGCACCTGGCGCCTTCAATAAAAGTTGCTGAAGCCGCTAAAGTAATTGAGAATGCACAACGCGATATCAACATCGCTTTCATTAACGAACTGGCTAAAATATTTAACCTGCTGAATATCGATACCCAGGAAGTTTTAGCTGCTGCTTCAACAAAATGGAACTTTTTACCGTTCCGCCCGGGTTTGGTTGGCGGTCACTGTATTGGTGTTGACCCATACTACCTGGCGCAAAAAGCTATGGAAGTGGGTTACCATCCCGAGATCATCCTGGCTGGTCGCAGGCTGAACGATGGCATGGGCGCCTATGTGGCAGGGGAAGTAATAAAATTGATGGTGAAGAAGAGCATACCTGTTTCCAATAGCAAAGCCCTGGTTTTAGGGATTACTTTTAAAGAGAATTGCCCCGACGTTCGAAATACCAAGGTTATTGATATTATCAGGCACCTGCAAAGCTACCATGTACAGGTTGATGTGTATGATCCCTGGGCCAATCCCGAAGAGGTGATGGAAGAATATGGAGTACATACGGTTCAGGAATTACCCGCTACACAATCCCAGTACAACGCAGTGGTACTCGCCGTAGCGCATAAACAATTCAGTTATGATATCATCAAGAAATTGTGCAGCGATCATTGTGTGTTGTTTGATGTAAAAGCGCATTTGAATAAAGAATTAGTGGATGCTCGTTTATAACTTTTAATTATGTATACTCAAAAATATCATACGCAGGACATCAGCCAGGCGACTTTTTTAGTAACCGGAGGCGCTGGTTTTATCGGATCGAACATTGTTGAATATTTACTGACGCATGGCGCTGGTAAAGTACGTGTGCTGGATAATTTCAGTACCGGTTCTATGGAAAATATTGAACCATGGTTAGCCCGTCCTGAATTTAGTTTGATCGAAGGCGATATACGTGATCTGGATACCTGCCGTCGTGCAGTAGATGGTGTTGACTATGTGTTGCACCAGGCAGCACTGGGTTCTGTGCCCCGTTCAATCAATGACCCTATAACCAGTAACGAAGTAAACGTAAGTGGTTTTTTGAACATGCTGGTAGCAGCACGTGATGGCGGGGTTAAAAGAATGGTGTATGCAGCAAGCTCCAGTACTTATGGTGATCATCCGGGGTTACCTAAAGTAGAAGACAAAATAGGCAACCCGCTTTCGCCCTACGCGGTTACTAAATATGTAAATGAACTATATGCGCAGGTGTTTAGCCGGGTATACGATTTTCATACCATCGGCTTGCGTTATTTCAACGTATTTGGCCCAAGGCAAAACCCGCGCGGACCATATGCTGCTGTAATTCCTTTATTCATACAAAGTGCATTGAACCAGCAGGCGCCGTTCATTAACGGTGATGGCGCTACCAGTCGCGATTTTACGTTTGTTGAAAATGCGGTGCAAGCGAATATCAAAGCCTGTTTTGCGCCTGATATTGCCCTTCATGAAGTAGTGAACGTTGCAGTGGGTGATGTAACAACGCTGAATCAGTTGTGGAAATACATTTGTGATATAACAGGAATAGATCTGCAACCCAATTATCGCGAAGAGCGCAAAGGTGATGTTCGCCATAGCCTGGCCAACGTTAGCAAAGCACAACAACTGATGGGGTATCAACCTGCTGTAACAATTCAAGCAGGATTACAAACAACAGTGGAGTGGTACAAGCAGTCATCATATTTGAAAGTAACACCTTAAAATAGCTCAGCAGTACCGGCAACCGGCAATAAAAAAATATAACGTACAATGAATAGAAACCACATACATCCTGCTACCCTCCTGATTTGTTTTGCAGCGTTTGTTTTGATGCTTACCACTTCTTGCAGCACGGGTAAAAAATTAAATTATTTTAATGATCTTCCTGATGCAGAAACTTTAGAATTAAAGGCGATGCCTGTACCGGAGCGTGTAATAGAGCGCGGAGACAGGTTAGATATTAATTTTATTGTAAAAGATCAGGAGAGCGCCGCATTCTTTAACAAGCACAGTATGGCTGGAGTAGCTAATGCTGCAGCTGCTGTTACCGGCGGTGGCGGTGGTACCGGTGGCGGTACGCCGGATTATTTGGTAGATGCTGAAGGAGAAGTTGAAATTCCGGTTGTTGGTAGAGTAAGGCTGGCAGGTTTAACCACCCAGCAGGCGAAACAAAAATTGATGGGCCTGGTAAGCCCGTTCTTAAAGGATCCCCTGGTTGAAGTAGGTTTTACTTCTTTTAAAGTAACGGTGTTGGGTGAGGTAAAGAACCCAGGTTCTTTTGTTATTTCGGCCCAACACGCCACTTTACTGGAAGCCCTCGCGGCCGCTGGTGATCTGCCACACACCGCCAAACGGTATGACGTTCGTTTATACCGCGATTACAATGGCAAGAGAACAATCAGAAAATTCGATTTAAGAAAATCAAGTGTGCTGGAAGATCCGGATATTTTTCAAATGCGGCCCAATGATGTGATCTATGTTCAGGCTCGTTCCGGTTCTGTGTTCAAGGAAGATTTTGGAATATTTGCTTCGATAGTTACCATTCTTATCTCTGCGGTTACCCTTGGCTTTACCGTTCAAAATTCAAATAACTAAAACTTTCATCCATGGAGCAGAAGTATTATGACGAGCCAGAAGAAAGTAAAGGTTTTGATGCAAAACGACTTTTCTCGAAACTCGCAAAAAGCTATTACTGGCTTATTTTATCCGCCGGCGTTTTGTTGGCTGGTGCTTTCCTGTATATAAGATACACGGTACCGCTATTCCAGGTATCTACTTATATCCAGGTGCAATCGCCCAGCGAAGTAACTACTAATATCCTGGGAGGCTCGGCTTTTGGCCAAGCCCCTGCCGCCGCTGCACAAGCGCAACCTGATTTGAACAGCGAAATATTTAAGCTGGAATCTGCAGCGCTGATACAAAAGATCGTTGACTCATTGCACCTCGATATTGAAGTGATGACGAAGGGCCGGGTGCTCGATAAACCACTTCACCTGGATTCATTGCCGTTTACCATTAGCGTAAAACGGTTTGATGTTGATGAAAAAACACCTGTTTACAAACTGCTGGTAAGTGAAGAAGGATATAAACTGCAGCATGAAAAACAAGTGGTTAAAGGCTCGTACAATCAACCGCTGGTATTTAAACATGATACCATCACCATTGAGCCCAAGCCATTTATCTCTATTAAAAAGGGCGTATACCTGCTTCGCTTCCCAGGCGAGGCCGGTGCTGTGGCAAAATATTCATCAAGGATCTCAGCCAGTGCTGTTCCTAAAGGCGGTATGGCTATGTTGCAGGTATCGGTGCGTGATGAAATACCTGAAAGGGCTAAACAGATTGTTGAAGTGCTGCTTTACAATTATGATGAAGCCAACTTCGAATTCAAAAGCAAAGCCCTGCGTACTGAAATAGAGTTTTTAGAAAACAGGTTGTCTACCGTATCATCAGAACTGTCGCAACAGGCCAATAAGGTTAAAGATTTCAAATCGAATAACCGGGTGAATGACGTGCCTACTTCCGCCAACCAGATCCTCGGTAACCTGGTTACGCTCGACAGTCGCAAAAGTGAAAATATATTAAAAGAAAACCTGTTAAGCCAGGTTGAAAGTAACATTCGCGAACAAAGCGGCCAGGAGCAGATCATTCCAAATGTGACTGCATTGAATGATCCGGGATTAAGCAGTATTGTTGACCAATTCAATAAGCTGGTATTAAGAAGAAAAGAGATCCTCGATCGCGGTACAGCGCAGGATATCCGCCTGCCTGAGATCAATGCCGCCTTGACCACTATAAAGAATAGCATTTTCGCTAATATCAATAGCATTCGTCAGCAATTAAAAACAAGCAATGCCTTTATTGCTTCCCAGGAACAAAGTGCTACCGGACGTTTTCAGGGTATGGCTGAAAAAGAAAAAGACCTGAACCAAACCAACCGGGTATTGGGCGTGAAGGATGCATTGTATACTTTCCTGCAGCAAAAGATAGAGGATAAGAAAATGGAATACGCTTCAGCAGGTATTGCCGGTTCACGTATTATTGACTGGAATATCAGCAAAAGTGTAAACCCCAAACCTTACGTGGTGTATGCCATGGCATTTATTCTGGGTATTCTGTTACCTGTGTTGGTGATAGTAGTGCAGTTTATGATGAATAATAAAATTGAGACCCGCGAAGACGTTCATAATGTTACTTCCCTGCCTATTGCTGGTGAGATCATTCTTGATGACAGCAAAACCGACCTGGTAATTGCCGAAGAAACGGTTTCACCTATTGCCGAGCAATTCAGGACCCTGCGCACGAATATTTCTTATATGGGATATGGTCCCGAACAGAAAGTGCTCATGGTTACCTCCAGTGTAAGCGGCGAAGGAAAAAGCTTTGTGAGTTTGAACCTGGCAAGTTCGCTGGCCATCAGTAACAAGAAAGTGGTGTTGCTCGAATTCGACTTACGCAATCCCAGCCTGTCTGAACGCTTAGGGTTTAAAAAATCGGCAGGTATTACCAATTACCTGCGTGGTGAAGTTCAGGTAGATGATGTGGTGCAAATGGTGCCAGAATTAGAAAACCTTCTATTCATCAGTGCAGGTACTCCATTGCCTTTGAACCCGGGCGAAATCATTCTGCACCCACGCATGAAATCGTTATTCGATTACCTGAAAGCACATTATGATTACATTATAATGGATACGCCGCCGGTTGAAGCTGTGTCAGATGCTTTATCGTTGGGTAAAATGGCAGACATCTCATTCTTTGTATTGCGGCATAAGTATACGTTGCGCCCATCCATTAAACTCATTAACCAGTTACATGAAGACCAGAAGTTACCGCACATATCATTGATCATAAATGGTATAAAGCCCGGCTATGGATTTCAGCATGTGTATGGTTATGGATACGAGTATGGACAAATGGGCAAATCAAAAAAGAAGAAAAAAAGTTCCTCTGGTAAACTGAAGATAGCGTAAGAAGCTTAACGCAAAACGAGCAACAAGGTATTTGGCGTTAAGCATAAACGTTCTGCGTTAGCGTAAAAAATAAACGAACGATGAAATTTTCTTTGAAAAATAATTTCCTGACTCATTTTAAGTACTATTACAGCATCATTGGTAACAAGCTGTTGGTGTTTCTTGGCTTAAGTATTTTGATCAGCTTTTTAGATGGTATGGGCCTGGCAATGTTTATCCCACTGTTAAAAGCAGTTGGCGATGGCCAAACGCAGGCGGCAGCCGATAATCAGGAATCGTTGGGACAATTGCAGCACCTCATCGGTCTTATTAAAAAAATGGGGTTTCAGTTAACGGTTACAACCGTGCTGATGTCGCTGGTTACCTTGTTTGTGTTCAAGGGCATAATGAAATACTTCCAAATGAAGTTTTATGCCCGGTTACGCGAGCTGTTCATTAAAAAAGTGCGTTATAAACTGGTGAATAACCTGGAAGGCTTATCATACAGCGCCTTTTTAAAGATCGATTCAGGAAAAATTCAAAATACACTCACTACCGAAGTTCACCGTTTGTTTCAGTCGTTCCATTTTTATTTTACCGCAGCCCAGGCGGCGGTAATGTTGCTGACCTATATGTTCCTGGCATTTCTGGCCAACTACCAGTTTGCCGTTTTGGTGTGCGTTGGCGCGGTGGTATCGAACCTGATCTACAACAATATTTACAAGACCACCAAAAATGCTTCGAACGAATTGTCGAAGAAGGGAGCCGATTTCAACAGCTTTCTTATTCAAACCACTCATTACTTTAAATACCTTAAATCGACCAATACCTTTAACCGGTATGCCGGAAAATTAAAGAATGTAATTAACCAGGCTGAAGGGTTAAATCGTAAGATCGGTCACATGACGGCCATTGCTACCAGTATTAAAGAACCCATCATTGTAATTATAGTTACGGTTGTAATATTTGCGCAATTGAACTGGATGGGCGCCAGTTTGGGCAGCATCATCCTGAGTTTATTACTGTTTTACAGGGCACTCAGCTTCCTCGTAATGACGCAAAACTACTGGCAGGGCTTTATTGAAAATAGCGGCGGTATCAATTCGGTAAATTCTCTTACAAAGGAAATGGCCGCTTTACAGGAAGTGCATGGGCCAGTTGGTTTTAAAACCATCCAGGATAAAATCGAGCTTCAGAACGTTACCTTGTCGTACGATAGCTTACGGGTGCTGGATGGCATCAGTATTGAAGTACCCAAAAAATCAACCATTGCCCTGGTAGGTGAAAGCGGCGCCGGTAAAACCACCCTGGCCAATATGATTGCAGGTTTAATTCGGCCCGATACCGGCGAGTTGTACATTGATGGTATTCCCATGCAGCAATACAACCTGAACACCTATCGCGAAAAAGTTGGATATATTTCACAGGAACCCGTAGTGTTTAACGACACCATCTTTAATAATATCACTTTCTGGGCCGAACCTACACCTGAAAATAAAAAACGCTTTAACGAAGTGTTGCGTATGGCGTCACTGGTCAGTTATGTAAATTCACTGCCTGAAAAAGAATTAACCAACCTGGGCGATAATGGTATCCTGATCTCCGGAGGTCAACGCCAGCGTATCTCCATTGCCCGAGAGTTGTATAAAGATACCGAGGTGCTTATTTTTGATGAAGCTACTTCGGCGCTCGATTCAGAAACAGAAAAGATCATTCAGGAAAATATTGAACATTTACGGGGTACTTACACCATCGTATTAATTGCACACCGGTTATCAACCATTAAAGAAGCTGATACCATTTACTTACTGGAAAGAGGGAAAGTAACCGCTTCCGGTTCGTTCGACGAAATGGTAAATAAATCTACCCGTTTCCAAAAGATGGTTTCTTTACAGGGTATTTAAGCATTACTTAATTTATTGCTCGCTTTTAATAAAATTATCAGGAAGGCATTCCTCCAGGCCATGCCTTTGTTACGGGATTCATGCATTGTTCATCAGCAACTTGCGCCCGTGATACTGTTTAAACAGCAGTAGTAAGATCCTATTTCTATAAACCGCCCTTTTTTTGAAAACCTATTTCTAAGGATTTGAAATTATTCTTTTATGAGCACTAAAAAATTCGCTGCATTTGTTGTCACCTTCAATCGTGCAGAAATTTTAATGGATACCATTCATAAGATCTTTACGCAAACTGTGCCCCCCGAAAAGTTATTGGTGGTAGATAATGGTACAACTGATGAAACAAAAAAGAAACTGGATGAATTATATCCCGAAGTGGCATATATAAAAATGGGCTATAATGCCGGTCCTGCAGGTGGCGATAAAGTAGGGTTGGAAATTCTGGCTAATGAAGGGTATGAATGGATCTTCTGGGGTGATGACAATGACCCACCGCCTACACAGGATACATTTGAGAAATTGTTACTGCTGGCTGAAGCAAATAAAAATAACTGCGGCCAGGTTGGTATGGTTGGCAGCCGTTTTAATAAATTAACAGGGTTGTTACAACGTGCATCAAATGAAGAATTGCGCGAAAACGCATACATCGAAGTGGATACGATTGGCGGCGGGCAATGTAAAATTGTGAATGCAAAAAGTATTTTAAATGGCGTTTTGCCCGAAGCAAAATTGTTCTTCGGTTTTGAAGATCTTGACTTTGATCTGTCGCAAAAAAAAGCCGGTTACCGTATACTTGTGCACAGCGATCTGTTTTTAAATTGTCGCGAGCGCTGGGACCGGTTAAATGTTCCGAATAAGGTAGCTCGTAAAAAAGACGAACGAGTATTGTGGAGAGATTACTACAGCATTCGTAATGCCCTGTTCATTATGAAAAAACACCGTCATTATTTGGCATTTCTGTCTATTCTGATGGTTTCTTTTGGGAAAAGTATTTTGAGCTTCAAACATGGTTTCCGATATGGAACACTTGTAACAAAAAATACCTGTAAGGCGGTACGTGATTATGGGTTAAGCAGATATTATAAGAGTAGCACCGTTTAAATAGGTTACAATATAATAATAGCACAAAACATCCTGTACCGGCTCATTGTGTGGGATGCCTTTAAATGACACTTTATGAGTAATAAAAAATTTGCAGCGTTTATAGTTACTTTTCAGCGGCCTGATATTTTGATGGACACTATTCAAAAGATCCTCGATCAAACCAGGCCTCCGGATAAACTGCTTGTTGTTGATAATAACGACAACGATGAAACTAAAAATAAACTCGCGCAGCTTTACCCAAATGTTGCACATTTAAAGGTTGGCCATAATTCAGGTTTTGCCGGTGGCGGTAAAGCCGGATTGGAAGCGCTTGCTAAGGAAGGGTATGAGTGGATATTATGGGCCGATGATAACGACCCTCCATATACTGAAGATACATTGGAGAAACTGCTGCACCTGGCAGAGTCATATGGAGCCAATTGCGGTCAGGTTGGCGTTGTGGGCCATAAAATAAACAAGCGCACCGGTTTGGTAATAAGAACTACCAATGATGAATTGGAGAAAGGCGGCGAATACCTTGAAGTGGATACGATCGGCGGCGGTATGATTAAAGTTATTAAAGGCGAAAGTGTTTTGAAAGGCATCGTGCCCGAAGCAAAATTGTTTTTTGGATTTGAAGATCTCGATCACGATCTGTCGCAAAAAAGAGCGGGATATAAAATACTGGTGCATACCGGTTTGTTCATGGAGCTGCGTAAAAAGTGGAATAAGGTGAATTTCAAAAAAACATCAACTGTAAGAAAGAAAGATGAAAGCGTATTGTGGAGAGATTATTACAGCATCCGGAATTCGTTGTTTGTAATGGTTAAAAACCGGTATTACCTGGCATTCTTTTCTATTCTGTTTGTTTCATTTGCGAAAAGCTTGTTAAGCTATAAATATGGCTTCCGCTATGGAACGCTGGTAACCAAAAATACCTGTAAAGCAATACGTGATTACGGATTGAACAGGTGGTATAAAAGATAATCCTGAAAATAATAAGAAACGCTTTATAATCTCTATTACTATATGAGTTCGAATGTATGCGCAATATTGGTTACGTTTAACAGGCTCGAAACATTGAAGTCTGCCCTGGAACATGTGCTGGCGCAAATCGTAAAACCAACGACCATCGTAATTGTAGACAACAATAGCACTGATGGCACTATTGAATACCTGCAATCGGTTCACGGCCAGAACAACATCCATTGCATTTTTATGGATAACAACACCGGTTCGGCAGGCGCCATTGCCGCTGGAATGACATTTGGCTTAACGAATAATAAAACCACTTACGATTATTTCTGGGTACTGGACGACGATACATTGTATGCGCCAAATGCATTAAAAGACCTCGTTGAAAATATTGAGCAAAGTAAATTCTCGATGATAGGGTTGCACGGCGCTCATATTAAAATGGGTAGAAAGATACAGGTGAAGGATGACGTTAAGTTGCAGGAAGTAGATTATGCCATGATAGATGGCGCCCTCATAAAAGCCGAGGTGGTGCGTAAGCTGGGTACCATTTGTGAAGAGTTTTTTATGATGTGCGATGATCATGAATATTCCGTACGCATGCAGCGCGGCGGTTATAAAATAGGTGTTTTGAAGAATGGCGCCGATAATCGTTTGTATTTAGGAGGTGGCGGCCAGTTTACCCGCGCTACGTTGTGGAGAGGGTATTATTCAGCCCGCAATCACATATTTATTATAAAGAAACATTTCTCCTTTGTAAATTTATTTGGCTATTGCGTGCTGCAAACAAAGTTGTTACTTACTGCTGCTTTCCTGGCGCCAGACCGGTTCAGGCGGGTAAAATTCAGATTGATGGGAATATGGCACGGTATAATAGGAAGAGGGGGCAGAACATTAGACCCGGGCACACTGAAATTCAGATCAAAATAAGGTAGCAGGTAGTAAACATTCAATAACATCAAACAAGAAATTGCACAATATGCATAGTGAAGTTATTGCCGAAACAGAAATAAATAAGGTAACAATGCCGGGAAGCAATGGCAACAAAGATCGTATGCATAAAGTATTGTTTGTTATTGATACATTACAAACAGGCGGGGCTGAACAAAGCCTGTTCGCAAATGCGATCCGGTTTAAAAATATGCAACCTGTCGTTTGTCATTTATATGCCGGCGACTTATTGAAACAACGGTTTACTGATCATGGCATACCCGTGCATTCGGTAGGATTGAAAAAGAAGTATGGATTTGGTCAGGCTTATAAGCAACTAAAAGCAATCGTTCAAAAAGATCAGCCTGATATCGTGGTGGCTTATTTAACCCGCTCCGAGCTGGTTGCCCGAATGGTAGCCCGGTCCTGTCAAATTCCGGTTATAGGCACATTTGTAAGCGAACTGTATTCCGATAGTTACAACACGGCACTTTCAGTAAAAGCAAAAATGGCGGTGTCGTTCTTTAAATGGGCCAATAAAACAACAGCCCGGTTTTGTAAAGGGTTTGTTGCAAATTCAGAAGTAGTAAAACAAACCAATGCCAAAGCATTGGGTATTGATCTTAATAAAATTGAAGTTATTAACAGAGGCCGGGATAGTAAAGTATTCAGGTTTCATGTTCCACAGACATTTTCTGGAAAACCACCCCGATTTCTTAACGTCGGTAGACTAGTACCGATAAAAGGCCAGCGCGAATTGATTCTGGCCTTCAATGATTTTTTGCCGGCATGTCCGCATGCGGTTTTACATATAGCCGGCGATGGTCCCGCCCGGGATTCTTTGTCGGCACTTATTAATGAGTTAGGGTTGCAAAACAATGTGTCTTTGTTAGGTAGCCGAAACGATATTCCTCAGCTTATTAATGAGTATGATTGTTTTGTTTTTCCTTCGCACAGCGAAGGGTTCAGTGGTGCCATTGTGGAAGCGATGTTTGCCGGCTTACCGGTGTTAGCAAGTGATATCCCGGTTAATAAAGAAGTGATCACCCATTTGGAAACAGGCTATTTCTTTGAAACCGGATCGGTGCAAAGCATTACCCAGGCTTTGTTGTGGTATAAGGATAATATTGCAGTGGCCAATACACTGGCTGCAAATGCCAATGAACATGCCCGGCAAAATTTTGAGCTGGAGAAGATAGCCGAAAAGCTGGAAAATTATTTACTCAACATGATCATTGCAAAAAATTGACAATACTTCATCTCGTTCAAAAGCCTCAATTACGCGGGGCTGAAATGTTTGCATCGCAACTGGCTACCCACATTAATGAAAACGGACATAGGGCGATCCTGGTTTTCGTTTATCCCGGTAATGCGCCTTTACCATTTACCGGCGAAACAAAACATTTAAATGGTTCACCCAAAAAACGGATGTGGGATCTAAAAGCCTGGCGTAAACTGGCCCAGATCATCAGGGAAGAAAAGCCGGATGTCATTCAGGCCAATGCAGGCGATACCTTAAAATATGCGGTGTTCTCGAAATTGTTCTTCAAGTGGAAACAGCCAATCGTATTTCGAAATGCCAGCACCATCAGCCTGTACATAAAAACAGCACCGGCTAAAATACTGAACGGCTTTTTTTTCAGGTATGCCAGCAAGGTTGTTTCGGTAAGCAAAACCTCGGCAACGGATTTTGCGAAGTTGTTCCCTCAATTTAAAAGCCGTATTGTAACGGTGCCTATTGGAATAGAGGAAACTGATTTTAATAAAGCTGGTGAGGTGAATCCCTTGCAGGGAGCTTCGAAACCGGTACTGGTGCATGTAGGCGGTTTTACCTATGAAAAAAATCACGTTCGCCTTATTGAGATCTTTGAAGGAATACGGAAGCAACAACCGGGCGCCAGTTTGCATTTTGTTGGCAGTGGACCGCTCAAGCAGCAAATAGAAGATCTGGTTAAACAAAAAGGGCTTGAACAGCAAGTGCGGTTTTACGGGTTCCGGAATGACGCGATGCAGTTTATTAAAAATGCCGATGCGTTATTACTGCCCAGCATTATTGAAGGGCTGCCTGGTGTAATACTGGAAGCCTTTTATTGCAAAACACCGGTGGTAGCGTATGATGTAGGAGGAATTGGTGAAGTAGTGATCAACAATAAGACCGGTCGCCTTGTACAAAAAGATAATGAAGAAGCGTTTGTAAATAATGTGCTGGCAACGCTAAACAATACTTCGGAAAATCAACAACTGGTGCAAAATGCCTGGGAACTGGTGATGAGTGAATACCTGAATACCGGCATTGCAGGGAAGTTCTTAGAAGTATACAATTCGCTAAAGGCATAGCGCCTGGCAATTTTCAATTTTACAACCTCTGTAACCTTAATACATGGATACCTTGAACAAAACATATATCCGTCAATTGTATCAGGAAAATGAACCTATCCCGGTTTTACACATTATTAAATCACTGGGGCGCGGTGGTGCGGAAATGTTATTGCCCGAAACATTGCGTCAGCATGATAAACAGAAATTCAAATTTCATTATATCTATTTTCTTCCCTGGAAAAACCAGATGGTGTCGGCAATAGAAAAGGAAGGAGGAACTGTAGTTTGTATCCGGGCAAAAAACAATGCATCTATATTGCTGGCCGTACGTAAAATAGTTGCTTACGTTCGTAAACACAATATTCAACTGATCCATTGTCATCTTCCCTGGGCAGGCATGGCAGGCCGTTTGGTGGGCAGGCTTACCGGTGTACCGGTAGTTTATACAGAGCATAATAAATGGGAGCGCTATCACAAGGCTACCTATTTTTTAAATAAGCTCACCTTTTCGATCCAGCAAAAAGTGGTTGCCGTTTCTGCGGAGGTAGCGAATTCTATTAAAATAAATTATGCTAAAGCAAGGCCGCATGTGCAGGTAGTAGCCAATGGTGCAGATACTCTTAAGTATGACCGCGCACAAGCTATTGGGAATGACATCCGTAAGGAACTAAATATTCCATCAACTGCCACGGTTATTGGCATCACCTGCGTATTCAGAGCGCAAAAGCGCCTGCATACCTGGCTTGAAATTGCCCACGCGTTGCATGCAAAACATCCGGATACTTTTTTTATTATTGTAGGCGATGGGCCACTGCGCGACGAGGTTCATGCCAAAGCAAAAACATTAGGTACAGATAAGTATGTGTTTTTTGCAGGGCTGCAAACTGAGACACGTCCCTATTTTGCGGCAATGGATCTGTTTATGATGAGTTCTGAATTTGAAGGATTGCCCATTGCGCTACTGGAAGCGATGAGTATGAATTGTGTACCGGTTTGTACAGCCGCAGGCGGAATACCGGAGGTGATAAAAGATGGCGTAAACGGCATTTTGGTCCCGGTTCAACAACCCATGCAATTGGTAGATCGTTTGTCGCAATTGCTGCAAGAACCCGATAAGGTAGCGCAAATGAAAAAGGCAGCGCGTGAAACGGTCATCAATTCGTTCAGCATGAAAAAAATGGTGACTGAACTGGAAGGTATTTACAACGATTTGATTAATAAATAAAAATCAGGATAGTGATAGGCGGAATACTTTTGTTGATCCTGTTTTTTGTAGCAACGATACCGATGCTGCAAATAATGAAACGGCGTTTGCCCTGGTTTCAGGTTGGCATGATGAAAAACCTGTACTGGTTCCATACGCTGTTTACGATCATTTATTATATCTTTCAACTGTTCTCCCGCTCTGACTCGCAGGACTATTACCTGCGACCTCAAACGCAGTACGCAGACTGGTTCAGTGCGTATGGTACCGGAACCCCTTTCATTGATTTTGTTGGATACCCGTTTATCAACTACCTGGGCTTTTCCTTCGAAATGATGTTTGTGTTGTTTGCCTATATGGGTTACTGGGGATTCGTTTTCTTTTATGTATACTTTAAAGAGAACCTCAAATACAAGCATAAATTCATGGGCATGGACCTGATCGGTCTTTTGATTTTTCTGCCCAATATGCACTTCTGGACGGTTTCGCTGGGTAAAGGATCGATAATCTTCTGGGGGCTTGGCATGGTGATGTATGGCCTCAGCCAGTTAAAAACGCGGAAGGTGCACCTGCTACTGGGGCTACTGATCATTTATCACGTTCGGCCGCACGTTTTCTTATTCATGGCCGTTGGTATTGTGGTGGGTTTGTTTACCGGCCGGCAAAAAGTACCGTTATATCAAAAGTTACTGGTGTTTGGCGCCAGTATTGGTGCGATGGTGTTGTTATATGATAAGATCATGGCCTTCTCAAAAATAGATGGCGATAACGTAATGCAAAGTTTCAATCAGTTTTCGGCAGTGCGTGCGTATGAATTGTCTAAAGCGGGGTCGGGGATAGATATTTCGAATTACCCGCTGGTGCTGAAACTGTTCACCTTCTGGTTCCGCCCGTTATTCGTAGATGCACCCGGCGCTATGGGGCTGGTAGTATCGGTTGAAAACATGTTATACCTCGCGCTTACAGCCAAACTATTCCAGAAAGGGTTTATAAAATTCTTACGCACCGGTTCAGCATTATTAAAAACTAGTGCCGTAACATTTATAGCTACTTCTTTTGCTTTGTCGAATACAATGTCGAACATGGGAATTATTATCAGGCAAAAAAGTATGATCATGTACTTCCTGTTTTTTGTGATACTCATGTTCCTGGATTACAAAAAGCATTTGCAGGTTATGAAGCGACAACGGGCTATGGAAAGTAGGGAGCCGGAGCCACCGGTAAAAGTAAAACTGGCGATTGCGGGAAAGTCGTGAAACGGTAATCGGCAAACGGCAATAATTTTCGGCGATGCAAGTTAATAGTTAATTCCAGGTAATCGCGAGCTATTCACCATTGACCATTCACGTTGATAACCGTCAACTGAGAACTTAAAACTGTGAACTTAAAACAGAGAACTTTAAACTTATATATGCAAGGCATTTTCACCATATCGCTCGATTTTGAATTGCACTGGGGTGTTTTTGACAAAAGAGACCGGCAGGCGCGCGAAGCCTGTTATAAAAATACACTGCGTATCGTTCCTGATATGCTGGGATTATTTAGCAAATACGATGTGCATGTAACATGGGCTACAGTAGGCAGCTTGTTTGCCGCAAACCAGCAGGAGTGGGAAGAATTCAGTCCCGCTATTGAGCCTGATTATGCGGTAGAACGTTATTCTGCTTATAAGTGGGTTCGTCAACATGGTATGTCATCAAATTACCAATGGGCGCACTTTGCTCCTGAAGAAGTGGGGATGATCCTGAAATATCCAGGACAGGAACTGGCTACGCATACTTTTAGCCATTACTATTGCCTGGAGCAGCAACGGGAGCAAATGGCTTTTGATGCCGACCTGAAAGCGGCTGTTAAAGCTGCCAGGAAATTTAATGCGCCAATGAATTCGCTGGTGTTTCCGCGTAACCAGTTTAACCCCGAGTACCTGAAAATATGTTATGATAATGGCATAAAAACAGTTCGGTCGAACCCGGCAGGATGGTTTTGGTCGCCGGTTACTGAAGGCGGCGCCGGATTTTTACGCAGGGTGTTCCGTACTGCCGATGCGTATATACAAGTGGGTAATGTAAGAACTTCTTATCCGTTAAGTTCAATAAAAGTTACTCCTGGCGAACCATTACAATTACCGGCAAGCCGGTTTTTGCGGCCCTGGAGCCCGAAATCGGAACTGGCAAATAAATTAAGATTGCGTAGGTCTTGCCAGGAAATACGCATCGCCGCCATGCGTAAAGAGGTGTATCATTTATGGTGGCACCCCGAAAACTTTGGCGATTATCCCGAGCAGAATTTAAAAAGCCTGGAAGTGCTGCTGCAGCAATATAAAAAGTGTAAAGAAAAATATGGAATGACGAGTTGGAATATGGGCGAGTATGATAAATACTTGTGTGGCAACAATGGATCGAAAGGGGTGAAGCAAACAGGAAAAGTACAGGCATAAGAAGCATGCCTGATAATACAGGAGTCATTAATAATAACAGGATATTACTTTAGATTGTAGCCCTTAAAATGAATCAGCAGCCGGTCTTCCGGCTCACTGCCGGCAGAAACTATTTAAAATAGTTCCATGTCGCCTAAAGAATAGCCCCAGTTTTTAATCTCCAGTAATTCGGGAAATTTCTCATTCATATTCAGATCTCGTACAGTAACAATGGGACCACGGTTCTGAACAGGGATCATCCCCATCCAGTTAAGAGCGGATTTATGTGACTGATACTGCTGACCCGAAAATGAAATGACCTGTATTTTATTGCTTTTACAGTAGGGGAGAACCACCTTGCTGATCCGGGAGCTGATGCGCCTGTTTGATGACGCGCTGTTAAATAGCATACAATCTACCAGGCGCAGCTCTCTGGTAAATGAATGAGGTTTTATGCGGCCAATGAGCAGAAAATGCTCAAAGTCGGTAAAATAATTATATCTGAACAAAGGATTGTCGGCATATCGCCACCGGATATACGAAGCAGAAAGCGCGGTGTTTAATTGGTCGTCATTGCTTACATAATTGTCCATTAACCCAAATACCCTGGGGTCCCATGATTGTTCAGGTGTAGGGTCTTCAGAAGCAGATATTTTCCCCTTTTTGAAGGCAAGGGCATACGCCAGTGCAACGGGGTTCAGCACTTTAAGTTTTAATGGCATTCTGCCTTGTTGAACCCAGCCCATTTTTAAATATCCGGGCCGGCTTTGATCGTTGGGGGTATTGAATACGAAATGAATGCCTTGTTGTTTACATAATTCAAGCTGTTGCAGGGTTAGTTTTTTAAAAATGCCTTTGCCCTGGTGATCAGGGTGGGTAGCCGTATCAACCGCGCGAATGGCTTTGTAAACTGCACCCTTCCATTTCCATTGCCATTGCATAAATGCCCTTAACCCGATCAAGGTGCCATTTTCTTCGGCCAACAGAACAAAAGAAGCGCCAAACGGATTCTGCTCGTGTTTCCAGGTCCACAGGGCTTCTGATTTTGGAATAAGCCCTTCGCCCAAAGATTTTTTCAACAGCTCGATCATGGCGGGTTTGTCTTGGAGGGTAGCAGGTCGTATTTGCATGGTTGATAAATTATAATTGGTTGATACTACTTGAATAACTTATATCGTTTGTGATACCAATAAAAACAATTGGGAGCACATTGTAAAATAAATTACAAATATTTTTCTTCATTACAATGCTGCGGTCAAATAAAGATAAGCATTCTTTATAGCGTACCGAATTGTCAGGTGTCATGCACAAATTGTACAACATGAAATCATCTCATAAACTGATCCGCATAACAACCGTGCCGGTGTCATTAAGTGTTCTGCTTAAAGATCAGCTCAGGTATATGTCGGATCATTTTGAATTGCTCGCTGTTTCATCACCTGATAAAATACTCGAACAGGTAGGTGTTCGTGAAGGAGTCAGAACCGAACCGATTGTTATGACGCGTGCTATTACTCCGGTAAAAGATATAAAAGCGTTGTGGAAATTATACAGGTTATTGAAAAAAGAAAAACCGGCTATTGTACATACGCATACGCCTAAGGCGGGATTGCTGGGCATGATGGCAAGCCGTTTGGCAGGCGTGCCTATTCGCATGCATACGGTAGCGGGTTTGCCGTTAATGGAAAATACCGGTGTAAAAAGAAAATTGCTTGATTTTGTAGAACGGCTTACCTACAGTTGTGCAACGGGAGTTTATCCAAACTCAAAACACCTGGCCGGTTTTATTTTACAGAACAGGTTTTGTAAGGCGCAAAAAATGAAAGTGCTTGGGAATGGAAGCAGCAACGGCATCAATACCCGGTTTTTTCAACCTGGCGAAGAGTTGAGTAAAACGGCTTGTGAGTTAAAAAAACAATTTAGGTTAACTGATAAAGATTTTGTGTTTGTATTTGTAGGCAGATTGGTGAAAGACAAAGGGATTGAAGAACTGGTAGAAGCGTTCAGCCTGCTCAAAGAAAAACATCCGCATATTAAATTATTGCTAGTTGGTCCGTATGAACCCGAACGCGATCCGCTGGCGCCGGCTACAAGAAAAATAATAGAAACAAATAAGTCGATCATTCATGCAGGGTTTCAGCAGGATATCAGGCCATATTTAATGATCAGTCAGGCATTGGCTTTCCCTTCGTATCGCGAAGGATTTCCTAATGTACCGATGCAGGCCGGATGTTTTAATCTGCCTTCTATAGTTACTGATATCAATGGTTGCAACGAGATCATTGAAGATGGAAAGAATGGCTTGATCATTCCGGCTAAGAAAGTACCTGAGCTTAAGCATGCAATGGAGAAGCTCTTGACCAATTCAGCTTTATATCTAACTTTGCAGTCCAATGCGCGAAAGATGATCGTGGACCGCTATGAGCAAAAATATCTTTGGGAATTGTTGTTAAAAGAATATCACGACCAGTTAAAAGCCCATGCAATTATACCGTAATTATTTAAAAAGGTTTTTTGACTTTACAGTAAGCCTTGTTGCATTTTGTTTACTGTTACCATTATTTATAGTTGTTACTGCATTGCTTTTTTTTGCCAATCAGGGCAGCCCTTTTTTTGTACAACCACGGCCCGGTAAAAATGGGCGCATATTCAGGTTGGTTAAGTTTAAAACAATGAACGATAAAAAGGATGCCGCCGGGAAGCTGTTGTCAGATGCAGAACGTTTGACCGGGATCGGAAAATTTATCAGAAAAACTTCACTTGACGAAATACCACAATTGATCAATGTCATTAAAGGTGAAATGAGTTTGATTGGCCCTCGTCCTTTGCTCGAAGAATACCTACCTTTATATAGTGCCAGGCAAAAAAGACGGCATGAAGTGCGGCCTGGCATTACCGGATGGGCACAGATAAATGGCCGTAATGCTATTGGCTGGAAAGAAAAGTTTGAACTGGATGTTTGGTACGTAGATCATTTAAGTTTTAGGTTGGACTGTAAGATTATATTATTTACTATCCTGAAAGTAGTAAAGAGCGAAGGTGTTAGTCAGCAAGGCCATGTAACTATGACAAAGTTCGATGGGAAATGAGGTTATTTGATAATTGTATTTTACCCAATTACCTGTATGGGATAATCGCATATAATTTTAAAAAATTGCTCTGAGTAATATAGCTTGAAAACTTAAAAAAACCTAAAGACCTGTATGATTCGTTTCTCCCCACCTTATATCGATGATGACATAATCAAAGAAGTAACTACTATTCTGCAAAGCGGTTGGCTTACTACTGGCCCCGCTACAAGGCAGCTTGAGAAGGAAATGGCCTCTTTTTGCAATGTCGAACATGCATTGGCCGTAAACTCGGCTACATCCGGTATGATACTTATGTTGCACTGGTATGGTATAACTAAAGGCGATGAAGTTATTGTGCCAGCCTATACATACTGCGCTACAGCACTTGCCGTAATGCATGTAGGCGCTAAGCCGGTTATGGTTGATGTGGGAAGTGATTTTAATATTGATTGCCAGAAAATAAAGGAAGCCATTACCGAAAAAACAAAAGCAATTATTGCAGTTGATTTCGCGGGTTGGCCTTGCGACTACGATGCCATATACAGCATAGTAAATGATGACGCAATAAAAAATAAATTTCAGCCTGCAACGGATGCGCAACGGCAATTGGGAAGAATAATGATCATGGATGATGCGGCCCATGCTTTAGGTGCAACCTATAAAAACAAACCTATTGGCTCCTGTGCCGACATCACTGTGTTTTCATTGCATGCAGTAAAAAATATAACTTCTGCCGAAGGGGGCGTTATTGCGCTGAACCTGCCCGCTCCTTTCAATAACGAAGAAACATACAACACGCTTCGGGTGTGGAGTTTGAATGGCCAAACGAAAGACGCCTTTACAAAAGCCAAAGCAGGCGCCTGGCAATACGATGTAATATACCCAGGTTTCAAAATGAATATGCCTGATGTTTTGGCTGCGGTTGCGCTGGCGCAATTCAAGAAGTATGAAAACCTGTTGCTGATTGAAAGAAAACGGGTGTTTGATTTCTATACCAACATTTTTTCAAAATACGATTGGGCAATTTGTCCGCCATATCAGCAATCTGGTTGTACTTCTTCGTACCATTTGTATCCCTTACGGATCAAAAATATTAGTGAAGAAGACCGTAACAAAATTATCGAAAGCATTGCTGGCCGGTCTGTTGCTGTGAATGTGCATTTTACACCATTGCCCATGCTTACTGTTTTCAAACAAGCGGGGTATGATATAAAGGAATATCCTTCAGCTTATAATTTATATAGTAACGAAATATCGTTGCCTATTTATCCGCAGTTGAACGATGACCAGTGTAAAACAGTTACTGAAGCGGTTATTGAATCGGTGAAAGAACTGCGGCCGGTTAAAACCCTGCTTCATTCCATCTTGTTCCCGATACTGATATTGATGGGCGGGTTCGATTATACAAGTGTATCTGAGGAGAATAATGAGGAAGAATCATATTCCTACATGGAAGGCTTTGCGAAGCGGAAAACAGGCCGCTATTACCGGATTGCCGGTTAGTCCTAAACGATGTAGCGCATTAATACTATAGTTTCTAATTGGTTTTTAATGCTGTGACTAATTATAAATTGCGCATCAGATATAAATATGTAATTTTACATGATTATATTTGATGCGCTTTTCGTATGCCTGCCTGATTTGTATTGATTGAAAGTCAATTAATATCCGTTCTATTGAATGCCTTGAATAATTATGTCGCATACCAACCGAGTTTTTTTGTATGGAGCCAGTGGTCATGCCAAGGTGATTTGTGAAATTCTGGAAGCCCGGCATCGTACGCCCGGCGGACTGATTGATGATAATCCGCTTGTAACTTCCTTACTGGAATATCCTGTTTATCATAATTTACAGGAAGTTGTCCTGACAACGGATGACCATTTTATCATTTCCATAGGTAATAACCGCATTCGTAAAGCAGTTGCTGCAAAATTAAATGCAGTGAAATTTACCAGTGCAATTCATCCAGCTGCTGTAATTTCGCCGCGCAGTTCAGTAGGCGAGGGTACAGTTGTTATGGCAAATGTTACTGTAAATGCGCAAAGCAACATCGGCAATCATGTTATCTTAAACACCAATTGTTCCATTGATCACGATTGCATAGTGGAAGACTTTGTACATATTTCTCCGAATGTTGCACTGGCGGGAAATGTACAGGTAGGGGAAGGAACGCATATTGGCATTGGGGCCTGTGTTTTGCAGAATATTCGTATAGGCAAATGGGTAACGATAGGAGCGGGCGCAGTGATCATACGGGATGTTCCCGATTATGCTGTTGTGGTTGGAAATCCGGGAAGAGTAATAAAAACGAATAAGCCCTGATATTTTATATAAAAATATTTTGCGGATAATAATAAATTAATCTGTTTGGTGGAACTTGTTTTATCTGCAAAAGCGTTATAATTTGCTAATTTAAGTTGCATTTCAATGAAAGAGAAAATCTGGTTGTCGTCCCCGCATATGGGAGAAAAGGAAATGGAGTATGTTCAGGAAGCATTTGCTACAAACTGGATTGCGCCGCTCGGCCCCAATGTAAATGGTTTGGAACATGATCTGGAAGCCTTTTTAGGAAAAAAAGTGCATGTGGCAGCACTGAGTTCTGGTACAGCCGCCATACATTTGGCATTGGTGATCCTGGGCGTTAAGGCCGGTGATGAAGTGATCTGCCAGTCTATGACCTTCTCTGCCTCAGCCAACCCTATTGTTTACCAGGGAGCTTCTCCTGTTTTTATTGATAGTGAGGAAACTACCTGGAACATGTCGCCCGAATTTCTCGAACTAGCTATACAGGACCGCATAAAACATGGCAAAAAGCCGAAAGCTATCATCGTGGTGCATTTGTACGGTATGCCAGCTCGTATGAATGAGATAATGGCCATTGCCCGCCGTTACGAAATACCCGTTATTGAGGATGCCGCTGAAGCGCTGGGTTCAACATATAAAGGACAGGCCGTAGGCACTTTTGGCGATATTGGTATTCTTTCTTTTAATGGCAATAAAATAATAACTACTTCTGGTGGCGGCGCGCTCATTTCTGCCAATGCAGAGTATGTAAAACAAGCCCGCTTTTTAGCTACCCAGGCCCGCGACCATGCCCCGCATTATCAACATTCGCATATTGGTTACAATTATAGAATGAGTAATGTATGTGCCGGTATTGGCCGGGGGCAAATGGAGGTTTTACCAAACCGGGTAGCCCAACGCCGGTATAATTTTGATTTTTATAAAAAGGCACTGGCCGACGTAAAGGGGATACAATTTATTGCCGACCCCGGTGAAGAATTTTACTCCAATCACTGGTTATCTACCATCCTGGTCGACAGCAATGAGTTTTCGATCATCGATATTCAAAACGCCCTTCATGAAGACAATATTGACTGCCGGCCGTTATGGAAGCCCATGCATTTACAGCCCGTTTTTAAAAGTGCGCTTTATTTTGGCAATGGCGTAAGCGAACGCTTGTTCAATAGCGGGTTATGCCTTCCTTCAGGGTCAAATTTGACCGACGGGGAACTGAACAGGGTTGTAAGCCGCATAAGGGAAGTGGTGAATGTGAAAAAATCATCTAAAAATATTGCTGATAATCCAATTTCTTGCGTAACTTTCGCCCTGATATCAGTACTTCTCTCTATTATCCTATGAATGTCACTCTTAATATCTGATAGTAGTAATCCTTTACGAAATATAACCACTAACCAGGAATCTCATTAATCCTGATGTGTCCATTCGATCCTTTGAAATGTCTCCCTTTACAAATCCATCTTTTGTCCTCCTTATTAGTCACATTGGTAACCTGCTATATATCAATATCCTGATGTAATGCCGTTTATATGTTGATGTTTCTGTGGTAATCCTTTGAACTTCCTGCTATTACAATCCATTTTCTGTGCATTGGTTTAACCTGCATCCATATTTCCTGCGTAATATCCATTTCGCCGTGACCATCCTTTGCTTATCGCTCATGGTGTTTCCATTTTTTCCTGAAAATCCGCGTTCGGAACAATCAACCTTGTAAACACATTGCCAGTAGCATGAAGCAGTTTTTGTCATTCTCCAGACCAGTCCCCAGGTGGGTTATATTAATCCTCGATCTGGTAATTACCGGATTCGCCTTTACGTTGTCTTATTTTGTCGTAAAGCAGTTTGAGTTTTCTGAAATACTGCGCGGACACTTTTTTATATATACCATTCTGTATTGTTTAATATCGCTGCCGGTATTTTATTGCATGCGCATTCATACAGGCATGCTCCGCTTTTCGAATGTTTACGACATGATGCGGATCTCCCTGGCTGTATTAATTGCCGGGGTTCTATACCCAATTGCGGTAGTATTTATCGTAAACCGCGAGTACCACATTAATTCGCTCAACATTCCCGGTGTATTGCTGATCAACTTTTTTATCAGCTGCACGGCCCACATGATGGTGCGCTCTATGGTTCGCGGGTTTTATTACTATGTAAAGCATAACTCAATTGTTTTAAAGGAAAACGTATTAATATACGGAAGCGATACAGAGGCTATGCTGGTAAAGCAGGCCATTGAGTCGAGCATTACCAACAAGTTTGTAATAGCCGGTTTTGTTGAAACAGATATTAATAAGGCCAACGTTTCTATTCAGCAGAAAAAAGTTTACCATATCAGGGAGCTGCCGTTGCTGAAAACAAAGAAGAAGATCGATAAGCTGATATTGATGAACGAACAGCTCGATAGCAAGGATAAAAAAGTGGTGATTGAAAAGTGTTTGCAATTCGGTATTAAAGTGCTTACCGTTCCTCCTTCTGATCAATGGATCTACGGTAAACTCAGCTTGAAGCAAATTCAGGAATTGCGTATTGAAGATCTGTTACAGCGCGAACCCATTATTATCAATAACGAACAAATATCCAGCGAGCTTACCGGTAAAAGGATCCTGATCACCGGAGCGGCCGGTTCTATTGGTTCTGAAATCGTACGCCAGGTATTATCCTTTAATCCGGAAATGGTAGTACTATGCGATGCGGCTGAATCGCCTTTGCATGAAATGCAACTGGAAGTAGAAGAAAAGTTCCCCGATGCTAATATAAAAGTGTTCATTGGCAATATTCGCGACCGCAACCGGATGCAGATCCCTTTCCGGGAATATCGCCCGCATTTTGTATTCCATGCTGCCGCTTATAAGCACGTGCCAATGATGGAAAGACATCCGTCGGAAGCCATTCTCACGAACGTAATGGGAACAAAGATCATTGCCGACCTGAGTGTTTTATACAACGTACATAAGTTTGTAATGATCTCAACCGATAAGGCGGTGAACCCAACCAATGTAATGGGAACCTCCAAGCGGATTGCGGAGATGTATGTACAATCTTTGAGCAGCGTAGCCGACAATCTTGTAGATCAAACCATTATGGGCCTCATTAATGGCGATGGCAAGATCAGTTCGAGCGGAACCAAAACCAAATTCATTACTACCCGTTTTGGCAATGTGCTGGGGTCGAATGGTTCTGTAATTCCACGGTTCAGACAACAAATTCAACAGGGCGGACCGGTGACTGTTACGCATCCTGAGATCACACGTTATTTTATGACCATCCCAGAAGCAGTGCAACTGGTAATGGAAGCTGCTATAATGGGTAAGGGTGCAGAAATATTTGTGTTTGACATGGGTAAACCGGTGAAGATCGTTGATCTGGCGCTGAAGATGATCCGTTTGGCCGGCTTAACGCCCGATGAAGATATCAAGATCGTTTACTCTGGCTTACGTCCGGGCGAAAAGTTGTACGAAGAATTACTGAACGAGAAAGAGAAAACATTACCTACCCATCACGAGAAAATTAAAATTGCCAAAGTTATACCTTGTTCTCATAAAGTTGTAAGAGATATTGAAGAGTTGATCAGCATGAGCAGACTCGAAGATAATTACGGTATTGTTAGGAAAATGAAGGAGCTCGTGCCTGAATACAAGAGCAAGAATTCGCAATACGAAAAACTCGATTTACAACTTAATAAGGCCTATACAGCGGCCGCCGATTGAAACACCAACCACTACAGGCAGCAACCATAGTATATTGATGGGACCCGCTATACAATGTATTATGATGGTTGTTGCCTGTTCCTTTTTTATTATTTGCCCTGTTTGCAATTCCTGAGATAAATTGCTTACTTGCGGCCGCACAAACCCAGGTATCTTCACCGACCTCTTTATCTGAGGAAAACCTATTGATATTCCATTGTAGCCGCAGGAAATAACCTGTTTTGGTTGCCTGACTTTTTCAGCAAAAAGGATATCTTTCTATTCAACACGAGTCGGGTTATTAAGGTCGGCGTGCAAATTTGCACCGGCTTCTGCCCAGTCGATAATATAGTAATTATTAATTAAACAAATGTCCCAGTCATGGTATACATTATAATACCAGCAGCATTCCTGGTAATCAGCTTTATTTTAATGTACTTGTATGCGGGCCCTTTTTTTAAAGGATTACCCGTGCTGGTTTATCATAAGATCAGCAGTACAAAAAAGCCTGATTTTTTAACAGTTGCCACTTCCCGCATGCGTGAGCACCTCGAGTACATCACAAAAAAGGGCTACAATACTATTTTCATCAGCGACATGATCGATTACATCGAGAAGGGAACGCCATTACCGCCAAAACCGCTCATGATCACCCTGGATGACGGTTTCAGGGATAATTATACCGACTTGTATCCATTATTAAAGGAATTCAACTGCAGGGCGAATATCTTTATCGTTGCCGGTTTTGTTCAAACCCCCGATAACCTGGGACCGCGTGCGGAAGGGGAGTTTATGCTGGTGGAAGAAGCAAAGACCATTTGCAAAGACCATGTTCAATATGGATTGCATACGATGTATCACCAGAGCTATCACAAGATGACACTGGAAGAAATTGATGAAGACATGCGCATCTCGAAAAAGCGGCTCGATGACCTGGGAATTCCTTATCAGCCCTGTTTCGCTTATTCTTTTGCCGCTTACATGAAAGATGATGCTGTAAAGCAAAAGGCTATGTTCGGCATCTTAAAAAAGCATGGGGTACGGTATGCCTTTAAAGTAGGAGACAGGTTAAATAAAATGCCCATGAAAAATATGAACAGGTTATTGCTTAACCGGTTGCATATGAACGGCGCCTATTCCATGTTTAAATTCAGAATGGCCCTGTTTGGCTTTATACGAGTTGTACAACGGTTCGAGCGCATATTGAAATAATAAGGGATTACCCGGTAAAATGATATATAAGTAATGGTATATTCAATAATAGCTGTATTAATAATAATTGTAATTGCCCTTTTCATTGTTAGGATGGCGTCTGGTTTTGGCGGATTGCCGGTGTTGAATTATCATAAAATAAGCAGTGGTAACGATCCCGATTTTCTTACAGTAACCACGGGCCAGTTGCGCCAGCATTTTGATTACTTGAACAAGAACGGCTATACAACTATTTTTATAAGTGAATTGCTGGAACATGTGGAACATAAGAAGCCACTGCCCGCCAAACCTGTAATGATCACCCTCGATGATGGCTACAGGGATAATTTTACCAGCCTTTACCCGCTCCTGAAAGAGTATAATATTAAAGCGAACATTTTCCTGGTGGCCGGTTTTATTCAATCCCCGGATAATAAGTACATCCACCCGAATCCAATGGGGGAGTTCATGCATGTTGAGGATGCGCTTATAATGAGTAAGGACATGGTACAGTTCGGGTTACATACTTACAGTCACCAGAGCTATTCAAAATTGAGCCTGCCTGAAATTGAAGCCGATATTTGTCAAACAAAAGAACGTTTGCAGGAATTAGGCATACCCGTGCAGCCTTGCCATGCCTATACTTTTGGCGCTTACAACCAAAAGAACGACAATAAGCGGGAGGCCATGTTCGGGTTGTTGAAGCAAAATGATATCCGTATGGCGTTTAGGGTAAGTAATTGGGTTGATAAAATACCCGTAAGAAATAAGTTATTTATCAGCCGTATTCATGTGAGCGGGTTATTTCCGTTCTGGAAATTTAAGGTAGCCGTGCGGGGTTTTATAAAGGTCTTTAACCGGTTCGAAAAAATTTTCAAATAGATCTCCCATGGTTGTAAATGAGTAATTAGCGGCAGCTTAAATTGTTTCTGATACAGTTAATTGTGCCGGCAGAGTCGTTAGAAATTTTCTCTTTACATATTATATCTGCATTGCCAGTTTTATTAAAATTATTTTTAATGAGACTGGCATTTTTTTTCTCCTTTCAGCTCCTTTGTGTGTTGTATTTTTTGCTTCCCGGGACTATTACATTTTCTCAATTTTTTTCTTAGTTCACTGTTAACCAGTCGTTTTCCCCAATGGGATAAGAATAATTACCTATTGTAAAGTGGTACAATCTCCATAATAGAATAGTACATTCCTGCCGTAGTTATACGAAACTCTGCTGCTTTTTGGAATCTATTTTTTTGTATCATACTTTTTTTAATACCACGCTGTTTATAATATAGACTAACACGGAAGTATGTTCTATGAAATAATGATTTTAAAAAAAGACGAAAAATGTGTTACATATACCAATTCAAAAGTATGTGTTGACTTTAGTCTAATTTTTTATGATTATTTTATCTGACATGTTTTCAGGCATCATAATTGTTAGCTTAATCGTGAAACTACTCTTTAAGAAAAACGTAAAATATCCCTATGATGAACACTACTCGCAGAAAATTCCTCCGGGATGCTTCAGTGACAGCAACCGGTTTGGCCATAACGTCGCAGTTAGGAGCGAAGAAACAGGAAATCCGTGCCAATACGATCGAGTGCGCGCCTAGACAAACATTCGCATTATTAGGAACAATCTCCACTGTTCAATCAGGCAATTGGTCTGATCCTGCAACCTGGGGTGGTAAATTACCCGTAACATCAGACACTCCGCTCATTTCTTCAGGACATACAGTTACATACGATCTAACAACGGCAAGCTATGCAGGTGTAAGTATCAGCAGTGGCGCCACATTACAATTTGATAGCAGCAAAAGCACAACGCTGCAATCAACAGGTAATGTAGTAGTAGAAGGAAAATTAACGATGCGTCCTTCATCTGCCAGTGTAATTCAAACGTTGCAATTTATTAATATCGACGAAAGCAGGTTTGTTGGTGGCGGTATGGATGTATTAGCTACCGACGTAGGCTTGTGGGCTATGGGATCAGGCGTATTAGACCTGGTAGGTACAGCCAAAACAGCGTTTGTACGTGCGGCTGGTAATATTGTATCAGGAGCCACTACTATTTCATTGAACAGCACTCCTTCAGGCTGGCAGGCTGGCGATAACATCAGCATTGCACCTACGGAGTCGCCTGCTATTGGAAGCGCTTATCTTTCAGGTTTTGAAGACCGGTCTATCAACAGTATTTCCGGTTCAACAATTACCCTGAATTCGGGAACCGTGCGTAATCATCCTCAGATCAATAATCTTTGGACTGCCGAAATAATTAACCTTACAAGAAATGTGCGTATTGAAGGAACGGCCACAGGACGAACACACATTTTCATCCGTACTTCTGTACCACAAACCATTCAAAATATTCAGATCCGTTACATCGGACCCCGTAAAAATCGTACCGGTGATGCTACACCAGAGTTTGTACTGGGCAGGTACGGTCTTCACTTTCACCATTGCGGAAACGGCAGCGTAGGAACAATAGTACAGGGTTGCGTAATTCGCGACACCGGTAGTCATAGCTACGTACCACACTCTTCAAATGGTATAACCATGAAGGGCAATGTGGCCTACAACTTCATGGAGATCGCTTTCTGGTGGGATGTGCTGGATTTAACGCATGGCATTACCTGGGATAGTAATATTGTAGCAAAAGGATCATTCTTACATGCAGCAGCGGATATTGATAACGGTGATGCACCAACCTTTACAGTAAGCGCCTTCTTATTAGGCGTTGGCGATGATAACGTTTGTAATAATAACGTTGCCATAGGCATGACGGGTGACCATCGTAATGGTGGCGGTTATTTCTGGCAGGAAGGGTTGATTGAAAGTGTATGGGAATTCAAAGGTAATATGGCGCACAATTGTGTTGGCGGTTTGGTTACCTGGCAAAATAATTTAAAACTACACGTTATTGAAGATTCTGTACTCTATAATAACGAAATGGGGGTTTATCATGGCGCCTATTCAAACTCTTATTTGTATCGTGGCGGCTATGTTTACAACAGTTTAATAACTATCAAGGCCTCATCAGGAAACTCTCTTCGCGTAAAGTTTGAGAACCTGGTGATCGATGCTGCGGGGCAGGATTATGCAATTGTAATGGAAGAAGGCCCATTGGATGGTGAATTACCGGTAATGATCCGGAACTGTACCATTACCGGTCATAGAAAAGCAGGCCTTGTTAACCAGTCGCCTAATGCTGTAAAGAAAGTTGACATCATACAATGTACTACTTCAGGTACTTCGGGTGGTTTCCTTGCTTTATTGGCCAGTGCAGTTGATTATTTCCTCAGCCCGCTTGCTGGTACAAATGAAATGATAAGAGTACAACCCACAAGCGGTCAGGCATACCAGCTTACAAAATTGGGTAAAGTAAATATTGCTCCCTTCGCACCTACAGTTTGGGGTAATGGAAATGGGTTGAAAGGAGAGTATTTCAATGATGCCAGTTTATCAAAAGCGGCATTTACAAGAACAGACGCTTCTGTCGTTTTCCAGGACTGGAACCAATTAGGCGTACACTATAAGATCACCAGCGGCAGCTACTCTATTCGCTGGTCTGGAAAGATAATGCCGCATTATTCTGAAGACCATATATTCTCTGTAGAAACCGGTGGCGGTTTACGGTTGTATGTTGATGGCAAACTGATCCTGGATAGCTGGAAAGAGCAATACCCGGGAACATTAAGATCATCTGCCATTAACCTGGTAGCCGGTCAGAAGTACGATATTAAGATGGAGTACTTCAATACAGATAACCGTTCAAATATTGGCTTGAAGTGGCAAAGCGCCAGCTTACCAGTGGAGTATGTTCCCATGGATCAGCTTTTCTCTGATCCAATCGGTTCGCAACCGCCTACGCCAGTTAATGTGCCGCCTGTTGCCAATGCCGGTTCAGATATCACCATTACGCTGCCAACCAATTCAGTGACGCTGGATGGTGCTGCCTCGAGAGATGCTGACGGAACTATTGTAACTTATGCATGGACTAAAGTAGCCGGCCCTTCTCAATATAGTATTGTTAATGCAGGTGTTGCTTCGCCAACAGTAACCGGCCTTGCTGCAGGGGTATATGTTTTCCGTCTGCAGGTAACAGACGACAAAGGCGCCACTGCTTCTGATGATGTTACTGTAACTGTTCTTGCAGCCAACCTGGGACCTGTTTCAAATGCAGGTGCAGATATCAGCATCACGTTGCCAACAAATAGCACAACCCTGAATGGCGGTGCATCAAGCGATCCTGATGGCACAATTGTAAGATATGCCTGGTCTAAAATAAGCGGGCCCTCAACATTTACCATAGGCAATGCTGCTACAGCTTCTACTCCATTGACCAACCTGGTTGCTGGCACTTATGTATTCAGACTTACAGTGACCGACGACAAAGGCGCAACGGCAACGGATGATGTGAACGTAATAGTAAATAATGCCAATACGCCGGTCAATAAACCACCGGTTGCCCAGGCCGGAACTGATATTGCCATTACATTGCCAACGAACAGCGTTACATTGAATGGTTCAGCATCGAGCGATCCTGATGGCACTATTTCAAGATACGCCTGGTCAAAAGTCAGCGGGCCTACACAGTTCCTGATTGCAAGCCCTGGCTCTGCGATAACTACTGTTAGCAACCTGGTAGCTGGTACTTATGTATTCAGATTGACTGTAACTGATAATAGCGGGGCAACAGCCAACGATGATATAACAGTTGTGGTAAATAGCACTACCTCACCTGGTAATCAGCCGCCGGTAGCTATTCCTGGCAATGATATTACAGTTCAGCTTCCTGCTGCCAGCATCACATTAGATGGCTCTGCCTCTTATGATCCTGATGGTAAGATCATTTCCTATAAATGGGTAAAAGTAAGCGGGCCTACAACCTTTACTTTGGTAACGCCCAATGCAGCAACAACTGAGCTGCGTAACATGGTAGCTGGTACCTATGTGTTCAGGTTGATTGTTACCGATGATAAAGGGGCAATAGACAATGAAACAGTAAGCGTGACGGTAATGGACCTGAAACAACCGGATCTGGGTATATTGAGTGTAGTTGCTACACCCAATCCTTCAGCCACTACGTTCAAGTTAACAATAAAAAGTGCGAATACCGACTCTATTACAATTCACATTTATGACTGGTCGGGAAAATTAGTGACCTCCCTGTTTAACGTGAGCAATAACACTACTGTTACTGTAGGTGCTTTCTGGCGCGCGGGATTATATACAGCAGTTGCCTGGCAGGGAAGTTTGAAGGCTATAGTTAAATTACTTAAAGTCTAAATAATAAGGATACAGTTAAGTTAAATAGCATAAAAGGCTCCCAATATATCGGGGGCCTTTTTGTTTTGGGCCGGTGTAAAAAAAAGAGCAGGCGAAAAGGCCTGCCCGGAAATGGTTTTGAAGATAAAACCCGGAACATTACATTTCGGTTTGAATCTTGGAAGAGGCTTTTTCGGCAGCTTTTTTACCATTTTGCCACATGTCGCTAAGACGATCAGTCCATTTACCAGCTGAGTCTTTAATGTTTTTTCTTAAATCACTCCCTTTTTCGGGTGCCAGTAACATACCCACTGCAGCACCTACAGCAGCAGCGCCTATCAGACCCAGAATAACTTTAGTTGTTGTAGTCATGATTATAATTTTTAAATAAATAATAGATATTTGTTGAATTTAAATGCTTCAAATCCTATTCCGCAATTAAAGAGTTGACTTTTAAGTGTATATATCCCGGCCACTGGGCATAAAAATCCCCATCGAGGGAAAGCAGTTGATCAGGTAGTTTTTCGCATGGCAGCCACCAGAATTACCACTCCGCAGGCTGCAACCCCAATGCCAGCGTAGGTAGGCCAGGCCACTCTTTTCTGTTCTTTTTTATTCAATTCAATAGGGCCGAGGTCGGCCACTTCTTTTTCTGTAGTAAAATTTACTTCTCTTATTATGATCATGGCAATGCCAATAACGATCAAAATGATTCCTAATGCTTTCATCTTAGTTGGTTTAAGCGTTAACAATTTCACCCCCATTGGGGTGAAGTATTTGCCCCGTTAAATACGATGCTTCTTCAGAGGCAAGAAAAACATAGCAGCCGGCTACTTCAACGGGTTCGCCGGCTCTGCCTAACGGCGTATCAGAACCGAAAGAAGAAACATGTTTGGGCGGAAAAGTTGCAGGAATTAAGGGCGTCCACACAGGGCCCGGCGCTACGCCATTTACCCTTATTTTATGTTTGGCAAAATAGGCAGATAATGACCTGGTATAACTTACAATGGCGCCTTTGGTAGCGGAATAATCCAATAAATGCGAACTGCCCCGGTAGGCGGTAACAGAAGTAGTATTTATAATTGATGCACCTTCCTGTAAATAGGGTTCTGCGGCCTGCACCAGGTAGAACATGGCGAAGATATTCGTCTCAAAAGTTTTTTTAAGTTGATCGGGAGTAATAGCTGATAGTTCTTTCTGGGGAAATTGAATGCCCGCATTATTAACTACAATATCCAGTTTGCCAAAGCGATTAACGGTTTGCTGAATGATCTTTTTACAATGGGCGGGTTTACTGATATCACCCGCAATCAGTAAGCATTGTTGCCCAATCGATTCAATACGGGCAGCCGTAGCGCGTGCATCTTCATTATCCTCATGGTATGCAATCACAATATCGGCGCCTTCCTTGGCGAAGGCTATGGCAACCGCTTTGCCAATGCCACTATCACCACCGGTTATTATGGCAACTTTATTACGAAGCCGCAAGGCATCTCTTTCCTTTTCAAACACCGGTTGCGGCTGCATCTGTTTTTCTTTTCCCTGCTTTTTCTTAACCGTCTGTGCCGGCCGAACCTTTCTTTTCTTTTGTCCGTGTTGCATTAATACAATGTTTTGCCTTGTTCTGTTTTCTGGTTTTTCTTTACGACGGTAGATCCGATCAGCGCAGCCAGCGCCCCCAATACCGCATTAACGCCAATGGTGTTGGATAGAATGGTAAATAGAACATCGCCCCGGCCGCTTTGTGGCGGGTTACTGCTATCGTTTAAACCTGAAACCAGCGAGTTGGTAATTAATACCACCACGCAAAGTAAGCTGGCTAATAACACCCCATAGATGGTAATTTTAAACCCCATCATAAACGTTGACCGTACACTGGTGGAATCATGTACCCGGTGATAACCTCTGATCACACCAATTAATACCATGGCACTGAACAGAATGTTGCCGATATACAATAACCAGGTATTTGAATAATGGCGGAATGACAGGAAAGCAATGATGCTTACCGTATTGAGTATGGCCGCCCACAAGGAGTACTTCCAATAAAATGCTTTCAGCGTCATATGCCTTTTTACATATGAGCTAAAAAGTCATGCCTGCCCAGCATCATGGGGGTGTAGAGATTAATCTACAGCAATGCAAATGAATAAGATAAACAAACCGTTAGGTATTAATAAAAATGGCAAATGCTAATAACAATAAAGGAGGAAATCACTGGTAGATTCCCTCCTCAATGGGTTTAATAAGTCGTATGAAGTTCTGCTTCAAAGCCCATGGCACTTCCATGGGGGATAAGGAATAACCAGGATAAGGCAACAACAGTGGAACAAAGTGCTAAGAGATACATTAAAAAGGCAGTAAAGAGGTTTTCCGGAATTTCTCTTTAATACGGCCTTTACATCTCTTAGCCAGGGGATTGCATAGGCTGAATGCTGCACGCAGAAAATTAGAGTTGACCGGTACCATACTTTCTAATTCATGCTTCAAGCGCTCAGCTTCAGGACAAGGTCAGGTTAATAATAGCTAAGAGCGTCAAGGAGCAAAAGAATAAAAGAGGTTTATGGAAAGCGCTCATTAAGCTCTCTCACTCACTTTTAGCTCTTAGCATTTTAGGACAAGGTTAACAGTAACGGCCAAGAACATCTAAAATAAAAGGAAAATTGATAGTTAAAACCTTTTACTTCTTTACGCACTTAGCTTATTTGGACAAGGTTAATGGTAGTACCAGAAATAAGCGAAAAGTTAAAAGAGAAATGTGGTAGCCTCTTTTTAATTTTTCTAATCAAGTTTCTGGCTTAGTCTGATATAAAGCTTTTCCGTGTGCATACAAACAGGTTACAAACGGCATATTGGTTATAGATCCGTTCTTCCAGTTTAAACCCGGCTTTCAATAATATTTCATTGTATGATCTATTATCAACTTCGGGCTCTGCAATGACCTGCCTGATCTCAGGGAACATAAAGAAATATTCCATACAGGTTTGAAGGGCTTTGAGGTGAAGCGGGCGAACGGTATTCCTGTTTGTATTCATTAATAAGCGGATAATATAGTCGCCACAGGAAGTTGGATATGTATCATAAAGTTCATCTTTATCTGCAGCACTGATATCAACCTGACAAATGGCAACCCGGTTATTAAGTAATACCATAAAGGATCGGGTAAAATCAGAACTGCCCGCATACAGATAGCTTGCTGCTACTGTATTAGCTGCCCTGCTTAGTTTCCATGCCCAACTGTAAATAGCCGGCATGTCGCGGGGTATGCAAAATGGGCGTAAGGACAGGGTATACGAAGGATGTTGAAAGTGTTTGGCAAAAACAACTTCCTTCTTCGTGTTCAGGCCGGTAGAAGCAATTAACCCATGCTGCAGGCCTGTAAAACCTGGTGTAGAGCAAACTATTTCCATAAAGAAAAATTTAAGCTCCCGGTGTTTTGGGTCCGGGAGCTCTTCGTGCCTAACCAGAGCCTTGGTGTTAACTTCAAGAAATTTAAGGCGCAGTAATCGAAAAAAATTTACTGCTGCTTATTTTAAGCAACACTTGGTTATAAACACGTAAACATTACTTAATGACAATAAAAAAAATGCGAAAGATGTTATTTTACTACTCAATCTGTATTAGGAGATACATAGAATCACTTAGGACATGCATTGTCGGTAGGATTCCTTAATGAAAGTAAGATCCAGAGCAGGAATTTGTTGTAATATATAACGTTTTATGATATTAGTTAGTATATATTAACAGATTTTTATTGATCATCGTTACCAAGCAAAGTATCAGTATCGGTAACGGGGCCAATTATGATCAATGCCGGGTGCGTTATTTGTTGCACCGCGGCCAACTGTGGTAAGTCTTTGATCATTCCTTTTGCCAGTTTATGATAAGGCAACGAAGCATAATGAATAATAGCCGCAGGCATATCGCCATATCCTTTTTCAATATATGTATTGGCAATTTCAGGTAGCTTTTTCATACCCATATAAATTACCACGGTAGCTTTGCTTTGTATAGCCAATTGCAGATCGGCAGACAGCGAACCATCTTTTTTTGTCCCGGTAACCACCCAAATGCTTTCACTGATATTGCGAAAGGTTAAAGGGATATCATACAGGCCGCTTGCCTGCATACTGGTAATGCCCGGAATGTAGGTTGTTTTAATGCCATGTTTGCGTGCAAACAAGATCTCTTCGAACCCTCTGCCAAAAATAAAAGGGTCGCCTCCTTTTAAGCGCAACACTTTACCTTTTTCAAATGCTTTCTCCCTGATCAATTCATGAATTTGTTCCTGCGGCGTATAATCACCGTAGGGAAGTTTACCCACATAAATGGCTTCGCAGTCGGGTTTTATATAACTGAGCAAAGTTTTATTAACCAGGTTATCATATAGCACTACCGGAACTTCCTGTAAAAGCCGATACGCTTTTAGGGTAATCAATTCAGGGTCGCCCGCACCAGCGCCTGCTACAATCAGTTCGGGTTGAAGAGGTGAAACTGCCACTAATAAAAATTTTGAATGAAACCAATGGCTATGCCGGCAAGCATAGCATATACATATATATATTATATGTCAAAAATACCGGTAATACCCGTGAATACGTTGGTAAGATAGTAAATTCAAAAACCGGGATGGGCGGCCGATGTATCATTCACCGGCATGCTCATTTAATTTATCAGCATTCAAAACACAAATTTGTTTGCCCGATAAAGCAATGGAACCTTCCTGTACCAGTTCATTCAGCACCCTGAACACCGTTTCATAGGTAGTGCCGGTATAAGAGGCCAGGTCCTGGCGGCTCAGGTTAATATCTATAAAACCTTCCGGTGTTGTACCAAATTTTGCATGCATCGATAATAAAGCCTGGGCAATTCTGCCTTTGACAGACATGTGGGCAAGGTTGCGCATCTTTTTTTCCGACTCCTTCAACTCGCCGGCAAAGAACATCATCAGTTCGTACAGGAACTGGTAATTTACTTTCAGGGTCGATTGAAAAAAGCCTAAGTCAATAAAACATACTTCCGAGGGTTCCAGCGCGGTGGCCGACACGGGGTAATAAATATCATTACCCAATCCGCGGTGACCCAAAATGGCGCCGTTCTTGGCCAGCCGCACGATCAGCTCCTTGTCATCAGCCCATTTTTTATGCACTTTGAATGTACCCTTATATATAAAATATATACCGGTAACCTGACTGCCTTCGCTAAAAAGCATTTCGCCTTTGTTAACATGAAAGTTTTGGCGATGGATATCAATGGCCGGTAACCAGTCTTTCGAGCAGAGTTTGCAAAGAAAACAGCTCTTCAGATCACAAGTTTGTTTATTTCGTTTCAATGGAAAAGTATATATGTAAAATTATATAATATTAATTCTTTTTGCAAGTACAATCAGCAAAAACGCAATAGCTGAACTCAATAATGTTATTGTTAATCATAGACTTCAAAATTCATACAAAATTTTAAACATTTATACATTAGTAAAATAAATATATTAATGATAAACGAATTCACTATAAAAATAATAACAAAAAGACTGTATTTTTATTACACAGATCACAAAACGACGGTAAATTTTTAATTGAATTGCCATTTTGATATTATATGTGATTTTATTTAATATTTAACGATTGCTGCGGAAAATTAATTGATCCAAAAAACGCAGATATATGAAAATAGTAGTTATTGGCAATGGAATGGTTGGTTACAAGTTTTGTGAAAAACTAACGGCCAAAGCCCAAGCGGGGCAAGTTGACATTGTTGTTTTCGGGGAAGAAACCCGGCCGGCTTACGATCGCGTGCATTTGAGTGAGTACTTTGCCGGTAAAACAGCCGAAGATCTTACTATGGCTGGTCTCGACTGGTATGCTGAAAGAAATATCAAACTGTACCTCGGCGACCCCATTTCTTATATAGATCGCGAACAAAAGACCGTTCGTTCTCACCACGGCATCAATGAATCGTACGATTACCTCATTCTGGCCACAGGTTCAGCTGCTTTTGTACCGCCCATTCCCGGCGTTGAAAAAGAAGGCGTTTTTATTTACCGCACTATTGAAGACCTGGAAATGATGACCGCCTACGCTAAAAAGGCAAAAACCGGTGCGGTGATCGGCGGTGGCTTGCTTGGTTTGGAAGCCGCCAAAGCCATGATCGATCTGGGCGTTACCAATACCCATGTAATTGAATTTGCACCTCGTCTCATGCCCCGGCAAATTGATGAAGCCGGTTCCAATATATTAAAGACAAAGCTCGAATCTCTTGGGCTTTCTATTCATACCAGCAAAAACACTTCCGAGATCCTGGGCGATCAGTTTATTACCGGTATGCAGTTCTCAGACGATACCAGGCTGGATATTGACATGCTGGTGATCTCAGCCGGTATAAAACCACGCGATGAGTTGGCGAAACTGGCTGGTTTGGAAACAGGTCACCGTGGTGGTATTGTAGTGAACGACAGGCTGGCTACGAACGATCCATTCATTTTTGCCATTGGCGAATGCGCTCTGCATAATGGAATGATCTATGGTCTGGTAGCGCCCGGTTATGATATGGCCGATGTAGTAGCTACCAACTTAATGGGTGGCGACAAGTCGTTCACCGGTTTTGATATGAGCACCAAGCTGAAACTGATAGGTGTTGATGTGGCCAGCTTTGGTGATCCTTTTGTGTCCGCTTCTGAAGGCCGTAGCATTGTGCTGGAAGATCGCATGAAAGGTGTGTACAAACGCATTAATATTTCACCCGACGGAAAATATTTATTAGGTGGTGTTCTGGTAGGCGATGCAGATGCATATAATATGTTGCTGCAAACTACCAAGAACAAAGTGGTATTGCCTCCCAACCCAGAAGATGTAATTCTGGGCGCCCGCGGCGGATCAGGTGGCGAAGGTGGTGCTGGTGTTTCGAGCCTGCCCGATGATGCATTGATATGCAGTTGCGAAAGCGTTAGCAAAGGCGATATCTGCACTGCGGTTTGCGATGGCGCAGAAACCATGGATGCCATTAAAAAATGCACCAAAGCAGGTACCGGTTGCGGCGGTTGTGTTCCTATGGTGAAAGACCTGATCACCCATACGCTTAAATCGCAAGGTAAATATGTACGTAACGTTATATGCGAACACTTCAACTACAGCCGTCAGGAACTGTACGACCTGGTTAAAGTGCATAAGCTGATGACGTTTGACGAAGTGTTGAACAAACTGGGCGCCGGCGATGGTTGCGAATTGTGTAAACCGCCTGTGGCTTCTATTTTAGCCAGTTTGTGGAATGAAATGATCCTGGCAAAAGGTAATGATACTGCACAGGATAGCAACGACCGCTTTTTGGCCAATATTCAAAAGGGTGGAACCTATTCTGTAGTTCCTCGGATCCCCGGTGGAGAAATTACGCCTGAAAAGCTGATCGTAATTGGACAAGTTGCTCAAAAATACAATCTATATACAAAAATTACCGGTGGTCAGCGTATTGATCTGTTTGGCGCTCATGTAAATGATCTGCCAGCCATTTGGGAAGAACTGATCGCTGCCGGTTTTGAAAGCGGTCATGCATACGGTAAAGCATTGCGTACGGTGAAAAGTTGCGTGGGAAGCACCTGGTGCCGGTTTGGCCTGCACGACAGCGTTAGCTTTGCCATTCAGATTGAGGAAAGATACCGTGGCTTGCGCGCACCGCATAAATTGAAATCGGCTGTTTCGGGTTGCATTCGCGAATGTGCCGAAGCGCAAAGCAAGGATTTCGGCATTATTGCAACAGAAAAAGGCTGGAACCTGTACGTATGCGGAAACGGCGGTTCAAAACCACAGCACGCCCTGTTACTGGCTACCGATGTAGATTCGGAAACCTGTATAAAATATATCGATCGCTTTTTGATGTTCTATATCAAAACGGCTGATCCGTTAACCCGTACTGCTACCTGGTTGAATAAAATGGAAGGCGGCATCGATTATCTGCGCAACGTAGTAGTGAATGATAGTTTAGGCATTGCCGAACAACTGGAAGTAGAGATGCAACAGTTGGTAGATAACTACAAATGCGAATGGAAAGAGGCGGTAGAGAATCCCGAGATCCGTAAACGATTCACGCATTTCGTAAATGCGCCGGAAACAAAAGATCCTTCGATACAGTTTGAACCCATGCGGGAACAGAAAAAAGCGAAGGAATGGAAATAGTTTGAGTTTATGGTTTGAAGTTTATGGTTTGTGGTTGTTTTGCCTTGTAACGCCGGATTGAAAATGAGATCATGAATTTCAACAACCATTGCCGACTGCCGATTCACGATAGTTACTTAGGTTCATATAAATCTTCTGATACACTAAAACGCACACCAAAAGCCATGCAGCTGATTGCCATTAGCTGCCCTTACTAACGATTGCTTGCCTGCATCAAAAATGCAGCGGGTTTTTATTTCCCCATTTTGAATGCCATTTGAAAAAATGATCAGTGAAAGCTGAATAGGGAATTTTTTGTAAACACAATGAAGATGCTATGATACAAGAAAATGTACTTACCTGGTTTTTAGCCTGCCGTACTACAGACGTACCCGAAAACGGTGGTGTATGTGTAAAATACCAAGAGGAACAAATCGCTTTGTTCAATTTTAGCCGCCGCGGTGAGTGGTATGCTACGCAGAATATGTGTCCGCACCGCCAGCAAATGGCTTTAAGCCGCGGTATGATCGGTACGCAAAACAGTGAACCTAAAGTGGCATGCCCATTCCACAAGAAAACGTTTTCGCTGACTACCGGAAAATGTTTGAGTGGCGATGATTGTGGTGATATAAAAACCTATCCCGTAAAAATTGAAAACGACTGGGTGTATATAGGTGTAGAAAACAATGCATAACAATTAAAAGGTGAAGCCCCGGTCGCGGGGCGGGTTTTGTAGAGTTGATGATCTATCGGTTGCCTGCTAATGAGTTAATTAACGATTGCCTGCCTTATTTTAAACCAATTGCTTAACAAAAATAACCGTATGGTAAGATCAAAGAACACTAAAGCCGATTAAAAAACCCCGGCAGATGGCAGTCTAACCGGGGTAAGCAAATTTTAAAATGAATCATCATCTTAAAAAAACCAAAACAAAAGTATGTTGAAAAAATTAATTTTCATGGCAGTATCCGGAATTGTGTGTTTTTTAGTGAACCCATTTAACAGTACCGCTCAATTTTCATTGCAGGGGCAACTGAGAACGCGTTCAGAAGTACGCGATGGGCTCGGAACACTCAATGTAAAAGGTACTGACGCTGCTTTTTTCACCTCTCAACGGGCCCGTTTAACGTTTGGGTACAAATGGGACCGTGTAAACTTCAATTTATCTGTTCAGGATATCCGCGTGTGGGGACAAGACGCTTCTTCTATCAATAACGCCGACGGAAACAAGCTGATGGTTCATGAAGCCTGGGCAGAAGTTACCCTGATGAATGTGGCTGATACCACCATTAAAACAAAAGGTATCGACAATCTTTCTTTTAAAATAGGCCGCCAGGCTTTGATATATGATGATGTGCGCTTACTGGGCGACCTGGACTGGTTACAACAGGCGCGCCGTCACGATGCCTTACTGATTAAAGCTTTGCACCATGGCTGGCAGGTTGACCTGGGAGTAGGATTTAACCAGAACAGCGATGGGTTTGGAATTACAGGAACTAATTATATCGCCGGCAACGTACCTCCTTATGTTACCAATTCAATGGGTGCGCTGGTTGCAACGCCTGCAGGCCTCATACCGCTTTCGGCTACTGGCACTATGGGCGGAAAAAGCAGCCTCACAGGTTCACCGGTGCTGGCCAATGCCGTTAGCACCAATGGTATGAACCAGCAATATAAATCCATGCAAATGGCGTATATAAGCCGCAAGTTCGGTCAAACAAAATTTGCGGGACTTTTCTTTAAAGATGATTTCTCAAAATACCGTCTCGATTCAGTGGGGGGCGCTTCATCAGGTTATGTATTTGGCAGAAGATATGATGTAAAAGGTGTGAATAGCCGCCTTACTTACGGCCTCATGATCAATGGTACCATCGGTAATGCATCAGGCTTGAAAAAGCAATGGCAGGTGGGCGCCTATTTTCAAAGTGGTAAAGACCGCGATGGAAAGGACCTGACCGCTTCGCATTATACTGCATCACTTACCTTACAAAAAGGCAAGTTCAGCTTTGGCCCCGGTTACGATTATTTATCGGGTAATACGCCTACAACACCAGGCACCGAAAATCATCGCTTCGATCCCCTGTACGGAACACCGCATAAACATTGGGGCTACATGGATTACTATTATGTAGGAACCGGCTCACCCGTAGGTGGTTTACAGGATTATTACTTTAAAGTAAAATATCAGGCCAATGCATTTTTCCTGAGCCTCGATGCGCACAACTTCAGGCTGGCAGAAAATGTAGCGAATGCCGCTGACCCCGATAAAGCTACTATCGATAAAAATTTAGGATACGAGTTTGATTTTATAGCCAATTATTCACTAAACAAATTTACCACGCTGGAGCTCGGTTACTCATTCATGAAGGCAAACAACAGTACCGAGTATGTTAAAAGAGGAACCATGGACCAGGCGAGGCACAATGCCAATTGGGCTTACCTGATGATCAACATCCGTCCCGATTTCTTCTTTACAAAACCCGTGGCAATTAAACAATAATCATGGCCTTTAAAAATCAAACAACAATGAAAATTTATAAAATATCAAAAATACTAATAGCTACGCTGGTTGTTTTTGTGATATCAACCTCGTTTGTACATCGCATAGCAAGCCGGCCGGCAAAAGTTATAAAGCTGGGGTTTATTCCTTTAACCGATTGCGCACCGCTGGTGATCGCCAAGGAAATGGGGTTCTTTCAAAAATATGGGCTCGATGTACAGGTTTCTAAGGAAGCATCATGGGCCAATGTGCGCGATAAAATTTTAAACGGAGAGCTCGATGGCGCTCATTGTTTGTTCTCAATGCCTTTCTCTGTGTACACAGGCATTGGCGGTAAAGCCGGTTCAGAAATGCGCATTGCGATGATGTTGAATAACAATGGCCAGGCCATTACGCTTTCCAAAGATTTCTGCGGCCTGGTTGGGTTTAAAGAAATTAAAAAAGTAGCCGGTGCTGTAAAATCGGTACAGTCCCGGAAGGAAGTAACCTTTGCCCAAACCTTTCCCGGTGGCACACACGATCTTTGGTTACGCACCTGGCTGGCTGCCTGTGGTATTAGCTCTAAGTCAGTAGGGATCATTACCATTCCGCCGCCGCAAATGGTTGCCAATATGCGGGTTGATAACATGGAAGGCTATTGTGTAGGCGAACCCTGGAACGGTGTTGCCGCTGCACAAAATGTTGGGTTCACCCACATCGCTACGCAGGATATCTGGAAACATCACCCTGAAAAAGCACTGGTGGTTAACAAGGCATTTGCCGAAGGCAGCCGCGAAGACCTGAAGAAAGTAATGATGGCGATATTGGAAGCCTGTAAATGGCTCGACAATATGGGTAACCGCAAAAAAGCCGCTCAATTTCTTTCACGCCCTAATTATGTGAATGCGCCGGCTTCAGTGCTGGAAGCCCGCCTGATGGGAAGCACTGACCTGGGTTGTGAGCTGGGTGTGCAAAAGTATAAAGACGATTATATGTTGTTCCATAACAACGGTTTTGTAAATGCGCCCCGTAAAGCACATGGTATTTGGGCAATGTCGCAGTATGTACGGTTTGGTTATATCGGTGCATTGCCGGGCAATTATAAAGAGATCGCTGATAAATTGATCATGGACGACTTGTATGCTGAAGTAGCGAAGAGCATGAACATACCGGTTCCTGCAGATGATATGAAGCCATTCAAGTTGAACATTGAAGCGGTGCCATTTGATCCTAATAACCCGAAAGCGTACATCGCTGCTTCGCCAAAATAAACCCAATTAAGTAACCATTCAATTGTTAAAACAATGAAAGCAAAAGCAATAAAAATAGGATGGTCGGTGGTGTATTTCGTAGCAGGAATGCTGTTGTTGCTGGGGATGTGGGATATGGTTTCTCGTATGACAAAAGGCGAGCTCCCTTCGCCGGTGGCAACATGGGGAACCTTTAAAGAAGTAATGACCAATCCCTGGCAGAATGATCCCGATTACAAGGGCATTGGTATAAAACTGTTAAGCTCTTTGGCACGTGTGGGTATCGGTTTCGGTTTGGGCAGTTTAATTGCCATTCCGCTGGGTTTTGTATTGGGCAGCAGCCGCATCGCAATGAATATCATCAATCCCATTGTACAGATCTTAAGGCCGGTGTCACCACTGGCCTGGTTTCCGCTGGGACTGGCCATTTTCCAGGATTCGCCCAAAGCCAGCATCTTTATGATCTTCATTTGCTCTTTGTGGCCAACGCTCATCAATACGTCCTTTGGCGCATCGAGCATACCACAGGACCATAAAAATGTAGGCAAGGCATTCGGATTTTCAGTTTGGAAGTATATAACCAAAATAATGTTGCCCTATACCTTACCTCATATCTTCACCGGATTGCGTTTGTCGATAGGCGTGGCCTGGATGGTGATCGTTGCCGGTGAAATGTTATCGGGCGGTATCGGTCTCGGGTATTTTGTTTGGGAAGAAGGGTTTAACGGCGGTAGTATAGGAAAGATCCTGGTGGCGATCCTGATCATAGGAGCGGTTGGGCTGTTGCTCGACCGGATATTTACCAGTTTACAAAAGCGGTTCACCTATGCGGTATAGTCAATTAATTTTTTAACGCGTTAAAAACCGATAAACAATGAGCACAGCAACCACTAACATAGCGACAAAAAATATTGCCGATTCCATTTTGGAACCGGTATTGACACCCACAACCGCAATAGGGATCAATAATGTTACCGTAAGTTTTAAAACACCGAAAGGAACATATACCGCGGTGAAGGAAATTTCCCTCACTGTACAAAAAGGAGAGATCGTTTCGCTGATCGGTCACTCTGGTTGTGGTAAATCAACCCTCATGGGAACTATCAGCGGCATGGTTAAACCCACGACCGGTGAAGTAATTGCCAATGGCAAAAAAGTATTCGGTCCGGGGCCCGACAGAGGCATTGTTTTCCAGAATTATTCCCTGCTGCCCTGGTTATCGGTGTACAGGAATATTTATGAAGCCGTTGACTCTGCATTGAAAGAACTGTCGAAAGCGGAAAAAAGAGAACTGGTTGAACGCAATCTGAAAACCGTGCATTTGTGGGATCATAAAGACAAATTGCCTGGACAATTATCAGGTGGTATGAAACAGCGTGTGGCCATTGCCCGTGCTTTCGCCATCAACCCTTCGATCCTGTTGCTCGATGAACCGTTTGGGGCCCTCGATGCATTGACCAAAAGTAATATGCACGTAGAGTTGCTGAAATTATGGAACCTCGACAACCGGGAAAAAACGATCGTGATGGTTACCCATGATATTGAAGAAGCCATCTTTTTGAGCGACAGGGTAGTGGTAATGAATAACGGTCCGGAAGCAACGATCAAAGAGATTGTGCCGGTTCCCCTGGAGCGGCCGCGCAATAAAAAAGATATCGTGCATGATCCGGTTTACATGCAAACGCATGACAGACTGCTGAACCTGCTAATCGACAAGTTCTCTATAGCTGATATTAAGGATTGAGTTGATAAGTTGAGAAGTGACAAGTTCACAAGACTATTCACAGGAACAATAAACCCAATTCCGGTAAACTGGTAATCGGTTACCAGTTTACCGGGTAACCAAAACAAACAAAGCTAATTTTTTTAAAACAGTATTAATTTTTGAATCATGAATCAACCGCTTGCAAAGCTGAACATTTTTTCGGGTAAGGGCATACAGATGCGCACTTTCCACATTACCTGGCTAACTTTTTTCTTTTGCTTTTTTGGCTGGTTCGGCATTGCGCCGCTGATGCCGATCGTACGCGAGCAATTGCATTTAACCAAAGAGCAGGTAGGTAATATTACCATCGCATCGGTGTCTGCTACCATAATTGCACGGTTGATCATCGGTCGTTTGTGCGATACGCTGGGGCCCCGTTTGTCGTACACCATTTTGCTGGTGATAGGCGCTATCCCGGTAATGTGTATTGGCTTTGCCAACAGCTACGAATCTTTCTTACTGTTCCGTTTGATCATCGGTATCATTGGCGCCTCCTTTGTAATTACCCAATTCCATACATCGGTAATGTTTGCACCTAACGTAGTAGGTACTGCAAATGCCGTTGCCGGTGGCTGGGGTAACCTGGGTGGTGGTATTACCCAAATTGCAATGCCATTGATCGCTGCCGCTTTTGTTGGCGCCGGTTATATTGACAAAGCCAATTCATGGCGCATTGCCATGATAGTACCGGGCGTTATATTGTTGATAATGGCATTCCTGTATTACCGTTTTACCAAAGACACCCCGAATGGTAATTACAATGAGATCAAACGCCAGACAAAAGAAAAAAAGAAAGGCACTTTTGTAATAGCATTAAAAGATTACAGAACATGGGTGCTGGCAATTGCTTATGCCGCCTGTTTCGGTATTGAGATCACCGTTGATAACGTTGCCGCTACTTACTTCGTAGATAATTTCAAAGCGAGCATTATTATGGCCGGCGCGCTGGCCAGCATCTTCGGTTTCATGAACATCTTTGCCCGGGCGCTGGGTGGTATTTTCAGCGACAAAGTTGGTAAAATATATGGCTTGCGCGGTAAAGGATTGTTGCTGGCCGGCTTCCTGGTGCTGGAAGGTATTGGTATCATTCTCTTTGCCAAAGCGGGCACCTTGCCAATGGCTATTGTTTCCATGTTAATATTTGCCTTGTTCCTGAAAATGGCTAATGGTGGAACTTATTCAATTGTACCATTTGTAAATAAAGATGCGATCGGTAGTGTAGCGGGTATTGTTGGTGCGGGTGGAAACATCGGCGCCATGCTGGTAGGCTTCCTGTTTAAATCAAAGAACATTTCTTATTCTCAGGCTTTTTATTATATAGGTATTGGTGTAGCCGTAGTTGGGTTGGTGGTGTTGGTTACCCATTTGCGTACTTCAAATAAAGTGCAGTCGGCTACAAATATTAAAGACGACGCGGCCCTGGCCAGAGCATAGATAAAACGGATGAATATTAAATATTGAACGTCGATTGTTGAAGGGAAAGAAAAAACAAAAGCAAGGAAAAAATAAAATAAGGAACAATGAGTAATAAAGTGTCGGGTGTTATTTCAATATTCAATACCTGCCTGCCGGCAGGCAGGTTCGACATTCAATATTCAACGTTTCTAAAGTATAATCATGAATAATCAGCATCCCGAATCAATGACCACCACCTGCTGCTATTGCGGAGTTGGATGTGGCGTGGTAGTAAATAAGGATAAGAAAGGGAATATTACGGTTGAAGGCGACAAGCAACATCCGGTCAATAAAGGCATGTTGTGCAGCAAAGGCATGAATCTGCATTATACTATCAATGATAAAAGCGATCGCTTGCTGTACCCGCAGATGCGCTACAATAAGAACATGCCCATGCAACGCGTTTCATGGGATGAGGCGTTGGAGCGCACTGCGGCTGTATTCAAAACATTCATCAATAAGTATGGTCCTGACTCCGTAGCCTTTTATGTATCCGGGCAATGTCTCACCGAAGAATATTACGTGATCAATAAATTGATAAAAGGGTTTATTGGCAGTAATAACATCGATACCAACTCCCGGTTATGCATGAGCAGCGCCGTGGTAGGTTACAAGATGTCATTGGGCGAAGACAGCGTGCCCGTTTGTTACGATGATATAGAAGCGGCAGATTGCTTTTTCATCACCGGCGCCAATCCGGCCTGGTGTCACCCCATTTTATGGCGACGGATAGAAGCGCATAAAGCGGCGAATCCGAATGTAAAGATCATTGTTGCCGACCCGCGTAAAACTGACACCTGTTCTTTAGCTGATGTGCATTTGCAACTGAACCCCGGCACCGATATTACGTTGAACCATGCTATTGGCAGGTTGCTGATCGAGAACGGGGATGTGGATCTTGATTTTATTAAGAATCATACGGAAGGATTTGAACAATATAAAAAGATCGTATTTCAAAGAACACTGGCAGAAGCTGCACAGATCTGTGGCATCGATGAAGTGACCATTAAACTGGCGGCACAACATATTGGTAATGCCAAAGGTTTCATCAGCATGTGGACGATGGGGTTGAACCAAAGCGCGATTGGCGTAAACAAAAACCTCAGCCTTATTAACCTCAATCTTATCACCGGCCATATTGGAAAACCGGGTTCTGGTCCGTTTTCATTAACGGGACAGCCGAATGCCATGGGTGGACGTGAGGTGGGCGGTTTATCGAACATGTTGCCGGCGCACCGTAACCTGGCCAATCCCAAACACCGCGAAGAAGTACAACAGTTCTGGGGTGGCACGCACATTTCTGAAAAGGCCGGTCTTACCGCAACAGAAATGTTCGATGCATTGAATGATGGCCGGTTAAAAGCCATCTGGATCATTTGCACCAACCCGCTGATCAGTTTGCCGAATGTACGGGCCGCGGAAGAAGGTTTGAAGAAAGCGAAGTTTGTGGTAGTGCAGGATATGAGCAATCGCCCCGAAACCCTGAAATATGCAGATGTTATATTGCCCGCCGCCACCTGGACGGAGAAAGAGGGCACCATGACCAATTCTGAACGACGCATTGCTTACCTGAATAAAATTGTTGATGCACCCGGTGAAGCATTACCGGATGCAGAAATTATCTGCCGGTTTGCTCAGAAAATGGGCTATCATGGTTTCGACTATGCCGATGCATCGGCTATCTATGATGAACATGTGCAGTTGACTGCCGGCACCAATATCGATATTAGTGGGTTAAATTATAGTACGTTAAAAAACAGGAGGTCAGTGCAATGGCCGTATCCCAAAGGGGAAACAGGCCAGGGCACTGTACGCTTGTTTACTGACAAAACTTTTTATACACCTTCTGCCAAAGCCGTCATTCACCCGGTGCCTGATGACCTCACCAGTGAAAAGCCAGATGGCGATTTTCCGTTTATTCTAACCACCGGCCGTATACGCGACCAATGGCATACGATGAGCAAGACCGGTAAGGTGAATAAACTGAAGCAACATATTCAGCAATCATTTTTGGAAATTCATCCCGAAGATGCGCGCCGCCTGCATTTGAAAGACGGTGATATTGCCATTGTAAGCTCGCGTCGCGGTGAAGTGCGCGTAAAAGCCACTGTTTCCAACACAATAAAAAAAGGCGTTGTATTTCTGCCCATGCACTGGGGCAAGATCCTGAACAACGACCTCAACCGGGCAAATAATGTTACCAGCCCGATGATAGATCCCATTTCAAAAGAACCTGATTTTAAATTCTGCGCCGTACAGGTAGCGCCATATAAAAAGCCACGCCAGCGCATTGTGATCATTGGCGCCGGCGCCGGTGCATTTGGTTTTGTGAAATCGTACCGCGAAATGAACAGTGAAGATGAACTGGTGATCTTCAGCAAAGAGAATTTTCCTTTTTATAACCGGGTGATGTTGCCCGATTACATCAGCGGTACCCAAAGCTGGGAGCAGTTGATCAAAATGAAGGAATCGGAAGAGCCCGGTTATAATATCAAGTTGCATAAAGGCGTGAGCGTTGAGAAGATCGACCGGGAAAATAAATGTGTGGTAGATTCTACCGGCCGTACTACTTATTATGATGTGTTGTTGATGGCAACCGGTAGTCGTGCAGCAGTTCCCCGTAATGTGCCTGCGTTAAAAGGTATTTTCACCATGCGCAGTCGTACCGATGCCGATGAATTCAAGAACCACGTACCGCGCGATGGCCATGTAGTGATCGTAGGTGGTGGATTGCTTGGTCTTGAGCTGGCGGCTTCGTTGCGTGAAGTAGATATCAAGGTTACCATCGTACAGCGGATCTCGCGTTTCCTCGATCGTCAGTTAGACCCATTGGGAAGCCAGTTGCTGCACGAAGAAATGTCGGATCATCAGTGCGATATTTATTACGATGATGAAGTGACGTTGTTCTATGGCCGCAGTGAGTTAACCGGTATACGCCTGAAAAGCGGCGTGGTGATCAATTGTAACGCCCTGGTATTTGCCATTGGTACTATTCCCAATATTGAGCTGGCCAAAGAAACCGGCCTGCATTGCCAGCGTGGGGTTATTGTAAACGAACGCCTGCAAACAAGCGATCCAAACATTTTCGCTATTGGTGAAATTGCCGAGTTTGAAGGCATGCTGTATGGTATTACTGCCGCAGCGGAACAGCAGGCGCATATAGTGGCTCGATATTTACAAGGCGATATCGCAGCCTTCTATGGCGGTAGCCTGTTCATGAACATTATTAAAATACATGGCTTCGATCTTTGTAGCATAGGTATACCGGAATGCCCGAACGAACAGGATTACGAAGAGATCATCTTCCTGGATAAAGCCAAACGTTATTATAAAAAATGTATCATTCACCATGACCGGTTGGTAGGCGCTATTTTAATAGGCGACAAAAGTGAGTTCCAGGAGTTCAGGGAACTGATCGCCAATAAGATTGAGCTGAATGAAAAGCGCCTGCAATTACTCCGCAGCGGTAAAAAAGCAGAACCGGTATTGGGTAAGCTGGTATGTAGTTGTAATAACGTGGGCAGCGACAATCTGAAGAATAAGATCAATGAAGGTTGCACTGATCTCAAGCAATTGTGCTCTGTAACGGGCGCGGGTACCGGCTGCGGTTCGTGCCGGCCCGAAGTGCAAAGGATTCTGGAAGAAACATTGGCAAATGTGACTAACGGTTTGTTGGTGAAATAATAGAAAGGCAACGAGCCATCGAGGCAACAAGGCAGCGGCGCTACAAGTTGAAGAACCACAAACCATAAACCACAAACAACAAACCGATTTTATGCGCAAGTATCATCATATAAAAATCAACCTGCCGGGTGGCATCGTGGCTGCCGGCGATCTGCATGCATGGATGGAAGCTGCTGAAAGATGTGGCGTAGACCAGGTGCAATTCGGTAACCGCCAGCAATTGTATTGCCGGGCCGATAGCGCCAATGAGAAAGAATTCCGCAACGAGCTGGATCAACTGGGTGTTTTTTATGAAGTGAATCGCGATGAGCATGCCAATATTCTTACTTCGTATGTGGCAGAAGATGTATTTCAAAACGCCAACTGGTTAAGTGAAGGCGTTTATAAAGATATTCTGGGTTTGTTTGATTATCGCCCGCGGTTGAAGCTGAACCTGGTTGATGCCAGTCAAAGTTTCATTCCGTTCTTTACCGGTAACATCAATTTTATATCGTCACCGCTAAGCAACTATTGGTATTTGTATGTTCGTTTTCCCAGGACCACCATTATCTATTGCTGGAAAGGGTTGATCTATTCAGACGATATTCCCCGCATAACCCGGTTGTTGGAAGAAGCGATCATAAAAAATAGCACATTGACCGATGGTGATGCCCTGTATAACCTGGTGCATGCCAAAGAACAATTCATCATGCAACCCGTTGCGGCCGAGTTGGGCATTCCCCAATTTGCCCTGCCTTATTACGAAGGGTTTAACCGGTATGGCGAAAAAACATGGCTGGGCATTTACCGGCGCGATGAGTGCTTCCCCGTTTCGTTTTTAAAAGATATTGCTGCAATATGTTTGAAGACCAAGGTAGGTCAGTTATATATAACACCGTGGAAATCGCTTATTGTAAAAGGTATTGCCCAAAACGATCGTGCCGCCTGGGACATTGTGTTGAACAAGTACCGCATCAATGTGCGTCATGCCGCCAATGAACTGAACTGGCAGATCGAGGACCTGAGTGAAGAGGGGTTGAATTTAAAGCGATATATTATCCGTCAATTTGATAAAGACGATGTGCGTACATATGGACTGAGCTTCGCTATCAAAACCAAACAGAAATCGGGCTTGTTCGGTTTGTTTGGTGCTGTTGTAATAGCGAAACAGTTCAATACAAGCCGCAATAAAAGCGCGGCCATGAACCGGTACGATATAATGTACACCAGGGATTTTAATCCCAACTCAAGGGAATATATCTTATTTCGCAAAGGGGTGCTGAAGGAAGAACTGGGCGCTTACCTGATCGCGCTCTGCAAATACTTTTATGATCTTACTACCGAAGAAGCAGATAAAATTCTACACAATGTGTACCGGCAGGAAGTGGTGAAGGAGCCTGTTGCCAAATCAGCGGTGAATGTACCCGTTATTTACCAGTGCAGGCATTGCTTTACGGTGTATGATGAACAATACGGGGATAGCGAAAATGGTATCGCTCCCGGTACGTCATTCAGTCAGTTGCCAGATGCATACCATTGCCCGGTGTGTGAGGCCGGGAAATCAGAATTTCAGGTAGTAAAACCGGAGGTGGCTAAAGCCTAAGGGCAACGTATCAATAATTCATCATATTTAACATTCCTTTTTTCTCCTCCAAATCAAGTCCGGGACTGGATTTAGGGACGTTTGTGCTTTTGACCCCTGAACCCTTATCTTTGTTCCATGAAACCCACTATAACTATAGAATATTGTCCGAAATGCGGATGGTTGCTGCGGGCTGCGTATATGGCACAGGAGTTGTTAACCACCTTTGCAGATGAGTTGCAGGGTGTGTTACTTAAACCCAGTGAAGTAAGTGGCCGGTATACTATTTGCATCGGGGAACAAAAGGTTTTTGATCGTAAAGAGGTGGGCGGTTTCCTGGAAATTAAAGAAGTAAAGCAGTTGGTGCGTGATGTGGTGGCGCCGGGTAAAAGCCTCGGGCACGCAGATCGCAAAGTACATGACTGATAGCTTGATTGATCACCTTCCCAGTATATAATTATGGAAAACTTGTTAGGTGTAATATTATGTGGCGGCGAAAGCAAGCGCATGGGCTCCGACAAGGGGCTGTTGCCGATTCGTAATACCATATGGGCTAAACATATGCATGAGAAGCTGGCCATGTTCCACCTGCCGGTGGTGTATTCGGTTAATCAGCAACAGGTGCTCACGTATGTTGAAGAAGTTTCTCCCGAATTATTGGTGGTTGACAATGCTGAAGTGGAAGGCCCGTTAAAAGGACTGCTCAGCGTTCATCAGCAATTTCCTGATAAAGACCTGCTGTTACTGGCTTGCGACATGCTCGATCTGGATGCCGGTTCCATCAATCATCTGTTACAGGAATACATGCGCGATAACCAGTATGATTTTTATGTATACCAGGATGCCGATTTTGCACAGCCTTTTTGCGGCATATATACCCGCACCGGTTTGGAAAAAGTGGCAGGTCGCATTATGATCGGGCGATTGAAAAATTACAGTCTGCAAGCCATTTTCGATGAAGGGCATACACTGCGGTTACCCATCCGCATTCCTCACGTGTTTCGCAATTATAACTCCAATGCAGATATCGAGGCGTATTTTGAGCATTAGGGGGAAGAAGGCAACGAGGTATAAAGGCATCGAGAAATACAGCTCCGGAACGACTTACTTCATTATTCGATATTGGGTATTCAATATTCTTCTGTTTTCCGGCCTTCCTCATTTCTCTGTTTTTCATTTTTAATTCTTCATTTCACTATCCCATTTTTTTAACTAAGCTACCTAATATCTTCAGTCCACGTTCCACCCCATCGTTCCACGGTTGGCCATAACCAATTCGCATATAGTTGCTATAGCGATCGCGCATGGAAAAAATTCTCCCCGGCGCAACCGAAACCTGGTATTTCATCGCCTCCTGGTATAGTTGAAATGTATTCACTTTTTTATTCAGTTCCAGCCACAATACAAAACCGCCTTGGGGTCTCGACACCTTGGTGTCGGGCGGAAAATAATCGAGTATGCCCTGTACATAGCGCAGTTGCTGGGTATGCAGGGACGTACGTAATTTTTTCAGGTGATAATCGAACCGGCCTATGCTTAGGAAATGCGCCATGGCATGTTGGGTAATGGTAACCCCGGTGATCGTGTGCCGCGTTTTTAAACGAGTGAATTGTTCCTTAAAGCGGCCGGGAATGGTCCACCCGATGCGATAGCCGGGGGCCAGCGATTTGCTGATAGAAGCGCAATACAATACCCAGCCTTCGGTATCATAGGTTTTGCAACAGCGCGGCCGGTGATGACCAAAATACAACTCCCCATAAATATCATCTTCAATTAATGGAATGCGATGTTTGGTGATCAGTTCAACCAATGCCTTTTTATTTTCATCGGGCATGCAACAGCCGAGCGGGTTGTTAAAGCTGGGAACGAACACGCAGGCCTTGATGTTTTCTTTTTTAATCGCCTGCTCCAGGTAATTCAGGTCGATACCGGTAACCGCATCGGTTGGAATTTCAATAACGTGCAATCCCAGCGACTCCATTACCTGGAAGATGCCAAAGAAGGTAGGCGTTTCAATGGCTACGGTATCACCCGGTCGGGTAACTGTTTGCAGGGCGAGCGACAGGGCTTCCATACATCCGGCGGTGATCACCACGTCGTTCGCTGTAATTTTTCCACCCCAGTTAAACGCCATCCGCGCAACCTGTTTGCGCAATTCCAGGTTACCCTGTACCTCTTCATACGTAATACAACTGGTTGCCGAATGACGAAATGCATGCACGAGCGATTTATTCAATTTGGCCGCGGGCAACAGTTCCATGGCCGGCGCTGCTATAGCCAGGTTGGTGACATCGGTAGCGCTCAGTTTTTTAAAAACGGCGGCCACCATTTCATCTACACTGATGGTACCGGCAAGCGTTTCCGGTTTCGGCGCAGCGGGTAAAGCAGGAAAACGTTTTTGATTGAAGCGAACATAGTAACCCGACTTGGGCCGTGACTCGATCAATCCTTTTCCTTCGAGATAATAATATGCCTGGAAGGCCGTACCCATGCTGATGCCGTATTCATCACTCAGCATGCGTACCGAAGGCAGCTTATCGCCGATCTTCAATATTTCATTGTGGATCATTTTCTCCAACCCCTCGGCGATCTGCAGGTACAGGTGATCTGCCCCGCTCAGTTTGTTTTTGTGCATGAATGTGATATAGTGAATCTGATATACTTAAAGTTACGAAAATTGGATCTGATACACAAGGGTGGAAAACAGAATTTGATAATTGGATAATGTGATAATTCGATAATTACTATTCTGCATTAGGCCTGCAGCTTAGTTATAGCTTGCAGCCTTCACAATTCATTAGCACATTCTTCATCTATGCCTCGTCTCCATCTTCCCATCGGGATAACCAATGAGGGCAATATCGGCCATATTTACAAAGAGGCCATTATCTGCAACGCCGGGGATGGCATTGAGATCATACGTTAAGATATCGGGGTGTTCAATATGCTGAAAGGGACAGTCGAGTATATAATGACCATGATCGGTAATAAAAGGCTGGTCGTCTTCCATGCGCAAAATAGCTTCTACGTGGTAAGTCTCGCGAATATGACGTTGTACCTGTTTCCAGCCAAAGGGAATTACATCTAATGGCAATGGAAATTTGCCGAGTTGCTTTACCAGTTTTGAGGCGTCGGCAAGGATGAGCAGTTCGCGCGAAGCGGCCGCTACCATTTTCTCCTGCAATAAGGCGCCGCCACCGCCTTTTATTAATTGCAACTGCGGATCAATTTCATCGGCGCCATCGATGGTAATATCTATGTTGGTTACGGCGTTCAGTTCGGCCAGCGGAATATTGCACTGGGCAGCCAGGGCAGCGGTTTTTCTGGAAGTGGGAATAGCCCTGAAGAAAAGCCCGCCCTTTACCCGCTTACCCAGCTCCATAATGAGCCAGAAGATCGTAGATCCTGAACCAATACCAATGGTCATATTGTTTTGCACCAATTGTGCCGCCTGTTTAGCTACTAATTGCTTGATCTCTTCCTGCGTAAGCATATAATGAAGATAATTTGAAAAATTGTTAATTTAACAATAGAGAGTAACATTCCCATAAGCAGTATTAACAATTTAGTGGCCATTATACGGTCATATAAACAACTTATAAGGAATATTGAATTTTGCGATCGCTTAAATGAGTAAGGAGGGTCAATGGTGAATGGTCAATGGTGAATAAAACAAGGTGAGTTGTGAGTATGCCCGCCGAAGCCTCTCCACTTTTATTTTGCCTTCTAAAGCGCCTCTTTACGGCATACACTAGCTTGTAAGTAGCCTTTAAATAGCCTTCAGGCTTGTAAAGCCTTATTAGTATAATTGCTAAAACTGTAAAGTTCGCTTCAGTTTAACCCTCCCAAGTGTAAAGTGATTTTAGTTCGAGACACGCTGTTGTATACTACAATTTCTCCCACTTGTTTCCTGACCTCGTCCCGGACTTCTCCCGCTTTTCATTGGAGAAAGCGGGAAAAACCGGGAGAATGGCGGGAGAAGGTGTTGAGCAGTCCGCCATGAGGTTAGGAGCCAGGTGGGAAGGCAATGGGAGGGAAAATCAGGAAGTAAAAATGAAAAACAGCGAAATAAGGAAGGGATGCCCAAAAATTATCACAGTGAATGAGTAAAGTCGAAGCACTATTGAAGTGAAAAGAAGGAAAATAAGGGCGTTTTGTTCGGGACTGCTCCGGTATTGCCAGGGGTTTTGATTTGACTTTGTTCGGAAGTTGTTCGGGGTGCTATAGGGAGCATCCGAACAACCCCCAATGAAAGTCCGAAGAATCTCCGAACAAAAACCGGCGCAATACCAGCCGGACACCGATAAAATTCCAACGAAATAAAGCTTACGTGTTTAAGTGTCTTATACGGCAGCCCCGGCACTGCTACGGCAAAAGCTGCCTCGCAGCTACGCATATGCGTGTTTGATACGCAAATGCACTACGCTGTTCAGGCTTGACTACTAACCGTAATCAATAGTTCATCCTTGTCACATCGAACATGCTATAGCGTTAGAGAAAATATTTAGCAGTCCTGTTGGAGGAAAGTCCCAAAAAAGATAAAATCGGTTACCGGTGAGGTTTCTATATCGATATAGAAATCGGAGAAGAAAGCTTAATGCAAAAAAAACGAAAGCAAAACTCGTGAATGCCAATCGCGAGACGTGAACGGCAAAATAAAACGGCTTAAAATAATATGCAATCTTGAATAGTCAATAATCAATAAACAATTTGCAATAGGCAATATACAAGGCAAGCTACCTGCCTTTCGCCTGCTCGCCCCTCACTACTTACTACTCGCCCTTTAGGGGGCTCGACGACTCCCTCGTAAACAACTCCGTATCCAGGATCCTGGTCTCAAACTCCGTTACCGGGCGTTTGCTTTCAATGATCTGGATGAGCAGTTCGGTGGCCGTTTGTCCCATATCAAAAGCGGGCTGGCGTACGGCCGAAAGTGGCGGGTTGAACAGGTCGGCAATATTCGTATTGGTAAACCCGATGACCGAAATATCGTCCGGGATCTTTTTGCCGGCAGCTTTTAAAGCCGTGAGGCAGGAAGTGGTAATGCGGTCGCTCGCCGTTAAAATGGCATCGGGCTTTTGGGGGGCGCTGAACATTTTCTTGATCTCCCCTTCAATTTCTTCATAGATCATTCCGCCATGAATAGCATAATGCACCAGTTTTTCATCAAACGGCAGGTTATTCTTTTTCAGGGCTTCCTGGTACCCCTGCAGCCTTTCCCGGGTAATAGACAGGTTGGGCGAATTGGTAACGTGCGCAATGCGCGTAAAACCCTTATTGATCAGGTGCTGGGTGGCATCAAAAGCGCCCTTTATATTATTGGCGGTTACCTTATGGGTATTTATTTCATCGGTAATGCGGTCAAAGAAAACGACGGGCAACCCTTTATCGTGCAATTGCTTCAGGTGCGAAAGGTCGATGGTCTCGTTCGACAGGGAAACCAGCAATCCATCCACCGACCGGGAGGCCAGGTGCTGAATGGTCACCTTTTCGCGTTCGTACGATTCATGACTTTGGGAAATAATTACGTGGTACCCCCGATTGTAGGCAATGGATTCAATTCCATTAATTGCCTGCGAGAAAAACGTATTTGCAATCTCGCTAACTACCACTCCAATCGACCGGCTTTTCCGTTCTTTCAAACTCAAAGCGATCGGGTTGGGCCGGTAATTGATCTTTTCGGCGTACTCAAGTACCAGTTTTTTGGTTTCGGGACTAATTTCATAGCTACCTCGTAAAGCGCGCGATACGGTAGATGTAGAAAGTCCCAATGCCCTGGCAATATCCTTTATGGTTACAGTCTCAAATTTCACAGCGTGGCAGCTAAGTGCTGATAAAAATAGTCTTTTTCAATAAGACTGTTATATACCTTTTAAAATAACAAGTTGTAAACAATCACATGAATAATTGGCAATTGTCGGGCTACCCTAAAATTCGCAAACTTCCTATTGCCAATTGTTTATTGCCTATTGCTTCTGCCTTCTGCCTATCGTTGTCGGGAACGATTGCACAGAAAAAGGTCTGCGGAAATTACTATATTCAAAAATATCTCGTTAGAATTGGATTAGAATATTAAATACTTATTTACTAAACAACGCTTTTTTGATTGCTTTTTTATGTTCTTCATGTTACCGGCAGGTATTAATAATAGATAACTACCGGCAATTATCCACCCGAACCCCTGAATAAATGATCGGCCTTTTGAGTGAGCGTGCAAGAAAACCTGTTCAAACACCCGTACTGTTACATAAAGTGAATTGAGCCACAGGCTTTAGTCTGCTGGTTAACCGATTGCCTATAGGGCTTATCGATAAGCCCTGTATTCTCAAACCTAAAAGAGTCGCCATATGATTAAGTTTCATCCATTACTAGCACTGCTATTATTTATTCCGTTTTTTCTTAATGCACAAACCCGTCAGATCTCAGGAACGGTTACTGATGACCGGGGGGCGCCTGTTGCCGGCGTTACCGTTCAGGTGAAGGGGGGAAGAGCGGTTCAAACCGATGCCAAAGGCCATTTTACCATACCGGTTACAGGTACGGGAAATACTGTAGGTATAACCTTTTCGAGCGTAGGGTTTAAACCCATTACGGTTACCGGCAATAGCAGCCAGGAAATGCGTGTTCAAATGGAAAGAGATGCCACCACCCTGCAGGAAGTGGTGATCGGTTACCAAACCGTTCCGCGAACTAAAGTAAGTGGTTCGGTATCATCACTGGCGGGCAAGCAGATAAAAGATGTACCACTGTCTTCCGCAGCCGAAGCGCTGCAGGGCCGCCTGGCCGGGGTGCAGGTAACTGCCTCTGAAGGGGCACCGGGTAGCGATATCATTGTTCGGGTACGCGGCGGCGGCTCTATTACGCAAGACAACTCTCCTTTATATATTGTAGACGGCGTGGTGGTTGAAAATGCCTTGTCGGTGATCTCACCGCAAGACATTGCTTCTATCGACGTATTGAAAGATGCCTCCACAACTGCCATTTATGGCGCCCGCGCAGCCAACGGCGTGGTGATCATTACCACCAAAGGAGGCCGGGCCGGTAAAACACAAATTACCTATAACGGTTCTTTCGGCTGGCGCGAACTGCCCAAGACCATGGACGTTATGAGCCCATACGATTTTGTGGTGTGGCAATATGAAAGAAGCCGCGGCAACGTCGCCGACAGTTCCAGCTTTGCGCAAACCTATGGCAGCACCTGGGATACGCTGAACGTATATAAAAATTTCCCGGCCATCAACTGGCAAAAAGAAGTGTTTGGCCGTAAGGCGAAATACAGTAACCAGAATGTATCGCTGAACGGCGGCAGCGAAAACACTACTTATAATTTAAGCCTAACCAGCAATAAAGAAGATGGTATTTTGCTGGAATCGGGCTTTGACCGGTACCTCGTGAACTTCAAACTCGAACATAAAGCCTCGGATAAATTAAGAGTAGGTTTTAATGCGCGCTATCTCGATCAAACCATTCGCGGTGCCGGTACAACCAACAGTGGCACCCGCGCTACCAACCGCTTGCGGCACACCATTAATTACCGGCCGTTTGAGCTGCCAACACCAACGGGTGGTGTGGATGATTTTGACGAAGCCTATTACCTCGCTTCCAGCGGCGCCATTAACCCGGTTATTCTTACCAAAGCAGAATACCGGCGGCAGTTTACAAAGGCCACTTACCTGAGCGGTTATTTAAATTACAATATTGTAAAGAACCTGAGCTTCCGCTCAACATTCGGATATGACAATGCATTTGTAGAAACCGATCTCTTCTTCAGCAAGATCACGCCTACGGCGCGCAACTTTGCGTCGTTGCCAACGGCTTCCATTGGCGAGCAGCACAACAATACCATGAGCAATTCCAATACGCTGCAGTATAACCTGAATAATTATAAAGGGCACCACGATATCAGCGTGCTGGTAGGGCAGGAAATAGTTGACCAACGGATGAAGACAAGCGCCTTTGAAACGCGCTATTTCCCATCAGACATTACTGCCAAAAAAGCGTTGGAGAATATGGGTGCCGGTGCTGCACCGCCCGGTTCAGCCCAACCTTTGCCTACTACCTTTAAGCAACCGCCCAGCCGCATCTTCTCTTTGTTTGGCCGGGCCAGCTATTCGTTCGATGATAAATACTCAGCCACCTTTAACCTGCGTGCCGACCGGTCTTCGAAATTCAGCTCAAGCAATGGGACGCTGGTATTCCCGTCAGGATCAGTTTCCTGGCGTTTCAGCGAAGAAGATTTCATGAAAGATCTTTCGTGGTTAAATGACGCTAAACTTCGCTTCGGTTATGGGTCAGTGGGAAACAACCGTATCGATAACCTCCAGTATATACAATTATATGGTGTAACCGGTCAATATGCGTTCAACCATATAATACAACCCGGCGTAGCGCCTACGGCCTTGCGTAATCCCGATCTAAGATGGGAGCGCAATACCACTATGAACCTGGGTATGGACTGGGCTATGTTCAACAACCGCCTGCAGTTTACCGTTGATGTATATAAGAACACAGCCAAAGACCTGTTGCTGGCGGTGAGCATTCCACCTACAACCGGTTATACTACACAATTGCAAAACCTGGGTTCTACTTCCAACCGCGGTGTAGAATTCCAGATAAACGCTATTCCAATTTCCAATAAAGATTTCACCTGGAATACCAACTTCAATATCTCTTTCAATAGAAACAAAATTGAAAACCTGGGCGGGGTAAGCCAAATGACCCGCAACTCAGGCTGGCAGGGTAGCGATGGGGTAGATGACTACCTGGTAAAAGTGGGCGAGCCCGCCGGGCTGATGTATGGTTTTCTAACCGATGGCATGTTTAGTGTAGATGATTTTGATTACAACTCAACCACCAGGACCTATACCCTGAAAGCAGGTATAGCCAATAATGGTGTATACGGCACCGCCCAACCCGGTATGCTGAAATGGAAAGATATCAGCGGCCCCAATGGCGTGCCTGATGGCCTGATCACAGCCGATTACGACCGCACGGTGGTAGGCGATGCCAATCCCAAATTTACCGGTGGCTGGAACAATCAGTTATCATATAAGAATTTCGACCTGAGTGTGTTTGTAAATTTTGTGGTAGGCAATGATATTTATAATGCCAATAAAATTGAATGGACCGATGGCGCTTTCCCTAACCTGAATATGATCAACAGTATGAAAGACCGGTTCACCTGGATCAATGCATCAGGTGTACGGGTAACCGATCCCAAGGAACTGGCAGCGCTTAATGCAAATGCCAAAATATGGTCGCCGGTGCGCGTACAACGCTGGTGGCTGCACTCCTGGGCAGTGGAAGATGGAACATACTTACGGTTTAACAACGTAACAGTAGGGTATTCATTACCGAAACCGGTGCTTAACAAAATAAAACTCTCCACCTTCCGCGTGTTTGCCACCGTGAACAACCTGGCTACCCTCACCAGCTATTCAGGGTACGACCCGGATGTTACGGCCCGCAGAAACGACCCGTTAACACCCGGTGTTGATTTTGCCGCCTATCCGCGTTCACGTACATGGGTATTTGGAGTAAATGCAACTTTCTAACAAAACAAAAAACGATTGACGTATGAAACGTCCATGACAAAACTTTCAATATAACAATTACGACAATGAAAATTTTGTCATGGTAAGTTCCATCTGGCCAACATAACAATTAAAAAAAATTCAGATGAAGCATACACGATTGTATCAAATAATTACCGCCGCCATCATTGTAATATTTTCTATAACAGGTTGTAAAAAATATACTGAAGTAGAACCGCAATCAGGATATACAATTCCTGAAGTATTTTCCGATGTGCCCAATGCCACCATGGCTGTTATTGGCACTTATGATGAATTACAGGGCGATGCCGGTTATGGCATTCGTATCAGCATGTATTATCCGTATGATACCGATGAAGGTATTGTAAGTGGAAATATAGATAATGGCCGCCGCGGTGTTGGGCGTTACCAATTGTTGCTCACCAATACGGAAATATCCAACCCCTTCCGCCAGTTATACCGCGGATTGGAAAAAGCCAATTTGTGTATTGAGCAAATTCCGCAAATGAAATTGTATGCCGAAGGAACGGTTGCCGAGAAAAAAGAGTTGAAGCGGTTGTATGGCGAGGCCCTGACCCTCCGGGCGCAATTCCTGTTTGAACTCATCCGCAACTGGGGCGATGTACCGGCGCCGTTGATCCCTTCTTATCAGCAAAAAGGGTTGTTTATCCCGCGTACTGATCGCGATTCAACCTACGATATAATCCTCACAGATTTGGCAACAGCTATTGACCTGCTGCCCTGGCGCACAGAGGTTACGCGTAATGAACGCATAACCAAAGGCGCTGCAAAAGCATTGCGGGCAAGGATCGCTTTGTTCAGAGGTGGTTATGCTTTGCGCAGCAACGCCAAAATTGAACGCCGAAGCGATTACCTGAAGTACTACGAGATAACTAAAAAAGAATGTGAAGAACTGATGGCGCGCAGGGACCAGCATACATTGAACCCCAACTATGAAAGCATTTGGCGTAATGTAACTTCGTTTGTATATGATCCCCAGGGCGAGATCCTGTTTGAAGTGGGCGCCGGTGGTGGTAATGGTAACAGCGACAGCCGTATGGGTAATTACGATGGCCCTAACCTCAGCAATGCCTCCCGGTATGGCGCTGGCGGCGGCGGTATCATTATGCTGCCTAATTATTTTTATGCGTTCGATTCGGTAGATACGCGTCGCGATGTTACGGTGACCTGGTACGCGGTAAATGGAGCGAACAATGTTAAATCGATGCGGCGCCTGACTGAATTGAATACCGGTAAATACCGCCGCGACTGGCGCGTGCCCTTATTACCCGGCACCGTACTGAATGTAGGGTACAACTGGGCAATGATCCGTTTTTCAGATGTATTGCTGATGTATGCCGAAGCTGTGAATGAATTAAATGGAAGTCCCACCGCAGCGGCCATAACAGCTTATGAAGAAGTTCGGAAAAGAGCGTACAGAGGTAATGTTGGGCTGATAGGCACCACGCCCACAGATAAAACAGGCTTCTTTAATGCCCTGGCCAACGAACGTTTCCTGGAGTTTGGTCATGAAGGCATTCGCAAATTCGATCTGTTGCGTTGGGGCCAGTTGGCTACCAAGATCGATGAAGCAAGAACAAAAATTGAGCAGATCCGCACGGGCGCCGGCGCGTATGCAAATGTTCCGGATACAGTTTATTGGCGGAACGTGGGCGAAGAGATCCAATTCTATGCCGGCTCCAATACAGCTGCTACGGCACAACCTTTCTGGCAGCCCAAGCAAAAGCCAACTTCAGGTACGTGGAATGCATTGCCGTGGAGAACCTACCTGGTGACCAATGTAATAGACGGTAAGCCCTTGCGTACAGGTATGGCCTCCTTTTTCGTTTCCGGTAAAAGCGAACTGTTCCCCTTTGATCAGGCAACGCTGGATGCCTATCAGGGGCGGTTGACGCAGAACCCGGGGTATTGACGCAGAAGACAGCTACACGCTGCAAGCTGCACGCTACACGCAGTAAATCATTTAAATTTCAAATAGTTAAGCGTGTCACGGTTCCATAACTGTGACACGTTTTCTTTTATATGCGGATGGCTAATTGCTTATTGCGAATCTTCTTTTTATCTAGCTTATTCTGCCTCTGAAAATTACATCGTTGCCGGGAACGATTGCATAGATAAATGCATACGAAATCTATCATTTTAAAAAATATCTCAATAGTATTGACATTGGATTTATGTTAAAGACGATTGTAATTAATTAAGTAATTCAGGTTTCTGGCCCCTCCAGACAGGTATCCGGAATCTATAAGAACCTCAAAAAGAACCGCCATATGAGCATGCGAATTACCTTGGTAGTCCTTCTTTTCATTTCTCCATTTTTTCTATTTGCGCAAACCCGACAAATTAAAGGAACAGTCACCGATGAGAAAGGTGCACCCCTTGCCGGTGTAAGTGTGTTGGTGAAGAACATGCAAAATGCGCAGAACGGTACACAAACAGATGCGTCGGGAAAGTTTTCTCTGACTGTAGGTGGTAAAACCGGGAAAGTTACTTTGGTCATAAGTTATCTGGGTTATAAAAAAACGGAAGCATCTGCAGATGGTTCCAAAGCCCTGGAAATTCAATTGGATAAAGAAGACAATAGCCTGGATGACGTAGTGGTGATAGGCTACGGAAAAACTAAAAAAAGAGACCTGACTGGTGCAGTGGGTGTTCTTACTGGTAAGGACCTGATCAAAACGCCGGTGGCCAATGCTGCCGAAGCGCTTACCGGTAGAGTGGCCGGTTTGCAGATCACCACCACCGAAGGATCGCCCGATGCCGAAATAAAAGTACGGTTACGCGGCGGTACTTCCATTTCACAGGATAATGCACCCTTATATATTGTAGACGGTTTCCCGGTAAGCAATATCAATAATATTGCCGCTTCCAGCATCGAAACCATGACCTTCCTGAAAGATGCTGCGTCTACCGCTATTTACGGTTCACGCGCCAGCAATGGGGTATTCCTGATCACTACCAAAGAAGGTAAGGCTGGTAAAATAAATGTTTCTGCCAATGCTTATGCCGGGGTCAGAAAAATAACCAAAGAACTGGAAGTATTGAGACCGTACGAGTATGTAAAATACCAGTATGAGGTTGATCAGTCAAAAACCTTCCAGGATTATTATGGTTCTTATGCTGACCTCGATATATATAAATCAATAAAAGGAACCAACTGGCAAAAGGAAGTGTTTGGCCGTAATGCACAACAGCAATATTACAATGTGGGTTTAAATGGTGGTTCAAAAACAGCGCGGTTCAACCTGGGACTTACCCGAAACAAGGAAGAAAGCGTTATGATTGGTTCAGGATATGAGCGCAATAACCTCGATTTTAAACTCAATGGTGAAATAGGCCCAAAGGTCACGTTCGATCTTAATACACGTCTTGGTTTCATGAAGATCGACGGCGCCGGCGTGAATGTGGGGTCAGGTTCTGTTACCCGTTTACGTAACTCCATCAAGTATGCGCCAACCCGCGGTTTAAGTGAGTTTGATCAGAGTGTGATAGATGATAATACCATTACGGCAGAAGATCAAAGTTTGTTATACGATCCCGTTGCCTCAGCCAATGATGAATACAAAAAGCAATCCCGCCTCAACAGTACATTCAATGGCGGTGTTACCTGGAAGATCATGGAAGGCTTAAGCTTCCGGTCGGAAGGTGGTTTCGAATTCAGGAATGAGCGTACCGATAACGTATGGGGGCCACATACCAATGCTGCACAGCAATATGCCGGTCAGCCCATTGGTAATATCTATACCCTGAACGGTTCATCTTATCGCATCTCAAACTATTTCACCTACGATAAGCGGGGCATTTTCCCCGGCCATAATTTAAATGTGGTGGCAGGGCAGGAGATCCTTTCAGCCGGATATAAAACCGTTACCAACGAATCCCGTTTCTTTCCTACCTACATGAAATATGAAGATGTGCTGGCCAATATGAACTTTGGTACGGCCATCCCTACGGTAACCTATATTGCGCCGGATGATCGTATGCGGTCATACTTCGGGCGCCTTAATTATACCATCAACAATAAGTATCTTATAACAGCCACTTTCCGCGGCGATGGTTCCAGCAAATTTGCCGATGGAAAGCAGTGGGGCTTTTTTCCTTCTGCCGCCGTGGCCTGGAAAATATCTGAAGAAGACTTCCTGAAATCGGTTGACTGGTTAACCCAGTTGAAATTGAGGGCCAGTTATGGCGAAACGGGGAACAACCGCATTCTGGCCGGTCAGTGGCAAATGAAGTATATAACCAGCAACGAAAATAAACCCTATTACCTGGGCGAAGTGGAAGCCCGCAATTTTATTCCCGATAACCTGTTGTACAATCCTGAGTTGAGATGGGAAACTTCCATTATCAGAAACGTTGGGGTTGACTTTAGCTTGTTCAACAACCGGTTAAGCGGTACCGTAGATGTATATAAGAACACCACCCGCGACCTGCTGTTAACACGGCCCGTACCGCCTAACTCAGGTTATACGGGACAGTTAATAAATCAGGGCAGCACTACCAATCGCGGCATTGAACTTACCCTCGAAGGAAACATTGTAAATACAAAGGATTTCAGCTTGTCGGCCTCATTCAATATCGGGTTGAACAAGAATAATGTAGATGAATTTAAGAACGGCGATATAAACTATAAAACGTATACTTCTGGCTGGAATGGCACTGCCCAACCGCTGGAAGATTTCCTGGTACAACAAGGTCAGCCGGTGGGCCAGATGTACGGTTATGTTACCGATGGCATGTACACCTTTGATGATTTCACCTTTAACACCACTACCAAAAAGTGGGACCTGGTATCTGGTGTGCCTGATAACAGTTCATTGATCTCGCCCGGTTATTTTGGTCCTGGTATCCTGAAGTTCAAAGATATCAGCGGCGCCGATGGCAAGCCCGACGGCAAAATTGACGCCTATGATAAAACCGTGATCGGTAATGCCAATCCCAAACATCAGGGGGGCTTTAATCTGAATGCCCGGTATAAAGGCTTCGACTTCCTGGCATTTTTTAACTGGACATACGGAAACCAGATCTATAACGCCAATAAGATCGATTATACTACTTTACTGCTCAGTCGTAAATACCAGAATATACTGGCTGAAATGGACCTGAATCACCGCTTCACGATCATTGATCCTGAAACCGGATATAATGTAGCAACCGGTTCCAATGCCAATCCTGAGCGCCTGATGCAATTAAATGAGAACGCTACTATCTGGAGTCCTTTAATGACGGTAACACCCCTGCACTCATGGGCTATTGAAGATGGATCATTCCTGCGCCTGAACACGATAACTGTGGGCTATACGGTTCCCCGTAATTTATTGCGCCGCGCCCACATCAGCAACCTGCGGGTATACGTAACAGCGTACAACCTGCATACCTGGACGAGCTATACAGGATTTGATCCGGAAGTTGATACCCGCAGAAATCCGCCTGTAACGCCTGGTGTTGATTTTTCTGCTTATCCAAAAAGCCGCTCATTTGTAGGTGGTATTAACGTAACATTTTAATTGACTTGCTATGAAAAAAAGATTATCTATCGTATTAATAGCTATTGCAGGCCTTTCTGTAACTGCATGTAAAAAAGATTTTCTCAATACCTCATCGCCTTCTGAATTTACCCCCGACCTGGTATTTTCATCAACGGCGTATACTGATTTTGCCATAACCGGCACCTATGCATTGCTTACGCAGGATCAACTGTATTCGGCCCGCTTACCGTTGAACTATGCCACCAATTCAGATATTGAAGTGGCGGGCGCAGATAACGCATCTTACAAAGAGAACAGTACCCGCGGCTTATCGAACTACCTGGGTACGGCAGATAATACGTCCCTTTCCCGTGAGTGGACAACCATTTACAAATTGATAGAGCGGGCTAACCTGTGTGTTGATGGCATCAGGAAAAGTGGTCTGATGAAAACATCCGATTCATCAACTATGAAAGCTTTCCTGGGTGAAGCCATCACCTTGCGCTCCCTGGCTTATTTTGAACTGGTAAAGAACTGGGGCGATGTTCCTTATAAAGCAGAGCCCACCAAATACGATCTGTCGAATGTTTACCTGGCGCCTACTGACCGCGATTTAATTTATGATTACCTGTTAACCGACCTGCAGGAAGCGGAGAATTATGTTCCCTGGGTAGGAAGCGGCGGAACATATGCTACAGTGGAAAGAGTAACAAAAGGATTTATTAAAGGCCTGATTGCCCGTATTGCCCTGTTTAGAGGTGGATACAGTTTGCGCAACAGGAATGGCAATGCTGTTACCGAACGCGGCAGCGACTGGCAGAAGTATTACACCCTGGCCCGTACAAAATGCCAGGAGATCATGACCCAGGGCGTGCACAAGCTGAACAGCAGCTATATTGATATCTGGAAAAAACTTTGCTCACTTCAAATGGATGCCACCTACCAGGAAAACCTGTTTGAAGTAGCCAATGGATTGGGACGAAGTGGAGAAATGGGTTATTCTATCGGTATTCGGTTTTATACCAATTCAAAATATGGCTTCGGTAACAATGCCAACGTGGTGAACACTACCGCCTGGTATTTCTACATGTTCGACCAGCAGGACCTTCGCCGCGACGCTACGGTTGCTTATTATACCTATAGCAACGGTTCTGCCGATGTCAAAGAAGTATTTCAAACAAATCCCATGTCGTTCAACTTTGCCAAATGGGACCAACGGTTTATGGGGTCAAACTGGAGCGCTCTGAACAAAGCCGCTTCCGGAAAATTTGGTTACGGTATTAACTGGTCGGTTATGCGATATGCCGATGTGTTGCTGATGTTTGCTGAAACTGAGAATGCTTTAAATGGACCCACTACTTTGGCTAAAGATGCCTTGAAGCAGGTGCGTAGCCGCGCGTTTGCCGATGCAGACAAAGCTACCAAGGTTGAATCGTATGTAAATGCGCTTACTGATCAAACTTCTTTCTTCAACGCCATTGTAAACGAAAGAGCGTATGAGTTTGGTGGTGAAGCGATTCGCAAATATGACCTCATTCGCTGGAACCTGCTGGTGAGCAAAATACAGGAGCAACGGGATGGCTTTAAGAAAATGCTGGCGGGCACAGCGCCTTACAATACATTGCCCACGTACCTGTTCTATAAATATCAATCAGATAATGAGATCCTCGATAAATCAGGAATTAATTTCTATGTAGACAAGGGCACAGCTGATATAGCAGGGTATACAAAAGTTGCCTGGCTGGCTGGCCTGAGCGCTGCCAATAAAACCCTGTATTCAGAACGTGTTGACCTGTTCAGCAGCGGATTAACGTCGGGCGGTGTGCAGAACCGGCACCTGTATCCCTATGCCAGTTCTTCAATAGCCGAGTCGCAGGGAACATTGGTGAATGCGTATGGATTTTAATAACCCTTAATCTTCGTAGAAATGAAATCAACAATTATAAATAAGATCTTCTTAACGGCGGTACTGGCCGGTATTATCTGCACAGGCATAGTATCCTGTAAAAAATTTAACGACTGGAATGCCGATGAGAATTACGACCGGCTGTTCCGTCCAACTGAGTTGCAGGGTATTGTGGATGGGGTAACCGTAACGTTGCGGTGGAAACCTAAGCCATCAACCAATTCTTATACAATAGAATTGAGCAAGGATAGTTTGCAGTTTGCAACGATTACAAAAAGTTATACGGCTACCGGCACCAAAGATGCAGACGGCTATATTAATTACGTAATCCCTGAACTTCTTGAGCCGTTGACCAGGATGTCGGCAAGGGTTAGAGGCCTGGATACAACAGAAGAAACAGGGGCGTCAGAATGGGCGGCTGTTACTTTTAAAACCGCTACCGAACAGATCATGACTACGGTAACGGATTCCGATAAAACGCCGTATACCGTTACGCTGAAGTGGAAAGTGCCTAACCAGGTAACGCATTTTATGCTTGTTAACGACCAGGGTGCAGGAACAAAATACGATATCGCAGATGCTGAGAAAACAGCCGGATCAAAAACGATTTCCAGTCTTACACCTACAAAAACCTATACGGCGCTGTTATATTATAATACAAGTATTCGTGGATCGCAAGCCTTCACGCTGCCGGCCGATCTGCCCAGCGGGCCTAATGTTGTTTTGGTAGGCGCTACAGATGACCTGGCCACGTTGATAACGAATGTGGCTACAGGAACTATGTTTGTTTTACGGCAGGGAACCAGGTATACTACCGATAATCCTATCATTATTCCTAATGGTGTTTCATTTACCATATGGGGCGAGTCGGGCGCTAACAAACCTATTCTGGCATTTAATGGGTTTACGTTGCCGGCATCTGCAGGTACTATAAAATTCGAGAACCTCGATATTACGGGTTACCAGGATGCCAATACTTCCCTTACCAAACGCAACTATATCTTCAACCAGTCAACGGCCAGCAACACATCAGAGATCATATTTGAGAACTGTACCATCCGTAACCTGGTTAACTCACCCATGCGTATCCAAAGCGCCAATGCGATAACCATTGATAAGTTCACGGTTAACAAATGTATGGTTTATGACATTGGAGACAACGGAAGCAACGGTACCTATGCCTTTATAAACAACAATGTGGCTACCGGAAAGATCAACAATATAACGATCACCAATAGCAGTTTTGCTAAAATCGGCTACGGTCTTGTTCTGCATAACCTGGCGCCATCTGTGACCCTGAATGTGAGCAATAATACATTTTACAATGTGGTAGGTAACGCCCGGTATTTCATCGATTATAATGCGCAGGCCATTTCGGGCGGCTTTACTTTCCAGAATAACATTCTTGCAAAAACATTGTCGCCTGCTGCTACCGCAAGGGGCATCCGTGCAGGAACAGCCGCTACTGTGGCCAGCAACTACAAGGCGTTGGATGTTACGTTTGCAGGCAATGCCATTAGCAACATAATCGATTATACCAAACCTGCTGCGGACCTGTTTACAGATCCTGATAATAATAATTTTCTGATAAAGGATAATACGTTCGCGGGCCGGTCAGATAGCGGTGATCCGCGCTGGAGACTGTAGCTTTATAGAATAAACTACAAGTAATGAAAAAGAGACTGTCATATTCTTTACTGTTAACGTGCATAGTATTGGTGGAAGCCATGGTTGCCGCAGCGCAACCCATTGCCTTTCCCGGTGCAGAAGGATTTGGGAAGTATACTACCGGCGGCCGGGGTGGAAAAGTGTTGGTGGTTACTACGCTTGAGGATGATGGGGCCGGCAGTTTAAGAAAGGCAGTACAGGCAAAAGGACCGCGTATTGTTGTGTTTGCGGTGTCGGGCACTATTCATTTGCAATCAAAGCTGGATATAAAAGGAAACATAACCATTGCCGGGCAAACAGCGCCCGGTGATGGTATTTGTTTAGCTGATTATCCCGTGGTTTTGTCAGGTGATAATATCATTGTGCGGTACCTGCGGTTTCGCATGGGCGATAAAAATCAAAAAGGCGGCATGGTAGATGGCAGTGGCAGCGATGACGCTTTTGGCGGTACCCGGCGAAATAATATTATCGTGGATCATTGCTCGGTGAGCTGGAGCACCGATGAAGCGCTTTCGGTGTACAGCGGCGACAGTACTACGCTGCAATGGAACCTGATATCGGAGCCATTGAACTACAGCTATCATTTTGAAAAAGGCGATAAAGATTACGAGCATCATGGGTACGGTGGTATCTGGGGCGGCCGGCATTTATCGGCTCACCATAATCTCTTTGCCCATTGCAATAGCCGTAACCCCCGGTTCAACGGGTTGCGTAACACCTCCGAAGAGAATGTCGATTTCAGGAACAATGTTATTTACAACTGGGGCGGAAATAACGTGTATGCCGGTGAAGGCGGCAATTACAACATCGTGAACAATTACTACAAGTACGGACCTAACACCAATAAAAAGGTAATGTACCAGGTGGTAAATCCCTGGAGCAAGCCACCCATACCCTATGGGAAATATTTTGTTGATGGAAATTATGTAGACGGGTCGTATGAGGTAAGCAGTAATAACTGGCAGGGCGTACGCCTGGGCGACAAGAACACCGATGATCCGGCGCTGGCAAAAGCAACCGCGCCGTTTGCGATCGTAGCAGTTACAACACAATCCGCAAAAGATGCGTATGAATCGGTATTGATACAAGTGGGTTGCAGTTTACCTAACAGAGATACCCTGGACGAACGGATCATAAACGATGTAAAACACCGCAAGGGCCGGTTTATTGATGTGCAGGGCGGTTATCCGCATGGCACCGAATATGAAGCTACCGTAAATGCATGGCCAGTATTACGCTCAGTGCCTGCAGCACCGGATAAAGACCATGATGGAATGCCTGATGCCTGGGAATCAGCGCATGCGTTGAACCCGGCGGATGCTGGAGATGCGATTTTATTTACGCTGGATAAAGAGTATACGAATGTGGAAGTGTATGTGAATGGGTTAGTGGAGGCAAAAAAATAAACGAACATGAACAGGATTATAGTCATTGGGTTGATGTTGTTAACAGCTTTTACCATGCCGCCGAAGAAGAAGATCACGGTGTGGTTAATAGGCGATTCAACGATGTCGGCTAAAGAGGTGAAAACCTATCCGGAGAACGGGTGGGGGATGCCCTTTGTATATTTTTTTGATAGTACGGTAAAAGTAGACAACCGCGCCCAGAACGGTCGCAGTACAAGAACGTTTATGGAGGAGAACCGCTGGCAGCCGGTGGTAGCTGACATGCAGGAAGGCGATTATGTTTTTATTCAGTTCGGGCATAATGATGAAGTAAAGACAAAAAAGAGCTACACTACAGAAGATGAGTTTAAAGCTAACCTGGTTAAATACGTTACCGATACCCGAAGCAAAAAGGCCAACCCGGTTTTATTGACGCCGGTGGCGCGTCGCAATTTTGATTCAACGGGTCACGTAGTAGGAACGCATGATGTGTATGCACAAATTGTGCGCAACGTGGCCAAAGAAAATAATGTGCCGTTGATTGATCTTGATAAAGAAGGGCAGGCGCTGTACCAGCAGTGGGGAGTTGACAAGTCAAAATTATTATTCAATCATCTGGCGCCGGGCGAACATCCCAATTACCCGCAGGGGAAAGAAGATAACACTCATTTCAATGATCTGGGCGCCCGCATGATAGCGCAAATTGTATTGAAGAACATAAAGAGTTTGGGATTGGAATTAGGTGAGAGAGTGAGAAGGTAGCGAGTAGTAAGTTGCTAGTAGCGAGTGGGGAGAATGGCGAGGTCGCGATAGCTATCGGGAGTGAGTGGCGAGTAGGAGAAAGGCAAAAGACAAGAGTGAGCTTCGAATGTAAACCCCACTAGCCATTTACTACTAGCCACTAGCTTCTGTTTGCGTGTAGCGTTTAGCTGTATTTGCATTCGGCTTTTGGCTTACAGCTTATTGCTTGCAGCTTTTTCACCATTGCCCATTGTATATTGATTTTACAACCATACTAACGAAGATTGCTTATGCGAAATTTTACCCGTTATGCAATTGTATTGATGAGCTTTTTGTTTTTAGCTATCCGTGCACAGGCGCAGCAACCTGCCTTCCCGGGCGCCGAAGGAGCCGGTATGTATACCACCGGTGGCCGCGGTACGGCTGCTGTACCAACCACGGTTTTTGAAGTTACCAACCTGAACGATGATAACAATCCCGGCAGTTTGCGCTATGCATTAACAACTACGGCTACCTACCGTACCGTTGTGTTCCGGGTGTCGGGCACCATTCATCTTAACTCAAAATTAAGTATCAAGGCGAATACAACTATTGCCGGGCAAACAGCGCCGGGTGATGGTATTTGTATTGCCGATCATCCCGTTTCAATTGGCGGTGATAACGTGATCGTGCGACATATCCGTTTCAGATTGGGCGACAGGAACCAGAACAAAGGGATGGTTGATGGCAGCGGCGGCGATGACGCATTTGGCGGCACGAGTGTAAATAATGTGATCATTGACCATTGCAGCGTAAGCTGGAGTGCAGATGAAGCGCTGACGATCTACCGCGGCGATAACCTGACCATACAATGGTGTTTTATAACTGAACCCCTCAACTATTCTTATCACTTTGAAGCAGGGGACACAGATTTTGAGCAACACGGGTATAATGGTATACAAGGTGGCAAAAGAGCAACCATCCACCATAACCTGTATGCCGATGCCCGGAACCGTAATCCCCGGTTTGCAGGCATTGAAACGTATTCACCCAATACAGTGGGGGTTGAGAATGTAGACTTTCGCAACAACGTAATTTATAACTGGGGAATCAATACGGTATACGGCGGTGAAGGCGGTAATTATAATGTGGTTAACAACTATTACAAATGGGGACCTAATACCGGATCAGGGGTAAAATACCGGATCTGTAATCCGAGTTACAGCACATCGCCGTCAATCCCTTTCGGAAAATGGTATGTGAACGGAAACTATGTGGATGGTTCTACCCAGAATACCAATAATAACTGGTCGGGTGTGGTGATGCAGACGAATGCAAATGATACCGTGCTTTCTAAAGTCACCACCCAGTTTGATCTGGGGTATTCGGTAACAACAGAAGCGGCTATCGATGCCTTTGAATCTGTATTGCAGGGGGCGGGCGCTACCTTGCCCCGCCGCGATACACTCGATCAACGTATTGCGAATGATGTGCGAAACAGAACAGGCCGCATCATAGATGTACAGGGCGGTTATCCGCACGGAACGGCATATAATTTAACTGTAAATGCCTGGCCTACGTTAAACTCAACCACGGCTCCGGTAGACACCGATCACGATGGCATGCCCGACGCTTGGGAAACCAGCCATAGTTTAAACCCCAACGACGCGTCTGACAGAAACATATACGACGGCAGCGGGTATACGATGCTGGAAAAATATTTAAACGGTGTGGAAAATACAGATCCTTCTGTGGCAGTAGGCGGGTCATTAAGATATTTCTCGCAATCTTCAGCCAGTCCATCGGCTGTACAAACATATACAGTGGCCGGGTACAACCTTACCGGCAATGTAAGCATTACGCCCCCGGCCTCCTATGAACTATCACTTGATGGCACTACCTGGTACGGCAGTACCAGCACCATTGTATTAACACCCACATCCGGCACGCTGAGCAGCACAAATATCATGGTGCGCTTAAATGCCACTGCCCAGGGCACTTATGCCGGTAACATTACGCATACCAGTGCGGGGGCTGCTACCACCAATGTAGCTGTAACGGGTATATACACTACCATTGCCAACGGGTTAGGTTTTAATGCCGATATGGATGGCGGCTTCGAACGCCAGACCGAAGGTAGCTATACTACGGTAGCAACCCATACTTCCACTACACAGTGGGAAGTATCGGCTGCATGGAACATTAGCTCAACCGATGCCAGAACGGGCTCAAAATTCCTTCATTACAACCAGGCCAGCAGCAGCAACAAATACATTTTCTCACCTGTGTGCACCACTACGCCATTGGCGGCCAGTACGCCTTATGTGGTGCAGTTCTGGTACCGGGCGCCATCTGCATTAAGCAGTACTACGGTATTATCTGCCTGGGCAACAATTGTTGGCTCAGTCGGTGGTTCCAACTCTGCCTCATCATCGGCCACTGCCTCTTTAAGCGCCGCAACAGTACCTGGTACCTGGTACTTCTTTTCAGGTACGCTTACTACGCCTGCGGGTACGCCCACCAGCACCTATGCAGGGTTAAAGACCAGTAACCCGCAATCGCCCTATTTTGATATAGACGATTTTGTATTGTATGCCGGTTCTGCAGCAGATGCCATTGCGCCAGATGCGCCTACAGCGCCAACTGCCAGCGGGAATGCTAATAATAATACGATCAATGTAAGTTGGACGGCGCCTGCTTCGGGTATAGACGGTGGTGGTTATGTGGTAGTGCGCAGCACTTCTGCTACCGCACCGGTGCCCAATGCCAACGGCGTATATATTGCCGGCAATACGATGGGAACAGGTAACCAGGTTGTTTACCTTGGTACCAATACTTCGTTTACTGATACAGATCCTGTAATATCTGCAACAACAAGATATTATTATTATGTATTTACGGCAGATAAAGCATATAACTATTGTGCAGCGCCTGTGTCGGCTAATGTAATGATCGATGAAGTGACTACACCAACACCAACCATCAGTGCAACCGGTACGTTAGTTGCTTTTACACAAACAGTAGGTGCTCCTTCTTCTACACAAACAATTACGGTGTCAGGTACTGACCTCACCGGTAATATAACTATAACTGTGCCTGTCAATTTCCAACTGTCAACCGATAATGGCGCTACCTGGAGTTCTTCTTCCCTAACGTTAACACCTGCCAGTGGCACTGTTTCGGCTACAACTGTATTGGTACGGTTGAATGCAACTGGCACCGGCGCCTATTCAGGTAATGTAGTAGTAAGCAGTGCCAATGCAACAACAATAAATATAGCAGTAAGTGGTAACACAGTGCCTGCAGGCAGTCAGCCACCAACTGGCACCAGGGCCGTGGTGGCCAAAGATGGCAGCGGCGATTATACCAGTATTCAGGCGGCAATTAATGCGGCGCCCACAGGGCAAACCGCTCCTTATAAAATTTATATCAGGAAGGGTAAGTATGTGGAAGCGGTTATCATTCCCAGCAATAAACCTTTCATACAGCTGGTAGGGGAAAGCCTGGCCGAAACCATTATTTCCTATGATAACTATTCGGGTAAAGCCAATCCGGCCGGTGGCACTTACGGAACTTCTACCAGCGGTACCCTCATCATCAATGCGGCGGATGTAATGTTGATGAACCTGTCTATAGAAAATGCAACAGGTTATGGTGTCAATGCCAATGCTCTGGTGCCTGCACCGGGCGATGGCCCGCAGGCGGTTGCTGTTTACACAACTTCCGACAGGGTAGTGTTTTACAATTGCCGGATGAATGGCGGACAGGATACCTATTACGGTGGTAACAACCCCGCAACAAGATGTTATTTGAAGAATTGCTATATAGATGGCAACACCGATTTCATGTTCGGTTCTTCTACCATCATATTTGATACCTGTATCATCTATCCCCGTACCCGCCTCGATAATGCTACCGGTGGTTATGTAACAGCCGTGAACACCAAAGCTGCCTCTTTGTACGGCTATGTGTTCCGCGATTGCAAGATCACCAAGAACAGGGGCTTTACATTATATTCATTAGGTCGTCCCTGGCAAAATGATGCCGGTACTGCCGATGCCGCCAAATCGCGCAACAAAACCGTGTTCCTGAATACCACCATGGGTTCTACCGTTCGGCCTGATGGCTGGAGTGTTTGGGATGCGGGTACCAATACCAGTTATATTACCTATGGCGAATACAATTCAAGAAATTATAATGGCACCGCGGTTAATGTGAGCAGTCGCTTATCATGGACGAAGCAATTGACCGCTGCAGAGGCAGTGAAATATTATAATAACGATACGGTGTTTGTAAATGCCAATACACCGGCCATGGCAACCTGGAACCCGTATGCCACTTATTCTGAATTAAGTACAGCCTTCAAACCTGAGCTGGCAGTATCGAACCTGATCGCTAAAAAAGGCGTAAGCACTACTACCATCACCTGGAATATGTCGTGGCCCATGACCGGCATTACCTGTGATCTGTACCGTAGTAATGATAAAACGAACTTCTCTAAAATATACTCTGAGGTAAGTACAGAAGACTCTGCCAATAACTTCAGTTTTACTGAGAACATACCGCCGCCCGGTCAAACCTATTATTATATAGTACGGGCTTCAAAGAGTGGCTATGCCAGCACTACGTCCGATACATCTTCTGTAACCAGTACACCTACCATTACCGTATCGGGTACGTTGGGCAGCTTTTTACAGGGGTTGGGAACGCCGTCGGCCACACAAACCTTTGTAGTGTCGGGCGCTAACCTTACAGCCGGTATTACTATTACGCCCCCGGCTTCATATGAAGTATCGGTTGATAATACAACCTGGTACAACAGCACTACACCACTTACCGTAGCTCAATCGAACGGTATGGTGGCCAATACCTATATAACGGTGCGGCTAAATGGAACAGCCGTTGGTACGTACAATAGCAACATTGTAAATGCTTCTACCGGCGCTACCAGTGTGAATGTGGCCGTGAGTGGAACCATTCAGGCCGATCCGCTGAGTGCAGGCGGAATGCTGCTGGAGCAATGGCCATTAACCACCAATAACCTCGATAGTACGGGGGTACGGGCGGTTGGTGTTATAGGAACAACTCCGGTGCTCAACAACCTCGTTGTTTCTAATGGCACAACGGACCCCACAGTACCGGCTTATTCTGCTTTACACGGACAGGCATACGCTGCAACGGCCGATGGTTCCTGGACAACTGCCAGTGGCGGACCGGGTTCTACCCTCAGCCGTCGTCACTATGAGCAATTTACCGTGGTGGCTGCAGCAACGCATAATCTGCGCGTAGATTCTATCATCCTTAATACTGCTTTCCACAATACATCCAGCACCACCAAAGTGGCGGTACTGTATTCCAAAACCGGTTTCAGGACCGATTCAACTGAAATAAAAGTAGTATCCAAGAACGGTACGCCGTTAACAGCAGGCACCAACGGTACCTTTACCAATGCCTTTGATGTAAGCAATCAGGTAGCAGGTAACCCCGATGTGTTTGCTATGCTGGTGAATGGTTCTGCCGGTGTTACTGTAAGGGCCGGTGATACATTGACGTTCCGTGTTTATCATTGCACCGGTTCTACCAGTACCAACCGGTATGTGAAGTTGAAGAATGTAATGGTAAAAGGAATTTCAGAGCTCAAGCCGAACACCGGTGATTACCGTACCATAAAATCAGGCGAGTGGAGCGATGGCGCTACCTGGCTGAAATATAATGGTACTGACTGGGTGGCTGCAGGTACTGATTATCCTGCTTACGATAACGGGGTTAACAAGGCTACTATTCAAAAAAATCATACCGTAAGTTATACCCAGACGTTCTCCAAAGGGTTTGGCTATATACAAAAAACAGTTATCGCCGAGGGCGGGCAACTGATCGTTGGCGCCGGCAAAACATTAAGCGTAGCCGGCATCAATGGTTCTTCTGTAGTGCTGCAGGTAGATGGTACATTAACCAACCTCGGTACTATTGGCACCAATGGTAAAGTGGTGTACCAGATAAATGGTAAAATGGTGAACTCAGGTTCACTCAGCTTTAATACCGGCGACTCTGTTGCTGTAGGTGCTACCGGCATCTACCAACACGATATGAATGGCGGCTTGCCTGCACGCATTTCATTTGCTTCAGGCTCTACCTTGCTGGTTACCGGTATCAAAACTGCACAAACCAATCTGTTCACTTCAGCTACTACAGTAAGCAACATGATCTGGAATTGTACAGCCCAGCAGAATTATTTTGCGCTGCGCAATACGCTGGCAGCCGTTACCGGTAACCTCACTGTGCAAAGCACCGGAAGTACGTATGTTGCTTTGTCGCAGGGCACGGCTGCATTACGCATTAGCGGAAATTATTTACAAACAGGCGGCAGCGTTTATTTCAACGAAAGCGCCACCGGCGTTATCGATTCGCTGGTAGTTGGCGGCGACTTTACTATAAGCGGCGGCACCTTTACTACGAATATGAAGAACAGCGATCCGTTGTATATTAAATTGAATGGAAGTAATAAAACATTCAGTCATGTGGGAACGCTAGCCAACACCCATGTATTGGTGAACGGAAAATATAACCTGGGCAGCAACCTGGCATTGCCAACAGCAAACTTTGGCCTGGTTGTAAATGGAACGCTCAATACCGGTACGTACGTTGTAAGCGGCGCGGGTAATACCACAGTGGCCGATACTGCTACCGTAAGCTTTGGTTCAGCAACAGGTATCGATGGCAACTTTGCTAATACCGGAATTAAACAATACAGTGTAATTGCCAATTATACCTTTAATGGTACGGCAGCGCAAACAACCGGCGCCACCATGCCTGCCGGAGCGCATACCCTCACCATTAATAACAGCGCGAATGTTACCCTGTCTGGAGCATTAACAGCCGACGTAGTGAGTTTAACCAATGGTAAATTGTTGTTGGGCAATAATACCCTTGCAGATTCTGCCATCACAGGTAATGTGCCGGCAAATTATATTGTTCTCAACGGTACCGGCAGGCTCAAACAAAAAGTGAGCGCTGCAACAGGTAACGTGCTGTTCCCGATAGGCACTTCCCTTTCATCTTATACGCCAGCTACTTTAAGCAATACCGGCACGGCCGATAATTTCAGTGTTAGCGTGAAAGATAACCTGGATTATACCATTTACGATACCACGAAGATTGTAAGGAAACAATGGACGATCACACCGGATAATGCATCGGGCGCCGCCAATGTAGGTCTTGCTTTCGGTTGGGTGGCAGCCAATCAGGGTTCTAAATTCGATCCGGCTTCCGCCAATATCTTACAATATCGCAATAATGCCTGGGCCAATGCAACCGCAACAACCACGGGCAGTGGAACTGCTGCTGCGCCTTATATAGCAACAGCAGGCGGCTTTACACAATTTGGCGCTTTTGTTGTAGGTCATGCAATACCAGCTCCTACTATTGTTACCACCGGTGTGTTCAATGCCTTCTCGCAAACTGTTGGTAAGTCAACAGATGCGCAAACGTTCACACTGCAGGTAAAAGACATGATGGGTACTGCTACTATTACACCACCTGCAGGGTATGAAATATCAGTAGATACCGGTAAAACATGGTATACTGAAGCTGCAGTGCCGGCGCTTTCAGGAAATGCCAGCGGTGTGTTGTCGAGATCGGTAATGGTTCGGATGAATGCATCGGCTACAGGAATCTATGAAGGAAATATTGTGGTGCAAACCCTCAATGCTGCCGACGCCAATGTTTCGGTGATAGGAACTGCTTATAGCGAGTACGCCCTCCATCCGAACCCGGCTAACAGCTTTATAAATGTTTTCCATACTAAACTGTATACCCAGGCAAACATCAGGATCTATAATATGAATGGACACCTGATGGGGACATATCGCAGCAAGCGGGCAACGAATTATACTGCTATTAACATTAGTGCATTGCCAAATGGAATGTATTTTGTAGAAGTAGAGCGATTACATGACAGAGTGTTGTTGCGATTTATTAAGCAATAACACAAGTAGTCAGCAACTATAACGAGGTGTGTTACGTCTTTAGGACGTGACACACCTTTTCTCATCATAATAAGTTATTAATTTCGGCGCCAAAAAATATTTTTCATGCACGGTAAAGCTGCCAGTTTATTTGTTGCTTATGTGTTAAGCACTTTTGTTATGCAGGCGCAGGATTTTATTCCTTTGTGGCCTGCGGGTAAAATGCCAAATACAAAAGGCATGCGATTGAAAGATAGTATCTACAATGAACGCGTGTACCAGGTGGGTACGCCGGGTATGTACACCTTTTTTCCGTCGGTACAGGAAAATAAGCAGTGTGCAGTGATCATTTGTCCGGGCGGCGGTTATCATCATTTATCTTACCAGATCAGTGGCTTTCAGTTAGCTAAATGGTTTAATACAATGGGCATTAGCGCCTTTGTGCTAAATTACCGTTTACCCAATGCGCCTGATCTGGCACAACGGGAAATAGGTCCTTTGCAGGATGCACAACGTGCAATACGTGTCATTCGCGCCAATGCAGATCGCTGGAAAATACAGAAAGATAAAATAGGGGTCATGGGCGTATCGGCCGGCGGACATCTTGCCGCTTCTCTGGGAAATAGTACCGATGATGTGGCGGCGATTGGTGACTCGCTCAATACCATTTCATTTCGTCCAGACTTTACCATATTGGTTTCGCCGGTAATAACCATGGGACAATACACGCATAAAGGCAGCCGCGAAAATCTATTGGGCAATAATCCATCGAAGGAACTGGTTGAAAAATACTCTATGGAATTGCAGGTTAAATCTGCCACGCCACCTTGTTTTATTGCAGATGCATTTAATGATAAAGGAGTTGATCCGCGCAACAGCCTGCTATTTTATCACGCATTGCTTGAAAAGAATATTTCAACCAGCTTTCATGTTTTTCCGCAGGGTGGTCACAACATTGCACTGCGAAATAATCCCGGCTCTGCGCAGTTGTGGACGAGTTTATGTGAGATGTGGTTGACTGAAATGGGATTTTTGAAATAGTTAGCCACTAGCTTAAAAGATACATTACACGATTCAAGACAGTTAGTATGAAAAGAGTTTATTTGCTATTGATGCTGCTTGTTCCCGTACTACATTCAATCGCCCAACAACAAACTTATCCCACGCACTTAACAGTGGCTCAGGATGGCAGCGGCAATTATAAAACCATTCAGGAAGCGGTAAATGCCATGCGCGATTTTTCGCAGGAACGGGTAACCATATTTATAAAGAAAGGTGTTTATAAAGAAAAGCTGGTCATTCCTTCCTGGAAGACCAACATTTCATTGGTAGGGGAGAGCCGCGACAGCACGATCATTACCAATGACGATTATAGTGGTAAGCCTTATCCTGATGGTAAAAAGGATGCTACCGGCAGTGAAAAGTTCAGAACGTTTACTTCCTATACTGTATTGGTGCAGGGAAATGATTTCAGCGCTGAGAACCTGACCATTCAAAATACGGCCGGCCGCGTAGGGCAGGCCGTGGCATTGCATGCAGAAGGCGATCGTTGTGTGGTATTGAATTGCCGGTTACTGGGCAACCAGGATACGCTGTATGTAGGTATCGATAGCAGCCGGCAATATTATAGAGATTGCCATATAGAAGGCACTACCGATTTTATTTTTGGTCCGGCTACCGTCGTGTTTCAACGCTGCACCATTAAGAGCTTGGCGAACTCTTATATAACAGCAGCTTCTACAACACAAAGGCAAGCATATGGCCTGGTGTTTTTAAATTGTACGTTGATAGCAGCAGATACCGGAGCTACCAAAGTATTGTTGGGGCGTCCATGGCGGCCTTATGCCAGAACGGTTTTCATCAATACGGTTATGGGCGGTCATATTACTGCCGTGGGTTGGGATAACTGGCGTAACCCGGCCAATGAAAAGACAGCGTACTATGCTGAGTACAACAGTACCGGTCCCGGCGCCAATCCAACCGGAAGAGTAGGGTGGTCGCACCAGCTTACGAAGAAGGAAGCGAATAAGTATACTTTGAAGAATATTTTAGCAGATTGGGAACCGGAGGTAGGAAGTAGGAAGTAAGTTGACGTGTTAGTTGATAATGTTGATATAGTTGATACAGGTAGTAGAATGAAGTTCGTGTTAGAAAGTACCCAATAGGAAGTAAGAGCAAGAAAGTAAGAAAACCTTTACATGCAAAAAGATGAAATAAATCATTTTGCTTAACAAAAAATGTAGTTGCTTGCGGCTTATCGCTTACAGCTTATAGCATGTAGCTGTTTCTCGTTTCACGATTGCCGACTGCCGATTCACGAATAAATCACTTTTTTAGAAATAGACCATAATGAAAAAACTTTTTGTATTAGGATTCACTTGCCTCAGTTTGTATTCTTCTGCCCGGCAGCCCTACGTGTCAAAAGTATGGGTGCCTGATAACAGGAACGGAACATTTAAAAATCCGGTGCTTAATGCCGATTATTCCGATCCCGATGCCTGCCGCGTGGGCGACGATTATTATCTCGTAGCTTCCAGCTTTGATGGTATTCCCGGTTTACCTATTCTGCATTCAAAAGACCTCGTAAACTGGACGATCATTGGTCATGCATTGAACCGTCAGCCGCCGTACGATCATTTCTCACAACCCCGCCATGGCATGGGCGTTTGGGCGCCGGCCATCCGCTATCATAATGGTGAATTTTACATTTACTACCCCGATCCGGATTTTGGCATTTATGTAGTAAAAGCAAAAAACATCAGCGGTCCCTGGTCTGATCCTGTATTGGTAGAAGGCGGCAAGGGATTGATTGATCCCTGTCCGTTGTGGGATGATGATGGTAAAGTATACCTCGTGCACGCCTATGCAGGCAGTCGCGCAGGTATTAAAAGTATTGTTGTTGTAAAAAGGCTCGATGCTTCAGGTACCAAAGTGCTGGATGGTGGCGTAATGGTATTCGATGGCCACGACCAGGACCCCACGCTGGAAGGGCCGAAGATCTATAAGCGCAATGGATATTATTACATTTTTGCCCCGGCTGGTGGGGTATCAACCGGCTGGCAACTGGTATTGCGTTCAAAAAATATTTATGGTCCGTACGAAAGGAAAGTGGTGATGGACCAGGGCGGTTCTCCTATCAATGGTCCGCACCAGGGCGCCTGGGTTGATACCAAAACGGGGGAAGACTGGTTCCTGCATTTTCAGGACCGCGAAGCATACGGACGTATCGTTCACCTGCAACCGATGAAATGGGTGAATAACTGGCCGGTGATCGGCGTTGATAAAGATGGTGATGGAAAAGGGGAGCCGGTGCTGGAATACAAAAAACCCAATGTAGGAAAAACATATCCTGTACAAACACCACAGGAATCGGATGAGTTTAACGGCCATACTATGGGATTGCAATGGCAATGGCAGGCGAACCCCAAACCTTACTGGGCTTTTCCCGGTAATGGATACCTGCGTTTGTTCTCCGGGATGGTAGCTGATTCGGCAAAGAACCTCTGGTTTGTGCCCAATGTACTGATGCAGAAATTTCCGGCAGAGGAATTTACCGCTACTGTGAAACTGGACTTCAAACCCCGCCTGGCAGGAGAGAAGACCGGATTGATCATAATGGGCTCCGATTATGCATTTGTTGGGTTAACTAAGAAGGAAGATGGTATTTATCTTTCATATGTGATCTGCAAACAGGCCGAAGGCGGAAAGCCGGAGCAGGAAAAGATTATTGGTAAGGTTACAGGAGCCACTTCGTATTTGCGCGTACAAGTGAGCAAAGGCGCCAAATGTAGTTTTACGTACAGTGAAGATGGGAAACAATTCACTTCGGCCGGCGATATATTTACCGCAGTGCCCGGCAGATGGATCGGCGCCAAAGTGGGAATGTTTTGCACCCGTACGACTGTTACCAATGATGCGGGGTTTGCCGATGTAGATTGGTTTAGAATTGATTAATTATAAGCTAGCAGTGTCACTGTCCTGAGCGAAGTCGAAGAACCGTGTACAGTGCTTAGCGTAGTCTCCGCATAAACCAGCATGCTTTCATTATAACTAAAAAATACCTACATTTATCACCGATAACTAGCGATTGAGAAAAGAATGACCATTAGCCTGCCACATATTCAACAGGGTATACATGCCGGAAACGAACAATGTCTGGAGGAACTGTACCGGTTATTCAGCAAACGGCTGCATCACTTTGCCCGTGTTATCACCCGCTCACCCGAAATGGCTGAAGAAATTGTGGAAGACGTATTTGTAAAATTGTGGAGCAATCGCCATCGCATAAACGAAGTAGAAAATCTCACGGTATATTTATATGTAGCTGTAAAGAACAGGTCGTTGAATGCCATCTCCCAGAAGGCTACGGAACTCATCCGGGCGCCTTTCGATGATCTGGATATAGAAACCGGCCTAGTGGCTACTGATCCGTACAACCTGCTGGTTACTGCCGAAATGATGAAACGCATGCAACAGGCAGTTGACAATTTACCTCCCCGTTGTAAAATGATCTTCAAACTGGTGCGCGAAGATGGTCTCAAGCACCGCGAAGTAGCAGAAATTCTTAATATCTCCCTCAATACAGTCGATGTGCAAATGGCCATTGCTATCAAAAAAATATGTGCCGAGCTGCAGGTGAGTAAGGCTGCAAAGAACTTTTGGGCGCAGAAGGCTAATAAGCAATAGGCAAGTCGTGAGAAGCTTCACGCTACAAGCTACATCCGCCAAAACAAATAAAGCTTCAAGCTTCAAGCTACAAGCCGCAAGCAAATGCAAATGATCGGTCGGCCAGGCGAAATCGCGGCCTTATGTTTTCCCATTTGCACATTTTTCCATTTGCTAATTTGCACATTCTTTCCTTTCTCATTTCTCTGTTTTTCATTCTTCATTTTTCATTTCCCAGCCTTCCCTGGGCACCCGGTAACTTCCTCAACTTTCTTCAAATTTTTTTTCAAAACGCTTAATGGTGTTTTCAAAAATCCCTGTCCTTTCTGGTATAAACGCATTAGGCGCAAATGGAAACACCCGAAAGAATATGGTTTTTACTGTCTCGCAGTCTGAGCGGAGATGCTACCGAACAGGATAAAGAAGAACTGGATCGTTTGTTACAGGAGCGCCCCGAACTGATGCAGCAATATGAAATGCTGCTCCAGTTATGGTCGGTGAACGCCTCCGTTTATGAAGAACCTGCAGCCGGTGACAAGATCAACCGCATTTTACAACTGGCTGCTGAAGAATCAGACGACAAACAATCCGCCAGTCCCGTTGTACGCATTAAAAAATGGCGTAAACTATATTGGGCTGCCGCTATCCTTGCCTCCCTTTCCATCGGCGCCTGGTTGTTTGTAAAATGGGATGAAAAACAACAAGCCCTTACGGCTAATGAAGTGGTGGCGCCTAAAGGCAGTAAAACAAGGACCATACTGCCCGATGGGTCAACCGTATGGCTCAATGCCGGTTCGCGCATTGTATATGCCAACTTCAATGGCCCGGTGCGTGAAATAACCCTTGAAGGGGAAGCTTTCTTTGATGTAGTTTCTGTTGTTTCGGCTGCTACGCATCAGAAAAAACCATTTATCGTTCATGTCGGTTCCATCGATATTAAAGTGTTGGGTACGGCCTTCAATGTAAAATCGTATCCCGAAGAAAAAACGATTGAAACCACCCTCATCAGGGGCCTGGTGCAGATTACTCGTAAGGGCGATGCCGAAGGAGCGCCGGTATACCTGCATCCCAATGAAAAGATCGTATTACCCGTCAGCAGTCCCGATGCAGGTACTGCCAGCGGACAGGTAATCACCACACAAAATCAGCAACCGGTTCAGCAAATAATACATATCGACAGTACAAAGCAGGAGAACGAGCATATAGAAACAGCGTGGGTGTATAACCGGCTTGAATTTCGTGGCGACAATTTTGAGCAACTGGCGTTGAAACTTGAAAGATGGTATAATATCAGGATCCATTTTGAAGATGAGGCCGCGCGCCAACTGGTATTTAATGGTTCATTACAGAACGAGACCGTAGAGCAGGCTTTTATGGCATTAAAAGAGGTTGCTCCGTTCAATATATCAATAACCAATAACGAAGTATTTATAAAATCGACGAAATAATTATGGATCCTACATAGGCAAAAAAAACGGAGAATGTTGGCAGCATTCTCCGCGAATTACAGGTTAAATTTTTCGGTGTTGTATTCTCACAATCCCGCTTGCAGGCGGGATTGGGAAGTGATTTCTTAACCCATAATAATACTAAAGTATGAAAAGTTTTAGAACGGGTATAAAAAACCCGTTGCTTTCCAATGCGCTGCTTGTTATGAAGATAACCACATTTCTTTTGCTTGTTGGTGTGCTGCAGGTGTCCGCCCGGGGCTTCGGTCAGGATAAGCTGAGCCTTCGGTATAAAAATGCCGAAATCGCTGGCATTTTGATCAATATAGAAAAGCAAACACACTATCGCTTCCTGTATAACAACCAGTTACAGGGTGTTAGACAAAAAGTGACCATCAATTTAGAAAACGTCGATATTCGTCAGGCGCTTGATAATTTGTTCTCTCAAACCGTGCTTACTTACCGGTTCATGGCCAACGGCCTTATTGTGATCAATGAAGGAACAGGCCGCCAGGCTATAGAAAAAAAAGTGACCGGTAAGATCTCTGACCCAAACGGCGCGCCGCTCTCAGGCGTTACCGTAACTATAAAAGGCACTAATAAAGCCACTTTCACTAATGAACAGGGCGTATTTACTATTACAGCCGATGATAATGAAGTGCTCGTATTCTCTTACGTAGGTTATGAATCACAGGAAATAAAAGTGGGCGACAAATCGCAGATCAATCTCTCTCTGGTATCTGCTGCTGCAAGCCTGGAGAACATTGTAGTGATCGGTTATGGTACCGTAAAGAAAAGAGACCTTACCGGAGCTGTTGTTTCCCTCAAAGGCGATGAGGTAAAAAAAGTACCGGCCGGTAACGTAATGGAGAGCGTGCAAGGTAAAGTGGCCGGGGTTGATATTACCCGTACCAGCGGAGGCGCGGGTTCAAACGTAAACATTACTGTAAGAGGTAACCGGTCGATCCTGGCGCAAAACACGCCGCTGTTTATCGTTGATGGTATTCAATACCCCACCTTCCAGGATATTAACCCGAACGACATTCAATCTATGGAGGTATTGAAAGATGCGTCCTCTACCGCTATTTATGGTTCACGCGGCGCTAATGGCGTAATTATCATTACTACCAAAAGAGGTGCTGCCGGAAAAATAAAAGTAGGCGCCAATGCGTACTACGGTGTGAACAAAGTGGCCGGCTACCCGAAACCGATGACCGGTCCGCAGTATGCCGAGTTAAAACGCCAGGCCAGCCGCACAGCAGGCCAGTGGAATTCTTCTGCAGATGATGCCAGGATCTTCGGCGCTGATCTCGCTGCTGCAACGGACGGTACTTCTACCTTTTGGCCCGGCTTGCTGGCGCAGGAAGGTTCACAACAGGATTACGGTGTGAACGTGGCCGCGGGCAGTGAAAAAACAAAAGTTTTCTTCTCGTTCGACTATTTTAAAGAGAAAGGTATCCTGAACAATGATTTTTCAGGTCGTTATACATTACGCCTGAACATCGATCAAACGATCATCGGCACCTTTAAGGTGGGTTTGCAAAGCCAGTTAACGTATTATAATGAAAACAGGCGCACCGATAACGTATTGAACGTTGCCTATAAAGTAATACCGTATTACACACCTTATAATTTGGATGGTTCTCTGATTAAGTTTCCCGGCAATGCCAACCAGGTAAACCCCTTGTTGGAAGAATTGCCGGGGGCTTATGTCAATAAGTTCAACACCACCCGTATTTTATCTTCTGCTTATGCAGAATGGAAACCCTTTAGCAGCCTGACGCTGCGTTCCAACCTGGGTATCACCAACAGCAGTTCCCGCAACGGCTTGTTCCTGGGTGAGAATACTATAACCCGTGTTACCTCAACCGGTTCGCTGGCAAAAGTTACCAATGCCACCCAAACCGATCTCATCTGGGAAAACATCATCACCTGGCAAAAGAAGTTCGCCGATCATAGCATAGATGTTACAGGGGTTACCAGCTATCTTTCCAACAAACAGGATAGCTCATACGCACAGGGAACAGGACAATTGCTGCCGGGCCAGTCGTTTTACGCGTTGTTGAACAACCCGGCCAACCTGAGTATCTGGAGTAATTACATAGGCAGCGACCTGTTATCAGGTGCCCTGAGAGTGAACTACGGTTACAAAGGCAAGTACCTGTTAACATTAACCGGCCGTGCCGATGGTTCTTCTGTATTGAGCAAAGACAACCGCTGGTCGTTCTTCCCCTCAGCAGCCGTGGCCTGGCGCGTGATCGATGAAGGTTTTATGGCTGCCCAGAATATTTTCAGCGATTTGAAAGTACGGGCCAGTTATGGTATTGCCGGTAACGCGGCCGTTAAACCATATTCAACGGCTTCCGGTTTAATACTCATTCCGTTTGCCTGGAACGATGCCAGTATAACTGCTTATGGGTTTGATCCAAGGACCGGTAACCGCAACCTGAAATGGGAGTTGACCGGTACACAGAACTTCGGGTTAGACTTCGGCTTGCTTAAAAACCGCATTACCGCCAGCGTAGATTATTATGATTCAAAAACCCGCGACCTTTTATTGTTGCGTCCGCTGCCAACAACCTCAGGCTATTCAAGAGTGGTAGAGAATGTGGGCAAAACCCGCAACAATGGTGTTGAGATCTCATTGCGTACAGTGAATGTGCAAACCAGGGAAATTACCTGGACGAGCGCCATTACCTATACCCGCAATAAAGAAAAGATCGTTGAACTGGTGAACGGAAAAAATGATATAGCCAGTGGCTTGTTCATTGGTAATCCCGTGAAATCGTTCTACGACTTTCAAAAAGTGGGCATCTGGCAAACTGCCGATACCGCTGCTGCTAGAAGCTTTGGTTATAAAGCAGGCGACATTCGCGTAGCTGACCTGAGCGGTGACAAAGGCCAGCCCGATGGAAAACTGGATGCTACTTACGACAGGACCATCGTGGGCGTGGCAGTGCCTGATTATACCCTCGGTTTCAGCAACGATCTCAGCTATAAGAATTTCGACCTGAATATATATGTATTTGCCCGGGTAGGACAAACCTTTGTATCCGATTATGCCAACAAGTTTGAACCCAACGCTATTGAAAATGGCGCCAATGTTGACTACTGGACACCGGAAAACCCAACAAACAGTTATCCACGACCGAATATCAATATTTCAAGAGCTTCAATGCCATTTGCCACAACGCTCGGTTATAGAGACGGCTCTTTTGTAAAGATCAGGAACATTACCCTGGGGTATACGTTGCCTAAAACGCTTTCCCAAAAATTCCATGTGAATTCTTTGCGCTGGTATGTAAGCGCCAAGAACTATGTCACGTTTGCCAAAGAGAAAGATTATGATCCGGAAGGCGAAGGTTCTTTTGACCGGCCGTTAACCAAACTGATCGTTACCGGGATAAATATTGAGTTCTAATCTTATTAACTATCGAATTAATTACTGCAATATGAAAAACAGAATTAATAGTGTATTGGGATTGTTGATGACAGGTTCAGTGGTGTTTACATCGTGCGATAAAAAATTGACAGAATATAACCCCAGCGGCTTAACATCAGACGCTGTTTATTCAAATGCCAAAGGTTTTGAAACGCTGGTAAATGCAGCTTATACCTATAACCGTTTCTGGTACGGAAAAGAAGAAGGGTACAGTGTATCTGAAATGGGTACCGATATCTGGACGAACGGAACGGGGGACGTGTATCCGCAATTATCGCGGTACGACAACCTGCAGGGAAGTAATACTGCGGCGTTGAACCTGTTATGGGATAACTTATATGCCGCTGTTAACCTATGTAATAACGCCATTGCGAAAGTGGGCGATGTAAGCGATTATACCGTGGCCCAGAAAACGATCCGCGAAGGGGAATTGCGTTTTCTGCGTGCGTTTTACTACTGGCATATAGTTGAAACCTGGGGCGGTGTTCACTTCAATACCGAACCGAATGCTACGGTAGCGTCTACCGCCAACAAAACACCGGTAGAGACTTTCTATCAACAGATCTTTGCCGACCTGGAGATCGCGGTAAAAAATTTACCGGCTACTTCATCTGATTACGGCCGTGCTACCATCCCCGTGGCCAAAGCCTTCCTGGCCCGCATGTATTTAACCCGTGGTATGAACGCACAGGCAATTGCCATGGCCAATGATGTGATCAAAAATTACGGGTATACGCTGGTGGCCAAATACGCCGATCTGTGGAACATGGGTAATTTGAAGAATAAGGAAGTGATCTGGGTGGTTGACTATTCTACTAACCTTGCCAATAACGACCTTACTACCTCAGCTTTCCCTTTTGGACATAGCCGCGGTAGTAACAGCGGACACATGTTATTTCTGCAGGTGTATGACCAGGTGAATTCAGCGCTTTTGGCGCGTGATGTGCCCAATGGCCGGCCGTTCAACCGGTATATGCCAACCAGAGCCTTCTTAAACCTGTTCAATGAAGATGACGACGCCCGTTACCAGGGTACTTTTCAAACGGTTTGGTACTGCAACAAAGCAGCCCGGGCAGCCGGTAATACCTTCAACACAAAAGACACCAGCAACTTTAAAGTAGGCGATACTGTGTGCTTTACTTCTAAAAACAGTCTTGTAGCAGCCGACATGAATGCCAAACGTTACACTACCTACGATCTTTCGCGGGTGTACGGTACAAACGGCATTCCTTCGCAACGGAGGTTCTATGTATCGCTGAAGAAGTTCAAAGATTCAACCCGCACAGCGGTAAATGAAGCGCAAAGCGCCCGCGATGTGTTTGTAATAAGGCTGGCCGAAATGTACCTGATCGCGGCTGAAGCCGAATTGAAGATCGGCAAGCCCGATTCTGCAGCTTATTACCTGAATATCATTCGCACCCGGGCAGCCATTCCGGGCCGTGAATCTGCCATGCAGGTTACAGGTTCACAGGTAACCCTCGACTTCATATTAGACGAACGTGCCCGCGAACTGGCGGGTGAGCAATTGCGCTGGTTCGATCTTAAACGTACCAATAAGTTAATTGACCGGGTTAAGAGCATGAATCCGGATGCAGCCCAGTATATAAAAGCATTTCAAACGGTGCGTCCTATTCCGCAGGCACAGATAGACGCCGTTACCAACAAGGGCGAGTTCACACAAAATGAAGGTTATCAGTAACTGGCTAAAGGACTCCCGTTACCGGTTTCAGGTTGCTTGGAGCAACCATAAACTACAAACATATTTTCATCTTCTTGCTGGCAGTCGCGTATAGGGGTATGGTTCTGGGTAATTTTACGTTGATTGCCAGCCTTTTATTTCCTATCTGGTTTGTTATCGTTGCCGGTAACGTTTGCGTAAATAAAATTCCTTATTCGTTTCGGTGGGTTTAAATATCTGTGTACACTTGCTTTGAAAAACAGGTATTATATGGTTGCAGGTTGTCCCGCCGAGGCGGGATAACCTGTAACTATCATTTTTTGAACGGTTGACTTGCTACGCCCTTAATGCATAATTTTACCTTTTCCAAAAACTACTGCAGGCGTCGTACGCGCAAATCGTTAATTCATCGGGATGGTTCCGCGGGTCTTAATACCTTTGCATTCAAATATTTATAGAAGTAAACAACGTGTAATGAACAATTGGGTTAAAGCAACAGCAGTAATAGGTTTAATGGCCTGTTCTTCCGGCATCGCAGCGCAAAGCAAGTTGCCGGTTATACTACAGACCAGTTTCAGGAAAGATTCGAGTTACATTACCAGATTCGGCGCAGTTGCTGATGGTCAAACGTTGAATACGCAGGCCATTAATAACGCAATTGACGCCTGTAACAAAAAAGGGGGTGGGGTAGTTGTTATTCCTGCCGGCCTGTGGCTCACTGGTCCAATTGTGTTAAAAAGCAATGTGAACCTGCACCTGAAAAAAGGCGCGTTGTTACAATTCACCAAAGATTTTGATCAATATCCATTAGTAGAAGGCAATTGGGAAGGGTTACCGCAAATGCGTAACCAAAGTCCCATATCGGCTACCAATGCAACCAATATTGCCATTACCGGCCATGGTATCATCGACGGTGGCGGCGAGGCCTGGCGCCTGGTAAGAAAGGACAAGCTTACCGAAACCCAATGGAAGAAATGGGTAGCTGCAGGCGGTGTGGTTAGTGAAGATGGCAAATCATGGTACCCCTCTGAACAATGGCTCAAGGCGTCAAAAATGAAGAACCCCGGTGAGATCACACCCGAAAAAACGCCGGAATTCTATAAAAGCATTAAAGATTTCTTACGGCCTAACCTGGTTGTTATAGCCAAATGCAAAAAGGTATTGCTGGAAGGCGTAACCTTTCAAAACTCAGCAGCCTGGTGTTTGCACCCGCTCATGAGCGAGCATTTGACCGTACGGAATGTGACCGTATTGAATCCCTGGTTTGCGCAGAACGGCGATGGCATTGATGTAGAAAGCTGCAAGAATGTACTGATCGAAAATTCAAAATTTGATGTAGGGGATGATGGGCTGTGTATGAAAAGCGGACGTGATGAAGCTGGTAGAAAAAGAGGCATGCCCACCGAGAATGTAATTATCCGCGACTGCCAGGTGTACCATGCGCATGGCGGTTTTGTAATTGGCAGTGAAATGAGCGGCGGCGCCCGCAATATGTGGATCTCCAATTGCACTTTCATTGGCACCGATATTGGCCTGCGTTTTAAAACTACCCGTGGCCGTGGCGGTATTGTAGAGAACATTTTTATAGATAACATCCAGATGATGGATATCCCCGGCGAAGCTATCCTGTTCGACATGTATTACATGGCCCAGGACCCCGTTGCTTTACACGGAGAAAAACGCGAACTGCCTAAAGTAGAAACCTTGCCGGTAACCGAAGCCACGCCGCAATTCAGGAACTTTGTTATCAAAAATGTGGTTTGTAACGGCGCTGCCAAAGGCATCTTCATTCGCGGTATTCCCGAAATGCATGTAAAGGATATTCATTTGGAGAATATGGTATTGAATGCAGAAAAGGGCATCGATTGCCAGGAAGCATCCGGCATTACCTTCAAGAATATTACGATCCTGAGCCGTCAAACCAACCCGGTAGTAGATATCATCAACAGTGACAATCTTACCTTTGAAAAACTGGGTTATAAAAAAGATGCGGAATTGTTATTCCGGGTAGCTGGCGACAGAACAAAAAGCATTAACATAAAAAATACCGATGCTTCTAAGGCCAGAGAAAAGATCCAGTATGAGTTTGGGGCATCGGAGCAAAATGTGACGATTAAATAAAGAAACAAGTATCAAGTAATTAAAATAGCTGTTCAAAATAGCAATCATGAAGTTTTCATTCGTATTGTTTGTCATTAGCAGTGCATTCTCAATAACCACCTATGCCCAGCAGGGAACTGCAGCAGCCGATAAAGTAACTTCGGGCAAAATGAACTGGTCGCAGGGAATGGCAGCCTCGGTAATGAGCTGGGGGAACGATTCCGCCGCAAAGAAGCCTGGAAAATGGAGTTACGATATGGGCGTTGTTTTAAAAGGGATGGAAGCGTTGTGGAAAGCAACCGGCGATGCTTCCTACTTCAAATACATTCAAAAGAGCATGGACGCCTGGGTTGATGAAGACGGAAATATAAGAGGGTACGAAGCCGATGAATATAATATTGACCACGTAAATAATGCAAAGCTGTTGTTGCTGTTATACCGGGTAACCGAAAAGCCCAAGTATAAAAAAGCAGCAGATCTGTGTCGCGCACAATTACAAACTCATCCGCGCACACATGAGGGCAGTTTCTGGCATAAAAAAGTATATCCCTGGCAGGTGTGGCTCGATGGGTTGTATATGGGACAACCGTTCTATGCAGAATATGCCATGCTGTTTGGAGAAGATACCGCCTTCAATGATATTACCCGGCAGTTTATAGCCATTGAGCGTCATACCCGCGACGCAAAAACAGGCTTGCTGTATCATGGCTGGGATGAATCGAAAGAACAAAAATGGGCCAATAAACAAACCGGTACTTCACCGCACTTCTGGGCGCGGGCGTTGGGCTGGTATGGTATGGCCATGGTAGATGTGCTGGATTATTTTCCTGCCAAACATCCGGGCCGCGATTCTATCATTGCTATTTTAAACCGGTTCACCAAAGCAGTATCCAAAGTACAGGATGCCAAAACCGGCTTGTGGTACGATGTGGTTGATATGGCCACCACGCCTAAAAATTACCTGGAAGCCTCGGCCTCGGCCATGCTGGTATACACTATGGCGAAAGGCGTTCGCAAAGGCTACCTGCCCGCTACGTATTGGGCAAATGCACAAAAAGGATATGCTGGTATCCTGAAAGCCTTTGTTGATAAAAATGCCGAAGGACAGGTGCAGTTTAAAGGCACCGTAAAAGTATCAGGCCTGGGTGGCAATCCTTACCGCGATGGCAGCTTTGCCTATTACATGAGTGAACCCGTGATCGTGAACGACTGGAAAGGAATAGGCGCTTATTTGCTGGCCGGCGCTGAAATGGAAAACCTGCCTGCTGCCCTGCCTGGTAAAGGAAAAACCGTAACGGTAGATTATTACTTCAACCATGAAGATAAAAAGACCCTGAACGGGTTTCAATATCCAACGCATTATACCTGGAATGAAATGAGTTATAATGGGTTCAGCTACCTGGGCGATATCTTCAGCAGCTACGGCGCCAGGCTGAATACGCTAGAAGCAGCGCCTACCGCCGCTAACCTGACCAAAACAGATGTATACATCGTTGTTGACCCCGACGGGTTAAAAGATAACAAGAACCCCAATTATGTAGAGGACAGCCATGTAAAAACTATCAGTGCCTGGGTACAAAATGGCGGTGTGTTGGTATTAATGGCAAATGACAGTGTAAATTGCGACCTGGCGCATTTTAATAAGCTCGCCAAAACATTTGGTATTACGTTCAGCAACCGGGGACGCAACTTTGTACAGGGCAATCAATACGAAACCGGCGCCGTTCCCATTCCGGCTGGCAACGAAATATTCAAACAAACCAAAAAGGCCTACCTGAAGGAGATCAGCATCCTGGAAACAAAAGCGCCTGCCAAACCATTGGTGAAGGTAGATAACGATGTGATCATGGCGGTAGCCAAATACGGCAAAGGCACTGTGTTTGCGGTAGGCGACCCCTGGCTGTACAATGAATATACCGATGGCCGTAAATTACCGGCCGAGTATGAAAATGCCAAAGCGGCTTATGAACTGGCCAAATGGCTTTTACAGCAGGGAACTAAGAAATAATATATTAGCCACTGGCTGTATTTATAAAGACGGGCATTAGGAAGGTGCAGGACAGGAAATACAATAATTGAGTAGATTTTTACCTTGTTAGATGGTTTGATTGTTGGACATGTTGGCATTTGTTCGGTTTTTCGATATTCGGCCAACCTAACAATTTAGCCATCAAGCCATCAGGCAATTCGAAATTAGGTATGTAAATAAATAATAAAGATTCTAAAAAACTTTAAACGCGTAGTGTATGATCCTTTCGAGGTATAACCTGAAAAATATCAGTGCGCAGGATATAGTAACGCCTGCTGAGTCTGTTTTTGATCTTCCAGAAAAAGTATTGCAGTTCGGCACAGGCGTATTATTACGTGGATTACCCGATTATTTTATTGACAAAGCCAACCGCCAGGGCATTTTCAATGGCCGGGTGGTAGTGGTTAAATCAACCGACAGCGATTCTTCCGCATTCGACAAACAGGACGGACTATATACTTTATGCGTTCGTGGTTTAGATGGCGGCAAAAAGATAGAAGAGAATATCGTGAATTCTTCTATCAGCCGCGTGTTGAGTGCAAAAGACGAGTGGAGTGAGGTTCTGCAATGTGCGCATAATCCCCACATGCAGATCATTATTTCCAATACTACCGAGGTAGGTATTCAACTGGTACAGGATGATATTCATCGTCTGCCGCCCGTTTCTTACCCCGGTAAACTGCTGGCGTTCTTAATAGAGCGCTACAAAGCATTTGATGGCAGCCGTCAAAGCGGTATGGTCATTGTGCCTACCGAACTGATCCCCGATAATGGTAAAAAACTGGAGTCGATCGTACTGGAACTGGCCCACCTGAACGGCCTGGATGATACCTTCATTCAATGGCTTGAGAACTGCAACTATTTCTGCAGCTCCCTGGTTGACCGTATTGTGCCCGGTAAACCCGATAGCGCCATCCGCGAACAACTGGAAAAACAACATGGCTATAAAGATGAACTGCTTACCATGTCGGAAGTATACCGCCTGTGGGCTATCGAAGGTGGCGAGCACATTAAATCGGTGCTAACCTTTGCATCGGTAGATGAAGGGGTGGTAATAGCACCCGATATTAACCTGTTCAGGGAACTGAAACTACGCATGCTGAACGGTACGCATACTTTATCGTGCGGACTGGCTTACCTGGCTGGTTTTGGCACTGTGAAACAGGCGATGGATGATGCCAGCATGCAAACATTTATCTCCCAATTGATGTTAAATGAAATAGCTACCGGCATTCCTTACAATGTAGAGCCTGGCGTGTCTCAAACGTTTGGTCATAAAGTATTGGATCGTTTTGCCAACCCGAATATCGAGCATCTCTGGATCAACATTACCATGCAGTACACGTCAAAGATGAAAATGCGTAATGTGCCCGTGATACTGAAATATGCAGAGCGGATAAAAGCTGTACCTGAGAATATTGCTCTGGGATTTGCCGCTTATCTGTTATTTTTGAAGCCCGTTATTAAGAAGCAGGACAAATATTACGGCGAGTGGCAAGGTAAAGAATACCTGATCCAGGACGATTTTGCAGCCTATTTCTTTGAAAAATGGAGCAAATTAACACCGGCTGATCTGGCCGATGCAGTATTGGCCGATACCTCCCTGTGGGGAGCCGATCTGAGCGCCATACCTGGGTTTGCCCAGGCAATTAAAGAAAATATGGCCTCGATACTGGAAACCGGTGTATCAAAAACAATTCAAATACATCAGACCAAAAAAGTATTGGCGTAATGAAGAAAAAGGTCTTAAAAGTTCATGAAGACGATAATGTTGTCGTAGCACTGACGAACTTATCGAAGAATGAGACAGTATCCCTAAATGGTCAGGAATTTACGCTGCAGGAAGATATTACTGCCAAGCACAAATTCGTGGCCGAAGATCTGCAGGCTGGCGACTCCATCATCATGTATGGCGTATTGGTTGGTAAGGCTCAGTCGCCCATTAAAAAAGGCGGTCTTATTTCAACAGCCAATGTAAAGCACGCAGCCAACGATTTCGAAATACGCGCCCAGCGCAATACCGAATGGAAAAAGCCGGATGTAACGAAGTTTACCGGTCGCACCTTTATGGGCTATCATCGCCCCAATGGTGAAGTAGGTACGGCAAATTACTGGCTGGTTATTCCCATGGTTTTTTGCGAGAACCGAAACCTCGATGTATTACAGGAATCCCTGGTACGCGACCTGGGTTATGGCCGTAACCGAAAATACCGCTACCAGGCGCAGCAACTGATCCAGTTATACCAAACCGGTAAAAGTGTTGAAGAGATCCTGAAGGCCGATCTGCAGGCAGAAGCCGACCTGGAAGAATCAAAACGTTTATTCCCCAATGTAGATGGCATAAAGTTCCTTACCCACGAAGGTGGATGCGGTGGCACCCGCCAGGATGCACAGGCGTTGTGCGGACTGCTGGCCGGGTACATCACGCACCCCAACTGTGCCGGTGCAACTGTGTTAAGCCTGGGTTGCCAGAATGCGCAGGTCTCCATTCTGGAAGAAGAGATCAAAAAGCGCGATGCCAACTTCAGCAAACCATTATATATTCTGGAGCAACAGAAGATCGGAATGGAATCTGATCTGCTGGCTGCTGCCATTAAGCATACATTCGCAGGGCTTATCATAGCCAACCAAAGCAGGCGCGAACCCGCTCCGCTCAGCAAGCTGTGCATCGGGTTAGAGTGCGGTGGCAGCGATGGCTTCTCCGGGATCTCTGCCAACCCCGCTATCGGTTATACATCCGATCTGCTGGTAGGTTTGGGCGGTTCAGTTATTCTTTCCGAATTCCCTGAACTGTGCGGTGTAGAACAGGAACTGAGCGACCGTTGCGTGCAGGTAGATGTTGCTAAACGCTTCTCGCACCTGATGAAAACCTATAATGCAAGAGCCGTTGCCGTAGGCAGTGGTTTTGATATGAACCCTTCTCCGGGAAATATCAAAGACGGTTTGATCACTGATGCCATTAAATCGGCTGGCGCCGCCAAGAAAGGTGGCACTTCTCCGGTAACAGATGTTTTGGATTATCCCGAAAAAGTAAATAAGCCAGGATTGAACCTGCTGTGCACACCCGGCAATGACGTGGAATCTACCACTGCCGAAGTAGCCAGTGGCGCCAATGTGGTGTTGTTTACAACCGGTTTAGGTACGCCCACCGGTAATCCCATTGCACCGGTTATTAAATTAGCAAGCAATACCGCTTTGTATAATAAAATGCGTGATATCATTGATATCAACACCGGTACTATCATTGAAGGGGAGGAAACTATTGAGCAGGCTGGTGAACGCATCCTGGATTATGTGATCAAAGTGGCCAGTGGTGAGTTGCAGATAAGCGCCGTACGCCATGGGCAGGATGATTTTATTCCCTGGAAGAGAGGGGTATCGTTATAGTTCTTAGTTCATAAGTTATTTAGTTATTCAGTTCCTTGGTGTTTATTACAATGTTTTGAACTGAAAAACTTACGAACTAATTAACTTTTCAAATATTATCATTTAAAAAATAAAAAGGAGAGCTATACATGTGGGATTCCCACTAGCTACTCACTACTAGCTACTCGCTTTTACCAAATCGGCCAAATGAAAAAATTTGTTGACGAGCATTTTTTACTGCAAACACCAACCGCACAGAAGCTGTACCATGAGTTTGCCAAATCAATGCCCATTATAGATTATCATTGTCATTTACCGCCCGATCAGATTGCCAATGATACCCAGTTCGAAAATTTAACCCAGGTTTGGTTGTATGGCGATCACTACAAATGGCGCGCAATGCGTACCAACGGCGTGCATGAAGAGTTCATCACCGGTAATAAAAGCGATTACGAGAAGTTTGAAAAATGGGCCGCTACCGTTCCTTACACCTTACGCAACCCGTTATATCACTGGACACACCTTGAGTTGCAACGCTACTTTGATGTACACGACATCCTGGATGCAACCACGGCAAAAAAAGTATACGAAGCCTGTACCGCCAGGCTGCAAACAAAAGAATACTCTGTTCGTGGCCTGCTGCGCAAGATGAATGTAAAAGTGGTGTGCACCACCGACGATCCCATTGACAACCTGGAATATCATAAAAAGATCAAGGCCGACAACCTTGATATAAAAGTATTACCCGCATACCGTCCCGATAAGGCGATGAATGTGGATGATGCCGCTACCTTTAATGCCTATGTAGGCAAAGTGGAAGCCGCTTCCAACACTTCCGTTGGCAGCTACAGCGAATACCTGTCTGCGTTAAAGAAACAACACGACTTCTTTGCAACTATGGGTTGTGGCGTATCGGATCATGGCCTGGAGCAGATCTATGCCGAAGATTACACCGAAACTGAGATCAGGAATATCTTTGATAAAATTAGAAGCGGTAAGGAGATCTCTTACGAGGAGAACCTGAAATTCAAATCAGCCATGCTGATTGAATTTGCCAAATGGGATTGGGAAAAAGGCTGGGTACAGCAATACCACCTCGGCGCGTTGCGTAACAACAACAGCCGGATGTTGAAGCGGCTCGGTCCCGATACCGGTTGGGATTCCATTGGCGACTTCTCGCAGGGACGTGCCATTGCCCGCTTCCTGAATAAACTGGATACCAATAACCAGTTGGCAAAAACTATCCTGTACAATCTTAATCCTGCCGACAATGAGTTGATGGCAACCATGATCGGTAACTTCAATGATGGCAGCATAGCAGGGAAAGTGCAGTTCGGTTCGGCCTGGTGGTTCCTCGATCAAAAGGACGGCATGACCAAACAAATAAATGCCTTGTCGAACATGGGGCTGCTGAGCAAGTTTGTAGGGATGTTAACCGATTCAAGAAGTTTCCTGTCGTTCCCCCGCCACGAATACTTCAGGCGATTGCTTTGTAACCTGTTTGGAGAAGAAATTGAGAATGGCGAATTGCCTGCAGATATTGACTGGATAGGTAAAGTGATCCAGGACATTTGTTTTAACAACGCTAAAAACTACTTCAACTGGTAATGAGTAATGTGTTAAGCTTTGGAGAATTACTGTTGCGATTATCGCCGGATACCGAAGGTCAATGGCTGGTCAATACATCGATGCCCGTACACGTAGGTGGTGCTGAATTGAATGTAGCCAGGGCACTTGCTCTTTGGAAAATACCGGTGAAATATTTCACCGGCTTACCCGATAATTACTTATCACACCAGATCGTTAAATCGCTGCAGCAATGGAATATTGATACCTCGGCCATTCAATATGGCGGTCAGCGTATCGGGTTATATTATTTGCCGCAGGGACTGGATGTTAAGAACGCAGGCGTTATATATGACCGTGCAGGTTCATCCTTTGCCAGTTTGCAAAAAGGCACTATCAATTGGGACGCTATCCTCGACGGGGTAACCTGGTTCCATGTAAGCGCCATTTGCCCGGCATTGAACGCCGATGCGGCCGATGTATGCGAAGAAGTAATGCAGGTATGTAACAAAAAAGGCATCACCGTATCCATCGACCTGAACTACCGCGCAAAACTGTGGCAGTACGGCGTACCGGTGCATGAAGTGATGAAGCGGCTGGCGCCTTACTGCGACCTCATCATGGGTAATGTGTGGGCTGCAGAAAAGATGTTACAGATTCCGGTGCATCCCGACCTGGTAACAGTTGATAAAAAAGAAATGTACCTTGAGCAGGCATTGGTTTCCTCTAAAGAGATCATAAAGCAATACCCACGCTGCAAGGCAGTAGCCAACACTTTCCGTTTCGATCATAAAGGTATTTTATATTATACCACTTTATATACCAACGGGCAATTGCATGTTTCGCAAGTATACACAACCGAAACTGTGATTGACAAAGTAGGTAGTGGCGATTGTTATATGGCCGGTTTAATATATGGTTTCTATAAGCAGCAGGCCCCCCAGGAAATTCTTGAGTTTGCAACAGCGGCTGCCTTTCAGAAACTATTCATTAAAGGCGACGCCACCAATAAATCGGTAGAAGAAATAAACGCATCTATAAAAAAAGCATGAACAAACAACTGGATATAATACGGCAGATCGCCCAGCAGAAAATGCTACCGCTGTATTTTCATAAAGATCAGGCCGTAAGCATAAACGTATTGAAGGCTTTGTATGAAGCCGGCATTAAAGCCGTAGAATATACCAACCGCGGCGCAGAAGCAGTAGATAATTTTAAAGCGTTACGCAAGGTAGTGAACGAGAGCATGCCCGGTATGCTGTTGGGAATTGGAACTGTAAAAACCATCGCCGATGCTGAACAGTTTATTGCAGCCGGCGCCGATTTCATCATAAGCCCCGTGGTATACCCACCGGTAGCCAAGGTGGTGCAGGATGCCGGGTTGTTATGGATTCCCGGTTGTTTAACACCTACCGAAATTTTCACTGCAGAAATGAATGGTGCCAAAATGGTGAAGATCTTTCCGGGCAGTGTAGTAGGGCCTTCTTATATTTCAGCTATTAAAGAATTGTTCCCCGGTTTATTGTTTATGCCTACCGGAGGTGTAGATACCACTGCAGAAAGCATCAAGGAGTGGTTCGATAATGGCGTATGTGCGGTAGGGATGGGAAGCAAACTGATCAGCAAAGGTATTATGCAGAACCAGGAATACGATAAACTAACAACGCTGACGAAAGTAGTTCTGGAAATACTAAGTAACATAAAATAAAATAACAAAGACGTGCCACGTTCCAACAGCGTGGCACGTCTTTGTTCCTTAAAAGGACTGATATGCAAGCTATAGGAAAATACAGGTGGACTATTTGTGGGCTGGTATTCTTTGCCACCACGGTAAACTACCTCGATCGCGCGGTAATTAGTTTATTGAAATCGACCCTCACCAAAGAAATGCATTGGGATGATGGTGATTATGCCAATGTGGAAATTGCATTCAAGATAGCCTATGCCATCGGTTTATTGCTGGCCGGCCGCGTAATAGACAAGCTGGGAACAAAGATCGGTTATGCATTGTCTACTGCCCTGTGGAGCATTGCGGCCGTAGCGCATGCAGCGGCTAACAGCGTATTCGGTTTTGGTGTTGCCCGGGCTGCATTGGGCGTAACTGAAGCAGGTAACTTTCCGGCTGCAATTAAAACGGTGGCCGAATGGTTTCCCAAAAAAGAACGGGCGTTGGCTACCGGTATATTCAATTCAGGCGCCAATATAGGCGCCATTGTTGCACCTGCAAGCGTTCCTTTCATTGTAGAGAAACTAGGCTGGCAATGGGCATTTATTATTACCGGTGCATTGGGATTTGTATGGCTGATGCTTTGGTTCATTTATTATGAAGTGCCGAAGAAACAAAAGAAATTATCCCAGGCCGAATATGAATACATCCACAGCGATAAAGATGAAACACCGGCGCTGGACCAGGTAAAACCCAGTGTTTCCTGGGCCAGATTGCTTACTTATAAACAAACCTGGGCATTTGCCGTTGGTAAACTGCTTACCGATCCCATCTGGTGGTTCTATCTCTTCTGGTTACCCGATTTTCTGGAAAGTCAGTACGGCTTAAAAGGTACCCAGGTTTCATTGCCGGTTGCCCTGGTATACAGTATGTCGACCATAGGAAGTGTATTCGGAGGATGGATACCCATGAAATTGATCAATAGTGGCTGGCAAACCTATAAAGCCCGGAAAACTTCCATGCTGATCTATGCCTTTTTTGTTATTCCTATATTGTTCGCGCAGTTAGCAGGTGGTGTTAACATGTGGCTGGCCGTTATAATCATTGGTATTGCCGCTTCTGCACACCAGGCATGGAGCGCCAACATCTTTACAACGGTAAGTGATATGTTCCCCAAGCATACAACAGGTTCAGTAACTGGTATTGGCGGTATGTTTGGCGCAGTGGGTGGTATATTGCTTTCTGCTGCCGTACAAAAAAATATGTTTGTGCATTATCGCAGTATTGGAAAAATTGAAGTTGCTTATTACATCATGTTTGCGGTTTGCGGTGGTGCTTATCTGTTGGCCTGGGTGCTCATGCACTTCCTGGTGCCAAAAGAAAAACGTGTTGAAGTGTAGTATTAAAGAATTCTCAGTATAAAGAGGGCGGGGAAGAAGCCGGTGAAACGGCATCTTCCCCGTTTTTATTTAAATCCTTTTAGCGCTGCTGTAGCCTTCCCAAAGGCAAAAATTTTAGCCCAAATCGATTTTGATGGCCCGCCTTGAAAGTGTGTAAAAAAACCGCATAAAGGGCAAATAATGACCCATGAGGGTGTAATAATTAAAAAATTCAGAAACAATTTCCGTTTATTGATCGTAGTGTGCAAGAATTTTGTAAATTAGAAATAATCTAAATCGACTGTTATGGAAAGAGCCTACAAATGCTGTCAATCCTGTGGTATGCCTATGAAACGGGATAGCGGTGGCACCCATGGGGATGGCACCATAAGCAAAATGTATTGCAGCCACTGTTTCCAGGATGGAAAATTTACAGTGCGGAACATTACAGTTGATGATATGAAGGAACGGGTAAAAGGTAAATTAAAAGAGGTTGGCTTTCCTGGTTTCCTGACCGGTTTTTTTACCCGTAACATACATAAGCTGGAGCGCTGGAAATCACACCCCCTTGCTGTTGAATAATTTCCCAGGAGCAGGGCGTTTTTATGAACATTGAATCTATAGCAATTCTTCACCCGTAAAATTTATGTGCTGTTCAAAAGAATGGCACCGTTTATCTGTGCGCCGAATCAAAGCGTATTTGATGCCAGGCGTTCCTATAACAGATATTCCTGATATTTTACTTCCCCACCTTATTAGTAATTTTCATATGTTCTCATTTAACAACATTGCAACGGCCTTCTTTCTGTTGGTTGTTTAAATTGCAGGTGAACCATATTGGTTCAACCTAACTTTTATCCTTAAACAGCCATGAAAAAAACATCTACTCTTCTAACAGGCTTTCTGTTTCTTTCTATTATTCTGCAAGCACAAAAAAAACAATCAAAATTTTTCACCCAACTGGCAGTCGGTCCTTCATTTCCCATTGGGCGTTTTGCCGAAACTTCCTATAAAGGGGAAAATGAAGTGCCCGGTTTCGCAAAAACAGGAATAGGCGCTCATCTTTCCCTGGGCTATTATTTAAATAAATCTTTTGGGCTTTTGCTTTCATCGGGATACACTATACATGAGCAGGATGAACAGGCCTACAGGGATTATTTTAATGGATTTTTTTCTGGAATAACAGTGCGACAAATGGAGGCTAAAAGCTGGAAGACAGCAAAAGTGATGGCCGGGGGCTTTCTGGTTACCCCATTAACGTCGGAATCGGAGCTGGTTTTGCGTACAAAACTAACTGCTGGTCTTGCAAAGACGGCTGTTCCGAAGATCTGGTGGTGGGGGGCCGATCAAAGCGGAATGTCGACTGCTGGTGCTAATAATGAAAAAGTACCACTGCCCTGGTCATTCTGCTACCAGGTGAGTGCGGCGCTTGAGTATAAGGTTAGCCGGAACTGGCATGTGCTGTTAGATATCAGTTCCTTTAATACAAAAGCCACCAATGAATTCAGCTATACTATTATACCCAACCCGCCTGGCGGGCCCGTGCAAATGGTTACTGTAAAAAATAAGTATAAGCAGGCTACTGTAAATGTAATGGCAGGAATAGGCGTGAGCTTTTAACAAGCAAGGTAGCTTTTCATAAATTACTTGTTATCGGGTATTGGGCCGGCAGCTTATCAAAACTGTAAGCCAGATACCTGCACTTATAAATGATTTTCAGTTATTTAATCCCGCCGTAAGGCGGGATTTTTGTTTAGAGTTATAGGACCTCTCCCCAATTCTCATATTATTTTAATCTCCGGTTCCTGTCATCGAAAGTATCTTTAACTGCGCATAAAGCCTGTTCACTTTTCTATTCACGATCGCTCTGTCATGCTTTTAATATCAGTAAGCCCGGTTACGCGGTGATTTCATTCACCGGCAGCTATTGTACTATTCAACCACATACAGTGTTATTATTATGAAGAAGATCATTAATCCAGTACGAAACCGGCTGAAACGCGTGTACAACCGGTTACACAACGAAGGTTTCAAAAACAATTTATTACAGGCTATTCCTTTCTGGATCGCTTCGGTGATAACCGGCCTTCTGGCGGTATTGTATGCCAAATTATTTTCCTGGGCAGAAATGGGTACGGAATGGGTGCTGCATCATGGGGTATGGTGGCTTTTTATTGTGATGCCTGTTTGTTTTGTTACTGCCTGGTGGCTCGTGTATAAGTTTGCGCCTGCAGCACGCGGAAGCGGCATACCACAGGTGATTGCAGCGGTAGAACTGGCCACGCCCAAATACATTGACAAGGTTAAAAAACTGCTGAGCATTCGCATCATCTTCTTTAAAATAGTATCGAGCGTTATCATGGTGTTTGGCGGCGGGGTTGTTGGGCGGGAAGGGCCTACCATACAAATTGCCGGCTCTGTGTTCAGGTCTATTAACCAAATGCTGCCTTCCTGGTGGCCCAAGATCTCAAAACGGAATATGATCATGGCCGGCGCTGCAGCCGGACTTGCTGCGGCATTTAACACGCCGATGGGTGGAGTAGTGTTTGCGATGGAAGAAGTAACACGTACCCATATCAGTTATTTTAAAACAGCTTTATTTACGGCAGTGATCATTGCAGGTTTAACCGCCCAGGGTTTGCTGGGCCCTTATTTATACCTGGGTTATCCCGATGTAAGTAATTTGTCGGGTTATATATTCTTTGGCGTTATTGCAGTGGGTATCGTCACCGGCGTATTAGGGAGCGCAATGGCGCGGGCAATTTTAAGTATCATGAAATGGACGCGGTCGTTGAGGTCGGTCCCTAAAAGAGTATTATACATTACCGCATGTGCCTTAGTGTTGGCTACACTGGCCTATTTTGTAAGTGTGCATGCATTGGGTTCTGGTAAGGAGATCATGACGCATGCCTTGTTTACGAATGATAAAACCCTGCCCTGGTATATGCCCTTCGTGCGGATAATAGGACCGATTTTATCATTTACTACCGGCGCAGCAGGTGGCGTATTTGCTCCGGCCTTAACGGCGGGCGCCAGTATCGGCGTCGTGATGGGGGAGTGGTTCCATGTTTCTCCCACAAATGTGAATCTGCTGATCCTGGCAGGTATGGTAGGTTTTCTTACAGGCGTAACCCGTACGCCCTTTACGTCGGCCATCCTGGTGCTTGAAATGACCGACCGGCACAATGTTATTTTTCACCTGATGTTAGCCGGTATGGTGGCAAGTCTCGTTGCCTACCTGGTTGACAGGCATTCATTTTATGATCATCTGAAAATGCAATACATACAAGATGTGCATCATGAAGCGATTCGAGAAGAAGAGAAAGAAGCGAGTGGTAAGTAGCTGGGGAGGAGGGCAGGGGACCTTTCTATTTGCATATTGTCTATTGCAAATTGTATATTTCTTTGCTGCCGTCTTTGCTATGCGTGCATATTGCCAATTAGGCTGTTCCTTGTTACCTCGCTGCCTTTATGCCTTGTTGCCTTTCTTGCTTACAGCTTGCAGCTTGCAGCCTGATTCCTATTTCTGCCATTGCAACAAACTTTACTCTTTATTTCTTTGTATTCTTCCCATCCCAACCTTTAAATTTGATCAGATCATCAAAATCAAAAGAAAGGCCTTTTTTAAAGATCACGAGGGCGGTGCGTTGATAAAACTTGCGGCGTAAAACAGGCAGGTGATGCCAGTAACGTACCCGTTTTTTAAAGGTGTGCTGTAAGTTGGCAACCAGCAGTTTTTTATCCAATTCGCCGTCTTCCTGAACAGCCTTCAATAATTTCATCGAGAGCACACCAGTAGCAGCGCCGGCCATAAAGAACAAATTCCATTGTCCCCGGCCAAACAAATGAATAACGAAATGACTGGTAAAGAAATCGGCCAGTAAACCACCCACCAGGGGAGCGGTTGCAGAAAAAACAGCGGTAACAATATTTTTGGTAACCAGGTAAACAATGCCTTCTTCGGCAGGCGCCAGCTTTAACCCGATATTCTGTAATGCCAGGGTAATACCGGCGTTGGAAGCACCCATCAGAATGTGCATTACCACCAGCAGCGGCAGAAGCAAAGCTGCGTTCATAACCCCGATTACCGACCAGGCCATAATACAGCCAATGTAAACCGGGGCACAAATGCGAATAATGGTTTTATTGCTATAGCGGTCAGAGCATCTTCCCCACAATTTTATGGAGGTAATGCTGCTCACCTGGCTAACAATATTCAAACAGATAACATACACCAGTGGCAGGCCCAGGGTCTTCATCATATATACAGAGAAGAAGGGTGTAACCAGGTTGAAAGCAAAGATCCAGATGGAATTAAAAACCAGCAGCTTTCTGAAGTTGGGTACAGTAAGCGGCTTGCTGAACAGCTTTACAATATTATCATTGATAGGTGTTGGTTTGGGCTCGGGCGTACGGGCCAGGGCGTATACCCCCCACATGCCGGTGATGCCGCTGATGATGAACATCCCTGCGTACGCGGTTATTTCATAAGCGGGATAATGTTCCTTGATATGATCAATGCTCAGGGCAATGAACAGGCTGAGCGTAACATTCAAAATTTGCATCAGGCGGCTGCGGTGCGAAAAATAGCTGCCCAGTATTTGTTGAGGAATGAGGTCGCGCATCCAGGAGTTCCAGCTACCGCCGGCTATGGAAGCAAACAGGTATTGAAACGACAATAAAAAGATAAGGGCTGAAACACTGGCGCTGTTGGAAAATAGTAAGGGCAGCGTGCCGATCACCAGTAACGGCACCCGGGCGCAAAAAGCGCCGATCACGGTTATTTTACGCCGGTTATTGAAACGCTGTACCAGCCAAACGGATACAAGTTGAAAAATATTGGTGAGTGTGGGTAATGCGGCCAAAATCCCGATCTGAATATTGGAGGCGCCCATGTATAAGGCTATGGCAACCAGGAAAGTGCCTGCCGTAAGGGTGTTCATGGTCTCGGTAGCCAGGCCATCCTTTAATATTAAATGCAGCCCGGTCTTTACCTGGGTATTGGTTAATTGATCAGATGGTTGAAGTTTCATCACACAGCCTCTTAATGGATACACAATATTAACGCACAAATAAAAAACGAATTACAACTGTGGATATTATTCCAGGCCATTACTTATTGACACTTAGTATGCGATAAATCCATTATTTATAATTTCCTTAAGAAAAGGCAACAAGGCAGCGAGGCAACAAGAAAAAGGCAAAGTGCAATGCTAAAGGCCGAAGCTAAAAAGAAAAGCCATCCCGCTTTAAGTGGAATGGCTTCTTTTAATAAAGACAGTCCTGAAAACGTCTTTATATGCTTAGTCGACTACTGTCTGATTGGGTATTAATTATCTATTCTTTCTTCATTTGCTTTCACATTGGCATCTTCTTCCGCAATTTTTGTGAGCAGGTTGTCGGTAACCTTTTCTTCTGCCAGGGTTTGGTCCAACAACTCGGCCGCATCATCATGCCCCATGGTGCGGGCTAACGTAACCAACCCACCGTAGGTGGCTATTTCATAATGTTCTGCTTTCTGTGCTGCAAAAATTAAACCCACATCCCGTTGGGCGCTGCCTTCATCGGTTTCATCAATAATGTCTGCGCCTTCATCTACAATACCCGCCATCGCCGCGCATTTGAGCCCTTTGGGTTCTTCGCCCAATAAATTAAATATATTTTCAAGTCGCGTTACATGATGAATGGTTTGTTCAAGATGATCATTAAACGCTTGCTTTAACCTGGTTGATGTAGCGGCCTCGGCCAGTTTGGGTAAAGTTTTTACCAGCTTCTTTTCAGCCCAATATACGTCCTGCAACTGTTGCATGAAGAATAGGTGCAGTTTGGAATCGGTGTTACCTGTAGAGCGGCGTGTTGATTGTTGTGATCCTGCGTTAGTTTGATTTGCCATAGAAAAGTATTTAGGTATTAATAATGGTTGGGGCAGGGGTTAATTGTTTTAACAGTGCTTGCCGCGCTAAATGTGCAATTATTATACCCCCGAAAGTGTGGATCAATGTTGTGGCAGAAGAAAAGCTGCAAGCTACACGGCTTCACGCTGCAAGCAGAAAAAAAAGGAGAATGCAAATGTAAATGATCTTAAGCACCATGCAGGATGATCGATGTCAATTGCGATCGAATAAATAAGTCCTTATTTTGCCCTGGTTTTGATGGCATGTGTTTCTGGCAAAACCAATGCTCCTGTTTAGTTGTTTACATCTTATCGACCTGGCCTGATGCTTTGTAGTGGTCGGTACGACAATTAATCGCAACCATTTATGAAGAAAGATATTCGTAATAGAGCAGACATTCAACAGTTGATAGATGCGTTTTACACCCGGGTGCGGTCCGATGAAACCATCGGGTACCTCTTCAATGATGTGGCCAAAGTGAACTGGGAGCAGCATTTGCCCCGTATGTATGATTTTTGGGAGAACATCCTGTTTCAAACCGCCAGCTTTAAGGGCAACCCGATGGTAGCCCACATGCAGTTGCATCAATTATCACCTCTTAATGCTGCCCATTTTGACCGGTGGCTGCTGTTGTTTAAGGCCACCGTTGATGAACTATTTGAAGGCGATATGGCCGAACTGATCAAACAACGCGCGCTTTCCATTGCTACCATGATGCGGATCAAGGTATTAACGGCCAATGATCCGAAGTCTATCATTTGATCCCGGGATATAAAAAAATCCTCCCGCCATCCCGATAGCTATTGGGAGGCGGAAGGACAATCTCTTTTGGCGTATTTTTCCAAAAGGAAGGGTTTTCATTGATCTTTCATTGGATTGGACATGATAAGGTTCAGGGTTTTCGGGCATCGGATTATAAACGGGCTTAGGTTGGGAACTGCAAGGGTACGCGATCTTCTTAAGGTTCGGTTTAATTCAAAGGATACGATCAAAATAGGGTTTCAGAGGTACGCTTAGTGCTGAACGCTTAACGCCGAACGCTTGGTGCTTAAGGCCGAAAATCACGAACTCGTATCTCTGATCTGTTTTCCGGCGTTTTGCCTTCAGCGTTCCGCATTTTGGCGTTGTGATTGCTTGCTGATGTAAAAGTAATACAGTGAACAGGCGGTTTACAAATTTCGGCTGGCCTGTTTCTTTAGAATGACCGTATTGTTTAACCGGCGATAGAGAGTAGTATGTAGCAATACAGGCAACAAGGCAACGAGGCATAAAGGCAAAGAGGGCATAAAGGCATAAAGGCAACGAGGCATAAAGGCAAAGAGGCATAAAGGCAACGAGGCATAAAGGCAAAACAATAGGCAATAGGTAGCCGCAATTGGTATCTGTAGCCGGCAATTTGCAATAGCCAGTCTACAATTTGCAATAGGCAATTGGCAACTACACGTTACACGTAATACAGCTAAAAGCCCAAAGCCTAAAGTCGTAAGCAAAACTTTCAGCCAAGTTTTCATTTGCACATTTTCCCATTTGCACATTTTCGCATTTTCCCATTTGCACATTTATTTTTCTATATTACAAATGTTGGTTATATTTAGTACGCAAAGGACCTCTGATTAATAGCATAGCAATTATTTTTTACCATCAAAACTAATTGAGCTATGCAACGCCACAGCCTACAAAAGCACTTAGGCCCCTACGCCATTGACAAGGCGCTATTCCAACGTATTGAAAACTACATTAACCGGAACATTCCCCGCATTCTGCTATTAAATCTCGAAAAAGGAAATGACAGGCCATTGAGCCCGTATATTACCGTTACCATTCAGAAAGCACAGGGCAACAAAGAAGTGTTGCGGTCAATGGATGAATATGGGTATGAATTGTTTGATGAAAATGTAGAAGAAGTGACCCTTGAGCTGGTACATAATAATGCTTTTAATTTCTGGGGACAGAAGGTGATCGTACTTATCATGACATTTGATATAAGTAGCGGGTATTGCGATCTGTCGCTTGCCCTTAGTGATGAAGAACCGCATGACAAGGTGCATACCATTGAAAAAGGATTGAGAACTATTATTAACCGAAATAAAAAATCGCTTCCCCTGGCAAGGTTTTTCAGGTAAATTCTGCTTGTGTTGTTTTGATGTTAACAATAAAAAACCATCCGCCGCGTGGGGATGGTTTTTTTATTGAGAGTGTGTGGTATAACCGCTTATTTCTGCTCCAGGGCGTTCTCAATGATGAACGACAGGTTGGCGCGATGAGCCTTTGTTTCTTCATTGGTAGAAACGGCAGTGGACAATTGTGTCTTGATCTTTTTCAATGTATATAAGGCGGCCGCTTTCGATACATCGTCGAACTGCTGATTTTGCGGAGCTATCATAGAAGCCAGCTGACGCACAAAATAGGTTTGCAGGTTCTGACGAAATACATTTACGTTGGTGGCAATATCTGCACTAAAGATACCTTTTTGCAGATCGCCCATCATGCTGGCCACGCTGTATTGGTTGCCATATAAACGGCTGTTGGTGATACGCTGTAAAGTAACGCCATGCAATAAGTGCGACAGCACGCCATCGGCCTGTATAGCCAGAGTGGTATTGGTAATGCGGAAATCATCGCCGGAACCGTTCTGGGTAAAACCACGGCGTTGTGGTTGCAGCCAGGCATATACCTGTGCGTCGGCCTCGAAGGCATCGGGTGCAAATACATATTTGTGCAACATGTCCATGGCCCGCTTTTGTGTAGCCAGCGGAACAGGAGTATAGGGTTTAACGCCCGATTTCTGTTCAGGATAACTTCTATCAATATAAATACCCCCGATATAACGGCTGATGGCCGCCATCATGCTATAGCGTTGACCAAGCAACGTGAAATAGCGCGTACGAAGTTCTGCATAGGATTGGCCTTCCTTGGTATATTTCGGAACCAGTTTGCCCATGGTTTGATTCACTATTTTAAACCGGTCTTCTGCATAACCTATGGCATCACTGGTTAGCTCATTGACGTTAACCCGTGGGTCCATGGCCTTACCAGGTGCCCGCATATCATCGCCGTCATTCCCAAACACCAGTTTAGGATCAGTGCTGCGCGCGATGATCGATTTCAGCCCTGCCGCTTCTTCGGCTTCACTAAAAGGTGTATAACCGTATTCAATAGCCCATAGGTCGTATGGACCTGCTTTGGTGGTATAATAATCGCCTTGTTTGCTTCTGTCTAAAGCAATGTTGATGGCGGGATAATCCATTACAGAACCTATCAGCCCTATTTTGTGGGTAATTTCTGTATTGTTGATCTCGGCAGGCGACAGCATCTGGCTGGCTTTCATGTTATGGTTCAACCCCAGGGTGTGCCCCATTTCATGCATGATAAGATAGATGAGGAACTGCTTGTGCATTTCCTTTACTTCATTGGCCGAAGCGCCTGAGGCGTCAAGGACGGTCATGCCCGTTAGTAACTGGCTTTTCAATTCGCCGGCCAGCGTGCAATTGGCTTCATGCTGCGGGTCCATACCAGGATATTGCAGTTTGCCGGCAGGTGCAGTGGTGTTGAACAATTCATCAAGTACCGGGGTGGCGCTTCCTGAATACCATTCTATGGTAATATCAGCGCCGATAATTTGACCAGTTTTGGGATTTACAAAGCTGGGGCCAATAGCACCGTACGTAGGTTGGGCTGAAGAAACCCAGCGGATCACATTATACCGGATGTCGGCCGGGTCCCAGTCGGCATCGTCGGGCATGATCTTCATTTGAATGGCGTTCTTAAAGCCGGCCTTTTCAAAAGCTTCATTCCATTTTAATCCGGCATCGACAATGATCTGGCGATATTCATTCGGGGTTGTATTTTCTATCCAGTAAACGATCGGTTCAACCGGTTCGCTCAGGGCTGCAGAAGGGTCTTTTTTCTTCAGGTGCCAGCGATGGATAATGTCTTTGTACGGAACAGGGCTGATGCTGGTTTGGTCGTTTATGTATTGCAAAAAGTAACCTACCCGCGGATCATCTCTCCGGGGGCGGAAATCATTCTGCGGCATTTCAATTAGGCTGTGCTGCATCCGTACCCGTACATAACGGGCATCTGTAATGTCAGTAGTGCCTGAATTAAAAGGAGCAGGATTGTCATATGCGAGATCAACGACTATATCAGAGTTATTGGGAAAGGAGCGAACATTCGCATACCGCGATTTGGCCGGGTTCAAATTGCCCAGGTTGAAAATGGTCATGGTGTTGGGGCCAGGCAGCAGGAGCGGTTTTACGGGATCCAGCTTTTCGCTGATAAATAAGCCGTCGGCATTGATCAGGTAGCCGTCTGCATCCTCGGCAACGGTTTTTTCTACCAGGAACACTGCTTCGGGTTTGTCAACCTCAGCGGTTTTGCTTACGGGATTATTGCGGTCGTACCAGAACCGGGTATTCACCCGGGAGAATTCCAGTTTATCGAACGCCTTCTGCACCTTGAATACCAGGGTGGCGCGGTGCATGCTTTGGTTCAGGTATAACTGGTTGGGGCCGCTGATGGAAAAGCTTTGATAGATATATTCTTTGCCTAACTGGTTTTTCTTAACATATAACTGAACGGTACCGGTGGCCGTATCCTGGTAAAGGGTGAACAGGCCATCGAACTTGCGGCTGCTTTTTACCTTGTCAGTAATTCCGGCGGGTTTTTTCTTGGCTGTATCGGTCACTGGCGGCGACACGGTGGCCCCTTTGTTTTTATCCTGAGCCCGGGATGCAGTTAAACACAAACCGGGGGATAGGATCAGGACCATCAGGAATTTTTTCATACGTGTGTTTTTAGGTATTTCAATTTACTGATGGTTTTAGGTAAGCTGGCATCTTTTGGGATGGAAGGAAGAAGAATGTGCTAATTGGCTAATTTGCTGATGTGCTTATTTAATGCCATATGGGTAGATCGCTTGCTGACTTTGCTAAATGAAGTAATATTGTGATAACAAAGCATCACGTAATTTCTTTGTACATTATCAAATTAGCATATTATCATTTATGGGAGTTTGGAGACAACTGCAGGAATATTTCTACTTGAAAAAACGCGATCCGAAGGCACCGCATTCTACCTGGATGCGCTATATGCACGGCATTAACAGGATCTCGCTGTTCATGTTCCTGATAGCATTGATCGTTATTATAGTGAAGCTGGTGACGATGAAGAAGTAGTTACCGGTTACCGGGGGCAGTTACAGGGTCCAGGTTTCAGGTTGCAGGGAATACAAGGGGGGAAATCGGAGACTGGCAATAAGCCCCGGAACATGTAATCTGTAACTTGCATCTGACAACCTGTAAAAAGCTCTTTATTTCTTTTGTAAAAATTCTGCTATAATGGCCGCTGCTCTTGCAGACGCATGCCCGCCCTGGCCGAGTAATTGCCGCAGATTGGAATAATCTTCCCGTAATTGTTGTTGGGTGGCTTCATTGGTGAGCAACGCATCCAGCTCTTTACGCAGATTGCCCGGCGTTAGTTCGTTTTGAATTAATTCCTTTACCACTGGTTTATCCATGATCAGGTTTACCAGCGAAATGTATTTGACCTTGATAAGCCTTTTTGCGATCTGGTACGAAATATTGCTTCCTTTATAACATACTACTTCCGGAACGCCGAACAATGCCGTTTCCAGTGTAGCGGTGCCCGATGTAACCAAGGCTGCCCGGGATTGTAATAACAAAGAATAGGTAGCGTCACGCACCGATGAAACATTGGGATACATGGCCAGTACCGATTCATAAAAACTATCTTCCTGCCCCGGCGCTTTGGCTACAATGAACTGGCAGGCAGGGAACATGCGGCTTACTTCCAGCATGATCGGTAGCTTTTTAAGAATTTCCTGTTTACGGCTACCTGGTAATAATGCCACGATGGGCTTTTTGGCCAATGGCTTACTGTCCGGCGCCAGTTGCGCTTCTTCCACTACTTCTATTAATGGATGCCCTACGTAATCAACCTCCCAGTTCCATTTATTTTTGTAATATTCTTTTTCGAATGGCAGGATCACCAGCATTTTATCAATGCATTGCTTCATCTTGTGAACGCGGTTCTCTTTCCAGGCCCATACCTGCGGTGAGATATAATAAATGATCTTATAACCTTGTTGTTTTGCCCATTCGGCTATGCGTAAGTTAAAACCCGGGTAATCGATGAGGATGAGCGCATCGGGTTTGTATTTGGTGATATCATCTTTACAAAACTGCAGGTTCTTTAAAATGGTGCCCAGGTTTTTGGCCACTTCCCAAAAACCCATAAATGCCAGTTTGCGGTAATGCTTCACCAGGTCGCCGCCTGCCTGTTGCATTCTGTCGCCACCCCAGCACCGGATGGATGCTGCGGCATCTGTTTTTCTGATCTCTTTGATAAGATTACTACCGTGCAAATCCCCAGAAGCTTCACCTGCTATAATGTAATAACGCATTGGGTAAAGATAAGAGAAAGTTGCCAGTTACCAGTTGCCTGTTACCAGGAAGGGGACTGCATTGCGGGATGCATGAAAATAGTTTGCGGTCTCGATTGTAGGGCCTGGCAACCGGTAACCTGTAACCGGTAACTGTTTTAGAATTCACTATTGACACAAGCTACTACAAAATAAACTTTAGTAACAATGCCGCTATCGCATATATAAGCGTGATGGCAAAAATGCCTTTGGCGGTTTTATCGCGGCGGGTGTTGATATAAAATGTGAACAGCGCAATATTCAAAACCAGGCAGGGCACTGAAATAGCAGTGATCTGGTTTTTGTTGGCTGCAATAAAATTCAAACAGTCTTTTACACTGAAGAGCGGATAAAATTTAATAAAATAATAGGCTATAAGGCTTAACAGGGGGGCGATAAAGCCCAGCAACATGCCAAAACGGAGGTTGTCTTTTTTGAACATTACAGTTTCCAGGTTTTTTCGAGCTTATCTTTCAGTTGATAATTGGTGAGGTCAAATTGCACCGGTACAACACTAACATAGTTATTTTTAAGCGCCCACACATCAGTATCTTTTCCTTTGTCGAAATTTACAAACTCACCGGTAAGCCAGTAATACTTACGTCCATTAGGGTCATTGCGCTCAACAAAGTCTTCTTCATATTTCGCATAGGCCTGGCGGCAAATACGAATGCCTTTTATAAGATCGGGTGAAACAGGAGGGAAGTTTACATTTAGTACCGTATGTTTCTCCGGCGTTTTCTTCAACATTTGCTCTACAATAATACGGGCGTATTGACGGGCGGCCGTAAAATCGGCTTCAATACTGTAATCGAGCAATGAAAATCCAACGGAAGGAATGCTTTCAATAGCTGCTTCTACAGCGGCCGACATAGTGCCGGAATATATTACGTTGATAGAGTGATTGGCGCCGTGGTTAATGCCGCTGAGGCATAGATCGGGTTTGCGGCGCAGTATTTTGTCTACAGCCAGCTTTACACAATCAACCGGGGTGCCCGAGCACTGGTATGCTTCCACGCCTTCAAAGAAGGTGGTCACTGAACTCAGACGCAGGGGTTGACCTATAGTGATGGCATGACCCATGCCAGACTGTGGTTTATCGGGAGCTACTACTACTATTTTTCCGAGATCCTTTACTGCTTCTACCAGGTTATGAATACCGGGCGCTGTTATACCGTCGTCATTCGTTATCAGGATAACGGGTTGAGCTGCTTTCTTCTTTTTTGCCATATCTTATAACAAAAGTGCTGAAAATTTCTGTCAAATGCATGAAATAGGAGAAATAAGTACAAGGCAGTACGAACCCGCGATTGGTTACTTTTTATCAAACCCCGAACATGCTACTTCAAAACGTTTTTATGTCAGGAACATTGTAAATATTGATCTCATTTTCTGGTGGATGATTAATAGCAAAGTAAACGGTGCTGATCATTTGCTTTATTGTTACCAGGGCTTGCTGGCGGCTTTGTTCGCGGGTGGCGGGAATAAGCCGGGCCAGGCCATAAAAAGGCAACAGCATTACCGGCCACCAATGACCCGGTCCCAGTACATACCAGGGTCTGATGAAGGAACATCGGGCGCCTGTTGTTTTTAATAGCGTTTCACCTGCTGCCCGCACTTCCCGGTATTCTTTCATGATGCGGCCCGGGTATTGGCTTACACTTAAATATATTACATGCGGCAGTTTGTTGTGGCGGATAACCGCAGCGGCCTGTTGAACCGATACCAGGTCGATGGTTTCAAAAGCGTTTTTTTTGGAAGGAGAGGGATGGGGAACGCCCACCAGGTGGATAAACGTATCGGCCCCGGCGGCCGAAGCTGCGTAAGTGGCGGCATCGAGGGCGTTGCCAATGATCACTTCGCAGCCCGGCGGCAGTTTATGGGCTGAACCTTCGCGCACCAGCGCCTTGATGCGGTACCCGCCCGTTTGTAACAGGGCTTTAATAAGCCGGGTACCGATATACCCGGTACCGCCGGTAATAAAAATGGTTTGCATGATGGGATGGGGTTATTGGGTATATACGTGAAGCTACATGTTTTAGATTGTGACTATGAAGAAAGTAGACGGCAACAAGGCAAAAAGGCAAAGAGGCAACAAGGCAGCGAGTAAACAGGGATTCCAGCATTAAAGAACTCAGAACTAAGAACCAGGAACTGAATATCTGGCCGTTGTGGCAGGAAACTCATATCCCATACGGAATTTTACACAGAACAAGGAATTTTCCCCTCTTTCCGCTACCTTTGCAGCCGATTAAAACTACAGGTAGGTTTATTGACTCTATTTTGTTGATTATTAATTGTTTGTAGAGCTAAATCCCTGGCAGTGATCAACATTTCAACTTTGCAATATGGCAGGTCAGTTAAAAGAAGTTCGTAATAAGATCAAGGCAACGCAAAATATGCAGCAAATTACCAAGGCAATGAAAATGGTAAGCGCTGCCAAATTAAGAAAAGCCCAGGATGCAATCATTCAAATGCGTCCCTATGCACGCAAGCTGCAGGAAGTGCTTAGTAACATCGTAAGCAGCTCAGAAGGCGATGCAAGCATTGGGCTGGCCGCTGAACGGCCTGTTGAAAAAGTGCTGTTGATCGTAATTACCAGCGACCGCGGTTTGTGCGGCGCATACAATGCCAACGTAATAAAGCTGGCCCGTACTACCATCCAGGAAAAGTATAGCGCGCAGGCTGCCAAAGGCACTGTACATGTATGGGGCATTGGTAAAAAAGGAACTGAATACTTCCAGAAAAATAAATACAAGGTTAGCGATACCTATAAAGATCTTTTCCTCGGTTTGAAGTTTGAGAACGTACAAGCTGCCGCCCAGGCTGCTGTTAAAGCTTTTGAGGCAAAAGAATATGATGTAATAGAACTGGTATACAGCGAGTTTCGCAATGCCGCGGTTCAACGGTTTACCGTAGAACGCTTCCTGCCTATTCCTAAAGTAGAGAAGAAAGAAGGCGCTAAAAAGAGCGACTTCATTTTTGAACCTGCCAAAGACGAGCTGATCGCTGAGTTGATGCCCAAGATCCTGAATACGCAATTATACAAAGCAGTACTTGATGCCAATGCCTCAGAACATGGCGCCCGGATGACTGCGATGGATAAAGCCAGCGAAAACGCCAACGAGTTATTAAAGCACTATAAAATATCATACAACCGGGCCCGTCAGGCAGCCATCACTACCGAGCTTACAGAAATTGTGAGCGGTGCTGCTGCATTACAAGGTTAAGATAGTTTATGGTTTATAGTGTGTTGTTTCTGGTTAACAATAAACTATAAACCAGAAACCATAAACTAAAAAAATGGAAATTTCCAACCTGATACCCCATATAGAAGCTTTGATCTTTGCCAGTGAGAAGCCATTGACCACATTAGAGATCACTGACCTGATCAATAATGCTTTCGGCTTTATGGAGGATAAGATCATGCTCGATCAGATTGAATCGGCCATTGAAGGGATCCTGGAGAAGTATAAAGCCGAGTTCTATCCCTTCGAAGTGCGCGAGAGCGGCGGTGGTTGGCAATTCCTTACTAAAAAAGACTTTCATAAAACCGTTGCCCAGTTAAACGGTGATAAATTCCTGAAGCGCCTGTCTACGGCCGCGTTAGAGACCTTAAGCATCGTTGCCTATAAACAACCGGTTACAAAATCTGAAATTGAAGCCATCCGGGGCGTGAGCAGCGATTATGCTATTCAGAAGTTACTCGAGAAAGACCTCATCGTTATTACAGGCCGTAATGAAAACCAACCCGGTCATCCCCTGGTGTATGGTACTTCTAAAAACTTCATGGATTACTTCGGCCTGAACACTACCGATGACCTGCCGAAACTGAAAGAAGTATTCGACGATAATATAGTATTGCCAACAGCGGTTGGTGAAGGAGGCACAACACCCGCCGCAGAAGATACAGGAACTGTTGAACCCTCTTTGAATGGCACACACCTGAATGGTGCTGCCATATCATTTACAGAAGAAGGTGCAGAAGGAGAAGCGGAGGAACCGGCCGAGGGCCAGGCAGCGTTGGAAATGCAGGATGAGAGCGTAGAATTGGATACCGATGAATCATTGATTGAAGAAGAAGCCGAAGCATTGGATGAAGAGGCCGGTGAAGTGCTGGATGAAATTGCAGAAGAGGCTTACGAAGACGATGAAGAAACTTTTAATGAAGTAGAAGGGGAGGAAGAAGAACAGCAGGAAGGGTTTGAAGAAGAGGAAGCTTACATTACGCCAGAAGAAGACGAAGATGCTTATACCGAAGACGATACCACCACATTTAAGGTTGATGAAGACGGGGAGCTGATAGAAGAACATGGTTCTCCCGAGAATGAGGATGAAGAGGGCGATGGTGAAGACGAGGCTGACGATAAGGATGGAGAAATGAAATAACAGTTTATGGTTTGAGGTTTATGGTTTGTGGTTCTTCCATTCAAGACGGCTCACATTACTCAAACTTCCCGAATCTCATGCACTGATTTATATTACTTGTGCGCATTCGCCAACCGGCCAATGCGCATTGTTATTTTAACAATTATTGGTTTAGGTCTTTCCGCTTCGGCTTTTGGCGTTTTGCATTTGCTTTCAGCTTATGGCTTACAGCTTGCAGCGGTTTTCTTCTTATATTCGCATAATATGTCACAGCAATTATCAAGAGAGTTTTTAATTCAGTTAGCGAACGAATACGGTACCCCATTATACGTGTACCATGCTGAAAAAATAAAAGAGCAATACGAGAAGCTGAAAGGTGCATTTGGCAAGATCAATGCCCGTTTTTACTATGCCTGTAAGGCGCTTACCAATATTAATATATTAAAGTATATCAATAGTCTGGGCGCGGGTGTAGATTGCGTGAGCATTCATGAAGTAAAGCTGGCCCTGAAGGCAGGCTTTGACCCCAGGAATATTTTATATACCCCTAACTGTGTCGACTTCCAGGAAATTGTTGCTGCAAAAGAACTGGGTGTAAATATCAATATCGACAACATTTCCATTTTAGAGCAATTTGGCAATAAGTTTGGCGGCAGCTATCCTGTTTGCATCCGGCTCAACCCGCACATCATGGCCGGTGGTAATTTCAAGATCTCTACCGGGCACGTAGACAGTAAGTTTGGTATTTCCATTCACCAGATCAGGCATATTGAACGCGTTGTAAAAAGCGCCAAAATAAAAGTGACCGGCGTGCATATGCATACCGGTAGTGAGATCAAAGACATCGGCGTATTCCTCGAAGGGTTGGAAGTGATGTTTGAAATTGCTAACCATTTCCCCGACCTCGAATTTGTTGACCTGGGCAGCGGCTTTAAAGTGCCTTACCAGCCCGACGATCCGGAGACGGATGTGAATACGCTTGGTCAGAAGATGGCGATAGCATTTAAGAACTATGAAAAAGAAACCGGTAAAAAACTGCAGGTGTGGTTTGAACCGGGTAAATACCTGGTAAGCCAGTGCGGTTATTTTGTGGTAAAGACAAACGTGGTAAAGCAAACGCCTGCTACGGTATTTGCCGGGGTGAACAGCGGGTTTAACCACCTTATCCGTCCCATGTTTTATGAAGCGTACCATCATATTGAAAATATTTCCAACCCCAACGGTCCCGAAAGGATCTATACGGTGGTAGGGAACATTTGTGAAACCGATACGTTTGCCTGGGACCGCAAGTTGCATGAAGTACGGGAAGGCGATTACCTGGTGTTTTATAATGCCGGCGCTTATGGCTTTGAAATGTCATCCAACTTCAACTCCCGCCTTAAACCGGCAGAAGTGCTGGTGAAAGATGGCAAGGCCCATCTCATTCGTAAGCGCGATGAATTTGATGACCTGTTGAAGAATCAAATTGAAGTTTTATAAATCAATGCTCCTCCGGGAGCATTTTTTATTTACATTCACTGAAGAAAGTTATTGAGTTGTTCAGTTCATAAGTTAACCCGAACTCAATAACTGAATAACTCAATAACTCAATAACTGAATAACCTTTCCTTCATGCCAAATAAATTCATCCAACGACTTAATAACCCTGTTTTATTCAGGGTATTCCTGCTATGGAAGCTGCCCGCCGCTTTCTTTTCGGGTGTTCGCGTAAGAGAGATCGATGAACAGCATTGTGTGGTAACGGTTCCGTATAAATGGTTCTCGCAAAATCCCTTCCGTTCTACCTATTTTGCCTGCCTGGCCATGGCTGCGGAAATGAGCACCGGCTCGCTGGCTATGGCGCATGTATACGATCGTAAACCCGCCGTATCGATGCTGGTGGTAAAATTTGAGGCCAATTATTTCAAGAAAGCAACGGGCCGTACCCGCTTTGAATGTAAAGATGGCGCCTTGTTATTGAACGCCATTGAAAAGGCCATTGCCACCGGCGAACCTCAGGTTTGTGTTACTACATCAACTGGCACCAGCAAACAAGGCGATAAAGTAGCGGAATGTTTTATAACCTGGTCGTTTAAGGCGAAAGAAGCTGCAAGCCGAAAGTGAATACAAATGCAGGGGCACGCCGCAGGCAAAAAGGTATAGCATGTTGAAAAAGGGGCGAGGCTCAAAACTAAAGAACCACAAACGATAAACCACAAACTACAAACCACAAACCATTATAACAATGAAGATCGCATTCCACGGCGCTGCGCGTACTGTTACAGGATCGAAGCATTTGCTTACGTTGAATAACGGCCGGAAGTATTTGCTCGATTGTGGTATGTTCCAGGGATTGGGACAGGCTACCAGTAATTTGAACCGTCATTGGGGCTTCAATCCGGGCGAAGTAGATCATCTTATATTATCGCACGCACATATTGATCACAGCGGTCTTATTCCCAAACTAACCAAAGACGGGTTTGCCGGTAATATTTATTGTACGCCGGCTACCAAGGAGTTGACGGAACTCCTGCTGGTTGATTCGGCCGAAATACAGGAGGATGATGTAAAGTACGTGAACAAGAGGCGAGCTGCAGAGCGTCAACCCTATCTGCTGCCATTATACACCGTGGCCGATGCTGAAGAAGCGCTTAAATACCTGCGCCCGGTTGAATATGGCCATTGGTATGCGATCGATGATTTTGTGGAGTTGATGTATACCGATGCCGGTCACATTATTGGCAGTGCCGTTGTAAACCTGAAGGTAAAAGAGAATGGTAAGGTCACGCATATCACGTTCAGCGGCGATGTAGGCCGGTACAGGGATGTGATCTTGCGTTCGCCCGCAGTGTTTCCGCAAGCAGATTATATTATTCTTGAATCAACTTATGGCAACAGCCTGCACGAACTGAATGTTACTACGCCCGACCAGTTGTTGACCTGGATTGAAAAGACATGTTTGCAGAAAAAGGGCAAACTGATTGTTCCGGCCTTCAGCGTGGGACGCACACAGGAATTGTTATATCACCTGAACCAGTTAGAGCTGGAGCGGCGCCTGCCCGACCTGGATTATTTTGTGGACAGTCCGTTGAGTGTAAAAACAACTACGCTGGTTAAACGATATCCCAGTTACTTTAATAAATCCATTCAGCGGGTGCTGGAATCAGACTCCGATCCGTTTGCTTTCAAAGGATTGAAGTTTGTGAAAACAGTACAGGAGTCGAAACTGCTGAACTTTCGCAATGAACCTTGTGTGATCATCTCGGCCAGTGGTATGGCAGAGGCCGGCCGCGTAAAACACCATATCAGCAATAATATTGAGAACAGTCGCAACACCATTTTAATGACCGGTTATTGCGAGCCTGATTCGTTAGGTGGCCGTTTATTATCGGGCAGGAAAGAAGTATCAATTTTTGGGGTATCGCATGAAGTACATGCTGATATAGACGCCATACACAGCATGAGCGCCCATGGTGATTATGAAGACCTGAGCCAGTTCCTGGCCTGCCAGGACCCCCGTCAGGTAAAGCGTTTGTTTTTGGTGCATGGCGAGTATAACGTGCAACAACAATTCCGCCAGCGATTAATTAAAAAAGGATTTACCGATGTGGAAATACCGGAGGTGCATTATGAGATAGGATTAACGTAGAACAATGTGATAATTAAAGCTACAAGGCACAAGGTTCAAGGTTCAAGGCACAAGGTTCCAAGGCACAAGGCACAAGGTTCAAGGCACAAGGTTCAAGGTTCAAGGCACAAGGATCAAGGCACAAGGCACAAGGTTCCAAGGCTCAAGGTTCAAGGCACAAGGTTCAAGGTTCAAGGTTCCAAGGCATAAAGAATGAAAGGCGCAAGCAAGACAACTGGAAGTAAGAAAAATAAACTTTTGGATATATAGGGAAGGACGATAAAAGGGGAGTATTGAAAATTAAACGCTTGAGCCCCGAAGTTTGGGCCTTGTACCTTAATAAAAAAACCGCCTCACGGGGCGGCTTTCTAATTCAATAATCTTTGGGTAGTCTCTAGTGTAAATTTAATTCATCTATAGGCTCAGATTTTGTTGGGTAGTTCTCCTTTCAGATAATGGATTTTGCAAATTTGGATTTTTCATCGGATCGGATCGTTTAGGGTTTTCTCGAGGAGATTTTAGTTGGTTTCAAATGGATCGTTGGATAAATTGGGTACGAGGTTTTTCAGGATCTTCAGGCTCCGTGACGCCTTCTTCAGGATTTGCCCTTTCGGGTTTTTTTGGTTTTTTACAGGAATTTTGATCTGTAACAAAGATGCTAATTCTTTCCCCGGATCTCAATTTTATTCGACTAATAAGTGGAAACCTTCGATTTTTAGGTGGAAAAACCCGGGTAAATGGATTTTAAGTGTAATATGTGTACAATATACCTGGGGTGTTTGGGTAGAAATTTCGCTGAACGCTAAACGCAGAACGCTTAAGGCAAGCTCCTATTGGCGGGTTTTGCGCGTTAGGCGTTAAGCGTTAAGCCTTCCGCATTCGGTATAAAAAAGAAACCGAACCCTTTTGAGGTTCGGTACCTTTTAATGAAATCCATATCATGAGCAGGCTGGAGATTTTTTAAATCGCACTAGTTTTCATAGCGTTGGATTCCACTTTTTTTTCCGTTTCAAGGGATAGGGTTTATAATTGATAACCGTCACAATTAATAAGTTACACAGTATATATGGTTCTGCGTTTAGGGGCTTATTTGTTGTAACAAAGATGGTTACGAACACCCGCAAAGAGAAAATTATTAGCTATTTGGGTTAATTATGCCGGTAAATAACAAGAAAGTTTCGATGAAGATCAGATAATGTTTAAACGCTTTAAAACGTCTGCCTTGTGGGCCTTGCTTACCGGGATCTCGTTCCCCTTTATAAACAGGTCGTTTTCGCGAATATCATCTATCTTATTGATATTTATTATGTAAGAGCGGTGCACCTTTATAAAGCACTGCCGGTTTACTTTTTCTTCCAGGTTTTTGATGGTATTATGGGTGATATACTTTTTATCGATGGTTACGAACTTAACATAGTCGCCCATGCTTTCAATAAACAGTATATCATCATTGTTTAACCGAACCAGCTTGCCGTCGCATTTTATGAAAATATGATCGGTAGCCGTGCTACTGATGTTGTTTTCTCCTGCAGGGGTGGTTAGTTTATTCAGCGATTCCTGGAAACGTTGATAGGTAAATGGTTTTTTTAGAAAATCTGTGACATTGTATTCGAAAGCGTTATACGCATATTCCGATTTGGAAGTGGTTAGAATTACTTTGGGATAGTACGCCAGTTGATCGAGCAGATCGAACCCGGTAGCGCCGGGCATTTCCACATCAAGAAACAATACGTCAACGGAATTTTTATTAAGATAGTCAAGCGCCTCCTCCACATTGGTAAAATGTCCTTTCACTTGCAACAGTGCACTTTTCTCGCAGCATTTTACCAAATAGTCGGCGGCTACCTGCAAATCTTCAACAATGACACAGGTCCATTTCATAAAAAATTGGAATTGAATTCTTTCAACTTATTGTATTCCGTTGCGATAAGCTCTTTGCTCTCTGCTAATGTAATTACAATTTGTTGATATTCGGATTTTAATTCATTTGAAGTATTTGCTTTTTGACAAAAATCTTCAAATTCCTTACAAATATGTTGCACCAGCGGCAAACCACAAAAACCAAACGTCGGTTTAATTTTATGTATTGCCTTTTTTAGTTCCAATAAATTATTTGCTTCGTAAGCAGTTCTAATTGAATTATAATCTTCATCAAAGTGCGCGAGCGTTGTGCCGAAGATCTCTTCTATGTACTGGTAATCATCTTCATACAAACTATAAAGATAATCGCTGTCAATTTTTTCGTTGAAAATGAATTTTTTAGAGAAATTTGATCCACTCATAGGAAAATAGTTTATCCATTTTTTCGTTAATTAGGCATCCGTAGAATGAAACCTTTCGTTCTAATCCAATAACTCTATGAAGGAGAAAATATTATATCTTGTCTGGTCTATTTACAGGGAGATAGTTCATTCTGGCTTGTATGAGGGCGTTTCCAAGGATCTACGTAAAAGAATCATCCGCTTCAACCAGTTTATACTGCTTGCCCTGCTGCTTAATTTTTTCTCTGTCTTCTCCTATTTTTATCATAAGCTATATATCAGTGCGTTAGTAAACATTACTTCAGCTTATTTTTTCCTGCTGGCATTTTATTTTGGTTCAAAAAGAAAGCTCGAAACAGGCCGTATCATTGCGGTTATAAATATAAACTTATACCTCATTGTAATAAGTTATATAGAAGGCTTGCGGGCAGGGGAGTACCTGCTGTATTTTCCTTACTTCGTGGTTCTAACGTTTGTGGTTAGCATCAGGCGTAATTTTAAAGAGCTGTTATCTGTATACTCCATAACGGTTATATCGTCACTGGCCTGTGTAAAGATTTGTCCGTATATAAACAACATACAGCATATTAACGAGGCCCTGTATACTCAGTTGTATAGCGGTAACCTGGTTATTTCGCTGGCCATGACCATTATTTTTTCCTACTCCATATTACAGGTGAATAAGGATAATGAAGTAGCCATTCTACAGGAAAAAACATTTGGCGATACCATCTTCAATACTTCGCTCGATGGGGTATTTATTATTTTCCACCAGTCGAATATAATTGCCAGTTGTAACAAGCGGGCACTGGAATTGTTTGAGGTGAATGAGAAAAGGGAAATTGAAGGAACAAACATTGAAGACTGGTTCGAAGAACATCATATTAAACAGTTCAACTCAATAAAAGAGTCGCTGGCTGGTGAATCGCGTCCCTGGCAGGGCGAGTTGACCCTTACGGCCAAAACAGGCCGTACCTTTTATGGCTTTGTAAGTGTGGTGCCCTTTACCTATAAAGATACCGGTTACACCAAGATCAGTATTTTGGATGTAACGAATGTGAAGATGGCCGAGTTTGAACTGATGAAGGCCAAAGAAAAAGCCGAAGCGGCTGCCCGAACAAAATCACGCTTCCTCAGTAACATGAGCCATGAATTGCGTACGCCGCTGAATGGTATTATCGGTGCGTCGAACCTGTTATTGCAGGAAGAACATTTACCAACACAGGAGCAACACCTGGATATTTTGAAGTTTTCATCTGAGCACATGATGATGCTGATCAACGATATCCTCGATTACAATAAAATGGAAGCCGGAAAAGTGGAACTGGCAGATGTGCCCGTAAACATTAAAGAGTTTATGCAGAAGCTGGCTTCGCAGTTCTCTCCGCAAATAAAAGCAAAAGGGCTTGAATTTAAAGTAGACATTGATGACCGGCTCGACTTAGAGTTTTATACCGATGAAACCCGGTTGAACCAGGTGCTGAGCAACCTGCTGGCCAATGCCCTCAAGTTTACGCATGCGGGCACCATCACTATGGCGGTTCGTAAATTGTTCTCCTCAAGCGCCAAATCAACGTTGCAGTTTATTGTGATGGATACGGGTATTGGCATTCCTAAAAATAAACACAAGGAAATATTCGACAGCTTTACACAGGCTGATGTAAATACTACACGTAAGTACGGCGGTACCGGATTGGGGTTGAGCATCACCAAGCGTATCGTTAATATGTTTAACAGCGACCTGCTGTTAGAAAGCGAGGAAGGAAAGGGCAGTGCGTTTCACTTTACTGTTGAGCTGAAGATCTGTGAGAACAGGAAACGCTATATTAATGAAGACAACATAAAGCACCTCCATTCGCTGGAAGGTATACGATTACTTATTGCAGAAGATAACCCGGTGAACCTGTCTATCGCTAAAAGATTTTTAACCAAGTGGGGCATACAGGTAAGCGAGGCTACCAATGGCCGGGAAGCCCTGGCCCAGTTCAAAAAAGGCACGTACGATCTGTTGTTGATCGACCTTGAAATGCCAGAAATGGATGGCGCCACTGCCCTGAAAGAAATACGTAAGATCAATACGTCTATACCTGCAGTGGCATTTACTGCGGCAGTATATGATAATATGCAGGCCGATCTTTTGCAAAAAGGGTTTACTGATTTCATTCATAAACCATTCCGGCCAGAGGAGTTACATTCTAAGATAAGTTATTTGGTATCTGCGCTACGCGCGTAAAACGTGCGTTCATTAAAAAGACCGAAGCAGGATGTAAGAAACAGGAAGTACTTCTAATTTTTCAGGAACAGAAGGACGTGAGTAGCATTGTAGATGCATTCAATGCCGAAAAAGGGTCAAAACTGTCATAACTAAACTCGCATGATAAGTTGTTCCTTGTAAATTCTGATAAAAAGAGCCACTAATTTTTAATTGTCTTTGCATTCGTTCGGGTTATATTCCAAGACCTTTGTATCTTGCATACCTGTTCAATTGGAGCGCACATAGTTTAGTATTAGCCGAAAAAACAAAGCCATGAGAAAGATTCCATCGAATGTTTCTTCAATCTGTTATAATTTGCCGCCGTACAAGGCAAAGCCATTAGCCAGCCAATTCACGGAGTTTCAGTCAACTAGTGTTATTGCACTAATTTTCAGTTCATTTACCGGATAATACCTTATGGTAAGCAAGCCCAGGCTTTGGGTGATCCTGAACTATTGTAATTGACCTTTCCTTAAGCTGTTTTACATCAGCCGATAATTAATTTATCATACATCTTTTCCGGGTAAAGAATAGCTGCAGCGATCAACCCGGAATCAAAACGATTGCTGCATAATTTTCTCATGTGACTCGCAGCCCTGATTCTTCAGGGCTGCCTATTTTTTAGGGGTGTTTAACAATTCCTTAGGTATACTTTCACAAAGCCTTAATTACTTCTGTTTCATTTTCAACGTTAATAATGTAGGTTAACTATACACAAAAAAAGGAGGAGTTGTTATGAATATACTAAAAGCTATACCAGTTCTTTTTGTGCCCATCCTATTGGCGGTGAGCTGCGCTACGCCTGCTTACATTGAAAAAGACGAGACGGCAGATTTCAGCCGTTATAAAACGTACGCCTGGATAGATAGTGATAAGAAAGAGGAAAAAGGCAGGCATATGGAGTTTATGAAAAAGCATGTTCATGAAGCGGTAAATGCGCAATTGCTAAAAGAAGGCTGGCGGGAAGACAAGAGCAAACCGGATGTTTTGATAAGCTATGATATGCTTGTTGAAAAAACTACCAGGGAACAATCAAATCCTGTATACTCAATGCCATACCGGCGCATGTTTTACAACCCATTCTATCGCCGGTGGGGGACTATTTACTATCCTTCCATGTTTATGGGATACGATAACAATACTGCGGAAGTACGACAAGGTACATTAACTATAACGATGGTAGATGCGAGAACCGATAAAACCATCTGGCAGGGCTGGACGACCGACGACGTGAACAGCAGGAATGTGACCAAAAAGGAAATTAACAGTAGTGTGAACTCTATCTTCCGCAAGTTTGATGTAGTAAGAAAGTAAATGCAGAACTGGTGAAAATTAAAAGGGGGTCTTCGCCGCGGCAAAGGCCCCCTTTTTAATATTTTGATGGTTGAATTGCTTGATGGTTGCCATCATCTATTGATAATTCAAATGCAACTCTACGCGTCTGTTCTTGGCGCGGCCTGCCGGGGTAACATTGCTGGCGATTGGTTTTGTATCACCAAAGCCTTGCGCGTTGATCCGGTTTTCGGCAATACCTTTTTTGATCAGGTAGTTCTTCACAGCCTGGGCGCGTTTGGCCGATAGTTTCAAATTGAATACCGCATTTCCTTTATTGTCGGTATGCCCTTCAATGCTGATCTGTAACTCCTGATCTGCTTTCAGCACTTTAACTACAACATCCAGTTTGGGGTAAGAAACTTTTTGAATGATGTCTTTGCCCGACATGTAGTAAATGCTTTTGGCCGCTATGGCTACCTTCTTGGCAACTTCCTGTTTTATTTCAGGGCAGCCATTGTTGGCGGGTTTGCCTGGTGTGTTAGGGCATTTGTCGGTTTCATCATCCAATCCATCGCCATCGGTATCAGGAATGGGGCAACCATTGTATTTGGCGGTACCGGCAACATCAGGGCATTTATCGTTCTCATCATTCAGTCCATCGCCGTCGGTATCGGGCACAGGGCAACCATTGTATTTAGTGGTACCGGCAACCTCAGGGCATTTGTCGTTTTTATCGGCAATGCCATCTTTGTCTTTATCTGGACAACCTGCCAAAGCAACTTCGCCAGGTATTTCAGGGCACTCGTCTTTATCATCAACAAGGCCGTCGTTGTCTTTATCCTGCGTGATCTGTACTTCTTTTATAACCTCTACATTTTTCACAACAGTATCAACCCTTGTTTCAACCACAGGTTGCGGTTTAGGTTCCGGTGGGGGAGAAGCTTTATGCCGCTTTATTTTGATGCGTTGGTAAATAGATAAGGTTACGCCCAGGTGTACATCGGCGGCACTCACATTTTTATTAGATAAGAAATTAGACAGAATGGAAGCCGAACCAACAAACACGGGTCCTGCGCGTAAGCCTGCTCCCCATGCCATTGCCTTATTCAGCGTATTATAATAAAACGGTGAGTAAATGCTGAACCACTTTTTTTCCAGGCGGGGTGTTACGGTAAAGGACGTGGCATATTGGGCCGAAAACTGGTTCTTGTTTCTGTTAAGGAGGTTCACTACGGTACCTGCATTAATGAAAAGCCGTTTGTAAATATGATAGTCGGCGTCAAAACGAAGGGTGGTAGGCAGGCTGACCTTCATTTTGTCGGTATGGGCTTTAGACGTGAGGATGTTCATGCTTTCGAGCCTGGTGAAATATTCATCGAAAGTTTCGTCATCGTCTTTTTCAAAGTCATCGGTAGACCGGGTAGACGCGTTCATGGTATAGCTGTCGCCATGCTCGGAATTTTTATATTTTACCGAACCGATATCATTTACCGAAGCGCTCAGGCGAAGTTTATACAGGGTAGGGTCGGTCGTGAGCCAGCCACTGCTTTCAGGGCGCCATTCATATACCAGGCCCAGGTCTAACCCCCAGCCATGGTTACCGGAAGATTTGTCCAGGATATCGGAGAAGTCATCGTCCACGTCATCGAGGTTGCTTGAATAGCGTACGTTAAAGTCGCCTTCAAGCTGGTTGATGTAGTCGTTCTTGGCAATATTCACCAATAACTTATTGGAATATACGGAGGCTGCCGCCAGTCCGACCACATATTTACCGGTAACACCCAGTTTAAGCAGGTGTTGCGGAGAATTGTAGATGACCCGGCCATAAGATAAGCCTGCTTCCGCAAAGGCATGGGCCTTGAACTGCACGTTGCTTTCCTGGAGTGCGGTATTATAAAAGGCAGAATCGTTGCCAAAAAGGCGAAATGTTTTATCGCTGAGGTTAAATTCGTTTACCAGCGTGCGCATGCGGCTGTACAGGCCAAAGCCACTTTTTCTGCCGGTAGCGATCATAAAAGAGGGACCCATGATATCGGTATTCAACCATAGGTGCTTTTTATCGGCATTGGCCGATTTCAGAAAATCCCTGTTCTCTTCCAGGTCTGAAAAGTCGAAATTGGAAAATTTGTCTTTCTTAAGCTCATAGGCATTATTGCCAGCCAATGCGCTCATGGAAAACAGGTTGATATTCACTTTATACTTGCTTCCGGCAACGGAGGCGGGGTTTTGTAACATGCCGTGAACACCCGAATAATTGTCGTACGAGTAACCAGTGAACTGTTGAGATAAGCCATACAGGGGTATACAGCTTATAAGGCCTAGTGCCAGGCTTTTTTTCATGACTTAGGAGTTTGGAGTTTAAGCGGTTAAATTATAATGTTATTGTTACAAATCAAAGCGTCGCAAGGTAACTAAATTATATGTAATATGAAATGGAATAGCTTATATATGATATAAATCATTTTATTGCCTTAGGGGGTAAAGAATTGTACCTGCATAAGTGGATATCCCGTCCTGTTGGGGTGATCAATGAAATGGCGGTTTGCCTGGGGCCTGCCTGATTTTGCCGGTTTATTTGGGGGCAAATCAATAATAATTCTTTTACATATTATATTCCGGTTATTGTTACCAGCTTAATAATGAGCCTGCTTCATATTCATATATCGACGCTTTATATACATGGAATGAATATGCGAAAACTGGAAAAGTTCCTACATTTAACGTTGCATCAATAACGTATATAACCCTGGATTGAAGAAACCCAATGTTACCAATGCAGTGCTACCGGTAAGATGTATTTGAAGCCGGTTGATTACTGTTTACCTGATTCTCTTCTTCATAATTTCCAGCCACCATTTATCAATAATCTGCTTGATTGTATAATCAAAATATCCGACCTATTAAAACAATTCCGTACGTATGAAAAACTTTACTCAATCGGCCTCGCGCGTGTACCTGGGGCTTTTGGTGAAAATTATTATCTGCACAATCTGGTTATTGTGCATTGCGTCGGCAGCCATGTCGCGCGTTCCGGTGTTGGGGCAGAGTCCGGCACCTCAAACGGTTTGTGCCGGTTCAAACCCCACCTTTACTATTGGAACTGTTACGGGTACCAGCGGTACGGTAACTATTCAATGGCAGGTGAGTGTTAACGGCGGCGGTAGTTACAGCCCTATAACGAATGGAGCCAACTACAGCGGTGTTAATACTTCTACTTTAACCGTGTTAAATGTATCAACCGCATTCAATGGGAATATGTACCGGTGTGTAGTAACCGATGCTACGGGAAACTCCACCACTGTAGGTGCGTTGCTTACCGTAAATGCCACGCCGGCAGTTTCTTCGGCTACAAGATCAACGACAGTATGTGAAGGGGCAACCGGGGCCGGTTTGCAGGTATTTAATGATGCCAGCCTTAGCTATCAATGGCAGGTGAGCATCAATAATGGTACCACGTGGAATAATGCCACGGCTGGCGACGGTTATTCAGGCGCTAATACGTATGACCTTACCTATCCCACAGCTACTTTGGGTATGAGTGGTTATATATATAGGTATATTGCTACCAATATAACAACTGGTTGTTCTGCTACCAGTATTGCATTGGATACCTTGTATGTATTATCGAAACCGGTATTCGGCAATAGCGGCAACCTTACTCCTGTAAGTGCAACAATTTGTCCGGGTGCTAGTACGAGCTTTACTGCTACTGCTACAGGTAGCGCTGCTATAGCCTATCAATGGCAATTGAAACCGGTGGCTTCGCCAACCTGGACCGACCTGGCCAATGATGCAGTGTACAGTGGTGCGCAAACCAATACCTTGCAATTAACAGGTTTTACTCCTTTTTCGGGCAATACCTATCAGTTACGCCTGGTGGCCAGTTATCCTTCTACCTTAGGTTGCGCCATGGCAACCAATCTGGGCGCTTTATCGGTACGTACCATGCCGTCAATTGCCGTTCAACCCAGGGATACTATTGTTTGTGCCAACAGCCCTGCCGGGTTTAGAGTAACTGCTGCGGGTAGTGTAACGCTGCAATACCTGTGGGAAACAGATAACGGCACAAACGGCGGTACATGGTCAACTGTAACCGGTGCTACAACGAACACACTAAGTTTAGGGGCGGTTACCACCGCCCTGAATGGCTACCGGTACCGGGTAACTGTTACTAACAGTTTTTGTGGTGGGCCAATTACTTCATTAGGTAGAACATTAACTGTTCGCCGGTCGGGGACCTGGCTGGGTGCAAAAGATACTGCATGGCAGGAACCATTGAACTGGTGTGGCGGCGTTCCTGATAATACCATCGATGTGCTGGTGCCCAACTGGCCAACAAAGATGCCGCTGATCAGTGCCGGTACTGGCACTGCATTCTATAAAAGTATTGAAATTGAAAATGCAGCCCGCCTCACCATTAGCGGCGGAGTAATTGATAATATGACGGGGCCTTTTAATATCCAGGGAACTGTTGCTTATATAGCTACCGGTAACCAGGAAATATTCCCCGCCAACCACGGCTCGCTGGAGATCAATGGCAGTGGTAATAAATTTTTAAGCAATAATGTTGATGTAAGCAATAACCTGGTTTTGGGCGGTTCGGCTAAACTGGTGACCCGCACAAATATCCTTACTATGCGAACCGGCAGTAATCCTATTGTGACCAGCGCCTTTACCGACCCGGCCACCAGTTGGATCGTTACCGGAAATGGGAGTGCCGGTGCGGGTAATACCGGTTTGGGTAGATTGCGTATTGAACAGGTAGATGCAGCCGATGGCGCTGTGTTGTTCCCGGTAGGGCCTACCCCTGCGGCTTATAATCCCATTCAGTTGACCAATGCCGGAACAGTAGATCATTTTGCCATTGCAGTTAATGATCAAATGATACCCGGTGGTGTATTTGGTTCAGGGGTTGTGAGAACATGGCTCGTGTCGGAATCGGTGAATGGAGGAAGTAATGTAACGTTGTCGCTGAAATGGCAAGGTGGCGAAGAGCAATCTTCTTTCGACAGAACACAAACGCAGATCATCCGTTCGAACGGAACACAAATTGTTGAGGCGAGTTTAAGAGGCCCGGCCAACGGTGCAAATCCATATGCCCGCGCCGACGGTTCTTTTGCTACGCTTACCCAATTCAGTGTAACCAGCGGTGCGGTGGCATTACCTTTGGAGCTAAAATCGTTTACGGCACAAAAGTCCGGTAATGCAGCAGCAGGTTTAACCTGGAACATAACTGCTTCTACTACCGCGAAACATTTCAACGTACAAAGAGCAACCGATGGCGTTCATTTTATAACCATTGGGCAGGTGAATGCCGAGGCTGGCAAAACATCGTATAATTATACCGATAACCTGCCTGGCAGCGGCACCGTGTTTTATCGTTTGCAGATGACCGGGCAACAAAATGATATTGCCTACAGCGCCATTCAATCATTGTTGTTTAACAAAACGAACCTGGTTCAGTTGAGGCCTTCGGCAACTAATGGTTCAACAACCTATGTATATTTACAGGCAATGCACGAATCGATAGTTACTATTTATGTAACTGATATCACTGGCCGTGTGCATGCACGCAGGATGTTGCCCGTGAATAAAGGAGAGCACCTGTTGCCGCTCTGGATCGGTGGATTGAACAAAGGCGTGTACAATGTGCATGTGAAAGATTCGAAAGGAAATGCCAATGTGCTTACGTTGGTGAAACAATAGTGAGTAGCTAGTAGCGAGTGGCTAGTAGGGAGGTGTTCTTCCTTCTAACCAAATAAATATATTTAAGTGAGCTTCCTGGGTGAGTCGTCTATTATGGCGGCTCACCCTTTTTTATGGGAGAAGGTTTTGAGAAGGTTGGCTGGTTTTATAAGAAAATATTTTGCGCTATATGCTTATTGCCTGGCTTTATAAAGGAATTATTGCCGCCTATGTATAGTGTAAGCGGCCGGATAATTGTTTTTCCCCGGCGATAAGTTAAAACCGGCAGGCTATAGTTGTTTTTATTTGGTTATAAGTTAAAAGGTTGAGGCTATAATAACTTTTTTCTGGTAGATAAGTTAAAGCCGGTGGGTTATAATTACTTTTTCAACGGCTATAAGTTAAAACAGATGAGTTATAAATTTTTTTTCGGGGCGATAAGCAAATTGATCAGTTTTATAAGTTAATTCCTGAGGAAAATAAGGCAAGGGGTACAAAGACTATGTCGCCCATTAAAGAACTGAGCGTATCAATCGATCGCTCCGGTGAAGCAGTTATCAGGGTTAAAAAAGTGGCAGGCGCCAAAGCGTACATTCACCAGTATACAATCGACCCGCTTGTAGGTGACAATGTATGGGTTAACAAGGTAACTACCGATCCCGGCTACACTTTTACCGGTCTGAAATCGAAAGAGAAGTACTGGTTCCAGGTAATAGCTGTAGGATTGAACGGCTAGGAGTCTGCTTCTCCGCCAGTTGCCCGGGTTATTCAATGATAGATGAATAACCAACATATTACTTAATCTTTAGGAGCCCCGACCATCGGGGCTCTCGTTTTTTTAATAACGCCTGTTAAAACAATCGACAGGAAATTAAAATAACAACAAGGCCGCCTCAAAATTACTTTTGAACGACGGCCTCGCTATAATTTAAAATATCGCTTATCGTATTATCACCTTTCCCGATTGCTCGTATCCTTCACTGGTTAGCTTGAATAAATAGAAGCCCGGCTTTAAATCACTGCCCGGGGTTACGGTAATGATACCGTTAGCCGGTTTGTATGTGTTTGTGTACATTACCTTGCCGGTAAGATCAGTTATAGTTACCACATGATTTTTATCCCTATACTCATTGCTCACCCGAACGCTGAAATGATCGTGCGCGGGGTTAGGCCAGGCTGCAACAATGCTTTGCGCCTCTGTAATATTTACCGATACAATGGTTGAATAGGTTATCTGGCTGGTGATCTCGTCCCTCATTTGTAACTGGTAAAAGTTTTTACCAGGTACGGGATTGGGATCGGTAAAGGTATACTGGTTGACGGTGCTGTTGCTGGCGCCTTTTACAGTGCCAATAGTCGTAAAATTGATACCATCGGCAGCGCGTTGAACAGTGAACAGCGCATTGGCTTCACCGGAAGCCGACCAGCTTAACAATACTTTTTTGTTGCTGTTCTCCGCTGAAAAATGCAGCAGCCTGATCGGCAATACAGTACCAATACCTTCAACGATGCCTGCATTATTATTGCCCGAACCATTGCTTGCCCGGGTGCCGCCTGGTCCGTTGCTGTTTAAACCACCTGTACCAGGAGTGGTGCCGGTAGTAACATTGGTTGTAGGCCTGGCGCCTGTAAAAAGAATAGCGCCTTGTCCACCGCCGCCGCCGCCGCCATGAGCGCCGGCGTTATTTACGTCACCGCCATTGCCGCCGTTTGCCTGTATATTTAACCGGCAGGTTTCAGAAACGCTCCAACTGCCTACCTGTAATAAAATGGTGCCGCCTGCACCGCCGCCACCAGCGCCATCATTACCGGTGCCACTGGTTCCGGGTGAAGCACTTCCATTGGCCGAGATACTTAGTGTGGTAGAAGTGCAGTTAGTAGTTATAGCTCCTGCTTTTATGATAATAATACCTCCACCAGCTCCACCGGCTGTCTGGTTTGAATTATTACCCTGGCCGCCACCACCGCCGCCGCCCATAAACAAACGGGTGCCGGCTATTAAATAGGTGTTCAATGCTATACCACCCAGGCCGCCTGAAGGGGTAAGATTGCAGGTCCAGCCAGCGCCACCATCGCCGCCGGCAGAGTAGTTGCCGCCGCCGGCGCCACCGGCATTGTCATCACTGCCACCACCGCCGCCATTCACGCACCTGGCCCGGCCACGGGCATAGTTGGTGTTGGTGCTTAAATAGATCCCTTGTCCTTTGGCTGCGTAGTTAGCTGAGTTTGTACGGTACACACCAGGCTCACATTCATTTTCATAATTGTCGGAAATAGCGCCGCCGGTAAAGCCCTGTCCATCGGCAGTAATATTATGCCGCAGCGTTAATGTGCCGGGTACCTGTATGGCCACCACACCGCCAACGTTTCCATTGAATGCCACGGCAGGAATAGCGGCTGTAGTTATGAAATTACTGGTACCACCGGTACTGAGTTGGGTAAAACTTACTACCTGTACGCGACTGTTGTTGCCAATGGAAAATGTTTTCGACAATGGGGCGCTTAATGTAATAGTCGTTCTGCCGCCGTTAATGGCGCTGATAACAGCTATTTCATAAAAGCCCGCATTGGCAATGGCAGATAGGTTACCAAAATTAGCATTGTTAGCCGTATTGGTGCCGATAACAGTATCCTGCATTTGCATTACGATCACCTCTTCACCAACGGTAAATGTGTGATAGGTTTCATTTCGATTACTGATCGTTAACTGCGTTTTGGTCCCATTGATCGCCGTAACCCGGGCATACGAATTTACTTGCGCATGAGCGGTTACAGGTATCAATAAGACCAATGAAAGTGAAAGGGCAATTAAGAAAGGTATACAAAGTATACGGTTGGGGATACCGTATAAACGGTAGATTTGTTTCATTAGGTTCGGATTTTAGTGGGTACACTTATATTAGGGATATCCGCAACAAAGTAATGCAATTATTTCTTCCAAACACACTATTATTTTTAAACTACGTATATATGTTTGTGATATATTTATACATATTAATGTTTGCATGCATTTAATGTGGGTAGAAATACGACGATTGTTGAAATGCTTGCTGGTAGCGCGTTTCGTGAGTTTAATGGTTGTTTTGTTTAATTGTGATTTCCAGGGTCATGTAAGCAAATAATTGTATGTGTTTAGTGATTGATGAATGCGTGATGGTTGATCTACTATTTTTCGGTCGTGCTATTCCGGTGGCAATCGTCGTATTATGTGATGCAAAAAAAAGATCCCGCTGAAGGCGGGACCATTTGATGTGTTAATTACGATCGAATTGCTTATTTCACGATCACCAGTTTGCCGGTGTAGGTTTTACTGCCGGTATTGATGATGTAATAATAAGCGCCTGCTGATAATTGTGTGGCAGGAACCGCAACCCGGTACTGCCGGCCTGCTGTTACATTGCCTTTGAACAATACTTTTTCGCAAGTGCCCAGCGCATTGTAAATACCAACTGTAGCATTGGCGCTTTGAGGCGTTGTGAACTCAATAACACCATTTGTTATAACCGGGTTAGGATATGCTTTATGCGTAAAGCTGGTTACTACTGTAACCGGTGTATTTTGTTCAGCAGCCTTTTCAGTGACAACGTTGGCCGACCTTCGAGCCGCACAATCAGAATAATCTTCCGTTACTTCCGCAAAATCGGTAGTCAAACAGCCATTGGCCGGGTTGGTAACGGTGATAATGTAAGTGCCGGGGATATTAACTTCTATAGTCTTCGTTACCGCTACATAATCTTCAGGGCCCAGCCACAGGTAGGTGGCATTCATCGTATTGTTATTGGCTGTTAAATTAACAGTTGGGTTAGCGCAACTAATGGGGCTGGTATTGGTAATATTTATTACCGGCGCCGTTGTGTTCTCTGCAACCGTAGTTGGCTTGCTTGAAGTACAACCGTTCTGCGGGTTGGTGGCAGTTAAGGTGTAAGTACCGCCGCGCGTCACCGTGGCTGATGAAGAATTCGAGCTGTAGTTGTTTGGGCCTTCCCATCTATAGTTAACACCAGATGAAGTAGAACTTCCCGAAATGGTTACGTTCTTGGTAAGGCAGGTAATGGTCCCTGAGTTGTTGATAGAAATTTCTCCCGGTCGCGCGGTGTTTTCGTCAACCACTGTGATGGCTGTATCATAACAACCATTGTTTGGATTGGTAGCGGTGAAAATATACGTACCACTTCTGGTCACAGATGCATTTAATGTAGTAGCGCTGAAATTATCAGGGCCGCTCCACCTATAAACTAAATTAGGCGTTGAAATGGTAGCCATGATACCAATGCTTGGCGTGGTGCAGGTGATAATACCCGCATGGCTGGGCGTTGCTATGTTAGGTTTCGTTGTATCCATGATCACCGTTGCGGTGGCTGTTCCTGTACAACTTCCAGATGCCACTGTTAATGTATAGGTGCCTGGTGTATTTACAACCGGGTTTTGTGCATTGGAGGTATAACCATCCGTCCCGCTCCAGGTATAGCTTACGCCTGATGCCGCAGAGCTGCCCTGAAGCGCAACCGAATTGTTAATACAGTTAATGGTTCCGCCTGTTGCGCTGGCTGATATGTTAGCGGCCTCGGTTGCCACTACCTGCAAGTTGTCGAAATAATAGAATTCATCATTGCCTATGGCCCTTGCTCTTACTATCACCTGCAGCGTGTTATAGTTTCCATTGTCGGGACCAACAGCTATGTGTGCAGGGTTTTCGCCGTGCCAGTTAATGTCGCCGGTTCTTTCGTGAAACAGTACTTCGTTGCCATTATCTAGTTTATAATAGATCCGGATGTAATCCCCATAAACAGGATCTCTATTCATCACCGCGCCATTGATAACGGAGCTTCTTATGCCAGCTGTAATGCGGATACCGGTTTTTCCGGCCACGTCGATCGCGCCTGACGTCCACACTACCTCACCGGTTGTGGTGCAATTGGTGATCCTGAGTTGGTTATTATGAACCGCAATTTCAGCCGCAGACACCGTTTTAGAAGTGGTCCAGGGTGTGGCGCCTGCATCGGAAATAGTGCCATCGGGCAAACCGGTAAAATCTTCCAGCCAGGTGCTCGTTTTGGTGTTACTTACGGTAATTGTAACCGATGCCGTGCTGGTACAACCATTTACCGGATCGGTAACCGTTAAATTATAAGTACCTCCTACAGTAACTACAGGGTTCTGCTCGTCAGACGTAAAGTTGTTCGGTCCCGTCCAGCTATACGTTACGCACGAAGTGGAAGAAGAACCGTAAAGGTTGGCCGAAGAACCGCTGTTACAGTCAAGTGTTCCAAAGGCAGATGCACAAGCGCCCGGCGGGGTATTATTTAATGAAACCAGGGCGGTATCACTGGCGATGCAACCTGTTGACGGATCTGTAACGGTCAATGTATAGATACCTTCAGCAGTAGCCGATGGATTTTGCATTATTGAGGTAAAATTACCAGGGCCGGTCCAGCTATAATTTACAGGTGAGGTGGCCGGGCTGCTGCCTGTAAGGTCTACACTGTTCCTGGTACAGGTTAGTATGTCGGTAGCCGTTGCCTCTGTGCTGATGCTGGTAGTAACGTTAACTGTTGCGGTACTGGTACATCCGGTTGCCGGATCGGTTACCGTTAAATTATATGGCCCTACTGTAGTAACTACGGGGTTCTGCGCTGCAGAGGTAAAGTTATTCAGACCCGTCCAGCTATATGTTACTCCCGAAGTGGAGGAAGAGCCGGAAAGGGTAACTGAAGATGTACCGGTGCAGGAGAGTATTCCGCTTGCACTGGCGCAGGCGCCCGGGCCTGAGTTGTCAAGGATAACCACGGCTGTATCGGTACCAGAACAACCTGTAGACCAGTTCTTAACATCTAAGGTGTAAATACCTGGTTCAGTCACAACCAGGTTTTGGTTTCGTACTCCTGATGAAAAAAAGTTATTAGGTCCTGTCCAGGTATAAATTACTACACCCGGTATTTCATTACCTGACAAAGTTATTGATAAAGGGGCACAGCTGGTTATGCTGCCGGTTGCCGTAACATTTTCGGTGACAAAATCGCTTCCTGCAACCTTGATATTATCGAAATAATAGCGCTCGTTATCGGCGGAGTTGTTTGTTTTAATGATCACCTGCAGGGTACTGCCTCGGAGCGCCCAAGAATCAAAGGTAGTAGAGGCTGTACCGGTAGTGCTGGAATCTATTCCGGCTAGGTCTTCAAAAGCCAATATTTCTTCACCCCCGTCTAATTTAAAATAAATGCGGATGTAATCGAGTGTATTGAAGGAATGGTTGGGGGTGGCTTCACTACGCAGGTCAACCGAAATATATACATTCTTTTTGCCGGAAATGTTTATTTCCTGCGAAGTCCATACGCCTTCCTTCTGGCTGCTGAACGAGGTTTTGAACTCATTGTTTTGCACAGCGTAAGTGCCGCCGCCGCTGGCAGTGGCTGTCCAGGCGGTGGCGCCTGCATCGGATGTGGCGCCATTGCTGAGACCGTTAAAATCTTCTAACCAGAGCGTGGCGGGTATAGCTGCACCAGCTGTTGCTGACACTGATTGCTGGTTGCTACAGCCATTGGCCGGGTTGGTTACGAGAACCGTATAGGTGCCCGCTACACTTACGCTTGGATCTTTTTCATTGCTGGTGAAGCCGTTCGGGCCTGTCCAGCTATACGTAACCTCGCTTACCGTTGAGTTTGCAGTAAGCGCAATGACCCTTGAGCAGGCCTGGGTTCCCCCGATGGCCGTAATATCAGGCGCTGTTTTATTTTCTGTTACAGTCACACTGGCTGATCCGGTACCTGTACTATTGGTTGCTACCACTGTATAAGTGCCGGCTGTAGTAATGGTTGGGTTTTGTTGAGTGGAAGTATACCCGTTTGGTCCCGACCAGTTCCAGGTGGTAGTGCCAGATCCGGTGGCGGTGGCTGATAAACCCAATGATGGGTTGGTGCAGGTAAGTTCACCGCCGTTGCCCGCTGCTGCTGTTACATTGATAGCTGAAACCGTGCAGGGGCCTTTTTCTTTAAAAGTGGTGCCATCAACTGTTGTAACCTCGCCTGTGAGAATAGGACAGTCAGGCGAAGCCGATAAATAATTACTGAGCAAAAAAAAGAACATTAAAAGAGTAAACCGTTTGGGTATACGTTTTTGCATATATAGGGAATTTATTCACGTATAAGGCTGCCTGTATGCATGTTTTCCCTGTTCCGCCGTGGCAGAAGGGGCACTATGGTCACAGGTTATATTAATGGATAATGCCATGTATGATGCATGGCATAGGCTGTTGGGGTTGCCATACAGCCGTAAACAGGATGCATTTGGCAGGGTATTTTTGAACAACGAATTTCATCGGGTAACGGATTTTTGTTAGTAACAGAACATAGCCCTGTAAAAATGGATAGCCCGGGGAAACTGTGTCTTAGTACTAATTGGATTATGATAATTCGTTATTTGTATGTAAATAGCAATTATCGCTATTATTTGACCATTAATACGTTGAAGAGGCCGTATGAGCTATAAATAAAGGATACACTTATCTGGCAAAATAATAAATTAATGTATGCTTTAATGTAAGTAACGGAGTATAATAATCGATTAAAAACTAATATAACAAAAAAAAGACCCCGCCTTCAAGCGGGGTCTTTAATATCTGTTTTTATTGAAAACAGTTTATTTCACGATCACCAGTTTGCCGGTGTAGGTTTTACTGCCGGTATTGATGATGTAATAATAAGCGCCTGCTGATAATTGTGTGGCAGGAAGAGCAACCCGGTACAACCGGCCTGCTGTTACATTGCCTTTGAACAATACTTTTTCGCATGTGCCCAGCGCATTGTAAATGCCAACCGTAGCATTGGCGCTTAGGGGCGATGTGAACTCAATAAGCCCATTTGTTATAACCGGATTGGGATACGCTTTATGCGTAAGGCTGGTTACTGCAGTAACTGGTGTATTTTGTTCAGTAACCTTTGCCGTAGCATCAGTTGTAACTTTCCGGGCGCCGCAATCAGAATAATCTTCCGTTACTTCTGTAAAGTCAGTAGTGATACAACCGTTGGCCGGGTCGGTCACGGTGACAATGTAAGTGCCGGCGATAGTAACTGTTGTTGTGCTCATGACATCTACAAAATCTTCGGGGCCTAACCAGAAGAACGAAGCATTTGGCGTATTTGTATTTGCCGTGAGGGTAACGGTTGGGTTGGCACAGCTCAGCGGACTGGTATTACTAATAGTTAATTCAGGCATCGCTGTGTTCTCTGTAACGGTGGTCGATTTGCTCGAGTTACAACCGTTTACCGGGTTGGTGGCTATTAAAGTATAAATACCGCCGTGGGAAACTGTTGCCGATGAAGAAAAGGCGCTATACCCGTTTGGCCCTTCCCATTTATAATTCACTCCTGTTGATGAAGAAGCACCTGAAATGGTTACGCTGTTGGTTAAGCAGGTAATGGTGCCGGAGTTATTAATAGAAATTTCACCGGGTTGTACCGTGTTTTCTTCTACAATGGTGCTTGCAGTTGCAATACAACCACTGGTTGAATTGATAGCCGTGAAGGTGTACGTGCCGCCTCTTGTTATGGATGCAATCAGGGTAGATGCGCTGTACCCGTTCGGGCCGCTCCAACTGTAGTTTGCTCCGGGTGAAGAAACGGTAGCGGTGATATTGATACTTGGCGTAAGGCAGGTGATAGAACCTGAATGGGTAGCTGTTACGCCTGCCGGGGTTTCAGTATTCTGCGATACGGCCACCTGGCTCACGGCTGCACAACCGTTGTTTGGATTGGTAACAGTTAAGGTATAAGTACCTGCAGTGTTTATTGAGGTACTGGCCGTTCCGGCAATGATACCGCCGGCATTGCTCCAACTGTAATTGGCGCCCGGCACAGATGCGCTGCCGGAAAGGATAGAACTGGTGTCGATGCAGGTTAATTGTAAAGGATTGGCCGAAGCGGTTATTTCAGGTGCAGTGGTATTCATTGAAACAAAGGCCGTATCGGCGGCACTGCAACCGGTTGAGGGGTTGGTAACGGTTAACGTATAAACACCTCCGGTAGTTACAACCGGGTTCTGGGCTGTTGATGTATACCCGTTCGGTCCCGACCAGCTATAACTTACACCGGCCGATGGCGAAGATCCCAGTAGTGATACCGATGTGTTCGCGCAGGTGATTATACCGGCGGCAGTAGCTGTTGCACTTTCGTTTAAGTTAGGGGTGCCAGTCAGGTTGATGTTATCAAAGAAATACTTTTCGGTGGGGTCTGAGTTGTTGGTCCTTATAACCACCTGCAGCGTACTGCCGGAGAGGGCTGCCGAAGTAACGGTGATTGAACCCGTGGTGTTGGTAGTATTGCCAATACCAGCGAAATCTTCATATACCAGTGTTTCTGCGCCACCGTTCAGTTTGTAATAAACCCTGATGTAATCGGTTGATTCAAGGTGATCGCTTGTGGAAGTGGTTTCACTACGCAGGTCAACCGAAATGGTGACATTGGATTTGCCCGAAATGTCAATTTCCTGTGAGGTCCATACGCCTTCCGACTGACTACTGAAGGAGGTTTTGAATTCATTGTTTTGTACGGAATAAGTACCGCTGCCGCTGGTGGAAGCGGTCCACGCAGTAGCGCCTGCATCTGTAGTAGTGCCATTGGTGAGACCTGCGAAATCTTCTGTCCAGAAAGTGGTGGGCGAAGTTGCACCGGCAGTTACGGTAACTTCCTGAGAGGCGGTACAACCGTTGGCCGGATTGGTTACGGTTGCAGTATAAGCGCCTGCAGTACTTACTGAAGGGTTTTTTGCATTGCTGGTAAAACCGTTGGGTCCTGTCCAGCTATAGGTGGCATTGCTTACGGTTGAATTCACGTTCAGGGTAATGGAAGACAAACAGGCCAGGGTTCCACCGGTAGCGGTTATATTGGGTGTTGTTCTGTTTTCCGCGACCGTAGTAGTAGCGGATACAGCACATCCCGACGCTAAGGTAGCGGTTACTATATACTGACCGCCTGCGCTTACAACCGGGTTCTGTACCGATGAAGTAAAGCCGTTTGGCCCGGTCCATGACCAGGCTGTTACGCTGCTGCTGGCTGTTGCCGACAATTGCGCCGTAGCTGTACAGGTTACTGTTCCGGTTACGGTTGGTGTTATGGTAGCGGTACCGGCATTGCTGCCCGTTACATTGATGTTGTCGAAGAAGTAACGTTCTGTAGGGTCGGAATTACTTGCTTTGATAATTATCTGCAGGGTATTGCCATTGAGAGAGGCTGAATTTACCGTAACAGAACCGGTGGTGTTGGTAGTTGTACCTATTCCGGCGAAATCTTCATATACCAGCGTTTCTGCCCCGCCATTCAGTTTATAGTAAACCCGAAGGTAATCGGAGGCTTCAAAAGCATCGTTGCCGCTGGCCACTTCACTGCGCAGGTTAACCGAGAATGTGACATTCGATTTCGTAGAGATATCTATTGCCTGTGAGGTCCAGGTGCCTACGCCCTGGCTGCCGCTGAATGAAACTTTATATTCATTGCTTTGTACCGACCAGGTGCCGGAGCCGGTAACAGAAGTTGACCATGCCGTGGCGCCCGCATCAGACGTGGTGCCGTTGGCCAGGCCGGTAAAGTCTTCGAGCCAGATGGTGGACACGGTGCTGGCCGATACGGTAACTGATTGCTGGGCGCTGCACCCGTTAGCCGGATTGGTAACTGTTACTATATAAGTACCGGCCGCACAAACCGTGGGGTTTTGCGAAGTAGACGTAAAACTATTCGGTCCCGACCAGCTATACGTAGCGCCGCTTACATTAGAGGTGGCGCTGATGCTTACGCACGACCCGCAATTCAATGCGCCGCCGGTAGCGGTGATTATTGGCGCTGTTTTGTTTTCCGTAACCGTAACACTGGCTGATCCGGTACCGGTGCTATTGGTGGCTACTACTGTATAAGTTCCGGCTGTTGTGATCGTAGGATTTTGTAAAGTAGAAGTATAGCCATTGGGTCCCGACCAGCTCCAGGTGGTGGTGCCTGATCCGGTGGCGGTTGCTGATAAACCCAGTGATGGGTTGGCACAGGTAAGCACACCCGAATTGCCGGCTGTTGCTGTTACGTTAATAGCCGAAACTGAACAGGGGCCTTTTTCTTTGAATACCCGGTATTCTTCGAGGTAGTATTTTGAGGTTTGCGAACCACCGTTGTTATAGTTGTATATTTTTACAACCAATTGCACGTTGTTGCCGCTAAGTACACCCGAGATGAAATCGATGGTGCCGAAGTTGCCGGTACGTGAATCGAGCAGTGTTTCTGCACCGCCATTGATTTTGTAGTAGATCTGCACATATTCCGAACTGTTCATATCACCTTCTGAAGAAATTTTTACTGCTACCTGGAACTCTGAATAACCCGCGGTAGAAAACACCCGCGAATACCAGATCCCTACGCCGCCCAATTCCTGGGCATGCAAACGGTTCGATTTTACAGCAAAATAACCGGAGGAAGCTACATTGGTCGCATCTAAATACCACCCGGTTGCGGCAGGGTCTGAGGTCGTGCCATCGGCCCCGGTTATCCTGCCTGTTACAATGGGACAATCCGGCGAGGCCGATAAGTAATTACTTAGTAGAAAGAAAAGCAATAAAAGCGTTAATGGTTTAGGTAGTCGTCTTTTCATATAGATTGTGTTTGATCACGGGTATAAGGGTGACCGCTAATTACAGCCATTGAATGGGTGTGATCAGCGACCGGTAAATGCAAAACTTCCCGGGCGGTAAAAACCGCTCGTTCGTTCGCTGATAAGGTTGTGTAATGGAGACTAATTGAATTTCAGGTATTGCAGGGCGTTGGCTACTCTTTAAAGCGAAGGCTATTGAATGTGATCAAATTAAACACAAAGTTTCCGGGGAAACATATTTATTTTGAACTTATCTTTTCCCGTGTGCTGGTCAATGTATGATAAGTTATAAATAGTTGCAAGATGAGGGATGAGTGATAATAAATTCCAAAATACAAAAATCAAGTTCCAGATATAATACCGTTTAGGATTCGACTTTTGTGATTTGGTACTTGTTATTTGGTCTAATTTACCTTCTGCATGTATTCAGTAAGGAATTTCTTGGGAGGTTGTCCGGTTATTTTTTTGAATACGCGATTGAAGGTAACGGCATTGTTAAATCCGCTTTGATAGGCTACAGCAGCGAGGCTGTCGAAATTTTCCGCTACTATTTTCTTGCAGGCTTCATTAATGCGCACTTCATTGAGGAAGGCAACGTATGTCTTTAATGTATGTTTTTTAAAATACCGGCAAAAAGCCTGTGGTGTAAGATGGGCTACATCGGCAATTTGTTTAAGCGTAATGTTCTCGGTATAATGCGCCATGGTGTATTGGTAAATATCATTCATGCGCAGTCCTTCCGATTCTGTAATGGAGCTTTCTGTATGGGTGCTGGAAAGTGATTTGTATTGTTTGATGCGGCAGAGGGTTTGCAGCAATTGAATGAAGAATGCCAGCCTGATGCCGTTCCTGGCTTCTTTTATCAGCATCATTTTTTTCATAATATCATGCTGATGCGATGCAGGCACTTGTAGTCCTTTGCGGGTGACTTCCATAAACTTTTTAACGTTGCTCATTTCCGGCAGGTCCATGATCCTGCCAAACGGGCCATGTAAATCAACAAACAAGGTCAGGGCATGTATATCTTTCTGACTGTTCTTTTCAAAATACACAGGATCGCTTTTGAACAGGTGCGGTTGGTTAGCGCCCAGGATGTATATGTCGCCCGATTGAAAGCGTTGCATACAGGTACCGGCTATGAGGGTGCCTTCGCCTTTGATGATCCACGTAATTTGTGTTTCGTTATGGCGGTGCAGGTGGTTGTAAAAATGCGGCAGCTTATCTTCCTGTACCATAATGGAATGTTCCTGCGAAACCGGTATGGTGAACTGAACGACTTTCATCTGAAAATATTATTTGTTGTTTTGGCCAGATGGAACTTGCCATGACAAAAATCTCATTTCCCTGTATGAAATAATGAAAATTTTGTCATGGATCTTTCATATGCAGTGCTTTGGTCTGTTTAACCAATATTACCAATTTTTTCTCATAATCCGTTGCAACAGGTTAATATTGGTAAAGAAGTGATTAATTGCAGAATGAGCGAGTAGTAAGTAGCTAGTGGCAAGTAGGGAAAGGCAAAATAGGTGGCCAGGATAATTACTGAATCTGGCATAACAGCCCCACTAGCTATTTACCACTAGCCACCAGCTTGTTAATATTGGTAACAAACTGATTAAAACAGGCTATCCTATACTAACTGCTTCATAATACCTTTATTAAAAATTAATACGAATGAGTATATCATGGAAAGGCATTTTTCCTGCCTTCACAACAAAGTTTACAGCTAACGATACCCTCGACCTGACATTGTTTGAAAAAGGACTGCAAGCGCAGTTGGATGCCGGTGTAGATGGCATTGTTTTAGGAGGCAGTCTCGGGGAAGCCAGTACCCTCACTACGGAAGAAAAAGAAACACTGGTAAAACTGGCTATTGAAATAGCAGGCCCGGTACCGGTCGTATTGAACATTGCAGAAGGCGCCACCAAAGAAGCTATCAGACAAGCTGCTTTGGGCAAAAGCTGGGGGGTGAAAGGGTTCATGTTGTTGCCGCCGATGCGTTATAAGACCGATGCACGTGAAACTTTTACTTTCTTCAAGAGCGTTGCGCAATCGACCGACCTGCCCATTATGATCTACAACAACCCGGTTGATTATAAAACAGACGTAACGTTGGATATTTTTGAACAACTACAGGAGTTTGATAATATACAGGCCGTAAAAGAATCAACCCGCGACATTTCGAATGTTACGCGCATGATCAACGAGTTTGGCGACCGGTACAAAATTTTATGTGGCGTAGATACCCTGGCCATGGAAGAATTGGTGATGGGCGCCGATGGCTGGGTAGGTGGACTGGTAACTGCTTTTCCACGGGAAACAGTAGCCGTTTACAGGTTAATAAAAGCTGGTATGCTGGAAGAAGCCCGTGCCATTTACCGCTGGTTCTTACCGCTGCTCGAACTGGATATTCATCCCAAGCTGGTGCAATACATTAAGCTGGCTGAAGCGCAGGTTGGGTTGGGCTCAGAATATGTACGTGCGCCCCGGTTAACGCTGGTAGGGGAAGAGCGGGAGCGGATACTGCAGATCATTAAGAAAGGTATAGAAAACCGACCTGAGTTACCGGAATATTTGAAGTATGATGCAGTAAGTATGAAGTAAGAGCCCGGAAATTAATAATGAGAAATTAAGAATTAGGAATGAGAAAGGGAAGGCAGTTATAAATATCGAATATTGAATTTCCAGTGTTGAATATTGAAGTAGAAAACCCATTCGATAAAATGCAAATTGCATTTGCCTTCCCCTTTTGCTTACAGCTTGCAGCTTACAACTTGCAGCTTACAGCTTGCAGCTTGCAGCTTTAGCATTCTGTTTCCGAAACAAAACTATTATGAGAAAGAATTATACATTAATTATTGGCTGCATGCTAATTGCCTTATCCTCCATGGCCCAATCGGTTCTATACCTGCAAACCAGTGAAGTAAACAATTTGATGGTACAATACGAAGCCGACCGCGGTAGCCTGAGCCGGTTTTACTTCGTTGAAAATTCACCCGAACGCCGCGACAGGCTGGCAACGCTTACCAACGATTACCTGAAACAGGTACAACAACTCAACTATGAGAGCCTGCCTGCAGGCAGCCGGGTAGATTATATCCTGTTCAAAAGAAATCTCGATGAGCAGTTGCGGGCATTGGAAGTGGAAAAGAAAGAATACGCTCAGCTCAATACCTGGTTTGCATTTACGGCAGGTATTTATGAGATGGAAAAATTCCGCCGTCGCGGTTCCCAGCCGGACGCGCAGCAATGGGCGGCTACTATGAAAACCATTACCACAAGTATCAGTAAGCTTACCAAAGCCCTGGAAAAAGATACAACCATAACCATTAACCTTATCCGCCGGGCGCAGGGTATTGTGAAAGGGCTGCAGGCTGCTTTGAAAAGCGTACATGAGTTTTATTCAGGGTATGACCCGGGTTTTACCTGGTGGCTGCCCGATACGTTTAAAAACATCGACAGTATCCTGGCTGCTTATGGCCAGCTGTGGCAACAGAAAGCCAAAGCAGCGCCGGGTGGTAAAGATGATGGCAGCGGCATCGTTGGTTACCCCATCGGCAAAGAAGAGATCATTCGCCAGTTGCAACAGGAGTTTATTCCATATACACCGGAAGAACTGGTAGAAATTGCCAATAAAGAATTTGCCTGGTGCGATGCCGAAATGTTAAAGGCTTCGCAGGAGATGGGTTTTGGCAAGGATTGGAAGAAAGCCCTGGAAAAAGTAAAGAACACCTATGTGCCGCCGGGTAAACAACCCGAGGCCATTATGAAATTGTACAATGAGTCGGTAGCGTTCCTGAAAAAGAATAACCTGCTTACCATTCCTCCCATGGCTGAAGAAACCTGGCGCATGATCATGATGACGCCCGAACGCCAGTTGGTCAATCCATTTTTTACCGGTGGGGAAGTGTTGAGTATTTCTTACCCAACCAATACCATGGAAGAAGATGACAAGCTGATGAGCATGCGTGGTAATAATCCGCACTTCTCCCGCGCAACAGTGCATCATGAATTGATTGCCGGGCACCACTTGCAGGGCTTTATGAACAACCGGTACAAAGTGTACCGCAATTTTGATACGCCGTTCTGGATCGAAGGCTGGGCCTTGTACTGGGAAATGTTGTTGTGGGACCTTAAGTTCCCGCAATCACCTGAAGATCGCGTTGGCATGTTGTTCTGGCGTATGCACCGCTGCGCCCGCATCATTTTTTCATTGAACTATCATCTTGGTAAATGGACCCCTCAACAGTGCATTGATTTCCTCGTTGACCGCGTGGGGCACGAACGCGCCAATGCAGAAGGCGAAGTGCGTCGTTCTTTTGTAGGCGGGTACAGTCCTTTATACCAATTGGCCTATATGATCGGCGGCTTGCAATTCTATGCAATGAAAAAAGAACTGGTTGATAGCGGTAAAATGACCTATGCGCAATACCACGATGCCGTGCTGCACGAAAATTCAATGCCGGTATCTATGGTACGGGCGATCATAACGAACCAGGTGCTGCCGAAGGAATACAAAGCAGAGTGGAAGTTTTATAAATAAAAGGCAACGAGGCATAAAGGCATAGAGGCAACGAGGCAATAAGGCAACTAGCTACCCACAAATTATAACCATGACCTTATTCCTGTAAATGCACCAAAATGAAAAAGCACCTATTTTCAACATCAATCATTTTGATTTTTAGCCTGTGCATGCAGGCCCAATCATACGTGCCGGAGAAGCAACAACCTTTGATGAAAGTAAAGCCGGTTGTGCCGGTGAAGGCTTACAGTTTCCACCTGCAGGATGTGCAACTGCTTGACGGCCCTTTTAAAACTGCCATGGAAGCTGACGTGCGCTATTTACTGTTGATAAAGCCAGACAGGCTGCTGGCTGATTTTCGCGAGCATGCAGGGCTAAAAGCAAAGGGTGAACGCTATGGTGGCTGGGAAAACTCCGGTTTGGCCGGTCATACGCTTGGCCATTATTTATCGGCCTGCGCCATGCATTATGCAGTTACGCGCAGCAAGCTGTTCCTTGATAAAGTAAATTATATCGTAGATGAGTTGGCTAAATGCCAGCCTAAACGGAATGGTTATGTGGGCGCCATTCCCAAAGAAGATAGTATGTGGGCTGAGGTGGAAAAAGGGAATATCCGTTCGCGGGGGTTTGATTTGAACGGCGCCTGGTCGCCCTGGTACACCGTGCACAAGATCATGGCCGGGTTGCTGGATGCTTACCTGTATTGTGATAATAAAAAAGCTTTGACGGTGGAAACCGGTATCGCTGACTGGTCGGGTCATATTATCCGCAACCTGCCCGACAGCTCCCTGCAACGCATGTTGTTTTGCGAGTACGGCGGCATGAACGATGTGCTGGTGAATTCCTATGCGTTAACCGGCAATAAAAAATACCTTGACCTTTCGTATAAATTCCACGATAAAAGGATCCTGGATTCACTGGCCCTGCAAAAAGATATTCTGCCCGGTAAACATTCCAATACCCAAATACCTAAAGTGATCGGTTGTATTCGCCGGTATGAATTAACTGCCAGCGAAAAAGACAAAACTATTGCCGGTTTCTTCTGGAAAACGGTGGTGGAAAATCATTCTTACGCACCGGGTGGCAATAGCAATTACGAGTATTTGGGACCGCCCGGTAAGCTCAACGATGCGCTTACCGACAACACCATGGAAACCTGCAATACCTACAACATGCTTAAGTTAACCCGGCATCTGTTTGCATTGCAGCCTTCGGTCCATTTCATGGACTATTATGAAAAAGCGTTGTACAATCATATCCTTTCCTCGCAAAATCATAGTAATGGCATGATGTGCTATTTTGTGCCGCTGCGGATGGGTACGCAGAAAGAGTTCAGCGATTCGTTCAATACATTTACCTGTTGTGTGGGCTCAGGCATGGAAAACCATGTTAAATATGGCGAAAGCATTTATTTTCTGGGCGCAGATGGCAGCCTGTACGTGAACCTCTTCATTGCTTCGCGTTTGAACTGGAAAGAAAAAGGTGTTGTTGTTGAACAACAAACCCAACTGCCGGTCGATAATAAGATCCTGTTTACGATCAAAGCTGTAAAACCAGCAGCGTTCCCTTTGCGGATTCGTAACCCCTACTGGTCAAAGCAACGCATAGTGGTAGCTGTGAACGGAAAAGAAGTGCCGGATGTGCAAGCAGATGCCAATGGTTATTTTACCATTTCCCGCACCTGGAAGACCGGCGATAAAATAGAATTCAAACCAGATCTGCAATTGTATACCGAGGCTATGCCCGATAATCCCAATCGTGTAGCTGTTTTTTATGGGCCGCTGGTGCTGGCGGGTGTTTTTGGAAATAAAGAACCCGATCCGGTAACGGGCATTCCGGTACTGGTTTCAACGGAAACCAATCCGGCGCAATGGTTAAAAGCCGATAACAGCCAGCCGCTGGTTTTTCATTCTGTAAATACCGGACAGCCGAAGGAGGTTACGCTGATGCCGTTTAACCAGGTACAAAAAGAATTTTACAGCGTTTATTGGGACCTGTTTACGCCGCAAAGCTGGGGCGAACAACAAAAAGTGTATGAGGCGGAACGCAAAAAACGACATGAAATGGAAATAAAAACGGTTGATCTGCTGCGCCTTGGTGAAATGCAGCCCGAGCGGGACCATGATTTTGTTGGGGATAGGGTAAATATTGGGGAAGAGCATACCAAAAAATACCGGATTGCATACCCGGGCGGTTTTTTCACGTTTAACATGAAAGTTGATCCGTCAACAATAAACAGCCTGTTGTGCACTTATTGGGGAATGGATAACCGCGGCAGAATTTTCGATATTTTAATAAACGATGTGAAGGTGGCTACGGAAGACCTGAATAAATACAAGGCCAGTAAATTCTATGAGATCGTGTATGCTATTCCGGCCGAACTTACCAAAGGAAAAGATAAAGTAAAAGTTACTTTCAAACCGGCTGCCAACAATATGGCCGGGCCGGTATATGGCGAAGTGCGAATGATGAAAGGGGAGTAAGCGATAGTTGATAAAATGGTCAGGTTGAAAAGATAAAAAGTCCGGAAGAAATCCAACAGGGATGCTTCCGGACTTTTTTTTGTGAACTCGTGAACTTGTAAAATCGCCAACTCGTGAACCCTGCCTCTCTTTGTCACCTCTGTCGCCTTTCAATCTATCACAATTTCTGAAACTGTTTGATGGCTGTAACACCCGTAGCCGGTACCTGTAATTTCAGAATATAAGTACCCGTAGCCAGTTGCGAAACATTCAATGATCTGATATTAACGCCTTGCTGCAATACTTCTTTCTGGCTCATAACAGATTGTCCGGCCAGGTTAAATACCTGCAGGGTTGCCGTAGCCTGTGCGTTGTTCGAAATCACATATTGAACAGTTGAAGTAGCCTGTGCAGGATACACTGTCATTTCCCGGCTGCTGCCTGTATTTTTCAGCGTAACTACGGAAGAATACATGTATGTTCCGCTGATGTCAACCTGTTTCAGGCGATAATAGCTGATAGCATTTGTATTGTTCTCTGTGAATGTATATGTGTTAGAGATGTTGCTGCCTGCCTGTACACGGCCTACAGAATCATAGGTGCGACCGTTTGCTGATCGTTCAATAATAAAGTGGCTGTTATTTTCTTCACGCCCTGTTGACCATGTTAATGCAGCTTTATTATCTTTTATTATGCCGGTGAAATTGGTAAATGTTACCGGCAGTACGCCCGATACCACTACTGCTGCGCTTAAAGAAGTTACCACACAACTTGAATTGCTTATTGAAACGCTCATGGTTTTATTTCCGGCGGTGGTCCAGCCTGTTGAAGGCGTTGCCGAAGTAGAGGAAGCGTTGGTGGCATTGGCGCCCATGCTCCAGTTGTAAGTGATGCCTGCAGCAGGACTGTTGCTCACTGCATAATTATAAGTAGCGCCAACTAATGCTGAAGTTGAACCGCTAATGGCCAGCTCTGTCTGGGGACGCAGTTCAATATCATCTAAAATAGCGCCCAGGGTGGTGTGGTTATTATTGTCCTTTATATGGATGTTTATTTTCCGGTCGTTGCTGTTGGCCGCAACTGTGAATGCATACGTTTGCGTAGTGTAATTAAATGTAGTGTTGTTGTAATTTCTATCCTGGTTTATGTAGGTAGTGCCAGTGTTAACACCTTTTATTTTAACATTAATACCAACGCTTGAGGGCGCACCGCCGGCAGTTCTTCTTGTGCCTTTAAAACTCAAAACATAAGTTACACCAGGCATTATACAAACGTCCTGATCAATACAAGTCTCCTTATCAATTTCTGTAACGTTATTAGAAGCATTAGTGCCACCATAAGTTGTTTCGGGATATATTTCCACAGTACAGGTGTTTGTCCAGCCGGTTGTTCCACTATTAAAAGAAGAATTGGTGGTAAGGTTCTGTGCCGATAAGAAAAGCGGCATTAATAAGCCGGCTATGATCATGCTGATTTTCGGCGTTGAACGGTTTTGTTTAGAAGGGTAGAGGGTAGCTATTGTTTTCATTTTATAGGGTTTTTTGCACATGTTGTTAATAAACCATCCAAATGCCAAAATGTAAATAACTTACTATGAATGATTTATAGAATTGTGCCAATTGGAAAATTTCCCGGTATGGGATTTTGTTCCAGTTTTGTTATGGCTGGGATTTGAACGGTAGGTAAACTATATAGCAGGCTGTAAGGGTAATTTTGTATGGGGCAAACGGCGCTTAAAACGGCTTTTTATTAGGTTAAACCCAACTATAAGCAAACGGGAATTGTTCTTTTTTTAGCAGCTTGATTAGCGCATTGATAAAGTTCCGGGAACGTTGCCGGAAAAAAGAGGCCGCCTTTTTTATTGATGTTGCTGAAATAATCTTGTTAATGAAGTTACGATTGGATGCGGGACTATCAGATAATATGCATGTTCATTAACGGCAGCATGTAAAAAATATAACTTTAGTTCTTATCTTCGACGCCTGTTTAACCACTAGTTTTCGGTTATTGGGGAACGGAATATTATTATCGTACTTCGCACAATAATCTAATATATAGTAAGGTTAATGGCCTGTAGGTTTTGATATACAGTAAAAGCATCTTTTAAACTACTTATTTATTTATTGAATGGCATTCCTGGAGAAACAGTTGTACGTTAAGAAATCCACCTTACCCGGCGCTGGAAATGGATTATTTACAAAAAAATTTATTCCAAAAGGAACTCGTATTGTAGAGTACAAAGGCAGAACAAGAACATGGAAAGAAGTGCAGCAGGACGAAGAAGAGAGCCCTTATATTTATTATGTTAAACGCAATTTTGTGATCGATGCTTTGAATGATAAGAAAGCTATGGCACGATACGCAAATGATGCCAGGGGATTACAACGTGTAAAGAACATCAACAACAACGCCGAATATGTAGAGGATGGTACGCGTGTGTTTATTGAAGCGGCTAAAGACATACCGGCCAGAGCGGAAATTTTTGTAGGGTATGGTCCCGAATACTGGCAGGTGATACGCCACAACATGCGTATTGATGAAAAAGAGAAAAAGAAGTTGCTGACCAACGGAACCAAAGTAAATGGAAAGGTGAATGGCAGGAAAGTGAACGGCAAAAAGGTGAACGGTGAGGCGGCCAAAGTGAATGGAAAAGCAACGAAGGTAAATGGCAGGAAAGTGAACGGGACTAAAGTTAATGGGAATGCCGTTAAAACAAATGGCGAAGCAGTTAAAGCGAAGGTGAATGGGAAGAAAAGGGCATAGTTATTTAGTTGTTAAGTTCATGAGTTTTTAAGTTAATCGGATTGAACTCAATAACTGAATAACTCAATAACTGAATAACCCCTTAACTGGCTTTCTACTTCATCAGCTTCTCAATAAACAAATTAACCACTTCAACCAGGATGAGGAGGATAATGATCCACTCCAGCACAATGCTGTTCCTGTATTGAAGCAGGTCTTTAAACAAGTCGAGGTTTTCTTTTACAATTTCCAAACCCTCGCGGATAGTTCTGAACCGGGCCTGCAGGTCGAATGTTTTTTTCAGACCAATGTCCAGCCGGTTCAGGTCTTCATCTTCCCAGGTTTCTTCCGGTGAATCAAAAATATACAGGTTGGCCTCAATGCGGTTCTTCAGGTTCAGCGTGCGGCCAATGTATTTTTTAAGATTGGTGCCCGATAGGTCGAGCCGGCCTTTTCGTTCCAGTTGCTGCGTATGGTGGGTCGTTTCTTCCAGCAGCAAATTGGTTTGCTGGTTGAAATGGTCTAATGCTACAGACTGCGAAACGTTTAGCATAATGAGTCGCAAACTGTCGGTAGTAGCGCCTTCTATTTCAATTTTATTATAACCGAATTTATTGCGACCTGCATTTACCTCAATATCAAATTCATCACTGATGTGCTGGTCGAACAGGTTCTTGCAATACGGTGAAATGGCCTGAATGAACGCCATCGTTTCCACTTCGTTGTAACCAAGCAAACTCACAATGCCGTATTTGAAAATATAGGCACATTTCTGCGGCTGCGACTTAACCCGGTAAAACAATTCATCGGAATCCTCATGCAACAACTCAGCCTTAAATACTGTTTTAAATTGTTTAATATCAATACTGTCGGCTATTTGTAAAGACAATACTTTAAGCATATGCGTCTTTTTGATTGATCTTCCAATTATCTCCATTCAGTACTTAAAGTTACTGATTTATAGGCGTTTCGCATTTGTCGTTTCGTTCCTCAAACTCAAAAACTTAAACGTTTCAGTAAATAAATCCGTCCATTTATGAAAACGATTCCAGCTTTTTTTAGCAAGTTTGAGGCTGGAGAAATCCTAACCTAAAACAGATTGCTTATGCCATTTACTTGCTATATGCGGGCTAAGATTCCCTTGCCCGTACCCAGGCTGCTATTGCCTTTATTAATAGTAATCTTCCCTTTATTTACTTTAGCCCAACTGAAAACGATTTCAGGTACAGTAATCGACGAAACCAATGCCCCGGTAATTGGCGCTACGGTAATCGTTAAAAATTCTTCTACAGCTACAAAAACAAATAACAAAGGCGAATTTCACATAAGTGCCTCCGCGGGTTCCATTCTTGTGATCTCCTCCGCCAGTTTTGAAACCATGGAAGTGCCGGTTGATGACCGCAACGATTACTCCGTTACCTTGAAACTGAAAATAACTAACATGACCGACGTGGTTGTGGTAGGGTATGGAAGGCAAAAGAAGGTGAACCTCGTTGGCGCCGTTGGTACAGTAACTGTAGATGACAAGGTAACCACCCGGTCACTACCCAACGTATCTTCCGCATTAAGCGGTATGGTGCCTGGCCTTGCAGCCACGCAAAGTACCGGTATGGCAGGTCGCAATGGAGCGGCGTTATTGATTCGTGGGTTGGGAACCGTTAATAACAGCAGCCCGCTGGTTGTGGTAGACGGTATGCCCGATGTAGACATCAACCGCATTAACGTAAATGATATCGAAACCATTTCGGTATTAAAAGACGCAACGTCTGCTTCGGTGTACGGTTCAAGAGCTGCCAATGGCGTTATTCTCATTACCACCAGAACGGGTAAGGGAAATAGAAAAACGGCTATCAACTTCAACTCTAATATGGCCCTGGAGAAACCGGTAAAGGCCTATCAGTTCATGGCCGATTATCCGCGGGCTTTAACGCTGGAACAACGGCGTGCAGCTACCAATACTTTACAATCCAGCCAAACCTTTAAAAACGGTACCATCGATCAGTGGATGGCGCTGGGTATGATAGATCCGCTGCGGTATCCCAATACCGACTGGTGGAATATCATTGTACGCGACGGCGCGTTTCAAAACTATAACCTCAGTGCTACAGGTGGCAATGATAAATCGAACTTCTTTGCATCGGTAGGGATGCGTGATGAAGCTGGTTTACAGATCAACAATGATTACACGCAGTACAATGCCCGGTTTAATTTCGATTACAAAGTGCGCAGCAATATGAACACAGGTGTGAAGTTCAATGGCAACTGGTCGAAAATATCATATGCACTGGAAGAAGGCTTTACTGATTCAGACCCTACCAACACAGGCGGTACCGATCTGCAATACGCTATTGCCGGTATTTTGCCGTATGATCCGGTTTCTGGCAGATATGGCGGTGTAATGGCTTATGGTGAAGATCCTCAAGCTTATAACCCCTATACCTTATATATCAACAACCTCACCCGGCAAAACCGCCAGGAGGCCAATGCTACTATGTATTGGGACTGGACCCCGCTGAAAGGCTTGACCGGCACTATTGATTATTCCCTGAACTACTACAACCAGTTCAGTTGGAATGCCAATACGCCCAACCAGGCATTCAACTTTCAAACCAATTCCTTCGGCAGTCGCGTGTATGTAGGTACTAACGCCGGTGTAAGCAACAATACCAACACCGGTTATAAAACCATGATGAACGCGCGGTTGAACTACCATACCAACCTGTTCACGCATCACGACATTAGTGCGTTGTTCGTGTATAGCGAAGAGTACTGGTACGATCGTTTTCAGGGTAGCTCGCGTAATGATCGCCTGTACCCGACCCTGCATGAAATAGATGCTGCCCTGACCGACATACAAACTACCGGTGGTAATTCAAGCACCGAAGGCTTGCGTTCTTACATAGGTCGAATTAATTATACCGCATTTAACAAGTACCTGTTCGAAGGAAATGTAAGGGTAGACGGTTCTTCGAAATTCCTGCCCGGTCACCAGTATGGCTTTTTCCCTTCTGTGGCAGTAGGCTGGCGGTTCACCGAAGAAGAATTCATTAACCGCTATACCCAAAACATTTTAACCAATGGTAAGTTGCGGGTATCCTATGGCGGGTTGGGTAATAACAGCGGGGTAGGCCGGTTCGAGCAACAACCTACGCTTACCAATAACATGTACATGCTCAATGGCCTTGTTTACCGCGGTTTTGTAAACAGCAAACTACTGAACGCCGATCTGTCGTGGGAAAAGACAACCGTGCTTAATGTGGGTATGGAACTGGCTTTCCTCAACAACCGGCTTACGGCTGAGTTTGATTATTACGACCGGCTCACCACCGGTATGAACCGCCCTTCCGATCTGTCGATCCTGTTGTCGGGCGCTTATAATCCACCGCGTAAAAATATCGGCAACCTCCGTAACCGCGGTGTAGAAGGAAATTTCACCTGGAAGGACAATATCCGCACCCTCAACTACGCCATAACATTGAATGCCTCGTACAATGCTACGCGGCTGGAAAAGTGGAATGAGTATATCGGCCGTGGTTCAACCAATTCAGGCGCCAATATCTTCGTTGACATGCCTTACAATTTTGTGTATGCCTATGAAGCCCTCGGTATTGCACAAACCTGGGCCGATATCTATAGCAATACACCTCAGGGTGCGCAGCCTGGCGATATTCTTCGGAAAGACATCAATGGCGATGGCCGTATTGATGCCAATGATATGCGGGCCTATACCAATATTGCCCGCGACCGGCCAACTACCTATGTTACCTTAAGCGGTTATGCAAGCTGGAAAGGTTTTGATTTTGCATTCATGCTGCAGGGAAGCGCCGGCCGCAAGGATTTCTGGTTAAATGCCTTCAATAACGTGAACTTCAGCACAGCAAGATATGCCTCTACCTGGAACCACTGGAACAACCCCTGGACATGGGAAAACCGCAATGCCGCCTGGCCCCGTTTGGGTGGTAGTGGTAACAACCAGCAAACAGGCGCTACCGGTGGCGGTATGACAACCTTCTGGCTCGATGATATGAGCTTTGCACGGTTGAAGAATATTCAGGTAGGTTATACGCTGCCTAAGAAATTAATTGGCAAAGCCGGTTTAAGCAATTTGCGCATTGCCGGTACCGCTGAAAACATTGCCACATTTACCTCTTATCGCGGACTTGATCCTGAAAAAGCGGGAAGCAACAATAATGCGTACCCGCTGGTAAAATCATGGGCCTTGTCTGTTCAATTAGGTTTATAAACTGCTGCTGTTATGAAAAAAAGAAATATTCCTGTAACAATACCCGTATTAATCCTTTTATCTGGTTGCATGCTGTTACAAACAGCCTGCCGCAAAGACCTGCTCAATCAGGACCCAACTACAGAATTAGCTACTGCACAGTTCTGGAAAACAGAAGCAGATGCTACGTATGCACTGATGGGGGCTTATGCTTCCATCAGGCCTTGCTTCGACCGCGACTATTATTTTGATGGCCAGGGAGAATATGTGCGCACCCGCAATGCCAACAACAGCACCACCAGTGGTAACCTTCGGTTAGGCGATGCGTATAATAATGCCAATTACAATCCTTCCGGCTATGGCGGGTCCTTCGATAAAATGTTCCGCTATTTGTATGGAGGCGTGAACCGCGCCAATTATGTTATAGATAATGTAACTACCATGTTACAAACGGCTTCTCCTTCTTCCGTAGCCAACCTGGAAACAATTATCGGGGAAGCCCGCCTGCTTCGCGGACTGTGTTACTTCAAACTGATAAGCATGTGGGGCGATGTGCCGTACATCGGTCATACCGTGGCCAATGATGTAAATGAAGCCAATGCCGAAATAGGCGAAGCGCCCCGTACACCTATTGGTCAGGTAAAAGATTCTATTATAGCCGATTTTACCTATGCCTATGATAAGTTGCCGTTGAAGGCTTCTGCCTTGGGTAGAACTGCAAAACCTGCGGCGCTTGCATTACGCGGTAAAGTGTATTTGTACTGGGCCTCCTGGAAAAAGAATGGCTGGGATGAACTGGATGGCTTTACGAAAAACGCATCGGAAGCAACTGCCGCCTATACGGCTGCCGCTGCTGATTTTAAAAAAGTAGCGAACGATTTTGGTTTAACCTTATACAAAGGCGGCGATCCCGGTGAAATAGATACATTAGGCAAAGCCGATAAATTACCCAATTATTATCACCTCTTTACACCCAAGGCCAATGGCGATCCGGAAATGCTGATGGTGTTTACGCACGGCGGAACCGGCACCAGCCAGGGTGAAGAACTGATGCGCGACTTTGCCGGCCGTTCGCACGAAGGTTCACAATGCTGGGTATCGCCCCGCTTCGAATTAGCCGACCGCTATCAACTGCTCAGTACAGGCGATTTTGCGCCTAAATTGGTTGGTTTAAACCCTACTACGGTCACAGATGCACGCACCCGGGCCAATTCGGCAGTTAACCCGGCCAGTTATGCCGGCCGCGATTACCGCATGAAAGCATCCATCATGTGGGATTATGAAGTGAGTGTGGGAATGGTTTCATTACAGCCTACAGGCTGGGTGCCATTCATTTACAGGACCTGGGGTACGCAGGTGAACATAGGCGGCGCAAATTATATCACCTACAATACAGATGGAATTAATTCCGGTTACGCGTTCCGCAAGTTCGTTCGCAATTATGCAGGGCAGGGACGCGGCGATGGCGATTTTGCCTGGCCGGTGATCCGCCTCGCTGATGTATACCTGATGTATGCCGAAGCCTCCAATGAAGTGAGCGGACCGCTGCCTGATGCCATTGACCTGGTTAATAAAGTAAGACGCCGTGGTAACCTGCCCGCATTGGCAGCCGGTAAAACAGCTTCTGCGGCTGCTTTCTTTGATGCCATTGAACAGGAACGAATTGTTGAACTGGTAGGAGAAGGCCAGCGGTCATTTGATCTCAGACGGTGGCGCGCTATTGAAAGAGTATGGGTAGCGCCTGGCAATGGCGCCGGTGTGTGGCGCCAGGATACCTGGGGTGCAAACCAGCAACGATATTACCAAAACACTACATTCCGCGAATACCAGCAGAATTATATTTTCAGGATTCCCCCTGCTGAGCGTGACCGCAATCCTAATTTAACTCAGAATGCTCCCTGGAGATAGAAGAAAGCTACAAGCTTCAAGCTGCAAGCGAAAAAGGCAATTAGGAATTCAGAACTATAAAGTGTAATTAAAATGAAAAGGAAAATAATATTTATAAATGTGTTTTTTTTGATTTTGTTGGCGGCATTGCCTTCCTGCAAAAAAGATTATCCGGTTGATGACGATGGATTATTGATAACGCCCCGGGAAGATTGCTATGTAAGCAGTTTTGAATTATTAGGGGCAGATTATGTAACTGTACTTACCAAAACGGCGGTTATAAATGATACCACCCAAACGATAAACGCACAGGTGCTGTATGGTACCGACCTGAAGAACCTGTACCCGCAGTTTACGCTGGCTACCGATTGCAAGCTGGACCCCAAGATCGTTGGCAAAGTTGACTTTAGCGACCTGGCTAACCCGAAGGAATACACGGTGGTTTCGGGCAACCGGCAGGTAAGAAGGACCTTTAAAGTTGTAATTACAGTGCAGCCAAGATAGACGTGAAACGTGAAACGTAAAACGTGAAAGAGTTCCCGAGGTTTTATTTGCCGTTTCACGTTTGCTGTTTCACGATCATGATCACCACTAAATAAAAAATTATGAAGTATCAAACAACATATTTCAAATATACTTTTTTACTGTTGGCTGCGCTACCAGTAATGATAGGTTGTAAGAAGAACGAATATGCACTGCCTACGCCAAAAGACGGGCTACAAAACGATTGTATTAAAAGAACGCAGGGGCCAAATATCGTGGGCCAGATTATTGAGTTTGCCTATGCTATGGCCATATTGCCCGATCAGGGAAAATTGGTTAATGCCAGGGTAGAAGCCTCTATTGACGGCGCAACAGGTACCTTCCTGGAAAACAAGTCGTATTACACCAACAACAGCGGTGTAGACGTTGGCATAACGGTGGGCAGCGCTTCTGTTACCAACAAGAATGTAACTACGGTAACTTTTAATAAAGATACCAATGCCGCTACCTTGCGGTATTATTATTATATTCCTGAAGCAGCCCGTGGACAATCCGTATCCTTTACTTTTTCAGCCGAGAGCAGCAATGGACAAACGGTTTCATACAAAATGGGGCCGTACACCATTGCTAAAATGGACATGAAGAAAAATATTTTGGTCAGCGATGGCAACCTGGCCTATATTTCTATTGCAGATATGGCCGCTTACAATGCTACCGATGCAGCAAGCAAGGCAGGAATTATTGACCTGGTGTATTTGTACCGCAATTTAACTACCAGCGCTTTTAACCATGCATTGGTATCGCCGGCCGCAGATGCGCAATATTTGCCGGGCATAACCCTGCCCAGCGGCGTTAACAGAAGCACCTTTGAGCGCAAAACGTTTAACCTGCAGGATTTTAACCTGGCGCAGATGCAATACGGTATCTATATCGATGACCTCGATTTCGAGAAATTGAATTTAGCAAACGAACCCAATTATGCCATTAACCTGAAACAGGAAGCAGGGGTTTGGGTTGAAACTGCCGATCATAAATACCGGGCCTATATTTATATTAATGGAGTTAATAATACCGCTAAAACTGCTTTAATAAGCATGAAGCGGTATGCGTTATAATATATAGATTGATTGAAAAAATGATACCCGTGCCACGGTCCTGAGCGAAGTCGAAAGGGAACCCGTGGCACGGGTAATTATCAGGTAGCCGCACTGGTAACCAGGTTTCCGCGTTTTGTTTTCCGTTTTAAGAACAGGGCGCTGATGAGCGAAATAACGAGGCCGATGGGCAACACTTCTACATAGGTGAGCAATACCACAAACAAGGGGGTCTTATACATTTCCTTATACCAATTCATCTGGGCGTTTGTTTTATCCAGTTCCAACTGGCTGACGCCGCCTGCTTTCGCCTCATCGATCATATGGGTGCAGTATTTATCCATCCAGTCGGGGAAGAAAACATAGTATTCAATAAGCCAGATAAGCACATATAAAGTAGATGCGATGAGTGTAATGTAGAACCCAACTTTGAAAGCTTTACCAAAACTGATGACCCCATTGTTGTATTTGTCGCGGTAATTTTTAATACCTACGAAAATAAAAGAGAAGGCTATAAGCATGCCGGCGTACCCAACTACTTCATTGCTCTTAAATTCGGCGGTCTTATAACACATGGTTGAGGAGTAAACCATAAAAGCTGAAATGATGAAACCGGATAGTAAGCCAAATACGAATACATTTTTTTTCATTGGTGTTACTTTTAATTATTAATGAGCATGAACGGGCGCCTGTTATGCTATGCCACAAAAATGAAGGGCAAAACGATTATACCGTTCATGCTTTCGGGTGATTTTTGCCTAAACCCCGATTTTTATACTAAAGGGTGAAAGTTTCTAAGGAATGAGATTCAATCTTTTAGCTTTTTCAATAGCTTGTGTACGGCGCTTTACATCCAGTTTTTCAAAGATGCGGGAAGAATGTGTTTTAATGGTGTTCAACGAAACATATAAGCGGGCGGCGATCTCCTGGTTGCTCAATCCTTCGGCGATCAACTGCAGCACTTCCAGTTCGCGTTTGCTTAATCCCAGCCTGGCCAGTTCTTCATCATTGGTAGCAAAATCATTGGCGGGCGTTATATAAACTTCCTTTTCCACCACCACGGTTTCAATTTTCGGGCGGGCCAGTTTCAGCGCCAGCCAAATGCCCAGGGCCGTAAAAATTACCGCAATGGCGCCGATGTAAATTTCCAGCGCATGGTCAATGATAACAAACCTGAATTGGAGCCACTTCAATATAAATAATAATATGGCCAGGGAAATGCCATACCCGATCGTGTGTTTATATTTTCCCAATTGCCTGAATGCCATATCGCAAAATTAGAAACTCTACTGTATTATAAAAATACACTATTTTATGAGCTGTCTTTTTGTTTGAAGCAAAAGGGCGCGATGGCTGTTGCTATTACCATAAAAAACCGGGCATTTGTATTAAGGGCTAAGTACGGTACTTTATATATGGATAATTCATTTGAGTTTCATCCTGATGCGCCAAAAGTTGATGGTGTCAGCCCCGGTTTATTTCGGCGCTATCACAAACTGGATGGCGTCATTGGTTTTGGGCGTTGTAACGGTAAAATTGATGCGATAAATATTGTCGCCCCATTTATCCTGCACACCTTTATCTTCCATAGCCGTTAATGGTATTTTCTCCACCGTTGGCTGCATTTGCCGGGCATTGTATTGAATAACAAAATCCTTCGGTTCGCCATTCTTTGGTTGGTAATGAATGACAAGCTCTCCGGGTTTTATTATTTCAGCGGGGTAACAGGTCATCAGGTGTTCGGTAATGGCGCCGGCCTTTTTCAATACAAAGATGTCTTTAATCACAACATTTTTCCCCCGGTTTAATTTAACGGAGCGTTGCCAACTGGTGGCGGCTGCCTGTTCGGGGTAAGCGCCTGCCATATCAAGCGACAATTCAGCATACAACTTGCTTTTGTTATACGCTACCCGGGTTGCTTTGTAGCCGGGGCCGGGCGGTTGATTGGCGCCATTAATGGTTGGCGTGTTATGGTAGTCGGAACAATTGTACCAGATGTTGTACCGCCTGTCGCCAAATGTTTTGCGGGTATAGGTGCCCCGGCCTATGTCAATTAATACCGGTGCGCCATTGTAGTACACTATGTAATTGCCTACATCATTGTGGTTGTGGCTTTCATCGTTATGGCCACCCTTGGCGGCTACAAATAAGCCATCGGTACTGCCTTGTTTGTCCCGGGCTATCATCACCTGTATACCGGGCAACCATACGTCGGCGGGTAGCGGCAGGTGTTGGGGTGTTTGCTGAAATTCATCCTGCATGAACAGTTCGAACAGGTTCCTGAAGTAATGCGACCTGCTCACCCGGCCACTGGCCGGCTTGCGATAAAAAGCACCGAATTGCATCATGCTGGTGTCGTGAATGGCTTTGCCAAAGCGATAGATCATACTGGCGGCCATACCGGGTTGCGGATCGGCATCGGCAAAGTTTAAGAAATAGGCGGCGCTTATTTGTGACCGGTAAATAAAGCGGGCCATGTTTTTAATTTTTTCATCTTCATACACGTAGTTGAATGCATTGTTGGTGGCCAGGTTCAGCAATGCAATATTATCGAATAAAGAAGCCGCTGCAGCGCCCCAGTATCCGGGCCCTTCATCACAACCGCCATCCTGCGGATAGGGATTTAGGAATGCGTCGAGCACCGTTAGTAGTTTGGTGATCATAGCAGCGCGTTTGGTGGCATCCTTTTCCAGTAGCAAAGCCGCGTTCAACCAGTTGGAACAGATCCACGGGTTCCAGTTATTGGGTGGGCGGCCATTGGCGTTGGCCGCCATCCATCCATGCGGTTTGTTCATCAGCGGTTGAAAAATGCGGTTATTGGTTTCGTAATAAATGCGTTTTCTCACCTGGGGCGATACGGCATCCAGTTTCTCGCCCACGAAATAATCGGCCCATGCCAGGAAGGTGGCGGTTTCGGCGCTGAATAATTCAACAAATGGTTGCGAAACATCCATCAGTCCCGAATAATCCTTTGCACGGGGCAGGTGGGCCGGAACACCCCAGAATGATTCTTCACAAATGTTCCAGATACCATTAATGATGGGGTCAACAAACCGGCCTTTGTTCTCATATACTTCAGCGAGGATCAAGGTGCCCAGTACTTCTCGTTTTTCATAACTCACGCGCTGGTATTCGTTCCGGTCGCCGGTGCGGTCGATCAGCAGGGATAAAGTGGCCGGAATAGAAGGCCAGTTATAATTAATATATGATGTGGCTTGTTTTACAATGGCGAGCATCATAGGCTCATTCGCTTTGGCCCAACCTGCCCGGTCATCGGTTCGCGGAAAGGGTGTCCATTGGGCCTTGGGTATTAGTAATTCCTGCAATTGTTGGGTTGAATATTTCCCGCTTAGCAGGTTTTGTTGTTGTGCGGTTATTTGCAGGTAGAATAGAAATACGGTCAGGAATAGCATTGTTTTTTTCATATAGCAGCATGTGATTATGGGGGAATGTATCTCTATTAGATGTTAAGCAGGCCGAAAATAGTTGCTCGAAGCAAACCCTTTTTACGAAAACGTTTCAGTAAATAAATCACCTTATTTATGAAAACGATTTCATCATTTTTTACCAAGTTTGATCCTCTTCCACCATTAAACTTTTCTGTAAACGATTGCAGACATGAAGTCCCAGAAACAGACCAAAAAGAACTCTATACAAGAGCTCGCGAAAGCCCTGCGGTTATCACCGGCTACTATTTCCCGGGTTCTGAATAACCACCCGCATGTAAATACCGCCACCCGCAACCGTGTAATGGCCTTTGTAGAAAAGGTGGGTTATACCCGTAATATTATGGCGTCGGGATTGCGAACCAATAAGACGAACACCGTTGGGTTAATTGTTCCCCGTTTTTCCATGTTTGTGCACACAGAAGTGATCACCACTATTCAGAACGGGTTGCATGCGCATGGCTATCACCTGATCATTGGCCAGTCGAACGATTCTGTTGAAATTGAAAAAGACCTGGCGCGTACGCTCTATGCTTCGCGGGTTGATGCAGTGATTGCCGCCTGTACCATGTTTACAAAAAACTTCAGTCATTTTGATGTTTTAATTGAGAACAATATACCGGTGCTTTTCTATGATCGCGTTCCCATGCAACCCTATCCGGCCCGCATCATCAAAGGGGATGATTTTCGTGGGGGGTACCTGGCTGCATCGCACCTGCTTCAACTCGGTTGCAAACGCATTGCTTATATCTCAGGGCCGTTGTCCTGTAATATTTATATCGACCGGCATGCCGGTTTTGAAAAAGCCTTGACACAACATAAAATACCGGTTCGTAAAGACTGGATCTTTTATCATGAACTAACAGCCGAGAATGCACGCAAGGCGATGCATCGGTTGTTTGCGAAGCCGCCTTATCCCGATGCCATCATGGCCGCCAACGATGTAACGGCGATTGCGGTGCTTGAATATGCCAAGGAAATAGGGATCAAGGTGCCACAGGCATTGCGCATAGTGGGATATTCCAATGATCCGCGTTCCGGAATTATTACGCCCTCTATAACTACCATCGAACAATTCCCGGTTAATATTGGGAAAGTGATCGTGGCTGAAGTGTTGAAGCTGTTGAAGCAGGAGCATGAAACAGAAGGAACTATTACTGAATCGGATCCCATAATTATACCGGTGGAGTTGATTAGAAGAATGAGCACGTGAATCGGCAATGGGCGATCGTGAGTGGTCAGTGGTGAGTGGTGAGTTGGTTCCGGAATTTTCGGAATGCTTAATTTTCGGCGGGCTTACTCATCACTCACCATTCACATCATAGTAGATTTTCTTGGTATCAGCTTCGATTGAATAACAATCGTTTCATCTTTCAGCTCAAAATTTTTCTTCTCCAGTTTTTTCAATAGCATGGTAGCGGCTTCCCGCCCGATCTCAAACGCCGGTTGTGTAATGGTAGACATAGATGGGTTTAACAAAGATGCGGTTTGAATGTTGGAAAAGCTGATGATCTTCACATCCTGCGGTATGTTCAAGCCCAGTTCTTCACAGATCTCATAACAGATAATGGCATAGCGTTCCACTGCAGCGAAGATGCCATCGGGTTTTATGTGTAGAAAAAGGTCTTTTATCAGTTCAGTATCCAGAACGGTATTATTGATGCATTCAATCAGAAACGATTCATCGGTCATTACTCCATGGTCCTGCAATGCCTGTAAATAGCCTTTGGCTCTATTGTTACCGATGGAAATGCTTGTGGAAATGGCTAAATGAGCAATACGTTTGCAACCTTGATCTATGAGGTGTTTGGTAGCGAGGTAGCCACTTTGGTAATCGTCTGTAGTTACTTTTACTGTATTGAAATCTTCACAAACCCGGTCAAAGAAAACAATGGGCAGGCCTTTTTTCTGCAGGTCATGCAAATGCGTATAATCGGTTGTTGTGCTGGAAACGGAAATAAGTATGCCGTCGGCCCGGCCACTATGCAAATGCCGGCTGAATGCCACTTCCCGGTCAACATTTTCATGCGATAAATAAATAATTACATGATAGCCCTTCTCATCAGCCACCGATTCAATACCATTGATCGCCAGGGTAAAATAGTTGTTGGCAATTTCAGGTATAATGACCGCAATGGTTTTGCTATTATGTTTTCTCAGAAAACTTGCATGGGGGTTGGGCTGATAATTTAATTCTTTGGCCAATGCTATCACTTTTTCCTTTGTTTCCTGGCCTATGTCATGGCTATCGCGCAATGCTTTTGATACGGTAGCAATCGATAAATTTAAAAGCTGCGCAAGCTTTTTGATATTAACTGGTGATTCCATTGAGGTTGGTTCTACACTTTTCGCATATAAATTAAGTAATATTTATGGAAAATCGGATATCTGACCAATTATTCCATGTTAACAAATAAGCAGGGGGTAGAATGGATAGTAATTCACCGGCTGGCAATGGTTCAGCTTTTTCATTTACGGAAGGTAATGTAGCCTGATGAAAAAGTTATTCCTATTTTTGAAAATCTATACAACCAGGCAGTTATGATTCAAAGCAATGAGTTCCAGTTTGAAAACGAAATTCTATGGGAAGACGTGGGCAATGGCATACAACGGCAGATCTATGGATACGATGACCGGGTAATGCTGGTAAAAGCAAAGTTTGAAAAAGGAGGCGTTGGGTCGTTGCACCAGCATCCGCATTCACAGGTTACCTATGTTGAAAGCGGTGTTTTTGAAATGACCATTGGTGATCACAAAAAGATCATTCGCAAAGGCGACGGATATTATGTGCCGCCTGATACCATACATGGTTGTGTTTGCCTGGAAGCCGGCATGCTGGTAGATGTATTCTCTCCACACCGTGAAGATTTCCTGCAATAATCTTCCTCTACAACAAATGGTTCCAGGATTATTCCAATGCATTTAATAATGCCATCTCCTCAAATGCCGATGTTGCCACAGCGCATCATCAGGCGCGGGATGTAGCGGATGACAAACGATTACAACCTGGTACAGATGCCTTCAAAAGCAAACTGAAACAACTGCAGGAAATAAATAACTGGGATATTGGCGCGGTATTAAAAGTAAAAGCCAACCTCGTACATACAGAAGCAGCAGTTGATCTGGGGAAATTATTGCACACAAATTACAATCTGCAAATTGGCGCTGATTTCAGGGATTATATCATTGTGCCTGATGGTAATTACTTTATCAATCCCACCGGTTCAGGGACATAATTTAAATTATACGAGCTACGGTTTTTTTGTTCATGCATCAAAAAGATTTTTGCATGAAAAGTTACAACTAAGCGCTGTGCTGCGGGGAACAGGATATGAATACTTTAACCTGAAATGGAATCCCTGGCTTACTGCAGTATATGAACTTACAAAAAACGATTTCATTCGCTTCTCTTATCAGAGCGGAACAGGTACATCTTTTGCCTATTTTTGATAAAAAAATGGTATTCCCCATTGGCGATGATAACAGGGACAGGAAAATTGTTCCCTTTATAAATTACCTGCTTATAGCCCTTAATATTTTAGCTTATGTGTATTGGCAGAAGTTTGGGCAGGATATGCAGGTTACGTTGGCCTATGCCGCAGTACCCGGTGAAATATTGACCGGCCAGGATATAATTACCGATTCAAAGATCATAACAGATCCATATACGGGGCAGCGTTTTGAAATGCCCGGGTTAGAGGCTACCAACATCCCCGTTTTTCTTACGTTGTTCACTTCCATGTTTATGCATGGCGGGTTGGCGCATTTGGCGGGTAATATGCTTTACTTATGGATCTTTGGCGATAATGTAGAAGATGCATTAGGCCATCTGAAATATCTCCTCTTTTATTTATTATGCGGCATGCTTGCGGGGTTAAGTCATGTATTCAGCACGTTGATCCTGGGACAAAGCATGTTGATCCCCAGTCTGGGCGCTTCAGGGGCTATCTCTGCGGTATTGGGCGCTTACCTTAGGTTGTATCCAGGAAAGGGCATACATCTATGGATCTTCTTTCTTATCGTTACCGTGCCGGCTTTTCTTGCGGTAGGCGTTTGGTTTGCATTTCAGGTAGTAAACGGATTGGGTGCGCTTGGTGGTACCGAAGCAGGAGGCGTAGCCTATGCAGCGCACATCGGTGGTTTTATTTTTGGAATGCTGCTCATTGGGATGTTTGCAAAAGAGTTTATTGCGCACCGTAATGCGTCGAGGCGGAGATGGATTTGAGATTATTTCTCAAACACAACCAGGTTGGCATTAGCGCCCAGTTTCTCCAGTGCTGCATTTATATCGGTGATCATTTTATCAGGGCCGCATACATAAAAATGTTTACTGAAATCGGTTATGTGCGAGCGCAGAAAGTTGGTATTGATAATCCCGTTCTCATAGCCCTGTTTTTGCTCACGGCTAAGAATATAGCGGACATTATTTCCCAGCATAGCGGTTAACTCTTCTACATAAATAATATCTGCAGCCGTTTTATTTGAGAAGAACAGCGTGTTGCCGGTAAGCTGATTGTCGCGGTGCAATTGCCTCAGTATGGCAATGAATGGTGTAATGCCTGCGCCACCGGCAATAAAATAACCGGGTCCTTTATATTCGATGGCGCCCCATACGTCATGTAATATCAGTTCATCGCCTGCATTTAACTGGTGCAATTGATCGGTAACGCCTTTGTGATCAACATATCGTTTTATGGTAAACTCAAGGGTAGGCTCATGATTCAACGAAGTAAAAGTAAAAGGCCGCCGTTCATTTTCCCAGCCGCTTTTATTAATGGCAACTTCGGTTGCTTGTCCGGGTACGAACTGATAACCCGACGGTTTTTCGATGCGGAAACATTTTACATCGTGGGTTACCTGGTGAATAGCTGTTATTTTCACTATATGCGATTCCATAAGTAACTCTTTTTATTGTTATAGCAATTTACTGATTATTAATCGTGTTGAATACCCCAATTTCCACAGTGCGAAATTTCTATCCTTCAATTGGTTATGTTATAAATAATCGTTTATGCCTATGCTGGTATTCAGTTTGCATTAACTATTGTATTGTTAATTAAACCAGCATTATGAAGAGAATTATTATTTCGGCATTCATGCTAATGCTGATACATGGTGCTTATGCACAGCATGTTCAATTTGGGATTAAAGGTGGTGTTAACTTTGCCAATCTCAGAAATGATGCCGCCGATGAAAGTGCTGACGCCAGAACAGGATTCCATGTTGGCGGTTTGGCCCATATTCATATTACCCGCGCATTTGCTGTTCAACCTGAAATAGTATACAGTACTCAGGGTGCTGAATATGGCAACGACAAATTAAAACTGAATTACATTAATGTTCCCGTATTGGCTCAGTACATGTTTGCTAACGGCTTTAGATTGCAGACCGGCCCCCAGTTGGGTATTTTAACTACGTCGGAGTACGAGAGCGGAAATACAGAATCGGATGTTGATGATCTGAGCAATGCTGACTTTTCCTGGATCTTTGGCGCCAGTTATGTTGGTAGAATGGGATTAGGTGTTGATGCCCGTTATAACCTGGGTTTAACCGATGTGAGTAAAAGCCGGACCACAGATCTGCAGAACCGGGTTTGGCAAATAGGTCTTTTTTATCAATTTAAGCCTAAGTAATTTTTTCAAAAAGCTAAACTTTAAAAAAAGCGCCCCGATTTGTCGGGGCGCTTTTTTACAGGGTATATACTTTATTAGAATCCGTAGCGAACCCCCACTTGTATTTGCCAGGGATTGCCGGAAGGCGTAATTACGCCGGCGTTCAGATTCACATTGTAATTGTAAGAAGAAGTTACGGGATCAAACCCGCCTAAAGAATAGATGTTTTGTTTACCCAGGTTTTTTGTAGCGCCCCAACTCTTGTTGATCAGGTTTTCTACATTAAAAATGTCGCCAGACAGTTCAATGTATTGCTTTTTCCATACGTTGAACTTTTTGGCAACCCGTACATCCCATACACCGTTAAAACGATTGATGCCGCCATTGCGTTCGGCAATATTGCCATTGCTTTTTTCGAGATATTTTTTAATGCTCTTATTTGCCCCGGGATTATTCAAAATGGTAGTTAAGCCGGTACGGTATTTCTCTGCTACTTTAGGATCGTTGACATCGAAAACATAAGCCAGATCGTTAGAGTTTACAAAATCACCATTTACGTTGCCATTCACCGCTAATGAATAGCGGGTGCCGCCTATACCTGAATAGCGTACGCCTACGCTCACACCATAAAATGTTGGCAGCGTACCATAGAATACCGCTTTATGTCTGAACTGATTATCGGAGTAAGACATTTTGCTAAGATTGCGGGGATCGTCATTTACCATGAGCGATAGCGTAGCTGTATTAGCCACATCACCATTATAAGAAGTATTGTCTTTTGAATCGTTCCATGTATAGCTGAACGATACTTCTCCGTCTTTGAAATAGCGCCAGGTACCATCAACAACAAAAGCATACTGGTTTACTTTTCCTTCGCTGGTCAACTCCAGTATCCGGCCAATGCGGTTGCTTTTGCGTCCTCTCATCCAGTCGGTAGCGCCATTAGTTGTGTTGATGGTGTTGGCAGGAACGTACACGCCACGATTGCCTTCATTCGCCAAGCGGAAATAAGGATCATCTACCATATTGCGGTCAACATACATATAGTTATTACGCGCCAACGTGGTGAAGAAAGTAACACCCACTTTCAAACGATCGGTAATAAAGCGGCTGTAAGAAATATTTGCTTTATAAACAACCGGGATCCGTGCGTCTTTGCCGTTCATGTTAATGGTAGCGAGGCGGGGAATACCCTGGTCGAACAATTCTTTGCCGGGAGCCGTAGAAGGATTGTTGCGATAGCCGGGGAAGTTGGGGGTGGGAATGCCCGCGCCCTGAATGTCCACCGAAAGTACCTTGGTTCCATCAAACACCATGTTATTGATCATGGCGTAGTTGTTTATGTCAGATCCAAAAACACCGGCGCCTAACCGCAGGTAATCCCGGTGTCTTTCATTGATGTCCCAGTTGAATTGGATGCGGGGTTGTAATTGAAAAGTATTCAGGGAGCGATTCGTGGTCAGGCCCAGGTCATCAAACACCACCTGGTTGAAGTTGGGTTTGTTGAAGTAATTGGTATAATCTGCCCGAATGCCTGCTGTTAATTCAAATCCCGGAAACAATTGTGTTTTCATCTGGCCATATAAAGCAGCGTTCAATACGTTTTGATCTACACTGGGATCGTCTTCCAAAGCTACTTCACGTGCGTAGCGGTATGGCGTTTGGTTGTCGAAATTGGTTAGGCCGGTGAAATAAAATCGTCCGTTCATTTCACTGCCATATAAAGAGTTCATGTGCGTGTACTGGATATCGGTCCCAAACGTATAATTGAACTTGTTGGTGTTGAAATAAACGTTATTCACCAATTGAAATACATTGTTGTAAAAGTGTTCCGGTGAATACCGTTGCCCACCTAACTGAATGGTGGTAAAGGCACTGGCGCCATCGATGGTGCTTTGAACGCGTTCCACAATACCACGTGGAATATTTTGTTTAGGTAACTGGTCGCCGGGCGTGCTTTCTTCAAACGTATACAGGTGTTGTAATTTCAATTCATTGGTTAAGCGGGAGTTTACCACGGTACGTAAGGTGGCCATTAAACTGTTATTCCATGCATTTGCATCTGCATATACCTCATATAGGTTAATAGAAGAGTTGTCATCACGGCCCAATGGCGCGCGGTCATTTACATAATTATTCCGGATGGTAAGCAGGTTTTTTTCATTCAACTGCCAGTCGACCCGTAAAAAAGCTGCATCGGTATTTCTTCTTTTATTAAAGGAGCCAAATTGCGGTTCGTTCGAAACGCCATATTTGCCTCTGGCAATCTCAAGGTAGCGGTCAAGACTAGTTTGAGTTACATTCAATCTTTTCTCATCAGCAGCCGATTTGATGTCGGCCAACTGTAAAGGCCGGGCATCATCCTGGCGATCCCAGGCAATAAAGAAATGCGCTTTGTTCTTGATGATGGGGCCGCCTAAGGAGAACCCATACTGGTACGTAGAGAAATCATTTACGCGTCTGGCGCCACGAATATCATATTTGCTCGACAACCAGTCGGCTCTTGAGAACATAAAAGCGCTTCCAGAAAAATTATTGGTACCTGATTTGGTCACCGTGCTAATGGTACCGCCACCGCTACGGCCATAAGTAACGTCGTATTGGTTGGTTACTACTTTGAATTCGCGGATAGCCTCCATGGATATAGCGTAAGGACCGCCAATTCTGCTATTGGTACCACTGCTGGAGGTGGGGTTTTTAGCGGATGTACCATCGATGGTTATATTGGTAGAAGAACCCAACTGGCCGGCCAGGTTGTTGCCGCTGCTTAATGGCGACAGGTCGATCAAAGAAGTGAAGTTGCGGCCGTTCACCGGTAATCTTGAAATATCGCGAGCTGTTACAGAGGTAGCGGCGCCGAAGTTTTCGGTTTTTTTCCGCTGACCCGTAGCTGTAACCGTAACTTCGTTCATGCTGGCCGCAGAAACCTGCATACTTATGTTTACCCGCAGCAGATCGCCCTGGTTCAGGGAGTAATCTGTTCGCTTCTGCTCCCCATAACCAACAAATGTAGCCTTGATGGTATAAGGACCGCCCAATGGCAATTCTTTAAAAATATATTCACCTTTTGCATTAGTCAATGTTGCTGTAGTAAATCCGGTAGATTCATTGTACAACTGCACGGTGGCGCCGCTTACCGGTTTTTTGCTTTCATCGGTAATTACACCAATGATAGATGCCTGCGTTGTTTGTGCAGAAAGTCTGTAGCCTGTCAGGCTTGCCAATAGCAAGAATAACAGCGATGCTAAGAATGGTTTCTTCATTTGCTGGGTTACTTTTATTGTATGTAAGAAATTATAATGCTTGAGGGGAGGGGCTTCGTGCAATAAATGCCCGTGCAAACATAGACGGACAAAACAATCGATAGGTACTATAGCAACTACTTACTATGTATTAAATTTCAGGCGCGAAAATAATATGTGACACCAGGAATGAATGCAGGGAAAAATTTGATAACATTAATTTCATTTATAGTTTACACCAGGGATTTTTTGTCCTTAATATTACAACTATACATGATGTTAATAAATAGAAGCGAATGGAAGCGTGATTTTGAGGGGAGAATTTTTTAAAATTGCGATCTACCAAATTAATGGTTGCGACTCATTCTTCCAGAAAATAAGCCTGAAGTCTTCGTAATGATTGCCATTGCCAATGGTGTGTTCGTCTCTTTTCCCTATGTCGAGTTTAAGTTTATGGATAATGCCTGAGCAGGAAGCAACCCACAACGTTTTTTCATCATCAGAGATGGTTATGCCGGTAATACTGGAACCTACAAAATAGCGCCAGATATTTTTGCCCGTTTTATCAAAGGCTTTAATATTACCACCCGCATCGCCAAAAATATAATACTCCGATGTGGCTATTGCTGCATACACCCTGGAATTATTGTCGATGACCGTATACCTGTCGTCTTTAGTATATGCTTCAATGTGTAATCCATGAATGTTATTTGTAGGAATACCTATACTTATGCCATTATAAAAATGACATGAGTTCAATGCTACCTGTTGTCCGTCTTTAGAAAACAATGCATAATGTGGATAAGATGATTGCGGACCAATTAAAGCGATCTCCTCGCCATACCGGTTCAGGATCCTGTGTCCTGAGCATTGGTCGCCGAGGGCTATTAATGTATTGTCATGCGATAAGGCCGCATGCTCCATGTCAATATAAGATGTCCAGTCTTTATCTTCCGGATCGGGAACCGGGTGGATCATGGTGTTCCCATTGGCAGTGAGCAGATAAATTCCTTCAGATGATATGAGCAGGACCGATAATCCGTCGTTAAAGGGTATAAGTTGTGTAATGGGCAGGTTGGCGACATCAGGAAGTTTAAACTGGAATATTTTCTTTCCATCCCAACCCTTATAAGTCGTAACTGATCTGTTTTCTGCTATTGCGAAAATCTCATTTTGATGCGACTTGCCAATTGATTGAATGGAGTCTCTTAACCGTTCAAGGGTTCTATTCGTTAACAGGTACGCTTTTCTTTTTTCATAAGCGGTGCCAATAACAAAAGCAATTTTATTACCGCCTATATAGCATAAATTCTCTATGCTTTGTCCTTGCTCTTGAATAGTATTTATAAAAGGTGCATGGGCGGGTGGAAACTGTGATCTGAATTCATCAATTGTCCCTTCTTTATTTGCTTTTCTTAAAAGCGGAAGTATTGCTGAAGCCAAATGATTTCTGTTGTCACTCGGTTCCTCACCTTTCCAATTGTCCCATCCATGTGTTTCACCAAATGCAATCATTGCATTTATTTCCCTGGCATACGACAGACCTTTCGAGTTCCACTCTGATTGCAGGGGTGTATACTTGTCTGCTAAATTCATGCAGCCGCTCGCTTTTTAAATTTCGCACTATAGCTAACAGTTTGCCACAGTCGGGTGTTCAGTTTTTATAGAAATATAAATCTGAAGAACCCGGAAATACAGTGATAGAATATTTTTGACGTGTGTTCCGGCGTAAATCTAAAACAGAAATTTATATAATCATATATATACTTAATAAGCGTGTTGTTTTGGGCGATAAACGTGCAATTTTGGCTGATAAGTGTGTAGAATAATGATTAAGCTACGGTGCAAAAAAATTGCAACTACCGTTTTTTTGCTCATGGGGTGCAAAGCGTTTATGAAAGGGTTGAATGGCATTCAACCGGCAGCCAATTCACTTTCGGTTACCCATCATTATTGTTACAGCGTTAGTTATCAGAATTTTTTAAACAGGTATTTGAATTTCGGAAAACCGGCATCCGTCATTACATAACGGCCGGTAAAAGAGGTGGAATCGGCGCTATAAAAATAACTAAAGTCACTGCTGGTTTCAATACTGGAAGGTGAATAGTAATTATAAGTAACGTGTTTGGTAATGCATTTCTGAATCAGCACCATCATCGATGCTGAATAGGCCGGTGTATCATAGGGCGTCACAGGCATTCGAATACCTAGAGTAGCGTGAACCGTCAGTAAATGATTGATAAACGGGTATACCCATAAAAATTGATAGCCAGGGTAATCCTGGTCATTCGTGGTGAGAAGTACTTTATATCTTAAGGGAAAGTTGCCCTGTCCATCCGTTACATAAGTTTCCGCTCTTTCTGGCGCCGTTTTTTGCAGGTCGGTATATATAAACTTGTGCAGCATAACTTCACCATACGATTTATGCCATACTTCTGTTAACTGGTTGGTAGATGAATACACCAACGAATCAATCCTATCAAACTCACCATCTGTGGTATTGGAAAAATAGGGATTGCTATCGTCTAGCCCGCCGGGTGGATAGTTATAAGTATACACTCTTTTTTTGTAGATCACTTTATGGCATCTTTTATCGGATCGATACAAAAAAATAGCGGAAGATTTGGCTCCGTAGCTTCCAGCATAAACAATATGATTAATGGTGTCGTCTTTATGATACACATTGAACTCCGCAAGCAGTTGACTTACTTTGATCTTTTTTAAATGCCTGCTGGAGTCATATTGCAGTTCCATGTTGTAATTAAAGCTGTTCCAGGCATCAACATACGTTAACAACCAGCGTTTACTGGCAGGGGTAACAGGCGTCGTACCTGTTGAGTCGGTAGGAGAGGGGGGAGTGGGCGGCGCCGGATTGTCATTATCGCTTTTACTGCACGATACCAGTGTCACAAGTACTGTAAAAACGATAAGCACATTTTTCATTTTTATAGGGGATTTTTTGCGTTAAAATAACAAGAAAATAGCAGGAAGACAACCCCCGTAAATTATTAAAACTTGTTAAGGCTGATTTTCATTTCAGTTTCTTCTGAAATTTCCTGCAAATATTTATAATAAATAAATATGATATAATGTTAATGCATGCAAAAAAGCGCAGCAGAACTAAAGGAATTGCTTTCCCGATCGGGCTTCATGCCGCCTGGAATTTGGGCCGTGGGTAATGGGTTTCCAGGGACAGCAGGAATATGGAAGGCCGTGATAGACAAAGAATAAAGGTCAAATTGACGCGATCGGTTTTATAAGTTACCTGGTAGTAATGGGCTTTGGTATTGTTGCCATTTATTGTATTGGAAAAGGGCGCCATTGAAAGGGCAGTATTTACCAGAATCACCCCATTATTGTGCGAATTATCCCCCTGAAGGCTCTTTTGGTTAAGTATAATTTGTGTCGCTTTTGTGTCCGATACTACAATTATTACTTAACCAATGCTTGCTTTATGAGTCACCCACTCAGGTATTTACTTTTTGTACTGTTTATCATCTTTAGTTTAAAAGTTACAGCCCAGGCTCCCAATTTACCCGTAAAACAAACCCTCAGCGAAACGCTGTTTTCGGGAAGAACATTTACCAATGCTTCGCAGGAAGATACTGTTGTAAAGCAACAGGCTATACCCAGTAATTACACCCTGGAAGTGGTGGCAAAAGTAAATGCTGCTACCGGGCGCGGACTTGATATTGAAGCCCGTAATGATAAGGTAAAAGGGTTCAGGCTATCATTAGACGCTGCTACCTTGAAACTGACATCGCCCTTAACCGCTGCCAGGTCGTTGACAGCTTCCAACGGCGGCCAGTATCATACCATACGGGTAGCTGTCAATAATGACTCCGCCTACATTTATCAAAACGGAGCCTATATTCTCACCCAACCCTTGTCAACAGTAAAAGATATTGCAGGCGGGGTGGAAACGAATGAATTGCTGAATACGGTAAAAGGGCCCACGCTGATCCCTAACTGGGCGGGCACTGCACCTAATAACACCGGCAGGCCCAGTGATTATGGATGGGCATATACGGGAACTACATCTACCACCTTATTTTCCACTGCCAATTCTACTACCGCCGGTACATCGAGGTACATGGATGTAAACGCCTCATCGGGTGGAAACCTGCACACATACAACGGCGCTACTTATACTGGCCGGCTCCTTTTCATAAGATGGGATGGAAGTGGTATTCAAAATACAGTATATAGTTACCCGGTAACGCTCGAAGCGAATACCACGTACGATTTCTCTATGCTGCATGCTTACCTTACCAATGCAACAGGCAGCAGAACCATGACGGTTGGCATAGGTAAAACAACCGCTACCAGTGGAAGAATTGCTTCCCAGGTAATTACAACCAATGGTACCAGGGTGCTGAACCGGGAAAGCTTTGTTTTTACTTCCCAGGAAGCAGGCACGTATTATTTAACTATTAACGGCAACTGGGGACTGTTTTCGATCGGAGAATTATCGTTAAATAAAATGGAGATCAATCCAAGGTTCATCTTTGGAAAAAACTATCCTTCCGGTGCGGTTGATATGGAAATAAGCTCGGCAACCTTCGAAGCAGGAGCGTATGCGCCTGCAGGCATTGTTCCCGGGCCAACCCAGCAGGTAACTATTACAGATAGGGTAGCCTCTTTTCTGCCCACCTTCAATACCAATTTTGTTGTACCGGGAAAAACCGATCTGCACCTTACCGGAGATTATGCGCCATTGATCAATTCTACCGTTGAATTGAATTCGGAAGATGCGTGGCTGTTCTTCGACAATATAAAACCATCTGATGTAATAGCAAACTGGCTTAATAAAGTTACCATTAACGGCGTGCCGGCTTCCAACAATCCCACGGTGCGAATAGCTATTTATAAAAATGGAACGGCCGTTATTCCAAACGGCAATGCAACTTCTGCAAAGGCGTTGGAAGTATTTACAGGCCCAAATCTTTCAGGAAATACAAAAGCTTTTGAAATAGAAACCTATCATAATAACCTGGATAGTTTCAATAACAAAATAAGGTCTTTCAAACTGCGCAGAGGCTATATGGCCACACTGGCAAACAACCCAGATGGTTCGGGCTACAGCCGCGTTTTCATTGCCAATGACGATGATCTTATTGTGAATACGATGCCACAGGGTTTAGACTCCGTTTCGTTTATCCGCATATTTCGGTGGGACTGGATCAGCAAAAAAGGAAAAGCGGGCTGGTCTCCGGCTAAAATAAATTGTACCTGGTATTACGACTGGAACATTGCCGGATCTTCTGCTTCCAATTATGATTATACCATCATCAGGCAACATGGAGGCTGGCCATCCTGGACGGATATTAATAACAAAAAGAATGTAAACCATCTGCTTGGCTTTAATGAACCCGACCGTCCGGATCAGGCGAACATGACCGTAGACCAGGCCTTTGCACAATGGCCCGAGATGATGAAATCGGGACTGCGCATTGGCTCTCCGGCACCGGCGAGTCCGCATAACAGTTGGATAACTGAGTTCCTCGCTAAATGCGATCAACTCAACTACCGCGTTGACTTTGTAGCCATCCATGCTTATTGGGGCGGGTTAACACCGCAGCAATGGTACTCGCAGTTAAAAAGCATTTACGACCGGGTTAAACGACCGCTCTGGATCACAGAATGGAACAATGGCGCCAACTGGACTACCGAAAGCTGGCCAACGGATCAACAGGCGCAATTCGAGAAGCAATTAAACGATATGAAAGGCATTTTGCAGGTATTGGATACAACCTCTTTTGTTGAACGGTACGCCATTTATGATTGGGTAGAAAATAAAAGGGCCATGGTGTTGGCTGATACGCTTACGCCTGCCGGTAAGTATTATGCCGCTAATAAATCTGATTTTGCCTACAACCCGCAAAGAGCCTTTGTGCATAACTGGAAACTGGTAAGTGCGCCGCTTTCAGGTTCTATTAACAGCGACGATTATTTTAAGGTTACGCTCAGTTGGAAGGATTTAAATGGAGAAAACGGTTCCAAATATATCCTGGAAAGAAAAATTGACGGCAGAGATACAGCCTTTGAACCTGTTCAGGAATTTACCGGTTATGCTTTTGGCGGTACGGTATCGTATATAGATAGTGTGTATGCCAAAGCCACCTACCGGGTAAAAGCGTTTAACCTCACCGGCGATCAGTTTGTTTATTCAACCACTTACGATGTAGTGTCAGACGCCGCTCCGGTAGCCCCATCGAGCCTTACAGGAGAAGTGCTGGCAGCAACAAAGATCAAATTGAACTGGAATGCCGCAGCGAATGCGCGCTCCTATAACCTGAAGCGATCGCTCAATGCAAGCGGGCCTTTCGATACCATCATTTCGCCACGCACCACCAAAATGGAGTATCTCGATGAAAACCTTACCCCCGCTACAAATTATTACTATGTGGTTACCTCTTTAAATTCAGCCGGGGAAAGCGTAAACTCAACTGTGCTGGAATTGCGCACGAAAGACCTGGTTGCACCAGCAGGTGTTCAAAACCCGCATATTGCTTCCGGCGATGCTAAAATAACGGTAACCTGGGATTTTATTTACGACGCAGTATATGATATCCTGCGTGCCGAATCAGAGAATGGTATTTATGACACCATTGCAGCCAATGTAGATGCGGTGCGGTATGTAGATACAACTGTTGTGAATGGCGCTACCTATTATTACAAAGTAGTTGCGCATAACGGAGCAGGACGCAGTCCTGAAACGGCGGTATTGCCGGGCAAGCCGGTAGCAGGCCGCCATCTGTACGTTAGTTTTAATGAAAGCACAGGTTCATTCGCAGAAGATAGCTGGGGTGGTTATCACGGAACGCTGGCTGCTGCTGCCGTACGCGATAGCGGGTATACGGCCAATGCGGTGAAGCTGAATGGTACGGCAACTTCTTATGTAACACTGGGTGAAGGAATACTTACATCTTTAAATGATTTTACCATAGCTGCCTGGGTAAAAATGGATGCACTGTCTACCTGGATGCGCGTATTTGATTTCGGTACAGGAACGAATAATTACATGTTCCTTACGGTGCAGGCCAGTGTTAGCGGCGGCAACTCAACCATCCGGTATGGCATTAGGAACAGCAGTGGAGAACAATCGCTCAGTTATCCTTATGCTTTCCCGTTAAATACCTGGACGCACTTTGCCATAACCCAATCGGGCAGTACCGTTAGTTTGTTCATCAATGGTGAATTGGTAACATCAAGTAATTCAGTAACCCTTAAACCTGCTGATCTGGGCAATACCAATCAAAACTATATTGGTAAATCGCAATGGAACGACCCGCTGTTAAAAGGTTCAGTAGATGAATTTAAAATTTATAACAGGGCATTGAATGCTTTTGAAATTTCAGAAGCAATGAAAGAAGAACAGGTAATTACATTCAATGCACTGGCCGAGAAAACGGTTAGCGACAGTGACTTTGATGCTGTTGCCGTCACTTCATCTGGTTTGCCGGTGTCTTATACGTCTTCCAATGAAAACGTGGCTGTAATTACAAATGGGATGGTTCATATTACAGGCGCCGGCACCACCGATATCACCGCCATACAGGCAGGGGATACCCGCTATGCAGCCGCGGCACCTGTGGTGCAAAAATTAACAGTGAACAAGCTTTATTATGTCGACAGCGATAATGACGGGTTTGGTTCTACTGTAACGAAATGGATCCCGGCCGCTGTTGCTCCGGCTGGTTATGCAGAGAACAATACAGACTGTGACGACAGCAGCGTTTTGTATGCAGATAATGATGGCGATGGTTCAGGCGCAGGCGCACCTGTTGCCTGTGGCGTTGCCAGCAATACAGATTGTGATGATACCAATCCGGTGCCTGTAACGGCTACCATTCCTGATGTGTATGCGATGAACACTTCAGGCATTGCAAAGAATACCATTTACCTGGGTTACGGCCCTTCCTGCCTTACCATCAGGGTGAAGCCGGCAGGCGGCACTGCTCCTTATTCGTATGTATGGAGTACGGGGCAAACAACGCAATCCATAGTTGTAAGTTCAGCCGCTACTTATACCGTGACGGTTACCGATGCAAAGGGCTGTCATATCCCGGCTTCAGTAGTTATCAAAACCCAGGATGTGTCATGTGGAAACCGTAACAATAAAGTGTTGGTTTGTCACAATGGCAAAACCCTATGTGTGGCCGCATCTGCAGTACATGCCTATTTATGTCAGGGTAGTCAATTAGGCGCCTGTGTAAGCACAGGAAGTCCAAAGCCTGGTAACCCGGGAAATACGGATGTCATCATATATCCTAATCCGGTAAGAGATCAACTTACGGTACGGGTAGGTTGGTTGAATAATGGCGCCACTGTACAGATCTACAATTCGCAGGGGACAATGGTTATTGCTAAAAACCTGGTGCAGGCAACCAGTACCATTTCTTTACGCTGGTTGGCCAGAGGCATCTATTATGTGCGGGTGAAAAACGGACAACAAATAACCATTCAAAAAATAATAAAAGAATAAACTGTTGTATATATCATAAGCACGTGGCCTCCTGTTTCTACAGGGGGCTTTTTTGTTTACTATTGATACCGATTTAGCCAGATAATTACCGTGAAAAAACGGTTTTTTCCTGAATTGAAAAGTTGCACATTTAATTACCGGTTTGCGCAGTCGGTTCCAACCGCTGGTACTTTTCTTTCTTCAGAAAAAGCAATAATAATTATGAATTTTATCTCGGTTATTAAAGAGGCAACGAAAGCTGTTCCGGTTATGAAATACGCCTTGGGAATAGCGGGTATTGGCTCCGTGATTGGCTTGTATAAATCTTTTAAGATCAATAATGAAGTTGGAGTGTGGGGAACAATTATTGTTCTTGCATTAATGACCATTCTGTTGGTTTTGGCAAAAGCATCTTTAAATAAGACCAGTTATTTTAATGGCCCGGGTAAATTCATTGTTTGGGGAATGGTTATCCTCTTCATAAGTTCTATATTTCTTCTGCTTTCCTGTGCATTCTTTGAATACCCGAAAAGTTTTAATGACCCAAACAGGAAAAATATAGCAGGTACAATAGGTGATAAACTGAGTATAGATGCTGAGGGGTATACTAATATCCACGGACATGTTTATTGGCAGGATAATTCACCAATCCCGAATGCATTGATAATACCTTCTATAAATCACCCTTCTGTATTAACTGAACAGAATGGAAGATTTGAATTTAGGGTATCCGCTAATGAAGTAAAAGAAGGAATTCTTTTTAATATTAAATCGGATAGTTTTCATGGGGTTAAAAACAAACGGTTTTCAAGGGATAGTTTAAGTGGAGATTGTAACATATTTATTGACTTCTCGGCCAAAGTTAAAAAGGCTGACATAGTCAAGGATCCGGAAAGCAAAGAGCCGGTTGTAAAAAAGACTGACATAGTCAAGGCTTCAGAACGCAAAGAACCAGTTGTTAAAAAGGCTCCAAATCAGTTTAATGTGTGTAACGAATTTGTTATACCGCTTAGAATTTTGCTTGATAGTAACAAAACTATCTATGATATTTATAAGAAAAAGCATATACTAAGTCTGGCGCAAAGATTATACAATTATGATATTAAGATCAGGGATCTCATCTCAAAAAATTCCGCTCATATTCCTGATACATTGAACGGAGATATAGAGAAATTAGTTCAACATTTGAATATATGGATAAGCGCTTATGAGAAGCAAACAACTAATGTAAACCTCCAGTCGAATTCAACTTTTAGAGTGGATTATAAAGGACCTGATTTCCCCGTGAGTAGTGTTGTTAGAATTAGAAAATATATTTCCTGTAATTAATATTTTACTTACTTCAGCAAAGTAGAATTATATCCTTTTCCCACAGCAGGGCTCATCCTGCTCAGCGTAAAATCCTCGGAAGCCGCATTGTTAAAAAGCGGGTCTTTACCAATTAAACCATTAACATCTTTTACAGGGAGAACAGGACCAGTCCATGCCTGGTTTTGTGAATGATACCAAAGGTTATTAGAAAAGCTGAAGCTTTGTGGATTGGTATGTGCCCCGATGTTACAGTCGATGCTTACCCGGCTGTCACGGTATACGATGTTGTTTTTAAAAGTATTATTTCCGCATGCATAAAACCGGGATGTATCCACCGTTTCCTGTAAGATCCTGATCACCCATTTTTGTGGAAGATAAATAGTATTGTTTATTACTTCGGTTTCAATACAACCAACATACGCAATAGGTGCATCAGACCCTATGAAGATATTGGAATAAACCGTTAATCCCGCAGCCTCATACCGGGCATCGAGGGGACGAAAATATTTCAGGTTGGTGGATCCGCCTAAATTAAGCGTTCGCTGACCTCCGTTCCTGAAAAAATTGACTTCTATCCTTATATTTTTTGAGCCGCCCTTTACCTGGATGGAATTGCTTCCCTGGTTTTCAAACCGGTTGCCTTTGATCAATCCTTCATGGCAACCCACCATGTCTATGCCGCTTCCACCTGCTGACCCATTGAGGAATGTGCAGTTTTTGATCTCGAAGAAATCTACCCCCGACATTTTTAGGAGATCATTATTTCCCTTTGCTTTAATATCCTTAAAAGTACAGGCGTCAAAAACGATATGGTGGGAAGGAGTGCTATACGATCCCCCATCATCTATATTGAAACCATTTCCCGTTTGTTGTTGAAAGGTGATGCCTTTTATTTGCACGTAAGCCGCATCTGACATTTGCCAGGAATTAGCGCCGCCATTAAAGATCACCGTTGCTGATGGTGCGGAAATGATATAGATCCACTTGTCAGCGGTTCCCTGTAAGTGTAAGAAAGATAAGCCACCGGCATAATTCCCTTCGTGAATCATAATAGTGTCGCCGGGAACCGTTACTGCCACGGCCTGGGTAAGCGTGGTATAGGTTTGATGGGCGCCTACATGATGTGTTTTGGCTTCTACTGGTAAGAAAAAGCCGGGCAAGATGATCAGACAGAAAAAATGAAAAAGGCGCCGCCGGTTCAGGGTGGATGCAAGCATTGAAAATAAGGTTTGTATTTTAAACAAGGCGAAAGGCATCAGATGAAAGTAAGATAACGTTTTTTAGGTGGAGTACATTCACCTTGTTTTAGTATCTCAACTTTTAGCTATACGTTTTCACATAGTCTATGGCATTTTTGCCAAAGGTCCTTACCGACGGTTCAACCAATTTGTTCAGGTCTTTTCGTTTGCTCATGTCGATAGGATAATTTTTTCTCATTCGCTTATAACCGTAAAAGGAGTTCATAAAGAACGATAAAAGAAAGGCGCCCCACCGTAAAGTGAATACGCCACGCAGGATCCTTTTGAAAGAATACAGGGGAGAAAATGACTTTTTCCATAACGCTCTGTGCGCCTGCAATAATTGGTGCTCACTGATCTTTTGAGGTTTGAACGCTACGTTATATCCGTTGTAAAAATTCCAGTTCCTGTCATGTAATATCCGCCCTTCCTGGTTAAGTTTGGTATAAATAGGCGTTCCTCTGAACGGGGTCATGATACTCAGAAAGGGCACGTCAATACCGATCTCCATCAACTGGTCGGCCATATTGATGATGCTTTGTTCATCATCATGGTCAAACCCGGCAATAAAACCAGCCATAACGGCAATGCCCCGTTTTCTGATCTCTTTTACTGCTGTTTTGTAATTGGCTATTTTGTTTTGCCGCTTATTGGCATCTGCCAGGGACTCAACCCCAAATGATTCAATGCCTAAAAATACCCCGATACATCCGGAGGCTTTCATTAAGTCAAGCAGTTCCGGGTCTTTTGCAATGTCCATGCTGGCCTGGGTTAGCCACCACTTTTTCAGGGGGATCATTTCTTTTAGAAGCTGCCTGATGTAGGGGCGCTTAATGGTGAGGTTATCATCCCAGAACCAAACAATTTTTCTTTGCCACCAGTATTTGAATTTATCATAGGATGCATCGCGTATTACATCCTCAATAGGGCGTAACCTGAAACCAGGGTTCAATGAAGGAACGGTACAAAAGGAACAGGAGAAAGGGCAGCCCCTTGTTGCCTGAAGTACTTTTTTAATGAAGAACCTGTTGGGTAACAGGTCGTACCTGGGCGTTGGCAGGCTGGTCATGTCACAGGGGGTTCCGGCATACACGCGCTGTAACCGGCCGTGTTCAATGTCCTGTAACAAGGTTGGCCACACATTTTCAGCTTCTCCGGTAACAATAGCGTTAAAATAAGTGAGCGCTTCTGCCTGACAGTAAGTAACGTGCGGGCCACCAGCTATCAGTATTTTCCCTCTTCTCCGAAATTCAATAGCAAGGTTGTAAGCTGCTATGGCAAAACCACTAAAGAAGGAGATGGCGATCACATCTGCGTCGGTATCCATCTCTATCTTGTCAATTTGTTGGTGAAATACCCTCACTTCATGTTCAACAGGCGTAATGGCTGCTAAATGAATCCCGGTAATGGGCGGCACGAAATCCCTTTCATGCCCGAATTCATAACGCTGTACGTATGCTATGATAAGATCTATTTTCATTTTCTGGTATTGAGGTAGTGTGTGGTTTTATTTAAACCCGAACAGGAATGGAAATAAAAAGGTCACGATGGTTGACCATACCAGGTAAACTGGCAGATAGAACGTAATGACTTTTCCAACGCCGGTTATATCGGTCTTCTTTGAAAGTACCCTTATCAATTGCCCCGTTACTAACAGCAGGTTTATCAAGATCAAAACATTGCCGCCGAGGATCGCAGTTCTGTTGGGGGTAAATCCCCATGCCGAGATGCGGAATAAAATGGCCGACAGGGCAATGCCATTAACTATTATGGTTACAGCAGATAATAGAACAAGCACCCAGATCTCTGCCTGGCTTTTAGTTGTTTTGGATGATTCTGCAACAGAAAAGAAAATAATGGCCATAACGCCAATCAATAGTGCATTGAAAACCATTAAAAATTCCCGGTCGTTGTAGGGATCTTTGCCCGAGTAAACGATGGCTATAAGGTAAATTACCAGCATTACCAATACCAGCGGACTGAATATTTTAGCGATCACCGGTGAAACTTTACCTACCAATTGTGGATTGGTTTGCGTAAGGTACGTGCCTATAATGGGTACGGCAGGAAGGCAAAAAATAACGACGTTCTTCATGTACCAGTTTTCAATATTTATGCCGATCAATGAGAAAAGTCCGATGGTTACGCCGCTCAGGATGGCGCCAGCTATCACAATAAGCGTTGTCATAACTACCAGGTCGCCGTTATAGCTTAAATAGCTGAGCCGTTTCTCAACGTTATTTTTCTGCTCGCCGGCAAAAACAAAACCTAATATCGACCATAGAAATAAGAGCAAATGAAGGCACGATAATATTAAGGTGTCGCTTTTCTTATCATCAGGAAGCCAATTGATAAATAATAAACCAACGATGGTGGTACCGGCTATAAAAGCAATTTTAGCAATTGGTAATTTGTTCTTCCAGGCAAAGTAAGCAGACAGTGCCAGGAAGATGATAAAACCGGCATTCCTGGAGTAAAAAAATTCCTCATTGATATATATAAAGGCCGGCAGCTTTGCGATCAGGCCTGCGAGGAGAGAAGCAAGGATCACAAATACCAGTTCCTTACTGCTGCCCCAGGAAATTTCTTCCCTGACGAAGTTCAATCGTTCATTCCAAAAACTAAGAAGGGTATTGTCTCTAAGCTCCGGATACAAAGCATTAAAGTTCTGCTTGAAAGCTGATTTGTTGGTCCTGTACAGCCTTTCAAGCTGCGCCGGGTTATCGAGACTGGCTAAAATTTCATTTTTCATAAAACATTGTTATGTAGTTAAAAGAACTTTGAATTTCAAAGTGTAAAACCAAAAAAATAATCCTGGTCAATACCTAGCGATAGCGTGCTGTTGCTATTCACTATTTCATCAGGATTAAGTTCAAACACTAAATAGGGATTCCTGCCAATAGATAAATTCCAACCATTATGCCTGCCAAACCGGAAAGCAAAAAATATGAAAGCCCGCACCTTTCGGGAGCCTATTCCTGGTACAACCCGTTTATTTATTCTTCTAAAAGTACTTTGTATTTCAAAGTTAATGAACGGAATTCAGAAAAGCAACCTATCGGGCTTAATATTTTTTAGAAAAAACCGCCGGATGGAAGGAAGGTACTAAAACAGGGTAGGGAGGGGCTGTAGGATCAGGTAGCGTAGCCTTTGAGTACCCCGTTGACACATTCAACATACTCTATGGATAATCTATGCATTCCCTATAGATACTCTACACATACTCTATACATACTCTATACATACTCTATACATACTCTGAAGTTGAAAGAATCAATGAGTTATAATAAACAAGAATACTTGACAGCATGCAAAGCAAAAATCCCAAACCGTTGAAGCTTGGGACGTTGCTATTTGCGATATGGCTCTCCTTCGGGGTTTTTCCCGAAGATCAGCATTTTATTTCTTTGGAATGCTCCATCTGTCTTTCCATACTATTTCGGGAATGCCTTTGCTGTTGATGAGTAAAGGCAGCCACACATAACGGGAGTGTTCAAGATCAGTCTTGTTCCACCGGTCAGCCATAAAGATGTAACTGTTTTTATGGCCTTGCAGCGGGATCACGTAAGTGCTTTGTGATTCCCAGGTTTTTTCACCACCGGGGCCAATGCAGGGATTGGTGCCGGCTGTCCATTCGCCCATAATACTGTCCGCCACCGCATAGGCCGCGGGATTGGGACTCCATCCTGTGCACCCGGAACTGATCAGGTAATATTTGTTGTTGTTTTTAAACACTGCCGGCGCTTCGCGCGATTTACCAATCAAAATTCTTTTTTCGGTGGTTGTGTGAGAGGTATAGTCATCGCTTAGCAAACAGATGTGCATGGTAGCATTTTCTTCAGATGAGTAAAAATGGTAGGCTTTTCCATCATCATCCTGGAAAATGGTCATATCCCTGGCCATATTGCCATTGGGTTGTTCACTTCTGAGATATGTAAATGGACCGACAGGATTATCACTGACAGCCACACCAGATCGGGCATACCGGTAATCGGCGGCATCGATATGCATCCACATCACAAACTTTCCGGTGTTTTTATTGAAGATCACCTTGGGCCTTTCAATTACTTTTGAAGTATGCAGGTCATGCGTGGAATCGGTCGTGTTAGCGGGCAACGCCACGCCTTCATATTTCCAGTTTACCAGGTCTTTTGATGAGTAACAGGAAACGCCACCGGCATTTACCCGGTAATTTTCCCAGTTGGGGTTGGGCACCAGCCAGGTTTTACCTTTTTTAATTTCACCATACCAGTAGTAACTGCCATTATGATACAGTATTCCTCCGCCATGCGCATTGATGGGGTTGCCCTCTGTATCATTCCAGATCTTGCCAGGCTCAATTGCTTTCTGTTGTGCGGGGCATAGCGTGGCAATAATCACACTCGCTATACAGGTAATGCCGATTTTCAGGGAATGAAACATGTTGTTTTTTATTACAATTTTACACTTCTTTTCACCGCGTTGTTGATGCATTTTTTATATATAAGATTGGGGCATTGCCGATGATGCGGCATTCACTGATTCTAAACCCGAACGGAAGCCGAAAGTAATATAAAAAATTATATTATGCAATTGCTTCAAATTTAGCAACATGGAGGGGAAATATAGAAACAGGGGAGAACGACCCTATATTTGAGCCAGGGTTTATATTGATTTTTTGGAAGAACTTCGTGTTTGAATAAGCCAGTTTTAGCGCGATCACCGTATAAGCAGCAGCGGGCCTTTTAATATCCTCTTACCATTATTTATATTGATCAGGTATACATAAGTGCCGATAGGTTGATCGGTGCCGTTAAATTTTCCATTCCAGCTTCTATTAATATTGCGTGTGTTGAAAACGAGCTGCCCATAGCGGTTGAAAACCCTTACTTCAAAATTGGGCAGGGCATTTAATGCAGGAATATTCCAGGAGTCATTCCTGCCGTCATTATTGGGTGTAAACGCATTGGGTACAAAAATATCTTTGTACACAAAAACACGCATGGTATCGGTTGCAGTACCACAGCCCAGCTCCGAAACAACGGTAAGCAGGTAGTCTGTGTTGGTTGGGGGCGTTACCACCGGGTTGAGCAATTGGGCGTTGGTCATATTTAAAACAGGTGACCAGGAATAAATATCACTTCCTTCAACGACGCCTTCCAGTTGCGCTGCCTCACCTTCAAAGATCGATTTATCGGGGCCTGCATTGGCATATGGCTTTGCGGCTACATTTACTGTAACCATGGCTGTGTCGCTGCAGGAGAATTCATTATATACAACAACTGTATAATTCACGGTATCTGTTGGCCTGGCAATGGGATTGTCAATATTTGCTGAGGATAAACCGGTCGCAGGAATCCATTGATAGCGGGTGCCTCCACTGGCTGTTAACTGAACATCAACACCCTGGCATATGTCGGAAATGGCAGGCGCTGCTGTAGCCAGCGGTGCAGTATTAACAGTAACCGTTACTGAATCCTGGTTCATGCAACCACCCGCATTGGTAACCGTTACATAATATTTCCCGGAATGTGTTGGTTGTGCATTATTAATAGACACGGTTGCACTGGTTGATGAAAAACTGCCCGGCCCCGTCCATTGATATTGTGCGCCACCTGTTGCCGTGAGTATAAGGCTGTCGCCTGTGCATACAGGGGTATTAACAGAAGCTGTAGTGGCAAGATTTGAGTTTATAGTAATGGATATAGGGTTGGAAGCCGTTCTGCAGGTGGTTGAACCCATATTGCCGGTTTCAACTGCACTAAGCCGGTACAGGTAAGTGCCGGCCATCATACTGGCCGGAAAGTCCTGGAGAAGGGTAGTGGTAGTAGCGCCGGGAACATCAACCCAGCCACTGCCATTGATATTTTGTTGCCATTGGAGAGAAGGGTTGGCATAGCCTGCCATTACTGTACCCGTAAATGTATAGCTATGCGCTTCTCCCTGGCAAAAGGCCTGGTTGTTGGAAGTTAAGCCAAGAATAGACGCGGTAATATTGGGGCCACAGGGGCGTAAAGTAATATCATCGAGGGCAATATCATTTCCACACCCGCCCGGTGCATTGTTCACCATGCGCAACACCACATCAGTTACGCCAACCGGGGTAGTAAAATAGAATCCCACCTGTTGCCAGGCAGGGCTGGCCGTTGGCGGAATATTACCGGAATTATAGGTTGACAAAACCGTGCCGTCGGTTTTTTCGATGGTAAAAGTAAGATTGGGCTGAATGCCATTGCCTGAACAGGCCGTGGGTTTATGCACATTGGCTACCCATGCAGCAAACTCGAAAGTAGTGTTACTGCAAAGTCCACGAACCGTTTCTAAATAAAAAGCGCCGGGCTGATAGGTTGCGTTAACGAGCATAAAATAACCATTGGCATTGCCGGTATGATCTGCTGAAAGGGAATGCCATTCATTATAAAAACATTGGGAGGTGCTGTTGCGAACTGTATATGAGCCATCACTGGGGCAATCATTGGCTGCATATTGATAAGTGGTGGTGGCGGCAGACAGCGGCTGTCCGGGATTGGCGCCTGCGCCAAATGTAATATTCACAATCGGATCGCCAAGGCTGCCTCTGCAAAGCTGGGCATTGGTTGTTTGAAACAGGAATAAGGTCATTATTGCAATAGCAGGTACACTACAAACCAGTCGCATAAGGTATTTTTATACGGAAAAAATGTTTACTACCGGATATTCAATGGACAGGGAAGAAAATATGGTCGTGCTATAAATTTACGCAGTAAATATTGATAAGCGTTAGGTGAGTTATCTACATTAAAATAATTGTAATATGTTTGGTTGTGTTGCGTTGCCTGGGATAACTCAGAGGTTTTGTTTGTTTACCTGACGTACACTTGAGTTAATGAAGACTGATCACCCTGGTGATCTTCCATTGACCTTTTTCCTGCCGCCAGATATGAACAAACCTGGCATAGTTAGACATGATTTACTACTGCTGATAAATTTTTTGAGCCCTTTCCTGATTTTTCCGTCTTTTGCCTCAAATTAACCTTTATATGGCCTATGATCTAAAACTTGTTGACAGGATCAGGGAATACCTTGTGCAGTTCCCCAAACTAAAAATTGAAGAAAAGGAAATGTTCAGGGGGCTAACATTCATGATCAATGACAAAATGTGTGTTAGTGTAAGCGGAGAGAACCTGATGTGCCGGTTTGATCCTGTTTTGCAGGAAGAAGTTGCTGAAAAGAACGGCTTTCAGCCTATGATCATGAAAGGTAAAGAGTATAAGGGTTACTGCTATATTCACCCTGCCGGCTTTGCAAGAAAAGCAGATTTTGAATATTGGGTCAATTTGTGTTTGGCCTTTAATGAAAAGGCCAAATCATCGAAGAAGAAAAAAAAGTAAAAGCTTAAACATTGCAGTTTATATTTAGCTGAATAATATCCTTCAGCCATACCATTTTGACCATTATCAATAAAATAACTATTTAATTCCAACCATGGAATTCGTTTTCGGATCCCATACTTTCAACCGAAAACAGGCTACGATATCTAACGGGTTCAATGTGGTTGTTTTTGCCTCCTGCAATTGCGGAATGCTGGCCATTACTTCGGGAAGGCGGTAAAACGGAATGCGGGAATTGATATGATGAATATGATGGTAACCGATATTCGCTGTAACCCATTTCCAGAAGGGGTTCATGACCATGTAGCTGCTCGACGACATGGCCGCTTCCTCGTAGCACCACTCATCTTTTTCACGGAAGGTTACGCCCGGAAAATTATGCTGTGCATAGAATAAATACGAGCCTATCATAAAGGCCAGCATAAATGGCACCACGGCAGCCAGCAGCCAGGTGAGCCAGCCCAGGTAAACAAAGATCAATACACTAATGCTGAGATGAACTATAAGTGCGATCAGTGAATCCCAATGACGTTTGGGCGCACTAACAAAGGAGCGCACACACATGCCGAAAATGAACATAGTAATATAGCCGAAGAAAATGGTCAGTGGGTGCCTGATGGCCAGGTAGGCCCGCTGCTCTGCTTTGGAAGCTTGCAGAAACCGTTGTTTGGTCATAACCGGGTATGACCCGATGCTGGCGCTGAATAATTTACAGTTATGGTTGTGATGGTAATCGTGCGAGCGCTTCCATATGCTGGTTGGCGCAAGTATAAAAATGCCGTACAATTTGAAAAGTATATCTGCGGGCAATGACCGGTGCAGAATGGTATGATGCTGGTGATCGTGGTAGATCACGAACATGCGAACCATGGTGAGGCCGGCGGCAAGACTGCAGGCAATCCGCAGGAAGATATTATCCAAAAAATAGATGCCTGAGAAAAAAGTGATCAGGATCATAAGCGTGGACAGGGTGTAGTACCAGCTTTTCCACGCGATTTCTTTAGCAAATGGTTTTGTTGCAAGGATCAACTCCCTGCCCGGTTTTTTTTGCATGTCTTGGATCTAAAGGGATTTTTAAACAATTTATTTATTTTCTGCCGGGCGTTTGTGCTTCCATCGTTTATGTGTCCAAAGCCAAATTTCTGGTTGTTCTCGTATATCTTTTTCCAGTCTGGCGGTGTGTAATTCTGTGATCTTTCCGTCAGCGGTATTTTTAGAGTCTTCCGACAATACTTCAGCCAGAATGTTATAATAACCTCTTTTCAACCGCTTTATTGTTATATATACAATGGGATAACCCATTTTTTTTGCAATTTTTTCCGTTCCCTGGAATACGGGTGTATCCTGGTTTAGAAAGTTTGTCCAGAATGCAGTTTCCGGCGGTGGCGTTTGATCGGCAATAAATGCAGTGGCGCTGACCATTGCCTTGTGCCTCACCATGTCTTTATAGGTTTCTCTCATCGCAATAAGTCCGGTACCGAAACGGGTACGCATGCGGATCATCAATCCGTTGAAATATGTATTGGCGAGCGGATGATATACCACAAACAATTGATGTTTACAAAGGAGGCTGAAGGTATTGCCTGCCCATTCCCAATTGCCGTAATGCCCCATAACAAGAATGATGCTTTTCCCTTCGCGGTGATAGCGGTCGAAAATTTCCTTTGCCGCCGGGCTTAAAGTACAATGTTTTAACATAGACGACCGGCTGATCGTAAGTGTTTTAAAACTCTCGGGGAATAGATCGCAGAGGTAGTGGTAAAAATCCTTGCACAATCTTTTTATTTCGGCTTCCGATTTTTCGGGGAAGGAATTACGAAGGTTTTGCATGGCTACTTTTTTGCGATAGCCAATAACATAATAGAGGACAAAATAGAACCCATCACAAACCCTGTATAAGATTGGAAAGGGCAGAAGGGAAAGTAAATAGATAAACGGTAAAGAAATGTAATAAATCAAGCCTTGCATGCGGTGGCGAAGATACTTCTTCTCCTTACATATGGTGCATTTATGGCTAAAATTCCTGTTTACCCCCCCGAAAAGCAAAGATCCCTGACTTTTCATCCACGGTTTTTGTTGAAGTTCTGAGAGATCAGCATTAAACTCAATTCTCTTCTGAAAAAAATGTTACGTATATTTAAATGCTTTCATAACGACCTTCATTTAAAAGAATTTTTTCAAGCAACCATCTTGTTGTTATAGTCACACTGAAACAAAAATTCTCATTTCAGGATCCATTACAAAAACAAAAATGGCCGGCTCATTCGGTTTAAATCCGGAACGCAGTACACTATTGGCAGTTCACAATAAAAGACCCCGGAACAAAGATCAAAAAATTATACAGGAGTAGCGGTTTTATATCACCTCAGGGAAGTGATATTGGCTTAATCTTTAAACACAACAGTTGGGTCATTTAACTCAAGTGTTTGATCCTAAAACAGATCCATTAAAAACCAACCACCAATAACTATGACAAAGATCATCTACACTTTTGCTTTGTTGTTTTATGTCAATAATGTATTGGCACAAACGGCACTGGTTCCATCTGGTTCAATTTGGAAATACCTCGACAATGGAAGTAACCAGGGTACTGCCTGGCGAACCACTTCTTTCAATGACGGAAGCTGGAAATCGGGCCCTGCGCTATTAGGCTATGGCCATGGCGATGAAGCCACCGTTGTAAACGGTGGCCCTTCCGGCAACAGGTACACAACGACCTATTTCAGAAAGACTATTTCGAATGCATCTAACCTTTCCAATTATACTTTGCGTGTGAGGAGAGATGACGGCATCGTAGTATATATAAATGGTGAGGAAGAATACAGGAACAACATGCCCTCGGGAACCATTGCGTACAATACCTGGGCATCTACCACTGCCAGCGATGATGGCTATACATGGTTCTCCACCACATTGGCAACTGGTTCTTTAGTTACAGGGACCAATGTAATAGCTGTGGAAATTCACCAGAGGAAGCCAACAAGTAATGATATCACCTTTGATCTTGAATTGACCGGCAACGACTCAGGTACAGGCGGGCCTGATGTAACACCGCCTATTATAAGCACCTATTCACCAGAAGATAATGCTACCGATATATCCAGAACTGCCAACCTCGTTCTTACATTCAGTGAAAACATTCAAAAAGGCAGCGGCAATATTTTAGTAAAAGAAGGCGGTGTTCTCAGGCAAACCATTGGTGTAACAAATTCCAACGTAACCGTTTCTGGAAATTCTGCCACCATTAACCCGGCAGACTTTGCCAGTGGTGCAGGAGTAAATATCGAAATAGCTGCAGGCGCTTTCAAAGACCATGCAAACAATAATTATGCAGGTATCAGCAATGCAACAACCTGGAACTTTACCGTTCAATCGTCGGGCGGAACATCAGCACTGCTGACCCGCGGGCCTTACCTGCAAATGGGTAATCAAAATGCTGCTACCCTTCGCTGGAGAACCAATGTTGCTACCGATTCAAAAATTGAAGTGGGCACTACATACGGTACATATACTTTATCTGCCACCAATGCTACTGTAACCACCGAACACGAAGTTCGCATCACCGGCCTTGCTGCTGATACCAAATATTATTACCGCTTTGGCAGTTCTTCACAAAAATTACAGAGTGCCAACGATAATTATTTTACCACAGTTCCACCGCCAACCACTGCAAGAAAGATACGCATTGCAGCTTTTGGTGATTGTGGCAGAAATAGCCTGGGGCATCAGTCCAATACACTCACTGCCTATAGGAATTATCTTGCTAATAATGGTCTGGATGCTGCAGATGCATGGTTATTGCTGGGCGATAACGCGTACAATGATGGAACAGATGCAGAATACACAAGCAATTTCTTCAATGCGTATGGTAATACAATATTAAAAAATCATAAGCTATACCCCGTCCTGGGCAACCATGACTATGCCAATAGTTCTTCAAACCAGGCAAGCCACAATGTTCCTTACTTCAACATCTTTTCGCTGCCCGCCAATGCAGAATGCGGTGGTGTGCCTTCCGGCAATGAAAGATATTACTCCTACGATATCGGCAATGTTCACTTCCTGGCATTGGATTCTTATGGAAAAGAAAATGGCGGCACCACCCGCCTGTTTGACACTTCAGGTGCACAAGTGACCTGGATAAAGAAAGATCTTGCGGCTAATACAAAAAAATGGACCATTGCCTACTGGCACCATCCGCCTTATACAATGGGCAGTCATAATTCCGACAATTCGTCAGAGCTGGTTAATATTCGCCAGCGGTTTATTCGCATTCTTGAGCGCCTGGGCGTTGATGTTATTCTCTGCGGGCATAGCCATGATTATGAGCGTTCTTATTTTTTGAATGGATATTATAGCAATGAGTCTTCATTCAGCGTAAGCGCCCATACAAAAAGCAGCAGCAGTGGTAAATACGATGGCAGCTCTAATTCCTGTCCTTATTTTCCTGCTGCAGGAGCTAACCATGGAACGGTGTATGTTGTGTCGGGCTCTGCGGGCGCCAGCGGTGGCACACAGAGTGGTTATCCGCATAATGCAATGCCCTGGTCGGTCAATGATGGCGGTATGACCTATATCGAAGTGCAGGAAAACCGGCTCGATCATAAATTCATTAGAATGAATGGCACTGTTTGGGACAGGTTTACCATTATGAAAGATGTAAAAAAGACTACGAATTTGTCTATTGCTTCAGGCAGGCCAACCACATTAACGGCATCATGGCCTTCAGGGACCTATAGATGGTCTAATGGTTCTACTACCCGAAGCATAACTGTAAGTCCTACTTCCAATACCAGGTATACCGTATCAGACAACACTTCGGGCACTTGTGTCACTGATGTATTTAATATAACTATTACCAGCGGGGCAAGAGTAGAATCAGAGGTGGCAGATGTAGCAGTATATACTTTAAAAATTCAGCCAACGCTTGTAAAGAAAGGGCAAAGCATCAGGCTGCAAACGAATTCAGGCGAAACAACAGATATTACTTTGGTTGATATTTCGGGAAAAATAATTAGAATACTTCGGTTTGCAGGTACTGGTTATATTGATACCCAAACCTTACAGGCAGGTACTTATTTTATAAAAGTAAAAGACAACAAAACAGCTATTACTCAAAAAATTGTGGTGACGGAATGATGCTCTTTCTCTTTCCGCATAGGTGTTTGTCTTGGTGAAGTTGTTGGAGCTGAATCCCTGCAACAACATCGCAGCAGATATGATAAAGAGGCTGAGTAGTGCCGAAAAATTTTAACGGCTTGCTTTCCGGTTTTTTGTAAGGCAATTCAACGCAAGATCTTCCAGAAAGGAAACCACCCGCTCCTCATCCTTTGCAGGGCCAAAGTCAGTTAACGACGGAAGATTATACATAAAAAAAACCTGAAAATGGGCCATCTCAATAATAGTGCTTGATAGCGATCGTGGATACTCGTATTTGGGGTTGCATTCCAGGATTATATCGGCAATTTTGGCGCAAAGGTCCTTATAGGGTTTAAACAGGTGATCTTTGTTGTCTTTCGACACTTTTTTAGTAAGATATGCTTTTGAACCTTCTGCAATGATTATCTGATGCAAAATGTTTTCTTCAACGTGACTTGTACGTATATCATCCTCTACATTCGCCGCTAAAAGCCTGATGACCCTTTTTAATTTAGTGATAGGGTCGCTAATATTGTTTGTATGTACCGTTACCCGGTATTCAAGCCAACTCCAATACCAGGCTACAATGTAAATCAGCAGCCGATGCTTGTTTTCAAAATACCGGTAAATACCGGCTTCAGTAGTGCCAATGTCTTCGGCCAGTTTTTTAAAAGTGAATGATTCAAACCCGGTTTCATGTATAAGGCGAATGCTATGTGAAATGATTTTCTTGCCCAATTCCGATTGTTCAGGGTCCCGCAAAAAGAGCTTTTCATTCATTTTAATCTGCAAATGCAATTCCATATAAACTTTTTTGAACTATGCTTCAAATATAAAATGCAGGGACTTAGCAACTTTACAATCTTACAAGCAAAATTAATATAAGTTTTACAATTTTTTGTGATAGTATTACTATTGTGTGAGATAACTACACTATCTTCGTCACCCAAATAAGGAATATTATTGCCGGGGCAGAAGCCATATATTTTAAACCAGTCAAAAACAAAGCATGAAAACATTAACTAAAGAAATGCAGGCCGCCATTACTCCAACTATGGCGCTGGGACTGTTAAAAGAGGGGAATAAAAGGTTTACGAACAACCTGAAAATAAACCGTAACCTGCTGCAACAGGCAAATGAAACATCTAATGGGCAGCATCCATTTGCAGTAATTCTGAGCTGCATAGATTCACGTACATCGGCAGAGTTGATCTTCGACCAGGGGCTGGGCGATGTTTTCAGTGTTCGCATTGCCGGTAATATTGTCAATGAAGATATTTTGGGAAGTATGGAATTTGGATGCAAAGTGGCCGGTTCAAAAATAATTGTGGTATTGGGGCATACTAAATGCGGTGCAGTGAAAGGCGCATGCGACCATGTGGAAATGGGTAATTTGACTGCGTTGTTAAGTAAACTGCAACCTGCCGTGTTTGATGAAAAAACGGTGCAAGAAAATCGCAATTCATCCAATAGTGATTTTGTGGAAAAAGTGGCCAGCATTAATGTAAAAAGAACAGTTCATGCGATCATTGAACGCAGTCCCATTTTGAAAGAAATGATTGAGCAGGGACAGATCGGAATTGTAGGTGGTATGCATAACATTAGCAACGGTGAAGTCACTTTTTATGAAGATACACTTTTGCTTAACAATCCTCAGTAATGAGCAGGCTCGCACCATAACATACCTGTTTATTTAATCTTTGTATGATAGGTACAATAAAACAAGGCCTCGACTAATCGAGACCTTTTATTTTTTTATACCGGCCCGTTTATTTATGTTTAATAAAGCTTACAACTTCGCTGCCTGCATGAATATAATACTGCCCAATAGCAAGTCCACTGATATCTATTGCAGTTGATAAAGTGTTACCAGATGATTGCAATGTTATCGTTTTCACCATGCGTCCCATTCCGTCAATCATTTTAAGCGATATTGCGCCTGCCGGCATATGCAGCTGAACAGTTACCACGTCTTTAGCCGGGTTTGGGAAAATGGCAATAGAAGCATTTTTATCGTAGCGGATCGATAAGATTTTACTATAGGAATAACCGCCGTTCTGGTTATTCATTTTAAGTCTGTAATGATTCATAGAGGGCAGCGGTTGTGCATCGATGTATGCGTATTGGCCATTGGCGCTTCCACCAATCACTGTTCCGATTTTAGTAAAGGACGAGCCATCCGCGCTTCTTTCCACATCAAAAGAAGTAACTTTCATTTCGTTGGCGGTTGTAAAATTCAGCAACACTTTATTATCGCCCTTCGATGCGGTGAAAGAGAGCAAGTTTTGAGGAAGCGCAACGCCAGTGCCGGTGATTAGCAGGGAAGTGATCGACAAAGGGGCCAGTGTAACCTGCAAGCTATTGTTCTGCGGCGAAATACTTGCAGTTTGCAGTGCATTGTTGCTATGCGATACAAATGTTTCTGAACCCACCGGTAAGTTACTTAGCGTGAGCGTGGTTACAGCCTGGTTGGCAAGAAGAAAATCGGGAAAGTTTATCACAACAGTCTTTGACTGATTTAGTGATCTGTTAACCAATGCTATTGTTACAGAATCATTATTGTTATTAACTGTTGTGTAGGCAGATACATTCAGTTCGTCACTGGAAGTAGCCTGTACACTATTGCTTTTGTTATACCGGCTAAACAGGTGCAGCGTTTCCCACATGCCTATATCCCAGTTCCAGGGAGAGAAGTATTCTACACCATGGTTCATGAACTCGCCCATCATTGATGCATGCCAAATGGCCACCGCATTCGGATCATTTTGAAGTTGTGTATGCGTTTCAGATACAGCGAAAGTAACCCCGTGGCCGGGTCCCATATATTGGTTCAGCCACTTCTGGCATCTGCCAAAAATATTTTCTATTTGTATGGAATTATCCCATCCGCCATTGACCACTTTCACGCCGTTGGCCTCGGGGTAAATATAAGTGCTGTCAAAAAACACCCGGTGATATTGAACAACATTCGAAGGCGAAGCGCTCGAAGGATAGAAATGGAGATCGATGACATCTAACAACCTGATTCCTGAACTTTGTTGTTCTTCTGCCACCCGTTTAATAAAATACTGCACCCAGGGGTACTGTTTACCGTCGGAGCCCGTAACCGGGGCTGCGCCCCAATTGTACCATTGCCATTCATTCGGGCTCACTGGCCCGGTTAACTTAATGCCGGGAAAAAGCGCCCTAGCTTTTTTGGCCACTGCAAAATAAAGTTGCATGAATGATTCTGCGCTGGGTTGTACGGGCATCACATCGTCGTGCGTGCCCGACCAGATCTCCGGTTCATTATCCATATTCCAGTACCTGATCTTGGTAGAGTCCAGGCCCAGACCTCCAGTGCCGAACCAATGGTTCAAAATATCAGTGGTAGAATCGTGATTCCAGGTCTGCAGGTATTGGCTGGGATCTCCATTCACCAGGGCCTGGCTGCCGCCGGCGGTATTAACAACGCCGCCTCCTGCAAGATTTTGATTTACGCCCGACCACCATTGTGAGTTATTATAAGCCCAATCATTGAAATTGTTGGCATTGGTACGGGCGGCCTGGCCAATGAGTTGAAAACCCCACATGCCCTGGGCGGCAGGAATTTGCTGGTGAAGGGTTTGTGCGGCATAATCCCAATTGGAAGTGTATACATTATTATACCAGTCGGGGTGACTACTGATATTAAGCCGCCAGTTATGTTTAGTGAGGTTATTGCCTCCATTTTCGCGGAAGAAATTAAGGCCTGCATCTTTATACAGTTGCCAGGTATTTGCTGGAACCGGATTGCCGATAAAGTCTGTAATAGAATTATTGCGGCCATAGATGTAAGGAGAAACCGTCTTTCTGTTATTAAATATTTTCACGCTAACCTGCACGTTCTGAGCAGTGAGTGATATATACAGGCAAAGGAACAAATTTGTTAAGAAGAACTGTTTCATAGAGTTGGTAATAGGTTACAAATAAGCATAAGGGAAGGAGATTGGAAATGTGATAGTAACAAGTAAAGTGCCAAAATAGGAACAAGGTGCTGTAGGCGAATTTGTGTAGAAGCAGAGAGGGTGTTATAAAAGATTGCGGCTCTGGTTTCTATGGCAGGGAGGTGAAGATCACTGGCAGTTATCGTGTAACATTTGTTATCATTCAAAGAAACATTTGGGACGAGACCTTGCATCGGCCTACCACCGGAATTACATGGTATAATTCAAATTCTATGCACTTCCTATGCACTTCCTATGCAATTACCAGGCGGGCTTGTGAGCATCTGCGATACGCTCAACTACCACTACCAGTATACTAATCTATCACTCCATATGAAGAACAAAAAAAGCTGTTTACCCGTAAGTGGGTGTTTACCGACCCGGTTTTTGCGAATTTGCCCCAAAACTTGATTTGTAAATTTTCATATATATATATATATATATAACCTTATCAAATAAGTACCTGTTATTATATAACGGCATCTCCAATTAATACTAAACGGTGCGCCAGGAAAAACGCTCACATTTGCGCCCGCTTCTTAAAGATCCCAACGCCCCTGAATGCAGTGGTGTTGGGGGGATTGATGCTGAAATATATTTCAATTAAACCCAATGATACCACGATTTATGAAAACCATTTTCATTACGATGTGCATGGTAAGCAGTTGCCTGGCGCTGCATGCCCAGCAAAAAACAAACATTCAAAAACTGAACTATCACAAAAATCCATATTGGATACAAATGATAGCTGATCCTTCGGTTAATTATTTTGAGGCGGTTAAAGCCTTTGGAGAATTTTGGAAAAAGCGGAAAGTTCCTGCAGAAAACGATTTCATCGTTGACGGAAAACCTCCGCAGGAAAAGAAATGGACAGCGTTACGAAAGTTGTTGCACCATAAAGAATACAACGACGAAAAAACTGCCGAACAATACAGTTTCGAGTACAAAAGGTTTAAGCACTGGCAGATCATGGTGCAACCATTTGTGCAGCCAGATGGCCGCATCCTGTCGGCGGAGGAGCAACTCGAGATTTGGAAACACCAACGGCAATAATTCATTTCACCATTTTTTTCTTCATATACCCTTGAACTCATGAAAAAATATATTTTTTTTCAGCTGATATTTTTCTTTTTTATGCTCACCCAATCTGTTGCCCAGATCGCAGGCAACTGGAAGCCAATAGGTCCAATTCTTTTTCCAGCCAATGTCAGTGGACAAATAAACGGCATTGGCAGAGTGAGCCAGATAAAATTTCATCCACACGGCGATTCAAGCAAATTGTATGCAGTATCTGCTTCGGGCGGACTATGGACCAGCAATGATGGCGCTAAATCATGGCAACGAACAGGTACTGATAGTTTACCCCGCATGTCATGTGCTTCGGTTTGCATCGATTATACGAATAACCAGGTCATTTATCTTGGAACCGGTGATGCCAACTACTATGGTGGCGGATACGGTGTCTGGAAGAGTACCGATGCAGGAAAGACCTGGAATTTTTCCAATAGCGGCATGGGTAACAGGTTAGTGGTTGAAATTTTAATGCACTCTTCCAATAACAAAGAACTGATCGCGGCAACAGATAACGGCATATATAAATCCTATGACGCAGGGGCCACCTGGATTGCAAAAAAAAACGGAGGTGCGTTTACAAATATGATCTTTAAACCTTCACCTTTCCCGTCAACGATCTATGCTGCTACGTTTGATCAATTTTTTCGCTCTACCGATATGGGCGAAACCTGGTCTCCGGTTGCCCTTCCCGGTTCCGGTATTACGGGAGGGGGAAGACTGGCTGTTTCCAGAGCTAATCCCGACATTGTTTATGTAAGTTTTGTAGGTGACTATAAGGCTTCTGCATCTGCTCCGGTACTTCGTTCAACAAACAGTGGTCAATCGTTTACTATCATGAAGCCGGCTGGCTTACCCAATTTAAACGGGTATCGCCCTGACGAAGGTGGACAGGGTAATTATAACTACAGCATGACAGCCGACCCTTATGATGCCAATATTGTTTATATAACAGGGCATGTGGTGTGGAAATCGGTTAATGGGGGAGTAAACTGGACGCAGCTAACAAGCTGGTGGGAAAATGTGCACACCGATATGCATGATGTCAAAATTTCTCCTTATAACAGCTCTAAATTGTTTAATGTGAATGATGGCGGCGTATGGCTTAGTACAGATGGTGGTAATAACTGGACTCCTAAAAGTAATGGACTGGAAGCTACCGAATGTTACCATGCAGGCCAAAGCCGGCTGCGTAAGGATATGGCTTACATTGGTACCCAGGACAATGGAGAATTATATTTTAGCAACAACGCATGGGTTACCAATCGGGGTGGAGACGTGGGTTCAAAAATAGTGCTGAGTTATCAGGATGAAGCAATGGCTTACTATCTGGACGATGGCACCAGGAGACGCCTGAATTATTTCGCAAACAGTTGGGCAGAACCAGATTTCGGCAACAAAGAAACCGCGGGTGTGAACATGGAGCTGGAGTTTACGCCGCTTCAAAAAAATGTAGCTTTCTTTTCTAAAAAAGAGGTCTGGAGAACAGATAATCTGTCATCAACCAGTCCTGGATGGAAACAACTCACTAATATAAAAACACCGGTAAAGGCCCTGGCGGTGTCACCGGTAAGTGCCAATACGCTATACGTTGTTACCGAAAATGGGAACGTCTTAAGAAGCGACAATGCATTAAGTGCATCCCCTTCCTTCGTAACGCTTTCAGCACCGGCAGCAACAAATGTGAGCGCCAGTATAACGGGTATTAAGACCAACCAGAATGTTGTGTATATAACATGTGGAAGCAGAGTATACCGGAGTGCCGATAATGGCGTGTCCTGGACGAATATATCAGATGGCCTGCCAAACGTGAATATTATTAAAATACATCATGATATATATAGCAATGATGAGTCGGTGTATGTAGGAATGGCAACCGGTGTATACTATAAGAATAATAGCATGAGTAAATGGCAAAATTATTCAAAAGGGCTGCCTACCATTGCTTCTATTAATGAATTTATGATTTTCAATGATAGTACAACGAACAGTGTTCTTAGAGTAGCATTTTGGGGAAGAGGCGTTTGGGAAACCCCATTGAGCAGCCACCCCGCTGTTTCCTGTGCAGGCACCGGTAGCATTTTACGGGAGCAATGGGATAATATTAATGGAATTGCAGTGTCGGCCATTCCTGTAACAACGTCTCCGTCATCTACAGGTTTGCTTACAAAATTCGAAGCTGTTCCCGACATAGCAGAGTCCTATGGCAGCCGTATAAGAGGATATATATGCGCGCCGCTTACCGGTAACTATACTTTCTGGATTGCCAGTGATGATGAATCGGAGTTGTGGTTAAGTACCAATGATAATCCAGCCAATAAAGTTAAACTGGCCTATGTAACGTCATATGTTCATCCCCGTGATTGGGAGGCACAGGCAACGCAAAAGTCAGTACCTGTTTTTCTGGTAGCCGGTCAAAAATATTATATCGAAGCTTTGCAAAAGGATGGCGGTGGTCCCGATCACTTAGCCGTTGGATGGCAACTGCCAACCGGTGATATGGAAAGGCCTATACCGGGAAACCGGCTCATACCGATACAGCCGATTGTGTCCTGTGCAGGCGCCGGTACTATTTTACGTGAACAATGGGATAATATTAACGGAAATGCAGTGTCGGCCATTCCTGTAACAACGCCTCCGTCAACTACAGGTTTGATTACTCAATTCGAAGCTGCGCCCGACATTGCAGAGGCCTATGGCAGCCGTGTAAGAGGATATATATGCCCGCCTTATACCGGTAACTATACATTCTGGATTGCCAGTGATGACGAATCGGAGTTGTGGCTAAGTACCAATGATAATCCTGCGAATAAAGTTAAACTGGCCTATCTAATGTCATATGTTGATCCCCGTAACTGGGAGGCACAGGCAACGCAAAGATCGGTACCTGTTTTTCTGGTAGCCGGTCAAAAATATTATATCGAAGCTTTGCAAAAGGATGGCGGGGGTGGCGACCACTTAGCCGTTGGATGGCAGTTGCCAACCGGTGATCTGGAAAGACCCATACCCGGAAACCGGCTGTTGCCTGTGGAGACCCCGTTGATTACGTGTACAGGCGCCGGTACTATTTTACGGGAGCAATGGGATAATATTGGCGGAATTGCAGTGTCGGCCATTCCTGTAACAACGTCTCCGTCATCTACAGGTTTGCTTACACAATTCGAAGCTGTTCCCGACATAGCAGAGTCCTATGGTAGCCGTATAAGAGGATATATATGCGCGCCGCTTACCGGTAACTATACTTTCTGGATCGCCAGTGATGATGAATCGGAGTTGTGGTTAAGTACCAATGATAATCCTGCGAATAAAGTTAAACTGGCCTATGTGACGTCATATGTTCATCCCCGTGATTGGGAGGCACAGGCAACGCAAAAGTCAGTACCTGTTTTTCTGGTAGCCGGTCAAAAATATTATATCGAAGCTTTGCAAAAGGATGGCGGTGGTCCCGATCACTTAGCCGTTGGATGGCAACTGCCAACCGGTGGTATGGAAAGGCCCATACCCGGAAACCGGCTCCTGCCTTTTGCTGCAACACCGGCCAATCAGTCTGCTGCCGGCACTTCCGCAGCCCTTACTGAAGCTGTGTTTAAAAATTTTCCCAATCCATTTAGCCAAACAACGACAATTGAGTTCAACCTTACAAAAAAAGAAAGGGTATCTCTTGTCTTGTATGATATTCAGGGAAATAAAGTTGCAGACATTTATCATGGTAACCTGGGTGCTGGAAAACATACTATTCCGTTTAATGCACAGCGATTGACACCTGGCAACTATATATGCAGGCTCATAACTAAAGAAAGATCAGCAACGATTAAGATGATCAGGCTGTCAATGCCGAAAAGAAAATAACATCATCCTCCGGCTTCTCCCTACCTGTTGGGAGGAGACGGGCGCACAAAAAAAGTGGCTGACCAAAAAGGTCAGAACCTTAAAATGAAAAATATATAGCTCGCCCTGGCGGGCTATATATTTTTAAAGATGTAGCGTCGTTGAATTCTTGGGGGATTTAGGAATTTGTTGTTTTGCGCCTAATATGATATGCTTAAAAATCTGCCTGGGTATTACTATTCTAACGCCACCTTGCAAGGCAAACGTTTAATCATCGGTTCGATCTTTCTGGCAAATTAATTTTTGAAAAAAATTATTATCGAACCACAGGTGTCGGGAATTTGAATTGATCCCCGCCTCCACGCCGCCCTGGCGCACAACTACAATAATATCAAAGAAAAAGGGCTGCTCTTGTTAGAGCAACCCAGTGCATTTTCTTCGAATGTAGAAGCTTGTACCGGGTATGGGAGGGAATTGGAACACCTAAATACATTTATTGATTTCGTTAAATTTGTTGAATGACAGTTGTTTGTTGGTTATCAAAGCTTTGTCGATCATCAAGTGCATTCCAGTATGTAATTTATAGAACTAGCCATGTTAATAGAAGGTTTATAATTAGGCTTTTGTAGCAAAGGTTATTGGCCTTAATTTTAATAAAGGGCATATGTGATTAAAAATTATGGAAAAGTACAATACTGAAATGCTTAAAGCAGAAATAATAAACATGCCGAAGCATGAAAAAATTCTGGCCATTAATCAAGCTTTAAATAATTACTTTTTGACTCAACAAGGTCTGGGTCTACAAAATTCCATGGATTATGAAGATGATTTTGAAATAAAAGCCAAAAGGTTAATCGAAGATATTCATGTAGATACCATGTTTAAATATGAAAGAGACTGGAATTGGTATTTTAATGCTGACAATATTCCTAATCAAAAATCTGTTTTTGCCACAAAAGATTTCCTAGAAAAGTATAGAAGTAAGGATTTAGAACCTTTAGATTTTTTCAATATTCTATTCCGTCAAATTGACGAGTTAAAAGGACATCTAGATAAACCTATAGACTTCATTAATCATTTGCGGGCATTACCAATAAGTGAAATACAGAAACATACACTTTGGGGAATGATTTTGTATTGGCATGGTGGCTATCCTGTCGAGAACCTGAATCCAAAATATGATACTATTTTAAAGCTTATTGAAAGGGATTTCCATTCCTCGCTCGCAAACGCCAAAACTCCTGAAAAGGATTTTTGTGCGACATCTAGTGAACAAATAAAGGTGTTAAAGGATGCCGAAGCAAACGTCCACGCTGCATTGAAAAGGCAATTTCAAATTACAGAGAGCCGATATTTAAACAAAGTCGATATTGATTTTGAGGATTTACCGAAATATGTGGTACAACATGGTATAGTTAGGATGTTTGAAGGGGAGCATTTTCGAAAGGATGCAGATTATATGGAATGGCAAAACAAACTGATAACCTTTCTCAATACCATTTCTGATCAGTATGTTCTTAAGTCACTTCAAAAGGGAGTCGAATATGCCCAAAAGGTTTATTATTATCATCTGCAGAACGAATGCAGAGATAGAAATAATTGTGCTTTAAATGAGACTTGGGAAAGAAGAATTGCACTTGCAGAGCAACTTATTGAGAAATTAGTTCCCAAAGTTGCCGTTGAGGATATGAATAGGGAGGAAACTGGTGGAAAGAATAAAGATTTTACAACTGCAAGACAGGTTCTTGCTTTACATTACTTGCTTAAGCAATTAGGGATAAACATCGTGGACAATCCTTCCTCTATAGCAAAATTTATACAATTTCTTACAGGGAGAGAAGTAAATGCAAATCGTATTCAAGATACGACGATATATAAAAAGGTTGTCAAGCCATTTAATTTAAATGATAAAACTCTTAAAAGAGACCTGGAGTTTATAATCCCCTTCTTCAAGGAAATAGGTTTAATGGCAGCGGTAAAAGATATCGAAGACGAGATTGCAAAGTGTTAAGTGGGTTACCCACTAACTTGCCCACCAGCTGACTTTCATCGCAAATTTGTGGAAACAAATGACTTGTACAATGCGTAAGCGAGAAAACAAAGAGGTGAAAATTAAGTTTTTAGGAATATTTTCTATAGAGTGTAAATGCTTGACATTTAATGAGATAATACTATTAATCTTCTTTATTACAACAATAACAGTAATAGTTGTGACATTATTTCGCGTATTTTCTATTCATTTCATTTAAAAGCACGAATGCTCGATATTAAATACTTAATGTATGCGGGACGAGTTTTCTAATAAAGTTAAAGAGATACTTGCTAGGAGGGTTGCTTATAGGTGTTCTAATCCTGGTTGCTTAAAAGTAACCAGTGGGCCCCATCCTCAACATGGCAGTGCAATTAATATTGGGGTAGCAGCTCATATTGAAGCTGCGTCTACCGGAGGTAAGCGTTTTAACTCTCAACAATCCAATGAACAGAGGTCGTGTATAGAAAATGGGATATGGTTATGTCAAAATTGCGCAAAGCTTATTGATAGTGATGACTTAACCTACACTGTTAACGTTCTCAAAGGATGGAAAACTCATACCGAAACTCTTATTTTGGAATTAGTCACTAATCATGGCCAGGATCCGCGTTTTTCAATAAATGAATTAATAGAGCGTAGGGTTGCTGAAAGTAAGGCGTTTCATAAGCCAAACTTAGCTTTACACGGGAGACCAATATATTCAAGAGAACTGATTCTTGCAAGATTTCGAAATACTGGTTATAAAGCTGTAAAAATTTTCGTTGTGGCGTCTATTTATGACTTTTCGCTTGATAATTTGATTATCGATAAACAAAGCGTTTTAGACACTGATGAAGTTGTAACGATTACTTTGGTTGCAAAAATTTCATTGTTAAATATAGTAAGGTGCATGATTAATTTATCGTATGAGGATGTTGATGGTAGAAGATATCAGCAGCATTTTACTTTTAGCCCGGAATATGCAGAAATTACCCCGCCGGAAATGTTGGGAAATATTTAAAAAAGGATTTTGTTTAGCTGTATGAGGAATTGAATGAAATTTTTGACTTGCCTGTACAGGCAATATTGAGGGATAAACTTCAGCTTTATATTCAGTCTTCCGGTAAGCGGTGATATATTGTGTTGTCAAGTCTTTGTCTAAGTTCTTGTACTTTTTTCTCAACAATTGAAAAATCTATTTTACAATGACATGAGGCATGGTTGGATTTGCAATAGTCCGATAGCTTTAACCTTATTTCTTCATCATCAGAATAAACAATTGATGCGTGTGAGTATATATTGGGGCTGCCAATGGGAGCAGGATTGCCGATATACCGGGGCGAATGACTAACGTCACTTATTCCCTCAACTGCTCTTAAATACAAAACTGGAATTGAAAAAACGAAAAAATTTGCAGGATCCTTAAACTCTGTTTTATTTGCTTTATAGCTTAATCCAATTATATTATAAACTCCTTCAGGGTCAATATGTTGATTCCAATATACTGAAAGGCCGTCAGGATCGGGTTTAAAATGGCTTGGCTTGGGATATCTTTCCGGATGGTCACGTTCTTTTGGGTGCAGGTCTTGAATGTGAACCTGTCTATAAACGTTATGCTCGTCCAAAATTGGTAATGGAGTTAGGAATTGTTTTTCAGTCATACTAGATATTTCATCCAAGCTGCAAAAAAGTCAAAAAAAGTATCTACTGCTATATTGCCTTTAAAAGGCATTTTACCATCATAGAAGTCTCCATAATAGTATGCAACATACTCGTTATTTTCTTGCCTGATATTTACAAGCATCCTAGCATTATCAGTATGCCAATTTAAATCAATGGAACCATCAGGGCACGGGTCTATTTCTGGGGTTTGTATGTAAATGTTCGTTTCTTCCAAACGATTAACATATCGCAGTAAAAAGGTTGCTGCTGCTTGAAATGTAGATGGTTCGATTCGCTTAGCGTTTGCTTCATCCCAGCCCTCTGAAAGTGTTAGCATTTTTTTGGCTTGCGAAAGCGCCTTTTCAATATCAGACTCTTTTTCTTGTGAGTAGATTATCTGGATGTCCTCATTTTCTAAGGGCGGATATTTATAAGAAGGAAAACCTATTGCAAAAGATGATTTTCTTGCTGCACGCCGCATTTGACGTGCAATTGCATGAACGCTATTTTTTACTGGGTAAATATTGGAATGGGATCCTTTAACTTGATAATACTCGCAACTTGGAACTACATGTTTGACTCCCTTTTGAAATTTTGGTTGCACACTCAAAGAAATTACATCCATACCTGATAGGCATTTAAATTCATCTTTGTGACTATCAGGAACTTCGTCATGATAATAACTCAATTTTTTGTCAGAAGTTATCATGGCTTGAATGTTTGTTACTTATTCAGTAATAGTAATAAACGAAATTTGGTCTTTATAATTATCCCGTATCAAATTTTCTTTATCGATAGCTCTTTCAATTTGTTCCTTTAATTTCTTTAAATCGGAAAGGCTTAGGCCAAAGAAGTAGTCCACGGATTCATCATTTTCTTCAGTTGTTAATTTTAGTTGATGAGTAACAAGACCATACCGGCCTTTATCCGACAAATTTTCATTGAATAAAGGTCTTATATCTGTTACAATCCTTGCGTCTCGATAAACACTTTCTCGCTCAGAAGCCAATGAGAAGGCTTTAAATGTCATTTGAAGTTTAAGGACGGATTTTAATAGAAAGACGAGATTACCATACAAACGGTCCTTTTCTTCATCTTTTAAAATATCTCCTTTTTGAGCTATAAATGATTCTTTAATAGCCTCAGCTAATTCCTCGTCTGTATATTTTTCTCCTCGATATCCTCTGAAGCTCCCAAGACTATAAAGAGTTATGTATAAGTCGCGACTAAACTTCTTGTTTGATTTAAAAGCTTCTTCAAACTCGTTTCCAAACGATTGAGGACCAGTTCCCACTGTAACATTCCCCAAAAAATCTGACAACGATTTTGTCTCCTCAGAAGTAAGGGTGCTCAATATTTCGAAGCCTGGAAGGTATGGCGGGGGTATCTGAAAACGAACCATATTGACCAAATATATATAGTTTTTGACAAAATTTAAGTTAAGGTCTTAAATTTTAAACAAGTACTAATATGAATAGTTTATTTTTAATCATCCCACAAGTCGGCAATGATTTAATGAGATTAAATATTATGCAAATTGTAAAATTGACATATATTTCGATGTCCCCTGATTTACAATACGTTAAAGAATATTTAAAAAATTGTGCCAATGAGGCTTATCCTTACCTGAACTACCTGCATTATTGGGCATATTGAATACTTTTTAATATGCCTAGATTAAACAAATGATGAAGTAATTATCTAATATAATCAAAGTTTGGAATATAGCGTACATAAATAGGCGAAATTGATTTGCGACAAGATGTCCCATGGGGCACTGGATATAAGTAAAAGTTTGAGCAATAGTACTTATTAGCCATTAGTAGATAATGCGAAATTGGCTAAGGGCTGGCACGTTAAACTATTTATAATGGAAAGGTAATTGCTCTGTTATATAAAAGGAATACTTCGTTAGTGGGAGAATTTATCTACTTATCAAATAGGCTTCTCCGGCCAAAAATCCCGTGGCGAACATCCCAATAGCTTCGCCAGCTCATTTAGGTGTAAGGTCTTATACTTCGCCCGGAAGTTCGGACTCTCTACCTGGCCTATATATGCGGCAGATATGTTCAGGTGCGCAGCCAGGTCTTCCTGGGATAATCCTTTCTTTGTTCGGATCTCCTTTACCTTGTTTATTATAAACCAGTCTACCTTATTTTTCTGTATCTCCTTTGCCATGTATACCTGCAAGTAAGGGAAAGAATATTTTTATTATCCTAATACATGTATTAGTGTTTTTCCTTAACTTTATAATGCTTACGAGCCTGCTGAACGAACCTGACAAATCGCGAAACACAGGATGGTAAGTGAAGTGCCCAGTCTTATATTTACTATAGGGTTGGGCCCACTTTGTCCTTTGTGTTTCGGCTACCCGTTGGGTAGTGGGCTTTGTCAGGGCCCGTTCGGCAAAGGGTAGGTGGGCTTCAACCCTATAATCTTTTGGCCTCTATTTTAATCCGACATTAGCTCACCTTCTCTTGCAGGCTCATTTACCTTCTGTAACCTAAAACTTTTACATATGGTAGAGCTATTAAACGAATCCGCTTGCAAAATCAACTTCATTGGCAAGACTGCCAACAATCATCCTGACTGGTATAAAACACCGCTCCGGTTAAATGAAAAAGAACGAGACAATCCGCGCCTAATCCTGGAAGAGTTTTTTCAAAGCTATCACCTTAATGATGTAAGGGAAATACTATGGGGCTGGACGGTAGCAGTTGTTTCCAGTCCAAACAGCATTTCGTCGGATCACCTCGACCGCAATAATCATTTCTTCTTTTATGAGAAAATAGAGCAATTGATAGAAGCCTGCTGGATGATCCATTATACAGAAGAACAGCAGAAAAAAGTACCTGTCCTATAATCCAAAATTTCCCTTATGAATAGTGTAGTTGCAGCGGAAGTTTTAAATAAGCCTCCGCTTTGTATTGAGCTGGTTGAAACAGATCCTTTGCGTGCTATCGCCAGGGTTTTTGATAGCATCGATTTCGATTGCTTTCGGTTAAACCTTAACAGGTGGTTTCATGCTGCCATTGAGAATCAAAATCATGTTTATGAAGAACATTGTCACCGGCAAGGGCTGCAAACCTTGTTTGTAGACCTGGAACTACTATTGGAAGCTCTTTATGTAATCCATAGAAATGAACTATTAAGTAGCCATCCTTTAGATGGCAAAAAAGATGTAAAAGAACAATCCGCTGGGCTGGATAAAGTTTACTTTTTAACTCAAGATCAAGCATACAATCCATACGAAGTGCTTCATTCTCTTTTCAGCAAGTTTTCAATGATCTATATCAGGCGCGAATTAAATGATTGGTTACAGGCTGGAATTGATATTGATGAATCGGATAAGGTACAATTAAAAGCTATCAGAGTGTTGCTTACTTATAATGATCTGGAATGTCTTTTGGAAGCGGCTTACCACTATTACAAAAGAACAGTAAAGGGGTATAGAAAAATGGAAGCCAATAACATGGCTATGCTTTAAAATACCGCCATGTGCGCCTCGTTTTTTTTCTTTTGGCCAGCAATGCAGTTTTACAGTTTCTGTGTTACATTCATTAACGTGTTCTGTTTAATAATTGAGACGGTCAGCACTGTCATTCAGTCATTGGAGATTTAGCTTTAAGTAGCTTCGTGTATAGTATAATCAGCCTGCCCGCAAGGTACAAACCGGCTTGTGGTTCACAGAAAGTGCCAGCATTTATGAAGCCTTGTTTTTTAAATGGATGCTGTAAGAATGAACCCATAGCCGATAGGCTTATTGTCTTTCAAATAAACAAAAACGACTCCGGAGTTTTTGTTCGACTAAAATCCGTGTTGTGATACAACACTACATCTGGCCGATAGCAGCCTGCCTGGCTTTCTCACCGCCGCGAATGGGCAGTTATTAAAAGAAGTTCGAAACATGACTGGCGGCATAGCTGTCGCTAAATACATATGTGCCACAGGAATTAAACAGTGAAGAAATTGTTTTGCGCCTGGTTTCCCTAGCTTATGGGTTGTATCGGCTGCTAACCCACCTCACTTAACCGTTGTGATATAAATGAATCCCTGAATTTATGTCAGTCGATTTTGAAGTAAAACAGTCTTAAATTTATGATAACGCGAAGCATTATACCGCAACTTATTTGTGATACAATTTCGCACAGCAAAATAAGACTTAGCTAAAAAGAATTATTCAAACAGAACATCATCTTTGGTCACACTGGTTTTTAAAATGCGACCCTTTCAATTTCTGAAATAGTGAAACCTCAATAATACAGCGCTGCCTTTTTAATTTTATTACTGCGGAAATGGTTGTGTAGTTCTAATTAAAAAGGGTAGTGTGATGGGTGAAACTGAAGATGAATTTTTGAAATTAATAGCATCATTAATTGTTCAGGTAATACTTAACGAAAATGAAGATAGCCATCGGATACGTCCGGATCAGCAAAAAGGACCAGTCAATGTACTCCCTGGATGCGCAGGAGAACCTGGTCAGGGAATATTGCCAGAGAAATAATGTTTCCATCTCCGCCATCTTCCGGGATGATGGCGAATGTTCTGATACGTTCGACCGGCCCGATTACATAGCGCTAGAAAAATTTATCAAAGCACATAAAGGACAGGTAAATTTCCTGATCATTAAAGACCATGACCGGTTCAGCCGGAATCTCAGTGAAGCGCTGGCTAAGATTGAGCACCTGGAAAAGAAGTTTGGCGTTAAGGTAGTGGCTATTGATGAACCAATTAACATTGATACAACGGACCCAAGCATTTTTCTTAGCAGGGCTTTCAAGTATTTAATGGCAAATCATGAGCTGTTAAACATCCGGAAAAGAACCACCCAGGGTATTCGAAATGCCATTGCTTCCGGCAGGGTAGTAAACAATGCGCCATTCGGGTATAAAAACATAAGAGATAGCCAGGGCAAACCTACTTTGCAAATAGACGAAACAAGAGCGCCGATCATCCAGTTTATATTCCAGCAATTCATAAGTGGCGTTACTCCCTTCCTCATAGCAAAAGAAGCGCGTAATAGAGGTTTTACAAGGTCTGGCAACAGCGCTTTAATGCGGGTGCTTACAAATCCCGTTTATGCCGGCTTATTACGCCTGCCTGCCTATAATGGAGAGCCGGAAAAATTGGTCAAGGCATTGCATCCGCCAATAATCAATGAGGCGGATTTCTGGATCGTCAACGATAAGCTAAATAATCAACCGAAATACCGCTCAAGGCCAAGGGAAGATTTTCCCTTGCGTGGCATCGTTAAATGTGATTGTGGCTGGCACCTGACAGCCAGTTTCAATAAGGGCAAGAGGCAATATTATATGTACTATAGCTGTCCAAAAGAAAGAAACCGGAATTACCGCGGCGAACGAATGCATGAATTAATTGAAAAGGTGCTGGTGGGATTGAGTTTTACTCCACAGCAAATTGAAAAGATCAGCAGGTATGCGAAGGAAAATCTGGATCAGGAAACAAAGGACAGGAAATTGCTGAAGGACTCTCAGGAGCAAAAATTAAAGGAAGTAAAAACCAAGATAGAGAAGTTGGAAGAGCGGCTAATAAACGACGAGATCGAAACCATCACCTACAAAAAATGGTTCACCAAATTATCCGCCGAAAAAGGAGTATTGGAAACGGAAATTAGTAATCTAGCCAAAAGCCACACAAACATTTTTGAAAAGTTGCAGCAGGCAATGCCTGTGTTAACGAATCTCAGGAATCTATATCTGAAAATCTCTCTGGCCGGTAAACAGGCTCTTTTAAAGAAGGTGTTCGAAGGTGGTCTCACATATGACGGGTGTACGCTTCGAACACCCCGCATACACGCGGCTCTCGCTCACAACTATAATAGCATCAACGAAAAAGGGCTTCTCTTGTTAGAGAAGCCCTCGAGTGATTTTACTCTTTCAGAAGCTTGTACCGCGTACGGGATTCGAAAACCTTGCCTTATGTTTTTTTCTTTTACCCATTCACTGTATATATTTGAGTTCAATTAAATATAGTTTATAGTTATTATTACTATGTCTTACTTTTTGGCTGTTTTTAATAACTGTTCTTTTAAACTATTTATAAGTTCTTCCTGTGTTTCATTTAATTTTCTCAGGTCAGCAATTCTTACTTCCAGTTCCCGATTTATTATCGTCAATTTTTCGTTTTCATTTTTTATATCAATAAACTGTGGGTGTTCTTCATTTTTTGGTTCTAACGGTTGATTCAGGAATGGGCCTTCATTTGTATCGAGGAAACTGTTATTTACATTATACTTTGTAGCAAGAATAAATTTCGCAAAGTCAATTTTATTCTTAGGAACACCCCTTCCGCCTTTTAGAATATCGCTCAAATTACTTGGTGGCATTTCAATTTCCTTTGCCAGATTCTGTTGTGATAATTTTCCCTCTTTATATAAGTATAAAACTACTCTGGTAAATGCTTGATCAAAAAGTGTTTGAGTGTAATTCTTCTTATCCATAAATTTTATTTGATAATAATTTGGTAATTAATTACCAAAACGCTTATATTCGTGTTGTGTTACGGTTTTGGAATCTTTTGGAAATTTTTGGTAACATTTTGGACTATTCAATACAAGAGTAGTTATAAAAATTATTTGAAACAAGAATGACAAAGAAAGAATGGAAATGCAAGCGAAAACTTTTGCCTGCTAATTATGTGAAACTTGTTATGCAACTTCTTGATAAAGACGGTGTTGTGTCTAATTATACTCAGGTTTATGACGTTATTAGGGGAAAGAACAAAAACACAATTTTAACATTTAAGGTGTGGGAAAAAATTTCATTAGTTCAAAAAGAACATCAAGCCCTTATTAAGAAGTTAAAAGCTTTAAAGTAATTAGTCATCCGTGTATTTGATAATTAAATGATAAGCAATTACCAATGAATATTGCTGATGAAATAAAAGGCATTAATGACCAATTGGAAAGGATATGGAATGTTGTTAAGCATTATCCTAACAACATTGGGTTTGCTTCTAATCTTGATGCGGAAACTAAGAAAATGAAAAGAAGAACTACTAAAGATGATATAAAGGTACAGCTAATTAAGAATTGGAATAAAGATCATCCACATTACAAAATTAACAACTGACTATGGATAAATTAATCCTGCATTGTTTAATCATATTTACTTTGATTATAGCCTACATCTGTTACCGGATTTATATAGATGCAAATATGAAAAAAACGGAAACAGAGCAGTCTTATGATCCTGCAATTATCGTTGATGCCAAAAAATTAATTCGCCAAGAAATAGGCTTTTTAAAATGGTTTGGGTATGCGAAAAAGAAAATCCTTAAGAAAATCAAGCATAAAGAATTTTCGAGTTTGGCAAACCTATGATGTAATGCCATTCGGTACTTATAAAGGAAAAACACTCAAATATATTTCGGAGGTCAACCCGGGATACCTTGAATGGTGGAAAGAGGAAAAGAAGGTCGTATTCTCCAACGAACTTTTATTATTAATCACTTACTATAAAAACATTGGACAATGACTACATTTTCACAACCTAATGCGCTTAAATTATTTAAAGATGCGGTGAAAGGAAGGCGGTTGTACTTGCTGTTTTATTCCGCATCATTAGAACCCACTGCAAAGGTATTCTGTGTTGAAATTTCTTTAGAAGCATTTGAAATGTTGCTTATTGGCCATAAGGTTAAATCATTTGAGGCAGAATTTGACCATGTTGTTACAATTGAAAATATCATAGTATAAATGGTGATCCCGTATTTGTATTTGAACATTAGTTCTTTTAATAGTCGTTTTTAGGGGTCAATATCCTGGTTGAGCGTACTGGGGTATTTCGCCAGGTGGAGCAGCGGTAGCTCATTCGGCTCATAACTGAAAGGTCGCGGGTTCGATCCCCGCCCTGGCAACTTGTTCATAGGAAAGGTTAATTGGGTGCCAGCGGTGCACACTGGCCGCTGGTTTTTTAAGATTCTTGTCCGTAGCTGCGAAGGACATTAATATGCCGCAGTGTAGCCGGAATTGTATGTTGAGTTGTTCGTCCGGCTACTTTTTTTAATACTCCATTATAAGTAAGCATGAAAAACACTGATCCAATTTATGATGATGATAATAACCCGCAGATACCTTCTTCAGTGATGATTTTGGCAGTTTTAGGAACGGTGATTTTCCTTATCCTAATTGCAGGCGTAATCACCATAGCAAAAATTATTCAATCCCAACCTTAATTAACTCATTTGTGCGGCTTTCTGAAAATTCAATACAACAGGTTCGTGAGGCTTCAATTGTTGATGTTATAAAACATTATATCCCACTAAAGCATGTGGGTAGCAATTGGAAAGGTGTTTGCCCATTTCATGATGAAAAGACCCCATCTTTCACTGTTAATGATATTAAAGGAGTTTATAAATGTTTTGGGTGCGGCGCAGGCGGTGATGCAATTGGTTTTATTATTTCAAAAGAACGGGTGGAATTTTACCAGGCGGTCGAGATGATTGCCAAAATATGTAGCATTCCACTAGAATATGAGGAAGTTCCAGATAAGGAGAAATTTGAAAAGCAAAAATCTGAACGTGAGAAACTTAAACAAGTGGTGAGGTATACAGTTGAAAGATATAAGGAATCTTTATGGAACTTACCTGATGAACACCCTGTTCTAAATTACTTGTACAACCGAAATATAACCAGGCAACTTATTGCAGAATGGCAGTTGGGTTGGGCTACAGAAGAATGGAGTTTTATTTCCACGGATATAATTAATAAAGGTTGGTATGATCAAGGAAGTAAATTAGGCATCATAAAGAGAACAGCTTCGGGAGATAGGAATTATGATGGATATAGAAGTCGTATAACAATTCCAATTACTAATAAGTATGGGGAGTATATTGGAATGGGGGGAAGATTTTTTGAAATTGATTCAGCCGATAAGGGGAAAGATTTTCCAAAATATATTAATCCCCCGGAAAATGAGTTATACAATAAAAGTAGTGTACTGTTTGGTTTAAGCAGAGCCGATAAAGCAATAAGTTATGAAGGGTTTGCCTTCCTTGTTGAGGGATACTTTGATGTAATCAGCCTGCACGCTAATAAAGACAGTAACACAGTAGGCACATGCGGAACTGCACTGACAGATCAGCAGGCTGTGCTGTTAAGGAAGTATACAAATCACGTTGCGGTACTTCGTGATGGTGACGATGCTGGCCGCAAGGCAACAGTAAAAGACCTTTTAATATTACTTCGTGCTGGTTTTAAAGTGGACGTAATTCTACTTCCTAAAACAGATGATCCTGATAGCTATACTCAAAAATTAATTGCTAATCATTATAGGGCTGGCACCGTTGAAATTTATGACGGCGTTATGTGGCAGATTGATATGTACATGAAGTATGTAGCAAATGATGAGTTTAAACTTGGAAAAGCGCAGGAAGCCGTGTTAAATATTTTGATGACCATCCCTAATGAAATTATTAGAAACAATTATTTCGATAGTATAATTAAGAAATACAAATGGCAGAAATCAAACCTACAGAAGCAACTTAATTTATTGATTGAGAAGGAGCAGAATACAGATGAAGATACGGGTGAAAGTAACCTTGACAAAATGCCGAAGTGGATGGATAAAGAACAGTTCCTGCAGCAAGGTTATTGCATAGTTAATAATAATAAAAGAACAGGGTATTATAGCTTTGGAAGCGGTGGACAGATAGAGATTACCAACTTCATAATTAAGCCACTTTTTCATATATACGCAGGGAAGGAAAGCCGGCATCTTATACAAATAGATAATGGTAGAAAAAAGGCGGTATTAGACATTGAGAGCAAAGCGCTAGTAAGCATTGATCTTTTACAGCAGTATGTTGTGTGTGAAGGCCCTTACATAATTTATGGGAACAAAGGTCAGATGTTAAGGATTGCTACCAATCTATTAGGTCAATTTCCACGCTGCAATGAAGTGAAATTTCTTGGATGGCAAACGCCGGGCTTTTTCGCTTTTGTTGATAAAATATATATTCCGGGTTCAGGATTGTATGAACTAGATGAGTGGGGTATTCTGAAATTTGGCGACCAAAATTACCTGGTTCCTGCAGCAAGTGCCGCATACCGTGAATTGCAGGCTACCGGCGAAGATCCATACGAGAACGACCGTTACTTAACATTTATAAAAACGGACTTAAACTTTTCTTCATGGGCTTCCCTAATGAACCGCGTGTTCTTAGAAAAAGGCCCTGTTGCAATTGCTTACGTAATTCTAACCATCTTCCGTGATGTAGTGTTTGATGTTGATAACAACTGCCCACACCTTTATGGATTCGGTGAACGAAGCTCTGGAAAAAGCAAATGGGCCGAAAGTGTTATGGCCTTGTTTTACAAGAAACGGCCTGCTTTCAATTTGAACTCGGGAACCGATTTCGCATTTTTCAGTTATATGCAACGGTTCATTAATGCACCGGCTGCATTAAATGAGTTCGATGAAAAGGTAATTAAGCCTGAATGGTTTCAGGCAATTAAGGGCATATTCGATGGCGAAGGCCGGCAACGTGGTGTCATGGGTAGTAAAAATCGTACTGAGATAATGAAGATTCGTAGTACGGTAATACTTATCGGCCAATACCTGTGCACCATGGACGATAACAGTATTGTTAGTAGAAGTATTATTGAGGGCTTTAACGAGCGCGAGCTTTCAGAGGAAGATAAGAAGCAGTACGATAAACTAAAAAAACATGAAGATGCCGGGCTAAGCAATATACTAATTGAAATTTTACAGCACCGGCAATTCTTTAAAGAGAAATACAGCGTGTCTTTTAATGCCAACCTAAGTGAGTGGCGAAAAAAGGCAGCGGATTCAGGTAAGGATGGTGCATTTAACCAGCGCGTTGTTCAAAACTGGTGTCACTTATTTACCTGCTGGCAATTGATAGCTAACCACATTATTCTGCCTATTTCCAATAAGTCGTTTGAAAGTTACTGTTTTGATAAAGGAATGCAATGGAGTTCATTCATGAAAAGCAGTGACACCCTCAGCGAGTTTTGGAATACTGTTTCCTTCCTGGTTGATCAGGGCATGGTAATAGATGGGTGGGATTATAAGATTGAAACAACTACTCAGATTCGAATTAGGAACGGAAGGAAGGAAGAATATACACATCCATTTAACGAGCCTACCAAGATCGTTTATATGCGTATGAATAATATTCATAAGCATTATCAACAAGCATACCGCACACGTACTGGTAAAGAAGGTATGACAATGGAAAACCTGCTACATTATTTCAGCAGCAGGAAGTATTTTCTTGGCGCCAGCAAACAAAGCAGGTTTAAACGATGGGTAACTAAAACTGAGAATGTAACCCGTACTGGCGGTTTAACGACAACTACAATCCCTGAAACGCATAAGGTTGAAGAAAGCATTGTTAGCAGTTCTTATGTGTTCCTGTACGAGGATCTTGGTTTGGATATAGAGCGCGACCAGGTGCAAGAAGAATTCAATTCTGGAACTGGGTATGTACCCATACCTGATGCTGATTTTGATGATTTGAAGGATAATCAAGGAAGCCTACCATTTAATTGAACCTTGATTTTAAAATGCCAAAAAATGAGCCTACATGTGCCTACAACTATAAATAAGTGAAAATCAAATTAATAATATTTAAATGCTGTAGGCACACCCATTGTTTTTGTAGGCACGCGTAGGCCGTTGTAGGCACGTAGGCACGTAGGCACACAGAATTCATTGCCATTTTGTAAAAAATCGGTTGTAATAAAATACATCAAACCCCGGCTACTGGTAAGTGTAGCATTTTTAAAATGGAACAAAAACCACTCATCATTGATGGTAATAATGCAAAAAAGCTTTTTCCAAAATCTTCAGATGAATGGAAAGCTATCCTTATTGAAAATTTCGGGAAGGATTTTTTCAATGAAAAAATAACCGACAGGGTAAAAACATTTGAAGATGCCTGTTTGGTCATTGGCATCGATCCGGCTGATGTATGTCATGAAGCCGACGAACCGGATGATGTTGCATATAAGAAATTGAAGGTTATTGCCAGGGCTCTAAACGAAGGTTGGGAACCAGACTATAATAATAGCAACCAACGGAAATGGTTCCCCTGGTTTTACATGGACAAACCCGGCTTTCGCCTGCACGGTTGCGATTACGCTTACTCGATTACGCCTGTCGGCGCCCGCCTTGTGTTTAAATCAGAAGAATTGGCACGTTACGCGGCTAACCAATTTTTGGTCTTGTACAGTAACTACTACGAATAGGAAAACTTCAATATTCACCTGTTAAATTCTTTTTTGAATATTTATGAAAAAGATTAAAACGTTTGAAGGCGCATGCAAAGTTTTGGGCCATGATCCAATAAAGGTTCTTCCTAAAGTATCGTCTTTCCCAAAAGCTCACCAAAAGGCGCTAATCGCAACCGCCAAACTTATCATTATCAATGAGGCTTTGAATTTTGTTGATAATGGCAAAAAGAAATGGGTCCCTGATTGGAATAACACAAGTGAATGGAAATATTATCCATGGTTCTGGATGGACAAACCCGGCTTTCGCCTGCTCGGTTGCTATTACGATTACTCGCATACGAATGTCGGCGCCCGCCTTGTGTATCGTACACGATCCCTGGCGGAATACGCCGGGAAGCAGTTTGCAGCGCTATATAAGGATTTAATGGTTCTTTAAAAATAATAGGTTGTGTACTGCTGTGGCTGGCAGGGTTTCGAGTTCCGGCTTTCGCCTGAACGATTGCAATTACGATAACTCGAATACGAATGTCAGCGCCCGATTTGTGTACCCTTATAGCAGTACAGACCTTGCCTCTTGGCAAAAAATAACTTTTAATAATAGGATGCTGGTACTGAAAGGGAATGTTTCCTATCAAACACAAGGCCTGTAATGAAACGAATTGGTAAATTATACCAGGAGATTTGCAGCATTGAAAATCTAACCTTGGCTGATGCTATCGCCCGTAAAGGCAAATCCAAACAATATGGCATTAAGATCCATGACCAAAATCGTGAGGCCAATATTCAGGCGCTGCATCTGGCTCTCGTGGGTAAGTCTTACCAAACATCAAAATACTCCACCTTCAAAGTATATGAACCAAAGGAGCGGGAAGTATTCCGACTTCCTTATTATCCTGACCGCATTGTACATCATGCTATAATGAATGTCCTGGAGCCGGTATTTATCTCCGTATTTACTTCTGATACTTATTCATGTATTAAAGGGAAGGGCATTCATGCGGCCGCCAGAGGTGTTAAACGTGCACTGAAGGATGAGGCCGGAACAACATATTGCTTGAAGCTGGATATAAAGAAGTTCTACCCTTCGGTAGATCATGCCGTACTGAAGCAGTTACTACGCAGGAAGTTTAAAGACCAGAACCTTTTATGGTTGCTGGATGAGATCATCGACAGTGCTGATGGTCTGCCGATAGGCAATTATCTCAGCCAGTACTTTGCGAACTTTTACCTCACTTATTTTGATCATTGGATTAAAGAGGTTAAACGGATAAAATATTACTTCCGTTATGCGGATGATATTGTAATCCTACATCAGGACAAAAACTTTCTCCATACCCTGCTAACAGAAATTACCAGCTACCTAAAAGAGCAGTTAAATCTTACAGTTAAAGAAAACTTTCAAGTGTTCCCGGTTGTTTCCCGAGGCATTGACTTCGTTGGCTACCGGTTTTATCATAAGCATACATTACTTAGAAAATCCATAAAACAAAATTTTGCCCGCATGCTGGCGCGACGCCCGAATAAATTATCCATTGCCTCTTATTATGGATGGGCTTGTCATGCCGACTGCAGGCACTTACTTAAAACCTTACTAAGCAATGAACGCATTCAAGGACTTCAATATAACCTCATCCCAAAAAGCCTTTACCGGAGACAAAATAAAGATCGACAGGATACTGAATCGGGAGATAGTTGTAATGGACTACAAGATCGAAAAATCAAGGTATGATAAAGGCAATGGGAAATGCCTATACCTGCAAATTGAATTAAATAAAACAAAGCATGTTGTATTCACCGGGTCAGCCGGTTTAATGGACCAAATAGAAAAAGTGCCTAAAGATAGAATGCCATTTACAACAACAATAGTTAGAGAGAATGAACGATTCGAATTCACTTAATATTAAATCAACCACATGCCACTATTAAGAAAGTACGAACAATGGCAAAAAGATTTCATTAAAGAGAATGCTGGTAGTATGACACTTAAGCAATTGTCTGAAAAATTGAACATGCCAATTGGAACCATACATGCGTACTGTAAGGATAACAATATTTTGACGAGAAAGGCGCATAAAAGATTAGTGGAAATTGATAAGCCAAAACAAAAAATTGTTCGTCCGCCAGCAATTTACTCTCAGTCAGGTTCTCCATATGGTATTGCAAATTTAACAATTGGCGTTTCACTTATTTCAAATTCAAACATACAATGAACGAACCGCTATTCATAATCGTTGACTTATTTTGCGGCGCTGGTGGAACAACGACAGGTTTTGTTCAGGCAGAGTTGGAAGGAAGCGGAATAGCAAAGGTAATTGCCTGCGTTAACCACGATCCAAAAGCAATTAAGTCACATTGGGCAAACCATCCGGAGGTTAAGCACTTCGAGGAAGATATCCGGACGCTTGATCTTACCGAATTAACGGCATTGACACGTCAATATCAAACCATGTACCCGGATGCGTACCTGATACTTTGGGCCAGTCTGGAATGTACCAATTTCAGCAAGGCGAAAGGCGGGCAGCCACGCGACGCAGACAGCCGGACGTTAGCAGATCACCTCCCCCGGTATAGAGCCGCATTAAATCCTGATTACATTATGATTGAAAATGTGGTAGAATTCATGAGTTGGGGACCGCTCGATGCAAACGGCAAACCAGTTTCCCGAAAGAACGGCCAAGATTGGATGCGGTGGCGCGAAGTTATGAAGGGCGAAATTTTTCCGAACAGTAAAGATTGGTGGTATGTAGATGAATGGAAAGAACTGAACAGCGCGAACTATGGCGCTTATACATCGCGTAACCGGCTGTTTGGCATATTCGCCAAACCAGTGTTACCCATTGCTTGGCCTGAACCTACACACGCAAAGAACCCTTCCAAGTTCAGCCTACATGGCGATCTGCAACGCTGGAAGGCCGTTAAAGAGGTGTTGGACTTTTCCGATGAAGGAGAAAGTATATTCACAAGGGCAAAGCCTTTGTCGGATAAAACACTGGAAAGAATCTATGCAGGACTGCTAAAGTATGTGGCCAAAGGCGATACTTCGTTTATCAGCAAGTATTACAGTGGGAAGCCAGCCGGTAAAGTGAATAGCGTAAATCAGCCATCGGCTACCGTAACGACATTTGGCAATTCTTCCCTCGTTCAAGCTGTTGGGTTTACTGCTCAGTCTGTCGATCAGCCAGCAGGAACGATCACTACGGTTGATCATCATTCGTTGGTTAAGGCTGCATTTATTCAACAAAGGAATTCTGGCGAACCCGAAAGTAAACTTGTTGACATAGATGGCCCTGCTCGGACCTTGACGGCTACCGGGGGTAATCAAGAGCTTGTGCAAACACGTTTCTTAAAACATTATTATAGTAATGGCGGCGAGCTTTCTTCTATTGAAAGCCCATCGGCTACAATAAGCACACGTGACAGGTCTGCTGTTGTTTCGGTAACAAATCATAACAATCAATCTATTGAGCAGCCAGCGGGGACCATAATGACGAACGATAAACACAGTGTAGTTAATTGTGAGCCGTTCATTATGCCGACCAATTATGATAATAAACCGGTATCAACCGATCAGCCAGCTCCTACTATAACTGCAAATCGCAAGCACCATTATTTAATTAACCCTGCATATGGGGGGCATGCTATTACAACCGAAGGACCATGCCCGGTTATTGTTGCTCGGCAGGATAAAGTTCCGCTTTACCTGGTGCAAGCTGAAGAAGGATTAGTTGCGGTACCAATATACCCAGGTGATAGTGAGATAATGATCAAGATAAAAGAATTCATGGCCATATTCAACATCGCTGATATAAAGATGCGCATGTTCAGAATTCATGAATTGCTACGTATACAAGGTTTTCCGTTAGGTTATAAACTAGAAGGAAGCCAGGAAGACCAAAAAAAGTTTGTTGGAAATAGCGTAGTGCCGCTGGTTGTGAAGAAGTGGACAGAGGCTTTAGCATCGCGATTAATTGAAACATACAATCAAAAAATTGCATAATGAGTAAAATAGAATGGACTAACCGCACCTGGAACCCGGTAGTTGGCTGCAGCAAAGTATCAGCTGGCTGCAAAAACTGCTATGCGATACGGATGGCCTGGCGCCTGCAGCATATACCAAACTCGAAGGATAAGTACGCTGGCACGGTAGAAAAGACTGCCGGCGGGCAGTTGAATTGGACCGGTAAGGTAAATATTATTGAAAAGGAATTTGTGAAGCCGTTTACCTGGAGGAAACCTTCTATGGTATTTGTAAACAGCGAAAGCGACCTGTTTCATGAAAGCGTTCCTTTCCAGGTTATAAGATCGCTATTCGGTGTTATGTCAGTTTGCAAAGAGCACACATTCCAGATTCTTACAAAGCGGCCGCAAAGGATGTTAGATTTTTTCGAATGGCTAAAATTGATGGACCCTGAGTGGCAAGATGATCCTGCGAATTATGCTTATGACTTGTGTGTTGAATATGGAATTGAAACCGGGTGTGGAAGTGCTTTTGAAACCGATGCATGGCCTTTGAAAAACGTGTGGTTGGGTGTAAGCGTTGAAGATCAAAATACCGCCAACGAACGTATCCCGCTACTCATGCAAATACCCGCTGAAGTTCGGTTCCTTTCATGCGAACCGCTGTTAAGTACTATCAATTTTACATTAAAATATAAGATAGGTCCGTCAAACCATTGGACCGAAAACTATGATGTACTGTTAGGCAACAAATATTCATATGACTTAGGTAGTAAAGTCATTGCCACTAAAATTGATTGGGTAATAGCAGGGGGCGAATCCGGAAAAGATGCGAGGCCACTGCACCCGGAATGGGTCAGGTCAATAAGGAACCAATGTAAAACCGCTGGAACCCCTTTCTTCTTTAAGCAATGGGGTGAATGGAAGCCTTATGAAGATGGCGACCTTTCAACTTTTGATACTGGTACTTTTGTTGATAAACCAGGCGAATGGGGGGATCATCCCGTAGGCACATTCACTTGTATACACGGAATTAATTGGGGTACTCCTATGTCAAGGGTTGGCAAAAAGAAAGCCGGCCGCAGTCTCGATGGCCGGCAATGGAACGAATTCCCATTAACTAGTAAACTTTTGCCTACTCCCGATGATCCAGATTTATTCTTTACTGGCGGTGATTATTAACCTATAAATAAATTGAAATGCCAGCATATAGTTTTAAACAACGCTTCGTGCCTTTCGTTGAAGATGGCAGCAAACCACACACTATACGAGGCCGTAGGAAAAAAGGCTTTGCCAAAAAAGGTGATATCCTTTATCACTACTTTGGACTCCGTACAAAATGGTGCCGCAAACTCCGCGAAGAGATCTGCACCAACGTACGCACTATCATAATCACAGCAACAGACATATACCTAATTAGCTACCGAATAAGCGATAAGGATGTACAGATTGAAGAAGATCACTTAAATGCGCATGGTAAACCAACCAATGGTATCAGGTTGGATGATACACTGCGTAACACTTTTGCATGGCACGATGGCTTCCGGCCTGAAGGATCGACCCGTGATCAGCCAGGGGATGCCTTCAACTTAATGATTCAGTTTTGGATCAGCACACATCAATTGCCTTTTATTGGGGACCTTATTGACTGGCTGCCAACCGAAGAAGGGCTAAAAAAAGCTAAATGTATAAGCAATGACAAAAAAAGTAATCAATTGGCCAACTAATTTTAATAATAAACTGGCCTGTGATTGTATGATTCATATTGATATTGCACCAAAAGCACACGTATCGGCGCATGTACTTGAATCAACAATAATTGAAATTATAATAGCTGATGAAAGCTATCCGGCAACCAAATGGAAACTTGAATCTATTTACCCTTTAAAGTTGTTTCAGCTAACTTCAGTAAGTTCTATGCCGTCACATGGAATGGAAAGCTTTGAATTTGCGAAATGGTTTCTGACAAATAATGTGGGGGCGAACTCGCAAACAGAAATAGCAATATACTATTATCGAAAAATGAAAGAATAGGCTGAATGTCAAAGAATTTCACTATTAACATTCCTACTAAACCTTATCTGGCAAAGTATATTGCCAGCCGTTATGGGCATCCTGTTATGCTCAATAATAATACGCTCCTTGGTATCGTTGTATTAAGCTTACTTCAAAAGAAAGTATGTACGCATCTTAATTTACGCGACCAACACCTTCAGTTTAGGACGTTTACAACCCAAATTACATTCCTTGCACCTTGGCGGTATATGAGCCATTTTGGAGTTGATTTATCTGATGATCAAATTATTCAATTAAACCGTGCCTGGGATTCTCAGTTTGATGAAGAATTATATTATCATTGCCTACGTTCAATTAATCATGCCAGCCGTTATAAAGGATACAATGAGGCAATTGAACAATTTGCAGAAAATCATGGTATAATTATCGGGGTAGACACCACCTTTGAATGTCTAAAGAAAACTGAATACCGATTCAGAAGAACTCTTGAAGAAAATTTATCGAGAAATGTCCTCTCGATTCAAGACTGTAAAATTCAACAAGAAAAAAAATTATCGAGAAATGTCCCCTCGAAAAATGTCACAAACCCTCCTTCTCTTTTTGATTAATCTCCTTTTTAATTTCTTGTCCTTTCCTCTGAAGTTATACAATGCGAATTTGCATTTGTGTATTACAACAACATCTATACGCCTGTGCAGCATCTACGCCGGCCTACTGTTCGTCCTGGTGGGTTGTGTTGGATTGTTTTTGCATTGTGGCAGGATGTTGACTTATGGCCGCAAGTTGATCCTTTAACAGGATTGGCAAAAACGCCAATAGCGTTGAAAGCCGGAAAAACCTGGTATGAGTGTCAGGTAGTGGATAAGGGCAGAATCTTTAATGAAACTGAAAAGAAATCATCCGCCGGCCATTATTGGGAAATGCAGGTTGTGGGGTACCTGGGTGGTAATAATTCTAGTAATACAATTAATGCCGATGTAATGACATTCAACGACTATGTTGTAATGTTCAAAGATCGTGATGGTCAGATTAGATTTCTTGGAAATGCTGATACAGGAGCAGAGGTAGAATTCACATATACAAGTGCTGATAATAGTACCAGTAGGAAAAGAACTATAAACTTTACCTGGCAGCATATACTGCAGGCTCCTATTTACGTGGGTAACCTTGATGATATATTGGATGATATTATAACCCCGCCATTCGCTGGTGTTGGTGATTTTAACGATGATTTTAGCAATGACTTTAATATATGAGCATGAAGAAATTAATTCTGTCAATCACAATTTTGTTGAGTTTTGTAACTTCTTATGGGCAAATACCAACTGACACATCTGATTTACGGACAAAGATTAATAGTTGGATAGTAACAAATGGCACAAAACAAATAACTGCAACTCAGGTTAATCAGCTATTTAATGGGGTTGCCAGCCTAATGAAAGCCTATGCAATCGACAGTGCATATAGAATCGCTGATACTCTTTTTTTAGTTCGGCGGGGGGGATTTACAACTATAAAAGTTACTCTTAATACAGGCGGTGCACCATCTGAAACAGATCCTACAGTACCAACCGTTGCTAAAGCATTGACAGGCTCAGATACTTCGCGTTGGAATAATAAGCAGGATGCTTTAGCAGCCGGTTCGGGCCTGTCTATTGTCGCAAACGTAATAAGCGCGGGGACTACTACCGCCCAATGGAATGCTGACAAATTACAAGGAAATAACATTAGTGCAACGTCACCCACAACGGGGCAAATATTAAAATGGAACGGGAGCGCCTGGGCACCCGCTAATGAAAGCGGAGGAAGCGGAGGTGACTCTTCAATTTTTGCTACACGATACAGGGTCGATACAGCTATTGCTAATGTAAGGGGTGAAATGCCACGAGTCGACAGTGCTTACACCATAGGAATTATGTATGATAGTTCCGCATGGGGAAGTGCATCGAGTTCGTTTACTGTTACGGGTAGCCCAACGATAAACGCAAACAAGATTCGGCTACCTGCGGGAGCAAAGATCAATTGGTTGCATGCATCGATGCTGGAGCAAGAAACGCTCCAGGTTGATTTTAAATACAAAGCATTATTAAGTACCGATAGTGCGTTTACGGTTGGTTGGGAATCCCCGCATCCTAATTTATCAGTTTCATTGTATGGTAGAGTTCGAACAGCAACGGGGGTTGTTCGAATATTCGCCGTCGTGAACGGAACGCCTTCAGAAGCGGTACTGTCGGCCAGTTCTAACATGAGCGGAGGAATAAGCGTAGACGATAGCCTAACCTATGTGTTTTATCGTAATAAAGACACTACCAAATTCACGGTTATAAACCATACCAGCGGGCAAACTGGATTTGCAACTACAATCCGAAATTTTCAGGCATCTGGTGAAACCGGCGGCCTGCACAACACAGCATATTTCAGTCTTGTCAACAGCGCGGGAACAACCAACTCGGTGGAGTTGTGCCGTATTAAGTATTCCTCCCACGCTTTGAAACAACCCATCGCAGCATTGATAGGTAACAGCATTTCCAGTGGCAGTTTTGCAACTGAGATAAATAAGCGATTTGGTGACCTTTGCAAATTCGTGATTTGCGCCGGTGGCGGTGATATAAGTGCGTCGGGCGTGTTACAAACGTATGCCCTTGTACGTCATCTGAAGCCGCAGTATGCATTTATAATGCTTGGCGGTAATGATCTTGCATATTCGGTTCCAACAGCTACTTGGCAGGCTAATCTTCTATTGTTACATGATTCGTTGATTGCGCATGGTTCTAAAATTATTTGGCTACTCGCAACGCCACGGACAGGGTTGGATATTACTCCGGTTAATGATTTTATTAAAGCAACATTTCCTTTTACATACATTGATACATATACGCCCCTGTGGAGTGGCACAGGCACAAACCTTAGTGGAACATATGATAGTGGAGATGGCGTTCACCCCAATGAAGCTGGCCACGCAAAGATCGCTGAGGTGATTATGTCGCACCATTTATATAAGGCTATTGAGAATGTTTACTATCGTAAACAAAACCTTGAAGCAATATATAGGTCTAAGGCTTTTAATATCGCTGGCGACGGCAGCGTGTTAATGAATTCCTTCACCAGTAATGCAGCAGGTAAACTTCAAGTATATGGGCTTCAGTGGAATGAGCAGGCGTTGAACGGGAATCATTACCTGTTAGTTAAAAATACAACAGCAGGCTCAAATGCACAGACTAATATCAGGGTACAGAATAATAACAACGATTTTGCCGGCACCGGTATTTACTCTACATCAACATCCGCTAATGGAGTGTTGGCAGCAGGTGGCAGCTATACATTAGGGTCGCCTTCTGCGGGCCATTCTATAGTAGCTACAGCCGGCCCGATTAAATTCGCAGCAGGTGGCTTGACAGAACATATGAGACTTGCGTCCTCAGGAAATTTACTTATTGGTAAAACGAGCGACGATGGTAATTTACTACAAGTGGCCGGGCTGCAAAGGAATGAATTTACTACTACCGGAAATGCATACCTGATTGTTAAAAACAGCGGTTCCGGAGCAAACGCACAAACAAATATCAGGGCGCAAAACGACAACGATGATTTTTCTTCCAATGGTATTTATTCAACAGGGACTAGTGCCAACGGAGTGCTTGCACCTGGAGGCAGCTATAACCTTGGGTCGCCATCTGCTGGGCATTCTATTGTTGCTCTTGCCGGCCCACTAAAATTTGCTGCAGGTGGGACAACAGAAGGTATGCGGCTTAATTCATCGAATGAATTGCAGTTAAATTCAACCTCCGATCTAGGAGCCTCGAAGCTCCAGGTAACAGGAACCATCCAAATGCAGGATGGAAATCAGGCAAGCGGCAAGGTATTAACAAGCGACGCGAATGGAGTTGGGACGTGGCAAACGCCAACTGGCGGCATCACTTCAATAAATTCGCAGTCTGGGCCATCTATCACTATACAAGGCGGCTCTGGCATTACTGTTAACACAACTACAAATACTGTCACAGTTAGCGCTGATCCTACCAGTGATATATTTACAAGGACGATCGATGTGCAATATACAACTCAGAGTAATTCGGGCACTTCTGCAACTGATCTTTATACAAAGACAGTTGCCGGATTAACATTGGGTGCCGATGGAACCAGTTTAAGTTTTGAATCAGCGGGTACCTTCAATGACGCTAGTACTACTTACGATATGAATGTCTACTTCGCGGGCACCTCTATTTCAGGCACAACTGCATTATCGATAACTGCAACGGGAAGCTGGTCCATGCGCGGAACAATTATAAGGACGGGGACCAATACATTGCGTTCCACAATTACATGGAATATAGATGGTAAGGTTTACACTAATTATGCTACACTGGGAAGCCTTGATTTTACAACATCTAATATACTTAAGATAACAGGTACGGCCGGTGGAGGTAGTGCAACAACAGGTGATATAAATGCTACTCTGTGGAAGGTAATTTATCAACCATAATTTAATGAAACAATTAATGAGTTGGCAGGATAACAATACGAAGCTCGGATTCACAATCGGAGCAATAACGGGAGTGTGTAAACTCATAATTAATATTCACCTGCCTTTGGAATTCTTTTCAAAATTGTTTGAGAGTGCCATTACAGCCGGCGTGTGTGGGCTGATGGGAGTAGCAGGGAAAGAATTGTGGGTAGTGGGTAAAAAGGCATTCATATCATATTTCAGAACCAGAAAACCAAAAAATAATGGCAACACTAAGTCTTAACAATGCCAAACATCCTGCTCCAAAATGGTTCAGGAAAACAAAAAAGGCTATTCAAATACTAACTGTTGCGGCTAATGTCATGGTAGCACAATGGGGATTTCAGGATCAACTATTAACCACTAAGCTACAGTTGTGGTGTACAATAGGCATTGCTGCTGTATTGGATGCTTTTGAAACATTATTAAAAGATGATGGGGAAGATGAACAAAAACAGATTTAATATGAAGTATTTCATTATTATATGCATGTTCCTTGCATCCTGCAGTGCAACACGTAAAAATGTAAGCCATGAATCCCTGCAGGTGGAAAAGCATTCTATGTCTGCAAAAGATAGCTCACGAATGCTTTCAGTTGATTCCAGTTCAGTAAATAATACAATAGAATGGATCACTGTTACAAACGACAGTACTTATGATGTTGTTACCGAAGAACACATTAAAGAAGAAATAGATTCGAATGTAATTCGCCGGGAAACAAAGCGTATTGTAAAACAGAAAGGGCAAAGAAGAACTGAGCTAACCTCAACAGTAATACAAAAAGATAGCACCGGTTTACAAGTCGATGAATATGCAATTGTACAACAGATACAACAGGAAGATAGTTCTGCCACTATAAACAATGATAACAGTAACGTTAAACGGTCTTCATTTATGCCTTGGTGGATTTGGCTGATTGTATTAGTAGTGTTTGGTCTTGCCTGGTGGAAACGAAACTCAATTTTTGATTTATTCATTAAATAAGTATTATGAAAACATTTCTTATCAACTTGCTGAAACTTATTATTGCCGCAATATTTGTTATTGGGATCGACATACTTATTCCATTCAGTTCTGCAAATGGTTTGGAATTTGTAAAAAGGCATGGCAAACTATTGCTTTTTGTTTTTGCAATTATCAACGTTTATGTTGGCGGTGCCATATCAGGTGGTTTCTGGTCAAAGAATATTAAAGTTGGATTTACTAACTGGCTTAAGCCCCCTATTATTAAAGGGCAGTTGAACCCTACCTACGCATTCGCAGCATTGGCCCTATTGTTCAATTTATTGGTGGTAATATCTTGGATTGAGCCATGATCTACACCATCTTCAAAGGCCGGAACCGTGCCCGGCCGTGGCGATTTGGCTTTTGGTGGAACCGGAAATGTTTCGCGTGGGCGGTTAAGTTCGAGGAATCCTGCCGGTATGATCTGCAATCAGGTGATCAGTATGATATTAATAAACTGGTCGGTATCGGTTACCTGCCCAATCACCATAAACATTCAGCCCGGTTCGGGTGGTCATATCAACTTGAAACCGGTAAAATCGAACTGCATGCCTATTGTTATGTGAATGGTGCAAGGGTAAAAAAATCGATCGCATTATGCGATATCGGCAAGGATTACAGAATAGGACTAAGAATATCCTCTTTCGGCTATCATTTCACCTGCGATGAAAAGCATGCCTTTAATTATCAGGGGAAAGGTTATGTCATAATAGCGCATCGTCATAAAAAGAAATTTTGCTACCGCCTGGGTATTTACTTCGGAGGCAACCAGCCCGCACCGCATGAAATGGAAATTCAAATAATCAAAGTATGACACTACAAGAAAAAGCGTTAGATATCGCCATCACCCAATTAGGGGTACGCGAAGATCCTGGGAATAAAAACAGAGGGAAACAAGTAGAAAAGTATTTAGCCGCTGTGGGCCTTGGCCCTGGCTACGCCTGGTGCATGGCATTTGTATACTGGTGTTTTAATGAAGCATCCGATAAGATGGCCCGCAAAAATCCATTATACCTGACTGGGGGCGTATTGGACCAGTGGCGCCGCCGGAAAGATCAATTCCGTGGGGTCACTCCACAACCAGGCGATGTTTTCATAATGGACTATGGAAAGGGGACCGGTCATACCGGCTTAGTAGAGAAAGTAAATGAAGATGGTACCATTGATACCATCGAGGGAAACACAAACGATGAAGGTAGCCGGGAAGGGTATGAGGTATGCCGGCGAAAAAGGAACCGTTCGGCAATCCATGGGTATTTAAGATTTCAATGATTTCTCATAAACAGTTAGTTTTGAAGTTAGGCCCGGTTTCTACCGGGCTTTTTTCATAAAAAATAAAAAATAATTATTGCAAATGTTTGCAATATGCAAATGTTTGCTATCTTTGAGTTGTCAAAGTTCTTTGATACACACAAACCGGATGGCGCCGGAATAAAAATGCCAACCGAGTTATGAAAAGACTCATTTTCAAACTGCTTTTATTAGCAGACCGTTTTCCCGATGGCTTTACAATTGTGTTACCGGACGGAAGTATGATTCAAATTCAATGGCTTTTCGGATCTGAAATTGAGGAAAGGCCAGATGGAATTACAATCAGGCAGGCTTTCGGAATGAGTCTAAAAGGCTCGGACTTTGATGAGGTTATCATTACCCTGTATGTAGCCGGGTAATTTAAAAGGGGGAGGTTAATTCCTCCCCTTTTATAAATGTTTTTAAATATTTTTTTATGGAAATTTTGAAAGGGGTTCACCTGCTTAAATGGCTGAAGGAAGAAACCATTAAGAAAATGGAGGAAGTTGCTTTTTCTAAATGGCAAAATAGTCGTTTAACTTTTAGGTTTCTTAAAGTCACTGATAAAGAAGTTACAATAGGAGCAACGCAGGCAAATCTGTTAAATGGTCAATACTTAAATCAAAAAGAATTGATTCAGGTTGTTCATGAAAGCTTTGACAAGTTTTTTCCAAAGCAAAGGGTATTGGTGCATGCATCACCATACAAGGAAAGCCCTGCACAGAAAGTTGATTCAGCTTGGATAAAAAAAAAGATGGAACAATTGGGTATTGCACTGAAGGATATTTGTGACGATACAGGCATGAATAATACACAACTGTCGGCTGTAATTAATGGAGTTCGACCGCTTTCTGATGCAATGAAAGCAATGTTCTTTTTTTATTTTAAAACGAAAGAAAAATAATACGATTCGTAGTTTCTTTCCTAAGCATTAAGGAAAGATTATATATTTGATTTGGCTCGGGTCCCCTCCGTGCTACTATAATCCTGGTGCTGGTTAAAGTGCCAGGATTTTTTATACCCCTCCTTGTCCTTTCCGTCATACTTCTATTTATAGATGTTTGGGGTGTGAGTTTCAATCATACTTTATCAGCAATATTACGCGGCAGGTGGTTAATACACCAGGATTGGGCTGTTGCACATTTACCCGCCGTGTTATCAATCCTTAAAGGGAATCCTGTAAGCTTTATTGTTCGAACAGGTAACCAGATGGTCGAACAGCCATTTGCCATTGAACCCAAAACTATGCGCCGGTTTGAATGGAGAAATGGAAGCAACCCAAATATTCCTGAGAATAGTGTAGGTGTAATTCCTATATCAGGCCCTGTGACAAAGTATAATGGCGATTGTGGTGAACCTGGAGCTATTCAAAGAAATAGCTGGCTTTTGCAAATGCAAAGCCGGGATAATATCGGTAGCGTTGTAATGTTGCTCGATACGCCAGGAGGTGAAGCCCGGGCAGCTACAACACTTGCTCCTACCATTACCACGTTCAAAAAGCCCATTCTTTCTTACATCGATGGTATCAATGCAAGTTTGGGCATGTGGTTATCCAGTGGCACAAACGAAGTTTACCTAAGTTCAAAGATGGATGAAATGGGTTCCATTGGCACTTACTGTACCATACCCGATTTCACCGGCTGGTTTGAAAAAGAAGGAATAAAACTGCACGAGATCTACGCCCCACAGAGTGCCGATAAGAATAAGGACTATCGGGACGCCATTAAAGGTGATTACACGGCTGTAGAAAAGGATCTCAAAATTCTTACAGAGGAATTTATTGGCTTTGTTAAAAATCAACGTGGCGATAAAGCAGCAGCATCTATAAAAGAATGGAATACTGGCAAAATGTTTTACGCAGAAGATGCTGTTAAGCTTGGGCTCGCTGATGGCATAAGATCATTTGAGCAGGTGGTAAGTAAAGCTGCATGGTTGGCCCTCCGCAAAAAAAATTAAAAACCCTTTTTAAATATGAGTTATCCACGCATTACTGCATTAGTGCCACAAGGCGAATACTTCGACAGCACAGCGCTGAATGAAGGAATTTGGGTTACTACTGGCCACTTCAATGCGATTGAAAACGCCTTAGAAACAGTTAATGGTAGTGTGACTACCTTAACAACAGAGCGCGATAACCTGCAGCAACAGCTTACCCAAGCCCAGCAGGATGCGCAAACTGCCGCTACCCAGGCTCAAAACGATTTGCAAGCCCGTGACAATACTATTGCCAGCTTGCAAAATCAAATTGCTACCCTGAAAAAAAGCCCGGCTGGTGAGTTTCAAACAACTGCTCGCGATGAAGATCCGCAACCCGGCAATTCATCAACACCATCGTATGCCGATGAAAACAACCCATTAAACAGGTTGGCTGATTCCATGTTTGGAAAACCAGTTTCAAAATAGTGTTATAATAATTTTCATAGCCATCATTTTCCGTAAACTTTAAAATTTTAAAAATGCCCGATACAACAATAACCGCCTCCCAAATAGTTGCCGATTTCGGTTCGTATTACCGAAATGAAGGACAGAACATGCAAAGCTTGCTTATACGGCCCTTTGAAGCTTTTGGTACCAGGGAGGCGTTTACAAACGTGCCTACTGAAAGTACGCAACTTCGGTATAGTGATGTACAGGTGGGTGAAATTTTGCAACCTTATCAGGATGCATACACTCCAAAAGGGTCAGTAGTATTCAAGCCAGTGGTAATTGATTTACAAATGGTGAAAGTAGATCAGCAGTTCAATCCCACAAAGTTGGTTAATACCTGGTTGGGCTTTTTAACCAATGAAAAAACCGATCGCAAAACGTGGCCATTCATCCGCTGGTTTGTTGAGGTATATATTTTCAACCAGTTGTATCAGGATCTGGAAAATCAGGCAGTGTACAAAGGAGTTTATCTGGCTCCAACTCCTGGTACGGCAGGTAATGCCGTTGATGTAATTGATGCCGTAAGAAAGATAATCAATGATGCAATTACGGCAACCGAAATAACTCCTATAGTAACGGGTGCACCAAGTACTGACCCTGAAACCTGGTGCGATCAGGTTGAGGCGTTTGTTGCTGCCATCCCTGAATTGTACTGGGACAAATCGATGGACATTAACATGAACCGTACCCTGGCCTTACGCTATTATAGAGGTAAGAAAAAGAAATACAACATCAATTACGCCCAGGTTTCCGATCTCCAAACGGTAGAAGAATTCCCCGGATTCCGCGTAATGGGTCGGGCTTCAATGTCTGGTTCTGCAAAAATTTGGAGCACTCCAAAGGAGAATGCCATTTTCGGTGTCAAAGGTTTTGAGAACAGTACAGCGCTTGAAGTTGAAAGCGTGGATCGTAATGTTAAAATTTGGACCGACTTTCACATTGGAGAAGGGTTCTTGTTGAAAGATTTGGTTTTCACCAACGACCAGGACCTGTAATTTATATCGCAGCCTTAATCCGTAACCTTATCCTTTTTTCTTATCCTCATTATATCATTTCAAAAAAATTATAAATGAAACGAATTATTGTTTTTTTGTTAAGCATAACCACACTACTGTGTTTTACCGGCAATATAAATGCCCAGCAGGTTACAGTGGTAAAAAGCGCCAAAGACACGCTAAACAATGCCGATACCAGCTACATTAAATTCGAAACACCTGACGATGCAAAAAGTATCCAGTTGGTTGTAAAAAGGGCAAGTGGAACCGCTGCAGGCAGGGCTGTTTTAAAAGCAAGTAATGATGGAGTAAATTTTATTGGTATCAGTACCGATACGTTAACGTTTTCAAATGCAGCAACCAATACAAAGTTTTGGACTATTAGCCCACTTTATTATGGATCCTATTATATTGAGTTGATTAGTAGTGGAACCACTAAGCTTACAGCCAAAGGTTATATGATTCGAAGGCGGTTGTAAAGTATAATTCTATACCAGGTACAAACAATTTCATTACCATCATTATTCTTTATGTCAAAAATCAAACAAAAGCAGGATACAGAATTTCAAGCACCAAGTGTTGAAGCGCCTGCCGATGAAATAACTCCATCTGTTGAAGCGCCTGCCGATGAAGTAATGCCACTTGTTGAAGAAGGGTGCTTTGTTGTAGATGGCAAAAAGTATCGGGTAAAGTTGCCAAAAGTGCGTATACCCGAAATAGGCGAAAGAACTGCATTGGAATTGGCTGTTGATGTTGAAGCTCAACAATGGCTTATAAAGAACAATTGCATAGGATCTGTGTTAGAGGAAGTCGTTAGCTAATTAACTGTTTCCTGTAGCTTGATTCGACAATCATTTTTAATTCAAAAACCTTTTAATATGCCCAATTACGGCAACCTTCCAAAAGCATCGCAAACCGGCAAAACAGGCGGTTACAAACCTGCCTTGTACTTCAGCCCTATTGAGGACATAACAACCTGGCAGCGGCCAACCAACACGCCTGCAGCTATTGGTGATAAAGTGAAGATCACCACGGCACATACCTGGGGAACCGGGTTAGGTGCTTATAAATGGGATTGTCAGCTTCATTCTGTTAAACATACAAGCGCTACCGTTGGTGATGCCGGCGCTCAGGAATTAGAACACACTGCCGAATTGATTGTCTTAGGAGACAATCCCGCTACGCTTGAACAAATGGTGCAAGCATTGAATGATGATAAGGTAGTATTTTTGAAAGATGCGGATTGCCTTACCAACGATTCTTATATTCAGTTAGGTGATGATTGTGTTCCTGTGGAAGCATCAATTGCCTTTGATGGTAAAACAACTAAGGAAGGTCAGAAGGCTTACACCGTTACCATTAAAAGTAAAAAGAAATTCTTTTACCTGGCAGCGCTTGATGTAACGTTCGCTTAATTCCAGAAATACTCTTTGGTAAACACTATTTTCTAATTTAAAGTTATTCATTTATGGAAATGGAATTAACTAACCCTGATACCCGTGCCCGGTGGAAACATACGGGTAACTGGAACCGGTCAATACAGATACCTGGTGTATGGTCAGGCCATGTAAAAGACATACCACCACACGCAGTAGAGGTGCTTATTAAACAGGGTAGAAAAGATTTTGTTCCTATTGAAGCCAGCGGTAAGAACAAACAGGAAACGCCTGTCGTTGAACCCGGCAAAAAATAATTTACTGTGAATAACCGGTTGTAATTCCTTACCCAATAGGCCCCGCCCGCATCCGGCGGGGCTTTTTTCTAAACTTATTTTATGGCATTAAATGCTGATAAATACAATGAAGCGGTAAAAGCCTGGGGTAGCACTGCACGTACTCAATTGCAGGCTACGGGTACAGCTATGAGTATTACCCACCGTGCAAATAGTCCTAGTAAAGGAGAAAGCCTTAAAAAAATAAAGGATAAATACGGGAGTGATAATGCCGGGTTTATAAACAAAGTCATTTTTAGCACAATTAACCGCAGCTTAATATATACCAGTGCCGGCGCTGGTAAAGGAAGGGGTGGCAACAAAGGTAGCCGATGGATTGATAAGTATGGAAGCCGTAAAAGCACCAATGCTGGTAGCTTAGGGAAAGCTGGCACCGGTGGCCGTACTGCAAAACCTTTTATTGATACTACGCTAAATGGCTCGAATGGGGTTGAAGCGTTAGCCGACATAGTGGCAATACACCAGGTTGATGCAATTATTGAAAACATTTATGTTAAATAAATATGGCAACTACTGTTAATAGAAACGTTAATATATTTATTCAAAGTGGTGAGGCTGAAAAGGCATATGACAGGCTTATAAAGAAAGAGCAACAATTGAAAATTGAATTGGAAAAGGCAACTGATCCAAAGCAAATTCAAAGGCTAACAACCGAAATTAATAAGCTTCAAGAGCCAATTGACAGAGCCGGGAAAAAACTTCGGGGTGAACTGCAACCGAGTATACGTGAGTTGCAAACAACATTAGCAGCATTAAATAAAGAATTTTTAGTTGTTGATCAGGGCACTGCTCGATTTCACCAGCTTGGTGTTCAAATACAGTCGGTAAAAAATGCTTTGGCTGATGCAAAATCAAAAGCAGGAAACATTGATGAGTCTTTAACTAAAAAAGCTTTTGGTAGTGTAAGCGGATTTTTGGAGGGTGCCGGCCTCGGTGCAGGTATTGCAACTGTTCAAGCATTAGGTAGTGCTGTTCGTAGTTTTTTCAATTCATCTATTGAGGAAGCTTTACAGGCTGAAAATGCAACAGCTCGTTTTAGGAATACATTGGACAATATTGGTCGTGCAGATGCTTTTGACCGGTTGAGCGGCAAGGCTCAAAAAATGGCTGATAAGTTTAAGTTTTTAGACAATGATGATGTTGTTGAAGTGTTTAATAATCTTATTACCTATGGTAAGCTAACAGAGAAGCAAATTGATGAGCTAACCCCAATCATTGTTAATTTTGCGGCAAAAAATAGAATCTCACTTGATGAGGCTTCAAGGGTAATTATAAAGGCGTTGGAAGGGAATGGCAAAGCGTTAAAAGATTATGGTATTAAAATTAAAGAAACATCAAGTGAAACAGAACGCTTTAGTATTATCACCGGTTTATTAAAGGAAAAGGTTGATGGTGCTGCTGAATCCTTTGGGGAAAGTTTACCAGGAGCATTAGCAAAGTCTGAACAAAAGTTAAAGGATATTCAGGAAAGTATTGGTACAAAGTTACTCCCATTAAAAGTTAAACTGCTCAGTTTTGTTGATGATGTTGCAACTGGGTTTACTAAGCTCAGCAGTACAATTTCGCTTTCATTAAAAACAGGTCTTAATATATTTCAAGCGGATGATCTTAGAAGAAACATTGAAGCTTTTTCAAAATTTACAACAGATCAGGCGCAAAAAGAATTTGATGCAATTGCTAATTTATCAGCAGCCGATCTTACCTCAGAACTTATTAAATTAAATTCAGAACTGGAAAAAACTGAAAAGTTGTTAACCGGTGCAAAGCGACAGGGAGATTCATCAAGTGACAGAGCCGAAAGATATAGACTTCGTATTGAAGTAATCAAAAAGTTAATTCCACAAATTAAAGCACAGATTAATGAGGCAGATAAATTATTGGGTTTAGGGGGAGCCGAAACGGAGGATCCTGCGAAGAAAAGCAAAATTGAAAACCTATTTCAAAAATTTAAGGAGCAGTTACTTGAACAGGCTAGGGAAATCGATATTATTAATAAAGCCCAGATTGACAAAGAATTAATTGCAAATGAAATAAAATACGACAAGCAGTTATTTCAATTAAAGGAAGCCCTTAAAAAAAAGCAGCTAACTGAAGATCAATTCATCATTTTGTCAATACAAAATGATGATAATCGATTAAACGAACAGTCTCAAATTTATGATCGATGGGTAAAGGAGATTAATCATAAAAGACTTGAAGAAGAAAAAAAGAATCAGCAAAGGATAAGAGAGATTGAAGAGCATAGGCTACAGCAGTTACTGGTATTTCAAGAAAAAGTTGCACGCAGTGCCGCTGAAACAGCCGATAAAGCCTTAGGTAGACGGCAATTTCAGTTAGAGGTGGATGAATTATTGGCTACCGGTAAAGAAAGAACTGCAATTAAAATAAAGCAGCTTGAATTAGAACGAGATAAAGAAATTTCAAATGCTGAAAAGACAGGTAAAGATATAGCAGATATTAATCGTAAGTACCAGAAGCTAATTGCCGATGAAAAGTTACAGGGAACTGTTAATCTTATCAACCAAATAGTTGGTTTCATTCAAAATGCGTCCCTTGTTCTGAATGCGTTTTTTGATGCGGCTAATCAACGTGATCAGCAACAATTAGAACAGGAACGATTAAGTAATGATAGGAAGAAAGAACTTTATAAGCGCCAACTCGATGGAAGAGTCATAAGTCAGAAAGAGTATGACAAAAAAGTTCAACAGGTAGAGAAACAACAGGAAGAACGGGAAAAGCAGGTACGTATTAGGGAATTCAATAGAAACAAAGCAACGAATTTTGTTAATACTTCAATCACAGTGGCTCGGGGCGTTGCTGAAGCTTTAGCTACTCCACCAGTTCCCAATATTGGTTTGGCTGCATTTATGGGTATTTTAGGAGCTATTCAACTTGGATTTATTGCAGCTCAAAAACCTCCAAAATTTGCAAAAGGGGGTCGCCTCGATGGTCCTACACATTCCCAAGGTGGTATGCCCATTATAAACCCGTCCACCGGCCGGAAGGTTGCTGAGGTTGAAGGTGGTGAGGTAATTCTGAGCCGCAATACTGTTCGCAACAACGCTGCTCTGGTAGATCAATTGCTGCACAATAGCCTATACAATAATGGCGCTCCAATTGTCTCAAAATGGAAGAATACCAGTTCGTCTTATCTCAATATTCCTGTTATTAATGAGAGCATGCATCGGGTTCGCCTTTTTGAAAAAGGCGGGGTAATAGCCACCAGTTCTAATAATGAAGCTACAACAGCCAATACGGCCGTAATAGCCAATTTACAAACCAGCGTCGATAACCTGAATGCTCAACTGGCTGCTGGTATCACAGCTTACTTGTCAATTTCGCAAAGTGAAAAACAGCAGCAACGAATTGATGCTATTCGTTCAGACGCAACATTTAAGTAATATGAACATTGAAAAAGTGCATATAGCATTTAAACAGGTAATTGGTACACCTGGTATTTACCATAAACTGAACATTCCAAAAAATAATGTAGCTCAGTATCGTTGGAAATTGAAACGAAACGTACATATAACGATTGATAAAAAATTGTGGGTATTGCAACGTGCTGGTTACCGGCTGGAAAGTTTTCAGTATACTGATAAGGACGTTGTAGAAGCAATACGATTTGCCATCAACGCCAGCCAGGCCACTAAAAAAATGGGTGCTGAATATATTCTTGAAAAGTGGAAATCTGCTACGGGTAAATAACCTTGTCCTTTCCTTGCCTATAATAAAAGGTGAACTTTAATTGAAATGAGCCAACAAACCATATTGCGGCATGAAGTGCTAAAAGAACTCGATACAGGTAATCTGTTCGATATGGTTTTCATAACTGCCGACCGGCGCCGGGGTACGGGCGGTAAAATAAAGCGGGTGAGCAATTGGGTAAAAATAATAGGCGGTGAGCAGGTTAGCCGCCTGCCTGGTGAGTTCAGCCGTATAACTAGTCTATCGCTTAAGAAGAACCCCAGCCATGGAGAACATAAAACTATCAATATATACAACCCGGGTAACCCCGGCGATCATGCTACCAAAGTGCATTGGCGGCTGATTATTTTTTTTAACGGCAAACGAGTACTGCAATGAGTGTTCGCATAAAAAATGGAATTGGTTTCAGCACCCGAAGTGGCGCCCTGTTTATCGATATGGGTTCTGCCGCACAAACGCCTGCCCGCAACACCACAAATGTTCCGGTCGATGATACAGAGAAGGGTTATCCGTGGGCAAAATGGGGCGATAACAATCAATTGCCCTGCGAAATGTTTCGCGACATTGAAACATGTGGTATACTAAACAGTATCATTGATGGTAAAGCACGCTTTGCCATCAACAACGGTATACTGCCGGCCCTGGTGCATTACGAAAAAAATGGGCAAATGGTGGTTGATGATATAATAATGGCTTCCGAAATACAGGACTTTCTCGACGATAACAACCACTTTTTTCACTGCTATGCATGGATGAAGGATCAATGTGGGTTCGGTAACGGTGTAGCGCGTTTTATGCTCAATGGCGCCAGAAATCAAATAGCCAGTTTTCAACGTGACGATGTTACGGAAATGAGGTACCAAAAGCAGGATGCCGGCGGCCGTATCAACAACATTTACCTCAGCGCTCATTGGGATAAGGTAAGAAGCCCGAACGATAACCGTATAATCACCATTCCCCTCCTTAACTGGAACAATCCTTTAAAAGACCTGGTTGAGCGGGTGAATGCCACCAATAAGGTTGAATTTGCAATGACCTTTAAGTACCCCGGGTGGGGTAAAAAATATTACAGCACCCCTTTGTGGTATGCAGCGTATAATTGGGTTAAAATTGCCCAGGGCGTACCGGAAATGAAAGCAGCCATGTTTGAGAATAATTTCCGGCCAAAGTACATTGTAATAATTTCAGATAAATTTTGGGAGCGGGTTTTCCTGGGCGAAGGGGAAAAGAACTGGAACGATTACACCGATGCCCAAATTTCCGATAAGAAGAACAAGGTGTACGACGATATAGATGAACACCTGGCTGGTAACAAAAACGTATACAAAACAATTTTTGTAGATGGTTATTTTACCCCCGACGGAAAGCTGGTACCCGAAATAGAAGTTAAACCTATCGATGACCCCACTAAGCAGGGGGAGTTGTTGCCCGATAGTGCGGCAGCTAATAGTGAAATAGCCTTTGCCACCTTGTTTAATCCGGCCATCATTGGTGCCAACATGCCAAGTGGCCCATATACCAACTCCCAGGGCGGTTCTAACGTTCGTGAAAGCACATTAATACAAGTGATCATTCATGAACTTGAACGTCAGAATGTGCGCCGGATATTCAACGTAATAAAGCGGTTCAATGGGTGGGATAAGAAGTATGTTTTGAACGAAAAGCAAAAGTTGGAATTTATTATACCGGCAACAATTCCTACAACGCTCGATACGGGCAGCAACGTAAAACCAATGGTAACAGGCGCGGCGCCGGCACAAGAACCGGCCAGCGCTTCATAACTTAATTATGGCACTCATTAAAACCATCGCAGAAATTAGGGCCGTTATTCCCCGCCTTAGCAGGTTAAGCGATACGGCTAACCTGCCGAATGTAGATAAAGCTGGCCGTATGCATATAATGCCTTTGCTCGGCAATGGTCAATACAGTGCGCTTAATACAAAGTATAACTCGGCAACGCCTTTAACAGCCGATGAGCAGGAACTGTTAAAGAACATTCAGTTGCCGTTATCGGCCTTTGCCCTTTTAGATGACCTGGCATTTATGCACACGATTATTACGGATAGTGGCATACGAACTGCTGGCAGTGATAAAATGGAGGCCGCGCATCGGTGGGAGTTCAGAGAGCTTCAAAACGCTCTTATGTCCTATGCTACTGATGGCATCGAGTTGTTGTTAGGCTACTTATTCGAAACAAAAGATAAATGGGCGCAATGGACGGAAAGCAACGAGTTTAAGGAACTGGATAGTTTCTTAATTAAAACCGGTACCGATTTCAAAAGATACTACCCACTTTTTCAACCGTTGCGTACGTATTGGACCTTACGCCCAATTATGCAGGAAGTAGAGGAAAATTATTTAGCCCCGGCACTTGGTAGGGACTTATTGGCATGGGTAAAAACACAGGATGAAATAATCATTACGGCAGATGGTGGCGAAGTGGATGTAAAGAAAATTTTAAAGAGGTCGTTGGCCCAGTTTACAATAAAACATGCAGGTGAAACAATGGCTGTTCAATTTGATGAGAACGGTTTTACTACCCTGGCCTTTAGAGGTAGTCTCGATAGCCCAACAAGCGATGGCAGAGTAGCGGCATCAGCTAATGACCTGGTTGGTAAACTGGATGCTGCCAATAGGGAAGGGCAGAATAATTTAAGCCGCTCAACAACCTACTTGGTTAATATAGCCAACGGCATGTATAATGTTGATTTTGGCGACGATTTTGCCAATGCCTTTGACAGTAGCCCTTTGAAAACCGATCCCAATAAGGAGCCCTACACCAACGGTAACGAACGCCGAAAAATATTCCGGTTCAGATGAAAAAAGTTAACCTCAATAAAAAATGGTATAACATTCCTGAAACATGGGACGAACTTACTTGCAGGCAATTGGTACAAGTACTTCGTATTTGCAATCTTGGCCATACTCTTTTGGTTGCGCAGGTTCAACTTTTTAAAATATTAACAGGTATTCGGTGGTTTATTTTATGGTGGAATGGGCCAATGGAGATTGAGGATAAGTTGTACCTGGTCGATTGGGTGTTTGAAGAAAATACGATCACTAAAAACCTGCTACCTATTTACCGGGGCCGCTATGGCCCTGCCGATAACTTTAGTAATCTGCAGGTGTGTGAGTTCATATTTACCGAGCAGTATTACCAGCAGTATAAAGAGGAAGGCGGTGTACAGCATTTGAACACGTTGATTGCAATTTTGTACCGGCCATTAAAAAAAGGGTACAATAAGTTGCGTAATGAAGAAGGCGATATGCGTGAGCCTTATAATGATAATTTAACAGCCTTGTATGTCCGGTCCGTGGCCAGGTGGCCTGTGGCAATAAAGGAGGCCATATTATTCTGGTATGAAGGTTGCCGCACCAGCCTGGTTAAAAATAATCCCGACGTGTTTGGCGGCGCCGGTGGCGATCCTGCAAAGTATGGCCTGTGGAGTGTAATGCGTGGGGTGGCAGAAAAGGCTATACATGGTAATATTAATGATGTAGAAAGAATGTACGTTCACGTATTCATGATGGAACTTAACGAGCTGGTAGCTGAAGCAGACCGCATTAAAGCTGCCTATAAAAATACTGGCAATGGCTGAGTACTATTTTAAAGAATTTGAAGATTACGTAAAGAGTTTGTGCATTAAGCATAAGGATGTTTTGCACGATGATACAACCCGGCGGGCTTTCATTAGATTTCAATCCGGCGAGGATGTTGAGAGTATTCCTAACAATGCAGGCAGTGTATTGGTGGTTATTGACAACTTTACCGGCCGGGCTATTGGCACGGTAGATGAAGCCCGTCTGCAACAACAGGTAAGCCTGTTGTTCGTAGTCAATGTTGCTGTTACCGACGGCAATATGTATGTAGCCGTTGAATCTGCCCTGCAAAAGGCCATGAACATCATGTTCGATTTTTATGCCCGTATGATCCGCGATATGCAGAATGATGATTGCGGACCCTTGCGCTTCCTGATGGCTGACCAAATGAATTTTTTCCCGGTTGACGGGCCTGTACTGGAAAACCATTATGGTTGGCAAATGGATCTTCCTTTTAATGTTAACGCACCGGCGTACAATGCCGATAAATGGAACGTATAAATTATGATAGGAATACAGCGGCGCCCATACACAATAAACCTGGCTGGCAACAGCATATTGTACCAACTATATGATTCGGAGGCGGTGGCCGATAACTCTTATACTTTTGAAGTAAAGGTATTATTTGCCCGTTACGAAGAAGCAGCGGCGCCGGTAGAAATTGCCATCATTCCCCTTGCTCCTTATAAAGGAGTTGCGTTCATTGATCTTGCCGACTTGCTCAATAGCCAGCTTAATTTTTATACACCCGACCCGGCTACGGCCGGCGCTCAATCTACCGGCTTGCATAGCGGTAAATTCTTCATCCATTACAGGCGTGTAAGTACTACCAATACAAACACGCCATGGAATACAAGTGAAGAACAGAGTGTATGTAATATTGTAAAGGGCGGGGTACACCCTTATATGTGGAAGGGTAATAACTTTTTCATTAATTATTTCCCAACCAATAAACCTTTTTTAACCTGGCAGCAACGAGGCCGGCTTGCCTCATTAACAGAGCCTTTATGGTTAACCTGGTTAAATACCGATGTTGCAGGAAATGTGGCGTTAACTGTAAAAATTCAACTTACTTATACTGATGCTACACAAACAACCACACAATACAATATTGCCCAACCGCTGAAACAATTTTTTGTATATTTTTTGCCCGCCGGTGTATTGCAATTAGGATTACAGGCATTGCAGGCAAACAAAACAATATGGTATTGGGATGTATGGGTAACTAACGTCAACGATGAATTGTTGACAGAAAAATACCGGTTTCAGCACGATCAACGTAACGATTATAACCAAAAGTTCCTGCTATATCGCAACAGTTTGGGCGGGCTGGATACTGTTCGTATTCGCGGCGTCATAGAAACCAATATAGCCCTTGATGGGCAGGATATTGAAATGACTGCCGCGGCCGATTGGCCGTTCACCAATACCTTGCCCCGGTTCGATGCCAGCACACCACACCGGGAATTGCCGGCATATAAGGGTGATGCTGGGTATATAACCAGGGAAGAACAAGAACGGTTGCGCGATGCCTTTCTTAACCGCGAAGTGTACATGGCCCAGGGTAGCCGGTTACTACCGGTAAAGCTGTTAACCAAACAATATCGGTTAAGGGCTACTACCGATAAATTATTCTCCCTACCAATTGAATGGATGTTGGCAGATGCTGGAAGCTATTACTATACGCCAGGGGTATCCCTGGGCGATGGGCAGAATAATTTCATTGACCTTAATAATGTTGACTTAGGTGATGGTCAAAGCAACGAAGTTTGTGAAATAATTATGTTGTTAGGAGCTGCTACAACCACTTACAGTGGGGCAAATGCAACGGTTAACTTCTTTTATCAGGTGCCAACAGGTACCCCAAAAAAGCTGCAGTATAAGATACCCGGGTTTATTACCAATTGGACTGATCTTACTTATCAGCCCAGTGGTATACTTAGTTATACAGTTCTGGCCGGACAGTCCATAACCTTATATATGCGTACTGTTTGCCAAAACGATGGATATGGGCCGGTGGTAATGAAAACAGTTAATACCACAACGGCAGGTCAGGATGCCAATAGTACTGTACGTAACCATACCGATATTCCGTTCTCCTATATTTTGACGCGCAATGGTGCCCTTATTGCTCAGGGTTCAATTGGCCCAGGTGTTTATGATCCCATTTTTGTACCGGGCGGCACTGCCAGTTATGATTTGGAGTTAATAGGCATTGTACCATCTAATGCTATTTTAAGTATAGGATTTAATGAACATGCTGGTAATATTACAGGCCAACATGTACTCTGGAATAATATAACTTCCAACGCTTTTGCGGGCATGATTATATCAATTTTTTAATTATGGATTTCGGATTACAAATAAAAGGGGAATTCCTTGATCTGTTTCCCAACACTATATTAGAGTTGGAGGAAGAAAATCCTTTCCTTCAGCTAACTAACGAAGTACAAGGTCAGTATAGTTTGCCATTGTCTATACCATTAACAGAAAAGAATATGAGGCTATTGGGTTATCCCAATCTGCTTAATGTTAAAAAATCAACTGTAGGAATTGAAACTGTTTGCATAACCAATGGTCTTCAACACAGCAGAGGACAGATTAAGTTAGAAAGTGGTCAGAGTAATTTAAATGCCAGTGGCCGTGGAAGTATTTCCGTTTACTATCTTTTTGGAGTTAGCGACTTCTATAAGTTTGTTGAAAATAAGTCATTGGCTGATTGTGACTATGGTTCAGATATTAGCTTTCCCTGGCATGGCACAAACGTTTATAGCGGTAATGGATTTTGGGCACATGTAACAACTGTTATGAATAGCTCACCAGGAACGTTTGATTATGCAATATTTCCAATAATTAATGCTGGTGGCTTAACCAGGTACCAGGCGCAAGGACCTTGTATCCTTAATTTTGGTGGTAGCATTACAAGTGGCGATGGAAGCGCCAATAACCCTTATGTATTACCAGGTAATTATACCTTAGATCTTAGTTGGGTAAACTTCCGATTAGGCTGGCGCAATGAAATTTGCCCCTTCCCATATCTAAAATTCGTTATTCAAAAGCTTTTTAGCACATTCGGTTGGTCAGTTCAGGGATCTGTTTTAAATGATCCTGATTTTCTTAAAATTGTTTTGCTCCATAATAAAATAATCGATTATGTTGGTCCTTCAGTAGCTGCTCTTAATGGTAGTTCTCAGTTTGTTGTATGGAATATGAAGAATCATGTACCGAGGGTAAAAATTGGTACATTTTTGTTAGCGCTGAGTAACCGATTTGGTTGGTGGCTCGATTTTGATTACAGAAAAAAAATAGTAACCATTAGGCACCGGAACAATGTAGTAGCCGTACGTACCCAGAGAAACGTTATTCCTGCAGCAACCTATAATTTTAAAGTAAATAGTGAAGCCAAAATTTATAGCATAAAACAGGCATCCGGAAGCGGTGAAAAAATTGATGTTACCAATTTGCAGGGCATAGTGAATAATCGGCATAATTTACCAACTGCCGGTGAAGGTGTGGAAAATCAAATGTTCTTTGTGCTCAGTGAGAATGCATATTACAGATGTGTTAGTGATGAAAACATATTTACATGGGAGAAATCTGCCGATAATACCTTTGATTATATTCAGAAGGACCAAACTGATGAAATAATAACAAACTGTTTGGTACCTGAAAGCTACTTCGATTTGCTGCGGGATATTGGCAGGAACAGCCTTAACCGAAATATTACTGTACCATATATCAATATATTCCCTGGTGAAAGTGAAACTGATACTTTTTATGTGGCTTATAATTTTGGATTAAAAGATAGTTATAACTCAAATGGTCAACCTGATTATAAATATCCTATGGCATCGGCAGGTTGCTATGATAATAAAGGTAACTTAATAACTAGCACAGCATTGGTGTTTGAGTTTAATGATGCAACAACCGATTATGGTTTATTCATAAAAAACTGGTCCTTCTTTTTAACCTTTCTACAGCAGCGGGAAGAAATAACAATACAAATGCCTTTTACTGTTGCCGAATTACTGAATATAAACTATACGCAAACCATTTTAATACGTAATGCGGAATATTTTATAAAAAATCCACACTTCAGACTGCCTCTTAAAGGGTTCGTTAACATGGAATTAATAAGGATTTAACCTTATTTTGATAAATAATTATCAAAAAATGGTAACTGGTTATCAAAAAACATTCTATGTTTGCCCTGTCGAAATCGTGCTATTAACTTATTAAATCCCAGTCAGCCGGTAATTGTTACTGCAAAGGTAACATCCGAAGCGGTGCGATTTCGACACCCGGCTGACTGGGATTTTTAATTTTTATATATGCCTTCTACATCCACCATAACCATCCCACTTTTTATGGTAAAGCCCGGTACCTGGGTGATCTTCCCCCACAGGCCACGAAAAAAGTTCCTGGTGCGTGATCATCATCATACATATATACGTATGCGCCCCGGCTTAGTGAATGACTATGCTGATGGCAGAAATTTCGATCAATTGCCTGGTACACGCTTAAAGGATAGCAGCGGCCGCACCTATGTAGTTGATAGTTCAAAATTTGTTATTGAACGTTAATGCAATTACCATGGCCTGGGAAACTGATAATGACCCAATGACCGCTGAAAAGGCTATTAAGCTGAAAGCACATGAATACATTATGCGCTTCAAAAACGTTGGCATTAGCTGGGATAAAAGTAAGCTGGCCGCGGTTGTTCTGGTGCTTGAACTGAAGCAACAGTACTTTAAACGCTTTAAGGGAACGGAAAACGACATAGTAAAAGCAATCTCGCATTTTGAAAAACTGGAGCATGATATTCAGGCATATTAACCCTCTAAACTCATTACAATGTTATTTACTGATGGTTTACACCTAATTTCAGATATTGGTATCGAAGATCTTCATACCTATGCCCAATCCATGGGTATTGACCGAACTGCATTTGAAGTAACTGGTATAATTGCAAGCCATCCACATTACAAGATTTATGGAAAAGTTAGGCAGCGAATATTAACCGATAACCAGGTAGTCCATACATCCAGTCGGCACCTGGTTAAATTGCTGCAGCTTAACTACAATTTTCCGCGTACTGAGAAAGAAATAAGTGAATGGGAGAATAAATATGGCAAAATTGATGCTGTAAAAAATAATACGAATTGCGATAAGATCGTAAATAAGGTACTGTCCATATTGCGCGTAAATCCTAGCCGTTATAATTGATCGCCCTCAATTTTTTTAACATTAAAACTAAAGTTTGCTACCTTAATGCAAAACATATTTTGTATGAACGATTTACAAATTATTTTGGATTTATGGTGGTTATACCTAATTGTTGGTTACCCATTATTTACAATATTTAATACCTTAATTGCACAAGATTATAATATAGGCTGGTTCAAAGCCCTTATTTATAGTCTTTTTTTAACCCCTTGGATTGCCGCAATATGTGTTTTCGCAAGCGGTAAAAAATTAGTTAGTTAAGAAAAAATTGTTACCTTAGGATTGCAGAAGAACACCAAATTATTCATTATGTACAGGTCAATCCTAAGATCTAAGATTAAAATTTTTCCCCCACGAGCCGGTTGGCCCGGTAATTCTACTCATTCCCTGTACAAGGGTTTGGTTGTCTTCTGCAGCGTGGGGGAATTTATATTTAAAACAATGTTGTATGCAGAAGGCAACCGCAAAAAATCAACAATCTTCCTTCCAACGGAAGCTAAACAAACTTAGCAAACATCTTAAAAGCAAACAGCACTCACCCGATCAGGAGCATTATGCCGCATTACGGTTATGGATGTTAGATCAGGATTACCATTTCAACCAGCTTCGAAATGATTGTGTAAACATCATATTGTTCCTGGGAAAGCAAATGGCCGAAACCAACGATGAAGTAACCCGGCGTAAGCATTATGGTCATATGCAAATGATGGCAGGGTTGTACGAATTTTTTGATGATGCGGTAAATAATCATTTGGGTATTAATACAGAACCAAACTGCTAATTAAATTTATCAAGACCGGTTAAACCCGGTCTTTCTTTTTAACAATGTATTTTAAATGATTTTTATACATTTATAAACTATTGATTTTACCCTTATTAACTACAATAGTGTAATTCCAGCCAGGCGATATTCAATTATTATTCATTTAACTTCTTTATCTATGGTATTTCCAGTTAACCGTAGGAGTTATTTTTTTACTCCGCCTGCAGATAAGTATTTTATTTATTTTCTATTAATTATTTTTGTGATCCCCTATAATGCCGCCTATATTAGCGGCTCTAAAATATTATTGTCGTAGTCTTCAGTTGATCGAAACGGGCAAAATTTTACTTAACACGAAGACTACTGGCCCACGCTATGCGTGGCCGGTAGTTGCTGTGTTAAGGGTACGCCCGTGCCTGATCAACTAGCAACGAGGGCCGCGCTTTTTTTGTACCTATTTAACACCCCAAAACCGCCTTAACTATGTCCCAAATCCCTGCATTGATGCAAGTACCAACCACAATTGAACAAATTCAGGAAACATTGGCCCTGTTTAAGTCAGAATTGACCATTGAACAGGTAAACTATGATCTGGTTAGTATTATTACGCTAATTGGCCAAAAAATTAAATGCCCTGACTGTAGCCAGGAAGAAAGGGAGCGCTACTTTTCATATATGCTGTTGCTGCAAAAAATTTACCGTCTGGTAAACGACATAAACGACATTACCTGCACATGATATTTGTCCTTTCCAGCTAAAAAACATCCACCGAAATTTCCAGCATGGTAGACATTAAAGCCTGGCTCAACAGCCGGGTTAAAAACTATGATGCAGGGGTGAAACTATATTTAAGGTTCGGGAAAGATCCCGCGCTTGTAGCCCTTTTTACAAAAGAAGCCGAAAGCGATTTTAAACGCACGCGGCTGCAACAGGCGCTGCAGGAATTGATTTGCCCTACGCCGGTTACAACTGAAGCCAATCTGAAGTTTTCTCCATTGATCTATAACGCCATAAAACCTGAATTTAACCAACTTCACAAAGGGTGGCCCAATCCGATCACTGACCCCGTTATTCAGGCCCTATTTGAGCAATGGCGCCCTTTGTATTCTGAATTGATGAGCGCCCAACAGCGCATCTATGAAGTTGCCCTGCAAGGCGAAAATGGCAATACGGCCAAAGCGCTGGAATCTTGCCAGCTTGCTCACCGAATTATGGATCTGGATAATCAGTGCGACGATCTCTATGCACAACGTGATCATTATCTGGCCAACGGTCACCTACCTGATGGCGGCTGGGAAAAAGAGGTAGTAGGTGATCCGGTTCGATGGGTAACCGAGCGGCAAAATGCTTTACGTTACATCCGCGACTACCGTGCAAAGATTAAAAAGGACCCCACAAACAAGCTGGTTCCAAAATGGGAGCAAAAGATACTCGATTGGCAAAAGGAAGTGGACCAGTTTAATAAACTTTTAAAGCTCGATGATGAATGAAACAGTTAGCACAAAGAGGGGATGTTAAAACAAGGATTGGTAAGTTCCTGGCCGGCGAAAAGATACTACTGAACAGCGATGAAGAAAAGATTTTAGCCCGGTGGGAAACGGCTAACGAGCTTTTGGTAGCGAAAGAAAAGACCTGGTTGCAGATTCGTGATCATATTGCCGGAACTTTTTCCGTTTCAAAATTCACCGCTGAAAATGATATCTGCAACGCCCAGGAGGTATTTGGTTCGAACCGTAAAATCAATAAACGGTTTCTGTTACACCTGCACCTCGATAGGATGGATCGGGATATTGAACGCATTCGTGAAGGGTTGTTTTATATTGAAGATGACGAATTGCGGGTGAAAAAGAACCGTACCCCAAAAGACAAAGAAATCGCCGCTTTTGCGCGTCTTATGGAAGCCTACACCTATGCCCTTAATAGCATCCCCGATGATGCTGACAGAACCAAGCTACCACCACCCATTTACATATTCAAATTACCTGATGGGGTTAGCATAACCCAACCTATGAGTGTGGCGGATGCCTTGAAAGCTGCTGATGAATACATCGATTACGAAGAAATCAACAACAATGGACCAACCGATATACAACCCGATGGATCAGCCGGTACGCGAGAAGGTGATGCCGGTACCGCACATGATGATTCGCCTGGTGAGGGCGAATAACACTTATTTCGTGGCAAACCGAGGTGGGTTTAAAACGACGATGGGTATCAGCCTGTATGTGGTAGATACCGTAAAGGAATTGCCCCGCTCAACGGGCATCATATGCGGCCCAACATTCGAGCACCTGGGCGATAATACCCTGAATCCATTATTCAATAGCTTAAATGAAGATGGCTTTGAACCGGGCGTGCATTACGTGCTAGGCACCAAACCGCCAGATACCTGGGAAAAACCACTCATCCGGGTTGATACGGCAAAGAAATATGATCATATGATCAGTTGGTGGAATGGAGTGAATCACTTCCTGATTTCAATGCAAAAGAAGGGGTCTGCGAACGGGATCTCCGCGCAACACGGTGTATTTGATGAAATCAAACTGATGGATGAAAAGGAACTAAACGATGTGGTGTTTCCCGTATTCCGCGGTAATGAAAAGGCGGTAATTACCGAGGAAGGCCACCCGAATAAAGGAATGCGATTCTATGACCATCCGTTGTTTATGAGTAAGTTTTTTGCCACTGATAAGCTGGCTGATCCGGCCCATATACGGTGGGTGCTCAACAAAAAACAACTTAATGACTACCGAAAGCTGGATATTATTTTAACGCTGCAGTTGGAGTTGAACCGGTTAAAAGAAGAATATGACGGCGCCGGCATCAACAAACGCCAGAAGTTAAAACCAAAGATCCACGCCATTGAAGTGCGTTTATCCAACCTTCGCCGCAACCTTACCTTCTACGTCGAAAGCGACCATACGCACACCATTCAAATATTGGGACAGCGCTGGTATGATGATAAAGTCGCCAGCACCCGACCGTATGAGCTTAAGGTAGCTATTAAGAATGAAGATCCCGATCGTCCCGAGGATGGCTTCTATCCAGACTTTGACGAGAATAAACATTGCCATGAGCTAATGAATGATTATGATGCTAATAAGCCATTAATTATTGCTGCCGATTATCAACACAGTGTAAGCCCTATCCCAATAACACAGATTGGTAAACTACAAGGTAAGCAAAAAGATTCATTGAACTATATTGATTGCATACACACATTAGCGCCGCAAGGGTTAGAAGATGCTGTTCAAATGCTGTGTAATAAGTATAAGCTACATGGGCGTAAAGTGGTGTATTATATATACGATCACACAGCAAAGGGTAAGCGTAATGATGCGGAGAAGTATTATACCATTGTGCTTAATACCTTCCGTAAGAATAGATGGAAGGTTGTGGAGGTCTATACCGGCCTGGCGCCTACTCACTTCGATAAGTACAACGACACCAAAACGTGGTTAAAGAACGATACAGGTGATACAATGGATATTTATATCAATAGGAACCGGTGTTGCAAGCTCATACGATCTATCACAAGTGCGCCGGTAACCATGAAAGGCGGGAAGACCGAAAAGGATAAGAAGTATGAGAACACCGCGAAATACCCCAACCTTGATCAATCCGAAACCACACACTATAGCGACGCATTTGATATGATCAATCATGGCGTGCTGAAGCTTAAGCGTGTACAATTCAGCGCCTTTGGGGGTGGTGGCTTAGGGTTTAGAATGTATTGATTATCAATGTAGCATGGCGATTCATGGAGCGTATAGTATAGCGCTGTACGAAGCGTATTGTATAGCGCCGTACAGCGCGTCATATATCTATGCCGGCAAACATCCGCCGGCCGCGTTGACAGGGACACCCAAGAATCGAGCGCCTTTTTTCAAATTTATTTGGAACAACCGTTCCGAATTGGTTGTGCGGTAGTAGTTTGGTAAATATTACGTTACTAAAGTCCTATATAAAGCTATTGAAGTTAATTTGCTCAGTATCAATAAAATAAACCCCTAAAGCACGATTGTATTTTTCAGTCTGTACAGCACTGGAATGCCGGTTCTGCCGCTGTTGCCATTTAAGGTCAACCTTGCCTTTATTTTTTATTAGATATTCAATATTGCCACTATGTTTTAATGCGTAAGGATTTTTATCAATCTGCAGTTCACTATATTTAACCAAATCATTCCATAAGTCATTAAAGTGATACCGTTGATTTAACATTACTTCACCTGGTAAATACCCATTTCTGCCGAATATATAAAAGGTATCAGGATACTTCCCCAAATCCATTTCTACCAGAAATTCATACAAGGGATCAAGAATTTGCACCATGGCGGGTTTGTCGTTTTTTGTTTCCTCCTTTCTAAAAATTATAGCCCGATTCGTTAGATCGATATCCTTAATCCGCAGCCGCATTATTTCTATGGGTCTTGCCCATGCATAATATATGAAGGCTAAGAATCTTACAAATGGCCGCTGTTCTTTTTCGAGCAAGTGCTTAATAATTCTTTCTAATTCTTTAGCAGTAAAAGGTTCAAATATATCCTTTCTGCTTTCCTTCAGTTTGCGGCCTCTTTGAGCCTTTAAAACCGGTACGTTGCGGAATGGATTGGAACCAATTTTTAATTCATCCCACAAAATGCCCAAATGTGAAACCGTTGCATTCACAGTTTTTCGGGCTAGTTTACAATCTTCCTTTAAGTAGGTTTGAAACTGTAAGCATTCTGATAGGTTTACCTCATCGATCTTTAGTTGCCCTTTGTTTTTTGCATCTAAATATTTTTTCCAACGCCCAAACATTAACCGGTATGTTTCACCTGCATTTGGAGTACTGATCTTGCATAGTTCATCCAATATTTTTTGCAGTTGATCTTTACAGGTAGGTATGATCACAACTTTATTGGTGACTGGTTGTGATTGTAACTTTATTTCTTCAAAAGGGTTGTAGCCTTCCTTTAATCTTTCCTTCATGAATTTTACGGCTTCATGCCCCCATGCATAGCGGTCAGATAATGTACGTTTATAATTCATTTTAAACGTTGGGCGGAACCGTTCCATCAAGTGTGTTTCCGGATTAAGGAAGTAGTATTCCACATACCAGGGTTTGGTAATATCTCCGCCGGCATCATACAATTCCGGTTTTGTGTACTGTGTTTGCATAGTGGGAGCATTTAAAAAGTCTTTATAAAGCGCTTTATTGCTTGCCTTACTTTTTGGCTGACTTTTGCTCCCTACACGACAAAAGTCGCCTTGAGAGCGACTTTGCTTTGTACCGCGTACGGGATTCGAACCCGTATCACCACCGTGAAAGGGTGGTGTCCTAGCCCTTAGACGAACGCGGCTCGTTTTTGGGAGTGCAAAGATAGGGAGCGGCCACATTCCTCCAAAAAAAATCTCGTTTTCTTTCAAATATTTTTTCAACCCCTCACTTTGCCGATTATCTCGTTATCCGATGCTTACTTCCCCTAAATCATCCCGTTACAATTTTATTCCATACCTGATAACCAAATTTTAACTAATCAAATGACAGCTACCCGCTTACCTTTTTTTGCGCTTAATTACTTCTTCTTTCGATTTCCTGGTTAATCCCTTTCGCAAGTAGAGTATTCTCGGCAAACTCAACAAAATCGCCGGTTGGTGGCCTCAATACACAAATTTCATAAACCCAATTACTCACAAAATTGTACCTTAGCCCCCGCAATTTTTAACTATTAAAAAATTAGATCATGAGCACAGTCAAAGTGGCGATCAACGGTTTTGGTCGTATCGGCCGTTTAGTATATCGTCAGATTTATAAAATGGACGGGATCGAAGTAGTAGCTATCAATGACCTCACCAGCCCTAAAGTTTTAGCCCACCTCCTCAAATATGATAGCGCACAGGGCCGTTTCGATGCTGAAGTAAAAAGTACCGACAACTCTATTATAGTAAATGGCGACGAAGTAAAAATCTATGCTCAAAAGAACCCGGCCGAAATTCCCTGGAAACAACACGATGTTGATGTTGTACTGGAATGTACCGGTTTCTTCACCGATAAAGCAAAAGCTGAAGCTCACCTCACCGCTGGTGCAAAAAGAGTGGTAATCTCCGCACCCGCAACCGGTGATCTGAAAACAATCGTATTCAACGTTAACCATAGTATTCTCGACGGTACTGAAACTGTTATCAGCTGCGCCAGCTGTACTACCAACTGTCTGGCTCCAATGGCTCAGGTACTCGACGAAAAATTCGGTATCGTTAACGGTCTTATGACCACCATCCACGCGTATACCAACGACCAGAACACCCAGGATGCACCCCATCCGAAAGGTGACCTGCGTCGCGCCCGCGCTGCTGCACAAAACATCGTGCCTAACAGTACCGGTGCTGCCAAAGCCATTGGCCTGGTATTGCCTAACCTGAAAGGTAAATTAGATGGTTCTGCTCAACGCGTACCAACCCTCACCGGTTCTTTAACTGAAGTTACCGCTGTATTAAGCAAAAAAGTTACCGTTGAAGAAGTGAACGCCGCTATGAAAGGTGCTGCCAACGAAAGCTTTGGTTATACTGAAGATGAGATCGTAAGCAGCGATATCATCGGTATCTCTTATGGCTCTTTATACGACGCTACGCAAACACGCGTACAAACTGTAGGCGATGTTCAACTGGTGCGCACAGTTAGCTGGTACGATAACGAAATGAGCTATGTTAGCCAGCTCGTTCGTACTGTGAACTATTTTGCAAAACTGATCAACAAAGGCGCTGCAAAAGAAAAAGTAAAAGCTTAATAAATAATCACAGGATTAATGTTTCTTAATCCTTCATTAACCACAAAGATGTTGTAGCCGAGAACGCTTCAATTCCCTTTGTGGTTAACTTTTTTAAAACTACCTCCTCATGTCTACATTCAGCCAATATAACTTTAAGGGTCAGAAAGCACTGATCCGGGTTGATTTTAACGTGCCGCTTGACAAAAAAACATTTGCTATTACCGACGATACCCGCATGACTGCGGCTGTGCCCACCATTAAAAAAATACTGGGCGACGGTGGTAGTGTGATCCTCATGAGCCACCTGGGCCGGCCAAAAGAAGGTCCCGAAGAAAAATCTTCTTTAAAACATCTGGTAAGCCATTTGTCTCAATTGCTTGGTGGCATCAATGTAGCGTTTGCCAATGATTGCATAGGCAAAGAAGCTTTTGACAAAGCCGCTGCTTTACAGCCCGGCCAGGTATTGCTGCTGGAAAATCTTCGTTTTTATAAAGAAGAAGAAAAAGGCGATGCAGGTTTTGCTGAAAAGTTAAGCAAACTGGGCGATGTATATGTGAACGATGCTTTCGGTACCGCCCACCGCGCACATGCTTCTACTGCCGTGATCGCACAGTTCTTCGCAAGCGAAAAAAGAATGTTCGGTTTGCTGATGGAAAGTGAAGTGGCCAGTGCTGAGAAAGTAATGCACAGTGCAGAAAAACCATTTACCGCAATCATCGGCGGCGCCAAAGTTTCTGACAAGATCCTCATCATCGAAAACCTGCTCGACAGAGCAACCGATATCATCATCGGCGGTGGTATGGCTTATACTTTTGAAAAAGCACAGGGCGGCCATATCGGTAACTCGCTCTGCGAAGACGACCGCCTGGATACAGCCCGCGAGCTGTTGAAAAAAGCGGAAGCCAAAGGGGTATGCCTGCATTTCCCTTCCGATTCTGTGATCGCCGATAAATTCGATGCCAATGCGCTTACTTCCAATGCGCCCAGCAATAATATTCCCGATGGCTGGATGGGACTCGACATTGGCCCCAACGCCTGCACACAGTTTGCCAATGTGGTCAAACGGTCAAAGACCATTTTATGGAATGGTCCTATGGGTGTGTTTGAAATGGACAAGTTTCAACATGGCACCAAAACCATCGCTACTGCTGTGGCAGAAGCTACCCAGGATGGCGCTTTCTCACTGGTAGGTGGGGGCGACTCTGTTGCTGCTGTTAACCAGTTTGGCTATGCCGATGAGGTTAGCTATGTTTCTACCGGCGGCGGCGCTATGCTGGAGTTTTTTGAAGGAAAAGAACTGCCCGGGATCGCAGCTATTAAGAAATAGTTTATTTTACATACCTGAATGCCACGTACCCCTCAAAGGACGTGGCATTACTTTTTTAATTATGGCATAGTTTTAATAGTTAACCTTATGCCTGTCTTATGTAAAATATGCGAATTATGAAAAAGGGCTACCGCTGGCTGTTTATTGCTACTGTTATCCTGGGGATGGCTTCCTGCCAAAAAGAAATTCATGGCGATGCAGCCTTGAATCCCGGTACGCCTGCCGATACAATCCCTGGTACCGAAGTAGGGGATTGGAAATTCATCTCGCTGCAGGGAACCATTGCTCAAACTACTGAAGTAGCCCAGTCAGGGGCTTCCCTGAAAGGCGTTAGCAATACAAATTTTACCTCACAAAATAATGCGGGCACACTTACTTTCGATAGCGCTACCATGACTGTTAACGGATTGGCACTGAGTATCAATACTACCGCCAAAACGTATGTTTATATGAATGGCTTTTTGATCGATTCCCTTCAGGCGCCACTAACTCATACCATTACACCTCAAAGTACAACGGCCGGTTATCAAAAAATAGGCGCAGACTCCCTGTATTTTCAGGATGGCGGATTGTTAAATTCTCTCACCGGCGGTATACTGCCTTCTGCCCCAACAGGTTGCAAATTAACTTTCGAAGGTAATACCATGAAAATAACGGTTGCGTACGATATCGTTACTACTCAGGACTACCAGGGCTTTCCGGCTAAAGTTACCATGCATGCCGTACTGGTGGCCACTTTGCAAAGAAACTAATGCAATAAGGCTTTACCCACTGCAACGTAAGATATATAGTATTTGTCTTATTTAGGTTTTAATACTCAAAGCGAAATATTATTTTTGCGAAGCAATTTTCTGCCCTAACCAAAACTCAAAAAGTAGCAACTATGAGAAAGTTAACCCCTTTCCTGCTTTTAGGTAGCATTTTACTGGCGATGACCTCCTGTCAAAAGGAAAAAAGTGTTGATACCTTAAGTCACGGGAGCGGTAGCGCTGGCAGTACCGGAAGTGAAAAAGGAACGTGGAAATTTCTTTTCATGCAGGCTGCTACCTCACAAACTATTGAATACAAGGATGGGATCGACGATGTTAAAACCGTTACCATCAGTGATTATACCACCGAAAATAATGCGGGAACCGTGAAGTTCGATGGCTCCAAAATGACTGCCACCGGGTTAACCTATTCAGTTGATGCCATGGCCAAAGGCTATCTATATACAAACGGAGTACTCGAAGATTCCCTCGAATTTCCATTTGCTGCTACCGTGCCCCCCACCAGTTCTACCGCCAGCTACAAAAAAGCAGGCGCTGATTCAATATATGTTCAATCGGGCGTGTTTACGGGTATAGGGTCAGGCGGAACCACGCAAGCCACCCCTGGCGGCTATAAGCTGAAATTTAATGGCGATAAAATGACCATGACAACAGTTTACGACGATACTAAACTTGAGTTTGTAATGGGCATGTCGCAAAAAACCATCAGTCATGCAGTAGTAGTTCTTACATTGCAAAAGCAGTAAGCACTCAACGCAACACCTGCTTCTTCTACACTTCTGTTATTTTATCATCGTTTCTTATCTGTACAAACACATCCTTTACCATCAGGCGAAATACACACATCGCGCATACGGTCTTAATTAATGTAGAATTCGAATGTACTGTCAATACCTTACGCGCTGTACTCAACTTCACTTGAACCAACCGGTTGTTCTTTCATGTAGCCAGCAACAGCGAATTATACCAGAAAGCATCGTGATGCATAAACAGTTGTAAGTGATAAATTGTTTCATAAAATAAGATTTTGCCTAAGCTGTGTAACGAAAACCATGGTGCTACGACTAAAGTAGTACGTTGTTTATAACACGGCGCCCGTAGTGCGTGTTAAAAGACGACCGCGGATGACCAGATCACCTTAACAGTTTGTTACTCACTGAAATGGTAGATAGGTTATAGTAAAAAATCGGTACATTTATAAGACATAAAACTCTAAATAGATATGAAATCTCGTAATCTGGTTCTCATCGTTGTGTTGGCCTTTATTTTAATATTAGGTGGCTGCGGATGTAACGGATATAACAGAATGATCAACCTCGATGAAAATGTAAAGAACAAGTGGAACAACGTGCAGAGCGATTACCAACGACGCGCCGACCTCATTCCAAACCTGGTAAGTACGGTAAAGGGCGCAGCCAATTTTGAACAAACAACGTTGACTCAGGTAATTGAAGCAAGGGCAAAAGCCACTTCTATGAATATTAATGCCGAAAATCTTACACCCGAAAAAATACAGCAATTCCAACAAGCGCAAAGCCAATTGGGCGGTGCGTTAAGCCGATTGCTGGTGGTGGCAGAACAATATCCTCAATTGCAGGCTACGCAAAGTTTCAGAGATCTGCAGGCTCAATTGGAAGGAACAGAAAACCGCATCAAGGTTTCCCGTAACGACTTTAACTCTGCTGTGCAGGAGTATAACTCAGTAGTTCGTCGTTTCCCTAACAACCTCTTTGCCGGCATGTTTGGGTTCACCGTAAAAGAGGGATTCAAGGCAGAAGCCGGTTCAGAAAGAGCTCCTAAAGTAGATTTCCAAAAATAATATCCATGGCATTTTTCCCCTTTTCCAAAAGGAAAGAATTTTTTTCGCCCGACGAACAGAACCGTATTGTAAACGCCATTCGTCAGGCCGAACAACAAACCAGCGGCGAGATCAGGGTATACACCGAAAGCCGCTGCCGGTTTGTTGATCCCTTAGACAGGGCTGCAGAAATTTTCTGGGGTCTTAAAATGGACGCTACCAAAGACCGTAATGGGGTATTGGTTTACGTGGCTATGAAAGATCATCAGTTTGCTATCCTGGCCGATCAGGGTATTCATGAAAAGGTTGGACAAGCATTCTGGTACCAGGAAGTTGCGGTGATGAAATCGCATTTTAGCAAAGCACACCCTGCAGAAGCTATTGAAGCGGTGGTCAATGACATAGGACTGGCTTTAAAAACACATTTTCCTTACGACCGTTCAAACGATAAGAATGAATTACCCGATGACATGGTGTTTGGGAAGTGATTGAATTGTTACCAGTTGCCAGTTACCGGGTCCCGGGAACTGGTAACCGGTAACCGGTAACTGACGATAATCAGCAGGTTTTATATCTATAGCAATGACAGGTAAATTGAAACTACTTTTTGTTCCCGTATTACTCTTTGTGTCGTTTATTACGTCGGCACAAAATATACCCGCCCGACCAAATCCCCCGAAACTGGTAAATGACTTTGCCGGTGTATTATCGCCAGGTGATGAGCAGCAGTTGGAAAGCCTGCTTACAGCCTACGACGATAGCACCAGTAACCAGATTGCCATTGTGCTCGTGAACACGCTCAACGATTATCCCATTGAAGAATATGCGTTGAAGATCTTGCGCGATTGGGGCGTTGGGAATAAGAAAACGAATAATGGCATCGTCATTCTGGCCGCTATTGAAGATAGAAAGATCCGTATTGAAGTAGGCTACGGGCTCGAAGGCGCCATACCTGATATTACTGCCAATCATATTATTCAAAATGATATTGTCCCCAACTTCAGATCGGGCGATTATTTCGAAGGCCTGTCAAAAGCGGCTGGTTCTATTATAAAAGCAGCCGCCGGAGAATACAAAGCGCCAGCGGGATACCGAAAGAAGAAAGGCGGCGGCAGTGCAATCCCCTTTGGGGCCATTGTTTTCATCATTATTCTGATTGCGCTATTCGGTGGCCGAAATCGAGGCGGTGGCGGCGGCTTTATGAGCCGTCGTGGTTCAGGCTGGATAGGTCCGTTTATTTTAGGCAACATGATTGGCCGTGGCAGTAGTGGTGGCGATTGGGGCGGCGGCGGAGGCGGCTGGTCTGGTGGTGGCGGCGGTTTTGGCGGCTTTGGCGGTGGTAGCGGCGGCGGCGGCGGAGCGAGTGGGTCGTGGTAGTTTGTAGTTTATAGTTTATGGTTTGTGGTTGCTTCCGCGTTTTGAGTTTTGTTTATAGATAGTTATAGTTTACAACGTTAAGCTCAAGAATCAAGAACTTTAGTTATTATTTAATCAAAATAAAAAAACAGGCTGTCCGTAATAAGACAGCCTGTTCGAATTTCAGGAAAACAACAAACAACAAACCATAAACTAGAAACCCTTTTTATCTCCCTCTATCTTCGCATTGATGTAATCAATTTGTTCCTGTGCGCTGGTTTTATCAGTAGCAGCAGCGCTGGCGGCTGTCTTTTTAGTAATAACCCCTTTCAGCAGGTTATTTACATAAGGCGTTAAACCGTACGCAGCCAGGGCATCGCGGAATTCGATCACCAGGTCAACTCCCTTTTTAACCCGCTTCGTGTCTTTCACTACGGCTAAAAATTCACAGAAAGGTTGCAGCAGGTTGAATTTTGCCTGCGATATCGGCATATCGTCGAATGCTTTGGCAATGATGTCAAAACTGTTTTCATCGCCCGATTTCACCAGTGTGGTGGTCATCACTTCTACCAGTTTGCCTTTGGCCGGGTATTTTGCCAGGCGTTTGGCTTCTGCCACTGCAGCGGCGCTGTCTAATTTAAATAACGATTCCAGCGCGGTGCCGGCTACCGTATACGATGAATCGTTTACGTTCTTGGTGAAAAGCGATTTGTAAGCGCCGTTATTGTATTGCGAAAGCGCCGCCAAAGCACTTGCCCGAACTTTCGATTTGGGATCGCGTTGTGCCAGTTCTTCCAAAATGGGTTCGGCTTTTTTCCTGACAGTCTCATTTTTCATATCCAGCTTGCCCATCGCAAAAGAGCGCAACCCCTGGTATTTATCTTTCAATGCGGTTAGCAGCAGTTCCTGCGCTTTAGGATTATCCTGGTTGCGGCTGGCAAAGTCAATTGCTTCGCGGCGATCGAGGTACAGGCCGGCATATTTATATTGGTGAATAAAGTTCTCGAGGGTCTTGTTGTCTTTTTTCTCAGCCAATAAGGTCTTTTGTCCGTCTACATTCACCAGGTCGGGGCGGGTGGTATAGGGGAAAGTAAAGGTTTCTTCCTTGTCGTTTATCCAAACATTGTGGCGAACTTTTTCAGCGCCCGTATAAATGTCGATGGCAACAGGTAGAGTGAATACTTTGTCACCGGCCTGTGTTTGCTTCACGGTCACCTGTACGGTTTTGGCGTTATCGTCGTACGCATAATCGATACTGAGTTTGGGATGACCGGCGCCAAAATACCATTGGTTCCAGAACCAGTTCATGTCTTTACCAGTCACTTCTTCAAAGGCAAGGCGCAACTGGTGGGCCTCGGCCGATTTGAATTTATTGGTAGTGAGGTACAGGTTCAATGATTTGAAGAAAGCGCTGTCGCCTACATAGCTGCGCAGCATGTTTAAAATGCGGCCGCCTTTGTTATAGCTAACGGCATCGAACATGGCTTCTTTATCATTATAATAAAAACGCACCAGGTCTTTCTTCTCGCTCTGGCTTTGTATATACCCCTGCATGTCGCCAAAGTTTTGTGCATCGCCGGCATCTTTACCATATTTATATTCATCCCACAGGGTTTCACTGTAGTTGGCAAAAGATTCGTTCAGGGTGAGGTTGCTCCAGCTTTCGCAGGTAACCAGGTCGCCGAACCATTGGTGAAACAGTTCGTGGGCGATGGTGCTTTCCCAGCTATTGCCATCTATCAGTTCGCGGGCATCCTGTTGGGCGCTTTCCTGGTGAAGGGTGGCGGTGGTGTTTTCCATAGCGCCGCTTACGTAATCACGACCTACGATCTGTGAGTATTTCACCCAGGGATATTCTACACCAAGGACTTTCGAGAAAAAGCCCATCATCTCAGGTGTATGGCCGAAGATCTTTTTAGCTACCGGGGCATATTCTTTTTCTACATAATAATTAACTTCTTTGCCTTTGTACGTATCCTTTATTATGCTGTACTCACCAACGCCCATAAAGAACAGGTAAGGCGCGTGTGGCAGTTCCATCTTCCATGCATCGGTACGCGTACCATCGGCATTGGCTTTTTGCGATACCAGTTTACCATTTGAAAGGGTAGCGTATTTGGCCGGAACGGTCATATTGATCTCGTTGGTGGTTTTCTGGCCGGGCTTATCAATGGTAGGGCACCATACAGAGGTGGCCTCGGTTTCACCCTGCGTCCAGATCTGGGTAGGCTTGTCTTTTTCTTCTCCTTTGGGGTTTATAAAATACAAACCCTTGGCATCGGTTATGGCAGCGCTGCCCTGTACTTTCACTTCATCGGGTTTGGCGGTATATTCAATATAAACGGTATACTTTTCTCCGCCTTTATAAGATTTATCCAGGTCAATGTTCAGGTTCCAGCCGTCGTATTTGTATTTCAGGGGTTGCGAAGAAGCTCCCTTTACGATGGCTACTTTTTGAATATCCATGCCCTTGGCGTCCAATGTCAGCGAATCGGTGGGGTAGAAGTGCGGGGCCAGGGTTATCCAGGCCTTGCCGTTCATATATGACTTACTGAAATCGAATTTAACATCCAGTTTGGTGTGAACCAGGTCGTTAATGCGCGGAGCGCTTTCCCGGTACACCTTTTTCCATGAAGTGTCGGGAGCCGCCTCTTCCTGCTGTTGAGCCCACAGGCCAGGCAGTATTCCCAGGGCCAGGATGATTAATGAAAGCTTCTTCATATTGAAAATTTAGAATTTAAGTGGTGTAAAGATAGGCGGGGAGGTGCTTAATAAATGTAAAAAATAGTATAAGTGGCTGTCATGAAAAGGCAAATAAGTAGATTTGCTTTTATGAGCAATCCTTACCGCGTTATAAAACTGCTTGCTTTTGTAACAGGGTTGTGTATAGTATCATGTACAACAGCACTGGCACAGCAGTCTTTATTTGTCTATTTGCAATCTGAAAATGTGCAACCTTTCTACGTGCAAATGGGCGATAAGGTGTATAGTTCTTCTGCCATAGGGCACCTGGTCATTTCCGGACTGGCTGATAAAACCTGTAATTTAGAGATCGGGTTTCCACAGCATGCCACGCAGCCGCAGCGTTTTTCCATCCCTTTGCGTAATAAAGACCATGGGTTCCAGCTTATCAAAAGTGGTTCCCGGGGTTGGGCTTTGCAGGACCTGCAAACCGATGAAACCATAAAGCCGTTGAAAGATCCGGGAAACAGTTCTCTTTTGTATGGCGAACGCAAAAAGGATGATGCTTTTGCCACGTTGATGGCCGCCGTGGTAAATGATTCTTCCGTTCTGTATACTTCTATAGTTAAGAAAGATAGCGAAACAGTGCCGGCTGTGGCAACAAATACCGAGGTAAAACCAGCGGAAAAACAGCCGGGGGTAAAGACCGAAGAAAAACCCGTACAGCCTGTTGATTCAGCGGTTGCCCTAAAGAACGTGGAAACGGTGGTTGCGCCAAATCCGCCCCCAGCCGTTGATACCGCCAGCCTGGTAAGAACGGAAACCAGTACCCGCGATACCGCCCAGGCACCGAAATATGATCCTAAGGAAAGAGGGTTGAACGAAAAGCCGGTAATCAAGAGCGGAGTGGCTAAAATTCAGCAGCAGACGAAAGACGGCGAAACGAAAATGGTTTTTGTAGATAGCAGTGAGTCGCCGGCCAATGTGGTAACTGTTTATATTTCCGAAGAAAAAAAGGACGACGATAAACAGGTAGTGCAAGCCCAGGAGCCAACGGTTGCCCCGGTTGATAATACACCCCCGCCATCCACTACTGTTACCAAAATGGAAACAAAGCAGGAACCAGCGGTGAAAGATCCGGAAAAGGTGGTGACCACGCCGCCTGCGAAAGAAGTGGTTGAGCCTGTAAAGAAAGAAAGCACGCCGGCAAAAGATACAGAGAAGCCTGCCTCCTTAACCAAAGAGGAAATTGCAGAGCAGATAAAGAAAGAAACCTGGCGGTCGGTCCCGGATAAAAAAGCGGCTACCGATACGGTTACCATCATTCTGGAATCGCGGCAAATGAAGAAGGCTGCCGAAGAGCCGGCCAAACCTTTGTATCAGCCCAAAAAGGAAACTCAACCTGTGGTAAAACCGGCTACACCCGATACCACAGTTATGCAAATAGCCGCTCCTGTTAAACCAACTGTAGATGAGGCGCCTAAAAAAGAGGTAGTGAAGGTGGAAGTGAAACCGGAGGTTAAGTCGGAACCGGTTAAGCCGGCAGAGGAAGAAAAGAAAGAAGTTAAGTTGGAACCGGTAAAGGCCGATACGGATGCCAAAAAGGAAAGTGAGCCGGTAGCAACTAAAACCGGGAAAGAAGAGCCTGCCAAAGAGGTTGTTAAGAAAGAAGAACCCAAACCAGCCGTTGAGCCCGAAAAAAAGACGGTAACAGAACCGGCGGCTACCAAAAAAGATACGGTTGCAACGGCGGTAAAACCGGAAACTCAGCCGGCGAAACCCAAAACTATTGATCCGGCGAAACCCAATGGCGGAGATCCGGAAAAGAAAGCTGAAACTACCAGCAAGCTGGTAATGATCAATTCAGATTGTGCAAAACTGGCCACTGATAATGATGTAGACAAAATGCGGGTTAAGATGTTGCCCGAAAACGACCTGCAAAAGAAACTGGCCATTGCTAATAAGTACTTCAAAACTATGTGCTTATATGCCAGGCAGATAAAGGCTTTGTCAGAATTGTTCCCCACGGATGAAACCAAGTACAGGTTCCTGGAATTAGCCTATCCCTTTGCAGCCGATACGGCCAACTTCAAAGAGTTGCATGAGCTGTTGACGGAAGAAATGTATGTAACGAAGTTTAAAAAGCTGGTACGGTTGCAATAGAGGTGAAAGGTCAATGGTGAATGATGAATGGGAACATTATTTCTTAGCATATAACAGCCGGTATCGTTGTATAATGGTACCGGTTTTTTTATTTCTGTATTCAATACATTCCTCGGGTCCTCTTTTACCCCGAGCTTAGGCACAGCTTTGGCTCTTCGCAAATCCTTCGCAAGTTCTTCGCAAATTTGCGAAGAAGCCTAAAAGGATTCTAAGAGAAGTCTAAAAGAGCTTGCGAAGAAGTCCTTGTAAAGGGTTCATTTTCAATGAAGTGTGAGTGAGATGGGAAGCTGTTTAATGATAATCAATAGGTTATGGGCTTTTGCTGGGACGCCGGCGATCGGTTAACCGGCAAGCTATGAACCAGGAACTGAGAACTCTGAACTGTGAACCCGGTATATTTGCCCGATGAACCGATATTTTTTGGAGGTGGCATATCATGGCGGGCGCTATGCCGGGTCGCAGGTACAGCTCAATGCGTTAACTGTACAGGCCGAACTGGAGAAGGCCCTGGAGATCTATTTTAGGCAGCCCTTGCCGCTCACCGGCTCTTCCCGCACCGATGCCGGGGTACATGCCGCCCAGAATTTCTATCACTTCGACATACCGGGGCCCGCAAATCCCAGGGCGATCTATAACCTCAACGCCATTTTACCGCACGACATCGCCATAAAGCAAATAATTCCGGTGCCTGCCACGGCGCATTGCCGGTTCGATGCTATCGCCCGTGAATATGAATACTTTATTTACCAGTTTAAAGATCCGTTCCTGGTAGATAGGGCGTGGTATTACCCCTACACGTTCAGTCTGGAAGCGCTGCAAGCAGCCGCCGGGGTATTGACCGGGTATACCGATTTTACCTCCTTTTCGAAACGAAATTCCCAGGTTAAAACTTTTAATTGCACCCTTGCGTACAGCGAGTGGCAGGAGAGGGGCCAGGGGGTGGTTTACCGGGTAAAAGGCAACCGGTTTTTAAGGGGTATGGTGCGGGGGTTGGTAGGCACTATGATGCAGGTTGGGCGGGGTAAAATAACGCTGCAGGAGTTCAGGGGAATCATCGAAGCGAAGGACTGTACAGAGGCCGATTTTTCAGTGCCCGGGCATGGTTTGTTTTTACAGAAAGTGGAGTATCCCGCACATTATTTTTTTGAAAGCTGAAATACTAAAATCGGTTGAACATGATAGTGGGGATGCAGGCAACAAATACAGTAAAACAATTTTGAAAGTGTTTATTCAAATTAACACCGCCGTAAAAAAAAATATTGTGCTGAAACCCTTGTAGGACGTGTGTTTCAATGAAATGCAAAAAATAAAAGCAAAATATATTTGGTAAGAAGTTAAACCGGCCTATCTTTGCGGCCCGCTTTACAAAAAAGCACACTTACACGAAGTTCTTTACATAAAAAGTTTACCCGCTGCACTTGTAAATAAGCACTGAAAAGAGTAGGAGTTAGAGAAGAAAAAAGTGAAAGAAAAGTTTGGAAGTGAAAATGAAAAGCGCTTATCTTTGCAGCCCGGTTTAAACGAAAGTTCTTTACAAGATATTGCATCGAAATCACGAAAAAAGAAATTGTGAAAATCGAATAAAAAATTTGGATGCAATAAGTTAGAAACACTACCTTTGCAACCCCAATCAAAAATAGGGTAGCAAAGAAGAAGAGAGAAAGAGGTGATGTAAAGAAACGACAACAGATAATACGATGAGTGAGAGAGGGAAAGAGGTAAAGAAAACAAAATAAATCGCATTGGTTACCTTGTTACGACTTAGCCCCAGTCACCAGTTTTACCCTAGGCGGCTCCTTGCGGTTACCGACTTTAGGTACACCCGGCTTCCATGGCTTGACGGGCGGTGTGTGCAAGGTCCGGGAACGTATTCACCGTATCATTGCTGATATACGATTACTAGCGATTCCAGCTTCACGCAGTCGAGTTGCAGACTGCGATCTGAACTGAGAAAAGGTTTTTGGGATTAGCTCCTTGTTACCAAGTGGCAGCCCTTTGTCCTTCCCATTGTAGCACGTGTGTAGCCCTGGGCATAAAGGCCATGATGACTTGACATCATCCCCTCCTTCCTCACGTCTTACGACGGCAGTTTCATTAGAGTTCCCAGCTTTACCTGATGGCAACTAATGATGGGGGTTGCGCTCGTTGCGGGACTTAACCCAACACCTCACGGCACGAGCTGACGACAGCCATGCAGCACCTTACTGGCGGTGTATTGCTACAAAGTGAGCTTTCACCCACGGTCCACCAGCATTCTAGCCCAGGTAAGGTTCCTCGCGTATCATCGAATTAAACCACATGCTCCACCGCTTGTGCGGACCCCCGCCAATTCCTTTGAGTTTCAACCTTGCGGTCGTACTTCCCAGGTGGGATACTTAATGCTTTCGCTCAGACACACACTGTGTATCGCGTATGTCGAGTATCCATCGTTTAGGGCGTGGACTACCAGGGTATCTAATCCTGTTTGATCCCCACGCTTTCGTGCCTCAGTGTCAATACTCGTGTAGCAAGCTGCCTTCGCTATCGGTGTTCTATGTCATATCTAAGCATTTCACCGCTACATGACATATTCCGCTTACCTCCACGAGATTCAAGATTGATAGTATCAACGGCAGTTTCCAAGTTAAGCTTGGAGATTTCACCACTGACTTACCAACCCACCTACGCACCCTTTAAACCCAGTGAATCCGGATAACGCTTGCACCCTCCGTATTACCGCGGCTGCTGGCACGGAGTTAGCCGGTGCTTATTCATCGGGTACCGTCAACCTCTCAAGAATGAAAGGGTTTCTTCTCCGATAAAAGAAGTTTACAATCCAGAGGACCTTCATCCTCCACGCGGCATGGCTGGTTCAGACTTGCGTCCATTGACCAATATTCCTTACTGCTGCCTCCCGTAGGAGTCGGGCCCGTGTCTCAGTGCCCGTGTGACTGGTCGTGCTCTCACACCAGTTACTGATCGTAGGCTTGGTGGGCTGTTACCCCGCCAACTACCTAATCAGCCGCACGCCCATCTTTAAGTGCCGGAGCTTTAATTATCAAGTGATGCCACTTAACAATTTTATGGGGTATTAATTTTCGTTTCCGAAAGCTATCCCCCGCTTAAAGGAAGGTTGCGTACGTGTTCCGCACCCGTTTGCCGGTCGCCGCCCATGTATTGCTACACTGCGCTGCCCCTCGACTTGCATGTATTAAGCCTGCCGCTAGCGTTCATCCTGAGCCAGGATCAAACTCTTAAAGATCTTTGAAAGTTTGGAAGCAACAGCACTCCGATGGAAATCGGAGGTAAGGTTATCGACTCGAAAA
>NZ_STFF01000009.1 GCF_004834005.1 Niastella caeni
GCGGTTGGCTAGAGCGTCCCGATGACAATCGGGAAGGTCGTCGGTTCGACTCCGATATTCTCCACAAAAAAGAAGCTTTAAAAGGTCTGCAGCAATGCGGGCCTTTTTTGTTGGAATTAGTCAAAACCTTCCGATACCACTTAATAAAAATCTAGTCCAAAATGAAATCTCGAAACTTATCAATAATTGGTTTAACCCAGGCAGGGTAATTTTTCACTTTCAGATACATTTTACCCTCACCTATATGCAATATTTCATGCGGTATAACGGGCTCTTCTATAAATACAATCCCATTATCAAAAAGAGTGACTGAATCAAATTCAGAGATGTATTTATAAAGATTTTTATACCCGAATTCATAATTGAAACGGTAAAACCTTGATTATTTTTTCTTCTGAAGTGTGGGAGTCTTGCTCTATTAGTACTGTATGACCGTTGGGATACTTATGAATGAATAAATTAGGCTTTGCGCACAATTCATTGCGATAAACCACAGGCAGATTCATCGCTTTATCCTTCTCCATTTCTTCCTTCAAAACAGCTTTTAACCTGCTTCTTTTTCTTCAGCACTTAATGCAAAAAAAAGTTTCTGTCTTTTAAAAGCCATGGCATAATTATTAACCTTACAAAAATAATAAATTTCTACCGTTTCAGCTTTTAAACCACCCATCCCCACAAAAACCGTAGTTTGCCCCCAAATCAGACCTACTTTCCATGGGCCACATAAAAGACCTGCAGGAGCAATTACTGACCGATGAACGCAAAGCAACCATTCCGGGGTTAACACTCCACAGTGACGAACACATAGTTGTATTAAAAAACTATCGGTTTCACAAACAACTCACGCTGGAACTTTACCAGGCCCCTACTACCCAAACCGGGAAGCTAAAGAACCCGCTTAAGCTGATCAATCCATTCGACGCCGCCCTTAAAGCAAAGGATCTCGATGAACTTAAATTCCTGACCGCCCTGAGCCGCTTTCAAAACAATCCTACCGCGGCAAAATCCCCGGCAGATATCGAAGCCCTCAAAACCGTAACGGCGAATCCGCTCTCTTTACGCTTTTTCTATCACAATGCTGAGTTCTCTGAAAATGTTACGGCCGGTTCTTTAAAAGAAATCAATATAGGTGAACCTATTAAAGATCTACCACTTTCTATTCGCAAGGAAAATGAATGGTATTTCATCGTTCCTCAAATTCAAATTGGAAATAAAAATTTTTCATTCAGTGATATCGAAATCAAATATGATTATTTCATCTTGCGCGGCGAATCTATTCACTTACTTTCCCAATTTCATTTGCTTAAACTCGTTCGGTTCTTTAAGCATCAACCTGCTGGGTTAAAACTGCATAAATCGGAATATATAAACATTCAACAGAACATTTTGTCTAAGCTGGAGGACAAGATAAGCGTTCATTACACTTTCCTTGAACCAGGTAATAAAACACAAATAGCACAAAGCGGATTGCGTTCATCTTTAGAAAAGTTTATATACCTATCAGACCTTGACAATTATGTATTGATCAATCCCGTGCTGAAATACGGTACCGTTGAAATTCCGGTACTTACCAAAAGACAAATTTATATCAAGGATAGTGAGGGCGAAGTGTTTGCCGTTGAAAGAGACAGGGATGCGGAAGTTAATTTCATTGCACTGCTATTAAAACAACACGAAGATTTTGAAGAACAGCTTGATACCGACCCGCCTCACTTTTACCTGCACAAGCAACGCTTTTTAAATGAGGATTGGTTCTTAAATGCTTTTGAGCAATGGCAGTCACAAGGTATCACCGTGCTGGGCTTCAACCAACTTAAAGGGAATAAGTTAAATGGTAATAAAGCAAAAATTACCATACAGGTTGCCAGCGGTTTAGATTGGTTCAATGCCAGCCTGGAGGTTCGCTTTGGAAAGAAAAAAGCATCTTTAAAACAATTACACATCTCCGTTCGCAATAAAAACAAGTTTGTAAAACTGGATGATGGCACGCAAGGCATCCTTCCTTCAGAATGGTTACAAAAATTTGAAGACTACTTTAACGCAGCAGAGATAGTGGATGAAGTTTTACAAATACCTAAATTCAATTATGCTGAAGTAAAACAACTCTTCCAGGATGACGAGCTGGATGATACCGTTAAAAAGGAAATTGCGTTGTATGAATCAAAACTAAAACAGATTGACCTTTACAATGAGGTGAATATACCAGAGGAACTGAATGCCTCCTTAAGAGCGTATCAAAAGCAGGGACTTACCTGGTTAAACCTGCTCGACAATTTTAATTTCGGCGGTTGCCTGGCCGATGACATGGGCCTCGGTAAAACCCTTCAGATCATAGCTTTTATTTTAGGACAACGAAAAAAAGTTCAACAGAATACCAACCTGGTGGTGGTGCCCACCTCACTAATCTTTAACTGGCAGGCCGAAGTGCAAAAATTCGCTCCCTCCTTAAAAATGCTCACGTTATATGGCGCCGGCAGAATAAAAGATATTACCGCATTCGATAACTATGACATCATTTTAACTTCCTACGGAACCCTCCTTTCAGACATTGCCTTTCTTACTAAATACAGGTTCAATTATATTTTTCTCGATGAATCGCAAAACATAAAAAACATAGAATCACAACGCTATTATGCCGCCCGTCAGCTACAATCACGCAATAAAATAGCCATCACCGGAACACCGGTAGAAAATAACACGTTTGATCTGTACGCCCAGTTATCATTTGCATGCCCCGGCCTGTTAGGCAACAAACAATCTTTTAAAGACCTGTTCTCTATACCGATAGACAAATTCAAAAGCAGCCGGCATGCCCGGCAACTGCAACAAAAAGTAGCGCCTTTTATTTTAAGAAGAACCAAACGGGATGTAGCCAGGGAACTTCCGGAGAAAACGGAAATGGTCCTCTATTGCCCTATGGAGGAAGCCCAACGCAAAGTGTATGATGCCTATGAAAAAGAATTCCGCGATTATATTGCCGGCAGAAGTGAAGAAGAACTTTCCAAAAACTCCATACATGTGTTAAGGAGTTTAACCAGGTTGCGACAGATCTGCGATTCACCGCTTTTACTGGAAGATGAAAAGTTGTATGGAGACAGCTCCTCAAAAATTGAAACACTGATAGAACAAATTGACAATAAAGCGCAAAATCACAAAGTACTGGTGTTCTCACAATTTGTATCGATGCTTGAACTGATAAAAAAAGAGCTGCAGGATAGAGGAATAGCATTCGAATACCTCACCGGTAGTACAAAAAACAGGGAAGCCGTTGTAAATAATTTTCAAATGGATCCGTCGATCCGGGTATTTTTAATAAGTCTGAAAGCCGGTGGCACGGGTCTTAATTTAACCGAAGCAGACTATGTGTACCTGGTTGATCCCTGGTGGAACCCCGCAGTTGAAAACCAGGCTATAGATCGCAGTTACCGCATTGGCCAGGCAAAGAACGTAATGGCGGTACGCCTGATCTGCCCTGATACAGTAGAAGAAAAAATAGTGAAGTTGCAGGCAACGAAAAGAGCGCTGTCAAACGATCTGCTAAGATCAGAAGCATCTTTCTTTACTTCCATAACAAAAGCGGAATGGCTTTCCCTGCTTCAACATTAGGTGTAATTAATTAACGATCAAGCACTTATCACATATCGTTTTTCTTTTATAATTTTTTCCAATAATTACTACCCCGTTTGCCATAAAAAAATGGCCTCTTTGCATCATAAATAATACAAATATATTTAAAGGATCATCTGTAGGGATCGATACCCTTTATCACAATAGCCTTGAATTACACTTTAATCCGGTATTCTATGGTAAAAAGTGCTACCCTTAACCAAAGCGTAATTGCATTACGCAAACATCTATTTATTGTTTCTTTTATTATAAGTTTTCTGTTGCCTGGCGTTTCGTACCAAATACAGGCACAGTTAACTTTAACTTCCGGACAGTCTGCTACCATCAATTCATCCGTCACTTATCCTTCCGTATCCATTTCGGGCGCCAATAATACATTATCCATTGGCAGCAGTGGAAGTATGACTGTCACCGGAGGTTTTACCTGGCTCGACCAACCGTCGTATATCAGCATTGCATCCGGTGGTGCGCTCACCATCGATGGCAACCTCCAGGGCGATGGTAATACGGGCACCAATAACAACTATTATCCCTGCCTGTCAACTACGGGACTTACGTCCCAGGCCATGATCATCGATTGCAAAGGCACACTCACGGTAAACGGTAATCTGGCGGCAGGCACTGCAACAAAACGATTTAAGAACTGGGTGTTTCTGCATGTTGACAGCGGCGCTACTGTAACCCTCAATGGAAATGATAATGTATTAGGCCCAAGAGGCATCATCCATGTGCACAAGGGCGGAACACTGAGGGTAAATGGAACCAACTTCCTGGTTGAATATGCCTATAGCCGGATTGAAATTGATAGCGGCGGAACAATGAGCGCGGTAAATCTTACTGTTAACGGGAACGGGTCAACGATCGTATCGAGCGCTTGTGCAACTAATCCGCCTCCCTATAATGGCATTGCCACTACTACAAACCCACCTTATACTTCACTGATTGTAAATGGTTCGCTTGCTGTTAGCGGCAACCTGCATATCAACGATGCGGCTGTTAGCACTTCTGCCATGACCTCAGGCACCGGGCATTTTACTGTAGGAAATTCGGGAACAGTGACCGTTGGTGGTAATTTTATGAATAGCTCAACGCCTACAACCACCGGTTCAGATACTGCTACCATCAATGGCACCTTAACCGTGACCGGCAATGCAATTAATAACAGTGCATTGAACATCGGCAGTACAGGCGTAATGACAGTCAATGGAAGTTCAGGCCTGTTGAACAATACAGGCAGTGTATACGGTGTGTCGGTGATCGATGTAAACGGGCGTTTGAATGTTGTTAACCATTTAACCAATAATGGACTGGTCAATATCAACGCAACGGGTAATACAAGAGTGTTTGGCAACCTCTTTAATAATACGATCACCACGTATGGGGTTGCTGTTATTACCGTAATCAATAACCTGTATGTACAGGGTAATCTTACCAGCAATGACATTATCAGGGCTATCTGTCCGCCGGGCGATACAACAGCTTACGTTGCATGGGGCGGCGCCTGGGTCTCGGGCGCGCATGATACCGTACAGAATTATTCTTCCGGAGTAAAATATTATACAGGAACCCAGATCCCACCTGGCAATGCCCTGAACATGTGCACAGGCAACCCGGCTACGCTGACAATCGTGTTGGCGGCCAGGCCGTACAGTTCACTACGGGAGGTTCAAACCAGGGATAAGCTGTTTGCCGTACAGCTCCGCCCCTCCTTTACCACCCAACCCTGGCTGACAGTTTTTGCATACATGCCAAAAAGGGATCGCCTTTCCATACAGGTAACCGACGTAACGGGCCGCACGCTGGTACGCCAAAAAGTGAATGCAGAAAAAGGCGATAACACCTTTAAGCTTGACATCTCTCGATTAAGCAGGGGCATTTATTACGTGCAGGTATTTAATAACAATGGATTTCACAAAACCTTGATAGCAGAGAAAAAATAGCCGATGCCATCCTATGGCTTCATTAAATCGTTCGAATCCTTATTCTATCCTTTCTGGTTCTAGGTCTGCAGCAATGCAGGCCTTTTTTATTGGGAATTACTTCTAGAAACCGCCGGTAGCTCCACCGCCGCCACCACTTCCGCCACCAAATTTGGTTTGATCAACAGTTTCAACAGGCGTTGTCTGGTGGAAGGTTTGTGTAACAACCAAAGATTCCACCTGAAGCCAGCCGGCTAAAGCAGGATCATTCGGTTCGGCATGTGTAAATCCATGCCTGGGGGTTGTAAGATATTTTGTAATAGCATAAGCTATAATGATCATTATTATACCGCCTATTGTTATTGCTACTTCCAGCGGAGCAATGTGATGATAATAACGAATGGTACATACAATAGCAGCAACCAATACCAGGCCTGTTCGCAGTATAACAACATCTTTCTTCTGTATACCTCTGAATATATATGCAATGGGAAGAAGAATTGTCGTGATCCAGAAAAACCAGCCGCCGGGGATAGATTCTCCTTCTTTCAACCCAAGCTCAAACATGCTGTTGCTTACCTCCCTTACTACAAAATAATTTCCGGCTGCATACAATGTAACCAGGGCCAGTATTTCTACAAACGTACAACTGGTTTTATAATATTTTACCCGGCTATTATGCTTATTCTTCTTCATAAGCCAATAAACGAAAAAGGAAATAGCCATGAGCAAAAAGGGCATTATGATCTTTGCCACATCGCCCAGCCGGATAACAGCATAAAATACGATAGCAAGAAAAGAAAGATAAACAAGGCCGCTTATTAATATGTTTCCAAATCGCAACAGGATATAAAAGGTTAGAATAAATATTAGAACAGATCGGGCTAAGAAAGAAATGTAAGGAAAAAGTAGCGCTGCAGCGATTGACATAAACGCAATGCTCAACCATAACAAAGCATCGTCAATTCCCGACCGGTAATGCTTTTTTTCACGAATTAAAAACTCCAATGCGGTATAAAGCATTAATGAAACAATAAGTACCAATGTTCCAATCCCTTTTTCTGACTCAATTTTGGTAAGCAGCCAAAACAAACCAAAACCCATCAACACGATCACTACTGTTAGCAGAAATAATCCTATGCGTATAAATAAATTGGGGGTGTAGAGATTGACAGGATAAACGTTTTTTATAGCATCCGCCTCCTCCTTTGAAATAAGTTCATTATTCAAAGCAACGCTGGCTTCCTCATTTATCAATAAGTTGTCGAGCGAGGTATGGTTATAGGCTATCATTATGCTTTAGTTTTTTGTTCATCCTGCTCAGGAATACGATCATTCCTATACCCGATACAATAAAATACATAAATCCAAAGTAAACAGCGCCCATGTCCATCCGGCTATCTATCAGCAAACGTATTATCACATAGCTGATACCTATATAACCATACAGGGTTAACAGCAACATAAAATAAAAGGAAGCGGTAGCGAGTGATCTTCTATAAAAAAAGAAAGCAATGGCAGCCAGCGGTAAAAGCCAAAGAATATACCAATCGTCGAAGTGAAACATGCCTGCCAGGCAGGCAATGAACAATATATTCATTCCAAAGTTGGTGTACGTAAAACTAAAATGCGCTTTTATATTTTTCTGTTTGCTGAGCAATGCTATTACATTCAGCGCCACTCCTAAAAACAACCCGGCAAAAATGATCTCGGCATCTTCAAAATCGTTTGCTTTGAGAATATTGAGTGGTGTAATGGCAATACCCATCCAGGCAGCCAAATTGGTTATGGCCATACTTAAAACCCCTAAATGATCGAAATAATAAGCGCAAAAGAATAAAATGACCATTGGAATAAAAGTAGCCAGTCCATATGCATTTCCAAAAGCCGTATACTGTACCTGCAGGTAGGTTATAAAAGTGATCAGGGTAAGGCACCCCAGTAAGAGTATATAATCAAAAAAAGAATTGGGCGCCTGTACTTTGGTCATAGCAAAGGGAAGCTTTTTACGTTCACAATAGAAGAAGCAACCTATGCATAATAGTCCAATGGCAGCCAGTATAACCTGGTGACCGATCGTATCGATGTTTTTATAGATCAGTATTCCTAATCCGCCTGTAAGCAAAAGAATACCGAGGTATAAGATCGTTTTTAATTCCCAGTGTACCGAAAAAAGGCTGGAATCAGCCTTTAGCTTTATTTTTTGAAAAGAAGGGGCTGAGATCAGGCCTTCGTTGTATAACTTTTCGAATAAATGTGTGTCCATGTTGCAGTGAGTTACATTAATCTTAAATGTATAAACTTTTAGAAGTATATACAAGTGAGGATAATCTGTCACTCACCTATTGCTGGCTAAAAAAGAAAATGGCCAATATCACCAGCAGCACCAATGCAATCACGAGTATCACTTTAAGAACAGATACCGGCTTTTTACCATGAATTTTGCCAGTTTGTCCATTTACCAGGAAATGATATTGTTTGTTCTTGTAAAAATAGGTGCAAACCCAAAGCGGCAGCAGAATATGTTTATAGGTTTGATTGCTATAGGAAGTACTAACCTCTACGTTCCTGTATGTATCTATCCGGCAAAGATCAACGCAGGCATTATAAATCACTTCATCCATAACTCCCTCTGCCCGCGCATAACCATCGCTTACTGCAATATCATATACATCGGCCTGAAAGCCGGAAAGATAACGGGTATCGAAGTTTACCAACGCACTTAACTCAAAAGGAAAAATGCTTTCGTATTCACTTTGGGTTAATTCTTTAGTTCCGCCTATAAGTATATCGTCGAAAAAATGTTCATAGGTGCCTGTCCGCCAGATCCATTCGGTCTTTCGCACCCGCTCTGTTCTTCTGTTACCATTGGAATCTGTTACCGTTTCAGTTTCATAATAATACCGGCCGCCGTATCCGCTCCATTCACTATTGGTTTGAGCATCATAGGTCCAAAAGGGCAGATAAATACCGTGCAGTGCATCCTCCCGCGCAAATTCCTTGAGATCACCAGGTGCCCACCACCCTTTGCTTAACCAGTTCTTAAAAATAGTTACCGATTGTTGCTGATCTATATTGAAAGGAATAATACCGGAGGGCTGTACAATGCGGGTTTTATAAGCTACGGGGTTCACCACTTCGAAGGTGCAAAAGTTGCAAACGAAAGTAGGTGTTTCAGAAGTAAATATTGTTTCAGCGCCGCATCGCGTGCATTTATATACCTGTTGTTCTATAACTGCTGCCGGGTCGCCGGTTTCCGACAATTGCTGCTTCAGGCTATTCTCTTTAATAAGATCGGTGCCTTTATCAATTGTTACTTTTACACCACAATACTCACACTGCAATTGTTGATGCTGCGGATTAAAATATAATTGCGCATTGCATCCCGGACAAGGGAAAAGTAATAAGGGATCTTTTTGTAATTTTTCCATAAGAAGGTCGTCGGGTTCTTTTATAGCTTGCCTGATTAAGTTGAATTGGCGCTTTCCAAAGAAGCATTAGTACGAAACCAGCGAAAAAGTTACATAAACTGTTCAAGAAATACAATGTTTATTGCCGGATTGCAGATCAACCATAAACAGCGTATTTTCAACTTCATTTTGCACACCTTATGAATAATCGATTTTTCTGTTGCATTTTACTTTCCCTTTCTTTTGCATGTTATTACAGTTGTAATAATAATGCTGATCAAGGCAAAAAGGCTGTTTTATTGGCAGATAAAGAAGCACTGGCAAAATAATACAGCTATAGAATTCATCAATCAATTATTATCTTGTGACGCAATATGGAACAAAAATTCAAAAACTTCCTGTACGAAATTTAACCCAGACCGTACCATGAAAAAATTAGTTTTACCGCTCCTGGCTTTGCTGGTTTTGACCAATTGTGCCGGTAACGACTCGGCGAGTGAAGACACGCCAAAAGCCAGCACTGCAAAAACCAAAACCAGTAACACGAAAAAAGCGAAGGCCGCCGCAGCTAACCCTTCCGGCTTTAAACTCGATTTTATTAAATCCATTCCCGGTTCTATAGACGGCTGCGGCGAATTCTTTACCTACGACACCTGTAAGTTGACCGAAGAAAAATATATTTTCTTATCAGATATGGGCGATATGGCCATCATCAGGATAAAAGGAAAGGATATAACTTTAAAAAAGAACACCCGTGAGTCGAAGCAGCTTAATGCCATCAGTTCGGTAGAAGTGTATTATGCCGTAGGTTATAAAGTAGTGTTACGTAAGAAAGAAGTAAAAGTAGCTGACGAATTCTATGAATATTCAGGCACCCTGCAAATAACCGGTAAAAAAATAAAAACGACCTTCAAAGTACGTGGCGAGGGTGGATGCTAAAAACATGTTATGAATAAACTTCTTTACCTGTTGTTCCTGATCACTGTCTTTAGCTGCGAGCAGCCGCAGTCGATTAAATCGAAAGCCGGGGCTGAAACGCAAAAAGATAGCAAATACAATAGCTTACTTTCCCTGTTCAATAATGTTGCTATTGATACGCTGGAAGTGTATTCAACAGAAGATCCGGCCGATCCAATGAGTGGCCGCGCCATTGACAGTATCAACGCTTTGTTTTTTCCGGAAGATATGGCCCAATGGCATTTACATCAGCCTCCTGGTTTGTTCGCCATTTACAAGTTCGGTATAGATAGTAACAGAATTGGCTTATTGGCAAGAACACCTTCTGATTATGTGCCCTCCTCTGTTAAATTGTTCTTTTTCGATATGGCAAAAGACAGCCTCTCTTCTTATATAGAATTAGGGGAACGCTGGGGCGATGCGGGTGACTATACGATAAAAAACAGTTGGTTATTCCGGGATAGCAGCCGGCATGTACAAATTTTGATCAACGTTACCAATGGTCACCATAACGAAGTAGATGACCCCAGAGACACTACTGTAGTGGAACAGGACCTGTATACCCTGCTCGATCTGTCGAAGCCCAAAATTGACACCATCTTTGAAGACAAAGAAAAACTGCCAAAGCAATATAAAAGCCTGGTAAGAAATAGGACCAGGAAGTGATTTTGGATTTTGAGATTTTGGGATTTCGAGATTTCAGGATTTATTGATTTACGATTGACGCAACATTAGGACCCTGCACGTATATTTCTAAAATACTCCTTTATCAATGCCGTATACAGTTTATTACGCGTTACGTTTAACCGTACCTGTGCTTCTTTGCTTAATTCTTCATCGGCCATTATCCGCTTGGCTTCATAATTCGCATCTTCCATAGTTGACTGTACCAATCTTTGTTTAGCATTGAACTTTTGATTGCTCATATCAGGGTATTTGCTCACGACCGTTTTGTCGCCATATTGTTTAAATACGAGCTCTTTACCCAGCTGCCCTGATAATTTCATCAATAAAAGACTTTTAGTGCTTGCCATAAACAACAGTTTTGTATTATAAATATACAAATATATAGCATTCTAACACTTAAGGTCTACCATAATGTTACCCTTTATCCTAAGATCATAGTAAGGATTTCCTTAGGTGATCATTAGGTAAAAACCCAAGGAAGACCCTAGGATAACCCAGGGATAACCTTAGGATGACCCTGAGATATAAAGTAGCAACGAGGTTCTAAAAAGGTTTTAGCTACCGGCTGCCGACAAAAGCCCGAAAAGTTTATTCCATTAAAAAACCCTGCTCCGGCGGTTAAACCAGAACAGGGTTTTGTATATAAGTTTTGAGAAGAAAGATAATCTACTAATCGCCCCAGATCTCGTCTTTACCTTCCAGCCAGGCTTTTACCAGGTCGGTAGTTACCGACTTCGGACGCTCAATGGCAAAGCCCAAGGCTCTGTCCCAGATAAGGCTGGCCAGTACACCCAATGCGCGGCTAACGCCGAACAGCACCGTGTAGAATTCATACTCAACCATTCCGTAGTGAACCAGCAGCGCACCGCTGTGTGCATCTACGTTAGGCCATGGGTTCTTAACCTTGCCCAGTGATTCCAGGATCGGCGGAACTACATCGTACACATTCCATACGATCTGTACCAGCGGATCATCAGAGAAATGACGTTTGGCAAAGTCCATCTGCGCGGTGAAGCGAGGATCGGTTTTACGCAATACTGCGTGTCCATAACCAGGAACCACTTTTCCTGCAGCGAGCGTACTTTTTACGTATGTTTCTATTTGTCCTTTGGTAGGCACTTCTGTTTTCAGTTCTTTCTGCATTTCCAGGATCCATTTCACCACTTCCTGGTTAGCCAAACCGTGTAACGGACCAGCCAGTCCATTCATCCCTGCAGCCAGGCTCAGGTAAGGGTCGCTTAATGCTGAACCTACCAGGTGCGTTGTATGGGCCGATACGTTTCCTCCTTCATGGTCGGCATGAATGGTCATATACAAACGCATCAGTTCTTTAAAGCTTTCATCTTCGTAACCGAGCATGTGCGCCAGGTTACCAGCCCAGTCGAGCAGGCCATTGGGTTGAATATGCTGGTTGTTATGATATTTACGACGGTAAATGTAAGCGGCTACACGAGGCAGACGGGCCAACAGGTCCATAGAGTCGTCGAACACCGCTTCCCAATAATCTTTCTTATTCATACCCTCGGCATAGCGGCGGGCAAAATTACTTTCGGTTTGCAGGGCCATAATGCCCGATACGAACATGGTCATCGGGTGGGCGGTTACCGGCAAAGCGTCAATGGCGGCAAATACGTGATTAGGTACGTGTGAGCGGCGTTGCCAGCTTGAGGTGATATAAGCTACGGCTTCTTCATCGGGCAGCTCGCCAATCAACATCAGGTAAAAAAGTCCTTCAGGTAAAGGTTCATTACCACCGGGAACCTTTGGCAAATGTTTTTGTAATTCGGGAATTGAATATCCGCGAAAACGAATCCCTTCTTTTGCATCGAGTAATGATGTTTCTGAAACCAGGCCGGTTATTCCACGCATACCCTGGTAGATCTGAGATAATTGTACCTCACCAATCTTTTTACTACCATGTTGTTTTAACAGATCTTTTAACTCGGCCGCGGATGCTTCTGCCTTTACCTTAAACCTATCCTTTAGAATTCCCATGATGCAGTATAATTATTTGTAAATATGTAATAATGAGGGGAAAAGTTTGGCTAAAGTTATAACAAACCCACTCAAAAGAGCAAAATTAATTCAGCAATGCTTAGCATAGAAAAAAACAACAATCGTTCGCCTATATTAATATTTTTTTAATGCATGGTTTACTTGGGCGCAATGCGATATAACCAAATGGCCACTATGGAAAAAATAATATTAGGCGTCCAGGCAGCCAGTAACGGCGGAAAATTACCCTTGGTAGAGAAGGTAAGCGAAAACTTATCCATCACTACAAAAAACGCGGCTGTTATAATACCTACCGCCAGGTGCAAACCACTACCACCCCGAGTTTTTCTGCAAGCCACCACCGCGCCAATCATGGTGAGTATAAACACCGATATGGGATTGGCGTCTCGCCGGTACCGTTCTACTTTATAATCATTCAACCCTTCTGCCCCCCGCGACTCCTCGCTTTTAATATACCGCACCAGTTCGGGTGTGGTCATCTTATCTTTCAGGTATTTATCAAACTTGATCTCGTTGGGCTTCAGGTTCAGGTTAAGCGACATTTCAGGAATGACCTTCGTTATTTCCTTTACACCTTCAATTTTTCGCTCTGTGGCATTTTGCAATTTCCAACTCTTTTTGGCGGTATCCCAACGCAGGTAATCGGCCCGCAGGTTATAGATCATTTTGGTGCCGTTCAGACGGTCCATATAAAAATCATTGGCCGATTTGGAAGACGTATCGTAATTGCGCATGCCGGCATACGTATTGCCATCTACCCTGAAATAGTAATTGCGGGAACGCTTGGCAGCTTCCCCCTGCTCATAAGAGCTTTTACTATCAATATAGGTTGCCTGGAAAGTAGCGCGTAACAACATGGCCTTGGGGATGAAAAATTGGGTAGCTACCCAAAAGATACCACCCAGTAATAAAGCGCCTATAAAATAAGGACGCAGCATGCGGTTGAACCGTACGCCGCCGGCCAGTATGGCTACCAGCTCGCTTTTACCCGCCATTTTTGAGGTGAAGAAGATTACCGCGATGAAGACCATCAACGGGAAGATCATGGATATGATAAACGGAACAAACCCGAAATAATACTGAGTAATGATCTTGGAGGTAGACAAACCTGATTTCACGAAGTCATCGGCCTTTTCACTGGTGTCGATCGCTACGGCAATTACACAAAAGATCAACACCATGAACAGGGCAGTAGAGATAAACTTCTTTAATATGTACCAGTCAAGTTTTTTAATCATTCGGAAAAATAGCAAAATGTACGGCGTGCAAATGTAGCAGAAAATGAGCAGTTTACTAGGCTTTGATCATTAGTTCTTAGTTAAAGTTTGGAGAACGAGGCATGAGAGGAAAAGTGTAACTTTCTAGTCGTAAAGCGCCATTTGAATTGTGAGTGGTGAGTGGTGAGTGGATTCCCGAATATTCGGAATGCTGAAATTTTGGCGGGCTTACTCGCCATTCACCATTGACGTGAAAACTGGTAACTAATCTACAATTTGCAATAGACAATACCTGAGATTATGCATAAAATACTAACAACCTTATTCTGGCTGCTTCTCATGAACAACCTACAGGCCCAGTTCCAGCAACTGTACGAGAAAAAAGAGTACATCAACGGTAACGATACGCTGCGTTATCGCATCTTATACCCTATTAATTATAATGCCGATAAAAAATATCCGCTGATCGTGTTACTGCACGGTTCAGGCGAACGCGGTGATAATAATGAAGCGCAATTAACGCATGGTGGTAAACTGTTTGCCGATTCGGCCATTCGCCAGCAATTTCCGGCCATCGTGATATTCCCACAATGCCCAAATACAGATTTCTGGTCACGTATTCGTCGCGAACCTCATAAAAAAGATTCCCTGGGACAATTCAGTTTTCCTTCTGACCTGCCTATTGGTAAAAGCCTCGACCTCGTAAGCCGTTTGCTCGACTCACTGGTGGCAACCGGAAGGGTCAATACCAAAAAGATCTACCTGGGCGGATTATCTATGGGCGGCATGGGCACGTTTGAACTGCTGTGGCGCAAACCCAAATTCTTTGCAGCCGCGTTTCCCATCTGCGGCGGTGGCGATCCGCAAAAAGTTACGGTCTATGGGAAAAAATTTCCTATCTGGCTGTTTCATGGCGATAACGACCAGGCCGTTCCGGTTGGAAATTCAAGGCTCATGAATAATGCGCTGAAGGCAGCCGGCGCCAAAGTTAAATACTCCGAATACCCCGGTGTGGGCCATGATAGCTGGAACAATGCGTTTGCAGAACCGGAATTGTTGCCGTGGTTGTTTAAGCAGAAGAAGTAACAGTTTGTGGTTTGTTGTTTGTGGTTTATTGTTTATGGTTCTTTTATTCGTGAAGTCATTATTAAATGGCACGCCTCGCTTTCCTGCTGCATAAAAACGATTTTCAAAATCAATAGCGAATCTCAAAGCGCGGCAGCAACCACAAACAATAAACCACAAACCATAAACGGCTATATTGACTGCCCGAACTAAGCAACCACAAACAATAAACCACAAACCATAAACAGCTATAATGACTGCCCGAACTAAGCAACCACAAACTACAAACCACAAACCATAAACAACTATAATGACTGCCCGGATTAAGCAACCACAAACAATAAACCACAAACCATAAACGGCTATAGTCGTGTTTGCAACCTGGGCACCATTTGATTCTTCCAACTAACAAAATCTCCCTCAATAATGTGTTTCCTTGCTTCGCGCACCAGCCATAAATAGAACGCGAGGTTATGCACGCTGGCAATGGTAAGGCCCAGTATCTCTTTCGACTTTACCAGGTGGCGCAAGTACGCCTTGCTGTAGTGATTGCTGATGTGGCAGTTAATGCCCGCATCGATGGGCGAGAAATCGTTTTCCCATTTCTTATTATCGATATTGATAACCCCTTCTGAAGTGAACAGCATGGCATTTCGTCCATTGCGGGTAGGCATCACGCAATCGAACATATCAACGCCCAGGGCAATACATTCCAAAATGTTCCAGGGCGTGCCCACCCCCATCAGGTAACGGGGTTTATGAACAGGCAGGTTATCACAGCACAAACCACACAGATCGTACAGCATATTATCGGGTTCGCCCACACTTAACCCGCCGATGGCGTTGCCGGTGGCGTCCTTGGAGGCTATGTATTCGCACGAGGCCTTGCGCAAGTCGGTATAGGTGCTGCCCTGTACAATGGGAAACAGGTTTTGGGTATACCCGTATTTATCAGGGGTTTCGTTGAACCGGGTAAAGCAGCGATCGAGCCAGCGATGCGTCAGGTGCATTGATTTTTCTGCATACTTGTAATCGCTGGGGTATGGCGGACATTCATCAAATGCCATGATGATGTCGGCGCCAATAGCGCGCTGAATGTCCATTACCGATTCGGGCGTAAATAAATGGCGCGAACCATCAATATGCGATTGAAACAGTACGCCTTCTTCGGTGATCTTGCGCGTGCCGGCCAGGGAAAACACCTGGTAGCCGCCGCTATCGGTCAAAATGGGTCTGTCCCACCCTTTAAAACGATGTAAACCACCTGCTTTTTGCAAAACCTCGGTACCGGGCCGCAGGTACAAATGATAGGTGTTGCCCAAAATAATAGCCGCATTGATCTCTTCTTTCAACTGCTGCTGGCTTACCGCTTTTACACTACCTACGGTACCTACCGGCATAAAGATGGGGGTAGGTATTTCACCATGATCAGTGACAATATGTCCTGCCCGGGCTTTAGATAAAGAATCGGTATGCTGTAAGGTAAATTGTAGTTTAGCCATAGGGCTGCAAAGATAGTAGGTAGCTGTCGGTTTGCAGTTGTTGCATTGAAGTAATAAGCAGCAGTTACCGGTTACCAGTCGCCGGTTACCGGGCTGAAAAGAACAGCTTAACTGCTGACAAGACTGCTGAAATGCAGGACCCGTGAACAGGGAACCGGCAACCGGTAACTGTTTCACCATTGACCAATTCCACTTCCCTTTTGCAGTTTCACACATTCTCTTGGGTACAACTTCACTCTAAAAAGCCGGCATTTTATCCTATTTTCGTGCAAAACCTTCACGGACCGTGCCTAAATTAATTTCTCTTATGGGCGAGATTACAACGTTTTTTATTACCTGGTGGCCTTGGATTCTGTTTTCATTGTTTTGCCTGGTTACATTAATCCAGATAATTTACTATATAGCTTTTTTCAGACGGGTGGCATTTTATAAATCGGCACCCAAAGCGAAGTCGCAAACCCATCCGGTAAGCATTATCGTATGTGCCCGCGATGAAGCCAATAACCTTACCAAATATTTACCCGGGGTACTGGTGCAAACCTACCCAACCACGCATGAGCTGATTGTGGTGAACCACAATAGCCAGGATGAAACGCGCTACCTGTTAGATGAATTTAAAAAGACCTTCAAAAACCTGCAGGCCATTAACCTGGAGCAGGAAGCGCTGGGCATTCCCGGTAAAAAATACCCGCTTTCTATTGGCATTAAAGAAGCCAAACACGAAATATTACTGCTCACCGATGCCGACTGCGTACCCGCATCGGAATTCTGGTTACAAAAAATGCAGGATGCGTACCAGGACGGGATTGAGATTGTGCTTGGCTATGGCGCGTACAACAAAAAGCCTGGCATTTTGAACAAGCTCATCCGCTTTGAAGCCTTTCATTCTGCCCTGCAATACATGTCGTTTGCCCTGGCCGGTAAGCCGTATATGGGCGTGGGTAGAAACCTGTCGTATAAACGCGAATTGTTCTTTCGCACCAAAGGCTTTTCTTCCATCAACCACGTGGCCAGCGGCGATGATGACCTTTTCATTAACCAGGTAGCTACCAAACACAATGTGAATGTGGTGTTAGACCCCGAAGCGTTCACCCTATCTGAACCCAAACGCAAGTTCAGCGACTGGATCCGCCAGAAGAACCGCCACTACAGCACCGGCAAATTCTATAAACCGGTCCATAAATTCTTACTGGGATTATACTCCACCTCTCACTTTTTCCTATATCCCCTTTTTGTACTATGCCTGTTGTTCTTCGACTGGCGCATAACACTGGGCGTATTTGGCCTGCGCTTTATTTGGCAGGCGGTGATCTATTATAACGCCATGAAAAAGATGAATGAAAAAGATCTTTTTTATTGGTGGTGGATATTAGATGTGTGGATGTTCATACATTATTTCATCTTTGCTCCTTCAATATGGAGAAAGCCCAACAAAAACTGGAACTGATCACTAAGTATTTCAGTGATTTTACCCCTGTTCAGCTACAACAGTTCAACGCATTGGATGAATTGTATACCGACTGGAACAGCAAGATCAACGTTATTTCGCGTAAAGACCTGGAAAGCCTGTACGAAAAGCATGTACTGCATTCATTAAGCATTGCAGCGGCTTTTGAATTTGCGGCCGGCTCTACCATTGTCGACCTCGGCACAGGCGGCGGTTTCCCGGGTATACCACTCGCCATCTTTTTTCCCGAAGTAAAGTTTCACCTCATCGACAGCATTGGGAAGAAGATTAAAGTGGTGAACGCGGTGGCGGAAGCGCTTGACCTGAAGAATGTTACTACACACCATAGCCGCATTGAAGACATCAAAGACAGGAAATTTGACTTTGTAGTATCAAGAGCGGTTGCACCACTGAAAGATCTATGGAAATGGTCGAAGCCATTGCTGAAGAAACCCTCGCCCAACAGCGGCAATCAGCAACCGGGATTGATCTGCCTGAAAGGCGGCGACCTGGCTACGGAGATCTCGGAAAGCGGCTGCCGCCCGCGCGTTATGGAAGTGTTTGAAATATTTGGAGAAGAATATTTTAAGGAGAAGTACCTGTTATATGTTCCTTCCTGATAAAGTGAAACTTTTGTGAACTATATGGCCGTTGCAGGTTGCAGGATACAGGGTGCCGGGTACCGGGCTTTTATTTCAAAGCTGCGTACCAGCAGGCATGAGCCTGATATTGAACCCTTGTAACCTGTAACGGCATTTAACGAGTACCCGGAAACCGGCAACAGCTTTCAAAACTACCGTAAAGTGGTATTTTACGTTTCGGCAAAAAACTGAACTTTGTACTATGATGGATATAACTGTATGTATCGTAGATGATACAAAAGATATTCGATCTGCGCTTGAACAGATCGTTACGATGTCGGAAGGATACCGGTTATTGGGAAGTTGTGCATCGGCGGAAGAAGCGCTGGTAAAAATTCCCGATCTGAAGCCGAACATTGTGCTGATGGATATTAACCTGGGCGAAGGAGAAAGTGGCATTGATGTGGTGAAGCAACTGAAGGCAGATTACCCTGACATCCTGTTTATGATGTGTACGGTGTATGAAGACGATGAAAAGATTTTTGAGGCATTGACTGCAGGCGCCAGCGGATACATACTTAAAAAAACAGCACCACATAAATTATTGGAAGCCATTAGAGAATTACAGGAAGGCGGCGCTCCCATGAGCAGCCAGATAGCCCGTAAAGTGGTGCAGGCATTTCAACAAAAAGCAGCGGGGGCAGAAGCTGTAGAGAACTCACTCAGTGTTTTATCGAACCGGGAGAAAGAAATCCTGGAATTACTGGCAAAAGGCATGTTGTACAAGGAAATTGCCGCCAGTTTATTCATCAGCCAGGAAACAGTGCGCAAACACGTATATCACATATACGAAAAATTACATGTTAATAACCGCGTAGAAGCTATCAATAAGTTCTTTGGCCGTTAAAATTTTTTTATACCCTTAACTCAATGCAGCAGGTTTCAACAGCAAAATTACCCACAAAGTAGTATTGTTTTTATTATAATACGATCCTAGCTTTGTGTCTGGTTGTCACATCAAATACTTACATGCCATTCAACCTTCCCTGTGCTCTGTTACTCAATAACCTTATTACTTAAGAGGTCGTTCTTCATAGAACGGCCTTTTTTGTCAATGTGACAATGTGATAATGAAAAAACCGTGTCACGGTTCTCATGACACGGTCTCTTATTAGCGGGCGATTCTATCACATTATCATATTATCTGATTACCAGGGGATATCCAGTTTGTTATTCTTCCTCTCAACATCGGCTAACCGCATGGTAGGGTCAATTTCAATGACCTTCAGGTCGGTGAGTTTGCGATTGATCTCAAACGTATACTGCGGGTGCGTCCATTTCCAGGGTTCATATACGTTCCGGGGAATAGAAGCATCTTCAACCGGCTTCTGCCCAAACATCAGGTACATGGGCACATAGGCCATCAGCTTGCTGCCATCTTTGAACTGAATCAATACGTCTATAGGCATAGGCATATTGCCAATGCGTTTTATCCTGATCTTGCTTTTGCCACCTTCTTCCCACAAACTATCTATACCGTAATCGATCGTTTTGGTAGTATTTACAAAATACTCCCGGTACCAGTCTAATTTCATATCACTGGCCTTCTCCGCAACACGAATAAAATCATTTACGTTAGGGTGTTTAAAGCGCCATTGATTGTAATAATCTATCAGGATCTTATCTCGAACCGGTGCGCCAACAATATAACCCAGTTGCTCAAGGAAAACCTCCCCTTTTGCATAGGAAGCGAGGCTATAGGCGAAGTTGCTCTCAAAATGATCAGCATGTGTGGTAAGGGGTTCTTCCATGTGGCTGGCCACCAGGCCAAAATAGCCATCGTACCCATCTTCGTGCGGATTGGCTTTACCTAAAAACGAATTGCTTCCTGCGAGTGAATCAACCAGCACTTTTTTACGCGGACCAGTTCCAACAATGTTTTCTGTGACTTTTGAATTGGTAACCGTCTGGTAGTAGTTGGTCACCAGCGAAGAAGCATAACTGGTAAAGCCTTCATCCATCCAGGCATATTCCGATTCGTTGGTGCCCAGCATCATCTGGTACCAACTGTGCATCCACTCATGAATAGCGGTGCTTATACTGGGACCGAATAACAGCGTACCCATCGGGTATTCCATACCGCCATCGCCCCCTTGTATAAACGAATATTGTTTGTAGGGATATGCGCCAAACTTCTTTTCAATGTATGGCAATACGATCACTGCCGCATCGGCCACGCGTTTCCATTTCTCATCGAAATCCTGGATGTATTTTTCTGCATTGGCAAAAGCTTTGCGATCGTTATCGGGCAATGCATTATACTTTTGCGTCAACAGTGTGGTATCGCGGTTATAAATAACATGTATAACCGGGCCGTTGGCAATAGTGCGGGTCAAATGCACATAATCAGGATCGGCAGCCCACATAAAGTCGTGTACATTGGGCGCCACAAAACGCCAGGTAAGGGTAGAACCTGTTGAAGCAGGCACTTTAATGCCGGCATCCTGATAACCAAAACCAACCTGGTTGGCATTTTGCAAATAGCCGCTTCCACCGATCATATATTTTTTATCGATGGTGATGTTCACTTCATAATCGCCCCACACGCCATAAAACTCACGGGCAATATAAGGCGTAGGATGCCAGCCTTCGTAATCGTATTCGCACATTTTGGGGTACCATTGGCTCATGGAATATCGCACGCCGGTTTGCGGATTATCGCGGCCACTGCGCCGAACCTGCAAGGGCACCTGCGCTTCGAAATCCATGTCAAAAACCACTTTGGCTTTGGGAGCTATGGGTTGTGAAAGGAATACTTCAAGAATGGTTTCCTGCACATTATATTTCTGAGCAGCGCCATTCATTTTCAGGGAAAGAATTTTTTGATAACCAATTTCATCTTCCTTCAGGTTCAAAATGCGGTCCTTCACCCGCGGGTCCCAGTCGGCCCGGTTGTTCACCCGCTTCTGGCCTAATACGCGGCTGCGGTTATCCATCATGCTGTTGGGCTGAAAGGCGTTCCAGTATAAATGGTAAAATACTTTTTTGAGGGTATCGGGAGAGTTATTGGTATACTCTAACCGTTGTTTACCGGTAAACCGGTTGGTGGTTACGTTCATGGCAATGTCCATCGTATACTTTACCCGTTGTTGCCACCTGTCGGGTTGCGCCCATGCTACTGCGGTTAACAGAACAAAAGTTACCAGCGTACAAACCTTTTTACGCATCATTTCGAGAGGTTTTATATAAAAATAGTTTTCCAGATCGGAAGGTAGGGAAAAAAGAAAAATGATAATTAGTTATAAGTTATAACCGGCTTATAGTAATGAGGGTTAGCGGTACAGCCAAAAGCGGCTGATTAGATTGCCGGTCATTTCTCTTTTAATGGTTTTAGGGTTTGATGGCTGCGATGGCCTGGCATGCCAGGTTTCGGGTTCCTGTGAATACTCATAAAGCCTATTATTCAACGCTCAACCTTCAAGCAACCTGCCGGCCGGCCTTGATTCGCCGAAGCTTCGCGAAGGCGCAGCAGGCGGGTTCAGCCATCAAACAATCCAAAAATAAAGGGGACTAACCTTTTTGGTCAGTCCCAATTATATTGTGAATAGAATATTTTCAGGAGGCTTCACTTACTACTCATTCCCTTTCCCTCCCCTACTCGCCACTAGCTATAATTTTATATTATCTCTCAGCAGCCGGCCATTGGGGTCAAAGAACAGGTGCTTTTTTTGAATATCGTTCTTCTCTATTTCAACACGGTATTGGGTTTTTTCTTCCTTCATGGCTATCTTATATACGTTTTTTATAGTCCATTCTTCAGCATATTTACTTTTTTGAAATCCGTCTTTAACGGCATCAGGCAATTCGGCCTCAGGTATTTTGTTTTCCGTGTTTTGCCAAAAGCCTTTATTGGTGAACTTTGCTTCGTAGTGAGCATTATTTAAATCGAAAGAAGCGGTAAATCCGCTTAAGCGATCGCGCCATTCTATGTTAGTGGCCATGGGGTATTTACTTCTGAATGCTTCGGTTACTTCAGCAGGTACTTTACGCACCTGCGCATGACCGGTACTGTATAAGGTAACTGCAACACAAAGCGCCAGACAGTAATAAATAATTTTTTTCATACTAATTGAGTATTTATGGAGTTTACCATGCAAATTTCAAACCCTGATGTGAAAAAGAAAAGCTAAAAATCAATGAGCAAATTTAAAAATTTGCAAATGTGCAAATGAAAGGCAAATACGAAGGGGAAGGTATAATAGGAACAGCATGCCTTACTTGAACATAATTAATAGAATTGCTGTATTTAATTTGTACATTTTCGCATTTGCTAATTTTCGCGTTTCATTCCTTTCCTGCAACTACAATTACAATTTCTCCCTTAACATCCTTTTTTTGAAAATGTTCAACTAATTCCTGCAACGTGCCATGGGCATTTTCTTCAAACATCTTTGTTAGCTCGCGACTAACGCAGCACTGCCTGTCGGCGCCGAAGTATTGAACAAACTCCTGCAGGGTTTTAAGCAGGCGGTGAGGCGATTCATAAATGATCATGGTACGATCTTCTTCGGCCAGCCTTTTTAACATCGTTTGCCGGCCTTTCTTGGGAGGAAGGAAACCTTCAAATACAAAGCGGTTCATGGGAAGACCGCTATTCACTAGTGCCGGCACAAATGCGGTGGCGCCCGGCAGACACTCTACCTTAATACCACGCTTTATACATTCGCGTACCAGTAAGAATGCGGCGTCGGAGATACCCGGTGTACCTGCATCCGACACCATGGCCATCGTCTTACCTTCCAGCAACTGGTTGATAAGATGTTGTAATACCTGGTGCTCGTTATGCTGGTGATAGGCCGTCAATGGCCGGGAGATCTGGTAGTGATTTAATAATTTACCCGACGTGCGTGTATCTTCAGCCAGGATCAGATCAACATGCTTCAACACCTCCAGGGCCCTGAGCGTAATATCCTGCAAATTGCCTATCGGCGTAGGAACAAGATAAAGCATACTTCAATAGGCAAATTTTCAAATAGCAAATCCCGACGGGTCGGGACTTGCTTATAATCTAATTAACTATGATTTCGAAATACTCCATTACCGGATTCGCGAGTAATTTCCTGGAGGCTTCTTCGGCAATTGCTTTTGCCTGATCAGGGGTGCTGGCTTCTACCTGCAGGGTGATATTTTTACCTACCCGAACATCCTGAATATTGCCTAATCCCAGATTTTGTAATCCACCCATTACGGCTTTTCCCTGCGGATCGAGCAATTCTTTTAACGGCATTACCTTCACCTGAACTGTATAGGTCATGTGGTTTTATTTTTGAAGGCCAAAGATAAGATGATGTAAAGAATAAATACAACCGGTACTGCCAACCATTTTAATAATATGGCAGCTATTATGGTTGCCAGCAGCAAAATCAGCTTGGGTAAATTACTTTTTACTGAAAAGTTTTTAAATTTCAGCGCCATCAGCGGCAAATTACTTACCATTAAATAGCTCACCACCACAATAATACCATACCACAGCCATTTGTTCTGCATTAAATTGACCGCGTCTGGATTTTCAGAATAAAAATAAATAAGCGGGAAAGAGGCGATTAACAGCCCAACAGCGGGCGTAGGCACGCCTTTGAAACCATATTGCTGCGAATCGTCGATGTTAAACTTGGCCAACCGGTACGCCGCTGCACAGGAAATTATGAAGGCAGGCATCAGCCATATTACGGGCACTCCCATACCACCGGGCGTTGCAGCATAACTTTTCAGCAAAAACTGGTAAACGATCATCCCCGGCGCTACGCCAAAGCTCACCACATCGGCCAGGGAATCGAGTTGTTTACCCATGGCAGAAGTGGCATTAAATAAACGGGCAACAAATCCATCTAAAAAATCAACTACAGCGGCCAATGCAATGAACAGGGAGCCCATCCATATTTTTTCAGGAATTTGTAAATACTGTGCGTCCTGATCATCACTCACTATAATAATTCCATTCTGAAGTATATAAACAATTGCGATACAGCCAAAGAACAAATTTATCAGCGTGAACAGGTTTGGAATATGTTTCATTATGCAAAATAATTTAATGTGCAAATTAGCAAATACGAAAATGTGCAAATGAATACAAGAAATGTAAAGTAAATAACTAAAAAGATTATTTCTTTTTTGATGTTGACAGAATTTTCCCTAATATTTTATGAATTTCTTCCAATTTCATAATTAGCGTTTTACATTCTGGGTAATTAGGTGAATATTCACATAACATAAGCCAATATTGTGTTTCTTCCGCCTCTTTTGCCGACACTTTCATTTTATGAATAAAATCGTCCTTACTTTCCGCACTTTGTGCCTCCATGGCGTTTGCACCTATTGAAGTTGCGGATTTTAATAGCTGATTGGCTATTATAAATTTTCTGACTGCATGTAGGTTTTCACAATAATCTATAACCAACAATGAGAAATCAAATGAAAGTTTAAGAATGGGATTATGTACAAATAGCTCCTTTTGCATAAAACTAATTTTTGATTAACAAAAGTTGCTACTAGTTCGAGCTTACCCCATTTGCACATTTTCAAATTTGCACATTTGCTAATTACTTCATTTTGGCCTCAATTTCTTCTGCCTTGATGGGAATTTTTGCCATCAGGTCTTTGTTGCCGGTCTTGGTGATCCATACATTGTTCTCGATGCGAATGCCCATTTGCTCATCCTCAATATAAATACCCGGCTCAATGGTAAATACCATTCCTGGTTTAATGGGTTCGGTACGCGTACCCAGGTCATGTACATCAATACCCAGGTGATGCGAAATACCATGATATAAATACTTGCGGTAAGCGCGGTTGTCCTTGTCTTCATTCTTCACATCCTGCTGCTTCAGCAAGCCCAGTTTTATAAATACTTTGGTGGCCTCCGCCCCTACTTTATCGGTATAATCCAATATGCTGATGCCCGGTTTCAGAATGCTTTTCGCATAATCATGCAGGCGTAAACAACCATTGTATACTTCTCTTTGCCGCTTTGTGAATTTTCCATTCACCGGCACCGTACGCGTTAAATCGGCACAATAACCGCCATACTCAGCGCCAAAATCCATCAATACCAGCTCGCCATCTTTGCACTCCTGGTTATTGAACACATAGTGCAGAATGCGCGCCCGGTCGCCACTGGCAATTATGCTGCTGTAAGCCGGACCTGTTGCCCGTTGCGACAAAAACGAATGCCAGATCTCGGCCTCAATTTCATATTCCATCACGCCTGGCTTAATAAACGTAAGTAGTCGCTCAAACGTCTTATGCGTAATATCTATTGCCTGTTGCATTACTACTATTTCCTTCGGCGACTTGATGGCCCGCAGGTCTTTCATAATTCGGGCGCTGCGTTTATACTGGTGCAATGGATACCGCTTCCTCATAGTTTCCGCAAAACGGTAATCCCGTACGGGTATCCAGCCCGACTTGCGGTCGTTTTCATTGGTGTTCAGGTAAATGGTATCGGCCGCATGTATCCAGCCCTGTAAGACCGCATCCAGGCTGTCGAGCCAGATCACTGTTGAGATCCCCGAGATCTTCTTGGCTTCCTCTGCACGCAATCTTTTTCCATCCCATTTCTCTTTTAATTCATTAGGGCGAACCAAGACCAGCACTTCACGATACTTCGGATCAGGATTACCGGGGAACAGGATAACCATGGTGTCTTCCTGGTCAATGCCACAAAGCCAGTACAGGTCAGAGTTTTGCTTGAACCGGTGCGTGGCATCGCCATTAGCAGGCAGTTCATCATTACTGTTAAAGATGGCAATGGCATTTTTATCCATCCGGGTTATAAAGCTTTTCCGGTTCTGTATAAAAATGGCAGAATCGAGCGGCAGATACTTCATGTAGTTTGTGTTTTATGTACCCTATGTTTTTAAAAAAGAGCGGTAAAAATAAATAAAAGGGTGAAACGGATGTCACCCGGTTACCAGTTACCGGTTGCCGGTTCCCCTGGTCTTAAATTTCAGCATTTCTGCCAACAGGTAAGCCGTTCTTGTTTTTCATCCTGATAACCGGTGCCTGGCACCCATGGCACGGTAAAACATGCAACCCGGTAACCAAAAACTGATGGCCGGCAACTATTTCTCCCCTTTAGGGGCCGGGGGTAAAAAAAAAGGTTTTCGTACCCATTCAGTAAAACCGGCCGGCCGATCAATGCGGTTTTGAACTAACAGATGTTAGCTATATAATTTACAACAAACCGCCCATTAAATTAGATTATATTCAAAAATGGGCCAAATATGACCATTGGAGTGGATAAATTTTAATAATACCTTTGAATCACAAAACAAACAAACGCTTGTATGTCATTATCAACTATTGCAATCCCAACGAAAGGACTTGAGGAGCTGGGGCTTCACTCAACCAACGCATTGCATTACCAGTTATCTGCTGAAGAACTGGTGCAAGACACCTTACGGTTAAACCAGGGCGAACTGAACAACACCGGGGCATTAGTAGTTAAAACAGGAGAATTCACCGGTCGTAGTCCGAAAGACAAGTTCATTGTAAAGGATGAGATCACCGCCGACTCCGTACACTGGAATGAATTTAATATCCCACTGGATGAAAAATATTTTCACTGCATTCGAAAACAAATTCTTGATTACCTGAATGCACAACCTGAGGTATGGGTGCGCGACTCCTATGCCTGTGCTGAACCCACCTATCGGTTGAACATCCGGGTAATAAACGATAACCCCTGGAGCAACCTGTTTGCCAATAACATGTTCCTGCGTCCTGATGAAGAAGAGCTGGAGCACTTCACCCCCGACTGGCATATACTGGCAGCGCCCGGTTTAAAACTGGATGCTAAAGAATGCGGCGTTCGCCAGCACAATGCAGCAGTGATCAGTTTTAAACACCGCACCATTTTAATTGCCGGCAGCGGTTATACCGGCGAGATCAAGAAAGGTATTTTTTCTATCCTGAATTATATTTTACCACACGACAACGGTGTTTTGAGCATGCACTGCTCTGCCAACCTGGGTAAAGATGGCGATACGGCCCTGTTCTTTGGCTTGAGCGGAACCGGTAAAACCACCCTGAGCGCCGACCCCGAACGTAAATTGATTGGTGATGACGAGCACGGCTGGAACGACCACAGCGTATTTAATTTTGAAGGCGGTTGCTATGCCAAGTGTATTGACCTGAGCGCCGAAAAAGAACCGGCTATTTATGGCGCCATTCATGGTGGTGCGCTGGTAGAGAACACCACTTTCCACCCCGGCACCAGCGTTATTGATTTTTCTAACAAAACAATTACTGAAAATACACGGGTTTCGTATCCGTTAAATTATATCTGTAATGCGGTTGAACCGTCAATAGGCGGTATACCCGAAAATATTTTCTTCCTCACCTGTGACGCATACGGCGTTTTACCTCCCGTATCAAAACTGACGCCGGAACAGGCCATGTACCAGTTCATTTCTGGTTACACAGCAAAAGTAGCGGGAACGGAAGCCGGCGTTACTGAACCCAAATCAACATTCAGTGCCTGCTTTGGCGCTCCCTTTTTACCCCTTCACCCCGGCCATTACGCAGGTATGCTGGGCGAGAAGCTGAAAAAGCATAACGTAAAAGTATGGCTTATCAACACCGGCTGGACCGGCGGCGCCTATGGAACGGGTAACCGGATGAAACTGGCGTATACCCGCGCTATGATCAGCGCAGCCCTGTCTTGTGAATTAGATCAGGTGGGATATGAATATCATCCGGTATTCGGTATGGCTGTACCAACCAGTTGTGCCGGTGTACCCGCGAATATCTTAAACCCGCGGAATACCTGGGCCGATACAGCGGCTTACGACAAAGCTGCCGAAAACCTGGCTAAGCAGTTCATAACCAATTTTGAGAAGTATGCATCGGGTGTTACGCCGGAAGTACTGGCAGCGGCCCCCAAAATATAGTTCGTCGTTTTTGTTTTAGTTTCAGATATTTTAATGATATTAGTTTGCTTTTTTAACAAAAAGCATTCGGTCTCAACGATTACTTTGCCATAGAAAAGGTTGTCTCATAAAATGGGACAACCTTTTATCGTTTATGTAGTACCCCTGATTTTCATAAATTTTTAGGAAAATGTTTACGCAACTTTGCATTAAGTTGCTGCTGTGAAAAAGCCCTTCCTCCCGGTGATTGCATAACCCTGGCGGGGAAACCAATTATGATCAAAGCCGTTATTTCATTATTACTTTTGTGTGTTCCCGTTATACAAACGAACAATCTCATTCCCTGGAGTGCGTCCCGAAAACTTACCTGGAGCGACTTTAAGGGAAATCCTGATCCGCACTCGACCAACGCTGCGCTTACCAGCAGTAATATCAATATTGAATTTGGCTACGACGACAAAGGTTTTCAATATTCCATCAAATGCAGCTTCGACCCAAACAGGTCGTGGGTACGAATAAAGAATAACGACGTACTGGCCCATGAACAAGGCCATTTTGATATTGCAGAAATATTTGCCCGCAGGTTGAATAAGCTTATGAAAGCGTACCGCTTCAATGCCAAAACAGCCGGCACCGATGTAAACAAGCTGTATGAAGGCACCATGAAACAACACCGGGAAGCCCAAACACAATATGACCAGGAAACCGACTATTCCCGCAACAAAACAAAACAGGAAGAATGGTTGAAAAAGATCACGGGTGACCTAAATTCCCTGGAAGGGTTTGCCCAATACCAGAATAATAATAATTAAGGACTTTCATTAATAACAAGTGGAATCTTTCTTCAAAGGTATTTGCTGACCAAACAACGTATTAAACAACAGCGGAAACTGGTTCACATTGCTTACACTGTCGTACCACAAATGGTAATCGCGGTTGGGAAGGTATACCGCATTAAAATTAATGAATCGAAAATCTTTACCAGTGCTGTTCGCGTCGCGATAGCCATGGTCGCTCATCACCATGATAACCGCCCTGCCCTTCGTAGCTGACTGCAATTGTTCAACAAACCGCATGATCCGCTTATTCACATACACAAGGTACTGCAGGTATAATTTGTCTGTTCCCAAAATTCGTTTTCCATCTACTGCCCTGTATGTATCCTGCACTTTACCGGTACTGTCATATAAAAAGGGTTTATGAGGCATCAGTAAATGCAGGTAGGTGAAAGCAGGGGATTTTTTTCCGGCCGATGCCAGCACCGACTTCATCTGATTCTCGTGGGAGGCCGCTACCTTTTTGTTTAACCAGCCCGACAGTATACCTACGTTTAAATTATCCTGCGGTTCGCCGAAGATGATCCTCCTGCTAAGCCGGGTATACAACATACCACGCGTAATTAATTCAATGTCGTGCGGCTCTATTGAAAATGGGCTACTGGCGTCAATGCCGGCAAAGTCAAAAGGAGAATAGTTATAAATGGAATAATTGAATTTTTTAAAATATTCACTAACTGCACTATGATTGATCAATGCGGCCAGGTTGGTATAGGTAAATCCATTATTGCGGCCAACAATCGTGGAATCATGATAGCGCATGTTTAACAGCGACGACATGGAAAACACCGTGAACGCATAATTGCTTTTTGGCTGTGCACACACATAAAAACCCTGCTGCTTTAAAAATGATTCAAATGTTGCATTGTTGTAATGGTAGTATTCCTGCAAAGCGGCAGTTCCCATATACTCATCCAGAAGTATTAAATATACATCTGGCCGGGCTACTGTATCTGCAATAGGAGTAAGGGGTCCAATAGCTACCAGAGGTTTTTTATTTTTTGTTGTAGCAGTTCGCCACAGAACGGTAACGGCATCAAACAAAGTGAGCGTAACAAATAATAAACTCAGAAAAGAGGTTAACCTCACAGGCTTTCTTTTCAAAAAGAACAACCCGGCAAAGGTCACCAGGCAGATGAAGGCAAGCACCGGTATCAGGGTGCGGAACAATGACCAGTAAAAAAGTGACGGCTTTGCAGCAAGCCCATCCTGAAAGGCGCCGAAAAAAAGGTAACAAAAGAACAGCACCGTTACAAACAATGCCGCTTTGTGTGCATCCCGGTACAATTTGCGGCATATAAAGAACAGCACCCAGGCCACTGCGCTCAATTGTACGATCAGCAGTGCCAGGGATGATATTTTTATTAAGCCGAAGAATTCATTATATCCGTGCAGTACAAAAAACAGGATCAGCCACTGGAAATAATAAGGCGCTTTCAGGAATTGTTGGATCTTTTGCATACAAGCTATCAGAACAAACCGTATAACTGGGAATCGATCTTGCGAATGATATCACCGAGGTGTTCATCATTTTCGGGGAACTTATTCTTATCAATATCTATCACCAGCAGCGGGCCTTCTTTATAGCCATCGATCCATTTATTGTAGAAGTCGTTAAGGCGTTTCAGGTAATCGAGCCGGATGTTCTCTTCGTATTCGCGGCCGCGCTTTTGGATTTGTGCTACCAGGGTGGGCACCGATGCTTTCAGGTAGATGAGCATATCGGGGGGCTGCACCATTGTTTTCAATGTTTCAAAAAACATGAAATAATTATCAAAATCACGCTTGCTCATTAACCCCATTTCGTGCAGGTTAGGCGCAAAGATGTACGCATCTTCGTAAATGGTGCGGTCCTGAACGATCGTTTCGGTACCGCGATGAATATCGTTCAACTGCCTGAGCCGGCTGTTGAGGAAATAGATCTGCAGGTTAAAACTCCAGCGAGGCATATCCTCATAAAAGTCGAACAGGTAGGGGTTATGGTCTACATCTTCAAACTGGGGTATCCAGCGATAATGTTTACTGAGTAGTTCAGTGAGCGTAGTTTTGCCCGCGCCGATATTACCCGCCACAGCAATGTGCTTCGGTTTTTTAGTTTTTGCCATTGTAGAGAGTTCTATTACCTATTTGCTATATCCCGTTTTGCCCCGATCCTTACGAGACAATCAAAAATTTAAGATATTAATTCTTTCCGGTTTTAAACTGCCTGAACGCTGTTTTTTAATAATAATTCAAGCCAACGGCCTCGCGTACCACTTTCATGGTAGCCTGAGCGCTGGCCCGGGCTTTTTCGGCGCCCTGGATCATTACTTTTTTAAGGTAACCGGTATCCTGCTGAATAGCTTCTGCTTTATCGCGGATGGGAGCGATAAATTGTACCATGTCTTCGGCCAATTGTTTTTTCATATCACCATACCTGATGGTACATGCGTTGTAGTTTTCTTCAAACTTCTGAACAACATCTGGCGCGCTTACCAGCTTCATCAGCAAAAACAGGTTCTCAATGTAATCGGGTTTGGGGGAGTTGGGTTCCTTGGGACCGCTATCGGTAGTGGCCTTCATTACTTTTTTACGTATAAGGTCATCGGGGTCGCTGAGGTACAGGGTCGCGTATTGGTTCTCACTCTTGCTCATTTTACCGGCGCCATCAAGGCTGGGCACTTTTACCAGTTCACTGCCAAAATTAAATGCAACCGGTTCGGGGAACACTTCACCATAACGATGGTTAAAGCGGCCTGCAATATTCCTGGCCATTTCCAGGTGCTGCTCCTGGTCTTTACCTACGGGTACCAGGTGAGCGCGGTGAAGAAGAATATCAGCGGCTTGTAATACCGGGTAGGTAAGCAAACCAGCATTAACGTTCTGCGGTTGCAGGCGAACTTTATCTTTAAAGGTAGGCGTCTTTTCCAGCTCACCAACCATCGACATCATGCCCAGCAACAGGTACAGTTCAGACGTTTCATAAACATGGCTCTGGCAATACAGGGCGCTTTTATCGGGGTCGAGACCGCAGGCCAGGTGCTCGGCAAGTACCCGGTGCACGTTATTCTTTAATTCTTTCGTATCGGGATGGGTGGTCAATGAATGCAGGTCGGCCAGCATAAAAAAGCAGGGGTATTCATTCTGCATACGCACAAAATTGCGCAAGGCCCCAAAATAGTTACCCAGGTGTAAAAATCCGGTGGGGCGAATGCCGCCCATGACAATCTCTTTCTTAACACTTTGCATAAGGAGGGCGAAGATAAGAAGAGTTTCCGGTTTCCAGTTTCCGGGTGCCGGGTTCCAACCTCGCTATATTCCGGCCAACCTGACCATTCACCTTTTTCCTTTGACCATTGACCATCAATTAGCACATTTGCACATTAGCATATTGGCATATTGACCTATTTTTGTTTACATGGAAGTAAATGACGCATTGGTACAGAACCTGGCTAACCTGGCCCGCCTGCAGTTCAACGATCAGGAAAAAGAAATAATTAAGCAAGACCTGCAACGAATGATTCATTTTGTCGACAAACTGAATGAATTGAATACGGAGGGGGTGGAACCGCTTTTACATATGACAGATGCCATCAATGTGTTGCGTGAAGATGAGGTAAAAGGCTCCATTTCCCGGGAGGAAGCACTGAAAAACGCGCCCGATTCAGACGGAACGTTCTTTAAAGTGCCCAAGGTTATTAAAAAACAGGAGTAGACCGGCTTTAAACTTTTTCTATGAATTCGATCATCCATCTCGAAGGGATTCGCAAGAGCTACTTTATGGGCAAACAGGAATTGCAGGTGCTGAAAGGCATTGACCTGGATATCCATACTAATGAATATGTAGCCCTCATGGGCCCCTCCGGTTCTGGCAAAAGTACCCTGATGAACATCCTCGGCTGCCTCGACTCTCCTTCTGCCGGCCGGTATGTATTAAACGGACAGGATGTAAGTAAAATGCCCGACGATAACCTGGCCGACGTACGGAATAAAGAGATTGGTTTTGTGTTTCAGCAATTCAACCTGCTGCCCCGGCTTACAGCCCTGGAAAATGTTGCCCTGCCGCTGGTTTATGCAGGGGTTTCGCGAAAACAACGTACCGAAATGGCGATGGATGTGATACAAAAAGTAGGGCTGGAAGACAGAAGCCATCACAAACCAAATGAACTATCAGGCGGTCAGTGCCAACGGGTGGCCATTGCCCGGGCCCTGGTTAATAACCCTTCCCTCATTTTGGCGGATGAACCTACCGGAAACCTGGATACCAAAACTTCCAAAGAGATCATGGACATCTTCAGCCAGATACAGGCGGCCGGTAATACCGTAGTGCTGGTTACCCACGAAGAAGATATTGCCCATTATGCCAAACGGATCGTTCGCCTCCGCGACGGCCTGATAGAAAGCGATAAATTAAAAGAAGAGTTGGTAGGTGCGGGTTAAGGGAAATGAAAAAGTGGCAGGCGTTCCGGATTCTGTAATTTGCTTTTGGCTTGCGGCTTGAAGCTTGCAGCTCATTCACCATTCACCATCATGGCACAAAAGATATATACCAAGACCGGCGATAAAGGTTCTACTTCATTAATTGGCGGAACTAAAGTTCCCAAATCGCACCTGCGTATTGAAGCATACGGAACCGTTGATGAATTAAGCTCATGGATCGGCTTATGCAAAGACCTGCTCACCGATGAGGCCAGCAGAACGATCCTGCAGGAAGTGCAGGACCGGTTGTTTACCATGAATGCTTCACTGGCCTGCGATCCGGTTAAAGAACCAAAAATGCGTATTCCCGACCTGCGGGATGAAGACATTACCCTGCTTGAAAAGGAAATGGACCGCATGAACGAGGTCATTCCACCCATGAAGAGTTTTATATTACCGGGAGGGCATCCTACTTTGTCACAATTACACATAACCCGTTGCGTTTGCCGCCGTGCAGAACGATGCTGTGTACGCCTTGAACAGGAAAGCCATGAAGTCGAAGGCATTATTCTGAAATACCTGAACCGCCTCAGCGATTATTTATTTGTGCTGGCCCGCTATGCCGGACATCTTATGCATGTGGAAGAAATTCCGTGGAAACCGAGGGTTTAATTAGCAAATTTGAAAATTAGCAAATCCCGACTAAAGTAGGGACAAGTTGTGCAAATGATAGCTGGGCAGGCGTGTATCCCTCGTTGCCTTGTTTCCTCGTTGCCTTTTTGCCTTCTTCAATACGCAATTATCATAGTCAGCACCTGGAACATGATGGAGCCTAATTCCTGGTTCAAAGAAATTTCATACCCATAAATGCTTTCTTTAACAGCGCGGTCCTCATCATAATCTTTTATAAAATTCCGGTAATCAGAGAGCAGGTGCTCTGTATCTGACTTAAATCCATAATGCAATAACTTAATGGCAAAGCATTGCTTGGCCTCCTTGGTATTATACCATTGCAACCAGGAAGTCTTTCCCTCCGCCAGCGACTTTTCTACCAATTGCTTTCCCAACAAATACCGGTAGGTATATACCCGAATGCTCCGCGGAGTTGATTCGGTATTGCGCGCCAGAATATCTTTGATAAACTCCTGCTCCCATTTTTCATACGGGAATTCTTTACGGGCTGTAGAATCAATCGGTTTGGGCGTTACAGGAATAGCAGAAATAGCAGCAATTTCCGTTTGTACCTGACTGATATTTTTGCTTTCCAACACTACGGTGTGTATATCGCTTTCCGGTATCGTCACCTTAACGTTAGAGGGGGTTGTAACGGTTTCGGAATTGGCAAGAATTTGTTCTTCGCTTTCTGTTTTGCTGATGACCTCTGCTACCCTGGCTGAATTGAAACCATTGGTTGCCGGCGGCATTACCACATCGGCTATGGCCGTATCGGCACTGGTAAAACCTTCCACGATCTGCCGTTTTTCAAACTCCGTTAATGGGCCCAGCTTTAACCCGGCCAGGAATAATTTATCCATGTATTCGCGGCACAGTTCTTTGTAAGTAGCGTCATTGTCCTTGTTCGCGATAAAATCTTTATACTTATCCTGGATGGCGTGCAACAAAATGCGTTCATCGATGGCCGCCAGTACGGTTACCCGGTCCTGGATCTCGGAACAATGCAGCAGTACCCGGATATAATCAACGATCTGAATGATCTTGTCTTCCGAACAGCGGTCAATATCATCAATAAACAGGAAGATGCGCTTTTTGAATTTAAGCTTTTCGGGTATCCATGCCTGCAGCAGGTATTTCAGTTCCTGCTGAATTTCGTGCTGAAACCCAAGCTGGCTGTTAAAATTTACGTTGCTGGTTACTGATAAAATAATTTTCCGGGCATCGGTCCTGAATGTTTTAGCAATATATACCAGCATGGTGATGATGGAAATGGGAATACCCCAGCCCAGGATCGTTTTAACCGTTTCATCTGCTTTTATAAAATCACTAAATAAATACACCCCAATAGCAATAACTATACTGAGCAGGAACCCAACAATGACCGATAACTTACCCCGCTGATCGTTGAGATTGATCAATTTTTTATAATATTTCACCCACCTGGTCAACTGATACCATTTCGGTTTATCGCCCAGGTAAGCGTCGTTAAGGGTATTATACAGGTAGGCCCAAATGCCGGGTGTTTCCTGGTACCTCCAGGCGTGAAACTCAATGGGAATGTATTTTTCCTTATCGAGGTTGTTCTTTAAAATATATTTCCAGAAGAAAGTCTTGCCCCTGCCCCACCGGCCAAACAAACCAAAGAAATGCTCGCCATTGCTGTCGCTGTTGGCGATGAGGTTGTAAAAGATCCCACTGAGCTTTTCAATATCCAGTAAATTTTTATCGGGGTTGCCACGCAGGCGGATATCGCGAATGGCATAGGAAATATATTGTTCTTCGGGCTGTTCGTTTGTCGTTTGGGAAGCCGGTGGATCGTCAGCGTTTGTGGTAGCGGTTACATTGGCTTGTGTAGAAAGGTTAATGCCAAAATGCGCACGCAGTTTTACAAGGTCATTCAGGATATCGAGCGGCGCATTGATGGGGTTTTCGACCAGCATTATTTTTTCAAGCCGGGGATTCTTCAGTATGGTTCTTGCCCCGGTATCATTTATCTGGTTTCCAACCAGCTCCACCTCTCTGAGCACCGGCATATTTTTTATAACTTCATAAGTGCTTATGAAGCTATTTTGATTTAACCGGAGTATTTGAAGGTTTTTGTTCTGTTTCAGGAATTCTATGCTGGTTATTTCGTTAGCATCCGCGATCAATACCTGTAAATCAATGAAACTTCCCACCATGGAAATATCCCGGAGCTTGTTATTGGAGATATTAAGACTTTGCAGATTGCTGATTCGAAGCAATAATGGTGGTAATGTTACTAACTCAAGTTTATCGAGATTGAGGTGGAAATAGTTGGTATAATCATCTATAAAATCCCATATTCGCCTTAAAGCTTCCAGCTCGTTCACAGAGAAATAGAATTTTCTTTGCTCATCACTGCGAATCATTCTTTTATATACCTGCAAATACTCTCCATCATTCAGATAACTATTATTCTTTTCATTGACAGTTATCTCATCTATCTTTCTCAATGCATACCCAAAAAATGCTTCCTTTGTGGAGGGATACTTTTTAGATTCTACTGGATCTGCACTGATAATTTCAAACTCCTTATCTAATAAGTCACCAAGTACGTTGGCTTCTACGTCTAACATAGAAGCAATCTTTTCAAGAATGGAATTGTTGTCGGTAGCCATGGATGGCTTTTTCTAAAAATACTAAGTATATATGGGAATTATAATACCACTTACTGGTTATGGGGGAGAAATTGACGAGTTAACAAGTTGACAGGTTCACAGGTTGATAGGGTAACTACTACGCATATGTTTTTTATCGCCTTCGATCATTCTAAAGCTTGGGCCTTTGTAACAGCGTCAGCGATGCTTTGGGGGTAAGCAAGTATTTGCAAATTTTCGCATTTGTATTCCCATTAGCACATTAAACTATCTTTCCGTCCTTCATATGCAGGATCCTGTCGCTCATTTGCGCCAGTTCTTCATTATGCGTAACTATTAAAAAGGTTTGATTGAACTGCTGCCGCAGCGTAAAGAACAACTGGTGCAGTTCGCGGGCATTGGCCGAGTCGAGGTTACCGGTAGGTTCATCGGCAAAAATAATTGCAGGCCTGTTGATGAGCGCCCGGGCTACGGCTACCCGTTGCTGCTCGCCGCCCGATAATGCATTCGGTTTATTATCGGTGCGTTTGCCCAACCCTAACATTTGTAATAACGATAATGCATTGTCCTCTACTTCCTTTTTACGGCGACCGGCCATCCAGCCGGGAATACACACATTTTCAAGGGCGGTGAATTCGGGAAGTAAATGGTGGAACTGGAAAACAAAGCCCACATGCCGGTTACGAAAAGCCGCCATTTGTTTCTCGTTCAGGAAATTGATGCGTTGATTACCAACCTTTACCTCCCCTTTATCCGGCTTATCTAGTGTGCCTAAAATGTGTAACAACGTGCTTTTCCCTGAGCCCGATGGTCCAACAATGCTGGCAATTTCGCCCTGTTTTATTTCCAGGTCAACGCCCTTCAAAACCCATAACTGACCATAATATTTTTGAATATTCGTCGCTATCAACATGTGTTGTGAATTACTAATAATAGCCGTCAAGATACTACAAACCATTGGCTTCCCGTTCATAGGACCCGTTTGGGGAAAGTTTTTAGGAAAACCTTCCATTATCTTTCAAAGATAGATTTGGTTTTTTCATTAGGAGGGTTACTTTTGCGAAAAATTGAGGGGTAATATTGGGGACAGTATAGCTATTTCTCCGACCCTTGATTCGGTAACTGTTAGTGGATTTAAAACTTTAAACAGGCTAAACACATGTTTTGGACATTAGAACTTGCATCCTATCTCGAAGATGCACCGTGGCCTGCCACCAAAGATGAGCTGATTGACTACGCGATCCGTAGCGGTGCACCCATTGAAGTGGTAGAAAATCTTCAGGAATTGGAAGATGAAGGAGAGATATACGAAGGCATTGAAGATATCTGGCCGGACTATCCCAGTCAGGACGACTTCTTCTTTAATGAAGATGAGTATTAAAAGCCCATGGCTAAAAAATAATGCAAACCGGTCGCTGTTCAGGCGGGCGGTTTTTTTATTGTTACCAGTTACCGGACTGCCGGTTACCGGGGGGCAACCTCTTCACATTACAAAAAAGGGGTGGATCTACCGCCGCGGCTAGATCCACCCCTTTGAATTTCTTACTTCCTCCCTTTATCAACCTGTTAACTTGTCAACTTCCCCCCTTACTTCTCCATCTGCTCAATAACGGCTTCGGTAACCCCGGTAAAGGAGAATCCGCCATCATGAAACAGGTTCTGCATGGTTACCATTTTGGTAAGGTCGCTGAACAAGGTAACGCAATAGTCAGCACACTGATCGGCTGAAGCATTACCCAGCGGGCTCATCTTTTCTGCATAACTTATAAAGCCATCGAACCCTTTAACCCCGCTACCGGCGGTTGTTTTGGTAGGAGACTGAGATACGGTGTTTATCCGCACTTTTTTCTTAACCCCATAATGATAACCAAAGTTGCGGGCCACGCCTTCCAGCAATGTTTTCGCATCTGCCATTTCGTTATAATCGGGGAATACGCGTTGTGCCGCAATATAGCTTAAAGCTACCACGCTGCCCCAATCGTTAATGGCATCCATTTCCCAGGCTGTACGCAGCACGCGGTGCAACGACATGGCTGATATATCAAGGGTCTTTTGGTTAAACCCGTAATCGATCTCGGTATAATGCTTGCCTTTGCGCACGTTCAGGCTCATGCCTATTGAATGCAGGATGAAATCTACCTTACCGCCAAAATGCTTCATGGCTTCTTCAAACAATTTCTTCAAATCATCCATGCTGGTGACATCGGCGCCTACTACCGGCGCTTTCACTGCTTCGGCCAGTTGGTTGATGGTGCCCATACGTAAAGCAACCGGTGCATTGGTTAAAACCAGTTGTGCGCCTTCTTCATGGCAACGCAAAGCGGTTCTCCAGGCAATTGATTTTTCGTCCAAAGCACCAAAAATGATCCCTTTCTTTCCTTTAAGCAGGTTATATGCCATACAATTTATTTTTAATTAGAATAAGCGCGCAAAAATAACAACTTATCTGACAGGCCAAACATATTTCAACAATACCCAACTTACAATAAATGTGTATACCAGGGCTACTGCCAATATAGCCGCCAGATATAGTGTAAAGCGCCCAAATGATTGTCTGGGCTGTATCCATCCCATCAAATACCGGTTCATATAATAAGCAGGAATGGCTGCCACGACCAGGAAGAATATGAAATCCGGATTAAGAAATGGAATAGTTAGCATACCGATTAATTCATCACCATCTCCCGTGCATTCTCCAATGCGGCAGCCGTAGGCTTCTCCCCACTGAGCATTTTGGCTATGGCCGTTATGCGCTCATCCTGCGACAGCAGCCTGATATTAGTTTTAATGGAATTGCCTTTTATTTCCTTGTAAACGAAGTAATGGGCATCGGCTTTCCCGGCAATTTGCGGCTGATGGGTAATGCTCAGCACCTGGCGTTTGCGGGCCAGGTCTTTCATAATAATGCCCACCTGTTTGGCTGCCTCACCCGAAATACCGGTATCTATTTCATCAAAGATCAGGGTGGGCAGATCGAGCGACTGGGCTACCAGCGATTTAATACACAACATTAACCGGCTAAGTTCACCGCCCGATGCCACTTTGCGAATAGGCTCGAACCGGTTGCTTTTATTGGCATCAAATAAAAACTCTATATCGTCGTGCCCTGATATTTGAAGATTGGCCAATGGCTTTACATCTACCTGCAGGCGGGCATTGGGCATACCTACCTGGGCCAACAGCTTATTTACTTTATCCTGCAGCGGCTTCACTTGTTTAACACGGTTAGCCGTTAGCTTTGCTGCCAGGTCGGTAGCTTTTTGTAATAATTGCTGTACAGCTTTTTCTTTGGCCTGAATGGCTTCATCAATATTCAATACAGCCTGTAATTTTTGCTCCAGCCCATCTTGTATAGCCAGCAATTCCTGCGTAGTATGTACGCCGTGTTTCTTCAACAGTTTGTACCCTGTGGAAATGCGGTCGTTCAGTTGTTCAATTTTTTGCGGATCGTACTGCACCTGGTCATTGATGCGCTCCACTTCATCGGCGATGTCCTGTAATTCAATTTGGGCACTCTGCAATCGTTGCAACAAGGCCGGTAACGCAGTATGGTGATCGCTGTAAGCGCTTAACTGGTGGCACAATGATTTCAGTTGCTGTACCATGGGCGATTCACCTTCTCCTAATTCGTAGGTCACTTTGCTCAATGTTGTTTTAATGCCTTCTGCATTACTGAGCAATTTTAAAGTTGCATCTGCTTCTTCCAGTTCATTCTCTTTCAGGCCCGCATCGTGCAGCTCATCAAATAAAAACTTATTGTAATCATATTCTTTGGTGAATTGATCTTTCTGTTGCTGCAAAGCAGATAGCTCATGTTGCGCCTGCTGCCATTGGGTATACGATCCCTGGTATTGCTGCACTACATCCGTATGACCAGCCAGGGCATCCAGTACCTGCCGTTGAAAATCGCTTTCGCCCAATTCCAGCGTATCGAACTGGCGATGCAGGTCAACCAGCATAGCACTTAACTGACGAAGTTGTTCCAGGTTAACGGGCGTATCATTAACAAACGCTCTCGATTTACCATTACTGCCAATTTCGCGACGGATCACCAGCTCTTCATCAATATCGAGGTCCTGCTCACGCAAAAAGGCTTTCACCGCTTTCTTCTCAGCTATTACAAATATTCCTTCTACATAACACTTCTTATCGCGGCTCTGCAATACGGCCGTATCAACCCGGTCGCCCAGTATCAACGACAGGGCGCCCATTAAAATTGATTTACCGGCGCCGGTTTCCCCGGTAATTATATTCAGCTTTTGCGAGAAGTCGATCTCTATCTCGTCAATAATAGCGTAGTTCTGTATGTATAGTTTTTTAAGCACAGTACGATTTTGAGCGTAACAAATATAATTGCGATCGGGCATTAATTATAACATGGTTTTCCCCAACCAATACAGCTACCAGTGACCCGTTGCCGCGACGGCTTACAGCTTGAAGCCTGCAGCTGTTTTCACTATTCACTATTACACCTTGCCAACCCCGCCTTCGCTCGTTGGTCCAATGAATTTTTAAAATCGTGGTCTTTCATATTAATGCAACGTTTAAACCATTCAATGGCCGTTTGCTTATCGCCCTTTTGCTCGTAAATATAACCGGTTTGCAAGGCCGCCCGGGCGGCAAAATGTTCTTTACGCCGTTGGCCCAGGTCAATAGCCTGTTTATAAAATACAATGGCCAGGCTGTCATTTCCCATATCATCGTACAAACGTCCGGCCCTATAGGCAAACTCCAGTTTTTCTTCTGTCAATGAAAAATAACCTGTGTTTTTACCATGCAACAGCGCCAGGGCCTGCCGGTAATAACCACCGTCATTTAACAACCGGGCCTGCAGCAACAACTTATTAGGCCACTTGTCGGTCATTGCTTCCTTTTGCGCCTGCTTATCGGCTTCCGTATCGGTGCTGCCACTTTGCAATATCTTCTGGCGGTAGGTTTTGGCCCTGGCTTCATCACCCTGCAGGTAATAATGCCAGCTTAGTTTTTGCAGCACATCTTTCACATAGAATTTCCCTTTAAAAGTGGCCAGAAAGCGTTCCAGGTATAAAGCAGCCCCGGCATCCAGATGATGCATTTTGGCATAACCCATTTCCATATCCCATACCGGCATGGCCAGGTAACCTGAATTATTATTTAAACCCGCTATAACCTGCTCTGCTTTTTCAGCCTGCTGGTTATTGATGTTCAAATTGGCTGCGAGAAATGCAAACAAATGATGATTCACCACATCCAGTTCCTGCTGTTCAATAAATTTAAAAACGCCCGGCCGGTCGTTCTCTATATAAAATTTCAAATAACAGTAATAGAATACCGCTTCTTCATGAAACAATACCGACCATTCATCGGTTCCCTGCAAAAAGGCGCCGATCCGCGACATGCCTTTTTTTATGCTGCCATTAATGCCCAGCAAATTGCTTAACCATTTATAGCCATCGGGAATGGTTCCGGCCGCCACCTGCATGGCGCCCGCATATAACAGGTTAGGCGTAAAGTTGGGAAATGATTGCTGGTTGTTCTTTACCTGTAAAAACGAGCGACGAAACTCCCACCCGGCATCCCAGTTATTACCAAATTTCACCCTGATGGCAGCCCATTGAAAATGGATCACCGAACGGGTAAATAAAAGGAAAGGAGATTTTTCAGGCCCCTCGCTTAGCAGCTTAAGCCGGGCTTCGCGATTAGGCAATCGCTTTTGATATTCTGCCGGGTCCTCATTAAAGAACAGCGTAAAGAAATCGATATAATTTTCGAGGAAATACGGGATGAGGTTATCGGGGTGCTGCGCTTTTTCTGCATTCAGCAATTGCTGGCCGCTATTTAATTTTAACTGCACAATTTCATGATACGCCTGTTTGCACCGCTCGTTAAAATCAAATACTTTTTGCGCCCTTGCAGGCACATACAACAATACCAATAATAAGACTGCCAAACAAGTTGGCCTGGGCCAATTCATGGCTGCAATATACGTGAATCGGGAAACGGTCCGCCAACTGGCGGATGAAAGAGCCCACTCATTTTGTGTATTCCGCATTTTCTTCCCGCCTCCTTACTTTTTTGATTCCTCTACCCACATAAAAAAGCCCCGCTTGTTGCGGGGCCTTTTCATTATGCTGAATTAGTTTACTCATTTTACTTCAACTGTATCAAACAGGTCGCGGTCAACCAGGATACGGCCGCAGTTTTCGCATACGATGATCTTTTTACGCTGGCGGATCTCACTTTGACGTTGTGGTGGGATAGCGTTAAAGCAACCACCGCAGGCATCACGCTCAACCGGCACTACGCCCAGGCCGTTACGGTAGTTCTTGCGAATGCGATCGTATGACAACAACAGGCGCTCATCAACTTTCTCACGGGCTTCAGAAGCCTGTTTATTAAAATGTTTTTCTTCTTTTTCGGTAGTAGCAATGATCTTTTCCAACTCACCTTTCTTGGTATTCAAAACACCTTCTTTGGTGGCGATATTCTTTTTCGCTTTGTCGAGCACTACTACTTTCTCGGCAATCTCTTCATTAGCGTCGCGAATGTGTTTTTCAGCCAGCTTTATTTCGAGCTGCTGCATTTCAATTTCTTTATTGATGGCCTCAAACTCGCGGCTGTTCTTTACGTTCTCACTCTGCTTTTCATATTTCTTGATCAGCGCCTCTGCTTCTTTGATCAGGTTCTTCTTCTGATTAATAAATTCCTGAATGCCGTTGATCTCCTCTTCGATACGAACCTGGCGTGAATGCAAACCCTGAATTTCATCTTCCAGGTCGCTCACTTCCATAGGTAACTCTCCTTTCAGGATCTGTATCTCATCGATCTTCGATTCAACCTTCTGCAAAGCAACCAGTGCACTTAATTTTTCTTCTACAGAGTAATCTTTAACGTTAGCCATAAATAAATTTATAGTTTGTTGTTTATGGTTTGAAGTTGGTTCCCGGCTTTACCATCCCTGATGGATCTTTTGTTGCGTCGCACACTTCAGCGTTCTGGTCACTAATCAACAAAATAATGTACAGGATTGGTTTTTAAAGCCGTTTTAAGGACGGCAAAGGTAGGGAATTTTTCCTGCAAAACTCCAGCCAGTAAATCTATGGTAAATTGCTCACTTTCAAAATGCCCAATATCGGCTATTATCAGCCGGCCATTGGCATCAAAAAACTCGTGGTATTTCATATCGCCTGTAATATAGATGTCAGCCCCAACGGCTAATGCTTTGGAAACCAAGAAACTACCTGCGCCGCCACATAAAGCCACCTTCTTCACCGGCCGGCCCAGCAGGGCGGTATGCCTGATCAACGACAGGCCAAATACCTGCTTTAATTGTTTCAAAAAAGCGGTTTCCGGTATGGCATCCCGCAATTCACCTACCAGCCCCGAACCAATGCCGGGATGGGTATTGGCCAGGTCAACCACATCGTATGCCACTTCTTCGTAAGGATGGGCCGTGCGCAAAGCCCGCACCATAGCTGTTTGCAGGTAGGCCGGAAAAATGACCTCAATCTTTTGTTCCTGTTCGTAATGCCGCTCCCCTTGTTCGCCAACAAAGGGATTGGTTCCCTCCCCGGCTTTAAAAGTACCCGTCCCTTCTACCCCAAAACTGCATTCATCATAATTTCCAATATTTCCGCCGCCGGCTTCAAATAAAGCCGCCCGAACCGATTCCACATGTTCAACGGGCACAAAAGTGAACAATTTTCTGAGCGTGGCTTCCTTTGGCGCCAGGATCTTCCGGTTTACCAGTCCCAGTTTATTGGCCATCATCCCATTAACACCAGCTATTACGTTATCCAGGTTGGTATGAATGGCATAGATCGCAATATCATTCTTGATGGCTGTTATGATGGTCTTTTCTACATAATTTCTGCCCGTGATCTTCTTTAACCCGCCAAAAATGATGGGGTGATGCGCCACTACCAGGTTACAACCGCGTTGAATGGCCTCTTTGATCACTTCTTCCGTGGCATCGAGAGTGCAAAGAGCGCCGGTGCAGGTCCAGCCGGCATTGCCGGTCAATAGCCCGGCATTATCATAACTTTCCTGTAAGGAAGGCGGGGCAATGGATTCGAGCAAGGCAACGATATCGGCAATTTTCATCTGAAAATGATTATTATGTTTTGGCCAGATGGATGATTGAAACCAAAGATAGTAGATAGCAGGCGCAATTATTATGTAGGGCAATGAACCAGGAATACCGGTTTGTTAACAAATTAAATAATGACATCAAGGCATGTTAATTGCAGGTATTTGTTACTTTAATGAATTAATGACACTAACTACACCTTAACTATAACTATGCGGGCAACCTGGATAATCTTATTAATCATGGTCATTGCCGGTACCGGCATGTACTTTTGGTTTTCACGTAAACCCAAACCGGCCAACCACGATACCATTGTTTTTAAAAACACAGCCGATTCAATTATACAAAAGATGCAGGTTTACCTGGCTGATGATCCTAAAGAGGTGATGTACCTGGATAGTGTTTGGATGCAATCAGACTCTACCCCGCTGAAGCGGGTGCTTAATGGTGTTGATCAGGATACCATGAGCAAGCAGTACTCAAACCTTACGTTGTTCCTCGCCTATGATCATCAATCATTTTATGATCTGGAATTGAAGAAGCCCAATCCAAAACTTGCATATACCATCAGCCTTGAAGTGGAGCCTATGAGTGATAGCGATACCCTTATAGTAGATGGATTGATCACACCTCAGGAAGGTGATGCTATGCACTTTGCAAGCCCCATGATGAAAATGCATTCCCGGTTTATTATTACCTATAATCATAAGTTGCCGCAACCTCCGCCCGATTCAACTTCTATAAAAGGACATGATCCTAATAAGACCATTACCATATTAAAGAATTAACAAGGGATTGCTGATTTTAGGATTTCGTGATCTTGAGACCGGGTGCCTGTGATTTTAAGATGGAATTTGGTTCTTACAATTATCTTCTGTGATTTTTTATTAATACAATTTTATTTGAATAAAAATAAAATCACATTTTTTTAAATTATAACCCGTTAGGATACCCTATCAATCTTTATCAATCATATTAAAAAGGCTTATGATCTCATAAGGCAAATTGATATAAACAAGTGTCCACGGGTAGACAGATAGTACTCTTTTATCAACATTATGGTATCAAATAGGGGTACAACGCCTTCTTTTATGTTATTTCGCATTTGAATCACTTAGTGCAATCTTAACCCTAAGCAAAATTCCCTAAATCCCATGAAAAGGATCACAAAACCCTTTTGTGTTATTTATGTATTGCATTTACTCCCTTATCACATTGCAGAGACCTCTATGTGGCAGGCAGCTATTGTATTGCTGTTGCTCATCATGGTTTCAGTGAGTATTATATTGCATTACAGATATAAAAAAATGAAGGTGCGTATACACATTGAACGGGAAGCCGCTTTTCTGGAAGCTCGCCGCATGGTGGAGATGGAAAAGCAGAAGGCCTTTCAACAAGCCAATAAACTTATTGAAGAGAAAAAGGCAATGGCCGTTCAACAGGCGCAGGAAATTATTGAAAAGGCAAAAGAAGAAGCCAGGCAGTTGCAGGCCCAGGTTACCACTACATCGGTGATGCTGGCCAACAAAACAGATTACCTGATGCAATTGCAGGAAAAATTAAAGACCTCTGACAATAACGAATACAAGCGCATCGCTAAAGAGATAAAGACCAACCTCACAGAATCTGATCACTGGGCCGATTTTATAAAGAACTTCAACCTGCTGCATGCGCATTATGTTGATAACATCACACTACGGCATCCCGATCTCACCTCCAATGAAGTGCGGCTGATCTGTTTTATTCTTTCCGGATTAAGCAATAAAGAGATCGCGGGTATATTTTCAGTAGAACCTGAGAGCGTTAAAAAAGCGCGTTACCGCCTTAAGAAAAAGCTGAACCTGGCAGAAGACGAGAGCCTTGGTTTCTATTTACAAAACTTAAGACTTAAGAATGTAGGATAGAATGCAGAATTAGCTAATCCCGACAAATCGGGACAAGTTGTGATAATGGAATAAAGCTACACGCTTCACGCTGCAAGCCAATACAGCCTTAAGCTACAAGGCTAAAGCTGAAAGCTTTACCTGCCTGCTACTCAGCATTCACTATCGGCTAATTGTTATTGGCTTTGGGCTTTAAGCTTGCCTATTACACATTGCCCATTGAAAACTACCCATTGGTTCTTCCTCGTTGCCTTTATGCCTTGTTGCCTTGTTGCCTTTATGCCTTGTTGCCTTATTCTTGCGCGCAGTGCGCAGCGTGAAGCTCGCCTTGCCTATTGCAAATTGCCCATTGCTTATTGTTTTTCCTTCATGCGTATAGCCTGTAGCTTGAAGCTCTCCTATTGACCCTTCCTCGTTGCCTTTATGCCTTTATGCCTTTATGCCTCGTTGCCTTGTTGCCTTTATACCTCGTTGCCTCCCTCTCGCATTTCATTTAAATATATATAACGCAAACGAACACCCTGGTATCATTATTGCAGTACTATAAATACCTCAAACTTTCTTTTTTATATTAATTGCACTTCTTCTATATAACTCTACCATTACCTGCTAAATAGAAAAAAGGTCACCCTCTGGTACCCTTTTACCGGGACCTGTATCCACTTGTTGTCCGCCTCATTTACTTCTCTTTTACACTTTTCGTTGCCATTTTTACGTCGCAGATGAGCATTTGCTAATTCTAATCCAACATTCCTTCGAGAAACTCTTTGTTCAATATTCCCATGACTTTTTGAAATCCTTATATCGCTTTTTGGGTACGACGCAATGAAGGTTGCCTTCGATACCAGATATTCCAATAGTATGAAATATCCTAAACCCGGTATCTGTGGAGCCCTAATTCAATGTCTTTGAAACCCATTTAGGTTCAATGTTCTATTCCTGGAAAAAATGGCCTGGTATAACCAGGCAGGTTTTGAGGGTTTACAAAGTGGTGGTATCTACCACCGCTTTTTTTTATCACTTTATAATTCATTTTATGAAGACAAACCAGCTACGAATTGGTAAATATGTAATGATAAATGAGATGCCGATATTATTTCCACTCGAGATAATGCATAGTGATGTAGTGCAACAAGCGCAGTCAGCCGGTTTTTTTGTAATGCGCGTTACTGCATATGGTATAGACGTATACTGCTGGGGTGAAAGTACCAGTTTAAACCTGCAAAGCAACCAAACGCAGGATGCCCGAATCATTAAAGAATTCATTGGTAATATTTCGGAAGTATCACACAGATTTGGCAATACGGCCAAGCCTGGTGTACAACCGGGCGTAACAGCAAACAGCCCCGCATAAAACGGGGCTGTTCATTTTTATAAGCGATCTTCTTATTCAATGATCTTTTCTACCCTGGTCAGCTGACCATCTTCATTCATCCCTTCCAAAATGATGCGCAAACGTTTCGTTACATCATTATTAAAGAAGCTCAGGGTTATTTTATGATTGTTCTTGTCGGTAAGTAAATAAGGCGCCCAGAATAACGTTGAGCGTATGTCGGGCAGTTCATTTTGTGCCACATCCTTGCTATAATCGGGAGAATAAAATTCCTTAGGCGTAGCATAACCGGTCAACCGGCTTTTATCGAGCCCACCTACACTGGAAGCAGCCGATGTATTATCGCCGCCTTTTTTTGTATAAATGGCAATGGCGCCACCAGCGCCGCCGCCTACAGCGCCGAAGAATGGCGGACGGAATGCTTTTACATAAGCGATATCGGTAACCGGGATGTTTTCTATTGCACTTACATCAACCGGCATTTCATTTAAAAACAATGAGGGCGTTGCGCCACGCCATTGCAACTGCGAACCTCCACCACCAGTAGTGATCTGCAAACCGGCCACCCGGCCTTGCAGGTAACTGAAAATGTTAAATGCGCCCAACGCAGAAACATCGTCGGTCAAATCAAAAGTAGTTGCATCGCCGCCCGAAAATAAACCACTGGTATATCGCTCGTCCATTTGTTGTTGCTTGCTCTTTTGTTTTGCCTTCACGGTAACGGTTTCCAGCACTTTCACTTTCTTCTCCAGTTCAGGTCTTATCCGATCTGCTTCCGTAGCAAAAAATTTACCTCTATTCAGCAGGCTTGTATCCAGTGGCATGGGAACACGCCAGGCCGTATCGGGCTTAATGACCCCTCCACTTTTCAAGGTTCCGTTGCTGAAATTAACAATGGCTTTATTGGCAAGGTGCTTACTGTTATTAAATTGGTAAAACACCTGCACTGTATCATAGAACACCAACCCATCCTGCCTAAACCTGCCGCTGGAATCCATTGTGAGGAAGAACAACTGACGGGATGAATCTTTAGCCTGAATGAAAACATTCAGTTGGGTATTCTTAGGGACCTGGCTGGGCAGCACACCCGTTAAATTAGCGTTGAGCGATAAATAATTTTCCCGTGGAAATTTTATCACCGGTAATTTACCTGCGGCCAGATCGTCCCATTTAAACCGGCGCCAACCATTGGTGAGCATAACCAGGTCGAGGTGCGATCGTACCGTATCATCATTACCTGTGAAGTAGTAATATGGATTGTTAATATAACCGCGCAGATCGCCACTCAATAATAAATGTGATACAATGTTATCAGCATCGGGATCTGCTTTGCTTAATCCTGCATCGGTTATGGCAATGCTCAGGTTAGCTTTCAATGTATCGGGGACATCTATCACCAGTGTATTCTTGCCACGTCTGTCTGTATTCCTGGTGATGGGGACCACACGGGTCGTAAAGAAATAATCTTCCTTGTTCACAAACGCAATACGTTCCGCTTGTGGTTTCCAATCTGCATCAAACAAGGTCATTTGTATCATTCCCGTTGGGATGCCATCGAGCGGAATGGAACCGCTGACCATAAAATTTTGCTGCAAATTCAACCGCGCTTTATACACAACCTGCGAATTAAAATAACCCAGCAGGTACAGGGTTTTTAAATTGTCTGGCGCATCAGCTGTTCGTTTGATAATAAATGCCTCCCGGTTACCCGTAGAAGCACATTGCATTATTACACCACCTGGTTTCGCAGTGGGCAATGGTGTTTTACGTGTTTGCTTTTTTTCATCCTGCCATTCAGCATAATATGTTTTACCGGCTTGCGGCTCTATGGTAAAACGGCCCATGCCATCATGCACCGTACCAAAGTTAGCTACTGTTGCACCTGCAGCATCCTTAATAGTACCCTGGGCCGATACCGGCAATCCATATACATCTGTCACTTTCACAGCTACTACCGATTCAAGTCCGGTTACCAGGTCGCCGCCTTCAGGGAAGAAGCGCAGGGTAGCAACCGGTATGCTATTGCTGCTGGCTGCAGCAGTAGTTTGCTTCGCAGCGGTTGTAGTACCAGCGGCAGTGGCCCCGCCTTGCGGGGGCGTCTGTGCTGTTGTTTTATTTAAAATGCGGATGGTTTTGCTGAATAAAAAAGTGGTATCAAAATTCAGCATCCATGTTGTATAAGCCCGGAAAACGATCGTCGGCGGAAGATTGGCCGGCAAGTCAAAATGCCCTGCAGATGTGCCTTCATAAATAGGCATGATCTTTTGTTGTAATACCTTGCCCGACTGATCGAGCAGTTCGGCATAGAAGTTCCTGCTGATGGGCGAGGGTATGATACCGGTAAATAAATACGATTTGAACCAGATGGTTTCGCCGGTATTATAAGCCGGCTTATCAAAATGAACATATATTTTCTCCTGCGGAAATCTTTCTCCATATACATTCACCATGGAATCGATCTGCTGTGCACCGGCCCCTAAACCGGTAAAAATTAAAGCCAAAGCAATCAGGGTTCTATAATAACGCGTGCAATTCATGGGGCAATTTAACTTTTAACAAATTAATGGCTTTCACAGCTTAAAATTGATAAAATTTTGTCTATGAATTGTTAAAGAAACCTACATTAAAGCAATTTTTAATTTAATCCCAAGCCCTTTTTATAAAATAGGCACCGGTCGTTTGTTTTCATCAACAGCCACCAGGGTAAAAGTGCCACTAATGGCTTTGTCGCGTTCGAAGGAATACATTTCTTCAATAAATATTTCAACCAGCACCCGCACGCTGGATTTACCGGTATGAATCACTTTTCCAATTAATTCAATGATGGTGCCCGCCGGTATAGACCTGGTAAAATCTATTTTATCCGACGATACCGTTACCATTCGTTTCCGGGCAAACCGGGTAGCGGCAATAAATGCAACTTCATCCATTAAAGCCATGGCAGTTCCGCCAAACAAAGTGTCGTAATGATTGGTTGTATTGGGAAATACAGCTTTGAAGATGCGGGTTTCGGATTGCTGGATCTTTTGTTCGATAGTCATTGTTGAACGCTATAAGTTAATGAATGCGACAAGATCGCGATTTAATAAGAACAGTTACAGGTTACAAGGTACAGGTTACAGGGCTACTAATAGCCCTTCCTTGTAACCCAGAAACCTGGAACCTGTAACTGAAACCTGGCAACAGAATGCTATTACATTAAACTAACGCAGGTTGCTCAACCTTCTCCCTTGCCTGCTGCGCCGCCTGCACCATGTTCTTCAATGCAGCAATGGTCTCCGTCCAGCGACGTGTTTTCAAACCACAATCAGGATTTACCCAAAGGTTTTTAACCGGTAACAGGGCCACCGCTTTTTCGAGCAGGTACATCATTTCTTCTACCGTGGGCACCCGTGGTGAATGAATATCGTATACACCGGGCCCTATTTCATTCGGATATTTAAATCGTGCAAAGGCTTCCAGCAACTCCATTTGCGAACGGCTGGTTTCAATGGTGATCACATCCGCATCCATTTTGGCAATGTGCTCCATGATATCATTGAATTCGCTATAGCACATGTGCGTATGGATCTGCGTTTCGTCCTGTACGCCACTGGCAGATAATCGAAATGCTTTCACTGCCCAGTCAAGATACGCAGGTCCATCTTTCTTTCGCAATGGCAACCCTTCGCGAATGGCAGGCTCATCTATTTGTATCACCTTAATGCCGGCTTTCTCCAATGCATTCACTTCATCCCTGATGGCCAGCGCAATTTGAAAGGCCGTTTGCCATCTCGGCTGGTCATCACGCACAAACGACCATTGCAAAATAGTTACCGGACCAGTGAGCATGCCTTTCATTAATTTACTGGTTTGCGCCTGGGCAAAACAACTCCACCGTACTGTCATATCGCTGGTGCGACTCACATCGCCTGCTATCACCGGTGGCTTCACACAACGGCTGCCATAACTTTGCACCCATCCATTCTTAGTGAACAAAAAGCCATCGAGCTGTTCACCAAAATATTCCACCATGTCGTTGCGCTCAAACTCCCCATGCACCAACACATCCAAACCAATTTCTTCCTGAACACGGATAGCATTGATCGTTGCTTCTTCAATTTCTGCTTCGTATTGCTGTTGCGACAGGTCTCCTTTTTTCAGCCTTGCCCGCAACTGGCGGATGTCCTCTGTTTGTGGGAAAGAACCAATTGTAGTAGTAGGAAACAACGGTAAATTAAACCGTTGCTGTTGTATGCTTTGTCGAACCGTAAACGCACTGTTTCGGGTTGCATCTGCGTCTTTAATCTCAGCTACACGTTGTTTTACCGCCTTTTTGTGAATTCGGGTAGAATTGCGCCGGCTTTCAATAGCCCGTGCATTGATGGTCAGCAGTTCTTTATTACCCGCTTTTATTTGATTTAAAGCGCTTACTTCATCCAGCTTTTGTTTGGCAAAAGCCATCCAGTTCCTGATCTCGGCATCAATAGCGGTCTCTCCATCAAGGTCAACCGGAGAATGCAGCAATGAGCAGGAAGGCGCCAGCATTACCCGGTCTTCACCAATAGCTGTAACGGCTTTTTCAATTAAAGCGAGGGACTTGCTAAAATCATTCTTCCAGATATTACGGCCATCAACCACACCTAACGACAACGATAATTTCGGTGGCATGGCTTTCAATACGTCGTCAATTTGTTGCGGAGCCCTTACCAGGTCAACATGCAGGGCGCATACCGGCAGGTTAACAGCCAGGTTGATATTCTCCTGCAAGCCTTCAAAATAAGTAGCTACTAATATTTTCAGGTTGCATTGCTTACGGATCTCTTTATAAGCGTACTGAAATGCCTGTTGTTGTTTTTCGGTAAGGTCGGTAACCAGGAAGGGCTCATCGAGCTGAACCCAAACGGCGCCGGCTTCTTCCAGCCTTTTCAGCACTTCAATATAAACAGGCAGCAGTTGTTTCAACAGGTCTATTTTATCGAACTGCTTTTCTTCCTGCCCGTTTTGTTTTTCTTTTCCCAATAACAAATAAGATACAGGCCCGATCAATACGGGTTTTGGTGTTGTTTCTGTTACGCGTTTGCATTCGTTAAATTCATGAAATAATTTGTCGGAAAGAATGCGGAATTGCTGAGCAGCGGTAAATTCGGGAACAATGTAGTGATAGTTGGTATCGAACCATTTGGTCATTTCCATGGCTGTGATATCCAGGCCATGTTGTTGATAGCCCCGGGCCATTGCGAAATACAGATCGATCTCTGCATTTTCTTTGATGTCGGTTGCCACGGGCGTATAACGGTGTGGTACAGCGCCTAACAACAACGACATATCGAGCACCTGGTCGTAAAAACTGAAATCGTTACAGGGTATCATGCCGATACCGGCTTCTTTTTGCAATAGCCAGTTTTCTTCCCTGATCTTTTTAGCGGCAAAGAATAATTCGGCCCTGCCGATGCTGCCGGCCCAGTATTGTTCACAGGCTTTTTTCAATTGGCGTTGTGCCCCAATACGGGGGAACCCAAGATTGTGTGTTAGCATACGCATAAAACATTTAGTGAAACATTAATGAAATTATTAATGTCTTTACGTTTAATGTGTATGCTTTCGTGATAAAGTGTTAGAGAGAAACAGTTACTAAGTGAGGTGATTTAACTGCTCCTGACTGCTGCTTTTAAACCGCGAAAGCATTCGTCTCAATTTTCAGGCAAGTATCCTGGCTTATTGTTTTGCTGCATGCCTTCCCATACCATTGAGGCCTGATACAGTGGCTTATTATGCAGCGCTGTGAGGTGTTATCCCTCACTACAACATACAGTTGCGCGACAGCCCGTGATTCACACACGGTTCCTTTTTAATCCCGTCTCGGCTTAGCCGAGATCGGAAACCTGAAAACAAGGTGTTAAAGTAAAGAACTGAGCAGCAAATATAATGATTTGGAGATTTCGCGATTGCGGGATTTTGGGATTTGCTAAAATTAAAAGGGTAAGCCTCTCTGTAAGAAAGGCCCACCCTATTATATAAATCTAAAAATCCCCAAATCTCTAAATCAGAAATTCTTCTACGCGCTGCAGGTAACACAACCGTCTTCCATGCTGCAGGTGCCGCCATTGAGGCCATCATCGGCCGACTTGGGTACCACTGGTTCCATTTCACGGCTGCCTTGCTTTTCAACAGTGAACTGAACAGCCTGCGCCGCAGCCTGTGTACGCAGATAATACATCCCTGTTTTCAACCCTTGCTTCCATGCATAGAAGTGCATTGAGGTAAGCTTGGCAACAGTTGGGTTATCTACAAACAGGTTGAGCGATTGCGACTGGCAGATATAAGCGCCGCGATCAGCCGCCATATCAATCAGGTGACGTTGCTTTATTTCCCATACAGTTTTATACAACGCTTTTATTTCGGCCGGAATTTCATTGATCTGCTGAATAGATCCGTTGGCAGCGATGATCTTATTCTTCATGGTATCATTCCAAAGTCCCAGTTGTACCAGGTCTTTCAGCAGGTGTTTATTTACAATGATGAATTCCCCACTCAATACCCGGCGCACATAAATATTAGAGGTATACGGTTCAAAACATTCGTTGTTCCCCAAAATTTGTGAAGTAGAAGCCGTAGGCATAGGCGCTACCAGCAATGAATTGCGAACACCATGCTCCATCACTTCTTTACGCAATGCATCCCAGTCATGACGGTTAGAAGGTTGCACATCCCACAGATCGAACTGGAACTGTCCTTTTGATAACGGTGAACCGGCAAAGGTTTCATAAGCGCCCTGCTCTTTTGCCATGTCTTTGCTGGCCGTCATAGCCGCAAAATAGATAGTCTCAAATATGTTTTTATTCAACACTTTTGCCAGGTCGCTTTCAAAAGGCAAACGCAGTAAGATAAATACATCCGCCAATCCTTGCACACCTAATCCAATTGGGCGGTGACGCAGGTTAGAACGTTTTGCTTCCTCGATCGGATAGTAGTTGTTATCGATAATGCGATTGAGGTTGCGCGTTACCTGGTAAGTTACTTCGTATAATTTATTGAAATCGAATTTTCCTTCATTTACAAAGCGGGGCAATGCCAGCGATGCCAGGTTACAAACAGCTACTTCATCGGCACTGGTAAACTCCAGGATCTCCGTACACAGGTTGCTGCTTCTGATAGTACCCAGGTTCTGCTGGTTGCTTTTGCGATTGGCCGCATCTTTATACAGCATGTAAGGGGTGCCGGTTTCTATCTGTGCTTCCAGAATGGCAAACCACAACTCCTGAGCTTTGATCACTTTGCGTGCCCGGCCTTCTTCTTCATAACGATGGTACAGCGCTTCAAACTCGTCGCCAAATGTATCTCCTAAACCTGGGGCCTCATTCGGGCAAAACAGGCTCCAGTCTCCATTTTGTTCTACCCGCTTCATGAACAGATCAGAGATCCACAAAGCATAGAACAGGTCTCTTGCACGCAGCTCTTCCTTACCATGGTTCTTACGCAGGTCTAAAAAGCTTTCGATATCAGCATGCCAGGGTTCCAGGTAAATGGCAAAGGCGCCTTTGCGCTTTCCACCCCCCTGATCAACATAACGAGCCGTATCATTAAATACGCGCAGCATGGGAATGATACCATTGCTGGTTCCATTGGTACCGCCGATATAGCTACCGGTAGCGCGTACGTTGTGAATTGATAAACCAATTCCACCGGCGCTTTGTGAGATCTTTGCCGTTTGCTTCAACGTATCGTAAATACCATCGATGCTATCGTCTTTCATGGTCAGCAAAAAGCAGGATGACATTTGCGGCTTGGGCGTACCGGCATTGAACAAGGTAGGCGTAGCATGGGTGAACCAACGCTCGCTCATTAAGTTGTACGTTTTGATGGCGCTTTCAACATCTTCTTTATGTATGCCGATGGCCACGCGCATAAACATATGCTGAGGACGCTCAGATACTTTACCGTCGATACGCAACAGGTATGATTTCTCCAATGTTTTAAACCCGAAATAATCAAACCCAAAGTCACGGTCATAAATGATCGAGCTATCCAGTAACTCGGCATTGGCTTCAATGATCTCCATTACATCATCAGCCACCAACGGCATTCTGCGACCGGTAGCTGAATCAGTATATTGATGCAGTTTGCGCATCGTTTCGGAAAATGATTTCTCTGTATTCTTATGCAGGTTGCTTACTGCAATGCGTGAAGCCAGCAACGCATAGTCGGGATGTTTGGTTGTTAATGAAGCCGCTGTTTCTGCAGCCAGGTTATCCAGTTCGCTGGTGGTAACCCCATCATAAATACCTTCAATCACTTTCTTCGTTACTTCAATCACATCAACCAGCTGACTCAACCCATACGACAGCTTCTGAATACGAGCCGTGATCTTGTCGAACTTTACCGTTTCTTTTTTCCCGTTCCTTTTAATTACGTTCATGCTATAGAGTTTATGTTGCTATCAAATATTATTTCTGATCTCGGAATGTTGGATTTTAAGAATTGGCTTTTCTGATATTTAGAAATCTTCGTCCAGTGAAAACTGTTGCGATTCTTTACTATTCATTACGCCCGCTTTACGATAGTCGCCCACCCGCTTTTCAAAGAAGTTGGTCTTACCTTGCAGTGAGATCATTTCCATAAAATCGAACGGGTTGGTTGCATTGAACATTTTTGGATATCCTAATTCACTCAACCATCTGTCGGCAACAAATTCAATATACTGTTGCATTAACCGGGCGTTCATACCTATGAGGTCAACCGGCAGGGCTTCGGTGATAAATTCTTTTTCAATACGTACGGCATCGCCGATAATGCTGTAAACATCTTCCTGCGACATTTTGTTGCTGAGCATGCTGTACAACAAGCAGGCAAACTCACAATGCAAACCTTCGTCACGGCTTATCAGTTCATTACTGAAAGTAAGCCCGGGCATCAACCCTCTTTTCTTCAACCAGAAAATAGAACAGAAGCTGCCACTGAAAAAGATGCCTTCTACTGCGGCAAAGGCCACCAGGCGTTCGGCAAAATTGCCCTGCTCGATCCAACGCAACGCCCACTCTGCTTTTTTCTTTACGGCAGGCACCGTATCAATAGCATGGAACAACCTGTCTTTTTCGTTTACATCTTTTATATAAGTGTCTATCAATAATGCATACGTCTCGGAGTGAATATTCTCCATCATGATCTGAAAACCATAAAAGCAACGGGCTTCAGGCAATTGCACTTCGCTCATAAAATTCACGGCCAGGTTTTCATTAACGATGCCGTCGCTGGCAGCAAAGAAGGCCAACACGTGTGAAATAAAATGGCGCTCGCCATCATTGAGGCAGGCCCAGTCTTTCAGATCACCGCTCAAATCAATTTCCTCAGCGGTCCAGAAGCTGGCCTCATGCTTCTTATACATTTCCCATATACTTGGGTATTTGATTGGAAGAATAACGAAACGGTCTTTGTTTTCCTGTAGCAACACTTCATTTTCGTACTGCATGATAAATGGTTAGAATGTTAAAAATGCGGCACGACAACAGATAGCAACTCCCATACTTCGCGTAAAATAAAGTGAAGCATTAATCATTTGCCGGTACCTTATCGGGAAAGTTCCAAACGTCCTTTGTTAACGGCAGGTCTCCTGGCTTGTTGATTTGCTGAACACCTTCCCACCGATGTGGCTTTCACCGGTCATCGGCAGTGGTCATTTGTAAGATCAGCTTAGTGAGTGGCCCCGAATATATTCGGAAACTTCAACCTCCATTCACCCAACTTACAGTTGCCCGTCAGCCCGTGATTTTCACACGGTTCCCTTTTAAGCCGGCTGATTGGTATGATTTTGTCAGCCGACACCGTAACAAATTATTTGTAAGAACCCGTACGAAAGTAGCAGTCCTGCGAAATAATTTATAAAACAGTTTTTCACAGGTGTTAATAGATTTTACGCCAATGTTAAATGTATTTCAATTAAGGCCATATCCTTTATGAAAAAACGCTGTACAATCAATGGAAAAAGAGATAGTTACAAACAATTGACCTAAGTATGTTGTATTTATATATACTGTTATTGCGGTTACTTTGTTGGTGGTTTTTGGGTATGATATAATTTTACCGACTTTCGCAACCTGTAATTAATAATAAATTTATTCGGTATGACAAATACAGCTACGAAACCCCTGTATGAGGAATATATTAAAGGGATGCAAACGATTGCCGATTTACGATATGCCGCCGCCGTATTACAGTGGGACCAGGAAACTTATCTTCCACCGAAAGGCGCACCGGTTCGTGGGCAGCAAATTGCCACCCTTTCTGAAATTGCGCATAAATTTTTCACCGATGATAAGCTGGGCGGGCTTTTACAGGAATTGTTAGCTGGTAATAATTTGTCGGCCGAAGAAAAAAGAAATGTAGAGCTTACCTGGCAGGATTATTCCAAACAAAAAAAATTCCCTTCCTCTTTTGTACGCAAACTGGCTGAAGCGGTGAACAAAAGTTTTCATAGCTGGATGGAAGCCCGAAAAGCCAATGATTTTTCCGTTTTTGCCGATGACCTGGCCCGGCTGATAGAATTAAAAAAACAGGAAGCCGATATGCTGGGGTACGAACAGCATCCTTACAATGCATTGCTTGATGACCACGACAAAGGCGCAACGGTTCAATTGCTCGATGGTGTGTTTACCGCTATTCAACAACCCCTGAAAGACCTGTTGGGAAAAATTGCCGCGCAACCACCGGCTGATGACAGTTTTTTACGCCAGCACTTCGATAAAGAAAAACAATGGCAGTTTGGTTTGCAGGTAGTGAAAGAACTGGGCTATGATATGGAGGCCGGCCGCCAGGATATTTCTGAACATCCTTTTACCACCAACTTCAATAGCCAGGATGTACGCATTACCACCCGCATCGATGAAAATGATCTGAGTAATATGGTGTGGAGTTGTATCCACGAAGCGGGTCATGCGTTATATGAGCAGGGATTACCGTTGGGAGAATATGGTTTGCCACTGGGAGAACCCGCGTCCTACACTATTCATGAGTCACAATCGCGCTTATGGGAAAACCATGTTGGCCGCAGCCGGGCATTTTGCGAACGCTGGCTGCCGGTGTTGCAGCAATACTTCCCGCAACAATTGGGGAAGGTTTCCGTAGAACAATTCTACAAAGGCATTAATAAGGTACAACCTTCGCTTATTCGAACAGAAGCAGACGAGCTTACCTATCATTTTCACATCAAGATCCGGTACGAACTGGAAAAATTGTTGATTGAAGGGTCGATGGGCGTAAAGGACATTCCCGGGTACTGGAACGACCAATACCGGCAATTGATGGGGGTTCAGGTTCCCAGCGATAAGCAGGGTTGCCTGCAAGACGTGCACTGGAGCCACGGAAGTTTCGGCTATTTCCCCACCTATAGTTTGGGGAGTTTTTATGCCGCCCAATTCTACTCCTATGCAAATCAGTCGGTTACAAATTTAGAAGGGCAAATAAAACTAGGAAATACAGCACCTTTGTTGCAGTGGCTGCGTAATACAATACACCAGCAGGGAAGGCGTTTTACTAGTGAGCAGTTGTGCAAAGATATATACGGGGAAACCCTGAATATTGAATATTTTACAGGCTATTTACTTGACAAATACAAGGATATTTACAAATTTTAATATTTGAAACCAGGCCTGGCCTGAACTATGAAGAAACTAATACCTCTGATCGTGACAGGGTGCTTAGCCCTGTTTATATCCATGTCGTGTAAGAAGGCTGTTGAAAAGAAGGCACAGGACATGATAATGGATGCCATTACCAATGGGGAATGGTTCGTAGAGCAGTACTTTGAAGGCAATAATAATATTTCAAATCAGTTTCTAAACTATTATTTCAAATTTAATTCAAACGGAACTGTAACAGGTACCATAAGCAGCACTACTACTAATGGGACCTGGGTGGGGAACCCTTCTGACTATACCATTACCTCAGAATTTCCTTCGGCCGGCGATCCGCTGAAAAAGCTGAACGGGGTGTGGAAGATCAAAGACAGTTACTGGGATTTTGTAAAAGCAGAAATGATAACATCCACTGGAACCAACGTGCTAATGTTGCGAAAAAAACAAAACTGAAACAACTATATCCCAACGAAGCGCATATATTTTTCGTATAAATAAGTTGACACAACCAGGTTTTAATAAACCTACACCCCATCCTTGTAACCGACACAACTTATCAACGGATAAGCTTCTTCCCTGAATATCCTATTTAATACATCCAACTACAATCCGATACCCCGCGATTAACGCATTGCCCAACAACTGGTTAAGAACTGATCATTTGCGCATGTAAAGCCATACAGCTACATTATATTTTACAGGTATAGAATATAATCTGGCGGGAACAAGGTTTGCATGGTAATCGATCATTCTGTGCGAGAGGGGCGTTTACGGCCTATAAACCATAAAACAGTTTTGCACTTGAGTAAATTTGTACTAGCACCTTGTGGTAACCGGATGCGCTTACCGGTTCGGTTTTCCAGGGGAAACCGGCGAATGCTTATCAGATCATGGTTTTGGTTACCATTTATATTGCTATTCCCGCTATCCGGATATGCCCAGACCATGGTTCCCGATTTCTCTGCCAATCAAACTTCGGGTTGTGCGCCATTGAATGTGAACTTCAGAGACCTGACTACCGGTAATCCCCGGTTCTGGAATTGGGATTTTGGAAATGGCACCCTATCGAATGTGCAAAACCCCACTGTAACCTTTTTTACACCCGGCACATATACTGTAACGTTGGTGGTACGCAATCCCGATGGCACCACAGGCATTACCAAAACAAACTATATCACTGTTCATCCTTCGCCTACAGCCTATTTTGGAGCCAATCTTACCATCGGCTGTGTTCCGGTTAATATTCAGTTTACAGATCAAAGCAACTCCACTTCCGGCAATATTGTATCATGGCTATGGGATTTCGGCGATGGCACCACCAGCACGGCTCAAAACCCGTCGCATGCTTATACCACCACCGGTTTCTATACTGTTAGCCTTACCGTTACCAGCAGTACAGGATGTAAAAATACTTATACAGTTAACCGCTACATTCGCATTGTTTCAGGGGTTAAAGCTGAGTTTGACAACAGCAAGCCGGTCAGTTGCCAGGCCCCATATGAGATCGACTTTACGAATCAATCGAGCGGACCAGGCAATATGACCTTTCAATGGGATTTGGGCAATGGCACCAACTCAACGCAAAGCAACCCCAGTACTACGTATGCCGCTACCAATACTTATAATGTAACCCTTACTGCTACCAGCGAATTCGGTTGTTCAAACACAATAACCAAACCGGTGGTTTTAAGTGGGCCAACCACTTCGATCACAGCGCCTGATACGGTGTGTCAAAATGCAAAAGTGTTTTTCGTCAATAATTCATCGGTGGCGCCACAAAAAACAATTTGGGATTTTGGGAATGGTCAACAGTCGCTCAATACCAACGACAGTACCATTTACCCAACGTCTGCTAATTATACCGTAAAACTGTTCAATACGTATGCAGAGTGTAAAGACTCTGCTATTAAAGTTATTTATGTGCGCCCCAGCCCCATGGTTGATTTCACAGCTGCCAATACGGCTGCGTGTAAAGCACCATTGAATGTTACATTCCAGGATGTTTCACCAGCGCCCATTACCAATTGGTTTTGGGATTTTGGAGATGGCGGTACCGGCAGCGGTTCCAACCCTACGCATACGTATAATGCCCCCGGCAGTTTCAATGTTTCTGTTACATTCACTGATAATGCAGGTTGTGAAGGAAAAATTACCAAACCGGCCGTTGTGCAGATCAAGGCCCCAACAGTGCAGATCAATACAGTTCCTGCCGGTGGTTGCGTTCCTTTCACCTATACACCCACCGCAACTGTAACAGCAATAGATGGCGTAGCTTCCTGGTTATGGGATTTTGGCGATGGCTCAACTTCTACCCAGCAATTCCCTTCTCATACCTATACCAGTACCGGTAGTTATGTAGTCAGGTTGACTATTACTACTACTGGCGGTTGCACCGTAACAACCTCTGAAGTTGATGGTGTGAAAGTGGGTACGCCACCGGCAACTAATTTCAGCATGTCGGCAACTGATGTTTGTGCTTCAGATGAAATACAATTCACCGATCTGACGCCCCCGCCTGCTGATTGGTGGGAATGGGATTTTGGCGATGGCGGCTCATCTACCTTACAAAACCCTGGCCATGTCTATAATGATTCCGGTACTTTTGTTGTTACATTAACAGCGTATAATAACCGATGCCCATCCATCAGCACCGGGCAGGCAGTGCATATAAAACCACCGATAGCAAGGTTTACACCCAACATTATATGCGGCAATTTGACGGTATCGTTTACCGATGGGTCAAAAACAGATCCTTCGTATGGGCCTATATCTTATTCCTGGACATTTGGCAACCCTGTAGTGGGAACTGATAATGTCAACCAAAACCCAACGTTCACATTCCCGGGGTATGGCATATACCCGGTTACACTTACTGTAACAAACGGCTCCTGTACCAGTACATATAACGATACGGTAAAACTGGTTAAAGTACCGGCCAATTTCACAGTTCCCGCCACCGTTTGCAGGAATAAACCCTTTGATGTAATATCCACCAACCCCTCTCAATACGTTACAAAATATGAATGGTCAGTTGATGGCGCTCCTTTTGGTGTTGGCGGTGTTTTATCTAGTTTAGTACTTACCACGAATGGCTTACACAGCATCGGGTTGGTCATTACTGATATCAATGGCTGTACAGATACATTAATAAAGACTAATGCAGTAAACGTTACCGGCCCGTTTGCCAACTTTACGGCATCCACGCCGGGCGGTTGTAAAAATGCGCCCATCACCTTTAATGATCATTCAACCACTTCGGGCAGTTTGGTAAAATGGACATTCAACTTTGACGATGGTAATACGCAGTCGTTTACCAGTGCGCCCTTCACCCATGTTTATAGCGATACCGGCTCGTATCTTCCGCAGTTAACCGTGGAAGATAACCAGGGTTGTACTGATACCTACAAATTGACGGATACGATTTATGTTACTACACCAAAGGCCGATTTTACTTCCGACTATGATACCATCTGCCCAACATCGAACGTACAGTTTTCCGATGCTTCCTTTGGAAAAGGCTTAACGCATTTCTGGGATTTTGGCAATGGCGGTACTTCCACCATGAAAGACCCGGTTTATAGTTATGGCGGCAACAATGCTAACTATACTGTTAAACTGGTAATTACCGATCACGCCAGTTGTAAAGACTCAATAATCCGCACCAACTATATTACCACATTAAAACCAGTGCCCGCTTTCGATATCCTGGATACGCTTACTATTTGTCCGCCCATTGAAACCAAATTTACATTCAGGGGCACCGACTATGAATCTTTTGAATGGGATTTTGGCGATGGAGGCACTTCTACTTTAATGAACCCTACGCACTTCTATAATGCCTATGGCGATTATACACCCAAGCTTTATTTATATGGCTATGGTGGTTGTAAAGACTCTGCCAGCGCATCTGTGCATGTATATAATGCCGGCTCGGTCACCACACTCAATTTCAGTCCGACTGATGCCTGTAATGAATTAACAGTGGACTTCAACGTCGTCACCATTCCCGACATGAAGTATGCCCTTCATTTTGGCGATGGCACATCCGATACCACCATGGCCACTACCTATCAGCACTATTATGGTTCACCAGCCTTTTATATTCCTTATTTACAGTATACCGATAAACAAGGCTGTATTGCAGGCGTAAGCGGCGCCACTATTAAAGTAATTGGCGCGGACCCATTCTTTGGCGTAGACAGGAACAAATTCTGCGATTCGGGCGTTGTTTATTTTACAAACTACACCATTGGTAATGATCCGGTGGTAAGCAGAACATGGGATTTTGGCGATGGCACTACTACATCAGATCCTGACCCTACCCACGTTTTCCAACAACCGGGCATTTATAAAGTATCACAATCCGTAACTACGCAGCAGGGTTGCAGTAAAACCTTTTCAGATACCATCCTGGTGTACCGCACACCTGATCCGTATATTGCCGGTGACAGCATTGGCTGTTTAAATGAAACCCTGAACCTGCAGGCTATGCTGACTGTTCCTGACACGTCTATAACCTGGAAGTGGACGATGAGCAACCGCCTCCCCGTATCAACGCCCAATATCTCCCTTAACTTTCAGAATAGCGGAAACTATTTGTTACACTTGCAGGCCACCAACCTGCTCGGCTGTACCGACTCTGCCAGTACAAACCTTTACGTACCGCCCATACCAGAAATTACCGTAACCAGTGACCCGGTAATACCGGTAAGCACGGGCATCACTTTACCTGTAACGTATGGGCCCGAAGTTGTGAGCTATAACTGGACGCCAGCTAAAAACCTGAGCTGTACAGATTGCCCTAACCCATATGCCAATCCTAAATTAAATACTACTTATACCGTTAAGGTGTTTGATGAATATGGCTGCTCTAATACAGAAGACGTTACCGTAACGGTAGTTTGTAACGGGTTGAATTATTTTGTACCTAATACCTTCTCCCCCAATGGCGACGGGGTGAACGACATTTTTGCACCACGCGGTGTTGGTTTGGCGCGCGTGAACAGCATGCGCATCTTCAACCGCTGGGGGCAAATGGTATATGAAAAAATGAACTTTGTAGCCAACGACCGTACCCCAACCGGTGGCTGGGATGGCACTTATAAAGGGAAGCCAGCCAGTGCCGATGTATATATTTATATCATAGAATTTGTGTGTGAAAATGCCGCTATTATTCCTGTTAAAGGCAATGTGGCATTAGTACGATAACCATTAATAACAAAAAACCCAACCATGATCACCGGCTGCAGCTATAAACGATTTCTTGCCGGCTTTATATGCTCGCTGTTCCTGCTGAACGCAAAAGGGCAGGATATACATTTTTCGCAATTCTTTGAAGCGCCCTTGTTACGCAACCCTTCACTGGCCGGAATTTATACCGGCGACTATCGCATCCAGGGCGTATACCGCGATCAATGGAACAGCATTACCAATGCATATAGAACAGGTTCGCTGAACGCAGAATATAAAATGCCCGTTGGCGTCGGCAATGATTTTATAACAACCGGCATCCAGGCTTTATTTGATAAAGCAGGGACCGTAGGATTAACTACCACGCATGTTCTTCCCGCACTTAACTATCATAAATCGTTGAGCAATGAAAAAACCATGTACCTGTCGCTGGGCTTTATGGGTGGACTGATCCGCAAAAGCATTGACATTACCAAGATCACTACCGACAACCAGTACAATGGTGGCGGCTACGATGGCAGTTTGCCAACCGGGGAAACCATGTTAACGCCCAACTATACTACCTGGGACGCCAGCGTGGGCATGAGCTTCAATACAACATTTGGTCCTGATCAGGGAAACAGCTTATTTATCGGGGGCGCTTACCATCATTTGAACCGCCCGAAAAATTCCTTCTACCGCAATCGCAGTATAGAGCTGAACGCCAAGTATGTGGCATCCGTAGGCGTTAAGTGGAGCCTGGATGATTTCTCGGCCTTTACCCTGCAGGCCGATCACTCGGTACAGGGCAATTATACGGAAACGATAGGCGGCGCATTGTACTCCTACAAATTAGGGAACGATATGGATAACCCATTGTATACAGTAAGCGGCGGTTTGTTCCTGCGCTGGAAAGATGCGCTGGTACCGGTGCTGAAAATAGAATGGGCCAACCTGGCAGCAGCACTTAGTTATGACGTAAACGTATCGCAATTAAAAACGGCTAGTATGGGGCAGGGTGGGTTTGAATTATCGATCTCATACATTGGTTTCCTGCATCGCGATAACAGCAGTGAGTATAAAATGTTGTGCCCGAAATTCTGATAACAGGTTAAACTATAAAAAGCGAAGCCTCTGCCATTTGGTGGAGGCTTCGCTTTTTATTTCGCTAACACAGTTTGTACCATCTGCTAATATTCAGGATTTTGTGTTAAGGCCGGGTCTTTCTCCCGTTCCGTTTGCGGTATAGGGAACAGATCAAACGCTGGCCGGTAAACCCGGTTTTCTAATAGAAATTTTTGATAGGTGAAATTACTACCGCTTTTAGTAATGCGCATTCCATACGCGGAGGTTCCCTCCTGGGTTCCGATGCGCCACCGCCGCAGGTCCCAAAAGCGATGCGTTTCAAAAGCCAGTTCTATCCTGCGTTCGTGCCGGATGCGTTGTCGCATTTCTTCTTTTGTAAGACCAACAGGCAGCGGGGGCATCGCCACATTCTTACGGCCGCGTATCTGATTCACCGCATCGTACACACTTTGATCAGGTGCACTCAGGGCTTCGTTTTGTGCTTCGGCATAATTCAATAACGCTTCGGCATACCGCATGAACACCCAGTAATGGCTGCCAGGTTTATACGAAGTGATCAGCGTAGCATTTTCATCTAACAGCTTGGCCACATAGTAACCGGTTTTGGTAGCGGCCGTATTATAATTTAAACCATCCACCCCGCTGCCTACATAGGTGTTGATCGTTGCAGTTCCCCATTTACGACCATTATAAATGATGGATTGATGAAAACGGGGATCGCGGTCTGCATAGGGATTGGCAGCATTATACCCAGATGTTGGATCGGTAATATATTTGCCATTTTTCATTTCATATTCATCAACCAGGTTCTGCAGGGGCTGCAGGTTACCCCATCCCCCACCCTGGCTGGGTGGTTCTGTATGCCGTACCCAATCGTTATCTACTACCTTCCAAACCTGGTTAACGGTGCTTTGAAATATAACTTCCGGCGATGTTCTGGTATGGAACAGGGTTTTATAATTATCATCCAGGCGGTACACGTTCAAATCCATTACTGCTTTGGCAGCACTGGAAGCCTGTTGCCATTTCTCTATATTGTTATCCGGATTATGCAACAGACTGGCGGCATACAATAAAGTGCGCGACTTCAACAGCAACGCCGCTCCTTTAGTTGCCCGTCCAAGATTTTCCGAACTATGGGTGGCGGGTAGTAATGCAGCAGCGCTATCACAATCTTTTACAATAAATGCAACCACTTCTTCTTCGCTATTACGCGGTAATTGCAGATCATCATCGATGCTTAATGGGGCATCCAGCAAGGGAACGCCACCATATCGTTTGTACAACTCTTCATAAAAAAAGGCGCGCAAAAAAAAGGCTTCGCCTTTCATTCTAACCTTACCCGCTTCCTGCCTTGCATCATTAACCGGCAGCTCATCGATATGCTGCAGAAAAATATTTGCCTTTCTGATGTTCTGATACGACTTGGCCCAGATATCGATCGGATTATTGGTAGGCGAGATCAAACCACTGGTGAAATTTATTGTACCGTAATTGAAAGTGTACGGACATTTAGCCTCATCACAGGCTGCTGCATACGTAAACGAGTATACCGGCATCCAATCGCCAGCACCAATACCGGTGTTATAGATATTAGCCAGAAAAGCATCTGTTTGCACATAATCATTAAATAGCTCTTTATCCGTTATGCCACCCGACTCAGCTTTATCGAGATAGGAATTTACTTTTTTACAAGCTGTTGTCAGGCTGACCAACATTATATAGCTGACTAACCAAAGTATGTTTATAGATCGCATAGTAGTTAAATTATTGTCAATAGGAATAAAACAAGGTGAGTTGTGAATGGTGAGTTGTGAGTAGGCTTCTAAAAATCCGCCGACACACCAACATTCACTACCCGCAGTTGCGGATAAAAGAAACCTTTGCCGCTGGGCGCTTCCGGATCGTAACTGCCATTCCCCATTCTATCCCAGGTATACAGGTTCATGCCGTTGGCATATATGCGCAATGATGCAATACCGGTATTTTTTGCGATCCGCAGCTTTCTGAATGTGTACCCAATCTCTGCATTTTTTAACCGGATGTAGCTGGCGTCTTTCAGGAAAAAGGAAGAATATTCCTGGTGGTTATTGGTGTTTTGTCCGTAATGCAATGCCGGGTAGGTAGCGGTAGCCGCCGTTTCCGGCGTCCACCGGCCCAGGTGTTGCTCCATCACTTTTGCACCATTATAAAACTCCCAGGCGCCTTCGTGACTAAAGCGTGCGCTGTAATTGCCTGCCCCCTGGAACAACACACTTACATCAAAACCTTTCCAGCTAACATTTCCAGAGATGCCATATAAAAATTCAGGCACGGTGCTTCTTCCAATTGGTCCTTTATCGAGGTTGTCAATAACATTATCCTCGTTCAGGTCTTTATACTTTATATCACCGGGGATCAGGTTACCAAACTGGCGCGGACTGCTTTGTATTTCTTCTTTACTGTTAAAAAAGCCAATAGATGTAAATCCAAAGATCTGTCCTATTTGCCGGCCGGTTGCTCTTAAGTAATCATAAGGATAGCTGATCTCATCTTTAAAAAGAATTTTGTTCCTGGCGAAAGAACCGTTTGCCCGCAAGAAATAAGTAACATTGCCGATCCGGTTGTTATGGGCCAATTCCATTTCAATTCCGCGATTCACTATTACGCCCATATTGGCCGGCGTTATATTAGCCTGAGGCACGCCCATAAGATCAGGTATAATGCCGCGGACAATAAGAATATCGTTGCGTTTTTCGCGAAACACATCTATTGTAACATTCAACAGATTACGCCACAGCCTGGCTTCCAATCCAATATTCAGCTTACGCGCTTTTTCCCAGGTAACATCCGGGTTAGCCATAGCGCCTTCCTGCCTTCCGGGAATATAAGTTAACTGGTCGGTACCAAAACTATATCCATTACCAGTAACATACTCTGAAATAAACAACCAGCGTCTTTTACCCAGTTTGTCGTTCCCGGTTAAACCATAAGAAGTCCTTAGTTTCAGAAAATCAATAACGCTGTTATTTTGCAGGAAAGCCTCTTTAGAAGCAACCCAACCTACAGAACCAGCCGGGAAAAAGCCATACCGTTTATTTTTTGCGAAGTTGTCGGTACCATTAAAGCCTGCATTAAACTCGGCAAAATATTTATTGTTCAAATTCCAGGTTACTCTCGAAACAAGTCCCTGCGATACAAACGGGATGGTTCCGCCTATAACTTTTTGCTGGCGGTTCACTAGTAACAGGGCAGTAATATTGTGATCCCCAAACGTGCGGTCGTAGTTAATGGAAAGATCAAGCCAGGTGCTCCTGCTTTGTGTAAAGTTGCTATCAGGCGCCTTTAACGGAACGTCTAACCCGGTAAATGAATAACTCGAGGTATCGTAATAATCACCACTTCCTTTGTACAACGCGGTCCTTACTTCCTTGCTGCGTACAAGCGTACCTTTGAAATAACCATCAAAAGAAAAATTACTTTTCACAAACAGGCCGGGTGTAATAAAATCCAATTTCCGCATAGCCGTGAACATTCCCGATAAGGAAGAATTAAAGTTTTGCCTGTACCCGGTGGTGTTCACCAACGCAAAAGGATTGCCGCGCGTAGAACCGCCATAAAATCCGTTTGGATACTGTATCGGATATGCATTGGGTGGCGTTTTTTCGAGGTAATTGAAGATGTCATCGGTATTTACATTCGGCGCATTCTGGTTTTCAATGGCGCCAAACAAACTGAGGCCTACTGAAAAATCCTTGTCGAAATCTATATCAACATTAGAGCGAAAATTATAACGCCGGTATTTCAGGTTGGCATCATACTGATCGTTCTTTTTTGCTTTATACAGGCCATTCTGTTGTGTATAACCCGCATTCACAAAGTATTTAACCAATGGCGTACCGCCGCTGATATTGAAATCGGCCCTGGTCATCTGGGCCGGCTTCAACATCTCGCCCATCCAGTCAACATTGGGATATTTATAGGGGTCAGAACCGGATTCATATGCCTGCAACGCCTCGTCAGAATAAGGCAGCAATGTCCCATTCGGGTTATCATTCAAATACGCTTCATTGGCAAGTAATGCAAAATGATAAGAGTTGAGGTATTTGGGAATGCGTGTAGCCGATTGTATGGAAGTTTGTACACTGGTGTTTATCCGGGGCTTGCCTTCGGTACCACGTCGCGTTTTAATAATAATTACGCCGTTAGCCCCTTTAACGCCATATAAAGCAGTAGCCGACGCATCTTTCAGAATGGTAACACTTTCCACCTCATTGGGGTCAAGCGCCGACAGATCAACCAAACCCGGATCTTTTTCTACTCCATCAATCGTTATCAGCGGTTCGTTGCTGTTGAGGGTAGCTCTTCCCCTGATGTACAATTCAGGTCCATCTGCACCTGGTTCGCCCGAACGTTGTACGGCTATCAGGCCCGGTAACCGGCCTGTCAATGCATTGGCTATATTTGCTACCGGGCTTTGTTTGATCTCTTTAGTTGTTATGGAAGCTACCGCGCCTGTTTGCGCGATCTTCTTTTGCGTTTGTCCAAAACCCAAAACCACTACCTCGCCCATGGCCCCCGTATGTTTCATAGAGATATCGAATACCGCGGTGATACCCACCTGTTCCGTCACCGGTTCGTAACCAGCAGCCGTAAACAGCAGGATATCAGTGAGCTGCGCTTCAATTTTAAAGGAACCATCCTCTTTGCTCATGGCGCCTTTTCCAGTGCGCTGTACCATTACATTTACACCGGCAAGACCCTCTTTTGTTTCAGCATCCCTAATTTTACCGGTTACCCAAATCTCCGTTCGCTTTTTTTCACCGGGTACCGGTACCGGTGCACTGCGGGTGATTACAATATAGCCGCTGAATTCTTTAAAGGACAGCGATGTATTCCTGAAAATTTCCCTACATACATTTTCCAATGGCTCATTGGTAAACGACATTTGCTGTACCTGAAACAACTGTACATCATCCTGCGTATAAGCGAAGTTGATGCCTGTTTTTTTCTGTAACTGTTGCAGTGCTTTGTCTAACGACTGATCATTAAATGAAATGGATACTTTGGTCTTTAATATTGTTTGCGCATAACCAGTGGCGCCCAATACCATACAAAATACCAATGTAAGCAGCAAGTTCTGGTAACCTGGACAAAGCTGTTCAGGAATCTTCTTTTCCATAAGTTCGAGTCTTGTTTTTTTGTAGTAAATATTTGCTACCGATTACAGGATACAGGGGCCTGATCCTGTATCCTGTTTGTTTTTATAGCATTCCTGAACTGCTCGTTCAGGGGCGATTGCTGATGCCTATGTTTTAGTATAATACCCAGGTGTCGGCATTCATTTTTTTATATAGATGGTGATTTAATAAAGCCAGCACCTGTATCACTTCCTGTACAGGCATATTCCTTTTTAACCGGATGTTGTAGTGTCGTGCTTTTACCTGCCGGCTATTTGTGTGCAGGTTGATGCCATACAACATTTGCATGGCCTGTTGCAGTTCGGGAAAAGGTGCATTGGTCAATGGCAGTTCATCTTCTTTCCATAATGAAGCCAGCCACACCGGCACGGTGCTTTTCGAAAAAGACCCTGTTTTTGATTGAACGCTGATCTGTTTGCCGGGCAGCAATACATCCAGCACCTTTTCATTATGGCTCACAGCTACTTTACCGGTAGCTACGGTAACCAGTGTGGCACTATCAGATAAACCGGTTTTTACACTGAACGAAGTACCCAATACCCGGGTTTGCACCAATCCGTTTTGTACAATAAAAGGATGCGCAGCATTTTTCTGCACTTCGAAAAACGCTTCGCCAGCCAACAGTTCCACCGTACGATTGGGATGATTATATAACTGGGTATCTACCTGTAAGCGGGCGTTTGCTTTCAACCAAACCACACTTTGATCGGGTAATAGGTAGCGCATTGTTGCATTGGCAGCAGCGGATATCAGCACTTTTTGATGCGTCAATTTCCTTGGCGAAGCTGGTTGCCGGAATAACCACCAGCCGGCAATCCCGATTATCAGGGCGGCAGCGGCTAACCTGAATAGCCAGCGAGGAATAGGTAGTTTTTTCGGCAGCGTAGCTTCCTGGTAACCAGGCCAGGAGGCAGCTTCATTCAATAAAGTCTGCTCCATAGCGGGCGGCATGGGTTCGGTTATGGGTTCATTCCATACCCCTAACAGGTATTCATCCAATCCTTCGGGATGACGGTTCAGCCATTGTTGAACCAGTTCGGCTTCTTCAGCCGTGCATTCACCTTGAATAAATTTTTCCAGTAATAGTTTGTTCATTGCAAACGGCTGTGCAGCCTGATTTGCATATATCACGTATGAGAAGGCGGGAACCGGTAAGGGGGAGGAAGAAATTTTTTGGAATTGGGAATTGGGTTAAAGCTCTATTAACTCGTTGCCTCGATGCCTGGTTGCCTTGGTGCCTTGCATTTAGTATCCCAATTCTTTCCGTAAAAACTTCAATGACAACCCAACCTGTTTCTCAACCGTGGCGGGAGAAATACCCAGTTGGTCGGCTACCTTTTTATGGGAGAGCCCTTCCTGCTTAACCAGGGTGAAGATCCTTTTTCTTTTGGCCGGCAACAGATCGATGGTCGATTGCAATTGCTGCAACTGCTCTTTAAAGTGCATCAACTGTTCGGCTTGCGGCGTGGCCTCGGCTGGCGTGCTATTTCGTTGTAACTGATCCATCAACTTGCGGTGCCTGGCCTTTTTACGCAGATGGTCAATAACCAGGTTGCGGGCGTATGTAAATAGTAAAGGCAGCACGTCGCGGGAATCATCTACGGTTGCTATCTTTTGCCAAAGTTGCGCATAACAGTTCTGGATGATGTCTTTGGTATCTGTTTCATGTTGCGTAAGCTTCCATACAAACTGATACAGCCGGTCTTTTGTTGCAAAAAACAGGCGGCTGAATTTTTGCGACAGATCCGTACCCGCATCAGTTGCCGAAGCTACAGGCAATGTAACTTCCTGCTCCTGAACAGTTAATTTCCATAATGCCGTATCGTTTAAAGGGAGGTCCATACGCTGAGCAAATCGATACAAAGAAAGTCAACCAATGTTATACAATTATTAAGTGGTTCAAATACAATTAATCACACGTGCTTCATCGCTTCACTAAAAAGTAAGCCATAGAACTACCGGTGCTATCAGGCATCACTCATTTGGGTAAACACGGCTACCATTCGGTTGGGTACGTGATGGTAATCATATTTCAGGAACGAAATCCCACATTGCAAAAAAATGGCGGCGCCCTGATCCTCAAATGATACTGTTTAAAAACGCCGCTTGCAATTGCCGGGTTATACTCTTAATATAACAATCAGGTATTCAAATAAAGCATTTCAACAGCCGTGATTTTGAAGCCCTTCCAATCAAAAATAATCAACCTGCGAACAAAATATATACGCAAACGTTTGTTGAAAATTTAGAAATATCTTTTAGGCTAACAGTACAAAACCCCTTGTCGGGTACACTTATTGTAATATAGATATAGTTCCACCGTACTGCTATCTGACTGCGAACCCATTCCTTTATACCAAAACTCAACCACCTTTATTTCCCATCCTGGAAAACTAATCCACATGCCACTTTTTTTTCGTGTTTGGTATTTACAATTCGCAGATAAAATCTTAAATTTAATAAACATGAGAATCCCGGCAGCGATACTGGCTAAGTGCCGTCCGCACCAACCAAACGGACTGACTCTAACAATGCTTCTCACCATTGTTACATTTACCATTTCTTCAAATTCGTTTACCCAAAGCAGGTATGACTGGCGAACCAATATCGACCAGGTGATCCATGAAACAGATAGCCTCTCACTTAAATCGCAACGCACTTTTTACCTGAATAAAATTTTACGCAAAGACGAACCGCTGAAAGAAACGTGGTATTACACTACTCACAATAATAACATCATTGTATTTGAAGTTCGCTACCGGATTGATTCACTGGAGTATACCGAAACCTACTATATGAACAGGGGCCGGTTGATCTGTATGGAATTGTACGAAACAGATTTTCTCTCCTATTACGAAGATGAGATCAAGCATGGCGAAGTGTTCTTCTTCGACCACGACATGCTGATACAATATGTTACCGTAGGCAACGGGCTAGCCGACCTGTCGTTCCGCGATCCTCAATACGAACCGCTGCGAAGATTTTACAAAAGATACATAGAGTTGCAAAAGAATATCCTTTCGTTAGCAACTAATTAATTAGCAAATATGCCAATGCGAAAATGTGCAAATGGAAACCGGTTCTGGGTTCCTGCAATTTCATTTGCACAACTTGTCTCGATTCGTCGGGATTTGCATACTTTCACATTTTCACATTAATTATCACATTATGATCTCAGTTGGCCAACCAGCTCCAAACTTTACCTTATTCGATTCTGCAAAAAACCCCATCAACCTGCACGACTTTACCGGCAAAAAAGTAGTGCTGCTGTTTTACCCCCTCGCCTTTACCAGCGTCTGTACCAAAGAGCTTTGTTACGTTCGCGATAACATAAGCTTATTTAATAATGTAGATGCCCAGGTGTTAGGCATAAGTGTTGACTCGCTATATACGCTGGCGAAGTTCAAGGAAGAACAGGGACTGAACTTTCCGTTACTGAGCGATTTTAATAAAGAGGTATCCAGCCTATACAATGCCTTATATGAAGAATTTAGTTTCAATATGAAAGGCGTATCAAAACGAGCGTCTTTTGTGATCGACCGGCAAGGCATTGTTCGTTACGCACAGGTGTTGGAGAAAGCAAGTGATTTTCCCGATTTCGAAGCGATACAATCAACTTTAGCCACAATCGATTGATTATGATCAATTAAAATAGAGTTAAAATCTAGCTTGTGTACAAAAATATAAGCGGAATCCCCTATTAAAAGCAGGATTATTGCTAAAGGAGTTGTAATTTTGGTTAAAAGGAAATATCTTGAGCAATAACTGTAAAATATCATCGTGCATGAAGATTTTTTACGCATTGTCCACTATCCTTTTATTGACGTTACAAGGGAAAAGCCAGGATCGAAATCCCGGAGAAGACCCTGCACCCACCATTGTAAAGTTTTACCCTAACCCTGCTACTTCAATTATCACCTTCGATTTTCAACGCGGATACGATAAATCACTGAACCTGCAGATATTCAATTTTATCGGCAAGAAAGTACAGGAAATAACTAACGTAACGCCTAAGACTACCGTCAACCTCAACGATTTCTACCGTGGCATCTACATCTTCCAACTGAAAGATAAGAATGGCAAGGTGGTTGATTCAGGCAAATTCCAGGTTTCCAAATAATTACAAATTCACTTTATTATATAGCCTTGCCGGTATGGCAAGGCTTTTTTTGTAGTTGGCGGTGGTGCTACTATCGCCATTACTTGTATCACTCACTTTTAGGTTCCGAACACTACCGGGCATTCCGGGCCCTGACTTTATAAGAAGTAAAGGGTATTTTTGGCGAATGGCTGCTGAGATCCTGTCATATAATTTCAAATCCGGTTTCAAACACGAGTTAGAAGTACTCTCTTTAGCATCCCTGTATGCAGATGCCAGGCAGGCACTGATTCATCCGCACAGAGCCAACTTTTATCATGTCTTCTGGTTTTTAAGCGGTCCGCATACCCATCACGTCGACTTCAAACCCGTTCCTGTAAAAAAGAATACGTTGCTGTTTGTAAATAAGGAACAGGTGCAAAGCTTCGATCAGTCAGCCAATATCAGCGGAAAGCTGATCCTTTTCACAGACAGGTTCTTTGCAAAAAGCGCCGATGATCTCCGGTTCCTGAACAATTCCATTCTTTTTAATGATTTTATGGAACCAGCGGTGATAAACCTGACCAAACCGGCTGATCAACTATTCAGCTGCTTTCACCAGATCGAAGACGAGTTCACTAACAACAACGCGCTGCATCACTACGACCTGCTAAGAAACTACCTGCACAACTTTTTACTATTAGCTGAACGACAATGGCGACAATCAGGTTTTAAAGAAATAAAAAAAGGCGCCGATCTTGATTACCTCACCTTATTTAAAGAATTGGTCTCCCGGCATTTTAAAGAAAAGAAATCAGTGAGCCATTATGCCAGCGAAATGAATGTATCAGAAAAACGGCTTGGACAGGCAACCGTTAAAACGATCGGGAAAACCCCCAAGCAGGTAATTGACGAGCGGGTTGTATTGGAAGCAAAAAGACTGTTAACCCATACTTCGCAAAGCATAAAACAAATTGGTTATTATTTGGGGTTTGAAGAGCCGACCAATTTTATCAAATATTTCCGCAAACACGAGGGTGTTACACCTATTGAGTTCAGGGAAGCACACACTCCCTGAAATAACAAATTAGGAAGGTGGAATTAGAAATTTAAAAAGTAAAAGCCAGTCTTTCAATTAATGAGAAATCAAATCTAGCGGGTGTATTCCCTTTCTCATTTTTCATTTCTTATTCTTCATTTCTCATTCCTACCGGTTTTTATCATCTTTTCTCCTTTTTCTACCTTTCCCCGCGCCCCTCCTCTTGCGAATTTTGCCTTGAAAAATAACAAGGCAATGAAGAAAATTACATCCCGCGTACTTATTCTCTTATTGGTGCTTTCAGCAACCAATGCGGCGTTCTCCCAAAAAAATAAATCAACTAATTCAAAAAAACATTCAACCATGAACAAGAAGCAGCAAGTAACAGCGCTATTAAAAGCTATTGAAACAGGAGCCACAGAACCTGTTGCCACCATTAATGCCAACAAGTATATACAACATAACTTAAATGTGGAAGATGGTCTGGCCGGCTTTGGAAAACTGTTGCAACAGTTGCCTCCTAAATCTGCCAGGGTTAACACCGTGCGGGTTTTTCAGGATGGTAATTTTGTGTTTGCGCACACCGAGTATAATTTCTTTGGCCCCAAGATCGGTTTTGATATTTTCAGATTTGAAGACGGCAAGATCGTTGAACATTGGGATAACCTGCAGACGACTGCAGAACCTAACCCCAGTAAACACACTATGACAGATGGAACCACGCAAACAGTTGATCTGGACAAAACCGAAGCTAATAAAACCCTGGTAAAATCTTTTGTAGATGACATTCTTGTAAATGGAAGAATGGAAAAGCTGGCCGGTTATTTTAATGGCGACAGCTACATTCAACACAATCCATTGATCCCCGATCAACTCTCTGGTTTGGGAAAAGCATTAGAAGCTATGGCGAAGCAGGGCATTACGATGAAATATGATAAAATCCATACAGTTTTGGGCGAAGGCAATTTCGTGCTGGTAGTAAGCGAAGGCCATCTGGGCGGCAGGCATAGTTCTTTCTACGACCTGTTCCGGGTAGAAAACGGAAAGATTGCCGAACACTGGGATACCATTGAAGAGATTCCTGCAAAAGAAGGCTGGAAAAACAATAATGGGAAGTTTGGTTTTACTTATTAGTACTTAGTTCCCAGTTCTTAATTCTGGCTCCGGCAACTTGCATCTGAATAAACTTTTACCAGCTCTGCAGCGCCTGCGCGGCCTGCAAAGCTGGTACTGTTTTGAATAACAGGTCAGCAGTTGGTTCTACCTAAATAATTCGAGAGGCTTGATCAGCGAAGCAACCACAAACAATAATCAGTAAACCATTTAAAGTACCTGTACTATCAAAAACTTCAAATAATGCGTATTCTCCCACTCCCACACAATGGGGTGGTCGGCCGACTGGGTTTGAAAAGTTACCTGTCTGATCTTTCTTCGGGCATCCTTGGCCGCTAACTGAATGATCTCCAGGAACAGGTCGGGCTGAACCAGGTTGGTACAACTGGAAGTTACGAGGAAACCACCGGGCTTCACCAGCTTCATTCCACGAAGATTGATCTCTTTATAACCAGTAATGGCCTTTTGAATATTATCCCTTGTCTTTGTAAAAGAAGGCGGATCAAGCATCACTACATCGTACTGTCTTCCTTCCCGGGCCCACACCTTCAGTACATCAAACGCATTCTCACATTCAAACCGAACAATTTTCTCTACCCCATTCAATGCGGCATTACGGTTCGCCTGGTCTACGGCGTTCTGTGAAATATCCAGTCCGAGTACTGATTTGGCGCCATAATGCGCCGCATGGATCTCAAAGGTTCCGGTATAGGTAAACGCCCCCAGCACATCGGCGCCTTTTACTATATGCTGAATGGCGCGACGGTTGTCCTGCTGATCGAGGAAGTAACCGGTCTTTTGGCCGTTCTCAATATCAACGTAGAACTTCAATCCATTCTCCTGGATGGTAATTTTTGTATCAAACGGAGCCGATAAAAACCCTTTCTGTTGTGGCAGTCCTTCCAGTTCGCGAACCGGCACATCATTACGTTCGTATATACCTTTAGGCTTGAATATTTTTTCCAGGGCGGCTACGATAGCAGGTTTCCAAACATCAATGCCCAACGCCAGGGTTTGAATAACCAGGTAATCGTTGAACTTATCGATGATCAACTGGGGAAGGGAATCGGCTTCCCCAAAAATAAGCCGGCAATTCTCAACATAGCCCAGTTGTTGGCGGTATTGCCAGGCCTCCAGCAGGCGGTTATAAAAAAACTCCTCATTAACTACCTCGTCTTTTCTGCGGGTGAGCAAGCGAACTAAGATCTGCGAGCGGGGGTTAATGTATCCTTTCCCGATAAACTTTTTATCGTGCGTGTATACTTCTACAATATCGCCGGGATGTACCCCTTCCGGGGCCTCATTCACTTCATTGGCGAAGATCCAGGGATGCCCGTTGGCCACCCGCTGACTGATCTTCTTTTTTAAGATTACCTGATTCATTCGCGCAAAAGTAAAATTATTGCGCGAAAGCAGGGAATTTGGGTTTAAAGAGCTTACTCCGGCCTGATTTCCACTGTCTTCTTATCCCAATCAACGGTTATTGTACTGCCATCGGCAAATACCGTTCGTTCTTTTCGGTAATTGTCGTCCAGAAACTCATGCAGTGTCATCTCTGTAAAAGCCAGCCGCTTGTTTAATTCGCTCATGCGCTTTATCAGGTCCAGGTTTTCTTTGTTCATTTCAAAGCCGCGGCCAATCTGCGGCAAGCCTGCCGTCAGTAACCCTCTAAGATCAGCAGGATTATAGGTTGTTAATATAGCCTCATGATACACCAGGTCCCACAAAGGAATAGGAATGCCATTCCTGCTGTTGAGCGGCGAAGAAAAATCAACGTAAGGGACCGTCCAGTCGCAAGCTGCTTCCGTACCAACAATGCCCAGGTTCGTTCTTGCCCAATGATACACCCTGATCCTGTCGCGCAATGCTTCGGTGCGGGTGGAAGGATGTTGCGGATTAAAATCTTCATCCGGCGGTACATAACCGAAAACATCCATATAACTTCCATTGGGATGGATGTTATGATCAAACATCCCCTGGTAATTTTTTTTCACATGACCGAGCATGAACTTTCCGCTCAGATAACTCATCTTACCACCATCCCAATAATCCATGTAAGGAATTACGCCTTCTTTAAAATCCCCGAAACGCGTTCCCGGAAAAATAGCAGGCGGCTTTATGGAGTCTTCTTCATGGATGGCAAACTGCGTATTGAAGGAAGGCGCATCCACATAATAATCGCGATATTGATCGTGCAGTACAAACAAATAACCCAGGTCTTTTAATGTGTTCTGCAGTCTTTGCATACCCTCGTAACCGCCGGCTGCCGGTGCTGGTGGCAATACATCGGGATGTTGCCGGTCATATCCCAGTTTAGGCCAGCCCGTTAACACCACCATCAGGTTATTCAATCCTTTTTGTTTCCATTGCTTGAATTCTTCCCCACGCTGATCGAATGTAGTTAACCGGTAGCGAGTTCCGGTATCGCGCTTCCAGCGGTCGCTGCCTGCTTTATAATCCGTAAGAATGCCTGAACGAATGATGGGTGTGCCAATGACCTGTTTTACCCGGGGATTTAGGGCGATCTTCTCCTGCAGCGAAACAAACAACCCTGTTTCTTTGGCATATTTTCTATAGCGCTTGGCCATCTGCACATAATTTCCTTCCGGCATAAAACACATGCGGCCGGTACGGGTATAGGTTAATTTTCCCAACGATGCACGCCATCGCGGACCAATTACTGTTGGTCCGCCGGCTGGGTGATTGAACTGGTAAGCTGCGTCGTCTGGTGTTTCTATAATTACCATCATGGCCGACTTTCCCTTTTGAAAACCCCACCACGACATAGACCAGTCTTCAATGACATTGCTTTGCAATTCGCTTCTATCTGTTTTTTTAATTGATCCATCAGGTTCTGAAGAACGGATGGGGTGATAAGGCTTGGGCCAGTTACGCGGCAACAGAACGCCTCTTACATTACTAAGCACCGTGTAATCAACTGCGCTTCCATCCAAAGCGGTAGGCCAGTTAAGCTGCCTTACCACTGTTTGCTTTTCTTCCGCCGCCACATCAAACACAAGATCTTCATCCGGTCCTTCCAACGCAAGCGTTAAGTATAATTTGCAATCCGTTCCTTTCCAGTTTTCAAGGGTTATCAGGACGCCTGTTTTAAAGCCCGGACTGTACTTCTCCACATTTCTTTTTCCGGCATCAGCCAGGCGTACGGTAAATTCTTTTCCATTCCTTTTAACGATCAAATCATTGCTGCCGGAAGGGACCATGTTCCAGTTTGTGTTACCGGCTTTGATGCGGATAGACAGGTCTGATTCTTTGAAAGTCAATATTTGCTTCTTCCCGGTAATAGCCCATACACCATTTGTATTGGTAACTTCTATATCGGTTTTTTGTGCAAACAGTGCCGGAGGGAAGAATAAAAAGATGAAAGCAAAAATCAGGTGCAGGATGAGATTTGGTTTCATAACATTTCTTTGGGATAATAATTTGAATTGTTCCTTTATATTGCAATTAACTACGATTAGACAGAAAACGTCTGCTCCTATTTTACATTCCATTAAACAATTTTGACAGGAACCGGCAAAGAACAACAATGAAATCATTTTTTTTGACCCTTTCACTTGCAGCATTTCTACTTTCCCCTTCTTTTTCACAAACATGTAATACTAAAAAATTAGACAGCCTGTTTGATATGTTACAGAATCGCGGCCTGGCAACAGGTAGCATCGCCATATCAGAAAATGGTAAAACAGTTTATCAAAGAGCCATTGGCTTTGCCACGCTCGACAGCAATAAAAAGATCACGCCTGGCATCCATACAAAATACCGGATCGGTTCAGTATCGAAAATGTTTACTGCCGTAATGATCTTTCAACTAATTGATGAAGGGAAATTAAGCCTTACCGAAAAACTGGCTACTTACTTTCCTCAATTACCAAACGCAGAGAAGATAACTATAAAAGACCTGCTTAATCACAGAAGCGGCCTTCATAATTATACTGTGGGCACCAATTTTCCTGATTGGTTTGATAAGCCTAAAACGCATGATGAACTGCTGCAAATAATTGCCAGCAAGGGCGCCGACTTTGACCCCGGCACCAGGGCAGACTACTGTAATTCAAATTATCTTTTGCTGAGTTATATTATTGAGAAAGTTGACCGGTTGCCCTATGCAGCAGCACTAAAGAAAAGGATCATTTCAAAACTCAGATTAACCAATACGTATTATGGAAAGCCAACTGCTATTGGCAGAAATGAAAGCAGTTCTTACAAATATGTAGACAGCATATGGAAGAAAGAAAAAGAAACGGACCCAAGTATTCATAGTGGTGCAGGCTCAATTGTGTCAACCCCCGGTGATTTGATTGTATTTATACAAAAATTATTTACCGGTAAACTCATAAGCGAGGCCAGCCTGAGCAAGATGAAAACAATGATCGACGACTATGGCATGGGCATGTTCCCCTATAATTTCAATACAACAACGGGGTATGGGCATAATGGAAGAATAGAAGAGTTTTATTCGGCATTAAGATATTATCCTGAAAAGAAGCTGGCAGTATGCTACATCACTAATGGAATTGTATACCCCAGAATTGATATCCTGAATGGGATATTGAAGATCTGCTTCAATAATAATTACACTATTCCCTTCTCGAAACCTATCTCTTTGCAAAGTGAAGACATTGATAAATACCTGGGAGAATATTCTTCCCGCGACCTGCCTTTTAAAGTGACCTGCAAAAAGCAGGATACTAAGCTGATCATTAACGCTGCAGGAAGATCAATGGAAACAGCACCAATAGATACCAATTATTTTATGAACGCTAAAACCGGCACTTTCCTTGAGTTCAATCCCGAAAAAGGAACATTGCAAATAAAAGAAACAGACAACGTTTATTACTTCAAAAAAGAGTAGCAAGTAGCTAGTGGCGAGCAGGAAAGCCATATAAAATGCTCTCCCACCAGCTACTAACCACTTACTACTGGCAATTGACTATTGATCATTACAGTCAATTACAAAATCTGTTATATTCCAATTAATAACCTGCATTCTGTTTCAAATTCACTTTTCCGGTAGCGTTCTGTATATCAATCTGCGTTTGTGGTATCGGATAGTATTCATTCTTTTTAGCGGTGAATGTGGCCGACTGGTTGATGTTGAAAATGGTGGGGCGTTGTTTTTCTGCTGTTGCAAAAGAATTCAGTTCTGGCGCCATCACGGTTCCTGTGCCATTGTCCCAACGGGCCAGGTCAAAGAAGCGGTGCCCTTCCATGGCCAGTTCCAGTTTTCTTTCAAACCGTATTGCTTTCAGCGCGTAATCTTTACTGGCAAATGCGCCCGCCGGATATTGACCGATCTTATATTTATCAGCCGCTGTGTTTCTGGTAATATACTTTCCGCTACCGGCATCATATTCGCTGCTTTTGTAAACCCAGCCAGTGGTATCTGCCGCCCGTGCACGAATAAAGTTCACATATGAAAGCGCTTTTCCTGCACTCCCCACTTCTACTTCACACTCCGCTGCCCATAACAATACATCGGCAAAACGAATAATGTTTATGTTATTGGCAGTAATTTGAGTGGGTCCCCAAAAGCTGGTTTCTGTTGATGATAACAGGTCCTGTTGCACTTTCGCATATGCATTTTTCTTTGGACTGAAATAGCCATTGGTGGCCGGGTCACGAATCCAGGTATTGGCAGGTGTTGGGCCCCAGTCAAAATATGGAATACCGGGACGCCCCATGGTCAGGTCTATCCGCGGATCGAGCGTACCGGTATACGGCCCTGCAGGATCACTTACATTCGGTGCGCTGTTATAAGTATCGAACTGCGGCAATCCATTAGCATCGGTCTTGTAAGAATTGGCCAATGACATAGTTGGGTTGTTAAAACCACAACAACCGCCAGGACCGGCACTATTAGGCAGGTTCAGGGCATCGCCATGGTTACCATTGGTTCCTGAACCATCATTTACTGAAGCCTGGTAGGCAAAGATGGATTCGGCACTGTTATCTGTAGCCGCGTTAAAATTATCCTGGAAATTCACCAGTTTATATTCCTTGCCGCCAGTGGTTACGCCATTACCTGCACCACCATATGCAGCAGGAATGATCTTATCGAACTGCTCTTTTGCCTGCGCAAATTTATGTTGATACAGGTATATTTTACCCAGGTAAACAATAGCGGCCGATCTGTTAACCCTTCCCACCTGTGATTGAGTTACCGGCAGGTTCGCTACGGCAAACTGCAGATCGGCTTCTATCTTTGGCCAGATATTAATAAAATTACCCGCGTCATCTATATTCGGCACATTGGTATTCTTTGCAGCAGTGAAGATGGTTTCATCTACATAGGGCACATTGTTCCACAATTTCTTCGCTTCAAAATGAAAATGCCCCCGCAAAAAACGCGCTTCCCCTTCCAATACTTTTTTCTCAGCATCCGTCATATCTGTAACCTTAGGCAATACACGCAATACTTCATTGGCGCGTTGCACACCATCGTACAATGCCTGCCATTTTTGATTAAAATATGGATTGTTGGTATTGTAAGCCCAGGTTTCTATTTGTACAATATCGCCCTGATCGCTTGGCGTGGACCCTTTATAGGAATCACCGCCAGCCACACTGCCAAATACCCAGTTGGAAGGACCGGAAGCCCAGTTGTTACCAGCGGCCCCACCCATGCCTCCTATCATATGATAAGCACCAATGAGTAGTCCGTTTGCACCAGCCGCGTTTGCCAATTGATCGGGACTGAAGGAACCTAATGGTTCTTTATTAAGAAAGTTTTTACTGCACGACATTACCAGCAACAGCAACATCAGAGAAATGGCCGTTGTAAATCTATATTGAAAAGGATTTTGTTTCATTTTGCTTTGATTTCAGTGTTAAAAAGATACGTTCACACCTATGTTATAGTTCTTCTGATTAGATGGATAGTTACCAAAGTCGATCCCGAAATTCGTATTGTCGCGCAGGTTAGAAGTGGTTAACTCCGGGTCGAGGCCGGTATATTTTGTAATGGTGAACAGGTTAGCAGCCTGCACATATACCCTGAACCGTTCGATGCCCAGCTTTTTGATGCGGGTCATTGGAATATTGTAACCTAGCACCATCGATTTGCAACGTAAGAAGGAACCATCTTCCAGAAAATACGAACTGAATTGGGTAGTGGTGCTGAAGTTAGCGCCACGTTCAAGCCGCGGCACTTTGGCATTCAGCCTGGTAGGCGTCCACGAGTTATTGGCTGCATCTTTACTTAATGCGCCGTCAAATACCTGCGGAAAATCGGTCCAGTAACGAACATAGTTGATCGCATCGTTACCTACAGATGCATAAAAGAAAGCAGAGAAATCAAAGCCTTTGTAAGAAGCGTCGATGTTTAAGCCTGCAGTGAATTTCGGGTTTGGATTACCGAAGAACACGCGGTCATCGGCATCGATCTTTCCATCGCCATTGGCATCCTGAAATTTCATGCGGCCTGGCGCTGCGGCTTCCTGTGTGGGCGATTTGTTTACATCATCATCACTTTGGAACAGCCCCAACATCCTGTAACCAAAAAACGCACCCAGGGCCTGCCCCGGTTGCAAGCGGCTGAAAGCGCCAATGCGATCGGAACCGGTACTCACCTGGTCATAATACTTGATACCATCTGGCAAACTTTTCACCTGGTTCTTATAGGAGGTAAAAGTTCCCGTAACATCGAATTTGAATTCATCTATATTACCGTGATAAGTAGCCGCAATATCAACACCGGTATTCTGAATATTACCCGCATTCACAAATGCGGCTGTAGCACCGCCACCGGTTGCAGGCGCCAGCGGACGGAACAACAATCCGCTGATGGCTTTTTTATACCATTCAAATGAGAATGTCAACTTGTTATTCAGCAACACCGCATCAAAGCCTACGTTAGTAATGATGTCTTCTTCCCAGGTGGTGGCTTTGTTACCGTTCTGACTGGCAAAAATCCCCAATACAGAAGAATTATTAGAGCCAGTGATATCATAATAAGAACTAGCCGCCAGTTGGTTGTACAGGTCAAACGCATTCGTTGGGTTGATGTTACTGATTGACCCCAGTTTACCCCAGCCTCCACGCAATTTCAGTTCACTCAGCCAGCCTATTTTTCCAAAGAAGTTTTCGCGTGAGATACGCCAGCCTGCTGTTACACTCGGGAATACACCCCAGCGCTGACTATTGTCGAACACCGAAGAACCATCACGGCGTAGCGTACCGCTCAACAGGTATTTATCATCATAATTGTAATCGAACCGGCCAAACTGTGAATACAACGACGTTTGTACAGGTGTGGGCGGATTATTACCATCTATGCCGATCCCGTTATTGATACTGAGGTTACCTGTTACCTGACCGCGGGGCGGACCGAACAATAAAGTCCACAAACTGGGATTTATAGTAAGGTTACCGGCATTGGTGACCGGGTAATTGGTGCGTTGCCCAAAAAATCCGCGCTGGTAGTTTTGAATAGCTTCGGTTCCTGCCAACACTTTAAGGTTATGATTGCCCCAGGTGTTGTTATAGGTCAAAGTATTTGTCCACGTCCAGCTACTATTATACATCGTAAACTCGGTGAAGCTATTGGGATTTTTATTATTCTCCGCGTTTTCATAAGAAGTGTAAGAGAAAACGTTCCAGTAATGGTTATCGAAGAAACCACCGAAACTGGTACGCGCAGTAAAGTGCTTGAGCACATCCACCTCTGCAAACACGTTACCCTGTACCTGCCAGTCGTTGTCTTTATTATTGGAAGTCCGCTTCAGGTTGGCTACCGGGTTTTGTGCATTTCCCAATCCCTGCGAGCCGGTGCCGGCAAAATTGCCCATGATGTCATACACAGGAATAAGCGGGCTTTCGCGATAGCTATGCGATATGGGATTGCCTTCATCCTGGTTGCCGTTTGTTAAACCCGGGTTTTGCCGGTAGAAAATGTAGGCATTCTCACCAATGCGCACCTTATTGCCCATATTAAAGGTAGTGTTGATCCTGGCTGAGTATCTTTTTAAATAAGTTTCAATCAACGTGCCCTGTTGATTAAAATAATTCAGCGATAAAAAGAAAGTCGATCTGTCGGAACCCGATGATACCGACAGGTTATGACTGGTAATAGGCGCCGGTTTAAACACCTCATGAAACCAGTCGGTGCCCTGCTTGTTGGTTTTGGTGATCTGGTTATCGTACAGTTTGTACGTTGAAGGGGCGGTGTTCGGATCACCTTCCATGGCGGCTGTTGGCCTGATGTAATCGGGAATTACAGGTGTTGGGCCGGTACCCAGTTGTTTGTGCCCGGGCGTTAAGCCGCTGTTGATATAACCCTGTTGAATGGCATTGGCTGTTTCCTGGGTGTTGGCAATATTAAACCCGTCTTTCAATGGCCGCTGGGTGCCATAGTAAGCATCGTAGTTTACGCGTACTTTACCCGTACGGCCACGCCTGGTGGTTACGACAATTACGCCATTTGAACCACGTACCCCGTAAATGGCGGCAGCACCCGCATCTTTTAATACCTGAATAGATTCAATGTCGTTCACGTTCAGGTCGTGCATGTTGCCTTGTGTACCATCAATGATCACCAGCGGATCGGTTGACCCAACTGATGTGATACCACGAACCCTGATGTTACTGTTGCTGCCCGGCATGCCCGATGTAACGATGGTTACACCGGCAGCCTGTCCCTGTAAAGCTTTTTCAGGCGTACCGGTAGGGATCTGCCGCATGTTATCAACTTCTACCACAGCCACGGAACCGGTAATATCCTTTTTCCGCTGGGCTGTATAACCGGTGATAACTACTTCATTTAAATTGGAAGTGGCAGTTTTTAATGAAACGTTTAGCGTGGCATTATTGCCAACTGCTAACTCCCTTGATTCGTAGCCTACCGAAGAGATCACCAGTACGGAAGATGAATTGGGAACAATGATAGAGAAGAAACCTTCCGGGTTGGTTTGTGTAGCAACATTTGAACCTTTTACCGATACGGTAGCACCTGTAATGGGCTGATTGTTGCTGTCCGTTACTTTTCCGGTAACATTTTTTTGCTGAGCAAGGATCGTTGTGGCAGGTAATAGCAATAGTATGGCTAGCCACAACCTAACAGTTAGCTTTGAGGACATAAAATTAATTTTTGTGAAATGTTTGGTTGTGAATACGTGCTTACTAAATTAAGCGATTAATCGAAGTTCATTGAATTAAAATTCACGTTTTTGATACACCGTTAGAATTACTTAATGGTCTTTTATTTTTTATATATCTTATCTGCTGATAATTAATCTGATCAACAAAAAGTATAACGTAACGGAGATCAATAAGTTTTTTTATCTCAAAGACCGTCAACTAAATATATCTTTTTTTGAGAAAGGTCTTGCAGTAATAGCTGCCAGCAGTAAAAAAATGGCTACTAATTGTTAAAGGATCATTGTGCTATATTTTGAGATTTTGGGATTGGGGATTGCAGATTCATTATTGATTATTGAGATTTGTTTTTGAAATTGGCTCTTGCGATTTAATACTTTGCCCTTGGAACCTGGCGCCTTGCTTCCTGGAACTTTGATTTGCTTTTTGGTTCTTGCTATTGGTTTAGAAATCCCAAAATCTCTAAATTCCCAAATCAGCAATACCTTCTTTACTTTTCCTTTCTTGCCCTTCCTCCCTGTTTCTGGCTCCCTGGCTGGTTTTTGTGATTTGGGATTTGGTTCTCCCTGACTTTTCCGCCATTAATCGGCTGTAAATAAGACAATTTGGCTTACCCGGGTTCACTGGCAAAATAATTGACAAGTATAGCTTTACCAGTGAAAAATGGTAATTTGCGCGGCCGCCCGCAGTGGCAGCGCCTGTCAAGACGCAAAAAGCCCAATCCCGGCCTTACCGGGACGGTTTTGACCGTCATTATTTCAGTTTTAGAAAGCGACAAAAACACGTAAGCGATAGTTATGGCAGATAATGAAAAAAACACCGTGAACCGTGAAAACGGTACCAATGCAATGGATATCAATACCGATGAAAGTATCAGTGGAACTTCGCATCTTAACGAACCGGTTGCCAATGAAGATGAAGTGGAGAAGCTTAAAGGAGAGATTGCGGAGCTGAAAGATAAATACCTGCGGCAGGTAGCTGAGTTTGAAAACTTTAGAAGACGTACTGCCAAAGAACGGATTGAAATGATCCAAACAGCCGGTAAAGAGGTGGTTACCGCCCTGCTCGATGTGCTGGACGATTGCGACCGTGCCGAAAAACAATTACAAGCCAGCGAGGACGCCCCATTGAAAGAGGGTATTCAACTGGTGTTTAATAAATTAAGAAGTACCATGCAGAGCAAGGGCGTAAAACCCATGCAAACCATTGGCACCGATTTCAATCCCGATCAGCACGAGGCCATTACCGAAATACCAGCCCCCAGTGAAGAGATGAAAGGCAAGGTGATAGATGAAGTGCAAAAAGGGTATTATATGAATGATAAGATCATCCGGTTTGCCAAAGTGGTTGTGGGCAAATAATGCTAAGGTGATAAGGTGCCAATTTGAAAATTTGAAAATGGGCGTTGCCGGATTAAGAAGGCTTGAAGTTTTATCAGCCTTTTCAAAAAACAGCAACCCGTTATCTAATTTTCAAATCTTCAAATTTTCAAATTATTAAAATGTCTAAAAGAGATTATTACGAAATATTAGGGGTTGCAAAAGGTGCATCGCCGGATGAAATTAAAAAGGCTTATCGTAAGGCAGCCATGCAATTTCACCCCGACCGGAACCCTGGCGATAAAACCGCCGAAGAAAAATTCAAGGAAGCCTATGAAGCATATGAAGTATTGAGCGATGCCGACAAGCGCGCGCAATATGATCGCTTTGGACATGCTGGTGTACAAGGCAATGGCCGGGGCTTTGGTGGCGGCAATGCCAATATGGAAGATATCTTCAGCCAGTTCGGTGATATTTTCGGTGATGATATTTTCGGTAGCTTTTTTGGTGGCGGCGGCGGCAGAAGAGGTGGTCAGCGGATGCGCGGTGTACGCGGCAGCAACCTGCGCATAAAAATTAAATTGACCTACGAGGAAATCGCCAAAGGCGTAACCAAACAGGTTAAAGTAAAAAAACATGTGCCCTGTAATACCTGTCATGGCAGCGGCGCTAAAGATAAAGGAAGCGTTCAAACCTGTGGCACCTGCGGCGGTAGCGGGCAGGTTCGCAAAGTTTCCAATACATTCCTGGGTCAAATGCAAACGGTAACTACCTGTCCTACCTGTAATGGTGAAGGTTCGGTAGTAACCGCAAAATGTGGTTCGTGTAAAGGAGAAGGAAGGGTGTATGGCGAAGAAACCGTTACGCTCGATATTCCTGCCGGTGTAGGAGAAGGCATGCAACTGAGCCTGGGTGGCAGGGGTAATGCCGGTGAACGCGGCGGACCTCCCGGCGACCTGATCGTTTTAATTGAAGAAGAACAACATAAAGAATTGCATCGTGACGGGTTGAATGTGGCGTATGAACTGCATATTACGTTCCCCGATGCGTGCTTCGGCACCTCGGTTGAAGTACCTACCATCGACGGCCGGGCCAAGATCAAAATACCGCCAGGTACCCAGAGCGGAAAAATATTCCGGCTGAAAGGAAAAGGTTTCCCTGGCGTGAACTCTTACGAAAAAGGCGACCAGCTTATTTATGTGAACGTGTGGACGCCTCAGCAGGTTTCCCCAGAAGAGAAAGCCATGCTGGAGAAATTGAACAATTCACCCAACTTCAAACCACAACCTGAAAAATCTGATAAAAGCTTTTTTGATAAAGTGAGAGAGATGTTTTCGTAATACGAATGTGCAAATGCCATTCCTGTGCAGCCAACTGATTATTTCTAACACGTCATCATACGTGAAGGCCGCGCAAAAGCATTTGCACATTTTCTAATTTTCCAATTTTCAATTTGATTTCTTCCGTTTCCGCTCCCTCCCATATATCTTCTTCGCCTTTTCAATATTGGTAATAAACTCCTGTTGAATGGCATCCTGCTCATCTGCTGATTCGGAAGCCAGCTTTATTACCTCACTCCAGCTATAAGTGCGGGCATACTTTGAATCTTTCAACAATGCGGCAAACATCGCCACCGAAGATGCAAACCGGTAGGTTGATGGCAAACTATTAAATGGCGTAACCGCATATAAACAACGATATGAGGTAATACGTTGTAAGGTATCGTTAGGCAGCTTATATCGTACGTTGATCTTAGCCAGGTTAGCATTGTTGGCGGCCGGCAATCCTGCCGTAAAAACGGGGTCTATTTCAAACAAGGCAATCATGGAGTGCCCCGACCCTACTTCTCCCCCATCGAGGTCATTCACTGAGTCAACCAGGGCCTTCCACTTGTTATCAAAACCAATTAAACGGTATTGTTTTACCACGTCGGGATTAAATTCAATATTCAGGAACGCATTATCGGCTACGCTGTACAATGTTTGGGTCAATTCTTTCACCAATACTTTTTCTGCTTCGCGTTCATTATCGAGGTAAGCGAAGTTGCCATTCCCTTTTTTCGCCAGCACTTCCAGTTTCGAATCTTTATAATTGCCCATACCTACGCCCAGGCAGGTTAAATAGATGCCCGATTGCTGATGTAGTGTGATCAACTTTTCCAATTCATCATCGCTCGTTTGTCCCACATTAAAATCGCCATCAGTAGCCAGGATCACGCGGTTATTGCCGCCCTTTATGAACTGACTTTTAGCGACAGTATATGCCGTTCTGATGCCCGATTCGCCAGGTGTTGAACCGCCCGGGTATAGCTCCTCGATAGATTTGCGGATCTTTTCTTTTTCCTTGCCCGATGTAGGCTGCAGCCAAACGCCGATGGTGCTTCCATATACAACAATAGAAATGGTATCCTTATCGCGCAGGTTATTCACCAGTAAGGTAAAGGCCGATTTCAGCAAAGGCAAACGGTTAGGCATATCCATGGAACCGGAAACATCTATCAGAAAGACAAGATTGCTGGGTGGTATTTTTTCGGGATCCAGTTTTCGTGCTGAAATGTGCAGGCTGAGCAACTGGTTGGTTTTATTCCAAGGGCATTCCGTTACATATGAATGAAAACCAAATATGCTATCGCGGGGAGGCGCAAGGTATTTAAAACTGAAATAATTCAGCAACTCTTCTGTACGCACCGCATCGGGCGGCACCGTTGTATTCATATTCAAAAAACGGCGCACATTGCTGTACGATGCCTTATCGGTATTGATAGAAAATCCGGTTTCGGGATATTTATCTGCCTGAACAAAATCATTCTCCAATAAAGAATTATACGTTTCGGTACCTACCGTCCAGTTGCGTCTTTCGCCAGGTTTTAAATTCCTGGTAAATGAAAGCAGCCGGTTCTTTTGCAGGTTGGCTGAGGTAAATAATGTTTTTAAAACAAGGGAGTGATATTTGGCGGTTTCCAGTTTAACGGAAAGTGACTGATAGCCATCCAGGGAAATGGTAATGGAATCGATCCGTTTGGTGGTCATTATCCCAAACGATCCGCTGCTTCCTGATGAATAAATATAATTGGTTGAGTGAAGCACGATGCGTGCATTCGACAGAAGATTATTCTTTTCGTCCCTGACCTCGCCGCGCAAATAATATTGAGCATGCGCGGATATTATAAACAGGAAAGAGGTTAATATGGCAGCAGCAGATTTCAATATATTGATGAAAATTACAGCAGTTTACAGGTTAACACGCCTGCCCACTACGAGTCGGGCCAACTCGTTAACAGCACTAACTTACTACCATTTCAACTCCTATTCAATCAACTTAAAAATTTCCGGAATATTTCTACCCAGTCCATCATAGTCCAGGCCATACCCAACAACAAATTTGTTTGGGATAGAAAATCCAAGGTAATCAATGGTAATGGGAAATACCGTTGCTTCGGGTTTGTGCAGCAACGCTACGATTTTTAAAGAGGCAGGTTGCTGATGCCGTAGTTGTGGCAAAAATTCGCTGAGTGTTTTACCTGTATCTACAATATCTTCGACTATAATCACATCCCGGCCAAACAGGTCCATATCGAGACCAATAGCAGTAATTACATGACCGGTTGATTTTGTTCCTTTATAAGAAGCCAGCTTAATAAAACAAACTTCCGCATCAATCGTAAGCTCCTTATACAGATCGGCCGCAAACATAAAAGAGCCATTCAAAATCGCTATGAACAATGGCTTTTTACCGGCATAATCTTTATTCAGGTTACCGGCAATCTCTTTTATTCGATCAGCAATCGCGGCAGCACTAATGTATGGTTCAAATTGTTTGTCGTGTACGCGAATATCGCCCATAAGTCAGTTTTTGTAAATAACCAGTTCCTGTCCGGTCTTCAAACCATTACCAGCCAGTTTATTCCAGTCTCTGAGTTGTTCTACTGTAATACTATATTTTTTCGCAATACTATACAAAGTTTCTTTTTCACGAACGATATGCAGGCTTGCTGTTACCGCCGATGAATTGGCAGGGGTGATCTGGTCTGGTGTTACTACCGGCGGTTTAGGCGCTTCCACCACTACCTCTTTTGCCAGTTTTGGTCTTTCGGGCGCTTTTGACTGCAGGTATAATTTCTCGCCTGTGGCCGGTTCGCCCTGTTCCTGCAAATGGTTGTAAACAATGAGGCTTTCGAGGCGAATGCCCTCGCTCTGGCTGATGTCGTACAGCGTTTCGCCGGGTTTTACTTCATGAAACTCTCCCTCCCCTGATTTGCGTTTGCGCTGCAGGAATATCAGTTGGTCCTGCGCCAGCACATCATCATCCTCCTCTTCGCTCAGTTCGTTAAAATCAAGCAGATGCTTCAACGAAACATCATATTCCCTGGCAATGCCCAGCATGGAGGCGCCTGCTTTGGCAAAGATCACCTTGGTCCTGTTGATTGTAAATTGTCCCAGCGGATATTCTACAACAGGCTTTGCCGTAGCCGGCAGGTTTATTTCCCGAATGGCTACGCCGGTACCGATGCTCACCGGCTTGCCGCCGCCAGCCAGTATTTCATCCTGGGGCGATAATTTGCCCATAGCAATGAGCGTATACTGTTGCAGGTTGTAATCTTCTATATATTTTATTATAATCTGCGGGTACCTGGGGTTAGTGGCATAACCGGCTTTTTTTAACCCGTATGCCCACTTGTTGTAATCGGTAGGTTCATATTCGAACAAAAAAGCGTAGCGCTGACCTTTACGCAGAAAATCGGAATGGTCAACATACGATTCATCCGCCTTTGTGTAACTTCTGAAGCACTCGCCGCGGGCATCATCATCGTGATACACTTTCTCTCCCTTCCACTCGGCCCGGCATTTTATGCCAAAATGATTATTCGACCGCTGCACCAGGTCGCTTTTGCCGGCCATACTTTCATGAATACCCTGTGCCAGGGTGATGGAAGCAGGTACGCCACTGCGCTGCATTTCGCGAATGGCCAGTTCCTTATAGGTATTTATGTAATCAATTACATCGCTGTTGCGCTGTGCCTGCAGGCCCTGCACTGCGAAAATTGATAATACAACCAGTAATCTTTTCAACGTTTGCCTGTTTTATTTTTTTCGAATCATTAATAACCCGTCCCGAATGGTCAGCAGCACCTTGTCTACACTAGCATCTTGCTGCACATATTCATTAAACTCCTGAATGGCCTTTGCATTCTTACCTGTAATCCCGCCTGGGCGGGACTGGAGCACCTGACCGCGAAAAAGCACATTGTCTGCTACAATCAGGCCGCCTGGCCGTACCAGCGGCAACACCAACTGGTAATATTGGGTATAATTTACCTTATCCGCGTCAATAAACACCATATCCCAGGTTTCATTCAACCCAGGGATAATGCTTAACGCATTACCCACATGCAAAATTATCTTTCCTGCGTCAATTGACCTATTGAAATTTGCCTGCGCTACAGAAGCATCCTCATCCCGAAGCTCAATTGTATGTATTTTTCCATCTTTTAACAACCCCTTAGCAAGGCAAAGGGCGCTATATCCGGTAAAAGTACCTATCTCCAGGATACGCCGGGGCTGTAGCAGGCAGCTTAACATTTCCAAAAACTTACCCTGTACATGACCGCTTAACATGTGCGCATGGGGGTGCGAAGCCTGTGTAGCGGCCGCCAATTCCTGTAATAAAGCATCTTCTGGTGATGAAAACTGTGCGGCATACGCCTGTGCCAGCGGATCGATGATTTCCAATGTCGGTGATTTTTACAAAGATAGGCAGAGTGAGGTCATAAAGGCATAGAGGCAGAAGGCATAAAGCAGAAGGCCAAAGTCGAATGCAAGTAAAGAATCCTGTACAATTTGGGTTTATACAGTGAAGCTGTATTCCCTTTTAACTTTAGGCTTGTGGCCTTAGGCTGTATTTGTTGCGACGTGAAACGGCAAACGTGAAATGTAATAAACAGGCAGGATTTACAAAACTCGGTAACAACCACAAACAACAAACCACAAACCATAAACCTCTGATGTGTAGCCATCGGTCGGGAGTCAGAAAATCCATTCACCTTCAAAAAATGGCCTCCCGACCTCAGACTAAACACTCCAGCTATCGTAAATATTTTTATTGGTAACCCCGGTTTCTTTGTCTGTCACTTTGCAAGTTGTATACAGAACACTTCTTCGTTTACGCAACAACGGTAATTTGCATTGGTAGCTATTAAACGAGCGATTTTAAGTTTTAGTTTATAAGCCATTTATTTTTTTGTTTTCATACATATAAATATGGAAATGAAAATTTTTGTGAACTGCTAAACAATAAACAATCTGTATTCAATGAATGCCCCCCGCACAATAAAAAACAACGCCATCCCACTTAAGCGGAATGGCGTTGTTTATATCGATATAGCTTATAAACTTTCTTGCGCAACAGCAGGTTTCTTTGAAATGCCTAATAAACCAAGGTATGTCAGCAATCCATTAATGATAAGCAATTCAATCCCGATCTGGTATCCGTTAAACCATTTCGCCGAATTCTGACTGAGGAAATAACAGATAACAGGCGCCACCAGGCAAATGATAGTGATAAGGCTTGTTTGCGGCAATGTTCTTTTACTCAATATACCGAATGCAAAAAGTCCCAACAGCGGACCGTAAGTATACCCGGCCAGCGTGAGGATTTTATCGATGATACTACGATCGCCGATCCCGTAAAATATCATAATACAAATCAGGAAGATAACCGTGAATGACAGGTGAACCGTTAAGCGGATCTTTTTTTGCTGCTTTTCTGTAAGATCGGCACGGCGTTTTAATCCCAGCATATCAATGCAGAAAGAAGAGGTCAATGCTGTTAACGCGCCATCTGCACTGGGGAACAATGCACTGATCAATGCAATGATGAATATAATAGATATCGCCTGCGGCATCAACTGTAAAGCCATGGTAGGAAAAAGAGCGTCGCCCATGATGTTCTTATTATCGGCCAGCAATTGCCATTGTGTACCGCCATTGGCATTGGTAACCTGGGCGTATTCTGCGCCATGGTTCAACGCATACAAATACAATAAACCACCTAGTAATAAGAATAAAAAGTTAACGCCGGCGCTCACCAGGTTAAAGGTGATCATGTTCTTTTGAGAATCTTTAAGGGTTTTCACACTGATATTCTTCTGCATCATTTCCTGGTCGAGCCCAAACATGGAGATGGTAATAAACGCCCCGCCTATGATCTGCTTCAGAAAAAATCCGCTGCTATAGGGATCCGTATTAAAAATATTAGTGTATCCCTTGCTGGTGAGGGTAGTCATAGCTTCGCCCACTGATAAATTGAGGCTGCCCAGAATATATACTATCGCTACTACCAGCCCGGCCAACATCAGGGTGGTTTGCAGGGTATCTGTATAAACTATTGTTTTTACACCGCCTTCAAACGTATACAATAAGATCATTAAAAGAATGATAAGCGCGGTAACAATGAAAGGGACCCCAAAGTTTTTCAAAATAAATTCCTGCAACACAAATATCACCAGGTACAGGCGGGCGGTAGCGCCAACGGTACGTGAAATAATAAAGAACAACGCACCTGTTTTATATGCTATGGTCCCGAACCGCTTCTGCAGGTAATTGTAAATAGAAGTAAGGTTCAGCCGGTAATACAGCGGCAACAATACGAAAGCCACTACCAGGTAGCCAAAGAAATATCCGATCACCACCTGGAAATACGCAAAACCTTTATGCACACTACCAGCAAAATCACCTACCGTACCCGGTACTGAAACAAAGGTTACGCCGCTCAGCGAAGTGCCCACCATCCCAAATGCCACCAACATCCAGTTAGAGTTGCGGTTACCTATAAAAAAAGAATCGTTGTTTGAGTTCCGGGAAGTAACCCATGCAACAACCAGCAACAAAACAAAATAACCGATTACAAATGAGAACAAGAGGGATGCAGACATAGATAACGAAGATTAAAATGTTTCGGGAAAGTTTGAAGGTAATAAAATTGTGTTTTACTATTGCTGATAATCCATTTATCTTAGAGGCCAACAGGCATTTTTATGCACAATAAATGCCAATTATAAAAACAGCGAGCATGAAGATTGAATCGGTAGTAGTTTTTTGCGGATCTAAGACCGGACGAAGCCCTCTATATATACAGCATGCGGCAGAACTCGGCAAGCTGATCGCATTGCTGAACCTGCGCATGGTATACGGTGGTGGAAAAGCTGGTTTAATGGGCGCCATAGCCAATTCCGTACTGACCCATGGCGGAAAGGTTATGGGGGTGATTCCCAAGATACTTACCGAATGGGAACATCAGCACGAAGGATTGACCGAATTATTTGTAGTGCCAGATATGCATACCCGAAAAAAGATGATGTATGAAATGTGCGATGCCGCCATTGTAATGCCAGGTGGCTTTGGCACACTGGATGAATTGTTTGAAATGCTCACCTGGAATCAACTCAAAATACACGACAAAAAAATATACGTGTTAAACACCGAAGGCTTTTACAATCACCTCCGCCTGCATTTACAACATTTAAAAAAAGAAGGCTTCCTGTACGAATCGCTTGAAGAAAGAATCATCTTCTGTGAAACACCGGTGGAAATTTTTAATAAAATTGGATAGCTTAAATTCTAAGCTAGTAGCTAGTGGTAAGTGGCTAGTAACATCCTAATTCGCAACTCGCGACTCCTAATGTACTTTGCGTTTTCCTACTAGCTACTCACTATTTACTACTCACTTTCCCTAGAATCCAAAATTATATCCAAAATTAAAGAACGCGCGGCTGCCATACGGACTGCGTTCATTTTGTAAGAGATCGTAATTAGCCGTTACAATAAAAGCGCCTCTGCCTGCAGGAATAGCAGCGCCTACCCCGCCTAACAGGGATGGAACGACCTTTTTATCGAGCTTATACTCTGCACCATCATCATATCGCTGTTTGCCCCAGGTGTAATTCGCTTCGGGCTGTATTTGAAGAAAGAGATAATCAATAGGATATACGCGGCCAAAGACATTGAGACCGGCTACGCCAAACTGCTCCTTATAACCTATGAATTTGAAGCTTGAATAAATAAAATTTACCCCGGTACCGGCTGCCAGGTAGCGATTAAAACGGTAACCTATCTGCGGAGATACATTTACCAGGGTAGACACATTACCAAAGCCCAAACCAAAATTACCGCCAAAGAACAGTTTGCTTTTATCAAAACCTTTCTCTTTAGGCTCTTCTTCAGGTTCATCCTGTGCTACAGCCGCAGTACTGAACATTGCAAACAAACAGGCGGCCAATAAATATTTCTTCATAGCGATTTATTTATAATGTGCAAATTAGGAAATGCGAAAATTAGCTAATGGTCCTATGCAACATTCCTACAATTTTTGTCCTCCCCGCCGCGTACTTGAATTTGCACATTTGCACATTTTCCAATTTTCACATTTGCGTTTTGCAAAATACGCTTCACCGGCTTCAAATGGTGTTAAGATGTTACTAATACATGCCGAACTATATAACTATTAATCAGCAAGATACGATTAGCGTTGCAACAATAGTTTATGTGGATAAATACTGCTTATAATCAAACTGTTACGTAATTGGCACTTAGCGAACAGCTTATAACTAAGCAATTATGTACATGCAATTAGTGCGTACTGGAGGGTATTTGATTTATTAGGTTTTGTTATTACTTTTATCTCACCTATCCATTGAAAACCGTAAGGATTCACCTGATTGTAGCTTATCAACACCACAAATCCTTAGAAATTCCCCTCAAACTGGTTAACACTATTAAGTTAATCTAACAATCCTGTAAAGCCGTTTTGTGCCAACAATGTAATATGATTCCTGCTGCCATAGGCCAGGAAACCGTATTCCAATACCTGTGCGAACCATATGCATCGTGTGCCCTTTAAGAAAACTATTATTGTTTTCAGCATTTTAACGTACGAGAATGAGAAGATGTATACTGGCTATTGAAGACAGCAAAGCGATCCGGTTTTTACTACATACGGTGCTAGGCAAAGATTACCAGGTAGTTACCGCCCCCGACGCCTGTTCGGCCATGTTCTGGCTGGCAAAAAAGAATTTGCCCGACCTGATCATCGTTGACCCGCAGTTGCCCGATGTGCAGGACTGGGAACTGATTGCCGAATTTTCATCGAGTGCTATTTACCGGGATATTCCCCTGATTGTATTATCGTCGCTTGACAAGGATGTCACTGCGGCAAAATGCCTTAAATATGGCATTTCAGATTATTATACGAAGCCATTTAATCCGCTTGAATTAAACGAAACAGTTCAAAGAGTTATGAGCAGGGTTGCACCGGTTTCGAAGTGAATGCAGTGAAAGCCGGTTAATGACCGGGATTGATCAATTAAATATTCGTGTATGGATGTTACAATTCTACCCACTAAGAAAATTATTAATACCGCGCGTGCGCAGTACAAACGATATAGTTTGCCAGTAGCCGAACCAGAACCAACCGATATTAAAAAATTGCAGTTTTTTTATATCGGTACGCAAACCCGTAATATCGAAAAGCTTAAGGAATACTTCGAATTCGGTTATACCACCATTTCTGCGGAGAGCGCCATTTTTACTTTAAAGCGGTTATTGAAGAACCCAGATTCAGTTACCATCCCCGACATGATCATTGCGGAAGGTACGCTGGGAACAGAGCAATTGGTGGAACTGCACCAATTCATCTATGCGCATAAAATAATGGCAGCTATTCCTTTTATTGTTGAAGCAACTGGTTTATCGAAGGAAGAATCAGCCCGTTTTAAACGATATACGTTTATTGATGAACTGTTGTTCCTGAACGAGTTTACCGCTCCAGTGCTGTTGCGGAAAACGAACTTCCTGAAAAACATAAAACAAAAATGGGTGCAGGAACCGGCTTCATGCAAGGTAGAGACCTCGTTCCGCGCGTATCCGGATGCCCGTGCTGTACTGAAAAGAGGGCTCGATCTGCTGATCTCTTCTGCACTGCTGGCAGTACTGGGACCGCTTATGCTGTTAATTGCATTGGCCATGAAACTCGATACGGGCGGTCCGGTTTTATATACCACTTTACGAACCGGCCGCGGGTACCGCATCTTTCATTTGTATAAGTTCAACACCATCATACAGGATGCCGATAAAAAGAAGAACGGCGCTACTATAAGCAGAGTTGGCTTGTTCATACGCAAAACATGCCTCGATGAATTGCCGCAATTACTGAACGTTTGGCTGGGAGATCTGTCACTGGTAGGGCAACGGGCGTTGCCATTGTACGAAGCGTCGCAATTAACAACCAGAACATCGGCCAACTATTTCCTTTCTGCCGCCGGCCTCACTGGCTGGCAGGTTCAGAAGGTAGACAAAGCGACTATTCCGGCTGAAGTGCCTTTGGTCGCGGGCACCGCCACCGGAAATGCCGACAAATCCGACCTGTTGTACGACATCTGGCTTATGGCCAACAAGCAAACAGCCATTATTAATAAGACGAACGCCTGATTTACATTAATATTCTACAGTAAAATCTCTCAGCCTCTGGCGGGAGATTTTTTTGTCTTACCTCCCTCTACCCCTCCGGCAATCTGCCAACTGACAGAGACCGAAGGCGAAGGGGGTAAATGTATTGAGTCCTGGTCCCTTCCAAAAAAAATTCCCCCGATTTCATCGGGGGAAAATATAGTTGAATCTAGCTGAAAGTATTCTGCTCAGACTATCCTACAATGGTAGCGCCTTCTACCAGTACGGTAGTTTTGTTACCCACCACTTCTACGAAACCACTTTGGATTTCATAATATGCCAGGTGATTACTTTTATCTTTTAACACTTTTACCCGACCGGATTTCAGCGCACTTACCAACGGAGCGTGTTTATCAAGCACTTCAAACAAACCGGTTATACCAGGCAGTTGAACACCATACACTTCACCGCTGAACAGCTTTTTTTCCGGAGTTAAAATCTCTAAATTCATAATTTGAAAATTTGTGAATTTGAAAATTTGAAAATGAAGTCTGACAGTCATGTGCTAACCATTTTCAAATTAGCACATCTTCAAATTCTCAAATTAACCCTGCGCCTGAGCCAACAGCTTCTTACCTTTTTCGATGGCATCATCAATAGTACCAACCAGGTTGAACGCTGCTTCCGGGTATTCATCTACTTCACCGTCCATGATCATGTTAAAGCCACGGATAGTTTCTTCGATGGGAACCAGTACCCCTTTCAAACCGGTAAATTGCTCAGCCACGTGGAAAGGTTGTGACAGGAAGCGTTGTACTTTACGGGCGCGGAATACGGTTTGTTTATCTTCTTCACTCAACTCATCCATACCTAGGATGGCGATGATATCTTGTAATTCTTTATAACGTTGCAGGATCAGTTTTACGCGGTTAGCGCAATTGTAATGGGCGTCACCTACGATCTGCGGCGAAAGAATACGGCTGGTAGAATCAAGCGGGTCAACCGCAGGATAAATACCTAAGTCAGCGATCTTACGGCTTAATACGGTGGTGGCATCCAGGTGGGCGAAGGTAGTAGCCGGAGCGGGGTCAGTTAAGTCATCCGCAGGTACGTAAACCGCCTGTACTGAAGTGATTGAACCGTTTTTGGTAGAAGTGATACGCTCTTGCATCAGCCCCATCTCGGTAGCCAGCGTAGGTTGGTAACCCACAGCAGAAGGCATACGTCCCAACAGCGCCGATACTTCAGAACCGGCCTGGGTGAAACGGAAGATGTTGTCAACGAAGAACAGGATGTCGCGGCCTTTGCCTTTTCCATCGCCATCACGGTAGTACTCGGCAATGGTCAAACCACTCAGGGCCACACGGGCACGGGCGCCCGGAGGTTCGTTCATCTGTCCGAATACAAAGGTAGCTTTAGAATCAGACAGCTCTTTCATGTTCACTTTGCTCAGGTCCCAGCCGCCTTTTTCCATGCTGTGAATAAAATCGTTACCGTATTTCATAATGCCGGCTTCGATCATTTCACGCATCAGATCATTTCCTTCACGGGTTCTTTCACCCACACCTGCAAACACTGATAAACCAGCGTAAGCTTTGGCGATATTGTTGATCAGTTCCTGGATCAATACTGTTTTTCCTACACCCGCACCACCGAATAAACCGATCTTACCACCTTTTGCATATGGCTCAATCAGGTCAATTACTTTAATACCGGTAAATAATACTTCGGTTGCAGTGCTCAGGTTCTCAAATGCCGGTGGCTTGCTGTGAATGGGGCGACCATTCGTTTTAGGTACAGCAGGCAAACCATCGATAGGATCGCCGGTTACATTAAACAAACGACCTTTAATTGCCTCCCCGGTTGGCATGGCAATAGCAGCGCCGGTATCTGATACTTCCATTCCCCGCACCAGGCCTTCGGTACCGTCCATAGCGATACAACGAACGCTGTCTTCACCCAGGTGTTGTTGTGCTTCAAGCACTAACACTTCACCATTTGGGCGCTTCAATTCAAGCGCATTATAAATTTCAGGGAGTTTTCCTTCAAACTGCACGTCTACCACAGCACCGATGATCTGCTTGATCTTACCAACATTTGGCATATAATAGTTTGATTTAGCGTGAGCGTTTTAATTAACTGCTTTGTTTTCAACAACTTATTAGTGTTTCAACGCAGCCTTTTTAATTTCGGCTGCAAAGGTAAGTGAACGACGGGTAATTTTGAATTAATGACGGGAGATTTTTGGAAAGATGCCAGAGGGGCCAATTGCCGAACAGTTACCAGTTACCGGGTCCCGGTTATCAGGAAAACCGTTGCAGTCTGGCACCCGGCACAAATTTCAGCATTCTGCTATTGATACCCTGCAACTTGTAACATGTAACCTGTAACTGATATTTTTGAACCAGCACCGGTAACTGGCAACCGGCAACCGGTAACTATTTACCGCTTTTTCGCTTTATTTGTATTTTGATATGCACTTATGCGATATCCTTATATCCGAACATGCAATTAACTGAAGTCACCACAATCCGGGCAGCGAAAGATTTCATCAGCGCAAATGTTGAACTAAACCGGTCCAACCCCAATTACATCCGTCCCCTCGATAAGGATGTGGAAGAAGTTTTCAATCCCGCCAAAAATAAATCCTTCAGGCATGGTGAATGTACCCGTTGGATATTGCATAATGAAAAAGGTGAATTACTGGGTCGTATTGCCGCATTCGTAAATAAGAAATATAAGAACAAGGGGGATGAATTTCCTGTTGGCGGCATTGGTTTTTTCGACTGCATCAACAGCCAGATGGCCGCCGATATGCTTTTTGATGTGGCCAAACACTGGCTGATGCAACGCGGTGTGGAAGCGATGGATGGCCCTATTAATTTCGGTGAGCGCGACCGCTGGTGGGGACTGGTTACGGAAGGCTTCCAGGAACCCCTGTATTGCATGAACTACAACCCGCCGTTTTATCGCGAGCTGTTCGAAAACTATGGTTTCCGCCCTTTCTTTAACCAGATCTGCTTTGGCGTTGACCCCAAGAAAAAACTAAGCGAAAAATTGTTCGAACGCCACGCCCATTACGCGCATCCCGATTACAAGTGCATTCGCATCGATAAAAAACAGCTTCCGAAATTCGCAGGCGATTTTGCGCATGTATATAATAAGGCCTGGGCCGGGCATGGTGGTTTGAAGGAATTGAAGAAAGACCAGGTGCTGCTGATGTTCAATAAAATGCGGCCGGTGATGGACGAACGGATAATTTGGTTTACTTATTATAAAGAAGAACCCATTGCCATGTTCATTAACCTGCCCGACCTGAACCAATGGTTCAAATACCTGGATGGTCAGTTCAACTGGTATCACAAACTGAAATTCCTGTGGATCAAAAAGACCAAGCCTTGTAAAAAATGTACGGGCCTGGTGTTTGGTATTGTGCCCGAATTCCAGGGCAAGGGTATAGATGCCTTTATGATCGTTGAATCAGGGAAAGTAATTCAATGGCAAACGCCTTATACAGAATATGAAATGCAATGGATCGGCGACTTCAACCCTAAAATGCTGAACGTTGCCGCCGGACTGGGCGATACCTTTCGCAGCCGCGTGCTCACCACCTACCGCTATTTGTTCGACCGCACCCGTGAATTTAAAGCACACCCCATGGTGAGTTAGTTTCTCCGGAAAAAAGAATTTTTCTCGTGAAAATATCGGCTACTTCTATTGCTGTACTTTCAATGCCCATGCTACTGTTTCTTTGATCCCTTCTGAATAAGACGTAGGCGTAAAACCAAACGCCTTATTGAATTTGTTGGAACTGAACAGGTATGGGTATTCGTTCTGGTAATTCATTTCCTTTAATTCTTTCAGCGTGCGGATAAACAATCCGGCCACCGTCAGCATCCAACCCGGGATCGTTGAAATTCCATTTGGTTTTTGCATGGCAGCAGCAGCTTGTTGCACAAACTGCCTGCCGGTTAACAGATCTGGCGCAGTAGGCAAATGCCAGGTTTGATCAAAAGCGGTTTCTTTTTTCGCCAACAGGTACAATGCTTTTGCAGCATCCGGTACATATGTAAGGGAATGCGGTTGATCAGCATCGGCTAACCATTGCGCTTTCTTTCCTTTTACCAGGTTACTGATCACGAGTATATTCGGCATACTGGTTTTAAAACCAACGGGACCGTAAAAATCTGCACTCCGTGCAATTAATGCCTGCAGGTTGCCCGCTTTTGTTTCCTGTAGTAATTGAGTGGCAATGGCTGCCCGTACCTCGCCTTTTTTACTACAGGGGTTGAAAGGCGTTTCTTCCGTCATCCAGCCATTTACTTTACCGTACATGTATACGTTATCAAAGAAAATAAGCTTTGCACCTGTTTCCTTACAGGCATTCATCACGTTGGTCATGATCACCGGCCATTGCGCACGCCACACGCGAATGTCATATTGCAGGCCTATTAACAAATAAACAACGGAAGAACCTTTTATTGCCTCCAGGGTTTGCCGGTAATTGGTTGCATCTGCCGAAACAGCTTCAGCACCCGCTACCGGTTTTGCGTTGCGCGATACCAATCGCACCTTTTCATTATTGCTTAATAAAACCGGTAACAACTGGTCGGCCACTGCCCCTCCGGCGCCAAAGATGGTATGAATGTTCATGGTATAGTGGTTCATTGTTTTATAATGTATCTATGTGTTTTTCAAGTCTCAGGCTGAAAGCCGTAAGCTATAAGCCATAAGCAAATGCAATTATTTTTGGTGTTTTTGCTTACAGCTTGCAGCTTATAGCTTATAGCCCGCTTCGCTAAATCTAAAACGCTTCATTTCACTATTGATCATTTATTTTCGGTGCTAACAACTTATACAACACCGGAGTAACAATCCTTGTTAACAAAGTAGAGCTGATCAATCCGCCGATGATCACCAATGCCAGTGGCGAATACAGGGGATTATTTTCCATTACGAGTGGCAGCAATCCGCCAATTGCAGTTAGTGTGGTTAGAATGATGGGCACAAATCTGGTTTCGCCGGCTTCCTGTATGGCATCATCAAGACTCATTCCCTGTTTACGCAATTGATCGGTATAATCAACCAGCAAAATAGAGTTTTTTACTTCTATTCCAATCAAAGCAATTAAACCAATTACCGCAACAAAAGAAAACGTATTTCCTGTAGCTAATAACATGAGCACGGCGCCGATAATTCCCAGTGGTATTACAGAAAGCACGATGAGGGTTCCACGAAATGTTTTGAACTCAAGGATCAGGGTTCCCAAAATGCCGAAGATAGTTATTAACACAATGGTGCCTAACCCGCCAAAACTTTCCTGGCTCGCTTCTACTTCACCTGCAGCAACATAATGGGAGTTGGCCGGGAAATGCATCGTATCTAATTGTTTCAATATCCCTTCTGTTATTTTACCGGTGTTATACCCGCTTTGTACAAAGGCCGTGGTTACAGTGAACCGGTCTTTATCGTAGTGCTTTATGGTAACGGGTGATGTTTCAAAACGAATGTCGGCCACCTGGTTCAGCGGAATAGAAGCGCCGGTCATGCTGCTCACATATACTTTGCTAAAAGCCTCATAAGTTTGCCGTTCTTCACGCGGCAGGGTAACCGTAATATTAAACTCATCGCCATTTTCCTTTCTGAAGGTGCCGATATTTAATCCGGCTACCGCCATCCTGATGGTGCGGTCTATTTCATGTACCGGTACGCCCAGCAGGCCCGCTTTTTCTTTATTCACTTTTACCCGCAGATCGGTTTTCAACGTCGTGAGCTCATTGTTCACATAAATGGTGCCGGGCGTTTTCTTCAGCAAGGATTCCACCCTGAATGAAAGATTACGCAACGTGTCCAGGTCTTCACTAAACAGCCTGATGGCAATGGGCGCTTCTACCGGCGGACCCTGTTCAAAATCTTTTACTTCAATTTTAGCGTTGGGATAATCTTTGAACTTTGTTCGCAATTGGTCTATCAGCTTTCTTTTTTCAGCCGGCGGCGTTTCTTTCAATTGCACAAACAACTGGGCATAATTGCTTACATCATTTTGCGGGATCACATTATAATAAATGCGGGGGTTGCCGCGCCCTACATTGGTTGCATAGTTCTTCAGGTCAGGAATATTGTTAATCTCTTTCTCTACATACCGCGCCACCTGGTTGGTTGCGGGCAAGCTGGTGCCTAATGGGGTTTCTATATTGATCAGGAACATCGGTTTTTCAGAGGCGGGGAATACGCTGAACCCTACCACCGGCACCAACGCCAGGGAACCCACAAAAATACCCAAGGCTACCAGCAAGGTAGTTATTGGTCGCGCAACGGCGGTGTGCAATAACCTGCGATACGAACCGCCAATGAATTTTTTCAAGCCACGCATAAACAAATTGCCTTCGGGATTTTCATGGTTGCTCAAAATACGGCTCGACAAAAACGGTACAATAGTGAGTGAAACAAACAACGAGGCCAATACCGTAGTAACTACTGCTGCGGGTAAGCTGCGAATAAAGTCGCCTGCGCCTTCTGGTAAAAACATCAATGGCAGGAAGGCAAAGATCAGGGTAATGGTACAACCGATCACCGCCAGGCCTATTTGTTTGGTGGCCGCCATAGCTGCTTCGCGCCGGCTATAGCCCATGCGTAAATAGCGTTCAATATTTTCTACCACAACAATGCTGTCATCTACCAGCAATCCCAATGCTACCACCATACCCACAATACTCAACTGGTTTATGGTTATGCCAAATAGATCGAGCAGGAAAAGCCCTATGGCCAACGACAGTGGAATGGACACCATTACCACAATGGATGCCCGCCAACCCAGAGGCAACAGGGTTAACAGCACCAGGAAGATGGCAATGGCGAAATCACCTGCAAAGCCACTCAGGCGGGTACGAACGCTGTGTGCATTATCAAAGCTCTGTTCGAAGGTTATGTTCTTAGGCAGCTCATTCCTGAATTGCGCCAGCACCGGTTTCAGTTGCTTCTCCACATCAAAGATATTAGTGCCCATTTTCCGGCTGGCAGTTACAAATACACCGCGGTTCCCATTCAACCGGGCAAGGTAGGTTTGCTCTTCATAATTAAAGTTTACATCAGCTACGTCTTTAACGTACACCAGTTTCCCGTTTACATTGCTGACAATGGTATTTTTAATTTCATCGATGCTTTTATAATTGCCGCTGGTTTTGATATTGAATTTCTTCTCCCCCATTTCAATACTGCCGCCGGGTATATTCACATTTTCGCTTTGTATAGCGCTCATTACTCTGTTAAGCGGAATATTATACTGCGCCAGCTTTTCCAATTGTACGGCTACGCGTACCTGCTGCTGCGGGAAAGCCCAGTTATCTACATTCTTTAGTGATTTTATTTTCTCTAACCGCTCTTTTAATTTTTTACTCCATTCTTCCAGGTCTTTATACGGAGCAGTTTCACTAAGCAGCGCTATCTGCATGATGTTTACATCAGAAGGCGAGAATTTCATTATATCAATATCAAGTATGTCTTGCGGCAGTTGATTTTTCAATGCATCCATTTCCCGAACCACATCCTGGTACTTTTTATCAGGATCGGTTTCATATTTGAATTCTACCCGTATCACCGCCAATCCATCATCGATACGGCTTACGATGCGTTTGATATCATCAAGCTCGTTCATTCTTTTTTCAACGGGGTCAACCACCAGTTCTTCCATATCTTTCGGACTGGTACCGGGATACACTACAATGACGTTAAATTGCGGCGCCTGAAAATCAGGGTCTTCACCGCGGGGCATATTCAACAGCGAATTAATGCCTATAGCGATCAGCATCACAAACACAATGAGTGTGAACTGATAATTTTTTACTGAGAAGTCAGTGATCTTCATATGATGAGAATTTGAAGATTTGGGAATTTGAAAATTTGAAAATGAAGAACGCCTTACGTGGCTTGTGAATAAGGGTTGCTTGATAATATCGGCAAATGCGACCTAAAGAACCACAAACCATAAACAATAAACCATAAACAATAAACCATAAACTATTTAACTACCTTTACCACCGACTTATCGGTTAAGTACCCTACCCCTTCTGTTATCACTTCCCGCGCACTATCCAGTCCACTCACAATAGCAGCTTTATTATTCTCAAGAAAAGCAATGGTGACTTTGTTTTTGGTAACCGTTTTTCCATCGGCATTCACGGTATACACATAACCAATTTTATCACTCGCCTCCGCAATGGCCTCCACCGGCACCAGGGTAACCGTTTGTTCTGCGGCCGGTTGTAGTTGAACAGTAGAAAATAATCCGGCGGCAAAGCGGGCGCCATTAGGCAATACTTTTACTTCTACCTCATAAGTGCCACTGGCCACATCGGCCCCCTGGGCTATTTCAGTGATAATGCCGGTAAATGATCTGGTAGGATATGCGTCTATTTCAACAGCAGCCTTATCGCCTTTTTTCAATACGGCCCAGTCTTTATCAGATACCCCAAAGCGTATCACCCAATCATTACCAGCCGTTCCGTTTACAAAAAACACCGGCGAACCTGCACCAGCCATTTCCCCTTCATTCATCAGCTTTTTAAGAATGGTGCCGCTTTCGGTGGCGCGGATCTGGGCATACTGCTGGTTAAAGCGGGCAATGCGCAGGCTTTCTTCAGCCACCTGCAATTGAGTAGTGGCGTTCTGCACCTGTTCCAGCGTGGCTACGGTATCGTTATATAAGTTCTTTACCCTGTTCACATCGCGCTGTACTTTTTCAACCCCCTGCGAAGCCTGCTGCACCTGGGCATTGATCTCCGTAAGATCGAGCGTGGCCAGCAACTGCCCTCTTACTACATGATCGCCTTCTTTTACATATATTTTTGAAATAATGCCGCCTATCTTGAACGACAGCCGGGCTTCGGCTGTAGAAGCCATGGTTCCTGAATATTTTAATACCGGTGCATACCGGGTGGTTGTAACGGGTTGCACTTTTACGGCAATAGCGTCATCTGTTACAGTGGCTGCTTGCGGCCCGCCATTGCAGGCTGTTAGTACCACAAGGGTTGTTGCCATTAATAAAAAGGTAAAGGGGAAGAATATACGTTTCATCTTAAATAATATTTATGTTGATGAACTAGGATTTTTATTAAGTGAGGGTACGTGCTCTTTAGAAAGATTTAGCGATTTAGGGATTTAGGGATTCGCCGGCTCTTCGCAAGGTTCGAATCAAAAGAAATCTCAAAATCCCGCAATCTCAAAATCAGAAATTTAAAAATTATGGGATGCGGTAACCCGTTCCAGTTCGGCGGCGCGCGTCAATACAGCCAATTGTGCCAGCGAATAATTTAGCTGGGCGTTGGTCAATTGCGTGCGGGCATCGATCAGTTCTATTTGCAGGGCCTGGCCTTCGCGAAACCGTCGCTCGGCAAACCGGTAGGTTTCCCGGGTGCTTAGCACTTCATCGGCAAGCGCCTGCAAGGTTTGTACAGCCGACCGGTAATTGTTGGTTGAAGTGCGCACCTGCAACGTCAGTTGCTGTTCTACATCTTTGTATTGCGTGCTGAGCGCATCCAGTTCCAATTGCGACTGGCGTACCTTATATTTATTATCATTTGCTTTAAATAAATCCCACCGGAACTGTAGCCCGCCTAACTGGTAAAACTGATCGCCGTTAAAACGAAAACCAAAACCCTGAAAACCGATGTTATAAAATGCATTCAGTTTGGGTATTATGTACGAGCGGTTCATTTTAATACTGGTGCCCACTACCTTTTGCGCACTTTGCAATTTGGTCAGCTCTTCGCGCCGTACCGGTACATCCAAAGAAGTAATTACAGCAGTATTCACATTTTCAAAAATGGTGGTGTCTTTAACGATCTCCGCGTCGAGCGATTGGTTGAGCAGGCAATTAAAATACGCGGCTGCATTCTGTTGTTGATTGGTGGCTGCAATCAACGAAGCTTTCACCTGGCTTACCTGCGCCCTGGCGCGTAACACCGTTTCTTTGGTAGCCATGGCATTTTGCATAAACTTTTCGCTTACCCGCAAATTTTCACTGGCGAGCGCCAGCGCATTATTATAAATGTCAACAGCTTTACCAGACTGCAGGTATTGGTAATAAGCTTCTTTAATGTTTTTTACCAGCTCACGTTTGTAAATATCAATGTCGGCCTTTTGGGTATGGATCAATTCCTGTTTAATAGCCTTATTATAACGTATATCGGTATTCACCAGGGGGAGCGAAACTTCTACGCGTGTGTCGTGAAAGTCGTTTGGCAGAAAAGCAATGGTTTGATTGCTTATCTGCGGAAATTTGTTCTGGCCGCTTAACTGGTTGAGGGTGGAATAAACTCCGTTCAGCATGTCCCCAACAGGCAGATCCTGGGTACGACCGCCGGAAGCCAGAGTGTATTGCGAATTCAAACTGGCTTGCGGATAAAATAATGCTTTCGCCCGTTTCAGGTCGAGCTCGGCTTTTTGCAGATCGAATGTTTTCTGATGCAAGGCCAGGTTACATTCCAGCCCTTTCTTTACATAATGGTCTATGGTTGTTTGCGCAGTGGCCGAACAGGCAATGAGAGCCCCGGCAAGCCCGATAGCTATCGGGACTGTCAGACTTCTTTTCATAAGTCGCTCAGTTTTATATTATATTGTAAATATTATTAACAGTGTTAAGTGCACAAGCAAAAAAAACGCTAGGTTTTATTGCCCGAAGCGTCCAGCACATTCAGGTACCAGGTCAACCCCTTAGTCATCAGCGTCACCGCTTGCTGATCGCCGGTAACCACCTTATCGAAGCGGTTACGGATGGCCAGGGATACCATGCCATGCACCATGCTCCACATTGTCATTGCCATGGCGTCTATATCGCCCTTTATGATCAGGTGCTTGTCCATGCATTCCTGCAGGGTTTCTTTTAAACGGCCTAATGCCTGGTCGCCGCTTTTCCATTCACAATTGGCATCCATCGCCTGTAAACATTCCATGGGCGCCTGTAATATGAACATGAGGTCATAAAAGGCGGGATTCTCGAGGCCGAACTGAATGTAGTACTCGCCCATTTTGTGCAGCCGAACCAGCGGGTTCTTTATCGTCCATAAGTCGGCCGTATATTCAGCCATCTTCTGAAACCCTATTTCATGCAGGTTATACAGGATCTCGTTCTTGTCTTTAAAATAGAGGTATACGGTGGTAGGACTATACTCAATAAGGTCGGCAATTTTGCGGATAGAAACATTCTCAAACCCTTGTTCCATAAATAGTTTCATGGAAGCGTCGAGGATCGCCTTCTTTATGTCCTGCTTTTGTTTCTCTTTTCTTTCCGCTATGCCCATAATCTTTTAATTAACGCCACAAATATACTTAACACCGTTAAGTATCCAAACATTATGTCGTTTTTTTTAAATATTCTTTTTACAAATCCGTTTACGGCTGTTGAATAACAAGCAATTGGGTTTTGAAATGGTGGGTGGTCAAGGGTGAATGGGTCAATGGTCAATGCCTGCCCGCCAGGCGGCATAAGCTGCAAGCAAATACCAGTAATTCACTGCCTTTATGCCTTGTTGCCTCGTTGCCTTTTTCAATTATTACAACTTGTCCCGATATATCGGGATTATCACATTGATTCTTACATTTGCCGGATATCATGGATAAATTCATTGTTTCAGCCCGAAAATATCGTCCGCAAACCTTTGATACGGTTGTAGGACAAGCCCATATTACCACTACCCTCCAGAATGCGATCAAAAACCGCCAACTGGCGCATGCCTTTTTGTTCTGCGGTCCGCGTGGGGTGGGTAAAACAACCTGTGCCCGTATTCTGGCTAAAACCATCAATTGCGAAAAACCTACCGCTGAAGGGGAAGCCTGTAACGAGTGTCAATCATGCGTAGCGTTTAACGATGGTATTTCATTGAATATTCATGAGCTGGATGCGGCCAGTAACAACTCGGTTGATGATATCCGCTCCCTGGTTGAGCAGGTTCGCTTTGCCCCCCAGGCCGGAAAATATAAAGTGTATATCATTGACGAGGTGCACATGCTTAGTTCCTCGGCCTTCAACGCCTTTTTGAAAACACTGGAAGAACCTCCTTCCTACGCCATATTTATATTAGCAACAACTGAAAAGCATAAAATTCTACCTACCATCCTCAGTCGATGCCAGATCTTCGATTTCAAGCGCATCACCAGCAACGATACGGTAGAGCACCTGCAGAACATTTGTACAAAAGAAGAGATCAAGGCCGAAAAACCGGCGTTGCAGGTAATTGCCCGCAAAAGCGAAGGCTGTATGCGCGATGCGCTTAGCATTCTCGATAAAATAGTAAGCTTTACCAGCGGCACGGTTACTTACCAGAATACGCTGGAACATTTGAACATTCTGGATGCAGATTATTATTTTAAAATGATAGACTGCATGCAACAGCAAGACCTGGCCGGCGCTATGTTATTGTACGATGATATAGACCGCAAAGGTTTTGAAGGCGACCTGGTGTTGAATGGTTTTTCAGAATTCATCCGCAACCTGCTGGTATGTAAAGATGAAAAAGTAGCCGGTTTGCTGGAAGTAGTAGAAAGCTTTAAAGACAAATACATTGCTACCGGGCAAAAAACATCGGTGGCCTATCTCATCAGCGCGCTGAATATTTTAAACGAAGCAGAGATCAACTTTAAAGGCGCCCGTAACAAAAGACTGCATACCGAACTGGCCATAATTAAATTAACCTACCTGCAACAGGCCCTTGAGCTGGCCGCCACAGGCGATGGCATTGGTAAAAAAAAAGTAGTTGATAATGCGCAGCCGGTAGCTTTTCGCAAATTGGCGATGGTGGAAGACAGAAGTAAGAAGTCGGAAGCTGGAAATCAGCAGCCGGAAGCCGGAGGTCAGAAGCCAGAGGCAGGAAGTCGGAAGCCGGAAGCCGGAAGTCAGAAAAAAGAGTCGATCTATCAACAACCCAATAACGAAGCCAGGCTTATCATAGAAGAACCTACGGTCGATTATATTAGCCAGGAAGAAGAAGAGCAGAACTACATGCAAAGCATGCAAACTGTTCAATCTGCGGGAACCCAACCACAAACTACAAACCACAAACCACAAACTACCAAGCTTGGCACGCTTGAATCCATCAGGCAAAAGTTTGCGAATAAACAGGCAGGAAACGTCAATCCCGCCATTCCGCTAACGATGGAAAAGCTAATGGAACACTGGGTAAACTTCACTCAAAGATTAAGAGATAATAAAAACCCGGCCTCCCAATCATTCGACATGGCCCGGCTGGTTATTTTAAGCGAAAGCAGTTTTGAGATCGTTACCAATAATAACCTGGAGCAGAAATTCATTGAAGGTGAACGCCGCGACCTGTCGGAGTATTTACAACAACGCTTCAACAACCGCACGCTGTTGTTCAACATTATCGTTACCGATAACCCGGTTATACAGGAACCAATTGAACGGCCCCTCTCTACAAAAGAACAGTATCTAAAAATTGTAGAGCAATATCCACTGGTGAATGAATTGAGAAGTAAACTGAAGCTCGGGTTTGAATAAAGCAGTTTCCGGGTACCGGTTCCCGGTCACCGGGGCAACAAACTCGGAGTCCCTGATTATCTGTAGAGCGATCGAAATTCAAGTACCGGCACCTGGTAACCGGTAACTGGTAACCAGTCTAATTCAAATACGGCAACTGCGCCTGCAGTAAACTTTTAAATTTCCTGAATACAAAATCATTGATGGCGCTCCAGCTTTCATTGGCCAGGTTGTGCAATTCGTTCAGCTCGTTATTATAAAATTCATTGCGGGAAAAATAAACATACTGGCTATCGAGAAATTTTTGCACTTTTTCTTTCAATACAGGAGAATAGTCAAAAGCCCCGGCAGTGATCCATTGGCGGATATGTTTTTTATAAGTGGTTTCCTGTGTTTTTAACTGTTGAATGATCTCCTGAACCTGTTCAAGCGAAGCCCCACCAGTTTCGTATATCGGCGCAAGCCCTTCTAACATAGTTTGCGTATGTTGAAAATAATCTTCCATTTCTTTACGCAGGTTAAAAAAATCAATATATCCGGTCCTCAGTTCCATGGCTTTGGCATAATCCTTTTGCATAGCCTTGTTGTAAACCAGGCGGTACGATTGCTTATCAGCCGTTTCCAGTTGAAGCTTTAACGCAGCAAGCTCCTTCTGCAATCTGTCAGAAATAGTAGCAGCCTGGTCACGCTCATACTTCTCACCATCAAAATCAAACGTTTTTGTATCCACCTGCTTTTCTGCAATGGCTTTTAAGATCTGAATATCTGTTTCAACCGCTTTGATCTTCGCCTGTAACCCGGCATTGGCCGGTGAAAATATACTGGCAACATCTTCCACAGGTCCCTGTTGCTGCGATAGTTCCTCTATGTTCAACTGGGTGATCTGTCTTTTATCGTAAAAATTATTGTACTCCGGTGGTAATGAATATAACTCATAATCCTGCTGTACCAGCTTTTCAAAATCCGGTGCATCCAGCGCATGTACATCATTAGGCAACTCAACAGCAACGTACACTTTCTTTGTTAACTGCTGCTGCCAGTGTTCTGTATTATCAAACAAGATCCAGGCACTTTCATCGTTACGGCCGCTTTGTACGTTGAGGTTGTTTAAATGTACTTCCCGCTCTTCCAGCGCCGGGTGCGAAGCCCACTGATCTTTAAAATTTACCCGGGTCATATTCAGGGTCTTTAAAAAGGCTTCATCCACTACAGGCAAATCGTTCTGCAGGGATAATTTAAAGTCTTGCGCCAGGCGCCTGGTATAGGCTTGTTGATTGGGATACAAATTGCTGGTGATCCGTTTTTCTTTAAACAACTCGCCGCATTTCTGTATAACGGCATTGTAACTGCTACTCGCCAGTTCAACGCGGCGTAAAGCCGAAACACAATTGGCAGAACCGCTAACACTGGCCGCTACCGCATCGGCATGGAATTCCATCTCGCGCGACAGGCTCATATAATTCTTATTCAGCAATCCGTACATTTTTTGCAACACCCATTGTATGCCGGTTACTATACGAACAACTACCAGCACGAAAATGGCGAAATAGTCACTGATGCTGGCCCAGTTTTGCAATGACCGGGAATAGCTGGTATTTTCATACAGCATATTGTAAATTACCCGGTTTACATTGTATACAAAGCTGCCCAGCTTCATGCTACGCTGCGAAAAGTGGCCAAACTCATGCGCCAGAATGGCTTTGAATTCGCTCAGGTTAACAGCATTTACGAGGCCTAAACCAATCTGCAGGTTCTTTTTTACAGGAAAAAACATGCTTAAAAAGCTGGAGTCATAAAAAACACAGGCATTTACCTCGGGCGACAGGTATATACGCTTGGGAAAAGGCGTTTGCGTGTCTTTGGTTAACAGCCTGATGAAAGCAAACAATTTGGGATGGTCTTTTTCTTTGATCTCAACGATGCCCGAACGGTCGTACCGCGCCACCGAAAAAATAAACTTAACCAGGAATATAAATACCATTACACCCAAACCTACCAGGCCAATGCCCAGCATTATGGTTATGAAACGGGGTATGGCCACAATCAGGGCAAAACCAAAATAAACGCAGGCAATAGCCAACAGTACCGACAGGAAGATCAATATAAGATAAACTATAAAAAAAAGGACTATAGATCCCATTACTTTGGATACTTCTTTCTTAAAAGCCGCGGAGGGAGCTGTAACTGTCACCGGAATATTTTCCGGGGTGGCGGGGTACATTAAGGCGTTGATTGACATAAAGGTTTTTGCGAATTCAGGTTATAAAAAACCGAATTATTTTGAATAATTCAAATAGCAGGGCCTATAATTGTGAAATTTGTTGCCGGTTACCGGGTACCAGGCTCCGGTTACCGGGGAATCAAAAACACCAGCGCTAGTTCATTCATCCTCAACAAAGAACCGGGAACTGGCAACCGGTAACTGGTAACTGGCAACCAGTTTTTCCAATTGCTCATTTTGCTGTAATTTCGACCACTCAAATCGAAAAAATCAGAAATATCAAATAAGAAATATTTATGGCTGAAGTGATCTTAATGCCCCGCCTGAGCGATACCATGACAGAAGGCGTGATAGCGGCCTGGCATAAAAAGGTAGGCGACAAAGTTAAGAAAGGCGACTTACTGGCAGAGGTGGAAACCGACAAGGCCACCATGGAACTGGAAAGTTATAAAGATGGCACCCTGCTTCACATTGGTACTGAAAAAGGGGGAAAACTACAGGTAAACGATCTGCTGGCCATTATTGGTAACGCCGGTGAAGACATCAGCTCCCTTATTGGTGGCGGTGGCCAAAAAGCCGCTCCTTCAGCAGCAAAAACGGCAGCACCTGAACCCGCCAAAGCCGAGGCTAAACCCGCCGGCGAATCACTCGACCTGGCCAATATGCAGGAAGTGATCCTGATGCCCCGCTTAAGCGATACCATGACAGAAGGCGTAATTGCCGGCTGGCATAAAAAAGTGGGCGACACTGTGAAAAAAGGCGATCTGCTGGCTGATGTGGAAACCGATAAGGCTACCATGGAGCTGGAAAGCTATAAAGAAGGTAAATTATTATATATAGGCGCGCAGAAAGGTGATAAAGTTCCCGTGAATGCCCTGTTGTGCATCATCGGCGACGAAAAGAAAGTAGATGTTGAAAAGATCGTAGCTGCCGCCAAAGGTGGCGCAACCACTGCAGGCGCTGCTCAAAGCCAGCCTCAGGCCGCTGCTCAAACTGCACAAGCGGGAAGCGCTCAAACCGAAACCGCTGCACCAGCCGCAGCCGGCGGAAATGGTCGCGTAGTCGCTTCTCCCCTGGCCAAAAAATTAGCTTCTGAAAAAGGTATCGATATTTCCAAAGTGGCCGGTTCCGGCGATGGCGGACGTATTATAAAAAGAGATATTGACAATTATGTTCCTGCTGCCGGTGGCGCACAAGCTGCTTCAACAACTGCTCAACCTGGCAAAGCTCCGGCTGTTGCAGGTGAGGTAAGCTTTGAAGAAGTTCCTGTATCGCAAATGCGTAAGGTAATTGCCAAACGTTTATCTGAAAGCAAATTCACCGCTCCTGAATTCTACCTCACCATGGAAATAAACATGGATAAAGCGGTAGAAAGCAGAGCCAAAATAAATGAAATTGCTCCGGTTAAGATCTCGTTCAATGACATGGTGTTGAAAGCCTGTGCCATTGCCCTGAAACAACACCCGAAGGTTAACAGTAGCTGGCTAGGAGATAAGATCCGGGTTAACCATCATGTGAATATTGGTGTAGCCGTTGCCGTTGAAGAAGGCTTACTGGTGCCTGTTGTGCGCTTTGCTGATCTGAAATCATTATCGCAAATTGGAGCTGAAGTAAAAGACTTCGCGAAGAAAGCAAAAGATAAAAAACTGCAGCCAAGCGATTGGGAAGGCAGCACCTTCACCATCAGTAACCTGGGGATGTTTGGCATTGAAGAATTCACCGCCATCATCAACCCACCCGATTCATGTATCCTGGCTGTAGGCGCCATTAACCAGGTTCCTGTTGTAAAGAATGGTCAAATTGTAGTGGGTAACGTCATGAAAGTTACCTTAACCTGCGACCACCGTGTAGTTGACGGCGCAACCGGCGCTGCGTTCCTGCAAACCCTGCAAGGCTTGTTGGAAGAACCACTGCGCATGCTGGTTTAATTTAACAAACTCACTTTACTGTATAAAAATGCCTCACTGTTATGGTGGGGCATTTTGGTGAATGGGCAGTAGTGAGTGGTGAGTGAGTTCCCGAATTTTAAAATTTCTGACCTATAGCGAGGCTCACGAATTTTCGAAACCTTACACTTTTTTGAGGCCCGCTCACAACTCACCATTCACCACTCACCTTGTTTTATTCACCTTTGCCCTTCCCCTCATTTTAACTACTTTTAGTACGAACCCTAAACAACCAATCTCAATGAGGCTTGTATATTTCTTCCTCCTGATGATCACTATGCTTGCATCCTGTGAATCAAAAAATGCAAAAACCGGCCTGCCTTTCACAAAAGACTCCCTCATGGGCAACTGGATGGCCGTTAAAGTAACTGCCTCCCTGAAGATCATGAACAGCACAAGAAGAACAGCATTCGAAGATTACAGGGATTCGGTTATGGAACCCATATACGATAATGTAGAACTTGCCGTTTTTCAATTTCAACCGGGCGGCGTGGTTACGGTCGATGACGGGCATGTTGATAAAATAACAGGTAACTGGTTATATAACGACAAACGGGAACTTCTCCTTCGATATAAATACCTGGTAGAAAAAAACAGGTCCCTGTTCAGTGTTGAACATTACTGGCACGACAGCCTGCAACTGGAAAATGTTATTCCCAGGAACAGGGATACGATGTACGTCACGTACTTCATGCAAAAATTAAGGACCAACGATTCTGTACCCAACCTGTTCGACCCTGCCTTAAACAAATGGCGCGAAAAACCGCTTCATGCCGAAGATCCCGCTGCTATTAAAACCCGGCTTAAGCAGGTGCTTTATTATTACTCCGCTTACTTTGCCAATATTTCAGGGAACAGAATACCTGTCTTCAACATCAGGAAGATCCTTTGCCCCATCCTGTTCTACAACGGCGGCATTGGCTTACAGAAATTCAATAAAAACGATGAATGGAAAAAGGTCTTTTATGACAACAGCGATGCACAAAAAGCACATGCGATGTTAAGCGATGCTTTTTCAAAAATTACCAACTACCCCGACAAAGCCGGCGATTATGTAAAGGAATATGTTGTTGCCCTGAAGTTGGTGGCTGATGCATTATAATTTTTGTAACGAATTACTTCACCTCCAGCAACGCCACTTTCCCATCCATGGTTGATGCAACCAGGTGCTTTTTATCCAGCACCCGAACCGTGTTCACCATGGAATTATCGATCTTATGGGCCCAGGTAATTTTTTGTGTTGCCAGATCGATCGCATACACTACTCCATTACGTGTACCAAAAAATAATTGTCCGTCTTTTTCAATCAACATCGATGGCACATGTTCGTACCCAAACCCTGCATGCATTACCCAGGCCGGTCGTTGCGCCGTGCGACTGGCAGCATACGCCACAACGGTATCCTGCATTGTTTTTCCATAAACAAATTTTCCATCGGCCGACATCCCGATCGACTCCCGTACCCGCGTCTCATTATTTTGCCATAAGGTAGCGCCTGTTATTGCATTAATGGCATACAAGGTACGGTTGGGACAAACCACATATACCACACTATCATGCGCAACCGGAATACAGGCGGCCGGCGAAAAGTTGATCACCGGAAACCCAGGATTCCATTGCCAGACCAATTGCCCATTGCTTCTGCTCACGGCATACAGGTTCTTATCCCAGGCGCCAAAGATCACCATGTTGCCATATATCAACGGGGTGCTCACCACAGGTCCCTGCAGGCCGGCAAACTTCCAAAACACATATCCGTTTGTCAGGCTCAATGCCATAAAGTTGTGATCGCTGCCGCCGATAAAAACCGTATCGCCCACAATTACCGGCGAGCCCAGGACCGATGCGGCTGTTTTTACTTTCCAGTTCAATTGCCCGGTCAACACATTCAAACAATACACATGACCATCACCGGAACCCAGCACCACTTTTCCGGCTCGCACTGCCGGCGAGGAGAAAACAGCGCCATTGGTTTTATAGGTCCATTTCTTTTTCCCATCTTTCAACGATAACGCCATAACAACACCATTCTGGTTTCCCACCACTACCAGGTTGCTGGCAACTGCGGGAGTAGCAATCACATTCGCATCAGAAGAAAATATCCATTTCGGTTTTACATGTGCGTATTGCGTATTGATTGCATACGATGGCCGCTCAAAATGCTTTGCCGAATCAATACGAAGCGGAACAACTTTTGTCCAGGCCGCAAGCGGTTCACCACCCGGCCGCCGTTCTGTATAAATGATCGAATCGCTGTACACATCAACCAGGTTGTAACCACCCAGCGGCGCTTTTGCCCGCAGGTTCGAACGGCCCATCACACCGGGAATACCTTCAAAACTAAATGCTTTGTTGCCGTGACCATGCCCACAAATGATCATCAGGGTGTTGTATTGTTTTAACCGGTCAGTGATCTCGTACCAGTTATCCAGGCTATTATCAATGGGATAATGATTACAAAAAATAACAGGTTGTTGTTTGGGCGTTTTAGCCAGCAAACTATCTAACCATACAATGGCATTACGCGGAATATGTCCGTCGCTCATTCTTACATACGGACCCGAAGCGCAGCCGATAAAACGAATGCCATTATGATCGAACTGAAACTTATCGTACCCGAATGTGCTGGTAAAATGAACGCCGCCGCTTTCACTCCACCCCGTATCGTGGTTACCCGGAATGATATAATATTTCACCTGTAAACTGTCGAGGATCTGTTTGGCCAGCGCCAGTTGTGCATCCGTTCCCAATTCAGTAATGTCGCCGGTGATGATCACAAACGCTACATCATTCAGCTGGTTAATGTCCCGTACCGTCCTGCGCAGGTCCTCTTCTGCGGAGCCGTTGGGCGAACCAATATGAGTATCACTGATATGTATAAAACGAAATGACTTAATCTGTGCGTGCAGTAAACCAGTTGCCAACAGCAACATTGAAATAAAGAAAAACCGTTTCATGGCCGCCAAATTAATCTATTAATAAAGAGGAAATACCAGCAGAAAACGGCAGGCGCATTAAATTAATGTTTATATGCATCTAGCCGTGTTACGGTTCGCTTGATCCGCCAGGGTAACCGTGACACGGCTTCTCGTTCCAAAAAATGTCATTCGCACCTGTAATGTTTATTGCCCGAACCCTACCAATAATGTATAGCAGAAAACAAATAATCAGCCAACTGGTTTCATTATAGTTTCGTAAAATTGATGAACATTTATTTTTTTATCACAAAACCCCTAAACCCTTATGCTGCTCAGTGTTACTTCCTGGTGGCATCACCTGGCAACCTTTGAAAAGATCCTTTGGGGAATTGCCATCGTGTTTTCTGCTATTTACCTGCTTCAAAGTATGTTGTCGCTTTCCGGCGGAGATGTAGATCATACAGACGGCGATGCAGATAGTTACGTCGATCATGACGATGGCATCTCGTACCAGTTCTTTACCATCAAAAACATGATCGCCTTTTTCACCATGTTTGGCTGGGTGGGCATCGCTGCTTATTCCAGTGGCATAGGAAAATTTGCCACTATTCTGCTGGCGTTGGCCGGCGGAACGGCCGTAGTGTTGCTGATGGTCATTGTGTTGAAAAACATGAGCCGGCTTCGCCACAATGGCGCCCTGCAATTAACCAATGCCATCAATCAAACAGGCACCACCTATTTATTTATTCCGGCCAAACGCGGCGGCACCGGAAAAGTGCATATAAAAGTGCAGGGCACCCTGCATGAATTACCTGCCATGACAGATGATGATGAAGAAATTGCAACAGGTAAACTCATCAGGGTGAAAAACATCATCAACGACCGCATTTTACTGGTAACGCTTGCCGATCATAATCTTTCATACAAGATATAAACGCCAATTTCAAACCCTTAAATTAATGACGTTATGGATCAATTTCTGATTGTAGTGGCAGGGGCCGTGTTGTTCCTTTTCATTTTGATCATCTCCATGTTCCGCCGGTACAAGCGGTGTCCCAGCGACCGCGTGCTGGTGGTGTATGGTAAAGTAGGCCGCACCAAAGATGGTACCGACGGCAACCTCAGCGCCAAATGTATACATGGAGGCGCCGCCTTCATCTGGCCTGTTATCCAGGATTATTCATTCCTCGATCTCACGCCCATTTCCATTGAGGTAAATTTAACGAATGCGCTGAGTAAGCAAAACATTCGCGTAGATGTGCCTTCCCGGTTTACCGTTGGTATTTCAACCGAGCAGGGTGTTATGCAGAATGCAGCGGAACGTTTGCTTGGGTTACAACAACCCCAAATTAACGACCTGGCTAAAGACATCATCCTGGGACAAATGCGCCTGGTGGTTGCCATGATGGATATCGAGGAGATCAACAGCAACCGCGATAAATTCCTGGCCAATATAGCTTCCAACGTAGAAGCCGAGTTGGTTAAGATCGGTTTAAAAATGATCAACGTAAACGTAACCGATATTAAAGATGAAAGCGGTTACATTGAAGCGTTGGGTAAAGAAGCATCGGCTAAAGCGATCAACGAAGCGAAGAAAAGCGTTGCAGAGCAGGATAAAATTGGTGAAATTGGTAAAGCCATTGCCGAAAGAGAGCGCGACGTAAGCATGAAGCAAACCCAGAAAGAGCGCGACGTTCAGATTGCCGAAACACAACGCGACCGCGACTCCCTGATCGCTGTTGCCACCAAGGATAAGGAAGTATTGATCGCCGCCGCTAAAAGAGATGAACAGATCGGTAAAGTAGAAGCAGAAAGAGATACCCGTATTAAATCGGCCGAAGCGAACTCTATTGCGGTGCAGGGTGAGAACATGGCGAAAATTCAGATAGCAGATTCAGAAGCATCGAGAAGAGAAAGAGAAGCGGAAGCGTTGAAAAGAGCCATGGCTGCTGAAAAAGTACAGGCTGCCCGGGCGTTGGAAGAAGCTTACCTCGCCGAACAAAAAGCGGAAGCTGCCAGGGCCGATAGAGAACGCGCTTCGCAAAACGCCAATATCGTAGTAACGGCCGAAATACAAAAACAAAAAGCCATTATCGAAGCACAGGCGGAAGCTGAAAAGATCCGCGAAAAAGCAAAGGGTGAAGCCGACGCTATTTACGCCAAACTGGAAGCGGAAGCACGAGGTATGTACGAGATCTTAACCAAGCAGGCTGAAGGTTTAGACAGGATCGTGAAAGCCGCTGGAAATAATCCGAAAGATGCCGTACTGTTGCTTATTTCAGATAAACTGCCCGAGCTGGTGAAAATGCAAACCGAGGCTATCAAGAATATCAAGATCGATAAAGTAACGGTTTGGGAGAACGGACAAAACGGATCGGGCAAAAGCTCTACCGCCAACTTTGTATCTGGCTTGTATAAAGCAGTACCACCGTTAAAAGATATTTTTGATATGGCCGGTATGGACCTTCCTTCTTACCTGGGCAATACGAAGAAAGTAGAAGTTCCCGCCAATGGTGATACCAGTGAAGCCCTTGTCGTGAAAGATGATAAACAGTAATATGGTTTGATGGTTTGATTGTTTGATTGTTGGGGCTCCTCAAATAAGATCGAACTGACCGAATTGCGGGAACCATAACCATTAAACAATCTAACCATCAAACAATAATCATTATCTTTAAAGAGTCCCGGCAAGCCGGGACTCTTTATGTTACAACGATCTACCATACAACTGCTCCGGCTCCATTTTGCTTTTTTCCTGTTACCGGTATACCTGTTCGCATTAAGCCAGGTACCCGTTATCAATACAGGGCATGCCATATTGATCTTTTTCATCCTGCATTTACTCGTGTATCCTTCCAGCAATGGCTATAATTCATACATGGACCGTGATGAATCGTCTATCGGCGGCGTCAAACATCCACTGCAGCCTACACGGCAGCTATTTTACCTCAGTATCATCATGGATGTAGTGGCTGTTCTTTTAAGCCTTTTTATCAGTTATTGGTTTACATTTTGTATAATAGCGTACATAGCCGCATCAAGAGCATACAGTTACCGGGGGATCCGGCTTAAAAAATATCCAATCGGCGGTTATTTGACCGTAATAATTTACCAGGGCGCCGTAACCTGGTTTATGGTATATCACGGAAGCAGCATCGACAAAACAATAGCAGTGCCACCGGCCGGCATGGTAACCGCCAGCTTACTGATAGGCGGTTTTTATCCGCTCACACAGGTATACCAGCACGAGGCCGACCGGAAAGATGGCGTAGTTACCATCAGTGCATTACTGGGCTACAGAGGTACTTTTATTTTTACCGCATTGGTGTACACCGCGGCTATGAGCATCCTGGCCTGGTGGTTCTTTACCCATGGAGAACAAAAAAAGTTCATAGCATTAGCAACTATGATGCTGCCAATTCTCGTATATTTTTTTAGTTGGGCCTTTTTGGTGTGGAAAGATGTACGCACCGCCAATTTTGCCAATGCGATGCGAATGAATATACTGGCGTCCATCTGTACCAACCTGGCTTTTCTTACCATATTAATCTGGAGGGGATTTGAGTAAAATAATTGCAATCGGTACGGCAGTGCCTTCATTCAAACACCGGCAACAGGATATCCTGCAGTTCATGCAGTTGATCTATTCATTTTCCGAAGCGGATAAACGCCGGTTGCGCTTTTTGTATCATCAAAGCCATATTGATACCCGTTATTCAGTGATCCCCGATTACAGCCGAAAATTCCCGGAATGGAAGTTTTACCCGCATACTGAAAACCTGGAACCATTTCCATCGCTTGAACAACGCATGATCTGGTATCACAAATACGCGCCCCAGCTATCAGTAAACGCCATTCGCGATTGCCTCGATGGCAAATTACCCGAATCGGAGATCACCCACCTGATCACTGTTAGCTGCACCGGCATGAGCGCGCCCGGGCTCGACCTGCAGGTAATGGAATTGCTCGATCTTCCCCGGCATACCGCCCGTTCTTCCATAAACTTTATGGGTTGCTACGCCGGTATTCATGCTTTAAAAACAGCCGATGCCATTTGCCAGACTGATAAACTGGCAAAAGTATTGATCGTTTGCACGGAGCTGTGCACGTTACATTTTCAACGCGAGCCAACGATCGACAATATTGCTTCCAGCCTGCTGTTTGCCGATGGCAGCGCCGCCGCCGTGATAACAAGCGATGCACATCCGGCAAAAGGCCTGCGCCTCGATGGTTTTTATTCGGAAGTGATCCCCAAAGGCAAAAAAGACATGGCCTGGGAAATTTCCTCCACCGGTTTCCTCATGACATTGAGCAGCTATATTCCCGATCTGCTGGAAGAAGATTTCAGCCATTTTACCAACAGGGCGTTGGCCAGAACCGGGTTAACCAAACAGGACATTACCCACTGGTGCATTCACCCCGGCGGCAAAAAAATACTGGAGACCATTCACAAAACGCTGTCATTACAAAACGGCGAGCTACAAGCCTCCTACGACATACTGCAGCAGTATGGCAATATGTCGTCGCCCTCTATTCTTTTCGTGCTGAAAAAAATAGCGCCCGCCCTCTGGCATACCCACAACAAGAAAGAAAGAATTTTCGGAGCCGCCTTTGGTCCCGGCCTTACCATGGAAACGTTTGTAGCATCAACGAATTCCTAATGTTTTGTGAGAGCGGATGGCGCGTTTCGCAGGTAGATTAGAAAATCATATATTACAATCGTGAATTTTCGTCACCGATCATATCAACACGAATTGCTCGACCGCCCGGATATTCCTTTTGAGGATATTAAACGGAATATGCAGGAATTGAATTTCATCAACACCTGGTTGGGAGGCCATGCCATTACCATTACCGGCGTGGAAGCATTGGTGAACAAAAATGGTCCGGTTACTATTTGCGAGATCGGGTGTGGCGGTGGCGACAACCTGGCGGCCATTCAAAAGTGGTGCGAAAAAAGAAACATTAAGGCCGCTTTTATTGGTATTGACATCAATCCTCATTGCATTGATGTAGCCGCCAATCGCCAACTTAACAACACGCAACTGATCGCGTCTGATTATAAAGAAGTGCAACTGGAAATGCAACCGGATATTATTTTTTCATCATTATTCTGCCATCACTTCTCCGACCGGGAAATGGTAAAAATATTACAATGGATGAAAACCAATGCCCGGCTGGGGTTCTTTATAAACGATCTGCACCGGCATCGGCTTGCTTATTACTCAATAAAAGTGTTGACCGCTTTGTTTTCGAACAGTTACCTGGTGAAACATGATGCGCCTTTATCTGTAGCCCGTGGATTCACAAAAGATGAATGGTTACAATTTTTCAATATCGCCGGCATCAGCAATTTTTCAATAGAATGGAAATGGGCCTTTCGCTGGCTGATCGTATTCAGGAATACAGAAGCAGGAAGCAGTAAGCCAGAAGTATGAAAACTACACAACCTCCCGCCATTTTCGGGAAGCGGAATCGTATTACAAAACTTGTATGATTACATTGAAAACTGAATTTTGAACCCTCAACCAAAATATGATATAGCCATTGTTGGTGGAGGACTGGCCGGACTTGCGCTGGCCATTCAATGCGCCCGTGCGGGTTATAAAACCGTGTTGTTCGAAAGAGAAAAATATCCGTTTCATAAAGTTTGCGGTGAATATATAAGCCTAGAAAGCTGGAACTTTTTGCAGGACCTCGGCCTTCCGCTCAGCGATATGCAGGTACCTATCATCAACCGCCTGCTCATTACAACGCCCGATGGAAATTATATTGAATCGCCTTTGCCACTGGGTGGTTTTGGCATCAGCCGGTATACGCTCGATCATTTGCTGGCCAACATTGCCAGGCAGGAAGGCGTTACCGTGCTTGAAGAAACCAAAGTGGTAAATGTAGTGTATCGTAACAACGCTTTTCTGGTTTTCACCAATAAAGGCGACACAGAAGCAACCGTGGTTGCCGGCGCTTATGGCAAACGCGGCAACCTGGATATAAAATGGAAAAGGCAATTCACCAAAGTAAAACCCAATAAACTCAACCATTACATTGCCGTAAAGTATCACATTCAAACGCATCATCCTGCCGACCTCATTGCCCTCCACAATTTTGAAAATGGCTATTGTGGAATTTCCCAAATTGAGGAAAATAAATTTTGCCTTTGCTATTTAACTACGGCCGCTAACCTGCGCAAGTGCAGGAATGATATTAGCAGTATGGAAAGAAATATTCTTATGAAAAATCCTTTCCTGGAGAAAATCTTTTCCAATGCTGAAATACTATACGAAGAACCATTGACCATTTCCCGGATCTCCTTCAACCAAAAATCACAAATTGAAAACCATGTTTTAATGATTGGCGATACGGCCGGCCTGATTGCCCCATTATGTGGCAATGGCATGAGCATGGCCCTGCACAGCAGTAAACTGGCTTTTGAAGAGATCAATTCGTTCCTGCAGGGACGAATTAACCGGTATGAAATGGAGATCCAATATACCCAGCAATGGGAAAAACAATTTGGCCGCCGATTACAGGCCGGACGATTGTTACAAAGTTTTTTTGGCAGCAGCTTCCTATCCAACGTACTCATAAAACTGGTAAAACCATTTCCAAAGTTTGTAGCGTTCCTAATACAACAAACGCATGGAAAGCCATTTTAACAAAGGGAAATTTATTTTGCTTGCTTTCTTATTGCTCCTGGTTTACTTACATGGTTATACGCAAAACTATTACGCCATCCAGGGCAGTAACTATGCAGGTAGCCTGGGTATTGGCAATAACCCGGCCTCTATTGTAAATACACCTTACAAATGGGATCTCGATATACTGTCGGTACAGGTGAAGAATGCTACCAATGGCGTTGTCATTGAAAACTATTCCCTGCTCAGCGATCCCGGTAAATCACAATACAGGTTCCGCGAAGGCGATTACCGGCGGTTTGCCTATACCGATTTCAACATCAACCTGTTAAACGCCCGGTATGCGCTCAACCGCCGGCAGGCTATTGGCGCTGGCATCAACCTGCGTAGTTATGCGCAATTAAGTACAGGCCCCATCAACTTTATTGATACGTTAAAAACTACCCGCGACTTTCTTGATCTGGGCAATTATAACCGGAAATTATATGGTGATTTCGTTCATAGCAGTTGGCTTGAATTTTTTGTTACCTGGGCGCAAACCATCTGGGACCGTGCCGACAGACGGCTCAATGCCGGCATCACAGCAAAGATCTCCCGCGGTCTTTCAGGCGCATATATTAACGTATTGAATGGAAGCACAACTCAAACAGTACATGGCAATTCGTATGCCTATACAATGCAGGATGTATATGCAGAATATGGTTACTCGCATAACTATGATACATGGCAGAAGGGAAGAAGCCGCAATCAAAACGTACGTGATTTTTTAAATTATTCCCGGGCCGGCTTATCGCTCGACCTGGGCGTTGAATACCTCATAAAACCCGGAGTGGTCTCTTCTGTTTTTGATGAGGACGACTATTACGATTACGACTGGAAAATTGGTTTGTCATTATTAGATATAGGTTTTAATCAATTCCAGTATGGCCGCAACAGCCGAATTGTTACCGGGTTCCAGGATAATATAATCGATACAGTGCTTGATGTACGATTTACTGATATAAGCAACCTGCAGGAATTTAACGACCGGCTGGAAGGCATAGCAGGGAACATACAACAACCTAACGGCCCGTTTAAGGTGGTAAATCCTGCCCGGTTGGTGTTGAATGTTGACCGTTATTTATTTGGCGCCTGGTACGTGAATGGTAACGCATCGCTCAACCTTTCTTCATTAAGCGGCAGCCAATGGCGGTTAACCGAATTAAATATGTTAACCATTACACCGCGTTGGGAAACCAAACTGTGGGGATTTTATCTTCCGGTACAGTTCAATACAAAAGAACAATTTTGGGTGGGCGGCGCTTTTAAAATTGGACCATTGCTGCTAGGTGTTCATAACTGGGCCAACGTGTTTGCCAAAAACAAAATGCAAAATGGCGGCGGATATATTGCGCTGGTCATACGGCCGGGAAAAAGTACCACCAACCGGCTCGACAAAAGACTGGATTGCCCAAAAGTTGGTACCAAGTTTTCCAAAAATCGTTTGGGCCAGAAGTTAAGTTGCCCGCCTAATTAAGTCAGGTAAACCCCACAGCTTTTGTTTATCGGTAATTATTTTTATTTTACAGGTCTGTAACTGATATAAAAAAATCTCAATCTGACCTGTAAAATGAAAAAATTCACCTTAGCCATCGCGTTATTGTTTTTCATCTACCATAGTTCTGCACAAGCTGACACGTCAAAAAAGATAGGTACTGTTTCTATAGAAAACGCTCAGGTAAATACGGCTGAACCAACAGATTTTGACGACAAGGTCTTCACAAGGACAGAAATTGAACCTTCATTTCCGGGCGGAGCTGATTCATTGAAAAGCTTCCTTGCGAAAAATCTTAAATACCCCCAAAAAACAGCAATAAAAGACTTTCAGGGCGCTGTTTTACTTCAATTCATTGTAGCCCGGGATGGCGCCATACAGGATCTTGAGGCTATCTCCGGACCAGAGGAGTTTCGACAAGCAGCTATTGATGCCATGAAGAACAGTCCCAAATGGGTACCGGCCAGGCAGAATGGCAGAATTGTAAAATGTTACAAGAAGCTGCCTGTTTACTTCAAGCCGTAAATTGTTTTGAAGTATCACTACCGAAAAATCAATAAAAATTTACCCAAACCTGGTTTATAGCATGAAAAAACTAATTTCTGTAATTTCATTATTGCTTTGCATCTTCCAAGCTTCAGCACAAAACGATTCCACAAAAAAGCAAGTCATAACTACTGTTAAAAGTGATACCACCCAGAAAACAAGAAATGCTGAAGGGGCATTATTGAAAGTAGAGGTCGAATCGGAATTCCCGGGCGGAATACAAGGGTGGCAGACCTTCCTGCATAAGAATCTTACCTATCCTAAAACAGCAATCAGTAAACGTATTCAGGGCATGGTCATACTTCGGTTTATTGTATGCACAGATGGAACGGTTTGCGATATAGAAGCGATCAGCGGGCCGGAGGAATTACGACAATCGGCCATTGACGTCTTGAAGAAAACGCCTAACTGGATCCCTGCCATGCAGGATGGCAAACAGGTAAAATCGTATAAAAAGCAAGCTCTATATTATCTCCTTGACGATTTTTAACCTCTACGGCCACGTAAAATCTATACAAAACTAAGTACGGGCGTTGGCGTAGCTAACGCTCTTTTTCATTTTATAAAACGCTCATTCATCTACTAGCCCAGGTGACACTCCTTTTGATTCTACTTAACCCACATTTTTTCAATTGCGTTTTACTAAATCGATTATTATTTTCCAATTGCTTTAATTCTATTTATTTCAAATTATCAAGGTTGTTGCAATCCTAACTTGAAGGCTAAACCGGTTCTTTACTGTATCGATCGTCCTTCTCACATGGACTTCACAGGGACTTAACAGGGACCTCACAGGGACCTCACAGGGACCTTACCCGGATCTTATCCTTGTGACGTCCCTGGAAGGTTCTTGTTATATGCTTTGTATACCCGAACAAAGTGGACAAGATTTTAGGAAAAGCCGCGCCAAAGCCAGATCATATTAGAAATAAATACAATAATACATTTCACACAAGGTTGGAGCATATGACCAATTCATCCTACATCAGCTGTCTCTGGTTACAAAAGCCGCATCATCAAAATTTCACTAATTTTTGAAATTTCAGAAACACGGCCTATCTTTGTGCTGAGGAAGAAAAAATATGCAACTGGAAGAAGCCCAACAACAATTCATTGCCAACTGGGGAGCATTCGGCTCACACTGGGGTATTAACCGCACCATGGCGCAAATTCATGCCCTGCTGCTCATTAGTCCCGATCCATTGAACCAGGACGATATCATGGTGAAACTGAACATCAGTCGCGGTAATGTGAATATGAATATCCGTGACCTCATCGACTGGGGACTGGTGAACCGCATATTGATCCCCGGTGAACGAAAAGAGTTCTTCTCAGCAGAAAAAGATATCTGGAAAGTAGCCACGCAAATAGTGAAAGAACGTAAGAAAAGAGAGCTGGACCCGATGTTGCGCCTGTTAGACCAGTTAGAAGACGTGGAAGGCGATAAAAGTGATAAGCACATTAAACAATTCACAGAAACCGTGGGCAGCATCAGGCGCTTTGGCTTGCAGGCCGATAAAATGCTCGATGGGTTGGTGAAAGCCGAAGAAAACTGGTTTCTGGGCAACCTGATGAAAATGTTCAGGTAAGCCCCCACTTACCTCGTTGCTGGTTGTGTGAGTAACAACAAATATTTCTTGCCTGCTGCCAGACAAGCAGGCTCCAATATATTAACCGGTTTACCGGTTTTTATTTGCCTTCATTATTTCATTAATTTCTGAAATTATGGAAAACACAGACAAAATTCTTGTATACGATGATGAATGCCCACTTTGTGTAGCTTATACCAGCGCCTTTGTTAAAACAGGGTTGCTTACAACCGAAGGACGTAAACCCTTTTCAGCCGCCAGCCCCGAATTGTTACAAGCCATTAACTGGAAACGCAGCAAGGATGAAATTCCCCTGCTCGACCTCAATACCAAACAGGTATGGTATGGCATCGACGCGCTGTTGGAAATTTTAGGGCAAAAAATGCCGCTTATTATACCCATCGGCCGGTGCAAACCGGTGAACTGGTTCCTTAAAAGGCTGTACAGTTTTATTTCCTACAATCGTAAAGTGATTGTAGCTGCTAAATCCTCGCCTTCAAAAATTGATTGCACGCCTTCTTTCAACCTGTTTTACCGGTCGCTTTTTTTGATCATATTCCTTATCGCCAATACCCTTATGTTGTACCCCGTACATCAGCACCTGTTATCGCAAATTCCCGGGTATTCACTAACTACCGGGCAGTTAATGGCACTACATGGCGTTATAGTTGTCATCAATTGCATACTGGCGCTGTTCTTACCAAAACAAACAGCCTTTGAGTACCTGGGTCAGGTAAATATGCTCGCGCTGGTGACCCATTTATTGCTGATCCCCTTACTGATCACTGATGCTTATTTAAATCCTGGCAGTTGGGTAAACTTTATGTACTTATCACTGCTTACCATTGTCATTTTTAAAGAATACTTCAGGCGCATGGATTATGCGAATATCCTTAGCCGGTACCGGCTGATAGTCTCCATTAACCTGGCATGCATTATTGGAATGTGCTTATGCCTGTTTGTGCCTTTTTAAAAAATGAAGTGTTTGTAGCTACTTTTTATTGAAATGAAAAATAGTCATTGCAGGTGGCACTGGTTTTATTGGCCAGGCAATGGCCCGCCATTTTGGAAAAGACAATCATGTAATAACGCATTGGAATAAGCGCTGGCAAACATATTCGTAAAACCCACAGGAAGAAATACCATCTATTCTGTATATATCCGCGCTATGTTGATAGCAGTTACCAGTAGTAAAAACGCCAAAAACGATTGACACCCACTTTTTGTTTACCCGGAAATATTATAGTTTTACCAGGCAACTATTTGGGTAAACAGGTTGTTGTATAGCATATGGAAGCAGGTAATAAAAAAACACTGGTATTAGGCGCTTCGGAAAACCCTTCGCGATATAGTTTTTTGGCTATAAACAAGTTACGCAGGCATCAACACCCCGTTGCCGCTATCGGCCGTAAAACAGGCCGGGTACTGGATGTTGATATTACAACCGAAAAAAAGCCCATAGATACGGTAGATACAGTTACTTTATACCTGAACCCTACCCATCAAAAAGAATACTACGATTATATCCTATCACTGCGACCCAAACGCATTATTTTTAATCCAGGTACAGAAAACGCTGAACTCTACGACCTTGCCAAAAGCAATGGTATTCAACCATTAGAAGCCTGCACGTTAGTGATGTTAAGTACAGGCCAGTACTAAGTGGCGATGGTAAATACCCTTAGTATAAGCCATATTTAAACACTCATAACTTTCGATTATATCCCCACTGTAAAATAACCGCATATCATTTGCGTTTTATCTTTGTATTGAAAACAAGAGAACGTAGTTATACCCTAAGATCCGTACCAACTTAATCCGAATATCAAAAACCGTACATTATGAAAAACCTGAATGCTGCAGGGCTCTTAGTTGCTTGCATTTTTGCATTTCAAACACTATCCGCCCAGCAACAACCAATTACCCAGAAGCCTGCTTTGAATAAGGCTTTGTCGCTTGCACAACTTCCCGAAAAGCTGGAATGTAACCTTCCGGCGTTGAAAAAGATTTCTTCTACCCGTATATCTGAGCATGTAGCGCTGGCGCTCGGCAATTATGAATTTGCCGGTGAAGTTGTTGACAGAACACAACAGTCGGCCGGTGTTATGAGCATGAACATCCGTTCAACCAATATACCCGGTGCTTTTTGCACGGTATCGGTTATTACGGATGCCGACAATACGCAAAAGCTGGTGGGTAGAATTATTAACCCTAAGTCGGACGACGTGCTGGTGCTAACGGAAGAAAACAACCGATATTTCTGGGTAAAGCAGCCAAAACAGTTTTTCATGGTTGAATAACCATTTTGATCGCATAACCTTTTTAACCTTTGAACACTATTTAACTTAACCTTCCAAATCCATCTGATCCAATGAAAACCATTCTATCCGTCCTTTTTGGACTATCTGTTGCGATAGGGACAACTGCCCAGGTTCCCTTATTAAACAGCTACCCATCGGCCAGGGCCACCATTTTCCTGGACTTTGACGGACAATACGTAACCGGTACCTCCTGGAACTGGAGCGGTCCCATTAATGCCCAACCTTCGGGCTTTTCTGTCGATGGAATGACCCAGATCTTTAACCGGGTATCGGAAGACTACCGGATCTTCAACATTAACGTAACCACCGACTCTACCATATATGCAGCAGCGCCTGCAAGGCAACGCATACGGGTGATCATTACCCCAACTTACCAATGGTATGGCAGCGTAGGCGGTATCGCCTTCGTTGGCTCCTTTGCCTGGGGCGATAATACACCATGCTGGGTATTCAGCAGTTTATTAGGTAATAATGCCAAATATGTAGCAGAAGCTGTTTCTCACGAAGCTGGTCATACGCTGGGTTTACAACACCAAAGCGCCTACTCTCCTGCTTGCGCAAAAACAGAATACAACCCCGGGAATGGTACCGGCGAAACCAGTTGGGCGCCTATTATGGGTGTAGGTTATTATAAAAACCTTACTACCTGGCACTATGGCACCAACACGTACGCCTGTAACTATTACCAGGATGACCTGGCCATCATATCTAATGGAACAAATAACTTTGGATACCGTACCGATGATATTGGTGATCTGCATACCAATGCCACTTCCGTTGGCTTTACAACTACCGGCTTTACAACTACCGGCTTAATTAATAGTGGTGCAGACAAAGATGTTTTCAAATTCACCCTTTCCTCACCAACCTACATACACCTGAGCGCTGTTCCGCAAAATGTAGGAACCGTAGGGATCTATAGCAACGCAGGAGCCAACCTGGATATCAAATTGAGTTTACTCGACTATAAAGGAGACACAATTGCTAAATATAGTCCAGACAACATGGTAACTGCAGGGCTCGACAGCAACCTGAACAACGGCACGTATTACGTAGTTGTAGAAGGCACAGCGAATGCTAACCTCGTTGATAACAGCAGTGTGGGATATTATTCAATCGCTGCTTCACCCATAACCACTTTACCTATTCACCGATTGACCTTATCGGGTAAAGCAACTGGCGGCATGCACAACCTGAACTGGGTGTTTGAAGCAGATGAAGATGTTAAACATATTATCATCGAGAGCTCAAATGATGGTGTTCATTTTGAAACCCTGGCCCAGGTAAGTGAAGCAACAAAAACATTCTCGTGGAAGCCATTGACCGATAATGCCCCATTTTATCGCATCAGGGTAGTTACTACTGCCGATGACAGATCTTATTACTCCAATATTATTACCTTACGCGAGCGCGGTGATGCAAATGCCACTGTAAGAGTAATGAACACAATAGTTTCTAACTCAATAGTGGTGAATGCCGATAAAGAATGCAATTACCAGGTTGTGGATGGAACCGGCCGCCTGTTACAACGCGGACAACTGATTTCGGGAACAAATAACATTGATATAACAACTGCACAGAAAGGCCTGATACTGCTACGTGTACAAGGCGTTCAGGAGACTACCACCTGGAAATTAGTAAAACAATAATAACCATATGATTTGGTGAAAAACGGGTTTTTCGGTAAATTCGAAAAACCCGTTTCACTATGATGTTATGGAGAAAATTTAATGGCGACCCGATTGACTTGCCAATTATCGATGCCGTTGAAAATGCTATCAAACGCGAAACTGAAAAGGGATATCACCTTAAAGTTTGCATCGGTACCGATTCTCAGGTAAAGGGTGTTGAAACAGAATTTGCTACCGTAATTGTTTTCCTGCGCGAAGGACATGGTGGTTTTATGTTCATTCACAATGAAAAAACCAGGAAGCAGTACAGTATCAAAGAAAGAATGCTGGTAGAAGTGGCTAAAAGCATCGAGATTGCTTACGACCTCTGTCACCTGTTCAACCTGTATAATGTAGATATGGAGGTTCATGCGGACATTAATACCAATCCGCATTTCAAAAGCAATGATGCCCTTAAAGAAGCCATGGGCTACATTCTGGGGATGGGCTTTGCCTTTAAAGCCAAACCGGAAGCTTTCGCCAGCAGTAGCTGTGCCAACAAAGTAGTAAACTGATAACCCTCACGCTGTAAACGGAGGGTTTTTTAATGTTCAGTTGTGAAGTTTTCACAACTCGAGGATTTGTCGCCTTATGAAGAAAAGCTACAAGCCGCAAGCTTCAAACAGAACCACGAACTAAGAACGTTCTTCTTTCCCTGCCGCATTGAATTCTACATTACATTCATCTATAAACTGCAGCATCTTATCGCGCCCCATTTTTTTAATGGCGCTGGTTACAAAATGTCGCGGTAAGAATTGCCAGGTTTCCCGCATGGCATCTAAGAACGCCTTCACATTCTTGCTCACTTCTTTTTGTGTTTCTTTATCGGCTTTTGTAAACACCAGGCTGAACGGAATTTCCCATTCGCCCAACTGGTTTACAAAATCAAGATCTAATTTTTGCGGACTGTGCCGGCTATCGATCAGCACAAATACAGTTAACAGGTTTTCGCGTTTGCGCAGGTAATCCTCAATCATTTTCTCCCATGATTTTCGCTGCGATTGCGACACTTTGGCGAATCCATAACCTGGCAGGTCTACAAGATACCAGGCATCAACCCGGCCATCCCGATGCGATGGGGGAGAATAAGATCCTTTGCCTCCAGTGGTTGGGGAAGCAGCTTTTCCGCCTTCCGAACCCGGGCTTGGGAGGCTTTTTATATCAAAATGATTGATCATTTGAGTTTTTCCGGGTGATCCCGAAGTTTTTGCCAGCTTATGGTTATCACAAAGCATATTGATCACCGAAGATTTGCCCACATTACTGCGCCCAATAAAAGCATATTCGGGCCGGTCGGGCTTTGGACATTTGGTGTAATCCGGGCTACTGATGAGGTAGGAGGCTGATTGAATGATCATGCTGCAAGATAGAACTAGTTTGTGGTTTGAGGTTTGTGGTTTGTAGTTCTTTAAATTCAGGCTTCCAGACACCATTCGGAGTCGCTGAAAATCCGGAGGCCAACAACAAACCATAAACTACAAACTATAAACTATATTTGCCGCCCATGTCGAAATATTCACACGATGATATAGTGCCGTTCAACGAATCGAACCAGAGCAAAAAAGAGCAGGTAGCGGCCATGTTTGACCAAATTGCCTTCCGGTACGATTTCCTGAATCGCTTTTTGTCAGGCGGTATTGATGTATCCTGGCGCAAGCGGGCTATTGGCGAACTGAAAGAAATTCAACCCCGCATAGTGCTGGATGTGGCTACCGGTACGGCTGATGTTGCCATTATGACATGGAAATACCTTCGTCCGGAGAAGATCATTGGTATAGATATTTCGGAAGGAATGCTCAATTTGGGGCGTCAGAAGATTGATAAATTATTGCTATCTAAGCAAATAGAATTGTTAAAGGGCGATAGCGAGGCAATAAACTTTCCCAACGAAACGTTTGATGCAATTACCGTAGCCTTTGGTGTGCGGAACTTCGAAAACCTCGAAAAGGGACTGTCCGAAATGTTCCGCGTATTAAAGCCTGGCGGCAAAGTAGTGATCCTTGAATTTTCGAAACCCCGTAAAATGGGCTTCAAAAGTTTATATAATCTGTACATGAATATCGTTGCACCGCGTGCGGGGCAATGGCTGTCGAAAAACAAAGACGCGTACAAGTATTTAAATCAATCAGTTAAAGCATTTCCCGAAGGCGAAACATTTTTACATATTTTACAACAAGTTGGGTTTTCACATACCTCACTAAAACGGCTGAGTTTAGGAATATGTACAATTTATTGCGGCAGAAAAAAAGCCAGTTAAAAGTTTGGGCAGCAGGGCTAATGCTTATGGTCGCCTCACAACAGGTAAGCGCTCAATTAAGAGACCAGTTAAATCTTCCTGACCATGATAGTAAAAGATACTATCTGGGCATCGGGCTTATTTATAATAATTCCCGGTTCCAGGTAAGCCAACACAGTTCGTTCTTACAAAACGATAGTGTTATGGTAACAGAACCGGAAAATATCGGCGGGTTTGGTTTGGCAGGGATGCATACCTTACGCATCTCCCCCCGGTTCGAGATCCGGGCCATTTTCCCCCAGTTATTATTTGCGTACAAGAATCTCACCTACCATATAAAATATCCTGATGCGAGCAAGAACGAGCAAACCGTTATGACCAAACGGGTTGAAAGTATTTTACTCGGCCTGCCCGTGCATCTGAAATTCCGCAGCGATCGCATTGGCAATTTCAGGGTATACATGTTCGGTGGCGCCAAGTTCGAATATGACCTGGCTTCCAACTCCACCGCCCGTAAGGCCGAAGACCTGGTAAAGCTGACCAAATACGATTTTGGGGTAGAAGCCGGTATCGGGTTCAATTTTTATTTCCCGGTATTTATTCTGTCGCCAGAGATCAAGGTCAGCAATGGGATCTCGAATATCCACTCACGTGATGTAAATCTTAAATATTCCAGTGCTATTGACAAGCTGAACTCCCGGATGATCGTTTTCTCGCTGATATTTGAAGGTTAATGCAGTGCAGGCTGGGGTAACTTACAGGTTGAAGTAATTCTTCCAACGGAATGGCTTACTATTTATGGAATTTCACATTCCGTTGTATCTTACTATTCTCACAACCCCGTTATATGAAAAAACCCCTGCTCATTATGGCCTGTTGGCAACCCTTATTTATGCCTGTAACCAAAGCGGTAAAACGTTTAATTCCCTGCTCAATACCGGCAAATTACCAACGCAATTATTCAGCATCGACATAACAAAAGACACTACCCTGGTTACAAAGAACGGGGGGCCTGCAACTCAGCGACATTACCTTTAAAGTTGATGATGCCAAAAACGCAACAGAGTTAAGAACAGCCATAAAAGAATTAAAGAACGCAGAGCAGCTTAAACCGAAGAATTGCGATTGTGATTGTTTTACAAAGGAGGCTGAGGATTGGACACAAATAAAGGATAGTATACCCAACCTATACTAAATTTTTTATCCTATAAAGAAGAGGCCATAACTGTTGCTATGGCCTCTTCTTTATGTTTCAGCACTTTACTGTTATTTCGCCTTCTGTATCCGTTGGTTCCATACAACTTCATTACCGGCAATCACCTGCAACAAATACATGCCTTTTGCCAGCGCGGCAGAGGGGTTCAATGAAATCGTATTATTACCGGCAGAAAGTATCCTGTTGGTTTTGTATATCTCCCGGCCTGTCATATCTATCATTCGTATAGCTACTGGCAATACCTTACCGGAATACACCTTTACACGTATAAGACTTTCAAACGGATTAGGTGCTACCGACAACACGCTTACGTTGCCGGTGGTGTTGGCAATACGAATTACATTGCTATATCGCCACTTGCCATCTGTATCAACTGTTCGTAAACGATACCAGACATTATTGACCACAGGGTTATTATCGGTGTAGTTATATTTTATACGCGATGTACTGTTGCCGGTTGCCGCAACAGTGCCTATCTCCCTATACTGTTGTCCATCTTCGCTGCGTTCAATAGCAAAGTGATCAACCTGCTCTTCCATTATGGTTTCCCAGGTAAGCTGCGACTGGCCATCTACATAGCGTCCGGTGAAATACGAAAGCGTAACCGGTAATACTGCACTCACTGTAATGGAAGCCGCCGCGGTTGACAAACAACCTGCACCCGATAAGGAGACCGCTTTAACAAGCACATTATAGGAACCCACCGAATTGAACGTGTTGGTAGGCAATGATAAACTGCTGCCGGTTCCCCATTTAGATACTGCATAGTTAGTGGTGCCGGTGGTAGCATCGGTTAGCGCGTAAATAATGCCCGATTGAGTTGTATTCAAATTATAGGTAACGGTTTGCCCAGTTTGAATAGAAGCTGATGTGGGCGTAATAACCGGTGTGGTTGGCGTTGCGCAACTTAACGTAACACTGGAACTGCAATCGATTTTCTCAGCAGCACTGGTTGCCTGGGAAGTTACTGTTAATACCCCGCCAGCATATAAAGTATTACTATAGGTTGAATTCAATCCGGAAATCGTCCAGGCAGTGGCGCTGGTTACACTGGTAGAGCCAATGCTGGTTCCATCAAGATATAAACGGATAGTACCGGTAAAAGCAACCGGTAACGAACCGGTTACAGAAGTAGCAGCGGCCGTATACGATCCCGTTATAGATGGGCAAACAGTAGTGGCAGCTAATGCAGAAGCCGCTGTAGAAGCAGCGCTGGCTGCACAACTTCCATTCTGCTGGGTAGCTGTATAACTCCTGGTAGCTATGGGCGTATAGGTGATGCTCCACGTGCCGTTCGATTGCACGGTTGTTGTACCAATGCTGACGCCGTTTTCATAAACGGTCACTACGGTACCTGCAGGCTCGCCTGATTTACCGGCGATCGTTGTTGAACCTGTAGACAGGTTGCCATTATTATCGGTAGTGATAACAGGGGGTGTTGTAAAACACATAACTGTGCGGGAAGCCGCCGCACTTACACAACCGCCGCTTGCCTGCGCTACCACATTTACCACATCGCTTAATGACAATACCAGGTTGCTGAAGCTGTAATTACCTGAACCATCGGCCGTGGCTGTGGTTTGCAATTTTGCATTTATATACAATCTTACGGTAGCACCACTGCCGCTGGCCACATTTCCTGAAACGACAGTTGAGCTGCTATATAAATTAGTTTGTGAAATGGCAGGCGTACTGGCCTGTGTAAAGTTAAGGCAACTGAATACCGGACCTGATTCACATTTGCTGGTTTCCTGGGCCGTTACGGCATAACTGCCATCATTGATATCGTTGCTGGCGCTGGTACAGGGATCAACACCACCCCCGTTGGCGCCATCATACCCCCAGGTTGTTGATGTAGGATAAAAGATGCGATAAGTGGTAGAATTATCATCTGCCAATAAAGTAATTCCGGAAGTGGTAACCGTATATAATCTTACGGAAGCATTGGCAGGCCGGGTTCCGCTCACTCCTTTACGGGTAAGACACGTATAGGTTAAAATACCGGTTGAAGTGGTATTGGCGGCAGAGCAACTAACCACCTGCACGCTGTTCGATTGTAAACACATCGATTCACCAGTGGCTTGCGCTTTGGCATACAACACATCGCCATTGCTTACAGTAATCCCATTAATGCTCCAGGTATTACCCGTAGCAACCGTAGTAGTTCCTGCCGATACGCCATTCTTATACAAAGTAATGGTAGCAGTAGATGGTTTTGAAACATCAAGGGATGTCCAGCTACCGGTTACGGTAATGCCGCTACCTGCCTGCACCGGACTGGTTACGGTAGGCGCTGCTGTACAGGTTGCCCCTACCCCGCTGCCACTACTGGCAATATTGGTCAGAGTAATAGAAGGCGTATTATTAATAGCTACTTCCCAGCTTTTCATGGGATCGTTATAAGATGCGTCATTCACGCCATAGATATCCGATTTCGGCCCACCTATCGCGGCCGTGGGCGCCATTACTGTAGTGGCCGTCATCCGTAACGGAGTGGATGCTGTAATGCCTAATGCACTTATGGGTACATAAAAATCATAAAAGTAATCAGGGGTTGAAGATACCGTTGATAATGCCACCGATACCTGTGCATTGGAGTTGATGCCGTAGCTGTTGATCAAAGTGGGCGAACTGGTTCCATCAACATTATAAGCGGCCACGCGAAAATTGGTCTCCAGCACTATTTCCAGTTCAAAACCCGGATTGCCATTCACACCCGTAGTAGCAGCCTGGTAATTGGGATCGGCATAAGCGCCGGTGTTGCCCATTTTACCGTCGGTATCTATCAATACACTATATCCTTTTGAACCGCTCACTATGCTGCCAATCCGCAAGCGGAACAGCAGGTTGGAGCCATCGTTATATACATAAAATCCGCTGCCATCAACCTGGCGAACGAGGTCGCTGTATAATTCAGCAGGCCCGCGCATGAGGTCGGATGTAGGTTCCAAAATAGCGGGGGGAACGGTTTTATACGGAATTTCACTTTCAGTAATATCACTTGTTGCAAAACCGCTGGTGGTAGCCGAGGAAAAACCATCACCATTTGGATTAAGCGGCGTAACACCATTACCGGCCGCCGGCCGCACAATAATACCGGGCGATTGAGCCATACCGGTAATTATAGCCAGGTTGAAAAGCATAATGAGTAATGCTTGTTTCATAGTTTATTGGTTATAAAGGATAAGCGCATTTCCCCGCCAAAATATTCCATGTTTAAGCGTCATTAATACAGGATTAAATGAAATTCCCTATTCAAATACAGACGACTGCTTAATTATTTATTTATATCATATGTGAGTGTGGCAGCGGCTTTTCAGTTACATTTGCGTACAAACCCTCGTGACCTGATTTGTAACCAAACATACCTTGCTATAGTTGGCTTGCTATTGCTATGTAATGTAGGACCTGCCCACACACAGGATCGCCTGGCGAAGCAGGATAGCATAAGAAAACTGCTTGCTACCCACCCCGATGATTCATCAAAGGTGAAACTGCTAAACAGTCTTGCATCAACGTTTTACCAAACCAGTTCAGACTCAATCAGATACTATTCTTCACTGGCTGTTCAATTGGCCCAGCAACTATCCTATCGCCGTGGCGAAGCCGATGCAGAAGCACACCAGGCCGCGTATTACAGAATAAAGGGCGATTATACCACGGCCCTGAATAAGTTACTGCACGGAATAAAAATATATGAAGAGCAGCATGCCATAGCACCGGCTGCCGACAATTACCTTGATATAGCGCAGGTGTATAAAGATATGGGAGGTGATTCCAGAACCATGGAATATATCAACAAAGGGATTGACTACAGCAAGTATGCATACAACCTGTTCAACAGCATTCACGATACAGCGGGCATGGTAGAAAGCCTGAACATGTGCGGCATATTGTACCGTGATATTGGCAAAACAAACAGTCGTAAACACTATTACGATAGTGCTTTTGCCGTATATACTAAAGCGGTTACCATGGTTGAGCTATCGGGAAAAGGGAAGAAAAGCACCAGCAAATTATACAACAACATCAGCCAGGTATATAATGAATACTGGAAAAATTATGATAAGGCGCTAGAATACCTGTTTAAAGCCGAAGCGCTGAATAAACAAAACCACAACCTCTCGAGCCTGTCATATAACTATGGAAATATCTCACTCGCCTATACCCAACTGAATCAGCCAGCCCAGGCACTTGTATTTGCCCGGAAGATGTTGGAAACATCCCGCCAACTGGAGCGGCCGGAAAGAATGCGCAATGCGTATAATTCCATGCACAATGCCTTTGCCGCCGCCGGTCGTTACGACTCTGCCCTGCATTATTACAAACTGGCCGATGTGCTTGACGATTCGCTGAACAATGTGGCAAAGACCAATGAGGTTGTTGACCTGCAAACAAAATATGAAACCGGGAAAAAAAATTCAGAAATACAGCGCCTTTACACTGAAAGCCTTGCAAAAAATAAACAGATCATAATACTGGTTTCGGCCCTGGTGATATTTGCCTTACTTACCGCCTGTATGGTTTGGTTATACCATCGTATAAAGAAACAACGCCAGGAAATTACCAACCAATCGAAGAGGCTGGAAATAATGATGAAAGAACTGCACCACCGGGTAAAGAACAACCTGCAGATCGTAAGCAGTTTGTTAAGCTTGCAAACCTATAAAGTGCAGGATGAAGAAGCCGTGCTGGTTTTGAAAGAAAGCCAGCAACGGGTACAGGCCATGAGCTTTATTCATCAACGCCTGTATAAAACCGAATCGCTGACGGCAGTAAATATGAAAGAATACCTGACCGACCTGGCCGAATCACTGGTATCGTCATACGGCTTTAACCGGGATGATTTCGATCTATACATTACAGTAGAAAAAGAAATGCTTGACATAGACAAGGCATTGCCCATTGGGCTTATCATCAATGAAATTGTGACCAATGCCCTGAAGTATGCTTACAAAGAGATCAACCGCCCGGCATTGCACGTTACGCTCACCGAAGAAGATACAAAACTGGTTTGCGCAATAAAAGACAATGGCATTGGCATTGATGAGCAACAGTGGAAACAAAAGAAAAATTCTTTTGGTAAACAATTGATAACCGCCCTGTGCAAACAGCTTCGGGCGCAGCAAACGCTTGTTGTTAATGAAGGCACACAGTTTACGATCACGATACCAAAACAAGTAGCATAGTGGTGTATAAATAAAAGTTATGGCTGCAGAAAAAGTAAACATATTAATAGTAGAAGATGAAAGCATTGTAGCGCTTGACCTGGCCAATGGCCTGGAGCAGGATGGCTATAACATCGCCGGAATTGCCGATAATGCCGAAGAAGCCCAGCAATTGTTTATCGACAATGAGGTAGATATTATCCTGATGGATGTGAATATTATTGGCAAAAAAGACGGAATAGATACGGCCATCGAGATATTAAAACAAAGAGCGGTGCCCATTATTTACTTAACTGCCTTCACCGATGCAGGCACCATCAACAGAATAAAACAAACCCACCCGGCAGCCTTTTTATCAAAGCCCTACAGCCTTACCAACGTACGCATTGCCATTGACCTGGCAGTGAATAACTTTGCTGTTTCCCGCGAACAACAATCAACCGGAAAGATCATTCCGCTTGATAAAGACAGTAACCGCAACACCACTTCACCCGAGCGGGAAATGATCCTGCGCATGAACGACCACATTTTTGTAAAGAACAATTACACCTTTATAAAACTAAAGCTTTGCGATCTCTTGTATATTGAAGCTGAAAATAATTACGTTTCCATTATCACCACTGATAAAAGGTTTTTATTGCGCTTATCGCTAAACCAGTTGCTGGATAAGATCAATTACAAAGCCCTGGTGCGCATTCATCGCTCCTATGCGGTAAATATCAATGCCATTCAATCCTTTAACGAACAGGAAGTAGAAATTAACGGGAAGCACCTGCCCATCGGAAGAAATTACAAGGAAGAGTTTTTGAAGCAATTTGATTTCAGGTAATTCACCCCTCACAACCGCACTTTCACATACAAAATCGCGTCATTTACATACAAGCGGCCATTTCATGGCCTTTTGAGCAGTAGTTTAGCACCCGTTATTAATCACTGTAGTTAAAAAGGAAAAGCAACATAAACGGGGTTCTAATTTTTTTGTACTAGTAGTTCAAAAGTTTAACAGGAGTTCTAAATAGATGGTTCCAATGGTGATACCCAAAACAGGGTCGGCTTATCACCATGAAAAAAAGCAGGTGACAATTTTGCCGCCTGCTTTTTTATTGGCCTCCCCCGGCCCCCTTCCGGGATGGGAGGAGAAAGCTTTTTGTTCCGCGTTCTGCATCAAGCGTTTTGCGCTAAGCGTTCTAATAATCATATTCCCGCCTGAACATATTCATTCGAATACCGGCTGTAATGATCGAAGAATTTCTATCTGCAATGGTGGGTACACCCGTTTTATAATTGCGAATAAGCGCCGAAGCTTCCAGGAACAGGTTTTCCCTTACTTCATACGATACCAGCAATTGGGCATTTACCCCGGTTCCGCGCGGACCATTGGGTAACTTGTAACCATAATCACCGGAAGAACGACTGGTATTGACCATGAAAATATTAGAGCCTATGTTACTATCAGCTGTATCGGTACCCTGCTTCCAAACAATTAAGCGGGCAGAAGTTGTTAATTTAGGATGTGGTTGATACCTGATAATACCAATGGCCTCCACAAAATTAGCTCCCAATGGATGCGCCATGGGTTGGTTATAATGCGTATAATTAGCCAGGCTATCGTAATGGGAATAGGTAAATGGCCTTACCATGTTGATCTCACCCTGCAGGTCAAGATTTTTAATGCTAAAGGCATTGATGTATTTGGCGCCCATTTGAATGCCGAATTTATTGGCCCACCATCCTTTTCCGCCACGCACTTCTTTCAGTACAAACTCATCGAGCAACCATTGGCCATATAATTGCAAACGTTTCGCTATATTGGCTTTAACATCAATTCCCACAAACGCATTATCCGCGCTGCCATTTTGTTGCTCGGCCAACCGCAGGAAGATCACCGGGTTCAGGTAAGTAAAATCAAAATGATTTTTCCGGTCAAATACAACGGCTTCAAAAACACCCACGTTTAACCAGGGAGTAACGTCCATGCTTAAATGGTGCATGGAAGTATATTTTTTATCGAGTAATTTATTGCCGGAATTGATATTAATGGTTTTCGGTGTTAATTCGGTGAACAGGTTCAGGTAGTTGAACTTCCAAATACGGGTATTGATCTTTAAGAACAGGTAGCTATTGCCAAAGTCGCTCAGGAACAAACTGCGGTAGCCGTTGCCAATAAAATTTTTATCATACCCAAATTGAAAATCCAGGTATTTGGCAGCGGTAAAATTGATAGAACCACGTGCATCAATATAATCGGTACCTGTTTGTTTAAATCTTTTATAAAAGCCATAACCCTGCACAGCATTAAACTGGCTTATTCTATCCTGTACAAAAAGCGGAGCCCTTTCCTGGTTATCGGTTATATAAGCCGAAAAGCCGAGCTTTTTGGAAATTAATCCGCGTACAGTAACGCCTTTTGTATTTAGAAATAACTGATCGCCTGAATTATTGCTTTCAAAGGATAACTGTTGCTGAAGTACGGGGTTAACAGTAAAGAAGAAATCCTTTACATTCACTTCCAGTAAATTGGCCTTTGTTTTATAAAAGGTATTCCAGATGTTTTTCCTGCTATAAAAATCACTGGTATCGCCACTGGTCACCCATTCAGAATTATTCATCAATAAACTGCGCAGATTATATTCATCTACCTTCGACAACAACTGGCCGCTGGATTTTTGTATTGAATCGGCCTGCTCCGCAATGCGTACAGCTATTTTACGGCTCAATGGTTTCACTGTAGAAAGGTTCAGATCATCATTTCTTTGCAACAAGATCTCAAGGCGGTTCAGCAAAGCCTGGTGCTTGGTACCCTGTGGTAAATACGTTGACTGCGCAAACAACCCAAATGGAAATAATAAAAACAATAAGGGGACAATGGTTTTTATAATATATTGCATGGCCAGTATTTAAAAATATTATTTTTTCAAGATATGCAAAATTACCTGATTAAAAATATAATGGTCGTGAATGAAGGTGTTTCGGCCGTGCAGGACGTACTTATTAAAAACGGCCGCATTGAAAAGTTAGGTCGCAGCATTCAACCAGATATTTTAGTTACAGAAATAAACGGCGAGGGTTTGCATTTATTACCCGGCGCCATTGACGACCAGGTGCATTTTCGCGAGCCCGGCCTTACACACAAAGCTACCATTTATACCGAATCGAAAGCTGCGGTAGCCGGAGGCGTTACTTCGTTTATGGAAATGCCCAATACCATGCCGCCGGTATTTACACATGAGTTGCTGGAAGAAAAGTATTCCATCGCCGCCAATAGCGCATTGGCCAATTACTCATTTTACATGGGCACTTCCAATGAAAATGCCGATGAAGCCCTTAAAACAAATATTCGTAAAAAAGATATTTGCGGCATCAAGATCTTCATGGGGTCTTCAACCGGCGGATTGCTGGTTGACAACTACCTTACGCTTGATAAAATTTTCCAGGAAAGCGAGGTGCTTATTGCCACCCATTGTGAAGATGAAAAGATCATTAAAGCCAATTTTGAAAGATTAAAAAAAGAAAAAGGTGTTCTGGAACCCGCCGATCATCCACTAATACGCGATGAACACGGTTGTTTTGAAAGCTCCCTGGCAGCCATTCAGTTTGCCCAGAAGTATAACACCCGGCTTCACATACTGCATATAAGCACAGAAAAAGAACTGGCTTTATTTTCGAATATGAAACCGCTCGGGCAAAAAAATATAACGGCTGAAGTGTGTGTACACCACCTGCATTTCACCAGCAACGATTATGCACGCCTGGGTAATCTTATAAAATGTAACCCCGCCATAAAAGCACCCAATAACCGCGAAGCTTTATGGCAGGCACTGCTCGATGACAGATTGGATGTGATTGCCACAGACCATGCGCCGCATACCTTCGAAGAAAAAGGCGGGGGATATGAAAAATCTCATGCAGGCTTACCCCTGGTTCAGCACAGCCTGTTACTCATGTTGCACTACGTAAAAGAAGGGCGGATCTCGCTGGAAAAAGTGGTAGAAAAAATGAGCCATGCCGTTGCCACCTGTTACCAGGTGGCCGACAGAGGCTACATCAGGGAAGGATACAAGGCAGATCTGGTTATTGTTAATATGAATGCAACCACCACAGCTACAAAAGAAAATATATTGTATAAATGCGGCTGGAGCCCGCTGGAGCAGTTTACCTTCCCGGCGGCCATTACCCACACGTTTGTAAATGGCAATTTGGTTTATGGAAATGGTCAGTGGAATGAATCTAATAAGGGAGAACGATTGTTATTTAATCGGTAACTTACGAAAACATAGGAGAAGGATTCATGGAACTAGACAACACCACCTATAACGACCTTTCAGTATTTCAGCATGAGGAAGAGTTTTCCATTTTTCACCGGCTTTGCTTTACCCGCACTTCGCAGGGCCGGGACTGGCTGTTAAAATATTTCAGCAATCCGTTCAGCGATCTGCGGCCAATATTGGAAACCCAGCAGATCCTTCGGTCGATACTCGTTAGTATTGACCAATGGCCTAATGAAATAAGCAATGGAACATTGATGGTCATTGAAAAGTTCTATGATAGCAATGTAGATGCAATTCCCAATGCGAACCTTTTACATGCCTTTACCTATAAAGTTTTCAATGGCGCCGATTTTTCATTGGTACGCTATTCCATTTCGCATTTCTCAGATTTTTTAAAAGGAATGCATCAGTTGATACAGTTGCTTGATAAAGATGAAGCGCCTTTACTGATCCGCACTTTTCTTCGCCGGGCAGCCGACCTGATGAATAAACCGGTGTTGATTGAACTGAGAGAACGTGAACGCGGCAAAGTATTTAGCTGGACGGAAACCTTGCATTATGGCAGCTACGTAAGGGACCAATTCAGAGTACCCGTTCTGGAATTAATTGGCATATACGGCCGCATCGATGCCTGGTATTCCATGGCCGTGGCCATAAAAAAATTAGGGCTGGCTTTCCCTGAATTTATAGATCAGCCTCAACCATTTATCGACGCAAAGCAATTGTACCATATTCTATTGTCTACCCCTACCCCGTACGATGTACGGTTAAGCCACGACAATAATTTCCTGTTTTTAACCGGCGCCAATATGGCTGGCAAAAGCACTTTCATTAAAGCCGTTGGCAGTACTGTATTTTTGGCGCATTTGGGCATGGGCGTACCGGCCCAGGCTATGCGACTTACCCTATTCGATGGGTTGTTGAGCAATATCAATGTGGTAGATAATATCGTAAAAGGAGAAAGCTATTTCTTCAATGAAGTGCAGCGGATAAAAAAAACCATCACAAAAATTAACGATGGCCGCAAGTGGCTGGTGCTTATTGACGAGCTGTTCAAAGGCACCAATGTGCAGGATGCCATGAAATGCTCTTCTGCTGTAATAAAAGGGTTGATAAAAATAAAAAGCTCGCTGTTCATTTTATCAACCCACCTGTATGAAATTGGGGAAGAGTTGAAACAATATCCCAATATTACATTCCGCTATTTTGAAACGACCGTGCAGGAAGATCAACTACAATTCAGCTACCAGCTCCGGGAAGGCGTCAGCAACGACCGGCTGGGTTACCTGATCCTGAAACGGGAAAAGGTGGTGGATATGCTGGAAAAATTGTAATATGCTTTCATGAAAAAGACATCCCTGCTTTTCATTGCAATAGGTTTTGCAACCCTTGTATGGGGCCAAAAAGCCGACGCTGTAATAGATATACAACATTATGGGTTTTCAATAACGCTTACCGATACAAGCGATCAAATAAAAGGGAAAGCAACGATTGATGTATTGTTTACAAAAGACACCAGCACCATCACGCTCGACCTTATTTCCCAAAACAATAACCGCAAGGGAATGGCGGTATTGCAGGTCACCGAAAATGGAAAACCGCTTGCTTATACGCATATCAACAATCTACTTACTATTTCCTTCGCAACAAATATTAAACGAGGTGAACTTAAAAATATAGAGATCACTTACGAAGGCATTCCTGATGATGGATTGATCATTTCCAAAAACAAATTCAACCACCGCGTTTTTTTCGCCGACAACTGGCCTAACCGCGCCCGTCACTGGTTGCCCTGCGTTGATCATCCGGCCGATAAAGCCCCGCTTGATTTTATTGTAACCGCGCCGGCTCATTACCAGGTCATCTCCAACGGTATTAAAATTGAAGATTCCATCCTAACCAATCAGCAACGACGTACACACTATAAAGAAACCACGCCGCTTTCAACCAAAATAATGGTGATCGGGGTAGCCGGATTTGCCATTCAGGAAGCAGGTAAAGTAAATGATATTCCTGTATCGAGCTGGGTATATCCTGAGGAAAAAGACAAAGGATTTTACGATTATGCCCTGGCAGTTGACATTCTTCCTTACTTCATAAAAAATGTTGGCCCCTATGCCTTTAAAAAATTGGCCAATGTAGAATCGACCACCATGTTTGGCGGTATGGAAAACGCCAGCGCTATTTTTTATTCTGATGAAACATCTATCACCGGCAAACGTAAAAGCGAATCGTTACTGGCGCATGAAATAGCCCACCAGTGGTTTGGCGATATGGCTACAGAAGCAGATTGGAGCCACCTGTGGCTAAGCGAAGGCTTTGCTACTTACATGACTATTTTATATTTCGAGCATAAATATGGCATCGACACGGCGAAGTACATGTTATCAAAGAACCGGCAGATCGTCATTGACTTTGCCAGGAAGAAATTACATCCGGTTGTTGATTCATCCGTTACCAATTATATGGACCTGTTGAATGCCAACTCTTACCAAAAAGGCGGCTGGGTGTTGCACATGTTACGCCGCCAATTGGGCGATTCAACTTTCTGGAAAGGCATTCAAACCTACTATAGCCGGTATGCCGGAAAAAATGCCGTAACCGGCGATCTGCACAAAGTAATGGAAGAAGTATCGGGCCAGCCCCTGAAACAATTCTTTCAACAATGGTTGTTTACGGCCGGGCATCCCAAACTGGATATTAAATGGAAATACAATCCCGCTAAAAAAGAAGTAAACATTACTGTTATACAGCATCAAAATGAGGTGTTTCATTTTCCCCTTGAATTACAAATTGGAAGCACCCTTTCAAAACAGGTAATGATCAAAAACCGGGAAACCCATTTTACCATTCCGGTAACCGCAAAACCCACCACCGTTACTGCCGACCCGCAGGTAAACCTGTTGTTTGAAGGCACTATAAAGGAAGCGAATTAGCAAGCTGCCCCATCAAATAACAATTTTTCATTATCTTTCCACACCGTGTATGCGCGGGATAACCATAAACTTTATTCATGCTTGTCAAAACGTATGGAAGTGCCGTATATGGCGTAGAAGCCATTACGATCACCGTAGAAGTGAATGTAATGCCGGGTAACATTCACTATTACATTGTAGGGCTGCCAGATAATGCGGTAAAAGAAAGCCTGCAACGGGTAGAAAGCGCTATAAAAACAATCGGGTACCAGATGCCTCGCACAAAACTGGTCATTAATTTAGCGCCTGCCGATATAAAAAAAAGTGGTTCCTCATTCGATCTGGCCATTGCCATTGGAATACTCGCAGCGAACAATCAACTGAACAATCCGGATAAGTTAAAAGATTATATGATCATGGGTGAGCTCAACCTCGATGGAACAGTTCACCCGATAAAAGGCGCATTGCCTATTGCTATTACTGCCCGCAAGGAAGGCTTCAAAGGCCTGATAGTTCCCAAACAAAATTGTAGGGAAGCAGGCATGGTGAATAGCTTACCGGTATATGGCATAGAGCAACTTACCGAGTTGATCGGCTTTATGAATGACGATCATAATTTACAACCGGTAGCCGTAAATACCCGTGATGAATTCTTCCAGGCGCAGCATGAATTTGAATTTGATTTCAGTGAAGTAAAAGGACAGGAGAATATTAAACGGGCATTGGAAATTGCAGCAGCCGGCGGCCATAATGCCATCCTAATTGGTCCGCCAGGCGCCGGTAAAACCATGTTGGCTAAACGATTGCCCACTATTCTACCGCCATTATCTTTAAAAGAAGCACTCGAAACCACCAAGATACATTCCGTAGCAGGCAAGCTGCCTGCGCATGCAACACTGATCGCCAAAAGGCCCTTCCGCTCACCGCATCATACCATTAGCGATGTAGCTTTGGTAGGTGGCGGCGGTATTCCCCAGCCCGGAGAAATTTCACTGGCGCATAATGGGGTGCTGTTCCTCGATGAATTACCCGAGTTCAAGCGCAGTGTGCTGGAAGTAATGCGCCAGCCGATGGAAGAGCGTCGGGTAACCATCAGCCGGGCAAAAGTAGCTATCGACTTCCCCGCCAGCTTTATGTTGATATCGTCTATGAATCCCTGCCCCTGCGGCTTCTACAACCATCCCGAAAAAGAATGTACCTGCGCGCCGGGCGCAGTTCATAAATACCTGAATAAAATCTCCGGGCCTTTACTGGATCGTATAGACCTGCATGTAGAAGTAACGCCTGTACCTTTTAACGACCTGAGCATGCAAAACAACGCAGAGCCGTCAGAAGCTATTCGCACAAGAGTTATTAATGCGCGCGCCATACAAACAGAGCGGTATACAAACAACACGGGTATTTACTGCAATGCACAAATGAGCAGTAAACTGCTGAAAGAAGTGTGTGTGCTTGATGCTACGGGCCAAACTTTATTAAAAACAGCTATGCACAAACTTAATTTATCGGCCCGGGCTTATGATCGCATCTTAAAAGTAAGCCGCACTATTGCCGACCTGGCAGCGAGTGAAACCATATCACCGGCACATATTGCGGAAGCCATTACATATAGAAACCTCGATAGAGAAGGTTGGGGAGCATGATGTGGCAATCAGTTAATACGTATGATGGCAAGAGAAAAAATAAAGGTGGCAAGCAGTAAGAACTATTCAACTCTAACTAGTTCTGTATCGTTTTAAGTGAAGGCGTGTTATAACCTTCTGCAGACATTTTTTGCTGGCTTTTGCTTTTAAAGACCCTTGCAATAACTTCTCCAATGATCTGGGCGCCAGTTTTACGCACAATGCGAATATCTAACCAAAAGTTTGCATTACGTACATAAAAAGCATCGAACTGGTAACGGTGGAAAATACTTTCGAAATCTTTTGTAGGACCACGGTAACCTTTGATCTGAGCCAAACCGGTAATACCAGGCTTTACCAGATTCCTGAATTTATATCCGGAAATAGCATTAGCAAACTTATTGCAATCTGCATACATATGTGGGCGGGGGCCAACAATACTCATGTGGCCCAGTAAAACATTAATAAACTGAGGGAACTCATCTAAACCGGTAACCCGTAAAAACTGGCCTATTCTTGTTATGCGGGGGTCATTCTCGCTTGCCTGACGAATATCAGCTTCCCTGTTAATATACATAGTACGCAGCTTATAGCACCAGAATACCCGGCCTAAAAAACCAACGCGTTTTTGCTTAAAGAAAACAGGCCCTCTTGAATCAAGTTTAATAAGCACCATTAAGATGGGTAACAGCCACGATAATACCAATACGATGATCATCAGGGATGTAACGATATCAAAACACCGTTTTGCAATGAAATATCCCTGCTTACGTTCCAAGTATAGCCTGAGAGAAGGGGAATGCTCGGTGAAAAACTTTACTCTTTTATAAACTAAATTTTCAGGTTGCTCGATCATAGCATAGGTATTATGGTTTCTTCCAGGATGCTGTTAACGAATTTAGCACCGTATTAGTACATCGGTATGGCTTTAACTACACTTTTAACATCTAAAACAGCGAAATTCATCTAATTCCCTAACAACTAAATGTTAAAACAACAGGACAAATCCGTAAAAGTACACCATTGACAGTGCAAACTTAAGAAAGGTTGCACCAAAAAAGGTTTAAAAAAAAATTCCTGATTTAATTTCAATGTAAGTCCGTTCACGAATATTCTCTAAAACTGCACACTTATTGCTAAAACAGCACAGTTATTGCCTTATTTAACACACTTTATAAAGTTTTATACTTTTTTTAAAGCAACGTTTTAACCCATTTTTGCACTCCATTAGTACACAAATGTTTAAAAATGCTTTTACATTTGCACTATAATTAAAAACCACTGTCATTGAAGGTTAGATTTCGTATAACCGTTAATTAGATCATGAAATCTTATCCCCAAAAAATTGATTTTTACCTGTTAATACCCTTCTACAATAACCTACCGGGGCTGCTTCATTCGTTACAAAGTGTACAATATGATGCAGATAAGTATACAGTGGTGATTGTCGATGATGGTAGCAGTCAGCCTATTACCCTTGATGATGTATATAAAGGAATTTCACGGGATGTATCTGTTGAAATTCTACAATTGCCTTGTAATAAGGGTATTACAATTGCCTTGAATACCGGGTTACAATGGATCCTGAAGCAAAACAATGCTCCCTTTATAGCACGGCTCGATTGTGGGGATACCTGTACACCTGAACGATTTTATCACCAGGTAACCTTTTTAAAGCAGCATTCGCAAATTAAACTCGTTGGTAGCTGGTGCATCTTTAAAGATAACACCACCAATGCAGCATATCGTTATATAACCCCTACTCAACATAAAAAAATTAAAAGGGGTATGCATTTTCGGAATATTTTCATCCATCCTACTGTTATGTGGCGAATTGATGCGATGAAAGATAATGAGCTATATCCTGACACTTATCCAGATGCCGAAGATTATGGATTCTTTTACCAGCTCATGCAGAAAGGCGAATGCGCCATTATTCCCGAATACCTGGTAACGTGCGAAATAAATCACAAAGGTATTTCGCTGAGTTCCAGGAAAAAGCAACTTAAAAGCCGCATTAAAGTAGTTAAAGAATACGGAAGAAATAGGGTTTTACGTTATTTAGGAGTTTTAAAATTAAGGTTATTATTAATTATTCCATACAACATAGTATTTAGTATTAAAAAATCGTTGTACGGAGTATAAATCATTAAAAACTAAAGCCATATGAATACAACTGGGAACTTATATTAGATAAGTCCCTGAAAACGATTGCACTATCAAAGCTGTTTACCATTAAATCCATTTTATTATGAAAATTGTACATGTGGCAGAGGCATTTGCGGGTGGGATAGTTGTATTTGTTAAATCCTTGGTTGAAAACCTGTCTGATGATGAGCACATTATTGTACATGGCGAAAGAGCACATGTTACAAGGTTCACGGATATTAGAAAACAATTCGCCCGGACCAATGCCCGTTTTGTACGGTGGCATTCGGCCCAGCGAAGCATTCGTATTTCAAAAGATTTTGCGGCCTTTCTTGAATTATACCGCATTTTAAAACGGCTGAAAAAGCAACACCAGATCGATGCTGTTCATTTACATTCCTCAAAAAGTGGATTTATTGGAAGAATAGTATGTAAATTACTGGGAATCAATAATGTTATATATACCCCCAATGGTGCTCCCTTTCTGGTAGGCACCAGCAAGATCTCTAACTATATTTATAAAGTACTAGAACGCCTGGGCAATGGCTTTGGCGGCCAGGTAGTTTGCTGCTCCCCTTCTGAGCAGGCAGAATATAAAAAGGTCGGTATTTCCGCCATTACTATCAATAACGGCATACCATTCGACCGTATCAGCCGTATCAGCGGTTACGATATGGAGCCTTCAAATAAGAAGTTCTGTATTGTTACCAGTGGACGTATCATCAATCAAAAAAATCCCACCCTTTTTAATAATATCGCCCGTTACTTCGAAGAGTTCCAACAATTTGAATTTATATGGATTGGCGATGGGCCCGAAAGAGCATTATTAACTTCTACTAATATAAAAATTACCGGCTGGTTACCAGGCGAAGATGTAGCCCGCTTAATTTCCACAGCCAACGTGTATTTGTCAACCGCCAACTTTGAAGGCTTACCTTATGCAGTTTTGGAAGCCCTGGCACTTAGAAAGCCGGTTCTGCTCACAGACAGTGTAGGTAACCGTGACCTGGTAAAATCATGTTTGAATGGTGACCTTTTTAAGCATCACTCAGAAGCTATTATCAAACTGTTGCAATATTTTAATAATGCCAGCATGCTCAATATTATGGGAGAATATTCTGCCATGCACGGTAAAGAGTCGTTTAATGTAAACCATACCTTTGCCCGGTACAGGCATTTATATGAGGGTAATCATATAGAAAATGATAGTTATTTAAAACCGGCCCTGGTAAATGCTTAATTAAACTTGTACAAAGATGGAGAAACAACTCAACGGGATAATGAGCTATGAGATGATCAGACAAAACCTTGATCAGATAAGAAGTTTTATTGAAATTGAGCTGACGGAAAAAAAAGAAACCATAAAAGAACAGGCTACAGAAATAGAAGAATTAAAAAAAATATTGCAACAGAAAGATTTAGCTATTGGGATGTTTGAAGCTAATACCCGCGAGTTTCTGGAAACTGCAGAAGGCAACAGACAACTGATCAATAAATTATTGGGTGATATCAGTAAGTTACAAAACGAACTTGAGTGGTATAAAAGAACATACGAAACCCGGAGTTTTCTTGGCACCATCAAAGAAAAATTAAAAAGAAAATAAATTAATACCGGTTAAAACCTTACTGCTTTTTAAGGTTTAATTAGTCTTGGTGTTTCTCCTTGTGCTTCAGTATCAAAAACTCCTTTATCAAAAGTTTAAAATGAAAATAGCTGTATTAATACCCTGTTACAACGAAGCTGCAACTATAGGAAAAGTGGTAGAAGACTTCCAAAAAAATATTCCGGAAGCAGACATATACGTATACGATAACAATTCAAGCGATAACACAGCTAAAATTGCCGCAAGTGTGGGGGCTATAGTGGTACAGGAACGTCGCCAGGGTAAAGGAAACGTAGTTCGATCGATGTTTAAAGATATTGATGCTGATATATATGTTATGATAGATGGTGATGACACTTATCCGGTTGAAGCGGTTCATGATGTTATAAAACCGGTGATGTATAACCGGGCTGATATGGTAATCGGGGAAAGAATGACCAACGGGACATACGCAAAAGAAAATTCAAGGGCCATGCATGGCTTCGGTAATAATTTGGTTAAACGACTGATCAATTTCCTTTTTAAATCAAAGCTCACTGATATTATGACGGGATACAGGGCCTTCAGCAGGTACTATGTAAAAACCTATCCGGTATCAAGCAGAGGCTTTGAAATAGAAACAGAAATGACCGTATACGCCCTTCATAACAATTATAATATTGTTGAAGTGCCCATTAATTTTCGCGACCGGCCCGAGGGCAGTTTCTCAAAGCTTAATACATACAGGGATGGATTTAAAGTTCTAAGAATAATATTTTTATTGTTCAAGGATTACCGGCCTCTTTTATTTTTTGGCATATCGAGTTTACTACTGGCCTTTACCGGCCTGTTAATAGGCATTTCACCCATATTAGAATTCATTAAAGAAGGATACGTGCATAAAGTGCCTTCCGCCATATTAGCTTCAGGCTTCGAAATCATTGCCATGCTGTTGTTTGCCTGCGGTCTTATACTGGATACTACAGTAAAACACCAAAAGGCGCTTCATGAACAGCTTTCAAATCTTTTTTTGATTTCTGATAAGAAAAAGGACACAAGCTCTTCGAGCAGAAATACCCGATATGTTAACGCGGCATATCATGCCAAATAAGTCCGGAAATATCTCCTTTATTACAAGGTGATTTCGCCCTGCTACTTTGAATTATTAATAACTGATTTTGAATTGTAAACTATTCTATTTTAAATATTACGATGCTTTCTCCCTTTAAGTCCCTGGCCCATGCCCTGGCATCTGGTCTATTTGCAGCTTATATAACCTTGTTCCTAAAATACAATTTTCAATTATCGATCATACCATTAGTTTTTGCAGCGCTGATTTCCTTTGCAATTATTTTTTATTTTCTGCTATATGCAGTTCGAAAAGCAGAGAATAAATTATTGAACAAACGTGTGTTGCTATTAAGCCTGGGCATCGCCGGCCTCCTAACAATCAGCTTCTCTAAAAAAATTATTCCCGGCGCTGAACCACATCAGCTTGTATCCATAAAAGTTACAGCACTAGGTGAAAAAAATGATAGCGCTCAATCGAGTGAGGTTTGGATAACGAAAATTAATAATGGCGCAAGAGACCTGGATCTGGAATCCATTCCCTTATCAGGAGGCTGGGAAATAAAAAACAATTCAATTGCATCTTATTCGCAACAGCCTGGTACACTTGAAATTTCTGTACGGGAGGCAGAACAACTTCATATTGATTTTACACGCCATTCCTGGTCGGGAAAAGTAAAGATTGAAGACGGAGTAAAAACAAGCATTGTAGATCTATACCATGCTAACACTACAGAATATTATACTTATAACAGTGAATCTGGCGTTATTTCCAATCCACTAACCAACGATCAGAAAGCTGTAGTGGCTGTAATTAGCTTTTTGGTATTAAGCATTTGCTGGTACCTGTTCCTGCTTTTTGCCTGTTCAAAAAACGGTTATTTTCTGCTGACTATCCCGTTATGTCTTCTTATTTTCTTTCTGCCCAATGCTTTACCATTAAATGGTAAAGATAAATTGCTGTTACTGGCGTTAAGCATTTGCAGCTATTACCTAATGAAAACACCCCGGGCTATTGATTATTTAAATAGTTATACCAAAACAGAGAAAGTAATAATTTTTGTAATAACCATTTATGCGGGCTTCGCTTTTATAGGCTATCGTTTATTTCTTTCTGAATTTCCCGTAAGTCACATCATAAGTAAAACAACTTATTTTCTGTTATATTGTTTCTGGCTGCTGTTCATTGCTTTCACATTCCTTTATTTAACTGAATTGTGTAAGCGAAAAGCAACCGAACTAAGCAATGTAAAGAAAACACTAACACACCGTTCATCTTTCAAAATATACATAACCTTTCTCGGAATTATACTGGCTTGCTGGCTGATTTATTTTATAGCTTTTTTCCCGGCGGTAATGTCGTCAGATTCTTTGGGCCAATGGGAACAGGCAACCGGAATGTCAAAGTATAACGACTGGCATCCTGTATTCCATACCTTATTCAATAAATTCTTTATTACCATTTATAAAAGTCCTGCTACAATAGCGTTTGCACAAATCCTCTTCATGGCCATGGTTGCTTCGGGATTCTTTTTATTCCTGTATCAAAAAGGTGTGCCCTTAAAGTGGTTACTTTGGTCGGCCCTGCTTTTTGCGTTAATTCCTGCAAACGGCATTATGTCGGTTACTTTATGGAAGGATGTACCATTTACCGCAGCCATGTTATGGTTAACCCTTGTATTGGCCAAAATTGCTACCGATAATTCTTATTTTGATAGAAAAACTGCTTACGCAGAACTTATACCAGCACTTGTTGCAACAGCATTGTTCAGGCATAATGGTTTAATTGTTTATATACTGGTTGTTGCCGTATTGCTGGTATACTTCTTCAGAACTAAAAAAGCAAGCATTATTGTTTGCATAGCAGTTTCTGTAGGTTTAATAGGTTTTTATAAGGTATATATCTCCGACCCGGCAAGGGTAGAACCCAATCCATCTGCCATTAAATTAATGGCTCCTGTTCATGGAATTGCCGCCGTTCGATATTATAATGGAGAACTTGCAAAGGAAACAGTACAGGCGATGGATAGGATTATACCGGATTCTATCTGGTTAAGTCATTATAGACCTTGCTCTGCCGATGAGTATTTATTCCAAACCAAAAGGCCATTTGTGCAAAACCTGTCTGCGCTATCTACTTCAAAAGCATTACTTCTTTATGGAAACACATTGGTGCATAACCCATATCTTGTAATAAGAGACAGATTAGCAGGAACCGACGTACTATGGGATGTATATCATCACGAATATGCATACAATGCCAGATATAATACCGAGCTGGAAAGTAATAATTCGGGCCTCTCAGCAAAGGATAATAAGCTAAAACAGGCACTGAAATCTTTTCTGGAATTTACAGTTAGCAACGCAGATATTCTAATATGGCGTAGTGGATTTTATAATATATTGTTGCTTTTACTGCTCGTGTGTTTTCTGAAACAAAGGAAAAAGTATTTTTTGATTTTTATTCCATTAATAGGTTGCAATTTGTCATTGGCCATTTCAATGACTTTTCAGGCATTCCGGTATGTTTATTATATACCTATGCTTTTTGGGTTTATATGGCTGCTTTACCTGGCAACCACTATTGCGCCTGCTAAAGTTAATGATGAGTCGACAAAGGTCGGATGATATTAAAAAGGTCGTCCCAAAATTACTTTTGGAGACGACCTTTCAACAAATTTCCTCTTACTATTATTCTGGTTGCTTAAATAAAACAGCGCAAATATGATCTGACGTAGCGCCCAGATAATCATACGTTACGGGGGAGGCGTTTCCATCCCGCCAGTCTAACCGAAACGGCTGCAACTTCTTCCCTTTCAAAAACGCAATTACTTCCGCGGGGCTGGCACCATGCTGCCTGAACTGGTCGTTATTCCATTCTAGCAGCAGATTAATATTGGGATTATTAGTTATAGTATTTTCAGCACCTTTCAACACCTTGAATTCTGCACCTTCCACATCTATTTTTACAAAGTCAACTTTTGTTTCTGCACCAAGTACCTGATCCAGTTTTTTTGTATTTACCGTTAACACTTCAGCGACATTCAAATCCTCAGTGCTTTCATCATAATCAACAATCTGGGAACCTCCAAACCGGTACTTATAACTTTTAAACTGTACAGTACCGTCTTTGTCACTTAATGCAATACAATGTAATGATACCGCATTCCAATCGATCCAGTTAAGGCTTATATTCTTTTCAAGAAAGGCAAAAGCATTTTTATTCGCTTCAAAAGAATATACTTTCCCCCCTTTTCCTGATTCAATTTTTTTGGCAATCATACAGGAATAATATCCAAAGTTTGCCCCTACATCAACAAATACCGAATCGCTTTTTACGTTATTCAGCAGGTATTTGGTTAATTCACTTTCATAAACACCGTGTACAATGAAATGTGGAGCAAGTGTTACATCGAAGCTGCTTACCAGGTATAAAACATCGAAATAGGATCTTGTCAATACAGCTCCTTCTCCCATATATACGGCAAAAGGAATGTGATCATTTTTTTTGTTAACAAGATCCCTGATAGTAGAATTATTATTGCCCACTTCTTCACGAATAATCTTTCTGAGCATTTCTTCTGTTATAAGTGGATTGCAGGTATCAACTGCGGTTCCAGAAGCTATATGAGCGTTTAATTCTTCCCGAATAATGGCTCTAATTCTATCTTCATTCATAAAAAACATAGGTCATGATAATAAGTACGTTATAAATAAGATTTCAATTCTGGCCAAATATAAATCCAGATCAAGCTACTATAAATTAATAGTATAAATCAATAATCGCACAAATTTTATCTCATAACCACCAACGGTTAGGCCCCAACCCTTTGTTTTCCGCCAATTTCAACAAGAAGAAAATAAAATATGACTGAATAGAACAGAAAAGCCAGAATATATCCCATTAAATGATTTGCAGTTGAATCATTTAATGCTACTGCCTGTTTTACGTCAAGTGGATATTTATAATCTTCTTTGGTAGCAGCATACAGGTCAACAACGTCCTGCTGGTTTCCATTAGAAACCTGTACTATACCCGACCAGTCATGTTTTAAAAACAATAGCGAAGGCTTTCTTGAAAGATGATCAAGCCTGATATGCAAAGTAGCGGGAAAGCTTTCTGCCGCATACAGATTGTTGTCTTTCCGCTTCCATCCTCTATCGAGCGGCACTGTACTTAGATCGATTGAACCATTATTATCCACCCCCCTGAGCCAAATTTCAAAACCATGCGATTTTTCGTTCTTCTTTCCCAAAGCCGTTAAGGTTATCTGGGCAACTCTGTTAATTCTGATAACTTCCGGAACCAGGTAAGTGGCGCCAGCCCAAACTATTATAGCTGATAAAACAATACCGGCAATAAGGCCTTTTTTTTTAACAGGCTCTCCTGCATGCTTCTCAGAAAACGTTTTTATATAAAACCGAAAGATGAACAAAAACAAAAAGCCAGGGAAAAGATACCGGAAAGCAGTTGCAGAAAAATATTGACCAATAAAGAGCGATAAATAAAGAGCGCACAGAATTGGAATACCCCAGTTAACTATCAGCCTCATAAAATATTAAAAATAAAATGAAAATGCAATTTATACGACCAGGATATGATTAACCCTTTTTAAAATTATGGAACTTCCCACTTTTGTCTATTATTGGGCCGGACTGCTTTTTATTAAACAAGCCCCACTTCAATCCCTCATAAAACCCTTTTTTTAATAATTGCCTGTACTTTATGTACTCATCTTTAGATATCACATTGTCTTTATAAGCTTTTACAACTTCCTTAAAAAAATGTTTCTTTTTGAAATATCGTATTGCTTTAACAACACGAACTGGTAAAACATCATAGCCGGTTTTCAAAGCATAATACATATCTGAGCGGGCAATAATATCCCACCTGATATCATATGGACTTTTTCTTCTTGTTCCGGGCGCTTTAAAATGTTTTATATGGTTAATGGGATTATTAATGATCACATATCCTTCCCGCGCAAGGCGAATACACATATCGGTTTCATCGAGGTAGTAAATGAACCGCTCATCAAATCCGCCAATTTCATACAAAGCGCTCTTTAATACTATGTTGTTGCCACCAGGAACACCCTGAACCCATCTTTTTCCATCTAGGGTATGGCTTTTCAGCTCTTCTTCCCTGAAGATTTGGAAACCATAATCGGATGTGGCGCCATTTTTAAACTCATAATGCTCGGTATTTTTATGCTTCACCGGGCCGCCAACGGCCCCTATTTTAAGGCTCCTGTTCCAGATAATAAAATAGATAAAGTTCTCAATCCAGTGCTCATCACAAGGCAATGCATCATCGTCGATAAAAGCTACGTAATTTCCTGCAGCCATTTCAATGCCTATATTTCGCGACTGGCTCAGGTTCGCTTCGGGGCAGGACCCAACTTTGATACGCCCCTGATACCCGGCAAGAATTTCCTCTGTTCTGTCTTTTGAAGGACCGTTTACTACTACAATTTCAAACCAGGAATAGGTTTGCGCTTCCAGCGCTTTGAGCAATTTTTCCAAATGCTCATCCCGGTCTAACGTATTTATAATAACGGAAACCTTGTAATTGGCGGCTAACTCTTCTTCAGAGACCTGTACGGGCAGATGTTGCTCAAATAGGGCGCCTTTGAAAAAAACCTCACTTCCTCTCGAAAAAGAATTCCTTCTTGATAACGCTTTTATAGTTACGTGATGAGACTGCTGTTTGAATACTTTTTTTAACCGGAATACTTTCTCTTCGTGCTCTGTATTATATAAATCTATGGTTTCGCGGTACCGGTTATCTACAGTAACTTCAACCATGCCGCTCCAGGCATGGGCAACAAACTTAAAAGCAAGCGATGTAAATTCTTTTTCAAATTCAATACTACCGCCCTGCGTCCCATCGGAAAACTTAAAATGTTCATCTTTTACACTCCATTCGGGAGTATAAACAAACAGGTCATTCAAAACGTCTGCCTCTTCAATGCGCCTTAATATTTTAGGTTCGCCCGATGTGGTTTCTTCACCAGCTATTTCCAGCATGTCATCATCATCCGTTAACGTAGCTTCACTATCTGGTTGCACAACCTGTTTCAATGCTTCGAAAGCAGTCTTATCCGGAACATTAAAAGGCTTCTTTAATTTAATGGAATGCAAAAACACTTCATTACCTTTTGCAAACGAATTGCGCTCACCGGTTTGCCATATTTTAATGGTATGAAGCCCTGTTTCAAGCTCTTCATCAATCGTAATATTCTTTAGTTTTCTGTCAGATGAAAACAGGTCAAATACCACAGGTTGGTGGTCATCTATCTGAACTTTTACTTTGCCGCTCCAGTCGTGCGACAAAAAATTAATTTCAAAAGATGAAAACACTTCTTCCACCGTAATTCCGCTGAGGTGATTAACCAGCATAAGCTGGTCATCTTTTAACTGGACAGGCTCCAGGCTTTTAAGGCGGCTATCGTTATAAAAAATATATTCTTCCAGTAAAAGATCTGTATCCTTCTTTAAAAAGGTGATCCTTTCAAAGTGTTTTTCGTCCAGAAGAACGTGAAGGTCGGCAAAAGCTTTTGCAATACTTTGCTTTGAAAAATGCTCCAGGTGTTTGCATTGCCTGCTTAAAACCTCCTTTCTCCACGGCTCGTCTTTCCTGATTTTTTCTACGATTTCAGTAACTAGCATAACATCTTTTGTACGAAACAAACATCCGTTTTGCCCAACGGTATCGGGCACCGCCGTACAATTAAACGCTACTACCGGTAGATCAAACACCATGGCTTCGGCCAGCGGAACGCCAAATCCCTCGTGTTCGCACATCGACAAATATATATCGGCACTTCGATAATAAGCATACAGGTCATCGTTGCTTACCTTACCTGTAACAGTTACCTTTTTACCAATGCTCAATTCTTTTATCAAAGCAACCAGCTCGTTTACATAGCTCGGTGCTCCACCTCCTATAATGGACAGATGGCTGTCGGCATTGATTTGTTCTGAATAGTATTTAAAAAACTTTACCAGGTCTGTTTGTTTTTTGTGAGGCGCAATGCTACCCACAAAAATTATATGAAACGGGTATTGAGCCCTGATTGACTTAGCTAGTTCCTTATTGAAAGGCCTGTTTAAAATAAGGTCTTTGTCAATATGTGGCGGAATAATATGCGTTGCAATAGGCCTTGCCAATGATTGCCGCAAAATTTCAAGCGAATAAGCAGTATGCCCAATATAAACATCAAAATTATCCAAGGTGCTTAATTGCTTGAACCCCCTGAAAGTGGTATGATACGCTTCGTCATCAACCGAAAAAAAATCGGGTGTAGTGATGTTATGAAAGAAAAAGGCTTTTTTGGGAAATGTAAGCTTGTTGAAATAATCCCCTTTTTCGCAGTAATTCCAATAATGATAAATGATAGCATCCGATTCGGTGAACTGAACACTTTCTATGGGCTTTACCAACTGTTGTACCGCCGGCGAAGGATATGTTCCCAGAATCTGGGTAGCAACGCCTTCTTCCTTCAAAAGTTTATCATAATCAACGGTTGTATTGCTTACACCATCTCTGTCGGTAAGACAGTTCATTATCTGAAATACCCTGCTGGTGTTCTTGAAAACTATTTTCTCAAAGAAAACAGCGCATTCGGCAGCCATCCGCTCAGCGGAGAAGCGGTTAATTAATTTTTGCAATCCGTTCTGCCCTATTTGGTGGCATAAAGCGGGATTATCTTTTAACCGTTGAACGGAATCTATTACTTTGTGTGGCTCTGTAAGAGGAATAACAATAGCATCCTTGCCATCATCAAAAATTTCCGGAACTGCGCCTGTTTCAAATACGATCAATGGTTTTCCTTTTCGCATTGCTTCGAGATACAACAAACCAAATGATTCGTATTTTGATAAAGCAAACACTATATCTGCCTTCTCGTAAAGGGTATCCAGTTTTTCATCGCTTACATACCCATACAGGAAAATCTGTTTATTAAGATATTGCTTAAAATGCTTATGAATGTATTCATGATAGGTAAAGCCTGTTTCCTCTTTAAAACCATCCCATTCACCGCTGTCTTTACCTACCAGGTGAATTTCAATACCCTTAACATTTTCGAGCAGCAAAGGCATTATTTCTTTTACCAGGATATCTGAACCTTTCCTTTTTTCAAGGCGGCCGACCGATAAAATGCGGCAATTGCCGTTAGCAACGGGAACAGGAACTTCTGGAGATTTTATTCCTTTTAAATCAATGCCATGATGAATGACAGCATAAGGTTTTTTTTCAAACCTCACTTTATACAGGCGTTCTGTTTCTTTCAATATCGACCAACTGTCAAAAACATAGCCGTCGGCTATTTCAAGAAAATGGGTCTCAATTTCGTTTAAAACATCTTTTTTAGGCGTTTTACCCGAAAGCACTTCTTTCAACAGCATAGAAGTAGTTTCCAATCGAACAATGAATGGAATTTCGGGCAGTTTCAACCGGGTAATGTAACCCTCAATATCCCATAAAGGAGATTCGATTATATGTATGGGATATAGCTCATTCAACTGCCTGATGCGTTTGTACACCAGGTAACTGTAAGCAAGTTGAAAATGCAGATTACCCGGAGTTTGAAGTTGATAAAAAGCATCCGAGGCTTTCTTTTCCCAGCCTGATATCTGGTGAATATAAATATCATCAATAATCTTTTCACAGGCGTCTCTTCCACAGGTAATAATATGCACTTCATGGCCTAATGCCCTGAATTGCCGGGCATAGTCCCATCTGTTACGGGGTATTCCCTCCGTAGAAGCGGGGGGGAGGTATTTGGTAATAATGCAAATGCGCATTGGTAGGGTTTAATCACTTAATGGTTGTGGTGATAATTATCGCTTAACAAATTGACATTAACGTAGTTACGGTATAGCTTGGCAAAGTATAATTTCCGCGAGCGGTTTTTTGTAAATAAACGATATATGCTGACCAGCATTTTTCTGTAAACCTTTCTTTTGAATCGCGTAAATCCTTTTGAACCATCAGGGGCAAACATTTTATTAAGTACCACATGGTCTAACTGGCGTTCTGATTCTTCAACTGAAAGAAACCCCCGGAAGTACCTGGCATTTATATACTGTTCCATTTCGCGCAAAGAAGTAGCGCTTGCTGATTGTTGCCGGGTATATGGTTCACGGTTGATCCTTTTATTTCCTGTTGCCTGATCTTCCGACTCGAGCTCGCCCACTTTTGAAACAATTTTATCATCGAGCCCCAACAACATCGACACCTCTTCTTTCACTTCCTGTACCATCACCGGGCTAACCGGTAATTGCAACGTTAAACCGGTTCCTCTTGTCAATAAAAAAACTATGGTATTCTCTTCTTTACCTGTGGTATCAAAATTGTATTCAATTTGTGCCGTGATTTCAGACAATTTATATACGTGTTCGTCTTTATTAACGTTTTTATTGTTAATGAACACTTTAAGGATAGGGGAATCATTAGCAGGATTAAGTACGTTAACATGGTAAGCATACTTACCTGATGGTGTTTTTCCTATAGGTACCAGGAAAGGTTCATTTAAACTCAGGGTAATAGGCTTGCCGTGAGTAGGAATACTAGTCAAGTGCATTAAGGGTGGCTATAATTTATTAGGAATCTGGTATTTAAATTACAAACTTATTAAAAATTGACCTTATTTTCGGTCCCCAAATTACAAAATTTGGATCGCCAAATTATGAAAATTTGCTTAATCAGTCGGGAATGCTTTCCTTTTACGCATGGTGGAATAGGTACAGCGTTCTATTCACTGGGGAAAATGCTGGCGAATTTAAATCACGATGTAATACTTTTAACGAGAAAGCCGGCAAACTTCAACGAAGACATCTACAATCAGCACTATACAAATAAATTTAAAACAGAATGGGTTGAGTATACAGAAGGCGCTTTTTCAGTTCATAGTCTGCTCGACTACTCCTTTCAATTAGAAAAACACTTTGATCACTTTAATAATACTTTCCAGGCAAACGTTGCCATGTATGCTGAATTTGACGGAGAGGCATATTTCCTTTTGCGTAACAAGAATAAAGGCTTAAAATACCAAAATACATCTTTTGTAGTTCATTTTTCAGGTCCCCTGTTTGCACTGCTGGAAGCGGAAAAAAGAATTCCCTCGGTGTACGAGCAACTTATTATTAAAATGGAAGCGTATTGCATTCAGGCCAGTTCTTATGCTATAGCGCCTTCTTCATTTATCCTGAATTATCTTAAGCAACAATTTAATCTGCAACACCAGCAGCATTTTGTTATTCCCAACCCAATAAACAATACCATATTTACAGAACCGGTTCCTCCTGCTTCTGTTTATGACAATAAAAAGAATATATTGTTTATCGGGCGCCTGCAAAAAACAAAAGGCGTTGATTATTTACTCAAGGCCTTTCAACAGTTGATTGAATCAGGCAATGAACAGGTACGGTTACAACTTATAGGACGGGATGTTTTCTGGAGCGATTATAATATGACCTTTCAGGAATATTGCAAAGCCAGTTTGCCAGAAAACATATTATCAAAAATTGATTTTATAGGGCACATTTCACAGGCCGACATGTTTGCTTATCACAGGCAGGCATGGATAGCCGTATTCCCTTCACGCTTCGATACATTTGGCAATGTAGCGCTTGAATGTATATATAATGGCACACCGGTTATTGTTAGTAAAAACACCGGTTTACCTGATGTTACCGGGGAAGATTATAACTTTTTCTGGCACGAAGAGAATGGCGTGGGCGCCTTAACAACATTATTACAAAAAGTGCTTGCAGATTCAGCGTTGAGAAACGAATTGGCCTTACAATCGCACAAAAGGGCAACCTACCTGCACACCCATTTACCCGGTCAGTTTGTAAATGCTTTACAGGAAATTATTGCCATCGGCAATGATCAGGCCGTTGAAGTTACAGCTATTGATGAACAGGTATTTTTATTACTGAACCAATACAGTGCCATATGGCAGCAGGAAAAGAATGCAGAAATAAAAGAAGTTTATATACAAAAAGACGAGGAGTTAAAAAAGGCCTGGGAAAGTTATGACAATAAGAATAATGAGCTGGCGGCCTTCTGGCATCAACACGATGAACAGATAAAGGATGTGTGGGTGAAATACGATGAAAAAGATAAACAAATACAGGGCATTTGGAAGCAATACGATGCAAAGGATGCCGTGTTACAGGAATTGCAACAACGCTATGATAAACTGGAACAACAGCAAAACGACCAGCAACAGCAATACAGTGAACTGCAGCAACAATACATTCAGTTTCAGCAATCCAATATAGATTTGTTACAGCGATATAATGAATCACTGAAGGAATACAATGAGTTACAGCAACAATATAACCAATTGCAGCACCAGTATAACGAAATGCTTTCACCATACAATCAGATATTGGTTCAGCATGAAAAACTAAAGCAGCAACTTTCTACTTTAAACAAGGACATCGAAAAATATTTAAACAGCAACTCTTCCAAGCCTTTTAAAGTAGTAGCCCGGGATAATAAAGATTTTTTACCTGAAATAGAGCTTTTATATTATCAGATTGGCTTATTGAAAAAGAAAGGGCGCCGTTTTTTTTAAACACGGAATTACGATACACATAATATTACTACAAAGCCACATTTACTATTTAATTCATGAATGCCGAAACAGGTATAAGCATAGTAACACCGTTTTACAATCAAACCGAAGTATTTTGGGAAACCTATCAGGCTGTTGTTAATCAAACATTCATTAACTGGGAATGGGTTATTGTAAATGATGGAAGCAACCAGAAAGCTTCCCTCAGCGTGTTAAAAAAATTAAACACCTTAAGCAATAAAAAAATCAAAGTAATTACTTTGCCTCAAAACATGGGCTTGCCTGCTGCCAGGAACCATGGAGTAAAGCAGTCGTTATTTGATTTTATCTTTTTTTTAGACTCCGATGATCTCATTGAACCCGACTACCTCGAAAAAGCCTTTATTACACTGCAAATAAACCCTGCTTTCACCTTTGTAAATTCATGGTCAACCGGGTTTGGTGCTAAAAATTATTTATGGCAGGCAGGATTTGATAAAAAAGAAAAATTCCTTCAGCAAAACTGGGTTGCTTTTGCCGGACTTTTCCGCAAAAGCATATTTACCCGGCTTCAATTTAACGAAGTACAAAAAAACGGCCTGGAAGACTGGGAGTTCTGGCTACAGGCTGCCGCTCACAATTACTGGGGATATACTATACCGGAATATCTTTTTCATTACCGCATTCATGATAATCATCAGAACAAGTGGGCCAATTGGGATAATGGGATTGAGCAAAAAAGAATAACCAGGCGATTTCAGGCAAAATACCGCTTATTAAAAAAACAGTTCCCTAATCCTCAAAAGCAACTATACCCATCTTTTGCCAACCTCCCTTCCCTTAGTGGCATGCCGGCGCCCACAGGAAGTAAAAAAACAGTTCTAATTGTATTACCCTGGCTTGAACTGGGAGGCGTAGAGCGGTTTACCCTACACTATATGGCCGCCATGGCGCAGGTGTATGACTTTATCATGGTTACAACCAATGCAGGTGCGCACAGCCATGAAGCCGAATTTAAAAAGTACTGCAAACAAATTTATCATTTTGCCAGTATAGCCGACGGTACCGCTTATCCGATAATCTGGAATTATGTCATCAATACCTGGTCTATTCATTTGCTGGTTATTTCACATTCCCAGCCCGCCTATTATATACTACCTTATCTGAAGGAAACCTATCCCTTGCTGGCGGTTACCGATATATTGCACCTGGTAGAAGAAAACTGGAAGCAGGGGGGCTATCCCAAAATAGCAATTGATTACAGCGTCTATATAAATAAACATATAGTAGCCAACAACCAGATTTATGAATGGATGGCCGACCGGGGCGTTGCAAGCAAAAAACTACAAACCATTTATATTAATGTAGACACAAAAAATATACAGCCCGTTGATGAGGCTGTGAAATTCTCAAAAAAGAAAGCCTTTTTTAAATTACAATCAGACCATCAATTGGTGCTGCTTTTCTCAGGAAGGCTTACTGCTCAGAAAAACACTTTATTATTACCCGATATTGCTGCAATACTTGCTAAAAAAGGTATAAGCTTTATAATGGCTATTGCAGGAGACGGCCCAGAAAGAGAATTGCTGGAAGAAAAGGTTTATCAAAAAAAACTGCACCGTTATTTCAGTTACCTGGGACCTTTGTCACACACGGCTAATATAGAAGCTATACAATTGGCCGATATATTAGTATTACCCTCTGCCTGGGAAGGTATAGCCACTGTAATATACGAAGCAATGGCTGCCGCCACGCCGGTAGTAGCAACCAATGTCGGTGGGCAGCAGGAATTAATTGAACCCGGAACTGGCATAGTAATACCTGTTACGGATGATTTAAGCCAGTTTGTTGAAACTTTTTCCGGAAAGCTGGAGACGCTGGCCGGGGATCCTGTATTAAGAAAGAGAATTGGTGAGGCAAGCAGAGAGCGGGTAGAGAAATATTTTGACATATCCCTTACGCATAGCAACCTGCAAATACTTTTTGAACAACTTCTTTCCCAGCTTGAACCTGGGATTGCACCTTTATCGCAATCCGATACTATTCAAAACTATTATCAAAACATTAGTAGCTGGAAGCAGGAACAATTATTACCTTCCGCCCCTAATTGGAAACAACGGCGGGTGATCAAAATTATTAAGAGAGTTTATAAAGTCTTTACCCGTAAAAGACCGTTGCAGTATGTATGGACCAAATGAAAAAAAAGTATTGGTTAATTACTACCGAGTATCCCCCCATGTATGGTGGAGGCATAGGGACCTATTGCTATCATACCGCAAAAATGTTACACCAGATGAACTGGGATGTAACAGTATTTGTACCTAATCAGTATTCAGATATAAATAAAACTACTATTAGTAATGGCGTTAGAATAATTGAATTTTCACGGCACAAAACTAATGTGGCAGCATATCTGGGCCCTGAAACAGCCATGGCTTTTGAATTTGCCAATATTATTAAAGAATATATTGAAACAGAAGGTTTACCTGAGATACTTGAATCGCAGGAATATGCAGGCATTGCCTATTATATTTTGCAGTATAAGCATTTAAACTATCCGCTTTTTAATAAGCTAAAAGTTGTACTTACTTTACATGCGCCGTCATTTCTGTATTATGAGTATAACAGGGTGCCGGCCATGCAGTTACCCTATTTCTGGATAGGTCAGATGGAACGCTGGTGCATTATGGCTGCGGATAAATTAAATGCTCCAAGTGCATTTATCGTTCAGGCAATAAGGCCATTTATGCCTGAGCTACCGGAAGTAACAGTAGTTCCTTTACCATTTGAACAACCGAAAAAGGTGCAGTTTAATAATGCTACCGATCCCCGTGATAATTGGTTCTTTTTTGGGAAGCTTACACCACAAAAAGGCATACTGCCGCTGCTAAAAAGCTTCAAAACCTTATGGGAAACGGGGTGGACCAGACCTTTGTATCTTATTGGCGGGGGAAACCATTATTACCATCCGGAACGCATGGATATGCAACAATGGGTAAATAAAAAATATGGTACAGAAATTAAAACAGGGAAACTCATACTATTAGGCAGTCTGTCGCCTGCTCAATGGAAAGAAAAAACCCAGAACGGAGCCGTTATATTAATACCCAGTATAGGAGATAATTATCCGTATACCGTTATTGAATCGTTGATCAACGGAAATATTGTACTGGCATCAAAACAGGGCGGGCAAAGCGAAATCATCAACGACGCCCAAAACGGCTTTTTATTCGATCATAGCGAAGAAGACAGTTTAATAAAAAAAGTGCATGTCATTAACAACCTACCTGTTGAGCAAATTCAGCATATTAGAATAAGCGCAATAAATTCGGTTGAAGAAAAACACTGCTACAAAAGTGTATACGCCCAAAAACAGCGTGCAATAGAAAGTACTGAAGCGGTTAATAATAAAACCACGCTATTCCCGTTTCTTACCGGCAGCAAAACGTCTGAGCACCCCTTACAACAGCAATATAAAAAAGACCTCCTTTCGGTGGTGATTCCTTTTTATAACATGGGGCCTTACCTTGAAGAAGCCTTACAGTCTGTTTATACCTCTGATTACAAAAATATTGAGGTAATTGTAGTGAATGACGGATCAGATAAGCGGGAAAGCATTGAAGCCCTGAAGATGCTGCAAAACAAATATAAATTTATATTGATAGAGCAGAGTAATAAAGGACTTTCGGTTGCCCGGAATACAGGAGCTCAGCAGGTTACAGGAGAATTCCTGGCATTTTTAGACCCCGACGATGCTGTTGCACCAAACTATTTCAGTAAAGCCCTGGATATTTTAAAAAGTAAACGAAATGTGCATTTTGTGGGGTGCTGGGCGCAATATTTTGAAGGATCAACAGGCAGTTGGCCTGCATTTACTCCCGAGCCGCCCTATTTGCTTTACCACAATATGATCAACAGTAGTGCGCTTGTATACAGAACAACAGTTTTTACCCAAAGCGGCTGGAATGACCCGGCTTTGGAATACGGACTTGAAGACTGGGAAAGTGTAATTAATTTAACTAAGAACGGTTGGAAGGGGGTGGTCATCCCGGAAAAATTGTGGTTATACAGAATCAGGAAAAAGTCAATGGCCCGCAGCTTTACCCGCGAAAAACTGCTGTTTTCCTACCGTTATATCGCGGAAAAACATTCAGCGTTTTATTCTATCTTTGCCGCCGAATTAACCGGGCTGCTGAATGCCAATGGACCGGGATATAAAATTGATAATCCGACGTTTGCAACGGATGAGCATATTCCTTTTAACAAAAACAGAATCATCAAAAAGGTTATTAATTATATCAAAAAGAAACCGGTATTGAGAAAAAAAGCCTTGTATATTCTATCCAAATTAAAAAAGTAGAGAATGATCTTTTCAGTTCTTGGTGATTGGTTTTCCAGATCTAATAAATTTGAACGACTTTGGTTGCTTGCTAAAATTGAATTTAAGCTTCGTTATTATGAAAATAAACTGGGGCTTTTTTGGGCATTGTTAAAACCATTGATGGACATTGTAATTTATTATACGGTGTTCAACGTCATTCTTAACCAGCAAATCCCGGGCTTTGCCTCTTATTTGTTTATTGGTTTAATTCTGTGGAACTTCTTTGTTGAATCTACCACCGGCACCATACAGATCCTCAATACTAAAAAATATTTGTACGAGTATAGCAATATGAATAAACTCGAAATTTATATTGCTACCCTGTTCAGTACCACCATAGGCTTCTTCTTCAACTTCCTAATGTTCCTGTTGTTCTATAATTTCATGGAACCTGCCTCAAAAGGAACCGACATATATAGTTTGTGGATTGTTCCCATTTTCTTCAACATGTTCATCCTGTCGCTTGGGTTTTCTTTGATACTTTCTAACATTTATATCATAGCCAAAGACATTAACCAGGTTTGGCAGGTACTTGTACAGTTCCTGTTTTTCTTATCACCCATATTTTACAAGTTGGAAATTTTTACAAAGGCATTACCTTCTATGACTTATGCCAATCCAGTAGCGGGCATTATCATCAATGCGCGTATGGTGATGATCGAGGGGAAAACACCTCATTTGAAATTACTGGCTTTTGACTTAGCATATGCGTTTGCATTTCTAATATTAGGCTTGTACCTGTTAAACAAACTCGGATCAAAAGCTGCTGAAAAATTATAAACACCATGGAAAAAGTGCCGGCCATTGAGGCAAAAAATATTAGTAAAACATTCCACATTTCAGAAGACAGCCACAATACTGTAAAGCACAGACTGTTTAACTTATTTAATCCGCCCCGAGCTAAAAAAGTAGAAGCAATAAAAAACATGGATTTTGCTGTTTATAAAGGTGAGTGTATTGGCTTGCTGGGAAGAAACGGATGCGGTAAATCGACCCTGGTAAGGTTACTGGCTGGTGTTTATCCCACAGATACCGGACAAATTAATATCCACGGCACTACGCTTTTAATGAACCTTGGCGTAGGTATGAGCCACCAGCTTACTGCCCGCGAAAACATATATGTTTCTGCATCGGTACTTGGATTAAAGATCAAAGAAATAGATAACATCTTCGATAAAATTGTAGACTTTGCAGAGCTGCGCGAATTCATTGATACCAAAATCAAATACTTCTCATCGGGTATGGTGGCCCGTCTTGGATTTTCTATTGCAGTAAATGCAGGCGCCGACATTATGTTCCTTGATGAAATATTTGCCGTGGGTGATATGAAATTCCAGGAAAAAGCGGTTAAAGTATTTGAATCAAGCTGGATTGAAGGCAAAACAGTAATCCTTGTTAGCCATAGTATGGATGTAATAAAAAAATATTGTTCCCGCACAGCATTCATGAAAAATGGAAGCCTGGTATTTTTTGGCGAAACAGAAGAAGCCATTGACATGTACGTGAAAGATAATCATGAGTAACTTCACAGGTGTTTAACTTATACCACAAAACATATCTTAAATAAAAAGCAGGTACTGAATTACCTGCTTTTTTATTTTTATAAATTGGGAATAAACGAATAGGCATTGTTTCCCAGGGATTTAGCTGAGCGACTTTTTATTTATAGGAGGCCGGAAACTTACAATCAATGCAATAAAGAAGGCGAACATCATATTGCCCATACTGCGGTCGAAATAGGTTTCGGGAATGAATGACAGCACGAATGCTGCAATTACAAACACTCCGAACATGTCTTTCGTACGAAAGCACTGGCGCAACGGTTCAAATAAAAATCCCCATAGGAATATCAGTAAGCCCACTACTCCAAAAGCAACCAGCACATCCAGGTAATTGTTGTGCAGGTTGCGGCGGCTGTCATACGCAAAATCAAAATGTTTAACCGCATATATTTCCATCATTCTGTCCACTTTATCACCTAAATGCACCCCCAGTACCGGATGTTGCTTCACGAGGTCCCATCCACAATTCCATACAGCCAGCCTGATGTTGGCGCCATTCCATTGATCGTCGGTAACCTCCATATTAAAATGACTTTCTGCCCCTTTATTGGAAAATTCATAACTGGTATAACCCAATTCGCGGAACCGGTTCACCGTTTTTGGGAAGAAATTGATCAGTATAAATCCGACCGCTGCAATACCAACCACAACGAAGCCCAACTGCATCAATTTCTTTTTTTGAATAGCCTGCCAGATAGCAACACAAATAATACTACTGTATAAAATGGTAATGGCAATACGGCTGGCCAGTAAAAAATTCGCCACCAGTAAAATAAAAAAACTGGCATACACAATGCCTTTGGAGATTACCGTTGACTTAATACTTAGCAGGTAGCCAAAGCTAAAAACCGCCAGGTTACCGAATAAAGCCACGTATACCGATTGCTTCTCGATAAGATAGGTAAAGTTATCGTTATACAGCAGAGAGGTATCGTTATAAGAAATACTTCGGAATATTGCCACGCAAATACAAAGCAACAGCGTAATGGTTGCAGTTACCGCATAGGCGTACAGGATCCGTTCTTTAAGCGCCTGCTTAATGTAAATCAATCCAATGGTAACCGGGAACACCAGGAGCGGCATCCGCACAACCACCCAGGAAAAGCCTTCCGCCTGATTTTTTGATAAAAATGCGCTGATGATATGCAATAAGTAAAAAAGCACCATGGCAACGATCTCCTTACGCCGGCGCAACAGATCATATTTTTCGGAGAAAGAATTGTAAAATAAGCTGTAAAGGGAAACAAGGACCACTGCCACATTGTTTGTGACCTCCATATGGTCCGGGAAAAAGGTGATAAAAAATATGGCCACCAGCACATATAATATTTTATCCTTTATAGTCAACAAGCCAGCCTGATCATCCAACAAGAACAAGGATCGCATATAGGGTATCTCCTTTACGGCAAAAATACATTTACGGGGTTACTTACAGGAATATAATACCCCCTTTTAACGAATTCATGATACCTATGTTGCCTGCAGCTTTCGCAAAATAAACGGAACGGCAGGCAACTTTTCCGCCATTTGCTACGAATAATATTATAAGAAAGGCCATCATGAAAATTGCGTTCATTACCAGGTCGACATTATATTCGGTTAAAGGCGGAGATACCTTTCAGATCATCAATACAGCCCGGCAATTAAAGCAACTGGGGGTTGAAGTGGATATTAAATTAACCAATCAACCGGTTAATTATCAGCAATACGACCTGTTGCACTTTTTCAATATTGTACGGCCAGCCGATATCGTATGCCATATTAACAGATCAGGAAAGCCTTTTGTGATATCGCCTAACCTGGTGAATTATTACGAATACGATCAATTGCACCGGAAAGGCATGGCAGGATCGCTGTTCCGTTTTCTACCCAAAAACAGCATAGAATACGTAAAAACAATTGCCCGCTGGCTGCAGGGCAAAGATGTTTTAATGACGAATTCGTATGTATGGAAAGGACACAAACAGAGCATAAAAAAAATATTACGGCAGGCAGCCCAGATATTGCCCAATTCAATCCTTGAATACGAACAGTTGGCTGAATTTGGCACTCCCCTGCCCGGCTATACCCTTGTTCCAAATGGTATTGACCCGGCTTTGTTCACCTGGAACAGCAGCCTGCCCAAAGAACCTACCCTGGTATTATGTGTGGCAAGAATTGAAGGCATAAAGAACCAGTTGAACCTGATAAAAGCGCTGAACAATACCAAATTCCGGTTAGTGATCATTGGCAACCCCGCTCCCAACCAATTGGCTTATTACCATGAATGCCGCAAACAGGCAGCAGCCAATATTTCCTTTATTGAGCAGTTACCACAGGAAACGCTAACGGCGTGGTACCAAAAAGCTGGCATACATATACTACCAAGTTGGTTCGAAACCTGCGGCCTGTCTACCCTGGAAGCAGCTGCAATGGGTTGCCGGGTGGTGATCACCGCAAAGGGATATACCCGCGAGTACTTTGAAAATGAAGCGGCTTATTGCGACCCAGCCTCGCCTGAAAGCATTTTAGCGGCCGTAGAAAAAGCAGCTTCAACAACCGGAACAAATACCCTCAGACAAAAAATATTAGATCAATACACCTGGCAACACGCAGCATCACAAACAGCGGCCGCTTATAAACACGTATTACAACAATGACATTACGCATAGGCATATTAGGGACCAGGGGCATACCCAATCATTATGGCGGATTTGAACAGTTTGCTGAATACCTGTCAACCGGACTGGTAGCAAAAGGGCACGAAGTTTTTGTATACAATTCTCACAACCATGCCTACCAGGGCAATACCTGGAACAATGTTCAGTTGATCCATTGTTACGATCCAGAGTACCAGTTGGGCAGCTTTGGGCAATTCATATATGACCTCAACTGTATCCTCGATGCCCGGCGAAGGAATTTTGATGTGATCCTGATGCTGGGTTTTACCAGTAGTTCGGCCTGGGGCTGGTTCTACCCCGATCAAAGCACTTTGATCTTTAACATGGACGGGCTGGAATGGAAGCGGACCAAATATTCTAAACCGGTGCAGAAGTTTTTGTTGCTGGCCGAGAAACTGGCTGTCAGGTTCAGTCACTATTATATTGCCGACTCGGTAGTTATTCAATCGTACCTGAAAAGCAAGTATGCCATTGCCAGTGAACACATACCCTATGGCGCCGAAATACATTATAACGAGGAAGAAAGCCTGTTACAGGAATTTGGGGTAAAAAAGCATGAGTACTTTATACTCATGGCGCGAATGGCTGCCGAGAACAATATTGAAATGATCCTGGATGGCTTTCATGCCAGCAATAGCAATAAAAAATTCCTGGTTGTTGGTTCCGTTGACAATAAACTGGGTCAGCACCTGGTACACAAATTCAGGAAGGATGAACGCATTGTGTTTACCGGTGGGATCTATAACCATCCGCAAAAAATACACTCGCTTAAAATTTACTCGAGCCTCTATTTTCATGGCCATAGTGTAGGCGGCACCAACCCTTCGTTATTGGAAGCGATGGCCAGCCGGTCGCTGATAGCAGCGCACGACAATCCGTTTAACCGCGCCGTATTGCAACAGGATTCATTTTATTTTTCATCTCCGAACGAGGTAAGGGAAATTATTGAAAATACTTATCGCAATGGCCGGGAGATGGCTATGGTGAATAATAACCTGAAGAAAATACAGGAGCAATTTAACTGGGATAACGTGATAAAAAAATACGAGGACTTTATACAGCGTTGTGTAAGGGAGAAAATGTATCCCGCTTCCCGCTTTCAAACTCCCGAAAAACAGGCGTAAACGCCATTATCCAGATAACATATTCCGCAATATTGGTAATAAAGCTGCCGGTGAACTGGTAAACAAAAATAAAGATGAATAAAAGCAGGCGGTAATAATTACGCCAAACCCTGGTATAAACAAAAAAGAAGCATTCAGTCAGTATCCGCACAATAAACCCTACCCAACCGAAAAGAGCCAGGGTTTCAGCAGCCGCATTGGGAATAGCCACGCGGGTAGTTTCATATCCATAACCATAAAAATCCCGTATCAGTTCAAACCCCAGTACTTTAATTTGTCCGGGACCAATGCCCCACCAGTAACTTTTCTTTTCCAGCAATTGCTCGGCCAGCCAAAACGCCTCAAATGTTCTACCCTTTCCCGATGGGTCCTTACCGGTTATTACGTTGGCGATGCGTACAAAAAGAATGTTATCAGGAAAGAACACAATGGCTATTCCTATGGCCGTTATAACAATTATTCCAACGAACCCCAACAGGTTAATGACCCGCTTGTTTACAATGAAGGTTTTAATGTAAACAATAAATGTTACCGCAAGCGCCACTACAATAGCACTGATAACTCCTAAAGAAAAAGAAAGGGTCAAAGGCAGCACCAACATTACCAGCAGCAACCAACCATTGATTGTGTTACGGTAAAATATCAACTGCAGCAGGAAGAAGAAAAACAATGGCGTAAACAACAACGCATAATAAGAAGGCTCGTATGTGAGTAAACTCAATCGCCTGAAATCCTCTACCCCTGTTGTTAAAAACTGCTTCATCCAAAGCAGATTATCATAGGGCGTGAAGAACAGCGGAATGGCAACCAGGCAAAAGATGAAATTAATGATCAGCAGTGGCTTGAAGATGTTTTCAGGATGCTCGCATTTTATTAAAAAGGTATATACTGCCTGGCAAAAAACATATACCATGGTAATGTTCAGAATCGAAATAAAATAGCTTTTGGTGTCGACCCCTATACTGATATGAATAAGCACAAAGGGTGTTAAAGCCAGTAAAAAAGGCCATAGGACCTCCTGCCGGCGGGTAACCACTACCCATATGTACAAGAGCGGACTTAACAATGCGGTATAGGTTAATCCAAATGGCAACCCTAGTGAATTAATAAAAAAGTAGATAAACGCAACCGGAAAGTATTTATTAATTCGCATGCCCGTCAGTTGTGTATTTAAGGTACCTGGCACTAAGGAAACCAGCCAGTTTATTTTTAAAAAGTTCCCGGTTAAAGCCAACCGTTATAAACAGTTCGGTGAATAAAACAGTTATGGTAGTGCCAACCGGTCCCCATATCTGCACCAGCAACAAATTACAGATCACATTGATAATGGTTCCCTGGGCCAACACCCGCAGGTAACTCTTCTTCTGGTTAAAGGCCATTAATAACTGGCTGGCCGGAATATGCAAACAAACTATAAGCGGTCCCAGGCAAAATAACCGAAGCAGTAACACCGCATTACCCTGCTCGCTACCTAAAAAGAACGAAATTATAAAAGGGGAAAAACCAAACAGCAATACACTGGCCAATAACACCAACAGCAAAAACGGTATATACACCGATCTGAAAAAACCTTGTGTTGATGCGGCCCCCTTTTGCGCCAACTGGCAAAGGGGCGGATATATTACCTGCGAAAACATAACCGGTATTTGCCGGCTAGCCAGGAAGATCTTCTCGGCAACGCTGTAATAGCCTGCTACCAGGTCGTTAGTAAAAATCCGCAATATGAAGACGTTGATGCTCAAAAAGGTATTTATTGAGATGTTGGAGAGCATTACGGGCCAGCCTTCTTTCAGCTCATGCACTACATCGCCCCACAACGGGCGAACCACCGGCAACTTAAAAAACCGTACAGCCCTTACTATGCTTCCGATACCCGCCACCATGCTTCCTATGCCCATGAACAAAATAAAGAACCGGTAATCTGACCGCTGCCTGATAAAAACAAAAACCAGGGCAACAAACAGCAGGCGCGACAGCAGGGTATAAATGGTTATGTATTTCATTTTTTCCATTCCCTGGAAGAACCAGCTTACCAGCAACGATTGCCCGATAACCCAGGTAAAGCCAAAAAGGTAGAGTTGAAAGTGGGGTTTGAAAAAAGGGATCAGGGTAATTAGCAATAACAACACCCCGAATAATACGGTACAGATAACCATTTTAGCCGCCAGAACGGTAAAAAACAGCCGGGCGTTTTTGCCAATTGCATCCCGGTGCAAGGCCAGCGCACGGGTTGCGGTTAAATTAAACCCGTAATCGGTAATAGTACAAAAAATAAGCATTACCACCTGTGCCACAGCCACTACCCCATAGCCATCGGCCCCTATTCTCTTAATAACGAAAGGCATTACCAGTACCGGCAACAAAAAATTGGCTCCCTGCAAAATACCCAACGCCATAAAATTCGAAAATATCCGGTTGCGTCTACTGGTGCTTTCCATATTGTTTGATTCAGAAAATAGTAAATGTCAAATTATAACAATTAACGCAACCCTCTCCTATAATTTTCCGTAATCGCTATTAATGAAACAGGTTAAACTGGCACACCACGCCACAGATGAACTGGACGTAGCGGCACTTTTTAAAAATGCCCTTCTTTTTTTCAGCCATTACGGTAAACTATTGCTTATAGTTGCTTTGGCAGGAATGTTAGCCGGGGCGCTTCGGTTTTGGAGTACCCCTAACCTGTACTCATCATCCCTGGTATTGAAACCAACTTTGCTGAGCGACCCCGAACAACTGGAATTGATCAATAGCTGGTCGACGCTGCTAAAGAAAAGAGAATTGCCGGTATTGGCGCGGCAGTTTCAAATGGATGAGCCCCTGCTAAAAAAGGTGAAGTCAATTACTACGGAAGAATTACAAAAATCTTTCTCGCCCAATAATTTTACCGCTTATACGCTTACCGTGCTGGTAACCGATACCGCCGTTTTACAACCTTTGCAAAAAGGCATCGTGTACGCGCTCGACAATAGCGAATATATAAAAGACAAACTGGCTGCCCGTAAAAACATCCTGCGATCAATGATACAAACTGTACAGCAGGAAATTTCGCGCTTATATAACCTGCAAGCTGCCGTTGACACCAATCTGCAACAAAATAGCAATACCGGCGGGCGGTTTATGGTGAACATATCCGACATCAGCGCCCAGATTGCCAACTTACAGGAGAAGAAGCTTAACTATGAAGAAAACCTTTCCTTTACATCGGGCGTGTATGTGCTACAAAAGTTTTATACCCCTTCCAAACCTGCCCACCCGCAATTAATAAAACAATTACTGCTGGGCCTTGCCGGTGGATTATTATTGGGCTGCGTTATAGCGTTTTGTTTGTACGTACGGCGCAAAGCGAACCAAACATAACAGAGCCCATATTTTAAACCTGTATCGTTCGAATGAATAACAATAAAAACAACCTGGCCAACCTCTTCCTTTACCTGTTTTACCTGGGTTTTCTGGTAAGCGTGGCGGGTGGGTTCAGGGCCATCAGCAGCATAGCGATCGGGTTAATACTGGTTACTTCTTTCATCAAAAACAAAACAGAAACGGGCTCCTGGTTTAATCCGGGTTTACGAAACAAATATGTAATTGCCTGCAGCCTGTTCTTTCTACTGCAAATAATTCCCTTAGCATATACCAATGATTTTTTAAGCGCATGGCAACATGTACAGGTTAAAAGCGCTTTACTTTTTATTCCTCTCTGTTTTTATGGTTGCAGCTATATCAATAAAACCAGGTTCAATTCTTTAATGACAGCGTATGTTTATATGCTGGCCATTATGCTTACCTGGTGTTTGGGGGTCAGCTTTATTAAATATCACTTTCAACAGGCAGACATAACTGTATTTTTTTATCACGACCTGGCGAGAGATCTAGGGTATCACGCTGTACATTTTTCGATATTCGTTTTTGCGGGATTGATCTACCTGCTGCAAATAGCTACCGGGGGCCGGCATTTGGTTAACAGGACCATTCATTTTTTATTGATCGCTTATTTCATTGGCGGCATCCTGTTATTGTCATCCAAATTGGTAATCATCTTTATGCTGGCCTGCCTGGTTTTTTATTTTTTTATCCTGCTGCAAAAAAACCTCCATACGAAATGGGCAATTGCAATAGTTGCTATTACCGGTATTCTATTTTGCAGTAGTATACTGTTTACCAAAAATCCCATCAACCGCCGCTTTGCAGATCTCATGCACGGAAATATTGGCGTTATTCAACAAACATCATTTAGTCCGGCCAATTATTTCAACGGTGTTCAGTTCCGTTTGCTGCAATGGCGTTTTGTAAAAGAGATCATGCAGGAGAACAAAGCCTGGTTATTTGGTGTAACGCCAGCTAAAGCGCAATCTTTGCTGAACCAGAAATATTTGTCTACGCATATGTATACCGGCGAGCCCGGCAGTGCCAGGCATGGATATTTAGGCTATAACACCCATAACCAGTTTTTAGAGGCATTATTACAAACAGGCATTATTGGACTAATTTGTTTTATGGCGATCTGTTTTGAAATGATCAAAATAACGGTACAGCAAAAAAGCAGGATGCTAACAGCCCTGGTAACGCTGTTATTGGCTTACGCTCTCTTTGAATCGGTTTTGGAAACCCAGTATGGACTGGTCTTTTTTATATTTCTGCCATTATTTTTTGCCCGGCCAAACAGCAGGGAACCTACGGGTAAAACCGCACCCTCAACCGAATAAGGGCACCTGAGGGCAACAAAGCACCCTAACATGTTATTAAACAATAAATTACAACCATATATATTACGGTTTTGCGTGTAGCTTTTATTTGGTGGCTGAAGCGTTCTTCCATTGCACTTTTCCCGGTTTTATCTGCACTCTTTACTGAAGGTCAGGCTGTTTTGGTAGTTTTCTATAAATTGTAGGCTATTTCCTTACCCTACAAACATTCAAGCTACTTAACTGTTAATTGCAATTATGAAGATTTTACTTACGTATCTCAAACCATATAAATGGCTGGTATTATTAACGCTTTTTCTGGCTGCTATAAACCAGGGATTCTCCCTGATGGACCCGATCATCTTCGGTAGTCTTATTCGCCTTGCCGGAAACTATGTTCATAATCCTGAAAATTATAAATCATTTTCTGAATTCTTTACTGCAACACAACCTTATTACGGCGTGCTGTGGCTGTTATTAGCTTCCATTGGTGTGGCCATGGTAAGCAGGATCGCTAAAAATTTCCAGGACTATTTTTTAAACGTGATCGTACAGAAGTTTGGCGCCAGGGTTTTTACCGATGGGTTGAAACACGCCATGAAGTTGCCCTACTGGGAGTTTGAAGACCAGCGCAGCGGTGAAACGCTGAGCGTGCTTACGAAAGTGAGAACGGATACAGAAAAGTTCATGAATTATTTCATCAACATCTTATATGGGGTTTTGGTAGGCGTATTGTTTGTAATGATATATGCGTCGGTGTGGATCAGTTGGTATATTGCCGTTGCCTATATAATTGGCATCTTATTGCTCACCTGGATCACCAACCTGTTGAGCAAAAAAATAAAAACCATTCAAAAGAACATTGTATCACAAACAACTGCCCTGGCTGGCGCTACCACCGAATCGTTGCGCAATATTGAACTGGTAAAAAGCCTTGGGCTTACCGACCAGGAAGTAACCCGCTTGAACAGGAACACCTATAAGATCCTGGGTCTGGAACTAACCAAAGTAAAACGCGTTCGCAGCATTGCATTTGTACAGGGAACTTTTGTAAATACCCTGCGCCAGGTGATCCTTTTCATACTCATGTACCTGATCTTCCATAAACAAATGGATGCGGGGCAACTGGTAACCATGCAGTTCTTTTCATTCTTTGTATTTGGACCACTTCAGGAAATCGGAAACATCATTATTTCCTATCGCGAAGCTGAGGCATCTTTGAATAATTTCCATAACCTGATGCAGAAAGCGCCTGAACGGCAACCGGAACATCCCAAACATCTCGGCGATATTCAAACGCTCGAGTTCCAAACCGTTGGATTTAAACACCAGACTGCTCAGCAACGCGCTATTGACGATATCAGCTTTTCGGTTAAAACCGGCGAAACCATTGCATTTGTTGGCCCCTCCGGCTCTGGTAAATCAACGCTGATGAAATTGTTGGTAGGATTGTACCGCCCGCAGGAAGGTAAAATTTTATATAACGGCATCGACGAAAACGACATCAACTTTGAAGACCTGCGTAACCAGATCGGGTTTGTAACCCAGGACACCCAGTTGTTCTCAGGCACAATCAAAGAAAACCTGTTGTTTGTTAATACATCGGCTACCGATGATGACCTGATGGATGCGTTGAAAAAAGCCTCCTGCACCAATTTATTGGCACGTGCCGAAAAAGGATTGGATACAATGATCGGTGAAGGTGGTCTAAAATTATCAGGCGGAGAAAAACAACGGTTATCTATTGCCCGCGCCCTGTTACGCAAACCACGCTTATTAATATTTGATGAAGCCACCTCATCGCTTGATTCACTGACCGAAGAAGAAATTACCAATACAATAAAAGAGATCTCTTCACAACGTAACCAGGTCACGATCCTGATCGCACACCGGTTATCGACCATTATGCATGCCGACCGCATATATGTGCTTGAGAAAGGCGATGTGGTAGAAACAGGCAGCCACGAAAGCCTGCTGGAAGAAAAAGGTTTGTACTATGCGATGTGGCGTCAGCAGATCGGTGAACGGAAGAAGATGGTTGCAACAGCTTCGTAACTAAGTTTCTGGTTTATAGTTTATTGTTTATGGTTTCCTGAAATGACGGCAGGCTTGGTTTTTATCGGGGATCCCGAATTGAGAATGCAACTTCAAACTATAAACCATAAACCATAAACTATAAACTTTAACTACCTTTGCGCCTCATCAATTTAAGTGCGTCATGCCCGCTTCTACAAAACCCAATTTCCTCTGGAGCATTTTAACCAGTAAATGTCCCCGTTGCCGCAGGGGACGGATGTTCAATAATAACAATCCCTGGAACCTGAAAAAAGTGTTCGACATGCCCACGCATTGCGAAGAATGCGGTCAGAAATATGAAATGGAAGTAGGCTTTTGGTACGGTACCGGCTACGTCAGCTATGCATTATCTGTGGCTTTGTCGGTGGCTAGTTTTGTTGCCTGGTATGTGCTGATAGGCATGTCAACCAACGACAACCGTTTCTTCTGGTGGCTGGGCATTAACATTGGTTTGCTGATTGTTTTACAACCCTGGCTCATGCGCCTTAGCCGGGTGATCTACCTGTATTTCTTCGTACGCTACGATCCCAATTATAAAAGCACCCAGGCAAAGAAATTCGATTACGAGACCGGCTCCTACTATGAAGGCAACGAAACGCCGCAATAGATCATTCATCTATTGAAAAAACATACCATCGCTATAGACTTTGTCTATAGCTTTTTCTTTTTATAGCTGCTAATATTTTTTAGCATGCTTCTCGCCTAACTATATCCGTAATTACAGTGAATATTAGCATTAGATTTGTAATCGTCCGTTGCATCCTATTATAAAAAGTAAAATACGCACATGATGAAAAAATGGTCCCTCCTGTTATGGGTATCGCCTCTCTATGTATTTGCTCAACAAAATAATGTAGTACATTATGTCAATCCATTAATCGGTACACAACGCATGGGACATACTTTTCCCGGCGCTACCGTTCCTTTTGGCATGGTGCAGTTAAGCCCAGACACCGATACCATTCCCTATGAAATGAATGGAAAATACAATCCGGATGTTTATAAATATTGTGCAGGTTATCAATACGACGATAGAACCATTGTAGGCTTCAGCCATACCCATTTCAGCGGTACCGGCCATAGCGACCTCGGCGATTTTCTCATCATGCCAACCACCGGTGTACTGCAGCTGAACCCGGGAACTGCAACCGATACCAGGAGCGGTTTTCGGTCAGCGTTTTCACATGCCAGCGAAAAAGCCGAAGCAGGTTATTATAAAGTAGCATTGGCCGATGATAATATTACGGCTGAACTAACGGCCACTACAAGAGTAGGCTTTCATCAATATACCTTTCCGCAAACCAGCGATGCACATATCATCCTCGACCTGATGCATGGCATTTATAATTACGATGATAAAGATATATGGACTTTTATTCGGGTTGAAAACGACACGCTGGTAACCGGTTACCGACAAACCAATGGCTGGGCGCGCACCCGTACCGTTTATTTTGCCATGACCTTTTCAAAACCATTTAAAGAATATGGCTGTAAAGACTTCAGCAAAAAACAGGTATACCGCGGTTTCTGGCGCAAGTTCGATCAGTCAAAAAACTTCCCCGACCTGGCCGGCAAGCAACTGCGTATGTACTTCAACTTTAATACGGAGGCTAATGAAAAGGTGAAGATCAAATTTGCCTTATCATCCGTTAGCACGGAAGGCGCTTTGTTGAACCTGAGAACGGAAATACCCAGTTGGGATTTTGAGCAAACAAAAACCGCAGCGCAAAACACCTGGAATACAGAATTAAGCAAGATAACCATTGAGGCGCCGGAAGCAGAAAAGCAAAATTTCTACACTGCTTTATATCATGCATTCTTAGGACCCACCGTATTTATGGATGTAGACCGTAAATACAAAGGGTTAGATCAGAATATTCATACAGCCACCAACTTTACAAACTATACTACATTTTCACTGTGGGACACATACAGAAGCCTGCATCCGTTCTTCAACATTATACAACCCACCCGTAATGGCGATATGATCAACAGCATGCTGGCACATTACGATCAAAGCGTTTTAAAGATGTTGCCCATCTGGAGCCATTACAGCAACGACAACTGGTGCATGAGCGGTTATCACAGCGTATCGGTGATTGCCGATGCCATTATGAAAGGCAATACCTCATTCGATGCAGCCCATGCCCTGGAAGCTTGTATAACCACGGCAACCCATAAAAATTATGAAGGCACAGGCAGCTATATGGAAAAGGGATTCATTCCTGATGAAAAGCTGGGCACTTCTGCTTCCACCACTTTAGAATATGCCTATGATGACTGGACCATTGCCCAAATTGCTCAAAAACTGGGCCGGCAGGATATTTATGAAGCATTTCTAAAACGCTCGGGTAATTATAAAAACCTGTATGATGCATCGGTAGGTTTTATGCGCGCACGTAAAGAAGATGGCAGCTTTAAGCATGAGTTTGATCCCCTGAGCACACACGGCCAGGGATTCATAGAAGGCAATACCTGGAACTACAGCTTCTTTGTTCCACAGGATCCCGAAGCTCTTATAGCCCTAATGGGTGGTAAAAAGAAGTTCAGCGCCAAACTCGACACATTATTCACCATGTACCTGCCCGATAAATACTTCGCCGAAACAGAGGATATAACGCGGGATGGCATTATTGGTACCTATGTGCATGGCAACGAACCGGCTCACCACGTAGCATACCTGTACAATTTCGCGGGTCAACCCTGGAAAACGCAACAGCGGGTACGAATGATCCTGAAAAATCAATATAAACCAGCGCCTGATGGATTGGGAGGTAATGACGATTGCGGCCAGATGAGCGCCTGGTACCTCTTTTCTACCCTTGGCTTTTATCCTGTAGCACCAGGATCTGCAGTATACCAGTTAGGAAGCCCGGCAGTAAATAAAGCCGTTATACAATTGGAGAACGGAAAAACATTCACTGTTGAAGCCAATGACCAAAGCGATAAAAATGTGTATGTTCAAAAGGTGTTGCTGAATGGTAAACAACTGGAACAACCGGTTATAAGCCATGACGACATTATGAAGGGCGGCACACTGGTATTTTATATGTCAGACAAACCCAGGAAGTATTAATCAGCCAATGTGCTGCTGTGGTAATATTAGCACAGCCTGTTCCGATATGTTGGGATTGGTTAATTAGAGCATATTAGCACATTATTACTTTAATTCTTCCATATCACTCAGGGCCACTTCGAGGGCCCGGGTGCTAAGGAAGATCTCCAACAAAGACAGGATCAGGGAAATAATAAAGGCAATGATACTCAAAGCGAAAATAATATAGGCGGCCGCATTCCAGTTTTTGAAGATGCAGAACATACACACTACACAAAAGATAAAACTCACTACCCCAAATGCCTGCATAGATCGAATGAGGCGAATGCGATCGCGCAGGTTACGGATCTGCTCTATAATATGTTTCTGGTTAGGATCAGTCTGGTATTTATCGTATAAAGAGCGTATCAGCGATGCCATAGCCAGGAACCGGTTGGTATAGGCCAGCATCAGCAGGGAGATAGCAGGGAACAATAAAGCCGGTGTAGTTATAGACAACTCCATAATTCAGATTTAGTGATTTGGAGATTTTGGGATTTAGATTGAAAGCCGTTAGGATTCCAAAACAAAAGCCGGAGTCTTATTCCGGCTTTTATTAGTTTATGTTCATGGGTTAGTAAGTAACATTATAAAACGATAAAATTAAGATATTATTATATTGAATCAGCTAATAGTAAGTGGTAAATAGCTAGCAGGGGGTATTAATAATTCGCTATACCCGGTTATCCTTACCATTTTTTGCATTTCTACTTGCAACTAGCTACTCGCCTATTTCTTCAATGTTACCGTAAACACCGACCCTTTCCCCAATTCGCTCTCACACGATATACGACCATTTATCTCTTCCACTATCCTTTTAACGATAGAAAGGCCCAGCCCGGTAGACGCTTCCCCATCTGTAGGCCGCGAAGAGATCTTACTGTACTTCGAGAACAAATAGGGCAACTCTTCTTTATCAATGCCTACCCCTTCATCGCGGATCTTTATAGTGACCGTATCCTGTTCATCGTGAATGCTCATCCATACATCCTTACCGTGCGGGGTATATTTAATGGCATTCGACAGCAGGTTCTCACATATACGGCTAACCAGGTATCGATCGCTTAAAATAAACAACTTCTTTCCCGAAAAGTCTGCATGCAACCGGATATTCTTTTTTGCGGCCATCGGTTTAAAGTTGTCAATCACTTCTTCTGCGAAAGCCTTCAGATCAAATTTCTCAAGGTGCAATTTATGACTCCCGATATCTTCCCGCTCCACATCCAGTATCTGCCTTATCAATCGCTCACCATAAAGGCCGGCCTGCAAAATACGGCTCATCGCTTTCTGTTGTTCTTCGGTCAACCTGTCTGAACCGTTTTGTAATACCTGCCCCCAGATCTGTATCGTAGCAAACGGCGTGTTCAAATCATGCGATACAATACTGATGAGCGAATTCTTCTCGTAATTTAATTCTGACAACTTTTCATTTTGTTGTACGATCAGGTCATTGGTTTCCTGCAACCTGCGGTGGGCATTTCGTTTAATGACAAACCCTATTGCAATTAAAACCCCGATGATAGCCAATGCCACTGCTACCAGGGTAAGTTCCCTGGAACGCAGGGTTTCCTTTTCAACCTTTTCCTGCAACAACTTGTTTTCTGCTTCCCGTTCACCGGCATGAAAGCGTTCCTGCAGGGCGGCAATGGTCTTATATGTATCACTGTGCAGGATAGCCGTATCTAACGAGTACCACTTTTTTATATACTGGTAGGCTTTGTTATAGTCACCCCGGTGCTCGGCCAGTTTGGCGAGCAAGGAATAGCTATCTGCCTGCTTGCTTTTTGATTCCAACCGTTGCGCCAGCTTCATGGCGCTTTCCGCATACAGCGTAGCTGAATCAAACTGGCGCATCTCTATGAACACATCTGCCAGGTTCAACCTGGCCACCCACAACCCATTCAAATCGCTGCCTGCGGTATGTTTAGCATGATTCTGCCTGAAATAAATAAGTGCTTCATCGTATTTCTTTTCCTTGAAGTATAAATTGCCCAGGTTGTTGTAGGTGCTCGACAAATTTATTCGCCCTTGCCGTTCCAATGGCTTGCCCAGTCGAACAGCCTTTTCCAATAAATAATGAGAGCTGTCGTATAGCTTTAATTGCGTGTAAATAACCGCCAGGTTGTTGTATGTGTTTATCAGGGAGGGGATCTTTCCATCCAGCTCCGACAAGCGGGCGCATTGCAAATAGAACTCTTTTGCCTTCTCCGGTTCCCTGATGGCAAAATAGGCAATGGCCAGATCGCTTAATGCCACCATTTCATACTCGGGGGCACGGATCAAACGGGCAGCCTGTAATGACTGCAGATAATATTCAATAGCCTTTTCGTAGTTATTGCTCAGATCTTCATAAATGCCTTTTAACCGGAGAGATAATACACTGCCTTTATTGTATTGCAGATGATCGGCTTCTTTGGAAATGTAATCGGCGTAATATTTAATGGAATCTATCTTGTCTTCAGAAAAATCGAGGCAACGGTCGTACAGGCGTTTCAATTGTGCTGTATCAACCTGTGCAAATGAACATACGCAAGTAATCAAAGCCCCTAAAAGCAGATAGTATTTCAACGGTATTGTCGAATTGTACTACCAAATTAAGTGTTTTTACCTATTAACTCAAGTAATTGCCGTAATTAATGTAGATATATGCAGGTCAGTATGTTTAATAAGTGTGTGAAAGACAGAAATGTATTATTCGATCAGCTTATTCTTCAGGGCAAATTTCACCAGCCCTACCGTATTGTTTACACCCAGTTTGGCGATCAGGTTCTTACGGTGGGTTTCCACCGTGCTTACACTCAGGAATAGTTTCTTGGCTATTTCTGAATTGCTGTACTCCTTGCAGATAAGGGTAAGGACCTCTATTTCACGCTTCGATAAAATTTCATCTACCTTCTTATCTTCAATAGTAACGGTATTTCTGAAGTCCTGGTTGGTATCCAGGATATTGATCTCCTTACTAAAGTACTTATTACCTTCTGCTACTGTTTCCAATGCCCTGGTGAGCTCGGTAATATTTGTATTTTTCAGAAGGTACCCCTGTATTTCATATTTCAGGAGCTTATGAATATAACGGGTGCCGCGCATGATAGTAAGATAAAGGATCTTGAGCGAGGGTTGAATTTCGCGGATCTTTAATAGCAGCTCTTCTTCGCCAATATCTGGTAAATGCACATCCAATAGCAGGATATCAATTTCCTTATTAGGAAGTTGGTTCAACAAGCTTTCGCCGGTAAATGCAGAACCTATTACCTCAATGCCGGGTTGTTTGTTCAATAATAACACCAGGCCCTCAAGGTACAATTCATGGTCATCTGTTATAAAAACCTTCAACATAATCTAATTTAAGCATCGGCAAGTTTTCAGGATTAATGGTTATTTACCGATCCACGGCAAATTAAAACTATTTACAGTAGGATAACAAAAACGGTTCCAATCCATTTACAAATTATCCTGCCCAACATCCACTCATCAGAAATTTTTAGCAAGTTTTAGCAAAACCGGGCCCAGCCCGCTTTACCGGTAAAAGGCTCCCTGCAGGAAATATAAAAAGCTCCCCGACAGAAGTCAGGGAGCCCCTTTATACGGATTAAAATTTTCTACGTCATCGCGTTTTCAGCATAGGCCTTACCTGCTGGGTGGCGCCGTTTTGGAAACGGGCATAATAAACACCCAAAGGAAGCCCATACCCATCGAAGCTTACAGTGTAGGTACCAGATGTATATACTTTGTCGGTAAGTGTCTTAATTACCCTTCCCATGGTATCCATTACCTGAACCAATGTATGTCCACCTTTTGTGTTGAAAGTAATGGATGTCCTTTCAACAAACGGATTGGGATAGTTAACGATCAATTGTTCCCCGTCGCCTCTGATCACATCGTCAACGCCGGTAGCACCGCAGGCTGCATTTACACAAAGTGGAATATTCTGGAAATTTTTAAGCATAATGGTTTGCAGGTCATTATCGTTTACGCAGAACCATTGCTTCAGGATAGAAGCATAAATGCTTCGGAAGTCATATTGGTAAGGAACGTTATCATTTCCGCCCGCGCCTGTTGGAATGGTGGGATTGGTTCCAAAAATACCGGAGCGTACATTCTTTCCAAACACAAATACCGGAGCAGCGGCGCCATGGTCGGTACCCAAACTTGAGTTGGATTTTATGCGGCGACCGAATTCGGAGAAGGTCATACCAATTACGCGATCGTCAACACCCAGCCCTTTCAGGTCGTCCATAAAACTTTTAATAGCATCCGATACCCGGGCCATCAGCCTGGCGTGCGTACCTACTGTAGTGTCGGCTGCTTCTACCTGGCTTGAATGCGTATCGAAACCACCGGTGCTAACCATATAAACCCTGGTCTTCAAACCACCCTTTACCAACCGGGCCACAATTTTTAATTGTTGGGCCAGGTCATTGCCACTGGGGTAAGAACCCTGCGAAGTAACTTTGGCGGCTGCCGCTCTAATCACATTTGAATACTTCTCTGTTTGCCCCATGATCATCCTGATATACGTCAGCTCCTTACCCCAGGGTGTGTTAGCTGTGGGAGGATCGCCAATTTCATCGAGGAATAGGTAGTTACCGTTAACGTTACTGATGGTCATACCCATAGGAAATGCAGGCCCCTGCATAGCCAGGTTGGCTACTGAACCGATCTGGATAGCCAGTGGATCGGGCATTTGCGCTGTTGGGTATCCGTTGGGAAAGTTAGGATATTCAATATTCAGGTACCGGCCTATCCAGCCGGTAGAAATTACCTGCTCTGAATCAGAAGCGCTCATCCAGATATCCGTGGCCCTGAAGTGAGAGAAGTTCGGATGTTCATATCCTACAGCCTGTATAATGGCCAATTTCTTTTCGTTATATAAGGTTTGCAAACCCGTCATGCTGGGATGCAACCCGGTTTTTGATGTGCCATTCAGTGCCAATATCTTATTTTGGGCGATCGCAATATTTGCACGGGCATTGTAATAGTTTGAATACGTTTCAATGGGTATTACCATGTTCAATCCATCGTTACCGCCATTGAGCTGGATCATCACCAATACCTTATCGGTATCGGTGGCAGTACCCATCAGGGCCTGTACCAAGGGTGATGCGCCGGTAAAGGCTTTTACGGAAAAACCGTTCAATAAGGCGGGCAGCGTAACAGATGCTGGTAGTGTTTGTTTAAAAAAGTCTCTGCGCTTCATAAGATCGGTTTGATTGTTAAGCTAATTGGTACTCGGCGAGGTTCATTAAATATTTGTAGAATGGTTGCAGGCGGTTAAATACTGCACTATATCCGGCCATATTGGTTTTATCACCTATATACGTAAACCAGGCATTGGTCCAGTAATGATCATCGTATTGTCCGAGGAGTAATATTTGTGTTTTGATATTTGTTTTCACCGTAGCGGAAAGCGGTACACGGTACAGGATATCCAACACGGCATCGATAAACGTATTCGGATCGAGGATCACTGCAGTGGGGAAACTATTTTCAGTAAACGCCACCGGATCAATAATAAGCTTTACGTTATTACGTGTATACCCGTTAACAATTAGCAGATCAATAAACATTTCGCGCTTGGGCATGGTATCGTGATTGATCCACATTTCATAGAACTGGGGTACCTGGTAATAAGCAGGCCATCCCGATACACTGGGCGGATCAAAAAGGTTTTGCTGCATCGTTGTCGCCTGGCTGCGCAAATAATCCCACATGTAATATTGATTTTCATAATCAGCAGGGAACGCCACATCAAATTCCCGCATCATCATTACGATCATTTCTATCGGGCTCTTGATCAAACAACCCTGGCTTAGTATGTCGAAGAAATGTTCGCTTTTTAACAGGGTGGCCAGCACTGGTTTTATTTCCCAGCCGCCATCGCGGAATTGTTGGGCCAGTGGTTTTATTACATTGGTGATGGTATCAGGCTCAATAGTGTAATAAACGAACCATGTGTACAGTTTTTTTACAATGAATTCAGAAACCTCTACCGATTTGGCGAAGATCATATTAATAAGGTCGTCCAGCTCGGCTTCCGCACCAGCAGCGTCGCTGCGGCCGGCAATAACGGTTCCATTAAAGAAAGAAGAGAAGGTTTTACTGTTCCTGTCGTGCTGGTTCGCGTTGAAGAAGATTGTTTCATCTTCCTTCTTTATACGCCAACCGGTCAATACACGGGCAGCCGCCTTCACATCGTCTTCGGTATAATTTGGATTGTTTTCTTTACCAAGTGTAAACAGCTCCTGCAACTCACGGGCATAGTTTTCATCGGGCGCAGTATTGGTATTCAGGTAGCCGTTGAGGTAACGCAACATCGCAATGTTTAGCGTCATGTCTTTCACCAGCTTTTTAAAATTACCAACAGCGCTTTCACGCAACAAGGTATTATAGCGATAGCCATAGGTACCTCTTTCATACTCGATGGTTTCAGTTGCAAAATGATTATGCCAGAACAAGGTCATTTTCTCGCGAATGCTTCTATCCTGGTTGATCATATTACCGATCCACCACGACTTTAGTGAATTCACCCGATTGCCGTTGGCAGTTCCGTCATCAGAGACGGTATTCACCCAGGTAGCGCCCTGGGCTACTGCAATATCCCCATCGGTGGCGTCAATGCCGGTATTGTCGTAATTTTTCAAGGGTGGCGCTGGCAAACCGGTGGGTACATTCAACAGTGCATCAACCGCCGCTGAAGGCGTCATGGCAAGAAAATAATCAATGTCTGCTTTTTTTGCCCCGAACATGGTTCGCTTAAGTAAGTGCGATACCTCTTTTACTGTCCAGGTACCTGTGTAAGGTGTTAAACCGGAGTAAATTTGACGCAAGCCTGCATAGGGCTTTGGAGAAGTAGCTTTGGCTCTTCTTTTCAGCGTGAAGAATTCTCTTCTATCCATAAGGTTGATTTTGGCAGATAGCTTCAACTAGCCGGCCTTTGACTACTTGAAGACAATCCAATTATGGCAGTGACTAAACAAAAATGCTGCCACTTGATCAAATGGGGATAATTGACGTACATTTTCATTATGCACTCGTACAACTACGAACATAAAAAAAGCCGCCTCTCAATGAGAAGCAGCTTTCTATATAATAACTATTTCTACTAATTAATATTTTCTATAATTCCTGCAATACCCTGCCCACCGCCCACACATGCAGTAACAATACCATACTTCTTGTTCAACCGCTTCATGTCATGCGTAATTTGTATCGTTAACTTACAACCGGTACAACCTAACGGATGTCCCAAAGCAATAGCGCCACCATTTACATTTACGATATCGGGGTTCATTCCCAGTGTACGAATTACTGCCAATGCCTGCGACGCAAATGCTTCGTTCAACTCTACCAGGTCAATCTGACCCAAACTCATCGAAGCTTGTTTCAATACTTTTGGCACAGCTTCCACCGGCCCAATACCCATGATGCGTGGGTTCACCCCTGCTGATGCACAGGCAACCAAACGGGCAATTGGTTTTAACCCCAGTTCATTCACCATTCTTTCACTCATTACAATAACAAAGGCGGCGCCATCACTGGTTTGCGATGAGTTACCTGCTGTTACTGTTCCGTTGGCGGCAAATACCGGTTTCAGTTTATTCAATACATCAATGCTGGTATCTTTCCTGGGCCCTTCATCGGTATCAACTACATAGCTCCTGGTTTTCTTTTTATTCTTTTCATCCAGGTATACCTCTTCAACCGTAATAGGTAAAATGCCATTTTTAAAGTAGCCATTGGTAATAGCATTAATGGCTTTCATGTGCGATTGATAGGAAAACATATCCTGGTCTTCGCGACTCACATTATATTCTTTGGCTACAGCTTCTGCTGTTAAACCCATGCTCAGGTAATAATCGGGTTCATCTTTCGCAATGGAATAAGCAGGTACGGTTTTCCAACCTGCAGTTGGTACCAGGCTCATGCTTTCGGTACCGCCGGCAATAATACATTCAGCCATACCGCTCCGAATTTTCGCAGTAGCGATGGCAATGGTCTCTAACCCTGACGCGCAATACCGGTTTACGGTAGCCCCTGGTGCTTCAAATCCCAAGGCCCTGGCGGCAATTATTCTTCCTACCTGTAAACCCTGCTCTGCTTCCGGCACGGCATTTCCGACAATTACGTCATCTACGCGTTTAGGATCCAGTTGCGGAACAGAAGCCATCAGTCCCCTGATCACATCAACGGCCAGGTCATCGGGCCGGTAAAACCGGAAACCACCCCGTTTTGCTTTTCCTACCGCAGTGCGGTAACCTGCTACTATATACGCTTCCATATATAATGTTTTTTATTACAACTTGGTTGTTTATGCAACTTTCTATGCCAAAGGTAAGGATTGACAGGGGGAAAACAAAATGGTCGTTTCAGGTTTCAGGATGCAGGTTACAGGGTTACAGGATTACAGGTAACTATCTTACGTTATATATGGTTCTGTTACCTTTTTCCTGTTCTATACATACTATGAAGTTAAAAAATCAATGAGTTATGTGTCTTGTACTTGAAAAATGAGCCTGGAAACCGGCAATCTGAAACCTGAAACTTGAAACCTGTAACCTGAAACTAAATTATCTTCGCACCGAATTATGTATAACCTACTTCGCCGTCTGTTGTTTTGCTTTCCGACCGAAACAGTCCATCATTTTTCCATGAATATGATGAAACTGGGCTGTTCTGTGGGTGCTATCCGCAAATCCATTGCTACCCAATTTGCGCCTTCCAATGGTGCATTATCCAGGGAACTGTTTGGCCTTCAATTTAAAAATCCGGTTGGGCTAGCTGCCGGTTTCGACAAAAACGCCTTGTACCTGACCGAACTGGAAGCCCTTGGTTTTGGTTTTGTTGAAATTGGAACCGTAACGCCCAAACCCCAGGCGGGCAATGAAAAACCGCGGTTATTCCGTTTGCCCAAAGACAAAGCCCTCATTAACCGGATGGGCTTTAACAACGACGGCGTAAATGTAGTAGCGCAACGATTAAAAGAATGGAGGGAGAAGCAATTAGCAACCGGCAATCGGCAATTGGCAAGCCGCAATGAGGGAATACCGAATAGCAATCGGCCAGCTCAAACTGAAGACACCCATTCACCATTGACCATTGACCATTCACGATTAATCATCGGCGGTAACATCGGTAAAAATAAAGTTACTCCCAATGAAGATGCCTGGAAGGATTATGAGATCTGCTTTCGTGCACTCTTTGATTGCGTAGATTACTTTGTTGTGAATGTAAGTTCACCCAACACCCCGGGGTTACGGGAATTACAGGAAAAAGATTCGCTTCGCAAGATATTATCCCATTTACAAACCATCAACCAACAGGAAAGCGGTACCGAAACTGACCGCAAACCCAAACCTATATTATTAAAGATCGCACCAGATCTCACGCCTCAACAAATAGATGATGTAATAGACCTGGCCCTGGAAATAAAATTAGATGGCCTGGTTGCCACCAACACCACCATCAGCCGCGAACAATTGCATACTACCGATGCGGAACTACAAGCTATTGGTGCAGGCGGATTAAGCGGTGCCCCTGTACGCCTGCGTTCTACCGAAATTGTAAAATACATTCATCAAAAAACCAACGGTCAAATACCGGTTATTGCATCGGGTGGTATTTTTACGGCTGAAGATGCCAAAGAAAAACTCGCCGCCGGCGCTTCGCTGGTGCAGGTTTGGACCGGCTTCGTATACGAAGGCCCTGCGATCGTAAAGAACATTTGCAGCGGGCTTTCAACCAATAGGCCATAGACAAGTCGCCGGTTACCAGTTACCTGTTTCGGGGATTGGGAACCGGAACGCACTAACAAAATACCAGTCTGAACTATTTTAAATTCCATCTGAAACATTCAGGCCTTGCCTTCTACTAATGATGTACAGGTAAAAATCAGGTACAGGCTCGCCAATTGCTGATCGCTTATTGCCTATTGTCCATTGGCCTTACACCCTTATTTTTGCCCTTCATTTTTATTACCGACCACCATGGAACATTTGTTTACTGTAGATTCTATTATCAGCTTATTAACCCTCACCATACTGGAAATTGTGCTGGGTATCGATAACGTGATCTTCGTCTCCATTTTAATGGGCCGTTTAGATAAGACACAACAATTAAAGGCCCGCCGTGTGTGGATGGTAGCCGGTATTGCCGTTCGTATCTGTTTATTGATGTTAATTGGCTGGCTGGTTAGCAATGACAAAAAAGAATTATTTGGTTTCAACTGGGGGGCTACTCACTACACCTTTAACCTGCGGAATGTGATCATGCTGGCCGGAGGTTTATTCCTGTTATATAAAACCGTAAAAGAAATACATCATAAACTGGAAGGGGATGAAGAAATGTATGAAGGTAATCCCCGGAAAGCTTCCTTTGGAGCTGTAATAGCCCAGATCATTATTATAGATATGGTGTTCTCGTTCGATAGTATCATTACGGCCGTGGGATTGGCCAATCATGTTCCCATCATGATCGTTGCCGTGATCATTGCTATGATCATCATGTTCTTTTTCTCTGATAAAATTGCCGACTTCATACACAAGCACCCTACCCTCAAAATGCTGGCGCTGTCGTTTTTACTAATGGTAGGCTTCAGTTTGTTCTTTGAGGGAGTGAAACCTTTCCACGGTACCGAAATTCATAAAGGCTATATTTATTTTGCCATGGCCTTCTCTTTTGGTGTAGAACTGCTGAACATGAAAATGCGCAAAAAAGCCAAACCAGTTGAATTACACGAACCTATTGTGAAGAAAGAAGAACAAAACACTGTTTAAATACCGGTTTTGGTTTATGGTTTGTTGTTTGTGGTTGTTCCTCTTCAACAGCTTTTTTAATTATTGGCATCCTGCATTGCAGGCTGTATAAATGCGCTAAGCGCTGCTGCAATAAAAGAACCACAAACCATAAACCAAAAACTATAAACTTAAAATTACCGCTGCTACCATGCCGGCCGTTTCAGTGCGCAGGCGGGTATCGCCCAGCGTAACAGGAATGAAATAATGCTCGGTGGCAAAGGCTACTTCTTCGCTGGTAAAATCGCCTTCAGGGCCTATTAAAATAATTTGCGAAGGCAGGGATGTATTCACCTGTGCGGCGAGGGATTGCTTTGAACCGGGTATGCAATGCGCAATAAATTTCTGCGTAATATCAATAACGTCTTCCTGTTTTAGTAGCTGTCCAAACCCTATCGGTTGATGTAATACGGGCAGCCATGCCTGTTGCGACTGCAGCATGGCGCTCACCAGGATGTTTTGCATGCGGTCGAAGCGAAAATGTTGCTTTTCGGTCCTGTCGCAGATCATGGGAATGACCTCGGTAATGCCCAGTTCGGTGGCTTTTTCGAGGAACCACTCAAAGCGGTTGGTATTCTTCAGCAGTGAAATAGCAATACTGGTCTTGCGTGCGGTTTGCGGAATGAATTGTTCATTCAGTACTGTTACGCGGCATCGCTTTTTATGGTCGTCGGTAATGGATGTTAACAACAGAGAACCTTTTCCATCGGTCAAATGCAATTCCTCGCCCTTTTTCATGCGCAATACATTCACCACGTGCTTTGAGGTATCTTCATCAAGCGTTATCTCCGACTGTCCGGCAGCAACATCCGAAATATAAAAAAGCGGCAGATTCATTATTGGTTCTTTGCTGCAAAGTAATGCATATTATGTACCACCCTCCAACAAAAAAGCCCCCGGTGCATCGGGGAGCCTTTTGTAAAGAATTATTACGGTAAGGTATTTCCTTTTTAATTTTTAATTTCTCTGTTCCTCATTTTTCATTTACTAAAACGGGGCCTCGTCATCGTCACCATATGGCATATCGTTCATTTTGCTGCCAGCCTGAATATACAGCTTGGCGCCGCCATCATCACCACCACCCGCGCCGTCAGTAGGCACCGGCTTCCAGCTTCCGCCACCCATACCTAAACCACTGAAATCATCTCCTTCAAATTCGGTGAACTTCTGAATATGCAACAGGGCTTTCAGCTTGATCGTTTCCAAGGAACCATTACGGTGTTTGGCTATACGCACGTGGGTTTCCCCTTTATTGCTTTCTCCCATTTCATTGGAAGTAATATCATAATACTCGGGGCGGTAAATGAACATTACCATGTCGGCATCCTGCTCAATGGCACCCGATTCACGAAGGTCGCTCAACTGCGGCATTTTGTTACCGTCTTTACGGGTTTCAACCGCACGGCTTAACTGCGACAGGGCAATGATGGGTACATGTAATTCCTTCGCCAGCATTTTTAAGTTACGTGAAATAGTACTGATCTCCTGCTCCCGGTTGGTATTCTTACCGTTACCCGCGCCACTCATCAGTTGTAAGTAGTCGATGATGATGAGGCCGATGTTGTGTTTGGCTTTCAAACGCCGGCATTTAGCACGCAACTCAAATACGTTCAGGGCCGCCGTATCGTCAATAAAGATGGGCGCCTGGGCCAGTCTTTGAATACCCTTGGCATACAACTGCTTCATTTCATAATCTTCCATCTTACCGCGCGAGATCTTTTCGAGCCAGACCTCACTTTCGGCGCTCAGAATACGTGTTACCAACTGTGCCGAGCTCATCTCAAGGCTGAAGAATACGATCGGGGTTGGACGAACATTATTCAATGCGGCATTACGCGCCAGGTTTAGGGCGAACGCCGTTTTACCAACAGCAGGGCGGGCAGCCAAAATGATCAGATCAGAACCCTGCCATCCATAGGTCACTTTATCAAGCGAAGGGAAACCGCTTGGAACCCCCGTAATATCTTCGGTTTTGTGGCGCATGTCCTCGATACGTTGTACGGTTTGCACCAGTACGGTATCGATACTGTCGTAGTTCTTCTTCATGTGGTTATTGGTGATCTCGAACAGCTTTGCTTCGGCTTCATCGAGCAGGTCGAACACATCGGCGCTGTCTTCATACGCGTCACCAATAATTTCACCACTGATACGGATCAGCTCGCGTTGAATAAATTTCTGCAGAATGATTTTTGAGTGCGCTTCAATATTGGCAGAAGAAACAACGGAATTCGTTAAACGGGTTACGTAATAGGGTCCTCCCACCATCTCCAGCTCTTCTTTACTGCGCAGTTCTTCCACCACCGTTAAAATATCGATGGGCTGGCTTTTTTGCTGCAGACTTATCATGGAACGGAAAATACGCTGGTGAGCATCTACATAAAAGCACTCGGGTTTCAGTATCTCCACAGCTACGTCAAAGGCGTTTTTCTCGAGCATAATAGCGCCCAAAACCGCTTCTTCCAGGTCTTTAGCCTGGGGCGGAACTTTCCCGTACACCATGGTACTCAGATCAATAGAGCTACGGCGACGTGTTTTTCGGTCTTTGTTGTTCAGATTTGTTAAATCCATCGTTAACGGTCTACAAAAATTTAACCATTGGTTTGATAAAGTTTACAAACAGGATCTCTCAAGGTGCTGAAGTGCTCTGATGCGCGGGGGCCACTTCTAAATTAGTACTGCCAACCAATGACACTCAGGGTTAATAGTAAAGGCTAAGGTTTGTTATGTGAATATTACTGCACTGTTAACGCAATGTTACCTCATTAGGTCAGGACGGCGAATATATACCCCTCCCCCGCCCGGAAAAAAAATTTGCAGTTGTATATTTAATAACAGCAATCCACACATTAATCCACGAAAATACCACACTTATCCACAAGACCAACACAGTATATACACAATTTACAAAAGTTTGCCACCCTTTTGAAAACGAAATTCACACATCCTGTGCGTAAGAATTATGCCCTGAATATTTGGTGAAGAGAACGGGAAAATAAGATGCAAGCTGGATGGGATTTTCCGAAGTTCGCTTAGTGAAAACGCTTATCCATACAGCATTTTCCAGTTAAGGGATAGCTGTAACTGCCTATCGTCGGTTATTTCAGCCACCCGGTAACCCGCAAGTGCGCTCCCTGCCCGCTTTCCAGCATATTTATGAACCAATGGCATAAAATTGGCGTATACATTTACAAGGAAAAGAAATATAAATCGTCAAACAAAAAGATGTTAATCGAATATTAAAATTACCCAGAGTACCGTAAATTAGATTCTTTAATTCAATTCCGACCATGCGCGTATACCAGTTGCGGCATTATGAAGTCATGATGCCTGAAGAAAATAGCAAAGAAGCACAGCACCTGCTGTACTACGAACGGCTTTGTTATGACCTGCTCACTGCCCATGCTATTAGTTTTTCGCACGCTGTGGAAGTGGTTAAACTGAAAGCTGGTCGCGTTGAACAACGCCCCGGTAAGATCCATCGCATCTTAAGCGCCGCCGAAATACCACCATTCTGCTTTATTGTTTGTAAAAACTGAACTTATTGTTCATTGCAGATTGAATATTGTTGCGCAAATGTCAACTTTTCTCCAAAAGTGTCATCCTGCCCTTATTGCCAATTGCCCTCTCCAGAACCAGCAACTTCCACTACTTCAGTTTCATTCCTCTTTTGGTTTTACCTTTTCTCCCACCCTGCAACCTGAAACCTGTAACCTGGATCTCCCCGGCAGGGCCGGAAACTGGCAACCGGTAACCGCTCAATACCTATCTTTGCACCCATCATTGAACTATTTAAAATCATATACTGATTCATGACTATTTCCTATAACTGGCTTCACGATTATTTGCCGGTAACCATTGAACCCGAGCGGCTTAGTAAATTATTGACCTCTGTTGGACTGGAAGTGGAAAGCCTTGAGAAATATGAGAGCCTGAAAGGTGGGTTAAAAGGGCTGGTGATCGGTGAAGTGCTGGCTGCTGAAAAACATCCGAATGCTGATAAATTAACCGTTACCAAAGTAAATATTGGTTCAGGCGAACCGCTGCAAATTGTTTGCGGTGCGCCAAACGTGGCTGCCGGTCAAAAAGTAGTGGTGGCTACCGTTGGCACCACCATCTATCCCCAAAAGGGCGATCCGCTTACAATGAAAATTGCCAAGATCCGCAGCGTTGAGAGCTATGGAATGATCTGCGCCGAAGATGAGATCGGCCTTAGCGACGACCATGCCGGCATACTGGTATTACCTGCCGATGTAAAAGTGGGCACGCCCGCTGCAGAATATTTCAAACCATATACCGACTGGATCTATGAAATTGGGCTTACCCCCAACCGCATGGATGCTATGAGTCACCGTGGTGTGGCCCGGGATGTGTGTGCTTATTTATCTTACCACGATAACAAGGACCTCACCGTAGTAGCGCCGCCGATCGGTAATTTTAAAGTTGACAATAATTCACTCCCCATTTCAGTTACCATCGAAAATACCAATGCCTGCCAGCGCTATGCCGGCGTAAGCATTGCCAATGTTACGGTAAAAGAAAGTCCGCAATGGCTGCAGGATAAACTGCGGGCTATTGGTCAGCGGCCTATCAATAATATAGTAGACATCACCAATTTTATACTGCACGAAACCGGTCAACCGTTGCATGCATTTGACGCCAATGCCATTTCCGGTAAAAAAGTGCTGGTGAAAAATCTGTCCGAAGGCACGCCCTTCGTTACCCTCGACGAAAAAGAAAGAAAGCTCAGCGCCGAAGACCTGATGATCTGTAACGGCAACAGTGAAGGCATGTGTATTGCCGGTGTTTTTGGCGGCCGGCACAGCGGGGTAACCAATAACACTAAAAACATCTTTCTTGAAAGCGCCTGGTTCAACCCGGTGGATATCCGAAAAACGTCTTTCCGCCATGGCCTGCGTACCGATGCAGCTACCCGTTTCGAAAAAAATATCGACATCAGCAATACCGTAAACGTATTGAAGCGGGCCGCCCTCCTTATTAAAGAGCTGGCCGGTGGTGAAATTGCTTCGGAAGTAGTAGATGTATATCCTACACCAGCTCAAAAATCGCAGGTGCAATTGAAATATCCCTTCCTGCGCAAGCTGAGCGGAAAGAATTATCCGGCCGATTCGGTGAAAAAGATCCTGATCGCCCTGGGCTTCGATATTGTAAAAGAAAGTGCAGACGACATTCTGGTTGCAGCGCCTTTAAGCAAACCCGATATTTACCTGCCGGCCGACCTGGTAGAAGAGATCATGCGTATAGACGGGCTCGATAATGTTGAGATCCCTCAGGCAATCACCATTTCTCCTTCTGTTGAAACAGATCGCAACAAACATATTTACCTCGAAAAAACAGCCAACTACCTGGTAGGTGTAGGTTTCAATGAGATTTTTACCAATTCCATTACCAATGCGGCTTATTTCGACGACAATGAGTTGAGCACTGCTGTAAAACTGTTGAACAACCTCAGCGCTGATCATAATATTATGCGTCCTTCCATGCTGCAAACCGGACTGGAAGCCATAGCGCATAACCTCAACCGCAAAAACAACGACCTGCGCTTTTTTGAATTTGGTAAAACCTACAGTACATCAGGATCAGGCAAATACAACGAACACGAACACGTATGCCTGTATATTACCGGCCAGGTACAGGAAGATGCCTGGAAAGGGAAAGGAACGGCCGCAGATATCTTTTATCTGAAAGGCATCGTGGCAAGAATATTGCAATTAACTGGCATCTCTAAAGCCACCTTCGCCCCGTTAACAGAAGGAGGTAATATGGTAAATGCCTTACAGATAACTATTAATAAAGATGTGATTGCCCGGCTGGGCCAGGTGAAGCCACAGGAATTGAAGCGTTTTGATATAAAGCAACCGGTATTTTATGCCGATCTGGACTTTGAGTTAATGCTGAAATACATTTCCGCCACCTCTATAAAAGCAAAAGAACTACCGCGCCAATTGCCTGTACGTCGCGACCTGGCTATGGTAGTGCCTAAATCCCTTCCCTTTGCTGACGTTGAAAGCACAGTGAAAAAGGTAAAACTCGACAAGTTACAGTCAATACAACTGTTCGATATTTTTGAAAGTGAAAAGCTGGGCGCCGATAAAAAATCGCTCGCTGTAAGCTTTACTTTCCTCGATGAGGAAAAAACCCCCACCGATAAAGATATTGACGGTATGATGAATAAAATTATGAATGCCCTGGAAACAACATTACAGGCAGAGATCAGGAAATGATCCAAGTTTGTTATGTCACCCGGTAGCTATCGGGAATAAAACCAGGCAAAAATTTGTTCAATGGAGGGATTACAGGAACAACTGAAACGCATCACAGACAAATTGCAGCAGGTGGTACAACGCTATCATTTGCTGCAAAAAGAACATGAGCAATTGAGCAGGGAAGTGGTGGCGTTACGTGATAAGGAAAAAACCCGGTTGATACGTATTGACGAGCTGGAAATGAAAATGACGGCATTACAAACCGTTACCGGTCAATTGAATGAAACGGAAAAGAAAGATGTGGAAAAAAGAATTAACCGTTACATCCGGGAAATCGACCGGTGTATTGCCTTATTAAGCGAGTAAGTTCGTTCAAACCCGTTTTACGAGACGCATTTTCATTTCATCTTCGCCCTGGGAAAGCTCAAGGGTGTAAACGCCGTAAGGCAGATCATTCAAGCCTTTCCAGGTAACTGTTTTATCGCCTTGTGGAATGTTTGTTTCGAGCCGGCTGCATTCGTAGCCCCGTTCATCACGTAAAATGGCTTTGAGACTGGATTGAATGGGCGCGATCAACTCCAGTGTCAGCGCGTCAATGAAGACGTTCGACCTAAGTTTAGCGAACATGTTAATCGTTTGGTTTTGGTGAGTAATCATAGAATACGAAAATTTGAATTTTGAACCATCCAAAACGATCCCTTGTAGCCCAGAAGTAAATGTATCCCTGTGTGTAATGTGTGTGGATAAAAATAGAACAAGCTTTTCAAACTTGCAAGCTCATGGAAGAATTAATTCCCATAAATGTTTTGATCGGCGATAGAACCTACCGTATTCGGATCGCCCCTTCCGACGAAGAAGTAGTACGGAAGACACTTAAGCTGATAAATGATAAAATTCTGGAATTTAAAACCAACTTCGCCGGCAAGGATATGCAGGACTATGTGGCCATGGTAGTATTATGGTATGCCACCCAGCAAAAAGCCGCAGACAGCCAGCCTCTCATCGATAACCAGACGGGAGAGCAGTTGACGGGAATTGAGAAGTTGTTAGATAGAATTCTACTGGATTGAGGGCTTGAATTTGTTACCGGTTACCAGTTTCCGGTTACCGGGGGTACAGGTTTCAGGAAAGGGCTTGAATTTGTTACCAGTTACCAGTTTCTGGTTACCGGGCATTAAATCCGGGAACTTCATTATTTTCTGGCAACCCGAACTGAGAACAAGGACCGGGAACCTAACCGGTTTTTCCTCGTAACCGGCAACCGGCAACTGACTCCCTTGCAACCTGAAACTGAACCTACCCCCCCAAACAAACATAACCTTAAAAAAGACGCACTAACAAATTCCCTGTTTTCCCCATCTACAAATAACTGACTTCAAAATGCTTGCGGTGCCGCTACCTCTTTTTTTGTATTTTCGCACATTCACATCTCACTATGGTAAAATTGCGACACATAGAGAGGGAAAGATAATGTAGATTTTTCTAAACATGTAAAACACAATGGATCAGAGTATGTTAACCGCTATAATAGGATTAGTGGCGCTACTGGCAGGTATAGTAGCGGGCAAATTCATATTTGCCAAAAACACTAAGCAAAAAGTAGACGAGGCCGAAACCCAGGCCCGTAAAATCGTTGCCGATGCACAAACGAATGCCGAAACCATTAAACAACAAAAACAGCTCGAAGCAAAAGAGAAGTTCCTGGCCCTGAGAGCCGAGCACGACAAGGAAGTATTGGAGCGTAACCGCAAGTTGAGTGAAACTGAAAACCGGGCCCGTCAAAAAGAACAGTCCATTAACCAGAAGGCCGACCAACTGGATAAACAGATCAAGGAAAACGAAGCAATAAAAGATAACCTGAACCGGCAGATCGAAGTAGTGAACCTGAAGCGTACCGAGCTCGAAAAACACCAGGAAGAACACATTCGCCGCCTTGAAAAAATTGCAGGTTTAACTGCAGATGAAGCCAAGAAACAACTGATCGAAAGCCTTAAGCAGGAAGCCCACACCCAGGCACTGGCCTTACAGCAGGAAATTGTAGACGACGCCCGCCAGAAAGCCAACAAGGAAGCCCGCAAGATCATCATTCAAACCATTCAGCGTACCGCCGCTGAACAGGCCATTGAAAACTCCATCACTGTATTCAACCTCGAAAGCGATGAAATAAAAGGCCAGATCATTGGTCGTGAAGGCCGTAACATCAGGGCTATTGAAGCCGCTACCGGTGTTGACCTCATCGTTGACGATACCCCGGAAGCCATCATCCTTTCTTCTTTCGATCCCCTGCGTCGCGAAATTGCCCGGTTAAGCTTACAACGACTGGTAGCCGATGGCCGTATACACCCGGCCCGTATCGAAGAAGTTGTAGAGAAAACCCGCCGCCAGATCGAAGAACAGGTAATAGAAATAGGCGAACGTACCGTAATAGAATTAGGGATCCATGGCTTACATAAAGAACTGGTTCGTATCGTAGGTAAAATGCGTTTCCGTTCTTCTTATGGCCAAAACCTGTTGATGCACAGCCGTGAGGTGGCCAACCTGTGCGGTATTATGGCTGCCGAGCTGGGCCTTAATCCCAAACTGGCCAAACGCGCCGGCTTGTTACACGATATTGGTAAGGTGCCCGATGAAGAATCTGAACTGAGCCACGCCCTGCTGGGAGCCAAGCTGGCTGAAAAATATGGTGAGAACCCGGCCGTAGTAAATGCGATCGGCGCCCACCACGATGAAATGGAAATGCAATACGTGATCTCTCCCATTGTTCAGGCTTGCGACGCCATCAGCGGCGCCCGTCCTGGCGCCCGCAGGGAGATCATGCAACAATACTTACAGCGTATCAAGGAGTTGGAAAACCTGGCATTGTCGTACCAGGGTGTTGAGAAAGCCTACGCCATCCAGGCTGGACGCGAGTTACGGGTAATTGTAGAAGCAGAGAAAGTAACAGACAATGATTCTGATAAACTTTCGTTTGATATTGCGCAGAAGATCCAGACCGAAATGACCTACCCCGGCCAGATCAAAGTAACCGTGATCAGAGAAAAACGGGCGGTAAACGTGGCGAAATAGAAAAAAATACAGTAAAATCGGGTGGTTTAGGAAATTAAAAATCAGAAATTGGAATTTTTCATTACCTTTGCCTCCCCAAAATTTGAATGTCATGAATGCAGCAGTTCAATTTGTACATGAGCAGTTGACAGGAAAAAAAGAGTTCCCGAAGTTTAAAGCGGGTGACAATATAACTGTAAACTATAAAATTATCGAAGGTGGTAAAGAGCGTATCCAAAGTTTCCGTGGCGATGTTATCAAACGCCAGGGACAAGGCGGTACAGCAACCTTTACTGTACGTAAAATCTCCGATAGTGTAGGTGTTGAAAGAACGTTCCCTATATATTCACCCAATATTGAATCTATTGAGTTGAATAAAACAGGTCGTGTTCGTCGTGCAAAACTTTACTTCCTGCGTCAACGCAGTGGTAAAAGTGCAAGGATCAAAGAAAAACGCGTCAACACAGCAGCAACTGCTGCAGTGGCTCAATAACCACTTGTACATAAAACTATTTAAAGCGGGATCAATAGGTTCCGCTTTTTTATTACCCGCATATGTTAAGTACCGGCAAAAAGGCCTTTTTAACCGATGGGTTCATGTAATTTGCGCCACATTTATGCGTTTTACATTCGTAAAAGAGCGTACTTTTGTATTTCTAACTATTAAAAAGCTTTATCATGTTACTTAGTATTAATAACCTGTTGTTCATCTCAATGCCTGGCGGTAGCGAGTGGTTGCTGATTGTATTGGCAGTGTTGGTATTGTTTGGTGGACGTAAAATACCTGAGTTCATGCGTGGTATTGGCCGTGGTATCCGTGAGTTTAACGATGCCAAGAACAATGTAAAGAAAGAAATTGAAGACGGCATTAGTGAGAAGGATACTAAACAGGCTTCTTCTACTACTTCAGCTCGCTAATTAGACATTACATACTAATTTTCTGTAACCGTTTTGTATTTCAAAGCCGGTAACAACCTTTGTATAAGTATCACTCAATAAAACAATACCACCAGGACCTGCTTACCGGCACAATATCATGTGTTGATGCGGTTCAGCACTACCTGCAGCAGATCGATGCGCGCAAGCACCTGAATGCGTATGTACAAACGTATGCAGAAGAAGCGCTGCAACGGGCCGCTGACCTCGATGCCAACCGCAAAGCCGGGAAACCTACAGGCAAACTCCACGGTGTTGTAATAGCCATTAAGGATGTAATTGCCTATAAAGACCACCCGCTTACCGCCGCCTCTAAGATCCTGGAAGGGTTCAAACCCGTTTTTAATGCAACCGCTGTTGAAAGATTACTGGCTGAAGAAGCCATTATCATAGGACATACCAACTGCGATGAATTTGCCATGGGCTCTACCAATGAAAATTCATCGTATGGCAAAGTGCTGAACGCGCTGGACGAGACCCGGGTGCCCGGTGGTTCTTCCGGAGGTTCGGCTGTTGCCGTTCAGGCCGACCTGTGTATGGTAAGCCTCGGTAGCGATACCGGCGGTTCCGTACGACAGCCGGCCGATTTCTGTGGCGTAGTGGGCCTTAAACCCACTTATGGCCGTATTTCGCGGCACGGGCTTATTGCCTATGCTTCTTCCTTCGATCAAATAGGCATTTTTGCCAACAATGTGCCCGACGTAGCCCTGGTGCTGGAAGTAATTGCCGGCCCCGATGACTTCGATAGCACAGGCGCACAGCAAAAGGTAGATGCGTACAGCAATCTTACCCCATTGCCTTCCAAACCACTCCGGATCGCGTATTTCAAAGAAGCCCTGGAAAGCCCGGCGCTCGATAAAGAGATTGGCGAATCGATCCTGGAGTTCACGAAAAAATTGCAGGCCGAAGGCCATACCGTAGAACCTGTAGATTTTGAATACCTCGATTTCATTGTTCCCGCCTACTATATTTTAACCACCGCAGAAGCCTCCTCTAACCTCTCCCGGTACGATGGGGTGAAATATGGACACCGGAATGTTGGTAAAAACATTTCTTTAACAGATTTTTATTGTGCCAGCCGGTCAGAAGGTTTTGGCTGGGAGGTAAAAAGACGCATCATGCTGGGAACCTTCGTTTTAAGCGCGGGATACTACGATGCGTATTTTACCAAAGCCCAACAGGTGCGCAAGTTGTTGGTTGACAAGATTAACCTGATCTTCAACCAGTTCGACGCCATCCTGCTGCCTACCGCCCCCTCTACCGCATTTACTATTGGCGAAAAGACCGAAGACCCTATTTCCATGTACCTGGCTGACATTTTTACAGTTTTTTCGAACCTAACCGGTATTCCCACCATCTCCATCCCGCTTTTTTGGCATAGTAATGGTATGCCCTATGGGGTGCAGATTATGACAAACCAATTTTCCGAGTTATATTTGCTCCAGCTATCCCAACAGTGGATGCAACAGTTCAGACATGCCGGCTAATGAAAAGCCTAAACCCCTTCGACCCCCGGCAATACAATAAGGAACTGTTTCTCCAATCCTAGAGAAAACTTCAATCCGTTTCATCCTGTGTAAACATTCACTCAATCCATACCGCCGGGTCGATCATTATTGGCTTTAAACGACGATGATGAAACGAAAACTTTTTATTTCGGGTATTTTAGGCCTGGGCGTGTTATGCATGGCATACAGTACTGACCACGGAATAGCAATCAACCCTAATGGGAAAAAGCTTAACAAAATTGTTCTTTCGCAACAATTCGAATTCCCTGGAAAAGTAGTAAATGACTCCGCAGACCCCCAGGAAGAAGATTTAACCCATGCGTTCGAATTGGGTTACAATGCCTCCAATGGCATCCGTTTAAATCCCCGCGCTATTCAATTTGTGCAGGATTATATGGAAAAAAATGGCGAAGACCTTCGTAAAATGAAGGGCTGGGCCAAACCATACTTCAATATGATGGATGGTGTATTGAAGAAATACGGACTTCCTTCAGAATTAAAATATCTGGCAGTTATTGAATCTGAATTAAAGTCAACCGCTACCTCCTGGGCTGGCGCCGTTGGTCCATGGCAATTAATGCCGCAAACCGCACGCGATCTGGGCTTGAAGGTTAACCGCAGCGTTGACGAACGTAAGAATTATACTAAGAGTACGCATGCGGCCGCCTTATACCTCCGCGACCTGTACCGGGAGTTCAACGACTGGTTACTGGTGATCGCGGCCTACAATGGCGGGCCCGCCAACGTATACAGCGCTATTAAAAAGAGCCAGGGCAGCCGTAATTTCTGGAAGCTGCAATATTATTTACCGGCCGAAACCCGCATGCACGTAAAGAAGTTCATTGGCACCCATTATATCTTTGAAGGGCAGGGCAGCGTAACCACCTTAACCAAGGCTGAGGTTACCGAGCAATTGGGCGTTACTGCCACCTACCTCATCAATCGCCGGTTAACCACCGCCGAACTGAGTGGTGCTAAAAGCATGGAAGTATCGGGCAAGTATTATTCAGCCGCCATTGTAAAGAATATTATGATGGATGCAACTGAGTTCAACCGGTACAATCCCGATTTTGATGCCATCATGGCCAGCAATAACAACGCCTACGAAATGAAATTGCCAGCCGATAAAATGGATCTTTTCGTAGCCAATAAATATATTATTCTCAACGAGAGCGTACAGATGTTGTTAAACGGCGCTACTGTGATCAAGTAATCCTTCGAATCCGCTCAGGACGTTATTCAGAAAGCCATCCGCCAGCCGGATGGCTTTTGTTTTTTATTTGGAGCTCCCGCTTTATCCCATTGTGTTTTTTTATTACGCGTCTTTCACACACTTATCAGCTAAATCAACACGTCTATTGGCAAAACTGCACGTTTACCAAATAGGTGCTATAAATAATTTAGTTAATAAATTATGTTATTAACTTCAATAGTTAACCAGAATAACACCCTTAAACGCTTCCAATGAGAATACAAACAATCAATGACCCATATTGGGTTGTGGCTACTTCATTTCACATAAACTTCTGCAACACTTTCTTACTGTTAAAACAAAGGAAGTAAGCAACTCCATTTTACCACTTTAGTATTTACTGGCTTATCAAACATAAACCGAAAGCAACAGCTCTCAGGTAAAGGGCTATGCTTTGTAAAATTCAAATTCAAACTGTATGAAAGTAAAAATGGCCTGTTACTTACTGTTGAATGTATTGCTGCATTTAACAACTTATGGCCGGCAGCAACAGCAAAAACAACAACAGCAGCAGGACGTAACGCCTGTTTCACCGGAAGCAGCCGCATTAGCAAAGATGGTTAACTACCCGGTAAACCTGAATACAGGTGTTCCGGATATTTCCATCCCGCTTTACACTATTGAAACCGGCGGCATGGCCCTCCCTGTTACACTTCAATACCATGCAGGCGGGTTTAACATCAACGAACATTCTACCAGGGCCGGATTAGGCTGGTCGTTAAGCTGTGACCTGCAGATCACGAGGACCGTAAACGGACTGGATGATTTTGATTACCGCGGCTATCTTCAAAACAGTGACATTAAAAGTCATAACCCAGCCAACAATGCCACTTATTATCCCCTGGGGCCCGCCAACTGGCAACATGCTTACCGGTTTTCGGCAGGTGAACTGGATGGCATGCCCGATAAATATTATTACAAACTGTTAAACAAATCGGGTTCATTTTACTTCAGAAAAAATGATGCAGGTACCGGATATACGATCGCACCGGTTCCCTATGATAATATCCAGATCACCTTTGCTAACCACGTTTTTACCATTATAGATACCGATGGCACCACGTATATTTTCGGCGCTTCGGGCAATACTCCCGATGGAAGCCTAGCTCCGGTATACAGGGAATCATCAGGTACGGCGTTCACAACCTGGAAATGCAGGTATGTAACGAATCCAACCAACACGGAAACCATTTCTTTTACATACCAGGATAAGCCAACGGAAACGTTTGGTTCATGGAATGAATCTATTGAATATTACACTAAACCCAGCGCCCCCTCATGCCTCGATGCGTATGTTACGCAACCCCAGGTAGAGGCCGCTCATCCGGGATCATATTCTTACGAACAATTGCTTATTTTTTATCCTTTTCATCGGCTGTCGTCGCCCAAATACATAGAAAACTTTCCCGACAAACAACCCGTTTTTCATCTTCCGTATGTTCAGCATGATGGAAATGGCAACAGAGTTATTCAGGATAAAACCTTTCCCATAACAAGCGGCTCTAACAATAGTTCCGGTGCTGCCGTGCACGGTATTGCTTTATCAAAAATTGAGTTTAACGGAGGCAGTGTTGAATTTACAGGAACCGACAGACTAACCAGTATTCAGGTAAAAAGCATTGATCAATCCGTATTACGTTCATTTGCTTTTTATCATTCTGTTACTGGCAACCTCATTCCCGGCAACCGTCCTACTTTATACCTTGATTCTCTGCATGCGATAAACAATAGTGGAGAAGCAATTGAGCGCTATTATTTATTATATAAAAACAAACTCCCTTTCGGAAGCATACTGGTTGGAAAAGATGCGTGGGGGTTTGCCAATGCTTTTACCAACTACTGGGGGAATGAATATGACTTTACAGCACCCGGATCATCTATCCCTAATCAGCAGATCACCCATCCCTTTTACTTCAATTGCCAGACTTCAGACCCCAACGTGACATTTTCTATAGGTAATACAATAAATACCGAGCTGGTTGATCAGGAAGGTTCTCAGCGCGGCATATTGAAACGTATCGTTTACCCGACAGGCGGGTATGCAGATTTCGATTTTGAATCTAACAAATATAAAGAACCATCCACCGTCAATACAATGTGCATACAAATGAGCGGTGGCCTGCGCATACGCGCAATTACATACTATGATGGAAAATCATTACTGCCGGCGAGCCAAAAACATTACAGGTATGGAGAGTTTGAAGATGGCCTGGGGCTGGTAGTAGACGCCCCTCCAAAGACCTTCGATGGCACCGCCTTCAAATACAACGCCTATTCATATCAACAGGATGTAGCTTATGTACAATCCCGTGCCGGCATCAACCCAGCCTGCGCATCAGGGAACGACGCAACACCAAGCTGCCTGAGTTTGGAGTTCAAGGAAGTAAAGACGACCTATCTTCCTGCATCAGCGGGCAACTATACTTATCCGCATGGCGCACCGATCTATTATACAAAAGTAACCGAGTACAACAGCGACCTGGGAAAGGAAACAGGGAAAACAGTGCATACTTTTTATCCCCCGTTTCACTTTACAAATAATTTCCCCTCAAAAATATACGGAACCAATATCGATTATATGCGTCCCGACGGGTTGATGGGCAAGCAAAAGCTGCTTGAGGAGTACAAATTTGTTAATGGCCGCTATGCCCTGGTACACAGCAAGGAGTTTATGTATACAAAATACAGCCAGCCTGCTCAGGTAAAAGTGATATACTCGTATAACAATACCGACGTACGAATTGTGAGCGGTAGTTATTCAGGAATGCAGGAAGGACTCTATAATCCCGACCTTGGTTTTGCGGGAAATTTTACTACAGGACAATACGGAATTGAAGTAGGTACACTGTTGCTGTCAAATGAAACAGAAAAGTGGGTCAGTGAAGCGGGTACGCTTACACAAACTGTAGGCTACTCGTATAATTCACCCTATTTGCAGCTTTCAGCAATCGAAACAACCAAGAGCGATGGCACCACTATCCTACGAAACTTAAAACATTGTAACGACTTTTCCAGCCAACCTGTTTATGCACAAATGTTGAGCAGGAACATGATCAGCCAGGTAATAGAAGAACAGGAAATAGGGAACACCGGATCATTAACTACCAGCAGAACAAACTATGATGTATTTCACAATAGTTTTATTGCCCCCAAATCGGTTGAAAAATCTTTTGGCAATGGGCCATTTAAAACAACCGTGCAGTATGATTTGTACGACAATAAAGCAAACCTGCTGCAGAGTACAGCCCAAAATGGCATTGTAACCTCGTACATATGGGGCTATAATTACAAGTACGTGCTGGCTAAAATAGCCGGCTTGGGATACGCTCAGGCAACTGCAACTATCGATGTAGCTACTCTGAATACTGTAACCAACGAAGCCCAGCTAAGAACCACATTCAATAATTTACGAACCAGTCACCCGTCTGCCTTCATTACCTCGTTTACGTACAAGCCACTAACAGGTATAAGCAGCACCAGTGATCCTTTGGGTTTAACCAGCTACTTTCAATATGATGGAGCGGGTCGCCTTTCTGTTGTTAAAGACAATAACAACCAGATAGTAAAAACATACCGGTATAACATGATGAACAGGTTATCGCCTGCTGCGGGGTATTTACAACCTACCCTCATCAACGATATGGAATCGTACAACAAGACAAGGCCTGATAATACTAAATTCATTTATAATTTTACAATACCCCGCGGAAGTGCCCCCTACGATCAGGAAGGCCAGAATTATGTGCCGGACGAAAAGGATGGAATCAGTGAAGCAAACGTTCTGATACAGCTATTAGGGAGGTTTGATCCGGCAAAAGTTTCCGGTCTTCATCTCGACTTATTAAAAAATGGTTCACTAGTATATACCAAGAGGTTTAAAGCAAGCAACGATTATACACCAATTGAGTTCTATATTCCACACGGTGAATACCAGGTGAATTTACGGCTCGACGACAACTTCCAGAACGTTATACTAAACAATCACTTTTATTCACCAGCGGGTGCTAATCAGCCTGAAAACCAATTTATGATAAACGGCCCCGTTACTATCAATTTCGTTCCGGGTATAACCTACAGCATAACGTCATTCGATTATTAGCGCATTGTGTTTTCCCGCACACCATATCATTAAACAAGTGATTAACGGCTGTAATAAGCAGTCAATTAAAAAAATTATATGTTTTATCAATTGTTCATTCAAATAAAGACCTGGCGATGTTCAGTGTTTTTCATATTATGTATCGGCCTGCTGATAAGCAATGCTAATGGTCAAACCAAAGGCAAACTTCTTACGCCAAGTAATATAGTTCAAAAAATTGCTTTTGTAGACCATTCGCGCCTGCGTTCTGAATACACCGAGCTGCAAACGGCAAAAGACACTGTACAACGGGAATGGAAGACGCTGCAGCAACAGAACAGACTTACGGAAGAAGATAAGAAAGCGTGGCATACAAAAAAAGCCGTTGCCCTTCAGCAATATGAGCTGAAAATTATTGCTGCCATAAGATACGTTGCTTCCAGGGGCGGCTTTACAGATGTTAAACCGATACCTAAAGACAGTACTGCCCAAACAGGGATTGATATTACTAATCTCATCCTTCAAAAGTTGAATTCAAAAAACTAACTGTATGCGTTACTTTAAAAGCCCAATGCTTTGGCGTAGCTATATGCCCGCCTTTTTGCTAGCGTTCTTACTCTGTAGCGCAAATGCGGTAAAAGCGCAGTGCGACTATCCATATGTTACTGTTTACCAGATGGACCCTTATGGACCATTGTGTTCACCACAAAATGTAACAATTCATGCACAATACTATGTTTCAAATTATATAACCGGAGAATTTCAATGGTACGTTAATGATAGTCCCTGGCCGGTACAAACTAATACTGTAAATGGCAGTAATTTATTGCATTCCGACTACACCTTTTATGCAACTGAATACACGAAAGTGTCGGTTAAATTTTACAATTACACCAACATGTGTGAACCTAATATGGGCACACATTATGTATCATTCAGCAGCGGCGTCACTTTTTACCAGGAATATGCAAGGGAATGCAACAATTTCGGCCGTGTTCAATTAACCAGCGATTTGAGCGATGTAACATTCCGGCTTTACAAATATGCACAGGGAGGTTTTCAGTATATAAGTGAAAATAACAGCGGCTATTTTGAAATGTATGAGGCCGACCGTTATCAACTCAATAATTATTATGTGGAGGCTTCTTCGCCATCTGCCTGTTACAGTTCCTCTTACAATCAGATTTACTTTGAATACTCCGACCACACCCCGCCCACTATAACCGGTAATACCACTGTATGCCAGGGACAAACCATAACCTTATCGGCCAGCACCAATACACCTGCCTGCCGCTGGTACAATAGTAATGAAAGCAGCATTTTAGGAGAAGGACTGCAATACAGTCCGCCTTCCAATCTTGCAGCCGGCACATATCAATACCGCGTACGTGGGATGAGCAGTTCCGGATGTTTAACTGATGCCGCCAATGTAACTACAACAGTTAAACAACAAGCGGTTAATGGCAATATCCAGGCGAATGCCACTACTATTTATTTAGGTCAATCGGTTAACATTATCAGCCCCGGTGGGGTGGGCGTACCTCATTATTGGTGCAGCACTAATGGCGGATCAAGCTGGAATATATTTGCAGATGCATACATCGGGCAATATAACTTTCAGCATACCCCCTCTGCTACCGGCACCTATCGTTACCAGGTGCGCAACCAAAATGACTGCGGTTTGTCAACAGGTTTTGCCAATGTCGACGTTAACGTAATACCCTATCCCGCATTACAGGTTGGTGCTATAACACCTGCTTCCCAGATCATTGCTTATAATGGAAGCGCCGCACCAATATCAGTAAGCGGCATAACGGGTGGTAATGGCGTTTATACCTATCAATGGCAAAAGTCGGCCACCAGTGATTTTGCCAATGGAGTGAATATCGAAGGAGCCACCGGTTCAGCCACATACGCGCCTTTTGGGATCACTACCAAAACATATTACCGGCTGGCTGTAACCAGCAACGGTGTTACGGTATACAGCGCCGCAGCCGAAGTAAACCTGTATCCTCAGCTCGATGGAGGAACCATTACACCTGCAATCGCCACCATTCCTGCAGGTACAAATCCGGGCAAAATAACAGCCGGGGCTGCTACGGGGGGAAGTTGTAACAATAACTATAGCTATCAATGGCAACATTCAATTGACGGCATAACCTTCACAGATATTTTTGGAGCTCAGGGAGTTGCCATTGAACCTGGCCAACTATCCAACTCTATATCCACCATATACTACCGGCGCAAAGTGAATTGTGGATCTCAGTTGGCTTATACGAATGTTTGCCGAATTAATATCAGTATACAGGATGTGGATAGTTATAATTATATCCGCTCCAGAACATTTATGCATGCCGGCGTTGCCGACGAACAATCGGCGGCTGCCATTACAGCAGCAAAGGAAGTAAAAGAATCAACACAATATTTTGATGGATTGGGCAGATTAACGCAATCAGTATTGAAGCAGTCAGCAGGCAGCGATGCTTCAGGTTACACAGACCTTGTTACGCCGGTTACCTATGATGGATACGGCAGGCAAAGCGTAGGTTTTCTGCCTTATGTGTCTGCTTCCGGTAACGGAAACTTCAAGCCAACTGCACTAAGCGAATTAAACGACTTTCATAAAGTGCAAAATGCCGGCGAATCATTTTATTACAGTGAAAACCGCTTTGAAGCCTCACCGTTAAGCCGCACAGAAAAAACAATGGCTGCAGGCGATAGCTGGGCAGGCAGCAGCAAAGGTGTTACAATTAAACATCTCGTAAATACCGCTATAGACGATGTAAAGATCTGGACGGTACAAACCGCACAAGATGGCTGGGGATTCTATTATCGTAGCGGAGAGTATCAACCCGGACAACTGTTTAAATATATTACAACAGATGAAAAAGGCAACCAGGTAATTGAATTCAAAACTAAACAGGGACTGGCCATACTTAGAAAAGTACAATTAACTGCTGCCGCAGATGATGGAACAGGAAGTGATTATACCGGATGGTTGAGCACGTACTACATTTATGACAATTTCAATGCACTGCGGGCTGTGATTCAACCAAAGGGTGTGGAAATTGTAATTGCGCAGGGATGGTCTATTCAACCGTGGCATGATAATGTATTAGAAGAACAATGCTTCCGATACGAGTACGATGAGCAATTACGCATGATCCGCAAAAAAGTACCTGGCGCCGGAGAAGTGTATATGATATATGATGTGCGCGACCGGCTGGTATTTACCCAGGACGTAAATATGCGGTCGCAGAATCAGTGGGCCACCACCTTATATGACAATTTTAACAGGCCGGTAATAACGGGGCTTACCACATGGGTGGGCACACCTTCAGCTTTGCAGCAGTTAGTTAATGGAGTAAGTAATTCGCAAACATCCGTAGAAGGCATGTTGGTATCCAATAATCCAATTCCTACCCAGAACGCGAGCTTTACGTTGCTTACGAAAACAGGTTACGATAGTTACACGACCATTCCTGCCACAAGCGGACTTACCGGAACTATTGACAACACCTATACCGGAAGTAATTACCTGAATACTTCTTACAACAGCTTTCCCTTTGCGGAACCGGTTGTACAAAACCAGCAAACACGTGGTTTAGTTACCTGGACCGAAACAAGAGTGCTTGGAACTAACCAATTCCTTTATGCGGTAAACATATATGATGAAAAGGGACGGTTGATACAGGTTAAGAATAAAAACAGCACGGGCGGAACAGATCTTATTACCAACCAGTATACTTTTAGTGGCCAGTTGCTGGTAAATGTGATGAAGCAGGAAAAAGCCGGCAGCAGTAATCCGCAAACACATATCGTTGTTACAAAATTTGATTATTACGAATTGGGACAAGTGAAATCTGTAACTAAAAAGATCAGTAGTGTAATTAACGGAGTGGCTGTTAACAAACCTGAAGTAGAGATAGTCAAAAATCAATATGATGATTTGGGTCGCTTATATGAAAAAGGTATTGGAAAGAAAAAGGATGCCAGTGGTTCAGGCTATACAACTGATGCTATTCAGTTGCTCAGGTACGATTATAATATTCGCGGCTGGCTGCTGGGCGTTAACCGCGATTACCTGGCAAACGAAGGACAAACCACTGATGGTATTTTGTTCGGATTTGAGTTGGGCTATGATAAAAAGACGAACAAAGCAGGCCAGAACTTCAATAGCAGCGAATTAAATGGCAACATAAGCGGTATGCTTTGGAAAAGCGATGGAGATGATATCAGGCGCAAATATGATTTTACATATGACGCAGCCAACCGGTTACTGCGGAGTGATTTTATACAACAAAATGATGATGATCATATGTGGAATAATTTGAAAGTAAATTTCAATATGAAAGTGGGCGATGGTGTTAACCCCTTGCTGGCGTATGATGCCAATGGAAATATTATGCGCATGCAGCAATGGGGATTGAAGATAAACGGCAACACACAGATGGATGATATGTTGTACACTTATTATAACAATAGTAATAAGCTGAGTGCGATAACCGAGCAGGGAACAGGCGCCGCCGATCATAAACTGGGCGATTTTACTGATAACAATACCAGTGGTAACGATTATGGTTATGACAAAAATGGCAACCTGGTTACCGACAAGAACAAACGCATGAATGGAACAACAGGGACAGAAGTAACCAATGGCGGCGCTATAAGTTACAATTTCCTGAACCTGCCGCAACAAATCAATGTACAGGATGCCAATAATCAGGAAAAAGGAAGCATCAGCTATGTGTATGATGCAACAGGTGTAAAACTGAAGAAAATTGTTACAGAGAAGAATATGTCCATCTTATACAACAACAGTACTTTCACCAGTGACATTACTACCACAACGACTTATCTCGGTAGTTTTGTTTACGAAAGCAAAGCATACAACAACGCCAGTTTGTCGGCGCTTGGATATACTGATAAACTGCAAATGTTAAACCATGAAGAAGGCAGGGTACGTTACCTGGAAGCGATTGACCAACAGCCTGCTCATTATGAATACGATTACTTTGTAAAAGATCACCTTGGCAATGTGCGCATGGTATTAACTGAAGAACAACAGCAGGATATTTACCCTGCAGCTACATTGGAAGGAAACCTTAACAATGCCGGAGATGCTGTGTACAAAGAAAATCAGTATTATAATATCGACGCCAATAAAATAGCACTGAAGGGAGAAGCCACCGGAATAACAGACTATATAAACAAAAACGGGGGTAGTAATGCCACCGACCAGCCCGTGAACAATAATCCGAATAGCAATGTTACCGCCAACAGCACCAAATTATATAAGTTAATTGCCAGCGGCAATGCCGGTGCAACAGGATTAGGTATTACGCTTAAAGTAATGGGCGGCGACAGAATAGATATTTTTGGCAAGTCGTATTATTTCGAAAACAATTCAGGCGGTACCAATTTCGATGTACCGGTACTGGATATCTTAGGCGGCTTGTTGGGAGCGCCAACAGGTGCAACTGTCTCCAAAGCAGTTACTGCGCAGGGATTGAACAGTATACCAGGCGTATATGACGGGTTAAATAATTTTCTTAAAAACACTGACAGAGGAACCGGAGGAACAAAACCTAAAGCATATATTAATTGGATACTGCTTGATGACAATTTCAAATATGTAACCGGTAACTTTGAAAGAGTTGATCAGCCTAATGTAGTTGAAGATCACTACCTGTCGAATATTCCCGTTAAAAAGAATGGCTATCTTTATGTGTATGCAAGTAATGAAAGCCCGGTACGGGTGTTCTTTGATAATTTGCAGGTAATACATAGCCATGGGCCGCTACTGGAAGAAACACATTATTATCCCTTTGGATTGACAATGGCTGGAATAAGTTCAAAAGCAGCGGGAAAGCCGGATAATAAATATGAATACAATGGCAAGGAAAAACAGGAAAAGGAATTTAGTGATGGAAGCGGATTGAACCTATACGATTTCGGGGCAAGAATGTATGACCCGCAGATAGGAAGATGGCATGTAATTGATCCCCTAGCTGAACAGTCGAGAAGATGGAGCCCTTATGTATATGCGCTCAACAATCCAATACGGTTTATTGATCCGGATGGCATGGCAGCAGAGGCAGCGGGTGGTGACACTACTAAGGTTCCTACGAACAAAACAGAGGTAACCATAAATGAACCGAATGATCAAAACAGCTTTTTCTTTAAATTGTATGATGAATTGAATAAGCATCTGAAAGCCATAGGCGGACAAGATTTAAGCAGTTTTGATGGACAAGAGGGAGATAAGGATGGTGTAATTGCATGGCTTTTTGACCAAATGGAAGCTATAGGTAAAAATGCAGGCCACCCATCTGATAAATTAAGAACCTCCGGTACTGCGGAGCTGGATGGTGGTACGTTCGCTTTAGACGATCAATTTAATTTTACAGTTAGTTTTAGCACAGTTGATTCTCCTGTAGAGCAGTTCGGCAAATCGTTAACCAAGAAAGACGAGACTTCCACAAAAAATGGTGTTAAAGTAAGCGGAGGAGCAAAAAATGATAAGAATGGCCTAAATGGTTCAATAGATTATGTTAATGAAGTTACTCGCCTTGGAGGCACTGCAGATCAATATTCACTATATGGTTATAAATCAAATTTAGTTGTAAATGTTACTTTAAATTATACCACTAATGAGATAAAGTATGTGCCTACAAGCCGGGGATCGGTACCTGTTCCAAACTCCACTACCAAAAGTGTTAGTTTCGCAATTGGAGCAACGGGTGTTGTTTATCAAGCAATAAAAAGATAAAATGATAACAAAAAAAGGATTGACTTACCTGTTATGTTTTATGGGATATTTATTAATTGTACTCAAGGGAGTTCCGGTATTATACAACGGAAAAATGTTCCATATCAATTTATTTCCATCCGGAAATAGCAGCGATATTTATTATGAGTTCGTCGATTACAGGCGATTTGCACTTTACCTGATCATCTGGCCGGTGTTTTGTTTTATTGGATACAAAATTGTTGACGAGATCAAAATCAACAGAGACAATAAAAACAAAGAGACTAGTTAGTTGGTTTTACGGGCCTGTTAATTAAACATAATCAGATTCACGAAGGCTTTACAACGTCGATAAGACTTGTAAAGCCTTTTCTCTTTTATATATTTTTTTCCGATTTAACCAGGTATAGAAGACTCAATCAACCAATTCCTCCCAACACCTTCTTAATAGCCACAGCCTTCAACAGGCATTCTTCATATTCTTTCTCTGGATCGCTGTAAAATGTAATGGCAGAACCTGCCTGAAAGGAGAGGTATTTATTTGCAGCGTTATACATGATGCTCCGGATCACCACATTAAAATCAAAATCACCTTCTGGGGTAATATAGCCTACGGCCCCGGAGAAAATACCCCGTCGGGTTTGTTCGTATTGCTCTATCAGTTCCATCACCCTTTTCTTGGGCGCGCCGGTCATGGAACCCATGGGGAAAGTAGCTTTAACAGCCTCAATGAAATGAATATCCTTACGCAACCGCCCACTAATGGTGGAGATCATCTGATGCACCTGCGGAAAACTATATATGCCAAACAACTCTTCTACCTGTACAGACGCTTCCTCACAGATCTTCGACAGATCATTACGCACCAGGTCAACGATCATTACATTTTCCGACCGGTCCTTGGCGCTGTGATACAAATGTTCTTTGTTCTTTACATCTTCACCGGCGTCCTGCAGGTTGCGTTGGGAGGTGCCTTTTATGGGTTGAGAAAAAATGCGATCGCCCTCCTTCTTTAAATAGCGCTCAGGGCTGGCGCATAACAAATAGCGCTCACCGGTTTTATAATACGCGGCAAAGGGATTGGGTGAAGTATTGCTTAATGAACAGTATACCTGCAAAGGATCGATAGTTATCTGTTCAGCAAAAAATTCCTGGCAAAAATTTATTTCATAACAATCGCCCCGCAGTATATGCTGTTGCAATTGTTGAATAATGTGAATATATTCTTCTTTGCTTATGCGGCTATTGATGGGTGTGGGCAACTGTTGATCGAATTCCGTGGGTGGTTCAATAGCGCATATTTCATGAAATATGGTTTCATGACGGCCATCAAACGTACCGATCACGAGCTCGCGCTCGCTTAACTGCAGAATCACTTCGGGAATAAAAAAACAAAGGTCAGGAAAACCTATATGGTCTGTATTGTTACTGGCCAGGCCTTCTGTTTCATTTTTCAGATCATAACTTAAATGTCCAAAAAGCCAGTCCCTGTTTTGTTCATACAGTTGCTGCAATTGCTCAAATGCGCTGCCAGCCGCGGTTACAAGCGATTGCACCGATCCGGCCGCAGCCATACATTCATAACTGTGATGCGGTAAATGATACTGTTGATTGTCGAGAAAACAACAAATGTTGAACTGGTTGGCCCAGCTCAACATTTGTAATTTGGTTCGCTGAAAATCAGCGACGGGAAATGATATGAATTGTCTGCGCACTGTGGAAACAGGGTGAGCAGTAATAGAAGTAACCACTAAAAGTCCTCCTCGTCGTCATCGAAGCCGCGGTCGTTGAAGAGATCAAGGTCTTTGAACTCATCATCGATGCCAAGGTCGTCGTCGTCGCCGCCTTTGCCTTTTTTACCGCCTCCGCTGCTGCCGCCGCTAACTTTTTTTCCTTTTGATTTGGGCAAATCAAATTCTTCAAAGTCAGGGTCCCAGTCTTCGTCTTCTTCCGGTTTGTCCCAATCGTCTACTTCATCATCTAAGTCTTCATCGTCATCATCATCGTCACCTTCTTCATCTTTCTTAGAAGAGGCTTTACCTGCTTTTTTAGCGGTCTTCGGCGTTTCTAACTCATCATCTTCCATGTCTTCATCGTCCTCATCTTCTTCTTTCTTAGGTTTTGATGAGGCTTTTTTCGGAGTTTCCTTAGAAGACTTTGGTGCAGAGGTTCCGCCGGTCTTTTTTTCCTTGTCAGATTTTGCTGCCATTGTCTGGTAAGATTGAGGTGTAAAATTTCAGCGAAGTTTTTAATTCGCCAAATTTTTTAGAATAATTTTTCATTCAAAAAATCCGAAGTGAAAACTACTGAATTTCTATCAATTGTTCACGCCCCGGGCCATTGGAAATATAATTAATATTCACACCTAAATATGAATTTATAAACGATACATATTCTGTCATGGCAGCAGGTAGCTGGCTGGCAGACCTAAAGGTATCAATACCCGTTTTCCAACCCTTAAAACTTTTCAGTTCCGGAGTTATTGACAGTTTGTTCATCTGGAAAGGTATAGCATCTGTCTTTTTATCATTAACCATGTATGAGGTACATACTTTTAGCTCTTCAAAAGCATCCAGTACGTCTGCTTTTGTCATAACCAGTTTCGTTACCCCATTCACCATACAGGCAAAACGTAAAGCTACCAGGTCAATCCAGCCACAACGTCTTGGGCGACCCGTAGTAGCGCCAAACTCATTACCAATGCGACGCAGTTCTTCACCGGTTTCATCGTGCAACTCGGTTGGGAACGGTCCGCTACCCACGCGGGTGCAATAGGCTTTGGTAACACCGATCACATCGCGGATCTTTTGTGGCGCCACACCTAAACCGGTACAAACACCGGCAGAAATAGTATTTGATGAAGTTACAAACGGGAAAGTACCAAAGTCAACATCCAGCATACTTCCCTGTGCCCCTTCAGCTAAAACTTTTTTGCCCTGGCTGATCTTTTCATTGATGAAATATTCGCCGCTTACGATCTTGAATTCTTTCATAAACTCAAGCGCTTCAAAGAACTCTTCTTCCCATGCAGAAATATCTTCATGAAAGTTCAGGCTGTCGAGCAGCTTCTGGTGCTTAAGACGTAAACGGATATATTGATTAACAAAACCCTTATCCAGCAAATCGCCTACACGAAGACCATTACGTCCTGTTTTATCCATATAAGCCGGTCCAATACCTTTTAAGGTAGAACCGATCTTATCATTTCCTTTTGATAATTCCGAAGCTTTGTCCAACGCACGGTGCGTTGGCAAAATCAGGTGCGTTCTTTCTGAAATAAATAAATTTTTCCGGTAGTCGATGCCAAATGCTTTAACCGTGTCGCATTCTCTTTTTAACGTAACCGGGTCAAGTACCACACCATTACCTATAAGGTTAATTGTATTCTCGTGAAAAATACCGGAAGGAATTTGATGCAGAACAACCTTTTTATCGTTTACATATAACGTATGGCCTGCATTGGGACCGCCCTGAAAGCGGGCAATAACATCATAACCGGGAGCAAAATAATCAACGATCTTACCTTTGCCTTCATCGCCCCATTGAAGACCTAATAAAACATCAACCATTATTAAATATTTGAATAATTTGTAGCAAGCGGGGGCAAAAATAGGTGAAATTAACTAAGAGATTCCAGTATTTTTTTGCTTCTGTGAACTAATGAATGATAGTTAAATTAATGGTGAATGGCTGAATGGTTAGAGGGTTAATTTACCATCATTTGAACCTCGAAACTTGATTTGAAGCCACTGGTACCGGCGGCTGTTTCCATCTAACCATCTAACAATCAAACCATCTATTGCTGCTCCGTATCATATCTATCCACCGTTTCAATGCCAGGCAACTTTTTCAGCCGGTTTACCAGTTCATCCAGCTCTTCTTTATCATGTACATACACCCTGATATTTCCGTGGAACAATCCCTCCCTGGCCTCAATGGTCATGGCATTGATGTTGATCTTCATTTCACCCGAAATAAGATTGGTGATCTTGTGAATAACGCCCACATCATCCAGCCCAACGATCTTTAAACCGGTAAGGAAGGAGATCTCTTTATTTTTTGCCCATTTTGTTTTCACCACCCTATGCCCGTAATTGGCCAGCAAACGGGCCGCATTGGGACAATTAGTGCGGTGTATGGTCAAGCCCTTGCCGGTGCTCACAAATCCAAACACGTCATCACCGGGAATAGGTTTACAGCAATTCGCCAGTTGATAAACGATCTTGTCGCTGCTTTCGCCAAAAATGATCAGCTCCGCATCCTTTTTAGGCAATGCATGAACGGGATCGTGCTTTATTTCGGGCCGAATTGGTTTGGGAGGCTCCAGTTTGTCGCCCAACACGTGAAACTCGCTCAGCTCTTTGAGGTCAATGGCCTTTACAGAGATCTGGTAATACAGATCGAGCGGCGAGGCCAGTTTATAAAACGAGGCTAATATATCTACGTTATGCTGGTTGAAAGCAGCGCCCATGTTTTCTACCTTTCTCTGCAACACGTACTTTCCTTCATCAGCTACCTTTCTTTTTTCTTCCTTTAAAGCGTCTTTGATCTTACTCTTTGCCTTGGCCGTTACCACAATATTCAACCAGTCTTCATTGGGCTTTTGTTTGGCCGAAGTAATGATCTCGATCTGGTCGCCACTTCGTAGTTTATGGCTTATGGGCACCAGCTTATGGTTTATTTTGGCGCCAATACATTTTGATCCCACTGCACTGTGAATGGCAAAAGCAAAATCAAGCGCGGTACTGTCAACCGGCAACATTTTTACGTCGCCCTTGGGCGTATACACATATATTTCTTCAGCCAGGAAACTGGTCTTGAAGTCGTGCAAGAAGTCAATGGAATCGCTGTCCTGCGTATTGAGCACTTCGCGGATCTGTTGAAACCATTTATCGAAACGGCTTTCATCGGCCGTGCCTTCTTTATATTTCCAGTGTGCGGCCAACCCTTTTTCAGCGATCTCGTTCATCCGGCGGGTACGCACCTGTACTTCCACCCATTTACCCTGGGGGCCCATCACGGTGGTATGCAGAGCTTCGTAACCGTTCGATTTGGGATTGCTCAACCAGTCGCGCAAGCGCTCGGGAGAAGGCGTGTATTCATCGGTAATGACCGAATAGATCTTCCAGCAACCTTCTTTTTCCTGCTCCAGGGCAATGTTTAAAATAACCCGGATGGCGAACAGGTCATATACTTCTTCAAAAGCCACTCCTTTCTTTTTCATCTTGTTCCAGATGGAGTGAATGCTTTTGGGCCGGCCGTATATTTCAAACTCGTAACCGGTCTTATCAAGCTTTTCCTTGATTGGTTTTATAAATTCATTGATATAGCGCGACCGTTCGCGTTTGGTTTCGGCCAGCTTACGGGCAATTTCTTTGTAGGCTTCCGGCTCCAGGTATTTCATCGCCAGGTCTTCCAACTCCGTCTTGATCGTATATAAACCCATACGGTGCGACAGCGGAGCGTATACATATACCGTTTCGGAAGAAATTTTCAACTGTTTTTCCCGCTTCATACTGTCGAGCGTTCGCATGTTATGCAACCGGTCGGCCAGTTTTATTAAAATAACCCGGGGGTCATCGGTGAGGGTAAGTAAGATCTTTTTAAAATTCTCTGCCTGCGCCGATGCATTAACGTCGATGATATTAGAAATTTTCGTCAACCCGTCAACGATGCGGGCAATTTCGGTCCCGAATTCCCTTTCAATATCTTCCAGGGTAACATCGGTATCTTCAACAGTATCGTGTAAGAGGGAGCAAATGGTAGACCGTACGCCCAGGCCGATCTCTTCTGTGCAAATGCGGGCCACGGCCAGGGGGTGAAGAATATAGGGTTCGCCGCTTTTCCGACGCATGGTCTTATGGGCATCGGCAGCCATTTCAAAGGCCCGGCGGAGCAATTCTTTATCACCCGGTTTTAATTTGGGTTTCAAAACTCGTAACAGGGCCCGGTATTCACGGAGTATTAGCTTTTTTTCCTGCTCCTCATTCAAATTATATTTCGGTATCGCGGCTACAGAATCCATAGTTAACGAATTTACGTAAAAATGCCCTATGTTTGCAACCCCAAAGACAGTTCGTAAGTTCTTAGTTCTAAGTTTTTAGTTGGTCCTAACTCAATGATTTCCGAACATTTCGGGAATTCCGAAGTTCGGGAGCCTAACCCAGGAACTAAAAACTTAAAACTTACCAACTAAAAAGAGCGCATGTGGTGAAATTGGTAGACACGTCAGACTTAGGATCTGATGCCGCGAGGTGTGGGGGTTCGAGTCCCTCCATGCGCACCCGCGAAGGTGGGTCGCCTTTTCGAAGGCGGCTCACCTTTTTTCTTTCCATCTACCCTTCAGTAAAATAATTGATTTTTAATTAATTGCAAATCGGAGGCCTCTCTTTTTCAATTATTTTCACCCCATTTTTACGCAGAATTGATGCTTCCCCAATTATTTTCACTATGTTTTTACGTAGAAATGGTATCAAAATAATTAAAAACATCCCGTTTTTACGCAGAAATGGTGCTTCCCCAATTATTTTCACTATGTTTTTACGTAGAAACGATACATAAATAATTATTTTCACCCCATTTTTAATTATAAATTATCCTCCACCAGCCACGCTACGGCTTATCTCTCCCAACAAACCGCTCCTTCCCCAGTAAAAAATCAATTGCTTTGGCAACATTTTTATCTATACTGGCTTCCGTTTTTAAATTGGCTATATACCGAACAATTTCATGCTGCAAAGAGGGACGCAGTTGATCAAAAACGGCTTTCGCTGCTTTATTTTTTGCAAGGGCTTTTACCAGTTTGGGATGAGGCTTTATTGTTCTGCTCGAGGGATCAAATTCAACTGTCACCTTTACCCTGATGCCTATTTTCTTTGGCGACTGCTTAAGCATCTTCGTATTGATATAAAGTCGCCAATCGCCGCTATATCTTACTAACGTTTGCGTATAGGACAGCCCATTAACAGTACCGCGGATCGGAATTTTTCCTTTATCCTTACCAGCCTGTTTAAAAATGCCAGCCAGTATTTTTTCCGGCACTGATACATATGGGTTTATTCCAATAATCTTTAATTCAGCCTGAAAAGTATACATTGCTTTTGTGCGTGCCTGTTGTTAATCAGGCAAATATAAGGTGGGATGGTGACCCAAACTTGTTACCTTTATAGAGCTTAATTTTTATTGTATGAATACCATCCTAGTGCCGGTTGATTTTTCGCCTGCTTCCCGCAATGCAGCCGTTTACGCTGCCGAACTGGCGAAGTTATTACATACCAGGTTGCTGCTTTTTCATGCTTATATGCTGCCTACCCCCATCAGCGAAGTGCCCTATGCCATGATCACGGTAGACAACCTGCAAAAAGAAAACGAAGACAACCTTAAAAGAGAGGCAGATTGGCTACATAACCAATACGGACTGGAAGTGGAGCGGTTGGTTCGCATAGGCATTGCTTCTGATGAAATAAAGACCATAACCAAAGAAAGAGAGATCGGCCTGATCGTCCTGGGCATGAAAGGCGCTGGCGGGTTCGATAAGATCATCGGCAGCACCACTACCAACGTGGCCCGCAAAGTAAAAATACCGGTGCTGGTAATACCGCACGACGCCGCTTACAAGCCCATTCAACATATTACCTATGCCAGCGATTTTACCTACAAAACCAGTATCCAGCTATTTTATCCCCTGCTGGAGCTGACCCGCGCATACCAGGCAAAAATTCACATTTTGTATGTGAGGCAAAGCCATGGCGGGAATACCGAACAGGAACTTACCGGCAGAAGAAGCAATGAAATAATTTTTGAAGGAATTGAACATGAATACGCAATTATTGAAGAATCATCTGTAAATCATGGAATTAGCATGTATTTACAGCAGCAGGCAAGCGAGCTGCTGGTGATGGTAGCCCATAAACACACCTTCCTGGAAAGGGTATTTTCGAAAAATCACACCACCTCTATGGCGTATGAAACCCATGTTCCCCTGCTGATTCTGCAGGACAAGGATTAGGAACGATGGCTAATTGTCTGATGGCTTGATGGTTAAGTTCAAGCAGGTAAAGGTTGTCACCTTTGTAACTACCTGAACCATCGTATCGGCCAGACCCTCAAACAATCAAACCATCTGACAATCAAGCAATCAGGCAATACAACAATCCCCATCAACCATTTGACAATCAAACAGTCAAGCACTCCGGCAATCAAACCATCAAACAATCAAACCATGTTACCATTTTACCTTACCTTTGCAACCCAATTTAAAAAAAAGCGCTATGGCAACAGTAACCAGAGAGAATATCGGACTGCTGAATGATAAGATTACCATAAAGGTAGCAGGTGCAGATTATCTGCCTTCTTTTGAAAAAGCACTCAAAAATTATAGCAAACAAGCCAATATACCTGGTTTCCGAAAAGGCATGGTACCTACAGGCATGATCAAAAAAATGCATGGCCAGTCGGTATTTGCCGATGAAGTTATAAAAGCAGTGGAAAAAGAACTGAGCAATTACATGGTAAATGAAAAGCTGGAGATCTTTGCACAGCCTTTACCACTGGCTCAATCAGAAGGTCCTAAAATTGACATGAATAACCCGGTTGAGTATGTGTTTGACTTTGAAGTAGGGTTAAAACCTTCATTCTCTGTTGCCGACCTGTCGAAAGAAAAAATGACCCGCTATAAAGTAACGGTTACCGAAGAAATGATCAATGAAGAAGCCACCCGTTTACAAGTGCGTCATGGCAAAATGGTTGACCGCGAAGCGGTAACAGAAGATGATAATGTGCTGAATGTAGTGTTTACCGAAACCGATGCCAATGGCAACGAAGTAGAAGGCGGTATCAAAAAAGATAATTCTTTCCTGGTAAAATACTTTGCTCAACCCTTCCGCGGTACGCTTACCGGTAAGAAAAAAGACGATGTAGTAAACCTGCAGATAAACAAAGCCTTCGACGAAAAGGAAAGAGAATGGATCCTGGGCGACCTCGGCCTCGACAAACACGATGAAGCCGCTGCCGCCAAATTCTTCAACATGACCATCACCAAAATTGGATTTGTAGAAAAAGCTGAGTTTAATGAAGAATTCTTCAAAGCGGTATATCCCAAAAAAGAAATTAAATCAGAAGCTGATTTTCGCAATGAAATAAAAGAAGAAATTCAGAGCTACTGGGATAAACAAACGAAAAATCACTTACAGCACGAAATTTACCACGTGCTGGTAGATCATACCAAGATCGAATTCCCTGAATCGTTCCTGAAACGCTGGATGCAAACCGGCGGCGAACAACCTAAATCCCAGGAAGAAGTAGAACACGAATTCCCTACGTTTGCCAATCAGCTTAAATGGACGTTGATCACCGATAAGCTGGTACAGGAAAACAACCTCGAAGTAAAGAACGAAGATATTGAGGCTTTCGCCAAACAACAGTTATTCGGTTATATGGGTATGACCATGCAGGAAGATGAACAACCCTGGATCGCTGAATACATTACCCGTATGATGAAAGATCGCAAGTTTGTTGAAGATGCATACCACCGCATTCAAACTGAAAAAGTATTTGATCTGGTTGAAACAAAGTTGAACGCTGTTGAAAAGCCGGTAACTGTAGATGAATTCTCTAAAGAAGCCGAAAAACACCAGCACCATCATCATTAGAAATAAGGAACAGGGAAATAAAGAATGAGAAAGTGAAATAAAGTACAATCTCTGTTTTTAAATAAGAACCCCGGAATTTGAACACGTCATGTTTCAAATTCCGGGGTTTGTTTTTGGGCTAAATCAACTGAGCAACCCTACAAAAAAGCATGTATAAAAAAACAGGAATATCATTATTGCCAAAATAAGTTCTAACAAATTGATTAAAAGCAAATTACGCAATGGCCCCTGCGATAATAAATGCTTGTAATTTCCGTTTATAATGCCTATCTTTTTCAACCATTTAACCTATTATCCTGGTAACCACATTCCTATTAAAAAAACCGTAGATGAAATATCCTTTACTTGCAATTCTATCACTGCTTGTGATCATGGAGGGTTCTGCCCAGGAGATCCTGCGTCCTGTTCAACTAAAAAGCGGTGCCATCGCGAAGAATAAAAACCTTCGGAACGACATTCACTTATCCGATTCATTGCTTAAATACCGTTTTAAAAATAAATATTACACCCTCATCCAGTTTAACAAACTGCCCGATGTAGCAGAACGGCAGGCGCTGGCACAGGAAGGCGTTCTATTGTATGATTATATTCCCGACAATACTTTTTTAGCAGAGATAACTGGCCAGCTTAACCCCGGCCAGTTGAGAAAGAATACCATCGCGGGGGTTTATACATTGGATGCAAAAGCTAAAATTGCTCCTGCACTGGTGAAACAGTTGGGCGAATCAATGCAAGACCCCGACAAACTTATTGCCGTAAGCTTTTACGGGAATATAGACAAAGCCACGGCAATGGCCGAACTACAGCAGGCGGGCGCACAGATTGCCGAAACCAAAATTCAGCCGGCCCATGTTATTTTTATAAAAGCCACCGCTACTGCTGTACAAAAAATAGCGGCCCTGCCATTCGTTGCTTATGTAGGCAGCCAGCAAATGAAACCCGTAGCGCTCAATTACAAAAACCAGTCTACCCACAGTGTAAACATATTAAGCTCCGCCACCGGCCGTAATCTGAAGGGAACTAATGTTACCCTGGGCATCGGTGATGATGGCGATGCCAGTACGCACATAGATTACTCAGATCGACTGATCAATAGAAACCCGATGCAGGCCACCCTGCATGCCACACTCACAATGGGTATTATGAGTGGTGCGGGCATAGTAAATCCAAAGCATAAAGGCATGGCGCCCAAAGCCACCATCATAGGTCAGTACTTTAGCGACATCCTGGTGAATTCACCGTATTATGTAGCCGATTATGACATGGTACTTACCAACAATTCGTACCATTCCGCAGCAACCGGTTGCCCCGGCGAAGGCGATTATGATGTGTTGAGTAATTACGTAGATGCCCAGATGATCAGCGACGGCACTTTACTGCACATATTTGCATCCGGTAACGATGGCAGCCGTACCTGTTCGCCCTACCCTACCTCGTTTGCTACTGTTAAGTCGGGCTATCAGTCGGCCAAAAATGTATTAACAGTTGGCTCAATAAACAATGTTCTCTATACTGTTCCCGTAGGCTCAAGCCGCGGACCCGTAGATGATGGCCGGTTGAAACCTGAAATAATGGCTGGCGGTGATGGTATTGGCACCACAGCACTCAATAATACTTATACTACTCAATTCGGCACCAGTATGGCGGCCCCTACCGTTGCAGGCGCACTGGGCTTGTTATACGAACGTTACCGGCAATTGCATGGAGGCGCCAACCCAACTTCTGCCCTCATTAAAGCGGTAGCCTGTAATGGCGCTGACGACCTCGGCAATAAAGGCCCTGATTTTACTTATGGCTTCGGATGCCTGAATGCCCTCACGGCGGTTGAAGCGCTTGAAAACAATACCTACTTTACCGGCACCATAAGCAATGGCGGAACCCAAACCTTCAACATAACAGGCGTTCCGGCCGGCGCTGCGCAGCTCAAGATCATGTTGTACTATAACGATCGACCAGCAACGCCTTATGCAGTTTCTGCCCTGGTAAACAACCTCGACCTCACTGTATCTACACCCGATACAGTCCATTACCCATTAATACTCGACCCTTCAGCGGCCACTGTAAACAATCTGGCAGAAGAAGGAATAGATAACCGCAATAATATTGAACAGGTAGTTATCTATAACCCACCAGCCGGCAACTTTACCGTTACGGTTACTGGTACCAGTGTGCCACAAGGCCCGCAGGATTATGTAGTTGCGTACCAGGTTACTAACCCCGCAGTAACTGTATTGTGGCCAACAGGAGATGCAACCTGGGTCCCCGGCGAAACTGAGTACATTCGCTGGAGCGCTACCGATGATGACTCTACCAATACGTTTACCATTGATTATTCATTGGATAATGGCAGTAACTGGACCACCATCAGCAACAGTGTGGCTGCCACCAGCCGCACGTACAGCTGGGCGGTCCCCAATTCGCCTACCACCACGGCCCTGGTTAGGGTAAGCCGTAATAACAGCATTTATGCAGACTCAAGCAATTTTGGGTTTACCATTTTAGGGCAACCTACGCTAACCCTTAGCAATGCCTGTATTGGATATGCCAACCTTAGCTGGACGGCAGTTGCATCTGCCACCAGCTATGATATTATGAAGTATACAGGAAACGACATGAGCGTTGTAGGCAGCACTACCAACACCAATTATACGTTGGGCGGATTAAATAAGGACAGTACCTACTGGCTGTCGGTACGCCCCGTAATGGGCACAACGCCTGGCCGCCGGGCAGTTGCGAAAAGTATTATACCTTCCAGCGGCGCCTGCGCCTCACCGGATTTCGATAACGATTTAACCCCCGATCTGTTGGTAGCGCCTGTTACCGGTCGTATGTACACCCTGTCGCAGTTGGGTTCGGCGGTTGCTCCGCAGGTGCGAATTAAAAATGCAGGCAGTGTGTCAACTACCGGCACCTTCAATGTAACCTACCAGGTAAATGGAGGCACCCCGGTAACAGAAAGCACCACACAAACCATTGCGGCGAACGATACTTATACGTATACATTCACTTCCACACACGATTTCTCCGCTATTGGCACAGATACCGTAAAAGTATGGGTTGATTATGCCAGTGATACATTGCGCCTGAACGATACCCTGGTTACCATAGTAAAGCAATTACGAAATGACCCGATCGTATTAACCACCCCTTATACCGAAGGATTTGAAAGCGCTGCGGCACAGGCTTATTCCACCGGCACCCGTGGTTTCGATGGGCTTGATCGTTGCGACTTCTTCTCGGGAAGCACCAACGGCCGCGCCCGCACTTTTGTTAATACAGGTATTGCAAGAACCGGGAACCGGGCCGTTACCCTCGATCAGAAAAATAATATAAATGTGCTCTCAGCCGATAGCCTGATCACTACTTTCAACCTGAGCAACTACAACTCATCTGATCAGTTATGGCTGTCATTCTATTTTCAAAACCAGGGAATTGATTTTTCTGCCGGCAATAACAGAGTCTGGATAAGGGGAAGTGAAACCGACGCCTGGGTTCAGGTGTATATTCTGCCCAACAGCTCATCAGACTTTGGCATTTATCGCGCCGCCACACCGGTGAATATAACCGAAACCCTGGCGAATGCCGTACCGGCACAAACAGTAAGCAGCAGTTTCCAGATAAAGTTTGGCGAACATGGATACCGGCCAACCAACTCGGTTATTGTTAATGGCAATCTTGATGATGGCTATACTTTTGACGATGTTACCATCACCCTTACTGCAGATGATGTAGCCATGATGCAAATAGTAAACCCTTCAACTAATATCTGCTCGCTCAGCAGCACGGAAGCCATAACAGTTCAGGTAAAAAATTACAGCACGGCAACACTAAACAATGTTCCGGTCTCTTACCAGATCGATAACGGCACCATAATAACTGAAAACATTCCAACCATAAATGCCGGCCAAACGTTGAATTATACGTTCGTACAAACGGCCGATCTGTCGATCTTCAAGCAATACGCATTATCAACCTGGGTACATTATGCATCGGATAATTACCGTGTGAACGATACCCTCACCACTTCCTTCCGCACTTCACCCCTTATTACCAGTTATCCTTACCTGGAAAGCTTTGAAAGCACTGCAGGCAACTGGTATACCGGCGGTATCAATAGCAGTTGGGAATGGGGAACACCAGCCGGCGTTATCGTTAACAAAGCAGCCAACGGCACCAAAGCATGGGCTACCAATTTAACCGGCGACCATAACAACAATGAATTATCCTATTTGTATTCACCGTGTTTTAACCTGAGCGGTTTAACCCAACCTGTTCTATCATTCAGCCATATTTTCAGAACAGAAGACAATTGTTATTGCGATTTTCACTGGGTTGAATATAGTACCAACGGAACAACCTGGACCAAACTGGGTACCACCAGCAGCGGTACCAACTGGTACGATAATGCGGTGTACCAGGCCTGGAAAATTTCAGCTCCCCGCTGGCAGGTTTCCAGCTTCGATGTACCGGTTACCGGCAGCACCGTGCGATTCAGGATCGTTATGTCTGCCGACCCAGGTGTAACCTATGATGGCGTAGGCATAGATGATATTCATGTATTTGATAAAGCAGCTATTTACAGTGGCGCTGATATAACCAGCGGATTAACACAATCGGTAAGCGGTAACAACTGGATCCATTTTAATTCAGGTAGCAACCGGGTTGTGTCAATAAACCCGCACGGGCAAAACCTGGGCAGTACAGACGTAAAAGTTTACATCAATCCTGCTGTGGTACGTAATAATGGATTTCAATATTATCTCGACAGAAATATTGTTATTCAACCTACCAATGCGCCAGCCAGTCCGGTAAGTGTTCGGTACTACTTCCTGAATACGGAAACCAATAACCTTATCAATGCCACTGGTTGTGGAAGCTGCACCACCATTGCTGATGCATATGCTGCCGGCGTTACAAAATACAGCGGCGCTCCGGCAGAAGAAAATGGAACCCTCGACGACAACGTTGCCGGTATACATACATTCATTACGCCGGCAAACGTAGATGTTATTCCATACGACAATGGTTATTATGCCGAATACCAGGTAAGCAGCTTCTCCGAATTCTGGATCAACGGTGGCGGCCCGGGACAAAACCAACCGTTGCCAATGGTATTAGGTTTGTTCACTGTTACAAAAAATAACACAACCGCTTTATTGCACTGGACCACTTTACAGGAAACCAATACCGATCACTTTGTTATAGAAAGAAGTACAGACGGCATCAACTATGTGGTTATTGGTACGGTAGCCGCCGGTGGTAATACCACTGCTGTAAGCAGGTATCAATTCACCGATAAACAAATAGCAAACGGCATTAATTACTACCGCATAAAGACGATCGATAAAGATGCGAAGTATGTGTTATCACCCGTACGTACGATCAATAACATAGATAATGATTTTACCATTAGCCTGCTGCCTAACCCGGTAACAGAAGGTGTGGTGTACATCAATACTTCTGTAAACTGTAATCGCATTGAATTACGCGATGCAACGGGTAGATTGATCAGAACAACAAGTGCAAAAGGAACCCAAAACCAATTACCGGTTCATCAACTGAACAAAGGCATGTATTTCATTACTGTTGTTACAGACAATGGCAACAAAGTAGAAAAAGTATTTATTCAATAAACCGGAACAGTAACCGTGCCACGGTTTGGAACCGTGGCACGGTTATATAGTCAACGTGTCAACTTACTTCCTATTTTTGCCTTCCATAAAAGACAAGCATTTGAAGCAAGAGGGTTCAGGAAACAAAAAGAAGTCAGCAGGCTGGTTATGGTTCTTAACAGGATTAGGCTTTTCAATACTATGGCCTTCTGCAGCCGTAGCAACAAAATTTGGCTTACAGGTTGCACAACCTTTCGTGATCTGTATTATCCGTTTCTTTATTGCCGGTTTATTAATGCTGTTCATTGCGCATGGCATTTTACGTAAGCGCCTTCCGCAAAAAAACGAATGGAAACAACTGGCCATCTATGGCTTGCTGAATATTTCACTTTACCTGGGATTATATGTACTGGCTATGCAAAATGTATCAGCCGGTTTAGGTTCACTGGCCATTGCCACCAACCCGGTGCTCATTAGCCTTATGGCCACTCTTATATTGGGGCACCGGTTACGTTTAATCACTGTTGTAAGCCTGGTCTTATGCATGAGCGGCGTATTGCTAGCTGCCTGGCCGTTGTTTAAAAACAGCTATGCAACACCAGGCGGCATCACATTGCTGATGGTTTGTATGGTCATTTATTCAGCCGGCGTTATTTACTTTTCAAAACAAAACTGGGAAAACCTGCATATACTCACCATTAACGGCTGGCAAACTTTACTGGGCGGGTTATTTTTATTACCAGTTGCCATTGCCACATATGATAAAAGCCAAAATGTATGGGGCATTAAAATGATAGCTCCCATATTATGGCTGGCTATTCCCGTATCGATCATCGGCGTTCAATTGTGGCTGTACCTGTTGAAAGACAATGCCGTAAAAGCCTCCTTCTGGCTATTCCTTTGCCCGGTTGCGGGATTTGTAATTGCCAACATAATGATGCAGGAGCACATTGGTTTATTTACGGTTACGGGTATGCTATTGACTTTAGCAGGTTTATACCTGGTGCAGAAATATAAATCTGAATAAGCGTATCACCCTGGCTGTCAGCCGTGAATCGTGAATCGGCAATCGTGAATCGCGAAGATTAATGGTGAATGAGCTACAGGCTTTAATCAAAAGTTAGGGAGGCTAACGAAAATTTTGGGTCCCGAACTAAAGAACCACAAACTATAAACTACAAACCATAAACAAAAAACTTTCCTGATCGCGTAAATACTCTTTCCGATCGCGTAAAGCCTATATCCGCTTTCAAAAGGAACTTTGCGCAAATATTTTGCGCAAAAAATGAAAGTTATTTGTACGCTCGCACTGTTATTTCTAGTAGGATTTCATGCGGTCAGTCAGCAAGCCACTGTTAAAGGCATCGTGAAAAACGAGAAAGGCGACACCCTCACTTCAGCTTCAGTTTTTATCCCGGGCAGAAAGATCGGAACTGTTTCCACCTCAACCGGTCAGTACGAATTAGTGAACCTGGCACCGGGAACGTATTCGGTTCAGGTATCTTCGGTAGGCTATGAATCGATCACTAAAAAAATAAATGTAGCAGCAGGAGAAACTCAATCGCTCAACTTTATTTTGAAAGAAGCTTTATACGAGTTGCAGCAGGTGGAGATCACCGGCCGCCGCGAAACAGGATATAAGAACACCAGCTCTTTTATTGCAACTAAAACAGCTACCCCATTAAAGGATGTTCCCCAGGCGGTGAGCTATGTTACAAAAGAGCTGATGCAGGACCAGGCTGCAGCCCGCGTTGGGGATGTGGTAAAGAACTTCAGCGGTGTTAACCAGTTCACATCCAACAACGACATTGCCATCAGAGGTTTCAGAATATTTGCCGGTAATGGTACTATGCTGGTAAACGGATTAAGAGCCAATTCTTCTTTCTGGAAACAACCACCGGCAAACTACCTGGAAAGAGTTGAAGTGATCAAAGGCCCCGTATCAGCGCTTTTTGGAAATGCATCACCCGGCGGTACCATTAACCGGGTTACCAAAAAACCACTCGATCAACAAAAAAGCTCCATTTCCTTCATTACCGGCAGCTTCAACACCTTCAGAGCGCTGACAGATGTTACCGGTCCCATGAACGAAAGTAAAACGCTGTTGTACCGCCTGAATATCGCTTACGAAAATTCACAATCGTTCCGCGACCTGCAGTTTGAAAAGAATATAGTGGTGGCCCCTTCTATCAGCTTTTTACCAAATGATAAAACCCGCCTGAACTTCGACCTGGTGTATAACAAATCGAATAGCCGGGTAGATCGTGGACAATCTGTTTTCTCAGATGATCTGTATTCAACACCTATCTCCCTTTCGTTAAATGCAGTGAATGATCGGCTGAATGAAGAACAGTACAACATCACTACCTCTTTAACACACAATTTCACCAACAAGACCGCTTTCAATATTGCTTACATCCGCACCAGTTACTCTGAAGATCTTTTTGAGCACAGAAGCAACAATACGTATGCAAAGGATATGCTGGGTAACCCGGTGTCGTTCCTGATCGAGCGCCAGGTGTTCGATAGAAAGTCGAAAGAGCTCAATGATAACCTGTCGGCCTATTTTACCCATAACGGGTATACCGGTCCGCTTGAGCACAAGGTGGTAGTAGGATACGATTATGCACAAACCAAGTTACCTGTAGGATCTGCTCAGCTTACTGCCAACAATTATCTTAGAAAGGACGGAACAACAGCCGCTTACAGGGCAATCGATTCAGCCAAATACGTAACGTACAAATACACCACTAACGTTAATGGCAGAGACACTACGTTAACTTTGCCCAAACCCAACGTACCCACTTACGACCTGGCCAAGAATGAACATAACATGGAAGATGTCTCGAAATACATTTATTTTCAAACTGCCAATGATGCCACCACGCCGAAATTGAACTTTCTGCATGGCGCGTATATCCAGGACCAGATAACATTTGGCAAATTACAGGCATTGGTAGGTTTACGCTTCGAATGGTTCATTGATAAAGCTAAGTATACCACCGCCCAGGAAAAGAAAGTTACCCAAACCGCTGTATTGCCACGTCTTGGCCTGGTGTACTCGATCAATAAAAACATAAACGCCTACGCTTTGTATACGCAAGGATACAATCCGCAGGCCGCCGCTTTACAGTCACCCACTGCCGGCGGACCATTTGACCCGCTGGAAAGCAAAATGGTGGAAGCAGGTTTCAAATCAGAATGGTTTCACAAACGTTTATCAGTAACTACTTCAGTGTACCAGGTAGAACAGGTGAATGCATTGTATGCTGCACCCGCTCCTGCGCCTCAAGACAGCATGGTTCAGGTAGGTAAAGAAGAATCAAAAGGTTTTGAATTTGAAGTGGTAGGCCAAATTACCGACAACTGGAATGTGGTGCTGAATTATGCCTATAACGACGCCAAATTACTTAACGCAGGCGGTATTGATAAACCTTACATTGGCCAGCAAAAACCCAATGCCCCCAGGCACATGGGTAACTTCTGGACAAAATACTCTTTCAAAAGCCGCGCATTGAGAGGATTAGGTGTCGGGATTGGCGGAAATTTCGTTACAAAACGTTTTCTGTCGCTGAACCAGGCGCAAACAGTTCCGGGCTACGAATTATTGAACGCAGCTTTGTATTACCGCATCGATAAATTCCAGATCCAGTTCAACCTGAATAATGTACTTGATAAAACCTATTGGGTTGGCGGTTACGATTATGTACGCTTGTTCCCCGGTGCACCACGCAACTGGCTGGCAACCGTAGCATATACATTTTAACTCATATGTGATTGTTAAGACATATGATAAATTTGCAACCGGTGCTGTTGACTGTTTTTGGAAAAAAGTTCTTTAACATGAGTGTACTTAGGTAGATTGACATAAGGGTTTTATTTATACCCGGCAGACAGTGCGCTTGTTTTTTTGCTGTTTACCGGTTTTAATGGAACTTTTATGCTCAATGTCAAATAAAGCCTTTACCTGGTTGTATTCATTGGTGTCAGACTAAAATACATCCAGGTGTTAAGGCTCTGATTAGTGGAAGTCCTGACACGATCGGGGCTTCTTTTTTTTATTTTTAACAAGCAATGACGTTGAAACAGATTTTTGGCAAACTGCATTTATGGTTGGGATTGGCAACAGGACTGGTGGTATTAATAGTGGCCGGTACCGGCATCCTGTTGGTTTTTGAAGATGAGTTGGATGAATGGGCTAACCATGACTTTTATTTTGTACCTGTGCCGCAAAATGCGCAACGCCTGCCCGTTGACAGCCTGTATCATGGAGCAGCAGCGTATAACCCTGCGCTAAGGATCAGCCGTATTTATATAGAAACCAAAGCACCCGATCGTTCGATCGTGTTCAGGGCCCAAAAAGGCAAAGGACAAACCTGGAATATTGCGGTTAACCCGTATACAGGAAAAGTGATTGAAGGCGTGAATTATAACAAAAGCTTTTTCGGTGTTGTATTGAACCTGCACCGTCATCTGTGCATGAATGATGCAGGAAAAGCCATTACCGGTACGTCCTGTCTCATTTTTGTGATCATGATCATTACGGGTCTTGTATTGTGGTGGCCCAAACGCTGGCAAATGCTGAAACAACGTACCCGCATTGCATGGTCTTCTAAATGGAAACGGTTGAACTGGGACCTGCATGCAGTAGGCGGCTTTTATGTACACATTGTTTTATTTGCAATTGCCATTACCGGACTTACCTGGTCATATTCCTGGTTTAATAACGCCATCTACTTATTGTTCGATGGCAAGCCGATGAAGAAAAATGAAGCGCCCGCAAACATCGTAAAGCAACCGATCGCGGCAGGTTATTACGAATCGATATACCAACAGGCGAACAACAAACTGCCTTATAATGGTCGCATAACAATGACATTGCCAGAAAAGGATAGTCTTGCAATTACGGTTAACAAAATGAACCATGAAGCTTCTGTATATAACATTGCCGATGTGCTATACTTTGAAAAAGGCACTGGCCGTCTCTTAAAAGAAACCCTGTTTAAAAATGCTTCCACCGGTACCAAAGTGCGTAGAATGGTTTATCCTATTCATACCGGAAGACTGTACGGTTGGCCTACGCAAATAATTGCATTGATTGCCGCTATCGTAGCCTTTAGTTTACCAATCACTGGTTTATTAATTTACCTGGTGGGAAGAAAAAAAAGAAAAGCCAGAGCGGTTAAAAATCCGCTGCGTGTAGTAGCCATGCAGGAAGAAAGTGCAGTAATGTAAGAAGATGTTATATCTTCACCGTTTACAGCTCTTAAAAGCCACCCCAGTTAATGAACGATAATGAATTTGACGAATGGGCCGTGTTTGAACAATGTATTGAATTCCTGAATAATATTGGAATTGAGACTACCTTCAGAAAGATCGGCAATAAAAGTTTCCTACCTGGTCTTTTAATTAATAAAGGAATGATCATCATCGACAAAGATGCACTGGAGCACCCCGGCGATATTTTACACGAGGCAGGCCACATTGCAGTTGTTCCTGCGATAGACAGGCCGGGTTTGTCAGAAAAAGGGATCATTAATAGAAAGAACCGGGAAGCCGAAGAGATCATGGCGATTGCCTGGTCGTATGCAGCCTGCATGCATTTAGATATTGATCCTTTTTTTGTTTTTCATGAACAAGGATATCGAAACGGCCGGGATTATATAACAGATAGTTGCCGCATGAAAAGTTATATTGGCCTTGCCATGTTGGAGAAAATCGGGTTAACAGCCAATGAAAAAAATGCCCGGCGTTTAAACGTTTCTTCTTATCCGCATATGATAAAATGGATGCGTGCATAGATGCAAATAATTGCAACCAGATCGGGTATTTACCTGTACCTGGAACGAAAGCGTAAAAAAGGAAGCTCTAAATACTTATAGGAAACGGATGCAACAAAAATAACGATCGAAATTCCAATAAGAAATATAAAAAGATGGGAAAAAGAGCTACCAATAGTAAGTCCCCAATAATGAATGAAAGCGAACATGCTTATTAAAACCAACGGGTGATACATATAAACGCCATAACTGATCTTGCCAACATAGCTGAGTAATTGCATTGCCACTCCTTTAAAAGGACTTCCTTTCCATATTACATTACCCATAAGAATGGTATATGAGCATGCCAGCAATATACCGCCTATAATAAAACTCTTTAGCCAATAGGTAAAAATAAAAGCGCCGAAACATGCACACGCAAAACAAAGTGGATGGCAAACATATTTTCTGGCATCCTTTACATTCAAAAAGCAATAAGCTAACAGGCCACCGGCAGAAAAATAACCGGCTTTTGACCAATAGAAAAAGGCATTTACTTTACTTATTATATTAATCCATTTATTCGATAGTAGCTCCTTATGCAAATCAAAATAATAGTATACAAACTCGCTAATAAACATAAGCACGATAAACACAACCATTACATGCATCAGTCTTTTCCTGATTAATTTAATTAACCAGGGCCATCCCCAATAAAACTGTTCCTCAACCCCAATACTCCATGTATGGGCGGTTAAAATACTTGCAGGATAAAATTTCAAATACACTACATGCGGCAATAGTAATGCAAGGAAAATAGTACGCCCGGTATATTGTTGTTTGATTGACTCATTGGTATGCAGGGGATCTAAAAAATCAGTTGCCCAAACCGCTACCACATGACCTAATAAAATAACAACAAAATAAACCGGCCATATTCGAAGAATACGTCGCATATAAAATTTGCCTGCCGAAATTTTACCGTCAGCTGACTGTTCGAACAGCAATAAATAAGTGATCAGAAAACCGCTTAAAACAAAAAACAGCGTAAGACCTGAAATTCCCCAGTTACGAAACGCCAGGTGTGAAAAGCTATCACTAATTCCATACATTTCTTCATAGGAGGCAAAATGACTGAATAAAACCATTAAACAGGCTATTCCACGGAGTTCATCCAGGCCTGAAAAATGCTTTTTATAGTGATCCATCAAACAATATTAATACTTTCATTACTCCAATTCAAGAAACAGCTCCTGCGCTTTGCTATAATTAGGCGCATCCGCAGGAATTTTTGCCAGCCACTCCCTGCAAAGGGCTTTATTTTCTTCTTTTAAATAACCCAGCGCCTGGTAAAAAGCAGCTTCAAATTTAAAAGCCGATTGCCCGGCATATAACTTGTCAAAAACTGTCCTTGCTTCAACCATACGGTTGGTTTGTAACAATGCTACCCCATAATAAAAATATACAAAGCTATTGGCGGTATCCTGTTGTTGCACCTGTTGCAATAAGGATGCTGCAGCAGCGTATTCTTTTTTATTAAATGCTTCTACAGCTTGTTGCAGCAGATTGTCAGTAGCGTTTCCCCGTTCGGCAGGGGTTACCATACTGGTTTCAGAAAATTGCTTAAACAAATCGGGCTTCCAGGGCTGCCAGATAAATAGTACGGCAATTACAATCGCCGCCACCGCTACTGCGCTACGCAGATATTTTTTAAAGGGAACTACTTTCGCAGGTTGCGAAGCAGCGCTAAAGAATTCGCCACGCAGCGATTGCATGGTACCCTGCAATTGATCGCGTTGTTCATCGGCACTGAAATACTGTTTCATAGAACCATGCACTTCCTGGTATAAAGCCAGGTGCCGGCGCAGTGACTCGTCCGAAGCCAAAGCGGTTTCGAATGCTGATCGTTCATCAGCCGTCATTTCGCCTTCAGCATACCGCGCTATATCGTTGAACGTATTCATAATTTATTTCCATTCGGGTAATTGTGAATGAATCATTTTAGTTAAGGCCGCCATACATTCACTTTTCTTTTTACGCAGGTACCCATAGGTTACCTTTAATTGCTCCGCGATCAATGCCTGATCGTCACCACCCAGGCATTTTTTAATGATGTCTTTACAGCCATCGCCCAGTTTTTCAAAACATTGCAAAAATACCTGCATGCGCTTATCGCTTTGCTGCATTTGTTCGGCCAGGGCAAATACATCCTCCCCTATAGATACGTCCTCCGCGTCTTTTGTTACCGGCTCCCGCCCTCTTTTTTTCAAAAGATTTAACCATTTTCTTTTACAGATCAATAAAAGGAAGGGCTCAAACGGACAGGTCAATTGCAGTTGCTTACTTTTTGCCTGGTTATATATATCTATTAGTGCCTCCTGGAAAATATCGGCGGCATCGTCTTCATTACCGCTATTGGCCATGATATAATGCCTGATCTTGCCGGCATATTTCGTGTAGATCTCCCGCACAATAATTACATCATTTTGCAGCAAAGCAGTAATGAAACGCTGATCGGTATGAATAACAGTAGCTATATAAATCAATTATAAGTGAATGACAACCATACCTCCACCAACCTGTTGCACCCATCAAATATACTACCCAAAAAAAATTCTGCAATAAAGGGGGTAACAAAAAAACACACCTGTTGATATACTTCTGAAACGACCACGGGCGGATGCCGAAAAGCCCCAAAAGAGTAGGCCATATCAAAAAAACTATTTATTATGAAAGCTTTATTATCAGCCGCTATATTGACTACAGCCATTGTATCAATAACCGCTTGCAAAAAAGACAAAAGCTCCCCCAACTATGCAAAAGCCGATGATTTCATGGCTTCGCATGCTATTAAGCAACAATCCTTCACCGGTAATGCCGGCACAGGGTTTACCATCACCGGTGAAAAAGGCACCAAGGTTACTTTTATAGCCAATGCCTTCGTTGACGGCAGCGGTAATCCGGTAACCGGAAATGTAACTGTTACCCTGAAAGAAGTATTAAGCAAAAAAGATGTACTGTTCTCCGGCGTAATGACCGAATCGAATGGCCAGTTACTCGAATCGGGCGGAGAAATACTGGTTAAAGCCCAGAAAGATGGCGTTGATCTTCGCCTTAATCCAGCACTTCAAAACGATGGCGCCCGCGTTGAAATTCCTAAAGTAATGAATAACCGCGATATGGGGTTATTTGTACAGGATAAAAGACAACAAGGCGGCGGCGCTACCGGCGGTGGCAATCAACAACAAAGTCCTTTTACCTGGGCACCAGCACCTTACTATCCTTTTGGCAATGGTCCTAACAGCTATACTTTTTCGTTACCTTCTTTTTCCTGGGTTAACTGCGATCGTTTCTACAGTGATCCTAATCCAAAAACTACCATTACCGCTTTGCCTTCTTTCCAGGATAATAACCAGGTAACCGACTTGCAGGTAATGCTGGTATTCAAAAATATTGCTACCGTAATTACCCTGCCTTTTGATTTTACGTCACAAAAATTCCAATCGTATCAAAACTCATTGCCTATTGGCTTACAGGCAGACCTGATCATTCTTGGAAAAGACAGCGACGGTTACATTCAGTTTGGCACACAGTCAATAACCATCGGCGCCAACATGCACATCGATGCGCCGGTTCATAAGGCAACACAAGCCGAAGTAGACGCTTTCCTCGCAACCATTTAAATTGGGGCTTTTACAATTAATCCGTACGCTCCCGGTCGGCTCAGCCGGCCGGGTTTTTTAAGTACAATTAATTACATTTATAAAATTGTTCGAATTATGACATCATACAAACCCCTGTTATTGCTAATGCTGTTGTTATGTATGATGGGCGCTGCCCAGGCACAGGTAAATGATACGGCCGCTGCAGAGATCAACCCGCAGGTTGATAATAACCAGGTGAAATTTGATGCATCCTTACGCCCGCTGCGACAAATAGCAGGTGCACCTGCTTCTTTCTACTCCTACTTCTGGGAATTTGGCGATGGCAGTTACAGCTTCGAAAAAAATCCCGTTCATATTTATAAGGATACCGGCGACTATGATGTACGCTTATATGCTACGAATAATTACGACGATGGTAAAAAGCCGAACACCCGGCCTCGCCGCGTTCGGGTAAACAACCGCTCGATGCTGGCTGAAAATAAAAAACCAGTTTTTTTTACCGGTGAGGGGTCGCTTGAAATAAAATCGAATCAGATGCCGAAGCCGGGAGAAGATATGGTGCTGTTGATCGGCTATCGCAATAAAAGCAATACCGCTGCGCCCATCAGTGGCTCAGTGATGTTGCTGTACAACGAAAAGCAATTCAATCAAAACTGTTTTGACATTTCAGAAACCCGAAGCTATCACCAGGAAAAAACCATCAGCCTGGAGTCGATGATGGCCTGGCTGCCCAATTCAGATTTGATAGAAGAACAGGCAATCAATTCCAAAGGAATATTCACCGTTGCAGCGGGTACCAATACGCCAACCGCCGACAGGCGACAAATGATGCAACAGATAAAGCAGGAAATGAACAGCTTTCGTAAGCATACCATCTGGCGAATAAACAATGTTGAAAAGGGAGAAGAACAATTCATGTTCTTAACCATCAACACCCTGCCTGAAATGATCAGCGATACCAATGCAGTTGTTACGATCTCCGGCTTATTTGTTCCCGATGATCCTTCCATGGACATGGAGAAATTCAATCTGGAAATGCAGGTGGTAGCATCGCACGATCCCAACCGCATGATGTTAAAGAACAAAAAACTCAACTATCGCTTTACCGGAAAGAATAGGGAGAATGCATACAAAGTGCAATTCCAAAATACAGGTAAAGGACCGGCCAAAAGAGTAGCGATCACTGTAACCATTCCGGGCTTATTGAACACGGCATCTTTGGAAGTGGTTGGCATGAAACCCGAATGTCCCTGGTGCAACACTACTTCGGGCACCCAAAGCTGTATTGATACCGTTGTTACCAAAGACAGCATTCAATTTATTTTTAACAACATTTACCTGCCGGGCACACAACAGGATGGTGTAAATGATCCGGATTCTACAAAAGGTTATATAAAATACCGCATTCGCTTTAGTAAGAAGATGCACAAGGTGCCGTTTCAAAGTCGCGCGGCCATTGTATTTGACAAGAATGAACCTATTTACACCAACCGCTCTACAGGCAGCTTCAGGAAAGGGATCTCACCAGGCATTATTCTCGCATTTGGTTCAACGCTTGGTTCTGTGCCGGCTGGCATGGCTGCACAACGGTATTCGCTGGGTTTTACGGTTTCTGAATATGCCGCGTATAAAAGATATTTTCAGTGGGAACTGTTCCTGCGGTCTGATCCCTCCTTTGAACAATTTGCAGGCCGCCGGCAGGGTGGCGACACCATTATAAACGGAACTAACTATAAGGTGCAGTACCGGGAAGGTTATGAAAAAATAAAGGTAGCATCTGTTGAAGTAGTTCCCGTACAGCTTCGTTACAACCTGACATCCTTTGTTTCTGCAGGTGTTGGCGCCCTGGTATCGGGTGAAATAAGCCGCAATATTACCCGCTACGAGCGCGCTCTGATCGCTAATCCGAATGGTACAGGAACTTTTACCCTTGAAGGTGAGACTGGAAAACAGAAAAAATCTTTTACAACAATGAGAGGAGCCCTGTTTGCAGATGTACAATTAGGAAAGGTAAGAACTGGTCCGGCTTTAGGTGTTCGACTTTTTCAATACATGAATCCATCGTATCAAAATATCATGTTGTATGCAAGCTGGAAGTTTTAATTGATCAGTTGTTTTGAAACAATAGTAATCCATTTCAATCCGGGCTATTTCTTACTTCCGTATTCCATTAGCATATTAGCTAATTATATTAACTATCTTTAGCCAAATTAAAAACCCCATGAGCTGCTGCCTGCACAAGGTAGTTATACAAATTTTTTTTTATTGCCTGATAACTGCCAGCGGGGTTTACGCGTTGCCCGATAGCCTTTCTCTTCCAACTGCATTAACAAAAAAGCTGGCGCATTTTCGCCAGCAGGATGACCTGGAGTTGTGGATCTATGAACGCATGCAGTATGTGGAACAAAATCCAACTGCACGTATTGATTTTTTGATGCGCTCGCAACAGGAAGCCTGGCGAACGTATAAAACGTATTATGAGCGGTTGGCCTGGTTCGATCTGCTGTCGGTGCAGGGCTATTATCAATTACAAACCGGGAATATTCTTGCCTCTATAAACGCTTATGAAGCGGCGCTGGCATTTTATGAATCGTATCCATTGCCAGATGCGGACGTTATTGAGACCGTATTAAAACCGCTGGGTAATAATTATACCCGGCTGGCAGATTATAATACCGCCCTGTTCATTTACCGGAAAACAATGTCATTGGCGCAGAAGGCCAATAATAACAACCTCATTGCATCTACTTACAGCAATATGGCCATCTGTTCCAGGTCGCAGGATGATCTGGTTGCCGCCACCGCTTATTGCCAGGAAGGCATTCGTTATGCATCGCCTAAAACACCATTGTATGGTTTATTGCTCAGTACCCGCGCCGACATCTTAACCGCGCAGGAGAAATTCGATTCTGCAGAAATAAGTTGCCAGGCGGCATTGAAAAAATTGCAACAGCATCAACACGACGCATCCGCATTATATTGGTATTCGGGGGCGCTACAGGTAGCCGCAAAGATTGCGGTGCAAAAACAACAATATCGCAAGGCGGCTGATTATGCAGAAAAGGCATTACAAATATTCCAGCAGCACTTTCCTGTAACAAGGCAACGCGAAAAAGCCAAAGTGCATGTGTTGCTCGGTGATATTAATATTAAAACAGGCCAGGCAACACAGGCGCTCAGGTATTACCAGCAAGCGCTGGTGTTAATGATCCCAGCCTGGGAGCATTATGCCATCAACGCAGTTCCTTCAGCAAATGCGTTATACAGCGAGAACACCCTCACAGATGCATTGTGTGGAAAAGCAGCAGCCCTCATTCAACTTAATCAACCACAGGATGCCTTACAACATTATATAAGCGCGTTTGTAGCAACGGGAAAACTCAGAAAAGAATTCTTTTATGCCGAGTCAAAGTTGCGGGAAGTGTCTGAAAGCCGGTCGCGGGTGGAAGCAGCCACTAAACTGGCCTACAACTTATGGAAGCAAACGGGTGAAACGAAATTTTTAGATCAGCTCCTGTTGATCACCGAAATGTCGCGGGCTCAGGTGTTAATGGATGAACGCCGGTCACGCATGCAGGTATCTGGTATAGCTTCATCAACCGATTCTCTATTCAGGCAATGCAGGCAACTACAACAGGCCATTCTCTATTATCAGCATGAGTTGCTAAACAGAAAAGACAATAAGAATATTAGTACGCTGTTACAGCAGGCAGAATATGATCTTTCGTTGTTGAATAAAAAAATAAAACAGCAGTCCTTCCAGGCCATGAACGACGCCAACGCGCTTACCGTAGAATCGCTGTATAACTTCATGCTTCAAATTCCTGACAGCGTAACCATGCTTGAATTCGTAGCGGGTGGTGATAGCAGTTTTATTATTGAACTGGATAATAAAGGCATTCAATCGATACAGGTTATTTCAGCAAGCCAAGCATTACATGAGGAAATTCCCGCCTTCATGCATCGTTGGTTTGCCAATGGTGCATCGGCCATGTTGAACGAGCCACGCCAATTTTATTCAGCCTGTTATGGCATTTACCAGGCTACTTTCAATAACAGGGCGTGGAAAAAAGACCGGCATTATGTGCTGATACCGGATGGCATGTTTAATTACCTGCCATTTGATGCATTGCTCACCGGTTCCGCCTATCAAAACAATTACCGCCAATGGCCCTTTCTTTGCAAACAGGTTTCCTTATCACAGGCCTATTCACTGGCCACCTGGCACGTACAGCAAACTGCACAATATAATGCAGCCGCGTTCACCGGTTTCTTCGTTTCAAAGGGACAGCATGCACAACAGGTTGCCCTGTCAATAGATGAGGAATACAATACTTTGAGCAAAAAAATAACCGGCAGGTATTATACTAATGCAACTGCCACCTGGAACACCTTTAACAGTATAACCGATTCTACCGGTATCCTTCACATTAGCACCCATGCTGTTTCAGCGGCTTCCGATTCTTTCCCCTACCTGCAGCTGTACGATAAACCCTTTTATTTATTCGAACTCCGGTACAAACATTTTGCACCCGCACTGGTAGTGTTAAGCGCTTGCAAAACAGCCGACGGCCTGTTGCTCGAAGGTGAAGGGCTCAACAGCATAAGCCGGGAGTTCACCGCGGCCGGCGCCGGCGGCGTAATATCAGGTTTATGGAATGTGAATGATAAAACGGCCATTGCCCTGATGCAACGCTTTTATGAGCAGCTAGATCAACAACCCGATATCGCCCGCGCCCTACATAACGCAAAAAAAGAGTGGTTGCAAAGTGAGCATGAAAATGCCCTGCTGCAATTGCCCTATTATTGGGCCGGATTTGTATACAGCGGGCACCTGCAAAAAGTTGCCCTACCTGCCGTACAATCGAAAAAAAAGAATTACTGGCTTCTCCCGCTGTTGTTGATTCCGGGCATCTTATTTGTTTATTCTCGTCTACGCCGAAAAAAAAATGTAGCTTACGCATAAGGGTATTTGCAGCTCTGCGTGTAATACTATAAAATTTTATCATAAAGGGGGATTTTATCGGGCTTGGACCTGCACGATGGCATAATAAACAATGATAACAGACTGACGGCAGTCGTAGAAAGATACTTTCAATCCTGTTTTGAAGGGTTGTACCGCTATGCCTTTACCCTGCTAAAAAATAACGACGACGCTAAAGATGCCGTTCAGGCAGTGTTTGTAAAACTTTGGGAGAAACGGGCCAGCATCGATGAACAGCAATCCATGCAATCTTATTTATATACTTCGGTTTTCCATTATTGTCTGAATGTAAAAAGGCATGAGAAAGTGAGAACGGCATATATTCAAAATCACCAATCTATACCGCACGTTTTTAATGATGCGTTGACAAGCAGGGAAAACGTTGCATTGATCACTGAAGCCCTGGAAAGTCTGCCACCCCAATGCAAATTAATTTTTCTAAAAAGCAGGTTTGAGAAAAAGAAGTATGCCGAAATAGCGGAGGAATTGAACCTATCTGTTAAAACAGTAGAAGCACAGATCGGAAAAGCACTTAAAATATTACGGGAAAAGCTATCTGAAGTTTTGATCTTGTTAGTCCTACTCCTAACCCAATAAGATGAATAATAAAAACCATACCGACGTTGATTACCTGCTGTTGGGCAGATATTTATCCGGTGAAGCATCGCCAGCGGAAGCCATTGCGCTGGAAGAATGGCTAACGGTATCGCCTGCCAACAAGCAGCTATTTGAACAGATCAGCAACGTATGGAGCAACCTGGCTTCTGAAGAAAAGTGTATTTTGCCAGATAAAGCAGCATTTTTTCAGCAGATAAAAGATCAATTCCCGCAAAGGCCTCAACCCAAAATATATCCGTTAAAAAGAATATCAGTTGTGACCAAAATTGCAGCCAGCATTGTACTTATAGCTGGCGCTGCGTTTTTGTATCTTACTCTTTCAAAAAAGGATCAATCTAAGAACACAATTGCCCTAACCCGTCAAACACAACAAACAATCCTCCACGATACCTTGCCCGATGGCTCAACAGCTATCATAAACAGTTATTCGTCATTGCGGTATCCCGATCAATTTACCAACAACAAAAGAGAAATACAATTAAACGGCGAAGCCTGGTTTTCGGTAATGGCCAATCCGTCAAAACCGTTCATCATAACCACCGGCCCTATACACATAAAAGTGATCGGTACTTCGTTCAATGTTCGCAATACGAACGAGACCATTGAAGTGGCTGTAAAAACAGGCATTGTGCGCATGCTGAACAATTCCGACAGTATAACCGTACAGGCCGGAGAAAAAGGGATTTACAATATTCGTAAACAACTTTTTTCTTTGCTAAACAGGTACAACCTGAACGAAATAGGCTACGCCACCAAAGTTTTCAATTTTGAGAACGCGACCTTAAAAGAGATCATTGATCAGTTACAAAAAGCATATGACATAAAAATAATAATTACCAATAAGCACCTGGAAGCCTGCACCATGAGCAGTTCTTTCGATAATAAATCTATAGAATATATTTTTGACGTATTGGCGATGACGTTGAATATAGAATACCGTATTGAACATAAAACCGTGTATATAAGTGGCAACAGTTGTACGTAATAAGAAACTATTGGTCAGTATATATTTGATTATGTGCCTGATAACGATCGGCCAGGCAGGCAATGCACAGCAAGGCGCTATTAACCTGCAAAAGAAAGTAGTGGTGCCGGCCAATAATATAAAACTGGATTCCCTGCTTCGGCTGATCAAAAAACAAACAGGTGCAAAATTCTCTATTAATACCCGCAAGTTCCCTGCATCAAAATACATTCGTTTAAAAAAAAATACGCCAACGATTGCCGGTTTGTTGCAGGAAATAAAGCAAAATACAGGTGTTTATTATGCCGTGCTGGGTGATCATATTATCCTGCTCGATAATCCCCCACCGGCTAAACGAAAAGAAAATAATGCTCATTCTCCTCATGTATCCCATATTTCAAAAAAACCTTCGTCATTACCCAAACGCTCTGTAACGAACAAGAAGGTTGTTACACCGGATAAGAATACAAAACAGTCGGTTATTAAATTGCCTGACACGGCAAACGGGAAACCGGTGCTGGTTAATAACCCCGCGCCCGTTGTTGATACAATACCAGTTATAACCACTATTGATCCCGTTTCTTCCCAGCCACTGGCAATTGATACATTAAAGCCTGTTATTGATACTACAGCCAACCAGAACACAGTAAAAAACCCGCGACAAATCCGCAAACGCTCAACAACCAATAACAATCAGCCAACTACTACCAATAAAAGCAAGAAAGAAAAACAACCATTTACAAGAGATCTTTTTGCAAAACCTGGAATTACTGTGGATGATCTTTTCTATTTCAATCCCACCATACAACTCGGGTTGCCCTACCTATATGGCATCGCCTCATGGAGTAGTAACTTCAATGTCTCAATGTTTAGGTATGGTGTGGGTGGTTCCGTTCCTTTATCCGATCAATGGAAATTACATCTTCAGTTAACCACAGGAAAATTGTTAGCAAAATGGGATACCGCAGGAGAACGGTACGAATTTAAAACCAGGTTACATAGGGCTGCACTGATAGGTGAAGTCAAATTAAACAGCCGGTTTTCTATTCAATTCGGACCAGTGTTGAATATTATGAAATTAACTTTTTACCGCAATGGTGAAATGAAAGCGCCAGGATTTACAGCCGCCTTTGTTGATCAAAGATTCGATCTGCTGAAACCCATTTATACGATCAAAGATACTTATTCAGTAAACGCTGCGCAAAGCACTAAATCATGGATAGGATTTCAGGCAGGCATCTTTTATAACATTAATTTTTTCGACCCGAAATAAGGGTATTTGTTGAATAACGTGTATCAGTAGTGTATATCAATTAATAAGCAATGATAGCATTACTGAAAACTACCGAACGTACCAACAATCTTTCGTACATCAATAATTATGTTTTTCAGCGCCATCTGTTTGCCTACCAGGCTATCCTGAAGTATCATGTAGCAGGCAAACATGTACTTGAACTGGGTTGCGGCGAAGGGTATGGTATGGAATTATTAAGCCCGCATGCAGACCTGTATATGGCGGTTGATAAGAAAAAGCCCCAAGGCGTTTCATTTAACAATAAGGTATTATTTAAGCAATGTCACCTTCCCTTTCTGTATGACATTAAGGACAACGCATTCGATACTGTAATATGCTTCCAGGTAATTGAACATATAAAAAATGACCATCGCCTGCTTGATGAAATAAAAAGAGTATTGAAACCCGGAGGCACTTTATTTCTCACCACGCCTAACAAATTAACCTCGTTAACCAGAAATCCTTTCCACATCAGGGAATATCTTCCTGTTCAAATGCAGCAATTGATCGCCAGTCATTTTGATGCATATACTTTAAACGGCATATATGGCAATGATGTAGTGATGAAGTATTATGAAGAGAATAGAAGAGCAATAGAACGCATTACCCGGTTTGATGTTCTCAACTTGCAGCACCGGCTGCCCGCTTTCCTGTTGAAAGGTGTTTACAGTGTGCTCAATAACTACAATCGCTTTTCCCTTGCCCGAAAAGCGCCCGACATTACGGCCGGCATCAACTATGACGACTTTTACCGTGATGAGCTGTCAGAAAATTGCCTGGATTACTTTGTTACTGCCAGTAAACCGCTACACAGCTAACGGCTTTTTACCTAACGATTTGATAAAACGGAAATGCGATTTAACAGCACGGTTCAATGAAGGAATGCTATTATAAGGAACATTAAATTCTTCGCATTTTTCTTTTACTATTTTACTCAACGCCGGATAATGTATATGACTGATCCGGGGAAAGAGATGATGCTCTACCTGGTAATTCAAACCACCGGCAAACCAGGAGATCACTTTGTTATTGGGTGAAAAGTTAGAAGTAGTTTTTAATTGGTGAATGGCCCATTCATTTTCTATGACCGTTGTTTCGTTCAAAGGCGCAAAGGTAAACTCCGTTTCTTCCACTACGTGAGCCAACTGAAATACGATGGCCAGCGTAAATCCTAATCCAATGTGCAAACTTAAAAAGAACACCAACCATTGTTGCCAGCCGGTAAGCAATATGGGTAACGCGATATAAAAGAATAGATACAACAGTTTACTGATCCAGAAAACAAGATGATCTTTTGTTTTCATTTTCTGCAGGTCAGTTGTGTGTACTTTTCTTTTGAAATATTTTTCAAAGTCCTGGAACAGGATCCAGATCATAGAACTGATAGCATACAATACGGGCGTATATAAATGCTGTATCCTGTGCATGGGCACCCACTGCTGCGAGCTGCACATTCTTATAAAAGGTGTTTTGGCAATATCATCATCAACGCCATCAACATTTGGATAGGTGTGGTGAATGATGTTATGTTTATGCCGCCAGATAAAACTATTTCCGCCCAGGGCGTTTAACGTTAAACCCAACGTATCATTTACCCAGTTCTTAGAAGAATAGCTGCCATGGTTGGCATCATGCATTACATTAAATCCTATGCAGGCAGATAAAAATCCCAAAACGCTGCCAATTAAGATCGTTGTTATTATTGGGAGGGAAAAACTAACTGCGGTGAGGTATAATGCAATAGCAGCCGCAATCAAAATAATTGTTTTGGAATACAATTTCCAGTTCCCTGTTTTTTTTAATTCTTTCTCCTGAAAATACTTGTCTATAGCCAATTTCAATGACTGGAAGAAGACCGCATTTTTATTATTGAAGATGACTTTAGACATGGTTAGGGATTTTAGGGTACAACGGTTAAAGGTATCTTTTATTTCTGATTGCATTCCTATTACTAATGTTAATATAGCAAAAAGCTTAAAGTTTTCACGTCAACCCTGAATAATACCCTTTGTATTGATTCTGAACTTTCACTAAACCTACAAATTATTGTTTTTCATATCTTTGTATCATTCGGATATTTTATACAAATAGGAACTAGGGTTTTTAGCTTTAAATTTGAATTAGATGCCTACACTGTTACTGCTAAATGGCATAAGATTTTTCTTTTACAGCAATGAAAATGATGAGCCGATCCACGTTCGTTCACATAGCCAAGGGTGATGCTTATGGAAAATCTGGTTAGAATCATCCATTGAAACAGATTACTTACTTGGTTTTTCCAATGCAGAACAAAAAGATATTTTAGAAATAGTTCACGCACATTCTGAAAATTTTAAAAAGAAATGGAATGAATGCTTCGGCAAATAAACAATTCGATGCTATAAATAATTTAATTATCAAAGAAGGATTACGCATTAAAGCTGTTGATTTCCATCCTGAATTAGATCTAATGACAATTTACTCAAATACGAAAGCCGTATTAAGTCAAAATATATCCTCTTATAAATTATTAAAGAGTGCAGAAAAATCTCAATTGATACAATACGAATTAGTTGGAGATGTATCGGCATTCATTGGCCTTTATTAGATGAAGATTTAAGCCTGAAAGGGTTTTTGCAAGATGAACTGCGGAAAGTTGTAAAAAGTGATAAAAATTCTATCGCCGCTTGATTGTTTAATGGAGCATTAAGACTGGATCAAGTGAAATTTTTGGGGGATTGATTTGTTTAGGCATAGATTTTCTGGAGTCTGAATAAGAAGAAATTAATATCTCGAACACCCCTTGCCGAGGCTCTGAAAGCCTTGATTTTGGCATTAAAAGCTTCAGCCGAAGCGT